>NZ_JBKYMP010000001.1:0-3737470 GCF_047302885.1 Massilia sp. CT11-137
TTCGCTCCTGCACTTTTTTTATCGCTTCTGACATTCCAGCACTCTTCCAAAATTTAAAGTTATGGGCCCGCCGGAACGCGTCCATGCGGCTCTCGCCGCAAAAAACTTGTCCGTGGGATACCTGTATTATCGCGAAATCTCACTATGCTGTCCAATATATGGATAATCTAGGATCCATACTTTTCACAGATACCGCATGGAACTCAGACATTTACGCTATTTCGTCGCCGTCGCCGAGGAAGGCAATATCACCCGCGCGGCGGAACGGCTCGGCATCGGCCAGCCGCCGCTGAGCCAGCAGATCCACGCGCTGGAGCGGGAGCTCGACGTGAAGCTGTTCCACCGCACCGGCCACGGCGTGGTGCCGACCGACGCCGGCAAGGCGCTGCTCGTCGACGCCAAGCGCCTGCTGGGCGACGTGGAGCACGCCACCCTGAACGCGCAGCGGGCCGGACGCGGCGAGACAGGCCATTTGCACCTCGGCTTCACCGCGTCCGCCGCGTTCCACCCGATCGTGCGCGCGCTGGTGCGCGAATTCCGCAATGCGTATCCCGGCGTCGGCCTCACACTCACCGAAGGCACGACGGCGCACCTGCTGGCGCAACTCGAGGAAGGCCGGATCGACCTGGCCTTCCTGCGCCCGGGCGTGCACTCGTTCGCCGGCGTCGTCCTGCAGGACATCGCGAGCGAGTCGATGAAGGCCGTGCTGCCGGTCACGCATCCACTCGCGCGGCGGGCGAGAATCCCCCTGTCCGCGCTGGCGCAGGAACCGTTCGTGCTGATTCCCCGCGCGGCCAGCCCGATGCTGCACGACGAGATCGTGTCGGCCTGCCGCCACGCGGGTTTCGAACCGATGCCGGGCCAGCAGGCACCGCAGCTGTCCACCGTCGTCAGCCTCGTCGCGGCGGAATTCGGCGTGTCGATCGTGCCGGCGTCCGTCAGCCAGTTCCACGCCGAAGGGGTGACGTACGTGGACATCGCGGATGCGAAAGTCCGCTCGAAGCTGGCGCTGGCGTCGCTCGAAGGGAATTCGTCGACGAAGGTGGGGAATTTTCTCGAGATCGCGCGCCAGGCGGCGACTCGGCCGAACGGGAGATAACGACATGTCGACAGAACCAGACCGCCCCTCACAATATCAACGCGGCCGCTTCGTGCTGGTGCACCAGGCGGTCGTCGTCGTGGCCACGATCGTCTCGGCGCCCGCGCTGGGCCTACTCGGCGCGGTCACCGTACTCGCGCCCCTCCTCAAGCTGCGCGGCGCCACGCGGCGCGACGCGAACACGGTGTTGATCAGCGTGGCGCTGGGCGTGGCGACGATGGCGCTCGTGTTCGGCGCCGGCGTGGCCATGCTTGCATACGGCCTCGGGCACGACCGCAACTGGCGCTGAGCGGCTTTACCCCACCTGCGCCGCGATGCGCGCCGCGCTTTCCGGGTCCGTCTGCCGAATCGCCTCGACGAACACGTCAAGCGACGACCCGCACGCGAACACGAGCACGTCCCCGCGGCGGCACAGCGACAGGCCGAGGCGGATCGCCTCGCCCACGTCGAGTTCGCGGTGCAGGGTATCCGTCTTGCCGACGACTTCCTCGGCGCCCTGCAGGATCAGGTCGACGGCGCCGCCGTAAGCGCGCCCGCGGCTCGACGATTCGTACACGACCAGTTCGTCGAAGCGCCCGGCGCACACGCGGCCCACTTCCAGCAGGTCGGCGTCGCGCCGGTCGCCCGGTGCCGTCACGATGCCCACCAGCTGGCCGGGCAGCAGCGAGCGCGCCATCTCGGCCAGCGCGGCATACGCGGCCGGATTGTGCGCGTAATCGACGATGACCGTCACGCCGCGCACGTCGAACACGTTCGTGCGCAGCGGGTTCGTCTTGCCGTCGCTGACGAACGTCGACAGCCCCGTCGCGATCTGCAGGTTGCTGAAGCCGGCCGCCATCAGGCCCGCCGCCGCCGCGAGACCGTTGGCGATGTTGTAGCGCGCGCGGCCGCCCAAGGCGATCGGCATCGCTTCCACGCGCACCAGCTCCTGGTGGTAAGTGGCATCCGCCACGACGATCGAATTGTCCTGGAAGTAGACGGCGCGGCCGCCCTCTTCCAGGTGGCGCAGCAGCACGGGACTGTCCGCCTCCATCGCAAAGTACACGATCTCCACGTCCGGATGCACGCGGCGCGCCATCGCCACGCACAACGGGTCCTCGGCGTTCAGCACGACGGCGCGGCTGGCCGACAGCGGCACCACGGCCTTCACCTGCGCGAGGTCTTCGATCGTGTCGACGCCGTCCAGGCCCAGGTGGTCGGGCGATACGTTCAGCACCATGCCGATGTCGCAGCGGTCGAAGGCGAGGCCGCGTTTCAGGATGCCGCCGCGCGCCGTCTCCAGCACGGCGAACTCCACGTCCGGCGAGGCGAGCACCGTGCGCGCCGACCAGTAGCCCGTGCAATCGCCCTTCGTGACTTCCTTGCCGGCGATGTAGACCCCGTGCGTCGTCGTCACGCCCGTGACCTTGCCCGCGAGGCGCACCGTGTGCGCCATCAGCAAGGTGGTCGTCGTCTTGCCGTTCGTGCCCGTGCACGCGATGATCGGGATGCGCCCGTCCGACTCGCCCATCAGGCCCTGGACGATGGCGTCGCCCGCATCGCGCGGCGTGCCGCCGCTGGGATGCTGGTGCATGCGGATGCCGGGTGCCGCGTTGACTTCGATGACGGCGCCGCCCTGGTCCGCCAGCGGCTGGGCGATGTCGCGGCAGACGATGTCGATACCGGCCACGTCCAGGCCGATCTTCGCGGCCGCGCGCACGCACAGGCGGCGCGTGGATTCCGGCAGCAGGTCCGTCACATCTTCGGCCGTGCCGCCCGTGGACAGGTTCGCGTTCCCGCGCAAATACACCGTCGTGCCGGCGGCAGGCACGGTGTCCGGGACGAGGTCCTGGCGCCGCAGCAGGTCTTCCGCATGGGCGTCCAGCGCGATCTGCGTGAGGATGTTCGTGTGGCCCGCGCCGCGCGCCGGATTGCGGTTCTCGAGATCGACGAGTTCGCGCACCGTGTGCGTGCCGTCGCCCACGACGTGCGCGGGCCGCCGCAGCGACGCCGCCGCCACCTTGCCGCCCGCGACGAGCACGCGGTAATCCGCGCCTTCGACGAAGCGTTCGACGATGATGTGGCGGCCGAACTTGCGCGCGTACGCGTAGGCCTGCTCGACTTCTTCATCCGTGCGGCACGCGACCGTGACGCCCTTGCCCTGGTTCGCGTCCAGCGGTTTTACGGTCACCGGCGCGTTCAGCTTATTTGCCATGTCATGGGCGACGCGCAGCGCGTCTTCGACAGTCGTCACCGTCTCGCCCTGCGGCACCGGCACGCCCGCCTCGTGCAACAGCTGCTTGGTGAGCTGCTTGTCGCTGGCGATGCGCACGGCGATGGTGCCCGTGTCGCCCGTGATCGTCGCCTGGATGCGCTTCTGCTTCACGCCCCAGCCCAACTGGAACAGGTTCGCGTCTTCCGTGATGCGCGAGACGGGAATGCCCCGCTCCTGCGCGGCGGCCAGCACGGCGGCCGTGCTCGTGCCGATCGCGTAGTGCTCTGCGATCTCGCGCAACTCTTCCAGGCGCGGCGCCAGGTCGAATGCGTGGCCGTGCGCGAGCGTGTCGACGATGTCCACCGCCAGCGCGAACGCCGGCTGCGCGACCTTTTCGAGCTGGTAGGCGCAGACGATGCGGTACTGGCCCGGCTCGCCCGTCACGGGACGCGTGCGCCCGAACGCGACGGGCGCGCCCGCGAGGCATTGCAGGCCCAGGGTCACATGCTCGATCACGCGCGCGAGATACGTGCCCTCGCGCAGGCGCTGGGCGAAGCCGCCCGGCTGGCCCGTCGGAACGAGGTAGTCCGCGAGCGATGGCAACAGGGCCAGCAGCGCCTCGTTGAATTGCGGGAGGTCGCGGGTCGAGACGCCGTACAGATCGTCCAGGTCGAGCACGGACAGCAGGCAGGGGGTGGCGGCGTGGATGTTCGGTCCGCGCAAGAAGCGTTGTTCGAGTATGTGCACAGGAATCCCTTGTTTGTCGGTCGTCGCGGCGCGCGCGGGCGCGCCGCTGCGTTCATTTCAAGCGTCCAGCAGCTGCGAATACATCCGCGTGGCCATCAGGCCGATCGCCGTGTGGTGCACGGACGGCGACATCAGCTGCGCCAGCATGGCCATCGCCTCCGGCTTGCCGGCGGCCGCCGCCACGCGCTGTTCCAGCTGGTGCAGTTCGGAGTCGCCGCCGGTGCCCGCGGGGCGGCGGCGGATCAGGCCCCGCTCCGGATAACCGCTGCGCTGGGCATGCTGCGTGAGGCTGTCGAGCGTGCGCTGGCGCGCGCGGTGGCTCAGCACGCGGGTCGTGCGCGCGGCGGCGCTGGCGTCGCGCGGGGTCGTGATCCAGTCGCGCAGCACCTGCTGCTCGTAGCTCGAGAACACGCCGAACATCTCCGCCCGCTCGCCCTGGATCAGGCGCCAGAAGCGGCTCTGCTCCACGTCTTCGCCGCGCTGGATCCAGCCGGATTCCTCCAGCTTCGTGAGGAAGTCGGGGATCTGCTGCGGATCGCCGAGCCAGTCGTTGACGGAGCGGCCGGCCACGCGGCAGTAATCCGAGTGCATGTTCTTGCCGATGGCCGCCTTGGCGCCGAAGATCTCGACCAGTTCGGCTTCGAGATCGAAGGCGCCGATGACGGAGGTCGTGCACGCGCCCAGGTCGTTCAGCCGGTAGCCGTCCAGCACGCGCCGGAAGAACGCGGCCGGGTCGCCCGACTGCGCCATCAGGTGGCGCAGCGCCTGCACGGCCTTGTGCGCGTGGCCGCTGCCGGCGTTGTCCACGGTGACGTGCAGCGTGAAGTAATACGGATCGATCCCGAGTTCGTTCAACTCGTACGACGTGATCAGCAAATGCAGCGGCAGTTGTTCGTAGCCGAGGTTGTAGCCCACCACTTCCGGCAGGAAGGCGTCGGCGTTGTACGCGAGCGCGAGCTGGATGGCGCCCTGCACGAAGTGGTCCGGCGGCAGCGTCTCCCAGTGTTCGCAGCCGTGCGCCGCGAGCAGGCGGCGGTACAGCGTGACGTGGTTCTTGTCCGGCACGCCGTCGCCCAGCTCTTCGAGATAGGTCTTGATCAGGGGGTGGAAGTCCGGATTCTCCCAGCGCGACAGGGTGCCGTACAGCCAGGCGCCGTCGACGAGCTTCGTGGGCGCGACGCCCTTCAGGAAGTACAGCGCATGCGACTTGTTCGTGAAATAGCGGCGCGGCGCGCCATTCTTGCGCGCGGCGAGGTATTCGCGGTACGCGATGCCGACCGATTCGGCACGGCCCTGGATCCAGCCCTGCAGCTGCCACACCGCATCCGGCAGTTCGCACGGTTCGGCGCGCGCGACTTCGATCTGTGCCGCGAGGAATGCGCGGGACGCCTCGAGGGCCGCGGCCGGGTTGTCCATCAGCGCGAAGTACAAATCCCTGGCGGACGATACCTGGACCGGGCGGGTGTCCCGGCCCGTCGCGCGGGCCGGGCTGTCGACGACAAAAGTGGAGGTCATAACAAATCTTTTGGTAAATGTTCTACCAAGATTATGCGGACCCGGCCAACTTGGCGTAATCGGTACGCTTCCCTCCAGAATGTCGGACAGGGATTACAAAAAATATATCGTTGCAGAATAAAAAAGCGGCGCCGCAGCGCCGCTTCTGCAAAGTCACGCCGAATTACGGCTGCGTCACGCCACTCAGCAAGGAACGCGAACGGGCATAGCCGAAATACACCAGCAGGCCCAGCACCAGCCAGATGAGGAATGCCACCCACGTGATCGCGGACAGGAACGACATCAGCGCCAGGCAGAACACGACGGCGATGCCCGGCACGATGGGCACGCCCGGGCAGCGGAACGCGCGCTTCAGGTCCGGCCGCTTCTTGCGCAGGACGATGACGGCGACGGAGACGAGGCAGAACGCGGCCAGCGTGCCGATGTTGACGAGCTCGGCCAGCACGTTCAGCGGCACGAACGCGGCAATCAGGCCGAACAGGATGCCGACCACCCACGTCGCGAAGAACGGGGTGCCGAATTTCGGGTGCACGGTGGACAGCTTCGCCGGCAGCAGGCCGTCGCGCGACATCGCGTAGATGATGCGGGTCTGGCCATAGGCCATCACCAGGATCACGGTGGTCATGCCGAGGATCGCGCCCAGGTCGATCCAGCCGGCGAACCAGTTTTCGCCCGCGTGCTGCAGGGCCAGCGACACCGGGTGGTCGATGCCCTTGAACATCTGGAACGGGACGATGCCGGTCATGATGGCGGCGACGATCACGTACAGGATCGTGCAGATGGTCAGCGAGCCGATGATGCCGATCGGGAGGTCGCGTTCCGGACGCTTGACTTCCTCGGCGGCCGACGTGACGGCGTCGAAGCCGATGAACGCGAAGAACACGACGGCGGCGGCGCTCATGATGCCCGTGCCGCCGAACGGCGCGAACGGATGCCAGTTGGCCGGCGTGACGTGCTTGAAGCCGACGGCGATGAACAGCAGCACGACGATCATCTTGATGACGACCATGACGTTGTTGACGCGGGCCGATTCGCGCACGCCGTACGACAGCATCGCGGTCAGCACGAGCATGATGACCAGCGCCGGCAGGTTCATCACGCTGTGCACGCCCGGCACCGCGCCCGGCGCGGCGGACAGGATCTCGGGAATCGTGATGCCGAAGCCGCCCATCAGCGACTGGAAATAGCCGGACCAGCCGACGGCCACCGCCGACGTCGCCAGCCCGTATTCGAGCAGGAGGTCCCAGCCGATCATCCAGGCGACGAGTTCGCCGAGGACGACATAGCTGTAGGTATAGATCGAACCGGCGATCGGCACGGTCGACGCGAACTCCGCGTAGCACATGGCCGCGAAGCCGCACGCGATGGCGGCGACGATGAACGACACCGTCAACGCCGGACCGGCCGTCAATGCGCCGGTACCGGTCAGCACGAAGATACCGGTGCCGACGATCGCCCCGATGCCCATGAGGATGAGGTCGGTTGGCCCCAGCACTTTCTTCAGCCCGCCCGGGGTACGGGAGGCTGCGACCATGTTGTCGAGATTCTTGGTTCTGAAAAGACTCACTGCTTTCTCCAATCGATAGTAGATAGATCCCGGTCCCTGATTGTTATGCGCGGCGGGCAGGCGATAACCTGCACATACATCCGCCGAAGGGGGTCTCCTCCTGGGCTCGGGCCGCCGGGACTGGCATGCAAGAACAATGCCGGTCGCCAGCCTGGCGGCGTCACATTATCGCCATTCTGTTATCCAGAATCAAAGGAAATACTCAATATTTCAAGGTGTAGAAGCTGGGAAACCGCAAAAAACGGCCAGGAACGCCTAGCGCAACGTGCAAATGAGGAGTTCCGGATCGGCATTCAGCCGCAGCGGAATGCCGGAACAGCCGATGCCGCGGCTGACGATCAGCGGGCCGTTGCCGGGCACGTCGTAGCGGCCGTAGCAGAAATCGCGCGAGCACGGGCCGCTGGGATGGAACAGCGGCGCACCATCCGGGAGCGCGATCTGGCCGCCGTGGGTGTGGCCGGCGAAGGCGACGTCGAAGCGCTGGCCCTGCAGGCGGTACAAGCCGTCGGGGGAATGCGTGAGGTAGATCCGGACGGCGCCCGCGCCGGCGAACGTGGCGCCGGCCGACGGCGCCCCGGTCCACGGATCGTCGATGCCGCACACGCTGACGCCGCCGAACGGCGCCGGCAGCGCGACGTTGCGGTTCACGAGCACCTCGGCGCCGCCCGCGCGCAGCGCGTCCTCGATGATGCCGCGGCCGTTCCAGGTGTCGTGGTTGCCGATGACGGCATAGGTGCCCAGCGGGGCCCGCGCGCCCGCAATGAAGTCCGCCAGGACGGCCACGTTCTCCGCATCGAAACACACGTAGTCGCCGCCCAGCAGCATCACGTCCGGCGCTTCCGCGCGGATCGCGGCCAGCAGGTCGTCGAACACGGCGGGATGCGTCGTGGGGCCGGCGTGGAAATCGGACGCGAAACCGATGCGCAGCGGCTGCGCCAGCCGGCGTTCCGGGCCCAGCTCCACCTGCTGGCGCGTCACCCGTACCTTGCCCAGGCCGCCGAGCCGGTAGCTCATCCCGGCCACGAAGCCCCTCAGCAGGGCGGCATTCAGGACGCGTTCGAACGCATTGCGCAGAGGTTGCTCGTGCTTGTGACTGGACATAGGACCCGCACTTTACACCAACTGCGCCCCCGGTGAGGTAACATTGCCTTTTTGCCCAGGGCTACCATGCTGACACCCGACCAGTTCCTCGCCTTCCTCGCCGCCGCCATCCTGCTGACCCTGTCGCCGGGGCCGGACAACATGATGGTATTGAGCGTGGGCGTGGCGAAGGGCCGGGTGCGCGGCATCGCGTTCGGGCTCGGATGCGCGTTCGGGTGCCTGTCGCACACGCTGCTGGCCGTCGTGGGCGTGTCCGCCCTCATCGCCGCGTCGCCGCTGGCGTTCACGACGCTCAAGGTGTGCGGCGGCCTGTATCTCGCGTGGATGGGCTGGCACGCCATCCGCAGCCGCGGCGGCGCCCGCGTCGACACGGCGCATGCCGCCGCCGACCCGGCCCGCGCGCTGTTCTTCAAGGGGCTGGTGGCGAATGCGATCAATCCGAAGGTCGCCCTGTTCTTCCTGTCGTTCCTGCCCCAGTTCGTCGTTGCCCAGCGCGGCGACGCCAACCTGCAGACGGCGCTGCTGGGCCTCACGTTCACCCTGCAGGCCGTCGTCCTGTTCGGCCTGCTCGGCTTCTTTTCCGGCGCCATCGGCCAGTGGCTCGCGCGCCGCCCCAAAGCCGGCCAATGGCTCGACCGCATCGCCGGCACGATCTTCATCGCCCTCGGCCTGCGCCTGATCGTGGCGCGCTGACGGCATCCCTCGGATACATAGTCGCTTTTCGTTTTAACGTTCGTCATATATCGAACGGCGAATATCTTCGTTCACGCGGAGTCCCCCGTTTGCCATACTGGGCCGACTCTGCTGAAGGAGATCGACCATGCATCTGGCACTACACCCGGTTCCCGCATCGTCGGACGGCTACGCCCACCCGGCCCTGGCGTCCGACCCGTATGACCCCATTGCCGCCGCCCACGACCTGGCGGCGCGCGGGCGGCAGTGGATCCGCGCTTCCGGCCTGCTCGCCCTCCCGGTGCCGCGCGAATACGGCGGCCTCTGGGCGAGCTGGAAGACGATCGGCGAGGTCGTGCGCATCGTCGCACGTGCCGACGGCGCCCTCGCCCACCGGCTCGGCCTCCACCACCTCCAGATCGCCGGCATCCGCCTGACGGGCAACGCGCGCCAGCAGCGCCGCCTGCTGTTCGAGACCATCGAGCACGACGTGTTCTGGGGCGAGACCCTGAACCCGCTGGACCAACGCCTCGTCGCCCGGCCGACGGCGGGCGGCTACGTGCTGGACGGCGCCAAGGCTTGTGCAGCAAGTTCGGTCGGGTCAGACCGGCTCACCGTGTGCGCCTGGGACCCGCTCGCGCACGGCACGCTGGTCGCCGTGCTGCCCACGCAGCGGGATGGCGTCGCCGTCCACGCCGACTGGAACGCGTTCGGCCTGCGCCACGCCGCCAGCGGCACCGTGACGTTCACCGGCGTGCAGCTGACGGAAGACGACGTGCTGCAGCCGGCCGCCCGCGCAGCCACGCCGCGGGCGGCCTTGCGCGCGCAGGTGGCGCAGATGATCGTCGCGAACGTGTACGTCGGCCTCGCCGAGGGCGCGCTGGAGGCGGCGCGCGGCGAGGCGCAGCCGTGGTTCCAGATGCTTGTGCGACCCGCGCAGGTGCTGGCCGAAGGCGCCGCCGCGGCGCTGGACGACGCGTTCGCGCGCGGCCACCATCTGACGGGACGCGAACGGCGCCAGGTCGCGCTGGCGGCCGCGGAAGCGAAGGTCGTCGCGCACAAGGCCGCGATCGGGATCGGCCGCCACGCCCTCGGCGGCACGCTGCCCGAACCCGCCGCATACCCGTGACGGGGGCCGCCATGACCATCATCCGTCTCGACCGCGTGCGCACATCCTTCGGTGCCGACCCCGTGCTGCGCGACGTATCGCTGCACGTGGCGGGCGGCGACGTCTTCGGCATCGCCGGCCAGAGCGGCGCCGGCAAATCGACCCTCCTCCGCACGATCAACCTGCTGGAGAGGCCGGACAGCGGCGCCGTCGTCGTCGCGGGCCGCGACCTGGCGCGGCTGTCGAAACGCGACCTGCGCGCCGCGCGCCAGAACATCGGCATGATCTTCCAGCACGACAACCTGCTGCAGAACCTGACCGTGTTCGACAACGTCGCGTTCCCGCTGCGCCTGCACGGCATGCTGAATCCTCCGCGCCTGCGCCGGCGCGTGCAGGCGTGCCTGGAGCTCGTCGGCCTGGCGGCGCGGGCGGACGAGTATCCGGCACGCCTGTCCGTCGGCCAGAGACAGCGCGCGGCCATCGCCCGTGCAATCGCAAGCCAGCCCGAGGTCCTGCTGTGCGACGAGCCGACGTCCGCCCTCGATGCGGAAGCGACGCGGGCCCTGCTCGCCACCCTGCGCACCGTGAGTGCGGATCTCGGCGTCACGATCGTCATCGTCAGCCATGAACTGCCCGCCCTGGCGGCGCTGTGCAACCGCGTGGCGGTGATCGAACACGGCGTCGTCGCGGAAACGTTCGCCCCCGCCGACACGACGGCCCCGCGCGTCACACCCCTCGGCCGCGAACTCGCGTTCCACGCCACCGAAGCCGGTGCGCTGTTCCATCCAGGAGTCCTCCATGCTTGAGAGTCTCATCGACCTGTTGCCCGACCTGGCCGTCGCGCTGGGCCAGACCCTGGCCATGCTCGGTATCGGCGTGTGCGCCGCCGTGCTGTTCGGCGGCCCGCTCGGCGTCGTCCTGTTCGTCGTCGGCGCCGGCCAGTCGCTGCGCAACCGTCCCCTCGCGCTGCTGCTCGGGTGGACCGTGAACACGATCCGCTCGTTCCCGTTCATCATCCTGCTCGTCGCGCTCGTGCCGCTTACCCGGCTGATCGCCGGCAGTTCGATCGGGCCGCTCGCGGCCTCCGTGCCGCTGTCGATCGCCGCCGTCCCGTATTTCGCGCGCCTCGTCGAACAGACCCTGCGCGACGTGCCGCGCGGCGTGATCGAGGCGGCGCGGGCAATGGGCGCGTCCGAGCTGCAGATCGTCACCCGCGTGCTGCTGGTCGAAGCCCGCTCCGGCCTCGTGCTGGCGCTGACTGCCCTCGCGATCGGTTTTCTCTCGTACGCCGCGGCGGCCGGCGTCGTGGGCGGCGGCGGCATCGGCGGCCTCGCCATCCGCTACGGCTACTACCGCTTCGAGACGGACATCATGGTGTTCACCGTCGTCGTGCTGGTCGCGCTCGTGCAGGTCATCCAGCTCACGGGCGACCGCTTCGCGCGGCGGCTGGACAAGCGCCAGGCGGGCTACGCGAGGACAGATTGACCCCGCCTCTCACGATAAATGGAAATTTCTGCATAGAAATTTGATTGCCGGCCACGTTTTTTGCTACATTGGCGGTTTTATCTCTTCGGGATGGCTGCCATTCCCGCTTGCGGCCGCGAATGCGCGAATCCACTCTGTTCAAGCACCTGACTTCCAGCTCGATCGTTACCGCCTGCTGCGTGCTCGGTCTGCTGTATTTCGGGCGCGACGTCCTCGAACCGCTCGCGCTGGCGGTCATCCTCAGCCTCGTGATCGCCCCGCTGATCCGCACGCTGCGGCGCATCGGCCTGGGCCAGGTACCGGCGACGATGCTGTCCGTGCTGATGGTGGGCACGTGCGTGGTCGGCCTGGGCATCGTCCTCGCGTTCCAGCTCGTCGCCGTGACGGGCGACCTGCCGAAATACCGTGCCGCGATCCGCACCAAGGTCGCGGCCGTGCGCGAGATGACGGAGCGGCCGTTCGCCCGCATCGAGGCCGAGATCAGCGCCGTGCAGCCGCAGGCGCAGCAGAGCGGCACCGTCAGCAGCCGGCGCGGCATGAGCACCGTGACCGTCAGCCCGACGCAGCCGCTGCCCGTCGAGATCCGCCAGCCGCGCCTGACGACGCGCGATTCGCTCGCGCGCCTGTTCGCGATGGCGTGGGGACCGCTGGGCGAAGCGGGCCTCGTGCTCGTGCTGCTCGTCTTCATCTCGCTCGAACACGAATCGCTGCGCGACCGCCTGATCCGGCTCGCCGGCCAGACCGAAATCAACCGCACGATCCGCACCCTGGGCGACGCGGCCCAAGGCGTGTCGCGCTTCTTCCTGTCGCAATTCACCGTCAACCTGACGTTCGGCACCCTCATCGGCGTGCTGCTGTGGCTGGCCGGCGTACCGCACGCGGGCCTGTGGGGCGCGCTGTCCGGCATGCTGCGCTTCGTGCCCTACCTGGGCGTGATGGCGGCGGGCGCCGTCATCGCCGTGTTCGTCGCCGCCATCGACCCCGGCTGGCAGCTGGCCCTGTCCTGCATCGCCCTGTTCGTCGCGCTGGAACTGTTCGTCGCGAACGTGGTCGAACCGAAGGTCTACGGCCACAGCTCGGGCCTGTCGCCGCTCGCCGTGATCGTCTCGGCCGTGTTCTGGGGCGCGATGTGGGGGCCGGTGGGCCTGCTGCTGTCGACGCCGCTGACCCTGTGCTTCGTCGTGGCGGGCCGCCACGTACGCGGGCTGGAACCGGTGACGATCCTGCTGGGCGACGCCCCCAACGTCTCGGGCGCCCAGCGTTTGTACCAGCGCCTGCTGACGGCGGACAGCGACACGATCGTGCGCGACGCCCACGCCTACCTGCGCCGCGCCAGCTTCGCGCGCTATTGCGACAAGGTGCTGCTGCCGGGCCTCGCCCTGGCCGGCGCCGACATGCGCGCGGGCCGCATCGACGCGGGCCAGATGGAAACCATGCGCGCCGCCATGGGCCGCGTGGCGGCGACCCTGAACCCGGAAGGCCGCACGCCCGCGCGCACGCGGCGCCGCCGCGACGTCTCGCTGCTCGACGCCAACCTGGGCGCCTACCTGCGCCAGATGCGCGAGACCCGCCAGGGCCGCTGGCAGGGCTCGCTGGACGTGCCCGCGCACTCCGTCGTGCTGTGCGCCGCCCTCGCGGCGGAACGGGACGAACTGCTCGCCGAACTGCTCGTGTCGGCGCTGCGGGACGCCAACATCGATGCGCGCAGCACCCTGTTGGGCACGGCCGACCGGCCCGGTCCGGAAAAGGCGGAGCTCATCTCCACCGTGATCCTGCCGTACCCCGTCGAGGACCGGCTCGGGGACTGGCTGAACGCCGTCACGGAACTGCGCACCCACCTGCCGGATGCGCTGCTCGCCACCGTCAAGCTGCCGTTCGACCAGTCGTCCGTGCCGCAGCCGACGGTCGAGGAGCATGTCGACATCGTGTTGCGCTCGTTCGAGGAAGCGCTGGCGTTCGTGGCGCCGGAGCGGGCGCCGCGCGGGTGAGCGCGTCGAAGAAATCGCTACACCATTTCGTTCATTATCTGATGTGATATTTCTATATGGCAACTTGATGTATAGACGCCATGACGACATGTTCAACCTGAACAAGGCAATCGATAAATAGACGATTCGCTATGCCCGCAACGATGCCCATCGTTCCCGGCTCGGCATTTCTCGCTGCTCACTCCGCCTCATTGAGCTGGTGGAACGGCAACCGGACAAATTTCCTTCCCAATCGGATCTCATCTGGTACAGAATCGGCTGCTAGCACAAGCGCGGTCGGCCGATTCCGCCCGACACGATCGGCGCTGCCAAACATGGCGTTTTCCGGTGCCGAGGCGTAACGCCCACTTGCAATCCCTCTACTTCAACACCGGGTGGACGGGCACTCTTCTACGTGGTTATCGGACGAATCGCGAAACTGCTTTCAAAGAGTTGCCTTGTCGCTATAATGTTTCCAAACATCACTTTTGCGGGTCATGGCAGCGTCTACTCATCCTGATACGACTGGCACATCGAACGTCGTTCCCGGCTCCGGTCGTCCCGAACACTACGAACTGCGCGCCCGACTCGGCGAGGGCGGATTCGGCGTAGTCTACGAAGCATGGGACACTCGCCTGCACCGCAGCGTCGCGATCAAGACCATACGGCACGGCTCGATGGCAAGCGCGGACCTCGTGCGTGAAGCGCGCCTGGCCGCGTCGCTGCATCATCCCGCCTTCGTGAAGGTGCACGCCATTGAGGATGACGGCATTAGTCAATTCATCGTCATGGAACTGGTGCATGGCCGCACGCTGACACAGATTCTGCGGGGAGGCCCAGTCAATCTCGCGACTGCTCTCGATTGGGTAGGCCAGGTGGCGGAGGCGCTGCGCGACGCGCATGCATCCGGTCTCGTGCATGGCGATATCAAGCCGTCGAACCTGATGATCGAAGACGGTGGACGCGTGCGCATCCTCGACTTCGGTCTCGCGCTACGCCAGGACGCGCTGGCCACCGAGACCGTGTCGCTGGGCGAGGTCGCAGCTACCGGCCAGACCGATCCCCAGGGCACGATCGCCTACATGGCGCCCGAACGGCTGCAGGGCGCGACGCCCGATCCGCGCGCGGACGTATATGCGCTCGGCGTCATCCTGTACGAACTCGTCTGCGGCAAGCGGCCGTTCGCGGCCCTGCATGGGCTGGCACTTGCCGCTGTTCTCATCCAGACGTCGTCGGATGGGTGGGATTATCCGGACAGCCTCGATACGAGATTGATCGCATTGATACGGGCGATGACGGCGCGACAGCCCGAGCAGCGGGTAACAACCATGGATGAAGCACTGCGGCGCCTAAGAGAAAAGAGGGGCAAGCCCGGCTCGGCCAGCCCACAAGAAGAGCACACTCTTCAGCTCAAGAACCGCCTTTCCCGCCGTGCCGTGCACATTGGTATCGCCACAACGATCGGGTTCGCGATTGCAGGCGGGCTGTGGTGGCAGGTTGCACCCAGGCTCGGGATGCTCAGCGAAGCGCTGGCCCCCTATTCTGAAGCGGTGGAGATGGAACAGGGCCTGGCCGCACTCAAATTGCTGGATCTTCCCGGGAGCCTCGAGAACGCAGAAACGCATTTCAACCGGATCTTGAAACAGAGCCCTGATAGTGCTGCGGCAGTTGCCGGCTTATCGCTCGTCAGTATTATCCGCTATGGCGGTGATCGCCAGGATGAAACATGGTTGCGCAAGGCTGATGCCGGTGCGCAGCAGGCGTTGAAACTGAACGATCAGTTAGCGCTCGGGTACATCGCCCAAGGCTGGGTGCGCGACTTCCAGGGCCGTCGGGATGACGCTGTCGCAAGCTACGATCGAGCACTTCGCCTCGATCCCTCCAACTTTTTCGCGTGGTGGGGTAAGATCGAAACGTTGCGCCACGCCCGGCGCTATGCAACTGCGGAATCCGCGATCACGGAAGCGATCCGCCAGTTTCCACGCGAACGTGTCTTCCTCGACGCGCTGGGCTCTGTGTACTACGAACAATCTAATCTTCCCGCCGCCGAAGAGGCATTTCGTCGCAGCATTGCGCTGCAGCCGGATGCGGTGAGATCCTATTCCAATCTGGCCGCCGTTTTGATGCGCCAGAATCGCTCTGACGAGACGTTGCGCGTACTTCAACAAGGTCTGCAAGTACGTCCGTGCGCCGATCTCTATGCAACCCTTGGCAACATCCTGTTTAAACGCGGCGACTACGTCGGTGCTGCCGGCGCGTTCGAAAATGCCGTCTCGCCGACCCGCGGCGCGCCGGGATCCTACCTGAACTGGGCCAACCTGGCTGACACTCTGCTGTGGATCCCTGGACGAGGCGACGAGGCACGTCAGGCATACGACAAGGCACGACGCCTGCTGGCCGAACGGCTCGAGCACTCCCCGAACGATGTGCTGCTCGTATCCCGCATGGGACTGTATGCGGCCCGCTCTGGCCACCAGGAAGAGGCGCGGACATTGATAACACGGGCGTTGTCACTGGCTCCCGCGAACGCCGACGCTCATTTCCGCGCCGGCCTCGCCTATGAACTGCTTGGTGACCGTAAGCAGGCGCTCGCGGCAATCACAGAAGCACTCCGCCTCGGCTATCCGGCAAAGTACGTCGAAGCGGAACCAGATCTACTGGCGCTACGCCGCGATCCCAATTACCACCCAGACTGATCGCCTCACAGTTCAAACGAAAGGAACACCATGCCCCAAAAAACCCATCAACTTGTGGTCACCTACGTCAAAGGCCAGACCACGGCCACCTGGAGCCTGGACGGCGTCCCGCATCACGATGGCGACGCGCTCAAGGTTCAGTCGGGCGACAAAATCACATTCCAGTTCGATGGACCTGATGACATCGCTGAATGTGTGCTGATCAGCGGGAAGATGGAGACAAAATGCCATGGCGGGTCGCCGTTTACCGAAGGCAACCGCATCAACCTTAAGGCGAACTCGACTGTCGTTGTCGGTCAGCAACATGGTCTTTGGGGATTCACGGTATCGTTCTCGACTAGCAACAGTGACGGGACCAGTTCGTTCTATTTCCTTCCGGACCCGGAAGTGGACGTCGGCACGATGCCGCCGATGTGCGACTAATCGCGTCGTCTACGTTGGCGTCAGGCGATCCAGCGTCAGGCGCCGCACTTCCCGCCGCAACGACTCCGTCGGCGTCCTGAGCACTTCCGCGCAGCGCCCGACGTCGCCCGCGCACGCGGCCAATGCGCGTTCGATCTCATCGGCGGGAATCCGCTCCGCCCAGCGGATCTCGCGGTGGGCATCGAGCAGCTTGTACATCGTCGGCCGCGAGATGCCCAGGTCGCGCGCCGCGGCCTGGATGTTCCACTCGTTCGCCGCCATCGCCCGCAATACTTCGGCCTCCGTGATGTCCGACGGCTTGCGGCGCGGCGCAACGTGTGGCCCAGCTGGCGGATGTTGCCGGGCCAGTCGTGGCACGCGATCTCCACCACCAGTTCCAGCGGCAGCACCGGCTGCGCGCCATGCGCCTGCAGCAGGTGCACGATCAGCACGCCGATGTCCTCGCGCCGCGCGCGCAGCGGCGGCAGTTGCAGCGCGAATCCCTCCAGCCGGCGCAACAGGGCCTGGTTGAATACGGCCGTGTCGAGGTCCTGGTCCGTCGCCGCGATCAGGCGCGCCGTCGTCTTGCGGTCCTGGCTCGCGCCCAGCGGGCGGAAATCGCCCCCTTCCAGCACGCGCAGCAGCATCGGCTGGACGCTGGCCGGCGCATTGCCGATCTCGTCGAGGAACAGGGTGCCGCCGTCCGCTTCCGCGAACAGGCCACGGCGCTCCTGCGCGCCCGTGTACGCGCCGCGCGCCGCGCCGAACAGCTCGGCCGCCGCCAACGATTCGTTCAGCGCCGCCATGTTGACGGCGACGAGCCGCGCCTGCGCGCGCTGGCCCAGCGCGTGGATCGCGCGCGCCGCGATTTCCTTACCGGTGCCCGTCTCGCCCAGCAGCAGCACGGGGATGTCGGTCGGCGCCACCATGCGGATCTGGTCGCGCAGCGCGATCGCCGCGGCGCCCACGCCCACGAGCCCCGGCACCGGGTTGTGCTTGGGCAGGCAGTCCATCCAGTGCAGGCACAGGACGACGGCGCGGCCGAGCGTCAGGACCTGGCCGCGCGCGACGTCGGCCGCGTCGAACCGGACCGGCCCCGTCGCGGCCCGCCCGTTCAGCTCGACCGGCATGCGGGTCGCCGGGAAATACACCACGACGCCCTCGCCATCGCCGCCGCGCACGATCCGCACGGGGTCGCGCGAGATCGTGCCGTGGCCCAGCGGCAGGCCGGCCTGGCCCGGACGATAGAACAGCGGCGCGTAGCGGTTCACTTCCAGCGTGCCGGGATCGCCGACGAACTGTTCGCCGATGCGCGCCGGGTCGGGATGCCAGAGGATCGTCAGCGCCAGCAGCGGCCGTCCGGGCATCCCCTGCGCGGACAGCTGCAACGTCTGGGTATATTCGGTGGAGTCAAGCATGCGCGGAACGTCGACGTTATCGCTTTACATGTAAAAAACATGGCAATTTTACACGCAGAAACATCCGATGGGCCGAAATCGGGCCCGTCTCCCCGGATTTCGCCATGGCACGGCGTTTGCAATATGAGTAGCGCCGCCATCGGGGCGGTGCCTTTTCCCGGACGTGCAATGACATTCAACCTCGCTTCCTCGCCCATCCAGCCCTTTGACGCCCGCGTCATGCTCGACGTGCACAGCCTGAAAGCCCTGCGCCAGCGCCGCAGCGGACGCGAGGCGTTGTCCGAACAGTTCCAGGAACGCAGACTCTGCCTCACCCGCGCCGCCATCAAGCGCGCCGAATCCGGCAGGCCCGTACCCTACCGCACCGTGCGCCACCTGGCCGCGTTCTACGGCATCGGCGTCGAGACCCTGATCGACCCGGAGCCGACCCGCCAGGCGCCGCGCGCGCGTCCCGTGCCGGACGCGGCGGACATCTCGGACGTCGAGCGCCTGCAATGCCGTGCAGTCATCGACGCGGTCCATGCCGGCGGCCGCGGGCGGATCATCGACGTGCAGGGTGTCGCCGGCGCCGGCAAATCGCCGCTGCTGTCCTTCGGCGTCCGCGACGCCCGGACGCGCGGCTACACCTGCGTCGTACTCGACGGCGGTCGCGCCCGCATCCCCGCCGTCCACACGGCCGCCGACCTGATGCTCGGCCTGCTCGGCCTTCAGGCCGGCGCCGGCACGGACGCCGTCCCGCTGGCCGACCTCGTGCGTAGCCGTTGCGCCGCGCTGGGTGTGGCGCCGGTCCACGTCGACGCGTGCGTCGGCCTGATCGACGCCCCGCCCGAGTGGCCCCTGCCGGCCACCCAGCTGCTGCAGACGGCCGCCCTGTGCGCGCTGGTCCAGCATCGCGCGGCGAACCAGCCGTTGCTTATCTCTATCGACGACCTCCAGTGCGCCGACTGGCAACTCGCGATGATCCTGAACGTGGTCGTGCCGACGACCCTCGATTACCCCGTCCTGTGGATGTTCGCTACCCGCCTGGAACCCGGTCCGATGCGGCGTCCGCTCGGCGTGCGCATGGACGCGCTCGCCCGCACCACCCTGCACCTGGCGCCGCCCGCCGTGCGCGCGGACCGCGCCGATGCGGGCGGCGTGCACCGCCTTGCCCGCACGGCCGGCCAGGACGCCGGCTAACCGCCGCCGATCCCCGCGTCCGGGCGGTCCACGTCCAGCACGTGGTCGCGGAAAATGTCCGGCAACATCTCCAGCACGAGCTCGCGGCCCAGCAGATCCGCACCGCGGACCGCGCGCGCGACCATGTCGATATCGATGGCCGCCAGCGCCGCCCGTGCCGACGGCGCATGGCTCAGGTGCCATGGTTCCGGGCACATCCCGCGGCGGCGGGTGCGGTACGGACGAAAGAAACCGAAGCGCGCCGCGTGCATGTCGAGCCAGGCATGCAGGCGTGCGTACACGCCGTCCGGTCCGGCCTCGTGCGGCAGCAGCTTCGTCCGGTAGCCGGGCGGGTGCGCGGCGCGGTCGAACACGTCGATGTCCGTGCCCCAGTGGCGCCGCGTCGCGCCCGGCAACCCGGTCCAGTCGAGGATCGCACGGACGATGTCCGGCGGCGCCAGCGCCCCGTGGTCGCGCGCACCGCCCGCGCAATCGTACAATGTCGCCTGCCCGGAAAATTTGCGGTTCCAGTTGCGGGCCTGGGCCTCGAACGGCCGCCACGACGCGATCGGCAGCATGTCGATACCGTCCTCCCCGGCCGCCGCGCGCATCGCGAGAAACGCCGCCGCGACCTCGGGCCGCGCCGCAAAACGGGGCTGTCCCGGCATCTGCCCGTAATGCTGGACATGCGTGCGTGCGCGTCCCGTCAGCGTGAACTCGTCGAACGGCACGCCGCCGGGCCCCTCACCGCCGGGCTCAACGGGTCTCGATCGCATCGACGCGGTCCGGATAATCCGCTTCGCGCAGCGCGAGCGCGCGGTCGCTGCTGGCGAGCACGGTACCGCCGGCGCGCACCGTCACGCGGCCCGGCGCCGGCGTGATCGTGATCGGATGGTCGGGACCGGGTGTCTTCATGGCTGTCGGCATGTTTTCTCCTGTCGTGGCCCCCTACGATCTCATGCCGCCCGGTCCCGTGCAAGTGCGTCCCGTCCGCTCCAGCCGCGGATCCGGATCAATCGCGGTCGTCCCGGCCCCCGCGCACGATGCGGATGTACAGCACGGCGTTCAGCGCCAGCACGGCCGCGGCCAGTCCCCATTGCATGCCGCTCGTGAGACCGGACGGATAGATGAGTCCGACAAGATAATGGTCGACGAAACCGCCCGCATAGCCCGCCGTCCCGGCCAGCATGCGCAGGTGATTCTCCAGCCCGGTCAGGGGGCACGCCGCGCCGGTGGCCTCGATCAGGATGCCCCAGGCGACGGCGCCCAGGTGCAGCGGCAGCAGCCGGCGCCGGCGCGCGACGAGTACGGCACCCGCGACGACGAACAGGATGAAGCCCAGGTGCAATAACAGCACCATGGCGGCGAAAAATTGATAGACCATGGCCCATGATACCGACCGGCGCACGACTGATACATGTCAAGCCCGCCCCCGGGGGTGCTCCTATTCTCCACCTTCATCGCCGATCCGTTCGGCCGAACCGAGGAGAACAACATGATGCACGCGATGCCACGCACGACGCCGCCGCCTCGTGCGGGCCGGCGCCGGTCCGCCCTGCGGCATGCCCTGCTGGGCGCCGCCGCCCTGCTCATGCTCGCCTTCGCATTGCCGGCCGCCACCGCACAGGATGCCCAGCCGTCCCGGTCCGCGACGGCGGCGGCGGGCCAGGCGGCGCACGGCACCGACAACGACTCCGCCACGCGGCGCCAGCAGGCCGCCGTCAAGCACGTCAGCGACGCCGTGGGCGTCGTCCATACGATGAGCAACGAGACCGGCATGGCGGCCCTGCTGGGCCGCGCGCGCGGCGTCTTCATCGTGCCCACCTATGGCCGCGCCGCGCTCGGCGTCGGGGGTGCCGGCGGCGCGGGCGTGCTGATGGCCCGGCGCGCGGATGGCGCCTGGGGCAACCCGGTGTTCTTCGACACCGGCGGCCTCAGCATCGGACTCCAGGCCGGCGTGGAAGGCGGGCCGATCGCCCTGGTGCTGCTGAACCAGAAAGCCGTCGACAGTTTCCGCAACCGTAACAACTTCTCGCTCAGCGCCGACGCCGGGCTCACGGTCGTCAACTTCGCGCGCATGGCCCAGGGCTCCACGGCGGGCGACGTCGTCGCGTGGTCGGGCAGCAAGGGCCTGTTCGGCAACGCGGCCACGGTGGGCATCAACGACGTCCGCTACAACCAGCGCCTGACCGAGGCCTACTACGGCAAGCCGATGACCGCGCTGCAGGCGATCGACAGCAAGGAGACCAACGCCCAGGCCGACGCCTTGCGCAAGGTACTCGGCAGTCCGCCGACGCCGGCCGGAAGCAGCGGCAAGGCGGGCGGACGGTAGCGGCGCGGTTGGGGCCCCCCGGGGTGCCCCGCCCCCCCCCCGGGGGGGGGGGCGGCAGGGGGGTGATGCTTACTTGCGCTGGCGGCCGCGCACGTCCAGCGTGGACGCCGGCAGGTCGACCGTCACGCTGGTCGCGTTCTTGCCGGCCGCGTCTTCGGCCAGCACCAGCTTGTACTTGCCCTTGGCGATGCGCCAGGTCTTGCTCTTCTCGTCGAACAGGCCGAGGATGCGCGGCTCGACGACGACGTCGACTTCCTTCGATTCACCCGGCTGCAGCGCGACCTTGTCCCAGACGGCCAGGCGCTTCGGCGCTTCCCACTTGGCGGCGAGCGGCGACACGTACACCTGCGGCACGTCCTTGCCGGCGACGTTGCCCGTGTTCGTGACCTTGAAGCGCACGTGCAGGCGGCCGTCCTTGACCTGGCTCGCGAGACCCGAGTACGAGAACGTCGTGTACGACAGGCCGTGGCCGAACGGGAACAGCGGGGTCAGGCCCTTCTGGTCGAACCATTTATAGCCGACGGCCGCGCCTTCCTTCGTGTAATCGACGGTGAAGCGCTGCTCCGGCTGTTTCGGATCGCCGTCCAGCTTCGGACGCGGCAGCTGTTGCTCGGAGACCGGGAACGTGGCCGGCAGGTGGCCGGACGGATTCACGGCGCCGAACAGCACGCGCGCGATCGCTTCGCCGCCGCTCGTGCCCGGGTACCACGCTTCCAGCACGGCCGGGATCTTCGACACCCACGGCATCGCGACCGGGCCGCCCGTTTCCAGCACGACGACGGTGCGCGGGTTGGCGCCGGCCACGTTGTCGATCAGGGTGTCCTGGTTGTCCGGCAGCGCCAGCGACGTCGCGTCGTTCGCTTCGCCGATCCACTGCGTCGCGAACACGAGCGCGACGTCGGCCTGCGCGGCCACGCGCGCGGCGCGTGCCGGATCGGTGCCGTCGTCGTACACGACCTTCGCGTTGGGCGCCAGCGCCTGGATGTGACGCAGCGGCGACGACGGGTAGTACACGACCGGACCCGGCCAGACCTTCGGCTCCAGGCCCGGCACGGCATTGCCGCCGACCGGATACACCTGCGACGAACCGCCGCCCGACAGCACGCCCACGTCGGCATGGCCGCCGATGATGGCGATGGTCTTCACGTCTTTCGACAGCGGCAGCACGCGGTTGTCGTTCTTCAGCAGGACGATGCCCTCTTCCGCCGTCGCGCGGCTGACGGCGCCGTTCTTCGCGAAGTCGATCTTGCCGCCCTGCGCGACCGGATTGTCGACGACGCCCTTGGCGAACATCGCGCGCACGATGCGCGTGGCCATGTCGTCCAGGCGCGCTTCCGACACGTAGCCGTTCTTCACGGCTTCTTCGAGCGCGCCGCCGAAGTACGGCGACTTGTCGAATTCCTGGCCCGACTGGCGGTCCAGGCCATTGTTCGCGGCCTGCACGGTGCTGTGCGTCGCGCCCCAGTCGGACATCACGTAGCCCTTGAAGCCCCAGTCCTTCTTCAGCACTTCGTTCAGCAGGTAGTCGTTCTCGCACGCATAGGTGCCGAACACGCGGTTGTACGAGCACATGACGGAACCGGCGTCCGACTGCTCCAGCGCGAGCTGCATCGCGAGCAGGTCCGACATGCGGGCCGCGGCCTTGTCGATGCGGACGTCGTGCTCGTTGCGGCCCGTCTCCTGGTCGTTCAGCGCATAGTGCTTGACGGTCGAGATGACGTGGTTCGATTCGATGCCCTTGACGGCATGGCCGACCATCGTGCCGGCCAGCAGCGGGTCTTCACCGGCGTATTCGAAGTTGCGGCCGTTGCGCGGATCGCGCATCAGGTTCACGCCGCCGGCCAGCATCACGTTGAAGCCGGACAGGCGCGCTTCCGAGCCGATCATCGCGCCGCCGGCATAGGCCATCTGCGTATCCCACGTCGACGCGGTGGCCAGGCCCGACGGCAGCGCCGTGCGCTCGCGCGGGGTCGGGGTGGACTGGGTGGCGACGCCGAGGCCGGCGTCCGTTTCCAGCAGGTCCGGCAGGCCGAGACGCGGGTTACCCGGCACGAAGCCGGCCGAGAACGGGATCGCGCCTTTCGGCGGCGTGGTGCCCTTCGGGGCGAACGACGTGCCGAAATAGCCGAACACCCAACGCAGCTTTTCTTCGCGGGTCATGGCCTTGACGGCGAGTTCGGCGCGCTTGTCGGCGCTGAGGGAACGGTCCAGCCACGGCTTCTGGGCCGGCGCGGCGGGCGCGTCGGCGGCGGTGGCGAACAGGGGGAAGGCGGCGGCCAGGGCGGCAACGAGGGTCAGTTGATTCAAACGCATGGGACGAGGCTCTCTTAGGGTACGGATCGTTATAGGTATGCGACGCTTTGGATAGGCAATGTGCCGCCGCGTGAGAACCGCGCGGCGGCAATTCGGGATCAGGCGGTCAGACGGCCTTGACGTCCACGTACATGCGGGCGTATTTCGCGCCGAAGTACAGGATGAAGGCGTAGCAGACGGCCGGGATCAGGAACGACGTCTGCAGGCCGATCATGTCCGCGGCCTGGGCCTGGATGACGGGCACCACGGCGCCGCCGGCGATGGCCATCACCAGCAGGCCGGAGCCCTGGCTGGTCTGCGGGCCCAGTTCGTGCACCGACATGCTGAAGATGGTCGGGAACATGATCGAGTTGAACAGGCCGACGGCCAGCACGGCCCACATCGCGAAGTGGCCATGGCCGAACGTCGTCGCCACCAGCAGCGCGATGCACACGGCGGCGTTGAACGCGAGGACCTTGCCCGGGCTGACGGTGCGCATCACGGCCGAACCGATGAAGCGGCCGACCATCGCGCCGCCCCAATAGTAGGCGACATAGTTCGCGCCGACTTCCGGCGAGAAACCGGCGATGGACGAGTCGCCCATGTAGTTGATCAGGAAGCTGCCGATGCTCACCTCGGCGCCGACGTACACGAAGATCGCCAGCACGCCCAGCATCAGGCGCTTCTGCTTGAGGATCGAGCCGGTGCGCACCGTGCCGGTGTCCTCGTCACGGATGATCGGCAGGCGGATCACGGCGAACAGGATGGCCAGGATCGCCAGCGTGGCGGCCAGGCCCAGGTACGGACCCTGCACGGCCTGCGCCTGCGCCAGCTTCTCGGCGGCGGTCATGTTGTTCGGATCGGCGACCGTCGAGATGTGCGACAGGATCAGGTAGCCGCCGATCGGGGGGCCGACGAAGGTGCCGAAGGAATTCAGGGCCTGGGTCAGGTTCAGGCGGCTCGACGCGGTGGCCGGCGGGCCCAGTACGGTGACGTACGGGTTGGCGGCCACCTGCAGGATGGTGATGCCGCCGGCCAGCACGAACAGGGCGAACAGGAACAGCGCGTACACGCTGGTGGCGGCCGGGTAGAACAGCGCGGCACCGACGGCGCACACGGCCAGGCCCACGACGGCGCCGGCTTTGTAACCGATGCGGCGGATCAGGGCGCCGGCCGGGATCGACAGCAGGAAGTAACCGCTGAAGAAGGCCAGGTTCACCATCATCGCCTGTACGTACGTCAGGTTGTAGACCGATTTCAGGTGCGGGATCAGGATGTCGTTCAGCGACGTCAGCAGGCCCCACATGAAAAACAGTGCGGTGACGACGGTCAGCGGAAAGGTGTAGCTGGGCTGGGCCCGGTTGGCAGGCTCGACGACAGCCTGTGGTGCGCGTTCCATGGATAAGTCTCCTCGAGATGTTACCGCTAACAGGACGGCAACTTTTATTGTGAAAAGATTCTGCAGAAGCAGGGTAATGGGGTCAAACGGGGTGTGCGATTCGCCGCGAAGTTTAGTCAGGTGCCACTAAACACGGCCTCCCCTCTTATGAAATCGGTTTCTTACATGAGAATATACCGGGCAAACAGCTGTTTAGTAAAGCCGACTAAACTTCCCTGTAAATGCACCTTCGCGTTTGACCAAGGGAATTTTCATATGCAAGACTCCATTCAAATGAGCGACGCCCAAGGCGTGCGCAGCAACGATATCGGAGACAACGTGAATCCCGTCACCTCACGCCCCCAGGCGGGCGACAGCCCCGCACAGGTCACGATCCGCGACCTGGCCAAGTACGCCGGCGTCTCGGCCGGCACGATCTCGCGCGCCCTGAAAAACGAACCCGGCCTCACGGAAAGCACGCGCCAGATGGTGTTGTCGGCAGCCCACGAACTGGGGTATGACTTCTGCAAGCTGCGCCGCAAGCGCATCCGCCGCCTCACGTTCCTGTTGCATCGACAACACAATACGGCCGCCAGCAGCCCGTTTTACTCGCCCGTGCTGCACGGGGCCGAGGAAGCCTGCCGCAAGCAGGGCATCGTGCTGTCGTTCATGGCGGTCGGCCCGGCCGACGGCGTCACGGAACAGCTGCGCATGCACGCGCCGGACGCCATCGTGTGCGCCGGCTTCTTCGAACCCGAACTGCTGAACGCCCTGCGCGCCAGCGGCAAGCCCCTCGTCCTCATCGACATGAAGCTGCGCGGCTACAGTTCGGTCAACCCGGACAACCACATGGGTGGCTACCTCGCCACCCGGCATCTGATTTCGCTGGGGCGCGAACGCATCGCCATGATCTCCGGCTCGCTCGGCCACTACAGCATCCGCGAGCGCAACCGCGGCTACCGCCAGGCCTTGTACGAAGCGGGCATGCTGGCCGACCCGCGCCTGGAGACGTGCCTGCCGGACGGCGTCGACCTCGAGACGGGCGCCTACGAAGCGATGCAGGCGCTGCTCGACCAGCCCCACCCGCCCGACGCCGTGTTCTGCTACAACGACGCCGCCGCCCTCGTCGCGATGCGCGCCTGCCTCGCGGCCGGGAAGACGGTGCCGCACGATATCTCGATCGTCGGCTTCGACGACATCCCCGGCGCCGTGCTGGGCCACCGTCCGCTGACGACGCTGCGCATCAACAAGAAGGAGCTGGGCGCGCTGGGCGTCGAGCTGCTGCTGCGCGGTCCGCAGGATCCGCCGCTGGAACAGGTGGCGCCCGTGGAACTGGTCGTGCGCGCCAGCACGGTCTGCGAGAATTTTCGCCTACGCTAGCGTGGGCTCCCCGAGCCCACGCGTGACGCCGGCATATCGCATACGTCACTGACGCAAAATCGTTCCATCCACATCCCGATTTCACTCACCATAACCCACCATGCTTCCCGATTTCCATTCCCGTTCGACGCTGCTGCAGCACATCCGCCACACCCGCCAGTTCTACGACCCGCGCTGCGTCGACCCGAGCGGCGGCTTCTATCACTTCTACAAGGACGACGGCGCGATCTACGACGCGCGCACGCGCCACCTGGTAAGCAGCACCCGCTTCGTGTTTAATTTTTCGATGGCGTGGCGCCAGTTCCAGGAGCCGGCCGACCGCGAACGCGTGCTGCACGGCCTGCGCTTCCTGCGCGACGCGCACCGCAACCCCGAGACGGGCGGCTATGCCTGGACGCTGGACTGGAACGACGGACAGAAGAAAGTCACGGACGACACGAACCACTGCTACGGCCTGGCCTTCGTGCTGCTGGCGTACGCCCACGCGGTCATGGCCGGCGTCGACGAAGCGCGCGCCTGGCTGGACGAGACGTACGACCTGATGGAACGCCGCTTCTGGGAACCGGCGCACGGCCTGTACGCGGACGAAGCGAGCGGCGACTGGTCGACGCTGTACCCGTACCGCGGCCAGAACGCCAACATGCATGCGTGCGAAGCGATGCTGGCCGCGTTCGACGCGACGGGCGACACGAAATTCCTGTGGCGTGCCGAGACGCTCGCGCACAACATCACCGTGCGCCAGGCGGCCCTGTACGGCAACCTGGTCTGGGAACACTACAACAGCGACTGGTCCGTCGACCCGGACTACAACCGCGACGACAAGACGAACATCTTCCGCCCGTGGGGCTACCAGCCGGGCCACCTGACGGAATGGGCCAAGCTCCTCCTGATCATGGAAAGCCACAAGGACCAGATGGCCGGCCCGTGCGACTGGCTCGTGCCGCGCGCGCGCCAGCTGTTCGACGCGGCGCTGACCAAGGCATGGGACGCGAAGCACGGCGGCATCCATTACGGCTTCGGTCCGGAAAACGAAATCTGCGACGCCGACAAGTACTTCTGGGTGCAGGCCGAGAGCCTCGCCGCCGCCGCGCTGCTGGGCGCGCGCACGGGAGATAAAGCGTACTGGGACTGGTACGACCGCATCTGGGCCTACAGCTGGGAACATTTCGTCGACCACGAACACGGCGGCTGGTACCGCATCCTCGGCCCGGCGAACGAAAAGCTCACGGACGAGAAGAGCCCGGCCGGCAAGGTCGACTACCACACGATGGGCGCCTGCTATGAAGTATTGACCGTTCTCGTGAAGGACTGACATGGCGGACTTTCCCGTATTCGTCGCGGCAGGGGAAGCCCTGACCGACATGATTGTCGACGACGCCGGCGCCACGCGCTGGCACAGCGTGACGGGCGGCTCGACGTGGAACGTGGCGCGCGCGATGGCCAAGCTGGGCGCGCCCAGCGCCTTCGCCGGCGCCGTCAGCCGCGACGTGTTCGGCGACCAGCTGTGGCGCGCCACCCTCGACGCAGGCCTGGACGAGCGCTTCCTGCAGCGCCTGGACAAATCGCCGCTGCTCGCGATCGTGCACCGCCTCGACCCGCCCAGCTATTTCTTCGTCGGCGACGACAGCGCGGACCTGCATTTCGACGCCGCGCAGCTGCCGCAAGACTGGATGGGCGCCTGCCGCTGGGCGCACTTCGGCGGCATCAGCCTGGCGCGCCAGCCGCTGGCCGGCAAGCTCGTCGCACTGGCCGAAACGCTGAAGGCGCGGGGCGTGCGCATCAGCTACGACCCGAACTTCCGCGCGCTGATGGACGAGAACTACGACCCGACACTCCGGCGCATGACGGCCCTGGCCGACGTCGTGAAGGTCTCGGAAGAGGATCTCGTGGGCCTCCTCCGGACGGACGACGCCGATGCCGCCTTCGCGACGCTGCGCGGCTGGAACCCGGACGCCACCTATCTGTACACGAAGGGGGCGGCCGGCGCCTCGCTGCATACGCCGGCAGGATCGTGGGAGATGGCGGCGCCGCGCATCACGCCCGTGGACACGGTCGGCGCGGGCGATGCCAGCATCGCCGCGCTGGCGTGGAGCATGCTGCATGCGCCCGAACGCGATGGCCTCGCCCACCTGCGCTTCGCCGTGGCGGCGGGCGCCGCGGCCTGCCTCGCGGCCGGCGCCACGCCGCCGTCGCTGGCCGCCATCGATACCTTGCTGGCCGGGATGCACGCCTGATCACTTCCAGCAGTTTTCGTAGGTGACGCCGACGGTGAATCCGGACAGCGTCGTGCCATGGATGCCGTTCGCGGCCAGCGGATCGTTCATCCGCGCGGCCGCGCGCGCGGCCTCGTTCCAGCGCGCGTGCGTGACGAACAGGCGCAATTCCGGACGGTCGAAATAGCCGGGCTTCGACATCAGCGCGACGGCGCCCGTGACCTTGGTCAGCCGGCGCACGTCGCCGTTCTGCGGCGCCACGCGGTCATGGCCGATATCCGCCAGCAGTTTTATCCTGTCGGACAGCGCGTACGACATGCGGCCGCCGGCCGACGCCCACGTTTTTGCCTTGGCCGGATCGTGTGCCGTATCCCGTTGCCAGACGGCGATCAGTTCCCCGCCGAAGCGGCGCGTGACCTGCGCGTACCAGCTGTCGATGATGCGCAGCCGGTGCACGTCGTCGCCGCTCGTGATGTCGCCCGTCGCGCCATTGTCCGTGCCGGCGCCCGTGCCCCACTGGACCGCGAGACGGTTGTCGCCGGCGCCGTCCAGCACGCGCTGGCGGTGCTGCACCGTGATCATCGAACCGCCGTGATGATCGCGCTGGCCATCGCTGCGGATCAGCGCCAGGCCCAGTTCCAGCGTGCCGCCCGGATTCACGGGCACGCCGCGCAGCTGAACATCGTGGCGGTTCGCCGTGTCGCCGACGCGCATGATCGGCATCGTCTGCTGGTCGTCGTGCAGGTAGGCGTAGCTGAACTTCATGGGTCCCAGCGGCACGTCTTCGATGCCCACGCCCATGCCGGACGGGTTCCAGTACAGGAAGTCGTTGACGTTCGCGCCTTCGCGCTTGTAGTAGCGGCGCCCGATCCACAGCGCGGCGTCACCGAGTCCGCTCACGTGTTCGATGGCGAGATACGCTTGCGGCAGGCCGATCTTCCAGCCGCCCTGCGGCCGCCTTGCATTGTTCGACGCGGCCGCGTTGCCCAGGTTGAGCATGGCGTACGCCTTCACGTCCTCGCCGGCGTCGCCCTGCACGAGGTGCTGGCCCAGCAGCATCTCACCGTAGACGCCGCATTCATTACCCAAGCGGTACTTGGCGCCCGCGCCGGCCAGGCCGAAGCAGGTCTGGCCGCCGCCTTCGGAATTCGCGGCCGCGTTGGCGCGCAGGTAGTTTTGGACGTCCACGGCGGACGCAGGGAAGCAAAACGCGAGCGCGAGCAGCGCCGGCGCGATGGTTGGCATGCGCATGGTATCTCCTGATTGTTTTTATGGGCAAAGCGGATCCCGTCCGGCCGCGGCGCAGATGCCGCGGCAGGTCGACGGAACAGGATCGGATGACGGGTAGGGTAGGCACCCCGTGCCCACGCGTAACGTCGGCGATATGCCGGCCTTACGCGTGGGCGGAGGCCGCCCGCCCTACCGGAGCAAAGCTTCCACCTCGCATGCGGTGGGCGCATACGGCCCGGCATGCATGGCAGCCGTGGCGGCCACCGCCGCGATGCGCGCGAGCTGGCACGAAGGGCGCATCTCCGGATGGAGCAGCAGGCCCGTGATCCAGCCGGCCATCGACGCATCGCCGCAGCCGACGGTGTCGACGACGTCCACGCGGCGCGCGGGCGCATCGAGCACCTCGTCGCCGCGGATCAGCGACAGGCCATCGGCACCGCGCGTGTACAGGATCTCGGCATCGGGCGCCAGCGCGCGCAGCGCGGCCAGCGCGTCGCGCTGTTCGAAGCCCGGGAACAGACCTTCCAGGTCTTCGTCCGACACCTTGATGTGGCTGGCGAGACCCGCGATGAGTTCGAACGTGGGCCGGTACGCCGCGTCGCGCATCGCGTTGCGGAAGTTCGGGTCGAAGGCGATGCGCTTGCCGGCCTGGCGCGCCATCAGCGCCTGCTCCACGAGACGCCGCGCCAGTGGACCGCGCGCGAGCGCGAGGCTGCCCACGTGGATGAAGTCGGCCGCTTCCAGCCAGCCGTCCGGCAGCAGTTCGGGCCGGAAGTGCAGGTCCGCGCTGTTCTCGCCCAGGAAGACGTAACGGGGCGGATGGCGCGACGTCACCATCGCGATGAACGGCGGCGCCTCCACGCGCTGCAGGAAGCGTTCGTCCAGTCCGGCCGCGCGGCTGGCGTCCGCGATCTCGTCGCCGAAGGCATCCATGCTGACGGCGCCGGCATACCCCGTGTGCAGCCCGAGCCGGGCGCCGACGCGCGCAACGTTCCAGCACGAACCGCCGGGCAGCGAGCGCCACGTGCCGTCGTCCTGGCGGATCATGTCGGTGAGCGCTTCGCCGAAGACCACGTAGCGGGGGAGTCGTTGTGCTTGCATGTCAGTTCGCCTGTTGTTGATAACGCCATTTATCGAGCATCACGGCGAGCACGATGACCGTGCCCTTCGCCACGTACTGCCAGAACGAGGACAGGCCGAGGATCGTGAGACCGTTGTTGAGCAGGCCGATGATCAGCGCGCCGATCACGGTGCCCCAGATCGTGCCCACGCCGCCCATCAGGCTCGTGCCGCCGAGGACCACCGCGGCGATCGCATCGAGCTCGTAGCCCGAGCCCCAGTTGCCGTTCGCGCCATACAGGCGGCTGGCCGACATCGCGCCCGCGGTGCCGGCGCACAGGCCGGAGAACGCATAGACGAAGACGAGGACCAGGCCGACCTTGATGCCCGTGAGCCGCGCCGCCTGCGGATTGCCGCCGACCGCGTACACATGCATGCCCAGCACCGTGCGGCGCAGGATGAACCAGGCCACCAGCACGAGCGCGGCGGCGACCCACACGAGCCACGGCAGGCCGGCGAACGAATCGTTGCCGATCCATTCGAAGGTCGGGATCTCGCGGTTCAGGATCGTGGTGCCGTCCGCGAGCAGGTACGCCGTGCCGCGCAGCGCCGTCATCGTGCCGAGCGTGACGACGAACGGGTTGATCTTGAAGACGGCGGCGAGCGTGCCGTTCAGCAGGCCCATGCCGAGGCCCGCGAGCAGGAAGATCGGCAGCGACAGCGCGGGCGCGTGGCCCGGCAGCGACGCGATCATGCCCAGCACCGCGGACACCGCCAGCACGGAGCCGACGGACAGGTCGATGCCGCCCGTGAGGATCACGAACGTCATGCCCGTCGCCAGCACGAGGTTGATGGAACTCTGGCGCAGCACGTTCATCGTGTTGGCCGTCGTCGCGAAATTCGACACGCCGTCTTCGGCGAAGTAGCCGGTCAGGAAGTAGAACACGATGTACAGCGCGACGAGCACGGGCAGCATGCCCATCGTCGCGAACATGCGCGAAAAGGCCTGGCCGATGCCGCCGTGCGCGCTGGCACGCGGCGCCGTGGGAAGGGATGATTTGAGGGTCTGCATGATGTCGTCTCCTATGCGGCCTGGGCCTGGGTGGCCAGTGCCATGATGTTTTCCTGGGTGATGCGTTCGCCAAGCAGCTCGCCGGACAGCCAGCCTTCGCGCATGACGAGCACGCGGTCGCACACGCCGATGATTTCCGCCAGCTCGCTCGAGATGCACAGCACGGCCACGCCCGCATCCGCCAGCTCGTGGATGATCCGGTAGATCTCGTGCTTGGCGCCGATGTCGACGCCGCGCGTCGGCTCGTCGAGGATCAGCACGCGCGGCTTGATTTCCAGCCAGCGCGCGAGCAGCAGCTTTTGCTGGTTGCCGCCCGAGAGGCCGCCGATGATGCCGTCCGGCCCCGCGCCGCGCGCCGACAGTCTGGCAATCGCGCCGCGCGTGACGTCCAGCAGTTCCCCGCGCCGGAGTACCCCGCAGCGGGCATGCTTGCCGAGCACGTTCATCGTCACGTTCGCCAGCAGCGACTGTTGCAGGAACAGGCCCTGCCCCTTGCGGTCTTCCGGCACGTAGGCGATGCCGAGGCGGATCGCATCGCCCGGCGTGCGGATCGTCACTGCGCGGCCATCGACTTCAATCGCGCCGCCGGACAGAGGGTCCGCACCAAAGACCAGCCGCGCCAGCTCCGTGCGGCCGGCGCCGACGAGGCCCGCGAGGCCGACGATCTCGCCGGCGCGCACCTCGAGCGACACGGGATGCACCTTCGCACCGTGCACGTCGGTGAGCTTCAGGCGCACGGGGCCCGGCACGCGCCGCTGCGCGTGCTCGTAGAAGCCGTTGAGTTCACGGCCGACCATCATGCGCACGACCGTGTCCGGCGTCGCTTCGTCGCGCGTCAGTTCGCCGATCCACGTACCGTCGCGTAGCACGGTGACGCGGTCGGCCAGCATGCGCACTTCCGCCATGCGATGGCTGATGTAGATGATCGCGATGCCCCGTTCGCGCAGGGCGCGCATCACGTCGAACAGGCGCTCCGTCTCGCGCTCGGACAGCGCGGCCGTCGGCTCGTCCATGATCAGCACGCGGCTGTCGTGCACGAGGGCGCGGGCGATTTCGACCTGCTGCTGGTCGGCGATCGACAGGCCGCTCGCGAGACGGTTCGGCGCGAACGTGGCGCCGAGACTTTTCAATACCTCGGCCGCGCGCCGGTTCATCTGCGCCGTGTCGACGACGCCGAACCTGCCGCGCGGTTCCGCGCCCATGAAGATGTTCTGCGCGACCGTGAGATTGGCCGCGACAGACAGCTCCTGGTAGATCAGGTTGATGCCGCATGCGCGCGCATCGGCGGGACACCCGATGCGGACTGGCTTGCCGGCCACGCGGATCTCGCCGGCGTCCGGCTGGTACACGCCGGCGAGGATTTTCATGAGGGTGCTCTTGCCGGCACCGTTTTCTCCCATCAGCGCGTGGATTTCGCCGGGGCGGATGGTCAGCTGGACGCCGTCGAGCACCGTGACGGCGCCGAACCGCTTGCGGATGCCGGCGACCTCCAGCACGGGCGGTGGATGTAGTGTTGCCATGTCTCCTCCAATGAAGGGGATGTTTTAATGACTGGCCCAGCCCTTGTAGGCCAGTACGTTCTGCTTGGTGATTGCGGGGGTGGGAATCAGCACGACCGGGTTCGCGGGACGCTTGCCGTTCATGATCCCGTAGCCGATGTCGACGGCCAGCGTGGCCATCTTGTAGGGGTCTTGCGCGGTGGTGACGGCGAAGATGCTGTTCTTCGACCTGAGCGCCGCTTCCGCATCCGGCGCGCCGTCGACCGACGCGACCATCTGCACGTCCGCGCGGCCCGCCTGCTTGACCGCGAGTTCCGCGCCGATCGCGGACGGGTCGTTGATGGCGAAGACGGCATCGATGCGGCGGTGCGCGATCAGGAGGTTCGTCATCACTTCCATGCCGCCATCGAGGCTGCCCTTCGCGTCCTGGTTGTCGGACACGATGCGGATGCCGGTGCCGGCAAAGGCCTGCTTGCAGCCGGCCACGCGCGCGATCACGGCGGTGACGGGCGGACCGTTGACGATGACGACGTTGCCCTTGCCGTGCAGGCGAAGGGCGATGCGCTTGCAGGACTCGGCACCCGCCATCGTGTTGTCGGACATGATCGTCGCGTCCGCATTGTCCGCGCCGACGTCGACGGCGACCACCACGATGCCGGCATTGCGCGCCTTTTGCAGCACGGGCGCGATGCCTTTCGGATCGGACGCGTTGACGATGATGATGTCGACCTTGTTGGCGATGAAGTTCTCGATCTGGCCGACCTGGGTGTTCAGGTCGTACTTGCTGGAGACGGTGGTGACCTTGACCTTGTCGCCGCCGACCTTTTTCGCGGCGTCAAGCGCGCCCTTGCCGATGGCGACAAAGTAGGGATTGGCGAGGTCGCTGACGGCGACGCCGACGGACTTCAGCGGGCGCGCGGCGTGCGCCACGCCGGCCAGGGAGAAGGCGAATGCCGCGATGCACGCGAACACGGCGGATCTTTTCATGACGGTGTCTCCGAGCTGTTTTAGGTATGGGATACTGCCTGACGAAAGAACTTTACACGTGTCGACTTTTTGTCGTCAACAGATTTTTTACAAAATTTTTAATGGTTGAGTGACCACAACAACACGTGATCCACAGCGGGCGAATGGCGCATGTGCGAGGGGAATCCGCGCTCTTATTGCACGCAAGTATTTTTGCTATGATGGTGACGCGCCTGTCGGCGGGCGCCCACTTTACACGAGTCAACAAACTGATGAAAACAGCGCAAAATCCCCGTGGCCCTGCCTCTCGTGGCCCAGTGACCATGCACGACGTCGCCGCGCGGGCCGGCGTGTCGCGCGCCACGGTGTCGAAGTATTTCAACGACCGCGAGGGATTGAAGGCCGATACGCGGGCCCGCATCGAGCAGGCCTGCCGCGACCTCGAATACGTGCCCGACCCGCACGCCGTGAGCCTCGTGCGCGGGCGCTCGCGCATGGTCGGCGTCATCCTGCCGGTGGTGAACGAACCCTTTTTTGCCGAGGCGCTGCGCGCGATCGAGGCGAAGGCCAAGGCGCTGGGCATGGACGTGATCATCCAGTGCTCGTACAACGACCCGGCCGAGGAAGCGGCGGCGCTGATGACGATGCGGTCGATGAAGGTGGCGGGCGTGATCCTGACCGCGGTCGCGTCGACGGCGAACCTCGACCTGCTGCTGCGGCTGGAGCAGGAAATGCGCATCGTCTACATGGACAGCTACGTCCACGAAGACTGCAACTACGTCATGAACGACAACCGCCAGAGCATGGCGATGCTGACCCGCTACCTGCTGGGCCGCGGCCACCGTCCGGCCTACCTGGGCGCGCCGCCGGTCGCGCATCCGTCGCCGGAAGAACGGCTGGCCGGCTATCTGGACGCGATGACGGAAGCCGGCATGCAGCCGCACCTCGTGCCGGCCAGCACGCAACCGTCGTGGGATTTCGAAGCGTACGCGTTCCGCCACGTGCTCGACTGGCTCGCGAGCGGCGCGTGGAAGCGCGCCGGCGTCACGGCGCTCGCCTGCGGCACCGACAGGCTCGCCATCGGCGCGATGTCCGCGTGCCGCCGCTTCGGCCTCGAACCGGGCAAGGACCTCGCGATCGTGGGCCACGACGACCTGCCGATCTCCGCCTACCTCTACCCGCCGCTGACGACGTTCCGGCAGGACGTCGCGGCCATCGGCGTCGCGGCGATGGAATGCCTGCAGGCGCAGCTGGACGGCGCCGACGTGGCGCCGTACCGCAAGCGGTTTACGGGCGGATTGGTGCCGCGCGATTCGGCTTAGGAACGTTCAGCGCTTCGGCCGGAACCATTTGACGGCAGCGCGCGCATTGGCCTTGACCGTGTAATCGATCTTGGCGAACTGCTCTTCCAGCGCCTCCGCAAGCACGCTGCCCGGGCTGGGCGGCGGCAGGTGCAGGTGGGCGTCCGCTTCTCCGTATTCGCGGCGGATCTCCATGCCGGCCTTCTTCGCAATGTGCATCATCGTGCGGTTCGACGACAGGCACTGCATGTACAACGTGTCGACGTCGGAATTGCGGCAGTGGATGGCGGCCCGTTCGAACAGCCGCGTGCCGACGCCCTGCCCCCGCGCGGATGCCGAGACGGAGACACCGAACTCGGCCACCTTTTCCTTGTCCGTGTAATGGATGCTGTCCGGATGCGCCTCGCGCGACGTGAACGCGAGGTGGCCGACGCCCACGAGCTGGAACCGCCCGTTGTAGACGCCGAACACGATGTCCTTCGAAAAATCGAGTTTCGCGACATACGCTTCGATCAGCTCGTCCGGCAACACGCTGCCGAAGCGCAGCAGGCGGTCGTCGCGGTCGAGGGCCAGGAAGTGGCGCAGGATCCGCCGCCGGTCGCGCCTGGCCAATGCCTTGACCAGCACGGCCTGACCCTTCTTCTTGATCAGGTGGTTCAGCCAGCGGCGGAGTGGATGGTCCTGCATGGGCGCTCTATTCTTGCGTCGATACAACAGAATTTGATCACTTATCGCTGCGAACGGGATACCAAGGGTAAAGCGGCATATACTTGATTCTAAAGAGAAATCGAGAGTGTCGCATGCCATTTTTTCGCCAGGCCCTGCCCTGCCTGATCTTCTGGATGAGCGCGCTGCTCGCGTTTCCGTCCACCGCAGCCAACGCAGATGCATCCGCAGCCTGGCAACCATTTTCTCATGTCTCGTTCCGGCATCACACCGAAGAAGCGCTGCGTTTCGGCACGTCTCTCGCCCAGGATCGCGACGGTTTCCTGTGGCTGGGTACGCAGACCGGCCTGGTTCGCTGGGACGGTTTCCGGGTGCGGCGCTATGTGGCCGATCCGGCGCGGGAAGGTAGCCTGCCGGACGGCTATATCCAGAGCGTGCACGTGGACGCGGGCGGCCGCCTGTGGATCGGTACGAGCGCGGGCGGCCTGGCGCGCTACGACGCGGCGCGCGATCGCTTCACCGTCATCCCGGCCGGCCCGGGCGGCCTGGGCCATGCACGCGTCTCCAGCATCGTCGACGACGGTGCCGGCGGCATCTGGGTCGGCACCGGCGCGGGACTGGGACGCGTCGACGCCGCCGGCAAGGTGCATGCCGCCGCCAGCGGCGCCCCGCAGCTGGCCGCATCCGTGCTCGCACCGGATGGGGTGGACGTGCTGTTGCGCGACCGCCAGGGCGGTCTCTGGATCGGCACCCGCGAGGGCCTGTTCTACCGGTCCGGCGACCACGACCGGCTGGAGGTCGTGCACCTGGGGCTGCCGGCGCCGAACGAACCGTCGATCAACGCCTTGTACCAGGACAGCGCGGGGCGCGTATGGATCGGCACCCGCACCCATGGCGCCTTCGTCATCGCCACGCGGGGCGCGGCGCCCCGTCCCATCGTGGAAACGGGTCCGCAGCCCGCCTTGCAGGGCGAGCGCGTGTTCGCGATCGTGCAAAAGGATGACGACGTCGTCTGGCTCGGCACGGAGAGCGGCGGCATCGTCGAGGTCGACGTGCGCCAGGGCACGACGCGGCGCCTGCGCTACCGCGGCGATGTGCCGGACAGCCTGCGCAGCGACGAGATCCTCGCCATGCTGCGCGAGCGCGGCGGCCAGATCTTCGTTGCCACCGGCGGCACCCTGAGCCAGCACGATCCCCTCCCGCGCGGCATCGTGACGGTGCGGACGATCGGCAGCATTACCGGCCTCAACATTTATCATCTGCTGCCCCGCCCGGACGGCAAGGTATGGCTGAGCGTTCCCGGCGGTGGCGTGAGCATCGTCGAGCCGCACACCGGCGCGCTGGCCGAGATCAGGGCGGACGCCGATGCCCTGCCCAAGGGCCGGGTGCTCGCCATGGCGAATGCGCCGGACGGCAGCGTCTACATCGGCACCCAGCAAGGCCTGTATCGCAGCGACGGCACCGGGCGTACCGTACGGCACGTCGAGATTGCGGGCCGCCGTCCCGACGCGTCCGTCTGGGCCCTGGCATGGCGCGACGGTCTCCTGTGGCTGGGCGGGCTCGACGGGGCATGGGCGGTGCGGCCGTCCTCCGCCGGGCCGGCGACCGTGTTGCGCCACGAAGACGAGGCGCTGGGCGACCGCCGCGTCACCGCCCTGCTGCCGCTCGCGGACGGCAGCGTGTGGATCGGCACCCGGCGCGGCGTCGTGCGGCTGGACCGGGACGGCACGACGGTGGAGCGCCTGCCGACCGACAACGCCGACCGCACGCGCGTGCCGAACGGCTTCGTCTCGTCCCTGCTCGTCGACCGCACGGGCCGCCTGTGGGTGTCCTCGTTCGGCAACGGCGTCGCCATCCTCGATCGCACCGATGCCGGCGGGCGCCGCTGGTTCCGGCGCCTGACGACGGCCGACGGCCTGCCCGACAACAGCGTCAACATGCTGGTACAGGACCGCAGCGGGCAGATCTGGCTGAGCACCGACCTCGGCCTGGCCGGCGTGCACCCCGACACCCTGCAGGTCCGCCGGCTGGGTGAGGCCGACGGCGCCCACGTGCCGAGTTACTGGACCAGCTCGGGCGCGCTGGGGGCGGACGGCGAGGTGCTGTTCGGCGGTTTCACCGGCCTCTCCGTCGTATTCCCCGACCGGCTGGACACCCGCCGTCCCCTGCCCCCGCTCGCCATCACGCAACTGATGCTCGGTGGGCGTGCGATCCGTGCGCTTGCGCCGGTTGCATCGGGCCGCGAGCCCGCCGCGCTGACCGTCACGCCCGCCGATCGCGAACGCGGTTTCGCGGTCGAGTTCGCGACCCTGGATTACATGCCGGCCGAGCACCGCCACTACGCCTACCAGCTCGAAGGCTTCGACACCGGATGGATCGAAGCCGACACGACCGTGCGCCGTGCCAGCTACAACAACCTGCCGCCAGGGAACTACCGCCTGCGCGTGCGTGCCTCCGGTAACAGCGACGATACCGTCAACCTGGAGCTGCCGGTCCGCGTCCTCCCCGCCTGGCACCAGCTGGCCTGGGTGCGGGCAATGGGTGCGATCGCCGTGCTGGGCATCCTTGCCGCCCTGATGCAGGCCCGCACGTCGCTGCTGCGCCGGCGCCAGCGCGAGCTGGAGGCCGTGGTCGCCAGCCGCACCGCCGAGCTGCGCGCCACCCAGCTGAAACTGGAAACCATGGCCTACAACGACGCGTTGACGGACCTGCCCAACCGGCGCCGCTTCAACGACGAACTGCAGCGCCTGGCCGCCCTCGGCCGGCGCGGCGGCGACCCGTTCGCGCTGCTCCTGATCGACCTGGACCGCTTCAAGCACATCAACGATACGCTCGGCCACGATGCGGGCGACGCGCTGCTGGTCGCGGCGGCGGAGCGCCTGCGTGCGGCCGTGCGCCAGACCGACTGCGTGGCGCGGCTGGGCGGCGACGAATTCGCCGTCCTGCTGACGCCGGCCAGCGACGCCATCGTGGGCGACGTGGCCCAGCGCATCGTCGATTCGATGCGCGCTCCGATCGCGTTCGGCGCCCACGACATGCGCGTCAGCGCCAGCGTCGGCGCCGCCGTGGCCTGGCGGGACGGTGTGGACACCGACGCCCTGTACAAGAACGCCGATACGGCGCTGTACTGCGCCAAGGAAGCGGGCCGCGACACGTGGTGCAGGTTCGGGGCCGACACCGCGGCGGCCTAGGTTCAGTCGCGCACGTCGCCCAGCGCCGCCTTCACGGCGCTCACCCGCGCGGCGTGCACGGCTTCGGGGATTTTTTCGCGGTTCTCGGCGTAGCGCGCCGCCACCTCGCCCGCGTTCACGCCGCGCGCCGCGTCCAGCGCGCGCAGCAGCCAGGGCGCCTGCGGATAGGCGCGGCTGCGCATCTCATGTCGTTCGTCGCCGCGCCCGCGCGCATCGCATTCGGACGCCAGCAGCATGTGCGCGAAGCGGTCCGGCTTGCGGAACGCGTCGCAGCGTTCGAACAGGGTCACGATCGTGTTCGGCCGCAGGTCGAGCGCGCGGCTCACGTTGCCGTGCTCGCGCGCCGTCATCACGGCCAGGTCGCGACAGTCCGTCGGCACGCGCAGGCGCTTGCTCAGTTCCGTGATCAGGCGCGGCCCCATGCCTTCGTGGCCATGGTGCTTGGGCCAGTGTTCGGGCGGCGTTGACCCTTTACCCAGGTCGTGCATGAGCGCGGCAAAGCGCACGGGCAGGTCGTAGCCCTGTTCGGCTGCGTAATCGATCACGAGCATCATGTGCACACCCGTGTCGACTTCGGGATGGTGCAGCGGCGGCTGCGGCACGCCCCACAGCGCATCGAGCTCGGGCAGGATGCGCGCCAGCGCGCCGCAGTCGCGCAGCACGGCCAGCATGCGCGACGGCTTTTGCTCCATCAGCCCGCGCGAGAGTTCCTGCCACACGCGCTCCGGCACGAGCGCATCCACCTCGCCCGCCTCGACCATCTGGCGCATCAGCGCGAGCGTCGTGTCGGCCACCGTGAATGCCGGGAAGCGCGCGGCGAAGCGGGCCAGGCGCAGGATGCGCACGGGGTCTTCGGCGAACGCGGGCGACACGTGGCGGAACACGCGGTCCCGCAGATCCTGCAAGCCGCCGTACGGGTCGACGATGGTGCCGTCCTCGGCGCGCGCCATCGCATTGATCGTCAGGTCGCGCCGGATCAGGTCGTCTTCGAGCTTGACGTCGGGGGCGGTGTGGAACACGAAGCCGTGGTAGCCCGGCGCCGTCTTGCGCTCGGTGCGCGCGAGCGCGTATTCCTCGTGCGTCTGCGGGTGCAGGAACACGGGGAAATCCTTGCCGACGGGCCGGAACCCCTTGGCGATCATGTCCTCGGGCGTGGCCCCGACGACGACCCAGTCGTGGTCCTGCACGGGCAGCCCCAGCAGCTCATCGCGGACGGCGCCGCCGACGACGTACGCCTGCATCGTCATCAGTCCGGCAACTCGTCTTCGTGCAGGCCGGCGATTTCCGTTTCGGCCATCGCTTCCTCGACCCAGCGCGCGACGGCCGGGTGCGCGAGCACGCGCGTGCAATAGGCCTGCAGCGCGGGCGCCAGCGCCACGCCATAGGTCTGGAAGCGCGTGACGACGGGCGCGAAGAACGCGTCGGCGATGGAGAAATCGCCGAACAGGAAGTTGTGGTGGCCGAAGCGGGACAGGCACTCTTCCCAGATCTCGCAGATGCGGCCGATGTCGGCCTGGGCGCCCGGCGTGCGGCCGCGGCCCGGCAGGCGCGCCTTGATGTTCATCGTCATCGCGGTGCGCAGGTCGCCGAAGCCGGAATGCATCTCGGCCACGACGGAGCGGGCCAGCGCGCGGGCGGCCACGTCCTGCGGCCACATATGCTTCTCAGGAAATTGCTCTGCTACGTATTCGCAGATGGCGAGACTGTCCCAGATGGTCATCTCGCCGGCCAGCAGCACGGGCACGCGGCCGGAAGCCGAATACTGCGCGATGTTGGTGGCCGTGTCCGGCTGGTCGAGCAGGACGCGCACTTCCGTGAACGGGATGCCGGCGGCGACGAGCGCCACCCAGGGGCGCATCGACCACGAAGAGTAATTCTTGTTGCCGATGACCAGGGTCAGGCCGGCCTGGCGTGCGTTGTCGAGGGTCTGCGTCAATGTCGGGTCGAGTTCGAGAGTCTGCATGGTGTGGCGTGATCGTTGAGGTCAGCGCCCGGCACGGGCGCGCAGGACATCGAGTCCGCCGGGCGGCGCCAGGTACTGCGGCGCGACGGCCTCGAGCGCCGTGAGCTTGATTCCCAGCGCCGCTGTTGTCAAGACTTTATTGTCCCTGGACGGCTGGAGCACATTGTCGACCTTCATCGAATCGAGATTGTCGCGCGTGATGACGGGCTCGCCCGGCAGCAGCTCGAACAACATCGCCTGCAGCCGCGCGAGCGCATCCGGCAAGGCGATCACTTTGCGCTCGTGCCCCGCATAGCGCCCCGCCAGCCGCACCAGTTCCGCCAGCTCGTAGACTTGCGGCCCACCCAGTTCATAGGTGAGGCCGGCCGTGTGCGGATCGAGCAGCGCACGCACGAACGCCTCGGCCACGTCGCCCACGTACACGGGCTGGAAGCGCGCATGCGCGCAGGCGAGCGGGACGACGGGCAGGTGGCGCTGCAGGCGCGCGAACATGTTGAGAAATTTATCTTCCGGGCCGAACACGACGGACGGCCGGAAGATCGTCGCCGCGACGCTGGGCTGGCTCGCCGCGGCCGCCTCGCCATCGGCCTTCGAGCGCTGGTACATCGAGGGTCCGTTGCGGGCAGCCCCCAGCGCGCTCATGTGCAGGTAGCGCGGCACGCCTTCGATCGCGCAGGCGGCGGCGATGCGGTGCGGCAAATCGACGTGGGCCCGGCGGAAGTCCGGCCCGTACGGGCTGCCGCGGCGCGAGTGCAAGATGCCGACCAGGTTGATGACGGCATCGCGCCCGGCCACGAGCTTGCGAAGCGCCGTGTCGTCGTAAGGATCCGCCGGCACGATGTCGACGCCCAGCGGCATCAGGTGCATCGCGTGGCTTTCGTGCCGCGTGGGCACGACGATGTCGATGGCGTGCTCGGACAGCCTGGCCGCCAGGTGGCTGCCGATGAATCCGGTCCCGCCGAACAATACGACCGATTGCGCGTGCATGCTGTCCTCCTGCTCGTTGTTCGCTCTCCTTACGGGAGGCCGATGCCCCCGCCGCGCGGCGTGATCGTACCCAGGCGCGCCTTGAGCGATTGCGGACGCTTGTCGAACAGCGCGGCATAGTTCGTCGCGTTCGACATCACGTTGCGCACGTAGGTTCGCGTTTCCTCGAACGGGATCGACTCGACGAACACCGCCCCTTCCATCGGCGCCGTCAACAGCCCGCGCCACGTGCGCGCGCGCCCCGGTCCGGCGTTGTACGCGGCCGTCGCCAGCACCTGCGAGCCTTCCGCACTGTTCAGCACCATGTTCAGGTAATTGGTGCCGAGCACGATATTCGTCCGGATATCGCTGAGCATGCCGTGGCCGTAGTCCGTCAGCCCGATCTTTTCCGCCACCCACTTGCCGGTCGACGGCATCACCTGCATCAGCCCGGACGCGCCCACGCCCGACTGCGCATCGGAGACGAAACGCGATTCCTGGCGGATCAGGCCATAGACCCAGGCCTGGTCCAGGCCGAGGCCCTGCGCCGTCGGGTGCAGAATGTCGTTGTGCGGCGCCGGGAAGCGCTGGGTGTAGTCGAACTCGGTGCGCGTGCGTTCGGACGTGGACAGCATGCGGTCGAGGATATCGTTCTGGCGCGCGAACTCGGCGGCGGCGAGCAATTGCCGTTCCGTGAATCCGGTGAGCGCCCAATTCCATTCGCGCGTGCCTTCGAAACGCATGCGCATCGAAAAGAATTTCAAGGCGCGCTTGAAGCCGGGGTTCGCGGCCACCTGCGCCAGCTCGGCCGGCGTGGGCGGCGCGGCGCTGGGCGGGATGCTGATCTGCATGCCCAGCTCTTCCATCGCCAGCTGGCCATAGAAACTGTTCTGGTCGGCGATGCCGCGGTACAAGGCCTGCGCATCCTCGCGCCGGCCTTCGGCCTGCAGCGCGCGGCCCAGCCAGTACGTCCAGGCGGGCTCGTCGTGCTGCTGCGGCGGCATCGCCTCGATCGTCGCACGCACCGTCTTCCAGTCGCCGCGGCGCAGCGCGATGCGCGTCTTCCACTCCAGCTGGTTCCACGTCAGCGGCGCCCCTTCGGCCTTCTTCCAGTCGTCGTACGCTTCGGGCGCCAAGGTCAGCGACGCGGCCAGCGCGATGTTCGCCCAGCCGATCGCCCTTTCCTCGGCCGACAGTTTCGATGCGTTCCTGTTGAGCGCCACCGTCGCCAGTTTCAGGCTCGTGCGCGCCATGCGGCCGATGGCGACGAGGTAGATCTCATGGTCGGCGCGCGTGCTGCCGATGCCGCGCGCCATTGCCACGGCCGGCAGGTCGACGGCCTGCGCGGCACGCGTGTCGGACGCACCCAGCAGCAGCGCCGTGCGGCGCGACGGCCCCGTCGCATGCATCTCGCCGGCCAGGCGCAATTGCGCCAGCAAATCATTGTTCGTGAACTGGCCGGACTGGACGAGCTGGTTGACGAGCGCGGCGCACGCTTCGCCATACATCGGCGGATTGTCGAGCAGCACGCGTGCCTCGGCCGCCACGTTTTGTCCCTTCGACGCGCGCGACAGCAAGGCGTAGCACTTGACCTGATAGTCGTCCTTCTTGACGAACAGGGGCAGCTCGCGGTCGAAATTGACCCAGTCGCGCTTGCGGCCGAGTTCCAGCAGCCAGTCGTTGCGCAGGCGGTCGGCGATGGCGCTGCCTTCGTAACGTTTCAGGAAATCCAGTATTTCCTCGTTGGAAGCGTCGCGCAGCCGCGGTTTGAGCCGATAATAGTCGACGTACGACGGAATCGCGTAGTCCGGCAGCCGGGCCGCCAGCGCCGCGGCTTTATCGGCATCGTTCTTGCGGGCGGCGTCGCGCAGTTGCGCGAAGATCTCGTCCTGCTCGCGGCTGGCATCTGCCTGCGGTCCGGGCGCGACGACCGGCGCAGGCACCGCGGTGGGCGCAGCGGGTGCGGGGGGTGCCGTCCCTGGCGACACGGCCTGGGCCGCGACAGCGGACGACGCGAGGAAGAGCAGGCTGGAAGCGGCCGCGACGGCGCCGGCTAACAGTGTCTGCGACATCGATAATGCGATATTCAATGTAGGCTTCATTTCATCCATGACCGGCGATTCAAGAATACCATGCCCCTCGAGCCCGAGCGTGGCGGACGAGAAACAGGCGGCAAAATCGGCATTGCGCAAGGCGCTCAGGACTGCACGTGGGGGGCTTGATCCCGCAATCAAGGTCCAGTGGGATGCACACATCGGCGCACAGGTCGTTGCGTGGTGGAGATTGCGCCAGGTAAGTGTCATCGGTGTGTACTGGCCGCTGGTCGGCGAGCCCGACCTGCGCGCCGCATACGCGGAGCTGCACCAGGCGGGCGTGCGCCTGGCGCTGCCCGTCGTGATGGAACGCGATGCGCCGCTGACGTTCACGGAGTGGACGCCCGGCGAAGCCATGTTGCCGGACGAAGCCGGCGTGCAGGTCCCGGCCCAGCTGCGCTTCATCGAGCGCCCGCCGGCCCTGCTGATCCCCTGCCTCGGCTTCAATGCCGACGGGTATCGCCTCGGCTATGGCGGCGGCTACTACGACCGCACCCTGGAACAGCCGCCGCGCCCGCACACGTTGGGGATTGCCTACAGTAATCAGGAAGCCCAGTTCTCGCATGCGCCGCACGACGTGCCGCTGGACGTGATCGTGACGGAAACCACCCACGTCACCTGAGCGATCGAGTGATCATTCGATACGCGCAGGGGTGGCACGCCGTGCCCACGCGGAGGTTCGCGTGAGTATCGGCGTGCTTGTTCAGGCGCCGATGATGCGCTGCCAGATCGCGGTCGTGGCCGCCGCCTGGTTCATGGTGTAGAAGTGCAGGCCGGGCGCGCCGCCGGCGAGCAGTTTCTCGCACAGGCCGCTGACGACGTCCAGGCCGAACGCCTTGATCGACGCGGAATCGTCGCCGAAGCTGGCCAGCTTCAGACGGATCCAGCGTGGAATCTCGGCGCCGCACATGTCGGAGAAACGCATCAGCTGCGTGTAGTTCGTGATCGGCATGATGCCGGCCACGATGGGCACGTCCACGCCCAGCTTGTGCGCATTGTCGACGAACTGGAAGTACGCGTCCGGATTGTAGAAGTATTGCGTGATCGCGGCATTCGCACCGGCCTGCACCTTGCGGACGAAGGCTTGCAGGTCGTCCTGCGGCGACTTGGCCTGCGGGTGCATTTCCGGATACGCAGCCACCTCGATGTGGAACCAGTCGCCCGTTTCCTGGCGGATGAACTCGACGAGGTCGCTGGCATAGCGCAGTTCGCCTGCGCCACCGTAGCCGCTTGGCAAGTCGCCGCGCAGCGCCACGAGACGGCGGATGCCCTTCTCCTTGAATTCCTGCAAGATCGCGCGGATCGATTCGCGCGTGCCGCCCACGCACGACAGGTGCGGTGCGGCATCGTGGCCTTCGGCCAGGATCTCGAGGACGGTGGACAGCGTGCCGTGCTGCGTGCTGCCGCCGGCGCCGAACGTCACGGAGAAATATTTTGGATTCAGCTCGGCCAGCTTCTGCCGGGCCACGCGCAGCTTGTCCGCACCCTCGGGCGTCTTGGGCGGGAAAAACTCGATACTGATGTTAGGGGTTTCCATCTTTGTTGAGTAATAAGGTAGAAAGCGCCCACGAAATGACACTGTACAAGATCGCCGCCAGGAACGCGGACCAGAACCCCGCCACGTGAAAGCCCCCGACGAGGTGCGCGACCAGCCAGAACAGCAGTGCGTTGATCACCAGGATGAACAGGCCGAGCGACACGACCGTCACGGGCAAGGTCAGCACGACGAGCAAGGGACGGATGATCGTGTTCACGAGACCCAGGACGAGGGCCGCCACGAGGGCGGCACCGACGTTGTCGACCGTTACCGAATGCATCAGGTAAGGCAGGGCCATCAGGGCTGCCGCATTGATCAGCCAGGTCAGGAGCAGGCGCATGTTGTGTCTTTCGTGAGAGGTTGTCCAGCACACCTCCGCCGACGATGGAATCCGGCGGACGTGCATCAGTTCACGGAAGAGCTTACCAGATCAATAACGGTAATGTTCCGGCTTGTACGGGCCTTCCTTGCTCACCGAGATGTAGGCGGCCTGCTCTTCGGTCAGCTCGGTCAGCTGGGCGTTGAGCTTCTTCAGCTGCAGGCGGGCGACTTTTTCGTCCAGCTTCTTCGGCAGCGTGTACACGCCGACCGGGTAGGCGGCGGTATTGGTGAAGAGTTCGATCTGGGCGATGGTCTGGTTCGCGAACGACGAGCTCATCACGTACGACGGGTGACCCGTGCCGCAGCCCAGGTTCACGAGGCGGCCTTCGGCCAGCAGGATGATGCGTTTGCCATCCGGGAAGATAATGTGGTCGACCTGCGGCTTGATGTTTTCCCACTCGTACTTACGCAGCGCGGCGACTTCGATTTCGTTGTCGAAGTGGCCGATGTTGCAGACGATCGCCTGGTCCTTCATGCGCAGCATGTGCTGCTCGGTGATCACGTGGTAGTTGCCCGTGCAGGTAACGAAGATGTCGCCGTGTTCGGCGGCCTGGTCCATCGTCACGACGCGGTAGCCTTCCATTGCGGCCTGCAGTGCGCAGATCGGGTCGATCTCGGTAACCCAGACCTGGGCCGACAGCGCGCGCAGCGCCTGGGCCGAACCCTTGCCGACGTCACCATAACCGGCCACGACGGCGACCTTGCCGGCGACCATCACGTCGGTCGCGCGCTTGATGCCGTCGACCAGCGATTCGCGGCAGCCGTACAGGTTGTCGAACTTCGATTTCGTCACGGAGTCGTTGACGTTGATGGCCGGGAACGCCAGCTTGCCGTCCGCGTGCATCTGGTACAGGCGGTGCACGCCGGTGGTGGTCTCTTCCGTCACGCCCTTGATCTGCGGCAGGCGCTTCGAGTACCACTGCGGATCGATGGCCAGGCGGCCCTTGATGGCGTTGAACAGGCAGATTTCTTCTTCCGAACCCGGCTTGTCCAGCACCGAGATGTCCTTCTCCGCGCGCACACCCAGGTGCAGCAGCAGCGTGGCGTCGCCGCCGTCGTCCAGGATCATGTTGGCGTAGACGTCATCGCCCCATTCGAAGATGCGGTGGGTGTAGTCCCAGTACTCGTCCAGCGTCTCGCCCTTGACGGCGAACACGGGCGTACCGACCGAGGCGATGGCGGCAGCAGCGTGGTCCTGCGTCGAGTAGATGTTGCACGAGGCCCAGCGCACTTGCGCGCCGAGGGCTTCCAGCGTGCGGATCAGCACGGCGGTCTGGATGGTCATGTGCAGCGAACCGGCAATGCGCGCGCCCTTCAGCGGCTGCGCGGCCGCGTATTCGTCGCGGATGGCCATCAGGCCCGGCATTTCGGTTTCGGCGATGCGGATTTCCTTCTCGCCCCACGAGGCGAGGCCGATGTCGGCAACGAGGTAGTCCTGGGTGGTGTCTTTGAGTACGGCGCTCATCACGCCCTCCTTTCAAGTTAAGAAAAAAGTAACGTGAGCGCGGTGTTGATATCCGAGCCTGGCGAGATGGGGAATCTCGTCGCAACGCTCCTCGGAATTTACAAGTGTAGCACGGTGGGCAGGTGTCTGCCCACCGGCAACGGGCGTTTTTGCAACGCCCGTTGGGTGTTACGCGAGACCGGCTTCGGCGCGCAGCAGCGCGGCCTTGTCGGTGCGCTCCCACGTGAATTCCGGCTCTTCGCGGCCGAAGTGGCCGTAGGCGGCCGACTTGGTGTAGATCGGGCGCAGCAGGTCGAGCATCTGCACGATGCCTTTCGGGCGCAGGTCGAAGTGTTCCATCACCAGTTCGGCGATCTTCTCGTCCGAAATGACGCCCGTGCCTTCCGTGTAGACCGTGATGTTGATCGGACGGGCCACGCCGATCGCGTAGCTGACCTGCACCTGGCACTGGCGCGCCAGGCCGGCGGCCACGACGTTCTTGGCCACGTAGCGGGCGGCGTAGGCGGCCGAGCGGTCGACCTTGGACGGATCCTTGCCGGAGAACGCGCCGCCGCCGTGCGGTGCGGCACCGCCGTAGGTGTCGACGATGATCTTGCGGCCGGTCAGGCCGCAATCGCCCTGCGGACCGCCGATGACGAAGCGGCCGGTCGGGTTGACCAGGTAACGGGTGTCCTGCAGCCATTCGCGCGGCAGCACCGGCTTGATGATCTCCTCGATCACCGCTTCCTCGATCTGGCTGTGGCTGACTTCCGGCGCGTGCTGGGTCGACAGCACGACGGTGTTCACGGACACCGGGCGGCCGTTGACGTAGCGCAGCGTGACCTGGGACTTGGCGTCCGGGCGCAGCCACGGCAGGCGGCCGTCCTTGCGCAGTTGCGACTGGCGCTCGACGAGGCGGTGCGCGTAATAAATAGCGGCCGGCATCAGTTCCGGCGTCTCGTCGCACGCATAGCCGAACATCAGGCCCTGGTCGCCCGCGCCCTGGTCGAGGTCGAGGCCGGCGCCTTCGTCCACGCCCTGGGCGATGTCCGGCGACTGCTTGTCGTAGGCGACCAGCACGGCGCAACCTTTATAGTCGATGCCGAAGTCGGTGTTGTCGTAACCGATGCGCTTGATGGTATTGCGTGCAACTTGAATATAATCGACGTTTGCGTGCGTCGTGATTTCACCGGCCAGGACGACCAGACCCGTGTTGCACAGGGTCTCGGCAGCCACGCGCGCGCGCGGATCCTGTTCCAGGATGGCGTCGAGGATGGCGTCGGAAATCTGGTCGGCGACTTTGTCCGGGTGGCCTTCAGAGACGGACTCGGAAGTGAAGAGGTAGTCGTTGGAAGACATTAAGGCTCCTGATACTGTTGTAAAAATTGCCGCAGCACCAAGGCCTGCGACGCTTTAGCGAGATTTATATTCCGCTTCGCAAGTTGTCATTAACTCCGCGGATGCTACAAAGTGGTATTTTACGCTCCTCCAAAAATTCTGGCACAGCAACCCGTCGGTTCTCTACCCTAAATCAATCAATGCTTGTCCTTTTGTTTCGGATCCTGTCGTTTTTGCCGCTGCGCGTCCTGCATGCGCTTGGCGCCGCGCTCGGCTGGATCGTCTATCTGCTCTCGCCGTCGCACCGCCGGCGCCTGCGCGAGAACCTCGAACGGGCCGGCTACGGCGGCCACTTGCGCGCCGCCATCGCCGAATCCGGCAAGGCCATCGCCGAGCTGCCGTTCGTCTGGTGCGCGCCGCAGGAGCGCGTCACCCGCCACGTCACGATGGAAAACTGGGAACTGGTCCAGCGCCAGCTCGACGCCGGCCGCGGCATCGTCTTCCTCACGCCGCACCTGGGCTGCTTCGAACTGACCGCCCAGCAGGTCTCGCTGCGCGTCGAACTGACGGTGATGTACCGCCCGCCGCGCCAGAGCGCCCTGAAACCGCTCGTCGAAGGCGCCCGCGAGCGCCAGCACATGCACCTGGCACCCGCCAACCTGGCCGGCGTGCGCATGCTCGTCAAGGCGTTGCGGGGTGGCCAGCCCGTCGGCGTGCTGCCGGACCAGGTCCCGCAGGAAGGCGAAGGCGTATGGGCGCCGTTCTTCGGCCGCGACGCGTACACGATGACCCTGCCCGCCAAGCTGGCCCAGCTGGGCAAGGCCGACATCCTGACCGTGTACGCGGAACGCCTGCCGCGCGGCCGCGGCTTCGCCATCCGCTTCGTTCCGTTCGAAGGGTCGCTCGACGGCGACGCGGCCCAGCAGGCCGCCGCCATCAACCGCCAGATGGAAAAGCTCATCGCCTACTGCCCCGCCCAGTATTTCTGGAGTTATAACCGCTACAAGAAGCCGCAAGGCGTCGAAGCACCGCACCCCGAGACCGTCGCATGAGGTTCCTGATTTTCCTGTTGTGGCTGCTGCACTTCCTGCCGCTGCCTGTCCTTGGTCGCATCGGCAACGCCGTCGGCTGGCTGATGTATTACGCGATTCCCAAGCGCCGCAAGATCGCGCTGGTCAACCTGCGCCTGTGCATGCCCGAACTGGGCGATGCGGAACGGGTCGATATCGCCAAGCGCCATTTCATGGCTTATTCGCGCAGCATCCTGGAGCGCTCGCTGATCTGGTGGGCGCCGTTCGAGCGCATCCGCAGCCTGATCGAGATCGTGCCGAAGGTGCCGAAGGAGCAGATGGAAAGCGGCCCGACCATCGTGTTCTGTCCGCACTTCGTGTGCCTGGACGTGGCTGGCGTGGCGTCGCGCGTGGTGCCGCTGTCGACGATGTATTCGCCGCAAAAGAACAAGGCATTTGACGATTTGTTGCGTTATGGCCGCGAACGCTATGGCCCCGTGCGGCTCTTCACACGCACCGACGGCATCAAGCCGATCATCCGCGCGCTGCGCGAAGGCCTGCCTTACTTCATGCTGCCGGACATGGATTTCGGCGAGAAGGATGCCACCTTCGTCCCGTTCTTCGGCGTCCCGGCCGCGACGCTCACGGCAATGGGCCGCCTGGCGGGCGCGACGGGTGCAAAAGTCATCCCGGTCGTCGCCACTTTCTTGCCCGACTACAAGGGATACCGGGTAGAGTTCTATCCTGCATGGGAAGATTTCCCCGGCGACGACATCATTGCCGCCACGCGTCGCATGAACGCCTTCATCGAGGACCGCGTGCGCGAACATCCGGCCGAGTACTTCTGGACCCATAAGCGCTTCAAGACCCGGCCACCCGGCGAGCCTTCGTTCTACGATTAATGACAGATACCATGAAACTCAAGTTCACCAAGATGCACGGCGCCGGCAACGATTTCGTCGTCATCGACGCGATCAACCAGCAACTCGACCTCGGCCCGGAACAATGGCGCCGCCTGGCCGACCGCCGCTTCGGCGTCGGTGCCGACCAGATCCTGGTCGTCGAGCGCCCGGTCACGGAAGGCAGCGATTTCCGCTACCGCATCTATAACAATGACGGCGGCGAGGTCGAGCAATGCGGCAACGGCTCGCGCGCCTTCGTCCGGTTCGTCAGCGACAAGGGGCTGACCGACAAGCGCAGCATCCGCGTCGAAACGATGAGCGGCATTATCACCCCGCGCCTGGAAGACGACGGCAGCATCACGGTGGACATGGGCGCGCCGATCCTGGAGCCGAGCCAGGTTCCGTTCGATGCGGCCGGCCTGGAAGGCGTCGCCGAAGGCCGCGACACGCTGTGGCCGATCACCGTCTCGAACAAGGGCCAGGAACAGACCGTGCTCGTATCGACGGTCTCGATGGGCAATCCGCACGCGGTGCAGGTCGTCGCCGACGTCGATGCGGCTCCCGTCCTGGAAACGGGCCCGCAGATCGAGCACCACCCGCGCTTCCCGCGCCGCGTGAACGCCGGCTTCCTGCAGATCGTGGACCGCGGCCATGTGAAGCTGCGCGTCTACGAACGCGGCGCCGGCGAGACGCTGGCCTGCGGCACGGGCGCCTGCGCCGCCGTCGTGGCGGGCATCCGGCGCGGCCTGCTGGATTCGCCGGTGCAAGTCCAGGCCCGCGGCGGCAAGCTGACCATCAACTGGGCCGGCGAAGGCCAGCCCGTTTATATGAGCGGTCCGGCCGAGACCGTGTTCGAAGGCGAGATCGAGATCTGAAGCGAGATCTGATTCAGGCGGCCAGCGAATAGTCGCCGTCCGGCGCCGGGGACTCTTCCGGTTCTTCCGTCCCTGACTCCGCGCTCGCCATCTCCGGCAACAGGCTGCGCAACCGGTACAGGCGCTGGCGATAATTCCCTTCCGGCCCGCCCGGACCGCAATCGACGTTCTCGAAGACGAGCGCCACGCGGTCGAGCAGCTGACGCTCCTGCGCCGTTTCCACCGAGATCAGCCGGCGCCGGCTGCGGCCGTAGCTGGCGCGGATGTCGATCACGAGGCAGTGACCGCGGTCGGCGCCGCGGATATCCAGCAACAGCGCCTCGGCCCGGCTCAGGCCAAAGGCCACCGCCAGTTCCAGGCGCGCGGCCAGCAGCGGATGGGCCGCGAGGTCACGCCCGGCCAGTCCACCCAGGTCCGTCCAGGCGCCGGGCTGGCGCGGCGCCAGCTTGCGCAGCGCGGCCGCAGCCTTGGGACAGGCCTGCGCCGCCGCCTTCTGCAGCCAGAACAGCGCGCGCACGTCGTTGTTCTCGTTCTCGCGGCGCGCACGCCATGCCGCGTTCCCGCATTCCAGCTGGGCATCGCGATAGCCCATCTCCGCCGCGCGCTCCAGGTATTTCTGCGCTTCCAGCACATTGCGCTGGGAGAATTCCGGCTTGATATAAATACGCGACAGCGCGTACCAGGCTTCGGCCAGGCCCTGCTCGCCAGCCAGGGTCAGCCAGCGCACGGCCTTTTTGAAGTTGGCCGCGCCATGGCTGCCGGGAATCCGCTTGCCGTCCACCCGCATGCGGGCGCACCACAGGCCGAGCGCGAACTGGGCATGGCGGTCCTGCTCGGCCGCGGCGATCTCCCAGAACCGGAGCAATTCATCCTGGTCGACGTCGTGCGGGGTCTCGTTCGCGGCCACGAGCCGGGCACAGCGCGACAGCAGCAGCACCTCGTCCGGCGCCAGGCGGGCGGCCGTGTGGTCCTGGGCGGCATCGGAACCGGCCAGGGCGCGCGCCAGCGGGAGCGCCCGCTCCAGCCAGGCGGACCAGCGGCCGGCGTTCCAGTCCTGTTCCAGCAGGGCGAACTGCGCGGCGCCGACGCCGCTGTCGGCCGCCTGGCGCAGCCAGCGCTGGCCCGCGGGGCTGGCCACGGGCGCGCGGGCGACCGGCTCGTCCGTCTCGGGCGGCGCCGCGCCGTGCTCGCGCGCGAGCAGCCACTGCGCTTCCGGAAAGCCGGCACGGGCCGCGTCTTCCAGCGCGCGCAAGGCCTTGGCGCGCTGGGCCGGCGTGCACTGGCCCTCGTTCAGCGCGCCCAGCACCAGCTGGGCATAGACGAGCCCGGCGCGCACGAGCCCGCCGTCGTAGGCCAGTTCATACCAGCCGGTGACGGGTTGCGGATTGTCACGCGCAAGATCGACCGGAATATGGTTCCCGATCAATTGCCATGCTTCAGCGCAACCCTGCTGTGCGGCGCGGTCGAGCCAGTGGAGGGCCGTGGGCAGGCTCTTCGGCAGCCCGGCACTGCCGAACAGGTAGAGCCGGCCCAGGGCCAGTTGCGATTCGACGCGCCCGGCACGTGCGCCGCGGATGACCGCCAGTTCTTCACGGTTTGCCATCGTTCTTTTCTGGATGTTAGAGACGTCTACGAAATATACGCAGTCCAATTTCGCAAGCACAATGCACGAAGATACGTGAAGATCGCTTGCGTTGCGCTACTGATGAGCTCATGTGTCGCGCACTGCGGTAACAATGGACGTCGGATGGGCCAGAGTCTAAAGCCGCGGCGATGCGATTCGGCTACGATTCCAATGGCCTTTGAGCCCGCACAAACCCTGCCGTGGTACGGGGAGAGAATGATGATGTTTTGAAACTTAAACGAGCCTTAAGGTGTGCCCGGTTTCCCGAGGCGGCCGTTTCGAAAATACAACAGCACGATTGGATTTATTGGCTTTCGACCAAGTGCAACAGTCATAATTGACAAATCAGACAATCTTGACGCATTAAGCATTTAAGGTTCACACATCCGAGTGTTCAGCAACTAATAAAAATCTCAATGCTCTCTGGATTCCTTCGATTCACTTTTTAGGATAAAAATTAAGATGAAAAAAACCCTCGTGGCAGCCGCTCTGCTGGGCGCATTCGCCGGTGTGGCACAAGCTCAAACCGCTGTTCAAATCTACGGCAACATCGACGTCGGCATGGTCAAGCGCACCGACCAGACCCTGGCCATCGGCAAGCGTGCTTCGAACACCCTGGGCTTCAAAGGCACCGAAGATCTGGGCAACGGCCTGAAGGCACTGTTCCAGGTTGAAATGCGTTACGAGCCGGACACCGGCACCAACGAAAACAACGGCCGTCCGCTGTTCCAGGGCCAGACCCGCGTCGGTCTGCAGGGTGACTTCGGTATGGTCCGTCTGGGCCGTGGCCTGACCCCGTTCCAGGAAATCGTCGGTTCGTTCGAACCGTGGCACGGTCTGCCGACCCAGGCCGGCTTCTACACCGACATCTCGGTCGCCGGCTTCAACTCGGCTCCGCTGGACGTCGGCGGCAGCGGCCCGAACAACAACCGTGTCTCGAACGCGATCTTCTATAACTCGCCGGTCGCCAATGGCTTCCAGGTGAACGCTTCGTGGGCATCGAAAGAAGCCACCGGCGGCGGCGTGACCGGTATCGGCGCTGGCGCCGCCACCTACGCTGCGGGCGCACAGGCTTCGGCCAACCCGTTCTCGATCGCTGGTACCTACAACAACGGTCCGGCAGCAGCGATGCTGGCTTACGAGCGCAACGCCGTCGAATCGAAGGTCTGGTCGGTCGCAGGTTCGTTCTCGGTGACCCCGGAACTGAAACTGATGGGTACCTACTCGCACCAGAACATGGAGCACACCAACACCCAGCGTCCGACCATCAAGGGTGCTGAAATCGGTGCAACCTACGCTGTCGGCCCGGGCAAGCTGCTGGCTGGCTTCGGTCTGAAGAAGCAGGAAGAAAACGTCCGCCTGCACGACCTGATCACCCGTCAGTACTCGCTGGGCTACGAGTACAGCCTGTCGAAGCGTACGTACCTGTACGTCGACGCATCGCGCAAGACCAACGTCTTCAACCAGGCGACCGGCGCAGCTTCGGCTACCCCGACCGTCAACCACTACGACATCGGCCTGAACCACTCGTTCTAAGCCGAGCCGCGGGGGCAACCCCGCTGCATCGCTCAAGCAAGGGCGGATCCGGGCAACCGGGTCCGCCCTTGGCTTTTGTGGCACAGTGCAGACAGGAAATCTGCGCCGACCCATTGCCGTCGGTTAAAATGAACTGTCTACCCATCTCGCAAGCCGCACATGACCGCCGCAACACTGGATTCCGCCGCCATCGCCCAATACCTGCTCGACCATCCGCAGTTCTTCGTGGAGCACGCCGCTTTGCTGGGCGAAGTAAAACTGTCGAGCCCACTTACGGGCCGCGCCGTGTCGCTGCAGGAACGCCAGATGGAAGTGATGCGCGACAAGTACCGCACCCTGGAACTGCGCATGTCCGAGCTGGTGCGCCACGCCGAGGAAAACGCGGCCATCGCCAACCGTTTCCATGGCTGGACCCAGCAATTGCTGCGCACCCGCGTGCCGGGCGAGATCCCGACCGCCGTCGCCGACGGCCTCGTCAAGCATTTCATCGTGCCGCACGCCACGCTACGCCTGTGGAAACTGGCGCCCGAGCACGCCGACACGTGGTACACGAACGGCGTCTCCGAGGACGTGCGCCTGTTCGCCAGCAGCCTGCGCGTCCCGTACTGCGGTCCGAACAAGGACTTCGAGGCGGTGAGCTGGCTGGCAGGCGCCGAGCTGGGCGGCGCGGACGCCGTGCGCTCGACCGTCCTGCTGCCGCTGCGCGCGAACGGCAGCGCCTTCGGCCTGCTCGTGCTCGGCTCGCCCGATCCGGAACGCTTCAGCGCCACGATGGCAACGGATTTCCTCGTCCACATCGGCGAGACGGCCAGCACCGCACTCGTCCCTCTGCTCGGCTGACATGGACACGCCGGCCGCCGACGACTGGACCGGCCGCTACCTGGCGGAGCTGAAAACGCAGCGCCAGCTGTCCGACCACACGATCGCCGCTTACCGCCGCGACCTGGCCGAACTGGCCCGGCTCACCGGCCAGGCCGACTGGGCGGCATTGACCCATTTCGACATCCGCCGCGTCACGGCGAAACTGCATGCCGAGGGGCAGAGCGCCGCCTCGATCGCGCGCAAGCTGTCCGGCTGGCGCGGCTTCTTCGACTGGCTGTCGCGCCACGTTGCGCTGGCCGCCAACCCGGCCGACGGCGTGCGCGCGCCGCGCCGTCCCAAGCGCCTGCCCAAGGCACTGGCCGTCGACGATGCGGTCCAGCTCATGGAAAAGACGACGTCCGGCCATCCGGAACCCGCGGAGCTGTGCGACCGCGCCATGTTCGAACTGCTCTACTCGAGCGGCCTGCGCGTATCCGAGCTGGCCGGGCTCGACGTCCACCACGTCCCCGCCCGCGATGGCCAGCCCGCCTCGCTCGGCTGGCTGGAACTCGACGCGCAGGAAGTGGTCGTCACCGGCAAGGGCAACAAGATGCGCCGGGTGCCCGTCGGCGGTCCGGCGCGCGCGGCACTGGAAGCGTGGCTGGCCGTGCGTCCGCCGGCGCGCGACGGCAGCCTCGCCCTGTTCCTGTCGACGCGCGACACGCGCATCAGCCCCCGCGTCGTGCAATATCGCCTGAAAGCCCATGCGCAAAAGGCCGGCATGCCGGTCCACGTGCACCCGCACGTGCTGCGCCACTCGTTCGCGTCGCACGTGCTGCAATCCTCGGGCGACCTGCGCGCCGTGCAGGAACTGCTGGGCCACGCCAGCATCACCTCGACCCAGATCTATACGTCGCTCGACTTCCAGCACCTCGCCGCCGTCTACGACCGAGCCCATCCGCGCGCAAAGCGTAAGTAAGTGCTCCAGCGCAGGCAGGCACGGCATGCCGGGTGGTGACGATTCGCAAATTCCGGCATAATCTTCCGATTCCCTGCGGCCGGAACGGCGCACACCATTGGACAGCGACATATGGAATTGATCCCAAGCACTATCCTGACCGGCTTCCTCGGCGCCGGCAAAACCACGTTGCTCAACCGCATCCTGCAGGAAGAGCACGGCCTGCGCATCGCCGTCATCGAAAACGAGTTTGGCCAGGAAAACATCGACAACGAGATCCTCGTGCAGGACCCGAGCGAGCAGATCGTCGAAATGAACAACGGCTGCATCTGCTGCACCGTGCGTGGCGACCTGATCGTTGCCCTGACGAACCTGGCACGCAAGCGCGAAGCGGGCGAAATCAGCTTCGACCGCGTCGTCATCGAGACCACCGGCCTCGCCAATCCCGGCCCCGTGGCCCAGACGTTCTTCGTCGACGAGGAAGTCGGCGCGCACTACCTGCTCGACGCCGTCGTCACCGTCGTGGATGCCCGCCACGCCATGGACCAGCTGGACCGCCACGAGGAAGCCCAGCGCCAGGTCGGTTTCGCCGACAAGATCCTGCTGTCCAAGACGGACCTCGTGGACGCCGCCGCCGTCGAGGAACTGAAGGCGCGCATCCGCCGCATCAACCCGCGTGCACCGATCAGCACGTCGGACTTCGGCCGCGCCCCGATCAGCGACGTGCTCGACCTGCGCGGCTTCAACCTGAACGACAAGCTGGAGCTGGATCCCGCCTTCCTCACGACGGAAGAGGCGCACGACCATGGTCACGACCACGATCATGACCACGTCCACACGGAAGCGTGCGACCACAGCCACGACCACCATCATGGCCACCACAGCGACGACATCGCCGCGTTCGTCTTCAAGAGCGACCGTGCTTTCGACCCCGAACGACTGGATCAATTCCTCGGCAGCATGGTCCAAGTATTCGGTCCAAACATGCTGCGCTACAAGGGCGTGCTGTCGATGGCGGGCGCGGATCGCAAGGTCGTCTTCCAAGGCGTGCATCAAATCATGGGCAGCGACCTCGGTGCAAAGTGGGCGGATGGCGAATCGCGCGGCAGCAAGATGGTGTTTATTGGTAAAAATTTACCGAAAGATGTCTTTATTCGCGGATTGGAACAGTGTTTGGTATAAACTACCCCGGTTCTATGGTGCTCTCATGCACCCTGTGGTTGAACGACTGAACAACGGTCACGGCAGCTCGCCCGGCGCACACACCGAAGCAATGGTAACCGCTGAGTTAGCTGATAAAATGGAAACTCTGTCGTATCAAAGGTAAGTGAAGTCATGACTAAAACAACGAAACCGAATACCGTTGCGCAGCCCGAAGAACGCCTCCTGACGGAAGAAGAAATTCGGGCCATGAGCGACGACGACTACATGAACCCGGCCCAGCTGGCGTTCTTCAAGAACCGCCTGCAGGAACTCGAAAAGGAACTGCTGAAAAACGCAGGCGAAACGACGGAACACCTGCGCGAAACGGTACTCGTTCCCGACCCGGCCGACCGCGCCACCATCGAGGAAGAGCACGCGCTCGAGCTGCGTACCCGCGACCGCGAGCGCAAGCTGCTCAAGAAGGTCCAGCAATCGCTGGCCTCGATCGAGTCCGGCGAATACGGCTGGTGCGAAGAGACCGGCGAACCGATCGGCATCCCCCGCCTGATCGCCCGTCCGACCGCGACCTTGTCGCTGGAAGCCCAGCAGCGCCGCGAGCTGAAGCAAAAGCTGTACGGTGACTGATCGCCGTACGCGCCGATGAAAAAGCATGCGCCCGTCGCATGCTTTTTTGTTTTTGGGGCCGGATTGGCCTAGGGTTCGTGCGCACGAATTATTTCCCATCGGATACACTTATCGGATTGCCGGCAAGTTGACGCAGCTCAGGCGTGCGCACCGCACCGTCCGCGCCGCCATGCTAATGTCTCGACCGGCAAACGGGCAGACAAGGACGGCATGGGACTCTTCGATTTCCTGAAGAAAAAAGGCGACGCACCGCTGGCGGGTGCGGACGCCCGCCCGCGCCCTGACGATCCGCTGACCGCCGGCCCCGTCACGCGGCTTTCCCTCGATACCGAGGCGGAACGCGAGCGCCAGCGTGAAATCGCACGCGCCACCGCGGCCAAGATCGACGCGATCGAACTGGAGATGGCCTCCGCCATCTTCGACGACGACGCCTGGGCCGGCAACCGCCGCCCGCCGGCCGCCGCCGGCGCGCCGCCACCTGACCAGGACACGGACCTCCTGCCGGGCCAGGATGAAGTGCCGGACGCGGCCGCCGCGCCGTCCAGCGCCCCCATCGTCGAAGAAGCGGCAATCCTGTACGCCAACGACCAACTGGAGGCGGCCGCCCTCCTCTTGCGCACCAGCGTGCACGACCAGGGTACCGACCGCCTGCCGTGGTGGATGCTGTTCGACCTGGTCCAGATCATGGGCCTCGAACACGAGTTCGAAAGCATCGCGATCGACTACGCCAGCCGGTTCGAAACGTCGCCGCCCACGTATCACCCCGTCGCGGACACGTCGCACGCGCCCGACCGCCAGGTATCGGGGGCGATCCCGACGGCCACCCTGTCCGGCCGCCTGGACGACGGTCCGCTCGCCCGCGCGCAACTCGCCCGCGCCGCCTCGCCCGGTCCGCTGGTCCGGTTCGAATTCCAGGCGGTCACCGCGGTGACGGCGCCGGGCTGCGCCCTGCTGCTGGACGCGCTGCAGGCCCTGCGCAAGGCGGGACGCGAACTCGTGCTGGCAGGCGCCGACCACCTCGTCGCCGTGCTGCGTCCGATGCTGGCGATCGGCGACCGCGGCGCGGGCGAGGCGCCCTGGCTGCTGTTGCTGGAACTGCTGCTGCTGACGAACCGTGAAAAGGATTTCGAGGAGACTGCGATGGATTATTGCGTCACCTTCGAGGTGTCGCCGCCCTCGTTCGAGGCCCCCAGACACGCGGCCTTGAGCCTGGCGGCCGGTCCGGCGACGGCGGGCGACCGCTTCCTCCTGCCGGCCGCGATCCGGGGCGGCAGCGCGCCGTTGCTGGCCGCCATCGCCGACCACGCGGCGCTCCATCCGGTCCTTGTGCTGGACGGATCCCGCCTCGCACGCATCGATTACGCGGCCGCGAGCGCCCTCGCCGCCCATCTGCGCACGCTTGCCCAGGACGGGCGCGAGGTCGTGCTGCGCGACCTGAACCATCCCGTCGCGGCGTTGCTGCGCCTGCTCGGCGTCGGCGACCGGGTGCGTCTGTACGCCCACCGGTACTGACGCCGCCAGGCGCCGTGCCCCTCGGATACGGTTCAGTCTTGCAATTTCATATCGCATCCCCACTTGCGGTGAGCAGATCAACCACGAGGCAAATATGGAACAATTTCACGGCACGACGATCGTCAGCGTACGGCGCGGCAACCAGGTCGCGCTCGGCGGCGACGGACAAGTCACCCTGGGCAACGTCGTCATGAAGGGCTCGGCGCGCAAGGTGCGCAAGCTCTACCAGAACAAGGTGCTGTGCGGCTTTGCCGGCGGCACGGCCGACGCCTTCACCCTGCTCGACCGCTTCGAAGCGAAACTGGAAAAACACCAGGGCAATCTGCTGCGCGCTTCGGTCGAACTGGCCAAGGACTGGCGCACCGACCGCGTGCTGCGCCGCCTGGAGGCCATGCTGCTGGTGGCCGACCGCGAAAAGACCCTGATCATCACCGGCAATGGCGACGTACTGGAACCGGAAGACGGCATCGGCGCGATCGGCTCGGGCGGCATCTACGCGCAGTCCGCCGCCAAGGCCTTGCAGGAAAACACGGATCTCGCCCCGGCCGACGTGGTCAAGAAAGCGCTGACCATCGCAGGCGAGCTGTGCATCTATACGAACATGTCGCACATCATCGAGACGCTGGAATAACGGTCTCTCACGCAAGAAAGCATTCATGAGCACAATTATGAACATGACCCCGTCCGAAATCGTCTCGGAACTCGACAAGCACGTCGTCGGCCAAGGTAAAGCCAAGCGCGCCGTATCGATCGCGCTGCGCAACCGCTGGCGCCGCCAGCAGGTCGAGGAACCGCTGCGCCACGAGATCACCCCGAAGAACATCCTCATGATCGGCCCGACGGGCGTCGGCAAGACCGAGATCGCGCGCCGCCTGGCCAAGCTGGCCGACGCGCCGTTCATCAAGATCGAGGCGACCAAGTTCACCGAGGTCGGCTATGTCGGCCGCGACGTCGACACCATCATCCGCGACCTGATCGACATCGGCGTCAAGCAGACCCGCGCCAGCGAAATGAAGAAGGTGCGCCAGCGCGCCGAGGACGCGGCCGAGGACCGCATCATCGACATTCTCGTGCCGCCGGCGCGCGACTTCGGCTTCAACGTCAGCAGCGACGCCAAGGACGGCGGCGACGCCACGCGCCAGACCTTCCGCAAGCGCCTGCGTGAAGGCGCGCTCGACGACAAGGAAGTCGAGATCGACGTCGCCGAGGCCTCGCCGCAGATGGAAATCATGGCGCCGCCCGGCATGGAAGAGATGACGGAACAGATCAAGTCGATGTTCGCCGGCGTCGGGGCGGGGCGCAAGAAGCCCCGCAAGATGAAGGTGAAGGAGGCGATGAAGCTGCTCGTCGACGAGGAAGCCGCCAAGCTCATCAACGAAGACGAGATGAAGCAGAAGGCCATCGCCAACGTCGAGCAGAACGGCATCGTGTTCCTGGACGAAGTCGACAAGATCGCGTCGCGGTCGGAACACGGCGGCGCGGACGTCTCGCGCGCGGGCGTGCAACGCGACCTGTTGCCGCTCGTCGAAGGCACGACGGTGAACACGAAGTACGGCATGATCAAGACCGACCACATCCTGTTCATCGCCTCGGGCGCGTTCCACCTGTCGAAACCGTCGGACCTGATTCCCGAGCTGCAGGGCCGCTTCCCGATCCGCGTCGAACTGGAATCGCTGTCGATCGAGGATTTCAAGAGCATCCTGACCTCGACGGACGCAAGTCTGACCAAGCAGTACGAAGCCCTGCTGGCGACGGAAGGCGTCAAACTCGAGTTCGCCGACGACGGCATCCATCGCTTGGCCGAGATCGCGTATTCCGTCAACGAGCGCACCGAGAACATCGGCGCGCGCCGCCTGTACACGGTGATGGAAAAGCTGCTGGAAGAAATCTCGTACTCGGCGACCGACAAGTCGGGCCAGGCGCTCGTCATCGACGCGGCCTACGTCAACGAACGGCTGGATGCGCTGGCGGTCAACGAAGACCTGTCGCGCTACGTGTTGTAATCCACGGCTGCAGAAAGGAGAGGCGGCGATGGCAAACAAGGCACTGGCAACCCGGCAAAAGATGCGGCTGCGTGTCGAGCCGACGCCGCCACTCAAGCCCCGCAACCCGTTCGCCGGCTTCGCCAAGGCGCGCGCGGCTGGAGCGCATGCAAAACCCGAGGCCAGCGAGCGGCTGGCCGCGAAGCGTGCGCTCCAGAAGGTCAAGCTGGAGCCGGACGACGAGTAACCAGCGCCGGCGTTATTTCGCCGGCATGATCAGCGGCTTGCCCTTCTCGACGAAATAGGTGGCGATGCCCGCCCCGGCCCCCGTGCCGGGGTTCCTGGCCGCGTGGATGGTGCCGGCCGGGATGAAGACCGATTGCCCCGCCTTCAGCATCACGGGCGCTTTGCCGTCGGGCAGGTACTCCAGCGTGCCCTCGACCACGTACAGCACTTCATCACCCGGATGCGTATGCCTCGGCACGCCATGGCCCGCGTCGACCTCGACGCGCACCTCGACGACTTCGCGTCCCGACACCACGCTGTCGTGCTTCAGCAGATCGGTGCGCCGCACGCCCGGCACCTGCGCCGCCGCCTGAGCACATGCTGCCGCACTGAATAACGCCAATACGAACACGCTTACCGTTTTCATACGTTCTCCTTGGGTCTCGATTGGACACCGGCGCAGCGGCGAGGGCACGGAAGTTCGCACCTGAACTGATGCGCATCATAACGCTGACCGGACCCAGCAGGCGGTCGTGGCTGGCGGGACTCGACATTTCTTGAACTGCCCTGCCTTCTTCTGTACATTCGTCAGGCCGAGTTGACGAACGAAAACAGAGAACTGACCACAACCATGAGCTCCCCCGACATGTTGCTGGACGTGCTGCGCGCCGAACTACGCGCGGCCGGGATCACCTACAAGATGCTGGCCGACCGCATCGCGATGAGCGAATCGAGTATCAAACGCATGTTCGGCCAGAAGGACATGACCCTGTCGCGCCTGGCGCAGATCTGCCAGGCGGCCGGCATCGCCATGGAAGACGTGCTGCGGCGCGCGGCCGATGCGCGGCCGCAGGCCGACACGCTGACGCTCATCCAGGAAACGGCGCTCGTCGCCAACCCGCGCCTGCTGCTCGTGGCGATCTGCTGCCTGGGGCACTGGAGCCTGGAACAGATGGTGGAAACCTATCGCTTGAGCGAACCCGAATGCATCGGCTTGCTGGTGGAACTCGACCGCCTCGGCGTGATCGAACTGAAGCCGCTGAACCGTTACACGCTGCGGGTCTCGAACGCGTTCCGCTGGCTGCCGGACGGGCCGGTGCAACGCTTCTTCCGCGCCCACGTCGTCGAGGATTATTTCGCCGGTAACTTCGACGGTGCAGGCGAAACGTTGATGTGCCTGCCCGCACGCCTGTCGCTGGCGAGCGCCGCCGAGCTGGCGGAAAAGATCCATCAACTGGCCGGAGAACTTGCGCGCATGCACCGCAACGACCGCCGCCTGCCCCCGCAGGAGCGCGACGGCTTTACGTTGCTGGTCGGTTTCCGTTCGTGGGAATTCGCGGCATTCACCGCGCTGCGGCGCTGAGCAGCCTTACTGCGTATTCATCTGGCCGGCCGGATTTTGCGGCGGCATCTGCTGACCGTTCGGCGTCGGATTGATCGGGTTCGGATTCGCGGGCGGCGGATTGTCGTGCGTACCGACGTCGCCCGGGTTCGTCATGGACGGCTGCGGCTGGACGGCGCCCGGCGCCATCGGCGGCTCCGGCACGGCCTGCACCGGCTGCGCGGCCGGTGCGGTCGTGATCTGCTGGGGCTGCGGAAAATTCTGCGGCGGCATGCCGCCCGGCGGCGCCCCACTGGGCGGCATGCCGCCGGGCGCGCCACCCATCGCCGCGGCGGGCTTGGTATCGGTCGCCAGGTCGACACGCTTCATGACGCCGCCATCGGACAACATCACATAGCGCGGGTGGACTTCCGCCAGCGTGATGCCGGGCGCCAGCTCCTTGCCGACCCGCAGCGCCTTCGGCGGCGAACCTTCGGCGACGATGATCGCCACGCTGCTGCTCCCGTCCGCCACGACGCCCGTCAACTGGTAATTGGTCGCGCTTGCCACCGAAACCTGGCCACCAAACAAGGTAGCGGCGGCATCGATGGTCGGGTCGGGCATGGCGGCCTGCGGCGCCGCCGCGATCGGGCGCTGGGGCGGCTGGTACAACTGCATGATCCAGTACGCCAGCGACGCGGCAAACAGGACCACGCCCAGCAGGCTCAGGAAAAAAGGCAAGCGCTTGTTCATCAGTTTCCTTGTCACTGCACCAACTGGTTGATTTCAATAATCGGCATCAGCACGGCCAGCACGATCAATAGCACGACGAGGCCCATGGCCAGGATCAGCACGGGCTCCAGCAGGCCGGCGATGGTCATGGTGCGCCGTTCGAGGTCGGCCTGCTGCGAATTCGAGGCCCGTTCGAGCATGGCCGGCAGCTCGCCCGTGATCTCGCCCGCGCGGATCATGTGCACGAGCATGGGCGGGAACAGCTTTTGCGCCGACAGCGCCCGCGCCAGGCTCACGCCCTCGCGCACGCTGGCCGTCGCCTGCTCCACGAGTTCCTTCATCGCCACGTTCGACAACGTGTCGCGGCTCGTCTCGAGCGCGCGCAGGATGGGCACGCCGGAGCCCGTCGTGATCGCCAGGGTGCTCGCGAAACGGGTCGTGTTCAGGCTGCGTTCGAACTTGCCGTACACGGGCGCGTTCAACAGCCACGTATGCCAGCGGCGCTTGAGCACGGGGTTGCGCAGGGCGCGGCGCCACGCGTACCACGCCGCGATGACGACCAATGCCACATAGATCCCGTAGGCGCGCGTAAAGTTCGACACACCGAGCATGAGGATGGTCAGGAACGGCAGTTTCTGCTTGGTGTTGGCGAACACCGAGACGATCTGCGGCACGACATAGGTCAGCAGGAAGATCACGATCGCGAACGCGACGACGGTGACGATGGCCGGATAGGTAAACGCCAGGCGCACCCGCTGCACGAGGGCGTTGCGGCGTTCGATGTAGTCGGCCAGGCGCGACAGCACGCGCGACAGCTGGCCGATCTGTTCGCCGGACGCGACGAGGGCCCGGTAGATCTCGGCGAAGTCGCGCGGATGGCGCGCCAGCGCGCTGGAGAACGACGCGCCGCCCATCACTTCGGACCGGATCGACGCGATCAGGTCGCGCACGTAGGCACGCTCGGCCTGCTCCAGCAGCGCGGTGAAGGCCTGTTCGAGCGGCAGGCCGGCTTCCAGCAAGCTCGCGAGCTGGCGCGTGAACAGCGCGAGCTCGACCTGGGACAGGCGCTCGCCGAAGCCGCGCGCGCGCGCCGCCCCGCTCTCGTCGACCTGGGCCGCGATGGCCTCGACGGCGAGCGGCGTCAATCCCTGCAGGCGCAGGTCGGCGCGCGCGGCACGCGGGCTGTCGGCGTTCAGGACGCCCTTGCGGGTAACGCCGCCCGTGTCGACGGCTTCATAGCGGAAGGCGGGCATCGATCAATCCACCTTCGTCACGCGCAGCAGTTCGGCTTCTGTCGTGATGCCTTCCCGCACCCACCGTTGGCCATCGTCGTGCATGGTCTTCATGCCGGATTTCAGGGCCGCGTTGCGGATCTCGGCCTCGGCGGCCTGGTTGTGGATCTGCGAACGGATCTGTTCGTTCGTCTCGAGCAGCTCGTACACGCCCACGCGGCCGTGGAAGCCCGTGTGGCCGCAGCGGTCGCACCCGACCGCCACCCAATGTCCCGCTTCCTGGCGCTTGCAGTGCGGGCACAGCTTGCGCACGAGGCGCTGGGCCATCACGCCCAGCAGCGACGACGACAGCAGGAACGGCTCGATACCCATGTCCAGCAGACGTGTGACGGCCGAGGCGGCGTCGTTCGTGTGCAGCGTGGCGAGCACGAGGTGGCCCGTCAGCGAGGCCTGCACGGCGATCTGGGCCGTTTCGAGGTCGCGGATTTCGCCGATCATGATCACGTCCGGATCCTGGCGCAGGATCGCGCGCAGGGCCTTGCCGAACGTCATGTCGATGCGGGCGTTGACCTGCGTCTGGCCGATGCCGGGCAGGTCGTATTCGATCGGGTCTTCCACCGTCATGATGTTGGTGGTCGTCGAATTCAGGCGCGACAGCGAGGCGTACAGGGTCGTCGTTTTACCGGAACCGGTCGGGCCCGTGACGAGCACGATGCCGTGCGGCTGGTTGATCAGCTTGTCGAACTGCGGCAGCATCTGCCCGCTCATGCCGAGATGGCTGAGGTCGAGGCGGCCCGCCTCCTTGTCGAGCAGACGCAGCACGGCGCGTTCGCCGTGGCCGGTCGGCAGGGTCGACACGCGCACGTCGACGGGCTTGCCGCCGATGCGCAACGTGATGCGGCCGTCCTGCGGCAGGCGCTTTTCCGCGATGTCGAGCTGCGACATGATCTTGATACGCGAGATCAGCGACGCGTGGATGCCCTTGCGCGGGCGCACGATGTCGCGCAGCGCGCCGTCGATGCGGAAGCGCACGACGGACGTCTGCTCGAACGGTTCGATGTGGATATCGGACGCGCCTTCGCGCAGCGATTGCGTGAGCAGCGCGTTGATCATGCGGATGACGGGCGCGTCGTCGGACGATTCCAGCAGGTCCTCGATCGCGGGCACGTCCTGCAGCAGCTTCGTGAGGTCGAGGTCGGCGTCGAATTCGTCCGCGACCTGCGACGCGTCGCCGCCGGCCGACTGGTACGCGGCGGCAATGGCCGATTCCAGTTCGGCGCGTTCCATCCGCCGCAGGGTGATGCGCCCGAAACGGCGCGAGACCTCGGCGATCGCCGCGGGCTTGGTCGCATTCGAGACCAGCACTTCGACGGCTTGCGACGGGTCGCCGTTGGAACGCGCCAGCACGCCGTAATCGCGTGCGAATGCGTAGGGCAACAAGTTATTCATCGTCTTCAGTTCTGTTGGGTCGGCGTCGCCGGCCGGTATTCGGGTTGCGCGGGTTGCACCGGGCGGAACTCCGGCTGGGCCGGCGCCTTGGGCTGGCTCGTGCCCGGCCCGGTGGCGGCACCCGGACGCGCAGCGGCGGGTGCCGGCGGCGGCATCGTGGCCATCGGGCTGCCCGCGGGCGGCTGGCCATTGACCAAGCTCGGCAGCACCGGTGCGCCGAGATTCTTCAGCAGCACGGTGTCGTCGACCGGTTGTGCCGTCGCGCCGGCGGCGCGCATGAATTCGTAGCGGTCCATCGACAGGCTGTCGTTCTGTTCCTTGCTGCGCACCACGACCGGGCGCAGGAACACCATCAGGTTACGTTTGGCGCGCGTGCGGGTGCGGTACTTGAACAGGTTGCCGATGATCGGAATGTCGCCCAGCCCACGCGTCTTTTCGTTGTTCTCGGATTCATCGTCCGAGATCAGCCCGCCCAGCACGACGATCTGGCCATTGTCGGCCAACACGTTGCTCTCGATCGCGCGGACGGTGGTCACGATTCCCGACGCCGAGCTGACGGAGTTGTCGATCCCCGAATTCTCGTGGTAGATCGCCAGCTTGATCGTACCGCCTTCGGAAATCTGCGGGCGCACTTTCAGCAGCAGGCCCACGTCCTTGCGGTCGACCGTCTGGAACGGATTGCTTGCCCCGCTCGCGCCCGTCGTGAAGGAACCCGTAATGATCGGTATGTTCTGACCGACCTTGATCGTCGCCAGTTCGTTATCCAGCGTGATCATGTTCGGTGTGGACAAGATGTTGGCGTGTCCCGTACTTTCAAGGGCATGCGCGATCGCGCCCAGGCCCAGCTCGCCGTTCACCTGCTTGAAGAGGCCGATCGACAGGCCGGTCGGCGTCGGGATCGAGCTGCCGGTGGTCGCGCCGGACGCGCCGCTGATGCCCGTCGCCGCGGCCAGCGCCAGGTTGACGATGTTGTTGTTGCTGCCGCCGAGGCTGAACGACTGCAGGCCGCCGACACGGTAGCTGCTGTTGTTGTTGCCGGTCAGGCCCACCCATTGCACGCCGAACTCGGACGCGTCGGTCGACGTCACCTCGACCACCAGTGCCTCGATGTAGACCTGGGCGCGGCGCACGTCGAGCTGGTCGATGACGGCGCGCAGGTTGCGGTACACGGCGTCCGGCGCCGTGATGATGAGGCTGTTGGTCGACGCGTCGGCCTGGATGAAGCCGGAACCCTGTCCGCCGCCGGCACCGCCGGTCGTGGCCTGGCCCTGCTGGGAGAACGAGCCGCCCGTGCCGCCCATGCCGACGCTGCTCTGCTGGCCCTGCTGGCCGCCGAGCCCGCCGGCACCGCCAGCGCCGCCGGTGGCGGTGGACTGGATCGAACCGCCCGCCGTGCCCTGCTGCTGCACCGGCACGGCCGACGCATCCTGCGACACGACGGCGCGCAAGGTCTGCGCGACCTTGCTGGCGTCGGCGTTCTTCAGGTAGACCACGTGGATGTTCCCGAGTTCCGCCGTCGGCTGGTCGAGCTTCGCGATCAGGTTCTTGGCCATGCTCGCGCGCGCGGGCGACGGCGCGCGCACGATGACGGAGTTGGTGCGCGGATCGGCCAGCACGGTGACGCGGCCCGCGTCGCCGCCGGCCGCCGGTTCCATCAGGCGCGTGACGAGCGTGGCGACGTCGCTGGCGATGCCGTTGCGGATCGGGACCACGTCGAGGTCGCCGGTGGCCGGCGCGTCGAGCGCGGCGATGATCTTCGACAGGCGGCGCAGGTTGTCGGCGTAGTCCGTGATCACGAGGCTGTTGTTGCCCGGATCGGCCATGATCGAGTTGTTGGGCGAGATCAGCGGACGCAGCACGGCCGTCAGGTTGGCGGCGGACTCGTGCTGCAGGCGGTAGACCTGCGTGGCGATCTGGTCGCCTTTGACCCGCGAGCCGCCGATGCCGACCTGCGTGGGCGACGACTGCAGCTTCGCTTCCGCTTCCGGCACCACCTTGGCATAACCGTCGCCGGTGACGACCGCATAGCCCTGCAGGCGCAGTGCCGACGTCAGCAGCGAGAAGGCCTGGGCCCTGGTCAATGTCTTTTCCGAAACGAGCGTCAGCGTGCCTTTCACGCGCGGGTCGATGATGAACGTCGTCCCCGTGTAATGGCCGACCGCCTTGATCACGGACTCCATGTCGGCATTGACGAAGTTGAGCGCGGCGCCATTACCACTACCGTCCTGGGCATGGGCGAGCGGCGGCAGGACGCTTGTTCCGACGGTGCAGCAGAGCATGGCGCCGGCCACGATGCGGCGCAGTGCCGGGAGTTGCTGGATGCTGCGGGTTGGATTTTTTTTCATCATCTGAACTCTAACGCGATTATGTTCTTGCCGTTCACCATACGCCGTTGACCCAGCAGGTTGAGCAGGTTGCCCAGCGTGTCTTCGTACTTGTCGGCCGCCGCGGCCTGTCCCGAGAAGTGCAAGCGGCCGTTTTCCAATGCTCCATTACCAGACAGCAGGAGCGCACCGCTCACCGTACGCAGCACCACGTCGGCCCGCTGGCCGTGCCAGTCCATGGCCATCTCGTAGGTACCGAGCGGTTTGATCGGGCTCATGCGCGATCCCATGTCGGTCAGCGACAGCACCGTGCGTCCGCTCACCGTCACCGTATTGCCCTGGCGCGCGATGTCCAGCAGGTTCCAGGACAGCTTGATCGTGCCCGTGAGCGCGAGCGTGTTCAACGGCGCACCCAGCCCGGCCAGGCCTTCGGCCGGCAACAGCAGCTGGCCGGCGCTGACCTGCCATTGCGACCAGCTGCCGCTGACGTGCACGGGCTGCGCCAGCGCCTGGTCGTTGGCCAGGTCCATGCTGACATCCCCGAACAGCACCAGCGGCGACAGGCGCCAGCTGAAGCGTCCCGGCAGCAGCGGGGTGACGGATCCGCCCGCGCCCGGCGCCCCGCCCACAAAGGCTGAGCCGCGCCAAAGCGTACCCTGCGCATCCCCCAGAGTCAAACGGCCATCCGTCTGGCGTTCGACCATCGGCGCGAGCCATGCCGCCGGCAGGAACGCCAGTACCGTCAGGATCACCGCGAGCGTCGGCAGCGCGATCCAGGCAAACGTGCGCTTCATTGGCCGCTGCCGGTGTTCTGGCGCAGCGTCAGGCTGGCGTCGACCTGGCCGGCGGCGGGCAGGGACGTGACGACGGCGTCCTGCACGAGCAAGCGGTTGGCGCGGCGCTGCTCGTCCAGCCACGTGGCGAGGTTGGCGAACGCCACGTTATTCAACTGCAGCTTGATGTACTCGCCGTTCACCGACAGCGATTCCGGATTCAGGCCGCGCCCCGACAGGCTGCTGCCGACGGTTTCGCGCGTGAGCGGCACGACGTGCGTTTCCGGTGCCTGGGCCAGCGTGCTCGCTTCCTGGGCCATGGCCTGCAGCTCGGCCGCCTGCTGGCGCAGCTGCGGCAACTGGCGGCGCAGCTGGGCGCGCCCTTCGATGGCCGGATCGACGAGCAGCAGGTACAGCAGCGCGGCCAGCACGACGGCGCCGCCGGCCGCCAGGAAGCGGCGTTCCTGCTCGGTGCGCGCGAGCCAGAGCGCCGTGGCGCGCTCGCGGTACTGGGCAAAGGTGGTGGCGATGCTCATGGTTTGGCTCCCGTGCTGCGGATGACCCAGTTGCCCGGCGTGCTTTCTTCCAGCGTGAGCCGGCGCGTGGCCAGGGCCGTGCGCAACTGCCCGGTCAAACCGGGGTCGACCGTTTCGGGTTTGACTTTGACGGTCAACGCGCGTTCGCGGTATTCAATTGATACAAGTCCAATCGGACGGCCGAGCGATCGCGTCGCTTCACCCAGCGCCGAGGCGAGATAAGTAAATTCGTCGGGCGACACGTCGCCCGTGTTGGCGCGCGCGCGGGCGATGTGCTGGCGCATCTGCAGCACGGGATCGAGGATCGTCGTTTCGCGCGGATACACGTTGCGGTAGGTCTGGACCATCGACTGGCGCACCGTGTTGGCTTCGCGGCGCAGGCGCAGCCAGTCGACGTTCAGCCCGATCAGGTTGACGGCCACGGCCAGCGCGCCGAGCGCGATCGGCCAGCGCCAGCGGCGCCAGTCGCGCGTGGGCGCCCCCGCCGCGCCGAGGCCACTCACGAGGTCCAGCGCAGTCGTCTTGGAACCGGCGATCCAGTGCGTCCAGCTGTCCGCTTCGATCAGGATGCCGGGACCGGCTTCCTGCGCCAGCGCCTGGTATTCGCCCACTTGCGCGGGCGGCACGTACAGCACGAGCGGGGCGTCGCCGCTAAAGGCGCGCGCCGTCTGCAGCACGACGGCCGGCGTGGCGTCGAGCGCGAGGCCGAAGCCCTGGAACAGGCTCTGGCGCAAAGTCAGTTCGACGCCGGAAATGGCGGCGGCAACACTGCCCGGCTGCAAAGGCAAGCACAGTTGCGCGGGCTCGGCCATGATGGTGCGCGCGCCCTGCGCCAGCAGGCTTTTCACGATGCCTTGCAGCCAGTCGCGCTCGACCACCGCGATGGGCCGCATGCCGTCGGGCTGCTCGGGCGCGGCCACGAGGACGGCGTCCATCGGATCGCCCAGGATGTGTTCTTCGACGAGGCCCGGCAGCGCGGCCTTCAGGCGCGCGCCGGACAGCGGCGGCGCCTGCACCGACAGCAGGGTCACGTCGGCGGCGGCGAGCAGCAGCACGATGCGGCGGCTCGTGCCGACCAGGTCGCCCAGGTTGCGCAGCGGGCCTTCGCCATGCTGGTCGATCGCGCCGCCATCGGTGACGAGGGCGAAGCGGCACAACGCATGTTCACCTTCGGCACGCGCAGGATGCCGGATATAAAGTGTGCTCAAACTGTCTCGCTTTCTCGATCTTCTGTTGGTCGTTTTAACATGCCCTGCGCTATCCCTCGAGACTTCTCTTCAATGTTCAATACTGGCGGATCCACACCACTTTCGGCCCGCTGCCCGCCACCAGGTTCGACGACCGGTGGATCAGCGCCTGTGCATCCAGTGCCGCACGGTCCAGGCGGATGCGGCTGTCGACGAAAAACCAGTCGCTCTTGACGCCCGCCGTACCCTCCGTCGGCTTCCGGTTCTCGCCGATCTCGGTCTCGAAATAATTGAGACCGCGCCACGCCGCCTGCTTGCGCCGCACGATCAGCGTATTCGCTTCCGACACCGACATGTCCGGCACCACGGCCGCCAGCACTTCCGCCGGCGCCGTGTTGACGTTCACCGGCGTCTTTTCCGGCAGCACCGTCACGAACGGCCGCAGCCGCTCGACGATGGCCGGCGTCACGCCCCGCACCGACAACAGATCTTCCACCTGCAAGACCTTCACCGGCGCACCGACCACGGGCGCGGCCTGCTGCTGCGTCGGATCGTTGCCCTCTTCCATCGTGGCCGGCAAGCCGGCCGCGACGAAGTTCGCAATGCGCAGCGCCAGGCCCTGGTCCAGCTGCAGGTTGTTCAGCAGGCGTTTGAAAATCGCCAGCTGCTGCGGATCGGGCAACCCGCGGCTCATTCCCAGGTTGCGCAAATTGTAACGCGAGCATGCGTCGGTAATGTTACCGGACAGGCTTGCATCGAACGTTTCTCCTTCGACCCGCTGGCGTTCGACGTATTGGTCCAGGCGCGTTTCCGCCAGCGGCGTCGCCCAAACCTGGTCGAGCGACGTGTAGTCGCGGTGGTCGATGCCGTCCTGGAACAGCACCAGCGTCGACCAGTCGAGCGCGCCGCGCAGGATCCACTTGGTCTGCAAGTGCAGGCGCTGGTTTTCCATCGAACGCACCTGCACCTGCTGCTGCCAGAACAGGCTGGCGACGATGGAGATCGCCAGCGTGGTGAGCAGCAGCGCGGTGATCACGGCCACGCCGCGTTCGCGCGCAGGCCGGCGCTGGCGCGTTCTCATGGTTCCCCCAGCAGGAAGGATTTGACCATCGGCTGTTGCAGGTTCTGGGCCTGCAACGCGACCTGCAGGCCCGTGGGTTCGTTGCTCACCTGCGCCGCCTGGTCGGGCGACGGGGGCTGGGGCGGCGGCGGCGCCTGGCCCGTGCCCGCCGCATTCGCGCCGGGATCGACGCCGCCCTGGCGCCACGAGTTGTTGAGCCAGGTCGCGACCTGCATCCCCGTCACGCCGGTCTGGATGGCCACGGCCGGGTTGGTGTCGGCATCGCTGGTGACGGCCTGCCACAGCGCGTCGAGCTGGACGAGGTCGCGCGTCGGCTGCGACTCGCGCCGCATCAAGGTGCCGTTGACGATGCGGTACGCGACCACCTGCAGCCGCGACGGCTGGTTTTCCGTAAACACCTCGCGCACGAGCGTCAGGCGGTCGGCGCCGACGAGGAGATAGGGCCGCTGGTCGACGACGTCGCGCTGGGCGATGTGTTCGCAGTCGCTCTGCATCTGGGCGAAGGCCAGTTGCATGCCGCGCGTCGTTTCCATCTGCTGCGTGAGGGCCACGCGGGCGCGCACGATGCCGTCCAGCCCGCGCCAGCCGAGCACGGCGACGATGGCCAGGATGCTGATCGCCACGAGCAGCTCCACGAGGGTGAAGCCGCGGGCCGGGGAAGAGTTCGTCATCGCCACGGCTTCAGCACGAGTTGGACCAGCTTGACGATGCGCCGGTTGGGGTTTTCGATGTCGTACACGGAGACCTCGACCCGGCGCAGGCGCGGGTTCGGGCTGGCGATCACTTCTTCCTGGCACACGAGGTGCAGGTCGCCCTGCGGGCAATCGAAGCTGTGCTTGCCGATGTCGGGGAATTCCTTGCCCAGTCGGATCTGCACGAGCCGGTTCTCGGCCGACCACGTCGCCATCATCGAGGCGCGCAGGCCGCTGCCGTTGGCGCTCAGGCTGCCGACGGCGCGCAGGCCCGCGCCCAGCGCCGTGCCCACGATGACGAGGGCCACGAGCACTTCGAGCAGCGTGAAGCCGCATTGCCGGTTCGGGAATCGCATGGCGCGCATGATTGACCTCTTCACTCCACCGTGAAGTGCCCGACCCCGTCGGCGCGGATGGCGACGCGGTCGTTGCCGCTGGCCAGCGTGAGCACGAACGGCTTGTCGACCGGTTCGCTGCCGAACGTGATGCGCAGCGGATTCAGGGTACCCGCGCTGGTCGGATCCAGCAGCAGGGTCAGCGGGGCATTCTTGAAGTCGCGCTCGCGCAGCATGTCGTCGTTCGCGATCGGTTGCCAGCGCGTTTCGGTGCGCACGAGGAAGTGGTAACGCTCGGGCGTGGCTTCGAAGGCGACGAGGCGGTTGCGCACGATCGCTTCGTCGCGCGCCAGTTGCAGCAGCAGCGCGATACGCTGCGCCTCCTTCTGCAGGTCCTGGTGCGGGCTGGGAATGGCGTTGAGGCTGGCCAGCCCCAGCGTGATGCCGATGATGACCATCACGACCATGATCTCCACCAGGGTGAAGCCGCCGGCGCGGCCCGGCGCGCGCGTGGTCATCGACACACCTACGTTATTTGTTGTCCCACGAACCGACGTCGGCATCCTCGCCGGTACCGCCCGGCTGGCCGTCCGCGCCCAGCGAGAACACGTCGATCTCGCCGTGCAGGCCAGGCGACAGGTACTGGTACGGATTGCCCCACGGGTCCTTCGGCAGCTTGTCGATGTAGCCGCCTTCCTTCCAGCCGTTGGCGGCCGGGCCGCTGGTCGGCTTCTGGACGAGGGACTGCAAGCCCTGCTCCGTGGTCGGATAGCGCTGGTTATCGAGCTTGTACATCTTGAGTGCCGACATCAGCGTGGCGATGTCGACGCGGGCCGCGGTCACGCGCGACTCGCCGGTACGGCCCAGCAGCTTGGGAACGACGAGCGCACCCAGGATGCCGATGATGACCACGACGACCATGATTTCGACGAGGGTGAAACCGCGCTGGCGGCGCTGCCGTGCGAAACGATGCTTGAAGTTCTGCATAGATGTGATGGATGTGGTCGAAAAAACAGTATAAGGCCGAACGAGCGGGGATGAGGTTAAAAGTCGTTTGGAAAATGTTCCAACTCGTCAGGAAAATTGTCTAATTGTAAGATAGGCGGCGCAGAAAGACACCTTCCACGTGCGCCGCGACTCATTCTACGCCGGGACGCCCCGCGCAAACGGGGCAGCACGGATTGCGTGCCACGCCGATCTCCGTCCACTCCATGGCGCGCGCATCCAGCATCTGCAGCCGGCCGGCCAGCGAACGGCCGCTTCCGGCCAGCAGCTTCAGCGCCTCGGCCGCCTGCATGGCGCCGATGATGCCGACCAGCGGCGCGAACACGCCCATCGTGCTGCATGCCACTTCCTCGAACTTGCCGTCCTCCGGGAACAGGCAGGCATAGCAGGGCGAAGCGGGGTCGCGCACGTCGAAGACCGAGATCTGCCCGTCGAAACGGATCGCGGCGCCCGCGACGAGCGGGACGCCGGCGGCAACGCAGGCGCGGTTGACGGCATGGCGGGTGGCGAAGTTGTCGCTGCAGTCGAGTACGACATCGGAATCGCGCACGAGTTCCCCTAAACGTGCGGCATCGGCGCGTTCGCGCAAGGCGACGACCTCGACCTCGGGATTGATCTGGTGCAGGGCTTCACGGCCGGACTCGACCTTGGGCTGGCCCACGCGGGCCGTCGTGTGCATGACCTGGCGCTGCAAATTCGTCAGGTCGACGGTGTCGTCGTCGACGAGCGTCAACCGGCCCACGCCGCCCGCGGCGAGATACAGCGCGGCCGGCGAGCCGAGACCGCCGGCGCCGATCACGAGCACGCGCGCGGCCAGGAAGCGCGCCTGGCCTTCGATACCGATCTCGTCGAGCAGGATATGGCGCGAATAGCGAAGCAGTTGCTGGTCGTTCATCGCTTCGGTGCAGACGGCTTGGCGTCGTCCTTGATCTCGGCCGGCTTCGGCTCCTGGCCCGGCAGCTTGGCCGGCGCGGGCTTGTCCTCGTCCGGATCGGCCTTGGCGAGCTGCACCTTCAGGCCCTTGAAGTGATTCAGGGCTTGCGCCAGCTGGAAATCGTCCTTGCCGCCGAATTCGACCGGTTTCGCATTCTTCAGCGCGGCCATGGTGAACTGCTCTTCCTCGAGCTCGTCGCGGCGCTTCGCGTTCGCGCTCTTGCTATCAGCCGCTTCGTTCGTCAGGTGATGATCGAGGTCCGCTTCGCGCACGCGCACGGCGTTCAGGCCGTCGCCTTCCGGCGTCTCGTCGACCTTCAGGTCCGGCACGATGCCCAGCGCCTGGATCGAGCGGCCCTTCGGCGTGAAGTAGCGCGCGGTCGTCAGCTTCACGGCCGTGTCGGGCGTCAACTGGCGCAGGGTCTGCACGGAACCCTTGCCGAACGTCTGGCTGCCCATCACGATGGCGCGCTTGTAATCCTGCAGCGCGCCCGCGACGATTTCCGACGCCGAGGCCGAGCCCGTGTTGACCAGCACCACCATCGGCACGGTCTTCAGCGCGGCCGGCAATTTCGCGAGCGGATCGGCGCCCGGCTTGACGGCATAGAATTCGCGCCGGCCGTAGAACGTGGCGTTCGACTCGGCCAGCTGGCCCTTCGTCGAGACGATCACGTCGTTCGCCGGCAGGAAGGCGGCGGAGACGCCGATCGCGCTCGGCAGCAGGCCGCCCGGGTCGTTGCGCAGGTCCAGCACGAGACCCTTGATGTTCGGATTGCGGGCGTACAGGTCCTTCAACTTGTCCGCGACGTCGTCGACGGTCTCTTCCTGGAACTGGTTGATGCGCAGCCAGGCATAGCCGGGCTCGATCATCTTCGCCTTGACGCTGGCCACCTTGATTTCCTCGCGCTCGACCGGCACGACCCACGGCGCGTCCGCGCCGCGGCGCGCGATGGTCAGCATCACCTTGCTGTGCGGCTCGCCGCGCATGCGCTTGATGGCATCGTCCAGCGACAGGCCCTTCACCGGCACATTGTCGATGCGGGTGATCAGGTCGCCCGCCTTGATGCCGGCACGGTAGGCGGGCGAATCCTCGATGGGCGAGACGATCTTGACGTAGCCGTCTTCCATCGCGACCTCGATGCCGAGGCCGACGAAGCGGCCCTGCACCTCTTCGCGCATCTCGGCGAAATCCTTCTGGTCCAGGTACACGGAATGCGGATCCAGCGAATTCACCATGCCGGCGATGGCGTCCGACAGCAGCTTCTTGTCGTCGACCTTCTCGACGTAATCGCTTTTAATCAGGGCATACACGTCGGCCAGCTGACGCAGCTCGTCCAGCGGCAGGGGCGCATCGCCGCCCTTTTGTGCCAGCGCCGAATACTGGACCGAGGCGGCCACCCCGGCCACCATGCCGAGGCCGATCAGACCGAGGTTCTTGAGTTTCTTGCCCATGCTGTTCCCTGGATTGTGCTTCCGGAAATTAGAACCTGATCCAGCTCGAAGGATCGAACGCTTTTCCGAGATGCCTGAGCTCGAAGTATAGCCCCGATTCCTCGTTACCGCCGGTATTGCCGGCACTGGCGATGACGTCGCCCGGCTTGACCGCGTCGCCGGCCTGTTTCACCAGGGTCTGGTTGTTGCCGTAGATCGACAGGTACTCGCCGCCGTGGTTGATGATGATCAGGTTGCCGTAGCCGCGCATCCAGTTGGCGAACACGACACGCCCCGCCGCGATGGCGCGCACGTCGGTCCCTTCCGGGGCCTTGATGAACATGCCGCGCCACGTCGGACCATCGCCGCGCTTGGCGCCGAAACGGGCCGCGATCTTGCCGGAGATCGGCGCCGGCAGGCGGCCGCGCAGGCTTTCGAATGCGCCGCTCGGCAGGTCGGCGGCCAGTGCCGTGTCGGCCGAACGCTGCGGTGCTTCCGGTTTCGGTGCCGGCTCCTCGGCCACCCGCGTCTCTTCCGGCTCGGGTTTCGGCGGCGGCAATGGTTTGACGGGCTTGCCCGTCTTGGCCGCTTCCTTGGCCGCTTCGCGCGCCAGGCGTTCGCGCTCTTCGCGCTGCGCCCTGGCCCGCGCCAGCGCACGTTGTTTCGCCTCGGCGGCCGCTTTCGCGCGCGCGGCGGCCAGTTCCTGTTGGCGCTTGCGCTCGGCCGCGGCGGCGATTTCCTGTTCGCGGATCAGGCGCGTCAGGCGGTCGACGAGGCCGCTCATGCGCTGCTCGTCCCGTTCCAGGCGGCTCGCCTGCTTGCGCTGGTCCGTCAGCTTGCTCGACAGGTTCGCCAGCAGGGCGGCCCGTTTGGCCTTTTCCTTTTCGAGCAGCGCCTTTTGCGACTTCTGCTCTTGTGCAATTTCTTCCAGCTCGTCCCTGGCGTTCTGCGTCTCGGCGTGGTTCGCCTCGACGGCCGCCAGGTTCGTGCGCAGGGAATTCAGTAATTTCGCTTGCGCCTGCGAGACGTAGGCCATCATCTGCAGGTCGCGGTTGATCCGGTTCGGGTTATCGCCGGACAGCAGCAGCTTGATGCGGTCCTCGTTGCCGGCGATATAGTGCTGGCGCAACAGCTTCGCCAGCTGGCGCTTCTGGGCCGCGATGGTGTCGCCAAGTCGCGCCTCTTCGGTCGCGAGATCCTTCAGCCTGGTATTGGTCTCGGCCTGCTCGTCCGCAAGTTCGCGCAGCGAGCGGTTGGCGTCGGAAATCTTTTCTTCCGATTCCGCCAGCTCGTCGGCCGCGTCTTCCTTTTCGCTCTCGGTGCGGCTGATGTCCTTCTTGAGCGCATTGAGCTTTTGCTGGATGCCGGCGCGCGCCGCCTCGGCGGCGGCCTTCTCCTTGCTGCGCGTGGTCTGGCGCGGCGCCGCCTGCACGCTGCCGAAGGCGAACGCACAGGCCAGCAGGCCGCAGACCAGTTTGCCGCGGGCGGACAGGCCCGCGGACGTCGACTTCACGAAGGGAAAACGCAAGACTTACTTCGCCTTCCCTTGGTTGGCCACGGCGGCCATGGCGGCCGCGATCGCTGCCTGGTCGCCCAGGTAGTAGTGGCGGATCGGCTTCAGGTCCGCGTCCAGTTCATACACGAGCGGGGTGCCGTTCGGGATGTTCAGGCCGACGATGTCCGTGTCGCTGATGTTGTCCAGCATCTTGATCACGGCGCGCAGGCTGTTGCCGTGGGCCGAGATCAGGATCTGCTTGCCGGCGCGGATGGCCGGGGCGATTTCCTCGTCCCAGGCCGGCATCACGCGGGCGACGGTGTCCTTCAGGCATTCCGTCAGCGGGATCTGGGCCTTGTCGAGGCCGGCGTAGCGCGGGTCGTTGAAGGACGTGCGCGGATCGTTCGCTTCCAGCGCCGGCGGCGGGGTGTCGTAGCTGCGGCGCCATACGAGCACCTGCTCGTCGCCGAACTTGGCGGCGGTCTCGCCCTTGTCCAGGCCCTGCAGCGCGCCGTAGTGGCGCTCGTTCAGGCGCCAGTCGTTCTTGACCGGCAGCCACATCATGTCCATCTCGTCCATGGCCAGCCACAGGGTGCGGATCGCACGTTTCAGGACCGAGGTATAGGCCAGGTCGAAGGTGAAGCCGGCTTCCTTCAGCAGGCGGCCGGCGAGCTTGGCTTCATTGACCCCTTTTTCGGTCAGGTCGACATCGGTCCAGCCGGTGAAACGGTTCTCGAGGTTCCAGGTGGACTCGCCGTGGCGCATGAATACGATTTTGTACATAGGTGCTTTATAGAAAAAAGTGAGCAAGAAATACCGATCCGACTTCTATTTTATAATGCGATGATTCAGTTCAACCAACGGAACCTTCGTGAAATTCATCATCGACCATTTCATCACTGTCGCGATCGCTCTTTTGTCGGGGGGCGCCCTGCTGTGGTTGTCGCTCGCGCCGCGTGGCCGCGTGGCCTCCCCGCTGCAGGCCACCCAGATGCTCAACCGCGGTAAATCCACCGTCGTGATCGATGTGCGCAGCGCCGAAGCCTTTGCCAACGGGCACCTGCGCGACGCGAAACACATTCCGCTGGCAGACTTGGGCAATCGCACCGGCGAGCTGGACAAGTCGAAAATCAAGACCATCGTTGTCGTCGACCAGGACGGCAAACACGCCACTAAAGCGGCGCGCCTGTTGAAAGCGGCAGGGTTCGAAGATATCTATGGCCTGGAAGGCGGCATCGCGGCCTGGACGGCTGCCGGCCTGCCCCTGATCAAATAATTTGAAAGGATACTGCCATGACAGCCCATGTTGTCCTCTATCACACCGCCAGCTGCCCCTACTGCGTGCGCGCCGAGCGTCTGTTGGAAGCCAAGGGCGTGACCGACATCGAACGCATCCGTGTCGACCTTGATCCAGAACAGCGCGCCGTCATGATGCAACGCACGGGCCGCCGTACGGTGCCGCAGATCTACGTGGGCGATACCCACGTGGGCGGCTTCGACGACCTGTACGCGCTCGACCAGGCGGGCCGCCTGGACCCGCTGCTGAAGGGCGAAGCAGCCTGATCGGTGCTGGCTTGGCCAGGCCCCGGCAAACTATTGAAACCGAATTGGTTTTGATACAATTGCCGGCGCCTTGACAAGTCAAGCACCTCGAATGGCAGGCTATGCCATTCTTCTTACAATTACACGAAAGCGTTCCATGGCTGACGAAAACCTGCAACCCGTATTCCAAATCCAGCGTATTTACCTGAAGGATCTGTCGCTGGAACAACCGAATTCCCCGGCGATCTTCCTGGAGCAGGAAGCCCCGACCATCGAGGTCGCGCTGGACGTCGGCGCCGAAGGCATTGCCGATGGCATCTACGAATCGACCGTCACCATCACCGTGACCGCCAAGGTCAAGGACAAAGTGGCCTTCCTGGCCGAAGGCAAGCAGGCAGGTATCTTCGAAGCCCGTAACATCCCGGCCGAGCAGATGGATCCGCTGCTGGGCATCGGTTGCCCGAACATCATCTACCCGTACCTGCGTGCGAACATCGCCGACGTGATCACCCGTGCCGGTTTCCCGCCGGTCCACCTGGCCGAGATCAACTTCGAAGTGTTCTACCAGCAGCGCCGCCAGGCGCTGGCCGAGCAGGCTGCCGCTGCAGGCACGCCGGCTGGTAACCAGTAATATCCCGGGCGTCCCGCTTCGCCCGTCCCGGGCGGGGCCGGACGCCTTGTTTCTTTGACGTATCTGCCGACTTTCGGCAGACACGTCTTCAAAGGCCCACATGCGCCCCATCCGCTTCCGCCACCGACTCATTGCAGGCTGCTTGCTGCTGCTGGCATCGTGCGCGGCCGCCGCGTTCGATTTCAAGACGGTCGGCGCGCATGCCGTGATCCTGTACGACGCCCCGTCCACCCGCAGCGGCAAGCTGTACGTCGCGCCCAGCGGCATGCCGGTCGAGGTCGTCCTCAGCTACGGCGACTGGGTCAAGATCAGAGACGCCACCGGCGACATGGCCTGGACCGAAGCGAAAAACCTGTCGGCGAAGCGCAACGTCATCGTGCGCGTCGCGTCCGCCAGGGTGCGTTCGGCGCCCGACGAGAATGCGCCCGTCGTGATGACGGCCGAAAAGAACGTCCTGCTCGAGCTCGTCGATCCGGAAGCCGGCAACTGGGTGCGCGTGCGCCACCGCGACGGCACCAGCGGCTACGTCAAGGCTTCCGACATCTGGGGCATCTAGCCCGTATTTCGATACCCATGCACGAACCGAAACCACCCCAAAAAATCACCGTCCTCGGTGCCGGCGCCTGGGGCACGGCGGTGGCGATCGCGCTCGCCGCGCGCCACGACGTCCTGCTGTGGGGACGCAATCCCGCGCAGATGGTGCAAGCCGCCAGCGCGCGCGAAAACACCGAATACCTGCCCGGCTTTCCGTTCCCGGACGGCCTGGACGTCACGGCCGACTTCGATGCCGCCGTCGCGCATGTCGTGAACAGCGCCGGCGCGGCGCCGCTGCTGATCGCGGCCTGCCCGGTCGCCGGCCTGCGCCCGCTGCTGCTGCAACTGAAGGGCCGCGCCATTCCGAACATCGTCTGGCTGTGCAAGGGCTTCGAATACGAGACCGGCCTGCTGCCACACCAGGTCGTGCGCGAAGTGCTGGGCGATGCCGTGCCGGCCGCCGCGCTGTCCGGCCCGTCGTTCGCGCAGGAAGTGGCGCGCGGCCTGCCGTGCGCGCTGACGGTCGCCTCGACCGACAAGGCGCTGCGCGACCGCGTCGTCGCGCTCGTCCATGGCGGGAATATGCGCGTGTATTCCTGCGATGACATGGTTGGCGTGGAAGTAGGTGGCGCCGTCAAGAACATCCTCGCCATCGCCACCGGCACGGCCGACGGCCTCGGCCTCGGCCTGAATGCGCGCGCCGCGCTGATCACGCGCGGCCTCGCGGAAATCACCCGCCTCGGTACGGCGCTGGGCGGCCATGCGGGCACCTTCATGGGCCTGACGGGGATGGGCGACCTGATCCTGACGTGCACGGGCGACCTGTCGCGCAACCGCCGCGTAGGCCTGGCACTGGCCCAGGGCAAACCGCTCGACACGATCGTCCGGGAACTCGGCCACGTGGCCGAAGGGGTACCCTGCGCCAAGGCCGTGCGCGAGCTGGCGGCCAGGCTGGGCGTCGACATGCCGATCACCAATGCGGTGGCCGGCGTGCTGTTCGATGGCGATTCCGCCAGCGACATGGTGACCAGGCTGCTGGCGCGGGATCCGCGCGACGAACTGGCCTGACACGCTCCGATAACGCGACCGTTGCGGTGGCACGTTTCATTTGAGGCCCTTGGCCTCAAATGCCCCCCTACGGCTGCGGATTACGGCGCGGGCGTGCTCCGCGTCGGTCCACCCGTGTTATCGCCCGGATGCAGCAGGATGGTCAGCAACGCGACCGCATCCTGGTTGGCCTGGACCGCATGCGGCTCGCCGCCGGCGAGATAAACCATCTCGTTCGGCCGCAGGATCGTCGTGCGGCCGTGGGCCTGGAACGCGATCTCGCCTTCCAGGCACAGCAAGGTCATCTCGCCTTCGACCCAATGTTCCGGCAGCGGTTTTTCCTTCGGTATCACGAGCCGGATCAACTCCATGTGATCCGTCTTGATCAGTGCGATCGAGGTGAAATTCGCGATGTCGTCTTCGCCCCGCTGGAGTGCGATCCGCTCACCCGAGACTGCGTGATGCAACGCCATGTGTGACTCCCTTTACTCTTCGAATGTCTGCGGCACCCCGCGCAGCCAGTTGACAAGCGCGGTGGCGTCCTTGAATCCCTGCGCGAGCTGCGGCACGAGCTTGTCCGGGGCGTTGATGTCCAGCTTCTCTTCTTTCCAGACGAAATAGCTCTTCAGCTTCAGGTATTCGACCAGCGGATGGTTCGGATCGAATCCCTTCGGCGGGCGTTGCAGCTTGTCTTCCGGCTGCAGGTCGCCATACGCTTCGCGCAGATGTTTATTCTTCAACATTTTGGCGAAACCTGTCGCATCGTTGACGACGTGCTCGCGAATCGCCTTCAGGCGCGCCGCGGGCGGCAGGTATTCGCCCGCACCATACAGCAGCGTACCGTCCGCTTCGATGTGGAAATAATAGGTCGGACCGCCGCCTTCGCTGGGCCGGCGCTTGTTGCCCGGCGCGATGCCGGCCGAGAAATGCGTTTTATACGGCGTCTTGTCGTGCGAAAAGCGTGTATCGCGCTGGAAGCGGAACATCGCCTTCTTCGGGTCGCAGGCGACGATCTGCTTGTCGAACCGGCCGATCTCCTTGATCAGTTCCGTCAGCACTTCCAGGAATTCGACCCGCAGGATGTCGTAGCGAGGCTTGTTCATGATGAACCACGGCCGGGTGTTGCTCTCTTTAAGTTCGGAAAGGAATTGCGTCAGGTCGCGCAGATGCATAAGGGGTCCAAATGAGGTCCAAACAATTCAGGGGGTCTGGCGCGGACGGCGGCCGACGGTCACGGCGATGGTCGTCTCGCGGTTCTTGCGCATGACCGTCATCTGCGCCTTGCCGCCGGGCGGCAGGTCGGCGATGAGGTTCATCATGTCGTTGGTGCTGCCAACTTTCTTGCCTTCGACGGCCAGCAGGATATCGCCCGGACGCATGCCGGCGCGGTCGGCCGGTCCACCGCGCACGACGCCGGCGATGATGGCGCCGCGGTCGCGCGGGAGGCCGAAGCTGTCGGCCAGTTCGGGCGTGATGTCCTGCGATTCGACGCCGATCCAGCCGCGCACGACCTGGCCATGCTCGATGATGGAATCGAGCACGGTCTTCGCCGTCGACACGGGAATCGCGAAGCCGATGCCGACCGAACCGCCCGTCTGCGAATAAATGGCAGAGTTGATGCCCAGCAGGTTGCCGCGCGTATCGACGAGCGCGCCGCCCGAGTTGCCGAAGTTGATGGCGGCATCCGTCTGGATGAAGTTCTCGAAGTGGTTGATGTGCAGGTTGTTGCGGCCCAGCGCCGAGATGATGCCGAGGGTGACGGTCTGGCCCACGCCGAACGGATTGCCGATCGCGAGCACGACGTCGCCCACGCGCGCCTGCCCGGGGTCGCCCAGCACGATCACGGGCAATTTATCCGCCTTGATGCGGATGACGGCGAGGTCTGTTTCCGGATCGGTGCCGACGATGCTGGCGGCCGATTTGCGCCCGTCCGCGAGGCCGACCTCGATCTCGTCGGCGCCTTCCACGACGTGATAATTGGTCAGGATATAGCCGTCGCCGCTGACGATCACGCCGGAGCCCAGGCTGGCCATCTGTTCCTGCGGCGGCATCTTGTCGCCGAAAAACCGTTTGAAGAATGGATCCTTGAGCAGCGGATGCGTTTCGCGCAACGCCTTGCTGGTGAGGATGTTGACGACGGCCGGCATCGCGCGGCCGGCCGCGTCGCGGTAGCTGGCCGGCGCCGGGCCGCCGGCGGGCGCCTGTAGCACGGGCACTACCCCGCCGACCTGGGTCGGCGCGCGCCCCGTCCACGCCGGCCGGAGCGCCGCGATCACGACATAGATACCGAGGGCGATCGTGACGGTTTGCGCGAACAGCAGCCAGTAGCGGCGCATCGGGGAACTCCTGTGTTCAGCGCTTCAGCGAATCGCGGATTTCACGGAGCAGCACGACCTCTTCCGATACTGCCACCGCCGCGGCCGCCTCTTTCTCTTCTTCCGCTTTGGTGAGCGGCGCACGCATGCGGTTCATCAGGCGCACCATCTGGAAGATGACGAAGGCAAGGATCACGAAGTTCAGCAGGATCGTGAAGAAATTACCGTACGCAAGCACGGCGCCGGCCTTCTTGGCCTCGGCCAGCGGCAGGCCGTATGCCTGGCCGTTGAGCGGGATGTAGTAGCTGGCGAAATCGAGGCCGCCGAACAGCTTGCCGATCGGGGGCATGATGACGTCCTGCACGAGCGAATCGACGATGCGTCCGAACGCACCGCCGATGATCACGCCGACCGCCAGGTCGACGACGTTGCCCTTCATCGCAAATTTCTTGAACTCTTCCAGCATAGCCATCACGGACCTCCCTTGTGTTTTTTAAAACCTTGTCAGGTTCACAGCGATGATACAGGAAACGTGGGTCGATCCGATCCGGCGAGATAACCATGTGGCCAAGTGGTCCAAGTCAAAAACGGGCGTTTTTGGAAGCCGCCTGCCACGGCAAACGTTTTTTCTTTAATTTGCAAAACTGTTCACCTATAATCGACTGTTGCAAAAAAGCCTTTTACTGGTTTGCAACGTATTGCATTGCAACATTTCGCATTTGACGAATGGAGTTGGTATGAGTAATGAGAAGCAGGTCGATTCAGGCCGGCGAGGCTTGCTCGTGGCTACATGCGCGGCGGGTGGCGTTGTCGGTGTTTCAACGGCCGGGGTGCTGGTCAGTACGTTGCAGCCCTCGGAACGAGCGAAGGCGGCCGGTGCTCCGGTCGAAGCGGATATTTCCGATGTCAAACCGGGTGAACTGAAAGTCGTGGAGTGGCGCGGCAAGCCCGTGTGGATCCTCCGCCGCACTCCCGAAATGTTGGCCAGTCTGCCGAAGAACGACAACCTCGTTGCCGATCCGAACTCCGATAAACCCTATCAAATGCCGGTGCCGGCATACGCGAAGAACGAATTCCGCGCCTACGACAAGCACAAGGAAGTGCTCGTCGTCGTCGGCATCTGCTCCCACCTGGGCTGCTCGCCCTCCGCCCGCTTTGCCGAAGGTCCCCAGCCGAACCTGCCGGACGACTGGCACGGCGGCTTCCTCTGCCCCTGCCACGGTTCCACATTCGACCTGTCGGGCCGCGTCTTCAAGAACAAGCCGGCCCCCGCCAACCTCGATGTTCCTCCGTACATGTACCTGTCCGACAACAAGATCTTGATCGGCAAAGACGAGAAAGGCGAGGCATAAGATGGGCGCAGCGTTCAAGGACACCAAACTCCCGGCCGACGCGCCGAAAAGCCACAAGGCCCTCGCCTGGGTCGACGACCGCTTCCCGCTGTCGAAGTTGTGGAACGACCAGTGGGGCCGCTACTACGCCCCGAAGAACTTCAACATCTGGTACCTGTTCGGCTCGCTGGCCATGCTGGTGCTCGTGCTGCAGATCGTCACCGGCATCTTCCTGACCATGCACTACAAGCCGGACGCCAACCTCGCGTTCGGTTCCGTCGAATACATCATGCGCGAAGTCCCGTGGGGCTGGCTCGTGCGCTACATGCACTCGACCGGCGCCTCGGCCTTCTTCATCGTCGTGTACCTGCACATGACCCGCGGCCTGCTGTACGGCTCGTACCGCAAGCCGCGCGAGCTGATCTGGCTGTTCGGCTTCGCGATCTTCCTGTGCCTGATGGCCGAGGCGTTCTTCGGCTACCTGCTGCCATGGGGCCAGATGTCGTACTGGGGCGCCCAGGTGATCGTGAACCTGTTCAGCGCCATCCCGTTCATCGGCCCGGACCTGTCGCTGTGGATCCGCGGCGACTACGTCGTGTCGGACGCCACGCTGAACCGCTTCTTCGCCTTCCACGTGATCGCGATCCCGCTGGTGCTGCTGGGCCTCGTCGCCGCGCACCTGATCGCGCTGCACGAAGTGGGTTCGAACAACCCGGACGGCATCGAGGTCAAGGAAAACCTGGGCCCGGACGGCCACGGCGTCGACACGATCCCCTCGCACCCGTACTACACGACGAAGGACCTGTTCGGCGTGTCGGCCTTCCTGCTGATCTACAGCGCCGTCGTGTTCTTTGCGCCTGAGATGGGCGGCTATTTCCTGGAATATAACAACTTCCTGCCCGCCGACTCGCTGAAGACCCCACCGCACATCGCGCCGACCTGGTACTTCACGCCGTTCTACTCGGTGCTGCGCGCGACGACGTCCGACTTCATGTGGGTCGTGATGGCCGGCATTGCCGCGTACGTCGTGTTCATCTGGCTCCGTTCGCGCCTGTCGTACAAGACCAAGGTCGCGATCACCGTCGTCGCCATCCTGGCCGAGATCGGCATGCTGCCGCAAGTGCTGGATGCGAAATTCTGGGGCGTCGTGCTGTTCGGCTCGGCCGTCGTGATCCTGGCCCTGCTGCCGTGGCTGGACCATTCGCCGGTGAAATCGATCCGCTACCGTCCGAGCTGGCACAAATACGTGTACGCCGTGTTCTTCGTCGCGTTCCTGACGCTCGGCTACCTCGGCACCCAGCTGCCGACCCCGGCCTACACGCTGCTCGCCCAGGCCTGCACGCTGCTGTACTTTAGCTTCTTCCTGCTGATGCCGTGGTGGAGCGCGATGGGCCGGTTCAAGCCGGTACCGAAGCGTGTCACGTTCACCCCGCATTGATTCCGGAAACTAGCCAAAGGACAACCATGATGTTTTTCTCGAAAAAACTGCTCGCGGTCCTGGCCCTGCTGCCCGGATTCGTGTTCGCGAACGAAGGGACGGTCGCGCTCGACCGGGCGCCGGAACGCACCGACATCGCGTCGCTGCAAAACGGCGCCAAGCTGTTCGTCAACTACTGCCTGAACTGCCATTCCGCATCGTCGATGCGCTACAATCGTCTGCGCGATCTGGGTTTGAGCGAAGACCAGATCAAGAACAACCTGCTGTTCTCGGGCGAGAAGGTGGGCGACATGATGACGATCGCAATGCGTCCCGCGGACGCGAAATCCTGGTTCGGCGCCGTGCCGCCGGACCTGTCGGTGATCACGCGCGCGCGCGCCTCGAGCGCGGGCTCCGGCCCCGACTACATCTACACTTACCTGCGTACTTTCTACAAGGACGACACCCGTCCGACCGGCTGGAACAACCTGGTCGTGCCGAACGTCGCCATGCCGCACGTGCTGTGGCAATTGCAGGGTGTGCGTACGGTCAAGATGGTCGAGGAACCGGATCCGCACGAGCCGGGCAAGACCGTGCACCGCTTCGCCGGCTTCGAGCAGGTGACTCCGGGCACCCTGAGTCAGCAGGAATTCGATACGCAGGTGGCCGACCTGGTCGGATTCATGGACTGGATGGCCGAACCGGCGCGCGATTTTCGCAAGCGCCTGGGCGCGATCGTCGTGATTTTCCTCGCATTATTCGCTTTCCTTGCCTGGTCGTTGAATGCTTCTTATTGGAAAGACGTAAAGTGAGTTGATTGCCCGGTTATAATGCGGGCAATGTCTATTCGGGGTGAGCCGCCTGGCGCTTCACCCCTTTGTTTCTTGAAGGAACTATAAACCATGATGGTTCTCTACTCCGGCACCACGTGCCCGTTCTCCCAGCGCTGCCGCCTGGTCCTGTTCGAAAAGGGCATGGACTTCGAAGTGCGCGACGTGGATTTGTTCAACAAGCCCGAGGACATCTCGACGATGAATCCGTACGGCCAGGTACCGATCCTGGTCGAGCGCGAACTGATTCTGTACGAATCGAACATCATCAACGAATACATCGACGAGCGTTTCCCGCATCCGCAGTTGATGCCGGCCGACCCGCTCATGCGCGCCCGTGCCCGCCTGATGCTGTTCAACTTCGAAAAGGAACTGTTCGTCCACGTCAACACGCTCGAAAACGAGCGCAACAAGGTGGGCGACAAGAGCCACGACAAGGCGCGCGCCGAAATCCGCGACCGCCTGACGACGCTGGCTCCGCTGTTCCTGAAGAACAAGTACATGCTGGGCGACGAATTCTCGATGCTGGACGTGGCCATTGCTCCGCTGCTGTGGCGCCTGGATCACTACGGCATCGAACTGTCGAAGACCGCGGCACCGCTGATGAAGTATGCCGAGCGCATCTTCTCGCGTCCGGCCTACATCGAAGCCCTTACCCCGTCCGAAAAGGTGATGCGCCGTTAACGCGCCACCTCCGTTGCACGCCAGTTTACGCCGCCGCAGGCGAATCGAAGTACACTGGCGTGTAACATCTCGCATCATTCCGATCACACCATGCCCGACATCTCCACCAAGCCGTACCTGCTGCGTGCCATTTACGAATGGTGCACGGACAGCGGCTACACGCCTTACCTGGCCGTCAAGGTCGACGCCGCCACCACGGTTCCCATGGAATACGTGAAAAAGGGCGAGATCATCCTGAACATCAGCTACGGCGCGACCTCCGGGCTGAAAATGGACAACGACGCGATCACCTTCCGGGCGCGCTTCAACGGCGTCTCGCGCGAGCTGTACATCCCGGTCCACAACGTGCTGGCCATCTACGCCAACGAAAACGGCCAGGGCATGGCGTTCGACGTGTCGACGACGGCCGCCGACCTGTCCCCGCCCGCACCGGAACCGGCAGCCGCCCCGGCCCCCGGCCTGGCTGCCGTCCCGGCCAAGACGTCCGAGGTGTCGCATGTACCCGACGACGATGACGAACCACCCAAAAAAGGTGGACGCCCCACGTTGACCCGGATCAAATAAGGGTATAATTCTGGCCACATTGCCGGCTTAGCTCATCAGGTAGAGCAGTTGATTTGTAATCATCAGGTGGCGGGTTCGAGTCCTGCAGCCGGCACCAAGATTCAGCGGTAAAAACAAAGGGTTACGCGCTCACGCACGTAACCCTTTTGTGTTTGGGCGTTCAGGGAAGCTTACGAACGCTTGCGGCGCAGCAGCCCGAGAACACCGATACCCAGCAGCGCCAGCGATGCCGGCTCCGGCACGCCCGCCGGCGGCGTCACGGCAGCCGTGTCGACGTTCAGGATATCGAATGCCCAGTGCCCATCGCGCTTGTCGCCGGCCGAGTCGACGAAGCCGTTGCGGAAGTTCTCATTGGCCACGCCATCGCGCGCGAAGCCATCGGCCAGGTTCAATCCGGCGGCGAAGTTGTTGAACTGCTGGACCGTCACCGTGTAGGTCCCGGCCGCCAGCGCACTCTTGTAGTTCACGTCATAGCAGCGGCCCGTCATGAGATCGGCGGCGACGTCGCCGCAGTCCGCATCATCCTGCTCGTAAAGCCTGGCACCCGTACCGTCGAATAGCGACAGGATCGGGTCAAAGCCGCCACGGGCGATCGTATCGCCGAGCGCATTCACACCGCCGGCGTACGACCAGCTGCGCAGGGTCACGGTCGACGTGCCGCTCACCGTGAACGTAAACCGCTGCACGTCGTTGTCATGGCTGAACGCCCCCGTGAAGGACAGGTTGGTTGCGTGTGCGGCAGTCGTCGCAGCGGCCAGCGCGACCATGCCGGCGAAAGTTCTCAATTTCATTTTGCTTCCCAGGTCAGTAGACACCGGAAAAGGCAGCAAAACCTGTGCCACATAAAAATGCAATTGATTTACATAGGGAATTTATTTTATGTCCAGAGAATGTAAAGTTATCCGACATCATTGCGCATTACCGTACAGCGGTCGACACCATCAAGCCGATCGAACGTGAACCGCACAGGCAGGAACGTCTCGATCACCTGTGCGTTGGTACGCGCATGCATCGACACCTCGTCCAGCGTAAAACCCCCTCCGCCGGCCAGCGCGAGCGGGAGCATCATCTGGTCGGCAAGATATTCCGCGAATGCCGCGTGCGACATCAGGTACTTGCGCGCGCGCTGCACGACCTGGCGCGCCACCTGTTCGGACGTGACGGACTTTTCGCCGAACGCCGTGAACACCTCCGTCGCATGTTCGTAGTCGAGGGTCAGCATCAAGGCGTTGCCCGGACCCTGATCGGCCGGCAGGGCGCGTATCCGTAGCTGGTCCTCGCCCCAGTTCATGGCCCTGCCGACGCATTCCAGTTCGCGCTGCCCGACCCGTCCCGGAATGCCGGCCACGAACGCCTCGGCGTACGCGGCACGGCGCTCGCCGCGCGTCATCCACATGTGCGGCCGGAGCAGCGCGCATGGCTCCGCGCGGGCGACGACGATGCCGCCGCCGGCCGGATAAAACCCGAAACGCTCCAGGTGGATTTCGATGCGGGCGCCCATCTCGGCCAGGCGTGGGCACCAGGCGCGCTGCAGGAATTGCACGGGCGGCGCCATGGGGTTGTGCGTCCCGCCCGCGAGCCGCAAGGTCGACGGCTGATCCGCCTTCAGCAGGGCCGGCAGCACGGTCTGCAGCACCAGGGTGCAGCTCCCGGCCGTGCCGATGGCGAATTCATAGTCGCCGCCGGTGATCGGCCCCGGCACGAACGTCAGGTCCTGGCTGCCGAGTACGGCGCCCGTCGCGTCGCCCCCGCACACCTGCAAGGCCGCCTGCACGGCCACGAGGTGCTGGCGCATCAGGCCGGGCCTGGCGCGATTCGCGCGGATGTTCCGGATGCGGAAGGACCGCCCCGTGATCATGGCGAGCGTCAGCGCGCTGCGCAGGATTTGCCCGCCGCCCTCGCCGGCCGCGCCATCCAGTTCGATCATGCCATGTCCTTTCATCCTCTCATTTCATCCCTTGACGCAGACGATCTGCTTCAGGGTATGCACAACTTCGACGAGGTCGCTCTGTGCTTGCATCACGGCGTCGATGTCCTTGTAGGCCATCGGGATCTCGTCGATCACGCCGGCATCCTTGCGGCATTCGACGCCCTCGGTGGCGCGCACCTGGTCGTCGACCGAATAGCGGCGTTTGGCCTCGGTACGGCTCATGGTACGGCCGGCGCCGTGGCTGCAGCTGTGGAAGCTCTCCGGGTTGCCCTTGCCGCGCACGATGTAGCTCCTGGCGCCCATCGATCCCGGAATGATACCCAGCTCGCCCTCGCGCGCCGACACGGCGCCCTTGCGCGTGACCAGCACGTCCTTGCCGAAGTGATGTTCCTTCTGCACGTAGTTGTGGTGGCAATTCACCGCTTCCACGTGCGTCTCGAACGGCTTCCTGATGACCGTGCGTACGGCCGCGATCAGGTTCTGCATCATCACTTCGCGGTTCATGCGTGCGAACTTCTGCGCCCAGCCGACCGCTTCGACGTAGTCGTCGTAGTGTCGTGTGCCTTCCTTCAGATAGGCCAGGTCCTGGTCGGGCAGGTTCGCCAGGTGCGTGCGCATGTCCTGCTTGGCGACTTCGATGAAGTGCGAGCCGATCGCATTGCCGACGCCACGCGAGCCGGAGTGCAGCATGAACCACACGAAGCCCTGCTCGTCCAGGCAGATCTCGATGAAGTGGTTGCCGGTGCCGAGTGTCCCCAGGTGCTTGTAGTTGTTCGTGTTCTTCAGCTTCGGCGTCTTCTGGCAGATGACGTCGAACTCGTCCTTCAGCGCCATCCACGCCTGGTCGACGGCCTGCGGCGGGGTGTCCCACGATCCTTTGTCGCGTCCCTTGAATCCACGCGTCTTCGGCGACATCCCGTGCGGCACCGAGCGCTCGATGGCGCTGCGCAGCGAGCCCAGGTTGTCGGGCAGGTCGTTCGCGCTCAAGGTCGTCTTGGCGGCCATCATGCCGCAGCCGATATCGACGCCGACGGCGGCCGGGATCACGGCGCCAAGCGTCGGGATCACGCTGCCGATCGTCGAGCCCTTGCCCAGGTGGACGTCGGGCATCGCCGCCATGTGCTTGTAGATGAACGGCATGCGCGCCGTGTTGGCCAGCTGTTGTTTGGCACCTTCCTCGACCGGGACGCCGCGCGTCCACATCTTGACCGGACGGCCGCCGTCCACGTTCAGGACATCGTAGTGTTCGGATTTCATCGTTGCTCTCTCCATGTGTGTCTCGTTGCTCTACCCCTTCCATTGCAAACGGCGTGCCACCTCCTCGTCGCGTCCTGAAGATGGCGCCAAGCCGCTGATTATCCAGAACATTTATTGTTGGTCCGTCGCTGCGGCAGGGCCGGACCTTCATGATAAATTTATCCTAATTTATAAAAATTTATATTCATGAAAAAGAAGAACACCGTGGTCATCGGCTTCATCGGCACCCAGCTCGACAACGGCAAGGGCAGCGCGCGCTGGGAGAAATGGCGGCCGACCGTCGCGTTGACCCAGCATGAGGATGTGGTCATCGACCGCCTGGAACTGCTGTACAACGGCGAGCCGACTCCGCTGCTCGACCAGGTCATGCAGGACATCGGCACCGTATCGCCGGAAACCAGCATCGTGCCGCGCCGGGTGGATATCGACGATCCCTGGGATTTCGAGCAGGTCTACGGCGCCCTGTTCGACTTCGCGCGCGCCTATCCATTCGAGCCCGACCGGGAGGAATACTGGGTTCACATCACGACCGGCACGCACGTGGTCCAGATCTGCATGTTCCTGATGACCGAAGCGCGCTATTTCCCGGGTTGCCTGCTGCAGACGTCGCCACCGCGCCGGCATGCGCCCGGTGCGCCCGGCACGCTGGCGCTGATCGACCTCGACCTGTCGAAATATGACCAGATCGCCCGGCGCTTCTCGCGGGAACAGCAGGATGCCGTGGCGTTCCTGAAATCTGGCATCGCCACCCGCAACGTGCGCTTCAACACGATGATCGACGAGATCGAGCGCGTGGCGATCAAGTCGCGCGCACCGATCCTGTTGATGGGGCCCACCGGCGCCGGCAAATCATTCCTCGCGCGTCGCCTGTACGAGCTCAAGAAGACGCGCCGCCGAGCGGCTGGACGCTTCGTCGAGATCAATTGCGCGACGCTGCATGGCGACGGCGCGGGTTCGACGCTGTTCGGCCACGTCAAGGGCGCTTTCACGGGCGCGATGTCGGAGCGCAGCGGCCTGCTGCGCACGGCCGACAAGGGTGTGCTGTTCCTGGACGAGATCGGCGAACTGGGTCTCGATGAACAGGCCATGCTGCTCAAGGCGATCGAGGAGAAGCGTTTTCTGCCGGTCGGCGGCGACCACGAGGTGCACAGCGACTTCCAGCTGATCGCCGGCACCAATCGCGACCTGGGCCGCGAGGTCGTCCATGGCCGCTTCCGTGAAGACCTGTTTGCCAGGATTAATCTGTGGACGTATGAATTGCCGGGCCTCGTCGAGCGCGGCGAAGACATCGAACCGAACATCGAGTACTTGTTGCGCGAATTCGGCGCCGAACATGGGCAGATGGTCCGCTTCAACAAGGAGGCCCGCGACCGCTACATGCGGTTTGCGATGTCGCAGGAAGCGCGCTGGACGGGGAACTTCCGCGACCTTTCCGCGTCGATCACCCGCATGGCAACGCTGGCCGAGTCCGGCCGGATCAATGACGCCATCGTCGAGGACGAAATCAAGCGCTTGCGGCAGCTCTGGCGGCCCTTCCGCGACGTCGCCCAGGCAGCGACCGATCTCGACGCGCTGCTGGGCACGGACGCGGCGGCGCAGCTCGACCAGTTCGACGCACTGCAACTGCAGGCCGTGGTGGGGATCTGCCGCCAGTCGCAGTCGCTGTCGGACGCGGGCCGCAAGCTGTTTGCCGTCTCGCGCACGGCCAAGCGCCAGCCGAACGATGCTGACCGTCTCAAGAAGTATCTGGCGCGCTTCGGCTTGTCCTGGGACGACGTGCATGCTTGAGGGCAGCATGGCGCGGCGATTTCACGGCCTGTACCGCCAATGCTGCGTTCTGTCGCAATCGACAGGTTGCCTACGAGGTGTTTGCCTATAGTGATTCCATCAGACCACTATTTGGAGACCCCGAACATGAACAACCTGATCAAGAGCGCCTTCCTCGCCACGACCCTGGCCCTGAGCGCGCATGCCCTGGCCGACGACCTCGTCCGCGAAAACCGCACCGTGGATGCGAACGTATCGAAGGTACGCCTGGGCGGCGTGATCCGCCTGAACCTGCACCAGGGACCGACGCCGTCGCTCGTGGTGTCCGGCGAACGCCGTTATGTGACGAAGGTAACGACCACGCAGCGCGGCGACACGCTCGTGATCGACATGGAAAACAATACCCGTTTCGAAGGCAACAGCAAGAACGAGTTGCGCGCCGATCTTACCGTACCGAACCTGCGTGAATTCGTGTCGCAGGGCGTTGGATCGAGCGAGGTCTCCGGCTTCAGCGGCGACAAGCTGAAGCTCGCGCTGGACGGCGCCGGCGCCGTGCGCTTCACGGGACAATATCGCGACGTCGACGCGCGCCTGGGCGGCGTCGGCGGTCTCACGCTGAATCCCGGCCAGGCCGACCGTATCGAACTGCACCTGGGCGGCGCCGGCCATATCACCGTGGCCGGCCAGACCAAGGTCTTGCGCGCGCAACTGGGCGGCGTCGGCGGTCTCGACGCTCAACAATTACGCGCAGAAACCGTCGACCTGGATATGACCGGCCTCGGTGGCGCCAGCGTGTACGCGAAGACGGCGGCCAACGTCAATCTGAGCGGCATGGGCTCGGCCACCGTCTACGGCAAGCCGGCCACGCGCAACGCGACGACGAATGGCTTCGGCAAGGTGAGCTGGCAATAAGTCAGCGGATGACCGTGTCGTTCTTGACGGCCTTCACGCCGTTCACGCCACGCGCGATTTCCACGGCTTTCTGGGCGGATTCGCGCGAATCGACAAAGCCGCTCAGTTGCACCGTGCCCTTGAAGGTTTCCACCTGCACCTGGGTCGCCTTGACCGTCGGATCGGCGGCGAAGGCCGCTTTCACCTTGCCGGTGATCACGGAATCGTCGATGTATTCGCCCGTGCCTTCGCGGGTCGGCGTCGGCGCGCAGGCTGCGAGCGACACCAGCAGCGAGGTTGCGAGAACTGACTGGGCAATGGCGGACTGAAAACGAGTGAGCTTCATGGCGATTCTCCCGAGTTATCAAGAATTTTATTATTCCGAATTTCGGTGGAGCCTGTCGCCCGCTACTGTTGTGAAAACGGCACTGCCACGTTCAGGGGGCATCGGCCCGGCCAGCCTGCGCCATCAGCGGACCCGTCGGCGGTCTTGCGACGATGCGCTGCAGCGGCAAATCGTGGCCGATGACGAGGCGCACGTCGGCGTGCCCTGGGAGGCCGACCTCGACCGGCTCGCCCGTGCCGACATGCCGGGCCAGGCGTTCCGCCGCCATCCGGAACGCCGGCTGGTACTCGACGCGCGTCTGGCGCACGTCGAATCGTTTTTCATTCGTCAGGCGCACCACTTTCAGTCCCGGATCGCTCAGTTGGCGCGATACGAGCCGCGCTAGGCCCTGGCGGCCGTTGCCGTTACTGATCTCGAGCCTGGCGACCGCTTCCGGTGCGAGCGGCTGGGCGGCCGCGCCGGCGGCGGGCGCGCTGTGCAGCGCGGCGGCTTTTGCCGGTGTGCGGCGTAATTCGAGGATGCCGTCGTCCCTGCGGATCACTTCGACGGACGCCCATGCGTCGTCGTCGGAGCGCCGGTCGGTCCGGACCGCCTGCTCGATGGCCGGCAGGCGCGTGCCGCCGTTCGCCGTCGCATAATCGGCGCGGAAGTCGTGTTCGCGCAAGGCTTCGGCCTGGCGCAGCATCTGCTCGCCGCGCTCTTCCTGGCCTACCTTGAGCAGCGTCTCGCCCAGGTATTGCCAGGCGCGGTGGTTGAGCGGATCGAGCAGGCAGGCTTTTTCGAGCGCGACCTGGGCCGCGTCGAGGTCGCCGCTGAGCAGGTACGCATAGCCCAGGTTGGAAAACAGGAAAGCGGATGCGGGACCGGATGCCATGGTGACGTCACGGGTCAGATCGCGCCAGATCGGGATCGCGCGCGCGAAATCGCGCTGCTCGGCGTAGGCGATCGCCAGAGCGTTGCGCGCATTGACGTGCCTGGCGTCGACGCGCAGCGCGGCCTGGTAGGCGGCGATTGCGTCGCCGTAGCGGCGCGCGAGGTACAGGTTGCGGCCTTGCAGATAACTGTCGTCCGCCGCCGGGGATGCCGGCGGGCCGGCGTACGGCTGCGGCGGTGGACTGCTGCAGGCCAGCAGCAGCACGCCGCTGCACAACAATGGCAGGTTGTAGAGACGGGTACGCGCGCGCATGACAATCTCCGTTCGTTCAGTTGGAATGACCGAGGGCGCTGCCGAAGAGCTTGGTAATCTGGATGCCGGCAGGCCCCAGCAGTACCACCAACAGGGTCGGGAAGATGCAGAAGATGAGGGGAAACAACAGTTTCAACCCGATCTTGGCGGCCGCCTCTTCCGCCACGATGCGGCGCTTGCCGCGCAGCGTTTCCGAATACACGCGCAAGGCGTCGCCGATGCTGGTGCCGAAACGCTCGGACTGGATCAGCATGGCGACGAGCGAGTCGACGTCGTCCAGCCCCACGCGCAGCGCGAAATTGCGCAACGCTTTTTCCTTGCTGAAGCCGGCGCGCATCTCCATCAGCACCAGTTGCAGTTCCTGGCCCAGCGTGACGCTCTTGATGTGGATCTCGGCGGCGACCTTGACAAACGCGCGCTCGAGGCTCAGGCCCGCCTCCACGCACACGGTAAGCAGGTCGAGCGCGTCGGGAATGTTCTCGAAGATGTCGCGCTTGCGGCGCTTGACGACGCGGTCGAGGATCGTGTTCGGCAGGTAGTAGCCGCACGTCGCCGCGAGCAGCAGCAGGAACAGAACGCCGAGCTCGGCAATGGTGGCGGGCACGAAAGCCAGTACGATGCCGACCAGCGCGGGCAGGCCCAGCGCGAGGGCCGTCTTCGATGCGAAGTACAGCGTCGGCGCCGCCGGGTTGCGCCAGCCGGCGTTCATGAAGCGCGTGCGCAGCGCCGACTTTTCCCAGCCCTCCTCCGGCACCGACAGTTTGGTGAGCGGCTTGGCGGCGCGCGCCACGCGTTCGATCCAGCCGCTGCGTTCCGTCTGGTCCTCGTTCGCACGGCCCATGAAGCTCGCCAGCCGGGCACGCAGTGCGGCGGGCGCGAACAGCACCGCCGCAAGCCACGCGAGGCAGCAGACGACCAAGAAGACGATCAACAGGAACAGCAACTGCGCGCGAGTCATCGATGTCTCCTCAGATGTGGATGCGGATCACCTTCTTCAGCCAGATCACGCCGATGATGATCATGACCAGCGCCGTCCAAAGCATGTTCACGCCCAGCGGATCGGTCCACAGCACCTTGACGTACGTGGGATTCACCAGTACCAGCATGCCCCCCACGGCAAACGGCAGCAGCCCGAGGATCCAGGCCGACATGCGCCCTTCGGCCGACAGGACGCGGACCTGCGCCGCCAGCCGCAGCCGGCCACGGATGATGTGGCCGATGTTGCTGAGGATCTCGGCCAGGTTGCCGCCGGTCTCGCGCTGGATCAGGATGGCGATGACGAGGTAACGCAGGTCGGTCAGTGGAATGCGCGCCGCCATGTTGTGCAACGCTTCGCCCAGCGGCACGCCGTAGTTGATTTCCTCGCGCGCGATGCGGAACTCGCCGCTGAGCGGTTCCGGCAATTCGTTGCCGACGATTTGCAGCACGTTTGAAAACGAGTGCCCCGCACGCAGCGCGCGCGCGATGAAGTCGGCGGCGTCGGGCAGTTGCTCCTCGATGCGCACGAGGCGGCGCATGCGCGCGCGCCGCACCAGCAGCAGCGGCACGTGGACGCACAGCAGGACGATCGCGAGGCGCACCGGCAGCGGCATCGGCCACTGCATCACGAGGTAGGTGGCCGCCAGCATCGTCGCGACGGAGCACAGCAGGAAGCGCTCGACCGACCACGCGATGCCGGACTGCACCAGGAGCCTGTCGAGGCGGTGCGCGAAGCGGAAGCGCTGCAGCAGGCGGTCGACGAGATCGTGCCGGCCGAAGCGGCGCGACTTCAGGATCGAGATGCGTTCGGCGCTGCGGCCCTGGTTCCCCGACATCAGCTGCAACCGGCGTGCGATCCGCTGGGCGCTGGCGCCATGCGTGCTCACCCACCATAGATAGACGCCTTCGATGCCGAGGATGACGGCGGCGAACAGGAAGACGATGAATCCGTAGAAGAGGATGTCCATGCGTGACTTTCGCGGCGATGCGGTTCAGGTGAACACGCGGTCGGGATCGAAGGTGTCATCGGGCACCGCGGCGCCGAACATGCGCAGCCGGTCGGCGAAGCGCGGCCGTACGCCGGTGGCGCAGAAATGGCCCTGCACCTTGCCGTCGGCGTCGATGCCCGTCTGCTCGAAGCGGAAGATTTCCTGCATCGAGATGATGTCGCCTTCCATGCCGGTGATTTCCTGCATGCTGACGACCTTGCGCGTGCCGTCGGCCAGGCGCGAGGCCTGCAGGATCACGGTGATGGCGGAAGCGATCTGCTGGCGGATGGCGCGCGGCGTCAGGCTCACGCCGGCCATGCCGACCATGTTTTCCAGCCGCGCCAGGGCGTCGCGCGGCGTGTTCGCGTGGATGGTCGCGAGCGAGCCTTCGTGGCCCGTGTTCATGGCCTGCAGCATGTCCAGCGCTTCCGGTCCGCGCACCTCGCCCAGGATGATGCGGTCCGGGCGCATGCGCAACGAGTTGCGCACGAGCGCGCGCTGCGTCACTTCGCCCTTCCCTTCGATGTTGGGGGGGCGCGTCTCGAGGCGCACGACGTGCGGCTGGCGCAGCTGGAGTTCGGCCGCATCCTCGATCGTCACGATGCGCTCGTTGCCCGGAATGAAGCCGGAGATCAGGTTCAGCATCGTCGTCTTGCCGCTGCCGGTGCCGCCCGAGATCAGGATGTTCACCTTGGCGAGGCCGAGGCTCTCGAGGACCTTGATCATCGGCGGCGTGACGCTTTTATAGTCGAGCAGGTTCTGTACCGTGAGCGGCGTCGCGCCGAAACGCCGGATCGACACCAGCGGCCCGTCGACCGCGAGCGGCGGGATGATCGCGTTGACGCGCGAACCGTCCGGCAGGCGCGCATCGACCATCGGACTCGATTCGTCCACGCGCCGGCCGACGCGCGAGACGATCTTCTCGATGATCTTCATGAGGTGCGCGTTGTCGTGGAACGACACGTCGGTCAGTTCCAGGCGGCCGCGCCGTTCGACGTACACCTTGTCGTAGGTGTTGACGAGGATGTCCGAGATGGTCGGATCGTTCAGCAGCGGTTCGAGCGGGCCGAAGCCGAGCATCTCATGCTGGATATCGAGCACGAGGTGGTGGCGCTCCTGCTGGTTCAGCACGATGCGCTCTTCCTCGATGATGCGCTGGACCAGCAGCGCCAGCTCGTGCTTGAACTGCTCGCTCGTCAGGCGCTTCAGGCGCTCCAGGTCGATCCGGTCGAGGATCATCTGGTGCATCGTTTTCTTCAGTTCCGCATAGGCTTGTTGCGCCGCAGCCGCTACGGGCTGATGCTGGCGCTCCTCGTCCTTCACGGACAGGCGTTCGCGCAGGGACATGGACGGCTCCTTGAAAAGATCAATCGTCTTCGCCGCGCCCGAACAGGCGGTCGAACAGACCCTTCGCCTCGGGAATGCGGCGTGCGGTCACCACTTCGACCAGGTCGGCCAGGCTGCGCGCGGCGGCGCTGCCGCGCGACAGCTGCAGCACCGGAATGCCCTGGTTGACGGAGTCGGTGACGGCGATGTAATCGTTGGGGACGGTGTGCAGTACTTCTGCGCCCAGCGCCGCGTGCAGGTCCGCCAGGCGCAGCTTGCCGCCCTTTTCGTAGCGATTGACGATCAGGCGGATGTGGTCCGTCAGATAGCCGAGCGAGCGGAAGATGTCGAGCAGGCGCCGGGCGTCGCGGATGTCCGGCAGGGCCAGCTGCAGCACCGGGTAGATGGCGTCGGTGCTGTCGAGAGCGCGCAGCGACACCGCGTCGATCTGGCGCCCGACGTCGAGCAGGATGTAGTCGTAATGCTGGCGTGCGACGCGCAGGATCGTGTCGATGTGTTCGGGTTTCGCCTCGGTCGTCTGGCCCGGGTCGTCGGCGGCCGCCAGCACGCCGAAGCCGGGCGCCACGTGGACGAGGCACGATTCCAGGAACGGCCCGTCGATGCGCGCGATCTGCTGGCACACGTCGGACAGCGTCATGGCCGGTCTCTGGTCCGACACGTACAGCGTGGCGTCGCCGAACTGGCGATGCAAATCGATCAGCAACACCTTCTTGTCCGCCAGCGTGGCCAGCGCGTAGCCGAAATTGGTGGAGATGAAGGTGGCGCCGCTGCCGCCCTTGCAGGCGATGAAGGCGAGTATCTTCCCGTCGCGCGTCGCGGCCACGCCGGCGCTGGCTGCAATACGGTCAATCGCCTCGTGCAGCGCGCGGTGCACCAGCGGCAGTTGCAGCACTTCGCGCACGCCGGCGCGCATGGCACGGATCAGGAGGTCGGGGTGATGATTGTCGGTCAGCAGCATGAAATGCGCTGCCGAGTAGTGGCGGGTCAGGCGTTCCAGCAAGTCGCCGTCGGCGGCATCCGCATCGCTGATATCGACGATGATCAGGCTCGGACCATCAGGCAGCGGACGATCGAGCGCATCGCGCAGGCTGGCGCGGCTGGCGGCGACATGCAGCGGCGGTACGCGTGCGGCACCCTGGGAGGCGATCTCCGCGTAAAGCTGGGTGTCGCGGCTGATCAGAAAGGCTTTCATCGTGGTCCTTGGGACGGCGTTCGGTCAAAATCATGTCATTGAAAAAGCGCGGACGACTCACTTGCTGCCCACCCCGCCGACGACCAGTGCCTTGATCGGTTTCTCCGGTTCCTTGAACGAATTCTCGTAGCGCTCCTGGGCGATGACGGCGGCCTTGCCTTCCATGCCCGTGGCTGGATCCGTATTAGCCGCCGCGGCAGGATCGAGCATCTGCGCCGCCACGTTGGCCCGCACGGCCGTGCCGAAGTGTTCGTTGAAGCGCGGGGTTGTGTCGCACCCGTACAGCAGCATGCCCGACAGCGCCGCACATGCGATTCGCTTGCATCCGATGGCCATCGCTCTCTCCTATTTCAGTTCGAAGCCGCCCGCGCTCTGCGCAGGCGGTGCGGCCGGCGCCGGGGTCGACACGGCCGCCGTTGGCGTCGCCGGCGCCGGCCCTTCCAGGAAGCCGCCGAGCATCACGCCGGCGCGCGACGGCTCGCCCACCTTGTCGGTCGGGAGCGAGTAGCCGTTGCCGGACAGGGGCTTGACGAGGTGGGCGGTGATCACGAACACCAGCTCGGTGCGGTCCTGTTGATAATCCGCGCTGCGGAACAGGGCGCCCAGCACGGGCAGCTCGCCCAGCACCGGCAGTCCTTTCAGGTTGGCGACCAGGTTGCTCTTGATCAGGCCACCGATCGCGAAGCTCTGGCCGTCGTACAGCTGGACCGTGGTGGTGGCGCGGCGCGTCGTCACGACCGGCAGGATGGCGGTCCCGTTGAACCCGGTGGCCGACAGGCCGATGCCTTCGCGCGACAGCTCCGACACCTCGGGCGCCACGCGCAGGTTGATGCGTCCGCCGCCCAGTACCGTCGGGGTAAAACGCAGGCCGACGCCGAATTCCTTCTCTTCCAGGGTTACCCGGTTGTTGTCCTGCGCGACCGGGATATAGAATTTACCGCCCACGAGGAAGGTGCCTTCCTGGCCGCTGATCGCCATCACGTTCGGCTCGGCCAGCACGCGCACCAGGCCATCCTGCTTCTCGGCCGCGGCGGAGAAGTTTCGGTCGGCACTCTTGCCCACCGTGAGCGCTCCATGGGCCGTGCCAGTGATGAAATTCGACAGCAGCATGGCGCCCCAACTGCCGGAACTGAAGGTCCACCTGGCGCCGCCTTCCAGGCGGTCGAGCAGGCTCTTCGACACTTCGGCGATCTTGACTTCCAGCTGCACCTGCTGGGGCGCGCGCACGCCCAGCATATTGACCACCCGCGCGGTGGCCGCCACCGCGCCGCCCTGGTTCTGGCTGTCGCGCTGGTTCTGGCTCGCGGCGTCTTCCTTGTCGGGCACCGCCAGCCCGCGAAGCGGACGCCGCACGTAGGCGGAGGCCAGTTCGACGGCGCGTGCCGCGGCACTCGCGTCACTCACGGTGCCGGTCAGCACCAGCGCGTCCGACGCGGCCAGCACCTTGATGTCGTGCTCGTCCGGCATGGCGGTGGCCAGCATCGCCGCCAGGGCCGACGGGTCCATGGCCACGGTGATGTCGAGTACGCTGCACAGGCCGCTCTTGCCCTGGATGATCATGTTGGTCGTACCCACGTCGACGCCGGCGATGTACAGCGTGTCGGGCGCCACCATCAGGGCCTGCACGACGAGCGGATTGCCGACACTGCGGTGCTGGACCGGTTCGGGCAGGCGCATCAGGCTGGACTTGCCGATCTGCAGGGCCAGCTGGGCCGGCTTCGCGGCCTCGCCCTTGCAATTGGGCCCGGCCTCGGCACGCAGCGGCGCGGCGCCGGTCGGGTTGTCTGCGGACTGGGCTTTCGATTTGGCGGCCGCCCCTGCGGGTCCGGCGGCCGCCAGCGCCAGGCCGGCGACGAACAGGCAGCGAAACAGCGGTGATGGCGTCAAGCATCCGTTCATGGCTTTACCCTGGATGAAGTTCAGAAGCACTCCTGCGACATGCGCAGGCCGTTGAGCACGGTGACGCAATCACGCCGCACCGGCGCCGCCACCTTGACCAACGCCGGCGCGGGACGAGCCGTGGGTGCCGGCTTGGGCGCGGGCTTGCGCGGCGCCGGCGGCGGCGCCTCGGGCAGCAGCGTGAGCTTGGTCGCGCCTTCGGTACTGGCCGACTGCGGATCGACCTGGTTGCGCAGGGCCAGCGACAGCGTGCCCACGCTGCGCGCCAGGTCGAGCTTTTCGGCCTGCTCCGGCGTCACTTCCAGCGTGACCGCGTTGACGACCTTCGGCTTGGTCTCGTCGCGGTTGACTTCCTGGGCGACCGCCAGCACGAGAATCCGCTCCAGCACGATCTTCGAGATGTTCTGCTGGCGGGCATCGGTCCCGGGCGGCACGTCCTTCTGGGTGCTGACGATGATGTCGACGTAGTTGCCCGGCAGCGCGAAGCCCGCCACGCCGATCACGTCGTTCACGCGCACCGTGATCGCACGTTTGCCTTCCGTGATCAGTGCCGACAAGCCGCCGAGCGTGCCGGCCGGCGCCAGCTTGGTCTCGCTGACCGGCTCGCCCATCAGCAGGTTCGTCTTGAGAACGCGGCCGCCGAGTTTCTGCGGATCCGTGAAAGCACCTTTTGGCACGCTGTTGGCGGGCCAGTCGGCCAGCTTGAACATCTCGGGCGTCAGGCGCTGGCCGAGACTGATGTCGGCGGCGGCCACGACGATGCGGCCGCTGCTGCTGCCCGGCTGCTTCAGCAGCCAGCGCGATGCGAACACGACGGCCGCGAATCCGAACAGGATCGCGACGGTCATGACGAGGATGGCACGCTTGTTCTTCATTTTTGAATCTCCGTCGCGCAAGCGATGAACATGCTGCGCCAGGCTTGCTCGACCGCCGCAACCGTGAGACGCGCTTCGGTCCCGGCGAAACCGGCGAAATCGGCGACCCGGTCGAGCAGTTCGCCCGGGTAGCAGGCCAGCAGCGCGCGCCCGGATTGCGGGTGCAGCCGCTCGATCAGGTGGTCGACCGCAGTGTCCTCGACATCGATGCGGCGCAGCCGGCACTGGCGGCACAACAGGGCGCGGTAGGCATTTGCCGACCAGGCGCCGATGTCGGCCTTGTAGCCGATGCGGCGCAGCGCGGCGTCATCGAAAACGCTGGTCGGGGCCAGGTTGGTTGCGAACACCACGGCGGCATCGAACGGTACCAGTTCCGCCTGACCGCCCTGCAGCGACAATTGGTCGGTCCCCGCATCCAGCGGACCGATGAAGCGGTTCAGCAGCTCGGCCGCGGCGATGCGCTGGCGGCCCACGTCGTCGAGTACCAGCATCCCGTTGTTCGCCTGCAGGTGCGGCGGCGCGTGGTACACGCCCTGCTCCGCGTCATAGCGCAGGTCGAGCATGTCGCGCCCCAGTTCGGCGCCGACGTGGACGAGCGGACGCTGGCACACGGTCCAGCGCGCATCGCAACTGCGCCGTTCTTCCTGCTGGCGCGCGACCGGCGGCGGCGCCACGTGGACGGCGGGATCGTACAGGCGGATCACCTGGCGCCCGGCCATCAGTGCATACGGCACCGCGATAGGGCCCGGCAGCAGGCGCCCGAGCTTGCGCGCCAGCGTCGTCTTGCCGCCGCCGGACGGTCCGTACAACAGCAGCGAACGGCGCGCGTACAGCGCCGCGCCCAGCACGTCGCGCGCGGCCTGCGACAGGCCCTCGTCGCCCAGCGCACCCGCCAGTTGCGCGGGTGTGATGCGCTCCACGTCCGCATGGCGCAACGCCTGGCGTTCGACCACGGCGCGATACGATGCGAGCGTGACAGGAGCCGGGCCGACATAGCCGCAGCGCGCCATCGCGTCGGCGGCGCCGCGCTGGCCATACGCGGTCAGCTGGTATTGCATGTCGATGTCCGACTCGCCGCACCAGGCCACTTCCACCTGCTGTTCCGCGATCAGTGGATTGAGGACCTCGCGCAGCACGCTGATCGACAGCCGCAGCTTGCCGGCCAGATGGGTCAACGGGGTCTTGCCGCCGGCCTGGATTGCCTTGAGCACCAGGTCCGTCACGAAGCGCGGTTCGAGTCCGGTATCGCGCACGGTCTTTGCCTGGCGCGGCAGGACTGGCGCGATCTCCGGACCGCCCGCAGGCGCGAGCTGCGCGGCACGAAATCCCGCCGCGGTATTGTCTGTCGATAGCGTTTCAAACATCGGAACCCCCTTGCCTTGCTTGTTTTCCGAAACAGGTCAGAATGATTCTAGCGACCGGTCTTTTGGCCACCCTTGAGCTTTACCAAGAGCGGGCTCATCCATATTGAGTGACCAGAACGACGATCGTGCCGGCCGCGATGGCCAGCCCGTAGGGCATCGAACCGGCAGTTTGCGGGAGCGTCATGTCGGCTAATTTCGTGCCCGGTACGATGAGTCCGGACAGCAGGTGGCCGATGTTGACGAGGGCCAGTCGCAGGCGACTGCGCAGCAGTATCAGCAAGAGCGCCATCACCCCCCCGGCACACCATGTAAAAACGGCGATCTGGAATGCTTCGGCCGGACCGGTGAAGAAGCCGATCACGGCCATCATCTTGACGTCGCCCGCCGCCATTCCTCGCACCAGGTAGAACGGCAGGAAGATGACCAGGCCCAGCAGCATGCCGCCGACGGCGGACAGCAGGGCCGCGCCCGGTTCGGGGGACAGCAGGTGGAGGAACAGCGCACCGGTCATGCCGGCGAACAGAAGACGGTTCGGGATACGCCGCGTGGCCAGGTCGTTGACGGCGGCAATACTGACCATGAGCAGCAGCAGCGCATCGCGGTATTGGTCGATTTGCATGACGGCTCCCAAAAAAAAGCCCCCCGGGCTCGGGGACCCGGAGGGCTACCACGGCATGACGATTACGGGGTAACCAGCTTGCCTGCGACGTAGGTGAATACCCCTTCCACTTTCTCACCGACGGTTGTTGCCGCAGCAGCCATCGCCACGCCGATCAGGGCGGCGATCAAGCCATACTCGATGGCCGTTACACCGTTCTCGTCAGCAGCGAAGGTTTTGACTGCGGAGATGAAGTTGCTCATGACAAACTCCCATATGGTGGGTTAATAAGGACAGCTACCAGCCGGCGACGCTGGTCAAGTCACCACTTCCAGTTGACTTGCTGCGTTCCGTGCCAGTGAGTTCACTATAAGTTTTGATGCCACGCGGCAACTTGACCATCAACAACTTTGCTTCGCGGAACTATTTTTTGCGTGATGGAATCAAAATTCCCCTAGTCGGGGGGAGCACGTTGCAGTTTGGTTTTGAGAAAATTCACTCAGGCTAAAAAAATTGCATTTGCATAATTGCTTAGAATGCAAAAACGCTATATCCTGTTTCGCTTGCTCTTTGTGAAACGCCTGATACCTGCGAACGCGACGGCGGCTGTGCCCAGCCTGCAGGTCGGTTGATTACATTGCTGAGAACGACATGGATTCGCTTCTGAAACACATGGTGGACATGACCGGCCACCGCGATCACGCGATGCTCGATATTTCCGTGATCTCGGCAGTGCAGGAGCTGGCCGGTGCGGCGCAGACGCGCATACTGGCCATCACGACCGTGTCGGGACAGCAATATCTACGTGCGCGCGCGACCATCGTGCAGGGCGGTGCGGCGCGCCTGGAAGAATCGCAGGACGGCGTGCTGGGCGAACCGGTGGCCGCCCTCCCCGAACTCAAACGCTGCCTGGCCGAGCGCCAAGCGAGCGCGGAAGCGATCACGGCCGACGGCATGCGCGTGCTATGGCTGCCGATCTGGTTCGGCGACAAGGCCACGACGTGCCTGGAAATCCGCGACGACAAGGCGTTTTCGCACGAGACCGTGTACGTGATCGGTGGCATCGTTGGCGTCTACCGGAATTTCCAGAACCTGCTCGACTACAGCGAGCGCGATTCGCTGACCGGCCTGCTCAACCGCAAGACGTTCGACGACCAGCTGGCGCGCATGCTGCAGAATGCCCACGAACGGGATCCGCGCCTGCCGGGCCAGCCGGAGCGGCGCCAGCACCATGCCCAGGAAAAGCAATGGCTGGCCGTCGTCGACGTCGACCATTTCAAGGCCGTCAACGACAAGTTCGGCCACCTGTACGGCGACGAAGTGCTGATCCTGATCGCAAACCTGCTGCAATCGTCGTTCCGCGCCCAGGACCGCGTGTTCCGCTTCGGCGGCGAAGAGTTCGTCGTGCTGCTGCGCTCGACCACGCTCGACAATGCCTGGAAGATCATCGAGCGCTTCCGCATCAACGTCGAGAGCCATGTCTTCCCGCAGGTGGGACGGGTGACGGTCAGCGTCGGCTTCGTCAGCATCAGCGCATACGATTCGCCTGTGGTCACGCTGGGCCACGCCGACCAGGCGCTGTACTACGCGAAAAGCAATGGGCGCAACCGCGCCTGCCATTACGACGACCTCGTCGCGCACGGCCTGCTGCAGACCGTCGCCTCCAACGACACCGCCGAATTCTTCTGAGGCTCAGGCCACCTGCAGGAAACGCAGCGGGTCGACCTGCCATTTGTCGGGCGATTCGTGGCGCACGATCTTGTCGGCGCCCCCGAAGCCCACGCCACGCGCCAGGTCCACCGTCTCCGGCTTGATATAAGTCTGGCTCTTCGTGCTGTAGAACACGTTGACCTTGGGCGTGAGCAGACTCGTTTCGTGCGGCTCGACGACCACGGCCAGCCGGCCAGATTCCAGCAGGACGAGCGTCCCGACCGGATAAATGCCGACGCAACGCATGAATTCCTGCGTCAGCGCGGGATTGAAATGGAATTTGCTCCACTCGTACATCTTGCGCAGCGCCTCGGCCGCCGGGATGCCCTTGTGGTAGCAGCGATCGGCCGTGATGGCATCGTAGACGTCGACGATCGCGGCCATCTGCGCGAGCTCGCTGATCTCCTGTTCGCCCTGGCGGTCCGGATAACCCGTGCCGTCGCGCCGCTCGTGGTGGTGCAAGGTGATGTCGAGAGGGATCGGACCGATCTCGGACGAACGGCGCAGGATGTCGTAGCCGTCCCTGGGGTGGCGGCGCACGATCTCGAATTCCTCGTCGGTCAGGCGGCCCGGCTTGTTCAGGATGGCGTCCGGCACCAGGGCCTTGCCCGTATCGTGCAGCAGGCCGCCGAGACCGGCCTGGTACGTGGTCGCGGCATCCAGCTTGCGCGAACGACAGAAGGCGACCAACAGGGTGCAGACGCTGACCGAGTGCAGGAATGTGTAATCGTCCTTGGTCTTGATGGCGGACAGCCCCAGCAACGCGGATGAATTGCGCAGGATCGAGGCGGTGATGCTCTCGACCATTGGCGACACCTTGTCCATTTCCACCGCCTTGCCCAGGCGCGCATCCTGCATCACGGTCTTGACGAGGCCGGCGGCCTGGCGCCGGATCGCCAGGGCACGGCCGAATTCCTCGGCCAGCGTCGTGCGCAGCGGCGCCACCGGTTTGGCGGCGATCGCGGCAACCTCGGCCTCCGTTGCGGCTTCCGCTTCCGCCACCGTCGGCGCATCGGCCACGTCCAGGCCGCGCGTGCAGTCGATCGTCACGGAGCGGATGCCGGACGTCACGATCTTGCGGATCTCATCCTCGGAGGTGAGGAGGAAGCGGTTGCGGACGAAAGGATGCTCCATCCAGCCGCAATCGAGGTCATGGATGAACATCCCTACGCGCAACCGGGAAGAAGCGACTTTCTTGAGCATGGGCGTCCAGAAGGTGTGTGTTAATCTCGCCGCGACCGACGTCGTTCAAGTATAACAACTTGATCTCGGGAAACTTTTTAATAATAAACTTTTGGTTGCGTTTTGTAGCCATAAAGATACAAGTATTTGCAAGATGGAACTCCGTCAGCTGCGCTATTTCGTTGCCATCGTGGACCATGGGTCGCTGTCGCGTGCCGCACTGGTCCTGCACGTGGCGCAGCCGGCGCTGACCCAGCAATTGCGCCAGCTGGAAGAGGAATTGGGCGTGCAACTGCTGCATCGCTCGGCACAAGGCGTACTCAACACCGACGCCGGCAAAGTGTTCTACGAACATGCACAAGCCATCCTCAAGCAGGTGGCGGATGCGCAGGCCGCCGTCGTGCAATCGGCCGAACGGCCATCGGGCAGCGTCACGCTCGGCCTGCCGCACAGTATTTCGGACGCCCTCGCACTGCCGCTGTTGACGGCCATCCGCCAGCGCTACCCGGAAATCACGCTTCAGCTGACCGAGGAAATCACCGGCAGCCTCGCCGAGCAGTTGCGTGCCGGTCGCATCAACCTGGCCGTGCTGTTCGACGATGGCCAGCTCGGCAGCTTCACCGCCATTCCGCTCGTCGAGGAAGAACTGCGCTTCATCTGCCGCGCCGACGCGACCGCCGCGGCGGGCCATGACAGCCTGACCCTGCGCGATGCGTTGGACACCACCCTGATCCTGCCGGGCCTGCAGCATGGCGTGCGGCCGCGCATCGAAAGCACGGCGCGCGCCGCGGGTCTGGCCACACATGGCGTCATCGAAATCAACTCGATCGCGATCCTGAAATCGGCCATCCTCGCCGGCATGGGCGCCACCATCCTGCCCGTCGCGCCGGTGCTGACGGAGGTCGAACGCGGGGCCATGCGCGCGCTGGCCATCCGCGATCCCGCCATCGCGCGCACCGTCGTCCTGTGCACCTCGCGCAATATCCCGCTCACGAATGCGGCGGCGGCCGTCAGCCGCCTCGTGGTCCAGGTGGCGCACGATCTGTGCGCCGAGGGCCGCTGGATCGGCGCACGGAAAGTGTAGTCCGAGCCATCATTTTTTCTTATGGCTCCATCCCCATTCCGTATTTCCGTATACGTCAACTTGTCTCTACACTTGGTGTAACAGCCGCCAAAGCGGCACCCGGACCCATTCCGGCCAGCGCCTACCCGGCGCGCCTCCGGCACGGGTCCATCTGAAAACACAAAGTTTGGAGACACCATGCCTGACACCGTCCTGGGCCAGGGCGCATCCGCGTCCATCCCTGCCGTGCCCGCCGTTCCCGCCCCCCTCAAAGACGTCAGCCTCGACGACAAGTACACCGCCACCTCCGGCAAGATCTTCCTGTCCGGCATCCAAGCCCTCGTGCGCCTGCCGATGATCCAGAAACTGCGCGACGAGCAGGCCGGCCTGAACACCGCGGGCTTCGTCTCCGGCTACCGCGGCTCGCCGCTGGGCGGCCTGGACGAGAACCTGTGGAAGGCCAAGGGTCACCTGGAAGCGAAATCCATCCAGTTCGTGCCGGGCGTGAACGAGGACCTGGCCGCGACAGCCGTCTGGGGCACGCAGACCGTGGACCTGATCGGCCCGGCGAAGTACGACGGCGTGTTCGCGATGTGGTACGCGAAAGGTCCGGGCGTGGACCGCTGCGGCGACGTCTTCAAGCACATGAACCATGCCGGCACGGCGAAGAACGGCGGCGTGCTGCTCGTCGCGGGCGACGACCACGGCGCCTATTCGTCGACCCTGCCGCACCAGTCCGACCATATTTTCGCCGCCTGCATGATCCCCGTGCTGTATCCGTCCAACGTGCAGGAATACCTGGACCTGGGCGTGCACGGCTGGGCGATGTCGCGCTTTTCCGGCCTGGCCGTCGCGTTCAAGGCGCTGGCCGACACGGTGGAATCCAGCGCCTCGGTCGACGCCGATCCGTTCCGCGTCGACGTGAAAATCCCGCAGGACTTCGCGATGCCGGAAGGCGGGCTGAATACGAAGCTCTCGTCCATCCCGCTGGGCCAGCAGGCGCGCAATCAGGAAGCCCTGATGCAGGACTACAAGATCTATGCGGCGCTCGCCTATGCGCGTGAAAACAAGCTGAATCGCACGACGATCGACAGCCCGGATGCGAAGCTCGGCATCATCGCGTCGGGTAAATCGTACGTGGACGTGCTGGAAGCGCTGGAAGAACTGGGCATCGACGAAGCGATGGCGGCACAAGTCGGCCTGCGCCTGTTCAAGGTGGCGATGATCTGGCCGCTGGAGCCGGAAGGCGTGCGCGAATTCGCGCAAGGCCTGGACGAGATCCTCGTCGTCGAAGAGAAGCGCCAGGTCGTCGAATACCAGCTCAAGGAACAGCTCTATAACTGGCGCGACGACGTGCGTCCGCGCGTGATCGGCAAGTTCGACGAAAAGGGAGAATGGGTCGCGCCGCGCGGCGAATGGCTGCTGCCGCCGAAGGCCGATTTCTCCGTCGCGCAGGTGGCGCGCGTGATCGCCGGCCGCATCACCCGCCTTGCCCTCGACGACCGCACGCGCGACCTGATCAAGGCCCGTCTCGCGTTCCTGGAAGCGAAGGACGCGGTCTTGAAAAAGGCCGTGACGACGCCGTTCCGCCCCGCTTTCTACTGCTCCGGCTGCCCGCACAACACGTCGACGAAGGTGCCGGAAGGGTCGTTCGCGCTGGCCGGCATCGGTTGCCACGTGATGGCCACGTCGATCTACCCGGAGATGAACAAGCTCACGACGCACATGGGCGGCGAAGGCGCGCCGTGGATCGGCCAGGCCGCGTTCTCCACGGTGCCGCACGTGTTCCAGAACCTGGGCGACGGCACCTATTTCCACTCGGGCTATCTCGCCGTGCGCGCCGCCATCGCGGCCAAGGTCAACATCACCTATAAAATCCTGTACAACGACGCAGTCGCGATGACGGGCGGCCAGCCGGTCGACGGCACCACGTCCGTGCCGCTGATCGCGCGCCAGATGGCGGCCGAAGGCGTCAAGCGCATCGCACTCGTCACGGAAGACCTGTCGCGTTATGAAGACCGTTCCGCGCTGCCGGCGGAAGTGACGCTGTACGACCGCAGCAGGATGGACGACGTGCAGCGCGAGCTGCGCGAGATCCCCGGGGTGACGGTCCTGATCTACGACCAGACCTGCGCGGCCGAGAAACGGCGGCGCCGCAAAAAGGGCGAGTTCCCGGACGTGGCGAAACGCATGGTGATCAACGAGGCCGTGTGCGAAGGCTGCGGCGATTGCGGCGTGCAGTCGAACTGCGTCTCGATCCTGCCGAAGGAAACGGAATTCGGCCGCAAGCGCGCCATCGACCAGTCGGCGTGCAACAAGGATTATTCGTGCGCCAAGGGCTTCTGCCCGAGCTTCGCCACCGTCGAAGGGGGCACGCTGAAGAAGAACAAGGCCGGCGCCAGCAGGAAGGATGGCGATGATGACTGGGGTCCGCTGCCGACGCCCGCCCTCCCCTCGATCGCGGCGCCCTACAACATCCTGATCAACGGCATCGGCGGCACCGGCGTCATCACCGTCGGCGCGCTGATGGGCATGGCGGCCCACCTCGAAGGCAAGGGTGCGTCCGTCCTGGACATGACGGGCATGAGCCAGAAGAACGGCTCCGTCACGTCGCACGTGAAGATCGCCGAGACGCCGGAACGCCTGCGCGCCCAGCGCATCGCGACCGGCGAGGCCGACCTCGTGCTGGGTTGCGACATGCTGACGGCCGGCGCGGCCGACGCCATCTCGAAGATGCGCCCGGGCCGCACGATGGTCGTCGTCAACCTGCACGAGCAGCCGACCGGCACCTTCGCCCAGCAGAGAGATTGGGAATTCCCGGCCGACCAGGTCCGTGCGCTGATCGTGGAAGCGGTCGGCGGCGAGGCCGGCGTCGACTTCCTCGACGCGACGAAGCTGGCGACGGCGCTGATGGGCGATTCGATCGCCGCCAACCTGTTCATGCTGGGCTATGCGTGGCAGAAGGGCCTCGTGCCGCTGTCGGAAGCATCGCTGCTGCGTGCCATCGAACTGAACGGCGTCGCCATCGCATCGAACCAGCGCAGCTTCCTGTGGGGCCGCCGCGCCGCCGTCGACCTGCAACGCGTCGAACGCACTGCGATCCCGGCGCAGCCGGTGTTGCTGCAAATGCCGCAGAGCCTCGACAGCGTGATCAGGAAACGCGTCGAATTCCTGACCGGTTACCAGGACGCGGCCTATGCGGCGCAGTACGAAACGCTGGTCGCGCGCGTGCGCGAACGCGAGTCGGCGCTCAAGCTGGGCAACAAGCTCTCGATGGCCGTGGCGAAATCGTATGCCAGGCTGATGGCCTACAAGGACGAGTACGAAGTGGCGCGCCTGTACACGGACGGCCGTTTCGTGGAACAGCTGCAAAGCCAGTTCGACGGCAAGTTCAGCGTGAAATTCAACCTGGCCCCGCCGCTGTTCGCGAAGAAGGATGCCAAGGGCCACCTCGTGAAAGCCGAATTCGGGTCGTGGATGTGGGGTGCGTTCAAGCTGCTCGCGAAGCTGAAAGGACTGCGCGGCACGGCGTTCGACGTGTTCGGCTACACGGCCGAGCGCAAGATGGAGCGCGCCCTCGTCACCGAATACCGTGACATGATCGAGGCGCAGCTGGCGTCGCTGGATGCCGCGAACCACGGCGTCGCCGTCGAACTGGCGGCACTGCCGGAGCAGATCCGCGGTTTCGGGCACGTCAAGGAGAAGGCCGTGGCCGAGTATCGGGCGCGCAGGCAGGAGCTACTTTCCGGCAGCATCAAAAAACGCGCTGCGTAATGCACGGTGGGCTCGGGGAGCCCACCCTACGGCAAGCAAGAAGTAGGGTGGGCACCCCGTGCCCACCAAACGCACATCAATGAGCCATTCTTGACGTTTACGTTAACGTCATATACCGTACAAAGAACCCCCAGTTCGCTTCCGTTTTCCAAGGAACACCATGAACGACATCACGCCTTCCGCCAAGCTCGACCTGCCGGAGCACGCCAAACTGTCCAACAAAGTCCGCTTCGTCACCGCCGCCTCGCTGTTCGACGGCCACGACGCCTCGATCAACATCATGCGCCGCATCCTGCAGGCGAACGGCGCCGAAGTCGTGCACCTGGGCCATAATCGCTCGGTCGACGAGGTCGTCACCGCGGCGCTGGCCGAGGACGTGCAAGGCATCGCCATCTCCAGCTACCAGGGCGGCCACGTCGAATATTTTAAATACATGATCGACCTGCTGCGCCAGCGCGGCGGCGCCCACATCAAGGTGTTCGGTGGCGGCGGCGGCGTCATCGTCCCGCACGAGATCGAAGAACTGCATGCCTATGGCGTCACGCGCATCTTCTCGCCGGAAGACGGCCAGCGCATGGGCCTCGTCGGCATGATCCGCTCGATGCTGGAAGCGTGCGACGTCGACCTGTCGAGCTATGCGCCGACCACGCTCGAGCCGCTGCAGACGGGTCCGATCGAGCAGCGCCACCGCCCGCTCGCGCAACTGATCACGGCGCTGGAAAACGGCAAGGCGTCCAGCGACCTGCGCAAGCGCATCATGGACACGGCCGAAAGCCTGAAGGTCCCCGTGCTGGGCATCACGGGCACGGGCGGCGCCGGCAAATCGTCGCTGACGGATGAACTGATCCGCCGCATCCGCCTCGACCAGGGCGACCGCCTGAACATTGCCGTGATTTCCATCGACCCGTCGCGCCGCAAATCCGGCGGCGCGCTGCTGGGCGACCGCATCCGCATGAACGCGATCAATCCGTGGAACAAGGATGGGGAAATGCGGACACGCGTGTTCATGCGCTCGCTCGCCACGCGCGAGGCGGGTTCCGAGATTTCGCAGGCGCTGCCCGACGTGATCGCCGCGTGCAAGGTCGCGGACTTCGATCTCGTCATCGTCGAGACGTCCGGCATCGGCCAGGGCGACGCCGCCATCGTGCCGCACGTGGACGTGTCGATGTACGTGATGACGCCGGAATTCGGCGCCGCGTCGCAGCTCGAGAAGATCGACATGCTGGACTTCGCCGACTTCATCGCCATCAACAAGTTCGACCGCAAGGGCGCCCAGGACGCGCTGCGCGACGTGGCCAAGCAGGTCCAGCGCAACAAGGAATTGTGGAGCAAGTCGCCGGACGAGATGCCCGTCTACGGCACGCAGGCCTCGCGCTTCAACGATGACGGTGTCACCGCGCTGTACCTCGGCCTACTGCCGGCGCTGGCGGAACTCGGCCTGAAGATAGCCACGCCGAAGCTGCCGAAACCCGCCACCAGATACTCGAGCGGCAGGAACGTGATCGTGCCGCCCGCGCGCGCGCGCTACCTGGCCGAGATCGCGGACACCGTGCGCGGCTACCACCGCAACGTCGGCAAGCAGGTCAAGCTCGCGCGCGAGCGCCAGCAGCTGACGGAGACGCAGCGCATGCTGGCCGCCGCCAACCGTGAGGTGGTCCTCGACGACCTGATCACGGAACGCGACAACGCGATGGAAGGCGAGGCGAAGAAGCTGCTCGCGTCCTGGCCGCAGCTGCAAGAGACTTATGCGGGCGACGAGCACGTCGTGAAAATCCGCGACAGGGAAATCCGCACGAACCTCACCTACACGACGCTGTCCGGCAACAAGGTGCGCAAGGTCGCCCTGCCCCGCTTCGAAGACCATGGCGAGATCCTGCGCTTCCTGATGCTGGAAAACGTGCCGGGCGCGTTCCCGTACACGGCCGGCGTGTTCCCCTTCAAACGCGAGGGCGAGGATCCGACGCGCATGTTCGCCGGCGAAGGCGATGCGTTCCGCACGAACCGCCGTTTCAAGCTCGTCTCGCAGGGCATGGACGCGAAACGCCTGTCGACGGCGTTCGACTCCGTCACCCTGTACGGCGCCGACCCGGCGCTGCGGCCGGACATCTACGGCAAGGTCGGCAACTCCGGCGTGTCGATCGCGACGCTCGACGACATGAAGGTGCTGTACGACGGCTTCGACCTGTGCAGCCCTGCTACGTCCGTGTCGATGACGATCAACGGCCCGGCGCCGACCATCCTCGCGATGTTCATGAACACCGCGATCGACCAGCAGCTCGACAGGTTCGAGCGCGACAACGGTCGCAAGCCGAACGCCGACGAAACCGCGACGATCCGTGCCTGGGTGCTGGCCAATGTGCGCGGCACCGTCCAGGCTGACATCCTGAAGGAAGACCAGGGCCAGAACACCTGCATCTTCTCGACCGAGTTCTCGCTGAAGGTCATGGGCGACATCCAGGAGTATTTCGTGCATCACCAGGTGCGCAATTTCTACTCGGTGTCGATCTCGGGCTACCACATCGCGGAAGCGGGCGCGAACCCGATCTCGCAGTTGGCCTTCACCCTGTCGAACGGGTTTACCTTCGTCGAAGCCTACCTCGCGCGCGGCATGCACATCGACGACTTCGCGCCGAACCTATCGTTCTTCTTTTCGAACGGCATGGACCCGGAATACACGGTGCTGGGCCGCGTGGCACGCCGCATCTGGGCCGTCGCGATGCGCGACAAGTACGGCGCGAACGACCGCTCGCAAAAGCTGAAGTACCACGTCCAGACATCGGGCCGCTCGCTGCACGCGCAGGAGATCGACTTCAACGACATCCGGACGACCTTGCAGGCGCTGATCGCGATCTACGACAACTGCAACTCGCTGCACACGAACGCCTACGACGAGGCGATCACGACGCCGACCGACGAATCCGTCCGCCGCGCGCTTGCGATCCAGCTGATCATCAACCGCGAATGGGGCCTGGCCAGGAACGAGAACCCGAACCAGGGCTCGTTCATCCTCGAGGAACTGACGGACCTCGTCGAGGAAGCCGTGCTGCAGGAATTCGAACGCATCGCCGAACGCGGCGGCGTGCTCGGTGCGATGGAAACGGGCTACCAGCGCGGCAAGATCCAGGAAGAGTCGATGCTGTACGAGCACCGCAAGCACGACGGGACGCTCCCCATCATCGGCGTCAACACCTTCCGCAATCCGAAGGCGGCACAGGCCCCGGCGACGATCGAACTGGCCCGTTCCACCGACGACGAGAAGCAGTCGCAGCTCACGCGCCTGGAAGACTTCCACCGCCGCCATGCGGACGAGGCACCGGCCGCGCTGGCCGCGCTGCAACAGGCCGCCATCGACAACGAGAACGTGTTTGCCCGCCTGATGGACGCCGTACGCGTCTGCTCATTGGGCCAGATCACGACGGCCTTGTTCGAGGTGGGCGGACAGTATCGCCGCAATATGTAGTCCTGCCCTAGAATGGCTCCGGGGACCATCACCGGAGCCATGTATGCCGATCCAGCCGCAACAACTCGCCGCCCTCATGCGCGAAGTCGAACAGGAAGACCCGATCGACTTCGCGGACCTCCCCTTTCCCGAGGACGACTTGCGTGAACTCGTCGCCAACCACCTGTGCGAGATGGCCGCCTCGATGGAAAACTTCAGTACCGAAGACCGTTTGATGACCCTGCTGGCCGTGTCGGCCAAGCTCGTGCTCGAAAACCTTGTATTGCACGTGCAATTGTTGCGTCGCCATGGCTTGCCCGTCGGCGACAACGTCGAAGCCCTGCTGAGCCGGCTGCGCAAAGGCGAAAACGGCCCAGGATCGTAATATAGTCGTCATATTGTCGAGATATGACGTCAAATGTGACCGACTTCCACCACTTTGGTGGGGGGATTTGCAACACGACGGCAAACTTGTGCGTCTTTGTTAGTATTCCTTCAGGTATTATTGTTGAAGAGGAATCCGCACACCATTGCGGTTACGATACATATCTCGAGGAATGCCAGATGCCGCGTCACCCCAACAAGCTGAAACTTACCGCTGCCATCCTGTCCGGCGCGTTCATGGTCGCCGGGCTGTCCGCCTGCGGCCGCTCCACGCAGTCGACCGAGCAGCTGCTGACTGAAGCCAAGCAGTATCAGCAAAAAGGTGACCTGAAGTCGGCAATGATTCAGCTTAAGAATGCGGTCGAAAAGAGCCCGGAAAACGGCGAGGCGCGCATGGAGCTGGGCAACCTCCAACTCAACATGGGCGATTTCCCCTCGGCCGAGAAGGAATTCCGCAAGGCCCGCTCGAATGGGATCGCCGCCGACCGCGTGCTGCCCCAGCTGGCCAGGGCGATGTCGCAGCAAGGCAAGTTCAAGGAAATCCTCGACGAAGTCACGCCGGAAGTGGCCGCCAAATCGGCGCCGTTGTTGACGCTGCGCGGCGACGCCCTGCTGGCCACCGGCAAGCTCGACGAAGCCAAGCAGGCGTTCGAGCAAGCCCTGGCGCTGAACGCCAATGCCGGCGACGCCCTGCTCGGCCTGGCGCGCTACGCCGTCGCCAAGCAGGACAAGGACGCGGCCGCGCGTTACATCGACGAGGCCGTGGCCAAGGATCCGAAGAATGCGGATGTCTTCATGGCGCGCGGCTCGCTGCTGCGCACGCAGGGCAAGTCCGACGAGGCGCTCGCCGCCTTCGACCAGGCGCTGGCACTGAATCCGCACCATCGCACGGCGCACATCGAGAAAGCCTACGTCAACATCACCCGCGGCAAGTTCGCGGACGCAAAAGCGGAAATCGACGCGGCCGAGAAGAATGCGCCCGGCAATCTGCTCGTGACCTATACCCGCGCACTGTACGAATTCTCGCAAGGTAAGTATTCGGCTGCCCAGGATGCCCTGCAACGCGTACTGAAAGTCGCGCCCGATCACATGCCCAGCGTGCTGCTGGCCGGCGCATCGGAACTGAACCTCGGTGCCTTGCAACAAGCCGACCAGCACCTGCGCAAATACCTGGAATTCAATCCGGACGACGTGTACGCCCGCAAGCTGCTGGCCCAGGCCCAGCTCAAGAGCGCGCAACCGAACGACGCTGCAGCCACGCTCGCGCCGGCACTAAAGAACGCGGCGGACGATCCGCAGGTACTCGCGCTGGCCGGCGAAACCTATATGCAGGTGCGTGACTTCAACAAAGCCAGCGTCTACCTGGAAAAAGCCACGACGCTGGCACCGAAGGCGGCCGGCCTGCGTACCTCGCTCGGCCTGTCCAAGCTGGCCCAGGGCGATCAGGCGCGCGGCCTGTCCGAACTGCAGAAGGCCACGGAGCTCGACCCGAAGTCGGCGCAGGCGACGATGGCGCTGGTCCAGACGGAAATCAGCCTCAAGCATTACGACAAGGCGCTGGCCGCCATCGACGCGCTCGAAAAGCAACAGCCCGACAATCCGCAGGTGCTGACCCTGCGCGGCGCCGTCAACATGGTCAAGGGCGACGTGCCTGCCGCCCGTGCCGCGCTGGACAAGGCCGTGGCCCTGCAACCGACCTTCATCCCGGCCGTCCAGAACCTGGCACGCCTGGACCTCGTCGAGAAGAAACCCGACGCCGCCAAGCAGCGCTACGAAAAAGTCCTGCAGAAGGAACCGAACAACGTCGACGCGATGCGCGCCCTGGGCGAACTGGCGACGATGCAGAATCATCCTGAAGAGGCGACGTCGTGGTTCGAGAAGGCCAGCAATGTGAAACCGGAAGCCGTCGGCCCGGCGCTCAACCTCGGCCGGCACTATCTGCGTACGGGACAGGCACAAAAAGCGCTGACGCTGGCACGCAAGGTCCAGACCGCCAACCCGACCAATCCCGAACTGGTGGAACTGCTGGGCCAGGCCCAGATCGCCAACAAGGACACGGCTGGGGCGCTGGAAACCTACAGCAAGCTCGTCAACCTGGCCCCGAAATCGGCCGCGCCGCACCTGCGCCTGGCCGGTGTGCACATGCTGATGCAGAACAATAATGCCGCGGCCGACGACCTGAAGCGCGCCATCGACCTGCAACCGAACCTGATCGCCGCCCGTCTCGCCCAGGTCGAGCTGGCCGTGCGCATGGGCCACGGGGACGAAGCGCTGGCCATGGCTCGCCAAATCCAGAAGATCGACGACAAGTCGCCCGTCGGCTACGCCACCGAAGGCGACGTGCTGATGTCGCAAAGGAAGCCGGCGCAGGCATTGCCCGCCTACGACAAGGCGTTCGCGATCGCCAAGGCGCCGGAAATCCTCATGAAATCCCTGCAGGCCATGACGCTGACCGGCAAGGGCAAGGAAGCGCAAGCCCGTGCAGCCCAATTCCTGAAGGACAACCCGAACGACATCCTGGTCGGCATGTACGTCGCCGAGAACCATCTGGTTGCCAAGGATTACAAGGCCGCGATCGCACGCCTGGAAGACATCGTCAAGCGCGCGCCGAACAATGCTGCCGCGCTGAACAACCTGGCGTATGCTTATCAGCAAGTGAAAGATCCGCGCGCACTTGCAACGGCCGAGCAGGCATATAAACTTGCTGAGAACAACGCCGGCATCATGGACACGCTGGGCTGGCTGCTGGTGGAACAGGGCAATACGGGCCGCGGCCTGCCGCTGCTGCAGAAAGCCAGCACCCTGGTGCCGAAGTCGTCGGAAGTGCGCTACCACCTTGCAGTGGGCCTGAGCAAATCGGGCGACAAGGCGGGCGCGCGCAAGGAGCTCGACAAGCTTCTGGCGGACGACAAATCGTTCGCCCAGGCCGATGAAGCGCGCGCATTGCTAAAGGCTTTGTAAGAAGCTAATATACATTAATAAATAAATAATAATCCACGCCCGGCACCGCCAGGGCGTAGGGCGACCAGAACTTCCGTTCGCAGTACGCGAACGTTTTTAAACAATTGGGGAATCCTGCGATGACGACTTTCGACGATTTCAAGGATCCAGAGGGTGGTTCGGCCGCATCCCTATCGGACGCTCATGATTTTGGTGATCGCGATAATATGACGCCCTCGCAATATGAGGATGTTATCGTGAACCACGATTCGTATGGAATCCGGCTTACCGATACTGCGGACGGGCGAAATTCGGCAAGTATGCTGATCAACAAGATGTATGCCTGGCGCGGTTATGCCGGTACCCATCAATTCAGCGACGACCCGAATCGCATTACCCTCACCGCCACCGACAAGGGTGACGTGGTCGGTACGCTCACGATTGGTATCGATTCGCCGATCGGCCTGATGGCGGACCAGATCTTCAAGGAGGAGCTGGACGCGCACCGCAACAAGGGTGCGCGCCTGTGCGAGTTCACGAAGCTGGCGTTCGACCCGTCGGTCCGCTCTAAAACGTCGCTGGCCAACCTGTTTCACCTGGCCGTGATCTATGCCCGCGACATCCACCAGTGCACGGATATCGTCATCGAAGTGAATCCGCGCCATCGCCGTTTTTACGAACGCATGCTCGGCTTCCAGCAAGAGGGCGAACTGAAAGTCAATCCGCGCGTCGAGGCACCGGCCTACCTGCTGCGGGTGAACCTGGAATTCGTGACGGAGCAGATCCAGAAATACGGTGGCACGTTCAGCGCCGATAACAACGTGTCCGAACGTTCGTTTTACCCTTATTTCTTCTCGCCGCGTGAAGAACGAGGCATCATCAACCGCCTCCTGCGCATGGACGAACAACACGCATAAAATGCGCTGTGCGTAGCAGATATCGGTGCTTTCGGCCGTTTTATCGATAAAACCGTTTTTCCTCATCAATGACAAATCCGTTCCGCTATGAACAGGCGTTTTCGCGCAATATCGGCTGGGTAACGCCTGCAGAACAGCAGACCCTGCGCGGCAAGCGTGTCGCCATTGCCGGCGGCGGCGGGGTCGGCGGCGTACACCTGCTCACCCTCGCTCGCCTGGGCGTGGCGAAGTTTCATATCGCCGACTTCGACACCTTCGACATCGTCAACTTCAACCGCCAGGTCGGCGCCATGATGTCGACGGTCGGCCAACCGAAGGCCGAAGTCCTGGCCCGCATGGCCAAGGACATCAATCCCGAAATCGACGTCAAGATCTTTCCTGACGGCGTCAACCAGGGCAATCTCGACCAATTCCTGGACGGCGTCGACCTCTACGTCGACGCACTCGACTTCTTTGCCTTCGACGCCCGCCAGCAGACGTTTGCCGCCTGCGCCCGCCTCGGCATCCCGGCCACGACGGCCGCGCCGCTGGGCATGGGTGCCGCCCTGCTGAATTTCATCCCGGGCCAGATGACGTTCGAAGAATATTTCCAATGGGGCGACCTGCCCGAACTGGACAAGGCCATTCGCTTCGTCGTCGGCCTGGCGCCGGCCGGCCTGCACCGCCCGTACCTCGTCGTGCCGGACGCCGTCAATTTCGCCGAGCGCCGCGGTCCCTCCACGTTCATGGCCTGCCAGCTATGCGCCGGCATCGTCGCCACCGAGGCGCTGAAGATCCTGCTGGGACGCGGCAAGGTCCTGGCCGCGCCGCACGGCGTGCAGTTCGACGCCTATCGTAACAAGCTGGCCCACACCTGGCGCCCGGGCGGCAACGGCAATCCGTTCCACCGCCTGATGATCGCCGTCGCCAAGCGTCAGATGACGCGCCAGCTCGCCGGGAAAGCGGTACAGGCATGAACCAGACCCTCCGCGACATCCTCGACCTGGCGCGCTGGGCGCCGAGCGGCGACAACACGCAGGTGTGGCGTTTCGAAGTGCTCGGCCCCGACCACGTGGCCGTGCACTTCCACGATACGCGCGAGGATACGGTGTACGACTTCCGCGGCCGCCCGAGCCAGATCTCGCACGGCACCCTGCTGGAAACGATGGCGATCGCCGCCACCGCCCACGGGCTGCGCGCCGAGATCACCCGGCGTCCGGACGACCAGGACCACCTGCCCGTGTTCGACGTACGCTTCGTTCCCGATCCCGCTGTGAAGCCGAGTCCGCTGCTGGGCGCCATCACGACCCGCAGCGTGCAGCGCCGCGCGATGAGCACGCGCCCCCTGCTGCCCGAGGAAAAACGTGCCCTCGAGGACAGCGTCGGCCCCGGCTACGAAGTGCGCTGGATCGAAGGCTTCAGCGGCAAACTGGCCGCGGCGCGCCTGATGTTTTCGAACGCCAAGCTGCGCCTGACGATGCCGGAAGCCTACGAGGTACACCGCCGCATCATCCACTGGAACGCACGCCACAGCCCCGACCGCGTGCCCGACCAGGCCCTGGGCGTCGATGCCGCCACCCTGCGCCTGATGAAATGGGCGATGGTCAGCTGGGGCCGCCTGTCGACGATGAACCGGCTGATGGGCACCTGGGCGCCGCGCCTGCAGATGGACCTCGTGCCGGGTCTGCGCTGCGCCGCCCACTTCGTCATCATGGCCAGGCACGCACCGGAAACGGTCGAGGATCACGTCGCCGCCGGCCGCGCCGTGCAGCGTTTCTGGCTGACGCTGACCCACCTGGGCCTCGCGATGCAGCCGGAGATGACGCCCCTGATCTTTTCCGCCTACGTGCAGCATGGCGAGCCGTTCTCGACCGTCGACAAATTGCACCATTCGGCGCGGCAATTGCAGCAACGTCTGCACAAGCTGATCGGCACCGGCAACGGCCATCCGGTCTTCATGGGCCGGCTCGGCGCAGGTCCGGCGCCCCAGGCCCGTTCGCTGCGCAAGCCGCTCGAAGAACTGATGAAGTAAACCGGCGGCGCGGGATGTCCGCGCCGCCGGCGCCGTCCGCCTGGCACGTTCCCGCAACCATCTTTCTATCGATACCCCTATGGAACGTATCAAAATCCTGTTCTTTGCGGAAGCCGTGACGCTCGCCCACGTCGGCCGCCCCATCGCGCTCGCGCAATCTCTCGATCCCGCACGTTTCGACGTGCACGTCGCGTGCGCGGACGGCTACGAATTCTGCTTCAACGGGACGCAGTTCACCCGCTGGACCATCCACAGCATTCCGAGCCAGCAATTCCTCGACGCGCTCGCGGGCGGCAAGCCGGTGTACAGCACGGCGACGCTCGCCAGCTACGTCGAAGACGACCTGCGCGTGCTCGACGCGGTCCGTCCGGACATCGTCATCGGCGATTTCCGGCTGTCGCTCTCGGTCAGTGCACGGCTGCGCCGGATCCCGTACGTGTCGCTGATGAATGCCTACTGGAGCCCGTACGTCGTGCAGCATTACGCCGTGCCGCACATCCCGCTGACGCGCCTGCTGCCGATCCGCATCGCGAATGCGATCTTCCGCATGGCGCGTCCGGTCGCGTTCGCCTCGCATTCCGTGCCGCTGAACCGCGTACGCCGCCAGTACGGCCTGCCGTCGCTGGGTACCGACTTGCGCAAGGTCTATACGGACGCCGACTACAGCATGTACGCCGACGTCCCCGATCTCTTCCCGCCGAAGAGCCTGCCCCAGCAGCATGCCTACATCGGCCCCATCATCTGGGCGCCGCCGCTGGCCAAGCCGGACTGGTGGGATAAATTGCCGGAAGATAAGCCGATCGTCTACGTCACGCTCGGCAGTTCCGGCCAGGGCCGCCTGCTGCCGCTGGTGCTGGAAGCGCTGGCGCCGCTGCCGGTGACGGTCATCGCCGCCACGGCGGGCACGATCGACGTGGCCAGTGCGCCGACGAATGCGTTCGTTGCCCCTTATCTGCCGGGCGACCTGGCGGCCAAGCGCGCCAGCCTCGTCGTCTGCAACGGCGGCAGCCCGACCAGCCAGCAGGCGTTGGCCGCCGGCGTGCCGGTGCTCGGCATCGCCAGCAATCTCGACCAGTTCCTGAACATGAGCGGCGTCATCAAGGCCGGTGCTGGCGCCCTTCTGCGCGCCGACCGCTTCCGCGCCAAGAAACTGACGCGCCAGGTGCGCGCAATGCTCGACGATCCGGCGCTGAGGGCAGGCGCCCGTCGCGTGGCCGACGCCTTCTCCAACTATCCGGCGGCGCAACGCATGACGGCGTTTCTGGAAGGCGTACAGGCATTCCATCGCCATGCACCGACCACTTACGTGGAGGCCAATTCCGTTGCAACCGAGAATCAAAAAAGTGCGTTAACGAACGCTATTCAGTGACTGTCGGAATTTTTTACAGCAGCCCTCCCCCCGAATCGGGTATTTTTTTGCATTTATTCATAAGTCGTTGATTTAGAACAGCAGAACAACTCCTGGCACGGCATTTGCATTAGGGTTGGCATAAGCCGCATCAATGAACATGCGGTTTAACCGAACAAACCTAACACGCATCCACTTTTGGAGCCTAAATGAAGAATTCGTTCCGCAAACTGATCCCGGTCGCAGCCGCCCTTGGTCTGGTCTTCGCCGCATCGTCGGCACAAGCATTCACCCTGCAAAATGGTGCTGGCGTAACGTACGCATCCAACGTGAATAGCCTGGACTGGAACTCCACCGGCAGCGGCGTTGCCAAAGGCATCGCCAACGGCGTGGCACTGACGCAAGGCAATCCCTTTAATTTCCTGTATCAGGCGAACCTGTCGTCCGTTAATGGCCAGACCACTGGCAACTTCCGCGGCAACCTGGATTCGACCGCGGATGGCGTGGCGAACGACTCGTCGGCTTTCGAGTTCACGATCGTGGCAAAGCTGAGCGAATACGTGAAAACGTCGTCGGCCGATCCGGTCAACAAGACGGTGAGCGCAACCTTCGGCCTGAACAACACCGTCGGCGCCAACAAAGTGGCGATCTTCTACGACACCAAAGCCAACGCCTTCACCAGCGCCGGCACCGGCTTCGACGACGGCGTCATGGTTGCCCTGCTGACCGTCGACCCGGCCAGCACGCTCTCCACGTTCACCACCAACGTCGTCACCGGCAGCGGCCTGGGTTCGACCAAGATGACGGCTTCGATCATGGAAAGCGGCGACTTCATCAACCAGAACTATCTGAAGGGTCTGACGAACGTGAGCTTCAAGTTCGACTCGAACCTGAACCTGCCGGCACTCGACTCGATGACCAGCTCGTTCCACTCTGGCGCCGGCGGCAACACGGACCTGTTCCCGGCGTACGGTGTGACGCCGAACGACCTGGTGTTCAAGGTCGACGGCGCGACCTCCGTCGAGAACGGCCGCGTGCCGGAACCGGCAAGCATCATGCTGCTGGGTATGGGCATGCTGGGCCTGGTCGGCGCCAAGCGCCGCCGCGCTCCGAAGGCCTGATCCGGACAGGCATCGGCATCACGAAAACCGCGGCTACGGCCGCGGTTTTTTATTGTGCGCAACTTTCTTTATGATATGACCGATTTCCTTCACGCATTCTTTCCCAAAAACATCTAAAAACTTTACGCAAGGACACATAAAAAATCGGAATTTTTTACAGTTGGCCTACCCCGGACGCAAGTTTTCGACGTAAGCTTTTGATTTATAAAGAAAAGAAAAGACTGGCACGGGGTTTGCATTAAGTAGGAACAAGCCCGCAGAACGCGGCGCCTATACCGAACAACTTAATAAGCATCCACTTGGAGCCAACATGAAGATTTCGTTCCGCAAATTGATTCCGGTTGCAGCCGCACTCGGTTTCGCATTCGCTGCATCGTCGGCACAAGCATTCACTCTGCAAGACGGTAGCGGCGGTGTCTACGCTACCAACGTGACCAGCCTGGACTGGAACTCGACCGGCAGCGGCGTCGCCAAGGGGATCCCGAGCGCTCAGCAACTGACCGTAGGCAAACAATTCGACTTCCTGTATCAAGCCAACCTGTCCGCCGTCAATGGCAGCACGACCGCCAATTTCCGTGGCAACCTGGACTCGACCGCAGACGGCGCCCCGAACGACTCCTCGGCTTTCGAATTCACGATCGTGGCAAAGCTGAGCGAATTCGTGAAAACGTCCAGCACGGCGGGCACCACGCTGAACGCCAGCTTTGGCCTGAACAACACCCCGGGCGCGAATAAGGTCGCCATCTATTACGACACCCAAGCCAACGCCTTCACCAGCACCGGCACCGGTTTCGATGACGGCATCATGGTTGCCCTGCTGACCGTCGATCCGAACGTCACGCTGTCGACGTTCACCACCGACAGCGCTACCGGCGTCGGCATCGGTTCGACCAAGATGACCGCTGCGATCCTCGAGTCGGGCGACTTCATCAACCAGGACTACCTGGCTGGCCTGACGAGCGTGACGTTCAAATACGACTCGAACCTGAACCTGCCGGCCGGCGACTCGCTGACCAACGGCTTCCACAAAGGTGGCGACGCCCTGTTCCCGGACTACAGCGTGACGACGGACGACCTGGTGTTCAAGGTCGACGGCGCCTTCTCGGTCGAAAACGGCCGCGTGCCGGAACCGGCAAGCATCATGCTGCTGGGTATGGGCATGCTGGGCCTGGTCGGCGCCAAGCGCCGCCGCGCTCCGAAGGCCTGATCCGGACAGGCATCGGCACCATGCAAAACCGCGGCCTCGGCCGTAATGCCGTTCAGTTAAGACTGAACGGCATTTTTATTTAATCGTTGTAAACGCCGGGCATCGCTGTTAACCTTCGTCGCCATGTTCGACGACACTCTGCATTTTCTGGCAAATCATCTTGAGGCTCCCGACTGGGCAAGGTTGGGGGAGCATTTGCCATACGAATGGATCGAGCAGGCCGTCATGAGCACGGAAGCGACGAGTATCCGACATCGTCGCCTGCCTGCCGAGCAGGTTGTATGGCTGATGGTGGCACTGGCTTTGTATCGGCACAAATCGATCAGCGAAGTGCTGGATGATCTTGGTTTGGCGCTACCGGACGCGCAGACGCCGTTCGTCAGCAAAAGCGCTGCGGCCCAAGCGCGCCAGCGCGTCGGACCTGAGCCCTTGAAGTGGCTATTCGAGCGCTCGGCAAGGCATTGGGTGACGCAGGACAGGAAGGCTTACCTGTTCAAAGGACTGCAGCTGTTCGCCATGGACGGGACGACCTTGCGCACGCACGACACTGCGGAAAATCGCAATCACTTTGGCGCCCAGAGTTACGCCAGCGATACGGTCGCCAGCTATCCGCAAGTGCGCGGTGTCACCCTCACGTCGCTGCCCACGCACCTGGTGCATAGTGCCGCGTTCGGCCCATACTCGACCAATGAAATGCTGTACGCAAAGCAGCTTGTCGAGGCTATTCCGGATGAATCGCTGACGGTCTTTGATCGAGGCTTTCTCTCGGCCGAAATCTTGTGCGGCCTGACAGGCAGCGGCGCCGAACGGCACTACATCATTCCAGCCAAATCGAACACCAAGTGGGAAGCGCTCGAAGCCGAAAGCGACGATATGCTGGTGCGCATGCGTGTGTCGCCCCAGGCCAGGGCCAAGTGCGCAGAATTGCCCGAGTTCTGGGAAGCGCGCGCGATCACCGTCGTCGACGCACAGGCGCGCAAACGCATCCTGCTGACCTCGCTGCGCGACCGTCGTCGCTACAAGCCAAGCGATATCGCCGCCTGTTACGACAAGCGCTGGGGGATTGAAACGAGCTACCGGGAGCTCAAGCAAACGATGCTCGGCACGGCACTGACGCTGCGCTCGAAAACAACGGATGGCGTATATCAGGAAATCTGGGGAACGCTTATCGCCTACAACCTGATCCGGCTCGAGATCGCCAAGGCTGCGCTGGCGGTGAAGTGCGAGCCGACCGAGGTCAGCTTCATCCGGGCATTCCACCTGATCCAATTCGAACTGCACTGGGCCGGCGTCACGAGATCGTATGGAAAATTGCCTGCGTCGATGAGACACTTGCGGGAAAGGCTGGTTAGCCTCCTGAAAGACGAACGGCCCGGCCGCAAATGCGACCGGGCCGTCAAGGCAACGCCAAAGCGTTATGCCGTCCGGAAGGTCAAGAAGCTAGCTTAACTGAACGGCATTACGGCCTCGGCCGCGGTTTTTTTATGGGCGGACGGGTCAGGCTGCCTGTGTGTCGCTCTTCCCGCTGAGGAACGCTTTATGAAACAGATGCCGGGCCAGCAGCAGCGGCGGCATGCGCAGCCAGTTCCCGCGCACGTACAAGGCAAAGCGCGCCGCGTCGCTGAATGCGTCCGCGCAGCTTGCATGCAGCGGCAGCAGCGCGCGCGCGAACAAGCGGTCCATCAGCCACAGCAGGGCCGCGTTCGGTCCCTCGGATGCCACCGCCGCCTGCACGGCCGGCGGGACGACGGTACCGAGCAGACGCGGACAATACCGCAGCGCATAGAACAGCGGCCGCCCAAGCTCGAGCTCGCGAGCCCGCGCCGGCAACGTCTCCCAGAACCCGGGCGCCTGGCCGAACTGCGTCAGCAGGCGGTGCAGGTCGACGAGGTCGCGCAAGCCCTTGTCGAATTCGCCGTCGAAGAACAGGTGCACGGCGCTGTGCAGGACCATGTCGGCCGGCGACAACGTGGCCAGATGCGGTTCGCCCGGGATCGGACGAGCGCTCGCGCGCAGCCTGGCCGGATCCGGGCGCACGGGGGCCGTTTCCGGCAGGATCGCGTGGTGCACGTCGATCGAGTTGCCGCGCCGGGCGTGCTGCATCGGCGGCAACTCGTGCATCCATTCCCGGTAGTAGCGCTGGTCGTAGGCATCGTGGTGCGTGGTGATCCAGCCATGCATCATCAGCGCCGCCTCGACCTCGGGCAGCCGCGCCTTCGGCACGAGAATGTCGATGTCGGAAAACAGGCGGCCGCGGCCGGCGTCCAGGCCCGCCATCGCGTATGCGGCGCCCTTGAGCAGGATCAGCGGCAGTCCCAGCCCGTCGAGCGCCCGGCCGATCTGGCGGACTTCGTAGCGGGCCGCCCTGGCATGTCCGGCGGCGCCCACGCGCGTCCACTCCAGGTGCGCGCGCGGTGCGGCGGGAACGGCATCGAGCAGGCCGGCATCTTCCAGCAGGACGAGCAGATACGCGTCGAGGTTGGCGGCGTCGGCCTGGCGCAGCAGCAGGTCCCAGCCGGCGTCGTCCAGTCCTTGCACGGTGCCCGGATCGCGCAACACGCGTATCAGCAGCGGCGTCATGCGTCCCCCAGCACCAGGCGTTCGAACAACGCCATCGCCTCGGGCAGGCTGCTGTAGCGGAACGTGTAGGCGTCGCTGGCGTCGATCAGCCCGCCGAGGGCCGTAAAGCCGCGCGCACCCAGCACCTGGTAGTTGAAACAGTTGTCGGCCACCTGCATGAAGGCGCGCGCCTTCGGCAGCGGATCCAATGCGATGGCGGCACCGGCCTCCCAGCGCGGGAACACGATGCATGCCGGGCGCGCGGGTTCGAGGGCGCGGGCGATGCTTGCTCCCGGCGCCTTCAGGTGGGCGATCGTTCCCTTGGTCGTTTCTTCCACGGGCCGGCTCAGTACGGCGTCCGGACGGAACGCACGGATGATGTCGATCGACGTATTCTTGAGGCTGACCGGGCGCGGCAGCGGCACGAGAACGCCGTCGTCGAGGCGCACGAGCGTCATCTCGTCCGACAGCAGCCGCCAGCCGTGGCCCAGCAGGGCGGCCGTCAGCGTGCTCTTGCCGGAGCCGGGCGGTGCCGGCAGGATGATGGCGCGGCCATGTTTCTCGAGCACGGCCGCGTGGACGATCAGGTAGCCGTGGGCGCGGTGGGAGACGCACCAGTTCATGGTCCATTCCAGCATCGGATACGCCTGCGCCAGCGGCAGGGGCTGGAACGGCGTGGTGCCGTCGTAGGCGAAATGTACCTGCGACTTGTACCAGCGGCGCAAGCCGCCCGAACGCCGCAGTTCGAGGTGGAAGTCGACGAAGCCGCCCACAGGCTCGACGGGGTAATCCGCATACATCAGCGCGACGCTGTCGATCAAGGGCGCCACGTCGCTGCGGATGCGGTTGGTGAAGGGGCCGGTGCGCAACACGAGGCCGTCATCGGACAGGCGTGCCGCCAGTTCGGCGCGCGACAGCGAACCGACCGTCAGCATGGCTCGATCAGGTCCAGCCCGGCAAGCGCTGCCAGCATCTCGTCGATCAGGGAAACGAGGTCGTCGTCGCCGGCATCGAAGCGGTCGGCCAGGCGGCCGGCCAGCCCGACCGCATCGGCGGGCTCGTCACGCAGGGCGAACAACAGGTCGAGCGCGGCGCCATCCAGCAGGTGGGTATTGCCCGACAAGTCGTTGTACAGCACGGCTTCCCCATCCCATTCCCGGCAGGCCAGCGCCTGGCCAGGCATCAGACGCCACATGCGTTTCGCCGCTCTTATACGTCGTAAGGCGAGGGAGCGTGAATCGAGCTGAGGTAGTGTGCGACCTCGGCGGTGCCCCAGTACACGCTCGCCGTCGGGCTGAACCGGCCCGTGGACTGCAGCTCGTTCCACATGGTCTGCAGGTCTTCAACCTTCAGGAAGCCCACGTAACCCTGCAGGATATTAAGATAGGCAGTGACCAGGTGCATGCCAACGCGGTTGGTATCGAACGACTGGGGATTCAGCATATCCGACAGCTTGGCGCAGCCATAAGAACCCGGTTCATAATATTTGGCGCCAGACGTTTTCTTTGCGTAATAAGTATCCGTATAACGCGTCGGACAGGAGCCGCCACTGGTCACCGAAAAAACCCTGGAAAACATGAGATCGCGCGAGACTGGCCAGCCGCACTTGGGAGCCAGCCAGTAATCCGGCCCCATACCGCTGCACGCGGGCGCGGTATTGCCATAATGACTCGTCGACAAGCCGTCCGACAGCGAGCCCGAAGGCGATCTGCAGACCATCGACGCCATCGCCGATTTGCTTTCCAGCGTCGCGAGTACCCCCGCGCCCATGCCGGCTTTGGCCAGGCGACGGCGTGCCGCGCCCCGTTTGGTCAAGGACGGCGCCGGTTCGATCTTGTCGTTATCTTGATGTTCGGTAGCCACGTGCGTTCCCCAAAATGTTGTCGCTCACTGAGGGCGACCAGTACCTGATCAAGCAAGTTTTACGCCAACGTGGTTCCTGGAAGAAAAACTTACATTAAATCAGGTGCTTATTTTGGCGCCGTACCACCCAGCAACCACTATTGTATGTTGGAACACTGAGTGGTGTAAAAAATATCGACGACTGATGTTATCAGAAGAAGCTTTCCGGGATGACGAGGACGTCGCCCGGACGCATCGGCACGTTGGCCGAGATGTCGCCATCCTTGATCAGGTCGTCCAGGCGGACGTTGAAGCGTTGTTGTTTGCCGTCCACGTTACGGATCAGGCTGGCGCGATTGCCCGCCGCGAATTCGGTGGTGCCGCCGACGGCGATCATCACGTCCATCAGGCTCATGTCGCGGCGATATGGCAGCGCCTGCGGCTTGGTCGCCTGGCCGATCACACGGATCTGTTCGGAGTAATTGCCGATGAAGTTCGTGACGACGACGGTGACGACCGGTTGCTGGATGTACTTGGCCAGGGCTTTTTCGATGTCACGCGCAAGCGCGGTCGACGTCTTGCCGGCAGCCGGCAGGTCCTCGACGAGCGGCGTCGTGATCTTGCCGTCCGGACGGACCGGCACCGACATCGACACTTCCGGGTTGCGCCAGACGATGATGTTGACGGCATCGCCCGGCCCGATCAGATATTGGGAATCGGTCACCTGCGTCTCGATCGGCTGTTGGCCACCACGCGTTGCGCAACCGCCCAGCGCCAGCACGCATGCAGCGGCGAGCACGATCGCCGAATATTTCCCCAGGTTCGCCTTGTACTTGCCCACGTCAGATCCCTTTCGGTAAAGCCATTGTTATAAAGCCATTAACAGATTGGTATTGTATAGCATAGTGCCAAATGAACAGACGCCGCACAATATAAATTGTTCATGGTCATGACGTGCTTGCGGCTTTTCTGCCTATTTTTTTCGCAACAAGTCCCGGACATGGTTCACCGGAATCGCATACGTGATCCCGCTCGGCGCCGAGATCGCCGTCTCCTTCAATCCCTTGACGAACACGGCATTGATCACGCCGAGCACCTTGCCGGTGGCGGGATCGTAGACGGGACTGCCGCTGTTGCCCGGATACGCCGTCCCGTCGAGCTGGAAGATATTGAAGGGTTCGCGTTGCAGTGCGGCGATCTGGCGCGGGTCGAGGCTGCGCGCGCCGAGCGACGGGCGGACGATGGGCGTGATCGCCGCGAGCGTCGCCCGGTGCGTGGCTGCATGCAGGCCCAAGGCCATGGCCAACGGAAAACCCGTCAATGCCAGTTCCTGGCCTTCCTGGACCGTATCCGAATCGCCCAGCTCGAGCGCAGGCAGCGGTGTGCCGGACAGGCGCAGGTGGGCCAGGTCGTGTTCATTGTCACGCGCCACCAGTTCGGCCGGGCGGAAGCGCACGCCTTCTCCGTCCGGCAAGACGATGCCGAGCTGTACCATTTTGCCGTCGGCCGGCGTGGCCGGTACGACGTGGGCATTGGTAATGACGTCCAGGCCGTCCCCGACGACGAAACCGGTACCGTTGAAGACGGTCGACGGGCTGCGGGTCCGCTCGAACGTACCGATACCGACGACCGAGCGTTTAATGACCGGCACGATGGGCCGCAGGTCGGTCGCCATCGACTGGCCAGGCAACACGCCTGCCGCCAACGCGCCTGCCGCCAGTAACGCCGTCAATCCGCGGCGGCGTGACCAGAATCTATTACGAAACGGCATCAACCGTGCACCCCCTTTTGCAATTTAGACATTACAATAAAGCGTTAGAATTTGAAAAATTGCTGAAACGTAAGTCTACGCGATGCGATCGCTCACCGTGCGCTCTCAGCGTTGAAGGCGTACAACGGTTTAACGATTTTTTATTAAATCCATGCTAATAATTCACGGATATTAAGCAAAAAAACCCACGGTCCTCAGCTTGCTCGGTGGCATTTGCGTTGCAGATGAGGCACTCCCGAATGAGCTCACCATATTTTTCTCGCGTGTAATTGCAATTGCTCGGGGTACAAGCGATCATGCGAGATGTTTGATTATTTTTTAGGCCCCTCTTCCCCACGGGTAACGGGCCGTTCATGGCGAGACTGACGAGATGGCAGAGATCACAGCCGTACTTCTAAACTTCCTCAAGGCGATTGGCAAATACCGTTGGCATGCCGTCGTCATCACCTGGGTTGTCGCATTGATCGGCTGGGCGGTGGTATTGCGCCTGCCCAATCAGTACGAAGCGTCGGCACGCGTGTATGTCGACACGCAAAGTATTCTGAAGCCACTGCTTTCGAATATGACGACCGTGCCCAACCTGGAGCAACAGGTCACGTTCATGCGCCGCACGCTGATCAGCCGCCCGAACGTCGAGCGCTTGATGCGCATGGTCGACCTCGACGTCAAGGCCAAGGACAGCAAGGAACACGACAAGATCGTCGATGAACTGATATCGCAGATCAAGATCACCGGCACGGAGCGCGACGACATTTATACGCTGACGTATATGTCCGACAATCCGAAACTGGGCAAGGACGTCGTGTCGTCCCTGCTCACCATCTTCGTCGAGGGCAGCTTCAGCGGCAAGAAACAGGATTCCGAAAAGGCGGTCCAGTTCATCGACGACCAGATCAAGACGTACGAGGAAAAACTGGCCGCGGCCGAAAATTCGCTGAAAGAGTTCAAGCTCAAGAACCTCGGCATGCTGCCGGGTGGCGGCAGCGGTACCGGCGACTTCGGCGGGCAGCTGCAAACGGCGACCGACCAGCTGAGCCAGGCCCGGCTGGAACTGGCCGAAGCGGAACAGGCGCGCAATGCGATCCGCCGCCAGATCGACGGCGAACCGGCCAAGCCGGGCACCGTGACGGTCGACCCGGCCCTCGTGGATCCGGAACTGGAATCGCGCATCGCACTGGCCCAGAAGAACCTGGACAACCTGCGCCTGCAATACACGGAACAGCATCCGGACGTGATCGCCAACCGCCGCCTGCTCGAGCAGCTGATGGCGCAGAAGGCCGATCTCGCCAAGAACAAGAAGCGCAGTCTCGACCCGGGCGCCAGCTACAGCCCGATGCTGCAGCAGCTGAACGTGTCGCTGTCGCAGGCCGAGGCCCGCGTGGCGTCGATGCGCGCCCGCGTCGCGGAATACGAGAATCGCGTGGCACGCCTGCGTAACCAGAGCACGACGGCGCCGGAAATCGAAGCGCAGTTCGCCCAGCTGAACCGCGACTACAACGTCAACCGCGAAAACTACCAGAAACTGGTCGAACGCCGCGAGTCGGCGCGCCTGTCGGGCGACCTGTCGTCCGCCACCGACATGCTGCAGTTCCGCGTGATCGATCCGCCGACCGTGCCGAACCACCCGAGTGGCCCGAACCGCCTGCGCCTGTTCTCGCTGGTGTTCGTCGGCGCCCTCGTCGCCGGCCTGGCCGTCGCGTTCCTGATGAGCCAACTGCGTCCGACCTTCCTGAGCCAGAGCACGCTGCGCGACGTGACCGGCCTGCCGGTGCTGGGTTCGATCGGCATGAACTGGACGCCGGAACAGACCGTCAAGCGCAAGCGCCGCCTCGTCGCTCTCGCGAGCTCGGTCCTGCTGCTGTTCGGCGCCTATGGCGTCGGGATGGCTGCCATCCTGGTCCGTCCCACGCTTTAAGATTAAGGAGTACACCGTGAGCATCATCGAAAAAGCGGCCAGCCGGATCGACCTGCAGCGCAACGCGCCCGCCGTCGCCAAGACGCCGGAAGCGGCCACCGTCGACGTCGTCGAGGCGGACGCGCCTGTCGTAGCGCCCGCTGTGCCGGCGCACGCGGCACCGGCGGCAGAAGCCGCCGCGGCCCAGGCAAGCGCAGCCGCCGCTGAAGCGCCTCCGGCGCAAAAATTCTCGACCCGCCGCGTGGAGCTGGACCTGAACCGCATGCGCGACCTGGGCATGGTCACCGCCGCCAGCGGCCGCACGCGCCTGCTGGAAGACTTCCGCGTCATCAAGCGTCCGCTGCTGCAGCGCGCCTTCGCCGAACGCGCGGAAGGCGAGAAGCCGGGCAACCTGATCATGGTGACGAGCTCGCTGCCGGGCGAAGGCAAGACCTATTGCGCGATCAACCTGGCGATGAGCATCGCGATGGAACTCGACCATACGGTGCTGCTCGTCGACGCCGACGTCGCGCGCCCGTCGGTGCTGCGCTCGCTCGGCCTGCCGGCGCACCGCGGCCTGATGGACATCCTGCTGGACGACAAGATCGACATGGCCGACGTCATGCTGCGCACCAACGTCGACACGCTGTCGATCCTGCCGGCCGGCACCAGCACCCCGCGCGCGACCGAGTTACTGGCCAGCTCGGCCATGAGCTCGCTGGTGGACGAGATCGCCCACCGCTATCCGGACCGCGTCGTGATCTTCGACTCGCCGCCTCTGCTGCTGACGAGCGAATCGCGCGTGCTGGCCTCGCACATGGGCCAGATCGTCATGGTGGTCGAAGCCCAGACGACGACCCAGCATGCGGTCAAGGAAGCACTGCACCAGCTGGAAGGCTATCAAAACGTCAATCTCATCTATAACAAGACCAGGGAGTTCCCCGGCATCGAAGAAACGTATGACTATCACTACGGCTAATTTGTCCGTCCACCGGCCGGTCAAATGGCCACGCAGCGCCACCCTCCGGCTCACGCCGCTTGCAGTGGCGGCACTGTTGCTGTCGAACCAGGCGTGGGCACAATGGCGGGTCACCCCCACGATCCAGTTGCGCGAAACGTATTCCGACAACGCGAGCAACCAGGCGGACGATCAGGCCCACGGCAGCTTCATCAGCGAAGCGGCGCCCAGCCTGAGCATCACCGGCACCGGTCCGCGCCTGAAGGTCGCGGCGAGCGCGGAATGGCGCAAGTTCGCCTATAGCAACGACGACATCGGCAACACGCGCAACAGCGACCGCCGCTACCAGGCCACGGCCAATGCCATCGCCGTCAAGGACTGGCTGTACGTGGACACCAGCGCGAGCGGCTCGCGCCAGGCCGTGTCGGCGTTCGGCCCGCTGCCGAACAATTCGTACACGGCCAACAACGGCACGGACATCCGCACCTGGAGCATCAGCCCTTACGTGCGCCACCAGTTCGGCACGACGGCCACCCTGAACGCCCGCTACCAGCGCGATTCGGTCGAAGGCGGCACCGGCAGCGGTTTCGGCAACAGCCTGGCCAGCACGGGTGCGTTCGACGTGACCAGCGGTCCCGCATTCCCCGACCTCGGCTGGAACGTGCATTATTCGCACCAGGACATGAGCGCGCAGCGCACGGGCAAGACGACCAACGAGAACAGCCTCGCCGGCCTGCAGTACCGCGCCACGTCGCACCTGAGCCTGACCTCCAGCGTCGGCTACGACAAGTACGAATACCGCGCGCTCTCCGAAAAGACGCGCGGCCGCAGCTGGTCCGCCGGTTTCATCTGGCAACCGTCGACCCGCACGCGCATCGCGGCCACGGTCGGCCACCGTTACTTCGGCAACACGGGTTCGCTCGACGCCAGCTACCGCACGCCGCACACCGTGTGGACGGTGACCTATGCCGACATCGTCACGACGTCGCGCCAGCAATTCCTGCTGCCGGCCGCGGTCGATACGGCCGCCATGCTGGACCAGATGCTCGTCAGCCGCTATCCCGATCCGGTGCAGCGCCAGCAGATCGTGCAGGCCTATATCGCGCAGGCGGGCCTGCCGCCCACGCTGCCCAGCGCAGTCCCCTACCTGAGCAACCGCTACATGCGCAACAAGCGCCTGCAGGGCGGCGCCACGCTCCGCGGGGCGCGCAGCACGCTGCTGTTCACCGTGTTCAAGGAACGCATGAACGCCCTGTCGCTGCAGCAGGAAGACAGCACCCTGCTGCCATCGCAGCTGAGCACCCTGAACGAGGACACGGACCAGAAAGGCGCCAGCGCGAGTGCCGACTACAAGCTGTCCTCGCGCACGTCGGCCCACGCGAGCCTGTACGGCGTGAACGTCAAGTCGCTGCGCACCGGCGTCACCAACGACATCCGCCAGGTGAGCATGGGACTGAGCAGCCGCTTCGACACCAAGACCACCGGATCGCTCGACCTGCGCCACTCGAAAGGCCGCGCCGGCGTATTCGACAACCGCGACTACCACGAGAACGCCATCGTGGCGACGCTTACCGTCCAGTATTGAGCCCGCGGAGGCATACGATGTACGAGTCTTTTTACGGATTATCCGCCAAACCTTTCCAGCTGCGCCCGGACCCGCATTTCTTCTTCGGCAGCAAAGGCCACAAGCGCGCCATGGCCTACCTCGAGTACGGCCTGTCGCAGGGCGAGGGCTTCATCGTCATCACCGGTGAAGTCGGCGCGGGCAAGACGACGCTCGTGCGCAACCTGTTCAACCGGCTGCCGTCCGACCAGATCGTGGCCGCCCACATCGTCAACACGCACCTCGATCCGGACGACACGCTGCGCATGGTCGTCTCGGCCTTCGGCCTGCCGTACGAGGGCGCCAGCAAGACGGACCTGCTCACGCGCCTGGAAAAATTCCTGTGCGACGTCGACCACCAGGGCAAGCGCGCCCTGCTCGTGATCGACGAAGCCCAGAACCTGTCCGCGCGCACGGTCGAAGAGCTGCGCATGCTGTCGAACTTCCAGACCGACGACAAATCGCTGCTGCAGACCTTCCTGCTCGGCCAGCCCGAATTCCGCGCCACCCTGCACAGTCCCGGCATGCAGCAGCTGCGCCAGCGCGTGATCGCCAGCTACCACCTGGGCCCGATGGATGCGCAGGAAACCCGCGCCTATGTCGAGCACCGCCTGACCACCGTCGGCTGGAAGGGCGACCCGGCGTTCGACGATGGCGCGCACGACGCGATCTATGCCTACAGCGGCGGCATCCCGCGCAAGGTCAACACGCTGATGGACCGCGTGCTGCTGATGGGCTTCCTGGAAGAGATGCACACGTTCGGCGAGCCGGACATCAATACCGTCGTCAAGGACATCAGCGAAGAATTCCAGGTGCCCGACCCGGTCGGCACGCCGGCACCGGACACGCTGCCGGGCCACCTGCCCGACGACGATGGCGACGCGGACTACAAGACCGGACTGCGCACCATCGACCAGCGCATCGGCGAGCGCCGCGCCAGCAGCGTCGAAGTGCTCGACGAACGCATGATGCGCCTGGAGAAATCGATCGTTTCCGTGCTGTCGATCCTGAAGAAGATCGTCGCCACGCCCCACGGGGCGGTAACCCACCCTATGGATAATCAAGAATGAACATGGTCGAACTCGCCCCGCGGCCCGTGCCGGCCCCGGGACAACGCATCCGCAATGCGATGACCTGCGACGTCGAGGATTACTTCCAGGTCTCCGCGTTCGCCCCCTACATCGATCGCGCCAGCTGGCCGACGCGCGAATGCCGCGTCGAAGCCAACATGGATCGCATCCTCGGACTGTTCGAACGCCACGGCGTGCGCGCCACCTTCTTCACGCTGGGCTGGATCGCCGAGCGCTATCCGCAAGTGGTGAAACGCATCGTCGCCGCCGGCCACGAACTGGCCAGCCACGGCTACGGCCACCTGCGTGCCTCGGACCAGACCCGCGCCGAATTCGCCAACGACATCCGCTCGGCGAAAGCGCTGCTGGAAGACATCGGCGGCCAGGCCGTGCTGGGCTACCGCGCGCCCAGCTTCTCGATCGGCCGCGACAACCTGTGGGCGCTCGACGAGCTGCTCGACGCCGGCTACCGCTACAGCTCCAGCATCTACCCGGTCGTGCACGACCATTACGGCATGCCGGAAGCGCCGCGCTTCGCGTTCTACCCGAACGGCACCGACGGCCTGCTGGAAATCCCGATCACGACCGTGCAGATGATGGGCCGTAACCTGCCGGCCGGCGGCGGCGGCTACTTCCGCCTGCTGCCGTACGCGCTGTCGCGCTGGATGATGGCCAAGGTCAACCGCGAGGATGGCCAGCCCGCCCTGTTCTACTTCCACCCGTGGGAAGTCGACCCCGGCCAGCCGCGTCCCGAAGGCCTCGGCGCCAAGGCCCGCTTCCGCCACTACATCAACATCGACCGGATGGAACGCCGTATCGAATCCCTCGCGCGCGACTTCGCGTGGGACCGCATGGACAACATCTTCCTGAACCGCCCATGAACTCCATCATCGAAGCCGCACAGGCCAAACGGGCCGCTCCCGTCATGGCCTCCTTGCCCATGACCCTGCACGTGCTGCAGCCGCACGAATACGGCCGCTGGGACGCCTTCGTGCGCGCCTGCCCGGACGCCACCTTCTTCCACCTGTCCGGCTGGCAGAAGGTCATCGAAGGCTCGTTCGGCATCAAGACCTGGTTTTATTACGTGCAGCAGGACGGCCAGATCCTCGGCGTCCTCCCCCTCGCGGAAATCAGGAGCCGCCTGTTTGGCCACTCGCTGGGCGCGATGCCGTTCTGCGTGTACGGCGGCCCGGCCGCGACGAACGATGCGGCGCGCGCCATGCTCGACCAGGCCGCGCACGAACTCGCGCAGAAGCTCGGCGTCGGCCACCTGGAATACCGCGGCATGCAGCGCTTCCACCCGGACGACGCCAGCTGGCACACGAAGGAGTTGTACGTCACGTTCCGCAAGGAGATCACGGGCGACGACGAGGCCAACCTGAACGCCATCCCGCGCAAGCAGCGCGCGATGGTCCGCAAGGGCATCAAGCTGGGCCTGCGCGGTGAGGTCGACAGCAACGTCGACCGCATGTTCGAAGCCTATGCCCACAGCGTGCACCGCCTGGGCACGCCGGTGTTCCCGAAAAAATACTTCGCCATGCTGCAGGAAGTCTTCGGCGACGAGTGCGAAGTGCGCACCATCGTCACGGACGACAACCGCCTCGTGGCCGCCGTGCTGTCGTTCTACTGGCGCGACGAAGTCGTGCCTTATTACGGCGGCGGCATGGACCTCGCGCGCGAAGTGGCCGGCAACGACTTCATGTACTGGAACCTGATGCAGGCAGCAAGCGCGCGCGGCTGCCGGCTGTTCGACTTCGGCCGCAGCAAGCTGGGCACCGGCGCCTACGATTTTAAAAAGAACTGGGGCTTCACGGCGCAGCACCTGCCGTACGAGTACAAGCTGTACGGCGCGACCGCGCTGCCGGACAACAATCCGCTGAACCCGAAATACCAGCTGTTCATCAAGATGTGGAAGAAGCTGCCGCTGCCGGTGGCGAACTTCATGGGCCCCTACATCGTCCGTAACCTGGGGTAAGCGATGGAACACCTGCTGCTGCTGATCCACCGGATCCCGTATCCGCCCAACAAGGGCGACAAGATCCGCTCGTACCACCTGCTCAAGCACCTGGCCCGGCACTACCACGTGCACCTGGCCACGTTCGTGGACGACCCCGACGACTGGCAGTACGTGCCGCATGTCGAGGCGCTGTGCGCCAGCAGCCATTTCGCCGGCATGAAGCCCCTGGTGGCGCGCGTGCGCAGCCTGCAGGCGCTGCTGAAGAACCGCTCGCTGTCGCTCGAATACTACCGCGACGCCTCGCTCGCGCGCTGGGTCGACGCCACCGTGGCGAAACACAAGATCGAGCGCGTGCTCGTGTTCTCGTCGGCGATGGCGCAGTACGCCGACCCGTACCGTTCGGCGCGCCGCGTCGTCGACTTCTGCGACGTCGACTCGGACAAGTGGAGACAGTACGCCGAACAGAAATCGTGGCCGATGAACTGGCTGTACCGCTACGAGGCGCGCCAGCTGCTGGCGTACGAACGCCGCGTGGCGCGCGACTACGACGCGTCGCTGTTCGTCTCGGCGCCGGAGGCGGACCTGTTCCGCCAGCTGGCGCCGGAAAGCACCGCCAAGATCGGCCACTTCAGCAACGGCGTCGACACCGACTACTTCTCGCCCGAGCAGCCGCATGCAAATCCGTACGCGCCGGACGAGCGCGCCCTCGTGTTCACGGGTGCGATGGATTACTGGCCGAACGTGGATGCCGTGCAGTGGTTCGCGGCCGACGTCTTCCCGCGACTGCGCGAACGCTTCGGCGACGTGAAGTTCTACATCGTCGGCTCGCGCCCGGCGCCGGCCGTGCAGGAACTGGCCAGGCTGCCGGGCGTCGTCGTGACGGGCACCGTGCCCGACGTGCGGCCGTATATCGCGCATGCCGCCGTGTCGGTGGCACCGCTGCGGATCGCGCGCGGCATCCAGAACAAGGTGCTGGAAGCGATGGCGATGGCGACGCCGGTCGTCGTGTCGCCGCAGGCGCTCGAAGGCATCGACGCCGTGCCGGGCAGCGAACTGGTACTGGCCGAGGATGCCGGCGCCTTCGTCGACGCCGTGAGCATGCTGCTGGCCGGCCAGGACAGCGCCGCCGCCGCGATCGGCGCCGCCGCCCGCGCCAAGGTCCAGCGCCGCTACAGCTGGTCCAGCAACCTGGCCTGTATTGGAGAGAGTCTCGAATGTTCCTGAAACCGCCGCCCGGCGTGATCAACGCCACTTCCGCTCCCATCTCGCGCCAGGGCACGGCGCTGATCGCGCTGGCCCTGCTCGCGCCGTTCCTGCTGTACCTGGGCACCGTGCGCTCGATCATCTCGGTGTGGAACAGTTCCGAAACCTTCGCCCACGGCTACGTGATCCTGCCGATCAGCCTGTGGCTCATCTGGCGCCGGCGCGAGAATTTCAGCCTGTACCCGCCGCAGCCCTGGCCGCCCGCGCTGCTCCTGCTGGGCGTCCTCGGCGCCGGCTGGCTCGCGGCCCAGCTGGGCGAGGTGCAGGTCGTGTCGCAATACTCGTTCGTCGCGATGTTCCCCGTCGCCGCGCTGGCCCTGTTCGGCCCGCGCCTGGCCGGCTCGCTCGCCTTCCCCCTGCTGTTCCTGCTGTTCGCGGTGCCGTTCGGCGAAATTTTCGTGGGACCGCTGATCCAGTTCACGGCCGACTTCACGGTGTGGGCCGTGCGCGCCACCGGCATCCCCGTGCTGCGCAGCGGCACCCGCTTCGAACTGCCGACCGGCAGCTGGTCCGTGGTGGAAGCCTGCAGCGGCGTGCGCTACCTGATTTCCTCGATCACGCTGGGCTGCCTGTACGCCTATCTCACCTACCGGTCCGCGCTCCGGCGCGCGTTGTTCATCGGCCTGTCGGTCATCGTCCCGGTCATCGCCAACGGCCTGCGCGCCTACATGATCGTGATGATCGGCCACCTGTCGGGCATGGAGCTGGCGACGGGCGTCGACCACATCATCTACGGCTGGCTGTTCTTCGGTCTCGTCATGTTCGTCATGTTCTGGATCGGCAGCTTCTGGCGCGAAGACACCGTCGCCACGCCGGCTTCCGCCTCCGCGACTGCGGCCACGCCCGCATCCGCGCCGCGCGCCGCCGGCACGCCCCGCCGCCTGCCGGCGATGGTGATCGGCGTGCTGCTCGTGTGCGCGTTCTGGCCCGCGCTGGCGCTGGTGGGCGAGCGCGCCAACCACAACCCGGCCCCCGTGCGCCTGGCCGACGTCGCCGTGACGGCGCCGGCCGCGGCCGACTTCGCGGACTGGAAGCCCTTCTACATGGAACCGGATGCGCGTTTCCACCGCGCCTACCAGGCCGGCGGCGTGCCCGTCAGCCTGACCGTCCTGTACTACCGCAACCAGAACCCGGACAAGAACCTGATCAGCTCCATGAACCGCCTGAACGGCTACGAGGATGCCTGGCACGAGGTCGAAGGCACGTCGCGTGCCGAGACCGTCGCCGGCACGCCGGTCACGCTGCACGAAGGCATCCTGCGCACGCCGCAGAGCGCGATCATGGTCTGGTCGTTCAAATGGGTCGGCGGTCATTACACGGGCAGCGACCCAGTCGGCAAGCTGTGGCAGGCCGCGAACAAGGCGATGCTGCGCGGCGACGACGGCGCCGCCGTGATGCTCGCCGTCCCGTACGAGAACGACAAGGAGCGGGCACGCGCCGCGCTGCACCGCTTCCTGGCCGAACAGGGCCCGGCACTGGACCAGGCACTGAACGCGACCCGCACCCGCCAATAACACAACGCGACAACCAGAACGGAAAACGACCATGCGTGTACTGCACGTCCTCGACCACTCGATCCCGCTGCACAGCGGCTATACCTTCCGCACCCGTTCGATCCTGCGCGAACAACGCGCGCTCGGCTGGGAAACCTTCCACGTCACCGGCGCCAAGCAGAATTCCGGCGACATGCTGGAAGAAACCGTCGACGGCCTGCACTTCTACCGCACGCCGGAATCGAAGGGCGCGCTGGCGAAGATGCCCGTGCTGAACCAGGTGAACGTGATCGACGGCCTGGCCAAGCGCCTGGCCGAGATCATCCCGCTCGTGAAACCGGACGTCCTGCACGCGCACTCGCCGTCGCTGAACGCGATCGCCGCGCTGCGCGCCGGAAAGCGCTTCAACATCCCCGTCGTGTACGAAGTGCGCGCGTTCTGGGAAGACGCCGCCGTCGACCACGGCACCAGCACGGAGAACGGCCTGCGCTACCGCCTCACACGCGCGCTCGAGACCTATGCGCTGAAGCAGGCCGACGCCGTCACCACGATCTGCGAAGGCCTGCGCAAGGATATCGTCGCGCGCGGCGTCCCGGCCGACAAGGTCACCGTGATCCCGAATGCGGTCGACATCGAGAAATTCTCGATGGGCGGCACGCCCGACCTCGGACTGAAGGAACAGCTGGGCCTGGGCGGCTCGCGCCTGATCGGCTTCATCGGCTCGTTCTACGCGTACGAAGGCCTGGACGTGCTGCTGCGCGCCGTGCCGACGCTCGTCGCGCGCATGCCGGACCTGCGCGTGCTGCTCGTCGGCGGCGGCCCGCAGGATGCGCAATTGCGCCAGATGGCGAAAGACCTGAACATCGCCGACAAAATCGTGTTCACGGGCCGCGTGCCGCACGACCAGGTCAACAAGTACTACGACCTGCTCGACGTGCTCGTGTACCCGCGCCTGTCGATGCGCCTGACGGACCTCGTCACGCCGCTCAAGCCGCTGGAAGCGATGGCGCAGGGCCGCATCCTGGCCGCCTCCGACGTCGGCGGCCACCTCGAGCTGATCGCCGACGGCAAGACCGGCGTGCTGTTCCGCGCCGACGATCCGGACTCGCTGGCCGACAAGGTCGGCGCGCTGCTCGCCGCGCAGGACACGTGGCCGCAGCTGCGCCAGGCCGGCCGCCACTACGTCGAGACGGAACGCAACTGGAAAGCCAGCGTGGGCCGCTACCCCGCCATCTACGGTCGCCTGACGAAGAAGGCGCTGGCGGCATGATGGAACTGCGACGATGAATGCACCGGCTCCTGCACTTACCCCGGCCGGCGTCGACACCCGGCCGCTGGTCGTGCACCTCGTGTATTCGCTCGGCGTGGGCGGCCTGGAGACGCTGCTCGTCGACTGCATCAACCGCATGCCGGCGTGGCGCCACGCCGTCGTCTGCCTGACGACCTACACGTCGTTCGCCGACCGCATCGCCCGCCGCGACGTCGAACTGCACGCGCTCGGCAAGCCGCCGGGCCTCGGCCTCGGCACGCACCTGACGTTCTGGCGCCTGATGCGGCGCCTGCGCCCGACCGTGCTGCACACGTACAACCTGGCCGCGCTGGAATACGCGTTCACGGCGACGCTGGCCGGCGTCCCCGTGCGCATCCACGCGGAACACGGCCGCGACGCGAGCGACCCGCACGGCCTGAACCCGAAGCACAACTTCCTGCGCCGCCGCCTGGTGCCGTTCGTCGACCGCTTCATTCCCGTCTCCGAAGACCTGAACCGCTGGCTCGGCGACGTCGTGCGCATCCCCACCGCGAAGACGCTGTTCATCAAGAACGGCGTCGACACGGACAAGTATGCGCCCGGCGGCACGCCCGCGGCGGACGCGCCCTTCAGCGCGGACGACATCGTGATCGGCACCGTCGCGCGCGTGCAGGACGTCAAGAACCACCGCGCCCTCGTCGACGCGTTCGCGCGGCTGCGCAATCAGCTGCCTCGACTCGCGCCGCGCCTGAAGCTGGCGATCGTCGGCGACGGCCCGCTGCTGCCGGCCGTGCGCGAACAGGTCGCGCAGCTCGGTCTCGACGGCGCCGTGTGGCTGCCCGGCGCACGCGCCGACATCGCCGCGGTGCTGCACACGTTCTCGATCTTCGCCCTGCCCTCGCTGGCGGAAGGCACGCCCGTCTCGATGCTGGAAGCGATGGCATGCGGCCTGCCCGTCGTCGCCTCGCGCGTCGGCGGCATTCCGGAAGTCGTCGACGAAGGGGTGCAGGGCCTGCTGGTGCCGGTCGGCGACGTCGACGCATTGACGGCCGCGCTGGCGCGCTACGCCCAGGATGCCGGCCTGCGTACCACCCACGGCGTTGCTGCCCGCGCGCGCGTGGAAGACCGTTTCAGCCTGCGCGCCATGGTGGCCGCGTACGGCGCGCTGTACGACGGACTTTGCCGAAACAAGGCACACTGACGCGTTACCGTTTCACCCTCTACAAGCAAGAAAGCCAACACCATGTGCGGAATAGTCGGAATCTTTGACACCCAGGGCAACCGGGAGATCGACCGCGAAGCGCTGCGGCGCATGAACGAAAGCCAGCACCATCGCGGTCCCGACGAAGGCGAGCTGTATCTGGAAAAAGCCCTGGGCATGGGCCACCGCCGCCTGTCCGTGATCGACGTGGCCACGGGCCAGCAGCCGTTCCTGAACGCCGCACGCGACGTGGCCCTCGTGTTCAACGGAGAAATCTACAACTACCGGCTGCTCCGCGACGAACTGGTCGCGCTGGGCCACGTGTTCCGCACGAAGTCGGACACGGAAGTCGTCATGAACGCGTGGATCGCATGGGGCGAGGACTGCGTGCGCCGGCTGCGCGGCATGTTCGCGTTCGGCGTATGGGACCGCAGGAAGCAGACGCTGTTCCTCGCGCGCGACCACGTGGGCGTGAAGCCGATGTTCTATTCGCTGCTGCCCAGCGGCCTGTTCGTGTTCGGCTCGGAACTGAAATCGATCATGACCTTCCCCGAACTGTCGCGCAAGCTGAACCCGCGCGCCGTCGAGGATTACTTCGCCTACGGCTACGTGCCGGAGCCGAACACGATCTTCCACAACGCCTATAAACTCAGCCCCGGCCATTCGATCCTGCTGAAGGTCGGCGACCGTGCCGTGCAGCCCAAGCGCTGGTGGGATCTGTCGTTCAACGTCGCGCCGGCGCGGCCGGAAGCGGACGTCGAGGCGGAGCTGATCGACCGCGTGCGCGAAGCGGTGAAGAGCCAGATGGAAGCGGAGGTGCCGCTGGGCGCCTTCCTGTCCGGCGGCGTCGATTCCAGCGCCGTGGTCGCGATGATGGCCGGCGAGCGTGACGGCACGGTCAGCGAAGGCGTGACGACGTGCTCGATCGGCTTCGACGATCCGGAATTCGACGAGACCCAGTATGCGATGCAGGTGGCGCAGCGCTACCGCACGCACCACCACGCGCAAATCGTCGACAAGGACGACTACGGCCTGATCGACACGCTCGCGCATTTGTACGACGAACCGTTCGCCGACAGCTCCGCGATCCCGACCTACCGCGTGTGCCAGCTGGCGCGCCGCCACGTGACGGTGGCGCTGTCGGGCGATGGCGGCGACGAGAACTTCGCGGGCTACCGCCGCTACCGCTTCGCGATGGCCGAGCACAGCGTGCGCTCGAAGGTGCCGGAAGCGATCAGGAAGCCGCTGTTCGGCACCCTGGGCAGCCTGTACCCGAAGGCCGACTGGGCACCGCGCGTGTTCCGCGCCAAGACGACGTTCGAGTCCATTGCGCGCGACCTGGTGGAGGGCTACTTCCACGGCGTGTCGCGCCTGCCGGACCGCCAGCGCGACCTGCTGTTCTCGGATACGTTCCGAAGCGACCTGCAGGGCTACCGCGCGATCGACGTGATGCGCGCGCACGCCAAGGAGGCGCCGACCGACGATCCGCTGTCGCTGATCCAGTACCTCGACTTCAAGACCTGGCTGCCGGGCGACATCCTGACGAAGGTCGACCGCGCCAGCATGGCCCACTCGCTGGAAGTGCGCGTGCCGCTGCTCGACCACGAATTCTGCGAATACGCGGCGACGCTGCCCCCGAGCCTGAAACTGCGCGGCGGCGAAGGCAAGTACATCCTGAAAAAATCGCTGGAACCGCACCTGCCGCACGACATCATGTACCGCGCCAAGAAGGGCTTCTCGATCCCGCTGGCGGCCTGGCTGCGCGGCCCGCTGCGCGACGCCGTGCGCGAGGCCGTGCTGGGCGCGCGCCTCGTCGATACCGGCATCTTCAACCGGCGCTACCTGGAGAAGCTGGTGGCCGAGCACCATGCCGGCACGGCCGATCACAGCGTGGCGTTGTGGTCGCTGATGATGTTCGACGCGTTCCTGCGGGTCAGCGCAGGGGCATGAGGACGTAACATGCGCGACGTCATCCTTCTCATGGCGATGCTGGCCAGCATCCCGTTCGCACTCAAGCGCCCTATCGTGGGCGTGCTGGTGTATGCAGTCTTCAGCCTGATGAATCCGCACAGGCTGACCTATGGCTTCGCCGGTACGTTTCCGTTCGCGATGATCATGGCGGTGGTCACGCTGCTGTCCGCCCTGTTTTCGAAAGAACAGAAAAAGCTCCCGTTCACGCCGGTCGTCGTCCAGCTGACGATCGTGATCTTCTGGGTCACGCTGACGGCCGTGTTCGCGCTCAACCAGGCCGGTGCCTGGGATGAGTGGAATACCGTCATGAAGACGATGCTGATCGTCCTCCTGACGATTGCCGTCACCCGTACCGTCAACGACGCGAAGGCGCTGATCCTGACCGTCGCCGCGGCACTGGGCTTCTGGGGTTTCAAGGGCGGACTCTGGACCATCATGACGGGCGGCCATAATGGCCTGATCGGCCCGCAAGGCACCTATATCGGCGACAACAACACCCTGGCGCTGGCCATGGTGACGAGCATCCCGCTGATCGTGGCCGTATCGTCGTTCGCGCCCACCAAGTGGACGAAGCGCGCGGCCATCGTCGTGGCACTGCTCACCGGCGTATCGGTCATCGGCTCCTATTCGCGCGGCGCCCTGCTGGGCGGCACGTGCATGGCCTTGTTCCTGTGGCTGAAATCGAGTTCGAAGGTCAAGACCGGCATGCTATTCGCACTGGCGATTCCGCTGCTCATCATCGCAATGCCGTCCGCCTGGATGGACCGGATGCATTCCATCGACAACTACAAGGAAGACGCCTCCGCGCTGGGCCGCATCAACTCCTGGGGCTTCGCGATCAACGTCGCCAACCACCTGCCGCTCGGCGGCGGCTTTGCCACGTTCACGCCGCAGATCTTCCAGCTGTACGCACCCGATCCCACTGTGTTCTTTGTCGCCCACAGTATCTACTTCCAGGTACTGGGGGAGCACGGCTACTTCGGCCTGATCCTGTACCTGCTGATGTTCTTCTTCGCGTGGCGCACCGGTTCGCGCATCGTAAAAAAGTGCGGCAAGGATCCGGAACTCGCCTGGGCCGCTACGACCGCCCGGATGTGCCAGGTCAGCATCATCGGCTACATGACGGCGGGCGCGTTCCTCGCGATGGCCTATTACGACCTGCCGTACTATGTCCTGGCGATCCTCGTGTGCCTCGAGAAGGTGTTGTTCATCGCGCCGCAGCCGGACAACACGCCGCCGCTGCGCCTGCCCTTCCTGTCGCGCCGCAAGGCGCAGGCAGGCGCCGGGAAACTGGCGACGCCGACCCCAACGCCCCGCAAGCGCTAGACCAGCACTTCCAGCGGCGCCGGGTGTCCCAGGAAGGCGCCCGGACTGGCCGTGGGGCCGTAGGCGCCCGACTGGAACACGACGATCAGGTCGCCGACCTGCGCATGCGCCAGCTCCATGCGGTCGGCCAGGATGTCGAGCGGGGTGCACAGCGGCCCCGTCACGCTGGCCGGGCCGCTGTCCACGGCCGCCATGCGGTTGCCCACGGCGACCGGATAATTCTTGCGGATGACCTGCCCCAGGTTGCCGGATGCGGCCAGGTGGTGGTGCATGCCGCCGTCCGTCACGAGGAAGACTTCGCCGCGCGAGACCTTGCGGTCGACGACGCGCGCCACGTACACGCCGCATTCGCCGACGAGGTAGCGCCCCAGTTCCAGCGCCAGCCGCGCCTGCGGCAGCGCCGCGGTCAGTTTTTCGACCTCGGGCGCCAGGCGCGCGGCGATCGGCGCCACGTCGAGCCGTTCCTCGCCCGGAAAATACGGGATGCCGAAGCCGCCGCCGATGTTCACCTGGCGCACGGACACGGGCGCCGCCTCGGCCAGGCGCAGCGCGAGCGCGATGCTGCGCGCCTGCGCGTCGATGATGGCGTCGGCGCGCAGGCTCTGCGAACCGGCGAAGATGTGAAAGCCCTGGAAGTCGACGTTCAGCGTCCCCGCCAGGCGCAGCACGCGCGGCACCTCTTCGGCGTCGATGCCGAACGGCTTGGCGCCGCCACCCATCTTCATGCCGGAGGATTTCAGTTCGAAGTCGGGGTTCACGCGCAGGGCGATGCGCGGCGCGATGCCGAACGCGTCGCCGATGCGCGCGAGGGCGATCAGTTCGCGCTCCGATTCCACGTTCACGCAGACGCCGGCCGCGACGGCCTGCGCCAGCTCGTCCTCCTGCTTGGCCGGACCCGCGAAGCTGATGCGCGCCGGCGCCATGCCCGCATCCAGCGCCGTTTTCAGCTCGCCGCCGGACGCGACGTCGAGACCGTCGACGAGGCCCGCCATGTGCTGCACGAGCGCCGGCATCGGATTGGCCTTGATCGAGTAGTGCAGCAGGACGCCCTGCGGCAGCTGGGCGCGCAGGTCGCGCACGCGCTGCGTGCACAAGGCGCGGTCGTAGGCGAAGAACGGCGTGCGGCCCACGCGCTGCGCGAGCCGGGTCAGCGGAATGCCGCCGACCTGCAGGACGTCGTCGACGACGGGAAAGTGGATCTGCGGTGCGTGACGCGGTTTGTCGCGGTTACTGTCTGTCATGAGGCTTCGTTCGTGTGCAGGGTTTGGCGCAGCAAATTGCGGTCGATCTTGCCGTTCGGGTTGCGCGGCAGCGGGCCGGCGCGCAGGTCGATGCGGGCCGGGACCATGTAGGCCGGCAGGCGGCGCTTGCATTCGGCCAGCAGGGCGGCTCCGTCGATGGCCCCCTCCTCCACCGGCACGGCGATCACGGCGATCGCCTGGCCCAGTTGCGGATGGTCGATGCCGAAGGCGGCCACCTCGGCGACGAGGCCGGTCGCGTGCAGCACGGATTCGATCTCGGTGGGGCTGATGCGGTAGCCGGACACCTTGATCATGTCGTCGCTGCGGCCGATGAAATACAGGTAACCGTCGGCGTCGCGGCGCACCGTGTCGCCCGACCACACCGCGAGTTCCGGCACGGGCAGGCCCGGATCCTGGCCGGGCGCAGGGCGGAACCGCTGCGCCGTGCGCGCCGGGTCGTTCCAGTAGCCCAGCGCGACGAGCGCGCCGCGGTGCACGAGTTCACCCGGCTCGTCGGCATCGCAAGGCGTGCCGTCCGGGCGCACGACGAGGATCTCGGCGTTCGGGATCGCGCGGCCGATCGAATCGGGACGGCGCGCGACTTCCTCCGGCGGCAGGTACGTGGAGCGGAACGCTTCCGTCAAGCCGTACATCAGGAAGATCCGCGTGTCAGGCAGGATCTCGCGCAACGCCTGCACCGTCGGCACCGGCATGGCGCCGCCGGAATTCGTGATGAAGCGCAGCGTGCAACCGGCGGGCCATGCGAGGCGCGCCAGCGCGATCCACAGCGGCGGCACGGCGGCGAGGCCCGTGATGCGCTCGCGCGCGACCATCGTCACGATGTCCTTCGGGAACAGGTAGTTCATCAGCACGACACAGGCGCCGCGCAGGAAGGCCGTCGTCAGTTGCGACAGGCCGTAGTCGAAACTGAGCGGCAGCACGGCAAGCAGGCGGTCGTCGCTGCGCAGGTCCAGGTAGCTGGCCACGCTCTGCGCGCCCGCCACCATGTTCCGGTGCGACAGTACGACGCCCTTCGGCTGGCCCGTGCTGCCGGATGTGTACAGGATCGCGGCGACGTCGGTGTCGATACGGCGGTGCGGCACGGCGTCCGCGCCGGCGCGTGTCGGCCACGCCAGCACCGGCAATGCTGCCGATGCGGACACGGCGTCGCCGTCGGCCAGCAGCACGGCACGCAGGTCCGGACAACGATCCAGGACGGGTGCCAGCTGCGCGAGGCGTTCGGCCGTCGTGGCCAGCAGGCGCACGTTGCAGTCGGCGAGGATGTACGCGACCTGCTCGGGCTTGAGCAGCGGATTGACGGGCACGAAGACGCAGCCGGCGGCTGCGGCGCCGAACATGGCGGCCACGTTCTCGATACGCTTTTCCATGTACACGGCCACGCGCGCGCCGGGTTCCAGGCGTGCGTCCAGCAGCAGCGCGGCGACGGCGCGCACGTCATCGGCCAGCTGCGCATAGCTGCAGCGCCTGTCGCCGTACGCGAGCGCTTCGGCGGCGGGCGTGTGCGCCGCGGTCTCGAACAGGGAGTCGTGGATCAGGTGGTTCATCAAAGCCATGGGGTCTGCCAGCAGGCGTGATCGGGCAAATGCCAATCTTACCAGTTCGACCTACCGAGTCGTAGAGGAAGCGCTCGCATGAACCGGCGCGTCACGGCAAGGGCAAACGGCCAGCGTCAGCAGGAACAGTCGTGCAGTCTTGTGCCCGAGCGTCGCTTGAAGCCGCATCAAAGCCGTCTTGCAGACCCCCAGGTGTGTTGTTGTAAAGCCTCTTCCTGCACGTCTTGTCTACGGCACGCCCCTGATATGTTGTTAGGAATATGCGCCGTTATCCTATAGGACTAGACTTACATTTTCCCTACTGTTAGCATCTTTATATTCGTCCTTAGCAAACTGCAAAGAACGAGCCCGGACCGATATGCCCGCATCGCAGCCTCTCCTGTCCTGCCGAACCTCCTGACCGTCGAAAAACGCCTGCTACGTTCCGACGAGGTGTTCTGCGCGTGGTTGGCACCTGGAATCCGGTCACTTTGACCGCAGGGGCTGACCGGACTGATCGACGTACCGTAAAAAAATCGGTGATGTCTGCTGTCTTAGTCGGCAGTGCGATAGACAAGCGGGGCTCAAGACCCTGCAATTCCAAACACGAACTGAATATCACTGAATCAGGAAGTCATCATCACGCAATCGGTTGTGTGGGAAATTTCGAAACACTTTGACGTCGATAACTCAAGACGAACTGCATATGAAAATGCAAAGAAACTCCGAGCTCGCTACACCAGACACCAATGCAATGATTGCACGGGCTGCACCGTTGGTCGTCGACCTGGACGGCACGTTGACGCCGACGGACACACTTGTCGAGAGTGTCCTTCAGCTGATCAAACAGGCTCCGCTGAACCTCTTCCTGTTGCCCTTCTGGTTGTTGCGAGGAATAGCCTATTTCAAGGCAAAAGTCGCCGGTGCGACCACTTTTTCTGCGCGAAATCTGCCATATCGTGATGACCTCCTGCGCTTTCTTACCGAGCAAAAGGCCGACGGACGCCAGCTTGTGCTGGCCACGGCAGCCCATCAATCGATTGCCCACGCGGTCGCTACCCATATCGGGCTGTTCGATCTGGTGATCGCTTCAGACGCCAACTGCAATCTCAAGGGCGAACGTAAACTGGCGGCGATACGCGAACAGGTAGGTCACGTCTTTGTGTACGCCGGCGACAGCAAGGTCGATTTGCCGATCTGGCGTAGCGCCTATGCCGCCATACTGGTCGACGTCGGCGACAGGGTGTCGCATGCAGTCAGACAATCCGTTCCGACGGAACGGGAATTCCGCGCGGCGAAATCGCCACTGAAAACGTGGGCCAAGGCTTTGCGCGTGCATCAATGGCTGAAAAATCTGCTCATCTTCGTGCCGCTGTTGACTGCATTTTCGTTCTCAAGCACTGCGGCCGTGCTGACGGTTTTGTTGGCGTTTCTGTCGTTTTCGTTCGCTGCGTCCGCAACCTACATCGTCAACGATCTTTCGGACCTGAGCAGCGACCGCGCTCACGTCCGCAAGCGCGCGCGCCCGTTTGCCTCCTGTGCGATCAGAATCGTCGACGGCATCGGGGCCGCCATTGCGCTGATGAGCGGCGCATTCTTGCTCTCCACATTCGTGTCGCCAAGCTTTTCGCTGGTCCTGCTGACGTATGTGGTCATTACGACGGCCTATACGTGGCGCCTCAAAGAGTACGTTTTGCTCGATGTCCTGACATTGGCCGTTTTATATACCGTACGCATCGTTGCCGGTGCATTGGCCATCGGAGCCCCGATGAGCCCATGGCTACTCGCCTTTTCCGTATTCATATTCTTCAGCCTGGCGTTGGTCAAGCGCTGTTCGGAACTCGTTTCGCTTCGCTCCGCGGACATCGAAGCTGCCAAAGGGCGCGATTACCGGACTACCGATCTCGTCGTACTGTGGCCGCTGGGCGTTGCCGCAGCAATGTCGTCCGTCGTCATTTTCTGCCTGTTCGTTTCGGCGTCGGTAACGCGGGAACGCTACGCCACGCCCGAAGTGTTGTGGGTTGTCGCCCTGGGTCTGATTTACTGGCTGACACGACTGTGGATAAAGACGGCGCGCGGCGAAATGCATGACGATCCCATCGTCTACGCGCTCAAGAACCGCGGCAGTTGTCTGACCATCGCGATCTGCGTTGGCGCAATGGTGTTCGGGCATTTTGTCGAGATTTTGCCAAACTAATAGCACGATGCAGGAATTGTCATGAATATCCTCCTGATCGCCATTGGCAGCATAGCCCTGTCGGTAATGGCACAGTTTTCGTTGAAGGCCGGAATGTCGAGCGCAGTTGTTCGTGCAGCCTTGTCGAATGCCGACTACGTCCAGTCCGGCATTGCCATCTCGACCAATAAATTCGTCCTATTGGGATTCCTTTTGTATGGCGTCGGTGCGGTCGTGTGGCTGGCAGTTCTCTCAAGCTGGGAAGTCAGCAAAGCGTATCCTCTCGTTGGACTCGGGTTCGCGCTCTCGCTATCATCGGCGTCTTTCTCGGCGAACAAGTCAGCGTCCCGCGCGTATGCGGCGCGCTGCTGATCTGTACTGGCGTTTTTGTGGTAAGCCGAAGCTGAGTTAACGACTCAAATTCCCTTGGGTCGAAATCACGAATTGGGACATTGAATCATGGCTCCCAACAAGAGTTTTAATTCACGTTATTTCTGGACGCGCATCTGCTTCGCGCTTGGCCTTCTTTTGCCGACCCTTGAATTACACAGCATTCCCGGTCGCACTGGGTCAAATTTCCGCATTTTTTATAACGCGGCGCTTCGATTCGGCAACAGCGCCATGAGCTTTACCTGTCCAATTCTATAAGGACGCTTCACGGCTTCCCTGTATCCGTCGCCTGCGGTTGATGTTTTTCGTGCCGTTTTTCCCAGTCGCCGACGGACTGGAGTTACAGAGTTCTCCTGTATCTGCCCGGATTTGCATCCATGCCAATCTGGGCCAACCTCAGCGAGACTAGCGATAAAGCCGTCATCATCTCGAACCTGGGGAAATAGACTGGTGTTGCTGTCCTTGGCAGCATTCTACGCCCAACTCAATTTGTCTCTCAGCACAAGACGCTTGCGCAAATAAGTACGATCGTTATCGAGGTCCTATAAATCAATCACCAGATAGGTTGCCGAGGCGGCGAACGAGAAAGCGGTGAAAGTGGGTAGGACTGAAAACACCTTCTCGATGTCAAAGAAGCTGAAACCGGTCAACAAAGGCACAAAGAGAAGCAAATTTTTTGCCCACTGGTGCATGCGCAACGCATGCATCCACTCCGCCCGCACAGTTGCGTCACGAACGAACTCGCGCTCAACCGAGGTCAAGTTGCGCACTTGAGAGCTAACGTTGGACGAGGTGCCGGCCAAAACTGCTCCTCTGGCCTGCGCCCATATTGGCAGATCCGCCTTGCAATCGCCGGCATAGACGAAATCCTCTGGATAATGATCTCGAATCGCAGCAAGCGTCTCTATACCTTTAAGGTTTGTCTGCTCGGCAGACGCAATAACAGTATCGAATATACCGAGACGACGTGCCTTCTCAGCATGAGGCACTCAATTAGAGGCTCGCGCAGAGGCAATTGCGTTAATGAAAACTGCGCACGCTCCGCAATTCTGGATTTCAACACAGCATGGCCTATTAGAAGCCAGAAGGCATGACAAGTGCACTGAATGGACATTGTTCAATCAGCCGCACGGCAGATTCAGCTGGTATAGCAGTTGGCGTTAATGTACCGTCAATATCGACCACTAAAGGACGGTCGTCGTGTCATTGCCCTCGTAAGTCCGCGTCAGAGTGACGAGCAATGATTACTTGTTGTATAGCGTAAGGAAGTCATCGTAAATCTTGCAAATTGAACGAAAATATACGAAAGCTTGCAGAAGTTTATTGCTACCAGGTTGCATCAAACATCGGCCGTCGATAATGGTTTTTTATCACCCTCCTCAGCCTGATCCATTGCAAGACCCCGGTCCAATGGCTGCTCTACCGTACTAGCGATGAGCACGACAAATCCAACAAAGAGAAGACTCAGGTTACGCATCTCTCCAGGTGCACAAAACAGCAGAAATAAGGGAAAATTGACGATGGCCGCGATTAAAAGATGGGCTCGAACCTTCGCCGGAGAGGTCGGCCATCCCCGAAGAATTACAGCAACGATGACAAACAACGTTCCAATGAAAGCACCGCTTGGCCCAACAAAACCATAGGTTACCTCCAATTGCGCGTATGTAGTTGGCAACAAATATTTATGGAGATTGTCGAAAAATTGGAAATGTGCAGCGCCGCCCCCAGCATCGAGGTACACCCACTTCACTATTGCATTTACCAATCCCGAGATGCCGACTGCCCCTGCCAGGATCAAAATAGCGGCTTTTTTTGACGAACGCGCACGAAGGAAAGGGTAAAGAGTCGGCAGAAAAAAGAAGAACGCCTCTTTATTCAATGTCGCGGGAATTGCCATCAAACAGAGGAGCAACAATTGATTACGCAACGCTAAAAGCACTGCCGCGCTAAAAAAGAACATCTCTGCGTAATCATAGAAATACCCACCGATAGTCTGAATAAATGGGAAAGCAAGCACAAATATGACCGGTATCGACGTCGCTGTCTGCATGCTAAACTTTAGCTCAAGCAGTACCTCACGCAAAACAAACAAGCTTGCGAGACAAAGTCCGAGACATAAGTGCATTACAACAATGTAACGAAAAGCATAACTGGGTTTTACAGATGAAGTCGCTCTGGTAAACGTCCGATAGGGGCCAAGTTTGTCAACCGCATACGCTTTTACATTGGCAGGAACAATACGGTCTACAACATTTGCGACCGTCGGCAACAATATACGATAAGCGAACGGCTTGATTGCAGTGTTATCAAATACCTGCTCGATACCGTACGTAGGCGCAGAGTCGCGCAGCGCCCATTTCCCAATAAATCCCGACATGCTCGCAGTTGCAGCTATCCAGTACAGGACCAGAAGAAGGGTATATGAAACCCAGCGGGAATTGATGGCTAATCGAGTCTTATACATATCGATGAATACGTCGCCTAAACTGGTTTGCATGAGCCGCAGGCCTGATTACCACGCTCATGGCTGAAAAATACCGTCTCGAACCCGGCCAAATGGCCATCACAATGTGACGTAGAATCTCTACGCCAAGTTAACAGATCGACCGACACTTGCAAAAATAAAAACGATTTATTGTAACATGGCACCTCTACTTTCAAGCAAAAATAAGTTTACGCTGCCCCCTCAAATCAAACATCGGCCCTAGCCATTCGACAATATAAGAACGTTAAAAAATAATGTAAAATTAGCTGATTTTGAAAAATATTTGACATTAATGAATATTAGATTGTTACAAATTTTTTGCCCGACATTCGAAGGCTAGATCTTTAGGATCAGAAAATCGACAGTACCTTTATAAGATGCTTAAAAAGAGGCCCGAGAGTGCCGCAAAAGTTGACGTTGTTGCGCTATTTATAAGGCGGGAGAGAGGTAAAGACGCCACTCGCATTGAAGCGCTGGTCTTCGGAATACCCTGTCCGCTGAAGCCCGGCTGGCCAAGCAGATACGCCGCGATGGAAATTACCGATGCAATGAGCGAGGTATGGGCCCGTGTTGCAGTCGCGAAGGAGTCGACAGCAAACAGAGCACGCCGCCGGTTGGAGCGCGTTTATAAGATCGTCGCCACGGCGAGTCTGTGCAGAGCAGTCAATTGGATCGATTGGCGCCGATAGCACATCCACGATGTCGCCTATTCGCGGTTTCGCGCTAAGTCAGGCCGGAACTACGTGTTGGCAGGTGCGGCATGATGAACATGCTGCGCAGATGTCTCATAGGGTCTGATCGTGCATGACTTTAAACTCTTCTTCCATCTCGAAGCACTTTTGCGCTGACGTGTCCTTCTCGGAGGCCGAGTTTAATGTTTTCTGCCAAGCCCAGCATGAGTCAATGAGGGCCCTTTGCTGGGCGGTATGCTGTACCTCAGGCGGCGATTCGATAACCAGATCGAGTCCGCAAAGAAGCACGGCAAGCACTGCGGGTACGCAAATGTTTTGTACGTTCGTTCTTAGACGCGTACCTGTGCACGAGGGGCACTCAGTTGCGTCTTTCGCATTGGCGCTGCAATGCTTGCACGAGATGAGTTCCATGCTGCACATACATGTTGGTGAAATGCACTAATTTCTCATGTGAATGATCTGATGTCAATATTTAAGATAAGTATCTGAAGTAGAGCAGGATTTTTATAGTCGTCCTGTCACATCTCTGCTTTCGCAGCTAGAAATGGCAACCGAGATCGAGGCGTTTCAATTCCCAAATCTCAGGGCAAGTGGCAACAGACAAAGAGGATTCGCAAGGCATCGTAGCCGCCCAGGACCAGATCGGCCACTCGACGGCCGCGATGACGAAACACTATGTTCGCTATCGAAAAGGCAAGCTAGTGAAGCCGGCAAACTAACGAAAATTCTTTCGCAAAGCGGAGCATGTTAAGCACCTTCCATAGGGAGATATGAGCCAAATATCCTACGGTTTGCGGAAAGAGAAATGAGGATAAGGGATTGAATTAAAAGGTTTTGGACGTGGACTTTACAGTCTTGGGTGCGATAGTCGAGCCCGACAACCAAACACGTTCGCGCCTCTACCGCGGTCTCGGATGCGCGACGGCCATGAGGTCGCTCTGTTCGAGCAAGGAATGTGCGTTGATGGCACCACCATGGGCGTAGCCGGAGGATGAGCCTGAACGCATCAATGACCTACCAGCTCGCGCGATAAGCGGACTTGAGGTGTTCGCACGTTGCGGATGAAAGCCTGTCCTGCGTGGAGGTAAACGAGGGGCGTGTGCTAGCCGCGGTGATGCTCGAGCAGGTCGGTTGCCGCAGCGCGATTCGCCCGACAGCGCGCCACGTCTCATGAACATGCATGTATTTCCGGCGCGGAAACCTGCGGTGATCAATCGTTATGCTGGCTTGGGGGCTCGGCATAGTTTTGCATGCTCATCGCCGCCGAGTGGCTTGACGAGCCCATCACAACCGGAAGAGGCCAGGCAAGCAGACCGACACCCCATCGAACACTGCCGGATCGCGCAACTCAAACCATCCAGAGACCTGCCGACAAGGCACCGCAAACATGCGAGCGGATGGAACCCGATTAGCTCGAAAGATACGAAAAAACCTCATAGAGGCATCCGGAAGCATGATATCGCAAATTGACACAGTAAGAACGTTTATATTGCAAACTTAATAACTAATGACGTTCCTTCGACAAAACCGGTATCGTACGCACTCTTGACCAACCGGCACTGCCGGTCACGTTGACCCGCAACGGCAGAATAATGGAAAACAAAGCAACTTTTTCTCACTCGTCGAACGTGTTGCAACCGAATCTGTCGGTGTATCTGGACCTGCTCAGGTATTTTGCCGCGTTGATGGTCTATCTCTTCCACGCTGGCCACTTCTCGCACTACAAACTCCTGTTCTTCGGCACCTATGGCGGCCTGGGCGTCGCCGTGTTTTTCGTACTGTCCGGGTTCGTGATCGCGTTTTCTTCGACGGGCAAACGCCGGGACATCGTCGATTATTTCATTGCACGCTTCGCCCGCCTGTGGTCGGTCGCTCTGCCGGCAATTCTCCTCACCCTCGTCCTCGATACGGTGGGTCAATGGCTTGTGTTGTCGGCATATGCGCCGATGCAGCCGTATCCGGCCTACAAATGGATTGCGGCGTCCGGCATCACAGCGCTGTTCCTCAACGAAATCTGGTTCCTGGATATCTGGCTGGGAACGAACGGGCCGTTCTGGTCTTTGTCGTATGAATTTTGGTACTACGCGATTTTTGCGACGCTGATCTATTTCCGTGGATGGCAGCGCGTTGCCATGGCAGGTCTCGTGATGTGTATTGCCGGGCCCGGCATCATCATCGCCTTCCCGGTATGGCTGCTCGGCGTAGGTCTGTTCCATTTACTGCGCAAACACGTGTCAGCGGACAGGACTCGGCTGGGCCTTGGTGCTCTGCTTGTCTCTATCGTATGCCTCACCCTTTACGTCATGATGGGTGGATCGAAGATCTTTACCGCTCTCCCGATCGCTTACCCGCTGGCCAATCTGAAGTCATGGGGCATCAATTTCTGGCCGCAGAGCTATGTCGTGGGCTTCCTCATCGCACTGAACATCTACGGCTTCGCCCGCATGCAACGGATTTTCAGGAGCCCTTCCGAATCAACGGTACGCCTCGTCCGTACGACGGCGGAAACGAGCTTCGGCCTGTACCTCTTCCATTATCCTTTGATGTACTTCTGCAAGGCCCTCCTGGCTGTCGCCCAGGTCCCCCAAGGCATGTTCTACGTTCTGGCCATCTATATCGCTCCATTCGTTGCGGCGACATGGTTGTCCCTGAAATGCGAACCCCTGAAGTTTGTCTTGTCCAGGATCCTGAAAACGTTATTGAAAAAGGATAAGGCACAGTCGGCACACGGCAAGGACGTCCCCATCGTCCCGGACTATCCCATGGCCGCACCGCTGGCGACCAGCGACCACGAGCGACGCCTCGACATCTGACAGGTCGGCCTTCTTTCACCCCACCTCATCGACCTGTACCAGGCATGCATCTGCATGCACCCCGCATGTGTCGATATTTCGCTTTTAAATACATTTCAGCAAATTTGTTGTTTTCACACCGCACTCTCTTCATTTCATAACCGTAACTTGTGTATTTACACCGGCGTATATATGCTGAATTTAAGCAAATTTCCCTGGTGTCAATATGCGTACCCAAGTGTCCATCACCGTTGACACCGAGTTCAGCATCGCGGGCGCGTTTCGCGATCAGACGGCGTGCCCGGTCGCAGAGCAGCGGGTCTGGTGCGTGAGCGGTTACAAATCGCATGGCCTGGGCTATATGCTCGACTGCTTCGCGCAGTACGGGATCACGGCGACCTTTTTCGTCGAGGTCCTGAACCGGCATTACTTCCATCGCGACCCCATGCGCGACATCGCCGAAAAACTGCATTTGGCAGGACACGACGTGCAGTTGCACCTGCATCCATGCTGGACCGTCTTCCGGCACGAAGACTGGCGCGAACGCGCGCGCGTGCGCACGCGGCCCGGCATCGACGCCTTTTATGGCCGCGCCGAAGACGAATCGCTCAAACTGATGGAGTACGGGCTCGAGACGTTCCACACGTGGGGATTGCCGGCGCCGACGGTGTTTCGCAGCGGGAGCCTGCACCATGACGACGCGCTGTATCGCGCCCAGGCCCGCGCGGGGATTCCTTACAGTTCCCATGTCGGCGTGGCCGTGTTCGACAGCGGCGATGAGAACTATCGCCTGTACAGCGGCCGCCACGAACGCCATGGCGTGATCGAATGTCCGGTCCTGACCTTCCGCGACTGGAAGGTGCCCGGCAAGACCCACCTCAAAAGCCTGACGATCACGGGCAGCAATTTTGCCGAGACGCGCATGCTGCTGGAGCAGGCGCACCGCGAAGGCGTCGAGCAGGTCGTGATCCTCACCCATCCGTTCGAGTACGTGCACGCCTCGGACCAGCAGATGTCCCGGATGCGCCGCCATCGCGTCAACCAGCGCCGCCTGGCCCGGCTCTGCGAATTCCTGAGCGAGAACACTGACCGGTTCGCGACGGATGGCCTGTCCGCCGCCGCCGCCATGCCGATGCGCGCCGAATCGTCGCGTAACGTCCTGCTCAAGGGAAGCCTGCTGAAGGCCGTGCCGCGCATGGTCGAGCAGGCCGTCTACGACAACTACGCCATGTGGCGCCTGAAGCACCAGGACGCCGGCGCCGTGGTCGACGTCGAGGCCTGCGCCTGAGATTCCAGCGCCGTGCCGGGGGCACGGAAACGGGGCCGCATGTTATATTAAATGCATGACGTCAACAGCTCCCGTCCGCCGCGCCATTCCTCCCGTTCCCGTGCTGTCGCTTGCCGCATTCTCGGGCGGGCGCCGTGCCGCGCTGCCATCGCTGCTGGACGGGGCGGACGCGCGCCTCGTCACGAGCGGCCGCGTCGCCATCGGCCTCGCCTTGCGCGCGCTCGGCGTGGGTGACGGCGACGTCGTGCTGGTGCCCGCCTATCACAGCCCGTCGATGGTCCCGCCCGCGCATTGGTGCGGCGCCGAGGTCGCGTTCTACCGCGTGCGGCCGGACACGGCGCCGGACCTGGCCGACATCGAAGTGCACGTCGCCAGGGGACGGGTCAAGGCGATCCTCGCCACGCATTTCTTCGGCATCCCGCACGACCTCACGCTGCTCCGCGCGCTGTGCGACCGGCACGGCATCGGCCTCGTCGAAGATTGCGCCCATTGCTTCTTCGGTGCGCGCGACGGTGTCGCGGTGGGGAGCGTGGGCGACTACGCGGTCGGCAGCACGATGAAATTCTTCCCGGTCTACGAAGGCGGCTGCCTGGTCTCGCGCCGGCACCGGCTGGACGTGGCCCTGCACGGCGCCGGCGCCGGCTTCGAAATGAAGGCCGCGCTGAACGCGCTCGAAACGGCGTTCGCCTACGGCCGCCTGCCCGTGCTGCGGATGCTGCTCGCGCTGCCGCTGCGCGCGAAAAGCGCGCTGTGGGGCGCATTGAAATCACGCGGCGGCAAAAGCGGCGACAAGAGCGGCGGCACGACGGCGCCCGCGCCCGCGCTGGCGCCGTCATCGTCGGACAGCAGCTTCGAGTTCGATCCGCGCTGGACCGACAAGCGTTCGTCCTGGTTTTCGCGCGCGGTGCTGCGCGCGGTGTCGCCCGCGCGCATCGTCGCGCGGCGGCGGCGCAACTACCTCGACCTGCAGCGCGCGCTGGACGGCGTGCCCGGCTGCCGCCCGCTTTATTCAAGCCTGCCCGACGGCGCCTGTCCGTGGATGTTCCCGCTGCTCGTCGACCGGCCGCAGGCCGTGTTCGACGCCTTGCTGCGCGCCGGCGTGCCGATGACGCGCTTCGGCGCGACGCTGTGGGCCGGCGTCGACGCGAGCGTGTGCGCCAACAGCGCGGACCTGGGCCGGCGCCTGATCGCCTTCCCGTGCCACCAGGCGCTCGACGACGGCGAACGCGCGTGGCTGCACGCGCAGGTGCGCCAGGCGCTGGAAACCTGCGCGGCGGTGCCCGCATGAACTGGACTGTCGTCCCTGCGCGCGACTTCGCGCGGCACGCCCCCCGCTGGCAGCGCCTGCACGCGGCCGGCGCCGCATCGCCGCTGCTCGCTGCCGATTTCGTGCAGCCGCTGCTCGACGTGTTCGGCACGGGCCGCGAGCTGCTCGCCTGGCACGGCCGGGGCGATGATACGGACGCGATGACGATCGTGACCCCCGGCCGCCCCGGCGTGTGGAACACGTTCCAGCCCGCGCAGGCGCCCGTCGGCCTGTGGCTGCAGCGCGATACCCGTCCCGCCGACGGCCTGCTCGCGGATCTGCTGCGCGCCCTGCCCGGTCCCGCGCTGATGCTGGGCCTCACGCAGTGCGACCCGATGCTGACGGCACGCCCGGCCGGGCCGCACAGCTTCGACTACATCGAGACGGCACGCATCACGCTGCAGGGGTCCTTCGACGACTACTGGAACGCGCGCGGCAAGAACCTGCGCAACAACCTGAAAAAGCAGCGCAACCGCCTGCGCCAGGACGGCATCGCGACGCGCCTGGAGATCGTGCGCGATCCCGCGCTGATGGCCGCTGCCGTCGCCGACTACGGCCGGCTGGAGACGAGCGGCTGGAAGGCGTCCGAAGGCACCGCCGTCGCGGCCGACAACGACCAGGGCCGCTTCTACCGCGCGATGCTGGAAGCGTTCGCGCGGCGCGATGCGGCCAGCGTCTACCGCTACTGGTTCGACGGCCCGGATGGCCCGCGCCTGGCCGCGATGGACCTGTGCGTCGAAGGCGGCGGCTGCATCGTGATCCTCAAGACGGCCTATGACGAAGCACTCGGTCCGCAGCTGTCGCCGGCCCTGCTGATGCGCGAGGAAGCGACGCGCGGCCTGTTCGACGAAGGCCGGTTCGAGCGCATCGAATTCTATGGACGGGTGATGGAATGGCACACCCGCTGGACCGACGAGATCCGCACGATGTATCACCTGAACGGCTACCGCTGGCCGTGGCTCGGCCGCCTGCATGCGCTGGCGGCACGCCGCGCGGGTGACGTCAGCGCTGCGCCGCCAGCGCCTGCCGCAACTGCGACAGGCTCATGAACTCGCCGCCGACGCGGTCGCGGAACCACGCGCAGTAATCGTACACCGTCGTGATCAGGCGCTCGAGGTCCGCCTCGCAGCGCACGTACGGCGTGTGGCCCGGCATCATCGACGGGCTGTGGTACGTCAGCGAAAAGACCTGGCAGCCGCCGGCCAGCAACGCCTCGGTCAGGCGGCGCATCTCGGCGCCGGACGCCACTTCGGGGCTCAGGCGCACGCGCTCGAGCGCGCGCGAGCGCGCCAGCACGCCGCCCAGGCGCAAGCGCCGTGCCCAGCGGCGCTGGGCGAGGTCGTACAGGCGCGGCCCGACGTGGCGCAGCCAGCCGCAGTAGCCGGTCGTGACCGGCAATTCGAGCAGTTCGCGCCGCCCCGCCTGGAACCAGAACGGGTGCTCGTCGAACGTGCGGAAATCCGGGCCGCCGTCTTCCGTGAACGCGCTGTAGGGGACGACGCTCGCATCGACCTCGTAGCCGAGCGACGCGATCGACTCGGCCGTGTGCGGACCGAGGCCGTAGCGGCCGGCCTTGAATGCGAGCGGCTGGCGGCCGAACGCGTCGGCGATGGTTTCGGTCAGGAGGCGCAGCTTGTCGTATTCGAGCTGGCGCGGCAGGTTGCCGCCATACGAATTGAAATCCGACAGCGCTTCTTCGTACGGGGGCGAGACCCACGGGTGCAGGTGGGCGCCGATCTCGCAGCGCTTCGCATCGAGCAGGCGGCGCAGCGTCGCGACCGCGCCGGGCGTCGTGGCGACCGGCCAGTCGACCATGTAAGTGGGCAGGATGCCGAACTCGTCGAACACGCGCGCATGCATCAGCGGCTGGCTGGCGATCGAGGTCGTCCCGATCGCGCTGCGATTGAACGGCTGGTCCCAGGCGAATTCGCCCTCGGTGTCGACGATCACGAGCAGGACTGGACGCTGTCCGGGTGCCAGTTGTGCCGGCACATGCTGAGCTTTTGTTAACATTACTTGCGTTCTTGCGTCCCATGCCCCCGACGTTGCCACGATAAGTATGGCCGTCGGGCGTTCTTGTTGATGCCGCTAAAAATGTTGCAATCCTAGCACAACAGCTTATTGTTAAGTATCAACCGTGCGGCAATCGGAACCTGGCTGAACAAGATGATTTCATTACAACACCTGCGTAAGAATATGGCAGCTCAGGCGGCGCCCGCTGCTACACTTGCGGTCGTGGCCGCTGTACAGACAATCAACGAAAGAATCGGAATCCATGGTGCCCGCAAAAAACGAAAATCCGGTATCCGATTTCAAATTCGATGCGCTGACGTCCCTCCGGGGTATCGCTGCCCTGTGCACGGTGCTGGCGCACCTGATCGTCATCTGGGGCGACGTGTTCCCCGCTTTACAGCAGGGATCCCTGTTCCGCGATTTTGCCCTGCACACCTACCTGTTCGTGGATTTCTTTTTCGTCCTGAGCGGTTTCGTGATGAGCCATGCGTACGGCAGGCATTTCGCGGATGCCGTCAGGCCCGGCAGCTACATGCGGTTCCTGCGCGCGCGGTTCGCGCGCGTCTATCCGCTGCACCTGCTGTTGCTGCTTGTGTATGTCGGCCTGGCCACCATCGGGATCAAGCAGGCCCAGGAAAATCCTGACTGGTCGATTACCGCCCACCTGCTGCTGCACGCGATGGGATTCTTCAACCACACGACGTGGAACCAGCCTTCGTGGTCCATCAGCGTCGAGTGGTGGACGTACATCGTGTTCCCGTTTGCGATTCCGCTGGCCCGCCGTTATTTCTCGAAAACCGCGGCGGTGCTCGCCCTGCCGGTCATCCTCGGGCTGTTCGCGTTCCTGGCCATGCATTTCGGCAGCGCGAACCTGACGGTCGGTTTCGCATTCTTCCGCTGCCTGATCGGATTTTGCGCCGGCGCGTGCCTGTATGCGATCGTCCGGCACCGGCGCATGGCATCGTTCGCCGACGCTGCCGCCAACGGCGCGCTGGCCGCGGTGTTCCTGGTCCTGCTGTTCGTACCGTCGCCGTATGCCGACATGCTCGCCTTCGTGGGCTTTTGCGCGCTCGTGGTCGCGGCCAGCGTGGGAACCGGCGGCGGCCACTGGCTGCATCATCCGGTCCTGGTCTGGATCGGCGACATCTCGTATTCGATCTATCTGTGGCACAGCCTGCTGCTGCACGTGTTTGCAAAAGCCCTGGGCGCGGCCGCCCGGGCGCTGCCGTTCTTCCACAACCACCCGGTCCTGTTCTTCGTCGCCGCGCTCGTGCTGTTCGAAGCCGCCATCCTGTTGCTGGCGCACATGAGCTACCGGTTCTTTGAATTGCCGCTGAGGAACTTCTTGGGGCCAAAGAAGCATGCCGAGGCGCGCACGTTACAAGTGTTGCATTTTAGATAGCTTATCAATAGGCTATAATTTCGCGCCGGTTGTTGTCAAAGTGAAACTAAAGCCGGCCGAACAAAATTGCCGGAGAACAGGGTGGCCGCAGCGGACAAGCCAGGAATCGTATTCACCATGCGTTATCCCGACGATACGGGGTACGTATGGAATTTCACCGCCGCCGTGCGCGACCGGGCAAGTGCCGACCTGCGCGAACGGGCGAACGTGTACATGGCGTTTCCCAAGCTGACCGGCAATCCCAGCTACCAGCCGAAGAATTTGCAACCGGTCGAACTGGATTGCTACGATACATCGCCGGCCGGACGGGCCGCGATCGAACAATTCGTGCGCACCCATAATGTAAAAGTCATGGTGTTCATGAGCGCGCTGTCGAACACCGTGTGCCTTGACCTGCTGCGCCGCCTGGGCGTGCGCACGATCAATACGGAAAACGACAGTTTCGACCCGCGCCAGCGGGACGGCGCTATCAAGAAAGTGGCGAAATTCCTGCTGCGGCGCGTGCTGCGCCTGCAGCAGCACGACCTGCACCTCGCCAATTCCGTCGCCCAGGAACACTTCCTGCTGAATTACCAGAAGCTTCCGCGCGACAAGGTGGTCCTGATGCGCAATTCGGTCGATTCGGTCAAGTTTCATCCAGGCGACCGCAACGAAGCACGCGCGCAGCTGGGCCTGGACGCCGATCGCTTCTGGATCCTGGCCGTTTCGCAGGCGCGCCCGGAAAAACGCGTGGACCGGCTGCTGCAAGTGGTGCGCGACGTCATCGACGCGCGCCCGGCCAAGCGCATCGGCTTCATCTACGTGGGCGACGGTCCGCCGGCCGCGCAATGGAAACAGCTTGCGCAGGAACTCGGCCTCGCCGATGTATGCGTGTTCGCCGGCCGCCAGAACGACCTCGTGCCGTACTACCGCGCCGCCGACCTGCTCGTGCACGCGGCCGAGCGCGAAAGCTTCGGCAATGCGATCGTCGAGGCCATGGCATGCGGCATCCCCGTCGTCGCCAGCGCGGCATTGGGCCCGAAGGAAACGATCCTCGACGGCAAGACCGGCGCCGTGATCGACCTGGACGATTTCGCGGGTTTCACCCAGGCCGTGCTGCGCTATGTCGACGATCCGGAAATGACAAAAATGCATGGTAACTACGCGCGTGCGCACGTCGATACCGCATATAATGTTGTGCGTCAAAGCAAGGAGTTCGCTGCACACATTGCGCGGTTCCTATGATTGCCCAGCAAACGCAACCGCTTTGAATTCGATCAGCAGAAAAGGGAGTCCCGAGGAATGTCTTTAGTCGAGAGGGTGGTCCAGCGCGTCAGGCGAGACTATTTCCGATGGCAGTACCAGAAAGTCGCACGCCAGATCCTGGACACCCGCCCCGTCAAGCGCGGCGACCTGCCCTTCACGCTGCTGTCGATGGTGCACCAGCGCGACGTCCATTCCTACCTGGTCGCGGTCAAGTCGTTTACCCATTTCCTGAATCCGTCGCGCATCGTGGTCGTGTGCGATCCGTCGATCGACGAGACCGACCGCGCCGTGCTGAAGCACCACCTGCCGCACGTGATCCTGCGCGAAGCGGGCGAATTCACGCATCCGGACATTCCGCGCGGCGGCACCTGGGAGCGCCTGTTCGCGATTTCCGGCTATGCGCTGGACAGCTACGTCGTCCAGCTCGATGCCGATACGCTGACCATGCAGCCGATCCCGGAGGTGCTGCAGGCCATCCAGACCGGCGCCGGCTTCGTGCTGGGCGAAATCCCGGACACGCCGATCCGCCCGCTGGACGCGGTACGCGCCCACGCGCTGCCGAAGGTGAAGCCGGGCGCGCACATCCAGACCCTGTCGGAGGCCGAGATGGCCAACGTCGGCCTGCCGGGCGATGCGCGCTACGTGCGCGGCTGCTCCGGCTTCACGGGGTTCCCGCCGTCGACGACGATGCGCGACAACCTGCTCGACTTCTCGCGCCGCATGACGGGCAAGCTGGGCGAGGACTGGAAACGCTGGGGTACCGAACAGGTGACCTCGAACTACCTGGTGGCGAACGCGTTCGCCGCGAAATCGCTGCCGTTCCCGAAATACGGCACGCCCGACTGCGCCACGGCGGAGACGGCGTTCTTCCACTTCATCGGACCGATGCGCTTCATCAATAACAAGTACAAGACGACGTCGCGCCAGGCCATCCACCTGATCTCCAACGCGCCGGCCTGATACCCGGCGCGTTTTTCTCTCCCCGGTTGCGTTGTCATGGCAGATTTGCGTCGTTCGCTGGTCATTAATTTCTTCGCGACGTCGGGCACCAAGGTCCTGCAGTTCATCGTCAGCATCCTGCTGGCGCGGATCCTGAGCCCGAGCGAGATCGGCATCTATTCGATGACGGTCGTGTTCGTGAATTTCGCCCAGGTGTTCCGCGACTTCGGCGTCAGCTATTACCTGCAGCGCGAACCGGATCTCGACAACGACAAGATCCGCTCGGCGACCGGCGTCGTGTTCACGACGTCGTGGGTCATCGCCGCCGCCCTGTTCGCGGCCAGCGGCTGGCTCGGCACGTGGTTCAAGGAACCGGGCATCGTGCCGGTGATGCGCGTGCTGGCCATCGGCTTCGTGTTCATCCCGTTCGGCACCGTCACGGGCGCCCTGCTCGCCCGTCACTACGAGGCCGAGAAACAGGCCGTCGTCCACGTCGTCGGCACCGTGTGCTTCTGCGCCAGCACGCTGATCCTCGGCGAGATGGGCCACGGCGCCATGTCGATGGCCTGGGGTAACCTGATCAACATCGTCGCCTGCGGCATCGCCTACGTGCCGCTGCGCCCGAAAGGCATGCCGTGGCTGCCGGGCTTCCGCCACTGGAAGAGCGTGGCGCACTTCGGCGTCGGCTCGCTCGTGACGAACTGCGCGACGACGCTGAACAACTCGATTCCCGATATCCTGCTCGGCAAACTGGGCTCGGCGCGCCACGTGGGCCTGCTGAGCCGGGCGAACTCCACGGTGTCGATCTTCAGCTACGTGGCCGGTTCGACGATGAACTACGGCGCCGTCCCGTATCTGGCCCAGACGTATCACAAGGGCGAATCGCTGGCGCCGATCCTCGCCCGTTCCACCTTGCTGCTGACGGGCGTCGGCTGGACCGCGCTGGCGCTGACGGCCGTGCTGGGCCAGGACGTCGTCGTCGCGCTGTACGGCGCCAAATGGATCGAGTGCGTGCCGGCGATCCTGCCGCTCGTGCTGGCCGCCGTCGTGACGCTCGCCTTCAACTACATCCCGATGGCGGTGACCGCGATCGGCAAGCCGTACCTGAGCGCGTTCCCGGTCGTCGTCACCCTGGCGACCCGCATCCTGTTCGGCGTGCTGCTGTTCGACGGCAGCCTGAACGGATTCGCCTGGGCGCTGTTCTTCGCAACGGTCGCCAGCGCCCCCGTCACCGCGATCCAGCAGAGCCGGTATTTCGGCCTCACGACCGCGATGATGTTGCGCGCCCTGCTGCCCAGCGCCGTCGTGGCGGCGGGCACCGGCGCGGTCGCCTGGCTGCTGGCGGCGCTGCTGCCGGCGTCCATCCCGGCCATGGCGCGGCTGCTCGTGATGATGCTGCCGCTGGCCCTGGCCTGGTACCTCCTGCTGCGCGCCACGCGCCACGAACTGGTGGGCGAAGTGCACCGCCTGGCCGCACCGTTGAAAGCCCGGCTGGCCCTGTTGCGCCCGAATGTATAATCGACCGCTCGCCCTCTCGTGGCGTGGCGCTTACTGAACCGAATGACCATCATGACGTATCTCGACGAAGTCAAAGCGACCCTGATCGACGTGCTGAGCCTGGGCGATGCCGGCCAGCGCCTCAATGCCGACTCTCCCCTGCTGGGCAGCCTGCCCGAACTCGACTCGATGGCCGTCGTCAGCCTGATCGGCGCCCTCGAAGAGCGCTTCGGCATCGCCATCGACGACGACGACCTGAGCGCCAGCACCTTCGAAACCCTGGGCAGCCTGGCCGGCTTCGTGGCCGCGAAACGCGCCGAATGACACCGGACCGGGCCGAGGTGGACACGGAACCGTTCTTCCTCGGCAGCGGCGCGGACCGGCGCTTCTGCCTGTTCCACCGGCCCGCGGGCCCCTGCCGCGGCGCCGTCCTGTACGTGCCGCCGTTCGCCGAAGAACTCAACCGCACCCGCCGCATGGCCGCCCTCGGCGCGCGCCGCCTGGCCGCGCACGGGGTTGGCGTACTGCAGATCGATTTGCTCGGCACCGGCGACAGCGCCGGCGACTTCGCGGACGCCCGCTGGGACCTGTGGAAGCAGGACCTGGACACGGGCGCCGCCTGGCTGCGCGCGCGCGTCGACGCCCCGCTCACGCTGTGGGGCCTGCGCCTCGGCGCCCTGCTTGCGCTCGACTTTGCGCTCGACCATGCGCGCACATCGGACGTCCCGCTCGCGCCCATGCTGCTGTGGCAGCCGGTGGCCGCGGGATCCACGTACCTGACCCAGTTCCTGCGCCTGCGCACCGCGAACGCGATGCTGGGAGAAGACGCGGCCGCGCAGAGCGGCACGAAGGCGCTGCGCGCCGCGCTGCAGGCCGGGGAAACGCTGGAAATCGCGGGCTACGATCTCACGCCCGAACTGGCGCGCGCCATCGACGCCCTGCCCGCGCCCGACGCGATGCTGCCGCCCGTGCCCGTGCACTGGTTCGAGGTGCTCGGCGCACCTGGGCAGGCGCCGGGACCGGCCGCGGCGCGCGTCAAGGCGGCCTGGGAAGCACGCGGCACACAACTGCACGTGCACACGGTCACGGGCGCGCCGTTCTGGGCCACGACCGCCATCTCGACCTGTCCGGCCCTGCTCGACGCGACCGCCGACGCCACCCTGGAGCGCGCCCATGTCGTATGACGAACGCGCCCTGTCGTTCCGCTGCGGCGACGCGGCGCTGGTCGGGATCGCGTCCGTGCCGGCGCAGGCGTGTACGCGCGGCGTGCTGATCGTCGTCGGCGGTCCGCAATACCGCATCGGCAGCCACCGCCAGTTCGCCCTGCTGGCGCGCCATCTCGCCGCCCACGGCATCGCCGCGATGCGCTTCGATTACCGCGGCATGGGCGACAGCGACGGCGAGGAACGCGATTTCGAAGCGATCCAGGACGACATCCGCGCCGCGCTCGACGCCTTCGTCGAAGCCGTACCGAGCCTCACCGACGTCGTGCTGTGGGGCCTGTGCGACGGCGCGTCGGCGGCCGCGATGTATGCGCCGGGCGATGCGCGCGTGCGCGGCCTCGTGCTGCTGAACCCCTGGGTGCGCACGGACGACGGCGTCGCCCGCACGACGTTGAAACACCATTACCGCGACCGCCTGCGCAACCCGGAATTCTGGCGCAAGCTGGCGCGCGGACAGTTCGATTACGCGGGCTCGCTGTCGTCGATGCTGAAACTCGTGCGCACTGCGCTTTCAGGCCGACCGGCGGGGCGCCCGGCGTCGGAAGACGAACCGGCCCCGCTGCCCGAGCGCATGCGCCAGGGCCTGCACGGGTTCAAGGGCGACACCCTGCTCGTGATCGGCGGCGCCGACCTGACGGGCCGCGAATTCTGCGACGTGGCCGGTTCGACGCCGGCCTGGAAACGCCTGCTGGCCACGCCACGCGTGACGTGGCGCCGCCTCGAGGAGGCCGACCACACGTTCTCGCGCCGCGCGTGGCGCGACCAGGTGGCCGAGTGGACCCGCGAATGGGTCAAGGCGCTGCCAGGCACGCCGTAAAGCGGGCGAAGGCTCCGTACACGGCAGGCGCGCCGCGGCGCGTGCCGCACAGGTCGAGCGCGTCCGCCGGCCGTTCTCCCTCATCCGCCTCGGCGCGCAGCGGCGCGTCGTCGCGCCAGGCGAAATCGCCGGTCTCGGGCGCGCGGAACAGGCCGCGCACGGGATGGCTGCCCAGGTAGGCGCGCCACAGCGGCGCCTCACGATTGTCGCCCAGGTGCACGATGCCGCCGTCGCGCGCGCGGATCGGACCGTCGACGAGGTTCCCGTCCACCTGGGCACTGCTGGCCGGATAGCGCACGTCGATGCCGGTCGTGTCGACGAGCGTGTTGTCGAAGACCTTGCTCCCCGCCGCTTTGTTCAGGTAGATGCCCGCATCGGAACAGCCGACGATCAGGTTGGCGCGCAGGGTGCCGCCCTCCTGTTCCGTGATACAGCGGCCGTCGCGGCAGAATTCGTGCCCCGTGCCGCCGCCGCCCAGCGACAGGCCCACGCGCTGTCCCGGCAGGCCGCGCAGCATCTGTTCGCACCACACGACGTTACGCTCGAAGACGTTGTTCCTGCCGCCGCCCTTGGCGAACGCGCCGTAGCTGACCTGGTTGCCGTCGCGCTTGGCGAAGTCGGTGATCAGGTTCGCGCGCAGCGTCCAGCCGCTGGCCGCCACGAGGTCGACGGGCGTCACCGGATTCGCGGTCGCGCGCGCGCGCGTGGCGGTGAGGGTCGTGTGTTCGATCAGGCCGTCGTCCGGAAAGCGGCCGCCGGCGCCGTTGATCTTGATGTGCGCGTTGAAGTCGCGGATCGTGTTGTTGAGGCTCGCGAAGTGGTGGCCGTTGCCGATGACGTGGAAGGCGTGTTCGCAGTCGTCGTCGGCCCGGCACACGCCGTCGATGTTCAGGTTTTCGAAGCGCCAGTACGGCGCGCCGACGACGAAGCCCTCGAGCGTCTCGAGTTCGATGTGCACGGTGCCCGGCTGCGCCGCGCGCACGACGATGGGCGCATCGGCCCGGCCGGGGCGCGGTACGTCGATGCTCTTGCCCTGGAACCGGTAGGTGCCCGGCGCCAGCGTGATGACGTCGCCCGGAGACGCCTGCAGGAGCGCCGCGCGCAAGGCCTCGGGCGTGGCGACCTGGATGCCGGCGCCGTCCTGCCCGACGGGCCGCGGCTGGGCGCCGGCCGCGAGCGCCAGCCGCGCGGGCGGCGCGGCGGCGCTCCCGCGGTCGAGCGACGTCAGGATGGCGGCGACGCGGCGGCCCGTGTTCTCGATGAGCGGATTGTGGCCGCTGCTGCGTTTTTCGATGTACGGCGCGAGCGTGCGCGGCGCGCGTCCGACGTGGTCGATGGCGGCCAGCAGCACGCCGCCCGCCACGACGGCAAGTACGCCCGCCGCGAGCAGGCCGCGGCGCGCCAGCCTGGCCGCCGTCACGCGCTGGCCTTGATGCCGTGGCGTCCCATCAGGTCGTACAAGGTGGGCCGGCTGACGCCCAGCATCTCGGACGCCTTGACGATGTTCCCGTCCGTGCGCGCGAGTGCGCGGGCGATGGCCTTGTACTCGGCTTCGTCGCGCACCTGGCGCAGGTTCAACGGCTCTTCCTCGGCACCCGTGTCGGGCAGGCCGAGATCGTCGGCGACGATGGTGTTTCCGTCGGCCATGATGACGGCGCGCTTGATGCAGTTTTCCATCTCGCGCACGTTGCCGGGCCACTGGTAGGCTTCGATCGCGGCCAGCGCGTCCGGCGCGAAGTGCAGCGACGCGCGCGATTCCTGCGCGCAGAACTTGTTCTTGAAGTGATGGGCCAGCAGCGCCGCATCGCCCTCGCGCTGGCGCAGCGGCGGGATCGTCACGACGATTTCGGAAAGGCGGTAATACAGGTCTTCGCGGAAGCGGCCCTGCGCGCACAAGTCCTTCAGCTTCTGGTGCGTCGCGCAGACGATGCGCACGTCGACGGGGATCTCGTCATGGCCGCCGATACGCTCGATCACGCGCTCCTGCAGGAAGCGCAGCAGCTTGGCCTGCAGCGCCATCGGCAGGTCGCCGACTTCGTCGAGGAAGAACGTGCCGCCGTGGGCCAGCTCCACCTTGCCCTTGGTCTGCTTGGCGGCGCCCGTGAAGGCGCCCTTCTCGTAGCCGAACAACTCGCTCTCGAGCAGGTTTTCCGGAATCGCCGCGCAGTTGATCGCCATGAAGCGCTCCTTCGCGCGCGGCGACAGCGCATGGATGGCGCGTGCCAGCACCTCCTTGCCGGTACCGGATTCGCCCAGCAGCATGACGGACGCGGACGTCGGCGCCACCTTCTCGATGGTGCGGCAGACTTTCGACATGCCCGGGTCGCGCGAGATCACGCCGGCCAGCGGCGAGTCGGCCTGCGACTGCTGCATGCGGCGGTTTTCCTCCTGCAGGTTGTGCAGGAAGAAGGCGCGCTGGATCACGAGGTTCAACACTTCCGGATCGACCGGCTTCTGGTGGAAATCGTAGGCGCCCATGCCGATCGCCTTGACGGCGTTGGCATGGTCCTGGTTGCCCGTCAGGACGATCACGCGCGTGTCCGGCGCCAGCGCCAGGATCTGCTGCAAGGTGGCCAGGCCTTCGGTGGAGCCGTCCGGATCGGGCGGCAGGCCGAGGTCCATCGTGCAGACGGCCGGCTCGTGGCGGCGGATCTGCGCCAGCGCCGCCTCGCGGTCGCCGGCCACCACCACGTCGTACGCGTCCAGGCTCCAGCGCAGCTGTTTCTGCAGGCCTGGATCGTCTTCGATGATCAACAGCTTGGGTTTTTGTTGGGTCATGGTGTCTTCTTTCAGGCGATCGTCGCGGCGGCCGCGACGCGGTGCAGCGGCAGGACGACCTTGAACGTGGTACCGAGTCGGGGTTGGCTGGTCACGTCCAGCGTCCCGCCCAGCTCGGTGATGTATTCGCGGCTTTCGAACACGCCGATGCCCATGCCGGCCGACTTGGTGGAGTCGAATGGCTTGAACAGGCGCTCGCGGATGAATTCTTCGGTCATGCCTTCGCCGGTGTCCGTGATCTCGACCTCGACGGCGTCTTCGCGTCCGTCGGCCGGCAGGGCCACGCGGACCATCACGTTGCCGTCGCGCGGCGTCGCCTCGATCGCGTTCTGGATCAGGTGGCCCAGCACGCGCTCCAGGCGCTCGCGGTCGGCCAGCACGCGCAGGCCCGCCTGCTCGACGAGCAGTTGCGGATGCGGCTCGAACGCGCTCTTGAGGGCCAACGCCTGGCGCACGACGTCGTCGACGGCCAGCGGCTGCGGCTTGTCGGCATTCTCGCTGCGCGACAGCTTCTGCAGCAGCAGCTTCATTTTCTGCACGGAGTGGTTCAGCGTCTCCAGCATGTCGCGCTGGAATTCGGGGTTGTCCTTGTGCTTCTCCGCGTTCGCGTTCATCAGCGACAGCTGGGCGACGAGGTTCTTCAAGTCGTGCACGACGAACGTCGACATGCGGTTGAACGACTCGAACTGGCGCGCCACCATCAGCGCGTTGGCGGCGTCTTCCTGCGCGAGGTAGCTGGCGGCCTGGCTGCCGGCGATCTCGAGCAGGTCGATGATTTCCCAGTTCAGTTTCACCGGGCTGCGCGCGCGCTGCAGCACGACGAAGCCGAACAGTTTTTCCTGCAGCATCAGCGGCACGACGAGCCAGCGGCGCGGGGAGTCCAGCAGCCAGCCGGGCAAGGCGAGACCTTCGTATTTGTCGGGGCGCTCGACGTATTCGTCGACGTCGACGACCCACTGCGTGCTTTCCAGGAAGCGGCAGAACGGCGCGTTGGCCGGCTCGCTCACGTGGGTGTCGACCGTCGGCCAGCCCGCCATCGCCGTGAAGCGGCCGCCGGCATCGCGCTGCCACAAGGTGCCGCCGGGGCTTTCGACGAGCACGGCCAGCGCCTGGATCGCGCGCTCGCCCAGGTTCGGGCCGCGCTCGGACAGCGTGCGCGTAAAGCGCATCCACTCTTCGCGGTAATCGTAGTTGTAGCGGTAGAAGTGCTTGCTGATCGAGACCTTCAGCCAGGAGCGCGCCGTGCCGGAGAACAGGATCACGCCCAGCAGGGAGATGGCGCCGAACAGGAAGCCCGTCTGCATCACCGTGCCCCAGCTGCCGCCCACGTAGCGCAGGTAGTAGCCGACCGTGCCCATGGCCAGCAGGTAGATCGCGGAACCGAACAGCGCGGCCGAATGGAAGACGACGCGGCGCGACACGGCGAACGACGTCGTCCACGACTTGCGCCGCGTGATCGACAGCGCGATCAGCGGCACCGTCAGCGCGTTGACGAAGCCGCGCGCCGTCCACAGGTCCGCGCTCAGTTTGCGGAACAGCAGCGCATTGCTGTACATGTAGAAGTCGTAGGCGAACATGCCGCCGATGCCCAGGCAGGCGAACTTGATCGCCCAGCGCTCTTCGATGGTCTTGTTGCGGTAGACCTGCTCGACGAGCAGCATGCCGTACACGGACAGGCCGACATAGCCGATCAGGAGCGGCAGCCCGAGCACGGGCAGGAGGTCGTTGTCCCAGTGGGCGACGCCGACGCCGGTCAGCAGCAGCAGATAGACGCAGCCCGCCGCCAGCAGTCCCGCGCGCGGCGCGGGAAGCGGCCGAGGATCAGGCGCGCCGGCTGGCCGTCCGCGTCGCTGCGCCAGTCGCCGAGCAGGGCCACGAGGAACAGCGACCAGGTGCCGTCGCGCAGCACCTCGAGCGCGGCCGTGCCCGTGTTCCACAGGATCTCCCGGGCGGCATCCACGCCCAGCGCCGCGGCCCACGCGGCCGTCGCCAGGCAGGCGGCGCTCAGCGTGCCGCGCTGGACGCGGCCGTGCCAGCCCGACAGGACCGACAGGCCCAGTGCGAGGAAGCCGATGGCGGCCAGTGCGTAGCAGGAAGCAGCGATATTGATCACGTTACTGGGCACGATGCGGCCGCAGGGAACATCAGCGTCCGCTGCGGAACAGGACGACCTTCAGGGTGTCGATCAGGATCAGGACGTCCAGGAACAGGCTGTTGTTCTTCACGTAGTACAGGTCGTACTGCAGCTTCTGCAGCGCGTCCTCGGCCGAGGAACCGTAGCCGTAGCGTACCTGGGCCCAGCCGGTGATGCCCGGCTTGACGCTGTGGCGCACGTTGTAATACGGGACCACTTCGATCAGTTGGTCGACGAAGTACTGGCGCTCCGGGCGCGGACCCACGAACGACATGTCGCCCTTGAGCACGTTGAGCACCTGCGGCAGCTCGTCGATACGCGTCTTGCGCATGAAATTGCCGACGCGCGTGATGCGCGGGTCGTTCTGCTGCGCCCATTGCGGCTTGCCGCCCTTTTCCGCGTCGGTGCGCATGCTGCGGAATTTGTGGACGAAGAACACGGCGCCATCCTTGCCGACCCGTTCCTGGGAATAGAACACGGGACCGCCGTCTTCCAGCTTGACGGCCAGCGCCGCCAGCAGCATCAGCGGAAGCGTCAGCACCATGATGATCAGGCTGCAGACGATGTCGAAGCTGCGCTTCATGAACGTGCGCACGAAGCTCTGGTCGAAGCCGCCGCCGAACACGAGCCACGACGGCTGCAGCGAATCGACGCGGATCTGGCAGGTCTCGCGCTCGAAGAAGGTGGCGGCGTCGGTGACCTTGAAGCCCTGCAGCTTGCACTCGAGCAGATCCTTGATGGGGAAGCCGCCGCGGCGGTTCTGCACGGAGACGACGATTTCCTCGACGTTGTACTGGCGCGCCAGCGCGACGAGCGATTCGCCCTCGCGCGACTTCAGCAGGCTGGTCCCCGGCACGCACAATTCCTCGGTCGGCGTCGGCACGAAGCCGGCGATGTTGTAGCGGTGGTAGCTGGTGCTCTGCATCGCCAGGTCGCTGCATTCCTTGGCGAGCGGGCCGCTGCCCAGGAACAGGATGCGGGTTTCCAGGAAGCGCAGCTCGGACGACTTGAAGAACACCATGCGCGCCAGGAAGATGCCGCCGCGGCGATGCCGAACACGAGCGCCATGATGCCGCGGCCGAAATACAGGTCGGGCGCCACGTAGAACACCAGCGTCAGGATCAGGAAGCCCATCAGGAACGAGGGCATCAGCTTCATGAAGAACGGATGGCGCAGGCCTTCGTTGAAGTCGAGCTGGTACATGCCCATGGCGCTCATGCTGAAGATGATCGCGGCGGTGAATGCGATGGCGGATGTAAAGAAGTGATGGTCGAGGTTGGGCAGGGACGCGTTCTGTCCCAGTTCCATGAACCGCACCGTCGCGCCGATGTAGGCTGCGCCAAGCAGCACCAACACTTCGACGAACAGAAGGACGAATACGATCTTCGACACATAGTGATTAGAAATCCTAAGCACAATTGCCTCCGGTGTAGCTGTTATTGCTGATTTGCACAACCAATAGTCGAGCCGGGATACGCGTGCGCGTTCCCAAAAGTTCTTGACTCAAGGAAATAAAACAAGGCCGGAAATAGCCTGGAACTGTCATTGTCATCATCACATGCAAAACGGCAAGGCTCGGGGGTCCAAGCGGCCTGCCCTCGGCACGACCCATCGAATAGTCACGGCATCCGCAGCTGCGGATGCCGGCGATACATTACAAACGCCAGAGGCAGTAGCCAGCCTCGCGGATCCCGTTCGGATCGAACTGGGCCTTGACGTCGACGAAGCAGCCGCCGTCGTTCAGCTTGGACTGGAAATCCGTCAGCGAACGCGCCAGCACTTCCTTGTGCGGCACCGCAACGATGAGGGCATCGCCCTTCGGCAGGTCTTCCCAGCGCTCCAGTGCGATGCCGTATTCATGCTGCGCTTCGTCCGCTTCGGCCACCGGGTCGTGCACGTGCACTTCGACACCGTAAGACTGTAGCTCGTACACAATGTCCGCGACTTTGGAATTGCGCAGGTCCGGGCAATTTTCCTTGAACGTCAGGCCGATCACGTTGACTTTCGAACCCTTGACGTGGAAGCCCGCCGAGATCATCGATTTGACGGTCTTTTCGGCCACGAACTTGGCCATGCCGTCGTTGATGCGGCGCCCCGCCAGGATCACCTGCGGGTGGTAGCCGATCATCTCGGCCTTGTGCGTCAGGTAGTAGGGATCGACGCCGATGCAGTGGCCGCCCACCAGGCCCGGGCGGAATGGCAGGAAGTTCCATTTCGTGCCGGCGGCCTTCAGCACTTCCAGCGTATCGATGCCGATCTTGTCGAAGATAATCGCCAGTTCGTTCATCAGCGCGATGTTCAGGTCGCGCTGGGTGTTTTCGATGACCTTGGCCGCTTCCGCGACCTTCAGGCTGGACGCGCGATGCACGCCGGCCTTGACGACGGTCTCGTACATGGCCGCCACGCGTTCCAGCGTCTCCGCGTCGTCGCCGGACACCACTTTCATCACGTTGGTCAGCGTGTGTTCCTTGTCGCCCGGGTTGATGCGCTCGGGCGAGAAGCCGACGTGGAAGCCATCCTTCCACTTCATGCCGGAGAATTTTTCCAGGACGGGGATGCAGACTTCCTCGGTCGCGCCCGGATACACGGTCGATTCATAGATGACGATCGCACCGCGCTTCATGTGCTTGCCGACGGTCTCGCTGGCGCTGATCAGCGGCGCGAAATCGGGCACGTGGGCGATGTCGACGGGGGTCGGAACGCCGATCAGGATGTAATCGGCCTTGGCCAGCGCGGCCGGGTCGGTAGTGACGCTCAGGTGGCGCGCCGAACGCAATTGCTCAGTCGACACCTCACCGGCGGGATCGACAAATTTCTTGTAGCTCTCGACCTTTGTCGTCGACAAATCGAAACCGATCGTCGGGCCGAGCTTGCCGAACTCGACAGCCAGCGGCAAACCTACGTAACCCAATCCCACTACTGCGATGACCTCGTCTGGCTTCATATTGATTCCGTTCCGCTTGGTTGCTATTACGATAACTTTGAGTCAGCACGGAAAAACGTCTGCCCGCTCGACGAGTCAACTCGCCTTGCCGACAACGGCGCCTTGTGCCATCGTCGTTTGCAGACCAACGTTCACATCGTGGGAGCCCATCGAATTTTCACGAATCCTCACCGCCGTGCTGATGAGATAATAACATTTTATCGATTACAAGTTAGCAACAAGACATACCGTGCGCATGAATCGAAACGTTCCGAGAACAGCAGAATAAGTGGCTGCGGTCTAAACAGGCAAGCAATACCTTGTCCTTACGTCCCGGAGTGTTGTAAGCGCGGTTATTGAGCGCTCGTAACTTGTCGTAATGTTATGTCTTTCGGGTAGGCGGTGACATTGCCGGCGTCGAGATCGAGGAAGGCGGCGCGGCCGGTCCTGCTGCGCTCGCGGTTGGCGGCGATGGCCGCCTTGTCGATGCCGGCCAGCAGGCGGATCTTGGCCAGCTGCAGCTTGACGTCCTGCATGTTCACGCGCGCCAGCGCATAGCCGAGGTGGGCGAACACGGACACCCATTCGCGGCCGAAGGAGAAACGCGTGTTCGGGTTCGAGCTGCGCGCGATGACTTCGCGCCGGAAGGTTTCGCCCGATTCGAAGAATTTGCTGGGCGGGCGCTGTTCGCGGTCGTGATAGATGCGCGACGTGGGCAGGACGCCCAGTTTCAGTTTGTGGAACTGCAGGCGCTGCGTGTAATTGTCATCCTCGCCGTAGTGGAAGAACGACGGGCTGAAGCCGCCCACCTGTTCCAGGCATGCGCGCGTCACCAGCCAGGCGGCGGCATTCACGAAGCCGACGTCGTACACGTCCTTCATGCGGCCGAGGAAGAGATCCGAGTACAAGCCCCGGCATTTGTTCGGCGCGATGTAGTTCGAAAAGCCGTAATCGAGACCGTCGCCGGCGCCGTTCAGGTGCATCGGGCTGATGACGCCATAGGCGGGATGCCGCTGGTGCGCCTCGACGAGTTTTTGCACCGCGTCCGGATCGATCCAGGCATCCTGGTTGAGCAGGAAGACATAGTCCGCGCCGCGCTGGTACGCCATTTCCATGCCAATGTTGTTGGCCTTGCCAAACCCGTGGTTCGTTCCGGTAGCGACGACCTCCACTTCCGGATATTCGGCCGCGATGCGCGCCAGCGTGTCGTCCTTCGATCCGTTGTCGATGACGATCGTGTGCAGCGGCACGGTCGACTTGCGCAGGCTGGAAAAGCACGGGGTCACCCACTTGGATCCGTTGTAGGTCACTATCACCACAAAAACCTTGGCGCTCATCGTCGTCCTCTTTGAAATGGCTGGAAAATCGGCTGCAGTGTCGGATGTTGACACATTTGCAGCAAATCCGGAAGGAAACGGGCACTACGGTGTGCGGGGGGCATCAGGGACAGGAGAGGACCTTGACGCGCTATTGTGCGATCTTGAGCGCACCGGCGAGCACTCTCAGGCAAAAAGGCGCTGCCGGCCGGTCTTCGTGTCAGAAGCTCGTGGAGAGTCTCGTGTACATCGAACGCCAGGCGCCATACTGGGATGCACCGATACCAACACCCGAACCGTCACGCACCAGGTACGAATGATCGAGCAAGTTGATGATCGCCATCCTGCCCTCGACCTTCCCGACCGGTGTCTTGGCCCGAGTATGCGTAAGCGACGTGTTGACGGTCAAATACGACGGCAGCGTCGACGAATTGGGCGCACCGCTCTCCGTTGTTTTGCGAACACCACTGCCGTACAGGAAATCCGCGCTCCACTGATTATCGCCGAACGGCCAAAGATTACGCTTCTCCACCCACAAGGCAATCTAAATTGCCCGCAATCAATACACAACAATCAGCGCCCCCTATATTGGATCACGTACGCTCCCTTAGCCCTATGTCTGGAGCGATTATGCAAACGTCCTGTGTGTTCTCGAGGCCCTGCACTTGGCGGCGAACAGTTAGCGCCTCGTAGAACCTGATAGGTAGGTGATAACGGGGGCATTTTTGAGCGCTGAGTCGAAACTTACAAAGGCCGCAACGCCATTATTTCGAACCGAAATCTCTTCGGCAAGAATTAGAGGTGATCTTGGAAGCATTCGCTTGGCGCGGCCAATTTCTGCACTTTGGATTACGGTAGGAGCGCTATTCATCGGCGCGGCGTTCGTTGTCTTTATCATCGCGGGCAGCGTCACTAGGAAGGCACGCGTCGTGGGAATCACGGTGCCGACGGGAGGTAGCCTGAGCATAGTTGCCCCCTTGTCGGGCATACTGGTAAAGAGCATGTGTCACGAAGGGGAATACGTCCATACCGGCCAAGTATTGTTCGAATTGTCGACCGAACGACAAGTTGGCACTGGAGAAGTATCAGAGATCGTATCTCGGCAGCTTGCTTCGGAAGAGCGCAGTCTGGATAACGAACAGCGCTTGCGCGTTGCACAAAATCGTCTGCGGCGCCAGACGCTGCAACAACATCTCGACAGTCTGGCGGCTGAAATCAAGCACGTGAATGAGGAACTGGCGTTGGCGCAAAGGCGCTATCAGTTGGCAGAGCGCAGTCTTAAACAGTACGAATCGCTGCAGGTAAGCGGTTTTATGTCATCGGCGCAGGTGCAGCAAAAGCAGGATGATCTGCTCGACCTTGCGGCACGTGTCAGCGATGTTGGCCGTAACGTTGTTCAACTGCAATCAAGCAGGCGCGACGTTGAAGCGGAGTTAAGCGGACTTGATACGACTATGGCGAGCGATCTATCGCAGTTGTCGCGTGCCAAGTCTAGCTTGGCCCGTGAAATGGCCGAAAACAGTTCGCGCAAATCGCTCATGATCACTGCACGGGAGTCGGGCATCCTCACGACGATTACATATCAGGTTGGCCAAGCGATCAGCATCGGCCAAGTGCTTGCCGCCATGATTCCGGCCTCACAATCATCCGCTAGGAGTGACGGCAGGTTGGGAGAACTAGAGGCACAGCTATATGCCCCCAGCCGTGCAGCCGGATTCGTCGCGCCGGGGCAGGAAGTACTGATCCGTTATCAGGCATTCCCATATCAAAAATTTGGGTTGCAACGCGGCATTGTGAGCGATGTCAGCACTACGCCGTTTGCACCAGGCGAGCTGCCGTCCAGCTTGGCGAGCACGATCCTCAGTAACGCCCAGCAGAACATCAATGGGTTCAACAACAACGAAGCGCTGTACCGCATCAAGGTGAAATTGACGCGACAGACAATAACGACCTATGGAAAAGAACATCCCCTAAGGCCGGGCATGACACTAGAAGCCGATGTGATTCAGGATCGCCGGAAGATCTGGGAATGGATCGCTGAGCCGCTGTTGGCGGTCGCGTACCGGTAGCCAATAGAGCCGCGCAGAATCGTTGGCACGGGCGACAACTTCCGCCCGTGCTGCCGAGAGTCGTACGTCGTGATTGCAGCACATCGTACGACATTAAGTTGCATTCTGACCAGAATGCGTTTCACAAACCGTCTTTTAAGGATGTCATATTATGCGAGTCATTTCAAGCGAAGAATTGGACTTGGTCTCCGGTGGTGCTAACGAGGACGAACATTATGCAAGAGCCAAAAAAGACCAGGACGGTGGCGGCTTTTGGGGGTCAATCGGCAGCTTTATGTCTGGTCTGTTTGGTGGCAGCTCGGGGTCCAATAGTAACTCTTGCGTGCCAAGTAGCAACAGCGCCGGGAGCACCACCACGACCCAGACCTGCGGAGCCGGTGGCGTGTCGACTGTGACTACCACAAGTCCTGGATATTTCAGCCAGACCATCACGACACCAAATCCCGCCGTCTCCGCCGCTGGTCGCTATGGCCCTGGGTCCCTCCAGGGAAGCTACACCGGCGGGTTTACGGTAACGACGAACACGTGCATAGGCGGAAAGTGCAGCACCACGACAAGCCACCGTTGAGTAGTTTGGTGAGTCATCTCCCGTAATCAATGCCGGCATTTTCGGCAGTTGGCCCTGGTCTTTGCCGGGGCCAACGCTTCACTGGGTCCGAAACTATGATGATCTCTTGCATTCGAAGCTATACGATATTGGCCACTGTGTTCGCCACGTTGCTCTCAACTGTCGCTGCCGCTGCTGCCACGGCGCCGCGCGCATGGCTAGTCAGCAAAGGCAATACACAGGCCGTGCTAGTCGGCGAGTCTCACGTCGGTACCCCAGTTGAGAACGATCACTACTTTGAGACCGTCGTGAAACCGAGTTACGCGGTGGCTGAGGTGGCCGTGATGGAGACTTATTTCGGCCCGGACCAGCTACGGAACGGATCGTTCGCGCTTGGCGCGCCCTGCTTTGACGATCCGAAGGGTTTGCACACGCAGCGCTTGCATCTTGCCTTTGACGCTCTGATTGAGGCGACACGGGATAGCCATCTTGACGTGCCGAACTGGCTCGAAAGCTGGGCACTCGTGCCAGAATACCTGATTTTGACGTTGTTGGACACGTTCACGACAGCGTCGCTTGGGCCAGCATATGACGTCAGTGAAACAGGCATTTCCTTCCGCTTGCGTGGCAAGGGCACGACATCGAAAAAGACGATTGGCCTAGATACGCTCGGGGACCGGCGAACGCACTTCTGCAGCGCGAATGCCGCTGACCGAGCAGATTTCGTTGCTGATAAAGCCCTGCAGGTTTCGCGCTTACTGCGCCTGAGGCAATCGGATCCGTTGTACAGCTCCCTTGGCAAACTAGCAGTCGTCGCCGGAGAGGTTACTGACGAAAAGGTCCGCTGCGTCGACCGCCCGATGCCCTGTGCCATCGACCCGGTTTCTCCTGGCGATCAGATCTTGCAGGACAAGGGATTGGAGACAAACTGTAGTTCGGGTACTTTTGAGATCATGATCAAGCAACGCACCCATGCCTGGGTTCCCCTCATCGCCAAAACCATTTCCGAACACCATAGGACCTTCGTCATCGTCGGCGCACTGCACCTTCCCGACCTACGAGTTGGCAACCGGGTCGAGCCTGGCTTGATCAGTCTGCTGCGCCAGCAAGGCTTTTCGGTCACCAGTATCGGCGGGGCAAGTGACATCGGTGCGACATTCCTATCGCCTTCGTGGTTCGACCGCGTGCGCTCCGCGCTGGGTAGCTTATGAAGACCATATTACAGACCGAAGCGAGCGAGTGCGGCCTGGCCTGCCTTGCCATGGTGGCCGATCACTTCGGCTACCGCTGCGAATTAGGCGATCTGAGGCGGCGTTTTGCGGTCAGTCTGAAGGGAGCCACCATGACACAGCTTGTGCGCTATGCCGCCGTGCTGGAACTGGCCGTGCGGCCGCTGAGTCTTGAACTGGAGGAAATAGCTGATCTACAGCTACCCTGTATCCTGCACTGGGATCTGAAACACTTTGTGGTATTGAAGAATGTACGCAAGAGCCTGACGGGCGCTATCAGTGTCACGCTGGTCGACCCTGCCGTGGGTGAACGTCGGATAACGCTTGAGACGATGTCAAAGCACTTTACTGGCGTGGCGCTGGAACTGTCGCCGAACGAGCACTTTAAACATGCCGACGAAACCAAGCAGATATCAGTGAGTCAGCTGACAGGAAAAATTCTCGGTTTGCGCACGGCGTTGGTACACGTCTTTTGCCTTGCCGCGGTACTCGAGTTGTTTGCGATGGCGGCGCCGCTATTTAACCAATACGTAATCGACGACGTCATCGTCGCTGGTGACCGTGAATTGCTCATTGTCCTAACTGCGGGCTTTGCATTATTGACCGTTACGCAGACCGCGATCGAACTTGTGCGCAGCTGGTTCCTGATGCACTGGAGTATTGACATCGGATTCCAATGGGCGAGCCGTGTGTTTACCCATATGACACGCCTGCCGGTGGCGTTTTTTGAGAAGCGCCGACTGGGCGACATTGTGTCGCGCTTTAGCAGTATTGCAGATATCCAGAACACGCTTACCAGCGTGTGTGTTGGGAGCGTACTTGACGGCGTCATGGCGCTGTTGGCGTTGGGCATCATGTTCGCCTACAGCGGCTACCTGAGCATCATCGTTATTGCCGGCGTGGCGGCGTACGCACTGCTGCGCTGGCTGTTCTATCAGCCGTTCCGCGAGGCATCGCAAGAGCAGTTGATCTTGGGGGCGAAGGAAAGCAGTCATTTCTTCGAAACGATCCGTGCCGTTTCCCCGATAAAGCTTTTCGGCCGAGATGCCGAACGCCGGGCGCGCTGGTTGAATCTGAAACAGGATGCCATCAACCGTGCGGTCAAAACCCAAAAGCTGGGAATCCTTTTCAAGGTAGCAAATACCGTGCTGTTCTCTGCACAAGGTCTGGCAATCTTTTATGTGGGGGCGGGTTTAGTCATGAGCAATGCCCTAACGATAGGCATGCTGACTGCATTCAGCAGTTACGCCGCCACATTTTCGGGGCGAATTTTCAACCTGATCGATGTGGTTTTCAGTATTCGACTCCTGGGCATGCACACGGCGCGTCTTGCGGACATCGTGATGGAGGAAGCAGAGCCCGAAGTCGAGACCGATATTGATTGCAGCCGGCTCGATGCGGAAATCACACTGCGCGGCGTGAAGTTCCGTTACGGCGAAGGTGAGCCGTGGGTACTGGACGGCATCGACCTGAACATTCCGGCTGGGCAGAGCTTGGCCCTAGTCGGACCGTCGGGCTGCGGCAAGAGCACCCTGTGCAAAATCATCCTTGGGCTGCTCGCGCCTACGGAAGGGGAGGTACTGCTGGGCGGCGTACCCATTACACGGATCGGGTACCGCGCCTACCGCCAGTTAGTCGGCACGGTAATGCAAGATGACACATTATTGGCTGGCTCGATCTTAGAAAATATCACCTTTTTTGATACCCAGACTGATATTGGGCTTGCCGAGCAATGTGCGCGTCTCACGGCGGTCCATGACGAGATCTTGGCCATGCCCATGGGGTACCAGACCTTGGTCGGCGAGATGGGTGGCAGCCTGTCCGGAGGTCAAAAGCAGCGCGTACTGCTGGCGCGGGCGCTATACAAGCGGCCGCGCATTCTCGCGCTTGACGAGGCCACTAGCCATCTGGACGTCGCTAACGAGCAGAAGGTCAACGCGGCACTTGGTCTACTGCCGCTAACTCGAATTATGGTAGCGCACAGACCGGAGACTATCAATGCTGCGGAGCGGATCGTAGCAATCCAGAACGGCCGGGCGCTCGAAGTGATCAGGAACCAGGTTGGCCCCGAGCCGCAAACTGCTGCGCGTATGCGGTTCACATGGATGCATGTGCCCAATCGTTTCGCTCCTGCGCGCGCATGAGGCGATCACTAAATTGATTGCAGCTGGCTCATGAGTCCTGTTGTGTTTATGGGAGGATTGCCACAGCTCATCTATTTGCCGTATGTCCAGATCTGCACGGCGTCCTGAACACGTTCTTCGACAAAAAGGCTCCGTCTGAGAGGATTGCCGTTCGGGAAAAAGAAGTTAACTTAGATGCGCCGTAACTTGCCTCGAAACGTACGAGACGCCGGCACAAATTTGACACATTCGATGTGCTAAGAAATGAAATTCAACGCACGACACCACTGCGTACCGCATCACCTAAATGATTGAATTTTATAGGGAATGTGGCGCGGCTGGCGGGGATCGAACCCACGACCCTTGGCTTCGGAGGCCAATACTCTATCCACTGAGCTACAGCCGCGCTGGTCGAAGTGATGCGAAGGATACAGTCTTTCCCGGGCGTCGTCTATGGCAACCGTTCATCCAAGCTTATGCAAAGCTAACGATAGTTAACTTTTCGGTTGAATTCCTGCTTCGCCGGAGCTGGTTTCACCCTGCGTTTACGTTGCGGTCGAGGGATGCGCCGCAACCCGGGCAGGTCTCGCACATCGAGGCCGAGTTCATCCAACCGGGATCGACAGCCTGAGCACAGCTTGCTGCTTGGGAACCAGCGATCGGCCAGCACGACCTGCTCGTCGCGCCAGCAGGTTGCCCAGCATGCCTTTGACGTTGAGGTCCTCGATACCGATCGTGTGAAAGCGACGCGTGATGTTTGTGCTCAGCTGATGCAGGCTATCGCGGCGAATGTTGGCGATGCGCCCGTGCAGTTTCGCCAGCTTCAGCTTCGCCTTCGCGCGATTGCGCGACCCTTGGACTTTATGGGACAGGGCACACGAAAGTCGTCGCAGGCGCATCAGCAGGGTACGCAGCGCTTTCGGCCCTTCGAACGTTTCGCCGGTCGACAACGTGGCCAGCGCCTTGATGCCCAGGTCCACTCCAACCGAGCCTTGGTTATCGACTGGCGGCAGAGATAAACTGGGAGCATCGACGGTGATACTGGCGTACCAGTGGTTGGCGACACACGCGACCGTCGCGGAGACGATACGACCGGAGAAGCGCAGTGTCTCGCGCATGCGGACCCATCCCAGCTTAGGGATGCGGATACGCCGTCCCTCGACCCGGAACTGATCATTGCTTAAGGTAAAGCGGTCGTCCCGCCCTTTCCTGCGAAACCGCGGATAACGTGCGCGTCCAGAGAAGAAATTTTCGAAGACTCGCTCGAGCTGCATGATGGCAATCTGCGGCGCGTTCTTGGTGCCCCCCCAACATCCAGGGAAACAGCTCGCGTTTGATGCTATTAAGCACACGTCACAACGCCGCGTCAGAAGGTTTGGGCAGCGTCGGGGCGGTTTTGCAGCCTTCGTACAGCCTCCGCCATTCGCTCAATGCCCAGTTATAGGCGAAGCAGGCCATGTCGGCCGCGCGCGCAAAGTAGGTCACCTGCACGTTGTTCGGGTCCAGTAGGATGCGGTGTACTACGAGCATTGTGTCCTTACGCCGGTGTTGGTCGAGATTCCGAGCGCTTCGGTAGCCATTCTTGAAGAACAAATTTGTTTCTTTTGCATAAAATCGCAGAAAACTCGCTAAGTTCCGAACGATCTATGGCAACGCGCCACTCCAGTGGGAAATTGCGTTTCCACCAAGTGTCTTTGGGTCTATAATCGCCCGGCGGCATTGCATATAAATAAGTATTCCACGTATTCCGCAGGGCAGAAGCAGGTTTTTTTAATTTGTATTAAGGAAATCATGAGCGACGCGCACAACGAACACCAATCCTTTATCCGGACCCCCAAGCAACTGATCATCGCAGTGGCTGGTTTTTTCCTGGTCATCGTCATCGGCATCATCCTGCTGGTGATCTTTGCCACCAACAAGCCCCTGGGCGGCGCCGGGTCCGAAAGCCAGAGTGCGCAAGCCGTCGCGACGCGCGTGCGCCCGGTGGCCGAGGAAGGGTTTGCGTTCAAGGACGTGAACGCGCCCAAGATGCTGCAATCGGGCCAGGCCGTGTATAACGCCACCTGCGTCGCCTGCCATGGCTCGGGCGCAGCAGGTGCTCCGAAGGCTGGCGACGCAAGTGCCTGGAGCGCCCGCATCGCCCAGGGCTACGACACCCTCGTCCAGCACGCCGTGCAAGGCATCCGCGCCATGCCGGCCAAGGGCGGCAATCCCGATCTCGACGACATCGAAGTCGCCCGCGCCGTGGTCTACATGACCAACCAGTCGGGCGCCAAGTTCAAGGAGCCGGAAGCCCCGGCGGCAGGCGCCCAGGCGCCGGCCCAGGCCGCAGCCGCACCGGCCGCCGCCGCACCCGCCCCGGCCCAGCCGGCAGCAACGCCGGGCACCCCGCCTACCGCAGGCGCGATCGCGACGCCGGCCGTCGCCGGCAACAACGAAGCCGGCAAATCCCTGTTCAATACGGCCTGCACGGCCTGCCATACCGCGGGCATCGCCGGCGCACCCAAGGTCGGCGACAAGGCCGCGTGGGCACCGCGCATCGCGCAAGGCACGAATACCCTGTACGAGCATGCCATCAAGGGCTTCCAGGGCAAGGCCGGCGTGATGCCGCCGAAGGGCGGTTCCACAGCGCCCGACGCCGACGTGAAAGCCGCCGTGGACTATATGGTCGCGGCGGCGAAATAAGCCGAAAAAACCGTCCTGCGGGACGGTTTTTTCATGAATGAGACAAGAAATGAACGTGTCACCGTCGTACACCCCCGTCATCCGCCTGTCCCTCGCCGCGGCACTGCTGGCCACGGCCGGCGCCGCGGGCGCCGCCACGCTGTCGGTGGGTCCGGGCAAGACTTATGTCGCGCCATGCGCGGCCTTCGCCGCCGCCAGGGATGGCGACACCATCGAGATCGTCGGCGACTGGACGTACAGCGGCGACACCTGTGCGGTCGCCCGCAGCAACCTGACCATCCGCGGCGTGCAGGGCCGGCCGGTCATCGACGCGGCCGGACGTCAGTTCGGCAACAAGGGCACCTGGGTCGTCACCGGCAACAACATCACGGTCGAGAACGTGGAGATGCTGGGCTCGAAAGTCATGGACGGCAACGGCGCGGCGCTGCGGCTGGAAGGCACGAATTTCACGCTGCGCCAGGCCTTCATCCACGACAATGAAAACGGCATCCTGATGGGTGCGAACCGCAACAGCAACGTCGTCATCGAGCACAGCGAATTCGGCCACAACGGCCACGGCGACGGCCAGACGCACAACCTGTACATCGGCAACGCCAAAAGCCTGACCTTCCGCTACAACTATTCGCACGACGCGAACATCGGGCACAACCTCAAATCGCGCGCGATGTTCAACATGATCGCGTACAACCGCTTCTCGAGCACGCCCCCGGGCAAGCCCGGCAGCACGGCGAGTGGCAAGCCGTCGTACGAAATCGACCTGCCGAACGCCGGTACGTCCTACATCATCGGCAACGTGATCGAGCAGCCGGCCATCAACGACAATCCGAACATCGTGGCGTATGGCGAAGAAGGGGCGACGAATCCCGGCCAGGATCTGTATGTCATCAATAACACCTTCCTGAACGACTTCAGCAGCGGCACGTTCCTGTTCATCAGCGGCAAGGTATCGACCCCTGCCCTGATCCAGAACAATCTCTTCGCCGGTCCTGGCACCGTGAGCACGCAGGGCAGCGCCGTGCAGAAAGACAACCGCCGCATGGACAAACCGGGCTTCATCGACCGCGCCGGCTTCACGCTGCGGCCGTTGGTCAACGAGGTCGTCCTGAAAGCGGGGCCGGCGGCGGATCCGTGGACGAGCGGCGCCGGCGGCCGCTGACGCTTATACGCAACATTTCGCCTCCGTAAGCGTTTTTTCCGCTGACTTTTCTCAAAAAAGTGAAAACGGCCGCGTTGTGCCTAAACGCTAAGACCTCTTATAAATTTTTAACTATTGGTCTCTGGTTACCGAAACTCGTGCATTTCATAGGGAGAATAAAAGTTGGGCTGAGGAAACACAAACACCGAAAGACTGAATAAAATGTTCAAGAAGTCATCAAGGTGGAATTTTTGGCATGCCTAATGCTGAACGACGCGGCGAACGTTTTGTTCCAGGTCTTTTTAATTGACCAACTATTGTTACACGCCGTTACAAAGGGTGGGTCGTAAAACCTCGTATTCTGCATCTTGCCCTTGGGAATTACTTCCCGCACAGAAACTTTACGAGGAATCTCATGCACACTTTGCGTAACCATTCACTCCTGGCTGCCACCATTCTGATGGCCTTCGCAGGTGTGACCTCCGCTTCCGCAGCCACGCTGTCCGTCGGCCCCGGCAAGACCTATGCCAAACCCTGCGCCGCCATCGCGGTCGCCAAGGACGGCGACGTCATCGAAATCACCGGCAATACCACGTACAGCGGCGACGCCTGCAGCATCAACCGCCACAACCTGACCATCCGCGGCGTCAACGGCCGTCCGAAGATCGACGCCGCCGGCAAGAACGCGGCCGACAAGGGTATCTGGGTCGTCAACGGCAACAACCTGACGGTCGACAACGTCGAGATGTACGGCGCGAAGGTCATGGACGGCAACGGCGCCGCGTTCCGCCTGCAGGGCGCGGGTTTTACGCTGCGTAATTCGTTCATCCACGACAACGAGAACGGCATCCTGGCGAATGCCAACCTGAACAGCGACATCCTGATCGAATACACGGAATTCGGCCACAACGGCGCGGCGACGGCCAGACGCACAACCTGTACATCGGCCATGTGAAGAGCCTCACGTTCCGCTACAGCTATTCGCATGATGCGAACGTCGGCCACAATCTGAAGTCGCGCGCGGATACCAACATGATCGCGTACAGCCGCTTCTCGAGCACGCCGCCGGGCGAAACGGGCAGCACCGCCACCGGCCAGCCGTCGTACGAGATCGACCTGCCGAACGCCGGTACGTCCTACATCATCGGTAACGTCATCGTCCAGCCGGCCGCCAACCAGAACCCGGCCATCGTGGCCTACGGCGAAGAAGGCGCGATCAACGCCGGCAGCGACCTGTACGTCATCAACAACACGATCCTGAACGAGTACGGCGACGGCACGTTCCTGTTCGTCAGCGGCAAGGTCCCGACCCCGGCGGTGGTCCAGAACAATATCTTCGGCGGCATCGGTACCCTCAGCTCCCAGGCGAGCTCCATCGTGAAGAACAACTACCGTTCGGTCTCCCCGGGTTTCGTCGACCGTGCCAAATGGGACCTGCATCCGACCGCCAGCGCGCTGGTGATCAATGCCGGTACGGATCCGGGCAAGTCGGCCAAGGGCGTGTCGCTGACCCCGGTCGCACAATATAAAGCCACTGCATCCGGTGAAGCACGTCCGGTGGCCGGCCAGCTGGACATCGGCGCCTATGAAGTGACGGGCGACGCTGCGAACACCACGCCCGTGACCTGGACCGCCTGCGGCAACGAAGGCTCGAGCTGCTCGTTCAGCGGTACGCGTGAAGTCCGCTTCGGTGCCAACGGCATCTATACGTCGAAAGTGGTCACCGGCTCGACCGCGTGCACGAGCGCCGTGTTCGGCGATCCGATCCGCGGCGTCGCCAAGACCTGCAGCTATTCCAGCGCACTCTCGACCGTGACGGCGACCGCGGCCACGGGCCCGTCGTGGATCCCGTGCTCCGGCGAAGGCGGCACCTGCGTGTTCAGCGGCACCCGCGAAGTCCGCTTCGGCGCCGGTACCTCGTTCTCGACCAAGACGTTCACGGGTTCCATCTACTGCGCGAATACCGTGTTCGGCGACCCGGCAAAAGGCCAGCTGAAGACCTGCAGCTACTCCAGCAACACGATCACGACCTCGGGCACCTCGACCACGACCCCGGCCCCGGCCCCGACCGCACCTGCCGCCAACGATACCGGCTGGACGGCGTGCGCGGCCGAAGGCGGTACCTGCTCGGTCACGGGTACCCACCAGGTCCGCTACGGCGCCAACGGCTACTATGTGACCAAGACCGTGACGGGTCCGGTTGCCTGCTCGAACGCCGTCTTCGGTGACCCGGCTTACAGGATTGCCAAGTCCTGCAGCTACAAGTAATTCGCGGGGCCTGTCCCCTTCCGAAAAACGCGGCCTCGTGCCGCGTTTTTTGTTTTGGAACGAACGGATCAGCGCCCGTTTGTGGCGTCAAAGTCGCATTAATAGTCCGCAATTACTTCAGATACAACTTTTACTCATAAAATAGTTTCTAGGACTGAACTTTTTCTGTACAGTCCACGAACAGGCTGGTCACCAGCACAAATTTTTTCGAAAAAAATGCGGCGTGAACGCAACATCGACTTGATTTCGAAAATTTTTTTCGTAGCCATTTCATCAACGGGTGTCAGCTCGGCACTTGCCAGTCAGATATGCATATTGTCGCTCTGGCTCTGTCGATAAATTTTCCACCGGAAATTACATTCCATAGGGAAAAACCGTAGAAAGTCGTTTCAGGCTTCCTTGTTCTTGCACTGGATGCTAGAAAATGCGATCACAAAATGTTCTTTTGCTCTACTAAATAAGGCTAAAAGGAACAATAATTAGCCTCTTTTCAGGATTGCCGTTCAGCTATTTTCGGTTACACTTCGTTACAAACCGTCGATCTCAAACCTCGTATTCTGCAACTTTCCAGCAGGCACAACTGCTGACAGGCAATCGCTTACAAGGACATCGACATGCAACAAACCGCATCGCGCAACACCCAATTCTCTGCATCGCACCTGGCTGCTGCCGTCCTGATGGCGTTCGCAGGTGTGACCACTGCATCCGCAGCGACGCTGTCGGTTGGCCCGGGCAAGACCTACGCCAAGCCGTGCGCCGCGATCGCCGCCGCCAAGGATGGCGACGTCATCGAAATCACCGGCAACACCACGTATAGCGGCGATGTCTGCTACATCCTGCGCCACAACCTGACCATCCGCGGCGTCAACGGCCGTCCGAAGATCGATGCGGCCGGCAAGAACGCCGGTGGCAAAGCCATCTGGGTCGTCGACGGCAACAACCTGACCGTGGACAACGTCGAAATGTACGGCGCTAAAGTGCCCGACGCGAACGGCGCCGCGTTCCGCCTCGAAGCGGCCGGTTTCACGCTGCGTAACTCGTTCCTCCACGATAACCAGAACGGTATCCTGGCGAACGCCAACGCGAACAGCGACGTCGTGATCGAGAACACCGAATTCGGCCACAACGGCGCAGGCGACGGTCAGTCGCACAACCTGTACATCGGCCACGTGAAGAGCCTGACGTTCCGCTACAACTTCTCGCACGACGCCAACGTCGGCCACAACCTGAAGTCGCGTGCGGACACCAACCTGATCGCGTACAACCGCTTCTCGAGCCTGAACCCGGGCGAGACGGGCAGCACCGCCGCCGGCAAGCCGTCGTACGAGATCGACCTGCCGAACGCCGGTACCTCCTACATCATTGGCAACATCATCCAGCAACCGGCATCGAACTCGAACCCGGCGATGCTGGCCTACGGTGAAGAAGGCGCGGTCAACGCCGGCAGCGACCTCTACGTCATCAACAACACGTTCATTAACGACATGGGCAGCGGCGGTACGTTCATGTTCGTCAGCGGCAAGGTGCCGACCCCGGCCGTGGCCCAGAACAACATCTATGCCGGCGTGGGCACGTTCAGCACGCAGGGATCGACGATCGACAAGACGAACTACCGTTCGGCATCGCCGAGCTTCGCGAACCGCGCCGCGTACGACCTGCATCCGGTCGGCAGCGCGCTGGTGATCGATGCCGGTTCGGACCCGGGCGTGTCGGCCAAGGGCGTGTCGCTGAAGGCTGTCGCGCAGTACAAGGCTGTCGCCGCGGGCGAAGCCCGTCCGGTGGTCGGCCAGATCGACATCGGCGCGTACGAATCGCTCACCGCGCCGACCACGACGACCACGTCCTGGACCGCGTGCGGCAACGAAGGCTCGACCTGCTCGTTCAGCGGCACCCGTGAAGTCCGCTTCGGCGCGAACGGTGTGTACACGTCGAAAATGATCGCCGCGTCGACCCCGTGCACGACCGCCGTGTTCGGCGATCCGATCCGCGGCGTTGTCAAGTCCTGCAGCTACGCCGGCACGACCACGGCGGCCGCGCCGGTGACCGGCACGCCGACCTTCACGGCCTGCGCCACCGAAAACGGCACCTGCTCGTTCACCGGCAAGCGTGAAGTCCGCTACGGCACCAGCACGATCTACACGTCGAAGATCGTGACCGGTCCGGTCAAGTGCACCAACGCCGTGTTCGGCGACCCGGCACGCGGCCAGGTCAAGTCGTGCTCCTACTCGAGCGTGACGCAGTAATCGCTTTACCCGCACCATGAAAAAGGCCGCTTCGATGAACTGAACCCCAAAAGTTGGACACCAACTTTTGGGGTTTTTTCATGGCCAAGTACAGCGAGCAGTTCAAACTCGCCGTTGTCCAGGACTATCTAGCGGACACATCTGAAGGCTACCGTGCGATCGGAAGACGGCACGGGTTAAGTAGCCATGTCATTTTGCAGCGGTGGGTCGCGGCCTACCAGCTCCACGGCGGGGCAGGTTTGCGCAAGAAGTCCAGCGGATACAGCGCTGAGTACAAGCTGTCTGTGTTGCAGCACATGTGGGACAATCGGCTCTCGATTAATCAAACTGCCGCCAAATTCGATATTCGCAGTTATGCGATGGTTAGCATGTGGGAGCGTGCGTACCAGGAGGGCGGCATCGAGGCGTTGAAACCACGCCGTAGAGGAAGACCCAGGCCGATGACGGCGTCAGACACAAGTAAGCCGGATCAGGCTCCGGATGACGACAAGCGCAGCCGCGAGGATTTGCTGGCCGAGGTAAATCAACTGCGTATGGAGCTAGCTTACGTAAAAAAATTGCAGGCCTTAGTTCAAGCCCGGCCAAAGCAAGCGCCGCGCAAAAAGCGCAAGTAGTGCAAGAACTAAGGCAGCAGTTCCCGATCGCCAGTTTGCTCAAGCTGGCGCAGCTCCCGCGCAGCACCTTCTATTATCAGCAGGGTTTGCTGCGACAGGAGGACAAGTACGGGAAGCTGAAAGAGACAATCAAAGCTGTCTTCGAACGCCACAAGGGACGTTATGGCTACCGACGCGTTACCGCCGCGATTCGCCAGTCAGGCAGTCCAGTCAACCATAAGCTCGTCCAGCGTTTGATGGGATTACTGGGGCTGAAATCGCTCGTGCGACCGAAGAAGTACCGCTCGTTCACGGGCGAAGTGGGGCAAGCTGCGCCCAATGAACTGCAACGCCAATTCAAGGCTGATGCCGCCAATCGGAAGTGGGTGACGGACGTGACCGAGTTCAACGTCGCCGGCGAGAAGCTGTACCTCTCGCCCGTGCTGGACCTGTACAACGGCGAAATCATTTCCTTCGAAATGAACAAGCGTCCCGTCTTCGACATGGTGAGCTCAATGCTCAAGAAAGCCTTGGCCAAGCTGCAGCCTCATGAGAAGCCACTGCTTCACAGCGACCAGGGATGGCAGTATCGGATGCCGGCTTACCAGCATCAGCTTCGGGAGCGGGAACTCGTGCAGAGCATGTCGCGCAAAGGCAACTGCCATGACAACGCGGCCATGGAAAGCTTCTTCGGGGTGCTCAAGTCAGAGTTCTTCTACCTGAACAAATTCGACAGCGTCGATGCGTTACGGGATGGCCTGGTTGAGTACATCCATTATTACAATCACGACCGTATCAAACTCAAACTAAAAGGCCTCAGTCCTGTGCAATACAGAACTCAGGCCTTGGCTGCCTAGCAAACTAACCGTCCAACTTTACGGGGTCAGTTCATTCGAGCGGCCTTTTTTATTGCACCGCGCGCCGCTCGGCGAACACCGCGCGCTTGGAGATCACGAAGTTGAACATCAGCGCCACCGCCGACCCGGCCACGACGCCGAGGAACAGGTTCAGCGTGCTGTGGTCGGTGAACCAGAGCCAGGTCTGGTAGACGGCCACGTTGATGAAGCCGCCCACGCCGGTGAACGCCAGATACTGCAGCCACTCGCGCACGGAGCCTGCGTCCTGCTTCACGAACGTGAAATGGCGGTTGACCTTCCACGTGACCGTGGCGGCCACGAGGAACGACACGATGCGCCCGCTCGTGGGGCCGAGGCCCAGGCCCTTGACGACGGCGTACAGGACGCCGAAGTCGGTGACGAAACCCAGCGCGCCGACGAGGCAGAAACGGAAGAACTGCTTCAAGCCTTTTTCTCGCGCGTGGCCCCGACCGACGGCACGGTCAGGTAGGCCAGGCGCTTCATCTCGCGCCGGCCATGGGTGACGGTGTCGAGCACGAGGCCGCAGGTGAGCGCCAGGAAGGCCAGCAGCATCATGCTGGCGGCCAGCACGGCGGTCGGCAGGCGCGGCACCAGGCCCGTCTCGAGATAGGTCACGAGCACGGGGATCGACACGCCGATCGACACCAGCGCCAGCAGCGCGAACAGGATCGTGAAGAACAGCAGCGGCCGCTCGTTCTTGAACAGCTTCGTGATCATCAGCAGGATGCGGAAACCGTCGCGGTAGGTCGACAGCTTGCTGGTGGAGCCTTCCAGGCGCGCGCCGTACGGCGTGTCCAGTTCGCCGATCGGCATGCGCAGCTGCAGCGCGTGCACGGTCAGCTCGGTCTCGGTCTCGAAGCCGTTCGACAGCGCCGGGAACGATTTCACGTAGCGCCGCGAGAACACGCGGTAGCCCGACAGGATGTCGGTGAAGCGGTTGCCGAACAGGTGCGCGACGAAGCCCGTGAACAGGGCATTGCCGAAACGGTGGCCGGCGCGGTAGGCGGCTTCCTCCGAGTCGACGCGGCAGCCGACGACCATGTCCAGGTTTTCCTCGACGAGCTTGGCGATCAGCGCCGGGGCGCTCGCGGCGTCGTAGGTGATGTCGCCGTCGCACATCAGGTAAATGTCGGCATCGATGTCGGCGAACATGCGGCGCACGACGTTGCCCTTGCCCTGCAGGGTCTCGGCGCGCACGATGGCGCCCGCGGCCGCTGCCACTTCGGACGTGCGGTCCTTGGAATTGTTGTCGTAGACGTAAATCCGCGCCTGCGGAAGTTCGCGCCGGAAGCCTTCGACGACGGCGCCGATGGCGGCCTCCTCGTTATAACAAGGCAGGATCACTGCGATGTCGAGGCCGGCATACGCGGCGCGGGCCGCTTCGATCGGCAATACATTGGTTTTCAGTGTGGAAGGCATGCTGCGTCCTCGCTGCGGATACTGTTGTGTGACGGGTGAACTGGGATTACTGCAATTTGGTGAGCGCCGTCGCCTTGGCCGGCAGGCCCATGTTGCGGACGGCCGCGATGTCGGGCCGGGCCGGGGCGACGGCGTCGTAGACTTCGGTGACGCCCGACCGGTACTGGTGCGGCAGGGCCTGGCCGAGCCGGAAGCCGGAATCGGCGCGCGCCAGTGCCTCGCGCACCTGGGCACTGTGCGGATAGGCGTCCTTGCCGCCCTCGCGCACGATGACGACGTGCTGGACGCCCAGCCGGTGCAGTTCGGCCAGCACGTCCGCGGTGTCGTGGTACTTGAGGGTATAGGTGGTGCCCATGAAATTCGAGTCGGCCAGCAGCTTCGATGCGCGCACGACGTAGCCGCGCAGCGCGCTGTCGTGCACGGCCATGTCGGCGATGAACCAGCCTTCGGTGGAGGCGCTGCCGTCGATGACGGTCAGCACGGGCTTGGCGGCGGCCAGGCGGTCGGTCACGGCGGCGATGCCGGTATCGGCCTTTGGCGCGCGCTGGACCAGGTGCACGATGCCCGGCACGGCCATCACGACGGCCAGCGCGGCGAGCGCCGGTGCGGGCGTGCCCGCGCGCAGAAGGGAGGGCAAATGAGCCAGCAGGCGCACGGCGCCGAGCACGGCCAGCACGACGACGGCCGGCAGCGCGGGCGCCATGTAGCGTTCGACGATGTCGACCGGCACCAGCGACTGCAGCAGCAGGGTCGCCAGCAGCAGGCTGATCACGGCGCTGACGATCGTCCAGCGTGCCGGATCGGCGCGGCGTGCGCGGAACTCGGCCACGATGGCGTACAGGGCCAGCAGGCCGCCGACCGGCGTCACGTTCCGCCCCAGGGCCTGCAGGTTGTACAGCAATGCCTTCGTCGCATACGGCAGGCCCGCCTGATAGTTGAAACCGTCGGCGGCGATCTTGGCCGTCAGCATGTACCACGGCACGACGATGGCGGCCGCCAGCGCGGCGGCGACGTACAGCCGCACCGACAGCAGCAGTTTCCAGTTGGCCGTCAGCAGGATGTGGAAGACGGGAACGAACACGACGAGCCAGCCGTTGCCCTTGACGAGCACGGCCGTTGCGGCGAGCAGCGCGAACCCGAGCGCGCTGCCCCAGCCGGGACGCACGCTGAACACGATCCAGACGGCGGTGGCGGCGACCAGGCAGGCGGTCAGCGGCTGGTCCGCCATGAACATCACGTGGCCTTCGAGCACCAGCGGCGTCACCGCGTAGACGAGCGCCCCGGCCAGCGCGGCGCGGCGGTCGGCCAGCATGGACAGCGCCGCGGCGACGCCGATCGCCGGCAGTGCGGCGAACAGGACGTTGACGGCGAAGATTACCGGCAAGGTCGGCGGCAGCACGAGGAACACGAGACCGAGGATGCCGTAATAGGCCGGCGGCCAGTGCCCGATCGAGATTTTCGGATAATGGACGTAGAAATCGGTGGCCGCGCCCATCGGATTGCTGCCGAAATGGTGGGCAATGTAATCGGAGACAAAATACCCGTTGAGGAAGTGCGACGGTTCATCCGCCCCGGAAAAACCGGACTGGTACGACTTCGCCATGAACACGGCCAGCGCGCCGACGAGGACGGCGCACAAATAAGCCAGGCAAAGGAACCGGGACGAGGGTTTCTGGAAAACCGCTTGCATGAATGTCGGGGAAAGGTCAACGATGGGACAGCGTCGCGAACTTTAGCATATTTGCAAGCTTTAAGAGCATCAAGTTGTAACCATGTTGTATTTGCGACCGCTAACAACGACAACGCCATCCCCGGGACTGCGGGATGGCGTTGGGGCCGGGATTACCAGATGATGACGCGCTCCTGCGGCGCCAGGTACATCTTGTCGCCCTGCTTGACCTTGAAGGCGTCGTAGAAGCCCGGCTGGTTGCGCAGCGTGCCGTTGGCGCGGAACTGGCCCGGCGAGTGCGGGTCGGTCTTCACCTGCACGATCTGCTGCTGCTCACGCATCTTGGTGCGCCACACCTGGGCCCAGCCCATGTACAGGCGCTGTTCGCCCGTCAGGCCGTCGATCACGGGCGCTTTCTTGCCCTTCAGCGAGATCTTGTAGGCTTTATAAGCGATCGCGAGACCCGAGTTGTCGGCGATGTTCTCGCCCAGCGTCAGTTCGCCGTTCACGTGGTAGCCCTTGATCGGCTCGAACTGGTTGTACTGGTTGACCAGCATCTTCGTCTTGGCCTCGAAGTTCTTGTGATCGGCCGCCGTCCACCAGTCGCGCAGGTTGCCGTCGCCGTCGTACTGGGCGCCCTGGTCGTCGAAGCCGTGGCTGATCTCGTGGCCGATCACGGCGCCGATGCCGCCGTAGTTCACGGCATCATCCGCATTCGCGTCGAAGAATGGCGGCTGCAGGATCGCGGCCGGGAAGACGATCTCGTTCATCTCCGGGTTGTAGTACGCGTTGATGGTCTGCGGCGTCATGCCCCACTCGTCGCGGTCGATCGGCTTGCCCAGCTTGTTCAGCTCGCGGTTGTACTCGACGTCGCGCGAACGCATCACGTTGCCCACCAGGTCGTCACGCGACACGACCAGGGCCGAGTAATCCTTCCACTTGTTCGGGTAGCCGATCTTCGGCGTGAACTTGGCGAGCTTGGCCTGCGCTTCCTTCTTGGTCGCCGGCGACATCCAGTCCAGCTTGTCGATGCTCTGCTTGTAGGCGACCAGCAGGTTCTTGACCAGCGCTTCCATGCGCGCCTTGCGCTCCGGCGGGAAGTACTCGGCCACGTACAGCTTGCCCAGCGACTCGCCCTGCGAACGCTCGATCGCGCCCACGCCACGCTTCCAGCGCGGTTCCATCTCCTTCACCCCCGACAGCGTCTTGCCGTAGAAGTCGAAGCGCTCGTCGACGAAGGCCTTGTTCAGGTAGTTCGCGTACGCGTCCACCAGGTGCATCGTCAGGTAGGCCTTCCAGGTGTCCAGCGAGGTCTTGTTGGAGATCTCGGCGAAGCCTTTCAGGTAGGTCGGCTGGCTGACGATCACATAGGTCGTCTTGCCGGCGATGCCGGTGGCCTGCAGGTAGCCGTTCCAGTCGTAGTCCGGCGCGACCTTGCCCATGTCGGCCAGCGGCACCTTGTTGTAGGCCTTGATCGGGTCGCGCAGTTCGACCTTGGTCCACTGCACCTTGGCCAGTTCCGTCTCGAAGTCGACGATGGCCTTCGCGTTGGCGGCGGCGTTCTTGTCGCCGGCCAGTGCCAGCGTCTTCTCGACGTGCGTCAGGTACTTCGCCTTCGCGTCGGCCAGCTTGGCGTCGTCCGCCTTCAGGTAGTAGTCGCGGTCCGGCATGCCGAGGCCACTTTGATAGATGTCGGCGACGTACTTGGTCGAATCCTTGTTGTCCTGGTGGATGCCGAAATCGTACGGCACGTTCACGCCGATCTTGCCCAGGTGCGCCAGCAGCGCGGGCAGCTCGGACTTGTCCTTCAGCGCCGCGATCTTCGCCAGTTCGCCGTTCAGCGGGGTGATGCCGAGCTGCTCGAGCTTCGCTTCGTCCATGAAGCTGGCGTAGTAATCGCCGATGCGCTGGGCGTCGGTGCCCTTGGCCGGGTTGCCGGCGGCGGCTTTCTCGATGATGCCGCGCAGCTGCGGCAGCGTGTCGTCGCGCAGCTTGGCGAACGAGCCCCAGCTCGATTTGTCGGCCGGGATCTCGACCGTCTTCATCCACTTGCCGTTCAGGTATTCGTAGAAATCGTCCTGCGGGCGCACGGCCGGATCGATGTATTCGGTGGCGACGCCGGCGGCCAGGGTCTGGCCCTTCTTGATGGCCGTGTTCTTGGCGGCGGCGCCTTCCGCCGCATGGCCGGCGTTGGCAAGCAGCGCCAGGGTCAGGGCGCTCAACAGGGTGTGCTTCTTCATCATCTCTTCATCTCCCTCGGGTTGTTATGGGTGGGATGGTGGGTTGCCGGCGGGGGTACCGCCGGCTTCGATTATCGCTGATGGCGATCCGTTTTGTTACCAAATCGTGACGCGCTGCTCCGGCGGCAGGTACATCTTGTCGCCTTCCTTCACGCCGAATGCCTCGTAGAACGCGGCCTGGTTGCGCAGCGTGCCGTTGGCGCGGAACTGGCCCGGCGAGTGCGGGTCGGTCTTCACCTGCACGATCTGCTGCGCCTCGCGCATCTTCGAGCGCCACACCTGGGCCCAGCCCATGAAGAAGCGCTGGTCGCCCGTGAGGCCGTCGATGACGGGGGCCTGCTGGCCGTGCAGCGAGATTTTATAAGCCTTGTACGCGATGGCAAGGCCCGAGTTGTCGCCGATGTTCTCGCCCAGCGTGAGGGCGCCGTTGACGTGGTAGCCCGGCAGTGGCTCGAAAGAGTCGTACTGCTTCACCAGCATGTCGGTCTTGGCCTTGAAGCGCGCCTGGTCGTCCGCCGTCCACCAGTTGCGCAGATTGCCCTCGCCGTCCGACTGGCTGCCCTTGTCGTCGAAGCCGTGGCCGATCTCGTGGCCGATCACGGCGCCGATGCCGCCGTAGTTGACGGCGTCGTCCGCGCTCGCATCGAAGAACGGCGGCTGCAGGATCGCGGCCGGGAACACGATCTCGTTCATGCGCGAGTTGTAGTACGCGTTCACCGTCTGCGGCGTCATGCCCCACTCTTCGCGGTCGATCGGCTTGCCCAGCTTGTCGATGTTGCGGTTGTAGGCGAAGGTCGCGGCGCGCATCACGTTGCCGACCAGGTCATCCTTCCTGACGCTCAGGCGGGTGTAATCGCGCCACTTGTTCGGATAGCCGATCTTCGGCGTGAACTTCGCCAGCTTGGCCTGTGCTTCCTTTTTGGTCTCCGGGCCCATCCAGTCCAGCTGGTCGATCGATTCCCGGTACGCGGCGAGGACGTTCTTGACGAGTTCCTCCATGCGCGCCTTGCGCTCCGGCGGGAAGTATTTCGCCACGTATTCGCGGCCCAGCGCCTCGCCCAGCGCGCCCTCGACGACGGACACGCCGATCTTCCAGCGCGGACGGTTGACGTCCGCGCCGGTCAGCGTCTTGCCGTAGAAATCGAAGTCCGCGTCGACGAACGCCTTTGACAGGTAAGGCGCGTATTCGCGCAGCAGCTGCCACTGGAAATACGCCTTGACCGTCTCGATGTCGGTGTCGGCGAGGAGCTTGTCGAAGGCCTGCAGGTAGGTCGGCTGGCCGACGATCACGTAATCGACCTTGTTGCCCACGCCGGCGGCGCCCAACGCGGTCTTCCAGTCATAGCCCGGCGTCAGCGCGGTGAGCTGCGCGACGTCCATCTTGTTGTAGTTCTTGTTCGGATCGCGCAGTTCTACCTTCGTCCACTGCGCCTTCGCCAGTGCCGTCTCGAACGCGACGATGGCCTTCGCCTTCGCGTCCGCCTCCTTGTCGCCGGCGAGCGCCAGGATCTTCGCGACGTGCTGTTCGTACTTCGCCTTGGCCGCGGCCATCTTCGCGTCGTCCGCCTTCAGGTAGTAGTCGCGGTCCGGCATGCCGAGGCCGCCCTGGCGGATGTAGGTGGCGTACTTCGTCGACGCTTTCGCGTCCTGCGCCACGCCGATGCCGTACGGCGTCGCGACGCCGATTTTAATGAGGTGCGCGATCAGGTCCGGCACGCCCTTCTTGTCCTTCAGCGTGCGGATGCGCTGCAGTTCGCCCGTCAGCGGCTTGTAGCCCTGCGTCTCCAGCTTCTTCTCGTCCATGAAGCTCGTGTACAGGTCGGCGATCTTTTGCGCGTCCGTGCCGGCCTTCTTGTGCGGGTCCTTCTGGTCCGCTTCGATGATGCCGAGGAGCTGCGGCTGCGTGTCCTCGCGCAGCTTCATGAAGGTGCCCCAGCTCGAGCGGTCGGCGGGGATATCGGTCGTCTTGAGCCACTTGCCGTTCAGGTAAGTGAAGAAATCGTCCTGCACGCGTACGCTCGGGTCGATGTATTGCGTGTCGATGCCGGCGCGGTCCGCCGCGGATGCGAAGGTGGCCAGCATGGAGAGGGTCAGGGTACTGAGAAGGTAACGTTTCACGAGGGGTCCTTGTGTGCTGCGGTGTGGCTTGTGGCCATCCGCGAATGTAACACGGCCCAGTGTGCCGATACACCGGGCCGCCGTCGCCGCGCTCTGCACGAGAATCGCCGGCGGCGGGCTCTTGAGGACTTCGCTGGTGCTCATGACTATCGTTGTTATCGGTTGCGCGGCGGCACCAATTTTAGCGGGGAAGGATAGTCGAATCAGCGACGGGCGCCGGATTTTTACTTAACGATACATTGTATGTACGCCTCAACCGCCGAGATTGATCGACGCGCCGCCGGGGCCGCCCATGCCGCCGCCCATGCCGCCACGCCCGTGGCCGCCCATGCCGCCCGGACGGCCGCCGCCGCGCTCCCCGCCACGTTCGCCGCCGCGTTCGGTGCCCGAACGCCCCTCCGGCACCACGCGCATCAACTGCTCGCCCATGAACGTCGCGACCTGGGCGCGCTGCTTGTCGTCGAGCGCATCGTTCACTTCCAGCCACGCTTCGCGCAGCTGCTTGTCCTCGGTATTGGTCGCCGCGGCTTCCGCCTCGACGGCCCGGTTCAGGTCGCGCAATTCGACCTCCGGCTTCGCGAGCAGCGTCTTCGCCTGTTCCTGCAGCGCCTCGCGGCGGCGCTGGCGCTCGCGCAGGATGGAGCGCGAACGGCCTTCCACCTGGTTCCACAAGGTCTGCTGGTTCGGGGTCAGGTTCAGGGATTTCTTTACGTCGGCGGACATGAACAGCAGGTCCTCGACGCGCATGTCCATCAGCGGGACGGCGAACGAAGGGACGGCGCTGCCGATGGCGAGCGCGCACAGGACAGCGCGGGCGAACCGGGTCGTGATCATCTTTGGGCTCCGGGCAGAAAAAAGCCCACGGTGGGGGAACCGTGGGCAAAGACCACTTCAAGAGTGGAGAGAGAGAGAGAAAAACTGATAAGAACTATATGCTCCGCCCCCCACCCTGTCCGGGCACTTTACAAATGCTTACGCCGTGTTTGCCGGGAGATACAAGGATTAACAAGAACCCCGAGGTCGTATTTACGGCGCGTACTTACAGCGGCAGGTGCCGGCTCCACCCATCGGCCATCGCCCGCGCGAGATCCGCATGATTCGCGTGCCGGCTGGCGCGGTCGCGCTCGCGGCAAAAGGCCTCGTCGCGGTTGAACAGCGACGCCGCCAGGCCGCGGCCGGCCAGCGTGATGCCCGCCGTTTTCTGGAAGCGCAGCGCGGTGAACGCTTGCAGGGCCTGGCCCACATCGCCCGGATGTGCGTCGATGCAGTTCGCCAGGTGCCACGCGTCTTCCAGCGCCTGGCACGCGCCCTGGCCGGACGTGGGCAGGGCCGCGTGGGCCGCGTCGCCGATCATGACCAGGTTGTCCCGGTGCCAGGTCGGCACGGGATCGTGGTCGTGCACGTAGATCTTGTTGATGCGCGCGGCGGGCGTGGTGGCGACGATGCGCCGTACCGGTTCCGGCCAGTCCGAGAAGAGGCGCTGCAGCTCGTCCCGATAAGCGTCCGGATCGCGCGTGCCGATCATGGCCTGCGCCGCGCCGCCGGCCCAATACGCCTTGTCGCGCGCGACGGGCACGATGCCGAAGCGTTCGCCCGTGCCCCAATAGTCCGAGATCGTGTCCACGTCGAACTCCCCCTCGCAGACGCCGATCCAGTTGATGAAGCCCTGGTAGATGGGCGCATTGCCGCCCGTGACGTAGCGGCGGGCGCACGATGCCATGCGGCCGTCGGCGCCGACGATCAGGTCCGCCGTCAAGGTCGTTCCGTCGTCGAAGTGGACGACCGCACCCGGTTCGATGCGCGCGACGTTGCGGCCATACCGGACGGCGACGCCCAGCGCCTGCAGCCGCGCCGACAGGATGCGCTGGAAATCGCTCCTGAGGATGGACAGGCTGGGATAGCCCATCCGCGCGTCGATCAGGCCGATATCCAGCGCGCCGAGGTCCGCGCCGGCACGCGACAGGCGGCGCATCGCACGCGGGCGGCCGGCGACGGCCGCCATGTCGTCCAGGAGGCCCAGTTGATCCAGCACGAAGGCGGCATTCGGCCACACGACGATCCCCGCGCCGATGTTCGCATCGCCGGCGCGCCGTTCGTGGACGGTGACGTCGTGGCCTTTCAGCTTGAGAGCGATCGCGCTGGCGACACCCGCCACGCCACCGCCGAGAATGGCTATGTGCATGTGAATAAAAAAGGCTGCCGCGGCAGCCTTTTCAACGAGGATCGAACGCAGGTCAGGTGTTGAGCTGCTCGGCGTCGCCCAGTTTGTCCTTGTACGAATCGAAGATCTTGACCAGCGCGTCGCGCATGGAGACCTGCGGCTTCCAGCCCAGTTCCGAGACCGTGTTCTCGATCTTCGGCACGCGGTTCTGCACGTCCTGGTAGCCGGTGCCGTAATAGGCGCCCGAGCTCGTTTCGACCAGCTTCACCTGCTTGGCCGTCTCGCGGTATTCCGGATACTCGGCAGCCAGGTCCAGCATCATGCCGGCCAGTTCGCGGATCGAATAATTGTTGACCGGGTTGCCCACGTTGAAGATCTTGCCGGTGGCCTTGCCGTCCTTGTTCTCGATGATGCGCATCAGCGCGTCGATGCCGTCGTCGACATAGGTGAACGAACGCTTCTGCTGGCCGCCGTCGACCAGCTGGATCGGTTCGCCGCGCACGATGTGGCCCAGGAACTGGGTCAGCACGCGCGAGGAGCCCTCTTTCGGCGTGTGGATCGAATCCAGGCCGGCGCCGATCCAGTTGAACGGACGGAACAGCGTGAAGTTCAGGCCTTCCATGCCGTAGCCCCAGATCACGCGGTCCATCAGCTGCTTGGCGCAGGCGTAGATCCAGCGCGGCTTGTTGATCGGGCCGTAGACCAGTTCCGAGTTCTCCGGATCGAATTCCGAGTCCGGGCTCATGCCGTAGACTTCCGACGTCGACGGGAAAATCAGATGTTTCTTGTACTTGGCGGCCGAGCGGACGATCGGCAGGTTCGCCTCGAAGTCCAGTTCGAAGACGCGCAGCGGCTCCTTCACGTACGTCGACGGCGTCGCGATCGCCACCAGCGGCAGGATCACGTCGCACTTCTTGACGTGGTACTCGACCCACTCCTTGTTGATGGTGATGTCGCCTTCAAAAAAGTGCATGCGCGGATGGTCCAGCAGATGCGCGATCCGCTCGGAGTTCATGTCCATGCCATACACTTCCCAATCGGTCGTCTCCAGGATGCGCTTGGAGAGATGGTGGCCGATAAAACCGTTGACGCCGAGGATGAGGACTTTTTTCATTTCAGGTAGGAAACATTTTCACGTATCGCCCGATTATACCACCGCGCAAATTCACGCAAACCCGCCTCCAGTGACGTCGTGGGTTTGTAGCCGACCCAATCCTGCAGCTTGCTGGTATCGGCGTGCGTGGCCGGCACGTCGCCCGGCTGCATCGGCTGGAAGTCCAGCGTCGCCTTGACATCGAGCGCGCCTTCCAGCGTGCGAATGAAGTCCAGCACCTGCACCGGCGTCTGGTTGCCGATGTTGAAAATGGCGTGCGGCGGCTTGCCTTCCGGTTTGGTCGGCTTGAACAGCAGACGGACGACGCCTTCGACGATGTCGTCGATATAGGTGAAGTCGCGGTACAGCTTGCCTTCGGCGAACACGGGGATCGCCTCGCCCGCCAGCATCTTGCGCGCGAAGCTGAAATAGGCCATGTCCGGGCGGCCCCACGGTCCATACACCGTGAAGAAGCGCAGGCCCGTCGTCGGAATGCCGTACAGATGGCTGTACGAATGGGCCATCAGCTCGTTCGACTTCTTCGTCGCGGCATACAGCGACACGGGCGCGTCGGTGACGTCATCCTCGCTGAACGGCGTCTTGGCGTTGGCGCCGTAGACACTGCTGCTGCTCGCGTACAACAGATGCTCGACCTTGTGGTTGCGGCACGCTTCCAGCATGTGGCCGAACGCGACGAGATTCGCCTGTACGTACGCGGCCGGGTTCTTCAGCGAATAGCGCACGCCGGCCTGGGCGGCCAGGTGCACGACGAGCGCCGGTTTCACGCGCTCGAACAGCGCGGCGACCTGCTCGCCGTCGCTCAGTTCGACGGTCTCGCACGGCACGCCGGCCGGTTTCAACAGCGCCTCGACACGGTGGTGCTTCAGCGCCGGGTCGTAGTAATCGTTGAAGTTGTCGCAGCCGACCACGGTGTGGCCCATGGCGGTCAGGCGCACCGCCACCGCGCTGCCGATGAAGCCGGCCGCGCCGGTGACGAGGATCGTTCCCTTGTTGCTCACTGCTTCCGTCATTGCTCGACTTTCCCCGAACGGCGGCCGATGCCTTCGTAGACCAGGCCGGCGGCGGCGAAGGCGTCCGGATCGTAGATGTTACGACCGTCGAACACGGCCTTCAGTTTCAGGTTCTCGGCCAGGAACGGCAGGTCCGGCGCGCGGAATTCCTTCCATTCCGTGACCAGCACGAGCACGTCCGCGCCTTCGACGGCCTGTTTGGCCGACTCGACGATGCGCAGACGGGTATTGCACAGGTCTTCGCCATGCTCGGCCACCAGGACGCGCTTCGCCTCGGTGCTGGCGACCGGGTCGTAGGCGACCACGTTGGCGCCCGCGTCGAACAGCGACTTGACCAGGATGCGGCTGGGCGCTTCGCGCATGTCGTCCGTATTCGGCTTGAACGACAGGCCCCACAGGGCGATCGTCTTGCCGTTCAGGTTGTTTGCGCCGCCGAAGAAGCGCACCAGCTTCGTGTACAGCACGTTCTTCTGTTCTTCGTTGACCTTCTCGGTTGCGGTCAGCAGGTGCAGCTGCTTGTCATGGTCGGATGCCGTCTTGATCAGCGCCTTGACGTCTTTCGGGAAGCAGGAACCGCCATAGCCCATGCCGGCGTACAGGAAGTCCGGACCGATGCGCGGGTCCATGCCGATGCCCAGGCGCACGGCCTCGATGTCGGCGCCCAGCAGTTCGGACAGGTTGGCCAACTCGTTCATGAAGCTGATGCGGGTGGCCAGCATCGCGTTCGCCGCGTACTTCGTCAGCTCGGCGCTGCGGATGTCCATCTCGACGAATTTCTCGTGGTTGCGGCTGAACGGCGCGTACAGCTGGCGCATCTGCTTGCCGGCTTCGGCGTCGTCGAAACCGACCACGATGCGGTCCGGCTTCATGAAGTCGTCGATGGCGGCGCCTTCTTTCAGGAATTCGGGGTTGCTGACGACATGGAACGCGACGTTCACACCGCGTTTCTCCAGTTCGCCCGCGATGGCGCGTTTCACTTTTTCAGCGGTGCCGACGGGCACGGTCGACTTGTCGACGATCACGGCCGGCTTCGTCAGGCGCTCGCCGATGCTGCGCGCGGCCGACAGGATGTGGGTCAGGTCGGCGCTGCCGTCTTCGTCCGGCGGCGTACCGACGGCCAGGAAGATGATGTCGGCGTGGCTGACGGCATCGTCGTAGTTCGACGAGAACAGCAGGCGGCCGGCGGCGGCGTTGCGCTGGACGAGGTTGTCCAGGCCGGGTTCGTGGATCGGGATGATCCCGTCCTTCAACATCGTGATCTTGCGCGTATCGACGTCCAGGCACAGCACGGTGTTGCCGACGTCGGCGAAGCAGGCGCCAGACACCAGTCCGACGTAACCAGTCCCGATAACTGAAATTTTCATGATCTTCTACAGATTGAGGTAAGGGACCATGGGACGCCCGCGCTGCATGCCGGTTCGCCTCATGAGGGAGTGGGCCGGAGGACTTGCCGCCGGGTTAATAACTAGACGAATTTATCACAGATTTCTGGCGAGCACGCTACACGTTTGCTTTTTTGCTATTAAACTGGAGGACGTTCCGTTAGAAAAGCCAAGTAATTGCAATCTATTACATAATAGATGCTACGCTCTGCTATTCCGCCCTGCGCACATCGTCGATGAAGCTCCTTACATTCAGTTCCCTCTTCCCGAACACGGTCAAACCCAGCCACGGCATCTTTGTCGAGACAAGATTGCGTTACCTGCTCGCCAGCGGCCAGGTCGAATCGAAAGTCGTCGCGCCCGTGCCCTGGTTCCCGTCGCAGCACCCGCGTTTCGGCGACTACGCGGCGTTTTCCAAGGTGCCGGCGCGCGAAACCCGCTACGACATCGAGGTCACGCACCCCCGCTACCTCGTCATTCCGAAGGTCGGGATGACGGCGGCGCCGTGGCTGATGGCCCAGGCCTGCAAGAAAGAGATCGGGCGCATCATCGACGAGGGCTATGACTTCGACGTCATCGACGCGCATTATTTCTATCCGGACGGCGTCGCTGCGGTGATGCTGGGCAAGTACTTCAACAAGCCCGTCGTCATTACGGCCCGCGGTACCGACATTAACCTGATTCCGCAGTTCACGCTGCCGAGAAAGCAGCTCATGTGGGCGGCAAACAACGCGGCCGGCATGATCACGGTGTGCCAGGCACTGCGCGAAGAGATGATCGGTCTCGGCATTCCGGGCGACCGCATCGTCTCGCTGCGCAACGGCGTCGACCTGCAGCGCTTCGTGCCGATGGACCGCGCGGCCGCGCGCGCCCAGCTGGGCATCGACGGCTTCACCGTCATTTCCGTCGGCGTGCTCGACCCGCGCAAGGCGCACGACCTGACCATCGGCGCGCTGCCGATGCTGCCGGACGTGAAACTGCTGATTGCCGGCATCGGCCCGGAGCGCAAGAAGCTGGAAGCGCTGGCCGCCAGCCTGGGCGTGACCGACCGCGTCAAATTCCTCGGTGCCGTCGCGCAGACCGAGCTCAAGCATTACTACAACGCGGCCGATGCGATGATCCTCGCGTCCAGCCGCGAAGGCTGGGCCAACGTGCTGCTCGAGTCGATGGCCTGCGGCACCCCGGTCGTTGCATCCAACGTGTGGGGCACGCCGGAAGTCGTGGCCAGGCCGGAAGCCGGCGTGCTGATGAAGGAACGCACGGCGAAAGGCATCGCCGAGGCGCTGACGGAACTGCGCCGCAGCTACCCGGACCACGCCGCCACCCGCCGCTATGCCGAGGGTTTCAGCTGGGACGACACGACCAACGGGCAACTGACGTTGTTTTCGCGCATCATCAACAGCCGCGGCAGCTTGCCGGCGGGCAAGCGCGCCGTCGCCTGACGGGACTCCCGCGCATCCCGGCGTCGCACCGGGGCCGCGGGAGGGTTATACTGGACCGCAGTCTCCTTTCGCTCATCGCCCATGCGCTCCAGCTTCAAGAACGTTGCCCTGGTCACCCTCGGTGTGATCCTCGGGGTTGGCGTCACGATGCAATATTCGGCCCTGGCCCACAAGCCGGTGGACGGCATGCCCATCGAGGGCCTGCACCAGCTGGCGCATGCCTACAACACGATCAAGGCCGACTACGTCGAGCCCGTCGAAGACCGCAAGCTCCTCACGCAGGCCGTCTCCGGCATGGTGGGCGCGCTCGACCCGCACTCGGCCTACCTGGACCGCAAGGCCTACCGCGAACTGCGCGAAGGGACCGAAGGCAAATTCGTCGGCCTGGGCATCGAGATCAACCAGAGCGAAGAAGGCTATGTCCGCATCGTCACCCCGATCGAGGACGCCCCGGCCGCCCGCGCCGGTATCCAGGCGGGCGATTTGATCACACACGTCGACGGCGCGGCGGTGAAGGACATGGACCTCGACGAGGCCATCAAGCGCATGCGCGGCGAGCCGCACACGAAGGTCGTGCTCACGGTGCTGCGCAAGAACGCCCCGGCGCCGCTGTCGTTCACGATCGTGCGCGACGAGATCGTGCAGAAGAGCGTGAAGGGCAAGATCGTCGCGCCCGGCTACGCGTGGGTGCGCGTGTCGCAGTTCCAGGAACCGACTGTCGAGGATCTCGCGAATAAACTGGCCGCGCTCGCGCGCGAGGAGCCGAACCTGAAAGGTCTCGTGCTCGACCTGCGCAACGACCCGGGCGGCCTGCTGCAGGGCGCGATTGGAGTCTCCGCCGCGTTCCTGCCGAAGAATGCCGAGATCGTCTCGACGAACGGCCAGCTGGACGATTCGAAGGCCCGCTTCTACGGCAGCCCCGAGTACTACCTGCTCAGCCGCGGCAACGATCCGCTCGACAAGGTGCCGGACCTGTATAAAACGATTCCGATGGTCGTCCTCGTGAACACGGGTTCGGCATCGGCATCGGAAATCGTCGCGGGTGCGCTGCAGGACCATAAACGCGCCGCCATCGTCGGCAGCCAGACGTTCGGCAAGGGTTCGGTGCAGACGATCCGCCCGCTGGCCGGCGACACCGCCGTGAAACTGACGACCGCACGCTATTACACGCCCAGCGGCCGCTCGATCCAGGCGCGCGGCATCGTGCCCGACGTCCCCGTCGACGAGAACGCCGACGGCGACGGCCTGAACGCCCTGCGCATGCGCGAGGCCGACCTGCAGCACCACCTCAAGAACGACACCAGCCGCGCGGGCGAGGAAGCGACGAACCACGACGACATCGAGGAGCAGATGCGGATCCTCGCCGCCGAACGCACCCGCAAGCCGCTGGAATTCGGCAGCGCGGACGATTTTCAGTTGACCCAGGCGCTGCACCATCTGCAAGGCCTGCCCGTACAGTTATCCAAACGCGCCACGCCGCCCGCCTCGCTCGCCCAACAGGCTCACTGATTCCGCACAACGCCTGTACTGACGGGCTTCCTGTGGAATGGAGCCTCGGTTCCCACCCTCAGTACGATTGTGTAGAATCGCCTGATTCAGGGAGTGTTGCCTCCCGTTATAGTCTATGAAAGCTAGTCAAACATGAAACCTGTCGTCATCAGCGGCACCGGCCTGTTCACGCCACCGAATTCGATCTCCAACGATGAGCTGGTGACGGCGTTCAACCAGTACGTCGAGCTGTTCAACGCGGAGCACGCCGGGAAGATCGCGGCCGGCGAGGTTACCGCGCTGGAACCGTCCAGCAGCGCCTTCATCGAAAAAGCGTCGGGCATCAAGTCGCGCTACGTGATGGAAAAGGCCGGCATCCTCGACCCCACGCACATGACGCCGCGCATCAAGGAGCGCGCCGACGAGGAACTGTCGCTGCAGGCCGAGATCTGCGTCGTCGCCGCCCGCGAAGCCCTCGCGCGCGCGGGCCGCACGCCGGCCGACATCGACATGGTCCTCGTCGCCGCCAGCAACATGCAGCGCGCCTACCCGGCGATGGCTGTCGAGGTGCAGGAAGCGCTCGGCATCGACGGCTACGGCTTCGACATGAACGTGGCCTGCTCGTCCGCCACGTTCGCGATCCAGACCGCCGCCGCCGCCGTCCAGACGGGCCAGGCGCGCGCCGTGCTCGTGCTCGATCCGGAAATCACGAGCGCCCACCTGAACTTCCGCGACCGCGACAGCCATTTCATCTTCGGCGACGCGTGCACCGCGATGGTCATCGAAGCGGCCGACACGGCCACGAGCGCCCACCAGTTCGAGATCCTCGATTCGAAACTCAAGACAAAGTTCTCGAACAATATCCGCAACAACTACGGCTTCATGAACCGTTTCGACGAAGACGGTATCGGCCAGCCCGATAAACTGTTCCGCCAGCAGGGCCGCAAGGTGTTCAAGGAAGTGTGCCCGATGGCGGCCGCGATGATCCGCGACACCGTCGAGCACGCGGGCCTGAAGATCGAGGACATCTCCCGCTTCTGGCTGCACCAGGCGAACCTGAGCATGAACCAGCTGATCGTGCGCACCCTGCTGGGCCGCGATGCCACGCCGGACGAAGCGCCGGTGATCCTCGACCGCTACGCGAACACATCGTCGGCCGGCTCGATCATCGCGTTCCACTCGCACCAGGACGACCTGCCCAGCGGCGCCAACGGTGTCATCTGTTCTTTCGGCGCCGGCTATTCGATCGGCTGCGTCGTCGTGCGTAAAAGGTAGTTCCAGTCCTACAAAGGTGCGCTCCCTCTTCCTCTGGAACAGCGCGTTCCCCGCGCGCATGATCCTCCTGTCAGCGCATCAGCATGCGCAGCCCACAGGAGGATCAAATGACCAAACAAAAGGGACCGGACGCCACGCGCGCCCGCGGCATCGCCAAGGAAAAAATCGTTCCCGTCGCGGAAGGCAGCCAGCAACCGCGCGCACCGGGCTGGGTGGCGCCGGGCGGGGCCAACGTCCAGTCGGCGAATATCGAACAGCAGGGCGCATCCCTGCGCGCGCGCGGCTCGCTGCAGGGCGGCCTCAACGAGAATGTGGGCAGCCAGCGCGGCGGTCCCGGCGCCCAGCAGGCCGGCTGGAGCGCCCGCCAGAGCGCCCAGCGCATGCAGGCGCGCGGCGAAGAAGACCGCCTGAACGCATCGCGCCAGTCGGGCTACGGCGGCATGGAACAGCAGCAGAAAGGCGGCTCGCTGGAAGCGGCGGCGGGTTCCCGGCAGAGCGGCCTCGACACGCCGCGCGAGGGTGACCAGACGGCGCAGCCGGCGTCGGATTACCGCAGCAAGAAGAGCAAGAAACGCAGCAGCTAGGACCCGGCGGCTCGTCTTATAAACGCGCCGCCAGCTCCGCGCCTTCGCGGATCGCCCGCTTCGCATCCAGTTCGGCCGCCAATGCCGCGCCGCCGATCTTGTGGAATGCGGGCCCGCCCTGCTGCCCTTCCGGCGGCATCAGTTCCGCCAGGCTTTCCTGCCCGGCGCAGATCACCACATTGTCCACTTCCAGCAATTTCGCCTGCCCGCCCACGGTGATGTGCAGGCCCGCGTCGTCGATGCGGTCGTATTGCACGCCCGCCAGCATCGCGACGCCGTTGCGTGCCAGCGTGGCGCGGTGCACCCAGCCCGACGTCTTGCCCAGGCCCGCGCCCGGACGCGTCGACTTGCGCTGCAGGAGCCAGATGCTGCGCGCGGGCGTCACGCCATGCGGCTTCACGAGGCCGCCCGGCGCGGCCACGTCCAGGTCGACGCCCCATTCGCCGGCCCAGTCCGCGACGGGCTGCGGGCGCGGCGCGTTGGCGTCGTGGACCAGGAACTCCGCCGTGTCGAAGCCGATGCCGCCGGCGCCGATGATCGCCACGCGCGGGCCGACGGGCGCGCGGTCGCGCAGCACGTCCAGGTAGGACAGCACCTTCGGATGCGCTATGCCCTCGATGCGGGGACGGCGCATCGTGACACCGGTCGCCACGATCACGTCGTCATAGCCGGCCGCGACGAGTTCCTCGCGCGTGACGCGCTGGCCGAGCCGCAGTTCCACGCCCGTCAGCGCCAGCTGGCGGCCGAAATAGCGGATGGTTTCCGCGAATTCTTCCTTGCCGGGGATGCGCATGGCGATGTTGAACTGGCCGCCGATCCGCTCAAGCGCATCGAACAGCGTGACGGCATGGCCGCGCTGCGCCGCCACCGTCGCGGCGGACAATCCCGCCGGCCCGGCGCCGACGACGGCGATGCGCTTGCGCTGGCGTGTCGGCGTGTACACCAGTTCCGTCTCGTGGCATGCGCGCGGGTTCACGAGACAGGTCGCGCGCTTGTTGGCGAACGTGTGGTCCAGGCACGCCTGGTTGCAGGCGATGCACGTGTTGATGCGGTCCGCGTGGCCCGCCGCGGCCTTGTTCACCCAATCGGGATCGGCCAGGAACGGCCGCGCCATCGACACCAAGTCCGCGCTGCCCTCGGCCAGCAGCTGCTCCGCGTCGGCCGGCATGTTGATGCGGTTCGACGCGACGACAGGAATCCTGACGGCATCCCGCAGCCGCGCCGCAACCGACGCAAAGGCAGCGCGCGGCACCGACGTGACGATGGTCGGAATGCGTGCCTCGTGCCAGCCGTAGCCCGTGTTGAGGATCGTGGCGCCGGCGTTCTCCAGCGCCTGCGCCACCTGCACGACTTCGTCCCACGTGTTGCCGCCGTCGACGAGGTCCAGCACGGAGTGACGCACCATCACGATGAACTCGCGCCCGACGGCCGCGCGGATGCGGCGCACGATCTCCACCGGCAGGCGCATGCGGTTCTCGATGCTGCCGCCCCACGCGTCCGTGCGGCGGTTCGTGCGCGCACACAGGAACTGGTTGATCAGGTAGCCCTCGCTGCCCATCACCTCGACGCCGTCGTAGCCGGCGCGTCTGGCAAGCGTCGCGCAGCGGACATAGGCCGCGATGGTCGATTCGATGCCGCGTGCCGTCAGCGCGCGCGGGCGGAACGGGGAAATCGGCGACTTGACGTTCGAGGCGGAGACGACGAGCGGCTGGTAGCCGTAGCGGCCCGCATGCAGGATCTGCAGCAGGATCTTGCCGCCCTCTTCGTGCACGGCGCGCGTGACGCGGCGGTGATTCAGGACGTCGGCGCGGAAGTTCAGCGTGCCGCCGAACGGCAGCAGCCAGCCCTGGCGGTTCGGCGAGATGCCGCCGGTGACGATCAGGCCCGCGCCGCCGCGCGCACGCTCGCGGTAGAACGCGGCCAGTTTCCCGTAGTTCCAGAAGCGGTCTTCGAGCCCCGTGTGCATCGACCCCATGATCACGCGGTTCTTCAGCGTCGTGAAGCCGAGGTCGAGGGGAGACAGCAGGTGGGGATAAGCGGTGTCGGGGAGCGGGGCGGTCATGGGCACGACGTGAGTGATGATCCCGGCATTACACCGGGATTTCGTCGAGCCGTGGTTCTAATCGCGACACGCGCGAACGTCAGGCCGGATAACTCTCCGGCGTGCGCAGTTCGGCGAACTGCTCGATGCTGCCGATGCGCACGCTGACAGGGTTCAGGCTGGTATGCGGCGCCAGGGAGCGCCACGCGAACTTCCACTCCTTTTCGCGCGCGTCGGAAATCGGGCGGGAAAAGGCCGAGCCCAGGCGCGAGCGGATGCCGTATTCGACCTGGCCGTCGATGCCGGCCCAGTTGGGCAAGGCGCGCTGGACGGCGCGGTGCAGGCGCTCGCCGAATTCTTCCGTGTTGTGGATGACGAGGCAGCTGTCGGCCGGGCCGAGGACGTCGAACAGGCTCCGGTTCCACGCCGTGGAAAACGACAGGGTCAGGAAGCCGTTCTCGGGCTGGAGCTTGAACTGGCCGGTGGACAGCGCCAGTTCCAGCTCGGCGCGCAGGCCGTAGCGATGCAGGGTGGGGGGACGTTGATAGTCGTTCATGATGGTCTCGATTCGTAAAAACTAGTCCGGCCGGACCGGAACGTCGTGGCGGTGGATGCGCATGTAGCGGAACGAGACGGACACTTCGCGCAGCAGGAAAATGAAGCTGGCAATCAGGGCGACCATGGCCACCACGAACATGCCGGCGATGTAGCGGTCGAGCGGCAGATTGGTGGTATCGCCGAGGAACAGGCAGGCGATGATCACGCAGATCAGGAAGCCGCAGCCGGTGCTGGCCGTGATCGCATAATTGATCAGCCGCCAGCGCTGGTACAACACGTCGAGCTCCTCGCTGCAATCCGGATCCGGCCCCTTGCGCAGTTCGATCTTGAGGTCGCGGGTACGGTCGATGATGCGCGCGAGGCGGTTCATCAGTACCGTCAGCTTGGTCGCCACGCCGGTCAGCAGGAACACGGGCGCGATCGACAGCTGGATGACATGGCCGATGTCGTTGGTCTGGATATTCATGCGGGTAGCTTGTCGTTATTGTAAGAAGCTGGGGACAGTGTAGCAGGCGGCGGCCTCGGTCCAAATCGACGCCGTTTCAATCGAAACGGCCGTGTCGCTTGAACTGTTCCGTGGCGGCGACGAGGGCACGGGCGATGCCCGCTTCCAGCGCGCCGTGACCGGCGTCCGGGATCATGCGCAGGCGCGACCCGGCCCAGGCCTGGTGCAGGCGGTACGCGGACAGCGGCGGGCAGATCACGTCGTAGCGCCCCTGCACGATCACGGCCGGCAGGTGGGAGATACGGCCGACGTCGCGCAGCAGCTGGTCGGGCTCGAGGAAGCCGCCGTGCGCCATGTAGTGCGATTCGAGCCGGCCCACGCCCAGGTCGAGCGTGTCGGACGCGTGCTCTTCTTCCTGCGGCAGCAGGAACACGCGGCGGCCCTCGAAGCGGCTCCACGCGCGCGCGGCGGGCCAGTACTGCTGCGGATCGTCGCACAGCAGGCGCTTCGTGTACGCCTTCAGCAAATCGCCCCGTTCCTCGACGGGAATCGGCGCGACGAACTCGTCGTACAGTTCAGGATAGAACCACTGCACGCCGTACAGGAAGAATTCGATCTCGGCCGGCGTGCACAGGAAAATCCCGCGCAGGACGAAGCCGAGGCAGCGCTCCGGGTGCGCCTGCCCGTAGGCCAGCGCCAGGGTCGAGCCCCACGAGCCGCCGAACACGAGCCAGCGCTCGATGCCGAACATGGCGCGCAGGCGTTCGATGTCCTCGATGAGCAGCTGCGTCGTGTTGTTGCGCCACTCGCCCAGCGGCGTCGACTTGCCGGCGCCGCGCTGGTCGAACAGGATCACGCGGTAGGTGCTCGGGTCGAAGAAGCGGCGGTGCTGCGGCGACAGGCCCGCGCCCGGACCGCCGTGCAGGAACACGACGGGAATGCCGTTCGGGTTGCCCACTTCTTCCCAATAGATCGTGTGCAGGTCGTCCACGGCCAGCATGCCGTGACGGTGCGGGAGGATGGGCGGGAACAGCGACGGCGGGGTGGCGGGCATGATCGGTCAGCGAAAAAACGACAACCGATTGTAGCCTACCGCCCGGCCATTCTAGAAGAAAGTGTTGAGCGCGAAGCGTACCGCGTAGTCGTCGTCCACGGCCAGCAGCAGCGGCCAGCGGTCGAACGTCGTGCACGGATGCGAGATGCCGCAGCCGACCAGGTCCCCCACCGCGAGCATGTCGCGCACGGGGCCTTCCGGCAGGCGCAGGTACGCGTGCTGGTCGTTCATCTTGACGATCTCGCAGCCGTCCGGCAACGCGTGCGCGGCGCCGGGACCGGGCCGGTGGTGCCACAGCGGCACCGGCAGGCCGGCATCGTGCGACGCGTCGCGCTTGCCCATCGTGAGGATCGCGAGGCCCGGTTCGGGGCGCGACTGCACGACGCTCCAGATCTCCAGCGCCGGCCGCAGGCCCGCTTCCGGCTCGACGCCTTCGCGCGCGTCGAGTGCGGCGATGTGGCGCTGGTACATGCCGTGGTCGCTCGTCAGGTAGCAGCCGCTGCGCAGCACGGGCACGAGCGGCAGCGACAGGCCGTGCAGCTCCTGGAAGCCGCGCGCGACGAGGTCGAAGTACGACGAGCCGCCCGCCGTCACGAGGATCTCGCGCGTGCCGAACAGACCTTCGTCGTCGGCCTCGCGCACGAGCGCGCACAGGCGCGCGACGAAGCTGGACACGGCGCGCAGGTCGGCATCGTGGTCGTCCGACACCAGCAAGCCTTCATAGCCTTCGAAGCCGGCCAGCACGAGACCCGGCGCGCGCTCGATGGCCCGCGCCACTGTCAGCGCTTCCTCGGGTGTGCGGCAGCCGGCGCGCTTGCCGGACAGGCCCAGTTCGACGAGCACGGACAAGGGTCGCGTGAGCGGGTGATTTTCGACTTCCTCGGCCAGGCGCGCCACGCCCGCGAGCGAATCGGCCAGCACGACGCATTCGAAGCCGGGATCCTCGTGCAGCAGCTGCAGCACCATGCGCACGTCGCTGCGTGCGACGAGCTGGTTCGCGACCAGCACACGGCGCACGCCGAAGCGGTGCGCGACCCGCACCTGCACGGCGTTCGCCAAGGTGATGCCCCAGGCGCCGTTCGCGAGCTGGGCGCCGAACAACTGCGGGCACATCGTCGTCTTGCCGTGCGGGGCAATGCGCACGCCGTGGCGGTCGCAGAAATCGCGCATCCACTCGAGGTTGTGGCGCAGCGCGGACGTTTTCAGTACCGCGACGGGAAAACTCGTGTCGCCATGCAGCACGTTCCAGCCCTGCACGCCGATCGCACCCTGGCGCAGCGGCGCCGTCAACGGCAAGCCCTTCACGCCGGGCTGCAGCATCTGTTCTTCGAGACTGGACAAGGCCAGCGCGCCGTGCGGCAATGCGTTCATGGTGTTTTTCTTCGCAACTCGTCCTCGAGATCGACGCGCAGCAGGCCCGGCGTCGGCATCACGCCTTTCGAACCGGGCGTGCGGAAGATGCCGGGCAGGAGGCCATCCTGCTGCAGCTGGGGCAGCAGCTCGGACAGCAGCTCGTCCAGCGAAAAGGCCTGGGGTTCATAGCCTTCCCATTCGAATTCCGCGCACAGCCGAGCGAATTCCTCGTCCGGCCACATCGCGAACACGAGCGTGCCGTCGTCCTTCTTCGCGAGCGCCCAGCCGTTGCGGTACAGGCCCCACACGGTGCCCGACGCGGCCACCCGCTTGACGAAATATTCATAGCGCTGCGGCGCCGGCAGGCGCACCACGGCCTTCACTTGTTCAGCATCGATCATTCAATTATCCCACGCGCGCCCGGCGGCGGCCGTCGGGACGAGCATACGACATCTGCCCTCCACCGCGGCGCGCAGGCCAACACCGGGGTCAGAGCCCGTTTTTTGGAAATTGCCCAAAATCGGGCTCTGACCCCGGTGTTTAGACGCGAAAAAAAAACACCGCCCGGAGGCGGTGTCGATGCGTCGCAAGCGCGGCCGCTTACTGCATGTGCTGGCCACCGTTGATGGCGATGTTGGCGCCGGTGACGAAGGCGGCTTCGTCCGACGACAGGTACGCGACCAGGCCAGCCACTTCTTCCGGCTTGCCCAGGCGGCCCATCGGGATCTGCGGCAGGATCTTCGATTCCAGCACTTCGGCCGGGATGTCGGTGACCATCTTGGTGCCGATGTAGCCCGGCGAGATGGTGTTCACGGTGACGCCCTTGCGCGCCACTTCCAGCGCCAGGGCCTTCGTGAACCCGTGGATGCCGGCCTTGGCCGCCGAGTAGTTGGTCTGGCCGAACGCGCCCTTCTGGCCATTCACGGACGAGATGTTGATGATGCGGCCCCAGCCGCGCTCGACCATGCCGTCGGCGACGGGCTTGGTCATGTTGAACACGGAATCCAGGTTGGTCTTCATGACCGCATCCCAGTTGACCTTGTCCATCTTCTTGAAGGTCATGTCGCGCGTGATACCGGCGTTGTTGACCAGCACGTCGACGGGGCCGACGTCCTGCACGACCTTGGCCACGCAGGCCTGGGCGGAGTCGTAATCGGACACGTCGCATTCATACGCCTTGAAGTCATGGCCCTGTTCGCGCATCGCAGCAAGCCAGCCTTCCGCTTTCTTGCTGCCCGGCGAGTACGTCGTCACGACCTTGTAGCCGAGCGCCGCCAGCTTGATGCAGATCGCTTCACCCAGGCCGCCCATGCCGCCGGTCACTAATGCCACTCTAGCCATTGTCTTCTCCTAGTTTTTGCACACACTTGTTAACTACGGATACCGGCACGGCGCCCCAGCAGTGGCCAGTGGCGCCGTGCGGGTGTTTAATCGCGCTCGACTGCCAGGGCAACGCCCATGCCGCCGCCGATGCACAGCGCCGCGAGGCCCTTCTTGGCGTCGCGGCGGACCATTTCGTGCAGCAGGCTCACCAGCACGCGCGCGCCCGAGGCGCCGATCGGGTGGCCCAGCGCGATCGCGCCGCCGTTGACGTTGATCTTCGACGTGTCCCAGCCCATCTGCTTGTTGACGGCGACAGCCTGGGCGGCGAAGGCTTCGTTGATTTCCATCAGGTCGACTTCTTCGTGCTTCCAGCCGGCCTTTTCCAGCGCCTGGCGGGCGGCGTCGACGGGGCCCATGCCCATGATGGCCGGGTCCAGGCCGGCCGACGAATACGCCTTGATGCGGGCGATCGGGGTCAGGCCCAGTTCCTTCGCTTTCGAGGCCGACATCATGATCACGGCGGCGGCGCCGTCGTTCAGGCCGGAGGCGTTGCCGGCGGTGACGGTGCCCTCCTTGTTGAAGGCCGGACGCAGGCTGGACAGGCCTTCCAGCGTGGCGCCGTGCTTCGGATACTCGTCGGTATCGAACACGGTGGTGCCCTTCTTGGAGGCGATCTCGATCGGGATGATCTCGTCCTTGAACTTGCCGGCCTTTTGCGCGGCTTCCGCCTTCAGCTGCGACTGCAACGCGAATTCGTCCTGTTCCTGGCGCGAGATTTCGTACTTGCGCGCGACGTTCTCGGCCGTCACGCCCATGTGGTACTGGTTGTAGACGTCCCACAGGCCGTCGACGATCATCGTGTCGGTCAGCTTGGCATCGCCCATGCGGAAGCCGTCGCGCGAACCGTTCAGCACGTGCGGCGAGGCGCTCATGTTTTCCTGGCCGCCGGCGATCACGATCGAGGCGTCGCCGCACTTGATGGCCTGGGCCGCCAGGTGGGTGGCGCGCAGGCCGGAGCCGCACACCATGTTCAGGGTGAACGCCGGCACCTTGTCCGGCAGGCCGCTCTTGATGACCGCCTGGCGCGCCGGGTTCTGGCCGACGCCGGCCGTCAGGACCTGGCCCATGATGACTTCGCTGACCGCGGCCGGATCGATGCCGGTCTTCGTCAGCAGGTGCTTGATGACCTGGGCGCCTAGCTCGGCAGCCGGAATTTTTGAGAGCGTGCCACCGAACTTGCCGATTGCAGTACGGCCTGCGGCCACGATTACGACATCTTCCATATCAATCTCCGGTATCCCGGCCCCAGCGGCCGGGGTTCAATGAGTGGACAGCCCTGCTGTCGGCCTTTTTCTGCCCAGGCCTGGAAGAATTCGAACACCAGCACAACGCGCGCTTGAGGAATCACAATCTCCGCTCAAGCTTGGACAGAAAGCCAACAATATTAGTGACCTCGCTTAAATCTTGTTTAAGCAAAATCAATCTTATCAGCTTATTCATCGGAAAAAACAGCCTTTTTATTGATTTTGCTTAAGGTTGAGCATCTTTCTCAGACATTATTTTTGTTCAGGAAACAGGAGTTTCCAGTCATCCAAACCCGCCCAAAACCCTTTTCCGTTGAGTGAAATTTCACAGTAGAATGCACGGGCTAAGCCAACCACATTGATTTATGCCCAAAAGCTCGAGCTCCCTGCCCATCGAAATCAAGATCTCCACGGTCGTGGCCATTTCGACCATCCTGCACTCGGCCGATCCGATCGCGATCGATGCCGCGCTGAAGCAGATGACCGGGGGTGTGTCGGATTTTTTCGAGGATGAATTTGCCGTCATCGATGTCGCCGGCATCGCCGACGACGCCGCGCACATCGATTGGGAGGCGCTGGTCGCGCTGCTCAAGAAATACCGCCTGAACGCCGTCGCCGTGCGCGGCGCGCCGGCCGCGCTGCACGACGTGATCCGCGCCCACGACCTGTTCCTGGACGACGGCACCAGCGGCTTGCAGACGAGCGCCGGCCGCGAACGGGAAATGCCCGCGGCACCGGTCGACACGGCAGAGCCCACAGCCGAACCCGCACCATCGCCCGCGCCGGCCCCTGCGGCACCGGTGCACGCGATGATCGTCGACACACCGGTCCGTGCCGGCCAGCGCATCTACGCGCGCGGCACCGACCTGATCGTGACCGCCGTCGTGAACAATGGCGCCGAGCTCATCGCCGACGGCAGCATCCACGTGTACGCGCCGCTGCACGGCCGCGCGCTGGCGGGGGCGTCGGGCAATGCGGGCGCGCGCATCTTCGCGCTGCAGTTACAGCCAGAACTGGTGTCGATCGCGGGCGTTTACCGGACGTTCGACGAAGGTTTCCCGGCAGAGGTCGCACGCCAGCCGGCACAAATCCGTTTGGTCGGCGACCGAATCGATATATCATCGCTGGGTTCGGCGACCCGCAATTAAAGCGCGCCCCTGTACCAGCACTGACCAGATACTGAAAAGGACACAATTTTTTCATGGCAAGAATTATCGTTGTAACGTCCGGTAAGGGTGGTGTGGGCAAGACCACCTCGAGCGCAAGCTTCTCGACCGGCCTCGCACTGCGCGGCCACAAGACCGTCGTCATCGATTTCGACGTCGGCCTGCGCAATCTCGACCTGATCATGGGTTGCGAACGCCGCGTCGTGTACGACCTGATCAACGTCATCAACGGCGAAGCGAGCCTGACCCAGGCCCTGATCAAGGACAAGCACTGCGACAACCTGTTCATCCTGCCGGCTTCGCAGACGCGCGACAAGGACGCGCTGTCGGAAGAAGGCGTGGAAAACGTGCTGAACGAGCTGGTCAAGATGGAATTCGAGTTCATCATCTGCGACTCGCCGGCCGGCATCGAGCACGGCGCCCTGATGGCACTGACGTTCGCCGACGAAGCGCTGATCGTCACCAATCCGGAAGTCTCGTCCGTGCGCGACTCCGACCGCATCCTCGGCATCCTGCAAGCCAAGTCGCGCCGCGCCCAGAGCGGCGGCGAACCGGTCAAGGAACACCTCTTGATCACCCGCTACTCGCCGCGCCGCGTGGAAAACGACGAAATGCTGTCGTACCAGGACGTGCAGGAAATCCTGCGCATCCCCCTGCTCGGCATCATTCCGGAATCGGAAGCCGTGCTGCACGCGTCGAACCAGGGCAACCCGGCCATCCACTTCAAGGAGACGGACGTGGCCCAGGCCTACCAAGACGTCGTGTCCCGCTTCCTGGGCGAAGACATCCCGCTGCGCTTCACCAGTTACGAAAAGCCGGGCTTCCTGCAGCGCCTGTTCGGAGCGAAGTGATATGCCTCTGCTCTCATTCCTGTTCCCCAAGAATCAGAAAAGCGCGACGGCGGCCAAGGAAAGGCTGCAGATCATCATCGCGCGCGAACGCAGCGGCCGCGGCGGCCCGGATTTCCTCCCCGCCCTGCACCGCGAGCTGATCGAAGTGATCTCCAAGTACACCAAGGTCAACGCCGAGGACATCAAGATTTCCCTCGACCGCCAGGGCAACCTGGAAGTGCTCGACGTCAACGTCGTCCTGCCGGACGCCTGACCCCGTTCTTTCTGCCGCGCCGGGGTGATCACGCCGGCGCGGCGGCCACCTCGCGCACGACGCGCGTGCAGGCATCGATGTGCTGGTAGCCCATCTGCCTGAATAACGCAAAGCCGATCGCGGCCGACGCGACCTGCCCCGCCAGCGGCACGATCTTCGCCGCCGACTTGGCCGCCAGCTTGGCGCCCGACTTCTGCAACAGCTTCAGCACCAGTTCCTTCGTCACGATCTTGCCCACGAGCGTACTGCCGATGGCCGCCACGGCCTGGTAAGTGGCGATGCGCATGCGCGGCTGCAGCCGGTCGATCTGCTCCGGCGACAGGCCGAACGCCCGGTTGATCTCTTCCACCATGACGGCAAAGCTGGACAGGTCCGCGACGATGTCCACGCCCGGCACCGGGATCACGGATACGCCTGCCGAAATGGCCGCGCGCTTGCGCACGAGGCCGCGGCAGCGTTCGCGCACGCGTTCGATGTCCTCGCTGGAGACCGGCAACAGGGCCAATTCGTCGCCCTGACTCTTCTTCTTGAACATGTTAGCTCCTCAACCACAATGTTGACGTCAGTGTAACCGGGAGTTTGTCTACGGCCTGACACAACTATGACGCAATTTCCCAACGAAAATGTGAATTTATCTGAGGCATCAGTAGCTTTGCGTTTTAAAAGTCTGATATATTTAGTGACATTGTAGGAATGTTCCTACAGTGATGTCCTTCAGTCCCACAAGCCGAGACAGCCTGAAAATCATGAGAATATCCGTACTGGACAACGACACGACCCAGGCAGAACTCATCTGCCAAGTTCTGAACGGAGCTGGGCACAGCTGTCAAGCCTTCGACAGTGGTAAAGAATTGCTGGGGCAACTCCGCAAGGACAGCACCGACCTGCTGATCGTCGACTGGCAAGTGACCGACGTCCCGGCGGCGGAACTCCTGCGCCGCGCCAAGGAAAAACTGGCGCCGAATACCCCGACGATGTTCCTGGCCGGCAGCTCGGCCGAAGACGACATCGTGGCCGGCGTCACGGCCGGTGCCGACGACTACCTCGTCAAGCCGCTGCGCCGCGGCGAGCTGGTCGCACGCACCCAGGCCCTGCTGCGCCGGGCGTACCCGTCGCAGAATGGTGCCGAACAGTTACAGTTCGGTCCGTACGTGTTCGAGACCCGCCCGGGCCGCCTGATGATGGACGGCGAACAGATCGACGTCACGCACAAGGAATTCAACCTGGCGCTGCTGTTTTTCCGCAACCTGGGCCGTCCGCTGTCGCGTGCGTACATCCACGAATCGATCTGGGTGCGCGAAACGGCCGTGCCGTCGCGTACGATGGACACCCACGTTTCGCGCGTCCGCAACAAACTGCGCCTGCGTCCGGAGAACGGTTTCCGCCTCGTGCCGGTCTATAGCTACGGCTACAGGCTGGAAAAGCTGGGCGCGTGAAACCCTGACGCTGTAGGGGTATAATGGGCGCGCTGCCCAATTTTTGATCACCCATGCAACTGCTCGCCGTCGGCCTCAATCACACCACAGCACCGGTCTCGCTGCGCGAGCAACTGGCGCTGGCGCCTGAGCAGCTGGGCGATGCGGTGCAGGCGGCGCGCGGCTGGTTCTCGAAGTTCAATACTCGCGGCGAAGACGAAGCGGCGCTGCTCTCCACGTGCAACCGCACCGAGATGTACGCCGCCAGCTGCGCACCCGACCCGCTCGATGCGTCCGCGCGCTTTCTCGCGGATTACCACGACCTGAATTTCGCCGACCTGCGCCCGCATTTGTACATGCTGCCGCAGCACGACGCCGTGCGCCACGCGTTCCGCGTCGCCTCCGGCCTCGATTCGATGGTGCTGGGCGAGGCCCAGATCCTCGGCCAGATGAAGGATGCCGTGCGCGTCGCCGACGAAGCGGGCGGCCTCGGTACCTATCTGCACCAGCTGTTCCAGCGCAGCTTCGCCGTCGCGAAGGAAGTGCGATCGACGACCGAGATCGGCGCGCACAGCGTGTCGATGGCCGCCGCGGCCGTGCGCCTGTCGGAACGCATCTTCGATCGCGTCAGCGAGCAGAACGTGCTGTTCATCGGCGCCGGCGAGATGATCGAGCTGTGCGCCACGCACTTCGCCGCCCACAATCCGAAGTCGATCACGATCGCCAACCGCACGCTGTCGCGCGGCGAGGCGCTGGCCGCGCGCTTCAACGGCAGCGCGATCGGCCTCGCCGACCTCTCTGAACGCCTGGCGCAGTTCGACATCGTCATCGCCTCCACCGGCTCCACCTTGCCGCTGATCGGCAAGGGCCTCGTCGAACGCGCAATCAAAGCGCGCCGGCACCGGCCGATGTTCATGGTCGACCTGGCCGTCCCGCGCGACATCGAACCGGAAGTGGGCCGCCTGAACGACGTGTTCCTGTACACGGTCGACGACCTGGCCGAGGTGGTGCGCACCGGCGTCGAAAGCCGCCAGGCGGCCGTCGCGCAGGCCGAGGCCATCATCGAGACGCGCGTGCAGTCGTTCATGCACTGGATCGGCGACCGCGCCGTGGTTCCCGTCATCCGCGACATGCACGAATCGAGCGAAGCGATGCGCCTGGCCGAACTGGAACGGGCGCGCAAGCTGCTCGCCAGGGGCGAAGACATCGAGACGGTGCTCGACGCCCTGTCGAAGGGCCTCACCGCGAAATTCCTGCACGGCCCGCAACAGGCCCTGCACCGCGCCCAGGGCGACGAACGCGCCCGCCTCGCGAGTTTGCTGCCCCAGCTGTTCCGCGGCCGCCGTTAGCGGCCCGCACTCCTTCGCTGCACCCGCGTGCCGCTTCCCGCGGCTTGTCCGCTGTCATTCTCCATAAGAGCCCTATGAAACCATCCATGCTGGCCAAGCTGGACCAACTGGCCAACCGCCTCGTCGAACTGGACGAACTCCTGATGTCCGAAGGCGCCACCGCGAACATGGACAGCTTCCGCAAGCTGAACCGCGAACACGCCGAACTGAGCCCGCTGGTGGCCGTCTATCGCCAGTACCAGACCGCGCAGGCCGACATCGACGCCGCGCAGGAGATGCTCGCCGACCCGGACATGAAGGAATTTGCGCAGGACGAGATCGACGCGGCGAAGGCACGCATGGCGGAACTGGACCTCGAGTTGCAGAAGATGCTGCTGCCGAAGGACGAGAACGACGAGCGCAACATCTTCCTCGAGATCCGCGCCGGCACGGGCGGCGACGAATCCGCGCTGTTCGCGGGCGACCTGCTGCGCATGTACACGCGCTACGCGGAGCGCAACCGCTGGCAGGTGGAGATGGTGTCGGAATCGCCGTCCGACCTGGGCGGCTACCGCGAAGTCATCGTGCGCATCGTCGGCCAGGGCGCCTACTCGAAACTGAAATTCGAGTCCGGCGGCCACCGCGTGCAGCGCGTACCGGCGACGGAGACGCAGGGCCGCATCCACACCTCCGCCTGCACCGTCGCCGTGATGCCGGAGGCGGACGAAGTGGAGGACGTGCAGATCAATCCGGCCGACTTGCGCATCGACACCTACCGCGCTTCGGGCGCCGGCGGCCAGCACATCAACAAGACGGATTCCGCCGTCCGCCTGACGCACCTGCCGACCGGCATCGTCGTCGAATGCCAGGACGACCGCAGCCAGCACAAGAACAAGGCGCAGGCAATGAAAGTCCTCGCCGCGCGCATCAAGGACGTGCAATTGCGCGAGCAGCAGAGCAAAGAAGCGGCAACCCGTAAAAGCCTGATCGGCTCGGGCGACCGCAGCGAGCGTATCCGCACCTACAACTTCCCGCAGGGCCGCCTGACCGACCACCGCATCAACCTGACGCTCTATAAACTGGACATGATCATGGACGGCGACCTGGCCGAACTGACGAACGCCCTGTCGGCCGAGCACCAGGCCGAACAACTGGCGGCGCTGGGGGATTGATTAACAACAAACCGGGGTCAACAAACCGGGGTCAGAGCCCGTTTTTGGGAAATTTCCAAAAATCGGGCTCTGACCCCGGTGTTAAGACCGGTATAAGTTGCTAGACTGAAAATATCCTTTTCGACTTCAACCAGGAAGCCCATGTCCTCGTCCCGCAATCTCCTGCTCGCCATCGCCGCCGTCAGCATCGCCCTGATCGGCGCGGCCCTGTATCTCCAGCACGTGAAGGGCCTGCTGCCCTGCCCGCTGTGCGTGATCCAGCGCTACCTGTACCTCGGCATCGCGGTCTTCAGCCTGATCGGGGCCTTCGCCAACAAGATCAAGGCCGGCGCCGGGCTTGCACTGCTGTGCGCGCTGGGCGGCCTCGGCTATGTCGGCAAGCATCTGTACGTGCTGGCCCACCCGGGCTTTTCGTGCGGCATCGATCCGATGCAGACGACGCTCAACAAGATCCCGACCGCGACCCTGCTGCCCGGCCTGTTCCGGGCGGACGGCCTGTGCGAAGCGGCGCAGGAGACCGTGTTCGGCCTGAACGTGCCGCAGTGGTCGGCCGTGTGGTTCACGATCCTCACGCTGGCCCTCGTCTGGGTGCTGGTGCGGCGCGCGCGCTGATGACGATCCAGCCCGGCGCCACCATCGCGGCCGTGCAGGCAGGCCTGCCGCTCGACCCGCTGGAAAACCGCATCCTCCTGTGCGAGGCGACGGGTCTGTCGCGCGTCCAGTTGATCACGCAGGGCGACCGCGCCCTCACGCCGGACGAAGCGTCCCGCCTGGACGATCTCGTGGCGCGCCGGCTGCGCGGCGAACCGATCGCCTACATCGTCGGCCGGCGCGAATTCTTCGGCCTGGCGTTTCGGGTCGGCCCCGCCGTGCTGATTCCCCGCCCGGACACGGAACTGCTCGTCGACCTGTCACTCGAGCGCCTGCCGGACAACGCACCGCGCCTGCTCGACATGGGGACCGGAAGCGGCGCGATCGCCGTCGCCGTCGCGCACACGCGGCCGGATGCCGACGTCACCGCGCTGGACGTCAGCCCGGACGCATTGGCCGTCGCCCAGGCGAATGCGGCCGCCAACGGCGCGCGCGTGCGCTTCCTCGAGAGCAGCTGGTTCGACGCGCTCGCCGCCGGGGACACCTTCGACGTCATCGCCTCCAACCCGCCCTATATCGCGGCCGGCGACGAGCACCTGGTCCAGGGCGATCTGCGCTTCGAACCGGTCGGCGCGCTGACGGACCATGCCGACGGCTTGGCCGCGCTGCGCATCATCATCCAGGGCAGCCCGCGCCACCTCGCGCCGGGCGGCTGGCTGCTGCTCGAGCACGGCTATGACCAGGCGGCCGCCGTGCGCGCGCTGCTGGCGGACACCGGTTTCACGGATGTGCAGAGCTGGCGGGACCTGGCCGGGATCGAGCGCGTGAGCGGCGGCCGGTTCGGCTGAACGTCTCCCCGGCGCGCTCCGGACGCCCCGTTTGTTACAATTTCGGGTCCACCATCCGGAAGCCAACTCGATGCGTCGACTGTTCGCGACCCTCATCCTGCTGGGCCCCCTCGTTGCGTTCGCGGCGGATGCCGCCGATCCGGCGCAAGCGCTGTTCGAGCGCGACTGGCAATGGCGCCTCAAGCACCGGCCCGAATTCGCCACGAGCGTCGGCGACCACCGCTACGACGCGCTGCTGGCCGACACCTCGCTCGCGGAGCAGACGGCCACCATCGAGCACGCGCGCCGCATGCTCGACCTCGCGCGCGAGATCGACCGCGCGCAGCTGGCCGGCCAGGACCGCCTCTCATGGGACCTGTTCACGGGCGACCAGGAACGCATCCTCGCGCGCGCCGCATTCGTCGGGTTCGACCCGCAGCCGGTCAGCGCGCAGGACGGCCTGCAGATCCGCTTCCCGCAACTGGTCGCGCAGATGCCGTTCGTGACGGAAGACGACTACCGCAACTACATCGCGCGCCTGAATGCCCTGCCGCGCCACGTCGACGGCATCATCGAGCAGATGCGCGAGGGGATGCGCACCGGCTGGACGGCACCGAAGTCCATCATGGCCGGCCTGCCCGCGCAGTTGCGGGCCATGCGCGAGCACGTGCAGGATGGCGCCCTCGGCGCGCCGTTCCAGCGCCTGCCCGCGACCATCGCCGAGGAGACGCGCGTGCAACTCGCGGCGGACGGCGCGGCCGCCCTGCGCACGGCGGCGAGCGCGCTGCAAAAGCTGGAAGACTTCGTGCGCACCGACTACCTGCCGGCCGCGCGCACGACCATCGGCGCATCCGGCCTGCCCGGCGGCGCGGCGTGGTACGCGTATCTCGTGAAGACGGCGACCACCACCACGCTGGCGCCGGCCGAGATCCACGCGCTGGGTATCAAGGAAGTGGCACGCCTGCGCGCCGAGATGGAAGCGACGGCCGCGCGCACGGGCTTCAAGGGGAGTTATCCGCAATTCGTCGCGTTCGTGCGCAGCGATCCGCGCCTGTTCCCGACCAGTGCCGACGCGCTGCTGGACCGCTACCGCCGCACCATCGCGCGCGTTCAGGCCCAGTTATCCACGCAGTTCGGCACGATCCCGCAGGAAGAACTGGCCGTCAAACCGGTGCAGCAGGCGGGGGCCGACACGCAGGGCGGCGCGTATTACGAAGCGGGCACGCTGGACCGGGTCGCGGCCCTCGCCGTCAACACGAGCCGCCTGGACACGCGGCCGCTATGGGAAGTCGAGACGCTCGCCCTGCACGAGGGCATCCCCGGCCACCACCTGCAGGTCGCGCGCGCCCACGCCATCGACGGCCTGCCGGCATTCCGCCGCCACGCCTGGTATCCCGCGTTCGGCGAGGGCTGGGCGCTGTATGCCGAGGGCTTGGGGCCGGTACTGGGCCTGATGCGCGATCCGTTCTCGCAATTCGGCCGCCTGGCCGACGAGCAACTGCGCGCCGCGCGGCTCGTCGTCGACACGGGCATCCACGCGCTGGGCTGGCCGCGCCAGCAGGCCGTCGACTGGCTGAACGCGAACACGGCCAATCCGCCGTCCGACAACGAGGTCGAAGTCGACCGCATGATCGCCCAGCCGGGCCAGGCGCTGGCGTATAAAATCGGCCAGTTGCGCATCGCCGCGCTGCGCGCGCGGGCGCAGGCGGCGCTGGGCCCGCGCTTCGACGTCCGCGCCTTCCACGACGCCGTGCTGGACGACGGCGCCGTGCCGCTGGACGTGCTGGAGAAGCGCATCGACCGCTGGATCGCGGCGCAGAATGTCCCGGAACCTGACCTGGTGAATTAACTAAAATGTCATATTGAGGGCTGACCGGCGCGGTTGGCCGATTTCGGTTACTCTCTGCGTCTCATGGCAGTATAAGAAAGGAATCCTCGTGTCGAACCAACTGACCCGCCGCCTGGCCCTGCTGGACGACGATGCCCACCGCGGCCTGCTCCTGCAAGGCCTGCGCGGCATCGAACGCGAGACGCTGCGCGTCGACGGCCAGGGCCACCTGGCAAGGACTGCGCATCCGGTAAAACTCGGCTCGGCCCTGACCCATCCGCAGATCACGACGGATTACGCGGAAGCGCTGCTCGAATTCATCACACCGGCCGAACACGACATCGGCCTGGCCCTGCACCGCCTGGACGCGATCCACCGCTACGCCTATTCCAAGCTGGACGGCGAACTGCTGTGGAGCCAGTCGATGCCGTGCGAGCTGCCGGCCGAGGAAGACATCGAGATCGCCTGGTACGGCAAGTCGAACATCGGCATGCTCAAGCACGTGTACCGCCGCGGCCTGGCCCTGCGCTACGGCAAGGCCATGCAATGCATCGCGGGCATCCACTACAACTATTCGCTGCCGGAAGAACTGTGGCAGCTGCTGGCGGAACACGAGGGCATCACGGAAGAACGCCGCAACGCGCTGCGCGACTTCCAGTCCGAAAGCTATATCTCGACCATCCGCAACTTCCGCCGCTACAGCTGGCTGCTGATGTACCTGTTCGGCGCCTCGCCGACCCTGTCGAAGGGCTTCCTGCGCGGCCGCGAACACAATCTCGAGACGCTGTCGGACGACACCTTGTTCCTGCCGTACGCGACGAGCCTGCGCATGAGCGACCTGGGTTACCAGAACGACGCGCAATCCGGCCTGCGCCCGCACGAGAACAGCCTGGAAAGCTACGTCACCTCGCTGATGGACGCCGTCAAGCGTCCGTATCCGCCCTACGCGGAGATCGGCACGAAGAAGGATGGCGAATGGGTCCAGCTGTCGACCAACATCCTGCAGATCGAGAACGAATACTATTCGACGATCCGCCCGAAGCGCGTGATCCGCACGGGCGAGCGCCCGGTGCAGGCGCTGTGCGCGCGCGGCGTGCAATACATCGAGGTGCGCTGCCTGGACGTCGACCCGTTCGAACCGGTCGGCATCGCACTCGAGACCGGGCGCTTCCTCGACGCCTTCCTGCTGTTCTGCGCCCTCGAAGAAAGCCCGATGATCAACGCGATGGAAGGCCAGGTCCACGCGCGCAACTTCGCGCGCACCGTGAAGGAAGGCCGCCGTCCGGGCCTCACGCTCACACGCAACGACCACGAAGTGCTGCTGAAGGATTGGGCGGAAGAGCTGCTGGAACGCATCCGCCCCATCGCGGAACTGCTGGACCACGAGCACAATTACAAGGGCGCGCACATGGACGCGCTGAACGCGCAGAAGGCCAAGGTCGCGGATCCGGAAAAGACCCCGTCCGCGCGCGTGCTGCAGGAAGTGCGCGCGCTCGGCTCGTTCGCGCAGTTCGGCCTGCGCCAGAGCGAACTACACGCCGAGGCGTTCCGCACCGAACCGCTGATGCCGGCCGAGACGGGCCTGTTCGACGAGATGGCGCGGGCATCGCTGGCCGAGCAGGCGCAGATCGAGGCGACGGATACCGGCTCCTTCGACGACTTCGTGGCGGCGTATAACAGTAGTACACTGTGCCGTAACAGCTAACACGCGAGCTTGGACATTTACGCATGCACGTCGCCCCCGCGCAGGCGGGGGCCCAATTTGCACGCGTTACGGTAACGCAAGCAGAACTTGGGTTCCCGCCTGCGCGGGAACGACGTCTCACGCTGAATCGGGGCTCTTCTTGCTCACCTTTTTCAACGAACACCACGCCCAGCACGCCCCCGCATCGGAACCGCCCCAGCGCATCGACGTCGTGGCGAACGAGTTCACGCGGCGCGGCCTGGGCCGCATCGTCACCCCGCATGGCGTGCCCCTGACGTCGCTGGAACGCATCCACACGCCCCGCTACCTGCACTTCCTGCGCAGCGCGTGGAACGAATGGCTTTCACTCGACCCGCGCAACGCCGAGCGCGATCTCGTCCCCTCCGTGTGGCCAGGGCAAGGCATGCGCCGCGACGTCGAACCGGACAGTTTCACGGGCCGTCTCGGCCTGTACGCGTTCGACAGTACGACGCCGCTGGCGGCCGGCACATGGACCGCCGCGAAGACGGGCGCCGACTGCGCGATCAATGCGGCGCACGCGCTGCGCCTGGGCGAGCGGAGCACGTTCGCGCTCACGCGGCCGCCCGGCCATCACGCCGGCGCCGACTACTGCGGCGGCTTCTGCTTCCTGAACAATGCCGCGCTGGCGGCCCAGCACCTGCTCGACGACGGCCTGCAGCGCGTGGCCATCCTCGACCTCGACTACCACCATGGCAACGGCACGCAGGACATCTTTTATCGCCGCAAGGACGTGCTGGTCGCGTCGATCCACGCCGACCCGCGCACGGACTACCCGTACTATGCGGGCCACCCCGACGAGACGGGCGCCGGCGCAGGCCTCGGCTTCAACCTGAACGTGCCGCTGCCGCGCGGAACGGCGGCAGCGCAGTGGTTCCTCGCGCTGGAAACGGCCTGCGTCAGGATGGCGGGCTTTTCTCCGCAGGCGCTCGTCGTCTCGCTGGGCGTCGACGGTTTCAGCGGCGACCCGCGCTCGCACTTCGGCCTCGCCAGCGGCGACTTCCTGCGCATCGGCGAGCGCATCGGCTTTCTTGGCCTGCCGACCGTCTTCGTGTTCGAAGGCGGCTCGGTCGTGCCCGAACTCGGCATCAACGTGGTCAACGTGCTCGAAGGTTTCGAGACAGCGGCCTGACAAGGAAACGACAATGATCGAATGGCAGTGGAGCGGTTTCGCCCACCTGACGGCGGCCGAACTGTACGAGATGCTGGCACTGCGCCAGCAGGTGTTCGTGCTCGAGCAGGCGTGCCTGTACCCGGACATCGACGGCCTCGATCCGGGCGCGCATCACCTGCTCGGCTGGCGCACCCTCGACGGCAGGCGCGAACTGGCCGCCACCCTGCGCTGCCTGGCGCCGGGCGCGAAATACGAGGAGATGTCGCTGGGCCGCGTCGTCACCAGCCCGTCCACGCGCGGCACGGGCCTGGGCCGCGAACTGGTCGCGCAAGGCATCGCGTGCGCGGAACGGCTGCATCCCGGCCACGCGATCCGCATCGGCGCGCAGGCCCACCTGGAAGCGTTCTATGGGAGCTTCGGCTTCGTCACGGTGTCCGCGCCGTACGACGAGGACGGCATCATGCACATCGACATGGTGCGCCCCGCTTCCATCATTTGAGCAGGCCGGATTTCGTCGGATCCGGCATGCGGATCGCGACGAGGCAGGCCAGCGCGCACATGACGCTCACGTACCAGTAGAAATACGGCTCGTGGCCAGCCTGCTTGAACCACAGGGCCACGTATTCCGCCGAGCCGCCGAAGATCGCGTTGGCGACCGCATACGACAGGCCCACGCCCAGCGCGCGCACTTCGACGGGGAACATCTCGGCCTTGATCAGGCCACCGATCGACGTGTACAGGCTGATGATCGCCAGCGCGCACACGATCAGCGCGCCGGCAGTCAGCGGGCTCGAGACGTTACGCAATGCCATCATGATCGGCGTCGTGAACACGGCGGCGAGCGCGCCGAAGGCGATCATCGAGGTGCGCCGGCCGATGCGGTCGGACAGCGCGCCGAACGCCGGCTGCAGCAGCATGTAGACCAGCAGGCAGACGGTCATGATGCGGCTGGCCGTCTCCGTGCTCATGCCGGCCGTGTTGACGAGGTATTTCTGCATGTACGTCGTGAACGCGTAGAAGATCAGCGAGCCGCCCGCCGTAAAGCCCAGCACCGTGACGAACGCGCGCCGGTGGTGCTTCAGCAGCGATGCGACGCTGCCCGCGGCCTCGCTCTTGCGCTCGCTGGCGGTGGTGGTCTCGTGCAGCGAACGGCGCAGGTACAGCGACACGAGGGCGGCGCAGGCACCGACGACGAACGGGATGCGCCAGCCCCAGGCCTTCAGTTCGTCATGCGTGAGCAGCAATTGCAGGATGCCCAGCACGAGCAGCGCCGCGAGCTGGCCGCCGATCAGGGTCACGTACTGGAACGACGCGAAGAATCCCTTGCGCCCCGGCTCCGCCACCTCGCTCATGTAGGTGGCGCTGGTGCCATACTCTCCACCCACGGACAGGCCCTGGAACAGGCGCGCCACCAGCAGCAGCATGGGCGCCGCCGTGCCGATGCTGGCATAGGTCGGCAGCGCGGCGATCATCAGCGAGCCGCCGCACATCATGAGCACGGAAATCATCATCGCGTTGCGCCGGCCGTAGCGGTCGGCGATGCGGCCGAACAGCCAGCCGCCGATCGGGCGCATCAGGAAGCCCGCCGCGAAGATGCCGGCCGTGTTCAGCAGCTGGGTCGTCGGATTTCCTTTCGGGAAGAAGGCGGACGAGAAATACAGGGCGCAGAACGAATAGATGTAGAAGTCGAACCACTCCACCAGGTTGCCGGACGACGCGCCGACGATGGCGAACACGCGCTGGCGCGATGTGAGATGTTCGATGGCATGCGGGTCTGCTGTATCCGTCGTGGTCATTGCTATCCTCCGGGTCCGGACCCAGCATAGCAGTTCCTCAATTTTTACGGCGCCACAACAGCACCGGGATGCCTGCAAGCAGCAAAAACGCCGCTGCCGGCTCCGGCACGGGCGAGAGCAGGACCGGCGCGCAATACCCGAAGTCGTTGCAGCTGTTGGCCACGATCTGGCCGGCGTCGTTGATGCCGACGGCGTCCGTCAGCACCTGGATGCCGAGGCCGTCCGTCACGTTGTTCAGGTCGACCAGGCTGCCGTCGGCATACACGAACGCGTGCGAGAAACCATCCCCGACGAAGCTGGAATAACCGACCACCATGCCGGCCGCGTTGATGGCGTGGGCTTCGCCGAAGTCGCCGCCGAAGGAACCGAGGTCGTGCATCACGCCGTCGCTGTACAGGAACGGATGCCAGACGGCCGCGGCGCCGATGAGGCTGTAGCCCGCCACCTGGCCGGCATCGTTCACCGCCTCGGCCCAGCTGAAGCCGCCGCCCAGCGTGCCGAGGTCCTGCATGGTGCCGTCGTGGTACAGGAATGCGTGGGCGCCGTCGTCCGGGAATCCCGGGCCCGGCTGGGAGCCGCCGACGATCATGCCCGCGCCGTTGATACCCCGCGCCCGCGCATCCGCCCCGCCCAGCGTGCCGATGTCGGTCAGCGTGCCGCCGCTGTACAGGAACGCGCGGCTGTTGCCGGACGCATCCGTGGAATCGCCGACGACCTGGCCCGCGGCGTTGATGCCGTACGCGATGCTCTCGCCGCCGTACAGCGTGCCGGTGCTCCGAATGTCGCCGTTGCGGTAGATGAAGCCGCGCGTAAAGTCGCCGGACAGCGAGGCGCCGACCACGGCGCCGCCGTTGGTGGCGGTCGCCCAGGCGAACTGGCCGCCCAGCGTCGGCAGGAACGTCGTCGTGCCGTCCTGCCACACGAAGGCGCGTTGCTGGTTGTCGGGATTGATGCCGCTGCCGACGACGCTGCCGTCGTTGCCGATGCCGTAGGCCGTGAAGTTTTCGGGCAGGAAGGTCGCGGTATAGAGCGGGTCGGCCAGCACGGCCGGTGCCGCCACTGCCAGGGATACGCCGAGCATCAGCGCCGGCTTCACGCGGCGCCGGCGCGCGCGCCAGGCCAGCAGGCCGAGCCCGGCGACCAGCATTGCCCAGGTGGCCGGCTCGGGCACGGCCGACACGAGGTCCAGGCGCACGTCCGCGCACGTGCCGAGGCGGCAGGCACGGCCCAGGATCTGGCCCGCGTCGTTGATGTCGGTGGCGTCGATGATCTCCCAGCCGTTCGCGCCCGTCACGAGCGTGTTCAGGTCGACCATGTGCCCGTCGAGATAGATGAAGGCGTGGTAGCCCCAGCCGGCGTCCGTGATGAGGTCCGACGCGCCGACGATGACGCCCGCATTGTTCAGCGCCCGCGCATAGCCCCAGTCGCCGCCCAGCGAACCGAGGTCGACCATGTGTCCGTCACGGTACGCGAAGGGCCGCGTCAGCGCGCCGTTGTCCAGGACGACGTCCGTTTCCGACCAGCCCACCGCGAGCCCGGCGTCGTTGACGTCGTAGGCTTCGCTGCGCATGCCGCCCAGCGTGCCGAGGTCGAGCATCATGCCGCCCTGGTAGAGATAGGCGTGGCGGTCCGGGTCGAACGTGCTGGAGGGAAGCGTGGCCGTACCGGCCACCGTGCCGGACGCGTTGATGGCCGCGGCATAGCTCCAGTCGCCACCGAACGTGCCGATCAGGTGGACGCCCCCGCTGTCATACAGGAAACCGCGCTGTGCCTCGCCGATGTAGGGCTGGGCATTGCCCGCGACCATGCCGGCGTCGTTGATGCCTCTCGCGTTCGAATACGCGTACATGTCGGGCAGGCTCGCGGCCACCGGCACCACGCTGCCGCCCACATACGCGAACGCGCTGCCGTTGTACGGGCTATTGCGTGACCCGGCGATGTCGCCATGGTTATTGATCGCAAGACCGTAGCTGTCTGGCAGCACGCTGCCCAGGCTCGTGACGGTCCCGCCGGACAGGATGGCGGCCGCACCGCCGGACGTACCGACGATCTGGCCGGCGTTGTTGAGCGCGGACGGCGCGAAACCCGCCGGCAGGAAATCAAATGTATAGAGCGGATCGGCCCACGCGTGCGCGCTGGCGAAGAACGGCAACAACAGGGCGAACAGGCAACGGCGTATCGACATGGCAGGCTCCGGATGACATTCAGGCGTGCCAACGATACGGCCCGACGCGCCGCGCGGAACTGAGCCAGATCAGTCGTGCGCGGAACGCGTTCAGAACGTGATGACGAAGCGCGCGCCGCGGCTCACCGGGCGCGCGTAACGTACCGTGCCGCCATTGCCATGTACCAATTGACGCACCATCGCGAGACCAATGCCGCCGCCCTGTTTGCGCGTCGTGAAGAAGGGCGTGAAGATGTGCGCGGCCAGCGCGTCCGGCACGCCGGGACCGTCGTCGTCGACCTCGATGCGCAGGCGCGCGCCGCGCACCAGGCGGGCGGCAACGCGCGCGCGGCCGCCCGCACCCGTCGCCTCGAACGCGTTCTTGAGCAGGTTGATCAGCGCCTGCTCGAGCTGGCCCGGGTCGGCCATCAGTTCCAGCGACGCCGGCTCCACCGAGAACGCGACGTCGCCGCCGCGCTCCCGCCAGGCCGGCCCCACCAGCGCATCGAGCCGCGCGAACAGGGCGGCCAGCGGCACCCGCTCGGGCCGCGCATCCGGCACGTTGGACAGGCTGCGGTAGCTGGCGACGAAACCGGCCAGGCTGTCGGCGCGGCGGCCGATGGCGTCGAGCGCCGTGCCGAGGTCCGCCGCCACGTCGGGCAGCAGCGCGGGCCGTGCTTCCTCGACCAGGTCGCGCGCCGTGCGCGACAGCGACGCCACCGGCGTCAGCGAATTCATGATCTCGTGCGTGAGCACGTGCACCAGCCGGCGCCAGGCGTTCAAGGCTTCGGCTTCCAGTTCGCTTTCGACCGGCATCAGCGCGGCGAGACGCTGCGGACGGCCATGCAGGGTCAGCATCGACACCGTCGCCAGCGCGCGTTCGGTGCCGCGCTCGGTCTCGAACTGCAGCAAGGTGCGGTCGCCGTGCGGTTGCCGCGCCAGCTGGCGGTACAGGGCGGCGCCATCGGTGGCGCGGCCCGGCGCGACCAGCTTGCGCGCGTTCGCGTTCAGCGGCTGCACGTGCTCGTCCCCGTCGATGCCGAACAGCGCGACCGGCGCGTGTTCCAGGCGCGCTTCCAGGGCCAGCGCGTTGTCGACGAGGCTTTGCTGCTCGACGTTCATCACGGGGCGCGGTTCAGGCGCGGGCTGCCGGCGCAGCGCGGCCAGCGCGGCCAGGCTGCGCCACAGGACCAGCACCGCGACCACGGCCGCCAGGCCGCACAGCACGAGGACACGCGGCGCATCGCCCGCGCGGCCGGCGCCGAACGCCAGCGCCGCGAGGCCGGCCGCCGCCAGCAGCGCGGCCATCTTCGCGCGCGCTTCAGATGCCATGCTTGCCCAGCTTGCGGTACAACGCGGCGCGGCTGACGCCCAGCATGCGCGCGGCGAGGCTGATGTTGCCCCTGGCCTTGTCCAGCGCGGCGGCGATGGTGTCGCGTTCCAGTGCGCCCAGCCTGAAGTCCTGAGCCTTCTCCACCTGGACGGGCGCAGGCGGCGCGGCCGGCGCGAGGCCGAAATCCTCGTAGCGGTAGTCGGCGCCGCCACCCAGGATCACGGCGCGCTCGCACGCGTGGCGCAGCGCGCGCACGTTGCCGGGCCAGTCCCACGCGCACAGGCGGTCCAGCGCGGCCGGCGCCAGCTCGCGCACGGGCCGCTGGTACTGGCCCTCGTACAGCGACAGGTAGTGGTGCAGCAGCGCGGGAATGTCGTCGCGCCGGGCGCGCAGGGGCGGCACGCGGATCACGATGGTGTTCAGGCGGAACAGCAGGTCGGCGCGGAACACGGCCGGATCGAACAGGCGGTCTTCCGCCAGGTTGGTTGCGCTGACGATGCGCACGTCGACCGGTTCGGGGCGGTCGGCGCCGATCGGCGTCACCTCGCGCCGCTCGAGCGCCGTCAGCAGCCTGGCCTGCGCGGGCAGCGGCATGTTGCCGATCTCGTCGAGGAACAGCGTGCCGCCGCGCGCGGCCTGGAAGCGGCCGGCGCGGTCGCTCTTCGCGTCGGTGAACGCGCCCTTGCGGTGGCCGAACAACTCGCTCTCGCACGTCGCCTCGGGCAGCGCGCCCATGTCCACGGCGAGGAACGTCCCGGCGGCGCGGCGCGACGCCTGGTGGAGGGCGCGCGCGACGAGCTCCTTGCCGACGCCGTTCTCGCCCAGCACCATCACGTTCGCTTCGGTGGGCGCGACACCGGCGATCATCGCCTTCACCTCGCGCATCGGCGCGGAGTCTCCCATCAGGGCCGACGCGCCGGGCACGTTCGCGGCCGCGCGGCGCGCCAGCGCGGCATCGACGGCGGCGGCGAGGCGCGCGTTGTCCCAGGGCTTGGTGATGAAGTCGACGGCGCCGCGCTTCAGCGCTTCGACCGCGAGCGGCACGTCGGCATATGCGGTCAGCGCGATCACGGCGGGCGGCCGCGTCAGCGTGCGCAGGCGGTCGAGCACCGCGAGCCCCTCGGCGCCGTCGACGCGGCCCGGCGTGAAATTCAGGTCGAGCAGGACGACGTCCGGCACGCCGTCCGCCAGCAGCGCCTCCAGCCGCGCCGGGTCGTCGAGCGTGGCGACCGCGCCATGGCGGCGGCGCAGCAGCATCTGCGCGGCGCAGGCGACATCGCGGTCGTCGTCGAGGATCAGGAGGCGGGTGCGGGATTCAACCATCGGGCCATTCTAGCAGCGCGCATCGGGGCGTTGTACTGCCCGGCGGTCACCTGTCCGGAAGCGCACAGGGGTACCTGTCCGGATCCGGACAGTCGCGCGACAAAACCCCTTTCGGCAGGAGCAAAACGGTCGTGGCACGGGGCTTGCAAACAATGCCGGCATGACCCATCCATCTCCCCACCTCGTCACGGGCGCCGCCATGGACGTGCGCGTTCCGGTCCGGCGCGGCCGTTTCGTTCTGCGCGCCGGCGCGCTGCTGGCCGCCCTCTCTCTGGCCGCCTTCGGCGCGTGGCAGGCCTTGCCGCACGGGCTGCAGGTGGCAGCGCGCGACGTGCGCATCGCCCGCGTCGCGCCGGGCGTCTTCCGCGACGAGATCGTCGTGCGCGCCAGTGCCGAACCATTCAGCGCCATCGTGCTCGACTCGGTCGAATCCGGCCGCGTCGAGGAAGTGATCGCGCACGACGGCCAGCACGTGGCGAAAGGCGATTTGCTGTTCCGCCTGTCGAACCCGCAGCGCAACCTGGAACTGCTGGCGCGCCAGACCGAGTACGCGCAGCAGATCTCGAACCTCGCGACCCTGCGCGTGGCGCAGGAAGCCAGCCGCACCGACCACCAGCGCCGCCTGGCGGACCTGGAATTCGCGCTGGAGCAGGCGCGCAAGCAGCATGCGCGCAACGCCAGCCTGGCCGCGCGCGGCTTCCTGTCCACGGCCGCGCTGGAGGATGCCGCCGACAAGCTCGCGCAGCAGCGCCGCCTGCTGGACGACGAGCGGGCCAGCAGCGCCGCCGAGGAACAGGTGCGCGGTCGCGTGCTGCAGCAGATCGAAGGCGTGATCGCGGGCCTGCAGGCGGGCCTGAAGCTCGTGAACGCGACCGTCGACGCGCTGGCCGTGCGCGCGCCGGCCGCCGGCGTGCTGACCGATTTCCGCCTGCTCGTCGGCGAAACGGTGCGCCCCGACCAGCGCATCGGCCGCATCGACGATCCGCAGCGCTTCAAGCTCGTGGCACAGGTCGACGAGTTCTATCTCAGCCGCGTCACGACCGGACGCCCGGGCCTCGTGGTCCAGGACGGCGCCAGGTATCCGCTGCGCGTCGCCACGATCTACCCGCAGGTCAAGGACGGCCGCTTCACCGTCGAGATGGTGTTTACGGGCGCGCAGCCGCCCGTGATCAGTCCCGGCCAGGGCCTGGATGCGCGGCTGACGCTGGGCGAGCCGGCCCGGGCCCTGCTGCTGCCCCAAGGCACTTACGCCGGCGACGGCGGCGGCGCCTGGGTGTTCGTGGCGGCGCCGGACGGCCGCCATGCCGAACGGCGCACCGTGCGCCTGGGGCGCCGCAACGACACGCAGGTGGAAGTCCTGTCCGGACTGGCCGCCGGCGAGGACGTCATCGTGTCCGGCTACACGTCGTTCGGCAAGGCCGGGCGGCTGGAATTGACGAAGTGACCCGCACCCTCCAACATCACATCAACCACGAAAGAACGACATGCTCCGACTATCAGGCGTCAGCAAGATCCACACGGCGGGCGAAGTCCGCACCACGGCCCTCGACCGCATCGACCTCGAGATCGCCGCCGGCGAATACGTGGCCATCACGGGGCCGTCCGGCTGCGGCAAGTCCACGCTGCTGTCCGTCCTCGGGCTGCTCGACGTGCCGACGTCCGGAGAATACTGGTTCGAGGGCCGCAACGTGGCCGGCTGGAGCGAGACGAAGCTGAATGCGCTGCGGCGCGGGAAGATCGGGTTCATTTTCCAGAGCTTCAACCTGATCGAGGAATTGACCGTATTCGAGAACGTCGAACTCGCGCTCGAATACACGGGCACGCCCGCGGCCGAACGCCGGCGGCGCGTGCGCGACATGCTCGACCGGCTGGGCGTGGCGCACCGCGCCGGGCACCGGCCGTCGCAGTTGTCGGGCGGCCAGCAGCAGCGCGTGGCGATCGCGCGCGCCCTCGTGGCCGGGCCGGCCATGCTGCTGGCGGACGAACCGACCGGCAACCTCGACACCGCGCACGGCGACGACGTCATGCGCCTCCTACGGAACATCAACGCCGAGGGCACGACGGTCGTGATGGTCACGCACTCGCCGGCGCACGCGGCGCAGGCGTCGCGCACGCTGCGCCTGCTCGACGGCCGCATCGTCGTCGACGCGCTGCTGGCGGCATGAGGAGGCCACGATGAATTTGCGCGATTTCCGCATCGGCTGGCGCCTGCTCGTCAAGGAGCCGGCCTATTCCGCGGTGGTGGTGCTCGGCCTCGCGGTCGGTATCGCCGTGTGTTTTTTGCTGCTCGGCTACGTGCGCCACTCGTTTTCGTACGACGAGCACGTGCCCGAACGCGAGCGCGTGTTCCAGTTGCAGGAACGATGGAACCTGGCCCTGCTCGGCACCGGCTGGGGCAGCACCGCCAGCCTCCCCGCGCGCGACGCGGCGCTGGCCAGCGGCCAGCCGGTACTCGCCACCGCCTTCCTCGACCGCGGCGTCAACGTGCGCGTGGGCGGCCGGGCGCTTGCCTTCGGCGTCGCGCTGGTCGATCCCGACTTCGAGAAAATCTTCGCGCCGCGCGTGCTGGCCGGTGACCTGCACGCGGCCCTCACGCGGCCGGAGGCGCTGGCGCTGACGGCGGACACCGCCCTGAAGGTGTTCGGGCGCGTCGACGCGGTCGGGCGCACGCTGCAGGGCGACGGCCGGACCTATGTCGTGGCGGCCGTCGTCGCCAGCCCGCCGGCCGCCACCACGATGCCTTACGAGGCGCTGGCCGGCACGGGCAGCGTCATCATGCCGCCCGACCAGCGCGACTTCACGACCGGTGCCTGGGGGTTTTCGCCCGGCCGGGTCTACCTCAAGCTGTTGCCGGGGGCCGACGCCGGCGCGGTACTGGACGCGTTGCGGCGCGGCCTGCGCGCCTCGCCGCTCGTGCGGCGCAGCTACGCCCAGCAGGTGGCGGCGCTGGGCGGCCGCGACCTGATCGATTACCGGCTGCAACCGATCGCCGACGTGTACCTCGCGCCCGACCTGAACGACATCCTCGCCGTGCACGGCAACCGCCAGGGTGTGATCGGCCTGGCCGCCGTCGCGCTGCTGGTGCTGCTGCTGGCTGCGACCAACTATGTCAATTTGGCCACCGTGCGGACGCTGGCGCGCCAGCGCGAGATCGCCGTGCGCAAGGTGCTGGGCGCGTCGGCGCAGGCCGTTGCGCGCCAGTTCCTGGCCGAGTCGGTGCTGGTCTGCCTGATCGCGACGGTCCTCGGCCTGCTTCTGGCGTGGCTGCTGCTGCCGGTCTTTGCCGACCTCGTGCAGCGCAAGCTGGATGGGATGTTCAATGCCGCCACGGTGGCGGCGACCCTGGCGCTGGGCGTGTTGCTCGGCCTCGCGGCCGGCGCCTACCCAACCTGGTCGGCGCTGCGCGTACGCGCCACCGCCGCGCTGGCCGGGCGGGGCGCCGGCGAGACCGCGCGCGGCGTGTGGATCCGGCGCGCGCTGACGGCACTGCAATTCGGCGTCGCCATCGGCCTGACCGCCACCACGCTCGCCGTCGCGTGGCAGACGCGCTATGCCAGCACACTCGATCCCGGCTTCGATACGGCACCGCTGTTGATGTTCCCGGCCGCGAACGACATGCGCGATCCGCGCACGCGCGCCCTGCGCGACGCGGTCGCGCGCCTGCCTGGCGTGGCCGGCGTGACGGTCTCGCACCTGCCGTTCAGCGTCGGCCACAACATTGCGGTCCTGCGCCGCGCCGGCGGCACGGCCACCGACGTCAACCTGTATGCCGTCGGTCCGGATTTCTTCGACGTCTACGACATCAAACCCGTGGCCGGCCGCCTGTATTCGCCCGCGCTCGACAAATCCAGTGACAACGACCGCGTGGTACTCAATGCGGCGGCGGCGCGCCAGCTCGGCTTTCCCACACCGCGCGATGCGGTTGGACAGATGGTGACCGACAACATGGACGGCAAGCCGAAACAGGTCGTGGGCGTGGCGCCGGACCTGCGCCAGCGTTCGGCGCGCGACGGCCAGCAGCCCAGCGTGTTCTACCTGAACGACCGCGTGGGCGGATTCACGGTACGCTGCAGCGGCGACGTCGATGCGGTCAGGCGCGCGATCCTGGCCCTGTGGCCGCGTTACTTCCCCAACGAAGGGCTGGACGTCGTGCGCGTGGCTACGCTGATGTCCGACATCTTCTATGCCGACGACCTGCGTCTCGCCAAGCTGCTGGCGGCCGCCAGCGCGATCGCGACGGCGATCGCCGCCTTCGGCATCTATGTGCTGGCCGCGTACAGCGTGCGCCGGCGCGAAAAGGAAATCGTGCTGCGCAAGCTGTATGGGGCCGGCCACGCGGCGATCGCCAGACTGGTGGCGCGCGAGTTCGCCGCGCTGGTCGGTGCCGGCGCAGTGCTGGGATTACCGTTCGCGTGGGTGGCGATCCAGCGCTGGCTGGGCGGGTTCACCGAGCGTGCGCCGATCGGCGGCTGGACGCTCGCCGCCGCGCTGCTGGTGGCGGGCGTCGTGGCGCTGGTGTCGACCCTGCGCCACGCGCTGGCGGCGATGCGGATCCGCCCCGCCAGCGCGCTGCGCGAATGAATCAGCAGGCCGCGCTGCCGCAGACTTTTACCAGTTCGACTTCGAACACGAGGCCAGTGTTGCCCGGGATAGCGCCCGGCACGCCGCCCGCGCCGTAACCCAGGCTGCTCGGGATCAGGATCGTGCGCTTGCCGCCGACCTTCATGCCCTGCACGCCCTGGCCGAAGCCGGGAATCACGGATTCATTGGTGTTCACGGCGCCGATGACGAAGGTGAACGGCTTGCCGGGCAACGACGCGTCGAACTTGGCGCCCTTGAAGTCGGCCGCGGCGGCGCTGTACAGCCAGCCCGTGTAGTTGACCTGCACGCGCGCGCCGTTGACGGCTTCGGCACCGGTACCGATCGCGATGTCGGTCTTGGTCAGCGCGGCGGGATTGTTGACGACGGGAGGGGTGGTGCTGCCCGAATCGCCACCGCCGCCGCATGCGGACAGGCTCAGGATGGCGGCGAAGGCGGCGGCCAGTGGGAAGGACAGTTTCATGGGACTCCTACGGGACAGGTTGGTTATCGGATGGAAACCCGAACCTTACCAACCTGCCCTGCAAGCGTCTGTGGGGGATTTGTATGCCTTTGTAATCCGCTCAGATTTCGACCTGGGTGCCAAGTTCGATGACGCGGTTGCTCGGGATCTGATAATAATCCGCGGCCGTGCGGGCGTTGCGCTGCATCGCCACGTACAGGTGCTCCCTCCACGGCATCATGCCCTGCCCCGGCACCGAGATCACGGTCTGGCGCGCGATGAAGAACGACGTCTCCATCATCTCGAATTCGAGGCCGCAGGCGGCGCACAGGCGCAGGATGTCCGGGATGTCCGCTTCGTCCTTGAAGCCGTAGGTCACGTTCAGCTGGTAGCAGTTGTGGCCCAGCGGGACGACCTCGACCTGCTCGCTCTCGGGCACGTACGGCTCCTCGCGGATGCGCACCGTGAGGAACACGACGCGCTCGTGCAGCACCTTGTTGTGCAGGAGGTTGTGCAGCAGCGCGTGCGGCACGCCGTCGGTTTCGCCGCGCAGGAAGATGGCGGTGCCGGACACGCGGTCGGGCGGCGCGACGAACAGCGACTGCAGGAAGTCGTCGAGCGGGATCGCGTGCTTTTCCAGGTTCTCGAACACGAGTTCGCGGCCGCGCTTCCACGTCAGCATCGTCGTCAGCAGGATCGCGCCGAGCAGCAGCGGGAACCAGCCACCGTGCAGCAGTTTCAGGGTGCTGGCCGAAAACAGCATGATGTCCATCGCCATGAAGAAGCCGGTGGCGCCGAAGCACAGCCACAGCGGCAGGTGCCAGCGGTAGCGGATCACGAAGAACGTCAGGATCGTCGTCGCGAACATGGTGGCCGTCACCGCGATGCCGTAGGCGCCGGCCAGCTTGTCCGACGAACCGAAGCCGACGACCGCCAGCAGCACGACGATCAGCTGCAGCCAGTTCACGGCCGGGATGTAGATCTGGCCGATCTCACTTTCCGACGTGTGCATCACGCGCATGCGCGGCAGCAGGCCCAGTGCGATGGCCTGGCGCGTCATCGAGAACGTGCCGGAGATCGTGGCCTGCGACGCGATCACGGTCGCCATCGTCGACAGCAGCACGAGCGGCAGCACGCTCCAGCTGCCCAGCTGGTGGAAAAACGGGTTCTCGAGCGCTTCCGGATGCGTGATCAACAGGCCGCCCTGGCCCAGGTAGTTCACGGCGAGCGCGGGGAACACGACCATGAACCACGCGAATCGGATCGGCTTCTTGCCGAAGTGGCCCATGTCCGCGTACAGCGCCTCGGCGCCGGTGAACGCCAGCACGACGGCGCCCAGCGCGACGAACGCGATCATGCGCTCGCGCAGCATGAACTCGAACGCATGCAGCGGATTCAGCGCGTGCAGGATCACGGGGGCCTGCACGATATTGATGACGCCCATCACGGCCAGCGCGGCGAACCACACGACCATGACGGGGCCGAACCAGCGGCCGATGCCGGCCGTGCCGTGGCGCTGCACGCTGTACAACCCCACCAGCACGACGATCGTCAGCGGCACGACGTATTTTTCCAGGCCGGGCGTGGCCACTTCGAGACCTTCGATCGCGCCCAGCACGGAGATCGCCGGCGTGATCACGCTGTCGCCGTAGAACATGGTGGCGCCGAACACGCCCAGCACCATCAGCACGTAATGCCAGCGCGACGTGCGCGTGACGGAATTCAGCGCGAGCGCCATCAGGGCCATGATGCCGCCCTCGCCGCGGTTGTCCGCGCGCAGCACCAGCGTGACGTATTTGAGCGAGACGATCATCGTCAGGCCCCAGAAGATCAGGGACACGATGCCCAGCAGGTTCGGCGTGGTCAGGGCCAGGCCGTGGACGGGATCGAAGATGGTCTTGAGCGTGTACAGCGGACTGGTGCCGATGTCGCCGTAGACGATACCGACCGCCGCCAGCGTCAGCCCTGCCAGGCTGCTTTTCTTATGTTCTGCCGTCAAGGTTTCACCGTTTTGTTGTTCTGGTGCGTTGCACAATAGAATAATTGACAAGGAAAGACAAGAGCGCGTCCTTTTGCCCTGCCGCTATTTTCTCAAAGTCTGCATCAATGGAAGCGGGCCGAGCGCACGCCTCGGTTGCCGCACACGGCGGGCCCGCCAGCAAGGCTGCGTCCGTTCAAGGATAATGTCAGACCATTCACCCGTATCACGCCTCCCCATGAACACCGGCATCCTGTCCGCCGCCCTCGCCTTCCTGTGCTGGGGCCTGTTTCCGCTGTATTTCCACGCCATCGACGAAGTGCCGCCGCTGCAGATCCTCGCGCACCGCATGCTGTGGTCGCTGCTGTTCCTCGTGATCGTGCTCGCCTTGCGCCGCCAGTGGGCCTGGCTGAACCTCGTACGCCAGCCGCGCGTGTTCGGCAGCTTCGTCGCGTCCGCCCTGCTGCTCAGCGTCAACTGGCTCATCTACATTTGGGCCGTGAACAACGGCCACGTCATCGAGGCCAGCCTCGGCTATTTCATCAATCCGCTCGTCAACATCATGTTCGGTTCGATACTGCTGAAGGAACGCCTGCGGCGCACGCAATGGATGGCGATCGGCGTGGCGGCGCTGGGCGTCGCCTGGCTGACGTGGCAGGCCGGCAACGTGCCCTGGGTCGCGCTGGCGCTGGCCGTATCGTTCGGCGGCTACGGCCTGCTGCGCAAGACGGCCGCGCTGGGCGCGCTGGAGGGCCTGTCGTTCGAGACGATGGTGCTGTTCCCGCTCGCGGCCGCCTACGTCGTCTGGCTCAGCGTGCACGGCCAGAACACCTTCATCAACACGGACTCGAACACGACGCGCCTGCTGCTCGTCGCGGCCGGGCCGATCACGGCGATCCCGCTGCTGCTGTTCGCGGCGGGCGCGAGAAAAATCCCGCTGTCGATCGTCGGCTTGCTGCAATACATGTCGCCCACCCTGCAATTCCTGCTGGGCGTGTGGCTGTTCCACGAAGCATTTACTGCCGACCGCCTCGTCGGCTTCGTGCTGATCTGGCTTGCACTGGCCCTGTTCGCGGCCGAAGGCTTGCTGAATCGCCCACAGCGGGTGGCCAAAGAGGCTTGAGCTGGCGCAAACCGGGGTCAGAGCCCGAATTCTGGCAATTTCCTGAAATCGGGCTCTGACCCCGGTGTTTTACAGTATCCTGTCGTCCTTATTTTACGAGATAGAAGTACATTACTAATGGCCAATTACGTCTACACCATGAACCGCGTGGGCAAGATCGTCCCACCGAAACGTCAGATCCTGAAGGACATTTCGCTGTCGTTCTTCCCGGGCGCGAAGATCGGCGTGCTGGGCCTGAACGGCTCGGGCAAATCGACCCTGCTGAAGATCATGGCCGGCATCGACACCGACATCCAGGGCGAAGCGCGCCCGATGCCGGGCCTGAACATCGGCTACCTGCCGCAGGAACCGCAGCTCGATCCGGAAAAAACCGTGCGCCAGGAAGTGGAAAGCGGCCTGGGCGAAGCGTTCGAGGCACAGGCGAAACTGGAAGCCGTGTACGCGGCGTATGCCGAGGAAGACGCCGATTTCGACGCGCTGGCCAAGGAGCAGGAGCGCCTGGAATCGATCATCGCCGCCTCCGACGGCGGCAACCTGAACCTGCAGCTGGAAATGGCCGCCGACGCGCTGCGCCTGCCGCCGTGGGATGCGAAGATCGGCGTGCTGTCCGGCGGCGAGAAGCGCCGCGTGGCGCTGTGCAAGCTGCTGCTGTCCAAGCCCGACATGCTGCTGCTCGATGAACCGACCAACCACCTGGACGCCGAATCCGTCGAATGGCTGGAGCAGTTCCTGCTGCGCTTCCCCGGCACCGTCGTCGGCATCACCCACGACCGCTACTTCCTCGACAACGCCGCCGAATGGATCCTGGAACTGGACCGCGGCCACGGCATCCCCTGGAAGGGCAATTACTCGTCCTGGCTGGAGCAGAAGGAAGCCCGCCTGAAGCAGGAAGAAGCGACGGAATCCGCGCGCCAGAAAGCGCTGGCGAAAGAACTGGAATGGGCGCGCCAGAATCCGAAGGCACGCCAGGCCAAGTCGAAGGCGCGTCTCGCCCGCTTCAACGAACTGTCCGAATACGAATACCAGAAGCGCAACGAGACGCAGGAGATCTTCATCCCCGTCGCGGAACGCCTCGGTAACGAAGTCATCGAGTTCAAGAACGTCTCGAAAGCGTTCGGCGACCGCCTGCTGATCGACAACCTGTCGTTTACCGTGCCGCCGGGCGCGATCGTCGGCATCATCGGCCCGAACGGCGCCGGTAAGTCGACGCTGTTCCGCATGATCGCGGGCATCGAGCAGCCGGACAGCGGCGAAGTCGTCATCGGCAAGACCGCGAAGGTCTCGCTCGTCGACCAGTCGCGCGACAGCCTCGCCGCCAACAAGACCGTGTTCGAGGACGTGTCTGGCGGTGCCGACATGTTGTCCGTCGGCCGCTTCGAGATGCCGTCGCGCGCGTATCTCGGCCGCTTCAACTTCAAGGGCGCGGACCAGCAGAAGCTCGTCGGCAACCTGTCCGGCGGTGAACGCGGCCGCCTGCACCTGGCCAAGACGCTGCTCAAGGGCGGCAACGTGCTGCTGCTGGACGAACCGTCGAACGACCTGGACGTCGAAACCCTGCGTGCGCTGGAAGACGCGCTGCTGGAATTCGCGGGCAGCGTGATGGTCATCTCGCACGACCGCTGGTTCCTCGACCGCATCGCCACCCACATCCTCGCGTTCGAAGGCGAGTCGCAGGTCACCTTCTTCAACGGTAACTACCAGGAGTACGAAGCCGACAAGAAGAAGCGCCTCGGCGAAGAAGGCGCCAAGCCGAAGCGGATCCGCTACAAGCCGCTCACCAGCTAAGCTGCGTCACTCCTCCAGATAGCGCTGGGCATCCAGCGCCGCCATGCACCCGCTGGCGGCGCTGGTGATCGCCTGCCGGTAGACGTGGTCCTGCACGTCGCCGGCCGCGAACACGCCGGGCACGCTCGTGGCGGTCGCCAGGCCGTTGCGTCCCGCGCGCGTCACGATGTACCCGTTCTCCATCTCCAGCTGACCCGCGAAGAGGCCCGTATTCGGCTGGTGGCCGATGGCCACGAACACGCCGTGCACGGGCAGCACGCGGATGCCGCCGCGCTCGCCGCGCAGGCGCAGCGTGTGCACCCCGGCCGCATCGCCCAGCACCTCGTCCAGCGTGTGGTTCCACAGGACGTCCACCTTGCCCTCTTCCACGCGCGCCAGCAGGCGCTCGACGAGGATCGCTTCCGCGCGCAGGTGGTCGCGGCGGTGCACCACCGTCACCCTGGACGCGATGTTCGACAAATACAGCGCCTCTTCCACGGCCGTGTTGCCGCCGCCGATCACGGCGACCTCCTTCCCGCGATAAAAGAAGCCGTCGCAGGTGGCGCAGGCCGAGACGCCGCGCCCCATGAAGGCCTGCTCCGACGGCAGGCCCAGGTAGCGCGCGGACGCGCCGGTGGCGATGATCAGCGCGTCGCACGTGTACTCGCCCTGGTCGCCGGACAGGCGCAGCGGACGCTCGTGCAGGTGCGCCGTGTGGATGTGGTCGAAGACGATCTGCGTCTCGAAGCGCCGCGCGTGCAATTCGAAGCGGCGCATCAGATCGGGGCCCTGGACGCCGTCCGGGTCGGCGGGCCAGTTTTCGACGTCGGTCGTCGTCATCAGTTGTCCGCCCTGCGCGACGCCGGTGACGAGCAGCGGGTTCAGGTTGGCGCGCGCCGCGTACACGGCGGCGGAATAGCCTGCCGGGCCGGAACCCAGGATCAGGACCTTGGCATGTTTTTTCATGATGTCAGGAGGCGAGGTGGCGGGACAGGTGCTCGGCGAACCGTTCGGGCGCCATGAACCCGATGACGCGGCTCTCCGGCACTTCCTTGCCCTGCTTGAACAGGATGATGCCGGGTGGCCCGAACAGGCCGAATTTCTTCATCAGCGCGCGGTCTTCATCGTTGTTGGCGGTGACGTCGACCTGCAGCAGGCGCACCTGCTTCATCTGCGCTTCCACCTTCGGTTCGGAGAAAGTAAAACGCTCCATTTCCTTGCACGACACGCACCAGTCGGCATAAAAGTCCAGCATCACGGGCGTGGGGGACGACGCGAGCACCCGATCCAGTTCGGCCAGCGTGCGGATGCGCTCGAACTTCTGTTCCTTGCCCTCGGCCGCGGCGGCGACCTGCGTGCCGCGCAGGTGCGCCAGCGGCTGCAGCACGTCCTGGCCCGCGCTGGCGGCGCCCACCAGTTCGAACAGGCCGCCCGTCAGCAGCACGAGGCCCAGCGTCTTGCCGGCATAACGGCCCAGGCCCGCACCGGCGGCGATGGGTTCGAACACGCGCAGGAACACGGCGCACAGCACGGCGAACGCGCCCCACAGCAGCATCGCGACGGTGATCGGGAACACGGGCGTCACCATCCAGATCGCGACCGCAAGCAGCAGCAGGCCGAACACGCGCTTGACGTGGTTCATCCACGCGCCGGCCCGCGGCAGCAGGCTGCCCGCCGAGACGCCCGTCAGCAGCAGCGGCACGCTCATCCCGGCCGCCATCGAGAACAGCGCCCAGCCGCCCGTCCACACGTTTTTCGTCTGGCTGATGTACAGCAGCGCGCCCGCCAGCGGACCGGCCACGCATGGCCCCACGATCAGTGCGGACAAGGCGCCCATCACGAACACGCCGGCGAACCGTCCGCCGCTCATGCTGCCGCTCGTCGTGCTCAAGCGGCTTTGCAGGCTGCTGGGCAGCTGCAGCTGGTAGACGTCGAACATCGACAGCGCCAGCAGCACGAGCAGCGCGCCGAACGTCAGCAGCACCCACGGCTTCTGCAGCGCGCCGGCGAGACCTTCACCGGCCAGGCCCGCCGCGACACCGAGCGCCGTGTAGACGAGCGCCATGCCCAGGCTGTACGCCAGCGCGAGGATAAAACCTTTACTGCGCGAGACGTTGCCCTCGCCGACGATGATCGACGACAGGATCGGCACCATCGGCAGCACGCACGGCGTGAACGACAGCAGCAGGCCGAACGCGAGGAACGCGAGGCCGATGCGCCAGGCGCTGCCCGATTGCAGCGTGCGCTGGGCCAGCGAGCTGTCGTCTTCGTGCGCGGGCGGTGGAGCGATCACGGCGTCGGCTGCGGCAGGCTTCAATGCGCCCGGCGCCGCCGGGTCCACCGCGAACGCGACTTCGGCGGGCGGATAGCACAGGCCCGCATCCGCGCAGCCCTGGTAGCCCACGCGCAGCACGAACGGTGCTTTCGCATCCGCTTTCACCGGCAGGTCCGCTGCAAGCTGCCCCGCATACGTCTCCATCTCCTTGTTGAAATTGCTGTCGAACTTGCGCACGCCGTCCGGCAGCGCGGGTTGGCCGACCTGCGGCGCCGTGAACACGAGGCGGTCGCGGTACAGGTGGTAGCCGGGCGCGATGGCCCAGGTGACGTGCACGATGCCGCCTGCGCGCAGTTCGGCGCTCGGCTTGAACGCCTGTTCGGGCGGCAGGAAGTCGTCGGCGGCAAGCGCCGGTCGGCCCAGCGTACTGGCCAGCAGGACCAGCGCGGCCATCCATCGAAAGAGCTGCTTCATGATGCGTAATCTCCTGAAATACTGTGGTGATGCGCTTGTCCCGTGCCGTCGATGGCGAAGTACGCGAGCCCGCTGGCGGCGAGGAAGGACAGGCCGTCGTCCTCTTTCAGCATGGCGATGGTCGACACGCTGCCGCCCAGGACGGCCAGCGGCGCCAGCACGCTCACCGAGCGCCAATGCGACACGGGCATCCCGGTGCGCGGGTTCAATACGTGGCAATAGCGCTTGCCGTCGACGTCGAAAAACCGTTCATAGTCGCCGCTCGTCGTCAGCGCACCATGGCTCACGGCGATGCTGGCGATGGTGCCATCTACCTTGCGCGGGTCCTGGATACCGATGCTCCACAGGCGTCCATCGGGTTGCGGGCCGATGAAGCGCATGTCGCCGCCGAGGTTCACGTAGCCGTGCCGCACGCCCCGTTCCTGCAGCAGCGCGCAGGCGCGGTCGGCCGCGTATTCCTTGCCGAAGCCGCCGAAGTCGATCTCCATGCCGGCGCGCGGCAGGAAGACGGCGCCGTCTTCACGCTGCACGGCCGGCCAGTCCACCAGCGCCAGCAGCGGCGCCAGTTCGCGGGCGTGCGGCACGCGCGGCTGGCGGAAGTCCCAGGCGCGGCGCAGCACGCCGGACGTGATGTCGAACAGTCCGTCGCTCGCGCGGTGCAGGTGATCGGCGTAGTCGAGCAGCTGCGCCGTCTCTGCGTCGCACTCCACGCGGTAGCGGCCCGCCGCGGCGTTGATGCGGCTGACGATACTGTCGGTGCGGTAGCGCGAGTACGTGCGCTCGATGCGCCGCACCTCGGCGATCGCCGCCAGCGCCAGTTCTTCCGCCCCATGTCCGTCCGGCGCGGCCAGCCTGATTTCACAACGGCTGGCCATCGCATCGAACGGAAAGCGGACCACCGCGTCTACCATCGCCGCGTCAATCCGACCTGGAAGATGCGGGCGTGCAGCGGCGCGAGGCCCGGACTACCGTCGTGGAACAAACGCCAGTTGCCGCGCTGCTCATAGCCTTCGACCTTGACGTCGACCGTCCACAGCTTGCCGATCTCGCGCTGGACCTTCAGCCCCGCCGTGACGGCGCCGAACCCGGACAGGCGCTGGTCCGGCGACGACAGGCGGCCCGGATCCGCACTCGCAAAGCCGGGCGGGAACGGCGGGCCGAGCGTGCCGTCGTACACGGGGTCGTAGTAGAAGTAAGCTGCGCTCTGCGTGTAGAGGCGCAGTTCCGGCACGATGCTCCAGCCGCCGCCGAGCGGCTGCACGTATTCTCCGGACAGCGTGTGCGCGCGGATGCGGAACGAGTCGCTGTAGTAGCGGTAGGACAGGCGCGACGTGCCACCCGTGCTGTCGACGTAGTGGTTCCAGCGCAGCAGCGCCGTGTTCTGGCGGCGCGAACGGGGCCGGTTATCGAACAATTTATACGGATCGTTGAAGTAACCGTCACCGTTCGTGCGGGTGAGCGTGATCTGTCCGATGTCGTTCGGCGTCAGCACGCGCGTCACGCCCGCGAGGATGCTGACCGTGCGCTTGTGCTCATCGACGACGACGTGATTCACCGGATCGATGCGGTCGCGACTGCCCGCGACGCCGAACGCCCACGTCGTGTTGTTGTCCTCGCTGGACACGGTGCCGTTCAGCGACAGCGCGCGCGACACGTAATCGTGCTCCGTCGAATACGCGGCGCCGGCCGTCAGCGTACCGCGCCGGAAGTAGCGCGTGACGGCGACATCGCCCGCCTTTCTCTCGTCCTGCATGTGCGAAGCGCCGGAGACGGCCGTGTGGTAGCGCGGCGAGGCGCCGGACACGTCGTCGGCCGTCAGCGTGCCTTCGATGGACCAGTCGCTCGCAACGGGCGCCGTCACCGCGATCGACGGCGAATGAGCACGGATGCGATCGAGGCCGCTCTGGCGGTCGGCGTAGTCGAGATAGCGCAGGCTGATGCTGCCGCCCTGCGGCGGCTCGTCGGCCAGCGCCTGCACGCCGGGCAGCAGCAGCGCGGCGGCGAGCAGCGAGGCCGCCAGGTCCTGGGGAGCTTGCTTGGATGTCGTCATGGAGTCTCCTCAGTTACAGCCGCAGCCGCCGCCACCCACGCCCGCGCCGCCGGCTGCGGCTTCGCGGCTCGTGTAAACGTGATCGGCATACCGCGCTTCGAGCTTGTCGCCGCCGAACGTCATCTCCGGCTTGGCCAGTTTTCCTTTTTCCCAGGGTTGCACGGTGGCGCATCCGGTCAGCGCCAGCAGCGCCGGCGCGATCAGCAAATAGAAAAAGCGCGCCTTCATTGCGCACCTCCCAGGGCTTTCTTGATCACCTGTTCGAGCGCCGCGCGGTCGGCCTCCTTGAAGCCCGCGTGCTCATATAAAACCTTGCCGTCCGGTCCGATCAGGACGCTGCTCGGCATGCCCTTGATGCCGTAGGCGCGCGGCGTGGCGCCGGCCGGATCGAACGCGATCGCGAAGCGGGCCGGCGTCTCGGCGAGGAAGCGGCGCGCGTCGTCCGTCTTCGCGTCGAGGTTCACGCCGACGACCTGCAGCCCGCGCGCGCCGTACTTCGCCTGCATCTCGTTCATCCACGGGAAGGACTGGCGGCACGGGCCGCACCACGAGGCCCAGAAATCCACGTACACGAGCTTGCCCTGGTACTTCGCCAGCTGCACCGTGCCGTCCTTGCCCGGCAGCTCGAACGCCGGCGCCGCGGCGCCCTTGTCGAGTGCGGAGGCGGTCGACGCCTCCAGTGCGGCGGCCAGCACGACCGCCATGCGCAATACGCGCGTCGTCCGGATGCCCATCATTTCACCTCCTTCTTGCCGAAACGACGCCATCCCAGCACGCCGAACGACAGCACGACCAGCAGCGCCAGCACCGGATCGTTGCCATCCTTGATCGAGGAGCAGCCGCCGCCACCGGCGTTCTGCGGCGCCTGCACGGTCTGCACGTTGCCCTTGCCGGTCAGCGCGACGTTCCACGCGCCGCCGCCGTCGGCCGTCACCGCGAGGCTGCCGGCGGCATCGCCCGCACCCACTGGCGTGAAGCGCACGACGAGGTCGCAGCTCGCGCCCGGCTGCAGGGTGAACGGCACGGCCGCGCAGGCGCCCGTATCCGCCTGCAGCGCATACGGGCCGGTGAACGTGGCGGCCGTCACGGTGGCCGCGTTGGCGCCGGTATTGGCCAGCGTGATGCGGTGCGTGGGCGAGGTGCCGTTGACGTCGGCCGCGCCGAAATCGAAGGATTGCGGGTTCACGGTCAGCATCGGCACGGGCACGGCGACGCCGGTGCCACCGAGTGCGACCGTGAACTGGTTGCCCGCGTCCGTCATCAGGACGAGGGTCGCGGCGCGCTGGCCGGCGGCCGTCGGTTTGAAGCCGACGTCGATCGTGCAGCTGGCCGACGCCGCAACCGACACGTTGGTGGCGCAGGTGCCGCCGAGGACGAAGTCGGACGCCTGCGCGCCATCCAGCACGAGCGATGCGACCTTCAGCGCGGCCGTGCCGCCGTTCGACAGGGTGATCGTGTGGGTCGCGGCGCTCTTGCCGACCTGCGTATCCGCGAAGGCGACGGGGCCCGCTTCCGACAGCGCCGGTTTCGCCGCCGGCGCCGTGGTGCCGGTACCGCTGATCGACACCTGCAGCGGCGCCGCATTCGACGTCACGGCCAGCGTGGCCGCGGCGGTGCCGGATGCCGTCGGCGCGAAGGCCAGGGTCACGGTGCAGTTGGCGCCGACGTTCAGGGTCGTGCCGCACGTTTTGCTCGCGATGGTGACGGTGGACGCGCCCGAGACGGCGATGCCGTTCAAGGTAAGCGCCACGTTGCCCGTGTTGGCGAGGGTGACGGTCTGCGTCGCGGCCGGCGCCCCGATCGTCTGTGTGCCGAACGCCACAGCCGATGGATTGGCCTTGACGGCCGGTGCGGGCGCGGCGACGGTGCCGGACAATGCCACGGTCACGGCGCCGTTCGACGCGTTCGAGCCCAGCGACAGGTTGCCGCTGAACGCGCCGTTCGTCGACGAATTCGCGGTCACGGTCACGGTGCAGCTGCCGCCGGCCGGGACGGCCGTGCCGGTCGCGCACGTGCCGCCCAGCGTGAACACGCCCGCGTTGGCGCCGCCGACGGCGATGCTGGAGAAGGTCAGCGCGGCCTGGCCCGTGTTGTTGACGGTGATGCTCTTCGCGGGCGACGCGACGCCGGCGACGAGGGCGCCGAAGTCGATCGCGTTGGCCGACAGCGCGACGGTCGCCTGCGCGACGGCGTTGCCGGTACCGGAGAGGGCCACGGTGCTGGAGCCGCCCGTCGCGTTGTGCGCGATGACGAGCGATGCGCCGCGTGCGCCGGAGGCGGTGGGTTTGAAGGTGACCTGCACGGTGCAGTTGGCGCCCGCCGCCAGCGACGTGCCGTTGGCGCAGGTGCCGCCGCTGATGGCGTAGTCGCCCGCGGCCGCGCCGGACAGGGTCAACGTACCCACGTTCAGGGCTGCGTTGCCCGTGTTGGACAAGGTGGTGGCGAGCGGCGATGCCGACTGCCCGATGGTGCTGGCCGCAAAGCTCAGCGAGGCCGGATTGACGGCAGCCGCCGGTGCGGCGGTCACGGTCGGGTTGCCGATGAAGGCGGCGAGGTCCGCGATTTCCGCCGTCGTGAATTTGCCGTTGAACAGCGTGCCCATGCCGCCCTTGTTGGCGCTGAAGGCGCTGCTGATCACGCTTGGGTTGTTCGCCGCGGCGAGGATGCCGTTGACGTTGACGGCGGGCGACGGCCCGTGGCACGACGCGCAGGACGTGCCGCCGCTGGTTGGCCCGTTCAGGTACAGGTTCTTGCCGTTCAGTGCATCGGCCGCGTGCACGGCCGGGACGAACGCGAGGACGGCGAGAACGGTATAAACACTTCTTTGCAGCCCGGTCATAGTGACTCCCAGATTCGTTCAAAGGGCACAGCCACCAAGGGCCAGTGCATTCATCCCGCAGTGCGCCAGCGCGCACCAGCGCCAGTCGCGGACGCGCTGGTAGAGCAGCGCCAGCGCCAGTCCCGGTGGCAGCACGAGTGCCGCCGCGTGCCAGCCGGCGCCCACATGCAGCAGCGCGAACGCGGCCGCCGACAAAGCTACCGGTATCGGTACCGGTGCAAACGCCGCGCGCCGGATCAGCCACTCCTGCAAGCCGGCACGCACCACCCACTCCTCCAGCACGGGCGCCAGCAACAGCAGTCGCGCCAGGGCGGCGGCGTCGGGCGCAACGAGCTGGCCGGTGCAGACCAGGTGCTGGGACAGCAGGGCAATAGGTGGCATGTCAGGTTGTTACTGCGGAAATCGTCCGGTTAATACCGGCCGTTGTGAAAAGGTTCAGTCCGTTTGAAAAAAAATTCGCTGGACGAACCAATGAGCACCATTGCGGTGTCAAAACGCCATGTTTGCCACTTCCGCCACACGGTTTAATGCGCGGAAATGGATCGTCGTCAAAGAGACATCGTGGGTAGAATCGTTGTGGTTGAGGCTCTTCAACTCGTGCGCGTTTGCGCCAGATCGACACGGCATGGCTGCGCCGCTTGGCAGACTACGTTCATGACACATTACCGCGACAACCGGGTCCCGGGCGGGACCTTTTTCTTTACGGTGCGTTTGTTGGATCGAGACAGCACCTTACTTACGGACCATTTCTCGGCTTTCGGCGAAGCGATGCGCCAGGCGCGCATCCGCAAACCGTTCCACGTCGATGCCTGGGTCGTGCTGCCGAACCACGCGCACGCCATCTGGACCCTGCCGCCGGGCGACCACGACTGCGCGTCGCGCTGGCGCGCCGTCAAGATCGCCTTTTCCAAGGCCTTGCATAAAGCCTGCCTGCCGGGCGGCGCCAAGGGCAAGGGCGATGGCGGCACGGGCGACGGCACCATCTGGGAACGTCACTATCGCGACTACCGCGTGGGCGACGACGAGGAATACGCCAGCCTCGTCGACTACGTGCACGGCAACCCGATGCGACACGGCCTCTGCCAACACCCATCGGAATGGCCGTGGTCGTCGCTGCACCGTTTTATTTCGGCCGGATTCACGCCGCCCGCGCTGCCGCTGGCGCTGCCGCCGTGGATGCGGCCGGCAGGCCAGCCCGGACACATCGCGCGTCCGTAGCGGGCGAAAAAAAGGCCTGCATGTGCAGGCCGTTCTACCTTGGGAGTAAAGCTGGGGACGCTTAGAAGCTGTAGCGCGCACCCACGGTCCAAGCGTCGGCCTTGGCGCCGAAATCCTTGCTCTTGCCGTAGCGCTCGTACTCTGCGGTCAGGGCAACCTGCTGGTTCAGGTTGTACTGCACGCCGACCGCGCCGTAGGCACCGGTGTCGGTGTTCTTCATGTTCAGCGCGGCGGTTTCCAGCTTGCGCTCGCTGTGCTGCAGGCCCAGCTTGCCGTACACGGAGAACTGGTCGTTGACCGGGTAGTTGTACTTGCCGGCGACATAGTAGCTGTTGCCCTTGGTGCGGCCGCTGCCATTGACGCCGTTGGCGGTGTAGTTGAAATCCGAGTTGCGGAAGTCGGTGTAGCCGGCTTCGACGCCCCAGTTCTGGTCGAATTCATAGCCGCCGAAGATCTTGCCCGATGCCTTGTAGCCGTCGCTGTCGAAATTCGTCAGGCCGCCGACCGACGAATTCACGTGGTCCGCCGTGGCGATGCCGACGCCGACGTAGGCGCGCGGTTGGGTCTGGGTGGTCTGGGCTTGGGCCGCGCCGACGGCGGCAGTGGTGGCGATCAGTGCAACGATGAGCTTTTTCATGTTACGGATTCCCTTTGCGTTGTTTGACTGGTTCGCGATTCGAGCGTGAATCGTGATGTGGTCAAGATAGCACCGCGAATTGGTGAAGTCCGTGCAGAACTCGTAAGACTTGTAATCGAATGTAACTTAATGACCCTAAATTCAGTAGTGCTTTAACGAAAATTGGACAGAGATAATAACGATTTAGCTCACGTAACGAAAAGTTAGATTGATGCGTGGTCCAACCAGTTTGGCCGTCTTGTTGATGCCGTGCTGCCAGTTCGCCTGCAGGTTCCCCGCCATCAACAGCAGGCTGCCATCCGTCAGGTCCAGTTTGACGGTGCGTTTGCTGCGCTTGTGGCGCAGGATGAATGTGCGGGAGGCGCCGTAGCTGAGCGAGGCGATGACCGGCTGCGGTCCCAGTTCCGGCTCGTCGTCGCTGTGCATGCCCATGCTGTCCGCGCCGTCGCGGTAGTGATTCAGCAGGACGCTGTTGTAGCGCCGTCCCGTCGCCTGCTCGACTGCGGCGCGCAGCGTTTCCAGCAGCGGCGTCAGCGGCAGCGGATGCAGAGTCAGGCCCGAATAGGTATAGCTGGCTTCGCCATACCAGGCCGTCAGGCGGGGTTGCAGATAGCGCTTGCCATACACGACGACGGTGTCGGCACGCCATGATGTCTCGGCAAGCAGGCGCGCCAGGATCTCGGCATTGCCGATCGGCATAGGAAGCTGGGCCAGCATGGACAACTCGCCATCCTCGATCGGGATCGGGATCAAATCCATGCTTGTGGAAAACAAATCCATTCGACAATATTGCTATGATGAGAGGATCTCATCGACCAGGCATTTTCTCATGAACAAACGCCAGTTCCTCGGCGCCGCGGCGGTCGCGGGCGCCCTTCCGATCGCCGGCCACGCGGCGCAACCGTCCGGCCGCGGCCCTGCCCTGCTGACAGTCACTGGAGACATTTCGCACAGCAATCGCGGGCCGCTCGACCCGGCGCTGGACCAGATGATGCACAAGCACCAGGTCACGTTCGCGAAAGCCTGGGCGTTCGATTACGCCAGCCTGCTGGCCCTGCCGCCCGTGACGATCCGCCCGACCCTGGAGTACGACGGCAAACCGCACACGCTGCGCGGCCCGCTACTGACGGACGTGCTGGCGCGCGCCGGCGCAACGGTGGGCGACAGGACGATCCTGATCTTGCGCGCGGTGGATGGCTACAACGTGGAACTGCCGGTCGCGCAGGCGCGTGCGCGGCGCTTCATCGTGGCCACGCACATCGATGGCACTCCGATGCCGCTGGGAGGACTTGGGCCGCTATGGGCCGTGTACGACGCCGACCGGGTGGCCGAGATGGCGGCACTGCCGCTGCCGCAGCGCTTTGCCGCCTGCCCGTGGGCGCTGTACCACGTGGAGGTGAAAGCCTGATCAGGCGTAGGCTTCGGCCAGGCTCATCACGCGCGGCGTGACCTTGATGCCGACGTTGCCGAACAGGGTGTCGAGCGCGGCCAGGTTGGCCGTGCATTCCTCGGTCTTCCAACCGTTGAACAGGTCGGTGCCGTTCTTCTGGAAATGCAGGTCGAGGACTTTGCCCTTGTCCTTGTGGACATAGGTCTGTTGGTAAGTGCTCTCGAAGCCGAGCTCGGCCAGGGCCGTCAGCACGGCCCGCGGCGGATTGTCCGGATCGGTGGCCATGAATACGCCGAATGTCTTACCCGGCGGCTTCGCTGCCACGTCGACTTCATAAATGCCCGGTGCCTTGGTGACACTCGTACTTTTCAGGAACAGCATGCTGTCGTCCTCCACGCATGACGGCGGCGCCGTCATCCAATAAATTAAAATCAGACACAGCTTATTGCAGTATGGGAACTTTGTCGACGAATGGTTTTCGAGATTTTGCTCTAGTGCAACAGGTCAGGCGGACAATAGTCCGATGACACTGCCCGCAACGAGGGCACCGCATGCCAGCATGCCGACGATGAAGCCGATCTCGCGCTTGGCCGGATCGCGGTAATAGCCGAGCGCATACAGAATCCGTCCGACGCACCACAGCAGCCCGCCCGCGGCCGCCCAGCGGTCGCCCAGATAGTGGCCGCACAGCCATAGCGGCGCCAGCACCAGCGGCAATTGTTCCAGCGTGTTCGCCTGCACCCGCTGCGCGCTCTGGAACGGCAGCGGCCCTTCCATCATTGGGGCGGGCACGTCGTACTTGTTCCTGGCCCAGCCGGCCATGACGCCGGTCCAGAAATACACGCCCAGTGCGGCCAGCGTGGCCCATGCGGTCAACATCATGTGGTCTCCAACAAAAAAGCCCATCTGTTTGGGCAGACAGGCTTTTTACAACATGACGCACGACGGCGCAATCACGCCGGTCCAGGTTTTCAGCTTCGGCGGCGGCGCACACCCAGCGCCAGCATGCCGGCACCGACCAATGCAAGCGATGCGGGCTCCGGTACGTAGGCGCCATTGACCCGGATCGCCGGCACGTTATAGTAACTTTCGAAACGTCCCAGTGCTTCACCGTCGAGTGAACGGTAGATCCCCTGATCCCAGGATTCGTCACGGTTGTAATAATAAAAATTCTGGTTGGATTCACCGTCGAACGAGAACTCGATCAGGTAATTCCAGTATTCGTTGATCACGACGTCGGGAACGTTGAAGTCGATCCACGCGAGCCCGTTGGTGGTGACCACCGAACTGCCGGATGCGAGCGTGTCGAGCTTCGAGATGTCGTTGCCCAACGAGTCGATCGTATATATGCCCCAATGCAATTCGGTGTTGGCCAGGTCCACATAGACGCCGACGCTCGATATCGTTTCCTGGGTCGTCACCCGGAAACCGATACCGCGCCCCATGGACCACCCGTCGTTCGAATGCGTCGAACCGATGTACCCCGTCGGGTCGTTAGGCGGGATAAAAGTGATCGGCGCAGCCGCCGCCAGACTGCTCGCCACAAACATCGTGTTCGCTACACCGGCTTTCCAGAATTTGTTAAACATGGATTTGCCCTCCCCTCGTGTTTTAGCGCGAGAGGAGACGCAAAAACAATGCCCGAATTTTTTCTTTCGAAAATACAGGGCGTTACGCCATCAAGGGAAAATCCCGACAGTAAATTGTAAATTCCGTCGACAAAATACGTGACATGGCGTCACATACGGCGAGGCTTGCGCCGCGCCAGATCCCACGTCGCGGAGGCGAGGGCGTCGTACAGTGCGCCCGTCGGACCGTCCCAGGCCGCGACGGCCGCGTGCTGGCGCGCCACGGTCGCCGCATCGCCGCGCGCGATGGGTCCGGACAGCGCCGCTTCCGGCCCCAGCCGCAGCACATTCGACAGCGTTTCGGTCGCGAGCGGCCGCGCCAGTTCGCGTGCCACGTCGGCCGGGATGCCGGCGGCCTCGTAGGCGCGCAGCGCGGCATCCATCACGGTCACCAGGTAGTTCGACGCGAACACGGCGGCCGCGTGATACACGGTCTTGGCGGCGGGGTCGATCCGCACGGGCCGCGCACCGATCGCCTCGAAGGCGGGCAGCAGGACCGCCAGCGCGGCGGCATCGCCTTCCACACCGCAGAACGTGCCGTCGAACGCCGCCGCGACCGCGGCCGGATCGGCGAAGCTGCGCACCGGATGCACGCTGGCGACGAGCGCCCCCGCCTGGCGCAGCGCCTCCAGCGCCGTGGACGCCTTGGCGCCGCTGCAATGAAACACGACGGCGCCCGCCATTGGCGCGGATTGCGCCAGCGCGGCGGCGACACCGGCGATGGCATCGTCCGCCACGGCCAGCATCCACACGTCGGCCGGCCGCAACGTGCCATCGCCATCGGCCGGCGTACCGGCGCCGATGAATGCGACGGCGTCGCGCGCGCTGTCAGGGCCGCGCGTTTTGACGTCCTGCACGGCGAACACGCCGCGCGCAACAAACAGGCGGCCGAGGGCGCGGCCCACGTGGCCGGCGCCGACGATGTTCAGGGTCGTCATCATTGACTGGACTCAGAAACGGGAGCCCGGCTGGCGCAGGAATTCGACTTCTTCCGGCGTCGACGCGCGCCCGAGGATCTCGTTACGGTGCGGGAAGCGGCCGAAGCGCGCGATCACGCCGCGGTGGCGGTGCGCGTAATCGAGCATCTCGTCGAAGCCCGGATGTTCGGCCGCCAGCACGCCGAACAGTTCGACGGCGCGCTCCTGCATGTAAGCGTCCTCGGCGTGCTCGAACGGCATGTAGGCGAAGGCGCGCTGCAGCGGGGTCAGCTCGCGGTCGGCGCCGCTGTCGACGAGAGATTTCGCGGCTGCCAGCGCCAGGGCATCGCCGGCGAAGGACAGGGGCGTGTTGCGATGGGCGTTGCGGGTGAACTGGTCGAGCACGAGGATGCGTGCGAGGGTGCCCCTCGGTCCCTGCGCATCCCATTCGCGCAGGCCGCCGGCCAGCGCCTGTTCGATGGCGGCGCCGAAGCGGTCGCGGATGACGGCATCGAATTCGTCCTTCTTGACGAACCATTCGCGGCGCGGTTTTCCGGCGTCAAGGCTGCCCGGTGCGCCGAACCAGAAATCGAGAACGTCCTGGGGTGTCATTCATGTCCCTTCATATCAATTGCGTGCGTGCGAAAGCTGGAAGCCGTCCACGCCTTCGAACGTGCACAGCTCGCTGGCCAGCAGCGACAGCGGCGCGCCCGGCTTGCCGGGCAATTCCAGCGCGACGAAATGCCACTCCTGGCAGCCCTTCTCGCTGGAGATCGTGAGCGAGCCGCCGGCGATCTCGTAGCCGCGCTCCAGCGCCGCCTGGCGCAGCGTCTCTTCCTGCGGATAGACGCCGGGCTTGAAGTGCAGCGTGACGGCCACCGCATGGCGCGACGGCAGCAGGCCCACGGCCTTGTTCAGGTAGATCATGATCATCGCGGAGAAGAACGCGAGACCCATCGCGGCCATGTAGAACCCGAGGCCCACGAGGATGCCGATCACGGACGACGACCAGATCGACGCCGCCGTCGTCAGGCCGCTGATGTTGAAGCCCGAACGCATGATGACGCCGGCGCCGAGGAAACCGATGCCCGTCACGACGCCCTGGATCACGCGCGTGGGATCCACCAGTGCCACGGACGACCCGTGCCCGCCGAACCAGTGGCTCGGATAGCCGGCGACGATCGTCAGCGCGCACGACGCCATGCACACGAGGCCATACGTGCGCATGCCGGCCGCGCGGCCGTGGTACGAACGCTCGTAGCCGACCATGAGGCCCAGCAGCAGCGCGCCCGCCAGGTTCAGGAGGATCAGCGCGTTCGTGGCCAGTTCGGCCTGCGACCAGTACGCGCCGACCAGCTCCGGCAGCGTGAGGGCCAGGTCGTTCGATGCGGGAGCCGTCAAGGCTTTTTCCTGACCAGCTGTTTTTCGAATTCGACGTCGTGCTTGCTGATGCGCTTGACCTCTTGCGGACCGAGGCCGTTGACGAACGCCACGAACTCGTCGAGCTCGAGCGGCGCGCACAGCGGCGGCGCGCCCGGCTTTTCGGACAGGAAGAACAGGCCGTCGCCGGTGCGCGCCATCGAATACGACGTCACGCCGGTGCGCCGCTTGAGCCGGTCGACGGCGGCACTGGCGCGGGTGGAACGTGCTCCTGCCATGTCAGATCTCCTTGGTACGCAGTTCGAGCCAGTCGCGCGCGGCGCCGGTCACGTGCGGCAGCAGGCGCGCGCGCACGCTGCGGTGGTAGTCGTTGAGCCACGCGACCTCGTCGCCGCGCATCAGCGCCAGGTCGATGCAGCGCGTGTCGATGGGGCACAGGGTCAAGGTCTCGAAGCCGAGGAATTCGCCTTGAGGATCAATGGCTCCATCGCCCACCACGCGCGTCAGCACGAGGTTCTCGATGCGGATGCCCCACTGGCCGGGGCGGTAGATGCCCGGCTCGTTCGACGTGATCATGCCCGGTTCCATGGCCGTATGCGGCTCCGGCGGCGCCGACGGCGAGATCACCTGCGGCCCCTCGTGCACGTTGAGGAAGTAGCCGACGCCATGGCCGGTGCCGTGGCCGTAATCGATTCCAGCCGCCCAGATCGGGGCGCGCGCGAGCGCATCGAGCATCGGCCCTTTCGTCCCGCGCGGGAAGCGCGCGACGGACAGCGCGATCATCCCTTTCAGCACCAGCGTGAAGTCGCGCTTTTGCGCGGCGGACGGCGTGCCGACGGGGACGACGCGCGTGATGTCCGTCGTGCCGCCCAGGTACTGGCCACCGGAGTCGATCAGCAGCAGGCCGTCGCCCTCGATCACGGCGCAGTCGTCTTCGGACGCACGGTAGTGCATGATCGCGCCGTTCGCATTGAAGCCGGCGATGGTGCCGAAGCTGGGGCTGACGAAGTGCGGACGGCGGGCGCGGGCCGCCGTGATCTGCTCGTCGATGTGGACTTCGTTCAGCGGCGTGCGGTTCGGATCGGCCAGCGTCTGCTCGAGCCATGCGAAGAATTCGCACAGGGCGGCGCCGTCCTGTTCCATCGTGTCGCGCACGTGGTCCATCTCGGCATCGAGCTTGCGCGATTTCGCCAGGGTCGTCGGGTTGATGGCTTCCACCACGCGCACGTGCGCCGGCACGGCGGCGCGCATGCCGGCCGTGATGCGGCGCGGGTCGACCAGCAGCGTGCTGTCGGGCGGCAGCGCCGCCAGCGCCTGCCGCGCCCCCTCGTACGGCGCCACGCGCACACCATCCTGTTCCAGGCGCGCACGCAGGCTTCCATCGATCTTGCCGTCGGCGACGAACAACGTGGCGCCCATCGCTTCCACGAGCGTGTGCGCGAGAAACACGGGATTGAAGCTGACGTCGGCGCCGCGCAGGTTGAACAGGTAGGCGATGTCGTCGAGCGTGGAAATGAAGTGACGTTCGGCGCCCAGCCTCGCCATCGCGTTGCGCGTCGCATGCAGTTTATCGGCGCGATCGAGCACCGCGAAGGGCGCCACATGTTCGTAGACCGGCTCGGGCGGCAGGCCCGGGCGGTCATCCCAGATCTCGTCCAGCAGGTCGAGGTCCGTGCGCAGTTTCACACCGCGGGCGGCCAGCGCATCGCCCAGCAGGCGCGCGACGGCGAGGCCCAGCACGCGCGCATCGACGGCCACGGTCTGGCCTGCGTCGAGGTTGTCGGCCAGCCAGTCGATGTGCAGCAGGCTCGCGCCGGACGGGATCTTCATCAGCCGGATGGCCGTGCCGGCCAGTTCGTTCTCGGCCTGCGTGTAGTAGCGGCCGTCCGTCCACACGCCGGCGAAGTCGTGCGTGGCGATGAACGTGCCGACGGACCCGGTGAACCCGGACAGCCATTCGCGGCCCTTCCAGCGGCCGGGCAGGTATTCGGACAGGTGCGGATCGGCGGACGGTACGATGAAGGCATCGACCTGGTGGCGCGCCATCGCGGCGCGCAGCTTCTCGAGGCGCTCGGCGCGCACACGGGTGGAGTCAGGTGCTGGCATGGTGGCTCGGTTGTCGGGTGATGTGTTTATCAAGCCGGTATGATACGCCCTCTGAAGCATACCGCCGACCCGCGCCGCCGGAAATCGCGCGCAAGCGCAAACTGACGGATAATCGCACACCCAGGGATCAATCCGATCCTGCAACCGACCCTGAAATATCATGCAAGACTTTCACTACAACCGCGCCCGCGCGCTGCTGGCCAATGCCGAGGAAATCGTCAGCGCGGACACCGTCCAGGCGGCCGTACGCAACGTCGCCGAAGTGCTGAACCAGCGTTTCGACAATGACGACACGGGGGAATTTCCCCTGGTGCTGGGCGTCATGGGCGGCGCGGTGGTGTTCACCGGCAACCTGCTCCCGCAACTCACGTTCCCGCTCGAATTCGACTACATCCACGTCACCCGTTACGGCGACCTGGACCGTGGCGGCGAAGTCGTGTGGAAAGTCATCCCGCGCCAGGACGTCAAGGACCGCACGATCATCATCGTCGACGACATCCTCGACGAAGGCGAGACGCTGGCCCACGTGAAGCAGCGCCTGCTGGACATGGGCGCGGCCGAGGTGATCCTGGCCGTGTTTGCGGACAAGGAACTCGGTAAAGTGAAACCGGTGCAGGCGGACATCGTCGGCCTGACGGTGCCGAACCAGTTCGTCGTCGGCTTCGGCATGGACGCGCACGGGTATTGGCGCAATTTGCCGGGGTTGTGGGTGATTCGCGACGCGGATAAAGTGCTGGGATAAGCACCAACGTACCCTCAATCAGCGTCGTCCCCGCGCAGGCGGGGATCCAATTTTGCATGCGTACCGGTAGCGCGTAAAACTTGGGCCCCTGCCTTCGCAGGGGCGACGTTTATACGCTAACTCAGGCCTTCAGGCCCAGCCTTTCCCTTGCCGCCTGATACTGCTGCGTCAGGCGCTCCACCATCTCGGCGACCGTCGGCACGTCGTCCATCAGCCCGACGCCCTGCCCCGCGCCCCAGATATCGCGCCACGCCTTGGCGCTGCCGGAACCAAAACTCATCTTGCTCTTGTCCGACACCGGCAGGTTGTCCGGATCCAGCCCGGCCGCCACGATCGATTTTTTCAGGTAGTTGCCGTGCACGCCCGTGAACAGATTCGTGTAGACGACGTCGGCCGCCGTCGATTCCACGATCGCGCTGCGGTAGGCGTCGGTGACGTTCGATTCGCGCGTGGCCAGCCAGCGCGAGCCGATGTAGGCGAAGTCGGCGCCCATCGCCTGCGCGGCGAGGATGGCGTCGCCCGTCGCGATGGAACCCGACAGCGCGATCGGGCCGTCGAAGAATTTGCGCACTTCGCCGACCAGCGCGAACGGCGACAGCGCGCCCGCATGGCCGCCGGCGCCGGCCGCGACGAGGATCAGGCCGTCGACGCCCGCTTCCAGCGCCTTTTCCGCGTGGCGGATCGAAACCACGTCGTGCATGACGATGCCGCCATAGGCGTGCACGGCGTCCAGCATCTCTTTCGGCGGCGCGCGCAGCGACGAGATGATGATCGGCACCTGGTGCTTCACGCACACGGCCACGTCGTGTTCCAGGCGGTCGTTCGACTGGTGCACGATCTGGTTGACGGCGATCGGGCCCACCTTCCGGTCCGGGTGCAGTTCCTGGTAATCCGCCAGCTCGCGCTGCAGGTCCGTCAGCCACGTGTCGAGCAGCTCGGCCGGACGCGCGTTCAGCGCGGGAAAGGAACCGACGATGCCCGCCTTGCACTGCGCGGCCACCAGCGCGGGACCGCTGGCGATGAACATCGGCGACGCGATGACGGGGAGGGACAGGTTTTGCAGGACGGGAGGCAGCGCCATGGGTTTCTCGCGATAGTTGATCGGACCCGTCGATTATGGATTAGAAAAGCACGATCGTGCTAGATTCCGGGCTCTAAATTTGCGGCGCCTGCATCAATCGAACGGAATCTGTTCTTCGCGCCGGCGGATCGCCGCCCACACGGCGCGCTTGGTGTCGTCGTCGGCGCGGCTCCACGCGACGATCTCGTCGATGGTGCGCAGGCAGCCCTCGCACAGGCCCGTCACGGGCGACATCTTGCACACATTGATGCATGGGGACGGCACGGGCGTCTGTTGTTCCGGCAAAAGACGTGTCTCGTTCATGCTGCGGCCTGTGCAACTGTCGGTATTGTGTCGCGCCACTTGGAGCGCCGACTGGTCTGGGATATAGGACACATGGTGCGCAGATTAACCTACCGGGACGAATCGCGCTTGACCGACGAGCCCACCCGCGTAGACTGGGGCTCTTCCGTTGCGCGTTGCGCTTACCCCATCTGTAAGGTTCGCGCAAGCTTTGCCATCAAGACTGAACCCTCGATCGATGCCTCAGCCACGCGCCGGCGCATTGCCGACACACCCCACAAGGAGTGCCGATGTCCCTGAATCACAAGTTCCTGGCGCAAATGCGCGCTGCAACCCGATCCCTGATGCGCCGCGGCCCGTCCGTTGCCCGCACCGTCATCCGGGAATCCGTCAAGAATGCCACCGCCGTGCAGACCGCGGCGGTCAACAGCGTGGAATCCATCACGCCGCCGGCCTCGAATTATCCGACCTACGACGCCTTTTCCGACATGCTGGCCGACCTGTCGCGCCTGGGCCAGAGTGCGAATCCGTTCAATGTGCCCCCGCTGTCGACCGGCGCGGCCGCGATCGGCCTGCCCGGCCATTTCATCGACGCCAGTTATTCGAACGACGCGGGCACCCGCGACTACAAACTGTATATCCCGAGCACGTATGCCGGACAGCCGGCGCCGCTGCTCGTGATGCTGCACGGCTGCTCGCAGCATCCCGACGACTTCGCGCTCGGCACGGGCATGAACGCCCTCGCCGAGGAATATGGCTGCCTCGTCGCCTATCCGGCCCAGTCGCAGCAGGCCAACGCGACACGCTGCTGGAACTGGTTCAGCGCCGCGGACCAGCAGCGCGGCCAGGGCGAGCCATCCATCATCGCCGGGCTCACGCAGGACATCATGGCGCGCTACGTGATCGATCCGAAACACGTCTACGTCGCGGGCCTGTCCGCGGGCGGCGCGATGGCGGCCATCATGGGCACGCTGTATCCGGACCTGTACGCGGCCGTCGGTGTCCACTCCGGCCTGCCGTTCGCGGCGGCGCACGACCTGCCGTCGGCGATGGCCGCGATGAAGGGCGATTTCCGCACCGGCCACAAGCCGGGTAAATCGTTGCCGATCATCGTGTTCCACGGCGACCGTGACACGACCGTGCATCCGGCCAACGGCCACGAACTGATCAACCAGCGCCGGCGCCATCCATCGGAAGACGTCGTCGTCGAACCGGGCAACGTGCCAGATGGCCACGCCTATACGCGCACCGTGCACCGCCGGCCCGACGGCAGCATCCACGCGGAACACTGGGAGATCCACGGTTCCGGCCACGCCTGGTCGGGCGGCGATACGCGCGGCAGCTATACGGATGGCAAAGGCCCGAACGCGAGCCGCGAAATGATGCGGTTCTTCCGGACGGCGCGCTGACGCTTATTGACCCGGTGTACCCGGCGCCTTGTCGGTTCGTTGCGCGATATGCTGTTCGAGGCAGGCCGAACACCAGCACCCGGCCGCTGCGCCGGGCACCGGCAGCGGGACCACGGGCGGCAGCTTCGTGCACCAGCACGGTGCGCCAGCGGTACCATCCGCCATCGCGCAACCGAATTCGGCGCCGCATTGTGAACAAGTGCTCATGCAAAGGTGACATCGTGTATCCAGATGTAATGCACCTTAACGGCCGGTGCCGGAAAATACAACATAGAACTTCTATAATGGCCACTGCGGTAGGCTATTGCCTGTAAAATCTCGCAAATTCTTTTCCGGACCCCCAATGAACGCAACGCTGAGCAATCTGACGGGCGACGACCAGAACAACGACCTGACTGCGGTCTCGCCGCAGATCAAGGCACAGATCCTGGCCGAAGCGCTCCCCTACATCCGCAATTTCCACGGCAAGACCATCGTCATCAAGTACGGCGGCAACGCGATGACCGACGAGCGCCTGAAGCACGGCTTCGCGCGCGACGTGATCCTGCTGAAGCTGGTCGGCATGAATCCGGTCGTGGTGCACGGCGGCGGTCCGCAGATCGACAACGCCCTGAAGAAAATCGGCAAGCAGGGCACCTTCGTGCAAGGCATGCGCATCACCGACGAAGAAACCATGGAAGTGGTGGAGTGGGTGCTCGGCGGCGAAGTCCAGCAGGACATCGTCATGCTGATCAACCACTACGGCGGCCAGGCCGTGGGCCTGACCGGCAAGGACGGCGGCCTGATCCGCGCACGCAGGATGGCCATGCCGGACAAGGAAAAGCCGGGCGAGTTCCTCGACATCGGTTTCGTCGGCGAAATCGAAGCGATCAATCCGGCCGTCGTGAAAGCGCTGCAGGACGACGCCTTCATCCCGATCATCTCGCCGATCGGTTTCGGCCAGGACGGCCAGGCCTACAACATCAACGCCGACGTCGTCGCCGGCAAGATCGCGGAAATCCTGAAAGCCGAAAAGCTGATCATGATGACCAATATCGCCGGCGTGCAGGACAAGAGCGGCAACCTGGTCACCGACCTGTCGGCACGCGAGATCGACGAGATGTTCGCGGACGGCACGATTTCCGGCGGCATGCTGCCGAAAATCTCGTCGGCGCTGGACGCCGCCAAGTCGGGCGTGAACACCGTGCACATCATCGATGGCCGCATCGAGCACTCTTTGTTGCTGGAAGTCTTGACCGAACAGGCTTTTGGCACTATGATCCGCTCGCACTGAATTTCTGTGGCGTCTGAATGGCGCCACAAGAATCACTGCCCTTGTAGCTCAGTGGTAGAGCACTCCCTTGGTAAGGGAGAGGCCACGTGTTCAATCCACGTCAAGGGCACCAGGATTTGTCCAGATTCCCGCCTGTTTTGGTATCCCCGATGCCTGACGTAACGGATAAGACAAGCATCTTGTCCACGCTGCGCGTTTGCGCGGCAGGAATGCAGGACACTCGCGGCGCGATGACAAGCGTCAGGATGCGAGAGAGCAGTAAAAGCTGGAGCGGTAGTTCAGTTGGTTAGAATACCGGCCTGTCACGCCGGGGGTCGCGGGTTCGAGCCCCGTCCGCTCCGCCAGAATTAAGAAAAAGGGTCCGATTTTTCGGACCCTTTTTCGTTCTATCAGAGTGCCTCCCCTGCGGGAGGCACGGTTTGGGGCTCGAAGGGTTTCGCCTGCAAGCGAAACCGCGGCCCGCGGAACGTGGGCGAGCCCCGTCCGCTCCGCCAGAATTAAGAAAAAGGGTCCGATTTTTCGGACCCTTTTTTGTTTCGCATCCGTCGTTCCCGCGTGCGCGGGAAGTCATTTCCGGCAATGCCGGGAAGTCATTTCCAGCAATGCTGGGAATGACAGCTCAGTAGATCCGTTCGATCGTCACCCCGCTTTGTTCAAGCAAAGCCGGCACACTCCCCGTCCCCAATAAATGCAGCACGCCGATCGCGGCCACGGTCCGGTCTTCCGCACGCAGCAATTGCAGCAGGCGCTCGGCCAGCCCGACGTTCCTCTCCTTCAGCAGCACCTGGGTCACGAAGCGGCCTGACACGCTCCGGTCCATCTCGCACCGCTCCGCCATCCGGTCGAGCGCCTGCCGGTCCGCGGTACTCCAGGCCCGCACGACTTCCCGGGCCTCCGTGCGCTGGGCGCCGGATTCGATCGTGTCCATCATTTCTTCCAGAAACCGCCAGCGGTCCGGCATCGGCAGGCGGTCCAGCTGCGCCAATTGGCCGCCCAGCGATTCCAGCGCCAGCACCCGGACGTGGTGCCGGCGCGCCTGGCGGGCCAGCCACGCATCGCTCGACAGGTCGGCCCGGTACCCCTGGCGCGTGTATTCGGCCAGAGTCAGCATCGTCGCCAGCAGCACCGGTTTGAAGCTCAACATCGACGACGCGTCGAGGCCCCCCTGCTGCAACAGCCTGTCGAGACGCCGCCTCTGCCCGGGCGGCAGGCTGTCGTAGGCGGCATTGCCGGGCGCGAGCATGCCGTACGTGCGCAGCGCGTCCTGCAGGTCGGCACGCGGCTGGTCGGGATCGATCTCGAGCGCCAGCGTCGATGCCTCGGCCAGCGCGCCCGTGAGGCGGTCTTCGAGTGGATAGAAGTCCGGCAGGCCGACGTGCAAGGTGCCGAACAGATGCATCACGTGGCCGTCCAGCGTGAGCCGGAACAGCGCACCGCGGTCGGTCGCATGGGCCAGCGGCGTGGCCAGCAGGCATACCAGAATCAGGTGGAAGAAGCGGCGCATACGCATCCTCGCGGAAGTCATCCTTGACCCATTCTGGATCGGCCCGACAGCCGGGCATGCGATCTGGATCAGAGGAAGAAACGCGCTGCGTCATGCCGATATAATCTGAACTCCCTTGTCCGTTCCATTCCCACCGTGTCCAAGCTCCCCTCGCCTGTCTGGCTGTTCGACCTCGACAACACGCTGCACGACGCATCGCACGCGATCTTTCCGGCGATCAGCGCCAACATGAACACGTACATCGCGCGCGTGCTCGGCGACGGCGTCACGCCCGCGAGCCAGGAAGCCGTCGACGCGGCCCGCGTCGGCTACTGGAAACGCTACGGCGCGACGCTGCTGGGCATGATCCGCCACCACCGCGTCGACGCGGCCGACTTCCTGCGCCAGACGCACGACATCGGCGCCCTGCACGAGCTGGTGCGCTACGAGCGCGGCCTGGAGCGCCTGCTGCGCCGCCTGCCGGGACGCAAGATCCTGCTGACGAACGCGCCGACCGCGTATTCGACGGGCGTCGTGCGCCACATCGGCCTGCAGCGCCAGTTCGCCCACCACGTCTCGATCGAGGACATGCGCGTGCACGGCCGGCTGCATCCCAAGCCGTCGAAGCTGATGCTGCGCCGCCTGCTGCGGCGCCACGGCGTGTCGGCGGGGCGCTGCATCCTCGTCGAGGACACGCTCATCAACCTCAAGCGCGCCAAGCAGCTCGGCCTGCGCACGGCCTGGGTCACGCAATACCTGCGCTACAGCGATCCGATCGGCAAAGCCCCCCTGCCGAAGATGGTCAAACGCCCCGGTTACGTCGATGTCAAAGTAAAATCCGTTCTTCGGCTGCCCGCGCACCTGCGCCGGCTCGCCCCCAGACATCACACGGAGAACCTCTAACAACATGGCAAGCACCAAGCCGGGCCAACGCAAGCAGCAGATCCTCCAGGCCCTGGCGGCCATGCTCGAACACCCGAAAGGCGAGAAGATCACCACGGCGGCGCTGGCCGCCCGGCTGTCGGTGTCGGAAGCGGCCCTGTACCGCCATTTCGCCAGCAAGGCGCAGATGTTCGAGGGCCTGATCGAATTCATCGAGGGCACCGTGTTCACCCTGTTCAACCAGGTCGCGGAACGCGAGGACAACGGCGTCGCGCAGGCACATGCGATGCTGCAGATCCTGCTGTCGTTCTCCGCCAATAATCCGGGCATGACGCGCGTGCTGATCGGCGATGCCCTCGTCGGCGAGGACGACCGCCTGGTCCTGCGCATGAACCAGTTCTACGACAAGGTCGAGCTGGCGTTCAAGCAGGCGCTGCGCGTGGCCAGCACGCAGGGCCACGGCCGCGAGGAAGACGTGATCGCGCGCGCCGGGATGCTCGTCGCGTACGTGACGGGACGCTGGCACCGCTACGCCAAGAGCGGTTTCAAGCAGCACCCTGTCGAGAACAGCCCGCTGCAGCTGGCCCTCCTCCTCGCCGCCTGATATCGATCGCCATGAGCGCCATGGACGCCACCGTGTTCGCCCTGCTCGACGACGCGAGCCCCGAAGGCCATGCGCAGGCGCGCTCGCGCCTGTACGAGGGCTATGCGGGCGTGCTGGCATGCCAGCACGTGGAAGACTGGCCGCGCCTGCTGGACGGCGTGCAGGACGCCCTCGCGCGCGGCCTGCACGCCGTGCCGGTGCTGACCTATGAACTGGGCGAGCAGTTGCTCGGCATCGCGGCACCGCGCGAGCTGCACGCGCCGCTGGCCCAGGTGCTGCTGTTCGAACGCTACACGATGCTGGACGCGGCCCAGGTCGACGCCTGGCTCGCCGCAGACGAAGCCAGTGGCCCGGCCGGCATCGGCGCCGTGCGCGCCAACGTCGACGAGGCCACGTTCGCCCAGGCCATCGACCGCATCCGCGACTACATCGCGGCCGGCGACACCTACCAGGTCAACTACACGTACCGTCTCCGCTTCGACGCCTTCGGCGACATCAAACAGCTGTACGCGCGCCTGCGCGCACGCCAGCCGGTGCCCTACGGCGCCCTCGTCTCCCTGCCGGATGGCCGCGCGGTGCTGTCGCTGTCGCCGGAACTGTTCGTGCGCCATGACGCGGGCCGCCTGCTGGCGCGTCCGATGAAGGGCACGGCGCCCGCGGACCTGCACGACGATGTCGTGAACGCCGTGCGCGCCCAGCAGCTGGCCGCGGATCCAAAGAACCGCGCCGAGAACCTCATGATCGTCGACCTGCTGCGCAACGACCTGGGACGCATCGCGCGCACCGGCAGCGTGGGCGTGCCCGCGCTGTTCGAGGTGAAGCGCTACAGCAGCGTGCTGCAGATGACGTCCACCGTGCAGGCCCAGCTCGCGCCGGGCACCACGTTGCAGGACATCTTCACGGCCCTGTATCCGTGCGGCTCGATCACGGGCGCGCCCAAGCGCCGCACGATGGAAATCATCCGCGAACTGGAGCCGGCCGCGCGCGGCATCTACACGGGCGCGATCGGCTGGATCGACCCGCCCGCGGGCAGCGGGTTCGGGACGCCGCAGCATGCGCGGTTCGGCGATTTCTGTTTATCCGTCCCGATCCGCACGCTGACCCTGCTGCCGGAACAGAACGGCGTGCGGCACGGAGAGCTCGGTGTGGGCGCGGGCATCGTGTACGACAGCGACGCGGGCGCCGAGTTTGCCGAATGCCGGCTCAAGGCCGGCTTCCTCACGGGCCTGCCGAACGACTTCGAGATCTTCGAGACCATCCACGCCACGCGCGCGGACGGGTGTCGTCACCTGGAACGCCACCTTGCGCGCCTGGGTGCGTCGGCCGCGTATTTCGGCCATCCGTTCAAGCCGGACCTGGCGCGTGCAGCCGCGGTGGAAGCCTGTGCCGCGCAGCCGGACGACGCCCCGCATCGCGTGCGGCTCGCGCTGCGTCCCGACGGCGAGATCGTCGTGCAGACCGGGGCGCTGGCGCCCTTGCAGGAACCGGTCGCCGTGCTGCTGGCGGACGCGCCCACGCGCGCGCACGACGTCTTCCTGCGCCATAAAACGAGCATCCGCAGCCGCTACGACGCCGCCTGGCGCGCGGCGGAAAGCGCGGGCGCCTTCGACACGCTGTTCTTCAACGAACGCGGCGAACTGACGGAGGGCGGCCGCAGCAACGTGTTCGTGAAGATCGGCGGCCGCTGGTACACACCGCCGCTGTCGTCCGGCGTGCTGCCCGGCGTGATGCGCGGCGTGCTGCTGGACGATCCGGCCTGGGGCGCGATCGAATGCCCGCTCACGCGCGAAAGCCTCGCGCGTGCGCAGGAAATCGTCGTCTGCAATGCGCTGCGCGGGCCGCTGCGCGCCGTATTACGCAAGTAAAAAGGGCCAGCACGAGGCCGGCCAAAACCGGCCAGTTACGGCCGGCACGCTTTTGGAGGAAGCGGGGATTCGGTGCTGCCGGCGTTCAGGCGGGGAGGTGCATCGTGGGACTCTTCTTCATTTGGATTTGATGAAGACAGTCTATTGAGCCACCTCAACAAAATCGTTGATGTGCATCAAAATGCCCACGATGGGATGATTGGCGGGCTCAGCCTTTGAGTGCCTGCTCGATCTTGCCGACGAGGGTAGGATCTTCCGGCGTCACCTTGCTCGGGAAGTAATCGATAACTTTGCCGTTGCGGTCGATCAGGTATTTGTTGAAGTTCCACTTGGGCTGGTTGCCCGTCGCCTTGATCAGCTCCGAATACAGCGGATTGGCTTTATCTCCGGAGACGACGGTGCTGGTGAACATCGGGAACTTCACGCCGTACGTGTTGTAGCAAAGGTCGGCGATCTTCTTCGCGTCCGCGTCTTCCTGTTTAAAGTCGTTCGACGGGAAGCCCAACACGACGAGGCCGCGCGGCGCGTACTTCGCGTACAGCTTTTCCAGGCCTTCGTACTGCTTGGTGAAACCGCAGTAGCTGGCCGTGTTCACCACCAGCACGACCTTGCCGCTGTACTGGCACAGGTCCTGCGGCGCTTCGTCCTGCAGGCGGTTGAAGGTGTGCTTCAGCACGGCGGGGCAGCTGGCCGGATGGGCCGCCGGCTGGGCGGCCGGGGTCTGCGCCAGCGCGGGTGCCGCCGTCATCGTGGAGAACACTGCGGCGGCGCCGAGGGAAAGCAGCAAAGCGGTGGACTTGAGCATGGTCGGAAATCGCACGGGTTGGTGGATCTTCATTCTATGCCAATCGGCGCGGACCGGCAGGCTCAGGGGTCGATCTTCACCTTGGACATGTCCGCCTTCGGCTGAGGCCATTCGAGCTTCATGCCCTGCATCGTTTCCAGCATCAGGTGCGCGATGATCAGGTTGCGGTGCGTCTTCGAATCGGCCGGCACGATGTACCACGGCGCGTGGTCGCAGTCCGTCGCGTTGATCGCGTCGGCGTAGGCGCCCTGGTAGACGTCCCATTTCTCGCGCGCGATGAGGTCGGCCGGGTCGAACTTCCAGTGTTTCTCCGGGTCGTCCAGGCGCGCCTGCAGGCGCTCGCGCTGCTCGTCTTTCGAGATGTGCAGGAAGACCTTCATGACCGTCGTCCCCGTCTCCGCCAGCATGCGTTCGAAGTCGCGGATGTGGGCGTAGCGGCGCTCGAGGTCCTTCCCGTCCAGCGTGCCGAGAATGCGCGGCACGAGCACGTCCTCGTAATGGCTGCGGTTGAAGATCCCGATTTCTCCCTTGGCCGGCACGCGCGCGTGCACGCGCCAGAGGAAATCGTGGGCTTTTTCCTTCTCGGTCGGGGCCACGAAGCCGGTGGCGTGCAGGCCCATCGGATTGATCTGCGAGAACAGCGCACGCACGGTGCCATCCTTGCCGGAGGTATCCATGCCCTGCAGGATCAGCAGCAGCTTCTGGTCGCGCGCGGCGTACAGCTTTTCCTGCAGCTTGGCGATCTCGTCGGTCAGCTCGACAGTAAGCGCTCGCTCGCGTTCCTTGAGCTCGCCATTCTTGAGCTTGCCCTTCTTGTCGTCGCGCAGCGGGGTGGCGCCGGCATCCTTGTCACGCAGTTCCAGGTTTTTCGGCGCGCGGAAGCGTTCCAGCATGCTCATGCGGCCTGTTCTCCCAGCTTGCGGTGTTCGATCAGCATGCAGTGGTTCATGACCACGTCGAGGCCGGCGGCACGGGCCAGGTCGGCGGCGACCTGGTTCTCGATGCCGAGCTGCATCCACAAGCAGCTGGCGCGCACGTCGATGGCGTCCTTGGCGATCGGCGGAATCTCTTCCGACTTGCGGAAGCAATCGACGATGTCGATGCGCGTGCCGGACGACGCCAGCGCGTCGGCCGCCTCCTGCAAGGTGGCATAGACGGTCTCGCCGAGGATCTCCTGGCCGGCGTAGGCGGGATTGACGGGGATGATGCGGTAGCCCTGCTCCTGCAGGTAGCTGGCGACTTCCAGGCTGGCGCGTTCGGGCTTGTTCGAGAGCCCGACGACGGCCACGGTCCGGGCGGCGCGGAGGATTTGTTCGATGGTTCGCATGCTAAGCCTGAGTTTGTCTTGTCGTTGACACTAGCTTATCAGGTTTGCATCATCAGACGGCGCCGCTTACACCGGGGTCAGAGCCCGATTTTGGGCAACAGCCTGGGAGCAATTTCCCAAAACCGGGCTCTGACCCCGGTTTTGGGCAATAAAAAAGGCAGCCGGGGCTGCCTTTCTTTTGAGCGCTCGAAAGACGAGCGATCAGCGTCCTTTATGACGCAGCTTGGCGATGGCCGCCAGCTGGGCGACCGCCGCCGCCAGTTCGGCTTGCGCCTTGGCGTAGTCGATCGCCGAGTCCTTGTTGACCATCAGCTCTTCGGCCTTGCGCTTGGCTTCCTGGGCTTTCGCTTCGTCCAGGTCGGCACCGCGGATCGCGGTGTCGGCGAGGACGGTCACGCCTTTCGGCTGGACTTCCAGGATGCCGCCGGCAACGAACACGAACTCTTCGTCGCTGCGGCCCGCCACCTTGATGCGCACGGCACCCGGGCGGATGCGCGTGATCAAGGGGGTGTGCATCGGGTAGATACCCAGCTCACCCGCTTCACCCGGCAACGCGACGAATTCCGCTTCGCCCGAAAAGATCTGCTCTTCGGCCGAGACGACGTCAACGTGAATGGTATTTGCCATAAGTGTCCTTTGAAGAGGCTAGCTCTTAAGCAGCCAGCTTCTTGGCCTTTTCGATCGCTTCTTCGATGGTGCCGACCATGTAGAACGCCTGCTCCGGCAGGTGGTCCAGCTCGCCCGACGCGATCATCTTGAAGCCCTTGATCGTGTCTTTCAGCGAGACGTACTTGCCCGGTGCGCCGGTGAACACTTCGGCGACGTGGAACGGCTGCGACAGGAAACGCTGCATCTTGCGCGCGCGTGCGACGACCAGCTTGTCTTCCGGTGCCAGTTCGTCCATGCCCAGAATCGCGATGATGTCACGCAGTTCCTTGTAGCGCTGCAGGGTGCCCTGCACGGCGCGCGCGGTCGTGTAGTGCTCTTCGCCGACGACCAGCGGATCCAGCTGGCGCGAGGTCGAGTCCAGCGGGTCGACTGCCGGGTAGATACCCAGCGAGGCGATGTCACGCGACAGAACGACGGTCGAGTCCAGGTGGGCGAAGGTCGTTGCAGGCGACGGGTCGGTCAAGTCGTCCGCAGGGACGTACACGGCCTGGATCGACGTGATCGAACCGGTCTTGGTCGACGTGATGCGCTCTTGCAGGCGGCCCATTTCTTCCGCCAGCGTCGGCTGATAGCCCACGGCGGACGGCATACGGCCCAGCAGTGCCGACACTTCGGTACCGGCCAGCGTGTAACGGTAGATGTTGTCGACGAAGAACAGAACGTCCTTGCCTTCGTCACGGAACGCTTCCGCCATCGTCAGGCCGGTCAGCGCGACGCGCAGACGGTTGCCCGGCGGTTCGTTCATCTGGCCGTAGACCATCGCGACCTTCGAGTTGCCCAGGTTGTCCAGATCGACGACCTTGGCATCGGCCATTTCGTGGTAGAAGTCGTTACCTTCACGGGTACGCTCGCCCACGCCGGCGAACACGGACAGACCCGAGTGCGCCTTGGCGATGTTGTTGATCAGTTCCATCATGTTCACGGTCTTGCCGACGCCGGCGCCGCCGAACAGGCCGACTTTACCGCCTTTGGCGAACGGGCAGACCAGGTCGATCACCTTGATGCCGGTTTCCAGCAGGTCTTGCGACGGCGACAGCTCGTCGTAGGCCGGGGCGGTGCGGTGGATCGACGCGGTGCGTTCCTGGCTGACCGGACCGCGCTCGTCGATCGGGTTGCCCAGCACGTCCATGATGCGGCCCAGCGTGGCCGGACCAACCGGGACCATGATCGGGTTGCCGGTGTTCTGGATGGTCATGCCGCGACGCAGGCCTTCCGAGCTGCCCAGCGCGATGGTGCGGACGATGCCGTCGCCCAGCTGCTGCTGCACTTCCAGCGTCAGTTCGGAGCCTTCCATTTTCAGTGCGTCATACACCTTCGGCATGGCGTCGCGCGGGAATTCCACGTCAACCACCGCGCCGATACACTGAACGATTTTGCCATCAGCCATTTTCGTTCCTTCAGATATAGTTTTAATGTCGTTTCGTGAGGTCGCTACGTCGCTCAGCTGCTGATCGCAGCTGCGCCCGACACGATCTCGGAGAGTTCTTTGGTAATCGCCGCCTGGCGGGTCTTGTTGTAGACCAGCTTCAGCTCGCCGATGACGTTACCCGCGTTGTCGGTCGCGGCCTTCATTGCCACCATACGCGCCGATTGCTCGGACGCCAGGTTCTCGGCCACCGCCTGGTAGATCAGCGCTTCCACGTAACGGACCAGCAGCTCGTCGATCACGACTTGCGCGTCCGGCTCGTAGATGTAGTCCCACGAGTGGGCGCCGCTGTCCGCTTCCAGGTGACCGGCCGGCAGCGGGAGCAGCTGCTCGATGACCGGTTCCTGGCGCATGGTGTTGATGAACTTGGTGTAGCACAGGTACACCGCGTCCAGCTGACCATCCTGGTAAGCGTCGAGCATGACCTTGATCGGGCCGATCAGCTTTTCCAGGTGCGGGGTGTCGCCGATCTGGGTGACGCTCGACACGACTTTCACGCCGACACGGTTCAGGAAACCCAGACCTTTATTGCCGATTGCAACGGCTTCAATGCGCTTGCCCGCGCTTTCCAGCTCGCGGGACTTCTGCGTCACCTGGCGCAGCACGTTGGTGTTCATGCCGCCGCACAGACCCTTGTCGGTCGTGACGACGATGAAGCCGACGGCTTTCGCCTCGACGTCCTTGGCTTGCGCCATGAACGCGTGGGTGTACTCCGGGTTCGCAGTGGCGAGGTTGGCCGTGATGTTACGGACCTTCTCGCTGTAGGGACGGGCGGCGCGCATCCGGTCCTGCGCCTTGCGCATCTTGGACGCGGCGACCATTTCCATCGCCTTGGTGATCTTCTTCGTATTTTCTACGCTCTTGATCTTGCCTCGTATCTCTTTGCCTGCTGCCATGAGCCCTTACTCCTTAAGGGGACGGGGGGAGAGCCCCCGTCCCGAGATCCATCAATTAGCCGGTCTTAGAACGACTTCTTGAAATCGGCGACGGCGGCGGCCAGCGCTGCTTCGCTGTCCTTGTCCAGTGCCTTGGTCTCTTCGATCTTCGACAGCAGCGCGCCGTGGCTCGACTTCAGGAAGCCGTGCAGGCCCGCTTCGAAATCCAGCACGCGCTTGACGTCGATGCTGTCGAAGTAGCCCTTGTTCACTGCGAACAGCGAGGCGGCCATCAGCGAGATCGGCAGCGGCGAGTACTGCTTCTGCTTCAGCAGTTCGGTCACGCGCGCACCGCGGTCCAGCTGCTTGCGGGTCGACTCGTCCAGGTCCGATGCGAACTGTGCGAACGCGGCCAGTTCACGGTACTGCGCCAGGTCGGTACGGATACCACCGGACAGGCCCTTGATGATCTTGGTCTGGGCTGCGCCACCGACGCGCGACACCGAGATACCCGCGTTGATCGCCGGACGGATACCGGCGTTGAACAGCGAGGTTTCCAGGAAGATCTGACCGTCGGTAATCGAGATCACGTTGGTCGGCACGAATGCCGAGACGTCGCCCGCTTGCGTTTCGATGATCGGCAGTGCGGTCAGCGAACCGGTCTTGCCCTTGACGGCACCGTTCGTGAACTTCTCGACGTAGTCGGCGTTGACGCGTGCGGCACGCTCCAGCAGACGCGAGTGCAGGTAGAACACGTCGCCAGGATATGCTTCGCGGCCCGGCGGGCGGCGCAGCAACAGCGAAATTTGACGATAAGCGACTGCCTGCTTCGACAGGTCATCATAGACGATCAGCGCGTCTTCGCCGCGGTCGCGGAAGTATTCGCCCATCGCGCAGCCCGAGTAGGCCGAGATGTATTGCATTGCTGCCGATTCCGACGCCGACGCGGCGACGACGATCGTGTATTCCATCGCGCCGTGCTCTTCCAGCGAGCGCACGATGTTCTTGATGGTCGAAGCCTTCTGGCCGATTGCGACGTACACGCAGGTGACGCCCTGGCCCTTCTGGTTGATGATCGAGTCGACTGCGACAGCCGATTTACCGGTCTGGCGGTCGCCGATGATCAGCTCGCGCTGGCCACGGCCGATCGGCACCATCGCGTCGATCGACTTGATACCGGTCTGCAGCGGCTGCGACACGGATTCACGGGCGATCACGCCCGGGGCGATCTTTTCGATCGGCGAGGTCAGCTTGGCGTCGATCGGACCCTTGCCGTCGATCGGCTGGCCCAGTGCGTTGACGACGCGGCCGCGCAGTTCCGGACCGACCGGCACTTCCAGGATGCGGCCCGTGGTCTTGACGGTGTCGCCTTCCGAGATGTTCTCGTAGGCACCCAGGATCACGGCGCCGACCGAGTCGCGCTCGAGGTTCATGGCGAGGCCGAAGGTGTTGCCCGGGAATTCCAGCATCTCGCCCTGCATCACGTCCGACAGACCATGGATGCGGCAGATACCGTCGGCGACGGAGATCACCGTGCCTTGGTTACGAACATCAGCCTGACCTTCGAGGCCCTGGATGCGGCTCTTGATCAGTTCGCTGATTTCAGACGAATTAAGTTGCATGAGTGCTAACTCCTAATAGTTTCTTGATGCGTAGGGCAAGTCCTGGACGCGGCGACGGTGCTTGTCTAGCGATTCTCAGGCGACCAGCGCGTTGTGCATCTGCTGCAGCTTCGCGCGGACCGAGGTATCGAGCACTTCATCGCCGACGACCACGCGCACGCCACCGATCAGCGACGGATCGACCACGACCGTGGGGTTCAGCTTGCGGCCAAATTTCTTTTCCAGCGTGGCGACCAGCGGGTTGAGCTGGTCGGCCGAAAGTTCAAACGCGCTGTGGATCGTCGCGTCGGCGGCGCCTTCCTGTGCATTCTTGAGCACAGCAAACTGGGCACCGATTTCCGGCAGCAGGGCAACGCGGCCGTTCTCGGCCAGCATTGCGATAAAGTTCTTCGCTTCAGGGCTCAAAGGCGACTTGACCATCGACGCGATCGCATCGGCAAGCTGTGCGTGCGTGACGATCGGATTGGCAGCAAAAGCCTGCACATCCGGATTGGCACCGATCTGCGCCAGTTCCGCGACGGTGGCCGACCAGGCGGCCATGTCGCCCTGCTGGGCGACGCGGAACAGGGCTTCGGCGTAAGGGCGGGCGACGGTTGCGAGTTCAGCCATGATCAGAGCTCGGTCGACAGGCGGTTCAGCAGGTCGGCGTGGGCCGCTGCATTGACTTCGCGCTTCAGGATCTGCTCGGCACCGGCGACGGCAAGGGTAGCCACCTGGCCACGCAGTTCTTCGCGCGCGCGGGTGATTTGCTGTTCCGCGTCGGCCTTGGCACCTTCGATGATGCGTGCGGCTTCGACGGATGCCTGCTGCTTGGCTTCTTCGATGATCGCTGCGGCGCGCTTTTCGGCGTCGGCGATACGCTTGGTGCTTTCGTCACGCGTTGCAGCCAGTTCGGCGGCGATGCGCTTTTCTGCGGCGGCCATTTCGGCCTTGCCACGGTCGGCGGCTGCCAGACCATTCGCGATCCTCTCGGCGCGCTCGTCGAGCGCTTTCATCAGCGGCGGCCACACGAATTTCATGGTGACGAACGCCAGGATGAAGAAGACCACGAACTGGGCAAACAAAGTTGCGTTCAAGTTCACGGTAGGTTCCTTCTCACAAAAACGGATGCCGAACCGTGCTGTCGGTTCGGCGCTTCAGATCACTTATCGTGGGAAGCTCTTAGCTGGTGAACGGCTTGGCGAACACGAACAGCATGGCGATACCAACGCCGATCAGGAATGCCGCGTCGATCAGACCAGCCAGCAGGAACATCTTGGTCTGCAGAGTGTTCATCAGTTCAGGCTGACGTGCCGAGGCTTCCAGGTACTTGCCGCCCATGATCGCGATACCGATACATGCGCCGATAGCACCCAGGCCGATGATCAGACCGCAAGCCAGTGCAACGAAAGAAACGTCAGTCATGAGATTTACTCCAAAAGTTAATTTAAAAAATTGAAAAATTACAACTTCTTTACTACCACTATCTTGGTCGTTCTTGCGATCGTGCCGATCAGTGGCCTTCGTGGGCCTGACCGATGTACACCAGCGTCAGCATCATGAAAATGAATGCCTGCAGCACGACGATCAGGATGTGGAAGATTGCCCAGATCGAACCTGCAATGACGTGGCCGACGAAGCCGAACACGGTTGCCGTGGAGCCGAGCAGTGCAATCAACAGGAACAGCAGCTCACCGGCGTACATGTTGCCGAACAGTCGCATACCGAGCGACACGGTTTTTGCTGCGTATTCGATGATGTTCAACAGGAAGTTGAACGGAGCCATCCAGATGCCGAACGGAGCGGCGAACAATTCGTGGATCCAGCCACCCAGGCCCTTGATCTTGACGCTGTAATACAGCATCAGCGCGAGCACGCCGAGGGACATGCCGAGAGTGCCGTTCAGGTCGGCGGTCGGCACGACGCGGAAATGCGGTTCGCCCATGTCCAGGGCGCGGAAGATGCTGGCAAACAGGTCGACCGGCAGGAAGTCCATCGAGTTCATCAGCACGACCCAGACGAACACGGTCAGTGCCAGCGGGGCGATGAAGGTACGGTCGCCGTGGACGATGGCTTTCGACTGGTCTTCGACCATTTCGACGATCATTTCGACGAACGCCTGGAAGCGGCCAGGCACACCGGAGGTAGCGCGACGCGCTGCCAGCCACATCAGCGTGAGACCGATCACGCCCATTGCGACCGACCACAGGATCGTGTCGAGGTTCCACACGCTGAAATCAACCACGAAGGATTGATGGCCCTGCGTCAGGTGACCCAGGTGGTGTTTGATGTATTCGCTCGCGTTTGGCGCATGCTCCGCCGCGGTTTCTACCGTACTCGTCATTGTTTATGCCCAAATAATAAAATGATGTAACTTTTCAGCGCCACGATGAACCCGCCCAACAGGGCCAGCCAGTTCAGGCCGTGATACAGCCGCACCGTTGCGAACAATAGCGCGAGCGTTAAAGCAATCTTTACAAATTCCCAGATGAAAAATGTGGCGGGGTTTGCACCGCCCATTTTTTGTGAACTGGCGAACAGGCGAAACGCCATGATGCCATTGGGCACGACACAACACATCCCGCCAAGTACCGCCGAAAACATCGCAGCCCACCCCCCAAGCAGTCCGGCGATTACGCCGGCCACAAGTGTTGCCAGGATTTGCAGGGAGACCAAGCGCAGCATTTTTCTGTTCTTTTCGCGCCAGCCGTGGTGGAACCGTGTAACGGTATGGTAATTACATGAATCAGCGGGATTATAAGGTGTTATCGGAGCCATAGTCAAACTCTTCGCTCCGCGCGCCTGCTTATATCGGGTGTAAAAACGACAAAATAAATTACCTGGAAACTGTTAAATTTTCTACGAAATGTTGTGTATTTGCGACTGTTGAGCGAGGTAAACCGATAGTTTCGGCCATGCATATACCGGCGGGTACGGCCTGGTAGCGCGACCAAGGACATGCTCACCGACGTGCTCGATTTGCACCGCGGCAGTGAGGACGCTGTGCGCTGGGAGTGCGTGGCGCGTCGCCGTGGTGCATCCGTTGTGGATAAAAAAATGCCGGGCGCGCAGCCCGGCATCGGTGCGCGAGTGTCGGCGTCAGGCGCGCAGGCGCGCGAGCACGGTGTCGAGGACGTCGAGGTCGGCGAAGTCGATGATCATCTGTCCCCTGCCCTTCGGCCCCATCTTGAACACGACGGGCGTCGCCAGACGGTCGGACAGTTCTTCCTCGAGGCGCACGATGTCGCCCGACTTTTCCTTCTGGCGCGCGGCAGCCGGCGGCGCGTTCTGCTCTTCCAGCGCGCGCGCGACCAGCTTTTCCGTCTCGCGCACGGACATGCGCTTGGCGATCACCTGGTTCGCCAGCGCGATCTGACTGGCTGCGTCGACGGCCAGCAGCGCGCGTGCATGACCCATGTCGATGTCGCCCGCCATCAGCATCGTCTGCACGGGTTGCGCCAGGTTCACGAGGCGCAGCAGGTTCGACACGGCACTGCGCGAGCGGCCGACGGCCTGCGCCGCCTGCTCGTGGGTAAAACTGAATTCCGAGATCAGGCGCGCGATGCCCTGCGCTTCTTCCAGCGGGTTCAGGTCTTCGCGCTGGATGTTTTCGATCAGCGCCATCGCGGCGGCGTTCTGGTCGTCCACTTCGCGCACGAGGACGGGGATCTCGTCCAGGCCTGCCAGCTGGGCCGCGCGGAAGCGGCGTTCGCCGGCGATGATCTCGTAGCGCGCGCCGGCCGGAGACTGGTCGATCGGCCGCACGAGCACCGGCTGCATGATGCCCTGGGATTTGATCGACGAGGCCAGCTCGGCCAGCGAACCGTCGTCCATGCGCGTGCGCGGCTGGTATTTGCCTGCCTGGATCTGACCGACCGGCAGCAGGGACGGCGCACCGCTTGGCGCGGCCGGCGTCTCGGGAGCGTCTCCACCCAGCAGCGCGTCGAGACCGCGGCCGAGTCCTTTGAGTTTTTTGGTTGCCATGACTTATGCTGGTTCTGGTTACATTGTCTTGATGCGTTCGACCATTTCGGCGCCGAAGGCAATATAAGCCTGCGCGCCTTTCGAGGACGGATCGAACGTGACGCCCGGGATGCCGTACGACGGCGCTTCCGCCAGGCGCACGTTGCGCGGGATGATTGTCTTGAACACCTTGTCGCCGAAGTGCTGCTCGAGCTGGGCCGACACCTGCTGCGACAGGGTCATGCGCGGATCGAACATCACGCGCAGCAGGCCGATGATGCGCAGATCATGGTTCAGGTTCGCATGCACCTTCTTGATCGTGTTCACGAGATCCGACAGGCCCTCAAGAGCGTAGTACTCGCACTGCATCGGGATGATGACGCCGTGCGCGGACACGAGGCCGTTCAGGGTCAGCATCGACAGCGCGGGCGGGCAGTCGATCAGGATGAAGTCGTAGTCGGCGTCGACCTTCGCCAGCGCTTCCTTCAGGCGGCGCTCGCGGTTTTCCAGTTCGACCATCTCCACTTCGGCACCGGCCAGTTCGCGGTTGGCGGGCAGCACGTCGAAGCGCCCTGCTTCGCTGCGCAGGCGCGCCGTGGCCACGTCGGCCTCGCCCAGCAGCACCTCATAGATGGACGAGGTCAGCCCCGCCTTGTTGATGCCCGCGCCCATGGTGGCATTGCCCTGCGGGTCGAGGTCGACCAGCAGCACGCGCTGGTCAAGCTTGGCGAGACCGGCGGACAGGTTCACGCTGGTGGTGGTCTTGCCGACCCCGCCCTTCTGGTTTGCTACGCAAAAAATTTTCGCCATGTATGCCTTTATCAGTCATACGGTTAATATCATTAAAACGGTTTATACGATTTATATAATATTAACGGTATAAACTGTTTATACAGTTTATATGATTATGCTTCGACGGGATTGTTTCACGTGGAACGTTCGATGAATACCAGGTGGCGCTCGGCGCCTAGTCTCGGTACGTCCAGCGGTTCCACCTTGCCGACCTTCCACTCTGCCGGCAGGCGTTCCTGTTCGTCTTTCGGCGCCACCCCTTTCAAGGCGATGTAGCGTCCGCCGTCTGCCAGCAGGTGCGAGGACCAGTTGACGAAATCCGACAGGTCGGCAAAAGCACGCGAGGTGATGACGTCGAATTTGTCGTTCACCTGCAGTTGCTCCACCCGCGCCGTGTACACCGTGACGTTGGCCAGGCCCAGTTCCGCCTTCACCTGCGTAAGAAACGCCGTTTTTTTGTGGACCGTGTCGATCATCGACACTTTCATGTCTGGCCGCACGATTGCCAGCACGATGCCGGGCAGACCACCGCCCGAACCCACGTCCAGCACATTCTGCGCGGTCGCGAAGGCCGGTACGGCGGCCAGCGAGTCCAGCAGATGGTGCGTGACCATCTGCATCGGGTCGCGCAGCGACGTCAGGTTGTAGACCGCATTCCACTTGAACATCAGGGCCAGGTAATTCATCAGCTTGTCCTGCTGGGCCGGATTCACGTCGAGACCCATCGCGGCGATCCCCTCGCCCAGCACGGCGGACAAGGCCGCTCGATCGAAATTCTTCATGCGGCCGATTCCTCGTTCGGGACACTCCCAAAACCCTTGGCGCCGCGCTTTTTCAGGTGAACGAGCAGCAAGGAAATAGCCGCCGGCGTCACACCAGAAATGCGCGAGGCCTGGCCCAGCGTTTCCGGCCGCTGCTTATCGAGCTTCTGGCGCACTTCGATCGACAACGCCGCGATCTCGAGATAGTTCAGGTTCTCGGGCAATTTCAGGTTTTCATAGTGATCGTGGCGTTCGACTTCGCGCGCCTGACGGTCGATGTACCCCGAATACTTCAGCTGGATCTCGACCTGCTCCTTCACGGCCGGATCTTCCACACCCGGGCCGCCCAGCGCCTGGCCCTCGACGCCCTGCAGCGTAACCAGCTTGTCGTACTCGACACCCGGACGGCGCAGCAGGTCCGCCAGGTTGTATTCGCGCTCGATCGCTTGACCGATTACGCGTTCGGACTCGGCCGCGGCAAGGATGCGCGGATTCACCCACGTCGCGCGCAGGCGCTCCAGTTCGCGTGCGACGGCTTCGCGCTTGCGCTCGAACGCTTCCCACTGCGCATCGCCGACGACGCCCAGCTTGCGGCCGATCTCCGTCAAGCGCATGTCCGCATTGTCTTCGCGCAGCGACAAACGGTATTCCGCGCGGCTCGTGAACATGCGGTATGGCTCCGCGACGCCCTGCGTCGTGAGGTCGTCGACCAGCACGCCGAGATAGGCTTCCGAACGCGACGGCGTCCAAGCGTCGCGGCCCTGCGTCTGCAGCGCCGCATTGATACCGGCGAGCATGCCCTGGGCCGCCGCTTCTTCGTAGCCGGTGGTGCCGTTGATCTGACCCGCGAAGAACAGGCCCTGGATGGCCTTCGTCTCCAGCGACGCCTTCAGGCCGCGCGGGTCGAAATAATCGTATTCGATCGCGTAGCCGGGACGCAGGATGAACGCGTTTTCCAGGCCGCGCATCGAGCGCACCAGGGCCAGCTGCACGTCGAACGGGAGGCTCGTCGAGATACCGTTCGGGTAGAACTCGTTGGTGGTCAGACCTTCCGGCTCGAGGAAGATCTGGTGCGACTCCTTCGATGCGAAGCGGTGGATCTTGTCTTCGATCGACGGGCAATAGCGCGGGCCGACGCCCTCGATCACGCCCGTGTACATCGGGCTGCGGTCGAGGCCGTTACGGATGATGTCGTGCGTCTGCGCATTCGTGTGCGTGACCCAGCACGGCAACTGCTTGGGGTGCATCGCGGCATTGCCCATGTACGAAAACACGGGGACCGGATCGAGGTCGCCCGGCTGTTCCGTCATCACGGAGAAGTCGATGCTGCGGCCGTCGATGCGCGGCGGCGTGCCCGTTTTCAGGCGGCCCTGTGGCAGCTTCAATTCCTTCAGGCGCGACGACAGCGACACGGCAGGCGGATCGCCCGCGCGGCCGGCCGAGTAATTTTGCAGACCGACGTGGATCTTACCGTCAAGGAAAGTACCTGCGGTCAGCACGACGGCGCGGGCACGGAAGCGCAAGCCAATCTGCGTGACGGCGCCAACGACGCGCTCGCCTTCGACCATCAGGTCGTCGACGGCCTGCTGAAACAGCCACAAATTCGGCTGGTTTTCCAGGCGCGAGCGGATCGCCTGCTTGTACAGCATGCGGTCGGCCTGCGCACGCGTGGCGCGCACGGCCGGGCCTTTCGAGGAGTTCAGGATACGGAATTGGATACCGGCTTCGTCGGTGGCGATGGCCATCGCGCCGCCCATGGCGTCCACTTCCTTGACGAGGTGGCCCTTGCCGATGCCGCCGATGGACGGGTTGCAGGACATGGCGCCCAAGGTTTCGATGTTATGAGTGAGCAACAGGGTCTTTTGGCCCATGCGCGCAGACGCGAGCGCCGCTTCGGTGCCGGCATGGCCGCCACCAACGACGATCACGTCGAATTCAGTCGGAAATAGCATGATGGAGTGTGTTGCGAGGAGGATTAAGAAGGGATTATAGATTCTTTTTTCCGTGCGGCTTCGGCTCGGCCGCGAAAACGACGATTTGTTTCACGTGAAACAGCGCCGTGTTAGGCTTTTCGCCACACTCACTCGACCTTGCCGCCATGCCGAAACGCCGTCCTCTCACCTGTCTTTTGCTCGCCGCCAGCGCCACCGTCAGCGCGTATCCGCACTCGGATCTGCCGTCGACCACGTTCAGCCACAAGGACTGGGAACTTGTCTGTGACAACACGAGAACCTGTCGCGCAGCCGGCTACAATGAAGAAGACGACGGTCCGAACGCGACCATCCTGTTGACGCGCGCTGCCGGGCCGCACTAGCCGATCAAGGTCGAGCTGCAGCTGGCGGAAGATGAACGCCATCCGGCCCCCGACCAGCTTGCGATGAGCATCGACGGCCGCGCCGTCGGTATGGCCCGCATCGAACCGACATCGTCCACGCTCACGCTGACCGATGCGCAAATGCCTGCACTACTGCCGGCCCTGCTGAAGGACGGGCGCATCGCCTGGTCCGGCCAGGGCACGACATGGACTATCTCGACGGCGGGCTCTAATGCCGTGCTGCTCAAGATGGACGAATTCCAGGGCAGGCTCGATACGCTTGGCGTGTTGGTGCCGAAGGGCAGCAAACCAGAATCAAATGTTCTGCCACCATTGCGCGCGCCAGAAATCGAGGCGGGGCCGGTCAGCCAGGACAAGAACCCCATCAAGCTTACCCCGGCGCAGACCCGCGAGATCAAAACCGCATTGCGCCAGACCGTGAAGGAAGGCGATCGCGAGCTGCTGGACGCGGCGTCCGAATCGGCGGGCAAGCTCGAGGTGCGTCCGCTCGCGAAGGACAAACTGCTCGCGTCGCACACCTGCTGGATCGCCGCGTACAACACGGGCGAGGGCTACTGGGTCGTCAATAAGAAGCCGCCCTACTCGGCCGTCCCCGTCACCACGTCCGCCACGGATTACGATGACGGCGTCATTACCTCGTTCCAGAAAGGACGTGGCATTGCCGACTGCGTGGCAACCGCGACCTGGACATGGGACGGCCGCGCATTCGCCCAGACCTCCGACAAAACTTCCGGCATGTGCCGCCAGTTCACGCCCGGTGGCGCATGGGATTTACCGACACTCGTGACGAACGTCCGAAAGTCGCGTTGACTGTTCCACGTGAAACAATCACCAGCCCAGCCGCTTGAACGTGTCGAACGCTGTCTTTACGATCAGCAGCCCGACGACGACGAGGAACAGCTTGCGCACGAAGCCGCTGCCATGCTTCAGCGCCAGCCTGGTCCCGACCAGTGAGCCGGCGATCTGGCACACGGCCATCAGCAGGCCAAGCTGCCACAGCAGGTGGCCGCTGTAGCCGAACCAGAGCAACGCCGAGATATTGCAGGCAACGTTGACGATCTTCGCCGCCGCCGACGCGCTGAGGAAGTCGAACCCGAAGAAGCGGACGAACAGGAAGATCAGGAAGCTGCCGGTGCCGGGACCAAAGAAGCCGTCATAGAAACCGATGGCGGCGCCGACACCCATCGCCAGCAGCCGCTCCTTCATGCCGCTGTGGGCCGGCGCATGGACGGCGCCCAGGTCCTTCTTCTTGTACGTGTACACGGCCACCGCGACGAGGATCAGCGGCAGCAGACTCCGGACGAAATCGCCCGGCACGCGGGTCACCGTCCACGCACCGATGAACGACAGCGCGAATGCGGCGAGGGCCGCCGGCGCCGCCGTGCTCCAGGCGACCGTCACGCGTCGCGAGTATTTGACGGCCGCGACTGCCGTGCCAAACATCGCGGCCAGCTTGTTCGTGCCCAGTAGCGTTGCCGGTACCTCACGGGGGAACATGGCGAACATCGCCGGGATCTGGATCAGTCCGCCCCCACCGACGACAGCATCCACGAGACCGGCAACGAAGGCCGCGACGGCCAGCAGGGCAAAATCGAACATGATGAATCACGCGTAAAAGCGCTATTGTAGTCCGACACCCTTGTTGCGACGCAACAAACTCAGACGGCCGCCGCCCGCCCCTCTTCCAGGAATTGCAGCAGCAGGCGGTTGACCTCGTCGGCCGCCGTCAGCTGCAGCCAGTGATCCGCGCCGCGAATGCGCTCGAAACGGAATTCGCCGTCGACGTAGTGCGCGGAGTCGCGCATCTGCTTTTCGCCCAGGGCCGGGTCGCGGTCGCTCCACAAGCCCATCACGGGCACTTTCACCTGACGGTGTCCGCGCGGCAGGGCGAGACTCAGGTTGGCGCGGTAATAGTTCAGGGCGGCCGTCAGGCGCCCCGGCGGGGACAGGTCGCGCTTCCAGTGGTCGGCCTGGCCGGGCTCGTCCGTGAACTGGCGCATGATGAACCAGTCGGCGGCGCGCAACGTATGCTCGGCGATGCCCGGCATGATGAAGCCGAGGATATACGTCATGCGCAAGCGCTGCAGGATGCCGGCACGCGCGATGGCGTACGGGTGACCGGTGGACATCGCCACGTAGCGGTGCACGCGCTCCGGCGCCAGCGCCGCGATCTGCCAGCCGATGATGCCGCCCCAGTCATGGCCGACGAGGAAGACCTTGTCGATGTGAAGGGCGTCGAGCAGGCCCAGCACGTCGCCGCGCAGCTTGTCCATCGTGTAGTCGAAGACGCCGCCCGGCGCGTCGCTGCGGCCGTAGCCGCGCAGGTCCGGGGCCAGCACGCGGAAGCCCGCGGCGGCCAGGACGGGGACCTGCTTGCGCCAGACGATGTGGGTGTCGGGAAAACCGTGCAGCAGCAGCACCGCCGGTCCCTGCCCCGTCGTCGTCGTGTGGATGCGGATGCCGTTCACGTCCAGCATGAGGGATTCGTCGATCACGTGCGTCTCCTTGAAACCGGAGCGTGGAGCGCCGCCGCGATCTCGCCGACGATACCCCGGCGGAACAACAACACGCAGGCAACAAAGATGAGGCCGGTGACGATGCCCACCGATTCTCCGAGTGATGCGAACCATTCTACATGCGTCTTCTCGGCCAGGAAGTTCCCCAGGTCGCCCAGCTTGTTTTCCAGTGCGACGATCAGGAAAGCGCCCAAAATCGGCCCGGCCAGGGTGCCCATGCCGCCGACCAGGGTCATCAGGATGACGAGGCCGGACATCGTCCAGTGCACGTCCGTCAGCGTTTCGAAGCCGAGCACGACGGTCTTCGTCGCGCCCGCCAGGCCGGCCAGTGCGGCCGACAGCACGAACGCGACGAGCTTGTAACGATCGACGTCGTAACCCAGGGAAATGGCGCGCGCCTCGTTTTCCTTGATCGCCTTCAGCACTTGCCCGAACGGCGAATGCACCGTGCGCACGATCAGGGCAAAGCCGGCGACGCAGATCGCCAGCACGACGTAGTACAAGGTCAGGTCGTTGCCGAGGTCGACGCTGCCCAGCAGCTTGCCGCGCGGGACGCCCTGCAGCCCGTCCTCGCCATGCGTGAACGGCGCGCGCAGCGCCGCGAAATACACCATCTGCGCGAGCGCCAGCGTGATCATCGAAAAATAGATGCCCTGGCGCCGGATGGCCAGCAGCCCCATGACGACACCCAGCGCCGCGGCCGCCAGCACGCCCAGCACGAGCGCCGCCTCGAACGGCAAGCCGAGCACCGCCAGCGCGTGACCCGTGACGTAGCCGGCGCCGCCGAAGAAGGCCGCATGGCCGAACGACAGCAAGCCGGTGTAGCCGATCAGGAGGTTGAAGGCGCAGGCGAACAGCCCGAAGCACAGCAGCTTCATCAGGAAGACCGGGTAGCCCACGAACGGTGCCGCCAGCGCCACCACCAATGCGAGGCCGTAGCCGAGTGTTCTGTTCATGGTCATCGCCTCATTTTTCTTTGCCGAACAGGCCGGCCGGACGCAGCAGCAGCACGATCACCATCACGACGAACACGACCACTTCCGACGCTTCCGGATAAAACACGCGCGTCAGCCCTTCGACGACGCCCAGCGCCAGGCCCGTGACGATGGAGCCGAGGATGGACCCCATCCCGCCGATCACGACGACGGCAAACACGACGATGATGAGATTGGAGCCCATCAGCGGCGTGACGTTGATGACGGGCGCCGCCAGCACGCCGGCAAAACCCGCCAGCGCGACGCCGAAGCCGTAGGTCAATGTCACCATCAACGGCACGTTGACGCCGAACGCTTCGACCAGTTTCGGGTTCTCCGTGCCTGCGCGCAGGTAGGCGCCCAGCCGCGTTTTTTCGATCGTGAACCACGTCGCCAGGCACACGACGAGCGAGGCGAACACGACCCAGGCGCGGTAGTTCGGCAGGATCATGAAGCCGAGATCGGTGGCGCCGGACAGCGCTTCCGGCACGTCGAGGGTCTGGCCGGACACGCCGAAGAACGAGCGGAACACGCCTTCCAGCAGCAACGTGATGCCGAAGGTCAGCAGCAGGCCGTACAGGTGATCGAACTGGTAGAGCCAGCGCAGCATCGTCTTTTCGAACAGGATGCCGAACGCGCCGACGATGAGTGGCGCCAGCACGAGCATCGCCCAGTAATTCAGCCCGAACGACGTGACGCCGATGTACGCGGCGAACGCGCCCATCATGTACAGCGCGCCGTGCGAGAAATTGATCACGTTGAGCAGGCCGAAGATGACGGCCAGGCCCAGCGACAGCATCGCGTAGAACGAACCGTTCACCAGGCCCAGCAGCAGCTGGCTCATCATCGCCTGCAGGGGGACGCCGAAAATTTCCATATGACGTGCTTACGCCCGGCTCACTTCCACGCCGCGCACTTGGTCTCGGCCTTGGTCGTGTACGCCTGGGCACCCGGAATCGTGGCCACGACCTTGTAGTAATCCCATGGCGCCTTCGACTCGGCCGGCGTTTTCACCTGCATCAGGTACATGTCGTGCACCATGCGGCCGTCCGGACGGATCTCGCCATTCTTCGTGAACATGTCGTTGATCTTGGTCTTTTTCAGCTGGGCCATGACCTTGTTGCCATCGTCGGTACCAATCGCCTTGACGGCGTTCAGGTAGTTCATCGCGGCGGAATAATCCGCCGCCTGCAGCGACGACGGCTCCTTCTTCATCTTCGCGAAGTATTTTTTCGCCCACGCACGGGTGTCGTTGTTCATGTCCCAATACCACGCGTCCGTCAGGTAGAGTCCCTGCGTCGTCTGCAGCCCGAGGGTGTGGATATCGTTGATGAACACCAGGAGACCCGCGATCTTCATCTTGCTCGTCAGGCCGAATTCCTTCGCGGCCTTGACCGAGTTGATGAAGTCGCCGCCGGCATTCGCCAGTCCCAGCACTTGCGCTTTCGACGACTGGGCCTGTAGCAGGAACGACGAAAAATCGGACGCGCCCAGCGGATGCTTCACACTGCCCAGCACGGTGCCGCCATTGGCCTTGACGACATCGGTCGTGTCCTTTTCCAGCGACTGGCCGAACGCGTAGTCGGCCGTCAGGAAATACCAGCTCTTGCCGCCCTGCTTCACGATCGTGGCGCCCGTGCCGCGGGCGAGCGCGACCGTGTCGTACGCGTAGTGCACGGTGTACGGCGAGCACTGTTCGTTGGTCAGTTGCGCGCTGCCGGAACCGATCGCGATGAAGACCTTTTTCTTTTCCGCCGCGACCTTGGCCATGGCGAGGGCCGCACCGGAATTCGTGCCGCCGATCAGCATGTCGACGCCCTGCTGGTCGAACCATTCGCGCGCCTTGCTGGCGGCGATGTCCGGCTTGTTCTGGTGGTCGGCGACGATGAACTGGATTTTTTTACCGTTGATGGCGCCGCCCGCATCGGCGATCGCCATGCGCACGGCTTCGGCGCCGCCATTGCCGTCGATGTCGGAATACACGCCCGATAAATCCGTGATCATGCCGATTTTGACGGTGTCGCCCGAGATCTGGGCCAGCGCCGGCATGGACAAACCGGCCGCGAAGGTGGCGGCGGCAAAGGCAATCGCTGTTTTCATGTGGTCTCCGTTGTCAATGATCAAACGCCCAGCAGCTCGGTCAATGCCGGCATGCTGGCCTGCAGCTCCGCGGCCGCGATCGTCGTGACGATGCGGCCGTGTTCCATGACGTAAAACCGGTCCGCCAGCGGCGCCGCGAACCGGAAATTCTGTTCCACCATGACGATCGTGTAGCCCTTCGCCTTGAGGGTCGTGATCATCTTCGCCAGCGCCTGCACGATCACGGGGGCGAGCCCTTCCGAGATCTCGTCCAGCAGCAACAGGCGCGCGCCCGTGCGCAGGATGCGCGCGACGGCCAGCATCTGCTGCTCGCCGCCGGACAGCCGCGTGCCCTGGCTGTGGCGCCGTTCGTACAGGTTCGGGAACATCTCGTAGATCTCGGCGACGCTCATGCCAGCCTCCTGACCCGCCAACTTCGGCGGCAACATCAGGTTTTCCTCGGCCGACAGCGACGCGAAAATGCCGCGCTCCTCCGGGCAGTAACCGATGCCGAGGTGGGCGACGCGGTGCGTGGGCAGGCGGATCGCCTCGACGCCATTGACCTTGATCGACCCGCTGCGCGCGCCCGTCAGGCCCATGATGGCGCGCAAGGTGGTCGTACGGCCCGCGCCGTTGCGGCCGAGCAGGGTGACGACTTCGCCCGGCTGCACGGTCAGGCTGACGCCGTGCAAAATGTGCGATTCGCCATACCAGGCTTGCAGGTTCTCGATCTCCAGTGCGGGCGTCATCCGTGTGCTCCCGCCAGGTTGTTGTCGGCGCTGCCCATGTACGCTTCGATGACCTGCGGATTGCGCGATACGTCCGCGTAACTGCCTTCCGCCAGCACGGCGCCCCGCTGCAGCACGGAGATGCGGTCGCAGATGCCGGACACGACGTTCATATTGTGTTCCACCATCAGGATTGTGCGGCCGCTCGCCACTTTCTTGATCAATGCCGTCACGCGGTGCACGTCTTCGTGGCCCATGCCTTGCGTCGGTTCGTCCAGCAGCATGAGTTCCGGCTCCATGCCGAGCGTCGTCGCGATCTCGAGCGCGCGCTTGCGGCCGTACGGCAGGTCGGCCGTGACGGTGTCGGCAAAGTTTTCCAGATCCACTTCGGCCAGCAAGGCCATGGCGCGATCGTTGAGCTGGTTCAGCGTTTTTTCGCTGCGCCAGAAATAAAAACTGGTGCCGAGGGCGCGCTGCAGGCCGATGCGCACGTTTTCCAGCACGGTGAGGTGAGGAAAAACGGCCGAGATCTGGAACGAGCGGATGATGCCCATGCGCGCGATCTGCGCCGGTTTTAGCGAGGTGATGTCGGTGCCGTTGAACAGGATACGGCCGGCGGACGGAGAAAGAAATTTCGTCAGCAGGTTGAAGCACGTCGTCTTGCCGGCGCCATTGGGTCCGATGAGCGCGTGGATATGGCCGCGCTGCACCTGCAGACTCACCTGGTTGACCGCCGTAAAACCCTTGAATTCCTTCGTCAGATCACGTGTTTCCAGAATGACGTCTGGCATTGCGTCTCCCCGCTTTCGTCCATTCAAGCTTTACAAATCATACACACTTTTGGAACTCGTCAAGATACAGCACGCGGCAGGCGGATCGCCCTGCGCTACGTCATGACGGCGCGCAAACCCGTTGTGCAAAAACGCACTATGACCACGTGCTGTCGATCAGCGCAGCCGCCTTTTCGGCAATCATCAGGGTCGGGGAATTCGTGTTGCCGGAGGTGATCGTCGGCATGATGGACGCGTCGACGACGCGCAACCCTCGGACGCCTTTGACCCGCAATGTGCTGTCGACGACGGCGAGCGGATCGTCCATTTTCCCCATGCGGCAGGTGCCGACGGGATGGAAAATCGTCGTGCCGATGAGGCTGGCTGCTTCCGCCAGTTCTTCCTCCGTGCGGTAGTGCGGGCCCGGCTTGAATTCTTCCGGGCGGTATTGCGCCAGTGCGGGCGCCGCGACGATGCGCCGGGTCAGCGCCAGCGCGTCGGCCGCCACCTTGCGGTCTTCCGGCGTGCTGAGATAGTTCGGCGATATTTTCGGCGGCGCGTAACTGTCGTTCGCCGCCAGCCGGACGTGCCCCCGCGCCGTCGGCCGCAGGTTGCACACGCTCGCCGTGAATGCGGGAAAACCGTGCAGCGGATCGCCGAATTTTTCCAGGGACAGCGGCTGCACGTGGTATTCCAGGTTCGGCGTCGCCTGGCCGGGATCGGACCTGGCGAACGCACCCAGCTGCGACGGCGCCATCGACATCGGCCCGCTCTGAAACAGCAGATATTGCACACCGATTTTCATCTTGCCGTACCACGACGCGGCGCTCGTGTTGAGCGAGCGGGCGCCCGTGATGCGGTAGACCATGCGCAGCTGCAAATGATCCTGCAAATTTTCGCCGACGCCGGGCGCATCGACGACGGGGTTGATCCCATGCCGATGCAGCAAAGCCGCCGGCCCGATGCCGGACAATTGCAGGATATGCGGCGAGCCGATGGCACCGGCGGCAAGCAGGGTTTCGCGCCGCGCCGTCGCCGTGAATGCCCGGCCGCCGCCCGTGAATTGCACGCCGCGGCAGACGACGCCCTGCTCCGCCTGCCCGATCAACAGCTTTTCGACGTGACAACCCGTCATGATCGTCAGGTTCGGCCGCGTGGAAGCCGGCCGGAGAAACGCTTTCGCCGTATTCAGCCGGATGCCGCGCCGCTGGTTGACTTCGAAATAGGCACAACCCGCGTTGTCGCCGCCGTTGAAATCGTCGACTTTCGGGATGCCCGTCTGGTGGGCCGCTTCGCGGAACGCGTCGAGGATCTCCCAGGACAGCCGCTGGCGCTCCACCCGCCATTCGCCGCCGCTGCCGTGGATGGCGCTGGTACCGCCGTGATGGTCTTCGCTCGCCTTGAAAATGGGCAGGACATGATCCCAGCGCCAGGAGGGATCGCCCGTGATGGCGGCCCAGCGGTCGTAGTCCTCGGCCTGGCCGCGCATGTAGATCATGCCGTTGATCGACGAACTGCCGCCCAGCACTTTACCGCGCGGGTAGATCAGCGCGCGCCCTGCCAGGCCGGGATCGGCTTCCGTTTTATACAACCAGTCCGTGCGCGGGTTGCCGATGCAGTACAGGTAGCCGACGGGGATGTGGATCCACAGGTAATCGTCCTTGCCGCCCGCCTCGATCAGCAGCACCTGCACGTCGGACCTGCGGGTCAGGCGATTGGCCAGCACACAGCCGGCGGTACCGGCCCCGACAATGATGACATCGAATTCCCCTGCGGACTCCATGGACCCTCGCATCGTGATTCGGTTGAACAAGCTTACCAGATGATCAAGCTCAACAAGGGGTCCCTGGGCTGTGGATAAGCGTATGAATATCCACAGGTACGAAATGTGAGGAAGATCGGTTTTTCGCACAGTCGGGATTTTTATCCAGTTTTGCCACAAGGCACATACAAGACCAGCCCACCGTCTTATGCGAACCGTAAACGTTTGATGTTGTGGAAAAAACCCGGCTTATCCACAGAAGAGTGGCACCGTTAACTATTACTATTATTCTGTATACAAGCTTCTGGTTGTAAACCTGACGAGCCGCCTTGAAAGCTGCGGCCCTGTCGAAAAAAATTTCTCGTCGCCGATCTCGACATCGTTCTGCTCAACAAAAAAAATCGACCGACTCCGGATGCGTTCATGACCACAACACCTGCCCGACGTCGACCAGGCCAGCTACCCGCGACACCCAAACGCCCTGTTTCCGGGCCTTTTGTGGATAAGCTGCTGAATATCCACAGGATCGAATGTGCGGAACTGCCACGAAAGTCGATCTCGAATTTTTTCTCCAGTTTTGGTCCTCGACAGAAACAAGGTTTGTTCGACCGCTTTCGACGCACGTAAACCCTTGAGCTTGTGGAAAAAATCCCGTTTATCCACAGTTCAGCCGGCGTTTACTATTATTACTATCCTTTCTTTCTATCCAAGTTAACTAAAGAAGGACAACTCGCCCGGCAGCGATCGACGGCGAAGCAGACACGACGCGAACGCTCTTCTGTCTGCAAAAAAAAAGAACTGAACGCCACCGCATCCAAAAAATGCTGACGTAACGACTGCTCGACTGCCGTTTGTCTACAGGAAGAACACGATGCCGAGGTCGCATCCGGAACAGCGTTCGCAGCCCGCGAACGTCCCGCCGGTAGACAAAACCAGCTCGACTGTGGAAAAGGCGCTGCATATCCACAGGATCGGATGTGCAGAACGGCCGTTTTTTCTGCTCGCCTGGTTTTTGTCCAACATCGGTTCAGCATCGATACAATGCTTGTCCAGCCGCTTCGTGAGCACGTAAACCGTTGACGCTGTAGACAAATTCCTTCTTATCCACAGGAAGGAAGGCGTTTACTATCACTACCATTTTTTATATATATCTTTGTTTTATTAATACAAAGACAGAGCGAACAGCGGGAACAAGCCGCCAAAACCGTCCGTCAACCCATCTAAAAACCAGGCTGAACCATGCGATTAGGGATCATCAGTGCGTTGCACGAAGAACAGCAGGGGCTCGTAGAGGCCATGGAAGGGGCCTACAAGCTCACGCACGGCATGCGCGAGTACTTCCTCGGACGACTGTGGGAAATCGACGCTGTGTGCGTTTTATCGCGTATAGGCAAGGTTGCAGCGGCACTGACGACCGCAACGCTTGTGGAGAAGTTCGGTGTTACCCACATCCTCTTTACGGGCGTGGCTGGCGCTGGAGACGCTTCGATCCGTGTCGGCGACATCGTCGTGGCCGAATCGCTCGTCCAGCACGACATGGATGCGAGCCCTTTGTTCCCCCGCTACGAAGTGCCGTTGACGGGTTTGACGCACTTCCTGTCCGACCACCACATGGCGTTGCAGCTGGCGGATGCGGCGCACCGCTTCCTGGAAGACGACTTCGCGCTTGCCGTCGACCCCGGGGAAAGGGCCGTATTCGCGCTCAGCGGGCCGCGGCTGCATCGAGGCCTGATCGCCAGCGCCGACCAGTTCGTGAGCGACAAGGACCGTCTGGACGCGTTGAATGAGGCATTGCCGGGTCTGCTGGCGGTGGAGATGGAAGGCGCCGCGGTTGCGCAGGCCTGTTTTGAGCTAGGCATCCCGTTCGGCGTGATCCGGACGATTTCCGACAACGCCAACGAACACGCGGCCACGGATTTCATGCGTTTCGTGAAATTCGTGGCCGCGCGGTATGCTTTTTACATCGTCAGGCAGTTTTGCCTGGGTTGGCAACATCAGGCCAACAGGGTATCCGCCGGCACGTAGTCATAGCCGAGATCCTTCGCGACGGCCGCATAGGTCACCTTGCCTTCGCAGACATTCAAACCGTTCTTGAGGTGCGGATCGTCGCGCATGGCCTGCCGCCAGCCCTTCGTCGCCAACGCGACGGCATGACCGATCGTCGCGTTGTTCAGCGCAAATGTCGACGTGCGGGCCACTGCGCCCGGCATGTTCGCCACGCAATAGTGAACAACGCCGTCCACGACAAAGGTCGGATCGGCGTGCGTGGTCGGATGCGACGTCTCGAAACAGCCGCCCTGGTCGATCGCCACGTCGACGACGACAGCCCCTTTTTTCATTTTTGACACCATGTCGCGCGTGACGAGCTTCGGCGCCGCGGCACCGGGCACGAGCACGCCACCGATGACGAGGTCGGCCGACAGCACCGCTTCCTCGATCGCGTGCGCGTTCGAATACAGGGTCGAGATCCGGTTGCCGTAGACGAGGTCGAGCTGCCGCAGGCGGTCGACGTTCTTGTCGAGCACGGTGACACGTGCGCCGATACCGGCCGCCATCTGCAACGCATTCGTGCCGACGACGCCGGCGCCGATGATGACGATATGGCCCGCCGCCACGCCCGGCACGCCGCCCAGCAGGATGCCGGCGCCGCCCTTCGATTTTTCCAGGTGGCTGGCGCCGGCCTGGATCGACATCCGCCCCGCCACCTCGCTCATCGGCGCCAGCAACGGCAGGCCGCCGCCCGGGCCCGTGATGGTTTCGTACGCGATGCACACGGCGCCGGATTGCACGAGGGCCGCCGTCTGCTCCGGATCCGGCGCCAGGTGCAGATACGTGTACAGGATCTGTCCCGGACGCAGCATCGCGCATTCCTGCGGCTGCGGTTCCTTCACTTTCACGACCATGTCGGCCTGCGCGAAGATTTCTTGCGCCGACGGGACGATCGTGGCGCCGGCAGCCGCGTATTGCTCGTCCGTCAACCCGATGCCGGCACCGGCGCCGGTCTGCACGATGACCCGATGCCCGCGCGCGACCAGTTCGTGCACGCTGGGGGGCGTCAAGCCCACCCGGAATTCATTGTTTTTGATTTCTTTTGGTACGCCTATCAACATGTCTGCCTCCAGGTTAAACCTACGAAAAACATCTCCAAAAACAAAACGCCGCGGCGCAGGTTAGAAACCTGCTACCGCGGCGTCGCAGCCATCAGGACCCGGATTACAAACCGAGCGTCATCAGGCTTGCGTTACCTCCTGCCGCGGTCGTGTTGACGCACAAGGCGCGTTCCGCCACCAGCCGCCACAACGCCACCGGTTCGCCCGCACGGGTGTCGACGATGCCGACGATCGCCCCCGGACGGGCCGCCAGCCGCGCCTGCAGATCCCCGGGGAGACCCTGCTCGACGAGGGCCATGGCGAACTCGCTGCCATCCAGCTCCTGCGCGTTGATGAAGCGCACGCGTTCCTTGACGGCGATCGGCAACGCGGGCAGCGTTTCCGCCAGCACGAGCGCGCGGTTGCCCGTCGCGAACGCGGCCGCCAACTGGTTCAGCAGGCTCGCCGTGCCGTTCGGCGCGCACAGGACGGTGCCGCGCGGAACGAAATCGAGCTGGTTGCGCTCGCCCGTCGGGCCCGGCAAGTCGATGCGCACGCCGTCCAGCGTCGTTTCCATGTAACCGTTTGCCAGGTTCGCGATGTCGCCGTGGCCGTTCGCGCACGCCCAGGCAAGCAGGCCGTCCAGCGCGTTATTGCTGCGGCGTGCGTGACGCAGCAGCGGCGCCGCATCCTGTTGCAGGCGCTTCAGGTACAACGGACCGCCGGCCTTCGGACCGGTGCCGGATTTCCCCTCGCCACCGAACGGCTGGACGCCGACGACGGCGCCCACGATATTGCGGTTCACGTAGATGTTGCCGACGTGGGCCCGCGTCGTGATGAATTCGATCGTCTCGTCGATGCGCGAATGCACGCCGAGCGTGAGGCCGTAGCCGGTCGCGTTGATCGTGTCGACGACCTTGTCCAGCTCGGAACGGCGCCAGCGCACGATGTGCAGCACGGGGCCGAAGACTTCGCGCTTCAGTTCGCTCATCGAGCCGATCTCGAGCACGGTCGGCGGCACGAACGTCCCCTGCGACAGCAACACGTCCGGCAAGACCAGCGAGAAATGCTGCTTCGCCGTCGCCTTCATGCGCTCGATGTGGCCGAGCAGGTTTTGCTGGGCTTCCTTGTCGATGACGGGGCCGATGTCGGTGGACAGGCGGTCCGGCACGCCCACGCGCAATTCCTGCATGGCGCCCTTGAGCATCTTGATCGTTTTATCGGCAATGTCTTCCTGCAGGAACAGCACCCGAAGGGCGGAGCAGCGCTGGCCGGCGCTGTCGAACGCGGAACTGAGCACATCCTGCACGACCTGCTCCGGCAGTGCGGAAGAATCGACGACCAACGCGTTCTGGCCGCCCGTCTCGGCGATCAGCGGGATGTCGGCGCCTTCCTGTGCGGAACGTGCGGCCAACGTACGGTTGATCAATTGCGCAACCTCCGTCGAGCCCGTAAAAATGACGGCTTTTACACGCGCATCGGAGGTCAATGCGGCGCCGACGGTCTCGCCACGGCCCGGCAACAGCTGCAGCGCGGCTGTCGGCACACCCGCTTCGTGGAACAATTGCACGGCGCGGTGGGCGATCAGCGGCGTCTGCTCGGCCGGCTTTGCCAGCACGACATTGCCGGCGGCCAGCGCGGCGGCGACCTGGCCCGTGAAAATCGCGAGCGGGAAGTTCCAGGGGCTGATGCACGTCACCGGTCCCAGCGCGCGGGCTTGCGGGGCATTGCGGATCTCAGCCGCGTAATAGCGCAGGAAATCGACGGCTTCGCGCACTTCCGCGATCGCGTTCGGCAGAGACTTGCCCGCTTCGCGCACGGCCAGGGCCATCAGTTCGCCGCGGTATTGCTCGAACAGATCGCCGACGCGGGCGATGATGTCGGCGCGACCGGCATTGCCCATGCCTTCCCAGGCCGGTTTCGCGTTCACGGCGGCCTGCAGCGCGGTATCGACGTCGGCGGTGGTCGCTTCCGTCACCTGGCCGACGATGTCCGCCGACTGCGCGGGATTCACGATGTTCAGCGCACCGGCCGCTGCGACGGGACCGTCGACGAGCGGTGCGGCCACGTAATGGCGCGGTGTACCGAGGTCTGCGGCCAGTTCGGCCAGCACGTGTTCATTTGCCAGGTCGAGCCCGGTGGAGTTGCGGCGGCCGTCAGGGAACAGAGTCAGCGGCAGCGGAATGCGCGGGTGCGGCAGGCAGTGCGCGGCGCGTGCGGCTTCGAACGGATCGGCCAGCAGGGTGTCGATGGGCACGCTCTCGTCGACGATCTGGTTCACGAACGACGAATTCGCGCCGTTTTCCAGCAGGCGGCGCACGAGGTAGGCGAGCAGTGTCTCGTGCGAACCGACCGGCGCGTAGATCCGGCAAGCTTTACCGAGGTTCTCTTTGCCGACGACCTGGTCGTACAGCGTTTCTCCCATGCCGTGCAGGCACTGGAATTCGTAATCGGTGACGTTGTCGGCCTTCGCCCACGTGTAGATCACGGACAGCGAATGTGCATTGTGCGTGGCGAACTGGGCGTAGATCACGTCCGTCGCGGCGAGCAGCTTGCGCGCGCACGTGAGGTAAGACACGTCCGTGTAGATCTTGCGCGTGTACACCGGATAGCCCGGCAGGCCGTCGACCTGGGCGCGCTTGATTTCCGCATCCCAGTACGCGCCCTTGACGAGGCGGACCATGAATTTGCGGCCGCTGCGGCGGGCCAGGTCCACGACGAAATCGATCACGAACGGGCAGCGCTTCTGGTACGCCTGCACGACCAGGCCGATGCCTTCGAAGCCGGCCAAGGATGGATCGAAAGCAAGAGCTTCCAGCATGTCCAGCGAGATTTCCAGGCGGTCCGCTTCCTCGGCGTCGATATTGATGCCGATGTCGTATTCCTTGGCGAGCAGCACGAGGTTGCGCACGCGCGGCAGCAGTTCGCCCATCACGCGGGCATATTGCGCGCGGCTGTAGCGCGGATGCAGGGCCGACAGCTTGATCGAGATGCCCGGACCGTCCTTGATGCCGCGGCCATTGGAGGCCTTGCCGATCGCGTGGATGGCCGCTTCGTATGAGGCATAGTAATTGTCGGCGTCGGATTCCGTCAGCGCCGCTTCGCCCAGCATGTCGTAGGAATAGCGGTAACCGCGGGTTTCGTTTTCGACGCTGTTCTTCAAGGCTTCGGCTATGGTCTGGCCGGTGACGAACTGGTTGCCCAGCATACGCATCGCGAGGTCGACGCCCTTGCGGATCAGCGGTTCGCCGCCTTTGGCGATCATGCGGGTCAGCGCGGCGCCGAGGCCCTTCTCGCTGCTGGACGACACGAGCTTGCCGGTGACGAGCAGGCCCCACGTGGCGGCGTTCACGAACAGCGACGGCGATTCGCCCAGGTGCTTTTTCCAGTCGCCCTTGCTGATCTTGTCGGCGATCAGGCGGTCGGCCGTTTCCGTGTCGGGGATGCGCAGCAGCGCTTCGGCCAGGCACATCAGTGCGACGCCTTCTTCCGACGACAGCGAGAATTCGTGCATCAGCGCATCCACGCCCGACGAGCGCGTACGTTTTTCGCGCACGGCCGACACGAGGCGGTGCGCCAGCATGTAGGCGTCGCCGTTGGCGCTGGCACCCTGGGCCAGCAGCCATTCCACTGCGCTGGTCTCGTCACGGCGGTAGGCGGCGGTGATCGCCGCACGCAGCGGCGTCTGTTCGCGGCGGGTTTCGGCCTGCAGGGCGTCGAAAGGGACGTAGGTGGAAGCCGGGAAGGCGGCAATGTTCATGAACGGTCAGGAAAAAATGGATGAGGACGGGCACCGGCAAACGCCGGTCTGGAGTGCGGATCAATGATTCGATTGTAGAAGGAAATCTTCTGGATTAATTCTGTTTTTACAGAAGACTAGCAATAGATAGTTTTTGGTGAGAGAATTTCACCAAATAATATTTATAGTGGAGAGAGAACACATGCTGGACAAGATCAGCAAGAAAATCCTGGCCGAACTACAGAGCGACGGGCGTATCAGCAACGTCGAGCTCGCCGCACGGGTCAACCTGTCGCCCGCCGCCTGCCTCGAGCGGGTGCGCAAGCTGCACGAGTCCGGTTACATCATGGGCTATACAGCCCAGCTGAATCCGCAGCTGCTGGACGTGTCGCTGCTGGTGTTCATCGAAGTGGTGCTGGACCGCACCACCCCGGAAGTCTTCGACGCGTTTAAGCAGAGCGTGCAATTGATTCCCGAAGTGCTCGAATGCCACATGGTGGCCGGCGGGTTCGATTACCTCGTCAAGGCGCGCGTGAAAGACATGGCAGCTTACCGCGAATTCCTCGGCAAGACACTGCTGCAGAAAGGCGTGCGCGAGACGCACACGTATGCGGTGATGGAAGAAGTCAAGAATACGACCAAGCTGCCCATCAAATGAAAAACGCCCTGGCAGGCAGGGCGTTTGTATCTTCAGGCAATCTTTTCCATCTTTTCCGACGTTTCCGACTTCTGCGGAAGCATTTTTTGCGCCGAGGCTGACAGGTTTTCCAGGTTCTTGCGCAGCCAGCGGTGGGCCGGGCTGCGGCCGTCGCGTTCGTGCCACAGCATGTCCAGGTGCACGGCCGGCAGCTGGAACGGCAGCTCGCGCCAGATCAATTGTTCGGCCGCACCGGTCGACGCGATCAGATGCTTCGGCAACACCGTGACCAGATCCGAGTTCGCGACCACGCGGCCGGCCGTGAAGAACTGGTTCACGGTCAGCAGGATGCGGCGCTCGCGGCCGAGCTGCGCCAGCGCTTCGTCGACGAGGCCGTGGGCGCGGCCCGAGAAGCTCACCAGCAGGTGGTTCGCCTTGCAATAATCGTCGAGGGAGAGCGTGCCCTGTGCGAGCGGGTGATTCTTGCGCATCACGACGACGTATTCTCCCGAATACAGGCGCTCGTGGCGGATCGGCGAACCCGTTTCGTACGACAGCTGGGCCGCGACGCCGGGGAAGAAGCCGACAGCGAGGTCGATGTCGCCGCGCAGCAGCATCGGCCGCGGTTCGCGCGTGGTCAGCGGCACCATGCGGATGTTGACGCCCGGCGCCTCTTTTTCGATCGACCGCACCAGAGAAGGCAGCCACAGGGCGGCAGTGGCGTCGGCCATCGCCATGCGGAACGTCGCCTGGGCCTTGGAAACGTCGAAGGTTTCCGGCATCACGGCCGCTTCCAGCGCGGCCAGCGCCTGGCGCACGGCGGGCCACAGCGCTTCCGCGCGCGGCGTCGGTTTCACACCGTAGGCCGTGCGGATCAGCAATTCGTCGCCGAGGCTTTCGCGCAGGCGTTTGATGGCGTTCGAGACGGCCGGCTGGGTCATCGCGAGGTGACCGGCGGCGCGTGTCAGGTTTTGCTCGGTCATGACGGCGTCGAAGACGCGGAGCAGGTTCAGATCAAGCGTGAGGAAGCTCATGGGACTCCGTTCAGGACGGGCAATAAATGGTTTGTCGGTACGGTAAGTGTACCCGATTTCCATTCACGATCAATATAATAGCTATTACCAAGTGTAATTAGATTTATATGTTGCGTTGCACTATAGTGACATCGAACGAATAGATCAGCTTGCTACTTAGTCTTCCCATGTCCTTCTCCGACACCCTTTTCCAGACCCCGGTGCTGGCTCTGCCCTTCACCCACCTGCTCTTGTGCATGGTCCAGCTGACCCTGCTGGGCGGCGTGTTGATGTTCTTCCGCCCCCTGCTGGTCGGCATCGTACGCGCGCTGGTATTGGTGGTGCGCCCGCGCCCGACGAAGGGCGAACTGGCGGCACGCAGGCAGCGTGCGCAGGCCGCAGCGGTGGGATCGCACTGATCCTTACAGTCTAGTCTACACAGCTTCATTCCCGAAAGCGGCGCCCGGATAACCGGGCGCCGCTTTTTTCGCCCCTACTCTTACCCGTCGCCGGTAACTCGTGGTCGCTCGAGTTGTCAGGCGCTTTTTTTGGTGATTTAATTTAACAATCAGTCGTCGAATGGATGGTGTATCAAAAAATCGATGATTCATGAATCGATGAGTTGATGATGAGTTTGAAGAAGATGGCATCATATTGATGAGATATGAGGAATTTCGCTGAATTTGTCGGGTAGCAGTCGAATGCCGCATCATAAGGATGAGATAGAGATGAATTCAATGTAGTTGCTGAGTCATCCTCGCAAAATAAGAGAAGTTCATGATTGGTCATTTTGTATGGATGAGTTGAGGTAACTTCGATCCTGTCGAATGGATGCGCCGCCAGAGGCATCGACGCGCCGGCTGGCACCCCACCTCATCCAGAAATCCGGGTGGTGCGCAGTCAAAAAACGAGGGACGAAAAAAAACGCGGCCGCCGGTTGCCCGGGGCCGCGTTTCGAAGAAAAACGAGCGGATTACTTGGCGTCGCCCAGCAGCGCCGGCTTGAGCGAGCGGTCGACAGGCTTGTCGCCCAGCCAGATGCGCAGGATCGCGTTGTAGAAGTTGACGTCAGGGATCGGGCCGCCCAGCTTTTTGCCGTTCAGCTCGGCCTGGGTGCCGGTGCCCGGGATCCAGTCCAGGTGCAGCACGTCGCCCTTCTTGAGGCCGTCGACGGACGCGAACAGCTCGCCCATCTTGCTGATCTGGGCCACGATGCGCTGTTTTTCCGCCTTGTCGATGTTCTCGTTCAGGCCATCCATGAAGGCCTTGCCGAAATCCTCGGACGAGATGTCGCGCGCCATCTGCAGGGTCACGCGGCGCGGGCCCTCTTCCTTCAGGATCTCGGCCGTGTTGTTCTTCTTCTCCGGCAGGTACAGGCCGGCCGCGTAGACCTTGACGATGAATTTGGTGCGCATGCCGGCGCCGTTCAGTTTCAGGTCCTTGCCGGCGACCTTCGTCATGTCGTCGAACTTGTAGCCGTTCACGTCGACGACGGCGGCGATGGCCGGCAGGCTGGCGGCCAGGGTCAGAATGGCGCCTGCGAGCAGGCCCTTGATGGCAAATTTACGGGCAGTCATGGTTGTCTCCTTGGTGGGAAAGCTATCGTTGTAAACATCGTGGCCGCCGTTCAGGCCGCGGCCAGCGCCAGGGTAGGTTGGACATTCTGCAGCTTGAACACGCTGACGGCGCGCGCCAGGCGCTGCGCCTGTTCCTGCATCGATGCGGCGGCGGCGGCGGCCTGCTCGACGAGGGCGGCGTTCTGTTGGGTCGTCTCGTCCATCGCGACGATCGTCTGGCTGACCTGGGCGATCCCGGCGCTCTGCTCGAGGCTGGCAGCGCTGATTTCACCCATGATGTCGGTGACGCGGCGCACGCTTTCGACGACCTCTGCCATCGTCACACCGGCCTGCTCGACGAGCGTGCTGCCTTCCTGCACCTTGTCCACGGAATCGCCGATCAGCAGCTTGATTTCCTTGGCGGCCGCGGCCGAGCGCTGCGCCAGGCTGCGTACTTCGGAGGCCACGACGGCAAAGCCGCGTCCCTGCTCGCCCGCGCGCGCGGCCTCGACCGCCGCATTCAAGGCGAGGATATTCGTCTGGAACGCGATACCGTCGATCACGCCGATGATGTCGACGATCTTTTTCGACGACGCCGTGATCGAGCCCATTGTGTCGATGACGTGCGCGACGACGGAACCGCCGCGCGCCGCCACTTCCGACGCCTGGGCCGCCAGTTGATTCGCCTGGCGCGCATTGTCCGCGTTCTGTTGCACGGTACCGGTCAGCGCCCGCATCGAGCTCGACGTTTGCGCCAGGGACATGGCTTGGGATTCCGTGCGCGTCGACAGGTCCTGGTTGCCGGTGGCAATTTCACCGGACGCGCAGGACATCGATTCCGTGCTCGTGCGCACTTCGCCGACGATGCGGATCAGGCTGGCGTTCATGTGGCGCAGCGCTTCCATCATCTGGCCCGCCTCGTCGCGGCTGTCGACAGCGATGTCGCTCGTGAGATCGCCGTCGGCGACGCGGCGGGCGATCTCCACCACCTGGCCCAGCGGCCGGGTGATGCTGCGCGTGGCCAGCCACGCGACGCCCAGCGACAGCCCGGCCGCGACCGTCGTCAGCGCCAGAATGAGCATCTGCGTGCGCTGTGTGACGGCGGCCGTGTCGGCGCCGGCCTGGTGCATCGCGGCGTTTTGCCAGGCGACGAATTTGTCGAGTTGTTCGAAATAGCGGGTTTGCTGGGGGCGCAGCGAGAACATGAATTTCATCATCGCCTCGTCCTTGCGGTCTTCGTCGACGAGCTTGATGAATGCCGTTTGCGCCGGCAGGAATTTGTTCTGGATGGTGGCCAGCGCTTTCAGGATGTCGGCGGCCTCGGCATCGCCCGTGCTCTTGGCCAGCTCGGCGACCTGGGCCGTGGCGCTGGCGCTTCTCGCTTCCGTGTTCGCCAGCTCTTTCTTGATCTGGTCCGGATCGGTCATGATGAGGACGTTGAGCATGCTGCGCGTCGCTTCGCTCACGTCTTCCTTGATGTGGTTGGCCGCGACGGTATTCGCGTAACGCACGTTGACCAGGGTCTCCATTTCCTTGTTCAGGCTGGCAATCCTGACGTATGACAGCCCCGCCAGCAGCACCAGCAAGGCAATCACGACCCCGAACCCGATGGCCAGACGCTGGCCGATACTCATATTTCTAATCATTATTGTGAGTCTCTCCGTCCAAAAAAAAGAATGGCCGTGCTAATTTTGCAAGATAAATATAGCACCAATGTGTTTGGCGAAATTAGAGACTCAAAACTATTTCAATGCTGCAAGAGCACAATCCCGGCCTCGGGAGACATGCCAGCGAACGAAGGCGCGGCTTTGTTGCGCACCAATGCAGTGCGGAAAGTGTTGTGTTTTGGAACGGGAATAATGATTGTATGCGTAATGAATGAACTTATTGCGCACGCAATCATTGGGTGAGGTGTAGCGGATGGCAAACCGCCAAAAGAAAAGCCGGCGCAGGCCGGCTTGTGCGATCAGGCCGCTTTGGCCTTGTCTGCGGTCAGGCGTTCGTATTTCGCCTGGAGCTGTTCGCGCGTTTCACGCCATTCGGGATTGAACGGAATGCAGGCGACCGGGCACACCTGCTGGCATTGCGGCTCATCGAAATGGCCGACGCATTCCGTGCATTTATGCGGATCGATCTGGTAAAACTCCGCGCCCATCGAGATCGCGTCATTCGGGCACTCGGGCTCGCACACGTCGCAATTGATGCAGTCGTCGGTAATCAGTAATGCCATGACTAATAAGACCTCAGGCTTTCGGTGCGGCCGCCATGTCGGCGATTTTCTTTTGCAGCCAGCGGTCGACCGAGGGGAACACGAATTTGGATACGTCGCCGCCCAGCATCGCGATCTCGCGCACGATGGTGCCGGAGATGAACTGGTACTGGTCGGACGGCGTCAGGAACAGGGTTTCGACGTCGGGCAGCAGGTAGCGGTTCATGCCCGCCATCTGGAACTCGTATTCGAAGTCGGACACGGCGCGCAGGCCGCGCACGATCACCCGTGCATCATGCTGGCGAACGAAATCCTTGAGCAGGCCGGAAAAACTTTCGACCTTCACGTTCGGATAATGGCCCAGCACTTCGTTGGCGATTTCCAGGCGCTCGGCGAGCGAGAAGAAGGGGCGCTTGTTCTTGCTGTCGGCGACCCCGACCACCAGGGTGTCGAACAGACCCGATGCGCGACGCACCAAATCCTCGTGGCCGCGCGTGAGCGGATCGAAAGTTCCTGGATAAACGGCTACAACCATTGCGGCTCCCTGGAGAATGCACCTGAATAGACGCGCATTATGCCTGAAATTTCGGCAACCGCCCGGGGAGGGGGCCCATTTTGCTTATTGTTTAAGCAGTTTTGCCCAGAAAAGCGGTGTTTTAACGCAACTTTAACAAATGGTAGTGCACCATCCCGGCCTTGTCGGCGCGGACCAGCTGCCAGGGCTGCAGCCATTCGGGGACGTCCTCGGCCGCCTCATCCGTCTCCGGGAACGGCAGGCGCTCGCCCGATTCGGCATACACGAGACCGCCTTCGTTCAGCAGTTGCGCGCAGAGCGGCAGGGCCTGGACCAGGAAATCCTGCTGGTAGGGCGGATCGAGGAAGATCACGTCGAAGCGTTGGCCGCGCTGGATGAAGTCGCGCGCCACGGCCAGGGCATCGGCGCGCAGGATGCGCACGTTGTCCGCCTTGAGCTTGTCCTTGATCAGTTCGAGCTGGCGCACGACGGGGCCGACGGTGTCGATCATCGTGACGGACCGCGCGCCGCGGCTGGCCGCCTCGAAACCGAGGGCGCCGCTGCCGGCGAACAGGTCGAGGCAGTCGGCGCGGTCCCAGCCGCCCGTCATCTGGTGATTGATCCAGTTGAAGACGGTTTCGCGGACGCGGTCGGGCGTGGGACGCAAGCCAAATGCGTCGAGAACGGGAAGCGGGGTGCGCTTCCAGGCGCCGCCGATGATGCGGACCTGCTGCGGCGGGCCCGGGCGGCGGGCGTAGATTGGGGCGGACTTCTTTTTTTGCATGGGGCGGAATATAGCATCTTATTTCCCGCTAGCCAGCGCGTTGAAGTCGTTGATCCAGCCCTGCATGCGTTTCTGCGCATGGGCTTTCTGGTCCGGCGTCGTCAGGCGGATCGCCGTCAGGATGAATTTCGACGTGTTGTCGACATAGGCGTCGAAGAATGCCTTGCGCTCCGGCGCATCCATGCGGTCGAACAAGTCGCGCAGCAGGTCGTGGATCGCCGACATCGTCTGTTCCTTGTTCAGCTTGTCCCGCTGAATACGCTGCAGCAGCGCGATGATTTTTTTCTGGCGCAGTACGCGTTCCTGCAGCCAGATCTCGTTGTCGAGTGGGCGTGCATCGGACGCCTTGCGGAGTGCCGCTTCCTGGTCGCGGCTGAAACTGCCGAACCATAATTCAAGCTGTTCCAGCGCCTTTTTATAGCGGGCTTTATGCTGGTCCTCGACGCTGCCGCTCATGAATTTCCTGCGGAAGTCTTCGTTATTTTTCGCGAACTTCTTTTCCATCTGCGCGATCTGGTCAGGCTTGATCGACATCGCCAGGTCGGCCAGATCCGGCAGCGCTTTAAAGGCCAGCAATTCCGTTCTCGCCTTGACGTCGCGGTAGTCGGACAGCAATTCGTCCTGCGTGACATTGCCGTCGCCGAGCTGGCGCTGCATCTTGGTCAGCAGGCCGGCGTAATCGCGCAGCTGCGTCGTGCGGTGCCACTGGAACAGCTTGTCGATATCTTTCTTGACCCAGTCGGACTGGTCGCTGTCGAGATCGAGATACGCGTTCAACCACCAGTACAGCAGCGTGTCACCGTGGTTATAGGTGAACCGGATCGCGCTGCACGCACTCAGCAGCGCCACGAAGGCAATCAGGAACAGCATGCGTACGCGCAGGAACACGGTAGGGGGCGTGTTAAACTTTTTCATCTTTTTTAACTCGTTTTGAGAACGGCCTATGAACGTAGTCATCCTCGCCGCCGGCATGGGAAAGCGCATGCAATCCGCACTGCCGAAAGTCTTGCATCCACTGGCCGGCAAGCCGCTGTTGCAGCATGTTATCGATACGGCGCGCAGCCTGGACCCGAGTAAATTATGCGTGATTTACGGGCACGGCGGCGCAGCGGTGCCGAGTGCGGTTCAAGCCTGGTCGGGCCAGGGCGGCGTCGCGATCGACACGGCCCTGCAGGAACCGCAGCTGGGCACCGGCCACGCCGTGATGCAGGCCCTGCCGCAGATCGACGAGAACGAGCCGACGCTCGTCCTGTACGGCGACGTGCCGCTGACGACGGCCGCCTCGCTGCGCCGCCTGGTCGAAGCCGCCGGCGACGACAAGCTGGCGATCCTCACGGTCGAACAGGCGAACCCGTTCGGCCTCGGCCGTATTGTCCGTGAGAACGGCAACATCGTGCGCATCGTCGAAGAGAAGGATGCGAATGAAGCCGAACGTGCCATCAAGGAAATCAACAGCGGCATCATGGTCATCCCCACCCGCCACCTGACGTCCTGGCTCGGCTCGCTGAAGAACAACAATGCACAGGGCGAATATTACCTCACCGACATCGTCGCCCAGGCTGTCGCGGCCGGCGTACCGGTCGTGTCGGCCCAGCCGTCCGCCGAATGGGAAGTGGCCGGCGTGAACAGCAAGGTGCAACTGGCCGAGCTCGAGCGCCGTCACCAGCTGAACATTGCAATCGCCCTCCTCGAACAGGGCGTGACCCTGATGGATCCCGCGCGTATCGACGTGCGCGGCGAACTCGTCTGCGGACGCGACGTCACCATCGACGTCGGCTGCGTGTTCGAGGGCCGCGTGGTCATCGGCGACGGTGTGACGATCGGCGCCCACAGCGTGTTCGTGAACGCGACCGTCGCCGCGGGCGCCCAGATCAAGCCGTTCTGCCACCTGGAAGACGCCGTCGTCGGCGAAAAATCGATCATCGGCCCGTATGCGCGTTTGCGTCCGGGTACCGAGCTGGGCGAGGACGTCCATGTGGGCAATTTCGTGGAGATCAAGAACAGCAAGGTCGCCGCGCACAGCAAGGCGAACCACCTTGCTTATGTGGGCGATGCCGACGTCGGTTCGCGCGTGAACATCGGCGCGGGCGCGATCACGTGCAATTACGATGGTGCCAATAAATTCCGCACGATCATCGAAGACGAAGCGTTCATCGGCAGCGACAGCCAGCTCGTGGCCCCGGTCACGGTCGGCAAGGGCGCGACGATCGGCGCCGGCACCACGCTGACCAAGAATGCGCCGGCCGGCAAGTTGACGATCTCGCGACCGAAGCAGTTGACGATCGAGAACTGGACGCGCCCGGTCAAGGTCAAGAAATAAGCTTGTCCACCGCATACGCACAGGCAATCCACGGCAAAAACACAGGGTAATCACAGCCTGGTCCACTGCCTGTGCACAGGGATGTCAACTGCCCGTCCACAACATCATCCACAAAGTCATCCACAGGCCCACCGCGTTGTCCCGGCGGGCCTGATCGTTTCAGAAACCCAGTGAAATGCGCATGTGGCGGGAGATGGCGCCGCTGGCTTGCCGATGCGCCAGGAATAAGCGCACAGAGTTATCCACAGGTCGTCAGACGCCGATACGCGTTTCGAACTTGCTGCGGAATGTGGAGAAGTAGGCTTTGACGTTGCGCACATTGCTGTGCGTGGTGAACAGGCGGTGCGCCAGGGCGTGATACGCCGGCATGTCGGCCACTTGCACGACGAGCACGAAATCCGGCCCGGGTGACACACGGTAGCACTGCAGCACGGCAGCCTCGTCCGCCACCACTTGCTCGAACTCCGCCATGCGGTCGGCGGCCTGCACGTCCAGCGTGATCTCGACGATGGCGGAGAGACGCGCGCCGACCTTGTCCGGCGCGACGATCGCAACTTGCCGCTCGATAACACCGTTCTCCCTGAGCTGTTTGACACGGCGCAGGCAAGTCGGCGGCGAGATGTGTACCAATTCCGCCAATTCTGCATTGGTCTGCGAGGCATCAACCTGCAGGATGTTCAGGATGCGACGATCCAGATCGTCAAGGTTTGGGCCCTCTTGCGCCATATAAGTAAAATCTCTCGAGAAAAATGAAAGGATATTTCATGTCGAATGTGTCGTGAAATTATCTATCAAAATGAGGCGCACTTAGAAAGCATATTTCGTTTCCTCTACTCTACAGTGCATGCATTCATCGATTTCGGAGGTTTCCCATGTGTGGCATCGTCGGCGCAGTCGCCCAACGCAACATCACCCCAGTGCTCATCGAAGGCCTGAAGCGTCTCGAATACCGCGGCTATGATTCCTGCGGCGTGGCGCTGCACGTGGACGGCCGCCTGGCGCGCTCGCGCAGCACGTCGCGCGTGGCCGATCTGGAAGCGCAAATCCAGGAAACCCACTTGCAAGGTTTCACGGGCATCGCCCACACCCGCTGGGCGACGCACGGCGCGCCGGCCACCAAGAACGCGCACCCGCACTTCTCGCCGAACAGCGACGACGCGCGCATCGCCCTCGTCCACAACGGCATCATCGAGAACCACGACGAGCTGCGCGCCGAGCTGACCGGCCTGGGCTATGTGTTCCAGAGCCAGACCGACACCGAGGTCATCGCCCACCTGGTCGACCACATGTACAACGGCGACCTGTTCGACACCGTGCAGCAGGCCGTCAAGCGCCTGCACGGCGCCTACGCGATCGCCGTGTTCTGCCGCGAAGAGCCGCACCGCGTCGTGGCCGCCCGCCAGGGCTCGCCGCTGATCGTCGGCCTGGGCAAAGGCGAAAACTTCGTCGCCTCCGACGCGATGGCGCTGGCCGGCACCACCGACCAGATCATCTACCTGGAAGAAGGCGACGTCGTCGACCTGCAACTGGCCCGCTACTGGATCGTCGATGCCGAAGGCCGTCCGGCCGAGCGCGAAGTCAAGACCGTGCACGCCCACACCGGCGCCGCCGAGCTGGGCCCGTACCGCCACTACATGCAGAAGGAAATCTTCGAACAGCCGCGCGTCGTCGGCGACACGTTGGAAGGCGTGACGGGCATCATGCCGGAACTGTTCGGCGACCAGGCTTTCCGCGTGTTCAAGGAAATCGACCGCGTGCTGATCCTGGCCTGCGGCACCAGCTACTACGCGGGCCTGACGGCCAAGTACTGGATCGAGTCGGTGGCCAAGCTGCCGGTGAACGTCGAGATCGCCAGCGAATACCGCTACCGCGACAGCGTCCCGCACCCGAACACCCTCGTCGTGACGATCTCGCAGTCCGGCGAAACGGCCGACACGCTGGCCGCGCTGAAGCATGCGCGCAGCCTCGGCATGACGAACACGCTGACGATCTGCAACGTCTCCACGAGCGCAATGGTGCGCGAGTGCAAGCTGGCGTACATCACCCGCGCCGGCGTCGAAGTGGGCGTCGCGTCGACGAAGGCCTTCACGACCCAGCTGGCCGCACTGTTCCTGCTGACCCTGACCCTGGCCCAGGTGAATGGCCGCCTGACCGACGAGCAGGAAGCGAACTACCTGAAGCAGATGCGCCACCTGCCGGTCGCGCTGTCGTCCGTGCTGGCGCTGGAGCCGCAGGTGATCGCGTGGGCCGAGGAATTCGCCCGCAAGGAAAACGCCCTCTTCCTGGGCCGCGGCATCCACTACCCGATCGCCCTGGAAGGTGCGCTGAAGCTGAAGGAAATTTCGTACATCCACGCCGAAGCCTACCCGGCCGGCGAACTGAAGCACGGCCCGCTGGCGCTGGTGACGGAAGAGATGCCGGTGGTGACGATCGCCCCGAACGACGCGCTGCTGGAAAAGCTGAAGTCGAACATGCAGGAAGTGCGCGCCCGTGGCGGCCAGCTGTACGTGTTCGCCGACGTCGACACCCAGATCACGTCGGGTGAAGGCGTGCACGTGATTCGACTGCCGGAACACTACGGCCTGCTGTCGCCGATCCTGCACGTGGCGGCACTGCAGCTGCTGGCGTATCACACGGCGCTGGCGCGGGGTACCGATGTGGATAAGCCGCGGAATCTGGCGAAGTCGGTGACGGTCGAGTAAGGGGTACGGCTGTAGATAGAAAAAGTGTGGACGAACAATAAAGCCGGACACAAAACAATAAAGTTAGACACAAAGGTGCTGTGAAGCGATGATTTTGGTAACGTCAGTTATCGGTTGCGCGATCCAATAGGGAGTCTTCCTTGGAAATCCGGTTTAGAAGAGCGTCATCCAGTAGGCCGACGTTCCAGAGGCTAGGTATCGTTTTTCTCTACTACGCTTTCTCATTGCCAGGGATATTCGTCATGAGCGTCGGGATCGGGACTGACCAAGTTCCGGTTTTTATGAAATGCATGTGGGTTGTGGCTTGGGTGGCACATATCGTTATGAGCGTCCAGTGGATACGCAATGCCCGACTGTCCAAGTTATGGCCAGCAATAGGTGTTGCCAGCGGATTGGGCAGTTTCCTTATACTTATAATCCTGCCTGTCGCCATGTTTATCCAGCTTCTTCTTGTACTACCGTGCGTTTTACTTTCATTCTGGCTTATAAAATTCCATTGGGCGAAGCCTGTTTAGAAATCCAAGGTCGATAGCGGATGGTGGTGTGGCCTTGCCGCCGACGTGCAGGCTGTGTCAAACTTTATTGTTGCAAATCGTGGACCAGAGACGCCCCGAAGGGCGTTTGTGTCGAACATTATTTCGATGCTCGGCATATCGGAGTCGGTACGCCATAGGTGCGCTTGTGTCAAACTTTTTTGCTCTTCCACAAAAGTTAACCTTGAACTAAAAAGGTTGGCCACAAGTACAGAGCCCGGCGGAAACGCCGGGCTTTTTGCTTTTCTATTACGCCGAACAATCATAATCGCCGATAGGAAATTCTCAACAGCAACAGCGTCTGCCGGGTTCGGCATAAAGCAGTAATTCCGGCGGTATCTCTTTCTTGTCGGGAATCAGATCAAAGGACTTGAGGTAGTTACTGATAAGAAGGCGAGCGCTTTACCGGGGTTGCGCCCGCCGCCCACGATCAATAACGGCCTTACCCTTCGCCCGCGCGCTTCGGTCAGCGTTGTCGCAGAATCCACTGCGCGGCGCACCCCGCCAAAACTTGCGTTTTGTCACTGTTTACACGCACTTTAATCACTACAGTCAAGAACTTCGTCGCAAGTTCAGACGCGCTAACAACCACTTCGAGCACCTTGAGTTCAACAATGCGCAGCTCAACGAATGAGTAACTACGATGACTGACCTGCAAGCACTGCTGGAAGTTCACCAAAGCAACCGCCTCTATGGTAGCCCTTATGGAATTTTTACATCTCCCACTGGCACACCATATCGTGCAAGAGCATCAAAACCAGGCACTGATTTAAAGCCATATTGTGTTTACGAAGTTAATAAGCTGTTAACAGTAAAAGCTGGAGAAGCTGCTCCGTGGTTTGGTTATGAAGAAAATGGAATTCAGTATGAGCTTCCGGACAGGGTAATAGCCTTAGAAAAGGCTGGAATCCTAACGAAAATTAACTAGGTCAAAAGATGAAAAAAGATGAATTGCGTTCGGTTTTAATTAATAAGGGTATATCGAGGTCTTACTATTCGCTAGAAGGCGGATTGCCAAACGAAAAACTTTGTTTAGATTACGAAAGTGGAGAATGGATTGTGTATTATTCTGAGCGTGGCGTAAGAACAGGTATTCAATATTTTGATAGCGAAGATGACGCTTGTGATTATCTATTGCACGCAATTGAAGAATCAGCTAGCGGAAAATATTGATGTGTGATGATTAGCCTAGATATCTCTAAGTCGGCGTGCAAGCAACCATTCTCAGGTGCTACCGCTGCCGCTCACGCTACGGCCCACGGGCCAACTGACGAGCATCGACAACAGCCGGCGCGGTCGCGTGGAATAGTGTTACGACCCGGTCGGGCGGCTACTTGAAAGGCTATGAGAAGGCGTAATCGCAAAAAAACCGTAGTTGGCAAAATCGATATTGTTGGCTTGAAATACGGAACCTCGCAGACCATTTTCAAGAGGTAATTTATGAATTTCGAGGTCATTCATGTCTCACGGGGAGACATAAGGTTGAAGTGTGGGGACAAGCACGTGCGTGTTCTAGGCGAGGCGCTTATTGCGTCAGCGTCGACCGAACCAAGTTACATCATCTATTTGGACTCATTGTATAACTGGGAGGTGCCATCGGATGTTGCCTTGACTGAAACTGAGAAGAACGATGTCGTTAGCACAATTCGGAAACATTTTCAGGACTGCGGCTCGGTTGTCGAGTTCGAATAGTGATGCGCTGTGAAAGCGACGCTTTTCTAAAGGGACAGTAACTTGTAGATATAGGGCGAATAATCGCGTACGGAAATTAATAATGCATACCGTTAAGTTAGATTTGAAACACGGTTTGGTTTTAGTTGATTCGGCACCTATAAAGGTTGGCAAAAATGGCGTTCTTTCCGGTTCGATCACAAAACTATGTTCACTGCCAATTCACACAGATGAGGGGCGAACACGCTATCGTTTATTAAAAAAGGCCGGTGTTTGTGGAAAATCGGCCGATGGCGTGATTGAAGTCGCTGAAGGAAGAGTTTGCGCTGTAACGTTTTTATTTGATTTGATCGAGTTTTTCGAATCCAGCGTCCTTGAATCAAAAGTACTAAAGAAATTCGAGAAGTCTTTAAATCTAAATTTTATGAGCAATCATCCAAGCACTGCTTTTTTAGACTGCTGCGAATGGGGGCAGGTTATATTTTTTTACGATGCTAAGCAAGGCGATCTAAGTTTGGACATTACATTCGAACGCAGTCCAAATGAACCTAATTAGTGGCGTGACTGTAAAATTCTCAAAATGGCACCATTGAACAGCTGCTTTTCTTCAGGCAACAGTGTCTTGCGCACCGATGATCAAGTGCTAGCCTCTCCCGGACTTGCTCGCTTGGAATTCGACCGTGGCCTTGGCAAAAACATGACCGTCCAAAATTCCGCCCCGGATTTCGTCGTGTATGGCCCGGTTCCAGTTCGATTGTGGGGGCAGCGCTTCGTGGCCGGTATCAGATTCTTCAGAGACGTCATACATGGGGTCACTCTGACACTCGAACAGAGCAACGTTGCCACAAGGCAATGAAGAAGAATCCGCTGGGCCGCGCCAAGGAAAAGCTGGAAAAGGCCAAGGCCAGCGTGCGCGCCAAGGTCGAGCATCCGTTCCACGTGCTGAAGAACCTGCTCAAGCATCGCAAGACGCGTTACCGTGGGTTGGCGAAGAACACCGCCCAGCTCCACACCTTGTTCGTATTCGCCAATCTGGTGCTGGCCGGCCGAACTTTTGGAAGTTCCCACGCCCGAACTCCGTCCTGAACCGGGGGGCGCACACCGCGGCACCTAAAAACGCGTCTCGTGGCCCAGCACACGCGCGAAAAATAACTGATTTCAACCATCGTGATGGCCGACGCTGGTTTTGACGCATCGAATCGAACGCGCAAGCTATTTATTCAGCGTTTCCTTAGGATATGACGCTACGCAGAAAGACCTCCTGGCCGAGAAGAAAGCGCTGACAATGATCCTCTCGAAGCAACTGGTGTGCTCACCGTCATCGACATCAATAGGCGCCGACGTGTTTGATTTCCCTTGGGGGCGGCGTAGTATCGAGAGCCGATCTGAAATCGACGTGGTGCGGTATCGAGGTTCGGTATAAATGAACAACCATGTACGCCTTGCAGAGCTCGTAGTGGTAATAGTGGCAGGCGACTGGGCCATGAAAGCGTACTGCGCTTGAGCCGACGGCCCAGGCCGCACTGCCACATGGGCTCACACCACCATCGGCCCCCCGATGTTCCCTTTGAATATCTCCATATTCAGCGAGAAATCATCCACGGTGCCCGCAGTCCGCCCATCGACCAGCACGCTGATCGCCCGGCCGCCGCATACCCGCTTCATCTCGTCGATCGACAGCGAGCGCACGCGCGAGCCGGCCGGCGCCGTGCCGTCAAAGGCCAGGTCTTCGATAATCAATGTGTTCATGATGGTTCTCCTCGAATGGTTGGAAGTGGATCGGCGCGCATGTCACGCGCCCACCTACCACCATGCAGGGAGCATGCCACCTGCCGCGTAACGGGCAGGCCGGCATTGACGGCGGTTTGTGTTGGTCCGGGACCAACACATTGCCTGAGGCTGTTGGAAGATCAGTTCTTGCCGGACGATTTGGCCGCCACTTCGCGATACCGGGCTTCCGTCTCGGCCAAGCCTATGCGGGCCTGGACGAGCTGGGTCTGCATGCGTATGCGTTCCACCTCTTGCTGCATGCCTGAGAGTCCGGAGCCCTCTTGCGGTGCCCAGATCAAATCTCCGCCTTTGCCCGTGGCATTCCCGCGCGTGCACACGCGGCCATTCAACGTGGCCCCTTCGGAAAACTTCTGGTCCTGGTAAAAACAGTAGGATGGGTCGGCGGCCTTGGCGGGGCCGACGAAAACGGCCGCCAATGCGGCGGCCGTGATGAACATTGATTTCATTGCGCTCCTGTTCAGGTAACGCCGCGCCGGCTCGCACCGGCGCGGCACTTCAGGTTAGAACACGTAGGTGGCCTGCATGCGGAAGCTGCGGCCCGGATCGAACCAGGAACGGCCCATGTCGCCAGGGGTCTGCTGGTTGACCTGTTTCGTCACGGTACGGGTCAGGTTGCTGATGTTGAAGCTGCCCGAGAAGTGGTCGCTGAAGCGGTAGTTGATGCCCGCATCCCACTGGCCCACCGGCAGCTGCCACACCGGGATCCCGAAGCCCGCATCCTGCAGCGGGTTGCCCTTGTCGTCCACGTGCGCCGGATCGGCGCTGGTGCCGTTAGAGCCCTTGGCGCCATAGACACCCGTCGCCAGCAAGGTACGGTCACGCCAGGAATACGCCAGACGTGCCGACACCGGGCCGCGGTCGTACATGAAGGCCATGTTGAAGGCGCGCTTCGACATGTACGGCACCGGCAGATCCTTGTACGGGATGCCGTTGGTGTCGCAGCCATACAGCGCCGCAGATCCCTTCAGCTCGCCACCGGACGGGCAGAAATTCGACGGGTTCGGGTGGTACAGCTGCTGCTTGCCTTCGATATAGGTGAAGTTCGACGACACACCGAAACCCTTCGCCCAGTCCGGCAGGACATCGCTCACGCCGGGCACGTGATCGAGGTAGGTCATGCCGGCCAGCTCGATACCGCGCACGCGGGCCTTGGCCGCGTTGGCCGGACCGGTGATCGTGAACTCCATATCGTTGCCGGCGAGATCCTTATACGTCCTCGTATAGGATTCGTTCATGATGATGTCCTTGACCTGCTTGTAGAAGAATGCAGCGGTCAGGGATTGGCCCGGGCGCGGATACCATTCCAGCGTCAAGTCGACATTGTTCGACTTGAGCGGCTTCAGCTTCACGTTACCGTCGTTGGTGCCGGTGTACGAGATGGTGGTGATCTTCTTGCTGTCGTTGGGATCGTTGATCACGTTCTGCGACAGCGTGATGTACTCCTGCAACTGATCGAAACCGGGACGGTAGATGCCGCGCGACAGCGCCACGCGTGCCTGCAGCTTGTCCGTCAGGCTCGCCTTCAGGTTCAGGCTCGGAATCACGTCGACGTGGCTGGACTTGAGATCCATCGGGTCGCTGATCTCGCCGAAGCGCGGGACGTTCGGATTGGTGGTCTCGCCGTAGCTCGGCTTGAACACCGTGTAACCGTGGGCCACGGTGTTGGTCCGGACCACGCGTACGCCGGCGACGCCGTCCACCGGATATTTCCAGTTGTCGAAGCCGAAGCGCAGGTTGCCGTACAGGGCCTGGGTGCCTTCGCTGTGCCGGCTGACGTACTGCGGTTCGGTGCTGAAGCCAGGCGGGCGCCAATCGCTGCCGGCCGTCGAGCAATCGCTCGTCGCGCCCGTCAGCCTGTTGTCGTCCTCGCAGTTATAGCGCAGCGCGGTCAGCAAATTCTTGTACGCGGCCATGTCCCTGACCATCGACTGGGCGGGCACGACGAACGCCGGCGGTGCAGGCATCCTGCCGTTGAAGAAGTCGGGGAACGCGAACGTTTGGACGTTGCCCAGCGCTGCGTATTTCGGGTCGCTCAGGTAACCGAAGTTCGGGCGCTGCCAGTCCCAGCTTTCGAGGTGCGGGATTTGTCCTGGGACGTCGGTTTCCTTCACGCCCCATTCTTCGGCATAGGATTTCCAGCCCGAACCCGCATTCTTGTCCTTGCGCGAGGAACGTTCCGTGATGCGAACGCCAAAGCGGACGTCGCGCAGCACCGGATGGTCGAAGCTGTATTTGCCATCCAGTTTCCAGGCATACAGATCGGCCTTGGCACGGTTGAATTCAGGCTGCGAAATACCCCAGTAGTAGTTGCGGGGATCGGCCAGGAAGGCGATCGCCTTGTCGTTGAAATTGAATGCGGGCCGCGAACCGGAGACGTCCAGGCCTTCGCTCGGCAGGAACGTGCCGAGGTTGAGCATGCCGTAATTGCCGTTGTTGGTGGCGTGCACCCATTGCAGGTCGTTCTGGAACGACCAGCTTTCGTTGACGCGCCATTTGAAGTTCCATGCCAGCTCGCGCGTGCGGCCATGCACGTCACGGAAGTTCTGGGTGGTGTTCATGCCGAGACCGCCGTCCACGAACTGGTTCGCGCCCTTGCCGCCGATCGGATAGCTGAGGATGCCCGACTGGAACACGCCGGCGCTGTTGAACTTGGCGTCGGTATAGACGGTCTTGTACGGGTTTTCAGGGTTGACACCCATCGAGACATTCGCGTTGACCTGATGGAACGCGGAGTCGAAGTACGTCAACGACGATTCCAGGTTGTCCTTCTTCCACTGCAACGCGCCATAGAAGCCCACGCGGCGGGTATCTTCGTTGTTGCTACCCCAGTTGCCACCGGCCGGCACCCACGCGGTCTGGCCTGGGATGAGATCGCTCCTCGGGTAGTAGACGTTCTGGTCGATCGTGTCGTAGCGGAACTTGGTGCGATTGAACGACAAATCCACCAGCGCGCCGAATTCGCCCGCGCGGGTCTTCCACCGGTTCGAGTACAGACCCGAGAAGCCCGGCGATTTGGTCTTGCCCAGTTCGGCGTAATTGCCCGTGGTGGTCAGCGCGCCGTACTGGCCCGGCGCGTCGAACGGCAGCCGCGTGCGCAGGTTGATCTGGCCGCTGATGCCGCCTTCGATCAGGTCGGCGGACGGATTCTTGTAGACCTCCACGCCCGCCATCAGTTCCGGCGGCACGTCGCCCCAGCTCAGTTCGCGTCCAGGCCAGCCGGCCGAGAACGTTTCGCGGCCGTTCATCGTGGACGAACCCCAGGACAGGCCGCGCACCTGCACGCCCGAACCTTCCACGTTGAATTCCAGGCCGTTCGCGGCCAGGGAGGCGCCCTGGCGCGACTGGTTACGGTCCATCGTGACGCCCACCACGCGCTGCAGCACTTCGGTGATCGAGCGGTCCGGCAGCTTGCCGGCTTCGTCGGCCACGACCGCATCGACGATCTGGTCGGAATCGCGTTTGATCGCCGTCGCGGTCTCGAGCTGCTTGCGCTGGCCGGTCACCACGACGGTGGTGGTCGCGCTGTCGGTCGTCTGCGCCTGCGCGCTGCCGCACAGCATCGCGAACTGCGCCGCGGCCATCGCCAGCGCGGTCATCTTGATCGTCTTCCTGACGACCTTCGTCTCTTCTCTTGTCATTGGATGTCCTTTGTCTATGCCTTGGTTGCCACCGCCGTGCGGTGGCCATGAATGTCAGTCGAATGTCACTGGAAGTAGATCGGGCCGGTCAGCTTGAACTGGGTCTGGTACTTCGACGCTGCGTTTTTCACCTGCCCGTTCGGCTGTACCGCGGAGAACCGCATCTCGAGGACCGGGTAGTTCTGCACTTCGTTCATGATGTCCAGCCCGCTCAGGCCGCAGGTCTCGCTGAATGCGAACTGATCCTTGAGGCCGACGCTGTAGTTCGTGGCGGCGGCGGTCGGCTGGACGGTGGCTTTCAGGGCTACGTTGCAAGCCTTGCCGTCCTTCTGGTTGAAGTGACCGAGGAAGAGTTCGACGTTGAACTTGTTGTTGGCCGCGCCGAACCACTCGGGATTTTGCGCAAGGTTGAAATGCAGCGCCGACTGGATCTCGAGCTGCAGGCCTTTCGGCGCGGCGCCCGGCGTGGTGAGGGCGGTTTCCTTGACGCCGGCCCGGTACGTGCCGTCGGGCGACAGGAGATCGGCGTCCGCGAGGCCTTGGGCGAAGAACTGGAACGACGCGCGGCTATACCACCATGCGTCCGGCGGCGCATCGGACGTTGCCGTGAAGGTAAAGCTGTTGTTGGAAACAGCGCGATCGCAACTGTCGCACCACCATTGGTTACCGAAATGGCCAATGAGGCCTTCGTTGGTGTTGTCGGTGTCCTTGTAGCCGGTCAGGAAAGTCATCTTGGCCGGCAGTTCGGTGCCGATCGGAATGTCCTTCTGCATGAACTTCGCCATTGCCACCGACGTCGAATCTTTCCCCGTCACCAATGCCGGCAGATAGAAGTCATTACCCTCCTGCTCGGCGACGATGGTGCACATCCCGTTGGCGAGCTTGGTCATCGTCGTCCCGCTGACCGAGCACACGTCCGGCGTCTTGCTCGTGAATTTGGCCGGCAGGCCCGAGGTGAAGGTGGCGGACAACTGCACCGGCTTCGAATCGAGCGGTTGCCAGCCCGGGTTGGGGAACTTGGCGATCATCTGCGGGTTCTTGGGAACGACGAAGATCTGGCGCTGCGAGACCGGCGCATAGCCGTTGGAACCGGCCTGCGTGGCGGTCACCGAGCACTCGCCCAGTTTCAGCAGCGTCAGTTGATCCCCGCTGACGCTGCAAACGTCCGGCGTGTTCGACGTGAACGTCACGGCACCGCCGGAACTCGCCGTCGCCTTCAGCGTGGCCGTTGCGGAATTGGGCGGCACGCCGATCAACGCCTCGCCCGAGAACGGGAGCTGAAAACTGATGGTCTGCTCCGCGGCCCCGTCAGTGCCGCCGCCGCCGCCGCAGGCGCTCAGAAGTGCGATGCAGCCGAGTGCAATCGCAGAAACATGGAATTTCATCGCTTCTCTCCTCATGGTCGTGTTCCTCTATGTCGTATTGATGCGTTTTCATGAGCCCATGGCACCGTGCCGCGTGCTGACACGCGTTAGGCAAATGCTTCCGAAGGGATGCACTGGACTGGTAGTGGGACGGGAAGGCCCGGAAAGCGCGGTACAACAATCGCGCTTCTGTCGTTAATGTTCTTTATATATAACGGACATTCTCATGAGTTATGATGCCATTGGAAGACGCATGGCTACAATTACAATAACTTTTAAGTTAAGACATGAAATTCACCAGCCGTTGCTGTTAAGCCAATTAGACGCAGGAGACACGCACCGCTGATGTTGTTGATTAGCAACGTAGAACGACTGCGAACCTAAGCGCTGCCGCATGCTCTAACACCTGCTCCGGACATCGACCGGACGCAGGAGCGTGACCATGGCAGGCATCGTGCGCATCGACGACGAAGTGATCACGACGGATGACTTCATCCGTACGCTGAAGTTGAACGGACAGTTCGAAGGATTGGTCGAGCAGATGGTGCGCGACCGCCTCACGGCGCGCGCCGCGCGGCAGGCCGGCCTCGTGCTCGCGCCCGGGCAGGTCCAGGAGCGCGCCGATGCATTCCGCCGCGCGCTGGGCCTGCATCGCGCGGCGGACACCAACCACTATCTCGACGCGCTGGGCGTTTCGCTGGACGAGTTCGAGGCGTACATCACCGACAGCCTGTACCAGGAAAAGATGCTGGAGCAGGTGTGCAGCGAAGCGGCCGTCGCGCAGTATTTCAAGCTCAATTCGCCGCGCTTCGACAGCGTGGAAATCAGCCACGTCGTGCTCGATGCCGAAGGCGCCGCGCGGGAGATGCTGTCCGTGCTGCAGGAGGAACCGGAGGCGTTCGCCGAGATGGCGCGCGAACACTCCATCGACGAGGGCACGCGCGAGCAGGGCGGCGTCATCGGCAAGGTGTTGCGCGGCTCGCTCAAGGGCGACATCGAGGCGCGCGTGTTCAATGCGCGTGAGGGCGAACTGCTCGGGCCGTTTCCATCCCCCGATGGCGCATGCTGGGAAATTTTTTGCGTCAACGCGAAACACCCGGCCTCGCTCGATGCCGACACGGCCGCCGAGGTGCGCCGCCTGCTGCGCGAAGCGTGGCTGGTGGCGCGCGCGCAGGAGCACGTGATCGAAGCGTGTCCGACGCGCTGAGCCCGGCTGTCATCATGGAAACGCCGTCCAGAGCGCCGCCGTCTACGGATTTCCTGGCATCCGTGGAGATCCTGTCGCCGCTCGGGCGCGAGGCGCTGGAACAGCTGGCGGACGCGGTGCAGGTGCGCCATTACGCGTTCGGCCAGACGATCTGCAAGGCGGGCGACCCGGCCGAGGGGCTGTATGTGGTGAAATCCGGTTCCGTGCGCGTGTTCTCCGAAGAGCACGGCAAGGAGCTCAGCATCGGCGTCCGTAAAACGGGCGAGACGTTCGGCGACATCGCCATGCTGCGCGACGCCCACCATGAATTGTCGGCACGTGCATCGCTCAAGACGGAGCTGTGGCTGATCCCGCGCGCGGCGATCGAGCCCGTGCTGGCGCGCAATCCGCAGGCCCTCGATTTCGTCACGAGCTATGTCGCGATCGGTTCCGCCGGCGGCCTCGTGGCGCGCCTGTTCGATTTGCGCGGCAAGGTCGGCAAGGAAGAACTGGAAGAGATGGTGCGCAGCGTGGGCGTCAAGCGCGTCCCGGCCGGCAAGGAAATCCTCAGGCAGGACGGGCGCGACGACCGCCGCCTGTACGTGCTGCGCCAGGGACAAGTGAAACTGGTCTACCACGACGGCGCCGACGAATTGACGTTGGCCACCTTGCAGGCGGGCGACATGTTCGGCGAGAAGGCGTGTTTGATGCGGCAGGAACAGATGGCATCGGCCGTGGCGGTATCTGCCGCCACCCTGCTCGTCATCCCCGAAAAGACGGCACACATGATCCTCGAGCGCAACGCTGGCCTGCGCGAAGTGCTGGAAGACCGCATCCGCTTCGTCGAACGGGAGCTGGAGCGGCAAAAGAAGCTGGCCGAACGCCGCAAGCGGCCGCTGCGGCTCGACCTCGCCGAGCCCGAGTCCGGCGAGCGCGTGATCCGCCGCTTCGCCCTGGTGGAGCAGGCCGAGGAGATGGATTGCGGCGCGGCCTGCCTTGCCATGCTATGCCGCCACTACGGCCTGCAGATTACGCTCGGCAAGCTGCGCGAACTGGCCAACGTCACCACGCAGGGCGCGACCCTGGACAGCCTCGCGCGCGCGGGCGAGACGCTCGGCTTCTCGGCGCGCGGCGTGCAGTGCACCTTCGATGCGCTGCAGGGGTTCGAGCTGCCCTTCATCGTGCACTGGGAGGGCTACCACTACGTGATCGTGTACGGCATCTCGCCGCGCACCATCTGGGTCGCCGATCCGGCGGTGGGCTTCCGCAAGATGTCCGTCGAGGCGTTCGAGCGGGGCTGGAGCGGCACCTGCCTCGTCTTCACGCCCGGCCAGGACATGGCGGCGCAGGCCGCCCTTCGCTCGCCGTGGCTGCGCTTCGTGGGCTATTTGCGGCCGTATCGCAAGATATTGCTGCACCTGTTCCTGGCCACGTTCGTGATCCAGATGCTGGGCATCGTGCCGCCCCTGATCATCCAGAACATCCTCGACGGCGTGATCGTGCACCAGAACGTCAGCCTCCTGCATCTCCTGATTGCCGGGCTCGTCATTTCAAGTGTGTTCTCGCAGCTGATGGCGACCGTGCGCGCCTACCTTGCCAACTACATGGTGCGCAATCTCGACTTTTCGATGATGGCCGGGTTTTTCAAGCACACGATGTCGCTGCCGTTCTCGTTCTTCGCCAAGCGCAAGACGGGCGACATCGTCGCGCGCTTCCAGGAAAACCAGACGATCCGGGCCTTCCTCACCGAATCCACCGTCACGACGTTGCTGAACCTCTTGATGGTGTTCATCTATTTTTCCATCCTGTTCGTCTACAACGTCAAGCTGACCCTGCTGCTGATTGCATTCGTCATCCCGATCATGGCGCTGACGATCCTGACGACGCCGCACATCAAGCAGTACGCGCGCGACGTCTTCAACGCCTCCACCGATGCGCACGCCTTCCTGATGGAGGCGCTGGGCGGCGTGGAGACGATCAAGGGCATGGGCAGCGAGCGTCCCGTGCGCCTGAAGTGGGAAAAGAAGTACGTGAAGGCGCTCGACACGCAGTACCGCGCGCAGCAATTCAACATCCTCGTCGGCCTCGCGAGCCAGTTGCTCAATGCGGGCACGACGATCGCGATCCTGTGGGCCGGTGCCAGCCTCGTCCTCGACCACGAGCTGACGATCGGCCAGCTGATCGCCTTCAACGCCCTGATGGGCAGTGTGCTGGCGCCGCTGATGGGGCTGGTAGCGCTGTGGAGCCGGCTGGCGGACGCGGGTGTCGCCATGGAACGCCTCGGCGATGTGCTCGACATCGAACCGGAACAAAAGCCCGGCGAGGCGGCCAGCCGCGTCGTGCTGCCCGACCTGCGCGGCGACGTCAAACTCGAGAACGTGTACTTCCGCTATGGCGGCAACGACACGGCCTATGTGCTGGAAAACATCAGCATCGACATCCGCCGCGGAGAACTGGTCGCCATCGTCGGCCGCAGCGGCTCGGGCAAGACGACGCTGGCGAAACTGCTGGTCGGCTTTTATGCGCCCACGGACGGCAAGATCCTCGTCGACGGCTACGACATGAGCGCGATCGACAAGGATTATTACCGCGCCCAGGTCGGCTACGTCATGCAGAGCAATCTGCTGTTCTCCGGCACCATCGCCGAAAACATCGCGAGCGGCGACGAGAGTCCGGACCGGCGCCGCATCGAGCAGGTCGCGAAGATGGCCGATGCGCACGCCTTCATCAGCAAGATGCCGCTCGGGTACGAGCAGGTGGTGGGCGAGCGCGGCGTCGGGCTGTCCGGTGGCCAGGTGCAGCGCTTATGCATCGCCCGCGCGCTGTACCAGGATCCGCGCCTGCTCGTGTTCGACGAGGCGACGTCGGCACTCGATACGCAGTCCGAAAGCAACATCATCGCGAACATGCACGAGATCCTCGCCGGACGCACGGCCGTGATCATCGCGCACCGTCTCAGCACGATCATGCGGGCGGATAAAATCGTCGTGCTGTACGAGGGCGGCATCGTCGAGCAAGGCCGGCACGACGAGCTGCTGGCGGGGCGCGGCATGTATTACGAGCTCGTGCAGAGGCAATTGGCTGCGGCTTGATTATCATGAAACTGTTCAACCAGGATCTGCCGCAGGGCGCATCGTCGATGTCGTACGCGGGCTTGCTGGAGCGCCTGGAAATCCTGCGCTCGACCCTGCGCTGGGCCAGCCGCCTGGACCGGCCCGACATTGAAAAGCTGCTGCGCCAGGCGAATGCCGTGCGCGACGAGGTCATGCAACTGTCGCACACGGAGCGTTTCATACAAGCAGTCGGCAGTCAGGCGGCGCCGGAGCAGATCCCGGGCGAACGCCGCCAGGCCCTGCTCGCGCGCAGCTTCGTGTTCGAAGGCACGTTCGGCGACAACCCACGCCTGCTGGACGCGCTCGAGATCGCGGAAAAGGCGGCGCCGACCGACCTGCCGGTCCTCGTCGACGGCGAAAGCGGTACGGGCAAGGAATTGATGGCCAAGGTGATCCATGCGAACGGCGCGCGCGCCGACAAAGCGTATATCTCCGTCAACTGCGGCGCCATTCCCGAGAGCCTGATCGAATCGGAACTGTTCGGCCACAAGCGCGGCGCCTTCACCGGCGCGGCGACGGACCGCAAGGGCAAGTTCGAAAGCGCGCACAAAGGCACGATCTTCCTGGACGAGATCGGCGAGTTGCCGCTGCAGGGACAAGTGAAATTGCTGCGCGTGCTGCAGTCGCACGAGATCCAGCGCGTCGGCTCGGACGAGACGATCGCCATCGACGCCCGCATCGTCGCGGCCACCAACAAGAACCTCCGCCAGCTGATCGAACAGGGCCAGTTCCGCGAAGACCTGTTTTATCGGCTCAGCGTGATCCACGTGACCTTGCCGCCGCTGCGCGAGCGCAAGGACGAGATCCCGCTGCTGCTGGCCTATTACGGCGACGAGGCGGCCGAAGCGCTGAAGAGGCGGCCGGTCGCGCTGACGCCGGTCTTGCGCGCCTTCCTGCTCGACTACACCTACCCCGGCAACATCCGCGAATTGCGCAACCTGATGTACCGCCTGGCCTGCCTGGCCGGAGACATGGCGGACATCGCGCACCTGCCCGAGGACATCCGCCCCGTTGCGCCTGCCCGGATCGAGACGGCCTCACTGGACCCGCCGGCCTCGCTGGCCGAAGCCAAGCGCGCGGCCAGCGACGAAGCCGAGCGCGCCTGCCTGGAACGCGGCCTGAAGGACGTCGGCGGCACCGTGGCCGAACTGGCGCGGCGCTGGGACATGAACCGCTCCCACCTGCAGATCCTGCTGAAGAAGCACGGCCTGCATTCGAAGGATTTTCGGCGGCATTAGCCGCGGATCACAAGGAGGGATTGAGAACGGTCTGGTCGGCCTCGACGTCGTCCGCTCGCACGACGATGACGGAGATGTTGTCGCGTCCGCCCCCTTCCAGCGCGAGCCGGACGAGCGTATCGGCCGCCTGCGCGCAGTCGCCGCCGGCCAGCGCGCCGAACATCGCCTCCGGACTGACCGCATTGCTCAGGCCATCGCTGCAGAGCAGGAAGATGTCGCCGTCGCTCACTTGCACCTGCACTTCGTCCAGCTCCAGCGTCGTGGCCGCACCGAGCGCCCGCGTGATCATGGTCGCGCCCGGGTAGGCCGATGCGTCGGCGGGAGACAGGTGGTTCCGCGCTTGCAGTTCCTCGAACTGGTTGTGATCGCGTGTGAGCTGGTGCAGGCTGCCGCCGCGGCATAGATAGATGCGGCTGTCGCCGGCCCAGACGCAGACGGCGGTGCGGCCGGATGCCAGCAGCAGGACGAGCGTCGTGCCGATGACGGGCACGTTGCGTGCGGCGGCCTCCGCCACCAGCAAGCCGTTCACTTCGAGCAGGCAGACGCGCGCGGCGGCGACGGCCTGCTGCAGCGCGTCTTCCGGCGGCAGCGCGTCCAGCGCCTCCACCGTCATCCGGCTCGCGATTTCGCCGAACGCATGACCGCCCATGCCGTCGGCGACGGCCCATAATCGCCGCGCCGGCCGGTCCAGCACGGCATCCTCGTTATTCGTGCGCACCAGTCCCGTGTCGGTGCGCGCCGCCGAGATCCAGCGGAGTTGCAGCGTCTCGCCCATCAGACGTGTCCGTTGTTGGTACTCCGTTCATCCACGCCGACGGTCACCACCGAGTTCGGCGCCGAATTGCTCACGCTGACCGTCTGGAACTGGTTGATCATCTGGTCCGCGTAATTGTTGATCTGGTAAAAATTGATGACAGGTGAAGCGCGTAACTGCTCGGGCAGATAAGCCTGGATCCAGCCGAAGCACCACGCCGCGCCGTCGCCGCCGCGGACACGCGCCATCGCGCGCGCGTCGAGGGTGCGCTCGACGCGAAGGTCATCGATCCTGATGTGCGCCATGTGGGCCTCCTGATTGAAAGACAGCGGCTGGTCGTTTTGGTTCATCGGTTTGGCGGGAACCGTATCAGGTTCCCGCCCTCCCGGGTCAGATCACCGCGATGTTGTTCTGGCCGAACTGGCTCGTGTTGTTGTTCGCGGTCACGCCGTTGACGAAGGCCGATCCGTTCGCAGTCGCGTTGACGACGTTCTGGAACTGGGTCAGGTTCTGCGTCGCGTCCACCGTCGTACCGTAGGTCGGCGACGGCGAGGGCAGCGGGTACCAGGACGTCTGGCTCATGTTGTAGCCACCGCGTACGGCGGCCATGGCGCCGTGGTCGAGTTCGGCGGTGACGGACAGGTCTTTGATGATCAGGGTTTTCATGATGATGCTCCTCAAAAAATTACAGCGGGACGACAGCGTTATTGGTAGCAAATTGCAGTGGGTTCAAGGTCACGGCGGGGGCCGTGAAGCCGTCGCCGATCACACTGTTGTTGAGCACGTTGACCTTGATGTCCTGGACCTGGGCGATGCGCTGGTCGAGGTTCAGGTTGACGTTCACGTTCGGCCCGAAGGCCTGGCCTCCGCGGATCGCGGACATGGCATGCGTGTCCAGTGCGCGGGTGCGGGTGAGGTCCTGGATGACGATCGACGACATGGTGTTCTCCTTAGATGACCAGCAGGTTGTTCTGGCCGAATTGCGACGTGTTGTTGTTCGCCGTGACGCCGTTCACGAAGGCCGAGCCGTCGGCCGTCTCGTTGAGCACGCTCTGGATCTGGGCCAGGTTCTGCGTCGCGTTGACGGTTTTCGAATACGTCGGCGACGGCATCGGGTACAGCGAGTACGACGGGCTGCTCATGCCATGGCCACCGCGCACGCTTGCCATTTGCTTGTGATCCAGTTCGCAGCTCTGGGCCAGGTCGTTGATGATCAGGGTTTGCATGACGTTCTCCTTACAGGACGGCGATGTTGTTCTGGCCGAATTGATCGGTGTTGTTGGTGGCGCTGACGCCGGAAATGAAGGCCGCGCCGTTGGCGGTTAGGTTCTTCACGTCCTGGAACTGCATCAGGTTCTGGTTCGCCTTGATGGACGAGTCGTACGACGGGCTGTACATGGTCGACCAGGGCGTGGACGTGGCGCCGTGGCCGCCGCGGATGGCGGTCATGTCGCTGTGGCTCAGTTCGCAGGTGGCGGCGAGGTCTTTGATGATCAGGGTTTTCATGTTGATTCTCCTTGCGTCAGTGATTTGGTTGGAAGAGCGTTTGATTTGCGCTCACCAGGGTATGAGCAGAATGCGTGCCAGCCCAAAAAGCCCGTAAAAACACGCTGTCTGGCTGTTTGGAAGGAGAATCTGGCGGGCACGGACCAACACCGCGCCGTATCTGTTGGATCCAACCGAACACCGAACTTGAAGGTACAAAAAAACCGCCCGGCTGGCGGGCCGGGCGGCATGGTGATCGTACTAAACGGTTTATATGGTTTATCTGGAAGGCGGCTTGCCCGGCTTCGCCTTCGTGCGGAAGTCGACGATCCGCTGCGGTTGCGCGGTCCGCAGCACACCCGTGTGCGCGCGCGCGCGCGAGCCGCCCGAGATCGCCCGCATTGCCTTGCGGTCCAGGTCCGTGTTGTCGGACAAGTCCTTGATGGTGATGGTTGCCATGTCGTTCTCCTGAATGGGAATGCCGGCCCGGCCATCGCGAAATGACCGGGCCGGCATGAGTGACAGATTAAATTCGCGTTGGTTCCGCTCAGTGATCCATTTAATGAGCAACCACCGCGTTGTTCTGGCCGAACTGGCTCGTGTTGTTGTGTACGGTGACGCCGTCGATGAAGGCCGAGCCGTTCGCGGTCGCGTTCGTCACGTTCTGGAATTGCTGCAGGTTCTGGTCGACGTCGACGGTCGAGTTGTAGCTCGGGAAGTAGACCGGCATCGGGGACAGCCCATGCGACGGTTGCTGCATCTTGCCGTGACCGCCACGCACGTGCGCCATCGCGCCGCGGTCCAGTTCGCAGGTGAGTGCCAGGTCTTTGATCGACAGAGTGTTCATCGTGTTTCTCCTTGAGTGGATTGGGTTGGTTGGCGAGCCGCTTTCGTCGTGCTCACCCTACTCTTTGCGAGAACCGTGCCAACACTTTTTTGCGCCCATTCGCGGCGTTTTATCGGGTATCCGGTGGGTTCGGTCCAACACTGGCAGTGACGCCGTTTGGCCGGGAACAACACGTCGTCTGTGCGGTGAATTTGCACACGGCGCACCTGTCAGAGGAAGACATGGACAACCTCGCCGATACCCTTCGCCAGTTCCAGAGCGGCACCCTCGGGCAAGCCGAGTTGTTCGCGCGCGTCGACCGCCTGCTGGCCAGTACGCCCGAGAGCGTATCGAGCCTGCTCAAGACCCTCAACGACGCGCATCGCCGCGCGCCGCTGCCGGCCGAGGTCTATGGCGAAGTCGAGCGCCGCATCGCGCAGGCGATCGAGGCACGCCAGCGCCAGCGCGTCGGCGACGAAGAAACCTATGTCCAGACCAAGCCCCTGCAACCGCCGACGCAGCCCGCGGGCATCGCCGGCCCGCCGGGCGCGGCGGTCGAGCGCATGAAAGGCGTCGGCGACACGCTCAACGGCCGCTTCGTGCTCGAGGAATGTGTCGGCTTCGGCGGCATGGGCACCGTCTACAAGGCGCTCGACCTGCGCAAGCTGGAAGCGTCGGACCGCCATCCCTATATCGCGATCAAGGTGCTGAACGTACAGTTCCAGGGGCACCCCAAATCGCTGATCGCCCTGCAGCGGGAAGCGCGCAAGGCGCAGACGCTGGCCCATCCGAACATCGTGGCCGTGTACGACTTCGACCGCGATGGGCCGATGGTCTACATCACGATGGAATACCTGCAGGGCAAGTCGCTCAGCCAGATGCTGCGCGCGCCCGACTTCCACGTCCTGCCGTTCGACGAGGCGATGAAGATCGTGAGCGGCATGGGCCGGGCACTCGCCTATGCGCACGAGCGCGGCTTCGTCCATTGCGACTTCAAGCCGGCCAACGTGATCCTGACGGAGACCGGCGGCGTCAAGGTCATCGACTTCGGCATCGCGCGCGTGTTCCAGAAGGCGGAAGAGGACTCGGACGTGACCGTCTTCGATCCCGGCAGCCTCGGCGCCCTGACGCCCGCCTATGCGAGCCCCGAGATGCTGGAAAACCGCGAGCCCGATCCGCGCGACGACATCTATGCGCTCGGCTGCATCACGTATGAATTGCTGACGGGGCGCCACCCGTTCAACCGGCTGTCTGCCCTCCAGGCGCGCGATGCGGGCCTGCGTCCGCAGCGGCCGCCCGGACTCGGCCACAGGCAATGGCGCGCGCTGCGCAATGCGCTCGCGTTGCGGCGCGAGCTCCGCACGCCCACCGTCAACGGTTATTTGAAGGAGATCGGTGCACGCGACGCGCGGCGCCGGCAGCCGCTGCTGATCGGGGCGGGAACCGCGCTGGCCGCCGCGGCCGCCGCACTGGTCGTGTTCGTCGCGCTGCGCCTGCTGTTGCCGCGGCATGGCACCGCGCCGGCCGCGCAGGGACCGCCCGCGTCCGTCGCCGCCACGCCGCCGCCCGCGAACTCGCCACCCCCTGCGCCTGCGCCTGCGCCTGCGCCGCCGCCGACCCTGGCGGCCGTCTCCACCGTGCTGGCCGGCGTGCCGTGCTCGGCGCTCGTGCCCGCCATCGATGGGCGTGTCGTGAGCGTGCAGGGCTATCTCGCGCACAGCGTGGGTCCGGCGCGCCTCAAGACGATGCTGGCGGCTCTGCCGGGCGTGACGCGGGTCGAGCTGACCCTGCACGACGTCGACGATGCGAAATGCCCGTTGATGCACGTCCTCGGCCGCTACTGGGCCGCGTCCCGCGCGGCCGGTGTGTCGCTCCGCCTGAACCCGGGCAGCGGCCGGGGCGGCAACCTGGCGGCAGGCGATACGCTGATGGTCGACGTGGCCACGCCGGACTACCAGTCGTACGTGTCGGTCGATTATTTCGTCCTGGACGGCAACGTCGTCCACTTGCTGCCCAATGCGGCCGCGCGCGAAAACCTGGCGCCGCCGCGCTACACCGCCACCATCGGCAGCCTCGGCAACTGGGTGATCGGTCCGCCGTTCGGCACCGAGATGCTCGTGCTGGTGACCACGTCCGTGCCGCTGTTCGACGGGCTGCGTCCGGATGCGGAACCGGGATCGGCGTATCTGCGCGCCCTGGACGAGCGCCTCGCCGCGATCGCCGGGGCACATGGCGCGATCGCCGTCGACTTTTTGCAGATCACGACGCACGCGCGCCGCTAGCCGTCAATCGAGCGACCGCGCAACCCGGAATCCGTTCTGCGACTGGCGCACGCTGGCGTCGTATTTGAAACGCGTGGTGGACAGCATGTAGCTGCCGTTTTCGCGCCATGAACCGCCACGGATGACGCGCGCCTGGCAGTTGCCGTCGACCCAGGCGCTGCCGTCGGCGGGGGCCCCCTTGTACGTGCTGTGCCAGCAATCCTGCACCCATTCCCACACGCTGCCGTTCATGTCGCTCAGGCCGAACGGATTGGCGGGGAAGCTGCCGACCGGCGGCGGGCGCTCCTCGCTCCAGGGCATGCCGCAGCCTTCGCAACTCGAATTCCCGCCTTTCATCTCTTGCCCCCACCAGTAGCGGGTCGTGGTGCCGCCGCGCGCCGCGTATTCCCACTCGGCCTCGGTCGGCAGGCGGTACGGCTTCCCGCTCACCGTGCCCAGCCATTTGAGGTACAGCTGCGCCTCGTCCCAGCTGACGTCGCGCATCGGCAGGTTCTCGGGCACGTTGCCCAGCGACGGCATCGCCGGACACACGCTGGCCCGGACGCACTGGTTCCACTGCCCCACCGTGACTTCGTACTTGCCGATCGCGAACGGCGTGTGCAGCGCCACCTTGTGCGCGGGACGCTCGGACGGGTCGCTGCTGTTGTTGCCCATCATGAACGGCCGCGGCGACAGCGCGACCATCACCGGGCAGACGTCGCAATCCTTCATCGTGGCAACGGAACCGGCCGGTCCCGCTGCGGGCGCCTCTTCACGGCCGCCGTCGACGGGTGCCGGCACCGGGCGTATCTTGTTGTCGGGCGGCCGGGTTGGCTGCGATTGCGGCGGCGGCTTCGGCGCGGTCTTCGTCTGCGTCTGGGTGCCTGCGGGCTTGCTCCCGGCCGGCTTCGCAGGCGCGGGCGCGGGCGCCTGCGGCGGGGCCGCCTTCAGCTGCTGGATGCGCGTGCGCGCCAGGCTGGCGAAGCGTCCCTTCGGATAGGCCTGCAGGTACGCCTCGTAGTCGCCCACCTGCTTGCTGTCCTTGACGGAATTCCAGAACGCCAGCTCGAACTGCTCGGCGCTGTTCTTGGGCAGGACGCCCGCCACCTGGAACGTCGTGGGCAACCCATGCGCGCGCACGGGCGCGGCGGCCGCCAGCGCCATCAGGCTGCACAGGATCAAGAGCCTCATCCACACAGGCCGCCTCCGCAAGTGTCAGGAAACCGCTTAGACCACTGGCCGCCGCGATTGTGCCGGCCGCACGTTTGTTCTGGCACAGGTGCCATGCATCCCGGTTGGCGGATGCTGCCGGAACAGCGGCCCGCACGGCGGGCGGGAGAGGACGATGCGCAAAACAATTGTCTTGATACTGAGTGCGGTGGTCTTGCAGGCCGTGCCCGTGCTCGCACGCACGCCGTCGCCCGAGAACGCGCTGGTGTATTTCATCTGGCCCGGCGACGGCACGGTCGTCCGCCACGCCTTCTGGGTGCGGATGGGCTTGCGCAACATGGGCGTCGCGCCCAAGGGCACGGATATCGCGAAGACGGGCCACCACCACCTGCTGATCGACACCGACCTGCCCGAGAACATGGACCAGGCCGTGCCGAACGACCGCAACCACCTGCACTTCGGCGCCGGCGAAACGGAGGCGAGAATAGAACTGCCGCCGGGTTCGCATACGCTGCAGCTGCTGTTGGCCGACAAGGATCATATTCCGCACGATCCGCCGGTCTACTCGAAAAAGATCACGGTCACGGTCAAGTGAAACAGGAGCCCCCATGCGCATACGACTGGCAGCCGCCCTTCTCGCCGCCGCCGTTTCAGTTCTTGCCGCCGAGCCGACGCCGGCGCCGCCCAACGCCTACCTGTACATCGGCTGGCCCAACGACGGCCAGGTGGTCGCATCCGGCAAGCCGATCCGCGTCTGGTTCGGCCTGCGCAACATGGGCGTGGCGCCGAAAGGCGTGAAATTTCCGAATACGGGGCACCACCACCTGCTGATCGACACGGACGCGCCGGCGCCGGGCGTCGAGATTCCGAACGACCGCAACCACCTGCACTTCGGCGCCGGAGAAACGGAGACGACGATCGAACTGCCGCCCGGCAGGCACACGCTGCAGCTCGTCATGGGCGACGACCAGCACGTCACGTTCGACCCTTCTGTCCAATCCAAAAAAATCACGATCACCGTCAAATGAGGCGCGAACTGTAGCGCGGCGTCACTGTCTTACAGGTCTCAAGGCGAGGACGACATGGCGATCGAACCGGCACCGGAACCCTATGCGGCACCGCCCGTGGAAGGCGGCGTCAGCGCATATCTCGAGCTGCTGGGCGGGCGCGACGTCCGGCCGCGGCTGTTTCCGCTGCACGACGAGGTCGTGATCGGACGCGATCGCCAGGACGCGCTCGCGTCCGACCAGTTCATCTGCATCCCGCTGCACACGATCAGCCGCCGCCACGCGCGCGTGCGGAGGCGCGGGGAGACCTGGTCGGTCGAGGACCTGCACTCGTCGAACGGCACGTTCGTCAATGGCCAGCGGCTGCAACCCGGGTCGTGGCACGTGCTGGGCGACGGCGACGAACTGGCGCTCGCCTCCACCCAGCTCGTGTTCCGCTCGCTGGTCGCACCCGGCGCGGCCAGCATGCCGACGGTGATCAGGAAGTCGGTCGACGCCACCCAGTACGTGCCGGCGGCCGGCCCGCGCGATGCGCCTCGCGGCGAGCTCGAGAAATCGGTGCTGAAACTGCATGCGATGGCCCAGGTCAGCATCGCGCTGGGCGCCGTCACCGACCGCGCGACCTTGACGGAAAAGATCATGAATTTCATCTTCGACCTGTTCCCGCTGGCCGAGCGCGCGTTCATCCTGCTGCGTCAGAACGAACGCGACCCGCCCGTGCCGGTGGCGGCGCGGCGGCGCAACGGCATGGTCGAGGATCCGGGGCAGGCGCGCCTGTCGCACACGATCGTCGACGAGGTGCTGGGCAGGAAGCGCGCGATCCTGTCCGTCGATACCCTGGCCGACCGCCACTTCGCCGCGCAGGATTCGATCGTCGCCCAGGCGATCCGCAGCGTCATGTGCGCGCCGCTGATCGTGGGCGAGGAAGTGCTGGGGCTGATCCAGGTCGACAGCTCGTCCGACCCGCGCGCGTTCCAGGAGGCCGATCTCGAACTGCTGACGGGCGTGTGCGCGGAAACGGCCGTCGCACTCAAGAATTTCCAGCTGTATTCCGACATCGAACGCCTGCTCGACGGCTTTGTGCGCGCGTCCGTGCAGGCGATCGAGGAGCGCGATCCCGTCACGGCCGGCCACTCGTTCCGCGTGGCGAGCTATGCCGAGCGCCTCGCCATGGCGCTCGACCGCGCGCAGGATCCGGACGTGCGCCGTATTGCCTTTACGCGCGAACAGTTGCGCGAGATCCGCTATGCCGCGCTGTTGCACGACTTCGGCAAGGTCGGCGTGCGCGAGCACGTGCTGCGCAAGGAGAAAAAGCTGCACCATGCCGACATGCGCCTGCTGGAGCAGCGCTTCCTGTACGCACGCGCCTGCCTGGAGCGCCAGGCCTATCACACGCTCGCGCAGCGCCACATCGACGAGGGCTGGAGCGCGGCGACGTTCCGGGCCGAAAAGGAGTCCGCCGATGCGCGCCTGGCCGAGGAAGCGGCCCGGCTCGACGGCTTCCTCGCCACGATCCGCAGCGCCAACGAGCCCGCCATCTCGCGCAGCAGCACCCTGCCCGATTTGCGCGACATCGTCCACTACGGCTGCCACGACCCGGACGGCCAGCCGCTCGCGCTGCTGGAAGACCACGAGGTGGCGGCGCTGAGCCTGGCGAAAGGCTGCCTGACGGCGGACGAGCGGCGCCAGATCGAGGAACACGTGGTGGATTCGTATTCGTTCCTCGTCCTGATCCCGTGGACGAGAGACCTGGCCGGCGTGCCCGCGATCGCGCACGGCCACCACGAGAAGCTGGACGGGTCCGGCTATCCGTCGGGCCTGCGCGGGCCGCAGATCAGCATCCAGACGCGCATCCTGACGATCTGCGACATCTACGATGCACTCACGGCCGGTGACCGGCCGTACAAGAAGGCCGTGCCCGTGGAACAGGCGCTGGACCTGATGCACGAGGAGTGCGACGCGGGGCATATCGATGCGCGCCTGTTCCAGGTGTTCGTCGACGCCCGAGCATGGATGGCGCCATGACCGGCCGTCTCCTTTGCCTGGCTGCCGCCCTGCTGCTTGCCGCCTGCGCGGACGTCGGCATGCGCCCGTACGCGCGGCCGTCCGTGCCGGCGAAGACGGCGTGGGCGAACTCGGCCAGCTTGCCGCTGTCCAAGACGGAGCTGATCGTGCCGGACTGGTGGCACGAATTCCGCGATCCCTACCTCGACCAGCTCGTCAGCCGCGCGCTCGCCGGCAATGTCGACCTGGCCGTGCTCGCCGCGCGCATCGGCGTGGCCAACGCGCAGATCGGAGAGGCGCGGGCCGGCGCGCTGCCCACGCTCGACGCGGGTGCGGGTGCGAGCTTCCAGAAGGTCACGGGTCAACCGTTCACGAAGCAGTTCAACCTGGCCACGCAGACCAACTGGGACATCGATATCTGGGGCAAGGTCGAAAAGGGCGTGCAGGCGCAGAAGGCCGAGTTTTCCGCCACCGAGGCCGACTGGCGCGCGGGTTATCTGAAGCTCGTGTCGGACGTGTCGACGACGTATTTCCAGATCCTGCAATTCGACGAACAGATCGACCAGCAGCGCCAGACGCAGGCCCGCAACCGCGACATCCTCGCCACGTACCAGGCGATGGAGCAGAACGGCCTCATCCCGCACACGCGTGTGCTGCAGCAATCGGCCGAGGTCAACCGCCTGAGTACGGAGCTGATCGAATTACAGCGCCTGCGCGCACTGGCCGGCAATGCGCTGGCGACCTTGATCGGCGTACCGGCCGGCGACTTCCAGATGCCTGCCGGCCGCCTGCAGGAGCGGGTGCGCGTGCCCGAGGTGCCGGGCGGCCTGCCGTCGCAATTATTGAAACGCCGGCCCGACGTCGTCGCGGCCGAATACCGCGTGCTGGAAGCGTACGACCTGACGGGGCAGGCCAAGCTGGCGCAACTGCCGTCGATCAGCCTGACGGGGCGGGGTGGCACGTCCAGCTTCGCGCTGTCGACCTTGCTGAAATCGTTCACGTTCGGGCTGCTGCCCAGCATTAATTTCCCGATTCTCGACCCGGGCGTGAAGGCGCGCGTGCGCACGAGCGAGGCGCAGACGAAGGTGGCGGAGCAGGCGTATCGCCAGACCGTCATGGCCGCGTTCGAAGACGTGGAAAATGCGCTCGTCAACCTGGAGGCGCACAAGAAGCAGCGGGGAGAACTGCAGCAGCAGGTCGACCAGTTGCGGCTCGTTGCCAGCACGACGGATGCGCAGCGCAAGGAGGGCGTGGCGTCGCAGCTGGAAGTGTTCGAGACCGAGCGCACCCTGCTCGGGGCCCAGCTGGCGCTGCTCGCCAACCGGCAGCAGATCCTGTCCGATACGGTGACGCTGTACAAGGCGCTGGGCGGCGGCTGGCCGCCCGTGGAGGTGGCCGATGCGGCGCAGCATTGAAAGACGCTCCGATGGTGCCTGACGAAGTCCTGGTCGGCAAGATGCAGGCACCGCCTATTCAAATCGTCGGCATCGTGCTCGAACCGCTGAACCATCCCGAGCTCGGTCCGCTCGCCATCGACGACGGCCTGTTCGCCATCGGCCGCACCGAGCCGCCGTTCGCCGCGTATCCGCCCGAGATCGTGGCCGATTTGTCGCGCCGCCATGCGCGCGTCTTCGTCGAGGGTGGCGACGCGTATATCGCCGACCTGGGCAGCAAGAACGGCACCACCGTCAACGGCGTGGCCGTGCGGCACGGCATCGTGCGGCTGCACGACGGCGACGAGGTCGGCCTGGCGCGCGTGCTCGCGTACCGGGTGCGGCTGCAGGCGTCTACGCCGGCAGCGGCGCCGGCCGACCGGCTCGCGAGCCTTACGCTGGAACCGGAGCGTGCCGACCTGGGACTGGAAGCCATCGTCATCACCAGTTTTCCCTTCCTGATCAGCAAGGTGGACGATACGTTCGCGCGCTACAAGGAGAAGGAGCCGCACCAGGTCGGCTATCTGTCGCGCCGTCACGCGCACATCTTCCTCAAGGCGGGCGTGCCGTACGTGGAAGACCTGGGCAGCACGAACGGTACCTTCATCGGCGCGGTGCGGCTCGACGAGCACGCCCATGCGCTGGAGGAGGGCGACGTGCTCGCGTTCGGCGGTCATCACTTCGTCTACCGCGTGCGCCTGCAATGGGAACAGGCCGGGCCCGAGCCGACGGTCACGCGGGTGTCGTTGCCGCCGGCGGCCTCCCCCGCAGCGATGGATGCGGACCACACGACGTTCGTCGCGTCGGCCGGCTCCTTCCTCGACATCTTTTGCGCCGACGAGCTGCCCGGCGCGCAGGAAGACGAGGTGAACCCCGCCGCCGTGGAACCGGCGCACGGCAAGAGCGACATGCGGCGCGGCAAGGCGGCCCTGATGACGGCCGCCCTGCTGGATGCAATGGGCGCCGCCGGCGACGCCGACGCCGCGCGCCTGCGCCGCTGGCTGATGACATTGAGCGCGCTGGTGATCGCTGTCCTCCTCCTGTTCCAGCTGGCCGGCGCGCCGGAGCGGGCGTTGCAGGGCCTCGTCGACCGCGGCGATTTCGCGACCGCGGCCCGCCTCGCCGACGACCGCCTCGCGCGCGACCCGGACAATGCGGACGTGAAGGCGCTGGGCACGGAAGCCCTGCTGAAAGCGGAACTGCCGCAGTGGATGGCGGACCTGAAGGCGCGCCGCTTCGACCGCGCCATCCAGGCCGAGGCACGCATGCGGCGCCTGAGTACCCATAACGCGGATGCGCGGCCGCTCGCGGCGGAAATCGCCTGGGTCGGCGACGTGGAACGGTTCGTCCATGCGCGCGGCGGCGCGGCGGCCCCCGTGCGCGACGCGGCCGACGGTGCGCGCCTCAGCCGGATGGTGCGCCAGTGGCAGGACGAGCAGCCGGCGCACCAGCGCGCGTTCGCGACGATCTCGGCGTACGTCCCGGCCTTCCGCGACACGTATGCGCAGGTGGCCAGCGACCTGCGCAAGCTGGCCCTGACAGGAGGCGGCGATGGCAACGAGTGACAAACCCCTGCGCCCGCTGATCGGCGCGCTGGAAGACCACAGCGACGAGGGCATCGGCATCCTGACGGCCACGCCGGCGCGCTTCACGCACCTGGCCATCTACGTGATGGTGGCGCTGGTGCTGGTCGGCCTGGCGTGGTCGTTCTTCGGCCGCGCGGATGTGCTCGTGATGGCGCCGGGCACGCTGGTACCGGCATCCGAGGTGCGCCGCCTGTATGCGCCCATCGACGGCGAACTGGCCAACATCTATATCGCCGAGGGACAGCCGGTGCTCAAGGGAGACGTGGTGGCGCGGCTGTACGCCCGCGGCGCCATCGAGGCGGCGCGCAACGCGCTGGAGGCGCGCCTGAAACTGGAAGACGCGGAACGCGAATGGAAGGAATTCCCGCAAAAGAAAGCTTTATTGGACGAGCGGGTGGCCGCGCTCAAGGAAGCGATGGACACGGAGGAACGCCAGCACGAGCGCCGCCAGGCCGAGGGCACGAGCCGCCTCGCCGCCGGCCAGCGCGCGCAGGCGCAGGAAGCGCGCACGAATCTGGAGGACGCGCGCCGTGCACGGGATGCGGCGCGCGACGAAGCGGCCAAGTACGAGCGCCTGTTCGCGCTGCCGGGCGGCGGCGGGGTCTCGCAACTGCAGGTGGAGGGCAAGAAGAATGCGCTGCAGGCGGCCGAGAACGCGGTGCGCGTGGCGGAATCGCGCGCGAGCGAGCTCTCGGCGCGCCAGAGCCTGGAAACCACCGAGGCCCGCTCGCAGCTGGAGACGAGCGGCCAGCAGCTCGCGAGCCTGCGCCTGCAGTACGAAGCGGCGACGCGCGAGGCGACCAACGTCGAGGAAAAGCTGCGGCTGCAGGTGCAGACGGCGCGCCTGGTGGCGGATGCGGCATCGCGCATCCAGTTCGAGAACATCGACAAGGACAATTTCCTGCGCATCCTTGCGCCCGTGGACGGCGTGATCACGGAGGTGACGTCCACGCAGCCCGGCGACAAGATCCAGGCGAACACCCCGCTGGGCGGCATCGTGCCGAAGAACACGCGGCCCCTGCTGAAGATCGAGATCCCCGAACAGGACCGCGCCTTCCTGCGCGAGGGCTTGCCGGTGCAGGTGAAATTCAACGCTTTTCCCTACCAGCGCTACGGCATCATCGACGGCACCTTGCAGACCATCGCGCCCGCGACCCGGGCCTCGCCGCAGACGCGGCTGCCCGTGTACGAAGGCCGCGTCGCCCTCGAGCGCGATCACTACACCGTGGGCGACACGTCGTACCCGCTGCGCTACGGCATGACGGCGAACGCGGAAATCGTCGTGCGCAAGCGCCGTCTCATCGACCTGGCCTTCGACCCGTTCCGCCAGCTCGGCGGGTGATGCCTATTGCGGCAAGCCGTTGTAGCCTTCGGAGGCCGCCTTGAGCTGCAGGAAGACGACGTCCGCCGGCACGGTTTCTCCCGCCCGGAGCTTGGTGCGCGGGTCGTCCATGACGGGTGTCAGCATGAGCTTGCCTTCGACCCGGTCGGCGACGAACCAGGACTTCATCGCCGCCACGTGCACGAGGAAATCGCCGGCGCCGTGACGATAGCGGCTGACGAGCCGTGCCACGGCCGCGTTGCCCAGTTCGGACGCCCGCCAGCCTTCGCGCGATCCGGTGACGAAGATCGATGTCGCCACGCGGTCGCCGACCTTGACGGGGTACAGGCTGCGGCGGACGTCGACGAGCAGCGTTTCCGGATCGGTGTTCCCGGTAAAGGCACGCAGGGCGTCGAGCTGGACCCGGTAGACCTGCAGCGGCTCGCCGAGCGTGGCCTGGCGTACCTCGGCCTCCGACTCGAAACCGAGCGACGCATAGTTGCCGGCATTGACGACCTGCCGGAGCGTGGCCAGGCCCTGCTGCGCGGCGGTGTCCTGGCTGTGGTTGGGGCGGGGTTGGCTCGTCTGGCAGCCGGCGAGGAAGAGGACGACCGCAACGACCAACGCGAAAGGAAGTTTGCGCATGTCAGTCACCTTTGTACGTGATGTTGTAATAGTCGTTCCAATGGGTGTGGTCGCCCGTGCGGCTGACGTAATCGGCATAGGTCATGATGGTTTCCGTGCCGCCGACCAGCGTGCTCAGATCCGTATAAGGCTCGGGATCGTTGACGTCCACGTATTGCACGCCATTCACCGTGAAATAGCCTTTTACGACCATCATGTGGCCACCGCCGCCGGGCCAGTGCCAGCTGAATGCGATGGGTTTCTTTTTACAGTAAATCTGCGATTTGATCTGGCTGAACGTGAGTGCCGTATCGGAGGTCTGGTCGGCCGTAAAACCGTATTTCCCGTATTCCGGCCAGCCGCCGTTATTACAGCTTCCGGAATTATTTTCGCAGCACGTCGCGAGGCCGAAACGGTTATTCGCTTCCACGCATTGGGCGACGTCATGGCCCAGGAAACGCATGGTCATCTGGCCGCTCGCCGCCCAGCACCAGTTCGACGCCTGCTGCGGTAATGTCGGGACGTCGATTGTGGATACCAACGGTGGATGACAACAGGCGGATAAAGTTCCCAATAAAAAAATTCCGCCAAGTATATTTGCGCTTTTCATTACGGCGACCCTCCAGCGAGTTCAATCGTTTATTTCCGGAATCATCCACGTATGGATAAACCCTCCCGATAAAGGTATATGCAGATCGGTTGCGAACCCAACCCGATTCCCGTGATTGGTTGAGGCCGCTCATTGATGAATAACGCCATCTTTTAATGCGGTATCATTGCGCCATGCGCCGCCTGATCCTCATCCTGCTGCTGGTCGTCTATCCATTCCAGGTCGCCCTGGCCATGGCGGACAAGTGCTGCGCGATGACGCCGGCCGGCGTGAGCCACCACAGCGTCGTCGCGCCAGGCGTAGACGGGACCGTGTTCGTGGCCGACGACGACGGCGCGTCCCTGGTCGACCCGCACTGCGCGGCCTGCACGTTCGGACATACGGCGTGCCTGCCCGCGGCGTTCGTCGTGATACCGGCCGAGCGCCGGCACGCTTCCAGCATCGCCTTCTTCCCGCCCTACCTCAAAGCGCCGCCCGCGAGCCGTCCCGAACGGCCGCAATGGCCTGCCGCCGCCTGACCCGCGCGCGGCTTGACACCCCACAAATCTCCGCGCGCCTGAATCGACCATCGGGAGCCTCGAAAAACCGTCGCGAGCGGCAGCAATGTCGTTCGAGAAGCACAGCTGTACGCTAGTACAGCGAGCATCGCAGGACGATAGGGCAACGCGCAGCAGGTTTTTCGACGCTCCCATTTTCAGGAGCACGCATGAACACATTCAGACAAAGACTGGCGGTGCTCGTCCTCGCATCCGCATTGGCATGGCGCTGCGGCGCCGAGCCCCTGCGCGTCGCGGCGGACACCGCCCCCATCGACTTATCCACAGCGATCCGGCTTGCCCTCGACCAGCCCGCCGCGCGCGCGGCCGCGCATGAGGTGGCGGCGAGCGACGCGCTGGTCGGCCAGGCCGGCCGGCTGCCGAATCCCGAGCTGTCCTGGCTGCGCGAAGGCCAGCAGGCCGGCACGCGCACGACCACCGTGCAGATCAACCAGCCGATCGAACTCGGCGGCAAACGCCAGGCCCGCGTCGCCCTCGCCCGGGGAGCGGCCGACGTGGCGCGCGGCGACCGGCTGGCGCAGCGGCTGGCCATCCGGGCCGACGTCATCGCCGCCTACCATGACGTCCTGATCGCCGGACACCGGCTCGCACTTGCCCAGGCCTTGACCGACCTCGCGCGCCGGACCGTCGACGTGGCCGGCAAGCGGGTCGCGGCCGGGAAGATATCCCCGATCGACGAGACACGGGCCCGCCTCGCGGCCGTCGATGCATCGACCGCGCTGACCCGGGCGGCGGCCGCGCTGGCCATCGCCCGCACGACGCTGGCCGCGCTGGTCGGCCGCCCTGCGGACACCCTGGCGCTGGCAGACGACAGCGACCGGCTGCCGGACCCCGCACCCATCGCGACCTTGCTGGCCCGCGAATCCGCCGCCGTCCGCCGCGCGCGCGGCCAGCTCGCGGCGCGGCAGGCGCAGGCGGATGTCGAGCGGGCGGCGCGCATGCCGGACGTCACGCTGTCCGTGGGCACGCAAAAGGATGACCAGGTGGGCCGGCGCCAGGCCGTCGTGGGCCTGTCCGTGCCGCTGCCCCTGTTCAACCGCAACGAGGATGCCCTGCACGCGGCCTTGCGCCGCACCGACGCGGCGAACGACGAACTGGCCGCCGCCCGGGTCGAGACGGCGGCCGCGCTGACGGCGGCCCACACGCGCTACGCAATGGCGAAACAGGAAGCCCGGCTGCTGCGCGACGACGTCGTGCCGGGCGCGAAGACCGCGTACGAGCAGACGCTGAAAGGATTCGAGTACGGGAAGTTTTCCTTCCTGGACGTGCTCGACGCGCAGCGCACGTGGTTCCAGGTGCAGACGCGCCACTGGGACAGCCTGGAAACCGCCTGGCGCGCCTGGGCCGACATCGAACGCCTCGCCGGCACCGATCAAGATTGAAGAGAACACCATGACGAAGAAACAGACCCTGGCGATCGCGCTGATGTGCGCGTTCGCCCTCCTCCTGGCCGGACTGATGCTGTTTACGCGCGAGGACTCGGCACCCACGAAAGATGCGCACGGCCACGACGACTGCGGCGCGCAAACAGGCGGCGCAGCGGAAGATGCAGGCGCACGCGGCATCGCGATGACGGCGGCGCAGATCAAGGCGAACGGCATCGCCCTCGACACGGCCGGTCCGGCCACCTTGCGGCAGCGGCTGCACCTGCCCGCGCAAGTCAAATCCGACGCGGAACGCACTGTCGCGCTGGCCGCGCCCGCGCCGGGCATCGTGCAGGCCGTGCTGGTGGCGCCGGGCGCCCTGGTGCGCAAGGGGCAGGCGCTCGTGACGATCCGGAGCCCGGCCGTCGCGCAGTGGCGCGCCGACGCCGCCGGCGCGCGCCAACGGCTGCAGCTCGCCCGCACGACGTACCGGCGCGAAAAGACGCTATGGGACGAGCGCATCTCGGCCCGCCAGGATCTGGAAGCCGCGGCGACGGCGATGCAGGAGGCGGAGATCGCCGCACAGGCGGCGGCACAGCGCCTGGCCGCCCTGGGCATCGAAGCGGGCGGCGGCGTGTCCAGCAGCGTGACGATGCGCGCACCGCTGAACGGCGTCGTCGTCGACAAGCCGGCCGTCGCGGGCCAGGCGGTCGACGAGACGAAGCCGTTGCTGACCATCGCCGACCTGTCGCACGTGTGGATCGAAGCGGCCGTACCCGCCGACAGCCTGGGCCAGGTCGGCGCGGGCATGGCGGCGAAGATCAGCGTGGGCACGCAACCGGGCGAGATCGACGGCACCGTCGCATTCGTCGGCCCCGTCCTCGGCGAGACGACGCGCATGGCGACGGCACGCATCGTCCTGCCGAACCGCGACGCGCGCCTGCGGCCGGGCATGCTGGCCAGCGTCGACCTGATGGGGCCGCAGGCGCAGGTGCCGGTGACCGTGTCCGGCGATGCCATCCAGACGATCCACGAGCACAGCGTCGTGTTCGTCCGCACGAAGGCCGGATTCACGCTGCGCGACGTCGTGCCCGGGCGCTCGGACGGCAAGCGGATCGAGATCGTGCGCGGGCTGGCGGCGGGGGATGTCGTCGCGGCCGGCGGCAGCTTCCTGCTGAAGGCGGACCTCGGCAAGAGCGAAGCCGAACACGACGACTGAGGAGGCGCCCATGTTCCAACAACTTATCGCATTCGCCATCGCGCGCCGCTGGCTGGTCGTGCTCGGGGTCCTCGCCCTCGCCGGCCTGGGCGTGGTCAACTACCAGCGCCTGCCGATCGACGCCGTGCCCGACATCACGAACGTGCAGGTGCAGATCAACACGGCCGCGCAGGGCTATTCTCCGCTGGAAGTCGAGCAGCGCATCACCTTCCCCATCGAGTCGGCGATGAGCGGCCTGCCCCGGCTCGAGCAGACGCGGTCGCTGTCGCGCTACGGCCTGTCGCAGGTCACCGTCGTCTTCAAGGAAGGCACCGACATCTATTTCGCCCGCCAGCTCGTGAGCGAGCGGCTGCAACAGGCGAAAAGCCGGCTGCCGGACCAGGCCGATCCCGCGCTGGGGCCGATCGCGACGGGCCTGGGCGAGATCTTTTACTGGACGGTCGAAGCGCGCCCGGACGCATTGAAACCGGACGGCACGCCCTATTCTCCGGCCGACCTGCGCGAGATCCAGGACTGGATCGTGGCGCCGCAACTGCGCGGCGTCGCGGGCGTGACGGAAGTGAACACCATCGGCGGCTACCTGAAGGAGTACCAGGTCGCGCCGGACATGGCGAAGCTGACCGCGCGCGGGCTGTCGCTGGCGACCCTGGTCAATGCCATCGACCGCAACAACGTCAACGCGGGCGCCGGCTACATCGAGCGCGGTGGCGAACAATTCGTCGTGCGCACGCCGGGACAGGTAAAAACGCTGGAGGAGATCCGCAACATCGTGCTGGACGTCGTCGACGGCGCACCCGTGCGCGTGCGCGACGTGGCCGACGTGGAGCCGGGCCGCGAACTGCGCACCGGCGCCGCCACGGAAAACGGTCGCGAAGTGGTGCTGGGCGCCGTCTTCATGCTGATCGGCCAGAACAGCCGCGCCGTCGCGGACAGCGCGCGCCGCAAGCTGGACGAGGTCAACCGCTCGCTGCCGCCGGGTGTGCAGGCTTTGCCGGTGTACGACCGCGCGGTGCTGGTGAACAAGGCGATTCGCACCGTCCGCAACAACCTCGTCGAAGGGGCGCTGCTCGTCATCGCGATCCTGTTCGCTTTTCTCGGCAATCTGCGCGCGGCGCTCGTCACGGCGCTCGTCATCCCGCTCACGATGCTGCTCGTGTTCACGGGCATGGTGCAGGCGGGCGTCAGCGCCAACCTGATGAGCCTCGGGGCGCTCGACTTCGGCATCATCATCGACGGCGCCGTCGTCATCGTCGAGAACTGCATCCGCCGGCTCGGGACCGCCCAGGCCGAGGTCGGACGGCCATTGACGGGTGAGGAACGCCGCACGGAGGTGGCGCTTGCCGCGGCGGAAGCGAGGCGGCCGCTGCTGTTTGGCCAGGTGATCATCATGACGGTCTATCTGCCCCTGCTCGCACTGTCCGGCATCGAAGGCAAGATGTTTCATCCGATGGCGCTCACGGTCGTGATGGCGCTCGTCGGCGCGATGATCCTGTCCGTGACGTTCGTGCCGGCTGCCGTCGCATTGTTCGTCAGCGGCAACGTGGCCGAACACGACAACCGCCTGATGCACAAGGCGCGCGACTGGTACCGGCCGCTGCTGGACTGGACCCTGCGCAACCGCCCGGTCGCCCTGACCTTCGCCGTGCTCTCCGTGCTGCTGACAGGCTTGCTGGCGACCCGCCTCGGCACCGAATTCGCGCCGAACCTGAACGAGGGCGACCTGGCCGTGATGACCTTGCGGATTCCCGGCACGAGCCTGCAGCAATCGGTGGCGATGCAGCAGCAGTTGGAGACCGCCCTGCTGCGCGAATTCCCCGAGATCGAACGCGTGTTCGCGCGCATCGGCACGGCCGAGGTGGCGACGGACCCGATGCCGCCGAATGCGGCCGACAGCTATTTGATCCTGCGTCCGGAAAACCAGTGGCCGAAGCCGAGACGGACGCATGCCGAGCTCGTGGCCGCGATCGCGGAAGCGGCCAACCGCATCCCCGGCAACAACTACGAGTTCTCGCAACCGATCCAGCTGCGCTTCAATGAGCTGATCTCGGGCGTGCGCAGCGACGTGGCCGTCAAAGTGTTCGGCGACGACACGGCGACCATGCTCGCGACGGCCCAGCGCATCGCCCAAGTGCTCGATCGGCTGCCGGGCGCCGTCGAAGTGAAAATCGAGCAGACGGAAGGTTTGCCGGCGCTGACCCTGGCCGTCGACCGCATCAAGGCCGCGCGCTACGGCCTGAACGTGGCGGACGTGCAGGAAGCGTTCGGCACGCTCGTCGGCGGCCGCGACGTGGGCACCGTGTTCGAAGGCGACCGCCGCTTCGCGATCACGGTGCGCCTGCCGGAAGGGGCGCGCAACGATGTCGACACGCTGCGGCGCCTGCCGATCTCGCTGCCGGCGCGCGATGGGCGGGCCGCCAGCATTCCCCTGTCCGAGATCGCCACGTTGGACTTCGTGCCGGAAGCGAACCAGATCAGCCGCGAGAACGGCAAGCGCCGCATCGTCGTCACGGCCAACGTGCGCGGGCGCGATCTCGGGTCGTTCGTCGCCGCGCTGCAAGCCGACCTGGCCAGGCTGAAACTGCCGGCGGGCGTGTGGCTGAGCCTCGGCGGGCAATTCGAGAACCTGCAGGCCGCGGGGCAGCGCCTGGCGCTCGTCGTGCCCGCCGCGCTGGCGCTCGTGTTCGCGCTGTTGTACCTGATGTTCGGCAGCGTCAAGGATGGCCTGCTCGTGTTCAGCGGCATCCCGTTCGCCATGACGGGCGGCGTGCTGGCGCTGTGGCTGCGCGGATTGCCGCTGTCGATTTCGGCGGCGGTCGGCTTCATCGCGCTGTCCGGCGTGGCCGTGCTGAACGGGCTCGTGATGCTGGCGTTCGTGCGTTCGCTGCGCGACCAGGGGCACTCCGCGCAAGATGCCATGCGCGAAGGGGCGCAGGTACGTTTGCGCGCAGTGCTGATGACGGCGCTCGTCGCCTCGCTGGGCTTTTTGCCGATGGCGCTGGCGACGAGCACGGGTGCGGAGGTGCAGCGGCCGCTGGCGACGGTCGTCATCGGCGGCATCCTGTCGTCGACGGCGCTGACCCTCTTGATCCTGCCCGCCTTGTACACGTGGGCGCATGAAAGTTCCCGCGACCCGGCCTATCGTTGAGCGTCATGGTGCGACCGTCCGGTACGCCATCCGGACCGGCCGCACCTGTGGCAGACTTTGTCATCGCTGACTGACACGGACATGGACACGCACATGGACATCGGACGGATCGAAGCCCTGGCCCTGCGCCCCAGCCTGGCCGCGCCACCCGTGCGCGTGGACGGCGTGAGGGCCATCGCCTACCAGGGACTGGAAGGCGACGTGTACGCCGACCCGCTGTCGCCGCGCCAGTTGCTGCTGGCCGGCACGGATGCTTACGGCGCCTTCGCGCTGCCGCCGCACACGCTGCGCGAGAACCTGCTCGTGGACGTCGACACGTCGCGGCTCGTCTCCGGCACCGTGCTGCAGGTCGGCGACGGCGCCCTGCTGCGGCTGATGTTCCAGTGCGAAGCCTGCGGGCACCTGGACGCGCACCAACCCGGCCTGTCGACGCGCATCGGCACACGGCGCGGCATGCTGGCGCGCGTGCTGCACGGCGGCGAGATCCGGCCGGGCGACCGGATCCGCGTGGCGGGCGCGCCGCTGCAGGCGTGGTCGGACGACTGGCGCGAGCGCATCGTCCACGTGCTCGATACGCTGCCGCCCGCCAGCGTGATCACGTATAAGCGGCTGGCCCAGCTGGCCGGCGTCGCGTCCAGCTATTGCCGCGCTTTCCCGGGCATGATCGCCCGGCTGGGGCCGCGCTACGCGGGCAAGGCCGTGCCCTCGCAATCGGATATCGACCTGCCGCGCTGGGATGGGCGCGGGCTGTTCGATCCCGCGCCGGTGGAACGGTTGTTTTCCGCCGAGGTGGTGCCGTAGGCTTGCCCGTCAGGCCAGCTGTTCGATCGGCTGCAGGGCGTAGCGGACGTCATCGCGGTCATCCGCCTCTGGTCCGGTGACGAGATAGGCATCCCAACCCAGTCTCCCGCTCGGCGCGGGGCCGAGGACGGTGCTGCGGACCGCTTCTCCGCGCAGGATCAGTTCGACCTCGTATTCGAGCGTGATGCCGGCCAGCAGGCCCAGCAGGCTTTTGAGGGCGCGCGCCGCGAGGCCACCCGGCAGGAACGACGAGAAACCGGCGTGGTCCAGCGGACCCACCACGACGCGCAGGCGCAGGTCGCGCTGCCACACGCGGTCGCCGGCCATCGCGCTCGTGCCCAGCACCGCGGTGGGGTGGCCGAGGACGGTCTGCTGGGCGGACGGCACGTCGTACCAGGCCCCGACGAATTGCTCGATGCGCACCGGGTGGTCGAAATACTCGGACAGCACGCGCCCCATCTGCACGGCCGAGGGCGGGCGCTGGCGGATCGACGCGGCGAAGTAGCCGATCGATTCGTCCAGCAGGGCGCCGTCCCTGGGGTGCGTCAGGCGCCGGCGCAGCGCATTGTGGCCGAGCCCTGCCAGTGCCAGCAGCAGCGGCAGGAAGGTGTCCTGGCCGTCGAGCTGGTATTTGAAGTGCAGCCGGTATTTGCGCCAGGCTGCGTAGAACAGGGCCAGCGAGCGGTTCGAGAACGTGTCCAGCAGCGCGCGTGGACCTTCGTCGGAATGGCGCTGCTGGTGGTCGGCGATGCGCTCCGTGTAATGGGCCGGCAGCACGCCGGTGGCGCTCAACAGGCCCATGAAGGAGGGGGTGACGCGGATGTAGGTGAGTCGTGCTTCCCGCAATGCCTTGCCGAGCGCGTGCGCGCCGCGGTCGAGGTCGCGCGGCTCGGGCTGGATGGCTTCCAGCTGGCTGGCCGGAAATCCCAGCGACGTCGAGTTCTGGAAGCGCACGTAATGTGCGATGGCGTCGTGCTGGGGGCTGCCGTGCCGCTTGAGCCAGAGCTCGAGCATGCGCACGGCCTGGAAGTACTCGAAACGATAGGGTTCCCTGAACAGGCGCTCGATTACAGCAGGCTCAAATCGCCGCTTCTCGGTAGGCATTTCAATAATTCCTCTCCGGTTTTATTGGACACCACCACCAGTTGCGTGAAGCTGTTGGCGTGCACGTACAGGGCGAGAAACCGTTCGATGATGTGGGCGAATGCGTAGATGCCGCTGCCGACGAAGGCTTCCTCGTCGATGAGGATGCGCACTTCCACGCCGCGCACGAGGCAGGTGAACGGATTGCCCGCCATCCACGCGCTGGCGGTACGTTGTTCGATGCCGGCAATGCCGCCGATCTGGCGCTGCGACGATGGCGAACGGGGCAGGTCGTACAGGGCGAGCATCTCGCGGAAGGCATCGACGCCGCCGTTTGCCAGTGACAAATGGTTCAGCGTCAGGTGCGAGATCAGGCGCCAATGGGCGCTGCGGGCGCTCTCGAAGCGGTAGGTGATGGTGGGCTTGCGCAGGAAGTGGATCGTCTTCATGCTCGAGCCGCCTTCGAGGAACAAATCGCCGCCGAGCTGGCCATAGGAGAGTGAGGCCGGCAGGTCGCGGTTGCTGCAGATGAGTTCGATGTTCAGCGTTTGCGTCTCGACGGCGGCCGGATCGAAGTCGATGTCGACGATGGCGATCTGCGTCTCGTAGCCGGGGCTGCGCTCGGCCAGCGTCTCGTCGCGCCGCAGCACCCAGTAATGCCCGTTCCGCTCGGGCGTCTGGGCGTGCTTGAGCGAGTAAAACGGGTGGAATTCGACGACGGTTTCTCCCTGCGGCGTCTGGCGCACGAGGTTGACGGATTCGATGGATTGCACTTCGTAGGCGAAGGCGCGGCGCGCGTCGGCCAGCACGGGGTAGCTGGCGCTCGCGTGGGTCAGGCGGATCGGCTCGCCGCGCTGCGGGAACAGGTTGATGACGGGCGTGCAGCCGAGCAGCAGGTTGTTGGTCGACAGCATGCCGAGCATGCGCGCCGTGTTCGAATCCGCGCGCAGGCCCGCCAGCGCCAGGTGCAGCGTCACCGTCGTCGCGCCGGCCGCCAGCGTGGTCGGCAGCGCGGCGATGAGTGCGGCCAGGTCGATGTCGAAGAAGTTGAACTTGTCGGGGAAGCAGAAGTACTCCGTCAGCAGGCGGTAAGCGGCATGCGAGCGCGCGGGAAAATCGATCAGGGCTTCGTCGTCGGCGAAGCCGGCGGGCTCGATCGGGATCGCGCCCAGGGGAAACCAGCGGCCATTGCGGTCCGCCTCGACGTATGCGCCCACGGCCCGCATGAACAACGTGTCGCGCAACGCCGCGCAGAACGACGGTTCGCCGTCGATGAACACGCGCAGGCGCGGCAGGGCCAGCCGGCCGAGGCGCAACTGGTCGGCCGTGGCGGTGAGCGTCAGGCTCAGGCCGGAGCCGGCGCCTTCCGGCAGGCGTACGGCTTCCGGATGGTCGATGATGGCGGAGAACGCGGCCCCGGTGAGCGCAAGCGGCGCGGCGGTGACGGGATAGACGGTGCGGAACGTGCAGGCCGCGCCGCGCACGGGCCGCGTACTCAGCGCGGTGCCGCGCGGGAGGACGCCGATGCCCGTCTGCTGGTTGGCGGTCCCGCCGAAATCCATCTGGGCGATCGAACAGGAGGGAAACGGACGCAGGTAATGGGGGTACAGGACGTCGAACAGCGCTTCCGTGAATTCGGGATAGTCGTCATCGAGCCGCTTCGCGATACGCGCGTTCAGCAGCGCGAACGATTCGATCATGCGTTCGGTGTGCGGGTCTTCGCACACTTCGCCGCTGATGAGCAGGCGGCCCGCGATCTTCGGATAGCGCTCGGCGAATTCGCGCAGGTGACGGCGCAAGTGGCCGAGCTCGCGCTCGTAATACGGTAGCAATTGTTCCAAGCTTAGCCTCGCGCGGACGCGGCCGGCGACGCCCTGCCCGCCTTGTTGATGCTGTATTGCAGGGTCGACGGCTGCAGCAGCGCGTCGAAATTGACCGGTTCTTCCGATGCGCTGGCGACGAGCACCGCCGTGATCGAAAACTTCAGGCGGTTCACCGCACTCTCGTCGCGCACTTCGAGTACCGCCTTCACGTTGCGCAGGCGCGGTTCATGGCGGGCGATGGTTTTTTCGAGGCAGTCGCAGATGTAAGCGCGGTCGCTCGGGCTCGACAGCGAGCGGTCGGCGAAATCCGTCAAGCCGTAGGTCACGAGCGACTCGCTGCACTCGGGGAAACCCTGCAGTGAATTTTCGGGAATGACGGAGCGCGTGTTCAACAACGCCTCGAGGTCGCGCGCGACGGCATCCTTGAAATCCTCGGCGGTGATGCGCGAGGCGGTGGCGTTACCGGCGCCGCGCACCGATGTGCCCAGCAGACGGTCGAAAAAACCAGGCGTGAATCCTTCCATCGAACTCCTCCATGCCGGCAGCGCAAGCCGGCATCTTCACACAGTCGGGCGCGAAAAAATAGTTCAGTTGGGAAAGACCCACGGTAACTTTGAGCAGTAGCAAAACTGCAGGTCATAGCAGAAAAAAAACCGTCACGAAGGACTAAGGTGATCGACTTGGGACAAGTCAATGACTGGAGGACATGCATGACGAGCACGATGATCGGCAACATGGCCAGCAAAGTATTGTGGGGAGAGGGGCTGCTCCTGCGTCCGCAGCATTTCCAGCGCCAGGACCAGTACCATGAACACCGCCTGTACAAGAGCATCCGGGCCGTACACCCGTATGCCTGGGGCATCGAAACACTGCAGATCGACCGCGAGGCGCTGTCCAGCAACGTGTTGCGCATCCTCGAACTCGCGCTGCGCTTCCAGGACGGCGAACTGGTCGATGCGCCGGGTGCCGACGAACTGCCCGACACCGTCGACCTCAGCCAGTTGCCGCAATCCCAGCAAACCGTCACGTATTACGCCGCCCTGCCCGGCCTCAAACCCTTCAGCGGCAATTTCGCCCAGCCGGGCCAGCCGACCAAGACGGTCCGCTTCGTGCAAACCAATGAGGAAACGCCCGACCTCTACACGCAAGCGGCGCCGGCGTCCGTGTCCTACCTCAGGAAAACCGTGCGTCTCGTCCCGGAATTCGAGCCGCGCGACGCCTACCTCAGCTTTCCGGTGCTGCGCCTGCGGCGCGCCCCGTCCGGCGGCTTCGAGATGGACCCGTCCTTCCTGCCGCCCAGCCTGTCGGTGGGTGCCGCACCCGCCCTGTTCCAGCAGGTGCGCCGCCTGCTCGAGGCGCTGCAGGCCAAGGTGAGTTCGCTGTATGGCCACCACCGCGAGCCGAGCCGCAACGTGATCGAATTCCGTTCCGGTGACATGTCGTCGTTCTGGCTATTGCACACCGCCAGTTCCGCGTGCGCATCGCTATCCCACTACGTGCACCATCCGGACCTGCACCCGGAGCGCCTGCACGAACAATTGCTGGGCGTGGGCGGCGCGCTGATGACGTTTTCGAAAAGCTGGACGCTGACCGACCTGCCGGTGTACCAGCACGCCGATCCCGGTCCCGGCTTTGCCAAGCTGTTCCAGATCATCCGTGAACTGCTCGACACCGTGATCTCGTCGAAGTACTTCGCCATTGTCCTGAACGAAGTGCGGCCGTCGTACCACCACGGCATGCTCGACTCCGGCAAGATCGACGACAAGACGACCTTCTACATCGCCGTCTCGGCCGATATCCCGACGCTGGAGCTCGTCGACACCGTGCCGCTGCGTTTCAAGGTCGGCGCGCCGGACGACGTCGAGAAATGCGTGCTGTCGGCCCTGCCCGGCGTGCGCCTGCAATACGCGCCACAACTGCCCGCCGCCGTGCCAGTGCGCCCCGACACGTGCTATTTCATCCTCGATGCCAAGGGACAAATGTACGAGCGCATGCTGCAGGCGCAATCGATGGCGATCTACGTGCCGTCGGGGATGAAGGGGTTGAAGCTGGAACTGCTGGCGGTCGCTGCGTGAGCCCGCGGTGCATGTTCCTCGTTGAACTCATCGCAGGCCAGCAGGCCACTATCGACAAACTTTGACGCCACACCATCATGTCGACACCTCTTGCCGCCAAACCGCTCCCCGCTTCCCATACCGTCCCCGGCTGGATCAGGCAGACCCTCATCGCCGCCACCGTCTTCGTCGCCTGCTGGGGCGGCGCGATCGTCTGGTGGCGCGCGAGCGGGAGCGTGCCCGCCACGTCGGAATGGATGCTGGTGCTGTTGGGTCTGCCTGTAGCCCTGCTGCTGGCGGGTTTCATCGGATGCAAATGGATCGCGCAACGCAGCACCACCGTCCAGGCCGACGCGCTGCCCGCCGCACCCGCACGACCGGCCAGCGCCGCCACGCGTCCGGCGCACGCGCGGCACCTGGCGATCCTCGCGACGGCACTGCGCGCTCCGCAGGGTATGTCCGCCGAAGAACTGGCGGCCGCCATCGCGGACAACAAGGCACGCCCGGGTCTGGACCGGGAACTCGTCGACGACGACGGCTTCCCCGTGATGTGCGCCCGCTGCGGGGAAGCGCTAGACGAGGCGCTGCGGGAAGACATCATCGACTGGCAGGCGGCGCACGGAGCCAGTGAGGCAAACTTCAGCGACGAGCAGTGGCGCGCGCTGACGCTGGCAAGCGGCGTGGTCGCGGAGCTCGCGGGACGCGCGGCGATCGAGTGGGCCGCGCGCGACGATGCCATGCCCGGGCTCCAGGTGCTGCCGCTGCTGCCTGCGGATTGGTCCGAGGGACAGTGCGATGCCGCTGCGGCGTGGCTGCGGCATGCGGCGGCGCAGGCCGGATGGCGTGGCGAGATCGGTGCGGCCATGTGCGGCACCGATCCCGTGACCGGCATTACTGCGGCCGGCGCAGCGCCCGGTGTCACGCTCGTGGTGGCGGCAGCGTCCCATGTGGGCGAGGCAACGGTCGCACGCTGGGCGTCGGAACAGGTCTTGTTCACGGCCGCGCAGCCGCAGGGGTTGATGCCGGGCGAGGGCGCCGCCGGCCTGTTGCTGGGCGGCGCGGCGCTGGCCGGGGCATCCGATGGCCAGGCGGTGGCGCTGCTCGCGCCGCTCGCGGAAGTGCGGGTCGCGGAGCCGGCCGACACACGCAGGCGCGGTACCGACCGCGTGCTCGCGGGACTCGTCGAGCGCACGCTCGCCGATGCGGGTGCCGGTGCGGATGGCGTGGCGATGATCGTCGCCGATACCGGCCACCGCTCGCGCCCGGTGTACGAGCTGATGGAATACGCGGCCACGACGATGCGGCAGCTCGACGGCAGCGCGGACATCGTACGTGTCGGGGCGTCGAGCGGCGCATGCGGCGTCGTCCCGTTCGTGACGGCGCTCGCGCTGGGCGCGCACTACGCGGGTGCGCGCCACGCGCCGGTGCTGTGCCTCGCCAACGAGACGCCGGGCCGCCGCATCGTCACGCTCGTGCAACCCGTGGATTGAATTCTCAGCGGGCCGGCGCGCGCCATGCCCGTGTGCGGCCCAGCACGTGGCTGTCGATGGATCCCTTCCTGGCCAGCTGGCCGCCGATGCCGAAGTTCAACAGGCAGACATCGTCGTCTTCGTTTTCCCGTCCCTGGAAGCGGCGTGCCCACGGATCGCGCGTCGTGTCGTCCCGCGCGGGGCGGCCTGCCACTGCAGCCGTCCGCGCGGCGCGGCGTGGTTGCGCCGGATCGTCGAGCACGGCGGCATGCTGGCCGCTGGCGCCGCAGGAGACGAGTGAGCAGACGTTCACGCCCTGCGCAAATGCGGGGAGCGGTATGAGAAGCGCGGCGGCGGCCAGCGGGAGGAGTTTCCTGATCAAACCGGATGTCATGGTCTGCACCTTGTCGATGACGATGCGGCCACTCTAGCGGGTTGCGCGCGCAGGTCGATGTCCGATTGTGTCGGACGCGCGTCCCGACACATGCGCTTGCAAAAATCCTGCGCTACCATGAGTCCCGTAACTCAACGCACGGAGGAGACGACACATGATTTATCAAGGCAGCTGCCACTGCGGCCAGGTCGCGTATGAAGTGGAGGGCGAGATCCAGGGCGCCCTCGCCTGCAATTGTTCGATGTGCCAGCGCAAGGGATCGCTGCTCTGGTTCGTGCCGCGTGCGCAGTTTCGCCTGCGCACGCCCGAGGACGCGGCCGCCACCTACACGTTCAACAAGCACGTCATCCAGCACCGCTTCTGTCCCACGTGCGGCATCCATCCGTATGCGGAAGGGGTCGATCCGAAGGGGAATCCGATGGCGGCCATCAACCTGCGCTGCATCGAGGGTATCGATCTCGACGCGATTCCCGTGCAGCACTACGACGGCCGCGACGCCTGACCTTCAGTTCAGGCGCGGCGCGATCACGAGTTCCGGCTGCGGCCGCGGTGCGTGGGCGGACAGCTCCGCCGGCGCCACTTCCTGCGGCAGCGCGACGATGCGTTCCCACAGCGCGAAGCCGGCCGTGCGGTTGGCCTTGCTGAGCTGGTAGGCGGGCAAGGCGTCCATGCCGTGGGCCATCCACAGCGCTTCGTACGAGGGTTTCAGGCGCGCGTCGTGCCAGGCTTCGGAGAGGGGCGCGAAGGTTTCCTGCAGGACGGCCGCCGTGCTGCGCATGCGCACCCAGCGGTGGTTCAGCCAGCCGTTTTCTTTTTCGACGGGGTTCAGGAAACGCTCGATCACCTGGCGCGCCGCCTCTTCTCCGCTGCGGCTCATCACGTCGATGGCGGCGCGCGTCATGTTCAGGTTCAGGCCACCCTCTTTTTTCGTATGGCGGATCTGCACCACGCGGTCGCGGTAGCCCGGGGTGCGCTTCAGGGCTTCGTCGCGCCACGTGCGGATCGTGCGCAGGATGGCGCCCGCGAAGCGCGGCAGCGACGGGCGGCCGTCGGTGTCGTCGACCGGCATGTACGCGGCCGTCACCCCGGTGTTGTTGTTCGTCGGGAGAGACACGCGCGCGTCGAACGGGTCGTCGTCGGCGAGGTCGTCCTGCAGGGTGACGCCGAAGGTCGGACGGGTCGGGAGGATGTTGTCGAAAAAGTGAATGGGGAAGTTGCTGGTCAGGCCGCCGTCCGAGAACCAGACGCGCAGCAGGTCGACGCCTTCCCCATGCACCGGCAGCGCGCGCAGGCGGTACAGGGGCACGGCCTGCAGCAGCACGGGAAAACTGAGGCTCATGCGCGCGGCCACCACGAGCGGCAGGTCGTCCGGATCGGGCATGAAGTAGTAATCCTCGCCACCGGCGTTCATGCGTTCCAGGACGGTCACCGTGCGTGCGCCGTGGCGCGTATGGCGCGAGTGCGCCGTCATCCAGTCGACGATCGCGGGCGGGAACAGGGCGGCCATTTCCGAGGCGCGGAACACGAGGTCGGCGCCCGAATGCGGCAGGCGGTGCGCGCGCAGTTCCGAGAGGCCCGTCGTCATCAGCGCCAGTTCGATCGGCGGCTCGGACGTGCGCAGCAGCCCGAACGTCAATGGGGTGTCGAGCGGGAGACCGGCGATGTCCTGCACGAGGCCATGCAGCCATTCCGTCAGCGCGGGCGGATTGTCCGCGGACGTGCGCAGGCCGGAGCAGATGCCGCAGCGGTTGGCGCGCAGCCCGCGCCACGCCGACCACGTGGCCTGCAGCAGCGCCCCGGCCAGCGCGCCCACGAACATGCACAAGCCGAACCACAGGACGCTGGCGAGGCCGACGAGGGGCACGCCTGGCCAGTGTCCGCCGAGCAGGCTGCTGCTGATCAGAAAGCCCAGCAGCCACATGCCTCCGCCCACCACGGCACCGAGCGGGAAATTCCACAGCATGGCGAGGGATAGATAGCCGCAGGCTTTCGACTTGCTCGTTTCGTTGAGCGCCGCCGCGATCACGCGGAAGTGCGGACGCAGCGCGGCACAGGGCTGGAACAGCGAGAACAGCCGGGTATGCGCGCCGACGGCTTCCTGCAGGCTGCCGGGTAGCCGGGCGAGGAGATGGAAACCGTCGTCCTCACCCTGCCCGTCCTTGCGCACGCGGTTGCGCTTGAACTGGGCCGCCGCCGCCGCGATGGCCGCCACGGCGCCGACGCTCGTCCCGCCGATCGAGCGCAAGGTGAACTTTTCGGCCAGCCGCGCCACGAACGCGGGGTAGACCACGCCGGAGGTCACCCCGCCCTCCATCACGATATCGCATTCTTTCGGCAAAAAATCGTTCATCGTTCTCGACGCTCGTGCTTGATGCGTCGATTATGCGCTAACACAGCCTAGCCCGGCACGCCCACGATCACGCTGGACGCCTTGAACATCGCCGTGGCCGTCCTGCCCTCGGCCAGCTCGAGCGCCCGCGCGCTCTCGTTGGTGATGATGGCGGCGATGCTGCCGCCACCCGTCAGGTCGAGGACGACCTCCGTGTTGACGGCGCCCGGCGTCAGGCGGGACACGGTGCCGGCGAGCTGGTTGCGGGCCGAGAAGCGCGCGCCCTCGCCTTCCGTCATGAGGATGATCGAAGACGCCTTGACCAGCGCGAACGCCTGGGCGCCCGCTGCCAGGCCGAGGCTGGCAGCGCTCTCGTGCGTGACGATGGCGACGATTCTGTGGCCGCCGGCGATGTCGAGTTCGATCTCGTCGTTGACGGCGCCGGGCTGGATTCCGGAGACGGTGCCGAAGAACTGGTTGCGTGCGCTCGTTTTCATGTTCAGCCTGCTGATCAGGGTCAGGTCGGCGGACAGGTTGCCGGCCTGTCCGTTGAGTTGTTCCACGAATTGCTGGTGGAGTTGCTCGAGCGCCCGGAAGTTCCTGACGAGTTGTTCGCCGCGCGCCGTCAGCCGCGTGCCGCCGCCGCCCTTGCCGCCGGCGACGCGTTCCACCAGCGCCTCGCCGGCCAGGTTGTTCATCGCGTCGATCGCGTCCCACGCCCCCTTGTAGCTCATCCCGACCGCTTTCGCGGCCTGGCTGATCGATCCCGCCTGGCCGATCGCGGCCAGCAGCTCGACCCGTCCCTGGCCGCCGAATTTTTCGCCGCCGACCGTCATCCAGACGGCGCCCTGCAGCGCGAAGCCTGTGTTGTCGCTTTCCACTTTGCCCTGTTCCGTTTCGTTATATACTCTACTATATAGCGATAAAGAACTGGAGTCGACCATGAAGCAACTTGCCGGCCTTCTGGCCCTGATCGCGTGCCACGCCGCCCAGGCGGACGAGGTGCAAGTGGCGGTCGCCGCCAACTTCACTGCGCCGATGCAAAAGATCGCTGCGGCATTCGAACAGGACACGGGCCACAAGGCCGTCCTTGCGTTCGGCGCCACCGGCAAGTTCTACGCCCAGATCGTCAACGGCGCGCCGTTCGAGGTGCTGCTCGCGGCCGACGACGAGACCCCGGCCAGGCTTGAAGCGGAGCGCCGCACCGTGCCGGGTACCCGCTTCACCTATGCGACCGGCAAGCTGGCGCTGTGGTCCGCGCAGGACGGCTATGTCGACGGCCAGGGCCAAGTCCTCAAGACGGGGAACTATGCCCATCTCGCCATCGCCAATCCGAAGACGGCTCCGTACGGCGCGGCCGCCATCGAGACGCTGAACAAACTGGGCGTCTACGACCGCGTGCAGGGCAAGCTCGTGCAGGGCGAGAACATCGCGCAAACGCACCAGTTCGTCAGCACGGGCAATGCGCCGCTCGGCTTCGTCGCGCTGTCGCAGGTCTATCGCGACGGCAGATTCGCGTCCGGCTCCGGCTGGATCGTGCCCGACAACCTGCACGGTCCGATCCGCCAGGACGCCGTCATCCTCGCCAGGGGCGGCGCCAATCCGGCCGCGAAGGCTTTGGCAAGCTATCTGAAATCGAACAAGGCCAGAGAGATCATCCGCTCGTACGGCTACGCATTGTGACCCTGGACGCCGCCGACTTCGCGGCCGTCCGCCTGACGCTGGAGCTGGCGACCGTCGTGACCCTGCTGTTGCTGGCGATCGGCACACCGATCGCGTGGTGGCTCGCGCGCACGCGCTCGCGCCTGCGGCACGCGGTCGGGGCTGTCGTCGCGCTGCCCCTCGTGCTGCCGCCCACCGTGATCGGCTTTTATCTGTTGCTGTTGCTGGGACCGAACGGCCCGGTCGGCAAGCTGACGGAGGCGCTCGGCATTGGGTTATTGCCGTTCTCGTTCGGCGGCCTCGTGCTGGCCTCCGTGTGCTATTCCCTGCCCTTCGTCGTGCAGCCGCTGCAGAATGCGTTCGAGGCGATCGGCACGCGGCCGCTGGAAGTGGCGGCCACCTTGCGCGCGAGTCCGTGGGACACCTTCTGGTCGGTGGCGGTGCCGCTGGCGCGTCCCGGTTTCCTGTCCGGCGCCGTGCTCGGGTTCGCGCACACGGTAGGCGAATTCGGCGTCGTGCTCATGATCGGCGGGAATATCCCGGACAAGACGCGCGTCGTCTCCGTGCAGATCTACGATCATGTCGAGGCGCTCGAATATGCGCAGGCGCACTGGCTCGCGGGCGGCATGCTGGCATTCAGCTTCATCGTGCTGCTGGCGCTGTACACCTTCTACCCGCAAGCGATGAAAGGACGGCGCCGATGACGGACGGATTGCGCGTACGCCTGCGCATGGACCGCGGCGCGTTCCAGCTGGACGTCGACCTCGACTTGCCGCTGCACGGCATCAGCGCCCTGTTCGGCCATTCCGGCTCGGGCAAGACGACGGTCCTGCGCGCCATCGCCGGCCTGGAACGCGCGCCCGGCGGTGTCGTCGCGCGCGGCGACGAGGTGTGGCAGGACGATGCGCGCGGCGTGTTCGTCCCCGTGCACCAGCGGGCCGTCGGCTATGTATTCCAGGAAGCGAGCCTGTTCCCGCACCTGTCCGTGCGCGCCAACCTGGAGTTCGGCCGCAAGCGCGTGCCCGTGCACGAGCGCCGCTTCGCGCTGGAGCCCGTGACGGCCCTGCTGGGCATCGAAAACCTGCTCGAGCGCCGGCCGGACGGTCTGTCGGGCGGCGAGCGCCAGCGCGTGGCGATCGCGCGCGCCCTGCTCGCGTCGCCGCGGCTGCTGCTGATGGACGAACCGCTGGCCGCGCTCGACCTGCGCCGCAAGCTGGAAATCCTGCCCTACCTGGAACGGATGCATGGGGAACTGGCGATCCCGATCGTCTATGTGAGCCATGCGCCGGACGAGGTCGCGCGGCTTGCGGACCACCTCGTGCTGCTGGACGCCGGCAAGGCGGTCGCCAGCGGGCCGCTGTCGGAGACGCTGGCGCGCGTGGACCTGCCGCCCAGTTTCGCCGACGATGCCGGCGTCGTGCTGGACTCGATCCTGGCCGGCCACGAGGAAGACGCGTTATCCCGCCTGGAATTCGCGGGCGGCGCGCTGTTCGTCGGGCGGCGCCGCGAAGCCATCGGCACGCACCTGCGCTGCCGCATCCACGCGCGCGACGTCAGCCTTGCACTGGACCGCCCGCAAGGCACGAGCATCGTCAACCGCCTGCCGGCCGTGGTGACGGCGGTGGCGGCCACCGACACGCCGGGCCACGTGCTCGTGCAATTGCGGATGGGAGAATCGCCGCTGCTGGCCCGCATCACCGAACGCTCGCGCCGCGAGCTGGGTATCGCGCCCGGGCTGCCGCTGTGGGTCCAGATCAAAGGCGTGGCGTTGTTAAATTGAAATTACCTAGAACCGGGGTCAGAGCCCGGTTTTGGGAAATTTCCAAAATTCGGGCTCTGACCCCGGTGGTCAGCGCACCCGGCGCATCGACGAGATGCGGTTGTTCATGCGGTCGAGCACGTCGTAGCGGCCCGGCCCCAGGACGACGCATTCGCCACGGAAGTCGGCGTGTTCGCAGAATTCCCAGCGGCCTTCGCGGATGATGAGCGAGGTGGCGCGGTCGTTGAAGCCGACGTCGCTCAGCGCACGCACGTCCTGCGACAGTTCCACTTGCTGGCCTTCGAAGCGCTGGCCGGCGAACATCACGACGTCGGGGCCGCCGCGGTCGCCGCGCCAGCCGCCGCGGTCGCCGCGGTCGCCGCGGTCGTCACCGCGCGAGCCGCCACGGTCGTCGTCACGGTCGTGATCGCGCCAGCGGCCACGGCCGCCGCGGTCGAGCTGGCGTGCGGACGAGACGGCGTCATTGAAACCCGGAAGCTCGCGGTATTCGCCCGGCCCGAATTCCTGGCAGCGGCCGCCGAAGTTGGCGTGCTCGCACAGCAGCCACGTGCCCGAGCGGATGACGGCGCTCGACGCGCGGTCGTTGAAATTGACATCGCCCAGGCTGGCGGCGTCGCGGTCGATGGTCACGCGTTGGCCGCGGAAATTGCTGTCTGAGAACAGCGTCAGTTCTCCGGCAAAGGCGGCGTGGGTGAAGGTGGCCAGCACGGCGGCGGCGGCAAGCAGGCGTTTCATGATTTCTCCATGGGTGTGCGCCATCCGTCGGCGCCTGTGCTGTTAACGCGGGCGCCGTACGGACGGCTGACAGTTTCCTTGTAACAAAATTTTACGCGATCGGCGGCACGTGGATGGCGTCGATGTGTTCGGCCCTCAGCAGGTCGACGATGTGCCGGCCCAGGTTTTCCAGCGCCGTATGGTTCGACAGGTTGTGCAGGCGCTGATCGAGGCTGCGCTGTTCGCGGATCGACACCGCCCAGCCGATCGGCCGCCCGTCATAGCCCGCGTCGGCCTTGCACAGGCTGGCGCAGGCGATCGTCAGCCGCAGGTCGTCCGTCGGCGCGTAGTCGAAGCACCACCCCCAGTCTTCCGCGCTCGGGTAGCCGGTGACGACGCCCTGGCGGTTCAGCGCCTGCGCCAGCCACAGGGCCAGTTCGAAGCCGTAGACGCCCGGGTTGGCCTGGCAGTCTTCCGGCAAGGTCGGCAGGAATCGGGCGGATGAAAATTCGATACACCAGGCCATCGGGACCTCCTCACGCGGCCGCTTGTTCCTCCAGCACGGGGCAGCCGAACCCCGGCCGCGCCAGTTCGCGCGTCAGATCGGCACGCAGGGCGGACAGGCCGGCGATGCGCGCATCGATGTCTTCCAGCTTGCGCATCAACGCGTCGCGCAGCAGGGGCGCGGCGGCGGCGGCCGGATCGTCCAGCAGCGGCAGTCCGGTCTCGATCTCGGCCAGCGTAAAACCGAGCGCCTGGGCGGCGCGCAGGTAGCACAGCCATTGCACGGCTTCGGGCGGATAGTCGCGGTAGCCGTTGGCGAGACGGCGCGACAGCAGTAGCCCGCGTTTCTCGTAGAAGCGCAGGGTGTCCCGGGTGAGGCCGGTGGCGGCAGCGAGTTCTCCGATCTGCATGGCGATAGCGATAAATACCTTGACCTTGGAGTGTACTCCAGGGTCCATGATCCCGGAACCTTCATCCCGGGAGATTTCCATGCAACTCAGCCGATCCGCCTTTCTCACCGTCGTGCGTGCCAGCGCCGTGTACGACCTGCTGCTCACGGCGCCGTTCGCCACGCCGTGGACGTTCGCCCTCGCGCACGCGCAGCTCTCAAGCCTCAACCGCAGCCTGGGCGGCGATGCGTTGCCTGACTTCGGCCCGTTCCACGTGCTGTTCGCCTGCCTGATGGGCAGCATCGTGCTCGTGTGGTCCGTGCTGCGCCTGCGCGCCGCCAGCGTCACCCTGGGCCGCTACGATGGCGTGGGCCGATTCCTGTTCTCGACGTGGATGGCATGGACACTCGCCACCAGCGGCGCGCCCTTGCTGTGGCTGTTCCTGGTGCCGGAATTCTGCTGGGGCGTCGCGCAATGGCTGCCGGTTGCTCAGGGAGACGGCAGCAGCGCCGCCCGCGCACCTTTTACGAGCGCCGCACCCATGCGTTCCAGCCGCGGCGGCTGAATGCGCCAGGCGTGCCAGTACAGCGCCACGTCGACGAACAGGTGCGGCGTCAGGTCGACGAGGGCGCCGCTGGCGAGCATGTCCGCACATTGTTCCAGCGGCAGCAGGCCATAGCCCAGGCCGAGCCGGATCGCCTGCACGTACGGATCGCTGGACGGCACGTAATGAAACGGGTACGCGCCTTCCGGCAGGCCGAAGTGCTGCAGCAGGAACGCGGTCTGCAGGCGGTCGTTGCGGTCGAAGACCATCACCGGCGCCCGCCGCGCGGCCTCTCGCGTGATCCCGCCGGGGAACCAGCGCGCGGCGAAGGCCGGCGCCGCCACCATCCGGTAGCGCATCACGCCGAGCGGACTTACCGTGCAGCCGCGCATCGGCTCCGTTTCGCCCGACACGCAGGCGAGCGCGAGCCCCTGTTCCAGCAGCGCGAACGTGTGTCTCTGGTCGCCCGTGACGAATTCGACGAGCAGCCCTTCCTCGATCAGCACCGGCGCCAGCACGGGCAGCAGCCACGTCGCCAGGGTGTCGTTGTTGACGGCCAGCGCCACGCGCACCGGACCCGGATCGGCCTGCTGCTCGGCGAAGAATTCGTCTTCCAGCAGCGCGCGGCGACGCAGGAATTGCAGCAACCGCATGCCGGGCGCCGTCGGCCGGCAGGGACGGGCGCGCACGAGCAACGGCGTGCCCAGGTCGTGTTCCAGCGCGGCGATGCGCTGGGAGATGGCGGACGGCGTCACGTTGAGGAGCGCCGCTGCCTGCTCCAGGCTGCCGCTGTCGACGGCGGCGACGAACGCCTCGCTGCGGCGCGGATCGATGGTCATTGGATTAGCCCAGCTTAATGAACTTTAGAATTCATTAATATAATTGATGTGGCTGCACATACAAGGCATGCTGCTCCGCAATAACAACAGGAGGTAGCATGTTTTCACAACCGATTTTCTGGCAAGGCCTCGGCATGGGCGCGAGCCTGATCATGCCGATCGGCGCCCAGAACGCGCATGTGATCCGCACGGGCGTCGCCGGCCGCCACGTCGTGCTGACGGTGCTCACGTGCGTGCTGATCGACGTCACCCTCATCGCGCTGGGCATGTCCGGCTTCGGCGCGCTGATCGAGCATTCCCCGGCGCTGCTGCTGGCGGCCCGCTGGGGCGGCGCCGCGTTCCTGCTGTGGTACGGACTGCGGTGCCTGAGAAGCTGCTGGCAGGGCGCGGCGGCCCCGCATGCGGGTGAAGGGCAGGCGGCGGCGACGGCTTCGCGCGCGCTGGGCATCGTATTGGCGATGTCGCTGCTGAATCCGCACGTGTACCTGGATACCGTCGTGCTGCTGGGCGCCGTCGGCAGCAGCCTCGCGGCGGATCACCGCGTGTCGTTCGCGGCCGGCGCGATGACGGCGTCGCTGCTGTGGTTTTCCGCGCTGGGCCTGGGCGCGCGCCGCTGCGCGTTCGTGCTGGCGCGGCCCGCCGTCTGGCGCAGCATCGAAGGTGTTACGGGGACGACGATGCTCGTGCTGGCCGCCTTCCTGCTGCTCGAGAACTAGGCCGCGAGCGCCTTGCCGTGCTCGACCGACATCTGCGCCGGCAGTGCGACACCGTTCTTCACCGCGGTCAGTTCGGCGAGGATGGAGACGGCGATCTCGTACGGCGTCTTGCTGCCGATGTACAGGCCGATGGGGCCGTGCAGCTTCGCGATCTGGTCCTCGGTGAGGTCGAATTCGCGCAGGCGCTCGCGCCGCCGCGCATTGTTGGCGCGCGAGCCGATGGCGCCGACGTAGAAGGCGTCCGTCCTGAGCGCCTCCATCAGCGCGAGGTCGTCCAGCTTCGGGTCGTGGGTGAGGGCGATGACGGCGCTGCGGCTGTCCAGCTTCATCTCCAGCACGAGGTCGTCCGGCATCGCATGCACGACGTCGACGCCCGGCAGGCTCCAGCTGGCGCGGTATTCTTCCCGCGGGTCGCACACGGTCACCTGGTATTCCAGGCCGACGGCGATCTGCGCCAGAAACTGCGACAGCTGGCCGGCGCCGATGATCAGCATGCGCAGGCGCGGACCGTGGATCGTGACGAGCGCCTGGCCGTCCATGCGCAGCTGTTCGTCGGCCTTGCCCTGCGCCAGTTCGACCGCGCCCGTCGTCAGGTCCAGCGTGCGCCGGGTCAGCATGCGGCGCTGGGCCAGCGCGAGCAGTTCGTCCATGCGGCTGTGCGCACCGAGCGGCTCGACGACCAGCTGGATCGTGCCGCCGCAGGGCAAGCCAAAACGGTGCGCCTCGTCGGCCGAGATGCCGTACGTGATGACTTCGGGCGCCGTACGTACGATGCCTTTTTCGCGCACGGCGGCGATCAAATCATCCTCGATGCAGCCGCCCGACACCGAGCCGACGACGACGCCGTCGGCGCGGATCGCCATCGTGGCGCCTTCCGGCCGCGGGCTCGATCCCCACGTCCGGACGACGGTCACGTACTCGCAGCGCCAGCCGGCGCGCAGCCACTGGTCGCAGGCGTGCAGCACTTCGAGGTCGATACTGTCCATTGCCTTCCTTTGTTGCCAATCGATAATTCTTAAGCCCACGGGGCAGCGTGAATCGTAACGCAAAAACACGAACCGCGACGGGCTGCAGCACCCGGCAAGAGTGCAGGGGAAAAAATGGTATAAATCGTTTTCGCGCCGGCGGCGCTATACTCGTCGGATCGCGACCCGTGTTGGAGACCATCATGAAGCCAGACCTGCTGTCCCTGCTGCGCATCGATCTTCCCATCATCCAGGCCCCGATGGCCGGCGTCTCGACGGCGGCGCTGGCGGCGGCCGTGTCGCAGGCGGGCGCGCTCGGCTCGATCTCCGTCGGCGCCGGCGACGCCGCGCAGGGCCGCGCCGCCATCGCCGACGTGCGCCGCCTGACCGACCGGCCGTTCAACGTCAACGTGTTCTGCCACCGTCCCGCGCAGGCCGACGCCGCGCGCGAAGCGGCCTGGCTCGACTACCTGTCTCCGCATTTCGCCGCCAGCGGCGCGCAGCCGCCGGCGTCCTTACGCGAAATCTACAAAAGCTTCCTCGACGACGATCCGATGCTGGACGTGCTGCTGGAGACGCGTCCCGCCGTCGTCAGTTTCCACTTCGGCCTGCCGGACGCGCGCCGCATCCAGGCGCTGAAGGACGCGGGCATCGTGCTGCTGGCCAGCGCGACGTCGGTCGATGAAGCGCGCCAGGTGGAGGCGGCCGGCATCGACGCCGTTGTCGCCCAGGGCTACGAGGCGGGCGGCCACCGCGGGCTGTTCGATCCGGAGCGGGGCGATCCCGCCATCGGCACGTTCGCGCTCACGCAAGGGGTGGCGCACGCCGTCCGCATTCCGGTGATCGCGGCCGGCGGCATCATGGACGGGAACGGCATCGCCGCCGCGCTGCGTCTCGGCGCCAGTGCCGCCCAGATGGGCACCGCGTTCATCCTGTGCCCGGAGTCGTCCGCGACACCGCACCACCGCGCGCTGATGCAGGCCGGGGAGGGCGTCATCACGGCCGTGACGGACGTCGTCTCCGGCCGGCCCGCGCGCGGGCTCGTGAACCGGCTGTTCAGCGAGATCGGCGCGCCCGGCCACCCGCCGCTGCCGGATTATCCGATCGCCTACGATGCCGTGAAGGCGCTGAACGCGGCGGCCACGAAGGCGGGCAACAACGATTTCACGGTCAACTGGGCAGGGCAGGGGTTTGCGCTCGCACGGGCGCTGCCGGCGGGAGAATTGGTGCGCCTGCTCGGCGGGGAACTGGCTCAGGCGTCGGCGTAAGCCGTCTCGATGGCTTCCCTGCGCGGCCTGGACGCGATGTGCACGACCAGCACCGCGTCGAGCGGCAGGGCAGGGTGCGCGGCGCGGTGCTTCGTGAACCAGAACACCTCGTCCACGTCCTCGTCGCCGGCATCGTGCGCGGTCGCGAGCACGTGCTGGTCCTCGGGCGCGTCCTCGTAGTCGACGGCTTCCAGCGCCGCGTCGTCCACGGCTTCGATCCAGGCCTCGGCATCCTTGCCCCAGGCCTGCACATAGCGCGCGCCGGACGCGACGAGCCAGCGCGCGACGTCCCACAGCCACATTTCCGCGACCTCGTCTTCGGCCAGCACGATGGCGAGGAAGGGCGGGCGCGCGCCCAGGTCGGGCAGGTCGGCGTCGGGCGGCAGGTGCAGATATGTAAGAGTCTTTCGTTGCATGGCGCTAGCTTACCATCCTGCGTTACTATCTTGCTCGCGCCGGGACGGTCCGGCCCGATCCGTGGAGTCCCATGAAAATCCTTGCTTCCCTCGCGCTCGCCGCCGTTTCAGTCACGTCCGCCCACGCCGCCATTCCCGTGTACGGCTTCTTCGTCAAGAACACCTATCCGCACGACCCGCAAGCCTTCACGCAGGGGCTGTTCTTCAGGGACGGCCAGCTGTACGAATCCACGGGCCAGAAAGGGCACTCGTCGCTGCGCAAGGTCGACCTGAAAACCGGCAAGGTGCTGCAGAAGAAGGACCTGGCGGACGAATACTTCGGCGAAGGCTCCACGGCCGTCGGCGACACCATCGTCGGCCTGACGTGGCAGTCGAACGTGGGCTTCCTGTTCGACGCGAAGACGTTCGCGCTGAAGGGCCGCTTCAACTACAAGGGCGAGGGGTGGGGCCTGGCCAGCGACGCGAAGCACGTCTACATGAGCGACGGCACCAGCGAGATCCGCATCCTCGACCCGAAGACGCTGGACGAGCAGCGCCGCATCCGCGTGACGGCCGAGGGCAAGCCGATCACCCAGCTCAACGAACTCGAAATCGTCGACGGCCAGATCTTCGCCAACGTGTGGGGGACCGATGTCATCGCCCGCATCGATCCGGAGACCGGCAACGTCGTCGGCTGGATCGACTGCACGGGCCTGCTGCCGCCGGACCAGCGCGGGACGACGAATCCCGACGCGGTCCTGAACGGCATCGCGTACGAGCCGAAGCAGCACCGCCTGTACGTGACGGGCAAGCTGTGGCCGAAGCTGTTCGAGATCGAACTTATCCCTATTCGGAAGCCGTAGGGTGGGCTCCCCGAGCCCACGCGTGACGTCTGCGTATCGCCGGCGTTGCGCGTGGGCGGAGGGCCGCCCACCCTACTGCACCGCGATCACGACCTTGCCGAAGTGCGAGCCGGATTCCATGTGCCGGTACGCCTCGCGCGCCTGGTCGAACGTGAACACGCGGTCGACGACGGGCTGCAGCCCGGTCGCCTCGGCGAAGCGCACGACCTTTTCCAGCATCGCGCGGCTGCCGACGTAGACGCCCACGAGCCGCTTGGCGGTCGCCAGCAGGGTGGCCGGGTTGACTTCGCCGCCGAAGCCGCTGACGCCGCCGATGATGGCGATGCTGCCGCCCATCGCGGTGGACGCGATCGAGCGGTTCACGGTGCCCTGGCCGCCCACTTCCAGCACCACCTGTGCGCCCGCGCCGCCTGTCGCCTGCAGCACCTCTTCCTGCCATTCCGGCGTCGTGCGGTAGTTGATGACGTGGCGCGCGCCGAGCTCCTTCGCCCGCTGCAGCTTGGTGTCGCTGGACGACGTGATGATCGCGTTCAGCCCGGCCGCCCGGGCCAGTTGCAGGCCGAGGATGCTGACGCCGCCCGTCCCCAGCAGCAGTACGGTGTCGCCCGGGCGGACGGCGTTGCTGGATTCGAAGATGGCATTCCACGCCGTCACGCCCGCGCAGGGCAGGGTGGCCGCGTCGACGAAGCTCATCCCGTCCGGGATTTTCACCAGCGCGTCCTCGTCCAGCACCACTTCCTCCGCGAGCATGCCGTCGACGTCGCCGCCGAGCGCGTGACGGACTTTCTCGGGGCTGGTCGGACCGTCCTGCCAGTACGGGAAGAACGAGGCCGCGACGCGGTCGCCGGGCTGCACGCGCGTGACGCCGGGACCGGTGGCGACGACTTCGCCGGCGCCGTCCGAGCAGGGGATGATGGGGTCGTCGACGGTGACGAGGTAGTTGCCGCTGGCGACCATCAGGTCGCGGTAGTTCAGCGAGACGGCGTGCACGCGGATGCGCACTTCGCCATTGCCCAGTTCACGGTGAGGAAAATCCACGCATTGCAGCCCGTCGATGCCATCGCCGGGTAAGATCTGGTAAGCCCGCATCGCTGTCCTCCATCGGTTGGTCGGCCGCCCACACTGGGCGGGACGATATTGTCGCCGCAAGCCCGGCGCTCGTGGCGCACGCTTATTTGGCGCTTATTTGGCGCTTATCTGGCCGCCGCCTTGCCCCGCTGGCTCGGGATGAACTCGTCGAGCACCGCCTGTTTCATCAGCGCCGGCGGCAGGATGCCCTGGGCGATGATGAAGTCATTGAAGGCCTTCAGGCTGAAGCGGTCGCCCAGCGCGATCTCGGCCTGCGTCTTCAGCGCGCGCAGTTTGACGTAGCCGTAGTAGTACGCGGTGGCCTGGCCCGGCATGCGGTACGAATAACGGTCGACTTCCGACTGCGCGAACGGCTCGGACAGCACGACTTCGCGCATCAGGAACTGCTTCGCCTGTTCCGGCGTCATGCGGCCCAGGTTGATCTGCGGGTCGAGCAGTGCGCGCGCCATGCGCAGCAAACGGGCCTGCAGCGAGACGAGCTGGCCTTCCGGCGGCATGTACGGCAGGATCATCGCTTCCGAATACAGCCCCCAGCCTTCGACGTTCGTGCTGTTGAAGGCGAAGCGGGCGCGCGCCACCGACATGCCTTGCTCCACCATCGACGCGAACTGCAGCTCGTGGCCCGGGCGCGCCTCGTGTGCCGTCAGCGTCCAGGCCATTGCGGTAAAGTCGAAGTCGTTCATCTTCTCCTTCGACTTCGCGTTCGGGTTCGCCAGCGGGATCACGAACTCGCCATACTCTCCCGTGTTGCCGATCATGCGCGGTGGGCTCATGAACGGCGCCGGCGAGCGGGCCGCCTCGGCAGGCGTCGCGGTGCGGATGTTCGCCTCGCGCGACGGCAGGGTCACGAGATCGTGGGCGCGCACCATGCCTTCGATATCTTTTAAACGCTCGCGGTAGTACGGCATCAGCTGGTCGGGGGCGATCGAGGATTTTTTGAGCTCGCGGATCACGTCGCGGTAGTCGGACGAAGGCAGCTGGTTGCGCGCGGCGATGATGCCCGCCACGACCTGCATCTCGTCGCGCACTTCCTGGAAGTCGAAGCCGGCGCGCTCGATCATCTGCTCCGGCGCGATGTCGACGCCGACGTTGGCGAGACGGTTCACGTAGATCGCTTCCGGCAGGCGCACTTCCTTGCGCGTGCGCGGCATCAGGCGATTGCGCACCCAGTCGTCGTAGTCCTTCACCTGGGCCTTCAGCGCCGCGAAGTCGCTTTCCCAGCCGGTGATGTTCGCTTTCTTGAACAACTCCTCGATGCCGTCCATGTAGGTCGCGTTGTTGTTCAGGCCTTCCTCGACCTCGCCCACGTACGGGCCGATCAGCGTCTTGCTGGCAAGGCGTTCCTCGCCGCGGGCGCGCGCCAGCGTGGCGATCGGCGCGTAGCCGGCTTCCTTGCCGGCGTAGCGCTTCAGGCGTACCAGCGCGAGCTTCTGGCGTTCCGGCTTGTTGCGCGGGTCGAGCAGGGCGCGCAGGCCGCCGTACACGACTTCGCCCACGTTCACGTACTCGAGCAGGTACTTGTGCTCCAGCTTCATCGTCGCGATCTTCTTCTCGCGCGAGTCGATCAGGATGTCGAGGTCCTGGCGCACCTTCACGTCCTTTTCCTGGGCGCGCTGGCGGCGCAGTTCCGCGAGGCGTTTTTCGGTGTCGGCCAGTTCGCGCTCGTACACGCGCGGTTTCAGGTCGGCGACCTGGGTGTCGTAGCTTTCGTCGCCCAGTTCCGTGGATTCCTCGGGCACGTATTTACCGGTGTCCTGCAGGACCGGCTGGGTGTAGGCGTCGCTGCGCGCGACCCATGCGGGTGCGGCTGCGCACGCGGCGCCGGATGCGAACAGGAGGGCGAGGCCGAGACGGATCATGATGCTGCCTTGTCGTGGTAAAGCAGGCATTCTAGAGCTAGATCGGCTTCGCCACCATGAACCAGAAGATGAAGACGAACGCGATGAACGCCGGCACGCCGAGCGCCACCCACGTGCGGAAGTATTTCCAGTACAGGGCGGGAAGCGGCGTGCCGTCGCGCGCGGCGTCCGCCGCCATGTCGCGCAGGCGCATCTGCAGCCACACGACGGGCAGCCAGCAGGCGCCCGCCAGCACGTACAGCATCAGCGACCACATGATCCAGCGGCTGCTCATCGGATAGCCGGCCAGGTGCACCATGGCGAACCCCGTGGCCGGCTGGACGACGGCCGTCGTGGCCGTGAACAGCCAGTCCGCGATCACGACGTATTTGCTGACGACGGCGATCGCGCGCACGTCGCGGCTCAAATTCGCGAACAGCATGTACCAGGCCGACCCAATGCCCGTGCCGAACAGGAAGGTCGACGACAGGATGTGCAGCCATTTCACGACGACGTAGTCCATCATGTGTCCTCTTTCTCGAGTTCGTAGAGCAGCCAGATCGCGGCCAGCATCGGCAGGTTCTTCGTCAGCGGGCCGTAGGGGTGGATCAGGAATTCCGGCAGCCGGACCGCGATCACGACCGAATAAAAGCCGATCAGCGCCAGTTGCATGAGCCACAGCCAGCGGCGCCGGCGCAAGAACAGCGTGCCGGCGCCCAGCACCAGGTCGAACACGGACGCGCCGTACAGCATCAGCGGGCGCAGGGCCTCGGGGATGCCCGCGCGCGCCAGCAGTTCGTAGCTGGCGGCCGCCGGGTAGAGGAATGCCGAGACGATGGCGGTGGCGATCCAGACGATGGCGATGGCGAGCCGCAGCACGGGCAGCAGCCAGTCCAGCTTCGCGCGCGCCCGCTCGGCGCCGGGGTCGACGACGAACGACGCGATGTCGCGCGGCGGGCGTCCCAGCAGGCGCAGCGTGGGGCCGGGGTCGGCCGCGTTGCCGCGGTCGAGCATGCGCAGCGCGTCCGGGTCGAGCAGCGCGCCGGGCAACCAGGCGCCCACGCGCGCAAGCAGCCGCGCGACACCCCCCGGCAGCGGCAGCACGCGCAGCCTGCCCATCCCCATCGCGCGGCGCAACGTGGCCAGGTAATCGACGAACGGCAGCGCCCGCGGTCCGACGAGGGCGATGCGGCGCACAGGGCCACTCTCGGCCTTGTCCGCATACAGCCGCTGGCGCAGCAGCGTCACGATGGCGGCGACGACGTCGTCCACGTGGATCGGCTGCACGAGTTGCGGGGAATCTCCCAGGCGCACGGCGCACGGCAGCGATGCCATCGCCTTGAACACGCGCGCGCTGGCACCGTCCGCGCCGTAGACGAGCGACGGCTGCACGATGGCGGCGCGGATCGGGAGCGTGGCGAGATAGTCGTCGGCGGCCTTCTTCGACAGGTGGTACGCGGTGTCGGCCTGCTCGTCGGCACCCAGCGCGGACAGTTGCACGACCATGTGCACGGCGTCGGACTCCGCGCAGGCGGCGAACAGGGCGCGCGGCGTTGTCGTGTGCAGGTTCGCGAACGTCTGCGTGCCGCGCTCGCGGAAAATGCCCACGGTGTTGATGACGGCTTCCACCTCGGAAAGGCGCGCCAGCCACGTGGATTTGTCGGTATCGTTGGCGAAGTCGGCGCGGATCGCGGACAGGTGCGGGTGGCTCGGCAATATGCCGGGATGGCGCACCGCGCACACGACGTCATGGCCCTCCGCCAGCAGCGCGCGCAACAGGTGCTGTCCGATGAATCCCGTTGCCCCCGTGAGCAGGATCCGCATGCTTTTCCTTTCTCTACTCTCCAAGAGGACTTCATGGAATCATGGAACACGGCATTCAGGCGCGGCCTTGTCGGCGGCGCCACGTCCAGCCTGCTGTCGACCGCGGCGCTGGCCCTGCTCGGCCGGCGCGAAGCCGGCAGCGCCTACGCACCGACCAATGCGGTCAGCCACTGGATTTATGGCGACGAGGCATTGCATGAACACACGCCCACGCTGCGCCACACCGTCCCCGGCTACCTGATCCACCACGGCAGCGCGATGTTCTGGTCGGTGCTGCTCGAGCGCGTGTGCGGCCGCGTGTTCGACCGCAAGAAACCCGCCCTGACGCTCGGCGTGGCGACCGCCGCCTCGGCCGTGGCCTGCTTTGCCGACTACCAGCTGACGCCCAGGCGTTTCCAGCCGGGCTACGAGGCCCACTTGTCGAAGCCGTCGCTGGCCGTCGTCTACGGCGTGTTCGGCGTCGGGCTGGCGCTCGGTGCGATGCTCAGCCGCCGTTCCTGATTTCCTTCGAGTGTAAGCGAGGCGGCGATATCGTGGCGTCAGGGTGCATTGACGGCCAGCTGCGCCGCGAACGCACGCTGGTACGCGGGCCGCGCTTCGCCGCGCGCGACGTAGGCGGCCAGCACGGGGAATTCGTCGAGGATGCCGGACGGCCGCAGCCGGAGCAGCACCGACACCATCATGAGGTCGCCCGCGCTGAAGTCGCCGTCGAGCCAGTCGGCATCGCCCAGGCGCGCCGACAGCTGCTTCATGCGGTCGCGCACACGCTCCTCGACGAGCGGGATGCGTTCCTTGCTCCAGGGCTTGTCGCCTTCGAAGATGCGGGCCGTGACCAGTTCCAGGATGGGCGGTTCCATGGTGTTGAGCGCGGCAAACAGCCACGTGATGGCGCGGGCCCGCGCATGGTCGCCGGCCGGCAGCAGGGCGCCGTGGTGCGTGGCGATATGAAAGACGATGGCGCCCGTCTCGAACAGCACGAGGCCGTCCTCTTCATACGTCGGGATCTGGCCGAACGGGTGCAGGGCGAGGTGCGCCGGTTCTTTCATGGCGCGGAACGACACGAGGCGGACGTCGTACGGCAGGCCCGCTTCTTCCAGCGCCCAGCGCACGCGCGTGTCGCGCGCGAGGCCCTTGCCGCCGTCGGGCGAACGTTCGAAGGCGGTGATCGTGATCGTCATGGCGCGGCTCCTGGCAGGGTGGGCAACCCCGTGCCCACGCGTAACGCCAACATACCACGAACGTCACGCGTGGGCACAGGGTGCCCACCCGACGCATCAGAAGCTGTAGTTCGCGCGCGCATACACGTAGCGGCCATTGTTGCCGAACGGCGTGTAGTTCGAGAACGGCGTGTTGCTGGTCGTGTTCAGGGCCGGCGGCAGGGTTTCCGAGTACTGGTCGAACAGGTTGTCCGCGCCGACCGCCAGGCTGAACTGGCGAGTGAAGGCGTAGCGGGCTTCCAGGTCGACGATCGTCTTCGCCTTCAGCGTGAAGTCGAACGCTTCCGTCGTGCCCGGCGACAGCACTTCGCCGTAGCGCGTGGCGCGGGCCGTCACGCCCCACTGGTTCAGCTTCCAGTTGGCGCTCGCCGTGATCTTGTTCTTCGGCTGGCCCTTTTCCAGCGTCAGCACGTTCACGCGGTCGAACAGCACGGGCGCCGGATCCAGCGCGGCCAGCTGTGCGGTGGTCGGGACCCTGGTCACGTCCGTGTGGTTGAAGTTGCCGGCCAGCGTGAAGTCGAAGCGGCCGGCGGCGCCCGCGTTCCACGGCATGCTCGCGACGATGTCGACGCCTTCCGTCTTCGTGTCGACGCCGTTGATGAAGAAGCGGCCGCCGCCGACGCCGATGAAGCCTTGCGACACGATGTAGTTGCGCACGGCCGTCGACAGCAGGTTCTCCGACAGCACGATGCGGTCGCGCACGTTGATGCGGTAGGCGTCCACCGTCAGGCTGACGGGGGCGAAGCGCATGACGGCGCCCAGCGAGAAGTTGGTCGACTTCTCGGCCTTCAGCGGCTTGGCGCCCAGCGCGACGGCGACCGGATCGTTCGGCGTGAACGTCGTGATCTCGTACGGGATGCCGTTGACGAAGTTGGTCGACGTCGACGTGAAGCTCTGCTGCTGCAGCGACGGCGCGCGGAAGCCGTTCTGCACGGCGCCGCGCAGCGCGAAGTTCTTCGTGAAGTCGTAGCGGCCCGCCAGCTTGCCGGACAGGTTGTTGCCGAAGTCGTTGTAGTGCTCTTCGCGGATGGCGGCGGAGGCGAGCAGCTTGTCGGTGACGTTCGCTTCGACGTCGACGAACACGCCGATCGCGGTGCGCGACTTGTGCGACGCATTGGCCGGACGGAAGCCCGGGAATACCTGCGCGCCCGATGCGGCCGGGATGCCGCTCGGCAGGATCACGCCGCCGTTGCGCCAGGAATCCGGCTCGCCCGCGTGCAGCTCGTAGCCTTCGCGGCGCGCCTCGGTGCCGACCGCCACGTTCAGCGGCGACGCGAGACCGCCCACGTCGAACTTGCGCACGCCGGTGAGGTTGTACACGAGCTGGTTGTACGAGAAGCCGCCCGCATCGAAGTTCGTCTTGCTGGTCGGGCCGATCGACGCGTTCAGCGTGTTCTGCACGTCGTAGTTCATGCCGTTCTGGCCGTACACGAGCGACGTGTCCAGGTCCCAGTCACCGAGGGCCCAGGTCATGCCGGCGGCGGCGCTGAAGTCTTCGACGGTCGGGGCGATGATCGGCAGGAAGCCGTCCGGGTAGATCGATTGCACGTTGCGGCTGTCTTGCGGCATGCGGAAGTAGCCGGCCGAGCGCGCGTCGCGCAGCTGGTAGCTGCTCCAGCCGTAGACCTTCACGTCCGGGGACAGGTTGTTGCCCACGTTGACGAACACGGTCTTCTGCTGCATCTCCGGGTCGCCGTACCAGGCGTCGAAGCGGTTGATGGTCAGCTCGCGCGGATCGTAGGCGCCGTTCACTTTCGCGTACAGCTGGCGCATGTCGTAGCCGCTGCGCTCCGTGTGGTTCTGGTCCTTGTATTCGGCCGCGATGGTGATGTAGCCCGTCTCGCCCAGCGGCAGGCCTTTCCAGGCGCTGACGGTCGTGGTCTGGCCGTCCGTGCGCTTGCGCGAATTGGGTCCGGTCCACGTGGCGCCGGCCGGCGCCGCGGCGTTCAAGAGGTCGTATTCCGAAATGTGGGCACCGTACGTGATCGTGCCTTCGCCGCCCGTGCGGTCCGTGCGCAGGCGGACGTTGACGACGCCCGAGATTGCGTCGGAACCGTATTGCGCGGCCGCGCCGTCGCGCAGCACCTCGATGCTTTTCACGATGGCGGACGGCACCGTGTTCAGGTCGACGGCGGCCGAGCCGCGGCCGATGGAACCGTTCAGGTTCACGAGCGACGACGTGTGGCGGCGCTTGGAGTTCACCAGCACGAGGCTCTGGTCCGGCGCCATGCCGCGCAGGGTGGCGGGGCGGACGGTGTCCGTGCCGTCCGTCAGCGTGGGACGCGGGAAGTTCAGCGACGGCAGCGCCACCGACAGGGCCTGGTTCAGTTCGGTCGAACCCGTCGTCTTGAGGGTGTCGGCCGAGATGATGTCGACGGGAGAGGCCGTGTCGAGCGCCGTGCGGTTGGCGACGCGGGTACCGGTCACGACGACGGTGGCGGTGCTGTCCTGGGACTGGGCCAGCAGCGGCGTGCCGGCGAACAGCGTTGCGATGGAGAGGGCGAGTACGGATTTTTGCGGCACAAATCGTTGTTGCATTCTCTTGTCCTTATTCTTGATCTACGTGGATACAACGGCAAGCTCGACTTGATAGTGGAGCTTGATTGTTATCGTTGTCAATTGTGCTAACCCGCAATAGATGTAAGGACGCAACAGATGTGCATGCACGGTGCATGGATGCACCGTGCTGGACCGGGTTTGCTTCGGGGAGGGGCGATTCGTCGCCCCCGCGGAGGCGGGGAACGACGGTAGATTTATTTCCCGCGGATTTTCTGCACCAGCGTCACCACCGCCAGCACGACCGCGCCGACGACGACACCCGCCGCGGCATCGACGACGGCCGGTGCCACGGCCGCCAGCAGCCTGCCCACGACCGGGACGCCGGCCACCGCCGCGGCGGCGCTCTCGGCCAGATGGTGCAGCGGCTCGAACGCGTGGCCGATGATGCCGCCGCCGACCATGAACATGGCCACCGTGCCGATCACGGACAGCGACTTCATCAGGCGCGGCGCGGCCGCCAGCAGCAGGTTGCCGATGGCGCGCGCGGCGCTGCTGGCGCGCCGGCTCAGGTACAACCCGAGGTCGTCGATCTTGACGATGCCCGCGACGATGCCGTAGACGCCGATCGTCATCGCGACCGCCACCGCGACGAGGGCCGCCACCTGCGCGCCGAACGACGCGCCCTGTTCGTTGACGACACCCAGCGAGATCACGATGATTTCCGCCGACAAAATAAAATCGGTGCGGATCGCGCCCTTGATCTTGTCCTTCTCGACCGCGCGCAGGTCGGCATTGGCCGCCAGCGCCGTCGCCAGTTCTTCTTCGTGCGCCGCATCCTCGGCGGCGCTGTGCAGCAGTTTATGGGCGACTTTTTCGAAGCCCTCGAAGCACAGGTAGGCGCCGCCCACCATCAGCATCGGCGTGATCGCCTGCGGCAGGAAGGCGGAGATGGCGAGCGCGGCCGGAACGAGGATCGCCTTGTTGCGCAGCGAGCCCATCGCCACCGCCCACACGACGGGCAGCTCGCGGTCGGCGGTCACGCCCGTCACCTGCTGGGCGTTGAGGGCGAGATCGTCGCCCAGCACGCCCGCCGTCTTCTTGGCGGCGACCTTGCTCATCAGGGCCACGTCGTCGAGCACGGTGGCAATGTCGTCGATAAGTGCCAATAAACTTCCTGCAGCCATGTACCGCTCCCCAATATCAATATGCTCACATCTTAACCGACGCAGCCAGTCGGTCCGGTACACGGTTCAGGCGCGTTTTCTGCGTTTCAAACCCGAAAATCTGCATCTCGTCGCTTTCCCGTGCAGCTTATCGCGGGCGATACGTATAGTGACAACATTGGCTGCGGTGCAGCAGCCTTTCCGACCTGAAGGAGATGTCCATGAACCAGAACCTCGACCTGCCGTCCGTTCCGCGCCGCCGTGCCCGTCCTCCGAAGCGCAAGACCCGTATCACCATCTACCTCGACGACGAGGTCCTGGACGAATTCCGCTCGCGCGCCGAGCGCACCGGCACCGGTTACCAGACGCTGATCAACGCGGCGCTGCGCCTGCGCCTGGCCAGCGGCGACGCGAATCCGGCCGCCGCCTGAGCAAAAAATCGCAGAAACCCCGCCAATACAGGGTGTATGACGTGTAAGAAGATTACGCGTAGCAATTAATTATGCTAATCTTCCGGCTCTTTCAACCCGGAGGATTTATGAAAAAAGGCGAACTGATCGCTGAATTTGCGAAGCGTACCGAGATGTCGGGCGCCGCTGCGAACGACGCAGTGAACACCATCATCGACATCATCACCGAGCGTCTGAAAAAAGGCGACACGGTGGGTATCACCGGCTTCGGCACGTTCTCGGTCACCAAGCGCGCTGCCCGCAAGGGCCGCAACCCGGCAACCGGCGAAGTGATCAAGATCGCTGCGTCGAAGACGCCGCGCTTCGCTGCCGGCGCGACCCTGAAGGCCGCCGTCAACCCGAAGAAGAAGTAAGCAGTACCCCGCGGCTGGCCGCGGCCGTCCGGCAATCGCCGGCGCCGTGCGCCATGCCCGCGTATCCTTTCTCTCCCCTTCCGCTTCCCTCCCATGAGCTTCGCCACCTGGATCACCTTCGTCATCGCAGGTTCGCTGATCGCCATTTCGCCCGGCTCCGGCGCCATCCTGTCGATGTCGCACGGCCTCGCCTACGGCGTGAAAAAGGCCAGCGCCACCGTACTGGGCCTGCAACTGGGCCTCGTGCTCGTGCTGGTGATCGCCGGTGCCGGCGTCGGCTCGCTGCTGGTCGCGTCGGAGACAGCGTTCACCATCGTGAAGATTGTCGGCGCGCTGTACCTGATCTGGCTCGGCATCGCCCAGTGGCGCGCGAAGGCGGAAGCGTCGCACGTCTCGACGGCCGGCCTCGCGGCGCACCCGTCGTTCGGCCGCCGCGTATTGACCGGCTTCCTCACCAACGCGACGAATCCGAAGGGCATCATCTTCATGGTCGCCGTGCTGCCGCAATTCATCTCGAACGCGGCGCCCGTGCTGCCGCAACTGGCGATCCTGGGCGTCACGATGGTCACCATCGATACCACGGTGATGCACGGCTACGCCCTGCTGGCATCGACGATGCAGCGCTGGTTCCGCGACCCGCGCGCCGTCAAGGTCCAGAACCGCTTCTTCGGCGCCGTGCTGATGGCGGTCGGTGCGCTGATGTTCTTCGTCAAGCCTGCCCACGCCTGAACGCGGAAACATTTCGCAACCATTTGTAATTCGTGTCGTCGTTTCGTACGCTCGTGCGTTGTAATGCAGGAGACGCAATCCGTCGCGTCTACCAACAAGAATACGAGTTTATTCCCGCCCTGGAGACATCATGCCGAACCGCGTCGCGCAAACCGCCGTCCTCCTTGCTTTCTCCACCCTGGCGGCGCTCGCCGTGGCGGCCGATCCGCCCGCGCGCGTGGGCCGCGTCGCGCTGGCCCAGGGCCAGGTCACCATCGGCAGCGACGTCGGCGCGGAAATGATGGCCGCGCAGGTCAACTGGCCCGTCACGTCGGGTAACACGATCAGCACGGCGGCCGGCAGCCGCACGGAGCTGCGCGTCGGTTCGACGTCGATCCGCCTGGACGGCGATTCGTCGCTGGAAGTGCTGCAGATGGACGACAACGGCCTGCGCCTGCGCCTGCACTACGGCAGCGCCAGCGTGCGGGTGCTGAATGCGGACGTGCTGGCCGGCTTCGAACTCGAGACCCCGCAGGCGCGCGTGCGCCTGCAGCAGCCCGGCCGCATGCGCGTGGACGCGGAGCGCGTGCGCGACACCAGCTTCGTCACCGTGTTCGACGGCACGGCGCTCGTCGAGGACGGCGATTCGCAGCTGACCCTGCGCGCCGGCCGCCGCGCCGAGGTGGGCGATGCCGACGTCCGCACCATGGCCGCCGTGCGCGACGATTTCGACGAATGGGCCCTCGTGCGCGACCGCTACGAGGACAATGCTGCGTCGTCCCGCTACGTGACGACCGAGATGACGGGCTACGAAGACCTCGACCGCTACGGCAGCTGGCGCGAGGATCCCGAATACGGCCCGCTGTGGACCCCGACCGTGGCCTCCACCTGGGTGCCGTACCGCGACGGCAGCTGGACCTGGCTCGATCCATGGGGCTGGACCTGGGTCGACAACGCGCCGTGGGGCTATGCGCCGTTCCACTACGGCCGCTGGGTGCACGTGCACAACCGCTGGGCCTGGGCGCCGGGCCGCCGTCACGAGCACCTGGTCTGGGCACCGGCGCTCGTCGGCTGGGTCGGCGGCGCCGGCTGGAACCTCACGTTCCGTGACCGCAACCGGCCGCTGCCGGCCGCCGGCTGGTATCCGCTGACGCCGCACGACCGCTACGTGCCCACGTGGCGCGCGCCGGACCACCACCTGCGCTGGCTGAACGAACACGTGCGCGACAACCCGCGCCGTCCGCGCGACTACCGCCCGCAAGGCCTTACGGTCCTCCCGCAGGACCGCTTCGGCCGGCCGGGCCGGGTGAACGTCCCGCGCACGCCCATCACGACCGTGCCGCCCGTGCTGGTGCATAACGTCCCGACCGGCGCGCCGCCGGCCGCCCCGGTGATGCCGAACCGGCCGAACCGCCCGGACCGTCCGGATCGTCCGGATCGTCCGGATCGCGACGGGGACGGCATCCGCGGCCCGGTCGCCATCGGCCGCATGGAGGGCCGCCACGCGGACCCGGGCCGCGAGCGCCGCATCGAGACGGCACGCGCCGGGCGCGACGGTTTTATCGCCCAGCGCCCGCAAGGCCAGGTCATCACGGCGCCGCCGGTCAATTCGGCACCAGCACAGGGTTTGCCCGTCACGAGTCCGACGCCACACCTGCCGCCGCAACCGCTGAGCACCGTGACGAGCCCGACGCCGCACTTGCCGCCGCAACCGCTGTCGACGTCCAGCCCGACGATCCAGCAGCCGCAGGCGATGCCGCCGGCGGGCGTCCCCCCCGCCTGGCAGCGCGACCGCGTCGACCGCGAGCGCGACCGGATGGAGCGCGACGCGCGCCGTGACGAACGCCGCGAACAACTGGAAGAATGGCGCCGCAGCCGCCAGCCGGTGCAGCAGGCCCAGCCGCAGCCGCAGCCGCAGCCGCAGCCACGCATCGAGCGTCCGGCCCCGCCGCCTGTGCAGATGGCGCCGCGTCCGGCACCCGCCGCGCCGCCTGTGCAGATGGCGCCGCGTCCGGCACCCGCCGCCGCGCCTACCCCTGCGCCGGCCAGGTCCGAGGAACGGCGCCACGTCGACCAGCGCGGCCGGGACCAGAAAGAGCGTTGATCCGGGCGGAAATGGGGCGGTTTGGCTACAATGCTGTTTTACAAAAGGAGTGGCCATGGACCCGAAAGATTCCCTCATCGAATACCCGAGCGATTTCCCGATCAAGGTCATGGGCCCGACGCACGACGAGTTCGCCAACACGATCGTCGAAGTGGTCACCATCCACGATCCGACTTTCCATGCCGGCAAGATGGAAGTGCGGCCGTCGGCCAAGGGCGCCTACACGGGCCTGACCGTGATCGTGCGTGCCACCAGCCGCGAAATGCTCGACAACCTGTACCGCGAACTGTCGTCGCACCCGATGGTCAAGATCGTTCTGTAAACCTGGTGTTGCTTCCGGCCCGTCGGCCGGAAGGGGTTTATAACGCCAGCCATCAGGCTGGCTTATAATGACGGGTACTCTCTCTTCACAGACCCTATCCATGCAAGCGAACCAGCCGGCTATCCGTGAGCTTGGCCGCGCCGACTACGAACCCGTTTTTGCCGCGATGCGCGCCTTCACGGATGCGCGCACGCCCGACACGCCCGACGAGTTGTGGATCGTCGAGCATCCGCCCGTGTTCACGCTCGGGCTGGGCGCCGACCGCGGCCACCTGCTGAGCGTCACGGCCCACGACGTCCCCGTCGTGCAGACCGACCGCGGCGGCGAAGTCACGTACCACGGCCCCGGCCAGGTCGTGATCTACCTGCTGATGGACCTGCGCCGCAACAAGCCCGGCGGCAAATTGTATGCGCGGCAATTTGTCCACAAGATCGAGCAGGCCGTGATCGATGTGCTGGCGGCGTATAATCTTGCCGGTGAACGCGTCGAAGGCGCGCCCGGCATCTATATCGCCGACGGTCCGCGCAAGGGCGCCAAGATCGCCGCGCTGGGCCTGAAGGTGCGCGGCAACGGCTGCACCTACCACGGCGTCTCGCTGAACGTGGCGATGGACCTGGCGCCGTTCACCTGGATCAACCCGTGCGGCTATTCCGGCCTGGCCACGGTGGACATGAAAACGATGGGCGTCGACGCGCCGCTGGCCGACGTACAGCAAGCCCTCGCCGCCGCGCTGATCGACCATCTGTCCACGGCACCCTCTTCAACCGCAGCGGTCGCGCAGGCCGCAACCAACTGACTACGCACATGACTTCTCCAATCGACACCGGCACCGCAGCAGCAGAATCCGCAGCAAATGCGTATAACGCGAGCGAAAAGCAGAAAGGCGCGAGCAAGACGTCGCGCATCCCGATCAAGATCGTGCCGCTCGAACAACACGAGCGCCTCAAGAAGCCGGACTGGATCCGTGTAAAAGCCGCGAGCCCGTCGTCGCGCTTCTACGAGATCAAGGACATCCTGCGCGCCAACAACCTCGTCACCGTGTGCGAGGAAGCCAGCTGCCCGAACATCGGCGAATGCTTCGGCAAGGGCACCGCGACCTTCATGATCATGGGCGACAAGTGCACGCGCCGCTGCCCGTTCTGCGACGTCGGCCACGGCCGTCCGGACCCGCTCGACGTCAACGAGCCGGGGAATCTCGCCAAGACGATCGCCGACCTGCGCCTGTCGTACGTCGTGATCACGTCGGTCGACCGCGACGACCTGCGTGACGGTGGCGCCGGCCACTTCGTCGAGTGCATCCAGAAGACGCGCGCGCTGTCGCCGAACACGAAGATCGAAGTGCTCGTGCCGGACTTCCGCGGCCGCCTGGAAAAAGCGCTGAACATCTTCGCCGACGGCCTGCCGGACGTGATGAACCACAACCTGGAAACCGTGCCGCGCCTGTACAAGGAAGCGCGTCCGGGCGCCGACTACCAGCATTCGCTGGTGCTGCTGCGCGACTTCAAGAAAATGTACCCGAACGCCGTCACGAAATCCGGCCTGATGGTCGGCCTGGGCGAGACCGACGAGGAAATCCTGGAAGTCATGCGCGACATGCGCGCGCACGACATCGACATGCTGACCATCGGCCAGTACCTGGCCCCGTCGAACTCGCACCTGCCGGTGCGCCGCTACGTGCACCCCGACACTTTTAAAATGTTCGAAGAGAAGGCGTACGAGATGGGCTTCGTGCACGCGGCCGTCGGCGCGATGGTGCGCTCGTCGTATCACGCGGACCAGCAGGCGCACGAAGCGGGCGTCGCTGCGTAAGTAACGTCAACAATCCGGATACATCACGCGTGGGCGGAGGGCCGCCCACCCTACGGGAACGATACGTAGGGTGGGCGGCCTCCGCCCACCTTGTTTGTCACCTGCCGCACGGTGCGCCCGCTGCGCCCGCGCTATATTGAAAACATGAGCGAACACCAACCCCGTCTCCCCTCCGCCGCCGACGACACCCAGGACGACGACGCGTTCCTCGAACGCGAGCTCGGGCTGCACGCTCGCGACGTCGAACTGGTCCGCATGGAAGGCCGTGTCTTCCTGCGCTTCGCCGGCGCCGTGCGCGTGGACGGCCTGCACGTCGAGTACCGCCTCGTGCCGTCGCGCGGCGTGCTGGCCAAGCCCAGCAAATGGCGCAAGATGGATCTGCTCGCGCGGCGCGGGCTCGTCGAGGAGCGGGCCACGCGCGACGCCGTCGACGACCTGAACCAGGAGGTCGAAGAATTCGTGCGCGACATTGCCGACCAGGCCGACGAGTTCGGCTTCGACCCGATGCTGTTCCTGCACGTGCTGGAAGAGCTGGAGACGTCCGAGCCGGCCGAGTTCGTGTTCGACCGGATCCGCCAGCGCCTGCTGCACGCCGGCGAGCGCGAGCAGGAAGAGCGCCACGCCGCGCGCACCAAGGAAAGCATCAACCTCGCCGAGTATCCGGCGTCGTTCGAGGTCGCGAGCAAGATGGCGCGCCGCTTCATCGCGCTGCTGGGCCCGACCAACTCCGGCAAGACGCACCGCGCGATGGAGCACCTGGCGCAAGCCGACAGCGGTGTCTACCTCGCGCCGCTGCGTCTGCTGGCGCTGGAAAACTACGAGCGCCTGCAGAACGCCGTCGGTCCCGATGGCGAACCCATCAAGGTCAGCCTGATCACGGGCGAGGAACGCCGCCTGGCCGAAGGCGCGACGCACGTCGCCAGCACCGTCGAGATGCTCGACACGAAGACGCCTGTGCAGGTCGCCGTCATCGACGAGATCCAGATGCTGGCCGACCGCGACCGCGGCGCCGCGTGGACGGCCGCCGTATGCGGTGCGCCGGCGTCGACTGTGTACCTCGTCGGCGCGCCGGAAGCGCGGCGCGCGATCGAGGCGCTGGCCGAGCGCCTGGAGTGTCCGCTCGAAGTCCACGTGCTGAAACGCAAGGCACCGCTGTCGATGGAACCCGGCGCCGTGCGCAAGCTGAGGAACCTGAAGCGGGGCGACGCCGTCATCGCGTTCTCGCGGCGCGAGGTCCTGATGTGGCGCGACATGATCACGGAAATGGGCCTGTCCGTCGCGACCGTCTACGGCAATTTATCTCCGGAAGTCCGGCGCGCGCAGGCCGAGCGGTTCCGCGAAGGGCAGGCCGACATCGTCGTCGGCACGGACGCCCTCGCGATGGGCTTGAACATGCCGATCCAGCGCATCGTGATGACGACGGCCGTCAAGTACAACGGCGTCGAGGAAGAAGAAATCTCGGCCGCGCTCGCCAAGCAGATCGCCGGCCGCGCGGGCCGCTACGGCGTGCACGAGGAAGGATTCGTGGCCGGCTACGACGACGACACGCACGAGGTCATGCGCTCGTTGATGAAGGAAAAGGTCCCGCCCGTGCCGGCCAGCGGTTTCGCGGTCGCCCCGTCGCTGGAGCAATTGCACCGCATCTCGTCGGTGACGGGCGAGACGTCGCTGGTGAAATTGCTGAAACGCTTCGTGCACAACATCGACGTGCCGGACGGCTTTTTCTATCCGCGCATCACGGAAGAACAGAACGAGCGCGCGGAATGGCTCGATACGCTGGACCTGAGCGTGGCGGAGAAATTCACGATGTCGCTCGTGCCCATTTCGACCAGGGTGCCGACACTGGAAAGCGCATGGTCGCACTGGGCGCAATCGCTCGCGAAACGGAAAGTCTGCAAGCTCCAGCCCCATCCGCAGGAATTGTTTTGGCAAAACCTGCAGGAAGTCGAGGACACGTGCCGCATGTACTCGGCCTATGCCTGGCTCGGCTACCGCATGCCGGAATTCTTCCCCAGCATCGAGGAAGCGCAGACCTTGGCGCGCGAAGCGTCCGAGCGCGTCGATGCGCTGTTGCAGCAGCAGAATGCGGCGACGCGCAAGCGGCAGGCCAAAAAGGAACGGGGGCGCTGGTAAGCAGCCGCTTCACGGCAGCTGCCGGGCCCGCCCGACGGCTTCCAGCCACTCTTCCCACACGGCTGGATCGCTCGTCCGGCCGTCTTCATCCAGCCGGTAGCCGGCCAGCAGGTCGGCCAGGTCGCTCGATTCCGTCAGGTCGACTTCGCGTTCGAGAAAGGCGAGCATGGCGCGGTAGGCCTGCTCGACCGTCAAGGGTTGATTGCTCGCATCCATGATCGCCTGCTATCGATTACGTGTGCAAATGTGCACAGCATACTCTTCCTGCCCCGAGCCATCTCGCTGACCGTGCTCGTACCTGACAGGCGTGACTTCCCCGCCTCCCGCCGGCATCAGGCCGGCGGGAGTGCCACGCGTTACCGCCTGGCTCGCCTCGGGTAGCGCCGTGCGCGCCGCGAAGGCGCCGGTGGCGAGCCGTTGCAGGTTGATGGCCGCGTTCACGTCGCGGTCGTGCCGCGCGCCGCAACCGGCGCAGGTCCACGCCCGGTCGCCCAGCGCCAGCATCCCGTTGTGGGCACCACATTCCGAGCACAGTTTGCTGGACGGGTACCAGCGGTCGGCCAGCACGATTTGCGTACCGTATCGCTCAGACTTGTACGTCAGCTGGCGTCGGAATTCGTAAAAGCCGACATCGGCGATCGCGCGTGCCAGTCGCGCGTTGGCCAGCATGCCGCGCACGTTCAGGTCTTCGATCGCCAGCGCCTGGTTCTCGCGGCACAGCCGGGTCGTGAGCTTATGGGTGAAATCCCTGCGCACGCGCGCGATGCGCGCCTGCAGCCGCGCCAGCGCCAGCGCGCCCTTGGTCCGGTTCTTCGACGCCGACAGGCGCGTGTCCATGCCGATACGGCCGACGATCCCGGCCGCGGCCTTGGCCGCCTCGAGCTTGCGCGACTGCCGGCGTGAGCGGATGCGCAGGCGCCGCAGCGCCGCCTTCAATGGCCGTGGCGCCGCGATCTTCTCGCCACTGGACAGCGTGGCCGCGCTGGTCACGCCCAGGTCGACGCCGGTGACGGCGTCACCTGTGCGAGGCCGCCGGGCCAGGTGGTCCGGCACGTCGACCTGAACCGCCAGGTACCAGTGACCGGCTTCGCGCGAGACACTCGCGCCCATGATCTTGCCGGCCCAGCGCAGCGCTTCGCACAGCGCGACGCGGCCCACCTTCGGCAGCACGGCGCTGCGTCCCTCGAGGCGGAACTTGTCATTTGCGATGTAAAAACTCTCGGCCGAGCGACCCTTTTTCTTGAAGCGCGGCGCGTGCGCCGGCTGGCCGGCGCGGCGCTGCTCGACGTAACGGCTCCACGCCTTTGCGAGGTTGGCGAACGGCTGGGCGTGCGCGTCGCGGTGGATCGTGCGCAGCCACGGCTTGCCGTCGGCGTCGAGCCAGTCGGGATCCGAATATTTGATGCGATTGAACACCTTCTTGAGCTCCATCGCGTTTGGCCGCAGGCCGCGGGCCGCCTGACGGTTCCACTCGGCGAGGGCCCAGTTCCAGACCCGGCGGGCGGTGCCGGCCGCGCGCGCAAAATAGTCGCGCTGGGGCGCTGTCGCGTCAATCCTGATCCGGTGTGCCAGCAGCATGGCTGCTCTCCGGGGGCGCGCGCAGCTGGCGGCGGTAGTTGTGCAGGCCGCACGGCCTGCTTGAAAAGCAATGCACGTCGCGGCGCCGGGCGTTGGTGGTGCGGACGGCCGGGACAAACCGGTCGTGGCGCTCGCACCGCTGCAGCGAATTGACCGTGATTCCCAGCAGCTTGGCAGCCCCGCCTGTGCCCATTGTGTTTTCCATGATCACGATTGGACACGCTCACTCATGTTTAGTTCGACTTGAGTCGTATTCGGTGTCGATGACGCCAGCTTACGCCGATGTGCGCCGGTCGGGGCGACTCTTCACTTCGACCCGGTGCACGCCCGGGATGGCGCGCAGGCGGTCGAGCAATGCGTTGAATTCCGACTCGGACAGGCGCGAGAACGCGATGAGGACGTCATCGAGGTTTCCCGTTTCCTCGCTCTGCTGGACGATGAACGTGCCGATGCGGTTCGTCACCGGACCGAGTTCCTTCTCCAGCACGGGCAGCGTGAGCCGGCCCCGCTCGGCCGACAGCACCAGTTCGCGTTTTTGCCTGGACGAGAAATAGCGTTGTTCCAGCGGTTTCATCGCGGCCAGGATGAACAGGATGATGGCCGTGCCCGCCACCGCCGCCACGTACAGGCCACCGCCCACCGCCAGGCCGACGGCCGCCACCGACCACAGGCTGGCCGCCGTCGTCAGGCCGCGCACGACGTCGCCGCGCAGCAGGATCGATCCCGCGCCCAGGAAGCCGATGCCGGACACCACCTGGGCCGCCACGCGCGACGGGTCGAGTGAAATATGCTCGTGGTTCAATACGTCGTTGAAGCCATAGGCCGAAACGATCATGATCAGGCAGGAACTGACGCAGACCAGCATGTGGGTCCGCAACCCCGCTGCCCAGGACAGGCGCTCGCGCTCGAACCCGATGGCCCCGCCCAGCAGGGCCGCAAGGCACAGGCGCGCGACGAGTTCGGCTTCCGGCAGCATGATGGATGTGTTGATGAGCTCCAAAAAGCCATCTTAGCACCGGGCCCGGCTGGCCGGCGCACACTGTCACGGCAGGCAGTGCGCGGCAATGCCCGGACCGCCGGGACCGGCGTTTGCGATGTCGGCGGGCGGATAGCCATTGCCCAGTGCCAGTGTCTGTCCGCCTTCGTAGCGCAGGCGTAACTGGTCGCCGGAATAGTCGGGCAGCGCGCGCGGCACGTAGATGGCGAAGCGGTAATGCAGCTGGGCGTAATAGCCGTGCCGGAAGACCTGGCTCGAAGGCCCGCGCTGGAGTTCGGCCGCGATCGCATCCGCGAGGACGCCGGTGTCGAAGCGGCTGTTGATGTCGGCCGTGTCTTCCAGCCGCAGCGTGTAGGGCCGCAGTGGCCCGTAGCGCTGGTCGCCGTATTGCACGCGCAGGCGGTCGGCGTCGAAATAAAAACTCGGAATGTTGGCACCCGTGACGTCCAGGGCGCACAGCAGGAACACGGCCCAGAATCCGTGCGAATCCAGCGGCAGCACGAACTGGACGGGCGCGCGGTTCGGCAGCGCGACGGGATTGGAGAAATCGATCCGGTGGACGTTGGCGACGTGCTGGTAATGCAACACGACGGTGTTGCGCAGGCCGGTGTCCACGCTGCTGCAGCCTGCTGCCGTCAGCAGGCCCGCAACGAGCACATACTTGATCAGCTTGCGCATCGCCCTCTCCTTTGCCGGCATCAAGCTTGGGCCGAACAGGACCTCGGCGTTTGCGGGAAGTCAGCGGTGCGCGGGGAACGTCAGGCGTAGCGACGTATGCAGTTTGTTGGCGTTACGCGTGGGCGGGGGCCGCCCACCCTACGATTTCAACGATTTTTGTAGCAGCGCATGTAAGGAGGCAAAATCCGGCTCGCCCAGGTAGCGCTTGAGGATCTTGCCATCCTTGCCGATGACGAAGGTGGTCGGCGTCATGTTGACGTCACCAAACTGCTTGGCCAGGTCGCCGCCGGAATCGAGGGCCACCTTGAACGGCAGCTTGCGCGTCTCGGCGTAGTTCAAGACATAGTTCGGCGGATCGTAGCTCATCGCCACGGCGACGAATTCCAGGCCGTCCTGCTTGAACTTGTTGTACGTCTCGACCATCTGCGGCATTTCTTTCACGCAGGTGGCGCACGACGTTGCCCAGAAATTGACCATGACGACCTTGCCGCGCAAGTCCTGCGAGCTGATCTTCTGGCCGGCGATGGTGATGAACGTGACGTCGGGCGCCTGCTGCTGCTGGCTGAACGTGGCGTAACCGATCCCGGCGATCGCCAGCACGGCCGCGCCGATGGCGGCCGGCTTGATCCAGGTGCGTTGTGAGGTGGTCATGGTCTCATCCCCATCATCCGGTGTGTTACGACGTGCCCCGCGGCTCGGGTTGCTGCTGTTGCGGTGGCGACATCGAGCGCAGGTCTTCTTCGCTGATGTACTCGAACATTTTAACCACGCGCATGACGCCCGACACGCCCTGGGCAACATCGGCGGCGATATTGCCTTCGCGCTGGGTCACGAGACCCATCAGGTACACGGTGCCGCCTTCCGTCACGACCTGGAACGAGGTGGCCGACACGGTCTTCTTGTCCGCGAGGCTGAGCTTGACCTTGCTGGTGATGAGGGCATCGCTGGCGCGCGACGTGTAGCTGGACGGGCCGGCGATCTGCAGTTCGTTGATGACGTTATCGACATTGGTGATGCCGCGCACTTCGTTCTCGACCGCACGCTTCATCGCCTCGTCCTTCACCTCGCCGGTCAGCAGCACCTTGCGGTTGTAGCTGTTGATGTTGACGTGGCCGGCATCGCCGACGATGTTGCCCATCCGGGCAGCGGCTTTCAGTTCGATGCCCTTGTCCTCGGTCTGCGCGCCCAGCGTGCGGCGGTCGGCCGTCGCGACGGCACCGCCGACGGCGCCGGCAGCCACGACGGCGACGCAGCCTTGCAGGGACGACAGCAGGGCCACGCACAGCACGGCCTTCGACAGGGGACGCAGCACGGCGTCGGCGTTAATTTGCATCTTCTTCTCCGAACAGGGCGACGTCGAGACCGTCGCAGATACTGTGGATCGCGACCAGGTGCACTTCCTGGATGCGGGCGGTGCGGGAATGCGGCACGTTGATGTGGACGTCGGCGTCGGTCAGCATTTGCGCGATCTTGCCGCCGTCCTTGCCGGTCAGGGCGACGACGCGCATCTCGCGTTCCAGCGCGGCCTCGACGGCGGCCAGCACGTTGCCCGAATTGCCCGACGTGGAAATCGCCAGCAGGATGTCGCCGGCCTGGCCGAACGCCTGTACCTGCTTGCTGAAGATTTCGTTGAAACTGTAGTCGTTGCCGACGGCCGTGATGATCGACGTATCGGTGGTGAGCGCGATCGCCGGCAGCGGGAAGCGCTCGCGCTCGAAGCGGCCGACCAGTTCGGCGGCGAAGTGCTGCGAGTCGCCGGCCGAGCCGCCGTTGCCGCAAGAGAGGATTTTGTTGCCGTTGGAAAGCGCATTGAACATCAGCTCAATCGCTTGAGAAATCGGTTGTGCAAGGAGATTCGCCGACTTCATCTTGAGTTCGGCGCTTTCCTGGAAGTGGGCGAGGATGCGTTGAGTATTCATGGTCAAAGATTATAGTGCAGTGGCAATGCCCGGCGATCAAGGCCAGCAAAAAATGCTTACACTTCCAGGCCTTTCAAAACCGTCGCGAGCGGCAGCAGGTTTTTAAACGCTTGTCTCAACGGCGTTCCTTATCCATTCGACATGGTTGCCATCGATGGCGACGACGTCGATGCGGCAGGGCGGCAGGCGATTGAAGCGTTGTAGATAAAACTGGGCAGCGCGGATGATGCGGCGGATTTTCGCCGGACTGATGCTTTCCGCCGCGCTGACCGGGGCCCCGGCCGCGCGCTGGCGCACTTCGACGAACACGAGCGTGGCACCGTCGCGCAGGATCAGGTCGATTTCTCCCAGCTTGCACTGGAAATTCGCTTCCACCAGCACGAGGCCGTGGCGTTCGAGATGGGCCAGGGCCACGTTTTCCCACGCGCGTCCCTGCTCCTGCTTGCGCGACAGCCGGGTCGGCCACATGTCAGCGGCCCTTGACGGGGTCGAATGCGCCGCCGCGGACGACGACGGCCGCCTCGACCCGCTGCAGCTGCAATTGCCCGCCGGGGCCGGCGACCACGTCGAGCCGACCCGTGACGCCATCGATGTTGAACGGCGCGCCGTCCCGCAGTGCCAGTTCGCGCGCGACGCGGAAGGCGTCGATGCCGAGGGCATATAAACGGTCCATGTCGAGCGGCTGTTCCGTATCCAGCGGGCGCGGGTAGACCATCACGGCCGGGTGGTCGGGCAGCACGATCCACGGCAGGTCGAGGAGGCGTACGCCGTCGAGGCCCGGCGCATCCGGCACCGTCGACCGCCCCGGATTCGCCGGGCCGCCGCCATAGCAGGGGATCGCGGCGGCCAGCGCGCGCACGGGGCGCAGCGCCGCGCTGTCGAGTGCGGCGAACAGCAGGTCGGGCGGGTCGATCTCCAGTTTCTGCTTCAGTTCCCCGATGGCCGCCTTGCCTCCTTCGCCGGACGGCACCGCGAAGCGCTGGTTCGTGTGGCCCAGCTGGGCCCAGCGCGCCTCGAACGCGCCGGCCGCCCGCTGCGCCCAGGCCGCGCCGCCCGTAAGGATCAGCGCGCGGCCGTGCGGATGCTCGCGCGCGGCCCATTCCGCCACCTGGCGCGCCTCGTCCTCGATCGACAGCCCTGCCACGAGCATCCCGCGCGGCACACTCGTCCGGCCTTCCGGCACGCTCAGCACGACGGTCGGCCGCGGGACGGCATCGCTGTCGGCCAGTGCCGCCACGGCGGAACGCGCGAGCGGACCGACGATGATGTCGCTGGCCACCGCCGCGCGCGCGTACGCGTCGAGCACGTCGCGCGGCGCATCGCCCGTCGAGACGACCTCGGCCTTGAAGCCGGTGCCGTCCCGTTCCATGCTCGCCATGAAGCCGGCGCGAACCGCCTCGGCGGCCGTTGCCAGCGTGCTGGATCGCATCGGCAGCAGCAGGGCGATGCGGATGGGCGGGCTTGATGCCGGCGGCGGCGGCGCCGGTTCGTTCGGTGGCGGCCGGGCAGGGCGCGGCTGGATGGCGGGATCCAGCATCGCGAGAAGGGGCGCGTGCGCACTTGTGTTAGTGTCCACGGACGCGCACAATCGCTGCGGCCCGGCACATGGCGTGCCGGCAAGAGCGTGGCCACCGACACTCATCATGATGAGCAGCCAGGCCAGCCGGGCGCACAGTGCCTCGAGAATCTTCATCCGTATCCCCAACATGACAGAAACCCAGTCCAGCCAGATCGCCCAACTGCCCGTCATGGGCGAGGCCGCCCAGCAGTCCTATCCTACCGCAACGCTTTACGTGGTGGCCACACCCATCGGCAACGTCACCGACATCACGCTGCGCGCGCTGCACGTGCTGCTGCTGGCCGACGTCGTCGCCTGCGAGGACACGCGCAAGACCGGCGCATTGCTCACGCGCTTCGGCCTGAACAAGCCGATGATCGCCGCGCACCAGCACAACGAACGCGAGGTCGCCGAGAAGATCGCCACGCGCCTGCGCGCGGGCGAGCGCGTGGCGCTCGTGTCGGATGCGGGCACGCCGGCCGTGTCCGACCCGGGCGCGCGCATCGTCGACGCGGTGCGCGACGCCGGCCTGCACGTCGTGCCCGTGCCCGGCCCGTCGGCGGCCATCGCGGCGCTGTCGGCGAGTGGCCTCGTGAACGACCGCTTCTATTTTGTCGGCTTCCTGCCCGCGAAGACGAAGCAGCGCGAAGCGGAACTGGCCACGCTCAAGGCCGTGCCGGCGACGCTCGTGTTCTATGAGGCACCGCATCGCATCACGGACTGTGTGGAATCTCTCGTCGCCGCATTCGAGCCGACGCGCCAGGTGGTCTTTGCACGCGAGCTGACGAAATTGTTCGAGGAAATCCACCGCTGCCCGCTGAGCGAGGCACTCGCGTGGGTGAAGGCCGACGCGAACCGCGAGCGCGGCGAATTCGTCGTGCTGGTCGAAGGTGCGCAGACGGAGGACGATGAAGGCGACGCCGAAGCGGAGCGCGTGCTGCGCATCCTGCTGGAAGAGTGTTCGGTGAAACAGGCGGCCGCGCTGGCGGCGCAGATTACCGGAAAGAAGAAGAACGCGTTGTACGAGCGGGCGTTGCAGATCAAGGGCTAACAAACGTCGTTCCCGAGAAAGCGGGAACCCATGCGGACTATCCGAAGTCAGACTTCAAAGATGCCGCAGTAATTTCAACGTCACGGCTTTGGTGGTTCAGTATGGATTCCCGCCTGCGCGGGAATGACGTGCCTGGTTTAGCGATGCTGTCACTTGTGCGGTTCGCCTACCATTTACACCCACTATCCTTCTTGTCCATCGCCAGGAAGATCGGCGCCAGCAAGCCCCCGGGCACGCCATCCTTGCAATCCGGCCGCTTGGCCTGCTTGATCGCCCGTTCGAACTTGCTTTCCGTTTGCAGCGCCGGTTTCGGCAGGCGTTCGAGCGCCGTGCCCACCTTGTCCGGATCGGGTTCGTTGGCCAGCTTCGTGGCCATGCCGCGCGCCAGGCTGCGCGCCGCGTCGATGTCGAAATGCCGCGTCGTCGTCGCGGGTTCCGGTTGCGGCGCGGGCGTGTCCGGTGCCGGTTTCACGGCATAGGTTTCCTCGGTCGACTGGCGTTTTTCCACCGGCACGGCGATCACAGGGCGGGTTTTCCTTGCGGGCGGCTGCGCGCGCGGGATCGGTTTCGGCGGCTCCTCGGCCGGTTTCACTTGCACGGGCGGTGGCGGTGGCGCGGCTTGCAGGCGGATCGTGAGCCGTTCCGGCGGCGTGGCGGGCAAGGTCGTGGCAGGCTGGCGATAGAACGCGAGCAGCAGCGCGTGCGCGAGTACCGACAGCGCAATGCCGGCCGCGACGCGGTTGACCTGTTTGCGGTCGGGGAGGGCGCCGTCGATGTTGTCGATTGCAAACGTCACGTCTTCACCTGTACGGAAAACCACGGATTCACGGGCTTTCCTTGACCTGGACAGTACCCGGACGGTATGATGGCTGTCTTCGGAGTGTAGCGCAGCCCGGTAGCGCATCTGGTTTGGGACCAGAGGGTCCAAGGTTCGAATCCTTGTACTCCGACCAGTATAGCAAGAGGCCGACGAGAGATCGTCGGCCTTTTTCATTTGTTACAAGGTTCTCTTCGCCAACAATGCATTGCCGGCCCGGCTCGCGCCCTTGCGGCCGAGATGCTGCGAAATGAACGCGCCCGCCTCCACGACGACATCGAGGGCTATGCCCGTCTCGATCCCCAGCCCGTTCAGCATGTAGACCACGTCCTCGGTCGCCACGTTGCCCGTCGCGCCCTTCGCATACGGGCAGCCGCCCAGGCCCGACACGGACGAGTGGAAGATCGTGACGCCCAGTTCCAGGCTGGCATAGATGTTGGCGAGCGCCTGGCCGTAGGTGTCGTGGAAGTGGCCGGAGATGCGGTCCAGCGCGAAGGCGCGCGCCGCCGTCTCCATCACGGCCTGTGTCTTGCGCGGGGTCGAGACGCCGATCGTGTCGGCGATGTCGATCTCGTCGCAGCCCAGGTCGCGCATGCGGCCCACGACGTCCGCGACCGCATCCAGCGGCACTTCTCCCTGGTACGGGCAGCCGAACGCGCAGCTGATGCTGCCGCGCAGGCGCAGGCCGTTGTCCTTCGCCGCCTTGGCGACAGGCTCGAAGCGCGCGATGGATTCCGCGATCGAGCAGTTGATGTTCCGCTGCGAGAACGCTTCCGACGCGGAACCGAAGATCACGACTTCGTCGGCCTGCGCCGCCAGCGCTGCCTCGAAGCCCTGCATGTTCGGCGTCAGCGCGGAATACAGCGTGCCGGGACGGCGCGCGATGCCGGCCATGACCTCGGCACTCGTCGCCATCTGCGGCACCCACTTGGGCGAGACGAACGACGCCGCCTCGATATTGGCGAAACCGGCGCGCGACAGGCGGTCGACCAGTTCGATCTTGACCGCGGCGGACACCGCTTCCTTTTCGTTCTGCAGCCCGTCGCGCGGGCCGACTTCGACGATCTTGACGTGCTTCGGCAGTTGGTTGTGCATGGTGGTTTCCTAATAGCCGCGGGCGCGGTCGACGATGTCGTCGATGGCCTCGCCCCGTTCCAGCTTGCCGATCTTGGCGGCGATCTGGCGTACGGCTTCTTCGCGCAGGGTGAGCGCGGAGATGTGCGGCGTGATGGTGATGCGCGGTTCGTTCCAGAACGGATGCGGGGCCGGCAGCGGTTCGTTGCGGAACACGTCCAGCGTGGCGCCCGCGATGTGGCCGGCGCGGATCAGCGCCAGCAGGTCCGGCTCGGCCAGCAGCGCGCCGCGCGCCACGTTGATCACGTAGGCGCCTTCGGGCAGTTGCGACAGGTGCGCGCGGTCGAGCAGGTTCGTCGTCTCGGGCGTGAGCGGCAGCATGCAGACGAGGACCTGCGTGCCGGACAGGAAGTCGCCCAGTTCGTCCATGCCGGCAAAGCATGGCACGCCCGGCACGTCCTTCGGCGACCGGCTCCAGCCGCGCACGGGAAAGCCGAGCTGGCGCAAGGTGCGCAGCACGGGCATCCCGAGCTTGCCGAGGCCCAGTACGCCGACCGTGAAGTCGGCCTTGCGGCGGCGCGTTTCCAGCGGGTTCCAGATGCCCTGGCGCGCCTGCTGTTCGTAGTCGTCGAAGCGGCGGAAGTAGCGCAAGGTTGCATACGCGACGTACTCCGCCATCTGCTCGGCCATGCCCGCATCGCCGAGGCGGACGATGGGGACGTGCGGCAGCGCGTCGCCGAACTTCAGCAGCGCGTCCACGCCGGCACCCATCAGGAAGATCGCCTTGACGTGGGCCAGCTGGTCGAGCAGCTGCGGCGTCGGCGCCCACACGACGGCGTAGTCGCAAGGCGGTTGCGACGCCAGCGACATGTTCTCGCGCCACACGACGGTCTCCGCGTGTGGCAATGCATCGGCAAAATCACGGGCCCACGGTTCGATGACGCCGTCGCCCCGGTACAGCAGTATCCGCATGTCTTGTCTCCTGATAATTGTTATGGATTGCGTTTGCTGTCTCGTTGGTCGTTGGTACATGGTGGGCACGGGGTGCCCACCCTACGGTCGTGCTGCCGTAGGGTGGGCGGCCTCCGCCCACCAAAACGTCACGCTGCCGCTTTAAACGCCAGCAGCGGTGCCCCATCCGCGACCTGGTCGCCGACCTGGTACAGCACTTCCTCGACCAGGCCGTCGCTCGGTGCGGCAATCGTGTGTTCCATCTTCATCGCTTCCATGATCACGAGCGGCTCGCCCTTCTTGACGAGCTGTCCGCTGGACGCGATCACGGCCACCACCTTGCCCGGCATCGGCGCCGTGAGGCGGCCGTCCGCCGTCTCGTGCTCGCCGGCATGCGCGAGCGGGTCGTGCCAATCCAGCACGTGGTGCAGGCCGCCCGTGAACACGTGCAGCGTTTCGCCGTCGCGCCGCACCGTGCCCTGGATGGCCTGGCCGTCCAGGCGGATCGCGTAGCGGCCGTCATGCTGCGAGACAAGCGCCAGCGGATGGGCCTTGCCGTCCGCTTCGAGCGTCCAGCCATGCGCATGATAGGCCATGTCGATGGCATAGACCTTGGCCTGGGTCGTGGCCGCGTACTCGTCGCCGAACGCCAGCCGGCGGCGATACGTGCCGTTCATGCGCCAGCCGTGGGTGCTGGTCCACGGGTCGGCCGGGTTGCCGTTCGTCGATGTTTCCGCCGCGACGAGGGCCACGGCCGCCAGCGCCAGCGCGGACAACGGCGCCGGTCCCGCCGGCGGGAACAGCGTCGCCGTGTTTCGCTCGATTAGGCCCGTGTCCAGGTCGGCGTGCGCAAAGGCATCGCCTTCGACGAGGCGTTTCAGGAAGGCGATATTGGTCGCGAGGCCGACGATGTGGAATTCGGACAGCGCCCGCGCCATGCGCGCCAGCGCCTGCGCGCGGTCCGCGCCCCACACGATCAGCTTCGCGATCATCGGATCGTAGAACGGAGAGATGGCATCGCCCGCGCGCACGCCGGAATCGATGCGCACGTCGCCCAGTTCGAACGCGACGTGGCCTGGGGTGTCCATGCAGAGGAGTGTCCCAATCGAGGGCAGGAAGCCCTTTTCCGGATTCTCCGCGTACACGCGCGCCTCGATCGCGTGGCCGTGGATCGCGAGCTCATGCTGCTGCTTCGGCAGCGGCTGGCCGGCGGCCACGCGCAGCTGCCATTCGACGAGGTCCGTCCCCGTGATCATCTCGGTGACGGGGTGCTCGACCTGCAGGCGCGTGTTCATCTCCATGAAGTAGAACGAGCCGTCCTGGTTGGCGATGAATTCGACGGTGCCCGCGCCCACATAGCCCACGGCACGTGCCGCCGCGACGGCTGCTTCGCCCATCGCGGCGCGGCGCTCGGGCGGCATGCCAGGCGCCGGCGCTTCTTCCAGCACCTTCTGGTGACGCCGCTGCACGGAGCAGTCGCGCTCGTGCAGATAGACGCAGTTGCCGTGCGTGTCCGCGAACACCTGGATCTCGATGTGGCGCGGGCGCGTAAGGTATTTTTCGACGAGCACCTTGTCGTCGCCGAACGACGAAATGGCTTCGCGCTTGCACGACGCGAGCGCGGCCTGGAAATCCTCCGACCGTTCGACGACGCGCATGCCCTTGCCGCCGCCGCCCGCGCTGGCTTTCAGCAGCACCGGGTAGCCGATGCGGTTCGCTTCCGATTGCAGCAGTTCCGGGTCCTGCGCATCGCCGTGGTAGCCCGGCACGAGCGGCACGCCCGCGCCTTCCATCAACTGCTTGGCGGCGGATTTCGATCCCATCGCGCGCATCGACGATCCCGGCGGGCCGATGAACACGAGACCCGCTGCCGCGCAGGCTTCCGCGAATTCGGCGTTCTCGGACAGGAAGCCGTAGCCCGGGTGGATCGCCTGCGCGCCGGTGGCCAGCGCCGCGGCGATGATCTTGTCGCCGCGCAGATAGCTGTCCCTGGCGGCGGCGGGGCCGAGCAGGATCGCTTCATCGCAGACCGCCACGTGTTTCGCGCCGGCGTCGGCCTCCGAATAGACGGCAACGGTCTTGATGCCGAGGCGGCGCGCGGTGGCGGCGACCCGGCAGGCGATTTCGCCACGGTTGGCGATGAGGATCTTCGTGAACATGGTGTCTCGTCTGTTTTATGTGTTGTGGGATCGGCTTGTGGCCGGATTACGTTCGATAAAACCTGGCTCGTGGCCGACAGCGTTTGCGGGGGGTGGGCACGGGGTGCCCACCCTACGAATTCGGCGCGTACGTAGGGTAGGCACCCCCCGTGCCCACGCGGAAGCTTCAGCAACCGCAGCTTTCCTTCTGCACCGATTCCAGCATCGCCGAGCGCGTTTTCAGGCCCAGCTTTTCCAGCAGCTTGCGGTCGTCGTCCGCTTCCGGATTGTCCGTGGTGAGCAGCTTGTCGCCGTAGAAGATCGAGTTCGCACCGGACATGAAGCACATCGCCTGCACGGCTTCGCCCAGCTCGCGCCGGCCGGCCGACAGACGCACGCGCGCCTTCGGCATCGTGATGCGCGCGACGGCGATCGTGCGCACGAATTCGATCGGGTCCAGCGGCGGCAGCCCGTGCATCGGCGTGCCTTCCACCTGCACCAGGTGGTTGATGGGCACCGATTCCGGATACGGGTTCATGTTGGCCAGCTGCGCGATCAGGCCCGCGCGCTGGGCACGCGTCTCGCCCATGCCCACGATGCCGCCGCAGCAGATCTTCAAACCGGCCGTGCGGACGCGGCCCAGCGTGTCGAGGCGGTCGCGGTATTCGCGCGTGGAGATCACGTCGCCGTAGAAGTCCGGCGAGGTGTCGATGTTGTGGTTGTAGTAGTCCAGGCCCGCCTGCTTCAGTTGCTCGGCCTGGCCTTCTTCCAGCATGCCGAGGGTCGCGCAGGTTTCCATGCCCAGCGCTTTCACGCCGCGCACCATGGCTTCCACTTTCTCCATGTCGCGCTCTTTCGGGCTGCGCCACGCGGCGCCCATGCAGAAACGGGTCGCGCCCTTGGCCTTCGCTTCACGCGCGGCGTCCAGCACGGTGTCGAGGTCGAGGATCTTCTTCGCCTCGACGCCGGTGTCGTAGCGCGCGGCCTGCGGGCAGTAGCCGCAGTCTTCCTCGCAGCCGCCGGTCTTGATCGACAGCAGGGTCGCGAGTTCGACGTCGCCGTCGGGGAAGTTGGCGCGGTGCGCCTGCTGCGCGCGGAACATCAGTTCCGGCAGCGGCAGTTCGAACAGCGCGAGCACGTCGGCGAGCGGCCAGGTGGCATCTTTCGGCAGGGAGGCCGGCGTGACCGGCGGGTGGAGAGTAACGACTTGGGTCATTTCGGATTCCTTGTTTTGGTCAGGCTCGCTTGGCCGGCCATCCGGGCAGGCTCGCGAGTTCGAGGTAAGTGGAGGCCTTGGCGGCCGTCGGTTCGTCCAGGCGCGGCACGTGGCCGAGCAGCGGGGCGGGCAGGCGGCGTTCGAGCTCCGCGATGTTGTCGATCGCGAAGCGCATGTCCGGGTCCACCTGGTTGGCGACCCAGCCCGCGAGCACGAGGCCGCGCGCGACGATCGCCTCGGCCGTCAGTAAAGCATGATTGATGCAGCCCAGGCGCATGCCGACGACGAGAACGACGGGCAGCCCCAATTGTACGGCCAGATCGGCGCTGTCGAAGTCTTCCGAGAACGGCACGCAGAAACCGCCCACGCCTTCGACGACGGTCGCGTCGGACGCGCCCAGGATTTCGGCATACGCCGTCAGGATGGGCACCGGTTCGATGGTCACGCCTTCCAGCGCGGCCGCGATGTGCGGGGCGCACGGTTCGCGCAGCATGTAGGGCGTCGTGATCGACTGCGGCAGCTGCACGTTGCCGGCCGCGCGCAGCATGGCCGCGTCGTCGTTGTGCAGTTCGCCGTCGCGTTCCTCGGCACCGGCCGCGATGGGCTTCATGCCGCACGCACGCACGCCATGGCGCACGAGTTTATGGAGGATGGCGCTGGAGATCAGCGTCTTGCCGATCTCCGTGTCGGTGCCCGTCACGAAGCAGGCGAAGCGCGTCGGCACGCCTTCCGCGGCCAGTGGCGCGGGGACGGCGATCGGCATCGCGGCCGGTTCGGCCATGCCGACGGATTGTTCGGGCTCGTTCAGACTCATGCCGAGGTCCTTTCCAGCTGGTTGAGCGCAGTAATCAACTGCGCGACGTCTTGTTCGGTATGCGCGGCGGACAGCGTGACGCGCAGGCGCGCCGTCCCCACCGCCACGGTCGGCGGACGGATCGCCGGCACCCACAGCCCCTGCTCGTGCAGGCGGGCCGCGGCGGCCATCGCCTCGTCGTTGGCGCCGATGATGATGGGCTGGATCGCCGTCGTCGAGACGGGGCGCTGCCAGCGCTCCAGGCGCAGGCCGGCGTCCAGTTGCGCGATGCGCGCACGCAGGCCGGCGCGGCGTTGTTCGCCTTCATCGCCCTCGATGATATCCACGCTCGCGAGCAGCGCGTGCGCGAGCGCGGGCGCGGCGGCCGTCGTGTAGATGTACGGGCGCGCGCGCTGGATCATCAGCTCGATCACGTCTTCGTGCGCGGCGATGAACGCGCCGCCGACGCCAGCCGCCTTGCCCAGCGTGCCGATGTAGACGAGGTGCGGCGAACGCAGGCCAAAATGCTCCAGCGCGCCGCGGCCGTTATCTCCCAGCACGCCGAAGCCGTGCGCATCGTCGACGACGAGCCACGCGCCGTGGCGCTCGCACAGCGCGAGCAGTTGCGGCAGCGGGGCGAGATCGCCGTCCATGCTGAACACGCTGTCCGTCACGACGATTTTAACGGACGCTGCGCTCGCCGCCAGTTTCTCTCCCAGCACGGCCACGTCACCGTGCGGGTACACGGTCACGCCCGCGCGCGCGAGGCGGGCGCCGTCGATCAGCGAGGCGTGGTTCAGCGCTTCCGAAAAGATCATCGCATCGGGCGTGCTGCCGAGCCCCGTCAGCACGGCGAGGTTCGCCATGTAGCCGGTGCAGAAATACAGCGCGCGCGCGGATTCCAGATGCGGCGCTTCGAACGCGGCGAGTCGCTCTTCCAGCAGCGCGTGCGCGCGGCTGTGGCCCGATACGAGGTGCGACGCGCCGCTGCCGGCGCCATACAGGCGCGCGCCCTCGCGCAGCGCTTCCACGACGCGCGGGTGCGCGGCGAGGCCCAGGTAATCGTTGCTGCAGAACGCGAGCATGTCCCGGCCGTCGACGACCTGGCGCGGCGCGCAGGGCGTCTCCGCCGTGCGCCGGTGGCGGGTCAGGCTGCGGCTTGCCAGCTCGTCCAGTTGGGCGCGGACGTTGTCGATCAGGTTCGTCATCATTCCGCGATCACTTCTTCGAACACCTTGCGCGTGCGCGCGGCGAGGCCCACGATTTCTTCTTCGTCCAGCACGTACGGCGGCATCAGGTACACGGTGCGGCCGATGGGACGCAATAAAAGCTCGTTTTCCACGGCGCTCGTGAAGAAGCGGCGCGCGAAGGTCGACGCGCGCTGCGTGTCCGGCTCGACCGCATCGAACGCGAGGATCATGCCGCGCTGGCGGAAGTTCGTCACGCGCTTGTGGTCCAGCAGCGGCGCCAGTTCCAGCATCAGGCGCGTGGCCGTTTCGCGGTTCTTGTTCAACACATCGTCGTCCTGGAAGATCTGCAGCGTGGCCAGCGCGGCGCGGCAGGCCAGTGCGTTGCCCGTGTACGAGTGCGAGTGCAGGAAGCCGCGCGTGATGTCCTCGCTGTAGAACGCCTCATAGACCTTGTCGGTGGTGAGGACGAGCGACAGCGGCAGATAGCCGCCGCTGATGCCCTTCGACAGGCACATGAAGTCCGGCCAGATCGCCGCCTGTTCGCATGCGAAGAACGTGCCGGTGCGGCCGCAGCCGACCGCGATTTCGTCGGCGATCAGGTGCACGTGGTACTTGTCGCACAGCTCGCGCAGGCGCTGCAAATACAGCGGATCGTGCATCGCCATGCCGGTCGCGCACTGCACGAGCGGTTCGACGATGATGGCGGCGATGTGGTCGGCCCGTTCCGCGAACAGCGCCTCGACATCCTTCGCCGCACGCAGCGCGACGTCCTGCGCGGACTCGCCGTCGACGGCGTTGCGCGCATCGGGCGACGACACGGTCCGCGCGGCGCGCAGCAGCGGGCCGTACGCATCCTTGAACAGCGCGACGTCCGTCACGCCCAGTGCGCCGACGGTCTCGCCGTGGTAGGAGCCCTGCAGGCAGACGAATTCCTGCTTGTCCACATAGCCCGCGTTGCGCCAGTAATGGAAGCTCATTTTCAGCGCGATCTCGACGGCCGATGCGCCATCGGATGCGTAGAACGCGTGACCCAGCTGCTGGCCCGTCAGTGCGGCCAGTTGTTCGGACAGCTCGATCACCGGTTCATGCGTAAAGCCTGCGAGCATCGCGTGTTCCAGCTTGTCCAGCTGGTCCTTCAACGCGGCGTTGATGCGCGGGTTGGCGTGGCCGAACAGGTTGACCCACCACGAACTGATGCCGTCCAGGTAGCGCCGGCCTTCATGGTCGACCAGCCACGGCCCCTTGGCGTGGCTGACGGCGATCAGCGGCACCTCTTCGTGGTGCTGCATTTGCGTGCATGGATGCCAGACGCTGCGCAGGCTGCGCGCGATCCAGTCGGAGGAGGTGGTGGTGGGTTTCAATCTACGTCCTGTTTGGTCTAGCTAGTCCAGCCATGAAGGCCGGCGTTTTTCGAGAAATGAGGCGACGCCCTCGCGCCCTTCGAGCGACGCGCGGATGCCCGCGATGCGGTTCGCCGTGTCTTCCAGCAGCGCTTCCGTGACCGGTTCGCCCGCGATCTCGCGCACGAGCGTCTTCGCTTCGCGCACGGCGTTCGGGCTGTTGTTGGCCAGTGCCTGCACGATGCCGGCCACCTTCGTGTCGAGGTCCGCGGCGGGGACGATCTCGTGCACGAAGCCGATGCGGTGGGCTTCCTTCGCATCGAAGCGTTCGGCGGTGAGGAAGTAACGGCGTGCGGCCTGCTCGCCCATCGCCTTGATCACGTACGGCGAGATCGTCGCCGGGATCAGTCCGAGTTTGACTTCGGACAGGCAGAAATTGGCCGTGTCGACGCTGATGGCGATATCGCACGCGGCCACGAGGCCCATGCCGCCGGCGTAGCAATCGCCCTGGACTTTCGCCACGACGGGCTTCGGGCAGACATAAATGGTGCGCAGCATGTCGGCGAGGCGCATGGCGTCGGCGCGGTTTTCGCTGTCCGAATAACCGGCCATCTTCTTCATCCAGTTCAGGTCCGCGCCGGCGCAGAACGCGGCGCCGGTCGCGCCGAGCACGATGGCGCGCACGAGCTCATTGCGGCCCAGCTCGTCGAACGCGAGGGCCAGCTCCGCGATGCTTTGTTCGTTGAACGCGTTGCGCAGGTCGGGGCGGTTCAGCGTGACGTGGCCGATGCGGTCGGTAATGGTGACGGTGAGGGTCTGGTAGTCCATGTCTCGTCTCCTCACATGCGGAACACGCCGAACTTCGTGTCCGGGATCGGCGCGTTCAGCGCGCTTGACAAGCCCAGGCCCAGCACCATGCGTGTATCGGCCGGGTCGATCACGCCGTCGTCCCACAGGCGCGCGGTGGCGTAATACGGGTGGCCCTGGTGCTCGTACTGTTCCTTGATCGGCTGCTTGAACGCGGCTTCCTCGTCCGCACTCCACTGCCCGCCGCGGGCCTCGATGCCGTCGCGCTTGACGGTCGCCAGCACCGATGCCGCCTGGTCGCCGCCCATCACGGAAATGCGCGCATTGGGCCACATCCACAGGAAGCGCGGCGAGAACGCGCGGCCGCACATGCCGTAGTTGCCGGCGCCGAACGAGCCGCCGATGATCACGGTGAACTTGGGCACCGACGCCGTCGCGACCGCGGTGACCATCTTCGCGCCGTTGCGGGCAATGCCTTCGTTTTCGTATTTGCGGCCGACCATGAAGCCGGTGATGTTCTGCAGGAAGACGAGCGGGATTTTTCTCTGGCAGCACAGCTCGATGAAGTGCGTGCCCTTCAGTGCGGATTCCGAGAACAGGATGCCGTTGTTGGCGATGATCCCGACCTTCATGCCGAAGATGTGGGCGAAGCCGCAGACGAGCGTCGTGCCGTAGCGGGCCTTGAATTCGTCGAACTCGCTACCGTCGACGATGCGCGCGATGACTTCGCGCACGTCGAACGGTTTACGGGTGTCGACAGGAATGACGCCGTACAGCTCTTCCGGCGCGTACTTGGGCTCCGCCGCTTCGCGCAGCGCGCCCTGCTGGGGCTTGGTGCGGTTCAGGTTCGAGACGATCGTGCGCGCGAGCGCCAGCGCGTGCGTGTCGTCCTGCGCGAGGTGGTCGGCCACGCCGGACAAACGCGTGTGCACGTCGCCGCCGCCGAGGTCCTCGGCCGTGACGACTTCACCCGTCGCCGCCTTCACGAGCGGCGGGCCGCCCAGGAAGATCGTGCCCTGTTCCTTGACGATGATGGATTCGTCGCTCATCGCCGGCACGTACGCGCCGCCCGCCGTGCAGGAGCCCATCACGACGGCGATCTGCGGGATGCCTTTCGCGGACAGGTTGGCCTGGTTATAGAAGATGCGGCCGAAGTGGTCGCGGTCGGGGAACACGTCGTCCTGGTTCGGCAGGTTGGCGCCGCCCGAGTCGACGAGGTAGATGCAGGGCAGGTTGTTCTGCTCGGCGATCTCCTGCGCGCGCAGGTGTTTTTTGACCGTCATCGGGTAGTACGTGCCGCCCTTGACGGTGGCGTCGTTACAGACGATCACGCATTCCTGGCCCGCCACGCGGCCGATGCCCGTGATGATGCCGGCGGCGGGCGCCGCATCGTCGTACATGGCGTACGCGGCCATCTGGGAGAATTCGAGGAACGGGGTGCCCGGATCGAGCAGCATCTGCACGCGCTCGCGCGGCAGCAGCTTGCCGCGCGCGACATGCTTGGCGCACGCGGCCTCGCCGCCCCCCTTGGCGACCTGCGCCACCTTGGCGCGCAAGTCGTCGACGAGGGTTTGCATGGCGGCGGCGTTGGCTTTGAAATCTTCGCTGCGCGGGTTGAGTTTCGTGTCGATCTGGGGCATCGGATCCTGTCTCCTGCTGGGTCGCGGCTTGTGGCGCGGTTTTATTCAGGGAAACTGCCGTCCACATAGAACCACCGCATCTTGCCACCCACGGCAGGGTCCGGCTCGCGCAGGAACCGGCTGACTTCATGCAACCGGTGGGCGCGGCCATGGACCTTGAAGCGGGCGACGAATTCGACGGTGTCTTCGTTGGGTTGTTCCGGCAGGTCTGCTTTACGTTGACGTAAACGTAAAGCAGATTTTATCTCAAGTCCGAGCCACTGCACCTTCTGGTTTTGGTCGATGATGGGTTCCGCCGGCAACGTGCTGGGGTGCCAGGTCGCGCGCAGGTAGGCTTCGTCCCGCATGACGAAGGCCGTGTAGCGGGAACGCATCAACGCCTCGGCCGTCGGCGGCAGTTCCGCGCCGGCGATGAAGGGGCCGCAGCAGCGCATGATCGATGGGCCGCCGCAAGGACAGGGGAGAGGCTTCGCAGGAGTAGGCATGGCGGCAATTATCCGCCATTTCCGCGGGCTGGGTGAGCCGCGCTTTTATGCGGGATAACAGCAGATGCGTGGGCGTTAAAGCATCTGTGCAGATCTTTTGCCGAAAATAAATGAACTGCTCATTAAATGGGCGGAGAAATTTTTTGTTTCTTCTTGGCTCCGATGGCTGTTCAACAAGTTTTCCCTGCGATCGGGTCGAAAACTGATGCAAGAATGGCACAATGTGGACGAACGTTTATATATTTACAATGTTCTGATGCTAACCGAGATGCGCCTGTGGACGTCAAGCCAAGTAAATGGATCGCCGTTAAGGTCGCGCGGGCGTGAAAATTTGTGAATATTCGAAAAATATTGTTACTAAAAGACACGTTTCTTTCTGAAAGTATTAAGCGAAAGGGTATCATTGTCGACCATGTGTTAACGCATTGAGCAGGAGTGGGGGCGGATCCGATGAGTGAAATCAATCAGCTGACAGGTGCCTTGTTTGGGAAAATTGGTCAGGAAAGACGGCTGCTGAAGCTGGACACTTCACTTGGATCGGATACCTTGCTGCCACAGCGAGCACATGGGATCGACCGCATCAGCGAAGGATTCGACTACACGGTTGACCTGTGCTCGCTGGAGGCCGACATCGAACTCAAGCAGTTGATCGCTCAAGAAGTCACCCTCTGGATACTGCAGACCGACGCCAGTTATTTACCCGTACATGGATATGTACACACGGCCAAAAAATTGGGCAGTGATGGGGAACTGACTGCGTATCAAATCGGATTTGCGGGCTGCATTCACTTTCTTAAATTCCGCAAGGACGCGCGCATTTGGCAGGACAAAAATGCCGAGGACATCATCGCCGACGTCTTGAATGGCCATCCTCAGTGCCAAGGCCGATTCCGGTTCGAACTGACCCAGCCGCCGCGCCCCCATTCTTATTGCACGCAGTATGAAACCGACTGGCACTTCGTCATGCGCATGATGGAGAGCGAAGGCTGGTATGCGTACGCCGAGCAGGCGTCTGACGGTAGTGGCCACCAATGGGTTATCACCGATTCCGTGGGAAATCTGAAGCCGCGCCAGCCTGAAGAGATGGCCTTCCATCGCGCCGGTCCGACCGACGAAATCGACAAAATTGTTCAGTGGGGCACGACCCGAACGCTGCTGAACAGCCAGCTTTTAACGAAAACCTTCGATTACAAGGCGCCGCGCAACATCAGCGAAACCGGCATGCAGATTCTCCCGGATCAAGGAGGCATTCCATCGCAGTTGGAAGTCTATGAATATACCGGCGCCTATACGAACTCGGGTGTCGAGCATGGGACTGACCAGTCCCGCGTGCGCGTGCAGGAATGGGAGTCGCGCGCCAAGCGGTTTTTCGGCACATCAGGCGTTCGCCATTTGCCGGTGGGGCGCTGGTTCACGCTCACCGACCACCCGGCCCACGATGAGGTCGCCGATGAAGCGCGTCAGTTCGTTGTCCTGAACGTCGAATGGGCTATCGAAAACAATCTGCCTCTCTCGAAAACACAGAAAGCGTTTTCGGGCAGCCTGAAAGGCCAGTTGCTCAAGTTTGCGGCAGATGCGGGGCTGCCTGGCCCCGAGGACGACGGCATTGCAGAAAATAGCCGCACCGGCCACTGTTTCAATCGTTTCGAGGTGCAACGGCGCACCGTCGAATACCGTAGTCCTTTTGCCCACGCCAAGCCGTCGATGCACGCGCAGACGGCGACCGTCGTCGGTCCAGCCGATGAAGAAATTTATACCGATAACCTGAACCGGGTGAAAGTTCGCTTTCACTGGGACCGACTCAATCCCGGTGATGAAAAGGCATCCTGCTGGGTACGTGTCAGTTATCCCAACGCGGGTGAAGGGTGGGGCGCCGTCCACGTTCCGCGCATCGGCCAGGAAGTGATCATTACCTTTCTTGATGGCGACGCAGACCGGCCGATCATCACGGGGCGTATCTATAACGGCGAGCAGACACCGCACTGGCATAGCGACGGTCGCTTGTCCGGCTACAAATCCAAGGAATACAAAGGCGCCGGCTTCAATCAGCTGGTCATGGATGACACATCCGAACAAAACCGGGTTCAGCTGTTCAGTAGCAGCACGAATGCGCAGCTCAGTCTCGGCTATCTGATCGGTCAACAGGGGAACAACCGTGCTGGTTTTTATGGCTCCGGTTTTGCGCTCAATTCGGACGCCTATGGCGCTATTACGGCACAACAGGGCCTGTACATCAGCACGTACGGCCGGCCAGGTCCAAAAGGTTCGCAACTGGACGTCCGCGAGGCGCGCGACCAGCTGAAAGAAGCGCAGGAGCTGACGAAGCATTTGTCGGACGTCGCCGGGAAGTCCAGTGCCGAGGCGCTGCCAGGACAAGAGGCACTCCAGGAATTTGTCGACGCCACCCAGGCGCAGTACAGTGGGCCGGGCCAAGAGGAGGCCAACCGGTTTGCCGATCCTCTGCTGCTGATCGCCTCTCCCGCCGGCATCGGGTTAAGTACGCCTAAAAGCACGCATATCCACAGCAGCGACCAGATGACGATGTCGTCCGGTGCCGACACCAATCTGGCCGTAGGTAAGAGTCTGATCGCCAGCATCAAGGAAAAAATCAGCCTGTTCGCCTACAACGCCGGTATCAAGCTGTTTGCAGCCAAGGGAAAAGTCGAAGTGCAAGCCCAGAACGGCGACATCGACATCATTGCGGAGAAGGTGTTACGGCTGTTGTCGGCCAACGATCGGATCGAAATCTTCGCCAAGAAAGAGGTGGTGATCGGCGCCGACGGCTCCGCGATCAAGATCAATGGTTCGGGAATCACCGACATGACGAGTGGCAAGCGCATCATCCACACGTCCGACCTTTCCGTACCGGGCCCGCAGACGACGGCGTATTCGCTGCCCACACTTCCCAAGGAAGTCTGTCTTGAATGCCTGAAGAAACGCGCGAAGCAGCGTAGCGCGTTCGTGAACAAAGGAGCGCAGCAATGAAGATTGCTCCATTGGAAGTCTCCACTTTCGAATCGAACCTGGCGAGTGCTTTCGATAACCAGAACCTTACCTGCTACGCGATCATCGACAAGGCACAGGACAAGACGCTGCTTGAGAAGTTCGAAAAAGGTGGGATCGGTGTGAGTAGCAAGTGCATGCTGCCGGCAGCGCTGGATTCTGAAGCAGAAGACTATGCGCCGCATCTGCTGGAACTGTCCCCGCTTGCAGCGGATTCGGAAATCTGGCCTTCCATTCTTCGCGCAGGCGCTGAGCATCCAGCAAGCTTTACCTTACTGGCGAGCCGATTTTCCTTCGATACGCTGTGGGACCACCTCGCTGCGTTTACCGAAATCCTGCTGCCCGACGATACCGACATGATCTTCGCGTTCTGGGATCCTGCCGTGCTCGGAACCTTGACCGGACAGGCAAGCGATCTCACTTTGCATGTCCCCGCACCGGTGCTGAGCGAGCGCCAGCGCGCGCGTCTTCTGCAGGGCATCTCGGCGTGGTGGTATTGGGACCGGGACGGAAATCCTCAACAGATTCTGCCGAAGACCAATGCCGAGGCTGCTGCTGCACATCTGGTCAGTTTGCCGCTCAAGCTTACTCAGGTGCAGGTGGACATGCTGGTGGAGGCTGGCGTGCCTGATCAGTTGTTATCTATGGTCAAAGAAAATCAGCCGCAGCTGCTTTTAGATATTCCGTCTTCATCGCATTACATAACGATCAGGAAGCATCTTCTCGAAGCCAGGAAACTTAAGCTATTTGGGATGCGGGACATTTTGAACTACACATGCGCGGCTCTGATTTATAGGGACGCGCTCTACATCGATGCATCCATCGTTGCGGTGTTAGAACAAGTCAAGTCAGGGAAAATCAGTTTTGATGACGCGATGGAAAAATTTCCATAGAAAGAGCGGACTTGAATAAGCAGTACGAGTTATCAGGAATGGCAATAAGACATATTCGTGAGTGACTAAGGAAAATATTGTTATGAAGACCGAAGTGATTCGATCAACTCGTAGGCGCAGTATATTGGGCTTGGCTGGCTTTGGGTTGTTGATACCGCTTTCGGCGTGCGGTCAAGGAGGGAAGATTATGAATAATTATATTGTGTTAAATGTTGAGATGTTCTCAAATCTTGATCGATCCATTGGTGACATAATGTTCAACGGCGAAGATCTTGGAGTTATGAACAAATATGGTGCTACTGGACTAATAACGGGTGTGCGTATTCCTTTTGGCGTTCAGAGTTTAACTTGGATGTTAGATGGCCCTCCAGGTACTCCGCGCAATGGCGAGCACGTAAAAATTAAGAATGAGCTAGTAATTTTACCTGAGCAGATCCCGCCTGGAACTAAGTATTTGGGCCTCCACCTTTATCCAGATTTTACGGCCGAGGTCACGTTTTCTGAATCGTTGCCGGAGAGGACCTCTCGTGGGAAAAAAATAAAGGCGGAAGCCAGAAAATAAAATGGCAAATGGTGACAAACTGATAGCCGCGCAGAGCGCTAATCGCGACGTGGCCAATGCGAAACCTGCTCCTAAGCAAAACTGTGCGGATGTAGTTAATATTAGTATTTTCTTCGATGGCACAGGAAACAACAAATCCGTTGACGAGCCGTTGAAAAAATGGAGTAATCCTGCCCGCTTGTGGCGCTCAGCACAGTATCTCGTCGATGATGACGATACTTCGAACTATGCCATTTATGTTTCTGGCGTCGGCACACCTTTTAATGGTACGGCAACAGATTGGATAGATCAGGAATTAATCGAGTTTCAGGACGGGAGCAAACCAGGAGGTGGGCTGGGTGCTGGTGGAACTCGGCGAATAGATTATGGCGAGGCTAGTGTCAACGACCGTCTGCGTGCGGTACTGATACAAAGCGCTGCGAAGTTAAACCTTTCATTAGCCCCTTACATCGAGAAAGGAAAGCCTGCCAACATTAGGGAGTTGGCTAGCGCGCTCGAGGCACATGGTCTCATTACTATAATCAACCTTTCGATTTTTGGTTTCTCTCGAGGAGCTGCGCTGGCTCGAGCATTCAGTAATGAAATGCTGAGGCAAACTGTACGTGGGCCGGATGGGGTTCGGCGTTATAACGGTGTGCCCATTCGCTTTAATTTCATGGGATTGTTCGACACGGTTGCTTCGTTTGGTGTGCCGTCAAAAAATGTCGATATACCATTCGACGAAAAAAATTTGGTCGTTTCTCCAGTTGTAGAGCGCTGTGTGCACTATATCGCTGGGCAAGAATTGCGTTTTTCCTTTCCCGTTGATCTTATCCGAAAAGAGGGAAAGCTCATGCCAAATTGGGTGGAAAAAGTTTATCCTGGAGCCCACTCTGATGTAGGTGGGGGATACGAGCCTATGGCACAGGGTATCTCAAACAATTATGCTCGCGTACCTATGCGAAATATGATGCGAGAAGCTGTCAAAAGCGGAGTTCGTCTTGTCGACTATGATGACCTCATAGGATTTGGGGAATCTGTGTTCAAAATGGTTTTTGAAATCCATCCGGAAACGCTTGCGGCTTATGAAAAATATGTAGGAGCGATCGGGTCCCATGAAACCGTTGAGCAAGCTGTGACGGCTCATATGAAGGCGCTATATTCTGCATGGGGTACGATGACTCGGCGGAAGATAAAAACACCAGATCTTATGCAGAGGCAAAGTGAGGATGCCGAACATAAAAATTCTGGGCATCCAGGTATAGCTTTCGAAGCTGCACTTCATATGGCCCAAGAGCGAGACGTCAAACCAGGTGATCCCCAACTTGCCCCAGACAGTCCATGTCGAGCAGTTATCATAAAGGGAAAAATATATGGCATTCAGGTGCGTCCCGCAAAATGGCGACTTGATGCTTGGAATGCGACTGCGCCAGAGCCAGTACTCAATTTTATACAACATAACATACATGATTCGAAAGCTGGATTTTTACATGCTTTCGAGCCATTTAGCTATTTTACTGCACGTGGTATGGCGGAATCCTCACGAAACATATTGGCGCGCGGATTAGACTGGATGGATAATGCTATTACTTATGTTAAAAATGGCGTGATTAAAGTATATCAGCGTGCCGAGGGTGTTGTAGTCGAGACTTGGGAGGAGGGTAAGCTGATTGCTACACATACTTATCGGGTTGGCGAGAAGTTTGTCGTCGATACCGTTCGTGCCGGCGTCAATTACACGGTTGAGGTTTATCAGACCAGCAAGCAGGTAATCATTTCAACAGTCAAGCGGGGCCAGCAAATGGTGATCACGTCGATCGACATGGCCAAGAAACAGGCCAGTGCTGCAGCAGATGCGACTCAGAAAAAAGCGGCCGAGTTGGCGGATGCCACCCAGCGGAAGGTTGGGGAGTTTGCCGATGCAACGCAAAAAATCGCCAACGAAGTCGGTAATCAGATACACAACGGCGCGGCGGGAGCAGCCAAAAGCGTGGGACAGGCTGTAGATACGGGCATGCAAGCAGTTGAAGAAGGCTGGCATTCCGTCCGTTCGGCGATTGGTATCTAGAATGGCGTTTGCAATTGTCCGGCTTGGAGACAAGACGACACATGGCGGTGTTGTGATTACCGCATCGCCGGTGCATACGTTGCGCGGTATTGGCATCGCTCGCAAGGGAGACATGGTTTCGTGTCCGCTACCGGGGCACGGGATAAACGAGATCGTAGAAGGTTGTCTTGTGTTCAGTGTCGGTGGCCGCAGCGTGGCGCTGCACGGCCACAAAACCGCGTGCGGCTGCTCGCTGATTGCCAGCGCTATCGATGCAACCCAAGGGTAATGTAGCGTTTTCCGTGCTCCAGTCGGCCAACGTGGCGTCCCGGTATAAATCGCTGAGCATGCCGTGAAAAACAGGTTTCCCTTGGTGATAAATCTATGCTCCTCTACCAAGTCATGTGGTTGGCCGTTCCACTTCTCTGGGGGCTGCTGCTGTTGTCATATTTCAGTCGCAAGGTGTATTACCGGGACCGATCGATGATCTTTGAGGCTTCGATTTCCCTGTTGTCTTCATTGATGCTGTTTTTCGCCTGGTGGCTGATACTTCCGATCCTGGTGCTATTGCCGCTATCGCTCTATTTCGCGTTCCGCTGCTATAGAAAGACCGTCGCACGCTTTCACGGTTTCCCCATTCTTGCGCGTGTCGCGGGCTTGCTACCGATGGCGGTGGCACTTGCGACTTTGCCAGCAATAAATTACTTCTTTGCAGATTCGTATCGGGCATAACCGCCTGCGTTTCGGCATGCTAGCCCAGCATCAACCCATCCAACCCAAACGGCGGCGCCTTCCCGCGCATGAGATCCGCCAGCAAACTCGCCGTCCCACAAGCAAACGTGAACCCAAGCGGCCCGTGCCCCACGTTCAGCCATAGGTTCGAATACGGGGTGGCCCCGATGATCGGCGCACTGTTCGGCGTCGCCGGCCGCAGCCCGGCCCACGGCGTGATCCGCGTATAGTCCGCCGCACGCGGCATCGTTTCCTTCACCTGGCGCGTGAGACTGTCCAGCCGATGAGCGTTCAGGCTCAGGTCTTCACCGACCATGTCGACCATCGCCGCCACCCGAAGTTTGTCGCCAATGCGTGCATACAGCACCTTGCGTTCGAAGTCGGTGACGCTGATCTCGGGCGCCACGTCGTCCTGGCGGATCGGCGCCGTCAGGCTGTAGCCCTTCAGCGGGTAGATCGGCAACGACAGACCCGCCGATTCCCCAAGCATGCGGCTCTGCATGCCGGCCGCCAGCACGTACGCGTCGGCCGACAGCACCCCGGCCGACGTCTGCACGCCGGCGATCCGGCCGCCGCCAGTGACGAAGCGCAAAGCCTCGCCATGCACGAAGCCCGAGAAGCGCGGATGTGCGCCGATGCGTTCAGCCAGCGCCACGCAGAACGCGTAGCAGTCGGCCACCGCTTCGCCACTGTTGTAGATGCCGCCCGCGAGCTTGTTTTCCATCGCGGCCAGCGCGGGTTCGTGCGCCACGCATTCGGAAGCATCCCACACGGCGCCGGCATTCGGCTTCGCGGCCGCCGCGTCGAACGCGGCGCGCGTGCGGTAGACGACCAGCTTGCCCGCGTCGCGCCATTCGAATGCGTCCAGCGGCACGACCGGTTCCAGAGATGCCATCGCGCGGCGCGACAGCTCGCCCAGTTGCAACAGCTTGTTCGTCGTCTTGCGGTTCAGGTCGGCACGGCAGTTGGCGAGGAAGGCGGCCAGCCAGCGCCACTGGTGCGCGTCGAATTGCGGGCGGAAGCGCAGCGGGCCATGTTCCTGGAACAGCCACTTCAGGGCCTTCAGCGGCACGCCCGCGTCCGCCAGCGGCGACACGTAGCGGTAGCTCAGTTGCCCGCCATTGCTGTAGCTCGTGCCCGTGCCCACGCCCGGTGCGCGTTCCAGCAGCGTGACCCGGTAGCCGGCTTCGAGAAGCCACCACGCCGAGGTCAGGCCGACGACGCCGCCGCCGATGACGATTACTTGTTGCATCCGTGCACGCTTTTGATCATGGACATGCGAAGAAGCTTAGGGGCTGGCCCTGCGCTCGGCTAATGAATGTAGAGCGGCCGGGCATAACCGGGGTTCATGTTACCGCGTGTTGATATAACGCCGTCAGGATGCGCTCCTGGAACCGCGCCAGCGACGAATACTTGCCCTTGTTGGCGGGCGCGAACGGATCCGTCGACGTGCCGCCCACCAGCACGATCATCCCGTTCCGGCGCTTCGGATCGAATGCGAACACGGACATCAGCCCATACGCATCGCCCAGGTGCCCGACGGCCGGGAAGCCGCCGCCCTCGACCAGCCGGCTCCCCGTTTCGTCCGGGAACTGTTCATTGCCGAGACCCCAGCAGTGAAACAGCCCGTCCGATGTGTCGCCGTTGCGGCCGTCATACGTCCATTGCCGGCTGAACATCAGCGACAGCGTGGCTGGCTTCAACAGCTGCGGGCCTTGCCCCATCAGCATGCGCATCACGACCCCCATGTCGCGCGCGCTGATGCGCAGGCCGCCGGTCGGACTGAACGGCGTCGCGTTCGTGCCGATGACATAACGGTCGACGGCAACAGGCGGTTTGACGCTGTAGTCGTCGGCCTGGGCGATCCATGGGCCGGCCGGATCCCACACCTCCGTGTCGACCGTGCGCTTGCGGTACAGCGTGGCCAGATTGGCCAGCACATTTGGCGGCAGTTCTGAGGGGAGATAGCCCGCCTGCAAGCCCAGCGGCTCGATCAGCAGGCGCCGCATCAGGCGATCGAAGCGTTCGCCGGTCACGCGTTCCATCACCGTACCGATCACGCCCCACCCGAGGTTGCAGTACGTGAAGTAGGCGCCCGGACCCGCGTTGGCCGCGAACATCCGGGCGTCGATGACATCCTTCAGCGCGACGTCCGTACCCCACGAATAGCCGGCATCGTCGCGCAATGAGGACGTGTGCGTGAGCAGGTGGCGCAGGGAAATTGACTGGTCAGGGAAATGCGGATTGCGCAACGTAAAACCGAGGTAGCCGGAAACGTCGGCGTCGAGGTCGACCTTGCCGCTCTCATACAGACGCATCAGCCCGAGCGTCGTCATCATCTTCGAGATCGACGCGATGCGGAACAGCGTATCCGGCCCGACGGGCTTGTCCGGCAGACCATCGTGTCCGATGAAGCGCCGGCCGAATTGATACGAATAGCTGACCTGCCCGGCACGGACCGTCAGCACGGACAGGCTCGCCAGCTCGCAGGCCGGATCCGCGGCGATGGCGGCGAGTTCCCTGTCCAGCCGGCGGGGCGGCGCGGCCAGCAACGGTCCGGCCGCCCCCAGCAACGCCATGCCCAGCATATTCCGTCGCGCTCTGTTCATCGTCATCCCCATATGATGGCCATGCAGGCGAGAATACGGACTGATCCCGCGCCGGGCAAATACAGCGATGTCAATCCCGCATAACTTTTCGGAATGACAACGGCCGATCCTTTCATGACAGCCCCGGCGGCATCGGTATTACACTGGTCATGTCCGCACATCCAGGTCGAACAACAACGCGATGCTGAACACCGAAACCCCCGCCCCGCAACACGCGTCCCTCGATCAATATCCCACCGCCGAGCTGGTCAACGTGCTCGTCGACGACCAGTTCAAGGCCGTCGAGGCCGTACGTGCCGCCGCGCCGCGCATCGCCGCGGCCGTCACCGCCGCGCTGCCCCGGATGGAGCGGGGCGGGCGTCTCGTCTACGTGGGCGCCGGGACGTCCGGCCGGCTGGGCGTGCTGGACAGCGTCGAGCTGTACCCGACGTTCTCCTGGCCGCACGACCGGGCCGTCGCGCTGCTGGCCGGCGGGACGGATGCGATGTTCGTCGCCGTCGAAGGTGCCGAGGACGATGTGGACCAGGGCGCGACCGATATCCGCAACGCGAACGTGGGGCCGGACGACGTCGTGCTGGCCATCGCCGCATCGGGCGCGACGCCGTACGTGCTGGGCGCCCTGCGGGCCGCGCGGGCCGCCGGGGCGCTGACGATCGGTTTCGCGAACAATCCGGAGGCGCCCGTCGCCGGCGAAGCCGAGATCGGCGTCACCCTGGACACGGGGCCGGAAGCCATCTCCGGCAGCACGCGTTTAAAAGCGGGCACGTCGCAGAAGATCGCGCTGAATACCTTCTCAAGCGCTTTGATGGTGCGTTTGAACAAGGTTTATGGCAACCTGATGGTAGACTTGAAGGCGACCAATGCCAAGCTGGTCCGCCGTGCCATCCGCCTGACGTCGTTCGCGACCGGGGCCGACGAGGCGGCGGCCCGCGCGGTGCTGGCGCAGTGCGACTTCCATGTCAAGGTCGCGATCGTGGCCTTGTCCAAGAACATCCCTGTCGAGCAGGCGCGTGCCCTGCTGGAGAGCGCGCGCGGCAGCGTGCGCGCCGCCCTGGCCGGCTGACGCGGCGCGGGGGCCCCAGCAACGCCCGCCGGCCGACGACGAAAGAACATGCAGACTACGCAATCCAAGAACCCGTGGCTGTGGGTGCCCTCGTTGTATTTCGGCCAGGCCATCCCCTACATCGTCGCCAACAGCCTGTCCGTCATCATGTACAAGGACATGGGGCTGTCCAACACCGACATCGCCTTTTATACGAGCCTGCTGTACCTGCCCTGGGTGATCAAGCCGCTGTGGTCGCCGGTGGTCGACCTGTTCGGCACCAAGCGCGGCTGGACGGTGTCTCTGCAACTGGTGCTGGCCGCCGCGCTGGGGGCCGTCGGCGGGACACTCCACTTGCCGTCGTTCTTCATGATCAGCCTGGCGGTCATGTGGGTGATGGCCTTCGCGTCCGCCACGCACGACATTTCCGCCGACGGCTTTTATATGCTGGGCCTGCGCCAGCAGCAGCAGGCCGCCTATGTCGGCGTGCGCTCCACGTTTTATCGGCTTGCGACGCTGGCCGCGCAGGGACCGCTCGTGATCCTGGCCGGCCATCTCTCGACATCGTTGGGCGACGTGCACCAGGCGTGGAGCATCGTGTTCTTCGTGCTGTGCGGGCTGTTCTTCGCCTTGTGCGCGTGGCACCAGGCCGTGCTGCCGCGACCCGACACCGACCACCGGGCGACCGAGGGCAAGGAGGGAATCACTAAGCCCCTTGCCAGCTTCTTCGCCACCTTCGCCAGCTTTTTCCGCAAGCGCGACATCTGGCTGATCCTCGGTTTTATTTTGACGTTCCGCCTGGGCGAGTCGCAGCTGCTGAAGCTCGTGGCGCCATTTTTGAAAGATCCGGTCAGCGCGGGCGGGCTGGGTCTCACGACCGAGCAGTACGGCACCGCCTACGGCACCATCGGCATCATCGCGCTGACCATCGGCGGCCTGTTCGGCGGTTACCTGATCTCGCGCCTGGGCCTGAAACGCTGCCTGTGGCTGATGGTCCTGGCCGTGCACCTGCCCGACCTCGTGTTCGTGTACCTGTCGTCCGCGCAGCCGCAGAATTTCGGCGTCATCTGCGGCTTCCTCGCGATCGAGCAGTTCGGTTACGGCTTCGGTTTCACCGCCATGATGATGTACATGATCATGGTGTCGGAAGGCCCGTACAAGACGGCCCATTACGCGATCTGCACGGGCCTGATGGCGCTCGGCATGATGGTGCCCGGCATGTGGAGCGGCAAGCTGCAGGAGATGATCGGCTACCAGCATTTCTTCGTCTGGACGTGCCTCGCGACGATCCCCGCCTTCGCGATGGCGGCATTGGTAAAAATCGATCCGGAGTTCGGGAAGAAGTGAACAATAACCGCCTCGTGTCGCTCGACGCCTTCCGCGGTTTTACCATTGCCGCGATGGTGCTGGTCAATAATCCGGGCGACTGGGGCCATCTGTACGGACCGCTGGAACACGCCAGGTGGAACGGCTGGACTTTTACGGACTGCATCTTCCCGTTCTTCCTGTTCATCGGCGGCGTGGCAATGGCCTTGTCGCTGGGACGCCTCGCCGCGGCCGGTGCCGACAGGCCCCGTTTGCTCGCCAAGCTGGCGAAGCGCGCGCTGCTGATCTTCCTGATCGGCTTCCTGCTGAACTTCATGCCGTATTTCAATATCGACAAAGTGCGCATCCCCGGCGTGTTGCAGCGGATTGCGCTGTGCACGTTGCTGGCCGCGCCCATCGTCGTGTATTGCGGCTGGCGCGCGCAACTGGCCGTCATCGCGGGCGTGCTGGCGCTGTACAGCGTGCTGATGCTGTACGTGCCCGTGCCCGGCATCGGCGCCGGCGTGCTGGAGCCCGGGCAGGACTTCGGCGCGTGGGTCGACCGCACGCTGCTGGGCAATCACCTGTGGGTGCAATCGAAAACGTGGGATCCCGAAGGCATCGTGTCCACGTTGCCCGCGCTGTGCAGCCAGCTGTTCGGCGTGCTGGCCGGCCGCTGGCTCGCGTCGAGCGTGGACCGCACGCGGCAGGTGGTCGGACTGGTGGTCGCCGGCATCGCGTGCGTCGCGATTGGGATGTTTCTCGATATCATTCTCATGCCGATCAACAAGAGCCTGTGGACACCGTCGTACTGCTTCCTGATGACCGGCTTGGCCTGCCTGGCATTTTCCGCATTCTATTGGCCGCTGGACGTGAGCCCCTCTTCCCGCGTACGTACGCTGGCGGCGCGCTGGACTCTTCCGTTCATTATCTACGGCATGAACGCATTGTTCATCTTTGCGTTTTCCGGATTTGTCGCGAAAATGCTGGGCTATGTAAAATTCGCGCAGCCGGACGGCAGCCCGCATACGCTGGGGCAGGTGTTGTACGCGCCCATCGCCGCGTTGCCGGTCGGTGCCGTCAATACGTCGCTGCTGCATGCCGTGTTGTTCGATGCGTGCATGTTCCTCGTCGCGTGGGGCATGTGGCGCAAACGGTGGTTCGTCAAAGTCTAGGAGTTGGTGTTGCAACCTGATCAAAAACGACGCGCATTCGCGTTCGCGGGAGTCGCCGGTGCGCTGGCGATGGGCGGCCTCATGTCGGGCTGCAGTTCGACGCCTCCGCTGGTGAGCAACGTCCCCGCCGGCGACGAGCCGCCGCCCGCCCCGCGTGAATTCCGGGCCGCCTGGGTGTCGACCGTCGCCAACATCGACTGGCCCAGCAAGCCGAACCTCTCCGCCGACAGGCAGCAGGCCGAAGCCATCGCCATCCTCGACCGCGCCAAGGCGCTGAACCTGAATGCCATCGTGCTGCAGGTGCGCCCATCCGCAGACGCCATCTATCCGTCCAGGCTGGAACCGTGGTCGGAATACCTGACGGGCCTGCAGGGCCAGGCGCCGCAGCCATGGTACGACCCGCTGAAATTCTGGGTCACGCAGGCGCACGCGCGCGGGCTCGAGCTGCACGCGTGGTTCAACCCGTACCGCGCCCGCCACAACGGCGCCCGCTCGCCGGCCGCGCCGAACCACATCACGCGCACGAATCCGTCCGCCGTCAAGACCTACGGCAAATACCAGTGGATGGATCCGGGCGAGGAAGCCGCCGTCAAGCAGACGCTGGACGTCGTGCTGGACGTCGTGCGCCGCTACGACATCGACGGCGTCCACATCGACGATTATTTTTATCCGTACCCGATCGAGGCCCCGACGGCGACCGGTGCGGAAGGCGCGGCGCTGGAAGGCCGCACCGCGAAGGCTGAGCTGGATTTTCCCGACGAACCCGCGTGGCAGCGCTACGTGGCCGGCGGCGGGCGGCTCGATCGCGCGTCGTGGCGGCGCCAGAACGTCAACCGCCTGATCGAGGCGATGTACGAGGGCATCCACCGCGAGAAGAGCTGGGTGCGCTTCGGCATCAGCCCGTTCGGCCTGGGTCGGCCGGACCGGCGGCCGCGCGGCATCGTCGGCTTTTCGCAGTACGACAAGCTGTATGCGGACGCCGAGACGTGGCTTCAAAATGGCTGGCTCGATTATTTCTCGCCGCAGCTGTACTGGGGCATCCGCCAGCCGGGCCAGGCGTACGACGTGCTGCTCGATTACTGGCTGACGCAGAACCCGAAAGGCCGTCACGTGTGGCCGGGCCTGTTCACGAGCCGCGTCGGCGCGCCGACGAAGGAGTATCCACCGCAGGAAATCCTCGACCAGATCGACCACACGCGGGCGCGTCCGAACGCGAACGGCCACTTGCACTTCAGCATGGCGCCGCTGATGGAAAACCGCAAGGGCATCAGCGACCAGCTGCGCACCGTGTCGTATCCTGGTCCCGCACTCGTGCCCGCGACGCCGTGGCTCGGCAACGAAGCGCCCGGCGCGCCGTCCGTCGCGGCCGTGCGCAAGGGCCCGTCCGTGTATTTGAAACTCGTGGCCGGCAAGGCCAATGCGATGTACGCGATCTGGTCGCGCTTCGGCAACCAGTGGCGCTTCGCCGTGGCGCCCGCATCGCGCGTGGACTGGGCCGTGCCCGACGATGCGAAGCTGGGCGCGGCGGATGCCATCGTCGTCAGTGCCGTCGACCGTCTCGGCAACGAAAGCCCCAGGATCGAAGCCTGGCGCAAGGCATAACCTTGGGTCATGCATTGCACGCCACCATTCATTCGCCCGTTGAGCGCCTGACGGCGTACACTGGCGGGTGATCATGATCGATTCGCAACCCGAACCTATACCGCCGAGCCCGGCTGGCAGCCTGGGGCTCGGCATCGACGCCGGCGGCACCGAGACGCGTTGGGCTCTTGCAGCGCCCGGCGGCGCCATCGTGGCCGAGGGCCGCGTCGCCGGCCTGTCGGCACTGCAGATGGGCACGCCGCACGGCCGCGACGCCGTCCGCGCCACCTTCGCCGAACTGGCAACGCAAGCTCTCGTGCACGGCGTGCCGGGCCGGGTGGAAGCGGGCCTGACGGGCTTCGGCGGCGACAGCGAACTGCTGCAGCGCTGGCTCGCGGAAGAACTGCATCTCGACCCGGGCCGCATCCACTTCTGCAGCGACATGGAAATTGCCTACCGCGCCAGCTTCGCGCCGGGCGAAGGCTATCTCGTGTACGCGGGCACGGGCTCCATCGGCGCTTTCGTCGACGCGCACGGCCAGTTCCACCGCGCGGGCGGACGCGGCGTCGTGCTGGACGATGGCGGCGGCGGCTTCTGGATCGCGAAGGAGGCGCTGCGCCACATCTGGCGCCTCGAAGACGAGCGGCCCGGCAGCTGGGAACAATCGCCGCTGGCGCAAGCCGTGTTCGACTACGTCGGCGGCGCCGACTGGGCATATTCGCGCCAGTTCATCTATGGCCAGGAACGGGGCGCCGTCGGCAAGCTGGCGCTCGCGGTGGCGGCGACGGCCGATAAGGATCCCGTCGCGGCCGACATCCTGCGCGCGGCCGGCCGCGAACTCGCGCGCCTCGCGCTGGCGCTGACGGGGCGCTTCGGACCGCGTCCGGTCGCCGTGTCCGGGCGGGCGGCGGAGCTGCATCCGCTGATCGTCGACACGATGCGGACAAGCGTGCCCGGCATCGCCTTGACGCAGACACCGGGCCAGGCCCATCACGCGGCGGCGCGCATGGCGCTCGCCGCCGATCCATCCAACACCACGACATCGACATGAAGACACTCGTCGCGACCCTGCTCCTCGCCCTGCTGGCCGGCTGCGCCACGCCGCCGCCCACCGGACCGCAATACGACCACACGTACACGGCCCGCGGCCAGAGCAGCCGCGCGCGCTTCCTCGTGCTGCACTACACCGTCAGCAACCGTGCGGATTCGATCAAGATCCTGACCCAGCAGGAAGTCAGCGCGCATTACCTCGTCACGGACGATCCCGTCCCCGTCATCTACAACCTCGTCGACGAAAAGAACGCGGCCTGGCATGCCGGTAACTCGAGCTGGAAGAATTTCACGCAGCTGAACAACAGCTCGATCGGCATCGAGATCGTCAACCCGGGCTGGCAGGACACGCCGGGTGGCCGCGTCTACGCGCCGTTCCCGCAAGCGCAGATCGACGCGCTGATCCCGCTCGTGCGCGACATCGTCACGCGCCACCACATCGCGCCGGAAAACGTGCTGGGCCACTCCGACATCGCCCCGCTGCGCAAGCAGGACCCGGGCCCGATGTTCCCCTGGCGCCAGCTGGCGGCTGCGGGCCTCGTCGCGTGGCCGGATGCGAACCGCGTCGCGATGCTCGTGCCGATCTTCCAGGTCCAGCTGCCGGACATCGCCTGGTACCAGAAGAAACTGGCGACGTGGGGCTATGGCCTCGTCCAGTCGGGCGTGCTCGACGAGCAGACGCGCACCGTACTGTCGGCATTCCAGATGAAATACCGTCCGGCCAACATCGACGGCAATCCGGACGTCGAGACGGCCGCGCTGCTGGAAGCGCTGACGAACCCGACCGGTCCGTTGCCGCAGCCGTTGCCGGCGCCGGTCATCACGGCGCCTGTCATCATTCCGGATGCGACGCCGATGCCGCCGCAGCCTCCTGTCCCGCCTGAGCCGCCGGTGCCGCCTGCACCGCCTGAGCCGCCGCAGCCGCCGGTGCCGCCGGTGCCGCCGGTGCCGCCTGCACCGCCTGAGCCGCCGCAGCCGCCGGTGCCGCCGGTGCCGCCGGCGCCGCCGGTCCCCGTGCAGCAGTGACCGGGAACTGAGCGATGCGCCTGCGCCATATCGAAGTCTTCCACGCCATCATGCAGGTCGGTACCATCAGCGGCGCCGCGCAGGTCCTGCACATCTCGCAGCCGGCCGTGACGAAAGTCCTGCAGCACGCCGAACTGCAACTGGGCATGCCGCTGTTCGAGCGCGTGCGCGGCAAGCTGATTCCGAAGCCGGAGGCGCACCGCCTGTTCGCCGAGACGGAAAAGCTGAACCGCGACCTGCAAGGTATCCGCCGCCTGGCCGCGAGCCTGAAAAACCGCGCCGAGGAAACCGTGCGGCTCGTCTCCACGCCGACGATCGCCGTTTCCGTGCTGCCCGCCGCGCTGACCGTGTGGCGCCGCGACTTCGCGCAGACCCGCTGCGAACTTGCGACGTTCCACACGAACGAGATCGTGAACGCGTTGCGCCTCGGCGAGGCCGACCTGGCGCTGTCGCTGCAGGACCCGCGCCACCCCGGCATCGAAGCGGAGCCGATCGCGCAGGGCGCGCTGATGGTGATGGCGCCGGCCGGCACGTGGACCGCCGCGGAGTGCGCGCAACCGATCACGCCGTCCGGCCTCAGCGGCGAGTTGATCGGCCTGGCCGACCGCGACCCGCTCGGCGAAATGGTCGTGGCCGCATGCGAGGCGCAGGACGTGCACCCGGTGTTTCGCACCGTCGTGCAGACGTACCAGATCGCGAGATCTCTCGTCGAGGCGGGTGCGGGCACGGCGGTGCTCGATCCGTTCACGGCCGCGTCCGCAGCACCGGGCAAGGTGCAGTGCCGCCCGTGGGCGCCGACGATCCCCGTCCAGCTGTACCTGCTGACGGCCAGCCACGCGCCGCTGTCGCACGGCGCGCGCGAACTGGCCATGTGCATCGGCGCCACGGCGCGCAATTTGTTGGGTCAAGGATGTGCATGAATACCATCGCCAGCGAGCACATCGCCGGCCACCCCGAGTTCCGCCATCTGTCGACCATCGCCGGCATCGCCGTCGACCTGCGCTACGCGACCCCGGACAATTTCGTCGGCCGCGATTTGTACTCTCCCTACGATTGCGCCTGGCTGCACCGCGACGCGGCGTTTGCGCTGGAGCGCGTCGTCGCGTGGCTGAAGGCCCGACGTCCCGGCTGCACGCCGCTCGTCCTCGATGCGCTGCGTCCGCAGCGCGTGCAGCAGCAACTGTGGGATGCGCTGGCCGGTACCGATCTGCAGATGTATCTCGCGCATCCGCAGCGGGGTTCGATCCACTCGTTCGGGATGGCGCTGGACATCACGATCCTCGATGAGCGGGGCCGCGAGCTCGACATGGGCACGGGCTTCGACGACATGACGGAACTGTCCCATCCCGCGCTGGAAGCCCGCTTCCTGGCCAGCGGTGAACTGTCGGCGGAGCAGGTGGCCAACCGGCAATTGCTGCGCGACGCCATGTGCCAGGCCGGTTTCGTCGGCATCAACACGGAGTGGTGGCATTTCGATTGCGGCGACCGCAACCTCGTGCGCCAGACTTTCCGCCGCGTGCTCTGACCCCGTCGCACGGTGCTGTCGCGCCACGCTGACGGCACCCGTGCACGCTTGAGCAAGCTCATTCTCCTGAATTTCTCCGCCGGGACAATCAGTCCACTGACCCACGCCCACGCGAAGGAGAAAGAGATGAAGAGCTCGTTGTTGTCCGGTTTTATCCTGCTGATCATGACCGCGCTGGCCGGTTGCGGCACCGACGCCGGCAGCCGGTTCGCCGCGCGCGACACGACGGTCGAGTACTACCGCGTATTCGACATCAAGACCGACGCCGCACGCGAGGCCGTGGCCGGGGCGGCCACCGCAGGCCTCAACCGCAATGTGAAGGAAGCCTCCATCGCGACGCCGGCCGCGGAGGCCACCGAGCTGCCGGGCCACTTCAGGATGGCCGACCCGACGAGCGCGGCGCCCGGCACCGCCGTCGACAAGAGCCCGAGCTGCGAAGGCGCCGCCTGGACCGCGAAGGCCGCCCCGCAAATACGCGGCGGCGACAACATGAACATGGTCGCCTGCCTGTTCCCGTACAAGAACGGCTACCACCTCGACATGTACGCCGTGTTCACGAAGCCCGAAGGCGGCTGGCTGTCGTGGCCGCGCCGGGTCGGCGGCATGATGCTCGGCACACCGGAAAAATTCACCGAGACCACGATGCTGGACATCGTGCGCTCGATCCGCGCGAACACGAAGGCGCAAGTGTCGCTGGTGGAAGCGAAACCCAATCTGCCGGGAACGCCGTGGCTGGAGGGTGGTGACGCGCCGCTCGCCGCAGCCGGACAGGTCAGCAAGCCGTAGGGTGGGCGGCTATACCCGGTGGCGGGCACCGCGTTGGCGTCACCGCCGCCCACGCGGTGATACGCGACGGCGGCTCCGTCGAGACCGCGAGCGGCACCATTCACGCGACGGCGGCTCCGTCGAGACCGCGAGCGGCACCATTACGGTGTAGCGGTACCGTTCGCAACACCCGTCGCCGACGGTGTCCCATCCAGCCGCGCGACCCAATCGACGAGCGCATCGAGCACGGCCCGGCCGCGCCCGTTGCCGACCCGGTCGCTGTTGACGAAGGCGACGAGCACACACTGCCTGCCGTCCGCATCCGGCACGTAGCCGGCCAGCGCGACGACATTGGACAGCGTGCCCGTCTTCAGGCGCGCGCGGCTGGCGGCGGGGCTGTCGTGCAGGCGGCGGCGCATCGTGCCGTCCACGGCCGCGATCGGCATGCTGGCCTGGAGTTCCGGCGCCCAGTTGCTGCGCAGGCCCGCTTGCAGCAGGCCCGCCATCTGGATGGGCGTGATGCGTTCGATGCGCGACAGGCCCGAGCCGTTTTCCACGACGAAGCCGGTGTCGTCGATGCCGTGCGTGCGCATCCAGGCGCGCACGACGGCCTCGCTGCGGGCAAGCGTCGTCAGGGTCGTGCCGGATGTGTTGGGCTGCGGATGGCTGCCCAGCACGGGGTCCGGTTCGAGCGCGCCCAGGCTCAGGAAGAGCAGGCGGGCGAGGGTGTTGTCGGAGGGCTTGTTGATGTCGCGGATGACTTCCGGCAGCGGGCGCGACACGTGTTCGGCCAACAGGCGCGCACCCGGCGGCGTGGCGCCCTCGACGGCCGTGCCCGTGATGGTGCCGCCCAGCGTCTTCCACTGGCGGCGCACGAGGCGGGCGACGTATTCCTGGCGGTCGATCACGTTGATCGACTCGCTGGCCACGCAGTTTTTCGGGAAGGTGCCGTGCAGCACGACCTTGATGCCGCCGCCCGGACGCGGCACGGCATCCGGCAGCTTCCACCCGTGTTCCCAGGTGGCGCAGTCGGCATCGATGAGCTTCATGTCCGTGTCGACGGTGACGCCGTCGAGCTCGGGTTGCATCGCGACGCGCACGCGCGTGGCCGGTTTGCCGTCCGGGCGCGGCGTCGAGCGGATGTCCAGTTGCAGCATGTTGCGGTTGACGAACAGCGCGTCCGGGATGGCGTTGTAATAGGCCTCCGGCGATTCGTCGAACGGCGGCACGCCGACGTCCGCGCGGGCCGGATTGAACAGCGTGCGGTCGACGACCAGGTTGCCGTCGATCCGGCGGATGCCCTGGTAGCGCAGGGCGCGCAGCATGGTCGTCAACGTCTCGGTGGACAGGTCGACGTCGGCGCCGCCGCGCAGCACCAGGTCGCCATGCAGCACGCCGCCCTTGACCTCGCCCGTCGTGCGCATTTCGGTGCGGCCGCGGAACACGGGGCCCAGTTGCTCGAGGGCGACCAGGGTCGTGACGAGTTTCATCGTCGATGCAGGGTGCAGCGGATGGTCGGCCAGGTGCGACAGCACCGTCTTGTCGCCGCGCAGGACGAGCGCGCTCACGGCATCCTCGGGAATCCCCGCCGTGCGCAGGGCGTCCGTGACGGGGATCGGCAGCGGCGTCGTCATCGACGCCGGCGGTGACGGTTGCAGCTGGGCCGCGGCCGGCATGCCGATGCCCAGCAGCGCGGCGGAGAGAAGAGTCAGTGCGTGACGACGAAGCATGCCTGTCCTTTTTGTTGTTGCTATAGCCATTATCCGAAGAACACGTAAGCCACGGAGATGGCCGCGATGATGCCGGCAAAGTCGGCGATCAGCCCGCAGGAAATCGCATAGCGCGTCTTGCGTACGCCGACGGAGCCGAAGTACAGCGCGACGATGTAGAACGTGGTATCCGCCGAGCCCTGGAAGATGCACGCGAGGCGGCCGACGAACGAATCGACACCATACGTCTTCATGGCGTCGATCATCAGCGCGCGCGACCCGCTGCCGGAAAGCGGCTTCATCAGTGCGGTGGGCAGCGCGGGGGTGAACGCGGTGTCGAGGCCGGCCATGCGGATGAGCCATTCCAGGCCCTGCACGACGAAGCCGAGCACGCCGGCATTGCGGATCACGGAGATGGCGACGAGCATGCCGACGAGGTAGGGGATGATCGTGAGCGACGTCTGGATGCCGCCCTTGGCGCCCTCGATGAACGCCTCGTACACGTTCACGCGCCGAATCATCGCGCCGACGATGAACACGACGATGATGGAGAACAGGATCAAATTGCTCGCGACCTTGGAGACGGTCTCGATTTCCGGCTTCGTCAGGTATTGCGTGAAATACCAGATCAGCGTGGCGATGGCGGCCGTCATGCCGCCCAGCCAGCCCAGCACGACGCCGTTCAGCAGATTGATGCGCTGGCGGATCGACACGGCGATGATGCCGGCGACCGTGGCGACATAGGTCGCGATCATGCATGGGATGAAGATGTCGGACGGGTCTTTCGCACCGAGGATCGCGCGCTGCGCCATGATCGCGAGCGGGATCAGGGTGAGGCCCGACGTGTGCAGCACGAGGAACATGATCTGCGCGTTGCTGGCCGTGTCCTTGTTCGGATTCAGCGTCTGCAGGCTTTCCATCGCCTTCAGGCCGAACGGCGTCGCGGCATTGTCCAGGCCGAGCAGGTTCGCGGAAAAATTCATCACCATGTGGCCCGTGGCCGGGTGGTCCTTCGGCACTTCCGGGAAGATGCGCGAAAAGAAGGGAGAAATGATGTTCGCCAGCCAGCCGACGGCGCCGGCCTTCTCGCCGATGTTCATGATGCCGAGCCATAAGGTCATCACGCCGGCCAGCGGCAGGGCGATGTCCATCACGCCCATCTTGGCCGCGTCGAAGGTGCCGTCGATGATGCGCTTGAAAATCTCGGTATCCCCGAGAAAGATCCATTGGGCCAAAGCCGCGACGAAGCCGACGAGGAAGAAGCCGATCCAAATGTAATTTAATGCCATGGTGTCGTAGATGCAGGCAATGCCGGGCCGCGTAGGCCTGAGCTCGATTGTGCAGCGGAGAGTATAGGCGCTGAGCAAGCTGCACTGATGAAAGTATGGGCCGGGGATATGTAAAAAAGTTATGCGCCGCTGGGAAGCTTGGCGTTCTGTCATCACGTACTGTATTGCTTGCGCCCAAGGCCTGAGCCTATGATACGCAACGCTTCCAGGATCCCGCCATGCCGACTCGCCGCACCATCCTCGCTTCCCTGCTGTTCACCGCGCTCGCCCCATTCGCCGCCGCGCAAGGCCCGGCACCCAAGGTCATGCACATGTTCCTGTCGACGAGCGAGACGGGCATGGACCCGGCCGTCGCCTCCGACATCGCCACGTTGTCCCTGCTGGAAAACCTGTTCGATCCGCTGCTGCGCTACGACTACCTCGCGCGCCCCGTCAAACTGCAGGGCAATGGCGCGAAGGACCTGCCCGAGATCTCGGCCGACGGCCTGACGTACACCTTCCACATCCGCCCCGGCATGCGGTTCACGCCCGACCCGGCCTTCAAAGGTCCGCCGCGCGAGGTGACGGCGGCCGACTACGTCTACAGCATCCAGCGCCTGTATGACCCGACGTTGAAATCGCCGTGGTCGTTCATGTTCGAGGGAAAACTGCTGGGCGACGCGGCGTGGAAGGACCGCTTCAGCTACGCGACGAGCATCCCCGGCCTGCAGGCCGTCGACCGGTACACGCTGCGCATCCGTCTTTCCGAGCCGGATAACAATTTCCTGTTTTACCTTGCCACGCCGGCGACCGGTGTCGTCGCGCGCGAAGTGATCGAGGCGTATCCGGGCCAGGCCGGCAATCACCCTGTCGGCACGGGGCCGTTCATGCTGGGGGACTGGAAGCGCAGCGACCGGATCGTCCTCGTGGCGAATCCGACGTCGACGTCCGTGTTTCACTCCAGCGTGGCAACGGACCCGGCGGCCGATCCCGGCGACCGCGCCATCGCGCGTGCGCTCGAAGGGCAAAAGCTGCCGCGCGTGGACAAGGTCGACATCAAGATCGCGGAAGAATTCCAGGGCCGCATGCTGGGCTTCCTGAACGGCGAATATGACTACCTGGAGCAGGTGCCGGAATCGATGACGGACATGGTCATCAAAAACGGCAAGCTGAAACCCGAGCTCACCGCGCGCGGCATGCAGCTGTATCGCTTCCCCGTGCTGCAGACCTACTACATGTGGATGAACATGGAGGATCCGGTGCTGGGGGGCTATTCGAAGGAAAGGGTGGCGCTGCGCCGTGCGATCTCGCTCAGCTACAACAGCGCCGAGGACATCGCGCTGCTGAAACAAGGGTTCGCGATCAAGGCCGAATCGCCGCTGCCGCCCGGCGTGCTGGGCTATGACCCGAACTACCGCAGCCCCGTCCCGTACGATCCGGCGATGGCGAATGCCTTACTCGATCGCTTCGGCTACGACAAGCGCGACTCCGACGGGTTCAGACGGCAGCCGAAGCCGAACGGCGGCGGCACCGAGCCATTGACGCTGCAGATGAGCAGCGAAGCCACGGTCGGCGGCCGCCTGCGCGACGAACTGTGGCGCAAATGCCTGAATGCCGTCGGCCTGCGCGTCGTGTTCAAGTCCGATAAAAAGACGGAGATCATCAAGGCGTCGCGCCTCGGCAAGGTGCAGATGTTCGAGAGTAACTGGATCGCCGACTTCCCCGACGGCGACAATTTTTACCAGCTGCTGTACGGCCCCAACGCCGGCCGCGCCAACTACGCCCGTTTCAACCTGCCCGCCTACAACGAACGCTACGAGCAGGCGCACGCGCTCAAGGATGGTCCCGAGCGCCAGAAGCTGTATTTCGAGATGAACCAGCTGATCCACGCCTATAACCCGTGGGTGCCGCTGACGCATGTACTCTCGGCAGATATCCGACAACCGTGGCTCAAAAACTACAAACGCCACCCCGTCGAATTCACGCAATGGCGTTATCTGGATGTCGATGTTGCGGAAAGGACACGTGCTGCAAGAGGGAAGTGATACTTTTTGCTAGATTGACTGTGTGAAATATTCCCTGCAGTTATAGTCAGCGCCGGAATTTTCATTGGCTGGGCGCGCGTCAGTGCGCTTACCTTTGAATCAACAATTCATGCCAACGTCATCGTGCATCAAGGAGAGCCACGTGAAGTTAAAGAAGCTAGCGACCATGATCGCCGTGATCGGTACCGCAGCCCCGGCCGTCGCGCAGCAAGCGCAAACGGACAAGCCGATCGCGCGCGTCGAGATCACGGGTTCCAGCATCAAGCGCATCGCCACCGAAGGCGCGCTGCCGGTGCAGACGATCACGATGGACCAGCTGGACAAGCAGGGCGTCACGAACGCGGAACAGCTGATGCGCCTGATTTCGGCCAACGGCACGGGCGCGGACAATATGACTTCAGGTAATAACGTGTTCGGTGCGGATGCCGACCGCGTCAGCGGCGGCGGCTCGTTCGCATCGCTGCGCGGCCTGGGCCCGACCGGCACCCTCGTGCTGATCAACGGCCGCCGCATTTCCGGCTACGGCCTGTCCGGCAAGGCGGTCGACCTGAACACGATCCCGCTGGCGGCCGTCGCCCGTATCGAAGTGCTGAAGGATGGTGCGTCCGCGATCTATGGCACGGACGCCGTCGGCGGCGTCATCAACTTCATCCTCAAGACGAATTTCGAAGGCCTGCAGGCGAATGCCACCGGCAACTGGACGGAGCACGGCGGCGGCGCCACCCGCCGGCTGCAGGTCGTGGCCGGTCACGGCAACCTGGACACCGACCGCTTCAACGTCATGGTGGCCGTCGGCTACGACCGGAACAACGAACTCGATTCGCACCAGCGCTCGTTCGCCAACGGCTACCAGCCGGCGCGCGGCCTGTCGCCGGACACCACCGGCACCCCGGTCGCCAACCAGCTGACGGGCGCCGGCACCGCGCTGGGCTCGAACTTCCAGATGCCGGGCGATCCGAACAAATACCTGCAGGCGGGTCTCCTCTCCCTGCAGGGCAAGTGCGACAGCGTGCAGGGCATGAACCAGTACGCGACGGCGCTGTGGAAGGACGTGACGTCGCCGCTGCGCTCGACCTATTCCTGCGCCTACGACTACGGCGGCGACTACGTGATGCAGTTGCCGACGGAGCGCACGAACGGCGTCGCCCGCGCCACGTTCCAGGTCAACCCGGACCACCGCGTGTTCGCCGAAGCCGTCGCCGCGCATACGAATTCGCTGGCGATCCTGACGCCGGCGCAGATCTCCACGTCGCTCGCGAACGGCAACGCGTATCCGGTGGGGGGGCCGTACTACCAGGACCTGTCGCCGTACATCGCTTCGTTCGACAAGACCAAGCCGATCATCTACAAATGGCGCGCCTGGCCGCTGGGTAACCGCACGCAGAACTACACGACCGACACCGTGCGCCTGATGACGGGCGCCGAGGGTCTCCTGGCCGGCAAGTGGGACTACAAGATCGACTTGTCGCACAGCGAGAGCCACACCAAGACGGACCTCGTCGACGGCTATGCCTACACGAGCGCGCTGTACCAAGTGCTGGGCAGCGGCGTCGTGAACCCGTTCGCCGCGCCGTCGCAGGGCCAGAGCGCCGCCGCGATGCAGGCGCTGGAAGGCACCAAATTCTACGGCCGCCTCCAGCACGGCAAGACGACGCTCACGCAGTTCAACGCCTCCATCTCGGGCGAGATCTGGCAACTGCCGGCCGGCCCGCTGCAGGGCGCGATCGGCACCGACCTGCGCCGCGAGGGCTATGGCTTCGCGCAGGACGTCGACGCGACCAAGATCCTGCTGGCGCCGGGTAACGCGAACCAGGACACGGTCAACCGCAACGTCAAGGCGATCTACACCGAGCTCGTGGTTCCGGTCATGAAGAACCTGGAACTGCAGCTGGCGCTGCGCCGCGACGACTACAGCCTGATCGGCGCAACGACGAATCCGAAGATCGCGTTCAGCTACCGCCCCACGAGCTGGCTGATGCTGCGCGGTTCGGCCAACAAGGGTTTCCTGGCGCCGAGCTTCGCCCAGCTGTATTCGGGCCGCCTGGACCAGGAACTGCCGAACGGCGTGTCCGACCCGGTCGGCTGCGCGTCCCACCAGGGCGACCCGCGCTACTGCGCGATCGAGCGCCTGAACTACTTCAGCGGCGGCAACCCGAACCTGCGTCCGGAGACGTCCAAGCAGGGCACCCTGGGCTTCATCGTCGAGCCGAACGCGAACTTCTCGATGTCAGTTGACTACTGGGCGATCAACGTCAAGGACCGCATCCTGAACCGCACGCCGCAAGTGGTGCTGGCCAATGCGGCTGCGCTGGGCGAGTACATCCACCGCAATGCGGACGGTACCATCGATTACGTCGACGCGGGCTGGATCAACGCGGCCGGCCTCAAGACGCGCGGCGCCGACGTGGGCCTGCGCGGCCGCGGCAACCTGCCGGACGGCTGGCGCTGGAACGCGACCCTCGACGGCACCTGGACGCAGAGCTACCAGTTCGCCGAGTTCGAAGGCCAGCCGTACGTCGAATACGTCGGCAATTTTTATACGCGCGACATTTACCTGCGCTGGAAGCACAACGCCACGTTCAGCGTGAACAAGGGCGCATGGAGCTTCCTGCTCAGTAACCTGTACCGCGACGGCTACAAGGACCAGGTGCCGAACGGCGGCAAGGGCACGCCGCCGGCGGGCTTCAATCCGCACGTCGCCAGCTACACGACGTGGGGCCTGTCCACGACGTACACGGGCTTGAAAAACACGACGATCACCGTCGGCATCCAGAACCTGTTCGACCGCGACCCGCCGTTCACGGCGCACAACGTGGACGAAGTCGTGGGCGCCGGCTGGGATCCGCGCGTGGCCGACCCGCGCGGCCGCTCGCTGAGCTTCGACGTCAAGTACCGCTTCTTCTAACCGGTAGCGCCAGTATCCTTGGCACGACCTGCGGCCCGCGACCATGGAAGCCACAAGCTTCCGCGGCGCGGGCCGTTTTACTTGAACCCACCATGAACGGCAGGCGCAGATTCAACCAGATGATGGCGGCGGCATTGTTGCTGCGCTTCACGTCTCTTCCTGCGCCTGCGTGGTCCGCATCGAAAACCATGACACCACTGATCAAACCACCGCGCCTGCGCCGCGGCGACGTCGTCGGCCTCGTCGCGCCGGGCGGCTACACGAGCGACGCCGCCATCGAGAAGGCGGTCCAGCACATTGAGGCGCTGGGCTTCCGCGTCAAGCTGGGCACGTACCTGCGCGACGTGTGGGGCAATTACGGCGGCACGGTCGCGGCGCGCATCGCCGACCTGCACGCGATGTTCCGCGATTCCGACGTGAAAGCCATCTGGGCGATCCGCGGCGGGTCCGGCTGCATCTCGCTGCTGCGGCACCTGGACTACCGCCTGATCCGCACCCATCCGAAGGTCCTGCTGGGCTACTCCGATATCACCGCGCTGCACCTCGCCATCCACCGCCACGCGGGCCTCGTGACGTTCCACGGCCCGGTCGCATCGAGCACGCCGTCGGCCTATTCGACGGAGCACCTGCTGGCCGTGCTGACGGAGCCGAGAGACGCCTACACGATCCCGATGTCGGCGGAGAACGACCGCCGCGCGCTGGAAGAGCCGTGGTATGCGACGCGCACCGTGCACGAAGGCGTCGCCGAGGGCCCGCTCATCGGGGGCAATCTGTCGCTCGCGAGCGCGCTCGCGGGCACGCCGTACGCGGCGGATTTCACGGGCGGCCTGCTGTTCCTCGAAGAGGTGAACGAGGAGCCGTACCGCATCGACCGCTGGATGACGCAGCTCGACCTCGCCGTCGGTTTTGATAAAGCTGCCGGCGTCATGATCGGCATCTGCGAGAACTGCGGACCGCAGGGCGACGGGCCGTCGCTGACCTTGGACGAGACCCTCGACGTGCACCTGCAGCCGCTGCGCGTGCCGGCGGTGACGGGGTATTCGTTCGGGCATATCCGCAACCAGTTCACGATGCCGGTCGGGATCCGGGGCCGGCTGGATACGGAGGCGCGGACGGTGACGTTGCTGGAGGCAGCCGTTAGCTGAAGCCCGTCGCCCCGCGGAGGCGGGGGCCCAATCTTGTATGCGTTATCGCAGCGCCAGCAACTTGGGTTCCCGCCTTCGCGGGAACGACGTTTCAACGTAGCGGCTCGTGCTTACCACCGCCACGCCTCCTGCAACCGCTCCTTCAGATACTCCACGAACACCCGCACCCTTGGCGCCAGATTCCGCTGGTGCGGATACACCGCATGCAGCGGCGCCGCCGCCATCGCGTGGTTCGGAAGCACACGCCGCAAACGCCCGGCTGCCAGGTCATCCCCCACGTCCCAGATCGATTTCAGCGCGATGCCGCTGCCGGCCAGCGCCAGCTGCTGCGCGGCGCCGCCGTCGTTCGTGAGGAAGGCGGCATCCACGCGCACGGGCGCCGTCTCGTCGCCGTCGAATTTCCAGTCCGTGCGGCGTTGATCGCCGATCACGATGCAGCGGTGGCCCGCCAGTTCGGCCGGCGTGCGCGGTTCGCCGTGGCGCTGCAGGTACGCCGGCGACGCGCACAGCACGCGGTAGTTCGGCGCCAGCGCGCGCGCGACGAGCGAGGATGCTTCCAGCGCGCCGTAGCGGATGCCGAGGTCATGACCGCTGTCCAGCAGGTCGACGACGGCGTCAGTCAGCTCGAGCTGGATGGTCACCTGTGGATGCAGCTCCTGGAACGCGGCCGCGATCGGCGCCAGCCAGCGCCGCCCGAATTCGCCCGGCGCCGTGATGCGCAACAGGCCGTGCACGCCGTCGCGGCGCTGCGCGAGCAGGGCTTCGGCCTGCTCGACTTCGTCCAGGATGCGCAGCACGCGCGCGTGGAACAGCCGACCTTCGTCCGTCAGCGTCTGGCGCCGCGTCGTGCGCTGCAGGAGGCGCGTGCCCAGGCTCGCTTCCAGCAAGGACAGGCGCTTGCTGACGACGGACACGGGCACGTCCAGCTCGCGCGCGGCGGCGGACAGGCTGCCGGCCGAGACGATTCGCGCGAATGCGACGAGGGCAGGGAAGTTGTTGGCGAGCGTGTCCATCTTGCGCTTTTTGGAAACAATGATTTCGTATTCTGCCGCTATTTTTCGATCAGCGTGAAATCTATGATGGGCTCATCGACACCAGGAGCATCACCATGAAAGCTTTTACTATCCTCGCCGCCGTGCTGGTGGCGCTGCCGGCCTGCGCGGACGAACAACTCGTCAGCGCCCGGCAAGTCATCGTCGACCGGTCGCTGCCGCCGGCGCAGCGTGACGCGGACATGCGGGCGGCGCGCCATTACGCCACGTTCTGGCACACTGGCGACGAACGCTTTGCCCGCGCCGCGCTCGCAGCCGATTTCACGGACCGCACGCTGCCGCCGGGCCGCGCGCAAGGCGTGCCGGGGCCGCTGGCCGCCTCCAGGTTCGTGCGCACGGCGATACCCGATCTGCAGGCCGACCTGCTACAACTGATCGTTGCGGGCGACCGCGTCACCGTGCACTATCGCTTCCACGGCCATTTCACGGGACGGTGGGCTGACAGACAGGGGCAGGGGCAAGCGATCGACTTCATTGCCACCGACATCTATCGCATCGCGGACGGGAAGATCGCCGACAACTGGCACATCGAAGACAACCTCACACTGATGCAGCAACTGGGCCTCGTCGCCCGTTGAAAGGGACCATCATGCACATCGATTTGACCGGCAAGACCGCACTCGTTTCCGCCTCCACCGCAGGCATCGGCCTGGCGACCGCCATCGGGCTCGCCGACGCGGGCGCCACCGTCATCCTCAATGGGCGCTCCGTGGATGCGCTCGAACGTGCCCGCGCGGCCGTGCTGGCGCGGGTGCCGGGCGCGCAATTGCGTGGCGTCGCCGCCGACCTTGCGACGGCGGAAGGCGCCGCGGCGCTATTCAACGCCGAGCCGCACGTGGACATCCTCGTCAACAACGCGGGCACGTACGGGCCGCAGGATTTCTTCGAGATCGACGACGCCACGTGGGAGCATTTTTTCCAGCTGAACGTGATGTCGGGCGTGCGCCTCGCGCGGCACTACCTGAAGGGGATGCTGGAACGGGACTGGGGCCGCGTCGTGTTCATCTCGTCGGAATCGGGGCTGAACATCCCGGCCGACATGATTCACTACGGGATGACGAAGACGGCGCAGCTGGCGATATCGCGCGGGCTGGCGAAGCTGGCGGCCGGCAGCGGCGTCACCGTCAACGCGGTGCTGCCGGGGCCGACCCTGTCGGAAGGCGTGCGCGCCATGCTGGAAGGGGCGGCGAAAGAAGCCGATACGTCGGTCGAGCAGGCGGCGACGGACTTCGTGCGCACGCACCGCCCCAGCTCCATCCTGCGCCGCGCGGCGAGCGTGGACGAGGTGGCGAACATGATCGTCTACGTGTGCTCGCCGCAGGCCTCGGCCACGACGGGCGCGGCGCTGCGGGTGGATGGCGGGGTGGTCGACACGATCGCTTAGTCTCGCGCCCCGACCTTTACGCGACCACGTCGTCGATCTGCGTGGCGACTTCGTCGAAGGCGGCGCTGGCGCGGTCCTCGCCCATGTTCACGCCTTCGGCGTAGATGAACTCGACGTCCGTCATGCCCATCAGGCCCAGCACGCCCTTCAGGTACGGCACCTGCGAGTCGCGCTCCGTATCGCGGTAGATGCCGCCTCTGGCCAGGCCCACGTAGACCTTCTTGCCGGTGACAAGGCCTTCCGGACCGTTCGCCGTGTAGCGGAAGGTCTGGCCGGCGCGGGCAACGGCGTCGATCCACGATTTAATTTGCACGGACACGCTGAAGTTATACATCGGCACGCCCAGCACGATCACGTCGGCGTTTTTCAGCTGTGCGATCAGCGCATCGTCCAGCGCCACGCGGGCGCTTTGCTCCGGCGTGCGTTGTTCGGCGGGCGTGAACAGCGCGGACAGCGCGGCTTCGTCCAGCACGGGGTGCGGGTCGCGCGCCAGGTCGCGCAGCTCGACCGTCGCTTCCGGATGACGTGCTTTCAGGCGCGCCGTGATCGCGTCGGCGACGCGGGTGGAGTTCGAACCGTTGACACGGGCGCTACCGTTGATTTGCAGGATGTTCATCGTGTTCTCCAGAAGTGTTGGGTCGATGGAGAACATTCTATTGAGACTCTTCGACGGGATTAAGCCGGGTTTCCGGATATCATTGTTCCATTTATGGGACGGGAGTCTGGGCCATGGTGGATGCAAACGATCTGATCCTGTTCGTGCGGGTCGTCGACGCGGGCAGTTTTTCGCAGGCGGCCGAACGGGCCGACCTGCCGAAGTCGACGCTGTCGCGCCGCCTGACCCTGCTGGAAGAAGCGCTGGGCGAAAAGCTGTTCGTGCGCAGCACGCGGCGCGTGGCGATCACGGCGTTCGGCGAGCGCATCCTGGAGCATGCGCGCCGCCTCGTCGACGAAACGGAAGAAGTCGCGGCGCTGGCCCAGCACCGGCAGGAAACGCCGCGCGGCGAATTGCGCGTGTCGATGCCGGCCGACCTCATCGAATCCGACTTCGCCGCCTTCTGCCAGGCGTTCCAGGCGCGCTATCCGGACGTCCGGCTGCGCATCGACCTGTCCCCGCGCCGCGTGGACCTCCTGAGCGAACGTTTCGACGTGGCCGTGCGCGCCGCCCAGCACCTGCCCGACGATGCGACGCTCGTCGCGCGCAAGCTGTTCGACGTGGGCCAGGGTTTGTTTGCCAGCCCGGATTACCTGGCCGAACACGGCACACCGGCGACGCCCGATGACCTTGTCGAGCATGCCTGTCTTGCCTACACCGGACACGACGGTACGACGCTGCCGTGGGTGCTGGCGCGCGGCGACGAGCGCTGGGAGCAGGTCGTGCAGGGACCGCTGGTATGCAATTCGCCCCGGTTGCAACGCGAAATGGCGTACCGCGGCGCGGGCATCGCCGCGCTGCCGGCCGACGCCGCCCTGCGCGACTGGATCGGCAACGGCCGCCTGCGCCGCGTCCTGCCCGACTGGTCGCTGCCGACGGCCAGCCTCTGGTGCGTGATGCCGGGACGGCGCCTGATGCCGGCGCGCACGCGTGTGTTCGTCGACATGCTGAAGGCGCACATGGATGCCGTCATGAGCGGATAATTTTTGAAAACGCTTGACACATGTGCGTACGCACATAACACTATGACCATGACTGCTTCCGAACGACTCATTGCCTGCAACTGCTTCGCCTCCCGCAAGGCGGCGCGTCTGGTGACGAAGATGTATGAAGACCACCTGTCGCGCGTGAACCTGACGAGCACGCAGTTCTCGATCCTGGTCTACATCGACGAGGTCAAAGAGGGCTCGATGAAGGATCTCGCCGAGGCGATGGTAATGGAGCGTACGAGCGTGATCCGCGCGCTGCAGCCTTTGGCCCGCGACGGCCTCGTGGCCATCGGACCGCATGAGGACGACGCGCGCCGCAACGTCGTGCGCCTCACCGATGCGGGCCGCGCCAGGCTGGCGCAAGCGATGCCCGTGTGGCAGACGGCGCAGGCGGAGTTCGAGAGCAAGTTCGGCGCAGGGCCGGCCGGGGAATTGCGTCAATCGCTGTCGACGCTGGCACCGTAGCAAAACATTTTGCACCGATATGTGCGTATGCTCGCCGCTGATCCGACCCGCGACGCCGTCGAGAAATCGACGGCATGAATCGTAGGGTGGGGTATGTGAGGCCGGGGGCCTCGCATACGAACGTGCCCACGCGGACGCCGGCATGGCGCACACGTCACGCGCGGGCACGGCGAGCCCACCCTACCGGGCTTCGAATACCAAACAGGTCGTCGTCGCATGCGCATACAGCCGGCCCTGCGCATCGACGATCCGCCCTTCTGCCGTCGCGAGCTGGCGGCCGCAATGGAGCACCGTGCCGATCGCGCGCAGCGGCCCGCCGTCGAGCCGCGCGCCGCGCACGAGGTTCACGCTCAGTTCCGCTGTCGTGTAGGCGTATCCCGGTTCGAGCGCGGTCTGCACGGCGCAGCCGACGGCCGAGTCGAGCAGGGTCGCGTACCAGCCACCGTGCACGGTCCCCATCGGATTCAGGTGTTTTGCCTGCGGCGTGCCCTGGAACGTGGCCTTGCCCTTCTCGACCTCGACGAGGAAGAAGTCGAGCGTCTCGGCGATGTGCGCATACGGGAAGCGGCCGTCGAGCAGCGCTTCCATGATGGCCAGGCCCGTCATCCCGCGCGCTTCCTGCGCCGGCACCACGCCGGGACGTCCGCCGCCCTGCTCGATGCGCGCACGCACCGCGCGCAGCTGTTCTTCCCATTGTTGTGCCACCGTCGGCTGCGTCTCCATGCGATCCTCCTGTCGTGTGATTGGGTGTATATGCAAGGCTCCGGTGGATTATGCACGGGTTCCGGCGTCCCCGGGGTTATACTCGCTAGAGGGACGGCACTAACGCCATCCCGGCAATGGAATACCGTACATGACATCGAACGACCCCCTGTGCAACTGCCTCGCCCTGCGCCAGGCGTCGCGTTACATCACCGGCGTGTACGACCAGGTGCTGAGCGAGGCCGGCCTGCGCGTCACGCAGTTCTCCATCCTGTACAAGCTGCTGGGGCTCGGGCCGATGACGGTCAACCAGATGTCCGCCGAACTGGTCATGGACCGCACGACCCTCACCCGCAACCTCAAGCCGCTCGAGCGCGATGCCCTCGTGACGACCGGTCCCAGCGAGCACGACAAGCGTGAGCGCGTGATCGTCCTCACGCCGGCCGGCAAGGCCAAGGTGAAAGCCGTGCTGCCGCTGTGGCGCCGCGCCCAGCAGACCTTCGAACAGAACTTCGGCAGCGAACGCGCACTCGAACTGCGCATGCTGCTGCGCGCCGTCGTCGAGACGGGCATACACGAGCCCGAAGTCAAATAAATCCGCTCGCCGGCAGGCCGCGCGTCATGCGCCTTTCAAAATACGTGTATATACTCCTATTTGCACGATCCCGCCATCCAACCCGAAAGGAGTCATCATGTCTGCCCGCGACATCGTCCTGTGTGCCCCCGTGCGTACCGCCATCGGCGCGTTCAACGGTTCCCTGAAATCCATCCCCGCCGTCGAACTGGGCGCGGCCGCCGTGCGCGCCGCCGTCGAGCGCGCGGGCATCGCTCCGGACGCCATCGACGCCGTCCTGATGGGCAACGTGGTCCAGGCGGGCAACCGCATGAACCCGGCGCGCCAGGCCGCAGTCCACGGCGGCATTCCCGTGAGCGTGCCCGCGATGACGCTGAACCGCGTGTGCGGCTCGGGTGCGCAGGCCATCGCGTCGGCCGCGCACGAGATCCTGGCCGGCGAATCCAGCGTCGTGCTGGCCGGCGGCATGGAAAACATGGACCAGGCGCCGTACCTGATGCCGCAGGCCCGCTGGGGCGCGCGCATGGGCCATGCGCAGATCTACGACAGCCTGCTGCACGACGGCCTGAACGACGCGTTCTCCGCCCAGCACTCGGGCTGGCACACGGAGGATCTCGTGAAGGACGTGGACCTCACCCGCGCCGCGCAGGACCGCTGGGCCGAGCGTTCGCAGCGCCGCTTCTCGGAAGCCCAGGCGGCCGGTGCGTTCAAGGATGAAATCGTGGCGATCGAGATCGCGGGCAAGCGCGGCGTGCAGCTGTTCGACACGGACGAAGCGAACCGCCCGGACACCACCTTGGAGACGCTGGCGAAACTGAAGCCGGCGTTCCGCCCGAACGGCACGATCACGGCCGGTAACGCGCCGGGCCTGAACAGCGGCGCGGCCGCCGTCATCGTCGCCAACCGCGCGACGGCCGAGCGCCTGGGCCTGCAGCCTATCGCGCGCCTCGTCGCCTCGGGCGTGGCGGCCGTGGAGCCGGGCATGTTCGGCCTCGGTCCCGTACCGGCCGTGCAGAAAGCCCTTGCGCGCGCGGGGTGGAACGTCGGCGACGTCGACCGCTACGAAATCAACGAGGCGTTCGCCGCCGTGCCGCTGGCGGTGGCGAGAAAGCTGTCGCTGGCGGAAGACGTCATCAATGTCGAAGGGGGCGCGGTGGCGCACGGTCACCCGATCGGCGCAACGGGGGCCGTGCTGACGGTGCGGCTGCTGCATGCGATGCGGCGCGGGCTGGCGCGGCGTGGCGTCGTCACGCTGTGCATCGGGGGCGGGCAGGGGATTGCGCTGGCGCTGGAGCAGATCGCATGAACACGCGGACGCTAAACAATACGCGAACGTAAAACGACGTCGTCCCCGCGCAGGCGGGGATCCAATTTTCAAGCGTTACGTTGACGCATGCAGAACCTGGGCCCCCGCCCGCGCGGGGGCGACGGATTACGCCGCCACCATCTCCCGCATCCGCTCCACCAGAAACTCCCTGAGCACCCTGACGGCCGGCGACACCTGCCGCCGGTTCGCCAGCACCATGTACAGCGGCTGGTTGTTGCCCTCCCAGTCCGCGCACACGGTATGTAGCGCACCGCTTGCGAGATCGGCCTGCACGTCGATGCGCGAGCGGTAGCACAGCCCCAGGCCAGCCAGTGCCCAGCGCCGCACGATCTCGGAATCGTCGGCCACGCGGTCGCCGCGCACCGTCACCTCGATCTCGGCACCGTCCTTGTAGAAGCGCCAGCGGTCGTTGACCGACTCCTCCAGCATGAAGCACAGGCAGTTGTGCGCGGATAGGTCATGCGGCGACGCCGGCGCGCCGTGCCGCGCCAGATATGCAGGCGACGCGCACAGCACGCGGCGGTTCGTTTCCAGCAGCGGCAGCGCCACCATGCTGGACTCTCTCGGCTTGCCGAAGCGGAGCGCGATGTCGACGGGCTCGCGATAAATATCGGCCAGCCGGTCCGTCAGCTGCAGCCGCAGGCGCACGGCCGGATGCCGTTCCTGGAACGCGTTCAGCCACGGCAGCACGACGTGGCGGCCGAGGTCGGACGGCATCGAGATCTGCAATTGTCCCTCGATCGTGTTTTCTCCCGCACGTACCTCCGCCTCGGCGTCGCGCAGGCCGTCGAGCAGCGGGCGGCAGCGGGCCAGCAGGCGTTCGCCGGCCACCGTCAGGCGCATGCTGCGCGTCGTGCGCACGAACAGCGCCATACCGAGATCCGCCTCCAGCCGCTTCAGGCTCGCGCTGGCGACGGCAGGCGATACATCCAGCACGCGCGCGGCCGCGGAGAGGCCGCCTTGCTCGGCCGTGGTGACGAACAGTTCGAGGTCGCGCAGATTCATTTTTCAAACAAACTTTGAAAGTGATTTCTTGATTGCGCAGTTTATCAAAAAGATCGAAGCGCCCAGAATGACAACCATCGATCACCAAGGAGCCACCATGAAAGCCATTGCCTACCAGGACAACCTGCCCATCGCTCACGCCGATGCCCTCGTCGACATCACCCTGCCGGACCCGGTCGCGGCCGGCCACGACCTGCTCGTCGAGGTGCGGGCCGTGTCCGTGAACCCCGTCGACGTGAAGGTGCGCGCCGGCGCCAAACCGGCCGACGGCGAGTGGAAAGTGCTGGGCTGGGATGCCGCCGGCATCGTGAAGGCCGTCGGGCCGGACGTGACGCTGTTCCGTCCGGGCGACCGCGTCTGGTACGCCGGCTCCATCGCCCGCGCCGGCAGCAACAGCGAGCTGCAACTGGTCGATGAGCGCATCGCCGGCAGGATGCCGCAGTCGCTGGACTTCGGCGCCGCCGCCGCGCTGCCGCTGACGAGCCTCACGGCGTGGGAGCTGCTGTTCGACCGTCTCGACGTGCCGACCGACGAGCGCGGCGAAGGCAAGACGTTATTGGTGATCGGCGCGGCGGGCGGCGTCGGCTCGATCCTCGTGCAGCTGGCGCGCCAGCTGACCCGCCTGACGGTCGTCGGCACGGCATCGCGTGCGGAGACGCGCGACTGGGTGCTGAAGCACGGCGCCCACCACGTGATCGACCACGGCAGGCCGCTCACCGACGAGATCCAGCGTGCGGGCCTGGGCGCGCCGGACTACGTGATCAGCCTCACGCACACGGAGCAGCACTTCGACCAGATCGTCGAGATTATCGCGCCGCAGGGCAAATTCGGGCTGATCGACGACCCGGCCCCGATCGACGTCCGCAAGTTCAAGCGCAAGGCCGTGTCGCTGCACTGGGAACTGATGTTTACGCGCGCGCTGTTCTCGACGCCGGACATGATCCGCCAGCACGAGATTTTGAATCGCGTGGCGGACCTGATCGACGCGGGCACGATCCACTCGACGGCCAACGAGAATTTTGGACGCATCGATGCGGCGAACCTCAAGCGGGCGCACGCGCTGATCGAGTCGAACCGCGCGCAGGGCAAGATCGTGCTGGCGGGATTCTGATTACAAGCGCCGCGTAAATTCCATCGAAATCGGATAGACCATCTCGCACGGCTGCCCGTGGCACACGGCGGGCTTGTAGCGCATGGCCATCGCGGCGCTGGCGATGTAGCGGATCACGTCGTCGTCGAAGCTGCCCACCTTGCGCACCTCCTTCGCCTTGCCGTCCGCGCCGACCAGCACGTGCAGGCGCAGCAGGCCGCGGGCGCCGTACTTGCCGGCGACGGCCACCGCGAGCCGGTTGAATTCGACGGTGCCGTTCAGCGGATACGGCGGATCGTCGCCAGGTTCCAGCGCCGGATAACCATTGCGGACGATATCCTTCTGTTCGGGAGTGAGGCCATCCCAGCCGACGTTGGTCGGCAGCGGCGAGCGCACGTCCGTCTTCGCCAGAAGCGTGCCCGTGTCCGGCTCGGCCTGGTGCTGCTGGAACGTGTTCTCGGGCTTGGGACGGGCCAGCGCCCCGTTGCGGGCGCCAACATCGAGCGTGCCGACGCGGCCGCTGCCCGCATACGTGATGCGGTCGCCATCGACTGGACGGCCGTCGCGGAACTCGCCTTCGACCATGCCGCCGAGCGCGTACGTGAGACGCCCCTGGCCGTTCGGCCGGTCGGCGTGGAATTCGCCCTGGTAGGTATCGCCGTTCGGATAGATCTGCACGCCCTTGCCCTCGCGCCGCATCATCTTGAGGCCGCCTTCGTAGCGCAGCTCGCTGGCAAAGTGCAGGTAACCCTCGCCATCCGGCACGCCGTCGGTCAGCGAGCCGATGTATGTGAATTTGTCGCCTGCCTTCAGCTTCGCTTCGCCGCTGACGGCGCCGTGTGCGAGCGTGCCTTCGATGCGGCGCGTGGTGCCGTCCTTCGTCGTCCATTCGAGCACGCCCTTGCCTTCCGCATAGCCGTTGTTGCAGGGGCCCGTCCAGTGTACGGACTGGTCGTTGGGTGCCGGGAGAAGTTTGCCGACCTGGCAGTCGTCGGCGTGGGCCGCCTGTGCAAGGCAGGCAGCCAGGAGGAGAGGCAGGGCGGTTTTCATTTAGGCAAGAGTTGTTTCAGTAAATACATGCAGCTCTAGCATGCGGATTCGGATCGCATGCTCACCGATTCTCACCGCTGGCGCAGCCTGAGCGACATGTAGCTCAAGTCATGGCCGACCCCCGCGATCCGGAGCATGTCCGCCACGCGCGCGACGGTCGTGAAGCCGGCGCGCGCATACAGTTCGACCGCCGGCCGGTTGTCGGACAGGACCTCGAGATCGATCCACTCGATGTCCGTTTCGGCCCGCGCCCAGGCGGCCGCCGTTTCGAGCAGGCGTCGCCCGAGTCCGCGCCGCCGCCATACGCGGTGCACGCCCATGCCGAGCATGGCGCGGTGCGTCGCGGCCGGTTCGGGGCGGCCGCGCAGGTCGATGTGGCCGGCGATGTCGCCGTAGGCGTCGATGGCGAGCCACAGGCGGCGCCAGCCCGGCTGGCCGGCGGGGATGTCGATACCCTTGATGAATGCGATGCGCAGCCCGGCCGGCAGGCGCGGCTGGCCCGGCGCGATGGGCTGGAACAGCGGCGTGCCGTCGGCGCCGTTGTCGCGCAGGTGGTCGTCCAGGTAGGCGAAGAATGGCGCCAGGTCGGCTTCATTGGCCGGGCGGATCGTCAACGCCTCCGTGTTGTCCATCAATGCGGTCACAAAGCCCTTGCAATCAAAATCTTCTGGATGTCGCTCGTGCCTTCGTAGATCTGGCACACGCGCACGTCGCGGTAGATGCGTTCGACGGGGAAGTCGGCCACGTAGCCGTAGCCGCCGAACACCTGCATCGCCGACGATACCACGCGCTCGGCCATTTCGGATGCGAACAGCTTGGCCATCGCGGCTTCCATCAGGCAGGGCAGGCCCGCATCCTTCATCGCCGCGGCGTGCAGGATCAGCTGGCGCGCGGCCTCGATCTGCATCGCCATCTCGGCCAGGCGGAACTGCACCGCCTGGTGGTCGAAGATCGGAGAACCGAAACTTTCGCGTTCCTTCGCATACGCCAGCGCGGCCTCGAACGCGGCGCGCGCCATGCCCACCGATTGCGACGCGATGCCGATGCGTCCGCCCTCCAGGCCCGACAGCGCGATCTTGTAGCCTTGTCCTTCTTCGCCGATCAGGTTTTCAACCGGGACGCGGCAGTTGTCGAACACGATCTGCGCCGTGTCCGACGAATGCTGGCCCATCTTCTGTTCGATGCCGGCGACGATGTAGCCGGGCGTATCGGTCGGCACCCAGAACGCGCTGATGCCCTTCTTGCCGGCCGCCTTGCTTGTCACGGCCATGACGATCGCGACGTCGCCGTTCTTGCCGCTCGTGATGAACTGCTTGGTGCCGTTCAGGACGTAGTGGTCGCCGTCGCGCACGGCCGTCGTGCGCAGGGCGGCGGCGTCGCTGCCCGTGTGCGGTTCCGTCAGCGCGAAGGCGCCCAGCAAATCGCCCTGCGCGAGCGGGCGCAGCCAGCGTTCCTTCTGCGCCGCGTTCGCGTACGTCATCGCGATCGAGCACACGGGGCAGTTATTGACCGAAATGATGGTGGAGGTGCCGCCATCGCCGGCCGCGATCTCTTCCAGCACCAGCGCCAGCGCGACGTAGTCGAGGCCCGCGCCGCCGTACTGCTCGGGCACGGCCACGCCGAACGCGCCCAGCTGGGCCAGTTCCTTCAGCTCGTCCTTCGGAAAATGGTGCTCGCGGTCCCAGCGTGCCGCATTGGGCGCCAGGCGTTCCTGCGCGAAGGTGCGCAGGGCGTCGCGGATCATCTGGTGTTCTTCGGTCAGTATCATTTTTGGGTGGGGCCTTCCCAAACCTACTGCGCGTTGCCGCTCGCTACGGTTTGGGAAGGCCCTTTAGCATGAGTGGGTGATTAAAAAAATCTCTTACCACGGGATAGGTGTCCCGTCGTAATTGAGGAAGGCGCCGTTCTGCGCCGGCGTCGCGTTGGCCAGGGTGGCGCGTAGCCCGGCCGCGCTCTGCTCGACGGTGAGCGTGGCGCTCGCGCCGCCCATGTCGGTCTGCACCCAGCCCGGATGGAACGTCAGGCACGTCGCGCCCTGCGGGCCGTACGTCAGCGCGGCGTCGGCCAGCACGGAATTCAGCGCGGCCTTGCTGGCGCGGTACAGCGAGCCCTGGTTGCTCGTGCGCGCGCCGATGGAACCCATGCGCGACGAGATCACGGCCACCTTGCCGCGCGTGGCAGTCACCAGCGGCGCGACGATCGGCAGCAGGCGCATCGCGGCCAGCACGTTCGTGTGCATGACGTCGTCGAACTCCTTCTCCGTCGGGAAGCCGGCGTGATCGGGGCCGTACACGCCCGCGACGAGCCAGGCGGCGTCGACCTTTTCGTCGTCCAGCTTCCAGCCCAGGCCACCGATCGATTCGGCATTCGTGACGTCGACCTGGTGCGCTTCCGCGCCCAGCCGGCGCAGCGCATCGCAATCCGCGGGCTTGCGCGCGGTGGCGATGACGCGCCAGCCGTCGGCGCGGTATTGACGGGCCAGTTCGAGGCCGATGCCGCGCGAGGCGCCGATGATGAGGGCTGTGGACATGGGGTCTCCTGAAGGGGCCTCGCAAACCTACTGCGCGTTGCAGGTTCGGCCTGCGATGCTCGCTGTACCGTAAGTACAGCTGCGCTTCTCGGCCAAACCTGCGGCCGCTCGCTACGGTTTTCGAGGCCCCGGTAAGCTAACAGTTGATCGGAAATTCGTTAGCCTAACGTCAAAAGCACAGGTGCGTCGGACGAGAGGCGACGGCAATTTATACCATCTCGATCGCCATCGCGGTCGCTTCGCCGCCGCCGATGCACAGCGACGCCACGCCGCGCTTGCCGCCCGTCTTCTTCAGCGCGCCCAGCAGGGTGACGATGATGCGCGCGCCCGACGCGCCGATCGGGTGGCCCAGCGCGCACGCGCCGCCGTGGACGTTGACCTTGCTGTGCGGGATGTCCAGCTCGTGCATCGCGGCCATCGGCACGGCGGCGAACGCTTCGTTGATCTCGAAGAGGTCGACGTCTTTCGGCGTCCAGCCAGTCTTCTTGAACAGCTTCCGCAGCGAGCCGATCGGCGCGGTCGAGAACTGGTCCGGTTCCTGCGCGTGCGTCGTGTGCGCGACGATGCGGGCGAGCGGCGTCACGCCCAGTTCCTTCGCCGTCGATTCGCGCATCATGACGAGGGCCGCGGCGCCGTCGTTGATCGACGACGAAGACGCCGCCGTGATCACGCCATCCTTCTTGAACGCCGGGCGCAGCGTCGGGATCTTGTCGACCTTCGCCTTGACGGGGCCTTCGTCCTTCTCGACGATCGTTTCGCCCAGGCGGTTCGCGACGGTCACCGGTGCGATCTCCCACTGGAAATCGCCGGACTCGGTGGCGTTCTGCGCGCGCTTGACGGATTCGATCGCGAACGCATCCAGCTGCTCGCGCGAAAAACCGTACCTGGCCACGCACTCCTCGGCGAACGTGCCCATCGAGCGGCCTTCGCCCGTCTTCTCGTTGCGCGAATACGCGTCTTCCAGGCCGTCCATCATCATGTGGTCGAACATGACGCCATGGCCGAGGCGGTAGCCGCCGCGCGCCTTCGGGATCAGGTACGGGGCATTGGTCATCGACTCCATGCCGCCCGCCACGACGACGTCCGCGCTGCCGGCCTTGAGCACGTCGTGCGCGAAGATCGCGGCCTGCATCGCGGAGCCGCACATCTTCGACAGCGTGACGGCGCCGGTCGACAGCGGCAGGCCCGCCTTGATCAGCGCCTGGCGCGCCGGCGCCTGGCCCTGGCCGGCCATCAGGCAGTTGCCGAAGTAGACGTGTTCGACGAGGCTCGCGTCGACGCCGGCGCGCTCGACGGCCGCCTTGATCGCCACGGCGCCCAGGTCGCTCGCGGATTTCGAAGAGAAGTCGCCCTGGAAGGCGCCCATCGGGGTACGGGCGGCGCCGACGATAACGATTGGATCATTCATTGTGTAAGGTCTCCAAGTAATGGGGTTGCGGCGACGGTGTCGCCGGGTTCGTTGGGTCCGCGAGATGGAACCGGATGTGCTGCGGATACGGAAAAATGTCTTCGAGCTCGCCTGCGAGGATGCGGTCCTTGTGAGACTGCCACCAGACGCGCGTCAATAGTGCGGCATGGTGTTTCATGAACGCGGCGCGTATCTTTGGGTTCGCGAGCAGGAAGCGCGCGAATTGTTCGGGAAAGACGTCGTGCTTGCCGATGGGATACCAGGGCTCGGCGGCCATCTCGTCTTCCTCGTTCCGCGGCTGCGGGATGTCGCGGAAGTTGCAATCGGTGAGGTACTCGATCTCGTCGTAGTCGTAGAACACGACGCGGCCATGTCGGGTCACGCCGAAGTTCTTGTACAGCATATCGCCCGGAAAAATATTCGCGGCGACGAGGTCGCGGATCGCATTGCCGTACTCGAACACGCCATGTTCGATGAGGTCGTCGTCGTCGCTGCGCTGTGCACGGTCCAGGTAGATATTCAGTGGCACCATGCGCCGCTCGATGTACAGGTGCTTGATGACGATGTGGTCGCCTTCGATGTCGACGAGCGAAGGGGCGAACCGGCGCAGTTCGGCCAGCAGTTCCTCGTCGAAGCGGGACAGCGGAAAGGCCACGTCCGAGTACTCCAGCGTGTCCGCCATGCGGCCCACGCGGTCGTGGTGTTTCACCAGCAGGTATTTTTCCTTGATGCGGGCCCGCGTCGTCTCTTTCGGCGGCGGATAGAAATCCTTGATCACCTTGAACACGTACGGAAAGGAGGGCAGTTCGAACACGAGCATCACGAGTCCGCGGATGCCGGGCGCGATACGGAAGGCGTCGGAGCTGTGCTTCAGGTGCTGCAGGAAGTCGCGGTAGAACAGCGTCTTGCCCTGCTTTTGCAGGCCGAGGATCGTGTAGATTTCGCTGCGCGGCTTTTTCGGCATCAGGCTGCGCAGGAATTGCACGAACGCCGACGGCACCTCCATGTCGACCATGAAATAGGCGCGCGTGAACGAGAACAGCAGGATCACCTGCTCGGGGTCGGTCAGCACCGCATCGAGGACGAGCCGGCCGGCGCGGTCGTGCAGGATCGGCACGACGAACGGATGCTCGCGGGCGCCGTTGATGACGCGGCCGACGATGTAAGCGGCCTTGTTGCGGAAGAACAGGCTCGACAGCACGTGCAGCTGCTGGTTCGGCTCGCGCTCGTGCAGGCCGAAATGCTCGACCATGCGTGCCTCCACGAGCGCGATGTCGCGGTCGAGGTCGGCGAACGGACAGTCGAGCTGGAAATTCGTCACCATGCGCCGCAACGAGAAGCGCAGGCCGTCCGCCGCCGGGTAGTACACGCGGTAGGTCGGGGCCGGCTCGTCCGTCTCGATGTATTCCGTCGAAACGGCCGGGCGCACGAAGATGAAATCGTTGCGGTAATAGCTGCGGTGCAGGATGTGGCAGCAGACGGAATTGAAGAAGCTCTCCGCCAGTTCCGGGCGCTTGTGGTCCGTCAGCAGGCCGATGTAATGCAGCTTGGTCTCGCGCCAGGTGTCGTCGTCGAGGTCTTCCGGCGCGTATTCGTCTTCCAGCGCATGTACGCATTCCTGCACGCGCTTGTCGTAGAAATCGATGCGCTTGCGCGCGGCCTGCTGGGCCGTCGTCCAGTCGGCACGCTCGAACCAGGTCTTGGCCGTCTTGCTGGCCTGGCGGAACAGCGTGTAGTGGCGGTCGAAGCCGTCCAGGATGGTGCGGGCGATGTCGAAGGCGATCTGGGACGACAGCAGCTTGGGGAAAGTGGCCTGGGTCATCGGGCGGCTCGCGCGGTGGGAACGTTATTGTTATTGTATTACCCGATCCGTCGTTCCCGCCTGGGGGGCGGGAGCGACGTTCGTGGCTTTCGGGCTACGTGGAGTTGTTGTTCAGCCGGCTCTTGCCGATCTTCTTGTTCGCCCGGTCTCCTCTTCTCCACAAACTTACATCGTCTCGCCGAACAGCTCGCGCCCGATCAGCATGCGACGGATTTCGCTCGTACCGGCGCCGATCTCGTACAGCTTGGCGTCGCGCCACAGACGGCCCACCGGATATTCGTTGATATAGCCATTGCCGCCCAGCGTCTGGATCGCCTCGCCGGCCATCCACGTCGCCTTTTCCGCGCTGTACAGGATGGCGCCAGCCGCGTCCTTGCGCAGGGCGCGGACCTGTTCCGGCGACTGTGCACGGTCGCAGGCTTGACCTACCGCATAAACATACGCGCGACAAGCCATCATCGTCGAATACATATCGGCCACTTTGCCCTGCATCAATTGAAACTCACCAATTGCTTGACCGAACTGCTTGCGCTCGTGGATATAAGGCACTACCGCGTCCATACACGCCGACATGATGCCCAGCGGGCCGCCGGAGAGCACGGTGCGTTCGAAATCCAGGCCCGACATCAGCACGTTTACGCCTCTGCCCACGCCGCCCAGCACGTTTTCGACGGGCACTTCGCAATCCTGGAACACCAGCTCGCCCGTGTGCGAACCGCGCATGCCCAGCTTGTCCAGTTTTTGGGCGATCGAGAAACCTTTAAAACCCTTCTCGATGAGGAAGGCGGTCATGCCGCGCGGGCCGGCCTCGATGTCGGTCTTGGCGTAGACGACGAGCGTGTCGGCGTCCGGACCGTTCGTGATCCACATCTTGGTGCCGTTCAGCACGTAGCGGTCGCCCTTCAGCTCGGCGCGCAGCTTCATGCTGACGACGTCGGAGCCGGCGTTCGGCTCGGACATGGCCAATGCACCGACGTGCTCGCCCGAGATCAGCTTCGGCAGGTATTTGCGCATCTGCTCTTCGTTGCCGTTGCGCTTGATCTGGTTCACGCACAGATTCGAGTGGGCACCGTACGACAGGCCCACGGAGGCCGAGGCGCGCGAAATTTCTTCCATGGCGACGATGTGCGCCAGGTACCCCATATTGGCGCCGCCGTATTCCTCGCCGACGGTGATGCCGAGCAGGCCCAGTTCGCCCATCTTTTTCCACAGGTCCATCGGGAACTGGTCGGTGCGGTCGATCTCGGCCGCGCGGGGGGCGATTTCGCTCGCGGCGAACTGTTGTACAGCTTCGCGCAGGGCGGCGATGTCTTCGCCGTGGTCAAAGGTCAAGCCAGGGAGATGCAGCATGTCGTCCTCGTTCTCGTCGTCTAGTGGATGGCTGGTGGCCAGGCTAGATGATAGCGCGGAGTGACGTTAACGTAAACGTCAAGCGACTGCCCGTACTCAGCGGCGGCGCCTGCGCCACATCCTGCGTACCGCCCAGGCCGCGAGCAGGATGATGAACAGCCACGGCAGCAGATATGCGATGCCCGACACGGCGAACGCGATTCCCTGCGACAGGTTGCTGCCGAACTGTTCCAGTGAACGGCGGATCGGCGCCCAGAACGGCCGTTGCCGGTCCGAGCGGATGGACACGTTCAGGATGTCGGTGTCGACGCGCTGGGCGAGCTGGGCGCGCTTGCCGTCCGCCGTTTCATACTTCGACTGGATCTCGGCCAGTTCGCGGTTGACCTTGATCAGTGCGTCGACGTCGTTGCCGGCGCGGTTACGCAAGGCTTCGAGACGGCTGCGATAGTCGTCCAGCATGGCCAGTTCGCGTGCCGTATCCGTGATCGGGCCGGACAGGTCTTCGACGTGCGTCGACTGGCGGGCAAGCTTGGCTTGTTTCCCCATTGCCGCGATCAGTGCCGGGACGACGTCCGGCCTGGCACGGAATTTCAGCGATGCCGCGGCGTCGGGCTCGCTGTCGATGCGCGACTCCAGCAGGGTGCACGCGGCGGCGGCTGCACGGCAGGCGCGCAGGCCGTCCGCATACAGGGTTGCCACCTTGTCCGGTGCAGCGTCGACGTCGACGAAGTGCTCGTAGGCGAGTTGCCGCGCCGCGTTTGCGCGGTCATGTTGTGCGATGGCCGCCTGCTCGCGCATCGGCATCTGCTGCACCTTCGAGCAGCCGGCGAGCGTGGCAAGCAGCAGCGCGAGGGATAGGTAGGAAAAGAAATTACGATGCATGCCTGATTGCTTCCTGGATTGGTTCGTCTGGAACCCCAAGATAGCAAATCGCCCCCCGGAAAAAGACGCGCTTTATATCAGGCTGCGTCCTTCTCGCCGGCATCCTCGTCCAGCAGTATGCCGGCAGCACCCGATTCCGCCAGCAGCCGCCGGCATTCTTCTTCGTGAACAGAAATTTCCGCCAGCGACATCTCGATATCCGCCCGCTGCTGCTCCAGCGTCTCGCGCTGGTGCGCCAGCACGCCCAGGAAACGGTTGATCTGGGCCACGGTGTCCTTCGGCGTCTCGTACATGTCGATGATGCTTTTGATCTCGGACAAGGTCAGGCCCAGGCGCTTGCCGCGCAGCGTCAGTTTCAGCCGGGTGCGGTCGCGCGGCGTGTAGACACGGTTGCGTCCGCCCTGGCCCTCGCGCATCGGGCTCAGCAGCCCCTGGTCTTCGTAGAAGCGGATCGCACGCGCGGTGATGTCGAATTCGCGTGCCAGTTCGGCGATGGTATAGGTGGTGGCCATGGTGTTCTGCGGGTCAAAAGTGGCGCGGTCCGGAATCGCTTAGAATCACAGCCTGCGCCTTCCGTTTACGTTTACGTCAAAGCGTTTGCGGCATTGTAACGCGCCTGCGCCCTGCATCCCTACGAAAGTCCATTGCATGAATCCCCTCGAAGCCCAGCTCAGCTATCCATTCGGCGATGTCATTCCCCCTCTCGGCACGGTCACGGACGTGGCGCCCGGCCTGTCGTGGCTGCGCATGCCGCTGCCGTTCGCCCTCGACCATATCAATCTGTGGCTGCTCGACGATGCTGCGGAAGGCAAGCGCGGCTGGTCCCTCGTCGACTGCGGCGCCGGCACCGATGCGACCCGGGCCGCCTGGGAACAGCTGTTCACGGACGCGATGGAAAACCGGCCGTTGCTGCGCGTGTTCGCCACGCACTGTCACCCCGACCACGTCGGTTTGTCCGGCTGGCTGTGCGACCGGTTCGACGCCCCGTTCTGGATCAGTACGGGCGAGTTCGGCTTCGCGCGCATGATGGCCGCCGCGCTGCCGGGCGTGGACGGCCCGTCGGCGATCCCGCATTTCCAGCGTCACGGCCTCGTCGACCCTGGCATGCTCGAGCAGATGCAGAGCCGCAAGAATTACTACCCGTCGCTCGTGCCGGCCGTGCCGGCGGCATACACCCGCCTGCAGGATGGCCAACGGGTCGTCATTGGCGCGCGGGAATGGCGCCTGATCACCGGTTTCGGTCACTCGCCGGAACACGTCTCCCTGTACGACGAACAAGACCGCATCCTGATCTCGGGCGACATGGTGCTGCCGCGCATTTCGACGAATGTTTCCGTGTTTGCCGTCGAGCCGGAAGGCAATCCACTGCAACTGTACCTGGATTCGCTGGACAAGTTTGCCGACCTGCCCGACGACACCCTCGTCCTGCCCGCGCACGGCAAACCGTTCCGCGGCTTGCACACCCGCATCGCGCAGTTGCGCGCGCACCATGCGGCACGGCTGGACGAAGTCCGCGCCGTCTGCGCCGAGCCGAAATCCGCAGTTGACATTGTCCCGTTGATGTTCAAGCGACAACTCGATGCGCACCAGCTCAGTTTTGCGATCGGCGAGGCCTTGGCCCATCTTCATTATCTTTGGTACAACGGTAACCTCGTGCGTGTAACCGGCGACGATGGCATCGTCCGTTTTAAGTTGACTTAAAACAACATATCAAGGCTAACGGGTGTCGCAAAAATCACGACAATCTAACCGGACTTCTCATCACTTTGTTGACTCTTGGCATCATTTGTCGTGCTAAAAGGAAGAAATGTTCCAATTTTCAGTAAGAAATTGAACGAGCAAACGTTTTCCTTTTCCTGTAGGATATTTTTCACACATATCTCACAGAATGCTGGATACAACGGGAATTGCTGGACAGCACTGTGAGAATTGATCAATACTCACTTGTTTGTTACCTACAGCCTCTCCTGCCGTCACAGACGGTCTGGTCAACGGAGCGACCTAATGACGGCTTTGCATGAACCCTTAGTGCCACCCATGAATTCGACTAACGAACGGGAGAGCTTCAGCGAGCGCCTGCAGCAAGCCCTGAAAAACGCCCATTATTCTCCGGACAGTCCCACCCGGCTCGCGCGGGAATTTAACATTCGCTTCGAGGGCCGTCCGATTACGGTCCACGCGGCACGTAAATGGCTGGTCGGAGAGGCGATCCCGACCCAGGAAAAACTGCGCATGATCGCGCAGTGGCTGGGTGTGCCGGCCGACTGGCTGCGCTTCGGCGGTTCGGAAAATGCCGCCGCCAATGGCGACGGCGCCGACGGCAGCACCCGGTTCGAATCGGCCGACGTCAAGCTGATCGCGGACCTGCAACGCCTGGACGAGCACCACAAGCAGCTGGCGCGCGAATTCATCCGCATGCTCGTGCGCATGAATCACCAGCAGCAGAAATAATCCTTCCTGATCGCCATCAGATTCACGATGGCCGAATCTCATGATGCGGCGTCCGCAACTTCCGGGCGCCGCGTCACGCACTTCTGTACTGCAATTTTTTTCTGCGATTAGTCCGCACAAACCGCCGAGTCTCGCGCATAATCGGTAACGCTAACGGAACGTCGCAACCGTCGAGTTCGCGTTCCTGCCTGGCGCCCGCCAGCGGCACTTCGAAAAACCGTCGGCGGTTTATCGACCTGCCTTAGTGTTATCGGTCATATAAGGATGCAGTCGCCTCATGATTAATAACTACAGCAACACCGCGCAGTTGAAGGATCTCATGACAGCACCGCCGATGACGGCGGCCCAGCACGCAGAAATCATGCGCAAGCGTAACGAGCAGCGCAGAAAAATCGAAGACGCAAGAGAACAGAGACGGGCCGAACGCGACCCGTACGGCGACAACGCCTGATCAGGGCGTCGCGTCGTTCATGCCGCCCCAGCGCGGGGCGAGATCGTTCGTCACGCCCAGCAGGTCCATGACGCGCGCCACCGTGTGGTCGACCATCTCGTCGATCGTGGCGGGGCGGTGATAAAAGCTCGGCAGCGGCGGGAAGACGATGCCGCCCATTTCCGTGACCGCCGTCATGTTGCGCAGGTGCGCCAGGTTGAACGGCGTCTCGCGCACCATCAGGATCAGGCGCCGGCGTTCTTTTAAAACGACGTCAGCGGCGCGCGCGATCAGGTTGTCCGACAAGCCATGCGCGACCGCGGCCAGCGTCTTCATCGAACAGGGCGCGATCACCATGCCGGCCGTCTGGAACGAGCCGCTGGCGATCGAGGCGCCGATCTCGCGGTTGCGGTGCACCACATGGGCGAGCGCTTCCACGTCGCGCCGTTGCAGGCCGACTTCCTGGTGCAGGGTGAGGGTGGCGGCGTCGGAAATGACGAGGTGCGTCTCGACGCCGGGTACGGCGGCCAGCCGCCGCAGCAGCTGCACGCCATAGATCGCGCCGGTCGCGCCGGTGATGGCGACGACGATCCGGCGCGGGCCGGGATCAGCCATTCTTCTTGAGCAGGGCCTGCAGTTCGCCGGACTCGTACATTTCCGTCATGATGTCCGAACCGCCGACGAATTCGCCGTTCACGTACAGCTGCGGAATGGTCGGCCAGTTCGAGTATTCCTTGATGCCCTGGCGGACTTCCGCGTCTTCCAGCACGTTGACGGTGGCGATGTTGTCGACGCCGCAAGCCTTCAGGATTTGGATCGCGCGGCCCGAAAAACCGCATTGCGGGAACTGGGCGGTGCCCTTCATGAACAGCACGACAGGCGTGGCGGTCACGGTCTCTTTGATCCAGGTTTGTACGTCGCTCATTTGGTTCTGCCTTTGGTGAGAATTAGATAGATGACGGCATTTTATAAGAAAACCGGGACGGGCGTCCCGGCCGTCGCTTCAACGCTTCAACTTGGCAAACGCCGCCGCCATCGCGCCGCCGCCTGGCGCCGAACGCTCCTGTTTCTGGTGCTTATTCTGGTGATCCGCCATGCGCTTGCGGTCATCGCGATCCGCACGCTGCTGGGGTTGCGACCCCGCCTGCGGCGCGCTGTCCGACAAACGCATCGTGAGCGCGATGCGCTTGCGCTTGACGTCCACTTCCAGCACTTTCACCTTCACGACCTGGCCCGCCTTGACGACCGTGTGCGGATCCTTTACGAACGTGTTCGACAGCGCCGAGATGTGCACGAGGCCGTCCTGGTGCACGCCGATGTCGACGAATGCGCCGAACGCCGCCACGTTGGTCACGACGCCTTCCAGGATCATGTCCGGACGCAGGTCCGAGATCTCCTCGACGCCTTCCTTGAACGTGGCCGTCGTGAATTCCGGACGCGGATCGCGGCCCGGCTTTTCCAGCTCCTTCAAGATATCGGTCACGGTCGGCACGCCGAATTTGTCATCCGCATACTTCGCCGGATTCAGGCGTTTGACCAGTGCGCTGTCGCCGATCACCGATTTGATGTCCTTCTGGATATCGGCCAGGATCTTCTCGACGACCGGATACGATTCCGGGTGCACGGCCGACGCGTCCAGCGGATTGTCGCCGTTCACGATGCGGAGAAAACCCGCCGCCAGTTCGAACGTCTTGTCGCCCAGGCGCGGCACCTTCTTCAGCGCGGCGCGCGACGCGAACGCGCCTTGCTGGTCGCGGTAGTTGACGATGCTCTGCGCGACGCTGCTCGACAGGCCCGACACGCGCGCGAGCAGCGGCGCCGATGCCGTGTTGACGTCCACGCCGACCGCGTTCACGCAATCCTCGACGACGGCGTCGAGCTGGCGCGCGAGCTGCGTCTGCGACACGTCGTGCTGGTACTGGCCCACGCCGATCGATTTCGGATCGATCTTCACCAGTTCCGCGAGCGGATCCTGCAGGCGGCGCGCGATCGAGACGGCGCCGCGCAGCGACACGTCCAGTTCCGGCAGTTCGCGCGACGCGAATTCCGACGCCGAGTACACCGACGCGCCGGCTTCCGACACGACGATCTTCGTCAGCTTCAGCTCCGGGTTCTGCTTGATCAGGTCCTGCGCGAGTTTATCGGTCTCGCGCGATGCCGTGCCGTTGCCGATCGAGATCAGGGACACGTTGTGCTTCGCGGCGAGCCTGGCCAGCGTGTGCAGCGAACCGTCCCAGTCGTTGCGCGGCGCGTGCGGGTAGATGGTCGACGTGTCGACCACCTTGCCGGTCGCGTCGACGACGGCGACTTTTACGCCCGTGCGCAGGCCCGGGTCGAGGCCCATCGTCGCGCGCGGGCCCGCGGGTGCCGCGAGCAGCAGGTCCTTCAGGTTGCGCGCGAAGACCTGGATCGCATCGCCTTCCGCCTTTTCGCGCAGAAGCCCCATCAGCTCCGTCTCGATGTACATGAAGCTTTTTACACGCCACGTCCAGCGCGCCGTGTCGAGCAGCCATTTGTCGGCCGGACGGCCCGCGCCCTTGATGCCGAAGCGCGCGGCGATGCGGCTTTCGCACGGGTTGTGCGGCGCGTCCCATTTTGGTTTTTCCGGCTCGGAATCGAGGCGCAAGGTCACGTCCAATATACCCTCGCGGCGGCCGCGCATCAGCGCCAGCGCGCGGTGCGACGGCACGGTCGCCAGCGTTTCCGAGTAATCGAAATAGTCGGCGAATTTCTCGCCTTCTTCCTGCTTGCCGTCGACGACCTTCGATTCGACGACGCCGTGTTCCTGCACGTATTCGCGCAGCGATTGCAGCAGTTCCGCGTCTTCCGCGAAGCGCTCCATCAGGATCTGGCGCGCGCCGTCCAGCGCGGCCTTCGTGTCGGCCACGCCGGGGTTCGCGACGCCGTCCGCGTTGGTGAATCCTTCACGCAGGTATTTCGCGGCTTCGGCTTCCGGATCGCGCGCCGGGTCGTCGAGGAGGTCGTCGGCCAGCGGCTTCAGGCCGGCCTCGATCGCGATCTGGGCCTTCGTGCGGCGCTTCTGCTTGTACGGCAGGTACAGGTCTTCCAGCCGCGTCTTGTCTTCCGCGAGCGAGATCGCCTGCAGCAGCTCCGGCGTCATCTTGTTCTGTTCCGTGATGGACGAGATGATCGCGGCGCGGCGGTCTTCCAGTTCGCGCAGGTAGCGCAGGCGTTCTTCCAGCAGGCGCAGCTGGATGTCGTCGAGGCCGCCCGTGGCTTCCTTGCGGTAGCGGGCGATGAAGGGGACGGTCGCGCCTTCGTCGAGCAGGGCGATGGCGGCGGCCACCTGTGCCGGTTTGGCGGACAGTTCTTGAGCGAGGCGTTGTTCGATCGAAGGGAGCATAGATGAGTACGGTGGTCGGTGAATCGAACGACTTGTAACAGTTCGTTCGGAATTTTGCGCATTTTGTGCGATCTTACGTAACACAGCAAGTTCGTTCTGATCGGTACAGACACCAAAGCTCTCGGTGCCTCGACCAATACCAGGGATAAGAATGCACAATGTTCGTAGCACACCGCATCAGGTTGGACCCAAACAACGTACAGGCGACCTACTTTGCGCGCGCGGCCGGCACGGCCCGTTTTGCTTATAACTGGGCGCTGACGGAGTGGCAGAAGAGGTACGAAGCCTGCAAAACCGATCCGACGCTACCTAAGCCGTCCGAAGCGGCGTTGCGGCGCCTGCTCAACAGCATTAAACGCGAACAATTTCCTTGGATGTTGGCGGTCACCAAGAGCGCGCCGCAGATGGCTCTCATGCAGCTCGGACGAGCCTTCGGGAATTTCTTTGCCGGGCGCACTCGTTATCCGCGGTTTCGAAGAAAGGGGCAGGACGACCGCTTCACCTTGACCAACGATCAGATCAGGGTCGATGGCCGGCGAATTCGCATCCCGAAGCTGGGGTGGGTTCGCATGCGCGAGACGTTGCGCTTTATGGGCCGGATCGTCTCCGCTTCAGTCGCGCGTGTCGCCAACCACTGGTATGCCAGCATCACCGTCGAGACCTCCGATCTCCCCGCGCCGCCAGCCGAGAACCAAGGCACGGTCGGGGTGGATCTGGGTGTCAAGGCACTGGTCACCTTGTCGACCGGCGAATCTTTTGAAGGTCCAAAAGCGCTGCGTACCTTACTGATGCGCCTGCGACGACTGTCGCGTGCCCTGTCCCGTAAAGTCAAAGGGTCGCACAATCGCGCCAAGGAGAGGTTGAAACTGGCGGAGCTGCACGCGCGCATCGCCAATATCCGCCGCGAAAGCCTGCACCGGCTGAGCACAAGCATCACGCGCCGCTTTCACACGATCGGTATCGAGAACCTCAACGTCAAGGGCATGCTGGGCAACCGGCATTTGGCGCGAGCCATCGCCGACATGGGTTTTCGTGAGCTGCGTCGCCAGCTCGAGTACAAGGCCGCCTGGCGCGGCGGGCAGATCGTGCTGGCCGATCGCTGGTTCCCAAGCAGCAAGCTGTGCTCAGGCTGTGGATACCGGCTGGGCGAGCTCGGCCTCGATGTGCGTCGCTGGACCTGCCCGGGTTGCGGGGCGTCCCACAACCGCGACGTCAACGCCGCAACCAATCTAAGAAACATGGCGGTAAGTTCTACCGCATCGGCCTGTGGAGAGGAAGGCTCTGGCCCTGCGCGCGAGCGCAAGGTGTAACCGGCCTCGACGAAGCAGGAATCCAACGGCAAAATTAACTATGGTTAGCTTTGCGTAAGTTTGGAAGAACGGATGATACGCAATCGCGCCGTGAAAAAGCGTGCATTTTCCAAGAACGGATGCTGGTACCCTCAGCGTCATGAAAAAATTCTTACCGACCGCGTTTGGCGTCGCGCTGGGCACGCTGGTCTACACGCGCTGGCTGGACAGCGCCCACGTCTTCGACTGGGGGCGTGCCATCTTCGTGGGCGTCGTGTGCGGGATCGGCGCCGCCGTCTGGCCGGACAAGCGTGCCGGCAAGGCCGGCGGCGACGGACGATAGCCGGTCAAGCATCAGATCTGCGCCTGGCCACCATCGACGAACAGCTCGGCGCCGTTGACGAAGCTGGCGTCGTCGGACGCGAGGAATACGGCGGCTTTCGCGATCTCGTCCGGCTCGCCGACGCGGCCCAGCGGGATCTGCGCGGCCAGGTAGTCGACGAGGCCCTGTTGCGCGGCGGCGTCGTTGCCGGCCAGTTCGACGAGGCCGGGGGTGCGGGTGGCGCCCGGGCTGATCGTGTTGACGCGGATGCCGCGGTCCTTCAGGTCCAGGATCCAGTTGCGGGCGAAAGCGCGCACGGCGGCCTTGCTGGCGGCATAGACGCTGAACGCCGGGGTGCCGGAGCTGCCGGCCGTCGAGCCGGTCAGGATCACCGAGGCGCCTTTCGACAGCAGCGGCAGCGCTTTCTGCACGGTGAACAGCGTGCCTTTCACGTTGCGGCCGAAGGTGTCGTCGAACTGTTCTTCCGTGATTTCACCCAGCGGGAGCATCGAGCCGCCGCCGGCATTGGCGTACAGGACGTCCAGGCGGCCGAAGCGGGCGCGGATCTCTTCATACAGGCCATCCAGCGCGGTCAGGTCGCTGGAGTCGACGCGTAATCCGATCGCGTCGTGGCCGATGCTGTTTACCGCGGCGTCCAGTTCGGCCTGGCGGCGGCCGGTGACGATCACCTGCGCGCCTTCGAGGGCGAAGCGTCGGGCGGTGGCCAGGCCGATGCCGCTGGTGGCGCCGGTGACGAGAGCGATTTTGTTGGCGAGTTTGGCAGTCATGATGTTCTCCGTTCGGTTGATGTCGAAGTCGACGGAAACCATCGTACCGAGGTAAACTCCACATTAAAATAGCACTGATCGCAAACTATCTTTGCATTTTTGTCGTGCATACTTCGGAAGGCCGATAGGCACCGGCGCCGGGATGCCGTAACATGTCGGGTTCGATAACTCATCGGTTCCCCGCCGACGACGAACGATGTCCCTGTTGCCCGATTTCGAAGGTCTCGCGATGTTCGCCAAGGTGGCCGAGGAACGCTCGTTCGCCGGCGCCGCGCGTGCGCTCGGGGTGTCGGTGGCGACCGTGTCGCGGGCCGTCGCGCGGCTCGAGGAGCGGCTCGGTGCGCGGCTGTTGAACCGGACGTCGCGCCAGCTGGCGCTGACGGAATTCGGCCGCACCATCGCGGACAGCGCATTGAAGATTTATCGCGAAGCCGAAGAGGCGGAACATGCCGCGCGCGAGATGTCGGCGCGGCCGCGCGGGCTCGTGCGGCTGGCCGTGCCGATGTCGTTCGGGGTGCGCTGGGTCGCGCCGCTGATGCCCGCGTTCTTCCGTGAATACCCCGACGTGCAGATCGACCTGCACCTGTCCGACGCCACCGTCGACCTCGTGGGGCAGGGCTTCGATGCCGCCTTGCGCATCGCCGTGCTGCCCGATTCGTCGCTGGTGGCGCGCAAGCTGTGTCCGGTGGCGCAGGTCATCGTCGCCTCGCCCGAGTATCTGGCAACGCGGGGAACGCCGCGGCATCCGTCCGAACTCGTGGACCATCCTTGCCTCGGCTATACCTATCGCGCGCGCGTCGACGTGTGGCGCTTCACCAACGAGGCCGGGGAGGAAGTCGCCATCAAGCCGGAGGGGCCGCTGCGGGTGACGAATTCGGACGCGCTCCTGCCCACCGTATTGGAGGGCCTGGCGATTGCCGAGTTCCCAGAATTTATTGCGGCAGATCATGTGCGCGCCGGGCGGCTTGTCCCCATACTGGAGGGCTGGCAGATGGCGCGCGGTGGCCTGTACTTTGTCACGCCATCTGCACGCACACGGCCGGCCAAGGTGGAAGCCCTGGCCGAGTTCTTCATGAAGCACCTGAGTGCGCCGGACTGGCGCCTCGTGTCATGACGCACCCGCAAAAAAATGCGTGATGGGGGCTGGCAAAGCGAGGCGCCAGAGTGTAACTTCTACTCTTTTCGTCTCGTAAAGTTTTACCTGCTACGTGCGATCCTTAACAAAGCTGTTCGGGTCGCATGACGGATAATAGGAATTGTTGTTTTTTCAAATTAAAGACTCGTGAGACCCATGCACACAGTTGATTTTCATCGCGACGACACCAGCGACGCACCGCCGGCTCGAGCACCTGCACGCGCTCCGGCCCTGCCCGCACCGGTGTTAAGCTGGCTGCAAAGGGTCGAGGCGGCAGCACATCCCCAGCCGAAGCTGACCGCGGAAGTCACTGACCCCAAGGCCGTCCAGTACAAATTCGTTTATGTCATGGCCCCGACCAGCGGCGGCCGTCACGTCGCGGTCTGCCTGTGCAAGGCGCGCCTGCGTCCGAACGGCGACGTGGCCGCGGCCAGCCCGGTGAGCGAAGTGTTCTCGCTGCTGTCGGCGCCGCCCGCGTACCTCGAAGGCGAGGACGAGGACCTGGTGCGTTTCTTCATCGCCATGCGCAGCGGCTCCAACCAGAGCACGAGCGCGACCGAGCCCAAGGGCAAGGTCGGCGCCATCCTGCTGCAGCAATTGCTCGCGCAAGGGAAACTGTTGTGGGCGAACTCGTGGTCCGACATGACCAATGGCCTGCTGTATCCGCTGCAGGCGGGGCCTGTGCGCAAGGCCAATCTCACGTGGCGCGACGAAGGCCGCGCGGCCAAGCTCGGCTGGTCGGTGGAGCCGGCCAAGGGCGCGACGCATCCCGGCGCCGACCTCGTCGACTACATGCTGCCGACGGATCCGCCGTGGTACATCGACAACCTGTCGTGCGGCCCGCTGGACCTGAACCGCGGCGGCATCGACATCTCGCTGGCCGACCTGCAGGCACTCGTGTCGCAGGCGCCGGCGCTGGCCGGCAACGACAAGAAACGCGTGTCGCAACTGCTGCTGGCGCATGGCCTGCAACAGCTGATGCCGCTGCCGCAGCCGCTCACGCAGCGCATCCGCACCGATGTGAAACCGCAGCCGCACCTGCTGCTGGACGCCATCCCGCAGGCCGAGGGTAACGGCCAGCGCTGGCAGGACTTCGCCGTGCTGTCGTTCGACTACGACGGCCAGCGCATCTCGTTCGACCCGGCCCAGCGCGTCGTGCGCCAGATCGGCGACGTCACCGAAGTCATCGAGCGCGACGAAGTGCTGGAAGCGGCCGCACTGGACACCCTGAACAAGCTGGGCTTCCGCAAGCCGGCCACGCCGCCGCTGTCGGCCCTGTCCGGCGCGCTGCTGCTGGATGGCCAGGCGCACTGGCTGCGCTTTGCCGAAAGCGACCTCGACGCGCTGTCCGACCTCGGGTGGCACGTGCAGAAGTCGCCGAAATACCGTTACGACGTCGTGCCGGTCGAAGAGTGGTATGCCGACATCGACGAGCCGCCCGAGGCCGGCAACGCGTGGTTCGAGCTGGAGCTGGGCATCGTTGTCAACCGCAAGCGCGTGCCGCTGCTGCCCGTGCTGGTGCAACTCATTCGCACGGCGCCGCTGGACTTCAATCCGGACGTGCTGGCCGCGCACGCGGAAGCCGACCAGATGCTGGCGACCCTGCCCGATGGCGTGCGCGTGGCGCTGCCGTGGGGCCGCGTGAAGCCCATCCTGTCGACCCTGGGCGAGCTGTATTTCAACGACAAGATCAAGAACAAGGTTCGCCTGTCGACGCTCGATGCGGCGCGCCTGGAAGAACTCGCCAAAGGCACCGAACTGACCTGGACGGGCGGCGAGCGCCTGCGCGAAACGGGCCGCAAGCTGAGCCAGTTCGGCAAGGTCAAAAAAGTCGATGCGCCGAAGGGCCTGCAGGCCACGCTGCGCGATTACCAGCTGGACGGCCTCGCGTGGATGCAATTCCTGCGCGAATACGACCTGGGCGGCATTCTCGCCGACGACATGGGTCTCGGTAAAACCGTGCAGACGATCGCCCACATCCTGACGGAAAAGGAAGCGGGCCGTCTCACGAACCCGGCGCTGGTCATCGCGCCGACGAGCCTCATGACGAACTGGATGGAAGAAGCCGCGCGCTTCGCGCCGGACCTGAAGGTGCTGCTGTTGCAGGGCAAGGAGCGCATGGATCTGTTCGACCAGATCGATGGCGCCGACATCGTGCTGACGACGTACGCGCTGCTGCCGCGCGACGAGGAAAAGCTGCGCGAGCACGAGTACCACCTCGTGATCCTGGACGAATCGCACTACATCAAGAACACGCGCTCGAAGGCGGCGCAGACGGCCGGCTCGCTGAACGCGCGCCACCGCCTGTGCCTGTCCGGCACGCCGCTGGAAAACCACCTGGGCGAGCTGTGGTCGCAATTCCACTTCCTGCTGCCGGGCCTGCTCGGCGACGAGAAGACGTTCAACACGCAATTCCGTCACCCGATCGAGCGCCAGGACGACCCGGTGCGCCGCATGCTGCTGAACCGCCGCATCAAGCCGTTCCTGCTGCGCCGCACGAAGGACCACGTGGCGAAAGAGCTGCCGGAAAAGACGGAGATGATCCGCCGCATCGAGATCACGGGCCCGCAGCGCGACCTGTACGAGACCGTGCGCCTGGCGATGGACAAGAAGGTGCGCGAGGAGATCGACCGCAAGGGCGTGGCGCGCAGCCAGATCGTCATCCTGGAGGCGCTGCTGAAACTGCGCCAGGTCTGCTGCGACCCGCGCCTGGTGAAGGCGATGCCGGGCAAGAAGAACACGGCGGCCGTGTCGGCCAAGCTGACGGACCTGATGCAGATGGTCGACGACCTGCTGGGAGAAGGCCGCAAGATCCTCGTGTTCTCGCAGTTCACGAGCATGCTGGGCCTCATCGAAGAGGAACTCGATGCGCGCAAGATCCCGTACGCGATTCTGACCGGCGAGACGCGCGACCGTTCCGCGCAGGTGGCGGCATTCCAGCAGGGCGCCGTGCCGATCTTCCTGATCAGCCTCAAGGCCGGCGGCGTCGGCCTGAACCTGACCGCGGCCGACACGGTCATCCACTACGACCCGTGGTGGAACCCGGCGGCCGAGAACCAGGCGACGGACCGTGCATGGCGCATCGGGCAGGACAAACCCGTGTTCGTCTACAAGCTCATCGCGAAGGGCACGCTGGAAGAAAAGATCCAGCTGCTGCAGCAAAAGAAATCGGAGCTGGCGGCGTCGATCCTGGCCGAAGGCGAATCGCAGAAGATGGCGCTCACGCAGGAAGACCTGCAGGCGATCTTCGCGCCGCTGGACGAGTAAGCGCGGCAGCGTCGTGGTCAAGAGGGCAAGCCAGGGCGGCTTGCCCTTTTTATTTGCGTATGCATATATTCAATATGCGTGTTCGACGCAACGGCCGGGGTCGGTTATCTATGCAAAGCGATATATCGGGCACTATACTTATTGTCCGGAATCATTCTTATTAAGGCCATCATGACGCGCAGCGCATCCGTCTCGGCGGACATCCCCACGGCGGACGCCTTTCGCACGATCGCCGAACTGGGCGGTGACCTGGCCTTCATCCTCGATTGCGCCACCGGCCTGCCGGCGTATGTCAGCCCGGGCGTCGACGACATGCTCGGCTATTCCCTCGCCGACATCCGCGCGCAGATGGACAAGGGCGGCGACGGCCCGCTGGCGGCCTTGTGCGCCGGCCTGCCGGAGCGGCTGCGCCGGTTTGCCGCCGGCGACGGGTCGCGCCTGCGCGTGATGCGCGAGTTCGACCTGCGCCGGCCGGATGGGAGCGAGGTGGCCGTCGAGGTGATTTCGACCCTGGCGCTGGACGCCGCCGGCCAGCCGCGGGCCCTGCTGGGCCTCGTGCGCGACGTGTCCGCGCGGCGCGAGCGGGAGCGCGAGAGAAAACGGTTTGCCAGCATGCTGAACCATGAATTCCGCACGCCGCTGTCGACGATCGACGGCGCGATCCAGCGGCTGGAGTCCCTGGGCACGAAGGCCGACGAGGCGACGCGCGAGCGCTACCGCAAGATCGCGACCGCGACCGACCGCCTGATCGCGATGCTGGACGACTACCTGTCCCCCGAGCGCATGGCCGCACTCGGCAGCCAGCGCCGCGAGAACAAGGTGGGGCCGAAGCTGCTGCTGGAAGAACTGGTGGCGCAGGCGCGCGCGGCCGGACGTCCCGTGACCCTGGAAGCCAGCGACCTGCCGGCCGCGCTGCGGGGCGAACCATCCGGCCTGCGCCTGGCGCTCAAGGTGTTATTGGACAATGCCCTGCGCTATACGCCGGCCGGCACCGCGCTGCACGTGGCGGGACGGCGGGTCGACGGCGGCGTCGAACTGGCGCTGCGCGACGAGGGCCATGGCGTGCTGGCGGACGACGTCGCGCGCATCTTCGACAAGGGCTATCGCGGCGCGAATGCCGAGGGTATCGCGGGCAGCGGGCTCGGGCTGTACATGGCGCGCTCCGTGGTGGAAGTGCACGGCGGTAGTTTGACATATGCATGTCCTCCAGAGGGCGGCGCCGAGTTCAGGCTATGGCTGCCGGCACAGGCGAGCGGGGCAAAAAGTCTTGCTTCCGGAATGACCAGCAGTGATAATCGGCATGGCGACCGGGGTTAGCCGCCCGACAACGAAGCCGGGAATACGAAACAAGGAATTGGCAAAACCCATGACGCAAATATTGATTGTTGAAGACAATGGCGAATACGCAGGCGATATGGCCGATTTCCTCAAGGAACTCGGCCATGAGGTCACGATCGCGACCACCGCCAGCGATATGTGGGCCGCGCTGACGCGCACGCCGGCGGCCGTGGTCGTGCTCGACCTGGGCCTGCCCGACGAGGACGGCTTCAACGTGATTCCACGAATGCGCCAGCTGTATCCCGAGATCGGGCTGCTGGTGCTGACGGGCCGCGTGGCCTTCGACAACCGCATCCTCGGCCTGCGCCTCGGCGCCGACCACTATCTCACCAAGCCGATCAAGTTCCCGGAACTGGCTGCCCACATCGAGGCGCTGGACCGCCGCGTGCGGCCGTCGTCCGAGCCGGCGCCCGCGCCGAGCAAGTGGACCCTGCGCGTCTCGGCCCGCCAGCTCGAGCTGATGGGCAAGGTAATCGACCTGACGGAAAAAGAGTGCAACTTCCTGCACCTGCTGACCATCAACACCCGGCCCGTCCCGCGCCAGGTGATCGTGGCCGGCATGGGTGGGGACGATCCGGATGCCAGCCGCCGCGTCGACATGCTCGTCTACCGTCTGCGCAAGAAGGCCCGCACCGGCCTCGGCCAGGATCTGCCGCTGCGCAGCGCCTATGGCGAGGGCTACAGCCTGTCCGCCGGTTTCACGCTGGCGTAATTAATCGGGGACAGAGCGAGGCGGTCGCGTTAGAATGACGCCATGGCCCGCCAACCCCGACTCATCCTGCCGCACGAGCCGCACCTGATCATCCAGCGCGGCAACGACAACCAGCTGATCTTCCGCGACGACGAAGACCACCGCCGCTTCCTGGAATGGCTGCGCGAGAGCGCGAAGTTCTACCGCGTGGCCATCCACGCGTACGTCCTGATGCCGAACCACCTGCATGTGCTGGCGACGCCGTCCGACGAGGACGGCTTGGCGGCCATGATGCAGAAAGTGGGGCGGTTATATGTTCCCTGGTTTAACAACAAGTACGGCCGCTCCGGCACCTTGTTCCAGGGACGTTTCCGCACGTCCGTGATCGACCCGGACGCGTATTTTCTTGCCTGCATCCGCTACATCGAACTGAATCCACTGCGCAGCCAGCTCGCGTTCGAGCCGCTCGACTACCCGTGGTCGAGCTACGCGCATCACGCCGGCGTGCGGCCGGATCCGCTGATCACCGACCACGCCAAGTACTGGGAACTCGGCAACACGCCGTTCCAGCGCGAGGCGGCCTTCATCGAGCTGGCGCAGCAGGGGATGTCGGGGCAGGAACTGGATACGATCAATGCGGCGGTGCTGAAGGGGGCGCCGCTGGGATCGCATGAATTCAAGGTCGCGCTGGAGCACAAGACGAGGCGCCAGATTTTGCCGGCCAAGCGGGGGAGACCGTTCAAGGTGAAGGCTGCGGAATAGATTTGTGCGCGGCGTCATTGCAACAAATGAATGATAAGGAGGCTTCGGCCTCCTTTTTTATTGCCCGTCGCCCCTGCGATGGCGGGGGCTTAAGTTTGTTGGCGGGCACGCGGAATTTGGGTTCCCGCGTGCGCGGGAACGACGGTTTTGCGCATAACTATATGATTTTATTGATGTGGTAGGCGAAATGCAGCACCTCTTCTACTGTGTCCCCATTTAATTTACGACTAAAAAACTCGGCATTTAATTCGACTCCGACCCTAATTATTGCTATTGATGTTTACCGAAGTCTGCTCTATCCTCGGCCTTCAATATCTTCAAAATGCTGCGGAGCCCCCATGATTGCCCAAGGTTTGTACGATCCCGCCAATGAACACGACGCCTGCGGCGTCGGTTTCGTCGCCCATATCAAGGGCAACAAGAGCCACTCCATTATTGAACAGGGTCTGCTGATCCTGAAGAACCTGGACCACCGGGGCGCCGTCGGTGCCGATGCCCTGATGGGCGACGGTGCGGGTATCCTGATCCAGATCCCCGACCAGTTCTACCGCGACGAGATGGCCAAGCAGGGCATCGAACTGCCGCCGCCGGGCGAATATGGCGTCGGCATGATCTTCCTGCCGAAGGAACACGCTTCGCGCATCGCCTGCGAACAGGAAATCGAGCGCGCCGTGCGCGCCGAAGGCCAGGTCGTGCTGGGCTGGCGCAACGTGCCGGTGGACGACACGATGCCGATGTCGCCGACCGTCCGCGCGAAAGAGCCGGTCATCCGCCAGATCTTCATCGGCCGCGGCCCGGACGTGATGGTCACCGACGCGCTCGAGCGCAAGCTGTACGTCATCCGCAAATCGTCGGGCCACGCGATCCAGGCCCTGAAACTCATCCACGGCAAGGAATTCTTCGTGCCGTCGATGTCGGCCCGTACCGTGGTCTACAAGGGCCTGCTGCTGGCGGACCAGGTCGGCGTGTACTACAAGGACCTGCAGGATCCGCGCTGCGTCTCCGCGCTGGCCATGGTGCACCAGCGCTTCTCGACGAACACGTTCCCGGAGTGGCCGCTGGCCCACCCGTACCGCCTGCTGGCGCACAACGGCGAGATCAACACCGTCAAGGGCAACTTCAACTGGACCCGCGCCCGCGAAGGCGTCATGAAGTCGGCCGTGCTGGGCGACGACCTGCAGAAACTGTTCCCGCTGATCTATGAAGGCCAGTCGGACACCGCCTGCTTCGACAACGCGCTCGAACTGCTGGTCATGGCCGGCTACCCGATCGCCCAGGCGATGATGATGATGATCCCGGAAGCCTGGGAAAACCACGCGACGATGGACGAGAACCGCCGCGCGTTCTACGAATACCACGCCGCGATGATGGAACCGTGGGACGGCCCGGCCGCCATGGCCTTCACCGACGGCCGCCACATCGGCGGTACGCTGGACCGCAACGGCCTGCGTCCGGCCCGCTACATCGTCACGGACGACGACCTGGTCGTCATGGCCTCGGAATCGGGCACGCTGCCGATCCCCGAATCGCGCATCGTCAAGAAATGGCGTCTGCAGCCGGGCAAGATGTTCCTCATCGACCTGGAAGCCGGCCGCATCATCGACGACAAGGAATTGAAAGACACCTACTCGAACGCCAAGCCGTACAAGGCATGGATCAAGTCGGTGCGCATCAAGCTGAACGAAATCAAGCTGTCGGAAAGCCAGCTGTCGCAGAACCGTGCGAAAGACGCGCAGGGCGAGAAAGCCGCCATTTCCCTGCTGGACCGCCAGCAGGCATTCGGCTACACCCAGGAAGACCTGAAGTTCCTGATGGCCCCGATGGCCGTGCTGGGCGAAGAAGCCACCGGCTCGATGGGCAACGACTCGCCGCTGGCCGTCATGTCGAACAAGCTGAAGCCGCTGTACTCGTACTTCAAGCAGCTGTTCGCCCAGGTCACGAACCCGCCGATCGACCCGATCCGCGAAGCGATGGTGATGTCGCTCGTGTCGTTCATCGGTCCGAAGCCGAACCTGCTGGACACGAACAACGTCAACCCGCCGATGCGCCTCGAAGTGTCGCAGCCGGTCATCGGTTTCGACGACATGGCCCGCCTGCGCAACATCAGCCTGCACACGGGCGGCAAGTTCAAGTCGTATGAACTGAACATCTGCTACCCGGTCTCGTGGGGCAAGGAAGGCATCGAAGCGTCGCTGGCCTCGCTGTGCGCGGAAGCCGTCGATGCCGTCAAGTCGGGCCACAACATCCTGATCGTCTCGGACCGCAACGTGAACGCCGACCAGGTCGCGATCCCGGCGCTGCTGGCGACGTCCGCGATCCACCAGCACCTCGTCCAGCGCGGCCTGCGCGCATCGACGGGCCTCGTCGTGGAAACCGGCTCGTGCCGCGAGACGCACCACTTCGCCCTGCTGGCCGGCTACGGCGCGGAAGCCGTGCACCCGTACCTGGCGCTGGAAACGCTGGTCGACCTGGCGCACACGCTGCCGCACGAGATGGCCGCCGACAAGGCGATGTACAACTACACCAAGGCGGTCGGCAAGGGCCTCATGAAGGTCATGTCGAAGATGGGCATCTCGACCTACATGTCGTACTGCGGCGCCCAGATCTTCGAAGCCATCGGCCTGAACAAGTCGCTGGTCGACAAGTACTTCCGCGGCACGTCGTCGACGGTGGAAGGCATCGGCCTGTTCGAAGTGGCCGAGGAAGCCCTGCGCCTGCACGGCCTGGCCTTCGGCAAGGATCCGCTGCTGGCCAATGCGCTGGACGTCGGCGGCGAATACGCCTACCGCGTGCGCGGCGAAGACCACCTGTGGACGCCGGACGCCATCGCCAAGCTGCAGCACTCGACCCGTGCCAACAACTTCAGCACCTATAAAGAGTACGCGCAGCTCATCAACGACCAGAGCCGCCGTCACCTGACGCTGCGCGGCCTGTTCGAATTCAAGATCGATCCGACCAAGGCGATCCCGCTGGACGAAGTCGAGCCGGCCAAGGAAATCGTCAAGCGCTTCGCCACCGGCGCGATGTCGCTGGGCTCGATCTCGACCGAAGCCCACGCCACGCTGGCCATCGCCATGAACCGTATCGGCGGCAAGTCGAACACGGGTGAAGGCGGTGAAGACCCGGCCCGCTACATGGGCGAGTTCAAGGGCATCAAGATCGCCAAGGGCGAAAGCCTGGCCTCGATCCTGGGCAAGGACCGCGTCGTCGCCGACATCCCGCTGCTGGAAGGCGATTCGCTGCGTTCGAAGATCAAGCAGGTGGCATCGGGCCGCTTCGGTGTGACCGCCGAATACCTCGCGTCCGCCGACCAGATCCAGATCAAGATGGCGCAGGGCGCCAAGCCGGGCGAAGGCGGCCAGCTGCCGGGCCACAAAGTGTCCGAGTACATCGCGTCGCTGCGCTTCTCGGTGCCGGGCGTGGGCCTGATCTCGCCGCCGCCGCACCACGACATCTACTCGATCGAAGACCTGGCGCAGCTGATCCACGACCTGAAGAACGTGAACCCGCACGCGTCGATCTCCGTGAAGCTGGTGTCGGAAGTCGGTATCGGTACGGTCGCCGCCGGTGTGTCGAAGGCGAAGGCCGACCACGTCGTCGTCGCCGGCCATGACGGCGGTACGGGCGCATCGCCGCTGTCGTCGGTCAAGCACGCCGGCACGCCGTGGGAACTGGGCCTCGCCGAGACCCAGCAGACCCTCGTGCTGAACGGCTTGCGCAGCCGTATCCGCGTCCAGGCCGACGGCCAGATGCGTACCGGCCGCGACGTCGTCATCGCCGCCCTGCTGGGCGCGGACGAAGTGGGCTTCGCGACGGCACCGCTGGTCGTCGAAGGCTGCATCATGATGCGTAAGTGCCACCTGAACACCTGCCCGGTGGGCGTGGCCACCCAGGATCCGGAACTGCGCGCCAAGTTCTCGGGCAAGCCGGAACACGTCGTGAACTACTTCTTCTTCGTCGCCGAAGAAGCGCGCCAGATCATGGCCCAGCTGGGCATCCGCACGTTCGACGAGCTGATCGGCCGTTCGGACCTGCTGGACAAGTCGAAGGCCGTCGGCCACTGGAAGGCGCAGGGCCTGGACTTCAGCAACATCTTCTACCAGCCGAAGGTCGACGACAAACGCCAGCTGCTGCACACGGACGGCCAGGACCACGGCCTGGACAAGGCCCTGGACCACAAGCTGATCGCGCAGGCCAAGGCCGCGCTGGAGAAGGGCGAGCGCGTCTCGTTCATCTCGCCGGTGAAGAACGTCAACCGCACGGTCGGCGCGATGCTGTCGGGCGAAGTCGCCAAGCGCTACGGCCATGCCGGCCTGCCGGACGACACGATCCACATCCAGCTGCAGGGCACCGCGGGCCAGTCGGCCGGCGCGTTCCTGGCACACGGCATCACGCTGGACCTGGTCGGCGAAGGCAACGACTATGTCGGTAAGGGCCTGTCGGGCGGCCGCATCATCGTGCGTCCGAACACGGAGTTCCGCGGCTGGGCCGTCGACAACATCATCGTCGGCAACACGGTGCTGTACGGCGCGATCGCCGGCGAAGCGTTCCTGAACGGCGTGGCCGGCGAGCGTTTCGCGGTGCGTAACTCGGGTGCGACGGCCATCGTCGAAGGCGTGGGCGACCACGGCTGCGAATACATGACCGGCGGTACCGTCGTCGTGCTGGGCGACACCGGCCGCAACTTCGCGGCGGGCATGTCGGGCGGCGTGGCGTATGTCTACGATCCGAAGGGCGACTTCGAGCAGAAGTGCAACACCGCGATGGTCGCACTGGAGAGCGTGCTGTCGACCAAGGAGCAGAGCGACAAGGCCAGCTGGCACGCACAGACCCGCAACGGCGAGCGCGAGTCGGACGAAGCGATCCTGAAGCGCCTGATCGAGCGTCACTTCAAGCACACCGGTTCGACCCGTGCGCGCAACCTGCTGGACGACTGGGCCAACAGCCGCAGCAAGTTCGTCAAGGTCTTCCCGACCGAGTACAAGCGCGCACTGGAAGAGATGCACAACAGCAGCATGGAAGAAGCCAACGACAAGATCGAACTGGCTGCCTGATGCTCACCGGCGGGCGCCCGACGCGCCCGCCGCATCTCTCTAGACTGAACCGAATACGATAGGAATACAAATGGGTAAGATCACCGGCTTCATGGAATTTCAGCGCCAGGAAGAAGACCACCTGGAACCCGCTGCCCGCCTCAAGAACTACAAGGAATTTTCGATCACCCTGACCGACGCGCAAGCGAAGGTGCAAGGTGCGCGTTGCATGGATTGCGGCATCCCGTTCTGCAACACCGGCTGCCCCGTCAACAACCAGATCCCCGACTGGAACGACCTGGTCTACCACGGCAACTACCGCTACGCCGTCGACAACCTGCATTCGACGAACAACTTCCCGGAATTCACGGGCCGCATCTGCCCGGCACCGTGCGAAGCCGCCTGCACGCTGGGCATCAACAATGAGCCGGTCGGCATCAAGTCGATCGAGCGCAAGATCGCCGACGCCGGCTGGGAACACGGCTGGATCGTCCCGCAACCGGCTGCCGTCAAAACGGGCAAGAAGGTCGCGATCATCGGTTCCGGCCCCGCAGGCCTGGCCGCCGCCCAGCAACTGGGCCGCGCCGGTCACGACGTGACGGTGTTCGAGAAGAACGACCGCATCGGCGGCCTGCTGCGCTACGGCATCCCCGACTTCAAGATGGAGAAGGACCTGATCGACCGCAGGGTTGAGCAAATGCGCGAAGAAGGCGTGAAGTTCCGCACCTCGACCCTGGTCGGCAAGGATTTCCCGGCCACCGTCAGCAACATGGCGCGCGAAACCATCTTCCCGGAAGACCTGGTCAAGGATTACGACGCCGTCGTCATGGCGGGTGGTGCGGAAGCACCGCGTGACCTGCCGGTCCCGGGCCGCGACCTGAAGGGCGTGCACTTCGCGATGGACTTCCTGCCGCAGCAGAACCGCGTCAACGCCGGCGACAAAGTCAAAGACCAGATCAAGGCCACGGGCAAGCACGTGATCGTGATCGGCGGCGGCGATACCGGCTCCGACTGCGTGGGCACGTCGAACCGCCACGGCGCCGCATCGGTGACCCAGTTCGAACTGATGCCGATGCCGCCGGAACAGGAAAACAAGCCGCTCGTGTGGCCGTACTGGCCGACCAAGCTGCGCACCTCGTCGTCGCACGAAGAAGGCTGCGAGCGCGACTTCGCCGTCGCCACCAAGCGCTTCGAAGGCAAGGGCGGTAAAGTGGAAAAAGTCATCGCCTGCCGCGTCGAGTGGAAAGACGGCAAGATGACGGAAGTGGCCAACTCGGAATTCGAACTGAAGGCCGACCTCGTGCTGCTGGCCATGGGCTTCGTCTCGCCGGTGCAGCAGGTGCTGGACGCGTTCGGCGTGCAAAAGGATGCCCGCGGCAACGCACGCGCCACGACCGATGGCGACGTCTGCTACCAGACGTCGGTGCCGAAGGTGTTCACCGCCGGCGATATGCGCCGCGGCCAGTCCCTGGTCGTGTGGGCGATCCGCGAAGGCCGCCAGTGCGCGCGCGCCGTGGATGAATTCCTGATGGGTTCGTCGGTACTGCCGCGCTGATCGACGCCAGGCTTGCCTGATCCCAGACACCCTGCAATGCTATGGCTTGCAGGGTGTTTTCATTTGGAGATCCGATCGAAGAATGCTCTCCGACGACGGTGCGATCCTCGGCATCGACGGCATGCATGGCGCGCAAGCGCTTTGCGCCGGTCAGGCTGGCGGCCGGTGTCCGGAATTTCCGGATGCGCTACTTCCAGGGATTACGCGAGCACATCGCACTCGTGCTGGGCTGGAAAAGGCCGGTCTACGAAGCTGATCACTCGTGCGGCGTGGCGGCCTCCGGTTCGATGACGAGCAGGTCGCCGTCCAGCCGCGCCGTCGTGCCGAGATCGCGGCACAGCGCCTGCATGCGCGTATAAATCCACGTGCGTTGCGTGTGGTCGGCAGGTAGCACGCGGCCGTGGTGGATGAACACCGGGTGCAGCACGATGCGGCGCAGGGTGTCCTCGCCCAGGTGCACTTCGAACAGCAGTTGATGGTCGTTGCGCAGGTCCGCGTCGACGGCGTAGTCGTCGACGAGGTCGCCGGTCGCGTACAGGATCGGCCAGCCGCGGTACAGCTCGATGCCGTGGAAGATGTGCGCGCTGTGGCCGTAGACGATCTTCCAGCCGACGTCGATCGCGGCGTGTGCGAGGCGGCGCAGGTGCGGTGCGGGCGCCGTCACCCTGTTCGGACCCCAGTGCAGCGACAACACCGGCCAGCGCACGCCGGCCGCGCGCAGGGGCGCGAGCGCGCGTGCGAAGGCGTCGGTGGCGGCCGTTTCGTCGTGCAGGCCGAGCCAGGCGATGCCGGGGTGATCGTCCGTCGCGGCGAAATCGGCCTGGTGGTCGCAGAATGCCGCCATCCCGACCAGCACCTCGCCGCACGCCACGACGGCCGGGGACAGCGCCCATGCGAGGTCCGCACCGGCGCCGGTGTGGGCGATGCCGTGCGCGTCGAGGATGCGCAGCGTATCGGCCAGCCCTTGCACGTCGTAGTCGAGACTGTGGTTGTTGGCGAGGCTGACCATGCGGATGCCGGCGTCAAGCAGCGCCTGGCCGGCCGCGGAGGGTGCCGCGAAGTAATACGCCTTGGGCACGCCGTGCCAGCGCCCGGTACTGTCAGTGAGCGCGCACTCCAGGTTCACGATGGCGACATCGGCCGCGCGCAGCAGCGGCGAGATCGCTTCCAGCGGCGCGTGGGCGCCGTCGCGCAGCATGACGTCGCGCACGTGGCGGCCCAGCATGACGTCGCCGCCGAACACGAGGCGCAGAGGGCGCAGATCAGGGCTCATGGACGAACCAGCTCGTGAACCAGTCCGCCGCCAGCCGCGCCACCTCTTCCAGCGTGCCAGGTTCCTCGAACAAATGCGTCGCACCGGGCACGAGCGCCATCCGTTTTACGCAGCCCAGCTCGGCATAGGCTTGCCGGTTCAGCGCGATGACGGGTTCGTCGGCACCGCCCACGATGAGGAGTGTCGGCGCCTCGACGGCGCGCAGGGCGTCGCTGCCGGCGAGATCCGGCCGCCCGCCGCGCGACACGACGGCCGCGATGGGCACCGCCGGGTCGGCCGCCAGCTGCAACGCGGCGGCCGCGCCCGTGCTGGCGCCGAACAGGCCCAGCGGCAACGGGGCCGTCGCGTCCTGCGCGCCCAGCCAGCTTGCTGCCGCGCGCAGGCGGCCCGTCAGCAGGGAGATATCGAATCGGTTATGGTATTGACGGTCTTCGTGCGGCGTGAGCAGGTCCAGCAGCAGCGTACCGATGCCGGCGTCGCGCAGCACGTGCGCCACGTGGTTGTTGCGCGGGCTCAAACGGCTGCTGCCGCTGCCGTGCGCGAACAGCACGATGCCGGAGGGAGTGTCGGGCAGCTCGAGCATGCCTTCCATCGTCGCCGCGCCGCTGTCGATGTGGACCAGGGCTTTTGTCATGATCGTTAGACCATCTGGCAGGGGCAAAGATTCGGCATCCGATTGTTAAATGGGGAGTGACCGAAAGCCCGGTATTTGCCCGTTCCCGACGTCCGGGACAGGACGCCGGATCGCGATGTAGTGGATCTTCAGGATGTCCCCGCAAAAGGGTTTCTTTCAGGCATTTGTAAAGATTGTTTACTAATGTGAAACAATGTGTTGTATGCATAAGTTATTAAAAACAAGCACTTATGTCGCAAAATATCTGACTCTTCGTTTAGTAATGTTGTAATATCACGTCGATAACATCCCCGGAATCGGGCCGTGTCCTGCAGGCCTTGCCGTTTCTGCACTACAATACGGGATTCTCCAAATACCAATATCCACTGTGTCCAACCTCGTCGAAATTCGCGATCTGCATTTTTCGTATGGCGATCGCCCGATCCTGCAGAACCTGAGCATGGACTTCCCGCGCGGCAAACTGATTGCCGTGATGGGCGGCTCCGGCTCGGGCAAGACGACGGTCCTGCGCCTGATCGGCGGCCAGATCAAGCCGCAGCGCGGCACCGTCGCCGTGAATGGCGAGGTGGTGAACCAGCTCGACACCGAAGGCCTGTACAGGTTGCGGCGCAAGATGGGCATGCTGTTCCAGTTCGGCGCGCTGTTCACCGACCTGACCGTGTTCGAGAACGTGGCCTTTCCGCTGCGCGAGCACACGGAACTGCCGGAAGAACTGATCCGCGACCTGGTGCTGATGCGCCTGAATGCCGTCGGCCTGCGCAATGCCGCGGACCTGAAGCCGAACGAGATCTCGGGCGGCATGGCGCGCCGCGTGGCGCTCGCCCGTGCCGTCGCGCTCGACCCGGCGCTGATCATGTACGACGAACCGTTCGCCGGCCTCGACCCGATCTCGATGGGCGTGACCGCCAACCTGATCCGCAACCTGAACGACGCGCTCGGCTCGACGTCGATCCTCGTCTCGCACGACGTGAACGAAACTTTCTTGATCGCCGATTACGTGTATTTCCTGTCCGCGGGCCGGATCGTCGCTTCGGGCACGCCGGACGAGATGCGCCGCTCGACCGATCCGTACGTCAAACAATTCGTGAACGCCGAGCCGGACGGCCCCGTGCCGTTCCACTATCCCGGCAAATCGCTGGCCGAGGATCTGGGCCTGGGAGGCAAGCGATGACCAATCCTCTCGCACTCATCGGGGGCTTCGTCCTCGACACTTTCGCCCGCGTCGGCTTCGTCACGCGTTCGTTCGGCGGCCTGCTCGGCAAGGCGCCGGGCGCGCTGCGCCGTCCGACCCTGATCTCGGAACAGGTCCACTTCATCGGCAATTACTCCTTGCTGATCATCACCGTGTCCGGCCTGTTCGTCGGCATGGTGCTGGGCCTGCAGGGCTATTACACGCTGAGCCAGTTCGGCGCCGAGGAAAAGCTGGGCCAGCTCGTGGCGCTGTCGCTGCTGCGCGAACTGGGGCCGGTCGTGACGGCGCTGCTGTTCGCGGGCCGCGCCGGCACGTCCCTCACGGCGGAAATCGGCCTCATGAAGGCCGGCGAGCAACTGACCGCGATGGAAATGATGGCCGTCAACCCAATCCAGCGCGTGCTGGCGCCCCGGTTCTGGGCGGGCCTGATCGCCATGCCGGTGCTGGCCGCCGTGTTCTCCGCCATCGGCGTGGTCGGCGGCTACCTCGTCGGCGTGCAGCTGATCGGCGTGGACGAGGGCGCGTTCTGGTCGCAGATGCAGGCGAACATCGACGTGCGCCGCGACATCATGAACGGCGTCATCAAGAGCTTTGTATTCGGCATGGCCGTGACGTTCACGGCCCTGTTCCAGGGCTATGAAGCGCAGCCGACGCCGGAAGGCGTGTCGCGCGCCACCACGCGCACCGTCGTGATCGCGTCGCTGATGGTGCTGGCGCTGGACTTCGTCATGACTGCCTTGATGTTCAACAAGTAATCTGAAGAGTTGGGAAAAACTTATGCATCGTAAATCCATTGACGTCTGGGTCGGCCTTTTTGTCCTGTTGGGTGCGTTATCGCTCCTTTTCCTGGCCCTCAAGGCCGGTAACATGAGCACGATCTCGTTCAGCAAGACCTATTCGATCACGGGTAAGTTCGACAACATCGGCGGCCTGAAGCCGCAGTCGGCCGTCAAGAGCGCGGGCGTGGTCGTGGGCCGCGTGGGCGACATCTCGTTCGACGATAAAAGCTTCCAGGCGATCGTCCGCCTCGATTTGAATCCTGCTTACAAGTTCCCGAAGGACAGCTCCCTGAAGATCCTGACCTCGGGCCTGCTCGGTGAGCAATACATCGGCATCGAGGCCGGTGGCGACACGAACAATCTCGTCGAAGGCGACCGCATCACCCGTACGCAATCGGCCGCAGTGCTCGAAGACTTGATTAATCAATTTATCTATAGCAAGGCAGCCGAAGGAAAGGACAGTAGCAAATGACGAACCGCAATGACTCCGCCTCGCCGCGTATCCGCACTGGCCTGGCGCTGGCACTCGGTGCAGCCGTATTGCTGAGTGGCTGTGCGACGACCGCCAACCCGAAAGACCCGTTCGAGAAGTTCAACCGGGCCATGTTCAGCTTCAACGACACGGTCGACCGCGTCGCCCTGAAGCCGGCCGCCACCGCCTACAAGAACGTCACGCCGACCTTCGTGCAAACCGGCGTGAACAATTTCTTCGGTAACTTGACCGATTTGTGGAGCTCGCTGAACAATTTTGCCCAGCTGAAAGGGCAAGACGGCTTGAACGATTTCATGCGTTTTGCCGTGAACTCCACGCTGGGTCTCGCCGGCGTGCTGGACATCGCCACCCCGGCCGGCATGCGCAAGCATAACGAGGACTTCGGCCAGACCCTCGGATATTGGGGCGTGCCGAGCGGTCCCTACTTGATGTTGCCGCTGCTGGGCCCATCTACGATCCGTGACACCGCGACCTTGCCCGCCGACTGGTGGGGCGATGCGTGGACCCACGTGAACGATGTGCCGTGGCGCACCGGCGGCATCGTCCTGCGCGCGGTCGACCAGCGTGCCAGCGTGCTGGACGCGTCGAACCTGCTGGAAGACGCCGCCCTCGACCGTTACGAATTCATCCGTGACGGCTACATGCAGCGCCGCAACAGCAAGGTGCTCGACACGGACAAGGCGCAGGAACGCGCCGACAAGGTCCACGAAAAACTGGAAAAGGTCCAGGAAAAGGTCGAATCGAAGCTGGGCGTGAAACTGGGCCCGAAACCGGTGCCCGAAGATGGTGCGGAAGAGCCCGCAGCGGCGCCCGTGTCATCCGAACCGGCCAGCAAATAGTTAACGACGGTACAGCCAGGCCGTCCGCGCAGCACGCGGGACCGCTTGGCCAGACCCAACCAAATTAAAGGAAGCGTATGAAACCCATCGCAAAACTGATCGTGACCGCCGCCGCCGTGGCCATGTCCACCGCCGTTCTCGTCGCACCGGCCCGTGCCGCCGTCGAGGCACCGGATGCCCTCGTGAAACGCGTCTCCACCGACGTCATCGAGAGCGTCAAGGCCGACAAGGACATCCAGGCCGGCAACAACAAGAAAATCATGGATCTGGTCAACAGCAAGATCCTGCCGTACGTCGATTCGGACAAGATGACGGCCCAGGCCGCCGGACGCTTCTGGCGCCAGGCGACGCCGGAGCAGCAAAAGCAGCTGGCGGCCGAGTTCCGCACGCTGCTCGTGTACACCTACGCCGGTGCGCTGTCGCAGATCAAGAACGAAACCATCGAGTTCAAGCCGTTCCGCGCCGACCCGGCCGACACGGAAGTCGAGGTGAAATCGCAGGTCAACCTGACCCGCGGCGAGCCGATCACCCTGAACTACCGCCTGGCCAAGGGCCCGCAGGGCTGGAAGATCTTCGACCTGAACGTGCTGGGCGCGTGGCTGGTGGAAACCTACAAGAGCACCTTCGCGTCGGAAATCGGCAAGAACGGCATCGACGGCCTGATCAAGAAGCTGCACGACCGCAACGAGCAGCTGGCCAACAAGCCGCTGACCAAATCCGCGCAGAAGTAAGCATGGCGGAAGCGAATCCCATGCTCTCGCTGGAAGCCCTGACGTTCGACAACGCGCAAGCGGCGTTGGCGCAGGGCTGTGCGGCCGTGTCCGCCGGCGAAACCGAGTTCGACCTCGGCGGCGTCAAGGCCGCCGACTCCTCGGCCCTGGCCCTGATGCTGGCCTGGCAGCGCCGCGCGCAGGGACAGGGGCGCAGCCTGAAGTTCATCAATGTGCCGGCCAACGTCGATGCGTTGGCAAAGTTGTACGGCGTCGACGGCTTGTTGGGCCGCGCGTAACCGCACCGCCGAAAACGCCACGGCCCGGAACGCCGTGGCGTTTTCTTCTATAATGGCTCGTTTCACCCGCACGGTTCCGGTCCTTCGGATCCCCAACGCATGACAGCAGCCATCCAGATCGACAGCGTCGAGAAAAGCTACAAGGGCTTCAAGGCCCTCAAGGGCGTTTCACTGAACATCGAACAAGGCGAATTCTTCGGCCTACTCGGCCCGAACGGCGCCGGCAAGACGACCCTGATTTCGACCATCGCCGGCCTCATTCGTCCGGACGTCGGCAGCGTGCGCATCCACGGCCACGACGTCGTGAAGGATTTTCGCGACGCGCGCATGAAGCTGGGCGTCGTGCCGCAGGAACTCGTGTTCGACCCGTTCTTCACCGTGCGCGAGACCCTGCGCCTGCAATCGGGCTATTTCGGCCTGAAGAACAACGATCCATGGATCGACGAGGTCATGGAAAACCTCGACCTCACGCCCAAGGCGGACGTCAACATGCGCGCGCTGTCCGGCGGCATGAAGCGCCGCGTGCTCGTCGCCCAGGCCCTCGTCCATAAACCGCCCGTGATCGTGCTGGACGAACCGACGGCCGGCGTCGACGTCGAACTGCGCCAGACGCTGTGGAAGTTCATCGCGCGCCTGAACCGCGAGGGTCATACGGTCGTCCTGACGACGCACTACCTGGAAGAAGCGCAGGCCATGTGCCAGCGCGTGGCCATGCTCAAGACGGGCAACGTCGTCGCGCTGGACACCATGTCGCAGCTGCTGCGCCGCGTGTCCGGCTCGTCGCTTGTCGTGCACCTGAAGCACGGCGGCCTGCCGGAAGGCCTGCGCCACCTCGTCGCCCATGACGAACATAACGGCGGCAACAAATACACCCTGCGCGTGAACGAGTACAGCGAAGTGGAAGGCATCCTCGCGCGCCTGCGCGAATCCGGCGCCGAGATCGACGAGATGCAACTGCAGCAGGCCGACCTGGAAGACATTTTTATCCAGATCATGGAAGGGAGCCCGGTACGATGAACGCGTTTTCCGTGGGTTTCCGCACCCTGTTTTATAAAGAAATCCTGCGCTTCTGGAAGGTCGCGACGCAGACGATCGCCGCGCCCGTCGTCAGCGCGATGCTGTATCTGCTGATCTTCGGCCACGTGCTCGACGGCCGCGTCGAGATGCTCGATGGCGTCAGCTACACGTCGTTCCTCGTCCCCGGCCTCGTGATGATGAGCGTGCTGCAGAACGCGTTCGCGAACTCGTCGTCGTCGCTGATCCAGTCGAAAATCACGGGCAACCTCGTGTTCATCCTGCTGCCGCCGCTGTCGCACGTGGAGATCCTGTCCGCATACGTGACGGCGTCCGTCGTGCGCGGGCTGGCCGTCGGCCTGGGCGTGTTCATGATCACGGCGTGGTTCGCGCACCTGTCGTTCGTCGCGCCGCTGTGGATCATCGTGTTCGCGCTGCTGGGCGCCGGCATCCTGGGCACGCTGGGCGTCATCGCCGGCATCTGGGCGGAAAAATTCGACCAGCTGGCCGCATTCCAGAACTTTTTGATCACGCCTGCAACATTTTTGGCCGGGGTGTTCTATTCCATTAAGAAACTTCCGCCGTTCTGGCTTGCAGTCTCGCATTTCAACCCGTTCTTTTATATGATTGACGGGTTCCGCTATGGTTTCTTTGGCCAGTCCGACGTGTCGCCCTGGACCAGCCTGGCAATCGTCGCCGTCTTCTTCGTGGCCTTGGCCGCTATCGCAATCAATCTGCTTCGCCGCGGCTACAAGCTGCGTCACTGAAAAAACATGGTTACTACACCCGAACTCATCCACGGCTACATCCAAAAGGGCCTGGAATGCACCCACCTGGAAGTGGAGGGCGATGGCCAGCATTTCAGCGCCGTCATCGTCTCGCCCGCGTTCGCCGGCAAGAGCCGCATCCAGCGCCACCAGATCGTCTACGCCGCCCTGGGCGACCGCATGCGTGAGGAAATCCACGCGCTGTCGATGAAGACGCTGACTCCCGAAGAGTACCAAGGATAATCGATGGACAAGCTCCAGATCGTCGGCGGCAAGCGCCTGAACGGTGACATCCCCATCTCGGGCGCCAAGAACGCGGCGCTCCCGATCCTGTGCGCGGGCCTGCTGACGGCCGGCGACCTCGCGCTGTCGAACGTGCCGCGCCTGCACGACGTGCGCACGATGCTGCGCCTGCTCGAGCAGACCGGCCTGAAGGTCACGCAGGACGACGAGAACGTCGTGCTGAACGGCTCCGCCATCAACACCCTCGTCGCACCTTATGAACTGGTGAAGACGATGCGCGCGTCGATCCTCGTGCTGGGCCCGATGCTGGCGCGCTTCGGCGAAGCCAAGGTGTCGCTGCCGGGCGGCTGCGCGATCGGTTCGCGCCCCGTCGACCAGCACATCAAGGGCCTCCGCCAGATGGGCGCCGACATCACGATCGAGGGCGGCTACATCTACGCGAAGGCATCGCGCCTGAAGGGCGCCCGCATCCACACGGACATGATCACCGTGACGGGCACGGAGAACCTGCTGATGGCCGCCACGCTGGCCGACGGCGAGACGATCCTGGAAAACGCCGCGCGCGAACCGGAAGTGACGGACCTCGCGAACATGCTCGTGGCGATGGGCGCGAAGATCGACGGCATCGGCACCGACCGCCTCGTGGTCCAGGGCGTCGACAGCCTGCACGGCACCGAACACGGCGTCATTTCCGACCGCATCGAAGCGGCGACGTTCCTGTGCGCCGTCGCGGCGACGGGCGGCGACATCCGCATCACCCGCACCCGCACCGACATCTTCGACGTGGCCATCGACAAGCTGCGCGAGATGGGCGTCCAGCTGACCGTGGAAGGCGACAGCATCCGCGCGCGCATGGACGGCCGTCCGCAACCGGTGTCGTTCCGTACCACGGAATACCCGGGCTTCCCGACCGACATGCAGGCCCAGTTCATGGCCGTGAACACGATCGCGAACGGCTCGAGCCGCGTCACCGAAACCATCTTCGAAAACCGCTTCATGCACGTGCAGGAAATGAACCGCCTGGGCGCGCAGATCTCCACCGAGGGCAACACGGCCTTCATCAAGGGCGTCGACCGCCTCGTGGGCGCGCCCGTGATGGCGACCGACCTGCGCGCCTCGGCCTCCCTCGTGATCGCCGGCCTGGCCGCCGAGGGCACGACCCTCGTCGACCGCATCTATCACCTCGATCGCGGGTATGACCGGATGGAGGCGAAGTTGTCGGCGGTGGGCGCGGATATCGTCCGTATTAAATAAAACAACGTCGTCCCCGCGCAGGCGGGGACGACGGAAACGAACGCAGTCACATGAACGACACTTCTCGGGACAGCTCGCAGCTGATCCTCGCCCTCTCGAAGGGCCGCATCTTCGAAGACACGCTGCCGCTGCTGTCCGCGGCCGGCATCGAGGTGCTAGAAAATCCGGAAACCTCGCGCAAGCTGATCCTCGCCACCAACGATCCCGGCATCCGCGTGCTGATCGTGCGCGCCAGCGACGTGCCGACCTATGTCCAGCATGGCGCCGCCGACTTCGGCGTGGCCGGCAAGGACGTGCTGCTCGAGCACGGCGGCGAAGGACTGTACCAGCCGATCGACCTGCGCATCGCCTGCTGCCGCATGTCCGTGGCCGCCAACGCCGGCTTCGACTACGACAACGCCGTGCGCCAGGGCGCGCGCCTGCGCGTGGCCACCAAGTTCGTGCACACGGCGCGCGAGCACTTCGCCAAGAAGGGCGTGCATGTCGACCTCATCAAACTGTATGGCTCGATGGAGCTGGCGCCGCTGGTCGGCCTGTCCGACGCCATCGTCGACGTCGTGTCGACGGGCGGCACGCTGCGCGCCAACAATCTCGTTGAAGTCGAAAAGATCATGGAGATCTCGTCGCGCCTCGTCGTCAACCAGGCCGCGCTGAAACTGAAGCGCGAGCGCCTGCAACCGATCATCGACGCGTTCGACCGCGCGTCCAAGCAGCAGCAATGCTAACGACCATGTCCATCACGATCCGCAAACTCGATTCCACCGCCGCCGATTTCCAGCAGACTCTCAGCAACCTGCTCGCGTTCGAAGCGGAGACCGACGACGCCATCGAAACCGCCGTGGCGAAGATCCTCGCCGACGTGAAGGCGCGCGGCGACGCCGCCGTGCTGGAATACACGAACAGGTTCGATCGCATCCCGAATGGCGGCGCCACGAGCATGGCTGCCCTCGATATCGGCCAGTCCGAATTGGATGAAGCCCTGGCGTCGCTGCCGGAATCGCAACGTGCGGCACTGCGCACGGCCGCGGAGCGCATCCGCGTGTTCCACGAGCGCCAGAAGCAGGAACTGAACGGTTTTACGTACACCGAGCCTGACGGCACGGTGCTGGGCCAGCGCGTCACGCCGCTGGACCGCGTGGGCATCTACGTCCCGGGTGGCAAGGCCGCGTATCCGTCGTCCGTGCTGATGAACGCGATCCCTGCCAGGGTCGCGGGCGTGAAGGAAATCGTGATGGTCGTGCCGACGCCGGACGGCGTCAAGAACCGCATGGTACTCGCGGCCGCCGCCATCGCCGGCGTGACGCGCGTGATCACGATCGGCGGCGCCCAGGCCGTCGGCGCACTGGCTTACGGCACGGCGACCATTCCGCCGGTGGATAAAATCGTCGGCCCGGGCAATGCGTACGTCGCCGCCGCCAAGCGCCGCGTGTTCGGCACGGTGGGCATCGACATGATCGCGGGCCCGTCGGAAATCCTCGTGCTGTGCGACGGCACGACGGACCCGGACTGGGTCGCGATGGACCTGTTCTCGCAGGCCGAGCACGACGAGCTGGCGCAGGCGATCCTGCTGTGCCCCGACGCCGGCTACATCGCGCAAGTCGAAGCGAGCATTCATAAACTGCTGCCGACGATGCCGCGCAAGGACACCATCGCCACGTCGATGACGGACCGCGGCGCGCTGATCAAGGTGCGCGACATGGATGAAGCGTGCGCGATCGCGAACGCCATCGCGGCCGAGCACCTGGAGATCTCCGCCGAGGAGCCGCAGCAGTGGGCCGATAAAATCCGTCACGCCGGCGCGATGTTCCTGGGCCGCTTCTCGTCCGAATCGCTGGGCGATTATTGCTGCGGCCCGAACCACGTGCTGCCGACGTCGCGCACGGCGCGCTTCTCGTCGCCGCTGGGCGTGTACGATTTCCAGAAGCGCTCGTCGATCCTGTTCGTGTCGCAGGCCGGCGCGCAAACATTGGGCCGTGTCGCGGCCGAACTCGCGTACGGCGAGGGCCTGCAGGCGCATGCGCGCAGCGCAGAGCTCAGGATCCAATCGGAATCATGACGGCCTGGCTCGATCAGGTCTTCTGCGAGGATGCGCTGGCCGGCATGGCGCGCATCCCCGACGGCAGCATCGACCTGATCCTGACGGACCCGCCTTATAATCTCGGCAAGGATTACGGCAACGGCTCGGACCAGCAGAGCGTGGAGGATTACCTCGCGTGGACCGAGCGCTGGATCGATTGTGCGCTGCCGAAACTGAAAGACAACGGCAGCCTGTACATCTTTCTCACGTGGCGCTTCGCGCCCGAGATCTTCGTCATGCTCAAGCGGCGCATGACGATGATGAACGAGATCATCTGGGACCGCCGCGTCCCCTCGATGGGGGGCAGCACCAGGAGCTTCAGCTCGGTGCACGACACCATCGGCTTCTTCGTGAAGCGCAAGGATTATTATTTCGACTTGGACTCCGTGCGTATCCCGTACGACGCCGAGACGAAGAAGGCGCGATCGCGCTCGATCTTCGTGGGCGCCAAGTGGCTGGAAGTGGGTTACAACCCGAAGGACCTGTGGAGCGTGTCGCGCCTGCATCGCGAACATGCGGAACGGGTCGACCATCCGACCCAGAAACCGCTCGAGATCATCGAGCGCATGGTCAAGGCGTCGTGCCCGCCGGGCGGCGTCGTGCTCGACCCGTTCATGGGCAGCGGCACGACGGCACTGGCTGCCAAACGCCTCGGCCGGCATTTCACCGGTTTCGAGCTGAACCCCGCCTACTGCGCGACCATCGCGGAACGTTTGTCCGCCCCCGCGCAGCCGGCCACCAGGAAACAACGCAAGGGCGTCCGTTTGGACGCCGCCACCGAAGGAGTGAACGAAGAATGACCAGCATCGACAAGCTCATCGCCAACACGATCCGCGAGGACGTCCGTGCCGGCCATATCTACAACGTGCCGGATTCGAGCGGCTACATCAAGCTGGACGCGATGGAAAACCCGTACCAGTTGCCGGATGCGCTGCGCGCCGAGCTGGCCCAGCGCCTGGCGGACGCCGTCCTGAACCGCTATCCGGTGCCGTCGTACGCGGGCATCAAGGAACGCATCCGCGCCAGGCTGGGCGTGCCGGCCGGGTTCGACGTCATCCTCGGCAACGGCTCCGACGAGATCATTTCGATCCTGTGCACGGCGACCGCGCGGCAAGATAAACGCGCCGTCGTGCTGGCCCCGATCCCCGCGTTCGTGATGTTCCAGCGCTCCGCCCAGTTCGCGGGCATGGACTTCGTCGGCGTGCCGTTGAAGGCCGACTTCTCGCTGGACCGCGCCGCCATGCTGGCCGCGATCGCCGAGCACAAGCCGAGCCTTGTGTTCCTGGCTTACCCGAACAACCCGACCGGCAACCTGTACGATGAAGCCGACGTGGTCGCGATCATCGACGCGCTGGGCGAGAACGGCATCGTCGTGGCCGACGAGGCGTATCACCCGTTCGCCCGCACGAGCTTCATGGACAAGCTGCCGCAGTATCCGAACCTGGTCGTGATGCGCACGCTGTCGAAGCTGGGCCTGGCCGGCATCCGCCTGGGCTACCTCGCTGCCGCACCGGCGCTGCTGGAACAGTTCGACAAGGTGCGGCCGCCGTACAACGTCAACGTATTGACGCAGGTGGCCGCCGAATTCGCGCTCGACCACGTCGAGGTGCTGGACGAGCAGGCCGCCCGTTTGAACGAGGCGCGCACGGAACTGGCCGCCGCCATGGCCGCGCTGCCGGGCGTGACCGTGTTCCCGTCGAGTGCCAATTTCATCACCTTGCGCGTACCCGACGCTGAAAAGACGTGCGCTAAACTGTTCTCAGAACGGGTACTGATTAAAAATTTGAGTAGAATGCATGAATTGCTGGCCAATTGCATCCGTGTTACGGTCAGCACCCCGGAAGAAAACTCCGTATTCCTGAATGCCCTGAAGGCTTCGCTGCAAGCCTGAACACCGCCGAGCACCTAGCAATGACCCGCACCGCAGAAATCACGCGCAACACCAGCGAGACGCAGATCCGCGTCGCGCTCAACCTGGACGGCACCGGCCGCCAGAAACTCAATACCGGGGTGCCGTTCCTCGACCACATGCTGGACCAGATCGCGCGCCACGGCCTGATCGACCTCGAAGTCGAGGCCGTCGGCGACCTGCACATCGACGACCACCACACGGTCGAGGACACGGGCATCACGCTGGGCATGGCGGTCGCCAAGGCCATCGGCGACAAGAAGGGCATCCGCCGCTACGGCCATGCATACGTCCCGCTGGACGAAGCGTTGTCGCGCGTCGTGATCGACTTTTCCGGCCGCCCGGGCCTGGAATGGCACGTGCCGTTCACCCGCGCGACCATCGGCCGCTTCGACGTCGATCTCACCATCGAGTTCTTCCGCGGCTTCGTCAACCATGCGGGCGTGACGCTGCACGTGGATAACCTGCGCGGCGTGAACGCGCACCACCAGTGCGAGACCGTCTTCAAAGCGTTCGGCCGCGCGCTGCGCATGGCGTCCGAGCTGGATGCGCGCGCCGCGGGCACGATCCCGTCCACCAAGGGCAGCCTGTAAAGAGAATCATGAACAAGATTGTTGTTGTCGACTACGGCATGGGCAACCTGCGTTCGGTTGCGCAGGCCCTGCGCGCCGTCGCGCCCGAAGCCGACGTCCAGATTTCCGGCGACGCGGCCGCCATCGACGCGGCCGATCGCATCGTCCTGCCCGGCCAGGGTGCCATGCGCGACTGCATGCGCAGCCTGCGCGAATCGGGCGTCGAGGACGCCCTGCTGCGCGCGGCGAAAACCCGTCCGATGATGGGCGTGTGCGTGGGCGAGCAGATGCTGTTCGATTCGAGCGACGAGAATGGCGGCGTGCCCGGCCTGGGCCTGTTGCCGGGCAAGGTCGTGCGTTTCGAACTCGACGGCAAGCTGCAGGCCGACGGCTCGCGCTTCAAGGTGCCGCAGATGGGCTGGAACCGCGTGCACCAGAAGCGTGCCCACCCGCTGTGGGACGGCGTCGCCCCGGACAGCTATTTTTATTTCGTGCACAGCTATTACGCGCAGCCCGCCGAGGCGCAGGACGCCATCGGCGAGACCGACTACGGCGGACAATTCTGCTGCGCGGTCGCGCGCGACAACATCGTCGCCACCCAGTTCCACCCCGAGAAAAGCGCGGCCGCCGGCCTGCGCCTGTATCGCAATTTCGTCCACTGGAATCCCTGAGTTACCTAATCAACCGACTACGACCATGCTGCTGATCCCCGCCATCGACCTGAAAGACGGTCACTGCGTTCGCCTGAAACAGGGCGACATGGAACTCGCCACCGTGTTCTCCGAAGATCCCGCCGAGATGGCGCTGCACTGGCTCAAGAAGGGTGCGCGCCGTCTGCACCTGGTCGACCTGAACGGTGCGTTCGCGGGCAAACCGAAGAACGAAGAGGCGATCAAATCGATCCTGCAAGTCGTGCAGGAGTACGCCGAAGACAACGACCTGGACGAGATCCCGGTCCAGCTGGGTGGCGGCATCCGCGACCTGGACACCATCGAGCGCTACCTGGACGACGGCATCACCTACATCATCGTGGGCACCGCGGCCGTCAAGAACCCGGGCTTCCTGCACGACGCCTGCGGCGCCTTCCCGGGCAGCATCATCGTCGGCCTGGATGCCAAGGACGGCAAGGTCGCGACCGACGGCTGGAGCAAGATGTCCGGCCACGAAGTCATCGACCTGGCCCAGAAATTCGAAGGCTACGGCGTGGAATCGATCATCTACACCGACATCGGCCGCGACGGCATGATGGGCGGCGTGAACATCGAAGCGACCGTGCGCCTGGCGCAGGCCGTCAGGATCCCGATCATCGCTTCGGGCGGCCTGCACAACCTGGCCGACGTGGAAGCCCTGTGCGCCGTGCAGGACGAGGGCATCGAAGGCGTGATCTGCGGCCGCTCGATCTACGAAGGCACGCTCGACCTGGCCAGCGCGCAGGAACGCGCGGATGAACTCACCGAGGGCGCGCAGGCCTGAACGCATGAACCGTCGTCCCCGCGGAGGCGGGGATCCAATGTTGCATGCATCTCGATTGCGCATGCAACCTGGGCTCCCGCCTGCGCGGGAGCGACGAGCTAACCTAGTAAATCTTATGCTCGCAAAACGCATCATCCCCTGCCTGGACGTCACCGGCGGCCGCGTGGTCAAGGGCGTCAACTTCACCGAACTGCGCGATGCCGGCGACCCCGTCGAGATCGCACGCCGCTACAACGAGCAGGGTGCCGACGAGATCACCTTCCTCGACATCACCGCCTCGAGCGACGGCCGCGACCTGATCCTGCCGATCATCGAAGCCGTGGCATCGACCGTGTTCATTCCGCTGACCGTGGGCGGCGGCGTGCGCAAGGTCGAGGACGTGCGCCGCCTGCTGAACGCCGGCGCGGACAAGGTGTCGATGAACACCTCGGCCGTCACCAACCCGCAACTCGTGTACGACGCGTCGCAGAAACACGGCGCGCAGTGCATCGTCGTCGCCATCGACGCCAAGCAGGTCGCGCCCGGCAAGTGGGAAGTCTTTACCCACGGCGGCCGCAACGCGACCGGCATCGATGCCATCGAATGGGCCCGCAAGATGGAAAGCCTGGGCGCCGGCGAACTGCTGCTGACCAGCATGGACCGCGACGGCACCAAGTCCGGCTTCGACCTGGGCCTGACGCGCGCCGTGTCGGACGCCGTCGGCATTCCCGTGATCGCCTCGGGCGGCGTGGGCGGCCTGAAGGATCTCGCCGATGGCGTGCAGGAAGGGCATGCCGACGCCGTGCTGGCCGCGAGCATCTTCCACTACGGGCAGCACACGGTCGGCGAAGCCAAGCGCTTCATGGCGGACCGCGGCATCCCGATGCGCCTCGACTGATTGATGGAACCGACGACCATGGTGACCCCGCCCACCCCCGACGATCCCGGCCCAGCCCTGGCTCAAGAAAGTCCAATGGGACGAGCACGGCCTCGTGCCGGTGATCGCCCAGGAAGCCGCCACCGGCGACATCCTGATGTTCGCCTGGATGAACCGCGAAGCCCTGGCCAAGACCGTGGAGCTTGGCGAAGCCGTGTACTGGAGCCGCTCGCGCAAGAAGCTGTGGCACAAGGGCGAAGAGTCCGGCCACGTGCAGAAAGTACTGGAAATCCGCCTCGACTGCGACGAAGACGTGGTGCTGCTGAAGGTCGAGCAGGCCGGCGGCATCGCCTGCCATACCGGCCGCCATTCCTGCTTCTTCCAGAAGTTCGAGGACGGCGACTGGAACAGCGTCGAGCCCGTGCTACAGGACCCGGATACCATCTATACCCACCCAAAGAAGAAATAATGAGCACGCAACTGGAACGCCTCGCGGCCGTCATCGAATCCCGCAAGCCGGCCAACGGCGGCGACCCGACGGCCTCGTACGTCGCGAAACTGTTCGCCAAGGGCGACGACGCCATCCTGAAAAAGATCGGCGAGGAAGCCGTCGAGACCGTGATGGCCGCGAAGGACGTGCGCGCCGGCGCGGATGCGTCGAAGCTGCTGTACGAGACGGCCGACCTGTGGTTCCATTCGATCGTCCTGCTGGCGCAGTTCGGCCTCACGCCGCAGCAGGTGCTGGACGAACTGGCGCGGCGCGAAGGCATTTCCGGCATCGAGGAAAAGGCGTCGCGTCCGAAAGACTGAGCCCGGCTGTCACGCCGGCGTCATCCCGTATCGATAGAATGTGAGAGAACATGGATAACTGCATCTTCTGCAAGATCGTCGCCAAACAGATCCCGGCCAGCGTGGTGTACGAGGACGACGAGCTGCTCGCGTTCAAGGACATCAACCCGGCCGCGCCCGTCCACCTGCTGGTGATCCCGAAGCAGCACGTGGCCAGCCTGTCGGACTGCACCGACGCGCATGCGCCCGTGCTGGGCAAGATGCTGGCGCTGGCGCCGAAGCTGGCGCTTGACCACGGCATCGCGGTGAAAACCGGCCCGGACGGCGAGCGCAGCGGCGGCTACAAGACGCTGTTCAACGTCGGTCCGGACGGCGGGCAGGAGGTGTATCACCTGCACCTGCACGTCTATGGTGGTCCGCGTCCGTGGCGTGGCCTGGGAACGTAATTCCCTAAAGGAAAGAGGGCATTCCGGCCCTAAACCGCTTATACTGGCGTAGCTTTAGCTTACGCTGATCGGGTTATCGCCCGGCAAGGAGAAAACAATGGGTTCGATGAGTCTCTGGCACTGGTTGATCGTGCTGGTCGTGGTGGTGGTGGTGTTCGGTACGGGCAAGCTGCGCAATGCGGGCTCGGACCTGGGCAAGGCCGTCAAGGGTTTCAAGGATGGCATGAAGGGCGATGAAGACGGCAAGACGCCCGCCAGCCAGACGGCGCAACAGACCGCGCAGCAGGTGGCCGACAAGTCGACGATCGACGTCGACGCGCGCGAAAAAACGCGTCACTAAGCGCGCCGCTAAGCCCGCCATTAATCCGATGCCTGACCCCGCATGATCGATCTCGGTCTTACCAAACTCGCCATCATCGGCGCGGTGGCGCTGGTTGTGATTGGCCCCGAGAAACTGCCTAAGGTGGCGCGCATGGCCGGCACCCTGTACGGCCGCGCCCAGCGCTACCTGCACGACGTGAAGTCGGAGGTCTCGCGCGAGATCGAAATGGAAGAATTGCGCAATCTGCACAAGGATATCCAGGACAGCGCGCAAAGCTTCAAGTCCGAGGTCGAGACGTTCAAGTCCGAGGTCGAGAACACCGTCTCGACCCACATGGACGAGGTCGAGTCTGCCTGGCGCGGCGACACGGCCGTAATGCCGACGACGGCCTCGACGGACGACATCGAGCGCAAGGCGCGCGACTTCCGCCGCAAGAAGCTGGCGAAGACGTCGAGCATGCCGGCCTGGTACAAGAACCGCCAGGGCACGCGCCAGCATGTGCTGTCCGGCGCCGCACGCGTGCGCAAGTTCCGTCCCGGCGCCACTTCCAACACCAAATTTTTCTGATGACGGCCGCCGTTGGGCGCCGCCTCCTAGCGCCAGATGACTGAAGACACCGCGGGCGAAGAAACCTTCATCTCCCACCTGGTCGAGCTGCGCGACCGCCTGATCAAGGCGACGTACGGCATCGTCCTCGCCTGTATCGTGCTGATGCTGTGGCCGGGCCCGGCACAGATCTACGATTTCCTCGCCGCCCCGATGCTGGCCGCGCTGCCGGCCGGCTCGAAGATGATCGCCACCGGCGTCGTCTCGCCGTTCCTCGTGCCGATGAAGGTCACCTTGCTGATCGCCTTCATCCTCGCGCTGCCGTGGGTCTTTTATCAGGTGTGGGCGTTCGTCGCACCGGGGCTGTACGCACACGAAAAGCGGCTCGTGCTGCCGCTCGTGATTTCGTCGTCGTTCCTGTTTATCGCGGGCGTCGCGTTCTGCTACTTCTTCGTGTTCGGCCGCGTGTTCCACTTCATCGGCAACTTCTCGCCGACGTCCATCGCCGTGATGCCCGACATCGAGAACTACCTCGACTTCGTGATGTCCATGTGCCTTGCGTTCGGCGCCACGTTCGAGGTGCCGGTGGTCGTCGTGATCCTCGTCCGGATGGGCATCGTCAGCGTCGAGAAGCTGCGTTCGATCCGCCCGTACGCCATCGTCGGCGCGTTCGTCATCGCCGCCATCGTCACGCCGCCGGACGCCGTCAGCCAGCTCGCGCTGGCCATTCCGATGTGCCTGCTGTTCGAGCTCGGGCTGCTGATGGCGCCGATCTTCGTCAAGGCGACGCAGGCGCCGCAGGAACAGTCCTGATCGCCGCTATTTTTTCGCGCTATTTTTTCGATGTTGCGGCCACTTCTTTTTTCAACACCAGCTCGACCGTCAGCTTCGCACTGGCCGGATAACTCGTGCTGGAGATCTTCTTGAAAAAATAGGCGGGGTCGTCCGGATGGCCGTCGTCGCTTTCGGTCAGCCGGTACCAGCGCACCGTGATGGGCGCGGGATCGCCGGGCCTGGTGCTGGCCACGACGAGCTCGATGCCGCCGGCGCGCGGCGCGACGAAGGCCATGCAGGCAGCGAGTACGACGGTTCCAAGAAGTTTGTTCATCGTGAGTCGTTCGTGAAATCGAAAAACTCAGCATGATACAATTCTTTTTGTTGCGACAAGAATATCGAATCGATGCGCAAGACACTGCTGGCCATCGCCGGGACGATCGTGGCGTCATGGCTCGCGTTGTTCGTGAACGCTGTTACGCTGCCGGTCGTCTTCCTGCATTACTCCGCCCAGGCCGTCGCGCCCGTGACCTATTTCTTCAACGAAGACAACGACATCGTCAAGGATCACCTGGCGCCCGGAGCAAGCATCGAGTTCCGTACCGCCCGCCGTCTCCATGCCGACTACTTCATCGACGTGAGCCTGCCACTCGCCAGCCGCGACGGCGTGGAAATCAGACGGCCGTTCAGCCGCGTCGATGTCTATATCGGGCCCGATACGAAGATCGAGCGCACCGTGGTGAAAACCGACTTCCTGGCACGCGTCGCTTTTGAATGAGTGCTTATTCCACCGTGATCGGCAGATCCCGCCCCTCCAGCGCCACCTGTCCCGCGAAATCCGCCGCGTAGATCCGTAACACGTAATCGCCCGGCGCGAGTCCATCCACTTTCCACGTACCGGGCAGCGCGACGCCATCCTGCAGCGTATTGTTGACGGCATAGGCGAACACGGTGGCCTTGCTGCCGTAGACCGTGATGCCGCTGTTCTCCGCGTACAGCAGTTTTACAGCCTCACGCTCGCGCGGCAGGCGGTCGTAGACCTGCGTGATGCGCGGCGTCTCGAATCCGGCGACGGGGCTGCCGTCCGCATGGAGCAGTTGGTAGCCCAGCTTGTACAGGCCGAGGCGGCGGCGCGCCAGGTTGCCGTCCATCTGGTCGTAGGCGGCGGCGACGATGGACACCGCGCCGAGCGTGCGCGCCACGTGCAGCCGCTTGCCCTTCCTGCCCGGCAGGCGCTGGCCGTTCGCATCGTACAGCGCGATGCTCTGGATGCGGGGCGGCACCGTGTCACGCAGGCCGGCGAAGGGCAGGGCCAGCGCGTTGACCGCGCGGCCGCCGGGGTAGTACTCCATGTGCACGTGCGCCATCGGATTGATGGTGCCGAGCGCGTCGCCGACGGCGAACCGCGTGCCGCGCCGTACGCGCACGCGTTCCGGCTTGCCGTTCGCGCCGCGCAGCACCTGGAAGCGCGGATCGAGCGCATTGCCCTTCGTGTCGCGGCCCACGCGCATGTGGATGTACGACAGCGGCCCGATGCTCATGCCTTCGCCCAGATCGTCGAACGCCCAGTTGGGATACGGATCGCTGACCGTCGCCGGCAGGACCGCCAGCACGCGTGCGCCGACGTCGGCGCGGATGTCCAGGCCCGCATGGAAGTGGTCGCGGTTCTCGCCGTCGTAGCTGCCGCGCACCTCGCCCAGCACGCCGACGACTTCGTGCGGTTCCGTTTGCGGGCCCACGGGCCAGGGCATCGATGCCGCCGCGGGCAGCACTTGCGGCCGCGCCTGCGGGGGCGGCGTGCCCGGTTGGGGCGGGGCCAGCACGAACAGCTGCTGCGCCTGGCCGTCGGCCACCACCAGTGCGCCGTCGCGTTTCACGGCGATGCCGCGCGGCGCATACAGGCGCACGTTGCCGTCGCTGGCATAGCTCACGCCCGCGGGACGGTCGGCGTCGGGCAGGGCGTGGTACTGCCCGCTCGGATCGAACTGGAGGATGCGTCCACCCGCGCCGCTCGCGTACAGGTAGCCGTCATGCGTCAGCGCCAGCGCGACGGGGCGCCACAGCAGCGGGCGCCGCTCGTACTCGGGGGCGCGGGCGAACGTCGTCACGGCGCCGGTCTTGTCGATGCGCCGGATCGCGTTGTTGCCGGTGTCGGCGACGAACAGCATGCCGTGCTTGTCGACCGCGATGGCGCTCGGTGTGTCGAATCCGGCCGCGGTGCCCGTGCCGTCCATGTGGCCGGGCGTGCCGCTGCCGGCCACCGTCGTCACCGCGCCGTCCTTGCCGATGCGGCCGATGCGGTCGTTGTAGGTGTCGGCGACATACACGTTGCCGTCGCGGTCGACGGCCACGCCGACCGGCCCGTCGAAGCCTGCGGCGCCGCCCGCCAGCGTGCTCACGCTGCCGTCGGGCGCCACCTTGCGGACCGCGTTGTTGCGCGTGTCGGCGACGTACAGGTTGCCGAGGCGGTCGATCGCCAGCGCCGACGGCGTGTCGAATGCCGCGGCGGCGCCGACGCCGTCCGCGAAGCCCGTGTGCCCACCGGCGAAGAGGGTCACCTGTCCGTCGGGCGCGATGCGGCGGATGCAGCTGCAGTCGCCGCCGTCGGCCACGAACACGTTGCCGTGGCCATCGACGACGGTGCCGAACGGATCGCCGAAGCGGTCCGGCAGCGGCGTCACGCGTGCGGACCAAGAGGGCCTGGTCGGCGCGTCGGCGGGACGCCAGAACGCGCGTCCCGGCGTCGCGTCCTGGCGCGCGTTGAAGACGTACAGGGCCGCGCCGCCGGCCAGCACGGCGACGCCCGCGAGCGCCGCGACGATCGTGATGCGCTTCACGTGTTACTGCATCAGCTGGCCGATGATCTTCACCGGCGCATTCCCGTAACCGAGGAACTGGTCGTGGAATTGCTTGAGGTCGAAGCGCTCGCCCAGCTGTTCCTTGCGGCGCTCACGGAGTTCCATGATGTCGCTGTAGCCGCTGAAATAACTGGAGAGCTGCACGGACGACAGCTGCGCGCGTTTCCACTTCTCGGCCGCTTCCTGCGGGGTCTGGAACGCCTGGCGCACGAGCAGGTCGATCGCCTGTTCGCGCGTCATGCCCAGCACGTGCACGCTGTAGTCGAGGATCGTGTTGGAGACGCTGCGCAGGTTCCACTTGCACCACATCAGCCACAGCTCCGGCGCGTTGTCGCCATAGCCCGATTCCAGCATCATGCGCTCGCCGTACACGGCCCAGCCTTCGACCATGGCGCCGTTGCCGAACAACGCCTTCACCAGCGACGGCGAACGGTTCGCGTTCATCAGCTGCGTGTAGTGGCCGGGGATCGCCTCGTGGATGTTCAGGATTTGCAGCATCCAGTTGTTGTACTCGCGCAGGCTGCTTTCGGCCTGCTCGGGCGTGAGGCCGTCCAGCGGCGTCACGTTGTAATAGGTTTTATCCTTCGGACGATACGGCCCCGGCGCGTCGATGCTGGCGCCGGCCACGCCGCGCTGGTACAGCGGCGTCTCGCGCACGACGAGCGGCTTGCTCGGGTCGATCGTCACGAGATTGTTCTTGATGACGTACTCCTGCAGTTGCGGGATCTGGCGGCGGATCTCGGGCAGGAAGTTGGCGGCCGTCGTGTGCTGCAGCGAGAGCTTGTCGATCACCATGCCGATTTTTTGATAACGGTCCGCGGGCTTCGCGGCGGCGCCCATCGTCTTGTCCCACAACTGGTCGGCGAGGCCGTCCATGCGCGTGAGGAGTTCGTCGCGCGCGGCCAGGGCCTTGCGATACGTCTGCTCGCCCGTGCTGGCGGACTGGATCTCGAACGCGAATTTTTGCTCGTACAAGTCCTTGCCGATGCGGAACGAGCGCGCGTTCTGCATCTGCACCTGCGACTTGTCGAGGTCCGTCAGGAAGTCGACCCACGCCACCACCGCCGTGCCGGCGTTCGCGATGCGCTGCGCGAAGATCGCCTTCTCCTGCGGCGTCAGGATCGATTCCTGCGCGGCCTTGCCGAGGTCCGCCAGCACGACGAGCGTGCCCGGCGCCTGCTGGATCGCGAGCTGCGTGTGTTCGTGCGTCGGGTTGACGATGGACGCTTGCGCGGCCTGGTAGTACGCCGGCACCTCGGCCAGGCGTTTCAGGATCGTGCGCAGGCGCTGGGCCTTCGCGGCGTATTCCGTGGTCAGGATCAGGTCGAACGCCTGCGCCACGTTGTACTCGGCCGGGTTCCATTCGAACTCGCGGAACGTCGTCAGCTGCCAGCGCTCGTAGTTCAGCTTGTTGAGGAGGACGGCGAGGTCGGTGCGCTGGTTCGGCGACAGTTTGTCGGCGTTCAGCTTGCCGAACTTGTCGAGCCACTCGTCGATGAACGCGAGCTTTTTCGCGCGCGTGGCGGCGTCGGGAATCGTCAGCCTCGCCGCGGCGTCGAACTTGCCGACGTAGATGCCGTCTTCCGGATCGATGCGCCACAGCGCGGTCACGAATTGCATGGACAGCGAGTCCATGTAGCGGTCGTTGCGGTTCTGTGGCGTGGCGGCGGCGACGTGCGCGGCGGCCTTTCGTACCGGCTTGGCGGCGGCTTTGGCCTTCGGCTTGCTCTTGGCTTTGGCCGTGCTGGCCGCCTTGTGATGCGTCTTGGGACGCGCACTCGCCGGCGCCAGTGCGACGCTGGTCAGCAGGACGGCCAGTGCGATTTTCGATTTCATCATGTTCTATCTGCCTGGTTCATGGATGGGCCAGATGGGGGGCGCCAGATTAGCATCATTTGGCCCATTTGCGGGCGTCTGAAACAATACGTCACGCGCGCGCCGTGACGTGATCCGCCGCCAACGCACCCGCAACGGCATGCATCCTCACCCGGTTTGCCACTCTCCGACGGACGGCGGACGCGGGTCCGACGACCCTGCGAGCCCCGCCTGCAGCATGGCCAGCATGTCCGCCGGCGACAGGCGCGCGGCGACGTCCGTCCCTTCCAGCAGGCTGTCGGCCAGGTCGCGCTTGTGGCGGTGCAGGTCGACGATGCCTTCCTCGATCGTGTGGCGCGCGACCAGCCGGTAGATCGTGACGGGCCGCTGCTGGCCCATGCGGTGCGCGCGGTCGCTGGCCTGGTCTTCCACGGCCGGATTCCACCACGGGTCCATGTGGATGACGTAATCGGCCGCCGTCAGGTTGATGCCGACGCCGCCCGCCTTCAGCGAGATCAGGAACAGGTCGCCGTCTCCGGCCTGGAACGCATCCACGCGGCGCTTCCGTTCCTGCATGGGCGTCGACCCGTCGAGGTACTGGTAGCGGATGCCGCGTTCGTCGAGATGCTTGCGGATCAAGGTGAGGTGGTCGACGAACTGGCTGAACACGAGCGCCTTGTGGCGGTTCTCCAGCAGTTCATCCGCGAGGCGCGCGAACGTCTCCAGCTTGCTGCTGCGGATGCCGCTCTCCGGCGCGACGAGCGCGGGATTGCAGCACGCGCGGCGCAGCTTCATCATCTCGGCCAGGATCTGGATCTGCTTCTGCGATTGCGGTGCCTCCAGCGCGGCGATGCGTTCGAGCGCTTCGCGCCGCAGCGATTCGTACAGCGCCGTCTCTTCTTCCGACAGCTGCACCGGCAGATCGACCTCCGTGCGCGGCGGCAGTTCGGACAGCACCTGCGCCTTCGTGCGGCGCAGGATGAACGGCTGCGTGAGGCGGCGCAGGCGCGTGCGCGCCGCCAGTTCCGCGCGCTTGTCCGATGCCTTTTCGATCGGGCCGGAGAAGCGCAGCTGGAACTGGTCGCTTGTCCCGAGCAGGCCCGGATTGATGAAGCGGAACAGGTTCCACAACTCGCCCAGGTGATTCTCCAGCGGCGTGCCGGTGGCGACCATTTTGAAATCGCCCGTGAGCGCCATCACGGCGGCCGAGCGGCGCGTGTACGCGTTCTTGATGGCTTGCGCCTCATCGAGCACGATCGTGCGCCAGCGGATGCCGTCGAACAGCGCGGACTCCAGCTGCAGCAGGCCGTAGCTCGCGACGATCACGTCGAACGGTCCCGCGTCCTTCAGCATTGCGGCGCGGTCGCCGGGCCCGAACAGCTTCATGTTCAGCGTGGGCGCGAAGCGCTCCGCTTCCGCCAGCCAGTTCGTCGCGACGGACGTCGGTGCCACGACGAGCGTCGGCCCGCCCGGCGCGCGCGACAGGATCAGCGCCAGCGCTTGTAACGTCTTGCCGAGGCCCATGTCGTCCGCGAGGCAGGCGCCGACGCCCCAGTGCGCAAGGCGCGACAGCCATTCGAAGCCTTCGACCTGGTAATCGCGCAGCTCCGCCTGCAAGGTGTTCGGCAACTGCGGCCGGTATTCGGCGTTCTCCTGCATGTGCTTCAGGTGCGCGCGCCACGCTTTATCCGCGTCGACGCCGCCCGCTTCCAGCGCCATCTCTTCCAGCGCGAAGCTGGCGAGCGGGTGGAAGCGCAGCGCCTCCTGGTCCGCATCGCTGTAGGCGGAGAGATCCATCAGGCGGCGGTGCAGCTCGTGCGTGAGCGCGAGAAACTGGTTGTCGCCGAGGGCAATGAAACGGTCTTCGCGCACGCGTGCGAGCAGCTCGCGCAGGTCCATCACCTTGTTCTCGTCGACCTGCACTTCGCCGTTCGCGGCGAACCAGTCCTTGTCGCGCCGGATCTGGAGGCGCACGGACTTCGACGTGATTTTCTTCGACACGCGGAACGATTCGCCCTCGGGCCACGCGACGACGACCTTCGCTGCATCCAGTTCCTGCAGCTGGACGACGAGTTCCAGGCAGTGGATCGGCGCCGCGAGCAGCCATTCGCCATGCTCGTCTTCCGCGTGCTCCAGCGCCGGCAGGTCGGCCAGGAGCTGGCGTTCGGCCTCGCGTTCGGCATTCAGGTCGCGGCGCGCTTCCGTGCGCACGCCGCCCACGTCGGCGATCACGCTTTCCGCGCCGTCGCCCGGGCGGAAGTAGGGGCCCGCATCGGGCAGCGGCCGCACCATCACGTGGATGCGCAGGCCCTGCTGGTAAGGCAGCAGGTTGATGTGCAGGCGCGGATCGGCCGTCACTTGCTCGATGTCCGCCGCGCTGCCGCCGATATCCGACTGCACGGTGACGATGGACGAGATGGCGCTGATCGCCTGCAGCACGCGCTTCTCCGCTTCCAGCGGCACTTCGAGCCCGTCGCCGACGATGGCGCCGATGCGCCGGTGCTCGTCTTTTACCCGCACGATGCGCAATCTCGTCGGCGTCTCCTTCGTGACGACGACCTCGCCCTGCTGCTCGCGCAAGGGCGGCACCAGCGTGATCATGACCTTGCCGCCGCCGGCGCGCACGACCAGTTGCGGCTCGCCCGGCAGCAGTTCGATGCGCGTGCCCGGCGCATCCATCCAGAACAGCAACGGGTGGCCGGCCAGCGCGGCCACGGCCTTGTCCAGGTCGAATTCGTAGCGCGTGCCCGTGCCGCTGTAGTAGCGGTAGGCGCCGATGCTGCTCGCGACCTGCACGTCCTGCGCGGTCAGGAAGTCCAGCTCCGCCGCCTCTTCCGCGAGACGCTTGAGGCCCAGCGGACGGCCGCGCGTCCAGCCGCCCTGCACGTCGCGCTTCTGTTCTCTCGGTTCGATGGCGCGGATGCCGAGGTGCGCGTCCCAGCTCACGAGCCACGCGAGACGCGATTCCTTCACCACCTCCACGTTCACCGCGGGCTGCAGGTTGATGAGGGCGTTCAGCTGGCGTTCCCACGGCTGCTCGCGCTCGAACCACAGCGCGAGGTCGACGAAGCGGTGCCGCTGGCGCAGCGCGATCGCCTGCTTGTCGATGCCGACCATGCCCAGCTGCCCCAGCACGGACGCGATCTGCGCCGCGATGAAGTCGAAGCCCGCTTTCCCCGCTTCTTCGAACTGCCGTTCCAGCATGGCGCGCTGGTCCGCCAGCTGCGGCATGCCGAGCCACCAGTGCAGCAGGGCGCGGAACATCACGGGCTGCAGGCTCGTCTCCCAGTTGCGCGACGGGAGCACCTCCGCATCGACCGTGCCGCCGCGGATCTGGCGCAGCATCGACAACTGCTGGTACACGGCCGTATCGTGGCTTTGCACGGCGCGCGTGGCGCTGTCCAGATACGACTCCACGGCCTTCGCATGCCTGGTGTCGGCGCTCCTCAGCAGCGCCGTCACGTACAGATGGCCGCCGATGCCCTCGAAGATGGCCTTGCGTTTGCCCGTCTCGCGCCGCAGCGCTTTCAACGCCTTGTCGAAGCCGGCCAGCGCGGGCTCCGTGTCGCCGCGCAGCAGTTGCAGCACGCTGCGGTAGTACAGCGTCGCGGATTCGTCGAGGTCGACGAGCAGGTCGGCCGCCGCGTCGAGGCGCCCGCACAGGATCAGGTGCTCCGCCAGGGCCGTGCGCAGCGCCATCGATGCGCCGCCCTGTGCCACGTGTTCTTCCGCATACGCGCGGATCGCGGGCGCGCTGGCCGGCTCGCGCTGCGCGTGGTTGACGAGGACCGCGAGCACGTCGTCGCGTACAAGCCCGTTGATGCGCTCCATCAGGTCCGGTTCGAACGGCCGCGCGCAGATGTCGACGAGCGGATGCAGGTACGCCGCTTCGTGGCAGCGCAGGCACGCGGCCAGCAGCGGCGCGACGGCTTTCGGGCCATCGCCGGCGAGCAGGGCGAAACGCAGCAGCGCGACGCCCTGGCGGTAGCTGCGCAGCATGGGCGTGCCCTGCCAGTCCACGCGCAGCGGCGTCACCTGCTGGTAGACCTCGCGCAGCTCGTTGAGCCGGCGCGTGCGCAGCGCCCACTGGATGGCGGGCCAGGCGACATCGGCGGCGATCGTGTAGCCGCGCGACGGCAACTCGCCGACCAGGCCATCGGCGCGCAGGCGCTCCATCGGCTCGGCCAGTTTTTGCTCGCCCGCGCTGGCCTCCAGCGGCGCCAGGTGTTCGTGGATGCGTCGCCGTCCCATCGGCTCGCCGGCCAGCGCCAGCAGCGCGAGGATCAGCTTGCGTTGCTCGTCGCAGGCTTCCACGACCGCGTGTAACACCTCATCGCTCATGCAGGGAGATTCTCGATCTCGACGGCTGGCAGGCTTTCGGGGACCGGGATGCCGAACACGCGCAGATAAAAATACAGCTCCGCTTCCAGCGTGCGCACGATGCTGTCCGCCTTGCGGAAGCCGTGGCCCTCGCCGGCCAGCGTGATGTATGCGACGGGCACGCCACGCGCGCGCAGCGCGGACACCATCACTTCGGATTGCGGCGGCGGCACGACCTTGTCGTCGAGACCCTGGAAGAAGATCATCGGCCGGTGCAGTTTATCGGTGTGGTTGATCGGCGAGCGCTCGGCGTAGACGCGGTCGGCGCTTTCCTTCGGCGCGATCAGGTATTCGTTGTAGTGCGATTCGAACTTGTGCGAATCCGCGTCCAGGCCTTTTAAATCGGACACGCCGTAGTAGCTGGCGCCGGCCTTGAACACGTCGTGGAAGGCGAGGGCGCACAGGGTCGTCAGGCCGCCGGCGCTGCCGCCGCGGATCACGAGGCGCTCGCGGTCGACGAGATCGTTGTCGACGAGGTGCTGGGCGCCCGCGACGCAATCCTCGACGTCGACCACGCCCCATTGACCCTTCAGCAGGTCGCGGTAGGCGCGGCCGAAGCCCGTGCTGCCGCCATAGTTCACGTCCAGCACGGCGATGCCGCGGCTCGTCCAGAACTGCGTCGCCAGCTTCAGCGTGCTGGCCGCCATGCTCGTGGGGCCGCCGTGGCCGATCACCATCAGCGGCGGCAGCTCGCCCGGCTGCGGCGCGAAATCGCGGTTCGTGGGCGGGTAGAAGAACGCGTACGCCGTTCTCCCATTCATACTCGGATAGCGGATGCTTTGCGGGACCGACAGATAGCTCACGTCGGGCAGCTGCTCGATCGAGCGCGCCAGCACGTCGCGCTGCCCGGTCGCGAGATCGATGCCCGCGATTTCCGCCGCCAGCGTGGGCGCGCCGCCCAGCAGCGCGACCGTGTCGCCTTCGATCTTCAGTTCGCTGATCTGTTCGTAAGGCGTGGCGATGGGTGTGAGGTGGCCACTGCGCGCATCGAGGCGTGCCAGCTTGCTCACGCCATCCTCGATGAACGTGCAGACGATTTCCGTGGCCGAGCGGAAGCCGTACATGCTGTTCCCGAAGACCCAGTGCGGGCCGCCGAATTCCGCCGCGCGCGGGCACACGGGATGCACGACGCCGTGCTCGTAGCGGTACAGGTTCCACCAGCCGCTGCGGTCGGACACGAAGTGGAGTGTCCCGTCCGGCGACCATTCCGGCTGCACGATCGCTTCGTCTGCCCCGCCGGCGATCAGGCGGCCGTCCAGCAGCGTGCCGTCGTCGCCGATCTCGGCCAGCCACAGTTCGGTGCCTTGCCACGGCATGCGCGGATGGTCCCAGCTCAGCCACGCGAGGTGTTTGCCGTCGGGGGAGATGCGCGGCGACGAATAAAAATCGTTGCCGTCGACGAGGACGGTGACCGTGCCGTCCGCGCCGAGCGCGCCAAGCGTGTTGTCCGGGTACGTGCCGCCGGCAGAGTGATCTTCGCGCACGCCGATCAGGCGCCGGTGCGCGCGGTCCAGCACGAAGTCGGCCCAGCGCTCGCCGCCGCCCGCGCTGACGGGGACGGGTTCGCCGCTGCCGGCGCGGTCGAGGCGGTAGACGCGGTTGTCGGCGAAGTTCGAGAACCAGATGTGGCTGTCCGCGACGAGCGTGGCGCCGCCGCCGTACTCGTGCACGCGGGTGCGGACGTTGAACGGGGCCGGCGTCAGTTCGTCGACCTGGCCGCCGCGGCGGCGCAGCAGCGTGTTGCGGCCGCCTTCGCTGGCGCGGCCGGCCAGCCAGAACACGTCGCCGCCGTCGAGCAGCACCTGCGACAGCGGCGTGGCGCCGGCCGCGACGACGGCGGCGGTGATCGGAGAGGTCCAGGTGCCGCAGGGCGCGGCCTGTTTGCGGGTGGTGTCGGTCATGGTCGGTTCTGGAGACGGGCAGCGGGAAGACAGCCATTATAAGTGTCTGCCGCGCGGGTGTATGTCCACGTGGATGCGGTACGGGGGGCCAGTGATGCGATAATAGAGGTTTGCCCACTCAACCCGCGAACGGATTGTCAGCCATGCCACAATTTGCCCCGCTCCAGAACGACACCTTCCTGCGTGCGCTGCTGCGCCAGCCGACGGACTACACGCCGGTGTGGCTGATGCGCCAGGCGGGGCGCTACCTGCCGGAATACCGCGCCACGCGCGCGAAGGCCGGTTCGTTCCTGGGCCTGGCCAAGAATCCGGACTTCGCGACCGAAGTCACGCTGCAGCCGATCGACCGCTATCCGCTGGACGCGTCGATCCTGTTCTCCGACATCCTGACCGTGCCGGACGCAATGGGCCTGGGCCTGTATTTCGAGGATGGCGAAGGCCCGAAATTCGAGCGCACCGTGCGCACGGAAAGCGATGTCGCCGCCCTGCGCGTGCCCGACATGGCCTCGTTGCAGTACGTGTTCGATGCCGTGACGTCGATCCGCACGGCGCTGAACGGCCGCGTGCCGCTGATCGGCTTTTCCGGCAGCCCGTGGACCCTGGCCTGCTATATGGTGGAAGGCGGCGGCTCGCGCGAATTCCACACGATCAAGAAGATGCTGTATTCGCGTCCGGACCTGATGCACCGCATCCTGGAGATCAACGCGGAAGCCGTCGCGCAATACCTGAACGCCCAGATCGACGCGGGCGCGCAGGCCGTCATGATCTTCGACTCGTGGGGCGGCGCGCTGGCCGACGGCGCTTATCAACAGTTCTCGCTCGCGTACATGGAGAAGGTCGTCGCGAAGCTGCAGCGTGAAAAAGATGGCGTGCGCATCCCGGCCATCGTGTTCACGAAGGGCGGCGGCCTGTGGCTGGACGCCATGGCCGATATCGGCGCCGACGCGCTGGGCCTGGACTGGACCGTCAACCTGGGCCGCGCCCGCGCGCAGGTGGGCGACCGCGTCGCCCTGCAGGGCAATCTCGATTCGGCCATCCTGTTCGCCGGCCCGGACCAGATCCGCACCGAAGTGGAAAAGGCGTTGGCCAGCTACGGTACGCCGTCCGCAGGCCACGGCCACGTGTTCAACCTGGGCCACGGCATCTCGCAATTCACCCCGCCGGAATCCGTGACGGCGATGGTCGACGCGGTCCACGACTTCAGCCGCCGCCAGCGCGCCTGATGTATCTTCAGGCACCTCGAAAAACCGTCGCGAGCGGCAGCAATGGTGTTCCAGACGCGCAGCTGTACGAAAGTACAGCCGGTCCGCCGTCGCGGAGCATCGCAGGACGCCAGTGCAACGCGCAGCAGGTTTTGCGACGTGCCTGCAGCACGGTGAGCAGGCAATCACACTTATTCACAAAAAATCGGATTCGATCAGCGTGGACTGTAGAAATGTACAGTGCCCGTCCCAATATGGTAAGTGATTGATTTTATTGGATTTAATGCTGGGTCAAGGGCGGCCTGGCGAGGTGCTCCCAGAGGAGTGACCAGTTATCCACCGAAGCTGTCAGCCTATTGTTCACAAAGTTATGCACAGGTTCTGTGAATAATCCGGAAAAGTGCTTGGTTTACCGTGGTTTACGAGTTTTCTTCAAGTGTTGTATCAAGAATTTGCTGCACTGCGCTCAAGTTTTTCACCGGAAAGGCACAGTTATGCACAGAAGCGCGCAAGCGATGGGATATTTCACCTGCTCAAAGTAGAAAATCGTAAGTCATTGAATTTATAGAGAAAATTTCTGACTTTATGTAGAGAATTTCCTAACGTTTTGATCTAGCGTAAACCTTCTCCACGGTCAACTTTTCCATTTTCCACAAAGTTTTCCACAGTTTTCCACAGCTTCTCGACAAGGTACCGGATTGTCCCACTGCATCCTGCAAATCGCGCTCGACACGCCGCTCGACAGCCTGTTCGACTACCGCTGGGCATGCGAACCCGGCAGCGAGCCGGAAGTCGGGCAACTGGCGCTCGTGAACTTCGGGCGGCGCGAGGCGGTCGGGCTGATCGTCGCGGTCAAGCACGAGACGGACGTCCCGGCCGACAAGCTGAAGGATGCGCTCGCCGTACGCAGCCAGTTGTCTCCGCTGCCGGAGCGGTGGATCGCGCTGGCGCGCTTCGCCGCCGCGTACTACCACCGGCCGCTGGGCGAGGTGGCGATGCCGGGCTTGCCGAAGAATCTGCGGCTGTCGACCACGGTGGCGCTGGACCGGGCGCTGAAAAAACTGAACAAGGTCGAAGACGCCCACGATCCCACGCCGGCCGATATGCCCGTCCTGAACGCGGCCCAGCAGCAGGCGGCGGATGCGATCGGCGGCGCGCAAGGATTCAGTCCGCTGCTGCTGTACGGGGTCACGGGCAGCGGCAAGACCGAGGTCTATCTGCAGGCGTGCGCCCAGGTACTCGCGCGCGATGAAGACGCGCAGATCCTGATCCTGGTCCCCGAGATCAACCTGACGCCGCAGCTGGAAGCGAACATCCGCGCGCGCTTCCCCGGCGTGATGCTGGCCACGCTGCACAGCAGTCTCTCGGAAGGCGAGCGCATGCTGCACTGGCTGGCCGCGCACACGGGCCGCGCGCGCATCGTGCTCGGGACGCGGCTGGCGATCCTCGCGTCGCTGCCGAATCTGAAGATGATCGTGATCGACGAGGAGCACGACCCGTCGTACAAGCAGCAGGAAGGCCTGCGCTATTCGGCGCGCGACCTGGCCGTGTGGCGCGCGCGCCAACTGGGCATCCCCATCGTGCTGGGCTCCGCGACGCCGTCGCTGGAAAGCTGGCACCACGCGCAGACGGGCCGCTACCGCAGGCTCGAACTGCGCGAGCGCGCCGTGCGCGACGCCGTACTTCCGCGCGTGAAACTCATCGACATGGAGCGCGACAAGCCGAAGGAGGGCCTCACGTCGGCGCTGATGCAGGCGCTGCGCCTGCGCATGGAACGGGGAGAACAGTCGCTGCTGTTCCTGAACCGGCGCGGCTATGCGCCCGTGCTGTGCTGCGAGGCGTGCGGCTGGATCAGCAACTGCACGCGCTGCACGGCGTTCATGGTCCTGCACCGGCCGGAGCGGCGGCTCCGCTGCCACCACTGCTCGCTCGAACTGCGCATTCCGCACGCGTGCCCGACCTGCGGCAACATCGATTTGCAGCCGCTGGGCCGCGGCACGCAGCGCATCGAGGAAGGCCTGCAGGCGCTGTTCCCGGACGCGCGCATCCTGCGCATCGACGCCGATTCCACGCGCCGCAAGGGCAGCGCGCAGGAGGCGTTCGACACGGTGCACCGGGGCGACGTCGACATCCTGATCGGCACGCAAATGGTCGCGAAGGGCCACGATTTCAAAAGGCTGACGCTCGTCGGCGTGCTGAATCCCGACACGGCGCTGTTCTCGCAGGACTACCGCGCCAGCGAGCGGCTGTTCGCGCAGCTGATGCAGGTCGCGGGCCGCGCCGGTCGCGCCGGATTGGAATCCGAGGTGCTGATCCAGTCGCGCTACTGCCAGCATCCGCTGTACGGCGCCGTGATGCGGCACGACTATGACCGCTTTGCCGGCAGCCTGCTGGAAGAGCGTCACCAGGCGGCGCTGCCGCCCTACATGTACCAGGCGCTGCTGCGTGCCGAGGCGCCCGAGCTGGCGACGGCGATCGAATTCCTCGGGGCGGCGCGCGACGCGGTGCCGTCGGACACGGTCGTCATCAACGAGCCGATCCCGATGACGATGACCCGCGTGCACAACGTCGATCGCGCGCAGCTGCTCGTCGAATCGAATTCGCGGCCGGCGCTGCAGGCGTTTTTGACCGAGTGGGTCGACGTGCTGCGGGCGATGAAGTCGCGGGTGCGGTGGTCGCTGGAAGTCGATCCTCTTGATATTTGAGGCATGTGCCGGTTTCCCTGGAAAAGAAAAGACGACGGCGTGGCTCTATTACCAGGGCACGCTCTGAGCGCAAAATGAAATGCCTTGTAATTGGATTTTACAATTACCCCGTCACTATCTGTCGAGAGTATTTACACTAAATCAGGAAGCGCCAAATCCAAATCAGCAAGCACTTGATTTCATTGAAAATTTAAAATTGGCATGGTAATTGCTGAATCTCAATTCGCAGTAAAGGGAGTCTTGATTACCAACCGAATGGAGAATGATATGTCTAGTGCACTGTATCGAGTCAAAAGAATGCTCGGATCATTCATGGTGATGCTGGCGACCCTGTTCGCGGCTCAGTATGCCTCAGCAGGTGCTGTTTTCCTGATCGGGAGCGATGCGATCGGCTTTCACGGCGACGCGAGTTTCGTCAATCCTGTCATCAACCAGCTTGCGGCCTCGGACCCTTCGAAGCCGGTTCTATTTTTGAACAACGTGGGGCGCACGTCGGTAAATTACACCGCAGGTACTGCCCTGATCGACTTCCAATCGTACGGGTTCCTGACAACGGCAAACCTTGCCAATTACAGCGGTGTGTACGTCGATTCACCGTATAACTGCTGCAGCGATGCCGGCCCGTTCATGACCCCTGCAGATAGCACGAAACTCGCTGCTTTTGTCGCGGCCGGTGGCAGCCTCGGCGTGGGTGACTATCAAGGTGATTCGTTCTGGGATGCCACTTTGGGCTTTTCCGGCAGCCCCGGCGTAACTGTTCCCGGCCCCACCTGCGTCGACCCCGGCGTTTCCACCGCATCCGGCCTCGCCTTCGGATTTGCGCCGTCGTATTCTGAAGGGTGCTTCGTGCATCAGGAATATGATCCCGCATTCTGGTCTGCCCATGGTTATTTTGCGCTGCAGGTGACGGACAGTGGCAGCTGGGTCACGATGGCGGCGGGCTTCGTGGAGCCGGGCACCGTGCCCGAACCGGCAACGCTTGGCCTGCTGAGTGCTGGTTTGATCGGCCTGGGCTGCGCGCGCCGTCGTAAATCCGCTTGCGTCTTGTAATATTCAAAGCGGTGAAAATCGCATAAAAGCCTGAAATCCATCGAAGACGATCTTTCCCCCCCCAGAATCCGTGATTCGGGGGGAAAGAGCCCGAATAGTAATCTGCAGCTTTTCCTTTGTTCCTCCCTGCATGCCCCGGCCTCGCGCTGTCGAGCCATCAGCGGAAACTCCGAAAATGGCGTATCGTCATGGGCGAACCAAAGGAGTGGAGATGCAAAAAATAATGGTCGACGTGGCCGTAATCGGCGCCGGCACGGCGGGGCTGGTCGCCTACCGCGCCGCGAAGGCGCAGGGGGCGCGGACGGTGCTGATCGAACGCGGCGTGTACGGCACCACGTGCGCGCGCGTGGGCTGCATGCCCAGCAAACTCCTGATCGCGGCCGCCGAGGCTGCCCACATGCTGCACCTGGCCCCCCAGTTCGGCGTCCATCCCGGGACGACCCGCATCGACGGCGTCGCCGTGATGGAGCGCGTGCGGCGCGAACGCGACCGCTTCGTCGGCTTCGTGGTCGACGGCGTCGACGCGATGCCGGATGAAGACAAGGTGCGTGGCCATACCCGCTTCGTCGATCCGCACACGCTGCAGGTCGACGACCACACGGAGATCGACGCCCGCCGCATCGTCATCGCCACCGGGTCCAGCCCCACGCGCCTGCCGACGCTGGAAAATGTGGGCCCCGGCGTGATCACGAGCGACGACGTGTTTTACTGGAACGACCTGCCGCGGTCCGTGGCCGTGATCGGCACGGGCGTCATCGGCCTGGAAATCGGCCAGGCCCTCGCGCGGCTGGGCGTGCGCACGCGCGTGTATGCGCGCGGCGGCAGCGTGGCGCAGTTGTCCGATCCGGTCGTGCTCAAGACGGCGTCGCGCGTGCTGTGCGAAGAACTCGACATCCATTTCCAGTCGCGCATCCTGAAAGCGGAACAGGACGGCGACGACGTCGTGCTGACGACGGGCCGCCACGACGAGGCGATCACGGAACGCTTTCAATACGTGTTGCAGGCGGCAGGCCGCACGCCGAACGTGCACGACCTGGGCCTGGAAAACGCCGGCATCGCGCTCGACGCCAGCGGCGTGCCGGTCTTCGACCCGCGCACCATGCAGTGCGGGAACAGCCACATTTTCATCGCGGGCGACGCCAACCAGGAGCGCCCCGTGCTGCCGGAAGCGGCCGACCACGGCAAGATCGCGGGCGACAATGCCGGCCGCTTCCCGGACATCCGCCCCGGCCTGCGCCGCGCGCCGCTGACGGCCGCGTTCACGGAACCGAACATCGTCACCTTGGGCGCCAGCTACAAGGCGCTGTGCGCGCCGGGCAAATCGAAGTTCGCGGTGGGGCAGGTGTCGTTCGAGAACCAGGGCCGCAGCCGCGTCATGTTGCAGAACAAGGGCATGCTGCGCGTGTACGGCGAATACCGCACGGGACGCTTCCTCGGCGCCGAGATGATCGCGCCGCGCGGCGAACACATCGGCCACCTGCTCGCCTGGGCCGTGCAGTCGCGCCTGACGGTGGACCAGATGCTGGAGATGCCGTTCTACCACCCCGTGATCGAGGAGGGCGTGCGCACGGCGTTGCGGGATCTCGCCGCCAATCTCGCGAAGGGAGAAAGCGATATCGATCCCGACGAGGTGGAACCCGGCACGTAGGGTGGGCGGCCTCCGCCCACGCGGATGCGGACATTACGCGTGGGCACGTATCATTTGAGGCCCCCGGCCTCAAATGCCCACCCTGCGAACGCATTTACGCGATCGGGCGCGTGCGGTGCCGTTTCATTCAATTCAAGAGCGAAGCGTCCAGCTTCCCTTCGGACGCCAGTTGCCGCACGATCTTGATCGTATCGATGTCGGCTTCCTGATACGCCGACTTCTTGAAATCCTCGTACATGCGGCCCGTCTCGTCGGTCGCCGACGCATTGCCGTCGTCGTACAGGAAACGCACCCACAGCACACCTTCGGACGGCGCCTCGATGGTCATGGTCAGCAGCGACTGGGCAATATCTCCCTGCGCCGGCACTTCGTAGCGCACTTCGTGCAGCGGGTGCAGGACCACCTTGTCGTCGATGACGAGGTCGCCGTAGCGCAGGCGGCGCATGAAGCTGCCGCTTTCGCGCTCGCTGATCGTGCATTCGTCCAGATGCGGCACGAACATCTTCGGATCTTCGGCGCGCAGCACGAGGCCGCGCCACAGTTGTTCGCGTGTCATGGTGTCCGCCAGCGGATTCAGCGGGTCGTTAATCTCGATCAGGTGTTCAAATTTCATGTCGTATCCCTCGTTGGCTGCTGCCCGGTCATGTTAGCGCATGCGTGGCGGGACTGATGCAAAAGGCACATGTGGAGGCGGCTTGCGGTTTACTCAAGCGGCGTCGCCGATTCGACACGAACGTTACGCATGAGGTCCCAGCTTCGCTACAATGCTGGGCTGTCCTCTCCAATATTTCCAATGTCCAACACCCCGAACTTCGGCCTGAACGGTCCGCAAAGCGAAGCCGTGCTCTATCTCGACGGTCCGTGCCTGGTGCTGGCGGGCGCCGGGTCGGGCAAGACGCGCGTCATTACGCAAAAGATCGCCTACATGATCGAGCACCGCGGCTACGACCCGCGCACGATCGCGGCGCTCACCTTCACGAACAAGGCCGCGCTCGAGATGCAGGAGCGTATCGCCAAGCTGCTCAAGCAACCCAAGCAGGCCAAGCAGCTGACGGTGTCCACGTTCCACTCGCTGGGCGTGAAAATCCTGCGCCAGGAAGCGGCCGGCGTTGGTTTGAAGGACAAGTTTTCCATCATGGACAGCGACGACTGCTACACCATCGTCTCCGACCTGGCCGTGACCACCGACAAGCAGGAAATCCGCCGCATCCAGAACGCCATCTCGCTGTGGAAGAACGGCCTCGTCGACCCCGAGGACGCGATCCGGGACGCACGCGACGAGGACGAGGCCCAGGCCGGCCGCATCTACCGCAGCTATGTCGCGACCCTGCAGGCCTACCAGGCCGTCGACTTCGACGACCTCATTCGCCTGCCGGTGGAATTGTTTCGCAATAACGAGCCGATCCGCGACCGCTGGCAGCGCCGCCTGCGCTACCTGCTGATGGACGAGTACCAGGACACCAACACCTGCCAATACGAACTGGTCAAACTGATGGTGACGGGCCTGGGCAAGAAGCCCATGTTCACGGCCGTGGGCGACGACGACCAGGCGATCTATGCGTGGCGCGGCGCGTCGGTGGAAAACCTGCGCACGCTGCAGACGGACTTCCCCGACCTGAAAGTGATCAAGCTGGAGCAGAACTACCGCTCCACGACGCGCATCCTGCAGGCGGCCAACGCCGTCATCGGCAACAACCCGAAACTGTTCGAAAAGTCGCTGTGGTCCGAGCACGGCTTGGGCGAGCCCATCAAGGTTCTCGGCATGCCGAACGACGAGACGGAAGCGGACCAGATCGCGATCATGATCTCGGCCGACCATTTCCAGCGCAAGAATAAATGGTCCGACTTCGCGATCCTGTACCGCGGCAACCACCAGGCCCGCGTGATCGAGCAGGCGCTGCGCAAGGAGCGCATCCCGTACACGATCTCGGGCGGCCAGAGCTTCTTCGACAAGGCCGAGATCAAGGACATCATCGCCTACCTGCGCCTGATCGCGAACCAGGACGACGACCCGGCCTTCATCCGCGCCATCACCACGCCCAAGCGCGGGGTCGGCATGACCACGCTGGAAAAGCTGGGCGAATTCTCGCGCCAGTGGAATTGCTCGCTGTTCGAGGCGGCGCGCAAGGGCGGCATCGAAGCGCTGCTGCAGGAGCGCCAGCTGTACCCGCTGCGCGAGTTCTGCCACTGGATCGACGAACTGGAATCGCGCGCCACGCGGCCCGGCCCGTCGGGCAGCGGAGACAATGCCGCCGAGCTCATCGACGACATGATGAAGGAGATGAATTACGAGCACTACCTGTACGAAAACTTCGACGACAGGGCCGCGCAGGGTAAATGGCAGAACGTGCTCGAGTTCCTGAACTGGCTGAAGGAGAGGGGCCGCGGCGGACGCGACCGCGACGGTGAAGAGAAAAACCTGCTGGAACTGACGCAGATGGTGGCGCTGATGTCCATGCTCGAGGGCCAGGACGAGGAGCCGGACGCCGTCCGCATGTCGACCCTGCACGCCTCCAAGGGCCTCGAGTATCCGCACGTCTACCTCGTCGGTTGCGAGGAGGGCATCCTGCCGCACAAGGGCGATCCGGACGACCCCGTCGAAAAGATCGCTGCCCGCATCCAGGAAGAACGGCGCCTGATGTACGTGGGCATCACGCGCGCCCAGCGCAGCCTGCACGTCACGTGGTGCAAGAAGCGCAAGCGGGCAGGCGAGCTCGTGCATTGCGAGCCGTCGCGCTTCATCAAGGAAATGGCACTCGACGTGGGCGATGCGCCGCCGAAGGAAAACGAAGTGCTCACGCCCAAGGAACGTCTTGCCAGCCTGAAGGCGTTGCTGGCCACGCCGAAAGTGTGACGTTCACCCGCAGGGGGGGCGCACGATTGAAATTCTTATTTGACTTCAACTGTTGCGCGGGAAATACTTTCATGAATCAATTTTCAAGCAGCAAGCATCGTTAATTTCATGGCTACCGTATCTGACATCACGACCACGCCCGTGTCCGGGTTGAACCACATCGATGCCCTGCTCGATACCGGTCCAGACTGGAACTATTTGACGGATGAATTTGGAAAGCCCGTCTATCAGCTGACTTACACGTTTTCCATCGCGTCCGGTAACGAAGATCCAAAAGATACGCAAAAGAATTTCACTGGCGCCCAGCAGATATTCACCGCTACACAGCAACAGGCTGCTCGAGCCGCCTTTGACTATCTCAAGCAAGTCACGGGCATCGAGTTTGTCGAGACCCCCATAGGTAGCGATGCGCAGATTCATCTGTCATACGCTAACCTGATAGCCACGAACGTGACCGGCCTGTGCAGCTGGCACAGCAGTTTCACAAACTATCAAAGTGGCCAGCTGATGACTTACGACGCGGACGCCTACGTCTACCTCGACAACGACGCGACCTGGGGCGCACAGAACGCGAACCTGAGCAAAGGCGGCGACGGCTACGAGACGCTGCTGCACGAGCTGGGCCATGCGCTGGGTTTCAAGCACCCGTTCTATGAGCCTGACTACACAGGCGACAACAAGGCCGTGCTGCCGGACGCACAGGACAACACGGCCTATACCTTGATGTCCTACGACGCCAATGGCGGCCCGTACGCGACATACCGCGACTACGACCTCGCCGCATTGCACTGGCTGTACGGGGACGATGGCCTCGGTGGCGCGCAAGGCATGAACTCGACCGGCGGAGGGCGCTATATCACGGGAACCGGCGGTACGGACACCCTCACCGGAACGAGCGCCGATGACAAGCTTGCAGGAAATGGAGGAAACAACATGATCGACGGAGGAGCAGGAAACGATACCGCCGTATTCAGCGGCGCGCGCATCGATTACACGTTCACGAAGCTTGCCGACGGCGACTTGCGGGCCGTCGACAAGACCGGTACCACGACATTGCATTCGATCGAACTGATCCAGTTCGGCAGCAGCAAGGCCGTCAGTGCCAGCACGGTCCTCAGCAGCGACACGACGCCGCCCGGCGCGCCCGTGATGGCGGTCACCCGCAACGGCGCCGGTTATGCGCAGGGCAGCCAGCCGTACGTGAGCGGCACCGCGGAAGCCAATGCCGTGGTCAAGATCTACACGGCCAACAACGTGCAGGTCGGAACCGCCCAGGCCGATGCGAAAGGCGTGTGGAGCACGAACCTGAGCCCGTTCGCCGACGGGCTCGGCTACACGATCTACGCGACCGCCACCGATGCGGCCGGCAATACCTCGACGCACAGCGGCACGGCGACGTTCAACGTCGACGCGACTCCGCCCGTCATCCCGACCTTCAGCATGCAGTACGCGTCGGGCGACAACATCGCCACATTCAGCGGCACCGGCGAAGCCGGCACGCTGATCCAGGTCGTGCGCGCGGGGGCGACCGTCGACGACTACATCGACATCGCCACCACCACCGTCCGCCTGGACGGCTCGTGGTCGGTGACCACGTCGCCGCTGCCCAATGCCGGCTACCAGGTCAACGTCGTCTCGTCCGACAAGGCGGGCAACGCCACCGCCAGCTTCAACAGCGCAACGTTCACGGTGGCGAACAGCGCCTTCCAGGGCGGTACGGCCAAGGACGACGTGATCAAGGTGACGACCGCGAACGGCGGTCATGCGATCGACGGCGGCGCGGGGCGCGACACGGCGGTTATTGCGGGCAAGTTTGCTGACTACAAGGTGGTCAAGGAAACCTGGGGCTACGGCGTCACGGACAAGCTGGGCAGCGGAGGACACGATTCGCTCATCAACGTCGAGCGTCTGCAATTCAACGATGTCAATGTCGCGCTGGACATCGATGGTCCCGCGGGCCAGGTCTACCGGCTGTACAAGGCCGCGTTCGACCGTGAACCCGATCCCCAGATCAATTACTGGATCGATCGGGTCGACCATGGCCTGCAACTGGAAGACATGGCGAAGGAGTTCATGACCAACCAGCCCGAGTGGGACAGGATGTACGGCAAGACCCCGTCCAACGCGGACTTCCTGACGAACCTGTATGCCCACGTCCTGCACCGCGGGCCGGACGGCGAAGGTTACGCATTCTGGCTGAATGCGCTGGACACCAAGATCGCCACGCGCGAACACCTGCTCGCCTTCTTCAGCGAAAGCCCGGAAAACCAGTTGCAGGTGATCGGCTCGATCGAGAACGGCTTTACCTATACGCCTTTCGGCGCCTGACGCCGATGCACGCAGAAGGCCGCCGCGACTGGCGGCCTTTTTTTCGCCCACGTATCATGCAGCTTTTACTTCACCGGACATCCACGTGAGCGACGAGAACCGTTTCATCGACATCGAAATCAAGCTGGCCGACCAGGAAAACCTCGTCGATACCCTCAACCGCACGATCTACGAGCAGGGCCGCCGCATCGACCAGCTGGAAGCCATGGTGGCCAAGCTGGCCGACCACGTGCGCGCGCTGCGTGACGCGGGGCAGGGCCCGATCAACGACCGGCCGCCGCATTATTGACGCATCACCGGCAGTCCATATCGATTTTTACAAGATGTCACCCGCGGTCCTTGCCTAATCTGTGATTTTTTTGGCGGGGGGCTGACATGATGGCCATACGGAGTCTCGGGACGAGTCCGCGCGCGCTGCCTGCGCCTTGGGAAGCGCGTCCCCGCGCGGCGCGTTGCCCGGACAGGTTCGAGCTGAACGTCGCGACCGCCTATCACGACCGCCCGGACATCCTCGCGGCGTGGCACCGGATGCTGGCTGCGGCGGCCGGTCCGGAAACGCTGTACCAGTCGCCCCAATTCTTCAACCACCTGATCGACATGGATCAAGGGCGGGACGCGAACCATGAATTGTTCCTCGTCCGCCGCAGTGTCGATTACGCGATCGTCGGCTTCATTCCCGTGCGCATCCTGCCGTGCCGGATCGCGTTCCATGCCGGCCCCGTGCCGCTGTTCGGGCGGACATTGCGCGCCTGCCAAATCCTCGGCAGCGTTCCGTTGCTGGACCCGGCGGAACCGGGCCTCGCCGAATTCATCGCGCGGCAGCTGCTCGTCCGCTTTGCGCAATGCCACGTGCTGTACCTGCAGGCCGTGCCGCAAGATGGCTGGAAAGGCATCGCGGGCGTGGCGGCGTACGTGCTGAACGGCTGGCGCGCGTGCCATACGCAGCCGCTGCCGGACGGCGTCGACGCCTATTTGAAGCATTTCAGCGCCAAGAAGCGCTACAACCTGTCGCGCCAGGTCCGCCTGCTGACGGAAGCGGCCGGCCCGCTGCACGTGCTGCGCATCGACCAGCCCGGCCAGGTCGGGGCCATGCTGGACGCCATGGTCGCCACCGACGCCTCCCGCGCCGCCGGGCGCGCCGGGGAGCAGGCGCGCCTGCAGAGCCTGGCGCGCCATGGCCTGCTGCTGTCCTACGTGATCCGTTGCGGCGAGAACGATGTCGCCGTCGTGTACGGCATGCGCTCGGCGTCCGTCTGGCATGTCTACAAGATCCTGTGCCGGCAGGACTATATGCATCTGTCGGTCGGCACCAGCGCGATCCACCTGGCCGTGCAGGACGTGCTGGCCCATTGCACGTTCGACCATATCGACTTCGGCTACGGCACGCCGCACGCGGAATTCCGCTCCACGCACGTGCTGGAGACGCGCGGCCTGGTCCTGCTGCACCGCGCGCGCAGCCGGACGGCCTGGCTGCTGAACGTCCACGGCCGGTACGATGCGCTGAACGGCGCGCTGATCCGCCAGGTGAAGCGGTTCCGGAAATGACTGTTATAGTGGCGCACCTCCACCTCAATCCACGATGACTCATGAGTGACAACGCCCCCAGCCCGGAATTCTTCGACCGCGCCAACGCCCTCATCAACCTGGCGAACGACCAGTGCGCGTCGACCCATCCGAGCGAAGTCAGCGCATCGACGCTGTACGCCTCGGCGCGCTTCAACGCCTTCATCGTCGCGGCAACAACCGGCAACGCGGAGACCATGACTTCGGAAAAGGCGCGGGCGCTGGAGTATTTCACCGACCAGTTCCGCAAGATGATGGAAGCGAATCTCGACGATTTCATCGAGAACTTCGACACCTACATGAAGCGGGCGGACAAGTAAGCGCCTTGCGCTCTACACATGGCCGCCGCGTGCGGCCATTTTCTTGCGCAGGGAAATGGCGTTCAAGCGGTACGCCCGTGGTGGCGGCTATCATGATGTCATTGTGAACTGAAGAGGTATCGATGGTGCAATTCGAATTCAGGCCGCAGTGGAAAGAGGAACTGCTTTGCTCTTGCGCCCTTGGTTCATTCACGTTGGACATGCCGATGGGCGTCATGTCCGTGTACCTGCCAATCAAGGCGTGTTGGCATGAAGTTGCGCCACCATGGGCATCGGAACTTTGGGACACGTTGCACCAGCAATTGCGAGCGTGGTGTGAGGAGAGAAACATCCCTCTTTATTTTTGTTAGTGCCACAACAATTACCACAAGGACTTCGTATGAAACCTGCCGAATCGGTACAAGCATTCCGGGACTTCGCTGCATCAAAAGGCATTGATTTGAATGCGTCAACGCCCCGAGTAGGCATCGAAGCAATGCTTGAGTTTCGTGCCCAGGCCGGATGCGTTGCATGTTCCGATGATATCTTGCTGTACCAGTGGGGAACCTACGACTGGGGAAACGGAAAATACTTCGAACTTGACATCACGCGTCAATTCATCGAAGCAGAGCTCGAGGATGACGGCGCGATCAGCCAGCTGAGTCTTACATACAAGTACCAGCCAGGCGCTGAGCTGGATGCGCTCGGAACGAGTAACTGCTGGGAGGATGCAACACCGGACTTTCGCCGGTTCATCCTTGAGTCCGCTTCATTTATTTCGGTTGCAGACGCAAAAGCGGAGCAGATCGATCTCCGCCATTCTTACGTATAACGTTCACGAGAAAAGAGATGGGCAAAAACCGGCTGGAAGCCTTCAGCGACGGCGTCATCGCCATCATCATCACCATCATGGTGCTGGAACTCAAAGTCCCGCACGGCGCCACGTTCGACGTGCTGCTGCCGCTGTGGCCCGTCTTCATGAGCTACGTGCTCAGTTTCATCTACGTCGGCATCTACTGGAACAAGCTCCAATATTGGAGTTACCCCGCACGGACGAGCGTTGCAAAATAGCAACTCCAGTGCACAGGAGACATAAATTTCCTTGCATTGCCCTTTTGCAACTTGGTTCGGTATAAGATTGTAATTTCCCTAACCATTAAATCAACATGATAGTTCGCGAATATATTATTTGTGATACCTGTCAACATTCGCACATGGCGCGTATTCAGGTAGGACATGGAGGACGTCAGGAACATTCTTTCCTGTGCGTTAATTGTAAAGAACCTATTCGTCTCGCAATGGACGTCGATAACGAAAATGTTACTACTTCGGTGCATTTGCTGTCGAACTGTACTCCAGGCGCAGGGGAAAATCCGACTCCCGTATATCTAAGCTCGGACTTTGTGGCAGACGAAAATAAAATCAATGATCCATTTTATTTTGGATCTTTTGATTTTTTTAATTCGGTTGCGGCTTCCGGTCAAATTAAAAACATGCTTAGTCCCGTTGACGGAGAAACGAAAAGTATTCCGGAAGCTTGGGGGAAGTTGCAAAAAATATGGCGTTTAGAGAATTCTAAACAATATAAAATTTCCACACCTCTTAATATTGCCTTTGCAAAAGAGTTTAATATTGAGGCGGCAGGCCTTCGAGATAACTTGTGGGCCTTTTTAAACTCAACTTTCAAGCTTGACAAACCATTAATTGACGAGTTGAGGGAAATCGCATTGGGAAACCAGCCAGAATTTCTCCGGTTTCTTAATTTTTATCAAATGGAATTGCGACCTAATCATCGGCGCAGTCAGTTCGACATAATTTCCGATTATTTTGATAACTACAAGGCATACTCTCAAGTATTTCCATACGTCAGGACGGGTATGCCACTGCCTCCCTCCGCAAGAGCAACCTCTACAAATTTTGTAAGCATAAAATCGTTTTATGCAAAGGTTTATGAGTTTTATGCTGGCGCGATTTGCATATATACATGCTTAAACAATATCAAAGAAGGTAGGCCGTTTGATGAGTTGAAGAAAATAACATTGAGAGACTATCTTGCTACTGATAAGGCCAAAAGACGTATAAGCTTTTCATCGAACGAAGTATTTTCGGATGCCTCAAGCGAATTCGATAGTAAACTAAGAAATGCTTCCTATCATAATTGGTTTTTCTTGCGGGACGATAACAAAACAATCGAATTTCGTTCAGGTGGTACAGGTGCACTAGAAACCATCAGCTATACCGAGTATTTGTATAGGTGTGTTGTTATGCTTTCTCAATTTTGGAAATTATTTGCATTTGAACTAATTATGGATGGGATGGCTTGTGAAATGGCGTTGGTTACTCGTCTTCCTTCGAATGGTTAAGGAAATTTGATGGGGAAAAACCGGCTAGAAGCCTTCAGCGACGGCGTTATTGCCATCATCATCACCATCATGGTGCTGGAACTCAAAGTCCCGCATAGCCCCGATTTCCAGGCCTTGTTGCCGTTGTGGCCGGTGTTCATGAGCTACGTGCTCAGTTTCATTTACGTCGGGATTTATTGGAATAACCATCATCATTTAATCCATGCAGTGCAAGAAGTCAGTGGAGGTGTTCTGTGGGCCAATCTCCACTTGTTGTTCTGGTTGTCGCTGATCCCGTTCGTCACCGCGTGGATGGGCGAGAACCATTTCGAGACGGGGCCGACTGCGGCCTATGGATTTGTCCTGTTCATGTGTTCGGTGGCCTACCTGCTGCTGGTGCGGGAACTGATTGCCAATCACCCGAAGAACGCCAAGCTGGCCGAGGCAATCGGCAGCGATCGCAAGGGCAAGCTGTCGTGCGTCTTGTATCTCTGCGGCGTGGCCTTGTCGTGGTTCGGTGCCTGGCTCGGGTTCCTCGTCTATGCGGCCGTCGCCATCATGTGGCTGATTCCGGACCGGCGCATCGAGAAGAAAATAATCGAGCAAGAAGAGGATGAGCAGACGCCCGGTCGACCTTGAAACTAACGGCAGAGTGGGGGCAAGCAGACAGAAATTTTTACGCTACGTGCTTTCTGAATTTAATGTATTGACGCAAGCGCGATATGTGAACTACTTGACGGACTGGCCACAGGTACAGGCGAGTAGTGCTATAGGTCGCTGTCACTATTTCGAGGGTCAAATATTGCATTTCTCTGTTCCAAATGACAGAGAAAAGCGGTTGGGTTAAGCAAAACTACCTTTTTACGCCCTCCAGCAAATCAGAAATTTTCTTCCGTGTTCCCCTCCTGCCGGTGCTCATGCTCGATCATATCCTTTGAAGAACTGTACAAAACCTAAACCACCCTCTGCGATTTATAAGCACAAATTCATGATGGTGTCAAGATTTTTTTTGACGCAGCAGGAAACCTGTGCGAGAATGCCGTCTCCGAGTGACAGCGGCATCTAAATGTTGCTGCCCCTCGTATCAACTGCGGACTGCTTCCCAACAATGGACAGTTCGCTTTTTTTTACCCCTACGGAACTTGCTATGCACAAGAAAACCGACGCCGTTCACGGCACTTTTGTAAAGGATAAATATGACCCCCACTCCCTTGCTCCTCCAACACGGTGAGTATTCGCCGTTCCTCTCGTCGGACTTCTATGAAGCTCCGCAGTACAGCGCATACGTTCCCCCAACGCCAGTACCACCAGCACCCGCAGCACCATCGGCAAAGCGACGATCTAGTAAGAAGGCATCTCCCGAGCGACCAACCAGGGCTAAGCGCAGGGGGCGCCCACCTATCATTCAAACCAACACGCTCAAGCCCTACTTGCAGGACTACAGTTCTCCGGGACACGCGTTGGCGAAGCTTCCCAAACTTGGTCATATTGTTACCGGAGCTGTCAGCTTGGATTACGGCGACAATGCGAAGCCGTTAGGTGTAAAGACTGCACTCGTTCTCCTTCGGCGTCTCGACGTTATTTCAACGGAGACAGTCCTAGAGTACATGGCCCTGTCGCTGCGGCCATGCTGTGAGCGTCATGCACAGCGTCTGGCTCAATGTATACGAATCATCGAGCGAGCTGCGCGAGCAGCGAAAAATGAATGGCCTGCTCCCGGTCAGGTAGACGCAGCAGATCCGTACTCGACAGTGCACAGTATCGTGCCGTGCAGCGATCAGGGCTGCGCGATATGTAGACCTTCGGCTGAGGTTGAGCAAGCTTGGAGCCTCGCGGCAGCCGAACAGGATGACCCGACAAGCACCTCGGCGACAAGGAACTTCGAAGCGACCAGCGACGACAATTGGGCCGATTTGGAAGATGACCTCTTCGCTGCCGATTAAACGACACATATAAAAGCCGTGCGTTAGCGAGGCTAGTGCCCTCCAAAGTTGACACCCAGTGACCCGAGAGTTCTAGCCTAACTTCAAAACCGCACGAAGGTCAGGACATTCGTGTTCATCACCATCGCAGTATGCGGTTAGTGATGGCTGATTAAACGACACATATAAAAGGCCGTGCGTTAGCGGAGGCCAGTGTTCGATCAATCGCGGTAAGTGTCATAGGCACTAACATAATAAAGTGCCATAGGCACAGAGCGTCAATCCGGCCTATGGCGACCATGCGAAAGCAGCTTTTCTACTTTCCATTGGCCCGCTTCCACGGGCCCGTATTCTGTGCCTATGGCACCATTCAAGTATTGCTATCTATCCTCGCGCAGGCCCTGTGCCCATGGCACGTCGTGGTCATGCACAGTATAGGGTTCGTGCCATGGGCACAGAAAAAAGGCCCGTGGAAGCGGGCCAAAGAATAGAAAGCGGATGGCAGGAGGATATTCTTCGCTGATCAAGGCCGAAGGCCGGAATTTATGTCTGTGCCAATGGCACAGTTCAGCACGACGTTTGTTTGTTCGCGCTCCAGGACAAGAGGGGCGTACGGCCCCGCTTGCTCAAGAGTCCCATCGATGGGCCGGGAAGCAGAGTTGTTTGGTGTCCACCAATTAACTCGAAGGCGGCGACAATGCGGGGCTGAACTGGTACGCATAACGAATGCGCCCTTGCGTCAGACAATGAAGGTAATTGTCCAAAGCTGCACATGTAGGGTAGGACAACATCACGATAGCCTTCTGTTTGCAGGAGATGAGTTGCAATTTATAGGAGGTTTCATCGTTGACGCTTAAGCCCGAGTAGATTGGATACAGCGCGCCCCAGATCGCTTGTAAGCGGGGAAACCTATCGTTGAGCGTCTGCGCAGTTTGTAGTAACCGCCCGTTGGCGAGGTCTTCCACCGTTGCACGGGCAAACCAATGATCAAGCACGCTGCGTGTCGCTGTGCCGGGTTCGTAGTGCTCATCCAACACGTGCACAAGCTGCTCAAGGTAAAAATCGCTGTCAGTTCGGGCAGTCTGCAAATATGCCTGATCGTACATGTGCTTGTTCGTCGCTTGCTGAAGCAAAACTTGCCTGATAAGCACGAAGAGCGTCAAGGCAGTTAGGATCGGGCCATAGATGCCTGACATGGCCGACCCCATCTCGCTCCAGCGCGTATGGTTGGTACTTAGCTCGCCGCCAAATACATGCCTGTAGACGAGTATCGGTGCTTCCAGCACGAGTACCAAAGCGGCTCCCCACCAGCCGCGACGAATCATTGCCCAGAGTTTCCGCATGATGCATCCATAAAGTCTTGATGTGCGAATTGTCGCACCACTAGACCAACGGAAACATCAGTTGCAACCTGTGATGAAGTTCGAAAAAACACGGTGAGCTGGGTTAGAAGGTGAACGAGCGCTTGTACGTCAGGGGACGATTCTGCAAGTCCCGCTCCAGCACCTCACACAGGATAGAGCAGATCAGCGCCAAACGCGGGTATTCGTAATCGTAGAGTCCGACCTGATCGTATCGAGCGCTTTGAAAGAGGTAGCGAGAATCAACGAAGCCGTGCTTGTTCCGCTCTAGCAGCGTGTCAAGCTCTGGATCGAACTCCACACGAACATGTGAAGGTTCTAGCTCCCCGTGTACTTCCGTCAGTTGGAACGCCGATTCAATGCGTATGCGCATCTGCCCGGGATTTGCTCTGTCTCCCTCGTCATAGAGGCGAATGCAGTGTTCACGGAGCCGTTCAGGCAATGCGTTGAAGAGGGTTACAAGGTTGTGCTCCATTGGCACAGGCATACAAGCCCCGACCATGAACGCCTTCATGTAAAGCTCTAGAGCGAGAATTCGATTGGTCGCCGATGCAACGGATTCGTACATGTCGGGATTCTGGATTCCCTGCCTCTGCATCTTTGACGTAAAAACTGCGGACAGCTCGTAGTAAGCGTTTGCAGCGTCTAGGACGCTCCACGGGCTGTACTTCGATCCGTCAAATGGTTCACGCTTCTTTCCCATTGCTTCCCCTTATTCGGTACGCCTCACCTAGCTGCGTTTGTTGTGAACACTAACGATGGTGTAGCAAACCATTCCGAGTGCAGCTAACCCGCCTATCCACATCGCACCATGCGGGTATTTTTCGAATGCTTCAGGCAACGCTGCCAGAGCCGTTAAACACGCCGATATATCGAATTTGCCCATTCCTGGTCTCCATGCTGTAGGTAGCGAAGCGCTAACTGTGGGCAGAATTATTGCAGCGTTTGCGGTGCGTGAAACGAAGATTGGTCTTCATTCTGGCCCGTTTGCTCTTTATGACAGGGGGCACGAAGCATCACGATGTAGTCACTTAGGCGCCTGCTCGGAACCCGTTCTCATAGAGGAAATCGTCCCGGTAACATCTGACCAATTTCACCCTTGATCTGGCACATCTCGATGTCCGCGCAGTGCGAGACGATCTCGTCGTTCTTGTTGAATAAAAGCAGCTCAGTGCGGCGTTTATGGGCGAACGACAAGCTTGCTATACTGTGCATGCATACAGTATTTCCGTGAGGAAAAAGTGAGAGTCCGGATGGTGAAGATGTTCAAGAATGGCGTAGAGATTGAGAAACGCCTCCTGAGCGACAGGTACACGCCTGTCCAGCGTGGACGCCTCACCATAGCCGACGAAACGAACCAAGGACGCCACAGGCCGACGAAGATAGCCCGTCTGGTAGGGGACTACGGCCCCAAATGCCAACTCCACGACGTGACACTGGTATGGCTCAACGAAAGCCGCATGACGCTGACAGGCGACGAACGAATTCCGAACGAACAAGGCAAGCTCGTCTGCTACCGGCAGTCATGGCTGGTCATGCTAGACGCTGAGTAGCCGCCCCGGCTCATCCAACCAAGCCTGCCATGAGCGAACGGCGGACCGACCACTATTTCAACATCGCCTTGCGAAGTCTGAGGGCTGCGGGGTGGTCGGGCACTAGGTTCAGTGCCGACTCAACAGCGGTTAACGCTTCGTCCCGATCATTCTGTTTGGTGTACTGGTTTGCCGACTTCACATACCACTCAGCAGCAACCAGCTTGGAAGGCGTAACACCAAAGCCATTCTGGTACAGACGGGCGATATTAAAGGTCGCATCGGCTATCTGACCATCCGATGCTTTTTTGAAGGTTGACATAACATTTCGCCAGCACTCAGACGCTTGCTTTGCCCAAACATCACCTGTCTGTTGTTGCATTCTCTGGCAGAAGTCCCATTCACGTACAGCATAAAAGAATGAGGCGTACGAATCGCCGCTCTCGCTTCGCTTCTGTAGCACAGTTGCGTACGAGATTGCGCGCATGTCGTCATCGTTCATGACAAAGGCGGCGGCGAAGATTTCCTCGGGTTTTGCAAGGGCAATACGTGACTTCTTCGCAGCGTCGAGGCGTTCCAGTTCCTTGTAAAGCTCGCGGGTTTGCAAGGCTTGCCCATCCCGTTCATAGCTCGCGTACTTTGCTTTCGCCGCCAGCGCTTCAGGGCTGTTCAGATCGTATTTGAATTCCGGCTTCTCCCCAGCGTGAGCCGAAGCAGCAACCATCAAGGTAATGAGCAGTATTTTCATTTGAGCATTATTGCAGGGTGCGAGTGGAGTGCAACAGTCAAATAGGGTGGTCAACGCCCAAACGGTCAGAAACTCAACAATTTAGCCCCTGCCATGCCCTAGGGATCGCTTGTAAACGATAGGGTATTTAGGGTATACTTCAATTAACTTATCAAACAAGCAAATGAATATAACGTGAGCAAGCCCATCGCCCGAATTTACCAACGTGTTTCAACGGAAGGTCAAGACCTGACCCGTCAACAGTTGCTACGTGCCAATGCGGAAGCGAAGGGCTATCAGGTAGTCGCTACCTACTCGGAGAAGGAATCCGGTACGTCCGAAGCTCGTCCGGAACTGCTGCGAATGATGGCTGACCTCAACGAAGGCGACACGATTATTGCCGAACACCTTGACCGTATCACCCGTCTCCCGCTTGACAAAGCCCAAGCCTTGATGGACCTGATTGAAGAGAAGGGAGCCAAGGTATCGGTTCCCGGCCTGATCGAACTCCCTGAAATCAAGCTGGAAGGTATTGGCGCTATCGTGTTCAAAGCTGCACAGGAAATGATGCGCGACATCTGCCTGTACCAATGCCGTGCTGACTGGGAAACCCGTCGTGAGCGCCAGCGTCAAGGGATCGAGGTAGCGAAGGCAAAGGGAGTGTACAAGGGCCGGAAGCCTGACACGGTAGCGAACGCGAAGATTGTTGAACTTCGCGCCATCGGATACACCATTGCCAAAATTGCATCGACCTTAAATGTCAGCGAATCACAGGTAAAACTGATCCTCAAGAAGGCGAAGGCCGAGCAGACGACAGAGGCGATAGGAGGCCCATAGCAGCTTTCCAGTCCATCATTTGATACCACCCAACCATATCATTGCCAAGTCGCTCCACGGGCCTACAAACCGCGTCGGAATCGATTACCCTTTAGATAAAGGCTCTAGCCTTAGCGAATCCTGGCCCTGTCGATGGCCCACGGACGCGAATACAGGCCCGTAGAGCTATTTTCGACTAAACAGGCGAAAAACCCCTGTCCGTCCTTCCGGACGGCCCTATCGATATTTCATCACGGTCTGCGACCCCGAACCCAGCCCCCGGCGATGTGTTAAGCCAGCAATTCGCCCTTGATACATTTCTGGAACTGGTAGCGAGTTCCCGGACAAGACCCTGTTATCCAAATTTTATTTTTGAAAAATCACGGCTGGAGAAACACAGGTCAAGCCCTACCTCGTAGTTACGCAGTCTGTATTGTGGACGGAACGAACTTGTGTCCGCAGGAGCCGCACATGAATGTGTCGGCCCACGCTTCTTTCGCCGCACGCAGATGCTTTGTTCGCTCGTCATAGTCCCGCTGTTCGATTTCTGTTGGTTTGACGGGTACAGCAAACGAACCAACGATCACCACAATCCCGAAAATCGCTACAACCGTCGCACTATTGATCATGCCTCCCACGCACATGACGATGCCGAGTGCGATCAGCATCCCTTGAATCCACATCCCGGTCGTTACCAATTTGGGTACAACGGGCGGAGCCGCGTCTTTGGATGCCTGTGTTTGCTGGGTGCCGTTGGCCGTGCCTTTGGTTTTGAACTTTTGACGCCCCAATGTATTGAAGGTGCTGACCGTGTTGATATCGGTCTGGATGGTCGAAAGCCCCTCCTGATAGATGACAGAAAGCTTCTTTGCATGCGGAGTCGAGCACACCGGGCAAGTGGTATTGATCGTTGCCATAGTTACCCCTTTCGTTATTGATTGGCAACTATCGTAACATATGCTATCTAGAGTCGGTCGTCCCAAAGTCGACAATGCTGCAACCTTGCGGCGTGCCGACTACATACACCAAGAACGAAAGCGGAACACCAGCCCGGATACTGTTCGGAGCTGCGTTACGTCGTGCGCGCCTCGAACTGAAGATGTCGCAGGAAGAGCTTGCCTTCCGGGCCGGACTGAACCGAACGTATATCGGTCACGTGGAACGAGGCGAGAAGAACATTTCTATTGGGAATATGGAGCACTTGGCCCATGCGGTAGGAATGCCGTTGTGGCAGATGATCCGTCCACCGGAGCCAGCAGACGGATCGTAGAACAGTGTGAGCACCTGAGAACGGTGCTCATTTGTCGTTTAAATCAATTGCGGCGATTGTTCAGCCAAGTCACCGCCACCCAGCACAGCAGGCCAACAACGATTAGGAATGCAACCGTTGCGCCTCCCTTGGGGTACTCTTCAAATGCCTGTGGCAAGGAAGTCACGCCAGAAAGAGCTGTTGCTACCGCACCGGCAGTCGCTGCTGCATTGTGCGTAGAGCTATGACCAGAGTTTGTTGCTATAGATACATCATCTGAAGTCATGATAGTCCTGTTTCGAAAATCTAAACATGTTGTGGATTTCGAGGACTTGGACTTACAATGTTCACGCATAGCGTTAGCATTTGCTTCATCCAAGTCCTCTCCTCTCGGAGTTCGACTATGGGTGTGCTGGTTAGACCTCCCTTCGTTATCAATCCGCCTGCCAGCGGTGGGGTTTAACTCAAGGCAAGGGAGCTGGCCTGAGAAACCAGCTTCCGAACCTTCCCTTCCTCTTCCCTTTCATTCAAATCAAGAACTGTTCGAAATGGACATGCCCTCTTTTTGCGCATCAGGTTGCAAGAGTTAGACGTAATTTTAGTCGCAACTTCGAAATTTTATGAGCTCTGCTACTAAGATTTTTTTCTTGACATCATTCCTTTGAGCTCAGCTCTGCGTTTGGTGCGAAGTAAGCACTAACATTGATTTGTCGGCGCGAGTTGCGCTGCTTACGGCCTAGGCTACAAATTCACAGAAACGTTGTAATTGCTGTAGTGCACTGTGCAAAAACAGTGTCCATTGATTCGATCTGGTAATGCATTGTCGTAGTCCGCCCCAGTCGGTTTCTCTGGTGGTTTTCCCGTCCTAGTGTGAGCCCGATGGCAGTATGCCTATCCCGGCCCCGTCGATTCCTCTTGTGGTTTTTCCAATCCTATAGTGAGCTATCGACGGGTATGCACGCTTCCTGTTGCTGACACGTTAGGACGGCGGTTGAGCTGTTTCCTTCAGCGCCCTGACGCCAGCCAACGTCGCTACTGTGAAGTGGAGCAAGAATCCCCGTTCCACTATCAACGGAGGAAGACATGCTTGACGCTTATTTGCAGATCGGGGACATCAAGGGCGAGTCGATGGACGATAAGCACAAAAACTGGGTGGAGGTTCACAATGTCTCGTGGGGCGTAACCCAGCCGAGAGCTACGGCCGTATCGACAGCCGGTGGACACACTAGCGGCAAGGCTGAAGTTCACGAAGTCGTGTTTGACAAGCTGGCCGACATTGCAAGCCCGGTCCTCTTCCAAACCTGTGCAGCAGGGAAGACGTTACCTAAGGCCAGGTTCGAATTCTTCCGGGCGGACGGCGATGGCACCCGCGTCAAATACTTCGAAATCGAGCTTGAAAACGTGATGCTTTCCAGCGTCGTCCCGACGAGCGGAAATGGTGGGATCATCACGGAGAAGGTTCACTTGGCGTCGTCCAAGCTTAAATGCACCTACACACAGCAGAAGATCGGCGGTGGTGCTGGTGGTAGCACGGCTGGGGGTTGGGATTCAGCAGCGAACAAAATCTACGCCTGAGGGGGGGCCAACATGCCGCATCCCGTTGTGTATCCTCATAACTTCAACGCATTGTTAAAGCAGTGGGACGAACAGAGAGCCAAGGATAGGGAAACCGGAACACCAACGTTCATTGCCAATGGAGAGTGTGCAAGGCTCCCGCAGGAGTTGACGAATGTAGGGCATACAACACGTTGGCAACCCGGTCCGCCCGTTGTCGAAGTGGCGAGAACACTAAAACCCGGCACAGTCATCGCAAACTTTATGTGGGAATGGAACACAGGCTGGTTCCCGAGTACGCACACGTACCATGCCGCCTTGTTCATCCGGGGCGAGGGGTACAGTACAGTCACCGGGAAGCCAAGCCAAATCGTCGTATTCGACCAATTCAAGGGACATGGGAACGCGCATACTCCTGGCCCTCGTACGATAAGGGCTTATACCTACGAGCAGGCCAAGGAGGTTGAGAGGGTGTGGCGAACGAAAATCTACCCGTGCGACAACGCGAACGAGTTCTACGTAGTGCTAGTGCGATGAGAAGACTCGCCCTTGCCGTTTTCTCCCTGGCCTCCGCCATCGCAAACGCGCAGGTCTACACGTGCCCTCAAACCTACCCTGGCAACGATAGGCCCGCAGCTTCCTTAACTAGCGCCACAATGGCGTGGGGCGAGATTCATGGAACTGGCCTGTTCGCAGGCGACCACTCCGAACCAGCGCAAGACGGTTTTAATCTCCGTTTCCCGTTCATGGAAGATCAGCAGGCGTGGCTTGTCTGTTCGTACGGTAGCAAGAAGCGAAACAGGGGCCAATTCCATGAGGGGCGGGAGTGGAATCAGTACATGGAGTGGACCCCGATTGAATGGTGGGTCAAGGTCGCCGCGAAGGTGCGGGCATGTGACGTACAGGTTCGGGAAATCAAAACTCGTGTCCCAAACGGCAGCACTTGGGCGGCGACAGCAACCTGCACAGATCAGCCATGAAGCGATACCGGCGAGAGAACTCCCACGGTCGATCCGATTGGCGTAATCAGGCTTGCTCCGGGTTAATTGCCCGTTGGCGTGTACTCGTCAACATAGTCGTGCTCGTGCAGCGGTTCGTCGTAGTTGCTCCAGTCTGGTCCCGGCTCCGTGGAAGATAATTGTTGGCCTTCGTTCGTTCGGTTTTTGAACGGTTTTTCGATAGCCAATTCCGGCCAAAGCGTATCCCCAAGCTCGTATGCCCGAACGGCTGTCTCTTTGGTGTACGCCATTAAAGGAGGAGCCTTATCACCAGTCTGACGACCCTTGAGGATCAGTTTGCCGTCCTGCATGATAGTGTAGAGGATATGCGGGTCTTGTCGTTGAATCTCGACACTAATTTTAAGCCGTCTCAGGACGCTGTTAGCTTCCATGCGTGCTGTGTTGCTGGAAAGGTCGATCTTCGCCTGTAGCGCTTCCCTGCTACGTGACAGGTTGACCCGCTGAATGGCTGCTTGGTCAAGGGCTGCTTTCTGTTCAGTGAGCACTGCCCGTTCAGAGTTAATTTTCTTCAATGCCGCCGCTATCTCGGGCATAGGATCATCTTCAAGCATCGCAAGCAGCGTCTGCCGTTTCCGGTCCACTGCGTCAATCTGGCCTTCCAACTCGCGAGCCTTCATCAATTCTTCGCGGTTGTCTTCTAGGAAGTAATCAGCGTTGACCGCGTTGAGGAGGACTTCACGGAAGCCAATCTCGGCTTTGTCGGCTCTGATATTGCCAGCTTTGCATGCTCCACCGATCTTGCCGCTACAGACGAGATAGACATGACCAGCCTTCCCCTTCGGCAAACAATGGTAAGCCCTGCCACAGAGAGCGCAAACACCTACCCTCGTCCAGAGGTTATATACCGGCCCCCTACTGGTTTCCTTAGCCCGCTTCCGTTCGACCCTGACCCCTTGTGCAGCATCGAACACCGATTTCTCGATGATCGGTGGGAAGTAGAGTGGTAGCGGCGGGCCTCCATCGTTCGGCTTATACGTCCCAAGCACAGCTTCATTCCTGATGAGCGCGTATAGGCTCGCTGTGATCCACAGTTTGCCGTCACCGTCCTTCTTGCTCCTGAACGGCTTCACGCCTCGCTGGTTCAGCATCTTGGCGATAGCCGCGTAGCTGTAGCCTTCCGCCGCTCGGTCAAAGATTTCCTTCACAATCGCTTTTTCGGCTTCCTTCACCTTGTACGGCTCGTAGTCGCCGACCCATTCAAGCCAGCTCGGAAGCAGCACCTTGACCTTCTTCCCGGCTCTAGCCGCTGCATACCTGAGTACGTAACTGTCCGCTACGCGCCCGGCCTTCTTCCGGCTCTCGTCGTGCGCAAGCTCCTGCTTGATCAGCGACATCAAACCGCTCGACAGGTTGAGCTTGCCAGAATACCGCTGGCCGTCACGTAGCGTCACTACAGTGATTCCGTTCTCCGTCAAGTCACGAAGGTTCTCGGACGCCTCCCACATATCAGCGCGCGATAGGCGGTCAAGGTCTTCAACCAGTAGCGTGCTGCCCGTAGGCACTTTGCCGCTTCTCATATCATCACGGAAGCGCCGCAGTTCCCCGCCTTCAGCCAACTGTTCACCCTTGTACGCGCTCTTACCTGCATCAAAATAGATATGCTGGTCGTCTGCGATAAACGCTGGGTACTGCTGCCTTGCTAACTTCAGTTGGCGGTCGTAGCTGGAACCGTCTTCCTGCTTGTCAGTACTGTAACGGATGTAGAGGTATAGATTTTCCATAACTCGACTGTAACACACGTGGGGTAACTCAAATAATAGAGGAACCACCACCACATGCTGCACGCCGTGAAGGAAGTCAGCGGCGGCGTCCTGTGGGCCAATCTGCACCTGCTGTTCTGGTTGTCGCTGATCCCGTTCGTCACCGCGTGGATGGGCGAGAACCATTTCGAGAGCGGGCCGACCGCGGCGTACGGCTTCGTCCTGTTCATGTGCTCCGTCGCCTATCTGATCCTGGTGCAGGTGTTGACGGCGAATCATCCGAAGAACGCGGCGCTGGCCGAGGCGATCGGCAAGGATCGCAAGGGCAAGCTGTCGTGCGTTCTGTATCTCTGCGGCGTCGCCCTGTCGTGGTTTGGCGCCTGGCTCGGGTTCCTCGTCTATGCCGCCGTCGCCATCGTGTGGCTGATTCCGGACCGGCGCATCGAGGACAAAGTGGCACAGGAAGAGCAATCGGAGCGGGGCTGAGTCTCCCGCAAAGCCTTTTTTTAGGCCGTAAATATGTAACTTACGGCAATATCCCTGCTATCCTTAGGGCGCACTTCGCCGCCGGGTTCGTCCCGGCGGTTTCCATTATGGAGTGCACGAGCAAGAAGAGATCGGTCCGTGGCACAAGCACGGTCGGATCCGACAACCCTCCGGAGAGCCCAAAGAATGAACCGTTCGCACATCCTGGCCGTCGCTGTTACCGCAGCCGTCGCCAACCTGGCCCATGCCGCCCCTGCTTCGCTGCTGCCGGCGTCCAACCCGTTCGCCAAGCCGAGCACCCTGCAGTTCCAGTACCCGGCCTTCGACAAGATCAAGAACGAGGACTTCGCGCCGGCGTTCGAAGAAGGCATGCGCCAGCAGTCGCTGGAGATCGATGCCATCGCCAACAGCAAGGCAGCACCGACCTTCGACAACACGATCGTCGCGATGGAGCGTTCGGGACTGCTGCTGAACCGCGTCTCGACCATCTTCTACAGCCTCGTCGGCGCCAACACCAATCCCACGCTCGACGCGCTCGACAAGGATCTCGCGCCGAAACTGGCCGCCCACAGCGACAAGATCCGCCTGAACGACAAGCTGTTCAAGCGCATCCAGACGCTGTACGACAAGCGCGCCAAGCTGCACCTCGATCCGGAATCGGCCTACCTGCTCGAGCGTTATCACACCGACTTCGTGCGCGCCGGCGCGAAACTGTCGGCCGCCGACAAGGAAAAACTGAAGGCCTATAACGGCAAGATCGCCGCCCTGCAGACCCAGTTCAGCCAGAACGTGCTGAAGGAAGCGAACGCGTCGGCGCTCGTCGTCGACACACGCGCAGAACTCGCCGGCATGTCCGACAAGGCCATCGACGCCGCCGCCGCGCTGGCGAAGAAGGATGGTCTCGACGGCAAGTTCAAGGTGCCGGTCGTGAACACGACGCAGCAGGCGCCGCTGTCCGTGCTGACCAACCGCGCGACGCGCGAAAAACTGCTGGCCCTGTCGCTGGCCCGCGGCAGCCACGGCGGCGATTATGACAACCGCCAGGTCGTGCTGGACCTGGCCAAGGCCCGCGCCGAGCGCGCGAAGCTGCTGGGCTATCCGAACCACGCCGCCTACATGCTGGAAGACCAGACGGCCAAGACGACGGACGCCGTCAACAATCTGCTTTCCGAGTTCGCCAAGCCGGCCGTGCGCAACGCGAAGAAGGAAGCGGCCGAGATCCAGAAGGTCATCGATGCCGACGGGGGCAAGTTCCAGGCGACCGCCTACGACTGGAACTATTACACGGACAAGGTGCGCCAGGCGCGCTACGCGTTCGACGAGAACCAGCTGCGTCCCTATTTCGAGTTCAACAACGTGCTCGTGAACGGCGTGTTCTTCGCCGCCACCAGGGAATACGGCATCACGTTCAAGGAGCGCCACGACCTGCCGGTGTACAACCCGGACGTGCGCGTGTTCGACGTGTTCGATGCCGACGGCAAGCAGCTCGCGATCTTCCTGCACGATCCGTATGCCCGCTCGAACAAGCGCGGCGGCGCGTGGATGAATGCGTATGTCGGCCAGAACAAGCTGCTGGGCACGCACCCGGTCGTCGCGAACCACCTGAACATCCCGAAACCGGCCGCGGGCGAGCCGACCCTGCTGACGTACGACGAAGTGCGCACGATGTTCCACGAGTTCGGCCACGCGCTGCACGGCATGTTCTCGAACGTGAAATACCCGCGCTTCTCGGGCACCCGCGTGCCGCGCGACTACGTCGAGTTCCCGTCGCAGGTCAACGAGATGTGGGCGACCTGGCCGGACGTGCTGGCGAATTACGCGAAGCACTACCAGACGGGCGCGCCCATGCCGAAGGAGCTGCTGGATAAAGTGCAGGCCTCGTCCAGGTTCAACGAGGGTTATCGCACGACCGAATACCTGGCCGCAGCTATCCTCGACCAGAAATGGCACCAGCTGGGCGCCGCGCAAATCCCGACCGACGTGCTGGGCTTCGAGGCGACGGCGCTGCACGACGCCGGCGTCGACTTCCCGCTCGTCCCGCCGCGCTACCGCACGACGTATTTCTCGCACGTGTTCTCGGGCGGCTATTCGGCCGGCTACTACGGCTACCTGTGGGCCGAGAAGCTGGACGCCGACACCGTCGAATGGTTCAAGGAACACGGCGGCCTGACGCGCGCGAACGGCGACCGCTTCCGCCAGATGCTGCTGTCGCGCGGCGGCACGATGGACGCGATGGACATGTACCGCAACTTCCGCGGCCGTGATGCGAAGATCGAGCCGCTGCTGGAGCGCCGTGGCCTGACGGGCGAGTAAATCCACGTGCGCGCGCCGCTCCCGTGCCGGCGGGAGTGGCGCGCGCCAATCCGCCGCCATCGCTGCCCCATCGGGTGTAGACTTCTCACAACATCATGACGTGAGAAAGCCATGCTGCCCGAAAACGAAAATACCCTGAAAGCGCACCTCAAGACGCTGCACCGCAGCCTCGAGGAAACCGGCGAAGTCGACGACGAACTGGAAATGCTGCTGCGCCAGCTCGACGGCGACATCAAGCACGTGCTCGACAAGCGCTCCCAGGATCCGGACGCGAACACGTACGGCCTGGCTTCGCGCACGCAGGAGCTGACAGCGCGCTTCGCCATCCGCCATCCGCACCTGGAACCGGCCCTGCGTGAACTCGGCAACATCCTCGCGAGCATGGGGATTTAACGACAAGCCATTGAAAATTAAGCCATTTTTCGAGGGGTCCGCAGCTTAAACAGGCGTTTTCCGGTAAAATGCCGGCCAATGAACTCCCCTGCCAATCTTTTCGCGAACGTCGCCAAGCGTTCCAGCCGCGCCCCTGCGGCCCCGTTCCTGCCCATGTCCCGTGCCGAGATGGACAAGCTGGGCTGGGATTCGTGCGACATCATCCTGATCACGGGCGACGCCTACATCGACCATCCGAGTTTCGGCATGGCCCTCGTCGGCCGCCTGCTGGAAGCGCAGGGGTACCGCGTCGGCATCATCAGCCAGCCGGACTGGACCTCCGTGGAACCGTTCCGTGCGCTGGGCAAGCCGAACCTGTACTGGGGCATCACGGCCGGCAACATGGACTCGATGGTCAACCGCTACACGGCCGACCGCAAGATCCGCTCGGACGACGCCTACACCCCGAACGCCGAGCCCAATAAACGTCCGGACCGCGCCGTGACCGTCTACTGCCAGCGCGCGCGCGAAGCGTTCCCGGGCGTGCCCGTCATCGCCGGCTCGATCGAGGCGTCGCTGCGTCGCATTGCCCACTACGATTACTGGTCGGACAAGGTGCGCCGCTCGGTGCTGTTCGAATCGAAGGCCGACCTCGTCATCTTCGGCAACGCCGAACGCGCGCTCGTCGACGTCACCCGCCGCATCGCGGCCGGCGAGAACATCAAATCCATCCGCGACCTGCGCGGCACGGCGTTCCTCGTGCCGCACGGCTGGCTGCCGGACGAAGAGTGGACGGTGCACAATTCCACCCGCGTGGACGTGCCGGGCCGCATCGACGCGCAGCCGAACCCGTACGCGATGGCACTGGAAGATCCGAAGCAGTGCGCGCTGGACAATGCGCAGCCGGAACCGGAAGTCAAACCGATCGTCATCATGACGCGCGAACAGCGCCAGGCCGCCGCGCGCGAAAAGGCGCAGAAGACCGTTGTCCGCCTGCCGTCGTTCGAGACCGTCAGCGAGGATCCGGTGATGTATGCGCACGCGTCGCGCGTGTTCCACCTGGAATCGAACCCGGGCAATGCGCGCGCGCTCGTGCAGCAGCACGGCGACCGCGACGTCTGGCTGAACCCGCCGCCGCTGCCGCTCGCGATGGACGAGATGGACGGCGTCTACGACCTGCAGTACGCGCGCGCGCCGCACCCGAGCTATGGCAAGGCGCACATCCCGGCCTGGGAAATGATCCGCTATTCCGTGAACATCATGCGCGGCTGTTTCGGCGGCTGCACGTTCTGCTCGATCACGGAACACGAGGGCCGCATCATCCAGAGCCGTTCGGAACCGTCGATCCTGCGCGAGATCGAGCTGATCCGCGACACTACGAAGAATTTTGCTGGCACCATCACGGACCTGGGCGGCCCGACCGCGAACATGTACCGCCTCGCGTGCAAGGACAAGAAGGTCGAGGAGAGCTGCCGCCGCCTGTCGTGCGTGTACCCGACCATCTGCAGCAACCTGGGCACGGACCACAGCAAGCTGATCTCGCTGTACCGCAAGGCGCGCGCGATCCCGGGCATCAAGAAGATCCTGATCGGCTCGGGCCTGCGCTACGACCTGGCCGTGCGCTCGCCGGAGTACGTCAAGGAACTGGTCACGCACCACGTCGGCGGCCTGCTCAAGATCGCGCCGGAGCACACGGAAGAGGGCACGCTCTCCAAGATGATGAAGCCGGGCATCGGCGCGTATGACGAGTTCAAGGCGCTGTTCGACAAGTACTCGCGCGAAGCGGGCAAGAAGCAATACCTGATCCCGTACTTCATCGCCGCGCACCCGGGCTCGACGGACGAGGACATGCTGAACCTGGCCCTCTGGCTCAAAAAGAACAACTTTCACCTCGACCAGGTGCAAACGTTCACGCCGACGCCGATGGCCATGGCGACGACGATGTACCACTCGGGTAAAAATCCGCTGCACAAGGTTACCGAGGATTCGGAAGAGGTTCTCACCGCCAAGAGCGGCAAGACGAGGAAACTGCACAAGGCGTTCCTGCGCTACTACGACCCGGAAAACTGGCCGGTGTTGCGCGAGGGCCTGAAGCGCATGGGCCGCGGCGACCTGATCGGCAACGGCGAGCGCCACTTGGTGCCGCCGGCCGGCTCCGAACAGGAAGTTGCGCCGCAGCGTGGCGAGCGCCGGCCGCCGGTGGCGCCGCGTAGCGAGGCGCCGAAAGGCCGCGTGATCGAAGTGGCGCCGCGGCGCAACGGGCGCGGCGGCGAGCGCCGCAGCGAGCCGGCACCGTTCATGGCGCCGCCGCCCAAGGCGAAGGCGGGCATCCTGTTGACCATCAAGTCCAAGCCCAAGGCGGGGCGAAAATAAGCCGAGCACAAACCGGAGCAGCGTCTCCGGTTTTTTTTCGTCGATTGCCATGCCGCCCTGTTAGATTTCGAGAAATTTGCTCGACCACCCCAGTGTTATACTCGGAATTTTGTAAAGTTAATATTTCCGGATATTAACATTCTGGGGTGGTGAGGATGACGGGGATATTTGAGGCTACGATCTCGGCATTGGCTGGGGAAATTGCCGGACGGTTCACCCAACACCGGCGCATCCTGCGCCTGTCGTTACCGAACGGCCCGGACCTGTTGGCCGAAAGCCTGCGTGGCGAAGAAGGGGTCGATCAAGGCTATCGATTCCAAGTGACGGCATTGGCGCTGGACGCCGACATCCCATTGAAGACGCTGCTCGGACAGAGCGTGCTGGTCGAGCTGGAAACCACGGCCTTCGCTGCGCCGCGCGCGTTCCACGGCCACGTCACTGCAGCCGAACTGCTGGGCGCGAACGGCGGCTTTGCGCGCTACAGCCTCACGATCGAACCCTGGACCGCGTTCCTCGCACTGGGCCGCGACAGCCGCGTCTTCCAGGACAAGACCGTCTTCGACATCCTCGACGCCGTCTTCAAGGCTTACGACGGCAAGGGCTGCCTGGCACCGGGCTGGCGCTTCGACATCGGCGACCGCAGCCGGTATCCCCAACGCAGCCTGACGACGCAGTACCAGGAAAGCGACCTCGCCTTTGTCGAGCGGCTCATGAGCGAAGAAGGCCTGTTTTATTTCTTCGAGCACGAGAGCGCGCCGGACAGCCCTTCGCTCGGCCGTCACACGCTGGTCATCGCCGACCACAACGGGGCCTTCAAGCGCAATGTCCAGGCGGACGTACGCTTCACGCAGCCCGGCGCGGTCATGCGCGAAGACAGCCTGGACCGCTGGCGCACCGAAGTGCGCATGCAGACCAATACCGTCGAGCTCGCGAGCTGGGACTATCGGACGCGTTCGGTGCGCGCCGTCGCCAGCGCGGGCGGCGATGGCGACGTGCTGGCGATCCGCGACGTCCCGGGCGCATACGCGTACACGAACCGCGCGCATGGCCAGCGCATCGCCGACAACCAGCTGGAAGGGCTGGAAGCGCGCCGCAAAACCTTCGTCGGCGCCGGCACCGTTCGCACCTTCGCGCCGGGCACGACGTTCACGCTGCACGATCACAGCCTTTACGATGGCGGCGACGAGGCCGGCTTCATCATCCTGCGCGTCAGCCATCTGGCGCACAACAACCTGAACGCCGACACCGGCAATGCGCTGGAGCGCCTGCTGGGCGCCGGCCACGTGCAGCGGGCGAACGATGCCGATCTCGCGACGAGCCTGCATGCGACCGGTCGCGGCCCTGGCGAGCGTCCGGTCTACCGCAACCGCATCGACGCCATCCCGGCCAGCGTGCCTTACCGCCCCAGCCGGACGGACGGCCACGGACAATTGCTGCATCCGCGACCGAGCGTGCGCGGGCAGCAGACGGCGATCGTCGTCGGTCCTCCCGGCACCGTCATCCACACGGACCGCGACCATCGCATCAAGGTGCAATTCCACTGGCAGCGCGGCGAAGCGAGCCACAGCCGCCTCGACCACCCCGCGCCGGACGGCCACACGGGCGCCCCCGCGGACGACCGTGCAGGCACCTGGGTGCGCGTGGCCACGCCACTGGCCCCGGTGGCCGGCGCCAACTGGGGCAGCCACGCGCTGCCACGCGTCGGCCAGGAAGTGCTCGTCGATTTCCTCGACGGGAATATCGACCGACCCGTGGTGATCGGCACGGTTTACAACGGCGCCGGCCAACAGGACGCACAACACAACCAGGCCGCCTACGGCAGCGGCGCCGCGACGGGGAACGCGCCGGCGTGGTTCCCGGGCGAGTCCGGCGCGCATGCGCACGCTGCTGTCCTGTCCGGCATCAAGAGCCAGGCGCTGCAATCGAGCCAGAGCGGCACGGGCGCCTACAGCCAGCTCGTGTTCGACGACACGCCGAGCGAGGCGCGCGTCGCGCTGCAGCACCATGCGACGGCGCACAAGGGCACGGCCGAACTGAACCTCGGCCACCTGCGCCACCAGACCGACAACCAGCGGCTTGCGCAAGTCGGTCGCGGGGCCGAACTGAAGACCGAACATGCGGCCGCCCTGCGCGCCGGCAGCGGCATGCTGCTGACCACCGACCGCGCCGGCGACGCGCAACCGCACCTGGATTCCAGCCCCGCGAGCCAGCAAATCACCGCGGCCGCGCAGCTGCAAAGCGACCTGGCAGGCACCGCGCAAAAGCACAACGCCAAGCTGGACAAGGAGCCCGATCCGGACAAGCTGCCGGCCATCGAAGCCATGCGGCGCAGCGCGGACGTCGTGCAGGCCTCCGATGAAGGTGCGGTCGGTTATACGGAACCGCATCTGCAAGTGTCGGCGCCGGCCGGTATCGCCGCGACGACGCCGGCCAGTGCCGTGTTCAGCGCGGGCGCATCGACGTCATTGGTCGCGGGGCAGGACCTGAACTTTGCGGCGCAGGGCAATCTGCATCACGGCGTGAAGGCTGGGATCAGCATGTTCACGTATGGCAAGGGTAGTAATGCCAGCAAGCCGAACCAGGAAACAGGCATCCGGCTGCATGCGGCCAGCGGCAAGGTCAGCAGTCAGAGCCAATCGGGCGCCACGCGGCTGACGGCGGACAAGCTCGTGACCGTTGCCAGTGTCGGGGCAAGCGTCAACGTGGCGGCGCGCGAGCATGTGCTGCTGACTGCGCAGGGGGCTTATCTCAAGCTGGAGGGTGGGAATATTCAGCTGCATGGGCCGGGGAAGATTGAGTTCAAGGCCAGCATGAAGGAATTTGCGGGGCCGGTTTCTGTGCCAAGTCTCGACATCGCTAACAAGATACATGAGCTCAACATTAAATCCGACCTAGAAATTGAATATGTTGACGCAGAGGGGAACGTCCCAGTCGGGGAGCCAATTACATTGCGATTCGCGAACGGCGAAAGGAAAGAAATAACGCTGGACGATAAGGGCAAGGGGGCTTTAAAAGATGTCCCACTTGGACCGTTTAGTGCAGATCAGATAAAGCGAAAATGAGGTAAGCATGACAAGCGCGGCTGCGAAGGTAAAAGAACCGATTGCTCAAGAGGTATGCATTGATTTGCCAGGTGAAACAGTTCAATGCTGGCGCTCAGGCGACAAACTTAAGGTAATTTTGCGGAAACATCGAGACGTTATACTTGACCTAAATCTTGGCCATGGGAAAACTTACACAGTACACGCGACGAAGTCAGACTTTTACAACGCGCGTGATAAAAAATTAGTATATAGGAAACGCCATGATGGGGTGAGTTTTGTCGATGGTGAGCGGCTGCATTTATGGATTACACGCGGATTCAAAGGCTCCCTCATAGTGAAATGCGAAGACCATATTATTATTAAAATAACGCCGAGCGAAATCGATCCTCACGTATATGACGAGGCGCCGAAAACCAAGCCGTCGCCAATTATTATTGCATTGGGAAAGTCTTCAACACCAGTTGCTCCGGTTCCGAAATCAAATAGTAAACCTTTGATAAAGATGCCTGCGCCGGCTGCCGCTCCTGTTGATGAAGAGTGTGCAATTGTTTGCGTGGTTGATGGTACGGTGAAGGGTATGCCGGCTCACATCGCTCAGTTCTTCGCTAAAGGTGGAGGGAATTCAGGGCTTGCCGAAATAGATCCATATCAGATACCTACTCGAAACTGGATATGGGGTCAAGTGGCTGCTCTAGGAGCTTACATTGGCGACAATTGGAAGTGGCTGCGAGAGAGCTTGGATGGCAGAACTCACAAAGGATTCCGTTTAGTGAAAGCACAGGTCCATTTGGTGAGGGGTAAAGTCAGATTCTATTTTTCTGGATTCAGCAAATATAATAGTGTTTTTGGTCCTGGGGGATTTGGTCCTGCTCATGATCGGATTATGAGCATATTTGCTGGCGCTGGAAAGACCAAAAGTTCTTTTATGGCGATGGCAAAGGGAGTCGTTGGCACATTCAAAGGGTATGCTGCGGTAAGCTTTATATTTGGCGCTGCCACTTCTTATGCTGAATGGAAGGATGATGCAAAGAAAGATGGATATGATTTTGCGACTAGCTTTGTAATGGGGGTTGTAAAGAGCATTATTAGCGCGGCAATCGCTGTTGCCGTGGTTTCGGCTCTTGTAATGTTCCTCATGGTTTTTTTCGAAATTTCTGTCTCGGTCCTACTTGTCGGGGCGCTAACTATCTGCATTGGTACGGTAGTGGGATATCTCGTAGAAGCCGCCGATAGGAAACTAGGGCAGGTCGTAACAGGCGATAAAACAAATTTTGATGGAAGCTCTTCCATTATAGCCCCATATGTACGTAAATTTAGTTCGATGGTAGAGTCATCTTGGGCAGAGTTAATGAAGAAATTTCCCGCCGATTATCTGGAGATCGGATTTTGAAAAACTTGGAGAAGATTAATCCAGAATTCTCTAAACCAGAGCGGATTTTGCCTATTGGCACCATAATGCCATTTTTTGTAGGAGGGATAGGATGGTTTTTTTCTAGCGAAGCCGCGCCAAACATCCCGTTATATAAGGACCCACTCTCAATATTTTGCGTCATTGTAATGCTGTCGTCGTGTTTGTTGGCACTAATTTCAAAGATAAAAAGATGGGGGTGGCACGCGAAATATTTCGGGGTGGGCGCGTTGTATGTTGGCAGTGTCAGCCTATTAGGGATTGTCCCGTTTCTCTGTATTGTCTTGTACAGTTATCTGCCGTTGCTTGCTCGTTTAGTTTTGTTTTTAAGCTACAGTTCGGTCGTATTATGGTGGTGTTGGCGATTTGTTTTGTTTTATCGTGCGATAACGGCTGGCGAAAGATGGAATGAAAAGATATATGTAGAAGATGAGGATGTGGTTTATTATCTTCAAAAGAACGATACTTGGTTTCTGAAAAATCGATATAGATTCAGGCAATTGCCTTTTACTCCGTTTTTCGTAATAATGGCTTCCCTCGGTTTTTCTCTATTTCCATTTGGTAAAACCATATCGTCATCGATTGGTATGCCGGTCATTTATCTTTTTATGACAGTAAGTTTTTTTCCGTTTGTTCTTATGTTGTTGGGATTGATGACGCGCGGCTATCTTATTTATTACTTTTACCCAAGAAAGATCAGGGAAAGCACTGGTAAGAGCGTGTATATTGACATGGTCACAAGGACGCTGCACTAAAACCTATCTATATTAATTGAAAAGAATAAATGTACAGCTTTGGCGTGTCTCGAATTGCCGGTTGCGCGCGACGTCAAAATTATATTGACGAGAGGACCCATAGCAACACGCTCGCTCATCACGAACGCGAGGAGAATTTTATAATGATTTCTTGAGTAGGCCAGAAGCGCATGTGCGTAGCCATGCGACAGCACTGCGGTATCGCGCATTCGACCTCTGGAATGCTTTCCAGCTTAAATACACTTCTGGAGAAGATATTTCGGAGCTGACTCAGCATTAGAAAACGCTGTTGCGGCATACGGAAGATATGTTGACAAGAACGAGGAAATTCCTCGAGGGAGATAATCCGGATCATCGAGCTCGCCGGTGAACTCGACCTGAGAATTCAGCGGCGATTCGCGTGACGGCGATGCTCAGACACTCAAATCCGCACTCGCCTGCTTGTCCCTCAACCTGCGCGCATACCGATGCCGCGCCCTGAGCCTTGGATTGGTCATCAGCCGCCCCATCGTCTCGCCAACAACCATCACGACCCCCAATAACGGCAGCACGAGCATCAACCCAGCCACGCCGGACAGCGCCCCGCCGATGAAGATCATCAGCACCGTCACCAGCGGGTGGATATGCAGGCTGCGCCCCAGGGTCAGCGGCATGAAGACGAAGTCGTCCAGCAGGCGCGCGAGAATGAAGACGACGATCGCGCCATACGCGATCAGCGGATTGTTCGGCGCATCCGTGGCGGCCACGACCACGACCATGATGCAACCCACGACCGAGCCGACGAACGGCACCCACGCCAGCAGCGCCGAAATAAAACCCAGCAGCAGCGGCGACGAGACGCCGATCACCCACAGGCCGAAGCCGAGCACGATGGTGTCCAGCACGGTCAGCTTCAATAAACCCTCGAAGTAGCGGCGCGCGGTCTGGTCGACCTGGTGCAGCAGGAACAGCGTCCGTTCGAAATAGGCGTTCGGCACGGCGCGCGCGAGGAATTTTTTGAAGCGCAGGCCGTCGCGCAGGAAGAAGAAGGCGAGGAACGGGGCCAGCAGCAGCGACGGCAGCCAGCCCGCGGCCCCCAGCAGGATGGTCGTCAGGTGGCGCTGCGCGAAATTGTCCGTGTAGGCCTTGAAACGCTTGTTGACGATGGACGTCAAATGCATCTCGGCCAGGATCGGGAACTTCGCTTCCAGTAGCGTCATCGTGTTGCGCACGAAGGCGACGCCGCCGTCCAGGTAAAGGGCGCCCGTCTCGTGCCAGCCGTCGGCGTCGCCGGGCGCCGAGGTCCAGGTCATCGCCGCCATCACCAGCAGGACGGTGGCGCCGTAGAACACGATGCACACGAGCGTCGCGGAGACGTTGCGTGTAAAACCGGCGCGCAGCAGGCGTTGCATCGGGCCCAGCAGGATGTAGTACATGACGGTGCCGAGGATGAAGGGCAGCACCAGCCACAGCATGTGCTCGAGCAGCACCAGCAGCACACACGTCACGCCGATGATGCCGGTCCAGACGAAGGGACCGCTGCGCTCGTCGCGGAGGGCGCCGTGGATCACAGCGCCTCCACCTGGGCGTTGCCGTCGAGCCAGCCGCGCAGCCGCTGGCCGATGTGGCGGGCCAGGGCGAGCGAGATCTTGTAGCCGATCACGGCATCCGTTTCCATCAGGGCGAGAAAGTCGTCGCGGAAGAAGACGGCCAGTTCGCACGTGTCGAGGGCACGGACCTGGGCGCTGCGCGGGGAATTGTCCAGCAGGGCAAGGTCGCCGAAGAAACTGCCGGCGCTCATTTCGCCCACGATCTGGCGGCCCCGGCTGTGGCTGCGGCTGATCTGCACGCGGCCGCTCATCACGAGATACAGCGCCTGCCCTTCCTCGCCTTCGTCGAACACGATCTCGTCCGGCAGGTAGCGGCGCTCATGCATGAGGCCGTCGACAAACTTGATTTCCAACGGTTTGAGGGAACGGAACAGCGACGTGTTCTGCAGCCGAAGCTGGCGAGGGGACAGCGTGGACGATTTCAGGAAACCAAAGATCACGAATGCTCCAGGACGATGCAACCGAGTGGCTGCTTTGTCAATTATGAACGATTCATTTGTGCTTGCGCAGCAACGAATGCTCAGTTGATTGGACGCGACACAACACCCTCCAGCCGTTATGCATACCGTCCAACCGTTGGTGCAAATCGTGCGTGCACCTGCTTGAGAAACGTGTAATATAATTCCTTTGGGAAATATTCATTACATTCATGGCATCATCTCACCACTTCCTGCCAGGAGGAACCGAGTGATCGATATCCAGACCTTCATGCTGGCTCTTGGCGTCGGCAACACGGCGTTTGCGTTGCTGATGGCGGGTTACATGCGCGGTGCGGCGCCCAATCCGGGCCTGCGCACCTGGATGTGGGCGCGGCTGTCGTCAGGGCTGGCACAGATCTGCTGCTGGGTGGCGCCGCATGTCGGGTTGCCCATCGTGGAGGAACTGGCCGCGTTCGGCTGGGTAGGCGGCGTCGCGCTGGAACTGGCGTCGTACTGCGTGTTCTTCGGCTTTCGCAACTGGCGCCGCATTCTTGCGCCCGCGGCCGTTGCGGCATTGATCATCGTCGCGGCCGCGGCGCTGGTCCAGGCGTCGCGCGAGCAGATGACGCAGGTGGTGGCCGTGATCGTTGCCCTGTTCGCCTCCGGCGCCGCCGCGATCCTGCTGCGTCCGCAGGCCGATGCGCCTTTGCTGCAGCGGATCATCGGCGTCAACGATGCCCTGTTCGCCATCGCGATCTGGATCTGGATGGCGGTGGCCAATGGCGGCGTGGGCCCGTTCAATGCGAATCCGGTGTATGGCTTCGCGTACCTCGCCAGCTATCTGCTGATGATCGTCAACGGGTTCGGATTCCTGTTGCTGTGCAAGCTGAAGGACGACAAGCGCATGCAGCGCCTGGCCACGATCGACGGCCTGACGGACATGCTGAACCGCCGCGCCTTCTTCGAGCGAGCCGAGAGCGCCCTGCAGACGGCGGTTCGCCTGCGCAAGCCGATCGCGTTGATGATGCTCGATCTCGATCATTTCAAGCAGCTCAACGACGGCTTCGGCCATGCCTGCGGCGACGAGGCCCTGCGGTTGTTTGCCGACACGGCGCGCGCCACCTTGCGCGAGAACGACGTGATCGGCCGGCTGGGTGGGGAAGAGTTCGCGCTGGCGATGCCGGGTACGTCGCTGGCGGGCGCGCAGTATGCGGCCGAGCGCCTGCGCATCGCCGTCGCCGAAGCACCTGCGCTCGCCTGCGCCGCTACCTATCGCATGACGGTCAGCATCGGCCTCGTGATGATCGATCCGAACGAGGAATTGACGGCCGCCCTGGCGCGTGCCGACCATGCCCTGTACGCGGCCAAGACGGGCGGCCGCAACCGCGTCGAGATCGGCGCGCCGCTGCTGAGGCGGGCTTAAGCGAAGATGGAACGAAAAAAGGTCCGACGAATCGGACCTTTTTTCTTGATGCTGGCGGAGCGGACGGGGCTCGCCCACGTTCCGCGGGCGCGGTTTCGCTTGCAAGCGAAACCCTTCGAGCCCCAAACCGTGCCTCCCGCAGGGGAGGCACTCCGATAGAACGAAAAAAGGGTCCGACGAATCGGACCCTTTTTTCTTGATGCTGGCGGAGCGGACGGGGCTCGCCCACGTTCCGCGGGCCGCGGTTTCGCTTGCAAGCGAAACCCTTCAAGCCCCAAACCGTGCCTCCCGCAGGGGAGGCACTCTGATAGAACGAAAAAAGGCCCGACGAATCGGACCTTTTTTCTTGATGCTGGCGGAGCGGACGGGGCTCGAACCCGCGACCCCCGGCGTGACAGGCCGGTATTCTAACCAACTGAACTACCGCTCCGTTTACTCTGATCGGTGCTTCACTTGCAAGACTTCTGAAACTGACTGGTGGGCGCTGAGAGGCTCGAACTCCCGACCTAATCCTTGTAAGGGATCCGCTCTACCAACTGAGCTAAGCGCCCGTTTCAGGGTTTTTCTTGCCGACGTTTGTCATCACGTCCGAAGAGGCCCGAATCATAGCGTATCCCTTCGAAAACCTGCAAGGGGTTTTCGGAAAAAAGTGAACAGGGATGTGACACACCACGTTCTCATATACAACAAACTGTTGTATGGATGTGTAAGCCAATTCGTATTCCTTGCATAAGGATATACACATAATCGACAATTGCCGGTTTACATGCCGGCAATATTTAGACATCAACAATCAGGTGCGAGTTTGCCGAGGCAGGAGAGACTGGCGGAGACAACGCGGCAGTTTTTTTCACTCTTCCCAGCTAGGAAAAACTCAATGATCAAGATGTCCAAGATGCACAAGCGCGTCATCGCCGCGCATGGCGCAATGCTGGCGCTCGCAGCCGTACCCGGCGGCGCGGCCCTGGCCCAGACTGCGCAGGCGACCGAACTGCAGACGGTGACCGTGACCGCACAACGCCGTACCGAGAACATCAAGGAAGTCCCGGTGTCCGTCACCGCCATCAAGGGCGAGAAGCTGGACGTGCTCGTGTCCGGCGGCGCAGACATCCGCCTGCTGGCCGGCAAGACCCCCAGCCTGAACGTTGAGTCCTCGAACGGCCGCACGTTCCCGCGTTTCTACATCCGCGGCTACGGCAACACGGATTTCTCGACCTTCGCATCGCAGCCGGTGTCGCTGATCTATGACGACATCGTCCAGGAAAACCCGATCCTGAAGGGCTACCCGATCTTCGACCTGGCCGGCGTGGAAGTGCTGCGCGGCCCGCAGGGCACGCTGTTCGGCCGCAACACCCCGGCAGGCGTCGTGAAATTCGAATCCGAGAAGCCGAACCTCAAGAAGACCGAGGGTTACTACAACCTGTCGTACGGCACCCACGGCACCGCCAACGTCGAAGGCGCGATCAACGTGCCGCTGTCGGACAAGTGGGCGATGCGCGTGTCGACCCTGCGCCAGCACCGCGACGACTTCGTCGACAACTATAGCGACGTCGCCAAGACGAACAAGACCGGCGAACTGGACGGCTACAACGAACACGCCGAACGCGTGCAGTTCCTGTACAAGCCGGACACCACGTTCAGCGCCCTGTTCAACGTGCACCAGCGCACGACCAACGGCAGCGCCCGTCTGTTCCGCGCGAACCTGATCAAGAAGGGCACGAACGATATCGCCGACGGCTACGATCTCGACAGCATCGTGACGAACGCCCAGAATTTCCAGAGCCTCAAGACGAACGGCGCCAATGCCCGCATCACGTGGGACCTGGGTCCGGTCATCTTCCACTCGATCACTGGTTACGAGTCGGTCGGCAGCTACTACAGCCGCGGCGACATCGACGGCGGCACGCCGCAAGGTCCGGGCTTCATTCCGTTCCAGTCCGAGACGGGCGGTTTCATCGACGACCTGAAGCAGTATTCGCAGGAATTCCGCGTCGAGTCGAAGAGCACGGGCCCGCTGAACTGGCAGGCCGGCGTGTACTATTTCAAGGAAGACGTGACGGGCGGCAGCGACGGCTACAACAGCGCCACGGGTGCCCGCACCTCGCGCCAGGCCAGCGAGCAGAACAACAAGGCCTGGGCCGCGTTCGGTTCCGTGACATACAACATCAACGACGCCCTGTCGGTGCGCGGCGGTATCCGTTACACGGACGACAAGAAGGACTTCCGCACCGTCACCGCGATCGGCTTCACGCCGGTGGGCCCGAACAGTGTCGGCGAAAGCAAGGACAAGATCAGCTGGGACCTGTCGAGCACGTACAAGCTGAATCGTGACGTGAACCTGTACGCGCGCGTCGCGACCGGCTTCCGCGCCCCGAGCATCGCGCCGGCCTCGACCTTCGCACCGGTGGGCATCACCGTCGCCGACGCCGAGACCATCACGTCGTACGAAGGCGGCATCAAGGCCGACCTGTTCGAACGCCGTGCCCGCGTCGCGTTCTCGCTGTACGACTACGAGATCAAGAACCAGCAGCTGACCGTGGTCGGCGGCAACACCAACGTCACCAAGCTGATCAACGCGAAGAAGACGGCTGGCCGCGGCGCCGAGTTCGACCTGGAAGGCCTGGTGACGCCGGACCTGCGCGTCGGCGCCAGCGCGTCGTACAACTTCACGGAAATCCGCGACGCAAGCCTGTCGCTGACGAAGTGCGCAGCCTGCACGATCACCGATCCGCTGAACGCCGCCGGCAACGTCCTCATCGATGGCAACCCGCTGCCGCAGGCACCGAAGTGGATCGTCAACCTGAACGCCCGCTACAGCATGCCGGTCGCCAATGGCGAGTTCTACGTCTACACCGACTGGTCGTACCGTTCGAAGATCAATTTCTTCCTGTACGAAGCGAAAGAGTTCACGGGCAAGCCGCTGACGGAAGGCGGTCTGCGCCTGGGCTACATCTGGGCCGACGGCAAGTATGAAGTGGCCGCCTTTGGCCGCAACATCCTCGACCAGCGCCGCATCTCGGGTGCCATCGACTTCAACAACCTGACGGGCTTCACCAACGAACCGCGCACCTACGGTGTCCAGTTCAAAGGCAATTTCTAAGTTTTACTAAGTCGTCAGACAGAAAGGCCGCGAGCGATCGCGGCCTTTTTTTTAATTCGGGGTCAGAGCACATTTCGGATCAATTTTCTTGCGCATCCCGAATCGTTCAAGTCCGCAGGCGCCGTCGGTGTATCGCTTTGAGAGGCAGGCGGCGCCCCGATCTCGAATTGCTTTAAAGCTCGAGCACCAAAAAGTGCTCTGACCCCGAATTTCTTCTTTGGTGACGATTGAGATATCTCAATGTTGAGGATGTGCATATGTGCGCAACGCCTGACAGTCACGGAAAATTGTTAATTAATGGGTTCTGTCGATGCGATATGTTCTTCTGCTGAGTTCACAGTTTTCCGAAGAATCTAGGTTTTAGCGCTATCAATCGGTGAAAGTGTTGTATAGACATCGAATCCAATTGTGAAATTTCTACACGTTCATTTCTTTCGCGCTAATCTGGCACTCCCGCTTTTCAGACGGGAAATCGACGCTAAAAAAGCGTCGAGACAAAAGATCTCAGGCAATCACGCCTGCGGAAAATCAACTTTTGTGTTTTTCTAAAAGGAATAAACATGAAGTCTCAGCAATCGAAGTCTCCGGCAGTGTTGAAACTGTGCGCCGCGGCCGTCCTCGGTCTCGGCGCCGGCGTTGCGGGCGCGGGGGTGCCTGCGGACGTGCCGGCCACACACGCCGCGCAGCGTGTGGCCGTCTCGGACCAGACCGACCGCATCATCGTCAAGTACAAGGACGAGAGCGCACCGGTCGTCTCCAAGGGCGGGCAGGTATCGGTCGCACGTGCAATGCCGCTGTCCGCCTCGCGCAAGGCCGTGGTCGACCGCGCCGGCCAGCAGTTCGGCATGCTGGTGAAGGCGTCGCATTCGATCGCCACCGGCGCCCGCGTCTTCAAGCTGGACCGCAAGGTGTCGCTGGCCGATGCCGCCAAGCTGGCGGCAGAGCTGAAGTCGCGCGATCCTTCCGTCGAGTATGCCGAGCCGGACCGCATGATGCATCCGCTGTTCACGCCGAACGACTCGATGTACAGCCAGCAGTGGGATTTCTTCGAAGCGAACGGCGGCTTGAACGCGCCGGCCGCCTGGGACAAGTCGACCGGGACCGGCATCCGCGTGGCCGTGATCGACACCGGCTACCGCCCGCACGCCGACCTGTCGGGCCAGATCCTGGCCGGCTATGACTTCATTTCCGATACCGCTATCGCGAACGACGGCAACGGCCGCGACAGCGACGCCAGCGATCCGGGCGACTGGACCGCGGCAGGCGAGTGCGGGGCCGGTGAACCGGCGTCGAACTCGAGCTGGCACGGCACCCACGTGGCCGGCACCATCGCCGCGGCGACGAACAACAGCACGGGCGTCGCCGGCGTCGCATACGGCGCCAAGGTCGTGCCCGTGCGCGTGCTCGGCAAGTGCGGCGGCTACACGTCCGACATCGCCGACGGCATCATCTGGGCATCGGGCGGCACCGTGTCCGGCGTGCCGGCCATTGCGGCGCGTGCCCAGGTGATCAATATGTCGCTGGGCGGCGGCGGCGCGTGCGACACGACGACGCAGAACGCGATCAACAGCGCCCGTTCGCGCGGCACCGTGATCGTCGTGGCGGCCGGCAACGAGTCCCAGAACGCGAGCAACAGCAACCCGGCCAACTGCGCGGGCGTGATCACGGTGGCGGCAACGAACCGCTCCGGCGGCCGAGCCTCCTACTCGAACTACGGCACCGTGGTCGACGTCGCGGCACCGGGCGGCGACAGCGGCGCGGCCATCCTGTCCACCTTGAACGCCGGCACCAAGTCGCCGGGCGCCGACAGCTACGCGGGCTATATGGGGACGTCGATGGCGACGCCGCACGTGGCCGGTGTCGTCGCGCTGATGCTGGCCAAGAACCCGAACCTGACGCCGGACGAGGTCGAGTCGCGCCTGAAGTCGAGCACGCGTCCGTTCCCGGCCAGCTGCTCGGGCTGCGGCACCGGTATCGTGGACGCCTCGGCCGCGGTGGATGCGGCGGCCGGCACGGGTGGCGGTACGGGCACGACGATTTCGGAAACGGAGTCGAACAACACGCTCGGCACGGCCAACGGCGTGACGACGTCCGGCACGACCGTCAATGCCGCGATGGGCAGCTCGACGGACACGGATTATTTCTCTGTCCAGTTGCCGGCCGGTAAAACCCTGAGCGCGACGATGACGCCGAATTCGAGCTCGGACTACGACCTGTATATCTACAACAGCGCGGGCACCTTGCTGGCACGTAGCGAAAACGGCAAGGGCAGCGCGGATACCGCCACGTCGTCCAACACGGGCTCGACCACGGTGACCCGTTATGTACGCGTCGTCTACTATAGCGGCGGCACCGGTTCGACCAGCGGCAAGTACACGCTCAAGCTCACCTGGTAATGCGTTATGACTGGACTCATAATCGTTAAAATTCAATTACTTAACGAAACTTTCCTGTTGTAAAAACCCCGAAAAACGGCCCCATGCGGGCCGTTTTTCGTTACGCTGCACAGTTCGGTTTACTGAAAAGGATGCAGCATGACGCAGCGCCACAAGATCTCTTCGTTGTTGAAAATTTGTGCAGCGGCCCTCGTTGCCGCCGGTTTCGCCGGCCCGGCCGTGGCGCAGACCAATCACGCCGTCGTCCAGACCGACCGCATCATCGTCAAGTACAAGGGCGACAACGACACGTCGAAGACCGGCGTGGCCGCACGCGGCATCGACCGCGCACGCCAGGCCCTGATCGACCGCGCCGGCCAGACCTATGGCGCCACGATGCGCGCGCTGCGCGCGACGGCGAACGGTGCGAACGTGCTGCAACTCAACCGCACGATGTCGCTCGACGAGGCGCGCCAGCTGGCCGCCGAACTGAAGTCGCGCGACGCCAACGTCGAGTACGCCGAGCCGGACCGCATCATGGTCCCGCTGGCCACCCCGACCGACCCCAGCTATACCCAGCAGTGGGACCTGTACGAAGCCACCGGCGGCATCAACGCGCCCGCCGCCTGGGACAAGTCGACCGGCGCCGGCATCAACGTGGCCGTGATCGACACGGGCTACCGTCCGCACGCCGACCTGTCGGGCCAGATCCTGCAGGGCCATGACTTCATCTCGACGACCACGATCGCCAACGACGGCGGCGGCCGCGACACCGACGCCAGCGACCCGGGCGACTGGGCCCCGGCCGGCAGCTGCGGCACGGGCGTTCCGGCCGCGGACCAGAACTCGAGCTGGCACGGCACGCACGTGGCCGGCACGATCGCCGCGAAGACCAACAACGGCCTCGGCATCGCCGGCATCGCGTACAACGCCAGGATCGTCCCGGCGCGCGTGCTGGGCCGTTGCGGCGGCTACACGTCCGACATCGCCGACGCCATCGTCTGGGCCTCGGGCGGCACCGTGACCGGCGTGCCGGCCAATGCGAACAAGGCGCGCGTGCTGAACCTGTCGCTGGGCGGCACCGGCGCCTGCGACACCACGACGCAGAATGCGATCAACAGTGCCCGCTCGCGCGGCGCCGTGGTCGTCGTCGCGGCCGGCAACTCGAACACGAATGCGATCAATTCGAACCCGGCCAACTGCGCGGGCGTGATCACCGTCGCGGCGACGAACCGTGCGGGCGGCAAGGCGTCGTATTCGAACTACGGCACCAACGTCACCATTGCGGCACCGGGAGGCGACAACGGCGCCGGCATCCTGTCGACCTTGAACGCGGGCACGACCACGCCGGCATCGGACAATTACGCGTACTACATGGGCACGTCGATGGCGACGCCGCACGTGGCTGGCGTCGTCGCGCTGATGCTGTCGGCGAATCCGAACCTGACGCCGGATGACGTGGCCGCCAAGCTGAAGTCGACGGCGCGCGCCTTCCCGGCCGCGTGCTCGGGCTGCGGCGCCGGCATCGTCAACGCGGCCGCCGCCGTGAACGCGGCGCTGGGCTCGACGACCACGACGACGACGACCCCGACCTGGACGTATTGCGCCGGCGAGAACGGCACCTGTTCGTTCACCGGCACGCGCGACGTGCGCTACGGCACCGCCACGAGCTATGTGACGAAGACCTTCACCGGCTCCGTGAAATGCTCGAACTCGGTGTTCGGCGATCCTGCCTATCGCATCGCCAAGTCGTGCAGTTACTCCAGCGTCACCAAGTAAGTCCTCTCTACCCGCCGCCGCATCCCCGCGGCGGCGTTCCCCCTTGCACTATTCCTAATTCCCAGCGATACTGTATGCAATTACAGTAGTCGCTCGGCGCGGGCGACCGCCACCGTGAACGCCCCCGTCCGCAAGATCATCCACTGCGATTGCGATTGTTTTTACGCATCCGTCGAGATGCGCGACGACCCGTCCCTGCGCGGGCGGCCGCTGGCCGTCGGCGGGCGGGCCGAGCAGCGCGGCGTGGTCGCCACCTGCAACTACGAGGCGCGCCGCTTCGGCATCCATTCGGCAATGGCCACCGCGCAGGCGGTCAAGCTGTGCCCGGACCTGATCCTGATTCCACCGAACATGGAAAAGTACCGGGTCGCGTCGCGCCAGATCATGGACATCTACCGCGACTACACGGACCTCGTGGAGCCGCTGTCGCTGGACGAAGCCTATCTCGACGTGACGAACTCGCCGCATTGCAAGGGCAGCGCGACATTGATCGCGCAAGAGATTCGCCGCCGCATTCATGAAACGGTCGGCATCACGGCGTCGGCCGGCGTGGCGCCGAACAAGTTCGTCGCCAAGATCGCCAGCGACTGGAACAAGCCCGATGGACTGTTCCTCGTGCGGCCGGATGAGGTCGACGCGTTCGTCGCCGTGCTGCCTGTGAAGAAATTGTTCGGGGTAGGGAAGGTGACGGCCGCGAAGCTGCATCGCCTCGGCGCGCAGACGTGCGGCGACCTGCGCGACTGGAATATGGACAAGCTGCAGCAACACTTCGGCTCGTTCGGCGCGCGGCTGTATGACTTGTGCCGCGGCATCGACTACCGCGACGTGAATCCGGTGCGCGAGCGCAAGTCGATCAGCACGGAGGAGACGTACACGCCGGACGTCCCCGACCTGGATGGCTGCCTCGCGTTGTTGCCGGACCTGTACGAGCATCTGCTCGGCCGCATCAAGCGCAACAATGCTGAAAAATTCATCAATAAATTGTTCGTGAAGATCAAATTTGCCGACTTCCAGCGTACGACCGTCGAGTGCGTGGGCTACGCGCCGAACATGACGACGTTCCGTCACCTGATGGAGACGGGCTGGCTGCGGGCGAGCCGTCCCGTGCGGCTGCTGGGCGTCGGCGTGCGCCTGAGCGATACGGAAACGGTCGAGCAGCTGAGCTTGTTTGACGAACGTGCAACACAATAAAAATCCCTTGTCGACGACGTGAATTTTGCCGCCAGTCAGCGTGTAGAATGTCGTTCCTTTGAAATATCGAGATAACTGGAAGCAACGTTATGTGGTTCAAGAATCTTCAGATCTACCGCCTGCCCGCACCGTGGAATTTCTCCCCTGAACAGATGGAAGAGGCCCTGCAGTCGCAGGCGTTCACGCCCGCCAGCAGCAACGAATTGCTGCGCCAGGGCTGGGATTCTCCACGCGGCAACGGCAAGCTCGTTCACGTCGTCAACAAGCAGATGCTGATGATGCTGGGCACGGAAAAGAAATTGCTGCCGAGCTCGGTCATCAACCAGGTCGCCAAGGCCAAGGCCGCCGAGCTGGAAGAGCAGCAGGGCTTCCCGCCGGGCAAGAAGGCGATGAAGGAACTCAAGGAACGCGTGGCCGACGAGCTGCTGCCGCGCGCGTTCTCGATCCGCGGCAACGTGTGGACGTGGATCGATACGGTCAACGGCTGGCTCGTCGTCGACGCCGCCAGCCCGAGCAAAGCCGACGACGTCATCAAGCTGCTGCTGAAGGCCGTCGACAAGCTGCCGCTGGAATCGCTGCGCGTGCAAAAGTCGCCGGTCGCCGTGATGACGGGCTGGCTGGAATCGGACGAGGCGCCGTACAACTTCACGATCGACCAGGACACGGAACTGCGCGCCACCGGCGAGAGCAAGGCCGCCGTCCGCTACGTGAAGCACTCGCTGGATCCGGAAGACATCCGCCGCCACATCGCCAACGGCAAGCAGTGCACGCGCCTGGCCATGACGTGGAACAGCCGCATCTCGTTCGTGCTGACCGAGCAGCTGGCCGTCAAGGGCATCAAGCCGCTGGATGTGATCAAGGAAAACGAAACGATCACCTACAGCGACGACGAGCGTTTCGATAACGACATCATGCTGATGACCGGCGAGCTGGCGAAGATGCTGACCGACCTGGTCGAGGCACTGGGCGGCGAAGCCAAGGCGTAATTTCGACGGTGATGCATGGTGGGCACGTGTCATTTGGGACCCCCAGGCCCCAATGCCACCCTACCGCTCGATCGCCAAACGTTGGGTGTGCACCCCGTGCCCACGCGTAACGCCTATTTGACCGACGCCACTTCTTCCGTCGTGGCCGGTTCTTTCTTGCCGCCGCCGCTTTCCGGCTGGCCGCCCGAATAGGTCGAGCCCGGGCGATTCTCTCCCGGCGCCGGCTTGCCCGGCAGCGGCTGCAAGGCTTTCGCCTTTTCCAGGTCGATGCCAGCGATCCCGGCGACGCGACGTCCGTAATCCTCGTCGCAATGCCACAGGTGCCATACCATGCGCAGCTGGATCACTTCCGGACATTTCTTGAGGTCGTTGCCGACATTGTTGACGAGGTCGTCCCGCTCCCAATCCGCGAACGTGCGATAGCGGTCGCCGGCCTGCTTGTAGTCGTCGGCCGTGCGGCTCGTCTGGTAGCGGCCCAGGTGGCCTTCGACGTGCTGGTGGTAATCCTTCTCGGGCTGCGGTGCTTCGGCCAGGCCGCCCAGCAGGCTCGGTTCGTAATTGATGTGCTTTTCCTCGCCGCCGCCGTCGACATGGAAGGTCATCTGGCCGTCGCGCTGGTTCGTGCGCGCGATCGCTTTTTCTTGCGGCGCATTGATCGGTAGCTGAAGATAGTTGGGCCCGACGCGGTAGCGCTGCGTGTCCGAATAGGACAGGGTGCGGCCCTGCAGCATCTTGTCGTCCGAAAAGTCGATGCCGTCGACGAGCACGCCCGTGCCGAAGGCCGATTGCTCGGTTTCGGCAAAGACATTGTCCGGGTTCTTGTTGAGCACCATGCGGCCCACGGGCAGCAGCGGGAAGCGGTCTTCCGGCCAGCGTTTCGTGTCGTCCAGCGGGTCGAATTCCAGTTCCGGATGCTCGCCGTCGCTCATGATCTGCACGCAGAATTCCCACTCCGGAAACTCGCCGCGCGCGATCGCGTCGTACAGGTCGCGCGTGGCGTGGCTCGTGTCGTGCGCCTGGATTTCGGCGGCCTGCTGGCTCGTCAGGTTGCGCACGCCCTGTTTCGGCTGCCAGTGGAATTTGACGAGGTGGGCGATGCCCTGGTCGTTCACGAGTTTATATGTGTTGACGCCCGAGCCTTCCATCTCGCGGTAATTGGCGGGAATGCCCCACGGGCTCTTGACCCACGTAACCATGTGCAGCGCTTCCGGATGGCTGCAGATGAAATCGTAGAAGCGCCACGGCTCCTGCTGGTTCGTGACGGGGTCGGGTTTGAAGGCGTGGATCATGTCCGGGAACTTGATCGCATCGCGGATGAAGAAGACTTTCAGGTTATTGCCCACGAGATCCCAATTGCCGTCGACCGTCTTGAGCTTGACGGCGAAGCCGCGCGGATCGCGTGCCGTCTCGGGCGATTCCTTGCCACCGATCACGGTCGAGAAGCGCACGAACACGGGCGTCTGCACGCCGGTCTCGTTGAGGACCCGGGCACGCGTGTACTTGCTGGCGGGTTCGTTGCCGATCTTGCCGTAGGCCTCGAAATAACCATGCGCGCCCGTGCCGCGCGCATGCACCACGCGCTCGGGGATCCGTTCGCGGTCGAAGTGGGTGATCTTTTCGATGAACTGGTAGTTCTCGAGGGTGGCCGGACCGCGTTCGCCGACGGAACGCATGGCCTGGTTGTCGCGGACGGGATGGCCCTGGCGCGTGGTCAGGGTGGGGCGCTGCTCGCTCATCGCATGGCTCCTTCAGGTTTGTTGGAAAACCATTATAGGAATTGACGAAAGCGAGCAGCGCCCGACACACCGGGGTGGGGGCCCCCCCGTTTGGGGGTGTGGCACAACGGGGGGGGGGGCCCCCCGGGCGCGCCGCGGGCCCCCCGCCGGGGCCGGGGCGGGGGCGCCGCCCGCCCGCGCCCCCCCGGCGGCAGCATCTGCGCGGCGGCGCAGGCGAAGCCGAAGTTGAACAGCGCATCCGAGTTGGCGATTTCGTACGGGATCATGGCACCCGTGAACACGATCGTCTTGTCCGACGTTGCCGCACCCAATACCTCGGCCGTTTCGCGCATCGTGTCGGTGCCGTGCACGATCACGATCTGCTTCTCGCTCGCGGCCTGGCACGCGGCCAGCACGTTCTGGCGATCGCTGTCCCGCATCTCCAGCGAATCGAGCAGTGACACGACCTGCAGTTCGACAGGAATGGTCATGCGGGAACGTGCGATGACCTCCGGTAAGTGGCTTTCGGCAAAGCCCAGAACGCCATTGAGTTCGTTATAGTGTTTGTCGAAAGTGCCGCCAGTGGCGATGATCCGCAAAGTCATGATGATTTGAAAACTCGGTAAAAAAAGGTGGGTAATGATAGCCGCAAACCGTAGTGTTTCCGTATGTGTCTGCGCTAGAATCGTCCGGATCGGATGAGTATCCTTTCTCCTTTTTGGGCCGAGCCCGCCTTCCAATGAAACCCGTCGCACCTGGAACCGTCATCTTCCATCGCCATCGCGGCTATGGTGTCATCACCCACGTCAACCTGCTGACGGGCTGGATTTCCGCACGCTTCGGCAACGAGTCGCGCACACTCGACCTGAACCTGTCGACCGACGAGGTGCAGCACGCCGATGGCGAAGCGATCCTGTTCCGCCGCTCGCCGCCGGACCGCATGCCGCATGCGCGCCTGATGGCGATGGTGCGCGAACTGCACAAGGCCGGCTACGAAAAGCTGTACCTGTATTCCTGGCCGAAGCCGTCGGGCCTGCATTGGCGCTGGCAATTGTTCACGGGTAAGCGCGACTGGATGCAGCGGCCGTGGCGCGAAGGCTGGTACGGCTCGGGCGCCGACTACAACAACAATCCCGTGATGGGCTGGGGTGATGCGCCCGGCGCCAGCACGGATGAGCTGATCCACGCACTGGCGAAGTTCGATCCCGAAGGTCTTGCGCGCGCGCTTGGGCGCGACGAGGATCACACCGCATGGTTCGCGAACGTGTGCGATGCGCTGCTGCCGGGCTATATGTATTCCTTCGATATGGCGCCGATGCAGCCGAATGCGAACGGCGGCCTCATCGAGATGCCGCCGGTGCCCATCGTGCCCGTGCGTGCCGGGTTGCCCGCGTATGCCGGCCCCGTGATCGAGTGGCCCCCCGGCTGGGCCGGTCTATGGACGCGCCGGCATGAGATGCCGATGCGCAAGCCCAACTTCACCGGCGAACCGGAGTTACGGTAGATACTGTTATCCCGGTCAAGCGGCGTGCAGGTCTGGATTGAACTTTTGTCCGGACTTCAGCACGCCGAAGGCGACATGAAGCAGCTTTCTCATCATGGCGACGATAATGACCATGGGCTTTTTTCCAGCGCTGGACAGACGAGCGAGGAAGCGCTTTCCCCAGTTCGTTCGATACAACGTGACCATAGCCGGCATGTACAAGCCTTTCCGGATCAGATTGTGACCGACCCTGGAGATGCGTGTCTTTCCTTGAACGCTGCTGCCTGACTCATGATGCCGCGGATCGAGCCCGGCATAGGCAGTCACCTGTCGGGCGTTCGCGAACCGGCCTGGAGCGAGCGAAAATGCCAGCAGCAATGCGATCGTACGTTCACCGACGCCAGGAATGCTGTCCAGCAGCGCTTTCCGGTCCTTCAAATCGGGATCGCTGTCGATGTGATCGCGAATTTTCTTGCTGAGATGCGCGATTTCCTCGTCAAGCCAGACGATATGGGATGTAATGCCGTCCTTGACGGCTTCACGCGCCACTTCGAGACGATTACTTTCCTGAGTCCGGATCTCCTGAAGAGCGTCCAGGCGCAGCACCATGGCCCGTAACTCTTGTTCTTGCAAAGACGGGGCCTTCCACGGTTCCGGCCGACTCTCCTTGCAGAAATCAGCGATCAACTTCGCGTCGACCTTGTCAGTCTTGGTCCTGACAAGACGCGACGCACCAAACGCTTTGATCTGCACCGGATTGACGATACTGACCACGTACTGATGGTTCGCCAGATACTCGGCGACGGCTTCCCAGTACACCCCGGTAGCCTCCATGCAGACGTGAAGCTGGGGCACGTCAAAGCTGCAAATCCATTGTTGTAACTCTTTAAATCCGTTGGGCGTATTGTCGAAAACCTTGTGCTTGTGCTTGCCGTCCGGTTGGCGCAGCGCGCAGTCGAGCTTTTTCTTGGCAACGTCAATTCCCAGGTACCACTCTTGCATCGATATCCTCTTCTGATCCACCTTGCGAAATACGGGCTCACGGCTAGCCGGGCCAAAGATACTGTCCGATCTTCGAACGAGGGAGAGCAGCTGGTGCGAAATCTACGAAACTGGCTCGTGCCAAAGGGTGGGCTCGGCATCCAGCTGCTCAGAACCTGAGGTGCCCCTCAGGTAAGCAAATTGCTCAGAAGGATAATACAAGGGTGGGGTGTTTGATGCCTGAGTATCAAACACATGCCCACATCTTCACGATGTGTTGAAAGTCACTTCCTGAGCCTGGTTGCCTGGATCTCGTCCAGGCACAACATCATCCCATCCTCCTGGTAGCGCCATTCCTTGAGCGAGGAAGGGTTCCACCTGTCCTGCCTGCCATTGAATCCAAGGTCCGCTCTGCGGCGCCATTGGGTTCGTCATGTCTATTCGTTTGTTAAACCCAAACCCAATAAATTTACCGACATTAAAAGATTTATTGCTCCGTAGCAAATGTTAACTTTGCCGGCTCGGCTCAGAATCTCCACCAACTTGATGCAACCGCCGCTCGGGCGCCATCACGATTCAGTTGTCGATGATCGTGAAGGCCATCCATCAAGGCGACGCGACATTATAAAAAGATGGAGGAGACGACGATGTCACAAAAGCAACTTCACATTTTACGGAAAAAGCATGAGGAATAAACCAGCGTTTGCACATCCGGCACGGCGTCTGCCGGCCAAATCGACAACCTCGCTTGCCGTCGCAATCAGCGCGGCCATGGTCGCACTTGCGGCCTCCGCACCAGCGCGGGCCGATTACACGGTGAACGGGACGACCACAAAGACGATTGCATACTGCGACGGCAACATTGCAATTTCGGGAAGCGGCGCCTATCCGGCCACAGCGACGGGCTGCGACAATATTGCGATCGGCGTTTCTGCGACCTCGAAAGCAGGTGCTCCGGCCGCTTATAGCAATGCCATCGCGATCGGGACCGTGGCCTCGGCGACTGGCGCCCAGGCCACGGCGGTAGGCAGCAGTTCTACCGCGATCGGAGACCACGCGGCGGCAATCGGCTCCAACTCCAACGCCACCGGCGCGCAGGCCACGGCAATCGGCGACGGCGCAGTCGCGAACGGTACGACGGCCTCCGCATTCGGCCAGGGCGCTTCCGCGGTCGACCAGTCGACGGCGGTCGGACAAGACGCCAAGGCCAATACCACGTTTTCGACGGCCATAGGCAAAGGCAGTGTGGCGGCGGGCGGTACGGCACTCGGCTTCCAGGCAAACGCGGGAGCGGCCGATGCGGTCGCGGTTGGTGTGGATAGCGTGGCTTCCGGAGCCGGGAGCGTTGCCATTGCCCGTTCGACGGCGTCGGCAACGAATGCAGTTGCCATCGGCGAAGGCGCGACTGCTGCGGATGCCAATTCCGTCGCGCTGGGTTCCAACGCGACCACGCGCGCAGCGACCACCGTCGGCAACGTGAAGGTGGGCGGGGTAACCTACAATGGCTTCGCGGGTACCCCGGTGGGCGTGGCGAGTGTGGGCAGTGCCGGCGCGGAACGTCAGGTCGTCAACGTCGCGGCCGGCGACGTCAGTGCCACGAGCACGGACGCGGTCAACGGGTCGCAGCTGTACTCGGTCGCCAACCAGGTGTCGACGGTGACCAATCAGGTGGGTGCGGTCGCCAGCCAGGTCAATGCGGTGTCCAACAGGGTGGACACGGTCGCCGCCCAAGTCAACACCGTGTCCAACAAGGTCGACACGGTTGCGGCCCAGGTCAACACGGTTTCCGACAAGGTCAACACGGTATCCGACAAGGTGGACACGGTATCCGACAAGGTGGACACGGTTGCGACCCAGGTGACTTCGGTTTCCAGCCAGGTGACGACGTTGAAGACGACCGTCGGCAAGATGGAAGCGAGCATGTCGGCCGGCACGGTCGCGGACCAGACGGGAACGGCAGTCGGCCGCAACTCTGCGGTGAGCGCGGTGAACGGCACCGCGACCGGCACGAACTCGAAAGTAACGGCGGCGAACGGTACCGCGATCGGCGCAAGCTCGAATGTTTCTGGCCAGAACTCGACCGCCATCGGCGCGAACAGCCAGGCCACGGCCAACAATGCCGTCGCGCTGGGAGCGAACTCGGTCGCCGATCGCGACAATACCGTGTCGATCGGCTCGGCCGGCGCCGAACGCCAACTGGCGAACGTCGCGGACGGTACGGCACCGACGGACGGCGTGAACGTGCGCCAATTGAACGGTGCGATCGGTTCGGTCCGTGACGAGATGTCGCAGTATCGCAAGGATGCCAACGCCGGTACGGCGAGCGCGATTGCAGTCGCCAGCCTGCCGCAAGCGGTATTGCCCGGCGAGCGCGTTGTCACGATGGGCGCCGGTACGTATGGCGGTCAAGGCGCAGTCGCCGTCGGTATTTCCGCCGCGACCGACAAATGGCTCGTCAAGGGCTCGATGTCGAAACCCGTGTCGCGCCACGGCGCGTTCGGTGCGGGCGTAGGCGTCGGTTATCGCTGGTAACTCGTCCACTCCATTGCGAGTGGACTGATCTGCGCGAACCGCAATGCGAACGGTGCGTATCCGACGGCATGTAATTGCTTTTCATCAAAGTTTTGCTGACTGCTCTATAATGTTTACATTCTTTGCAAAGCTTGTGCCGTCGGTAACATTTGCCGCCTCACCGTTCGCAGTCCATGCCGTCCAGCCCGTACAGCCCGACGCTCCGCCATTCCGCTCAAGATATCGCTGGCGCTCACATCCTTGTCGTCGATGACCGCCCGAACGAGCTTCAATTACTGATCGAAATCCTGCGCGCATCGCGTTGCCGGATCAGCGTCGCGTTCGACGGGGCGCAGGCGTACAACCGTGCGCAACTGATTGCGCCCGACCTGATCCTGATGGATGTGCGCATGCCGCGCATGGACGGCTTTACGGCGTGCCGTCTGCTGGCCGCGAATTCCGCCACCCAGGCCATTCCGATTCTCATCCTGACCGCAGTCGACAAACTCGACGATCGCATTCACGGGCTCGAACTGGGCGCGATGGACTATATCGTCAAACCGTTCGAACCGGCCGAGGTGATCGCGCGAATCCGGAATCATCTGAAAAAAATCATCCGCACGCGTCTGGATGAGTACCTGCCCGACCTGCCCGACGGACCCGATGCGGCGCTGGTACGCGCGGCCGCCGCGGTGCTGGTGCGCGACTTGCGCAGTTCGCCGACGGTCGAGGAACTCGCCAGGCTCGTCGGTACGCACGAAAAACGCCTGTCCCGGGCGTTCCGCGACAATCTCGGCCAGACTGCCGGCGAATATATCCGCGACACGCGCCTGAAGACGGCCCAGCGCTTCCTTCTCAATACGTCGATGACCATCGGCGATATTGCGGAAGAGATTGGCTTTTCGACTGCAGGGAATTTCGCCACCGCATTTCGTGAGCGCTTCGAGACGACGCCATCCGACTGGCGGCGCCAGCATGGCCGGACGGGGGACGTCTCTCCGTGTGCGGAACAACTGTCCGATGCATAGACTGTCGGATATGCCCGTGCTGGCCTGTCGTACCTTCCTTCTTTGCCTGCTGTTCACCTGCCTCTCCCTGTCCAACGCCCGGGCCGCCGGCGCGTCCGGCATGCCGGCGCTGCCGGAAGGCGTATCGGTTTTCGAAGATCCCACATCCGCGTTGACGGTCAGCCAGGTGGCCGCGCGGCTCGGTCATCCGCAAGACGGCTTCCTGCCCGCCACCAGGGAACGGCTCAATCCCGGATTTTCGCGGTCCGCATGGTGGCTGTACGTCACCGTGGCCAATCGCGACGACAGCAAGCGTGCGCTCGTGCTGGCGCTGCAGGATCCGCGGGTCGACAGGGCGGATTTCTACATTGTTCAAAATGGTAAATGGACTGCCAGCTCCGTTTTTCCTCCCGCCAGCGCCGCCGCAAATGCGGCGCGCCCGCGTTATCCGTTGCTTGACCTGAGCCTCGCGCCGCACGACGAACTTTCCGTACTGGTTCGCATCTCGTCCCGCAAGCCGATGCGCCTGCAGCCCGCGATCGTCACCTGGGCGGCCTGGCACGCCAACGAAGTGCGTGCAGCGTTGTGGGATGCCGCGCTTCTCGGCGGGTTCCTGGCGCTGACGTGGTGCGCATTGCTGATCGGGCTCTTTTCGCGCAGCGTCACCTTTCTGTTGCTGGCCATGGTGTCGCTCGGCACCGCCCTGTACGAGGCCGGCATCCGCGGATACCTGCGGACGTTCCTATTGCCGTCTGCGCCAGAGTGGGCGGCCCGCGGCGAAACCATGGCCGTCTATTTCGCGATCGCCTGCTTCATCCTGTTCGTCCTGAACATTTCGAACGGCGAGAAGATCCGCATACCCGTGCGCATTGCCTATCTGACGATATTCGCGTTCGAATGGGTTGGCATGGCCGGTGCGGCGTTTGGCGACCTGTATGTCTTTGTGCGGTTTTGTGCGGGGTTGAACGTCGCATTCGGTCTGTTGAATATTTGTCTTGCGCTTCTGCTTGCCAGACGCCGGACCCCGACCGGCCGCCTGATGCTGGTTACGGTGGTCTTCTCGTTTTTCAATTACGTGATACGAACCCTCGACGGGCACGATGCGCTGCCGTCGGCATTGCTTTGGCTGCACTCCGATATTTTCCCCAACCCTGTCATCGCGATCATCGGTCTTGCGACGAATCTTGTCGTGCTGGCGGCCTGGATCCACCACGTGGGCCGACAACGCAATGAAGCGAAACAGCATCTGGAAGATCAACAGCGCACGGAGCAGGCACGCCTGCGTGCGGAAGTCACCAAGCGCACGCTCGAACTCAATGAAGCCATGCATCAGGCGCAGGTCAATGTGCGCCAAAAGGTCGAGATTCTCGGCTATGTGAGCCACGACCTGCGCGCGCCCCTCTCCACGATCAATGGATACGCGAAACTCCTGCTCGAGACCGCGACCCAGCACCAGGCCAGGTTCATCCAGTTCATCGATCGCAGCGTCCATTATCAGCTCGCCCTGATCGATGAATTGCTCGAATTTACCAAAGCAGAATTGCAACCGCTCGATCTCGACCCGGAAGAAATCGATCTGCCCGCCTTCCTGGACGACATCAACAGTTTTGCCGTCGCGCTGTGCGCGCAGCAGAACAATCACTTCACCTGTCGCATGCTGACGGCGCTGCCGCGGACGGTGATCATCGACCGGACGCGTCTCCAGCAAGTGCTGCTGAACCTCCTGTCCAATGCATCGAAATTCACGCACGGCGGCCAGGTCACGCTGTCCGTCGACGCGCACGAGGAAGCCGGCGCCTGCCATATCGGTATCGAAGTCGCGGATACCGGCATCGGGTTCGACGTCGATGGAAAAACCGGACTTTTCCAGGCATTCCGGCAGGTGCACCCGACCGATGGCGGAACCGGACTGGGCCTGTTCATCGCCGACCGCATCATCCGATCCATGGGCGGCGCGCTGCGGGTATCGAGCCTGCCGGGCGCCGGGTCATCGTTCTCGTTCAGGGTCGCCGTGCGTCACCTTGGACCCATGTTCGTACCGCCCACGCACGTCGACCGAACAGCGGCGCCGGCGGCCGAAGCCACGGCGGTGGCGCTCCGTGTCCACGACAAGTCGTCTTGTCCGGAACCCGAAGCCCTCGACAAGCTGGCCGGATTCGCGCGCAACGGCCGTCTTACCGACATTGAACAATGGATCGAAACGTATGCGGCCCGTGCCGACCATGCGGACTTCCTCGAGGAAGTGCGACGTCGCATCGATGCGCTGAACTTCCGGGCCATCGAGGTGCTGGTCGAGGCATTGATATCGCCGCACGTCACGGTCGAGAACAGTGGCTCTTAACCATTCAGGATATTGGTCGGGTTCCCGTTTGCGAAGTTCACGACATTCTCGAACGCCGCCCGGAAATACAGTTCATAACTGTCGCGCTCCACGTAGCCGATGTGCGGCGTCGCCAGCACGGTCGGAATCTTCAAGATCGGCGCGTCGCCCGCCAGCGGTTCGCTGGTGAACACATCCAGTGCCGCATACCCCGGCCGTCCCTTGCGCAGCGCGGCCTCGAGCGCACCTTCTTCCACCAGTTCTGCACGGCTCGTGTTCACGAACAACGCGTCGCGCTTCATGCGCGCCAGGTCGTCGGCCTTGACGATGCCGCGCGTCGCATCGTTCAGCCGCAGGTGCACACTGACCACGTCGGCCTGCTCGAAGAACGCTTCGCGCGTCGGCGCGGCCGTCAAACCGTCGGCGACCGCGGCGGCCCGGCTTTTCTCGCTGCCCCACACCATCACCTGCATGCCGAACGCTTGCGCATAGCCCGCGATCAGGTGTCCGATCTTGCCGTAGCCCCATATCCCCAGCGTACGCCCCTTCAGCACGCGGCCCAGGCCGTTGAGCTCGGGATTGATCGACGCCGTCTGCCACAACCCGTCCTTCAGGTTGTTGGCGTAGGGCACGATCTTGCGGCTGGCCGCCATGATCAGCGCCCACGTCAGTTCGGCCGGCGCGACCGGCGAGCCGACGCCTTCCGCGATCGCGACGCCGTGTTCGGTCGCGGCAGCCACGTCGATGTGTCCGGCGACCTTGCCCGTCTGCGACAGCAGCTTCAAATTGGGCAGCTTGGGCAGCAGCGCGCGCGGAAACGCGGTGCGTTCGCGGATCAGGACCAACGCGTCGAACGGTGCCAGGCGGATCGCCAGTTGGCCCAGGCCTCGGGTCGAACTGTTGAACACTTTGACCTCGTGGCCGTCCAACATGCGGAAGCATTCGAGGGTGCGGACAGCGTCTTGGTAATCGTCAAGGATCGCAATTTTCATGGATGTTAGCGGATGTTATCAGCAAGAAAGTAATGAAATGACAGAATTTGAACGTTAGGAAATAGCCTACTACATTACTCAACCAAAATTCCTACATTTTTGTTATTGAAGCATTTAAAACGCGTTTGTACGGGTGTAGAATCGACCAGAAATAAGAGCCAGAGATGTCAGACTGACATCATTTGCGGCCAGCAGCACACGTTCCAACCAGCCCGCCGGCCTCCGCGCACACGCGACCCCGGGCTGGCGACATGACCGCCGTAGCACCGAACCGTGAACCGCACGGCTTTCCGGGTGCGGGCCCACGAGGCCATCCTTGACGACGATCCTGCCGGGACAAGATTAACGGGATTCCGACCGCCACGCGCATTGCAGGCCGCCGCCTCTGCCGCATCAAGGCCATCGGAATCGCCAGGGATTCTTAATTGGCATTGGAGGTATGTATGAACCAGCCCGTGATGGGCGGCGTCGCCGCACTGAACGTCCCAGCTTACATCAAGCACAATAAACTCATCAATTGGGTGGCCGAGATCGCGGCCCTCACGAAGCCGGACGCCATCTACTGGTGCGACGGCTCCGAAGAAGAGTACGACCGCCTGTGCGCACAGATGGTCGAAGCCGGCACGATGAAGCGCCTGAACCCGGAGAAGCGCCCGAACTCGTACCTGGCCTGCTCCGACCCGAGCGACGTCGCGCGTGTCGAAGACCGCACCTTCATCTGCTCGGCCACGAAGGAGCAGGCGGGTCCGACCAACAACTGGACCGACCCGAACGAGATGCGCCAGACCCTGAACGGCCTGTTCGACGGCTGCATGGCCGGCCGCACGATGTACGTCGTGCCGTTCTCGATGGGCCCGCTGGGCTCGCCGATCGCGCACATCGGTGTGGAACTGTCCGATTCGCCGTATGTCGCCGTCAACATGCGCATCATGACCCGCATGGGCAAGGCCGTGTACGACGTGCTGGGCAGCGACGGCGATTTCGTGCCGTGCGTGCACACCGTCGGCATGCCGCTGCAGGCGGGCCAGCAGGACGTGCGCTGGCCGTGCAACGCGACCAAGTACATCGTGCACTATCCGGAAACGCGCGAGATCTGGTCGTTCGGCTCGGGCTACGGCGGCAATGCGCTGCTGGGCAAGAAATGCTTCGCGCTGCGCATCGCCTCCAACATGGGTTACCAGGACGCGCAGCAGGGCGGTCCGGGCTGGCTGGCCGAGCACATGCTGATCCTGGGCGTGGAATCGCCGCAGGGCGACAAGAAATACGTCGCGGCCGCGTTCCCGTCGGCCTGCGGCAAGACGAACTTCGCGATGCTGATCCCGCCCGCCGGCTTCGAAGGCTGGAAGGTCACGACCATCGGCGACGACATCGCCTGGATCAAGCCGGGTGCCGACGGCAAGCTGTACGCCATCAACCCGGAAGCGGGCTATTTCGGCGTCGCCCCGGGCACGAACGAAAAGACCAATCCGAACTGCATGGCCTCGCTGCGCGAAAACGTCATCTTCACGAACGTGGCGCTGACCGACGACGGCGACGTGTGGTGGGAAGGCATGACCAAGGAAGCCCCGGCGCACCTGATCGACTGGCAGGGCAAGGACTGGACCCCGGCGTCCGGCACCAAGGCCGCGCACCCGAACGCGCGCTTCACCGTGGCCGCCACGCAGAACCCCGTGATCGACCCGGCATGGGACGATCCGACCGGCGTGCCGATCTCGGCCTTCATCTTCGGCGGCCGCCGCTCGACGACGGTGCCGCTCGTGACGGAAGCCCGCAACTGGACGGAAGGCGTGTACATGGCCGCCACGATGGGTTCGGAGACGACGGCAGCCGCCGCCGGCCAGATGGGCATCGTCCGCCGCGATCCGTACGCCATGCTGCCGTTCATCGGCTACAACATGAGCGACTACTTCCAGCACTGGCTCAACCTGGGCCAGAAAGTCGCCGACAAGAACCCGCAAGCGCTGCCGAAGATCTTCTGCGTCAACTGGTTCCGCACCGATGACAACGGCAAGTTCGTATGGCCGGGCTACGGCGACAATATGCGCGTGCTGAAGTGGATCCTGGACCGCAGCCAGGGCCAGGCCGGCGGCGTCGAGCACATGTTCGGCACCACCCCGACCTACGGCGACCTGAACTGGACCGGCATCGAGTTCACGTCCGAACAGTTCACCATGATCACGTCGATCGACAAGGATGCATGGCGCGAAGAACTGAAGCTGCACAGCGAACTGTTCGACAAGCTGGCTTACCGCCTGCCGCAGGAACTGGTCGCGACCAAGCAGCAGCTGGAGAAGCGCCTGGCCGAGTAAGGCTGCCGCGGAGAAACACAGGCGAGGAGACGACGGCCGCACACACGACGATGCGGCCGCGACAAAATGGAAAAGGACAGGTCTGGTGGCCTGTCCTTTTTTCATTGGCTCATCGTGTCGTACTAGTCGGAAATATTGCAACTAACCGACTTCGACGCGGGCGCTCGGTGGAAGCGCGACTGGGACCAGGTGAAATACTGTTCCGAGTGCTGCCGCCGCGCATCGCCTCCGTCACGAAATAAACCCATCGACTTACGCGAAATCATTTCGTTTTTGATTTTACTAAATCACGCATATCCACTATCCTGTCGTCAACTCGCACTGTTAGCGCAAACATTGTGGATAGAAGCGAGCTTCGACGTAAAAGGACAATAGACATGAGACAACGCCGCACCGTGCTGCGCGCCGCTCTGGCGCTGGCTTTCACCACCCCATTCGCATTGCCGGCCATGGCCGCCGACGCCGCGCGCCAGATCGTCATCGATGCGAAGGCGCCGACCGTCGCGCGCGACCATGCCGCCGACCTGTCGGTGGGTTCCGATTACCCGGGCACGCTGATCCGCGACGACAGCCTGGCCCAGTTGAAGATCGCGAAGGATGAGCTGGGCTTCCGCTACATCCGCTTCCACGGCATCTTCCACGACGTGCTGGGCACGTTCAAGGTCGTCGACGGCAAGCCCGTGTACAACTGGACGAAGATCGACTACCTGTACGACAAGCTGCTGGGCATGGGCATCAAGCCGTTCGTCGAGCTGGGCTTCACGCCGGAAGCGATGAAGACGTCGGATAACAGCATCTTCTACTGGAAGGGCAATACCTCGCACCCGAAACCGGAACTGTGGGCCGGCCTCGTCGACGCCTTCGTGCGCCACGTGCAGCAGCGCTACGGCAAGGAAGAAGTGCGCACCTGGTTCTTCGAAGTCTGGAACGAGCCGAACCTGGACGGTTTCTGGGAAAAGGCCGACCAGAAGGCCTACTTCGACCTGTATGACGTGACCGCGAAGACCATCAAGGCGATCGACCCGACGCTGCGCGTGGGCGGTCCGGCGACGGCCGGTGCGGCCTGGGTGCCGGAATTCCTCGCGCACACGCAGAAGAGCGGCGCCGCGGTCGACTTCATCGCCACGCACACGTACGGCGTGGACGGCGGCTTCCTGGACGAGAACGGCCAGGGCGACCAGAAGCTGTCGCCGTCGCCGGACGGCATCGTCGGCGACGTGCGCAAGGTCCGCAAGGAGATCGAAGCGTCGTACCTGCCCAAGCTGCCGCTGTATTTCACGGAATGGAGCACGAGCTACAACCCGCGCGACCTCGTGCACGATTCGTACATCAGTGCCGCCTACATCCTCTCGAAGCTGAAGGCGACGGAAGGCATCGCGCAGGGCATGAGCTACTGGACCTATACGGACCTGTTCGAAGAACCGGGTCCGCCGACCGCGCCGTTCGAAGGCGGCTTCGGCCTGATGAACCCGCAGGGCATCCGCAAACCGGCCTGGTTCGCCTACAAGTACATGCACGAGCTGGGCGACCAGCAGGTGCAGACCACCGACAAGCAAAGCTGGGTGACGAAGGACGCGAACGGTGTGCAGGTGCTGGCATGGGACTTCCAGACGCCGGACATGGGCAAGAAGACCAACCGCCCGTTCTTCGGCGCCGTCCAGCCGACGAAGAACGCCACGCCTTTGACGCTGTCGCTGAAGGGCATGAAGCCGGGCACGTATAACGTCCAGGTGTACCGCACGGGCTTCAAGGCCAATGACGCGTACACGGCCTACATCGAGATGGGCAAGCCGAAAACCCTGGCGGCCGACCAGCTCGCGAAGCTGCAGGCGCTGACGGTGGACAAGCCCGAGACGCGCACCGTGAAGGTCGCGGCGAACGGCACCGCGAACGTGCAGGTGCCGATGCGCGTGAACGACGTGGTGCTGGTGAAGATCGCGAAGTAACCTGACCTGGTACTGCGCGGCTCAGCCCCACTGCATCAGGCAGGGGGGTATGAGCAGCACGAGGGCCAGCACGAGATAGATCAGCTGTAGCGGGATCATCCACCTGGCCCACGTGATCCACGGCACGCGCGCGAGCGCGAGCACGCCGACCGTGATGCCGGACGTCGGGATCATCGGCGTCGACAATTCTCCGAGTTGAAAAGCGAGGATCGCGGTCTGGCGCGTCACGCCCACCAGGTCCGCGAGCGGCGCCATGATCGGCATCGTCAGCGCGGCCTGGCCCGTGCCCGAGTGGATGAAGAAGTTGATCACCGACTGGATCAGGTACATCTTCTGCGCCGCGAACACGGGATGGCTCGACTGCACGAGCGGCATCAGCCCGTGCAGCATCGTGTCGATGATGTGGGCGTCGCGCGCGAGGATCATCGTGCCGCGCGCGATCGCGATCACGAGCGCCGTCGGTGCCAGGTCCTTCGCGCCCTGCATGAAGGCCGCCACCCAGTTGTCGGGTCCCAGCCGCCCGACGATGCCCACGACGATCGCCATGGATAAGAACAGCGCCGCGATCTCGTCGATGTACCAGTCGAATTTCACCACGCCGATCACCATCGCCGCCAGCGACAGCGCGAAGATCGCCAGCACCGCCTTGTGCCGGCCCGTCATGCGGTCGAGGCCAATGTGCGCCGGCTGTTCCTGGCGCCGCGTCTGGTCCAGCACGTAGGTCGGGCTCAATGTCGGGTTCTGCTTCACGCGCGCCGCGTACCACATCAGGAACAGGATCGTGACAGTCGTCGTCGCCACCCACACGATCAGGCGATACCCGATCCCCGAAAACACGGGCACGCCCGCGATGCCCTGCGCGATGCCGACGTTGAACGGATTGAGGAAGGCGGCGCCGAAGCCGGCCTGCGAACCGAGGAAGGGGATCGACACGCCGGTGATGGTGTCGTAGCCGAGCGCCAGCGCGAGCGGCACGAAGATCAGCACGAACGGGATCGCCTCCTCGTTCATGCCGAACGTGGCGCCGCCCAGCGAGAACAGGGTGACGAAGACGGGAATCAGCGCCGCGCGCACGAGCGCCGAGTGCTCGTGCATGCGGGCGATCGAGCGGATGCCCGTGTCGATCGCGTCGGTCTTCTGCACGACGGCGAACGCGCCGCCGACGACCAGCACGAAGCCGATGATCTGCGCCGCCTCCACGAAGCCCTTGATGGGCGCCTTCATCAGCGCAACGAGGCCTTGGGGCGCGCTCTCGACATAGTGGAACGAGGCCGGGTCGATGAGCTGCTTGCCGTTCACGAGGTGCGTGTCGTACTTCCCGCCGGGGATGAACCACGTCGCGAGCGCGATCAGTGCGAGGATGGCGAACAGCAGCACGAAGGTATTGGGGATTCGCAGGCGCATGTTATTGGCTTAAAAGTGAACCCGAACGGAAGGGCGTCGTCCCCGCGATCTTACAGATGTGCATCCCACGCAGCAGGTGGCGGTGTGCGGTGCTCGCGAACAGCAGGCCGTCGCGGCTCGCATGCACGGTCGCCGTGTCGCCGGTGACCGGGTTGACGATGTCGGCGACGGCCTCGCCCGCCTTCACCTCGTCGCCCAGCGCCTTCAGGAACACGAGCACCCCCGTCTGCGGCGCGTGCAGGGGCTCGACGGCTTCCAGCGGCGACGCCGCGCACCGCGGCGCGGGCAGGGGGGCCGAGGGGATGTCGACGATGCCTTCGCGCGCGAGGAACTGCAGCAGCGCCCGCGCATCCTGCTCCGCGTAATCGTAGCGCACGTCCATCTCGCCGCGCAGTTCGACCGTGACGGCGGCGCAGGCGGGCGGAATCGGGATCGACGGTCCGAAATGCGCGGCCAGGTCCCACCACAGCCGGCTGCACGCCTCGTCGAACGGCTCGCCACCCGAACCGGCGGACAGCAGATAGGCGCGCGCGCCGAGCAGCGTCGCCAGCGGTGCCACGCGGTCCGCCAGCGCGGGACCGGTATAGACGTGCAGCAGCGCCTCGTTGTCGCAATGCAGATCGAGCACGATGTCGGCGTCGATCGCCATCTCCAGCAGTGTCTTTTTCAGCACCTGCGTTGCGTCTTGAGGCATCCACCGCTCGACGGCGGCGCGTGCCCCGGCGCGGATCGCGGCCACGTTCGCGGCCGCATCCGGCCCGAGCCGGCCAGCCAGCGTGTCTTTCAATTCGTCGGCGACGTGGCGGAAGGCGCGGTTGAAATTGGTACCTGTGCCCAGGTCGAAGCGTCCGAACGGCGTGCCGTGCACGATTTGCGACAGCCCGATCGGATTCGCGGCGGGGACGAGGATCACTTCGCCGCGGATGCGTCCCGCCGCATCGAGTTGTTCCAGTTCGCGCCGCAGGACGTGCGCGACGAGCATCGCGGGCACCTCATCCGCGTGCAGCGACGCCTGGATATAGACCTTGCCGCCGCTGCCCGCGCTGCCGTAGTGGTACGACGTGAGCTGGTAGCTGGCGACGCCCGGTTCGGTCGCGATCGGATGGGTCTTCGTATGCATGCGGACGGGTCTCCTGGCGGCGGGTCTGCGGCCGATTATGTATGAATTTTTACACAACGTAAATCGATGAAAGATTATTTTCAAAATGTTGTTGAGTTGGGCGCTGTAACTGTTTTACATTAAAAAACATTAACTCATTGACATCCGGTCACATGACTTCTGCCGTCCCGTCCAGCGCTTCGCCCGACATCGGTTTCGCCGAATCTTCGCTCGGCCAGTCGCTGCTGCGGGTGCTGGCGGAAGGCTCGGCGTCGAACCGAGCGATCGCGGATTACGTGCTGCGCAACCAGGTGCGCGTGACGGCGCTCGGCATCGAGGAACTGGCCGACGCGTGCGCCGTGTCGACGGCGACCATCAGCCGCTTTGCGCGCGACCTCGGTTTCAAGAACTACGCGGCGATGCGCGGCGCGGTGGCGGAGACGCTGCAGTCGGTACTGCAGCCCGTCGAAAAGCTGCGCAGCACGATCGCCCGCCGTGCGGCCAAGGCGTCGCCGGCGCTGGAAAGCCTGGGTTATGCGGAAGCGTCCATCACGGCCACGAGCCGCGCGCTGTCCGGCACGCAGATCGACCGCGTCGGCGCCGTGCTCACCAAGGCGCGCACCGTGTACGTGCTGGGGTTCGGCCTATCGTCGTTCCTCGCGGGCGCGCTCGCGATGCACTTGCAGCCGTTCTGCCGCCACGTCGTCGAAGCGGCGGCGAGCGGCGGCACGGAAGTCGCGGCCAGTCACCTCGCGACCATCACCGACAAGGACGTGCTGGTCGTGATCTCGCTGCCGCGCTACACGCTGGACGCCGCGTCGTTGACCCGGTTCGCGCGCGATGCCGGCGCGACCATCGTCTCCATCACCGATTCGCCGGCGTCGCCGCTCGCCGAACTGGGTCACCACGTGCTGTACGCGCACAGCACGCACCCGGTGCTGCCCAGCAGTTCGAGCGCCGCGCTGGCCGTCATCGAGGCGCTGGCCGTGTCGCTGATGACGTCCAATAAAGCCAACGTGGCCAAGGCGGCCCGCCACACCGAGGCGATCGCCGCGTATCTCTACGGTGAACACCAGATTCGCAAGCTCGTCAAAAAAACCTGAGTCACCACAAGACACCAAGAGGGAGAGCACCGCATGACCAAGCACATTTCGAGAGCCCTGCAACCGACCATACTGGCGGCGACCGTCGCCGTCTTGACGTCGCAGCACGCCACCGCGCAAACGCAGACGCAGGCGGACGAACCGAAGATGCACCGCGTGGAGATCACCGGCTCGTCGATCAAGCGCATCGACACCGAGACCGCGCTGCCCGTGCAGCTGATCTCGCGCGAGGACATCGAGAAGATGGGCGCGACCACGGCCGCGGAACTGGTCAAGAACATCAGCGCGAACACGGCGCCGGTGACGGACGGCCCGAGCATCACGGACGGCACGTCCGGTCAGCGCGGCCTGAACGGCGCCAACCTGCGCGGCCTCGGCGTGTCGTCCACGCTGATCCTGCTGAACGGCCGCCGTCTCGCCAACTTCGCGTCGCCCGGCGACAACTCGGGCGTCGACCTGAACAACATCCCGGCCGGCGCGATCCAGCGCGTCGAGGTGCTGAAGGATGGCGCATCGGCGATCTACGGGACCGACGCCATCGGCGGTGTGATCAACTTCATCACGCGCAAGGACTACACGGGCATCGACCTGGCCGCGTCGGCCGCGGGCACGCAGCAGGGCGGGGCGGGCAAGAAGACGCTGAGCCTCAGCGGCGGCACGGGCGATTTGACCACCGACCGCTTCAACGTGTTCGGCGTGCTCGACATCCAGCAGCTCGACCGCCTGCGTTCCGGCCAGCGCCGCTTCATCTCCGAGCATCCGCTCGCGACGACGCTGCCGGCGCAGATGTCCAGCAACACCTTCCCGGCCAATATCGACATCTCGGCCGCGCAGCGTGCCGCCCTGATCGGCGCGGGCCTGCTGCCGGCCGGCAGCCGCGCGAGCCGCGTCAACCCGAGCGCGCCGAAGTGCAATCCGCCCGCCACCGTGTATGCCGAGAAGGGGCCGGGCGGCGTGGCCGGCTGCAGCTACGACTACATGGAAGATACGGAGATTTATCCGGACTCGCGCAAGATCGGCTTCATCGGCCGCGCGACCTTCCAGCTCGATCCGGACAACCAGTTGTTCGCGGAGCTGGTGCAGACGCAGGCCAAGACCAAATACGTGCTGTCGCCGAACCCGGTGTCGACCCTGCGCAACCTGCCCGTCAGCATCCTGCCGGAGGCATACCGCAACGCGCTGTCGGCGCCCGGCCTGCCCGCCACGGTCAACCGGATCCGCTACCGGATGGCGGAAGCGGGCAACCGCACCAACGACGTGACGAGTACCGGCCAGCGCCTGCTGCTGGGTGCCACGGGCACCCTGGGCGGCTGGGACTACGACGTGGCGCTGGGCCGCGCCGAGAACAAGGCCATCGACAAGTACGTCGACGGCTACTTCCTGTACGACCAGTTCGAGGCCGGCGTGCGTTCGGGCGCGATCAATCCGTTCGGGCCATCGTCGCAGGCCGGCCGGGACCTCATCAACAAGATCCGGGTCAACGACGAAGCACGCAATGCGAAGGGCGTGTCGACTTCCCTCGACGGCAAGATGTCGCGCTCCCTGACGACGCTGGCCGGCGGCGACCTGGCGCTGGCGGTCGGCGGCGAACTGCGCCACGAACACCAGACGTTCAGGCCGTCGGACCTGCTGCGCTCGAATAACATCCAGGGCGACCGCGACAGCACGATCCCGGCCGGCGAGCTGGCCGACGTCGAGACGGCGGACAACACGAGAAAAGTGGCGTCCGTGTTCACCGAGGTGGTCGCGCCGTTCACCAAGGAACTCGAGATGCAGTTCGCGGTGCGCTACGACCACTACAGCGAAGTGGGCAACACGACCAATCCGAAGATCGGCCTGCGTTGGCAGCCGATGCAGTCGCTGCTGGTGCGCGCGTCCGCGGGCACGGGCTTCCGCGCGCCGTCGCTGTCGGACCTGAAGCGCCCGACGATCTTCGGCACGACGGCCGGCATCCTGACCGACCCGCAGTGCGTGAAGCAGGAAGGCAGCATCGACACGTGTACCGACCAGTGGAACGTGGAACGCCGCTCGAACCCGGACCTGAAGCCGGAAAAATCGCGCGAGTTCTCGCTGGGCGTCGTGTTCGAACCGGTCAAGCGCACGAGCCTCTCGATCGACTACTGGAACATCGAGAAGCGCGACGTGATCAGCACCCTGGGCGAACAGGTCATCATCGAAAACCCGGCAGCGTACAACGGCAAGTACATCCAGCGCGACGAGGACGGCTTCATCTCGAACATCCTCCTGATGAAGGAAAACCAGGGCAAGCTCAGGACGTCGGGCTTCGACATCGCCGGCGACTGGCGCAGCGAGCGCGGACCGTGGGGCCGCTTCGGCGTCAACCTGTCCGGCACGCTGATCCTGCATTACGACCGCCAGTTCGGTCCGCAGGAGCCGTTCCGTACGAACCTGGGCGTGTTCCTGAACGACCAGGCGATCCAGAAGTGGCGCCACCGCGTGAACTTCGAGTGGGACAACGGCCCGGTCACGCTCACGCTGGCGAACCAGTACTCGATGGGCTACACGGACCAGAACACGACCTACGACCCGTACACGGACACGCTGCTGGCGCCGAACCACGTGAAGTACTACTCGCTGTGGGACCTGACGGGCAGCTGGACGATCAGCAAGCAGCTCAAGGTGCGCGCGGGCGTCCTGAACATGTTCAATGCGGATCCGCCGTTCTCGAACCAGGCCTGGTTCTTCCTGGCGGGGTACGACCCGAGCTACACGGACCCGCGCGGCCGCAGCGCGTTCGTGAGCGTGAACTACTCGTTCCGCTGACATGCTGAAGAAACTGGGTGTCGCGCTGGCGCTGGCGGTATGCGCCGGCGCGGTGATGGCGGCCGACGCCGGGCAGCCGAAAGGATCGCTGGTCATCATCGGCGGCGGCCTGCGCGTCAACAACGCCGAGGTGTGGGAGAAGATCGTCGCGCTGGCGGGCGGGAAGGGCGCGCGCATCGCCGTGCTCCCGACGGCCGCGCAGACGCCCGCGAAGGAAGCCCAGCTCACGGTGGACGCGCTGAACCGCTACGGCGCGCGCGCGTTCGTCGTCCCGGTCGCGCCCATGCTCGCCGGGACGGACGTGCGCAAGGCCGCGGACGATCCCGCGCTGGCCGAGGCGATCCGCAAGGCCGGCGGCGCGTTCTTCACGGGCGGAGATCAAGCCCGCATCACGGGTTCGCTGCGGCGTGCGGACGGCAGCAACACGGCCGTGCTGGACGCGTTGTGGGCGCTGTACCGGCGCGGCGGCGTCATCGCGGGCACGAGCGCCGGTGCGGCCATCATGAGCAGCACCATGTTCTACGACCCGCCGCTGGAAGTGATGCCCGTGCTGAAGAACGGCGTGGCGGACGGCAAGGACGTGGCGCCGGGCCTGGGCTTCATCGGCGGCGACGTCTTCGTCGACCAGCACCTGCTCGCGCGCGGCCGCTTCGGCCGCATGCTGCCCGCGATGCTGGCCAAGGGTTATACGCTGGGACTGGGCATCGACGAGAACACGGCGGCCGTCGTGGGACCGTCGCGCGACGTGACGGTGATCGGCTACCGCGGCGCGCTCGTGCTCGATCTGGCCGGGGCCACGACGGACAAATCGAAGCCGGGATTCAATCTCGCCAATGCGCGCATCAGCTACCTGGACAGCGGCGACCGGTTCAACCTGGCCACGCGGACGTACACGCCGGGACCGGGCAAGGAGCCCGTGGACCGGCAGTACGTCGAGCACCGCGCGCCGATCTTTTATACGGACATCCTCGGCAACACGGCGGTCGCGGACCTGCTCGAGAAACTGGTGGACAGCGATCTGCAGCGGGCCGTCGGCGTGGCGTTCGAAGGGCCGGACAGCCAGTCGCCGGACCGCGGGTTCGAGTTCACGTTCACGCGTGTGCCGGACAGCGCGGAATACGTGACGAACCGCGAGGATGCGTATTCGATCTACCGGATCCGGATGGACGTGCGGCCGGTGCGGGTGCACCAGCCGTTTTATACGGTGGAGTAGCAAGACTGTCGTTCCCGCGCAGGCGGGAACCCAAGTCACGTGCGCAGTGTTAGCCTGACGCCACAGGCTTGCATGCAAGATTGGGTCCCCGCCTGCGCGGGGACGACGTGGGTTACTTGAGCAGCGGTTTCAAGTATTTGCCGGTCACGCTGTTCGGATTGTCGGCCACGTCTTCCGGCGTGCCGTGCGCGACGATCGTGCCGCCGCCCGCGCCGCCTTCCGGACCCAGGTCCACGATCCAGTCCGCCGTCTTGATGACGTCCAGGTTGTGCTCGATGATGACGAGCGTGTTGCCCTGGTCGCGCAGGCGGTGGATCACCTTCAGCAGCAGGTCGATGTCGGCGAAGTGCAGGCCGGTCGTCGGCTCGTCGAGGATGTACAGCGTGCGGCCGGTATCGCGCTTGGACAGTTCCAGCGACAGTTTCACGCGCTGCGCCTCGCCGCCCGACAAGGTGGTCGCGCTCTGGCCCAGCTTGATGTAGCCGAGGCCCACGTCCAGCAGCGTGTGCAGCTTGCGGGCGATGACCGGCACCGGCTTGAAGAACTCGTGCGCATCCTCGACCGTCATGTCCAGCACTTCGGTGATGTTCTTGCCCTTGTACTGGACTTCCAGCGTCTCGCGGTTGTAGCGCTTGCCGTGGCAGACGTCGCAAGGCACGTACACGTCCGGCAGGAAGTGCATCTCGACCTTGATCACGCCATCGCCCTGGCACGCCTCGCAGCGGCCGCCCTTCACGTTGAACGAGAAGCGGCCGGCCGAGTAGCCACGCTCCTTCGCGGTCGGCACCGTCGCGAACAGGTCGCGGATCGGCGTGAACACGCCCGTGTACGTGGCCGGGTTCGAACGCGGCGTGCGGCCGATCGGCGCCTGGTCGACCGAGATCACCTTGTCGAAGTGTTCCAGGCCGTGGATCGCCTCGTGCGGCGCCGGTTCCGTCTGCGAACCGTACAGGTGGCGCGACAGGGCCGGGTACAGCGTATCGTTCACGAGCGTCGACTTGCCGGAACCCGACACGCCCGTCACGCAGGTCAGCAGGCCTACCGGCAGCTCCAGCGACACGTTTTTCAGGTTGTTGCCGGTCGCGCCCGTGATGACGAGCTGGCGGTCCGGGTCGGCCTGCGTGCGCTTCTTCGGCACGTGGATCTTCTTCTTGCCCGACAGGTAAGCCGCCGTCAGCGACTCCTTGCTCTTCATGATGTCCTTGAGCGAGCCTTCGGCGATCACGGCGCCGCCGTGCACGCCCGCGCCCGGACCCATGTCGACGATGTAGTCCGCCGTGCGGATCGCATCCTCGTCGTGTTCCACCACGAGCACGCTGTTGCCGATGTCGCGCAGGTGCTTCAGCGTGGCGATCAGGCGGTCGTTGTCGCGCTGGTGCAGGCCGATCGACGGCTCGTCGAGCACGTACATCACGCCCGTCAGGCCGGAACCGATCTGCGACGCGAGGCGGATGCGCTGCGCTTCGCCGCCCGACAGGGTGTCGGCGCTGCGGTCCAGCGACAGGTAGTCGAGGCCCACGTCGTTCAGGAATTTCAGGCGCGCGACGATTTCCTTGATCACGCGCTCGGCGATGTCCTTCTTCGCGCCCGTCAGTTTCAGGTCGTCGAAATAGGTCAGGCAGTCGCGCAGCGGCGTCTTCGCGACTTCATAGATGGCGCGCTGCTGGCGGCCAGCGCCGATCTTGACGTAGCGCGCTTCCGTGCGCAGGCGCGCGCCGCCGCACGACGGGCACTCCTTCTCGTTGATGAACTTCGCCAGCTCTTCCTTCACCGCCATCGAATCCGTCTCGCGGTAGCGGCGCTGCAGGTTGTTGACGACGCCTTCGAACGTGTGCTCGCGCATCACCGTGCGGCCACGCTCGTTCACGTACGCGAACGGCACCGACGTCTTGCCGGAGCCGAACAGCACGACGTCCTGCGCGGACTTCGGCAGCTGCTCGAACGGCTTGTCGAGGTCGAAGCCGTAGTGCGACGCGAGGCTCGTCAGCATCTGGTAGTAGAACTGGTTGCGGCGATCCCAGCCCTTCACGGCGCCGGACGCCAGCGACAGGTTCGGGAACGCGACGATGCGCTTCGGATCGAAGAACTCGATATGGCCCAGGCCATCGCATTCCTGGCAGGCGCCCATCGGGTTATTGAAGGAGAACAGGCGCGGCTCCAGCTCCTGCAGCGAATAGCCGCAGACGTTGCACGCGAACTTGTTCGAGTAGATGTGCTCCTTCTCCGTGTCCATCTCGTACGCGACGGCGCGGCCGTCCGCGATGCGCAGCGCGGTCTCGAAGCTTTCGGCCAGGCGCTGCTTGATCTCGGCATTCACCTTGATGCGGTCGATGACGACGTCGATCGTGTGCTTTTCCGTCTTCTTGAGTTTCGGCAGGTCGTCCACGTCGTAGATCTTCGCTGCGTGCGTGCCGCTCTGGATGCGGAAGCGGACGAAGCCCTGCGCCTGCATCGCCTCGAACAGGTCGCCGTGCTCGCCCTTGCGGTTCGCCACGACGGGCGCCAGGATCATCAGCTTGGTCCCTTCCGGCATGCCCAGCACGGCATCGACCATCTGCGACACGGTCTGCGCGGCCAGCGGCTCTTCCGGGTGATCCGGGCAGTAGGGCGTGCCGACGCGCGCGTACAGCAGGCGCAGGTAGTCGTGGATCTCGGTGACGGTGCCGACGGTCGAGCGCGGGTTGTGCGACGTCGCCTTCTGCTCGATGGAGATGGCGGGCGACAGGCCCTCGATCATGTCGACGTCCGGCTTTTCCATCAGCTGCAGGAACTGGCGCGCATAGGCCGACAGCGATTCGACGTAGCGGCGCTGGCCCTCGGCATACAGCGTGTCGAAGGCGAGCGACGACTTACCGGAACCCGACAGGCCGGTGATCACGATCAGCTTGTTGCGCGGCAGGTCGAGGTTGATGTTCTTGAGATTGTGCGTGCGGGCGCCGCGGATACGGATTTCTTCCATTGTTGTTTGAAGGCTTTCGAATGGTTGCGGGGCCGGCGCACGAATGGCACAGGTGAGCGGGCCGAACGGGAAAGCGCACTAGTTTACCTGTTTTTATTTACAGTGGTATGCCGGCCCTCGAAAAAGTCTGCGAGGCTTAACAGCATGATATGACGACCTGTCAAGATCTGCCGTTCCGGTATAACGTGCGCGTGTCGTATGTGGTCCGGGAGCGGGGCAATTCAATGGCAGACTCGCCAGAAAACAGAAAAAATTTTCGGTGATCCTATTGATGCGTATCTCTTCCAAAATGGGCACTTTGGCCCCATCTACGAGGTCTGATCGGGTGCTGCAACCCGGGGGTCCGGTCAGTGCGGAACCAGTTGCTTTATGAGGCAACTGACCAGCATAATAGCGGACGCAATATCAACAGTTTCCCTCACGCTTAGTCTTCATGCAGAGTCAGGGATCATCCAAAGGAGCTTTACAAAATGGCATCAGTTAACAAGGTCATCATCGTCGGCAATCTCGGCCGCGATCCGGAAATCCGCTACATGCCGAGCGGCGACGCCATCGCCAACATCGCGGTGGCCACGTCCTACAAATCGAAGGACAAGAACACCGGCGAGCAGAAAGAGCTGACCGAGTGGCACCGCATCTCGTTCTTCGGCCGCCTCGCCGAAATCGTCGGCCAGTACCTCAAGAAGGGTTCGTCGGTCTACGTGGAAGGCCGCCTGCAGACCCGCAAGTACACCGACAAGGACGGCATCGAGCGCTACGCCACCGACATCATCGCTGAAAACATGCAGATGCTGGGCGGCCGCCAGGGCATGGGCGGCGGCGACAGCTATGGTGGTGGCGACGACATGGGCGGCTACGATGCCCCGCCGAGCCGCCCGGCACCGCGCCAGGCCCCGCCGGCCCCGGCCGCACGTCCGCAGCCGAAACCGGCACCGAACTTCTCGGATATGGATGACGATATCCCGTTCTAAGCGCGACCTCGTTGTCCACTGATGAAAGCCCGCTCTTCGGAAGAACAGCGGGCTTTTTCTTTGTACATGCCGATGGGTTACCAATGTGTGCCTGATTGCGCCGCACAGGTCTTGAGCGTTCATCTTTTCAGTGCGTTCACGTTACGTGAACAAGAAAAAATCGTGAACAAACGGGCGAGCCTGCCCAATATGTGGGCTGTCTCACGCCCCGGGTGCAAATCGTCCCCAGAGTTTGATTCAAGTTAGTGCATGTAACTACAGCCGCCACGAATCTCGCTGGCATAAAACCTGCATCAGCTACTGCATCAGCCGCCGCCGGCGGCCCACCCGATCGGAGCCCAGCATGCACGCAGAAACTCTCCCCGCCGTATCCACCGTCCAGCCCGACGTCAAACTGTCCGGCGACGTGTTCGGCGCCCTGATCAACCTGTCCGGCCGGCGCCGTTTCACGTCACAGCGGGTGGTGCTGTATTCCGTGCTGGCGTCACTCGGCCATGACGGCGCGGACAAGACTGCCCGCGACACGCTGGCGGCCTTCCGGGACGCGCATGTCACGCTCGTGCAGGGCAAGCAGGGTTTGCCGGGCATCTTTTGCCAGCAACTGCGCGACGCGTATTTCGGCACGATGCGGGGCGACCAGATCATCCGCGACTTCATCGCACTGGCCGAGAGTACGCTGGACGCCATCGGCACGACGTCGCGGCGCGCGCCCGCGCTGCTCGATGAGCTGGTGCGCAGCGCGACGCCGCTGCTCACCGTGCTCAATGCGCTGACCCTCGTGTACGAGGAACAGTCCAAGCGCCATGCCCTGCTGCAGCGCAGGCAGATGCAGGAATTGATGGGGGACATCAAGACCATCGCGCGGCAGGCGCGCATGGTCGCCTTCAATGCCCAGGTCGTTGCTGCGCGCGCCGGCGACGTCGGCAGGGAGTTCGCCGTGGTCGCGAGCACCATGACCAACATCACCGGCGAGATCGATGCGCTGGTGCAGACCGCGCTGGAGGGTTCGCTCGCCTACTGAATCAGATGCGCTGGCGCTGCACGGTGCCGGGAACGTGCTGGTCCTTGACCCTGCGCGCGTCGCGCACCGTGAAGTCCGTCACCGACCGCAGGTCGAACAGCGCCGCGCCGCCGCTGCCCGGCTGGGCATTGACCGCGCTGAAGACGGCGTCCCGTACATCCTCCAGCACGAAGGCGGCGCGCGCCTCGGGCTGCGCATACGTCACCGTGACGTGGCCGACGTCGATGCCGGCCGCATGGCGCACGTACAGGCCATAGGCCGGGCACGGGCCGAACAAGCCCGGCTCGGGATACGCTGTCGGCTTTTCCAGCGGGACCACGTCGCGCAGCATGGCCGTGCCGCCGCCTTCGACGTGCAAGCGCAGGTTCGACAGGTGGATGTCCTCGACCGGATGACCGGGCAGGCCGCTGATCGTGCTGGTAAAACCCGGTTGGGCGCCCGAGACGACGATGTTGCTGATGTTGACGCGCCGGATGGTCCCGACCGGCGGCGCATCCGGCCCACGCAGGCGCGCGCCGAGGCAGATGAAGATCGGATCGTTGGCCACCTTGCGCATGGTGATGTTGGAAATCGTGAGGTCTTCGATGTGCGAACCGTCCACGCTTTCGATGGCGAGGCCGCGGCAATCGTCGAAGATGCAGTTGGTGATCGTGATGTTCCTGAAGTCGCCATTCGATTCCGTGCCCAGCTTGATCCGCCCGACGCGGCTCGAGTGGTACTCGGGCGCGCTGCGCTTGAACGTCCCGTCCAGCAGCGTGCCGACGTCGAAATTCCCGGCCACGTAACAATCCGAAATGGTGATGTTGTCGCAGGCCGCGATCCGGCCCAGTGCATACGACGCCTTCAGGCAGATGCCGTCGTCCCAGGGCGAATTGACGCTGCACCTGGAAATACGCACGTTGCTGCAGCAATCGATGTCCATGCCGTCGCGATTGGTATCGATGCGCAGATTATCGACCGTCACGTTGCTGCATCCGGTCGCCAGGAGTCCGAAATGGCCCCCTCTCAAGATGCCGAAGTCGCGCAGCAGGACGTTATTGCATTCGCGTAGCGAGATCGCCTTGTTGCCTTCGCCCGGCCCGCCGTCCGCGTCGTAGCGGATGTTCCCGTCGGGCAGCTTCCGGTAGCCCGGGTTCAGTCCCTTGCCATCGATGTGGCCGGTGCCGGTGATCGCAACGCTGTCCAGGCCGATGCCCCAGATCAGGCTGTTCTTCCAGTGGCTGTGGCCGAAGTCCTGGTAGTTGCCGCCCGCGGCATTCGGTTCCGGCAGGTCGTACGGCGCGACCTTCCAGTCCACCGCTTCGATCACCGCGCCCGCCTCCAGATGCAGCGTGACGCGGCTGCGCAGCCGGATCGATGCGGACAGGTAGCGCCCGGGCGGGACATGCACGGTGCCGCCACCCGCCCTGGCCGCCGCCTCGATGGCGGCGTTGATGGCGCCGGAATCGACCGTCTTGCCGTCGCCGCGGGCACCGTAGTCGCGCACGTCGTGGCGCGCCGCGGCTTGCGCCTGCGCGTTGCCGAAGGCGGACAGCATGGGAAGCGAGGCCGCCAGTCGGGCGGCTGAACCAAGCAAACGACGGCGGGTAAGTGTGCTCATGGACCGATACGCGGAAGAGTGGGTAATCTCTCGATGTTATCGATCTCACAATATATCTGCAAGCAGTTTATGCCTCCACCTGCGTCCCCAGCGGCGCCCGATTCAGCCTGACATACGCATCCAGCACATCCGTCTTGTGCACGGCCCCGAGCAGCTCGGGGTCGAGCGCGCTGCGCACGGCCGGCAGCCGCTCGCCGAAGTGGCGCATGAACTGGCGCAGCGCGTCGTCCAGGCCCATGTCGGCGGTGACGACGGGCAGGGCGTCGGGCCGGGCGATGTCGGCGCAGGTGCGGGAGGATGTTTCGTCCCGCTCGTACAGCGCGGCCACGTCGTGCAGCGCCACCACGCCGCGGTAGCGCCGGGCGGCGTCGACGAGGTAGACGTATTTCACAGGGTGCTGGCGAAACAGCGCGGCGGCCTGCGCGATGGAGGCATCGAGCGGCAGGACGGTGTCGGCGGGGCGGATCAGTTCCTGCATCCGGATCGCGCGCAGGCGTTCGCGTTCCTGCTCGTCGGCCGCGCGGCGCGCCGTGATCTCGTACATCGACGGCCCGTTCACGGCACGCGCGACGGCAAAGGCGACGACGCAGGCCAGCATCAGCGGCAGCATCAACGCATAGCTGAGCGTCATCTCGAAGATCATCAGGATCGCCATCAGCGGCGCGCTCGTGGCAGCGGCCAGCAGGGCGCCCATGCCGACGGCGACGAACGCGGCCGGCGCGGCGGCCGTTTCCGGCGTCAACGCCTGCGGCACCAGCGCGAACAAATGGCCGACGGCCGCGCCGACGAACAGCGTGGGCGTGAAGATGCCGCCGATGGCGCCGGAGCCGCTGGTGAGCAGCGTCGCCGCGATCTTGCAGACGAGGACCACGAGAACGGCCTGCCATAGCCAGGACTGATGCAGCAGCGCGTTCACGACGCTGTAGCCGTTGCCCCAGACCTGCGGCACCCAGATGGAGATGGCGCCCACGCCCAGGCCGCCGAGCGCGAGGCGCAGCGGCAGCGGCAGGCCGCTGTTGGCGAACCTGCCGCGCGTGCGCTGCAACGCGACCAGGAAGGCCGGCGCGATCAGCCCCGCGAGCACGCCCAGCGCGACGAACCACACGACCTCCAGGTTGGCGATGGGCGCGAACGCGGGCATCTCGTACGTCGGATGATAGCCGGGCAGGCGGCGCATGGTGATGTTGGCGACGACGGCGGCGACCATGATCGGCCCGAGGCTGTTCATGGTGATGGCCCCCAGGATGATCTCGGTGACGAAGAACGCGCTGGCGATGGGCGCGTTGTAGGCCGCGGCGATGCCCGCCGCCGCGCCGCACGCCACGAGCAGGCGCAGACGCTCCGTATTGAAACGGGCGATGCGGCCGACGACGGACGCGCTCATCGCCGCCAGCTGGATCATCGAGCCTTCGCGGCCGATCGAGCCGCCCGACGCGATCGACAGCAGCGACGATACGCTGTTCACGAGCGTAAGCTGCACCGGCACCTTGCCGTCGCCGACGGCCACCACTTCCATGTAGTCCGCACGCGCACCGCCGGCATGGCGGCGCGCCAGCACCAGCACGCAGCCGGCCAGCAGGCCGCCCGCGCTTGGCATCAGCAGGCGTGCCTGCCAGGGCAGTGCGGTCGCGATGTCGACGAACGAGCCGCTGCGGCCGAACAGCAGCGCCTGCAGCAGCGTGAGACCGTCGCGGAAGAGGAGCGTCGCCAGCGCGCCGACGAAGCCGACGAGCGCCGCCCACAGCAGGATGGCATTGGCGCGCAGCAGCAGCGAGAGCCGCGTGCGCAGGCGATCGGGCAAAGGAGCATTCATGACGAGGGGGCGGAGCCCGGCGCGGACCAGGTCGGCAACTATAGCATGCGCGCCGCGTTATGCGATTTGCATTTGAGGGATGTCAACCCGACGCCGACGGTACGACTTAGGATCGCTTCAGCGCCGTGTGCGCATTTCGACCTGGAGGCTCTCATGCCGTATCCACTGCTCCGGCTGGTCCGTCCGCTGCTCATCCTCGTTGCCGTCATCATCATGGCGGCGTCCGGCCATGCATGGGGCCGTGAGCCCCCGTTGCCGAGCGTATCCGCCCCGTACCGTGTCACGGTGTATGCCCATGTTCCCGAGCCCATGAAACTGTCGTTCGCACCGGACGGCTCGCTGTATGTCGGGCGCCAGCCGGGGCTGCGCATCCATCGTGTCGGACCCGGCGGGCAGCCGGTGACGGAGTTCGGTCCGCCAATGACCGATCCGGACGCCGTGCTCGTCGACGCCGCCGCGCACATCGGCGGGTACAGGTTTGCGGTCCTCGTCGGCGGTGGCGGCGTCCTCGCGGCGATCCATGCCGACGAGACGTCATCGGTCCTCTTCGACACCGGCTTCGTCGATGTCGACGACATGAAGTTCGACCGTCACCGGCGCCTGGTTTTTTCGGACGACCGGCCACGCGTGTTGAGCACTACCGGAGCCCCGCCGACCGTCCTGTTCGAGACGCCGACACGTCCCGGCAGCATCGCCATCGATGCGCGCAACCGGATCTTCGTTGCGCTCGCCGACGGTACGATCCGGATCTACGGCCCGGATGGCCGTCTCGTGGACGACGCTTTCGCCACCGGCCTGGCCGGGCTGGATACCTATCTCGCCTTTCCCGGCATCGCGGGCGCCGCGATGCCGGGGCCGCTGTACGTTCTGAGCGGCACCACGCTGCTACGCTTCACGCCTGGAGGAAAGGCGATGACGATCGGGACTGGCTTCGTGCCCGGCCCGTCGAGCGGGACTGGCTTCGTATTCGGTCCGGACGGCGCCCTGTATGTGTCCGACTACTATGCGAACCGCATCCTGCGGATTTCGCGTCGCGGCCGGCCATAGCGCGGCCGGGTGTCGACATGCCGTATCCTCGTTCGTCGTCGAGGAGCAGACTCGACTCGACAACGACCGCAAGGAACCGGCATGACAACGCAAGACACCGTAAAAGGCCCCGCCTCGTATTTCCCCTCCATCGAAAAGAAGTACGGCAAGCCGATCGCGCACTGGATGCAGGTCCTGGAGCAGGCGGGTCCGCGTAAGCACATGGAGCTGGTCGCCCACCTCAAGAACGACCACCAGCTGGGCCACGGTCACGCCAACGCGCTGGTCGCGGCATTCATGGCGAAGGCGTAGCGCAGCCGGCGTCGCCGAACGCGATGCGCACGGCCAGTCCGCGCCCATCGGGGCGGCCGTCGAGCGTGATGCGGGCGCCGTTGCGGGCCGCAGCCCGTTCCGCGATCGCGAGACCCAGGCCGCTGCCCGCCTGGTCCTGGCCCGGCACGCGGTAGAAACGTTCGAACACCCGCGCGCGCAGCGTGGGCGGGATGCCGGGGCCCTGGTCCGACACCGTGATGCAGGGGCCGGCGTCGAGGCACACGTCCACGCGCGCGCCGTCCGGTGAATACTTGATCGCGTTGCCGACCACGTTGTCGAGCAGGGCCGCCATGCTTTCGCGGTGCAGCGGCAGGGTGATCGGAGCGGGCGCGTGCAATTCGATGTCGACGCCGCGCTGCAGCGCCAGCGGCGCGGCCACGGCGATGCGTTCGCGCAGCAGCGCGGCCAGGTCCAGGTCCTGCAGCGGCGCGTCCGTCGATTCCTGGCGTGCCCGTTCGAAGGCGAGCAGCTGGTGCACCGCGTGCGTGGCGCGCGCGACCCCTTCGCGCAGGCCGGCACCGGCTTCGGTCTTCTGGGCCGCGTCCGTGGACGCTTCCAGCAGGTGGGCATTGAGCTGCACGACCGACAGCGGCGTCTTGAGCTCGTGCGCGGCGTCGGCGAGGAGTTCTTGTTCGCGCGCGAGCCGTTCGGACAGGCGCCGCATCAGGCGGTTCACCGCATCCACGACCGGGGCCAGTTCGCGATAGGGCGACGCGGGCAGCGGCGCCAGCTCGGCGGCGCCGCGCGCCTCGAGGGCCTGCGCCACCTCGCGCAGCGGGCGCAGGCCCACGCGCACGAGGAGCCAGGCCGGCAGCAGCATGAACGGCAGGCTGTAGACCAGCGGCGAGAGCAGGTAATTGGCGGCCGACGGGGTGAATACCCAGTCGCTGTCGGGCTTTTCGCGTCGCTCCACCGTGATGCCGCGTGTGGCGTCGCGTTCGGTCCAGAGCGCCCACCCGTCGTCCAGCGGCGCGCCCGGCGCCGAATCGTACGCGAGCTGCCCTCCCAGCCAGACGCGGATGCGCGCCTGCGTCGGGTAGCCGAACTCGCGGAACATGTCCAGGCGCAGGTCTTCGATGCGCTGGCCGATGCGCGCCAGCGCCGCCGGATCGGGCGGCAGCGACTGCATGTTGAGCATGATCTGGCGCGTCCAGGCCCGGTTGACGGCCGCCGTCTGGCGCACTTTGTCGACCTTGACCTGCTTCACGATATGGGCCAGCGCCGCCAGCCAGATGGCGAGCATGACGAGCATGAAGCCGATCAGGAGGCGACGCAGCAGCGACTTCGGCGGCGACATGCTAACGGTCGCCGTCATGGCGCACCATGTAGCCGACACCGCGCACGGTGCGGATGTAGCCGTCGCCGATCTTCTTGCGCAGGTTCGAGATATGCACGTCCAGCGTCTGGCCCTCGCTGTAGGGCAGCACGCCCTGTTCGAGTTCCGCGCGCGTGACGATGCGGTCCGGGTTGCGCACGAGCGCGTGCAGCAGCGCGAACTCCGTCCGCGACAGGTTCACGGGCGCGCCGCGGCAGGTGGCGCTCATGCTGCGTGCGTCGATGGCGAGGTCGCCGACCTGCCACAGCGCGTCGGCCTGCGCGCCGCCGGCGCGGCGCACGACGGCGCGCAGGCGGGCCAGCAGCTCGGGGATGTCGAAGGGTTTGATGAGGTAATCGTCGGCGCCGCCGTCGAAGCCGTCGAGGCGGTCCTGCAGGCTGTCGCGCGCCGTGATCAGGACGGCGGGAAGCACGTGGCCGGCCGCGCGCAGGCGGCGCAGCAGCGCGACGCCGTCGCCGTCGGGCAGGCCCAGGTCCAGCAGCAGCGCGTCGTGGCGGCGCTCGTCCAGCAGGCGCGCGCAGTCGCTGCCCAGGCGCACCCAGGTGACGTCATGGCCGTCGTTGTGCAGCACCGACTGCAGCGCGCGGCCCAGCGCCAGGTCGTCTTCCACGAGTAGGAGTCGCATGGAGCGCAAGTATAGCGACGCGCCGCCGCCGCGCCTATCGGCCGTGAAGCCTCCCTGAAGATTGCGGGCGCTTCCCGCCTCTAGAATGGCGGCATCCCAACGTCAGGATCCCCCATGCGCCGCCTTGCCCTGCTGCTTGCCTTCCTCGCCACCCCATCGTTCGCCGCCGACTGGCCCATGTTCATGGGCGACCCCGCGCATACCGGCCGCGTGCCCGGCGAGACGCGCGCCATCGAGGGTTTCAGATTGGCGGGGCGGTTCGACGTCCACGCGGCGATCCATGCGTCGCCGGTGGCGGCGCAGGGGCGCGTGTTCGTCGGCGCGGAAAACGGCAACCTGTACGCGCTGGATGCGAAGACGCGTACCCTGCAGTGGCTGTATCACGCGCGCGGCGGCATCGCGTCGACGCCCGCGGTGGCCGACGGCACCGTGTACTTCCTCGACCGCGCGGGCAGCGTGCATGCGCTCAAGGCGGACGACGGCTCGCCGCGGTGGACCTTCCGCACGCAGGGCGAGGCGGTGTTCGCCGCCCACGGCATGTTCGGCATGCCGCGCGACGGCCGGCCCGTGCCCGACCCGTGGGACCTGTACCTGTCGTCGCCGCTGGTCCATGACGGCAAGGTCTACGTGGGCAGCAGCGACGGCCACGTGTATGCCCTCGACGCGAAGGACGGCAAGCTCGCGTGGGCGTGGCGCACGGGCGGCATGGTGCATTCGTCGCCCGCGCTCGCAGGCGGCAACATCGTCGTCGGCAGCTGGGACGGCGCCGTCTATGCGCTCGATGCGCAGACGGGCGAGCAGCGCTGGCGCCACCAGACGGGCGTCGAGCAGAAGACCAGCATCATGTTCGGCATCCAGGCATCGCCCGCCGTCGATGGCGACACGGTGTACGTCGGCTCGCGCGACGGCTTTTTCTACGCGCTCGATGCGGTGGGCGGCCAGCCGAAGTGGCGCTACGACGCGCAGGGCAGCTGGGTCGTCGGCACGCCGGCGGTGGATGGCGACAGCGTGTACGTCGGCACGTCGGACACCGGCCTGCTGCTGGCGCTGGACAAGCGCACCGGCCGCGAACGCTACCGCTTCGAAACGAAGGTGTGGACGTTCGCGTCGCCGCTGCGCGTGGCCGACGTCGTCGTGGCGGCGTCGATGAAGGGAGAGTTGCACGCGCTCGACGCGGCGACCGGGCGCGCGCGCTGGTCGTGGCGCAGCGATGCGCTTGCCGTGAACGATGGCCGCGTGATCGACACGGCCACGGGCAAGCTGGACACGAAGCACATGTACGAGAGCGGACCGCATGCGCTGTACTCGGCCATGGAATACGTCAAGCGCCTCGGTGCCTTCGCGGGTTCGCCGGCCTGGTACGACGGCCAGCTGATCGCGGCCACCGCGACAGGCGAGGTATTGTTCTTCGAACCGCAGCGCTGACGGGCGGCTTTACTAAAACGCCGCGCGCCGCTGCCCGCGCGGCGGACGGCATCGTTTGACCATCAAGCGCGGCCAGTTTAGTAATCGCCGCTAAACAGCGCCGCAAAGCCTTTCCGGCGTTTGACCCTCCCTCCGGGCGGATGCAGAATCCGCCGCATAACGATCCCGGCCGTCCGCGCCGGGACTTCATGCCTATCCCGGAGACCATCATGCGCCACGCCAGTTCGGGCCTGCCCACGCCCGTCGCACGCCCACCCCGCCTTTCGAACGCCTTGCTCGCCGCCGTGTTGCTGGCGGCACCCACCGTCCACGCGGCCACGTGGGGACCGTTCAACGCCGAATTCCCGGCCGCCGCCGACGGCCTGGTCAAGAAGGCGCCCGCCGGCGTGACGCTGGCGGCGCAGCGCGTCGCCATCGGCGGCTGGTTCAAGCCGTCGGAGGCCGCGCGCGGGACGGTGCTGCTGGCCGGCGCGGACGGCATCGGCTACCTGTGCAGCGTGGACGGCACGCTGGCCTTCTGCGGCGCGGGTGCGCCGGTGCGCAGCAGCGTGCCGCTGCCCGCCGGCGCCTGGACCCATGTGGCGGCCAGCCGGGACGGCCGCCACGTCGTCCTGTACGCGAACGGCAGGGAAGTGGCGCGGCGGGAGGTGCAAGGCAGCGCAGCGTCCGCCGCGCAGATCGCGATCGCACCGCGCACGGGGACCGATGCCGCGTTCGCGGGCCGCGTGGCCGGGCTGACGCTGGGGGACGACGCACAGGCCGTCGCACGGCTCGCGGCGACGCCGCCGGATGAAGGCATGATCGTGTTCGAGACCGGCAGCCCGCACTGGCCGCTGCAGACCCGCCAGATGGCCGGCCAGCTCGTGCCGCAGGATGCGTGGACGCTGCCGCACAGCGCGACGCCGCCGTCGAAGCCCGTCGCCGTGCCGGCCTATGCGGGACCGGCGCTGGAACCGCGGGGCGCGAACGCATGGACGATCCGTGCGTGGACGCTGCAATCGGCGGACCAGGCACCGGGATCCGCGCAGCAGATCGCGAGCGGCGGCTATGACGCGTCGCGCTGGTACAAGGCCACGGTGCCGGGGACCGTGCTCACGACGCTGGTCGACCGCGGCGTCTATCCGAGCCCGGCGTATGGCCTCGACAACCTCGCGATCCCGGAAAGCCTCAGCCGCCAGGACTGGTGGTACCGCACGAGCTTCGCGCTGCCGCGCGGCCATCGTCCGGGTCGTCACCTGTTCGTCACGTTCAAGGGCATCAATTACGCGTCCGAGATCTGGGTCAACGGCCACCGCGCCGGCACCACGCGCGGCGCCTTCGTGCGCGGCAGCGTCGACCTGGGGCCGTACCTGAACCCGAAAGGCGAGAACGTCATCGCCGTCAAGGTGTCGCCGCCGCCACATCCCGGCATCGCGCACGAGGAATCCGTCGCGGCCGGCGTCGGCGAGAACGGCGGCGTGCAGGCGCAGGATGGCCCGACCTTCATCGCCACCGAGGGCTGGGACTGGATCCCGTCCGTCCGCGACCGCAACACGGGCCTGTGGCAGGACGTCGTCCTGCGCAGCACGGGCGACGTGCGCGTGGGCGATGCGCACGTGATCACGGCGCTCGCGGACGACCATCGCGAGGCCGACGTCGGCATCGAGGTGCCGGTGACGAATTTGTCGAACAAGACCGTGCGCGCGACCGTGCGCGCCACCATCCGCGACCGGGCGGGATCGATGCAGCCTATCGTCGTGAGCCGCACGCTGGACGTGGCGCCCGGCACGCGCACCGTGCGCTTCGCATCGAACGACTTCGCCGCGCTGAAGGTCAAGCAGCCGCGCCTGTGGTGGCCGAACGGCTACGGCAAGCCGGAGCTGCACGACCTCGACGTCGACGTGCTGCAGGGCGCGGCCCTGTCCGACCATGCGCGCACCGCGTTCGGCATCCGCAGCGTGACCTACGAACTGTCGCTGGTCGACCGCACGGGCCACCTGCGCCGCGTGGAGGCCGATTTCACCAGGGCGCACGCGCTCGGCGTGCGCATCACCGATGCCCGCCACGAGGCGCTGCGCAAGGTCGCGGGCAACCAGTGGGCGACCGGCCTGCGTGCGGAAGCGGAAGGCACGGCCGCGATCCGCGAACTGGCCGATGCCGGCAGCCTGGCGCCGCACCTCGTCATCAAGGTCAACGGCGTACGCATCGCGGCGCGCGGCGGCAACTGGGGCATGGACGACTTCATGAAGCGCGTCGACCGCGCGCGCCTGGAACCCTATTTCCGCCTGCACCGCGACGCCCACGTGAACATCATCCGCAACTGGGTCGGCCAGAACACGGAAGAGACGTTCTTCGAGCTGGCCGACGAATACGGTCTCATGGTGCTGAACGACTTCTGGGCCTCGACGCAGGACTACAACATCGAGCCGCAGGACGTCGACCTGTTCATGGCGAACGCCGTCGACGTCGTGCGCCGTTTCCGCAACCACCCCTCGATCGTCGCCTGGTTCGGCCGCAACGAGGGCGTCCCGCAGCCGGCGCTGAACGAGAAGCTGGAAGCGCTGATCTACGCCGAAGACGGCACGCGCTGGTACACGGGCAGCTCGAACCGCGTGAACCTGCAGAACAGCGGCCCGTACGACTACCAGCCGCCGGAAACGTATTTCACGACGCACGGCAAGGGCTTCGCCGTCGAGGTGGGCACGCCGTCGTTCCCCACGCGCGAGGCGTTCGAGGCCGCGGTGCCGGCATCCGAGCGCTGGCCGCTGGGCGATACCGCCGCGTACCACGACTGGCACCCCAGCGGCAACGGCCGCGTGGAACCGTTCATGAAGGCGCTCGAGCGGCAGTACGGCGCGCCGGCGTCGCTGGCCGACTTCGAGCGCAAGGCGCAGCTGATGAACTACGAATCGCACCGCGCGATCTTCGAAGGCATGAATGCGGGGCTGTGGCGCGAGAACAGCGGCCGCATGCTGTGGATGACGCAGCCGGCCTGGCCGAGCACGATGTGGCAGATCCTCAGCCACGACTACGATACGCACGCCGCCTACTACGGCACGAAACACGCGTCCGAACCCGTGCACGTGCAACTGAACCTGCCCGATCACGCGGTCGACGTCATCAACAACCCGACCGCGCCGCTGGACAATGCGCGCGTCGCATTCGAGGCCTGGACCGTCGACGGCCGCCTGGCGGGCCGCGGTGCCGCCACCGTCAGCGTCCCCGGCGTGGCCACGTCGGGGCCGATCGACCTCGGCATCGCGCCGCTGCTGGCGCGCGAAGGCCTGCTGGTCGTCAAGCTGACCTTGACCGACGGCGCGGGCCGCACGCTGTCGGACAACGTGTACTGGCCGTCGACGAGCCCCGAGCGCCAGCGCGGCCTCGATACGCTCGCCGGCGTGCCGGTGACCGTGCGCGCATCCGCCCGCACGCAAGGGAGGGTGGACGTCACGCTGACCAATCCATCGAAGGTGCCCGTGTTGAACACCAAACTGACCCTGCTCGACGCGGCCGGCGCGCGCGTGCTGCCCGTGTACTGGTCGGACAACTACGTGGCGCTCATGCCGGGCGAGAGCCGCACCGTCAGCGCCGAATTCAGCGGCGGACAAGGCGCGCTGAAGGTCGCCGTACGCGCCTGGAACGGCCCGGAACAAGCGGTCGCGGTGGACGCCGCGCAGCCTTGAACCTGCGCGACAAGCTGATTGTTTAGTAAAGACGAAGAAACTGAAAGGTGTCCGGCGAAATTCTTTGATTTTACGAATTCCGATTGAAATACTCGTCGACACGTGTCCGGTTCGCCGGCACGCAGAATTCAAAAAACCAAGGAGATATGATGCTGCATCCAATCAAACGGACGGCCATGAGCATGGCCGTCGCCAGCGCCTGCACCTTCGCCGCCATGCCCGCCTGGGCGCAGGCCGACACCAAGCCCGCGCAGTCCGCCGACACGATCCCGGAAGTGACGGTGACCGCCACCCGCTTCAGCACCTCGCTGCTCAAGACGCCGGTCGCCGTGACGGCGTTCTCGCAGGACCAGCTGACCCGCAAGGGCGCCACCAACATCCGCGACCTCGCCAACGACATCCCCAACGTCACCATCGATTCGGGCCTCGACAACGGCGTGCAGATCACGATCCGCGGCATCACGTCGACCAACTTCACCGAGACGGGCGACCCGGCCGTGGGCTTCCACGTCGACGGACTGTACTCGCCGCGGCCGCAGGGCGCGCAGGCGCTGATGTTCGACATCGACCAGCTCGAAGTGCTGCGCGGTCCGCAGGGCACGCTGTTCGGCCGTAACTCGACGGGCGGCAGCGTCAACGTCATCACCGCGAAACCCGACTTCAACGGCAACTACGGCCGCGTGGAGACGGACTTTGGCAACTACAACAAGAAGCAGGTCAACTGGGTGCAGAACGTCGTCGTCAACGACAACCTGGCGCTGCGCGGCTCCTTCATGCGCGTGCGCCGCGACGGCTACGCCGACCAGCACCAGGACCTGTCGGAAGCGAACGTGCCGTCGAAAGGCTGGATCCCGAACGGCGTGCCGGACGTCGACATGCGCTACAACCGCCAGGTCCGCCCGTCCGACTACTACACCAACCAGAACGAGTGGGCCGCGCGCCTGCAGGCACTGCTGCGCGTGAACAAGGACCTCACCTTGCACGCCGCCTACGAGCACTTCCAGGATTCGGGCGCGGGCTATGCGTTCTTCCGCGACTGCGGCGCCGGCGTCGGTACGCGCTATGCCTGCACCAACGACGAGTTCTATATCAACGTCAACGTGCCGGGCCAGACCGACATGAAGATCCGCACGGTGCGCGCGGGCGCGGACTGGAACGTCAACGACCGCACGGCGGTGAGCTACAACTTCGCCGTCGCCGACCAGCGCCGCAGCCAGATCTCGGACGACGACCTGGGCCTGCAGAACGCGCCGTCGTGGGCCGACATCGCTCCGTTCCCAAATACGAAGGACGGCAACTGGGGCACCTGGCCGCTGCGCGACACGTGGCACCGCACCGCGGATTCGCGCTACCTGTCGACCGTGCACGAACTGCAGCTCAAGCAGCAGCTGGGTTCCCTGAAATACGTGTCCGGCCTATTCTGGATGCACGAGCGTAACCGCATCGACTACGAGATGACGGAAGCGATCCAGAAACCGTTCGGCGACCCGGGCAGCGTGGTGTACGCGCAGCCGAACCGCCAGATCGATTCGAAGGCCATCTTCGGCCAGGCCGACTGGAGCTTCGCACCGAAGTGGACGGCCACGCTGGGCGCGCGCTACAGCCGCGATTCGAAGGAAGACAAGGGCGGCAAGGTGTACGGCGCCAACTGGATCGGCAACCCGGCCTATTACCGCGGCCTGTACGACCGCGGCATCCCGGGCACGCCGGGCTTTACGATCCACGACGGCACCGACCTGACGCAGCAGATGGGCTGGGCCGGCGGCGGTCCGATCGCCTATGCCGGCTACGCCAACGCGACCAACAACGATCACAAGGAAACCTGGGGCAAGGTGACGTGGCGCGCGGGCCTGCAATTCCAGATCACGCCGCGCCAGATGGCCTATGCCTCGGTCTCGACGGGCTACAAGGCGGGCGGTTTCGCGGACAAGGTCGACAGCTGCAACTACCACCTGTGCGCCGCGACGGGCAAGCCGGGCGAGGCGACGTTCCTGCCGTACGGCCCGGAGACCGTCACCAACTATGAGCTGGGCTGGAAGGGCCGCTTCCTGGACAACCGCCTGAGCCTCTCGGCCACCGCCTTCTACATGCGCTACAAGGACATGCAGCTGACGGGGAACTACTTCGTCAACCAGATCATCCCGGACAACGGCCTGCCTTGCCCGGCCGACCAGCCCAAGTGCGACGTGTACGAATCCTGGCGCACGATCAACGTGGGCGACACCCGCATCCCGGGCCTGGAGCTGGAATGGGACTACAAGCCGTGGCGCGGCGCGCGCGTGGGCGGCGGCTTCGCCTTCATCGACACCAAGGTGCACGGCTTCTACAACTACAGCGACGATTACCAGTGCGGCGACGTGCGCGCGGAATTCGGCGTCCAGCCTTGCCCGGCCATCTACAACGGTCCGGACAAGTCGCTGCTGGGCCGCCGCCTGTACGACATCGACGGCAACCACCTGCCGAACACGCCGAAGTACCAGGTCTACCTGAACTTCTCGCAGGAGTTCGAACTGCCGGGCGGCTACCGCCTCACGCCGTACGTGAAGGTGAACTGGCGCGACAAGGCCTATTTCGACCTGCGCAACTCGGACTGGGCCGGCATCGGCCGCTACCAGGCCGCGTATGCGCTGGCGGATGCGTCGGCACGCCTGGATGCCCCGGACGGCAACTGGTATGCGGAAGCGTACGTGCGCAACGTGACGGACAAGCGCGCCAAGACCAGCAGCGATTCGCTGTGGGGCGGCTTCATGAAAGCCACCTACGTCGAGCCGCGCATGTTCGGCATCCGCGCGGGCTTCAATTATTGAAGACTGCCTGAAGAAAGCCCGTTCCATTCGTGGCTAGAATGAGCCGGTGCTCATGGGAGGCCACGGATGGAACGTCGGAGTCTTTTGCTTGCCACGGCTGCCTGCCTGGCCGGTTGCGGGGGCGGCAACGCTCCGGTTCAGCAGGCCGTCGCGCCCGGCCCCGCGGCACCGGCGGGCACTGTCGACACCTTCGCCGTCGCGAGCCGCGCGCTCGGGCGCACGATGAACGTCGCGCTGTACCTGCCGCCGGGCGGCGCGCGCCATCCCATCCTCTATCTGTTCCACGGCTTCGGCGGCAACGGCGCGGCATTCTTCGATGCCGGCCTGGCCATCAACCGCGCGGCCGACCGGCTGGGCACACCGCTCGTCATCGCCGCGCCCGACTACGACAACGGCTTCGGCGTGAACACGACGCCAGCGCAAGGGACGCAGGCCTCAGGCGGCACGATCGGCCTGTACGAGGATTACCTGATGACGGAGATGCTGCCCGCCGTCGAATCACGGCTCGGCGTGACGGCCACGCGCGCGGACCGGCGCATCGGCGGCGTGTCGATGGGCGGATTCGCCGCGCTGCATCTCGCATTGCGCCACCCGGAGATGTTTTCACGCGTGGGCGCGCACAGCGCCGCGTTATGGGACTACAGCGGCGCGGACCAGTTCACCGGCCAGCGCGACTGGCTGTACCCGACGCCGGCCCTGCGCGCGCAACGCGATCCGCTGCTGCTGGCGCAGCACGCCGACCTGCGCGGCCTGCGCTTCTACCTCGACGTCGGCGACCGCGATCCGTTGCGCAAGCAGGACGAAGCGATGCAGGCCGTGCTCGGCGCCGCCAGCGAATTCCACGTGGGCGGCGGCGGCCACGACGCGCAGTTCTGGCGCAGCCGGCTGGAAGACTGGTTGTCCTTCTACAGTGCCGCCTGACGCCGCTGGCCCTGAAACAACCCACCCGATAAATTCGGGGTCAGAGCACATTTCGCCGCAGATTCGGGGTCAGAGCACTTTTTGAGACACAATCTTCAAAGAAAGATCTTTCGGAGCTACAGCCAGCTCCGTCGTGTGGTCCGGCGTGAATGGCGTCCCGATTGCTCCAATCTAGGAGAAGCACTGTTCACCCGGACATTGACCCGGAATGCGCTCTGACCCCGAATTTTCAGCGCTGCTGGCCCCGGCCCGTCGCCGCCCACCAGATCCCGCCCATCAGGTGCGCGAGATATTGCGGGTCGCGGTACATGTCGCCGTTGTGGCCCAGCAGCGTGACGAACACCCGGCCCTTCTCGACCGTGTGGTACCACGACACCGGGTGGTCACGGCCCATGCCCGTCGACACTTGGCCGGGCCAGATCTTCGTGACGTCGTAGCTGGATTCGTCGATGTTCAGCACGGGGTGGATGGCGACCTTGTACGGGTTCGTCGTCTCGTACCACTCGTCGCTCCAGATCCAGCGCGGCGGGATGCCGAACGTCGCCGGGAACGTTTTATCGACGACGTCGACGGCGCCCGTCTGCAGCATCGGGTGCGTCTTGAACGAGCGGCCGACGAGCTTCTCGTACCATACCCACCCGTTCGGCGGCGTGATCGCGGCGCGGTGCACGACGACGGCATTCCCGCCGTCACGCATGTAGGCCTCGAACTTCGCGCGCTGCGCCGGGTTCAGTTCCTCGCCCGGCGTGTTGAGGAAGACGACGGCGGCGTACTGTTTCAGGTCGCCGTCGAACACCTCGGGCTTGTTCGTGTACGTGAAGTCGAACGCGTGCAGCTTCGCCAGCTTTTCCAGGCTCTCGCGCGCGATCGGGATGTATTCGTAGTGGTACTTGTTGGGGATGGCCAGCACGAGCAGCTTGTACTGGACGTCCGCCGCCCAGGCGGCCGGCGTGGCCAGCAGGGCCACGGCCAGCGCCGATGCGATACGTTTCATATGGATCCTTTCAAGGTGCGGGCACGCCTTCCGGCTTGCGCGAATGACTCCCGATACTGCGCGGGATGAGCCAGCCGCCGTCGGCGAGCCAGTCCGCCAGGCGATCCGGCCAGTGCTGCAGCGAGATGCGTTCGCCGCGCTGGCCCACGTTGAAGGCGTGGTCCGTGTCCGCGTACAGGTGCAGCTCGGCCGACACGCCGGCCTTCACGAGCTGCTGGTACAGGGTGATGGTGGGCGGCATGCAGCACGTGTCGCGCGAGCCGGCGACGAGGAACGCGGGCGGCGCACCGTCCACGGCCTTCGCGGGAGAGCCCAGCGGCCCGGGATACACGAGCACCTGGAAATCCGGGCGCGCGCTCTGGCGGTCCAGCGCATCCGTCTTGCCGCGTGGCGCGGGCTCCGGATTGTCGGCGACGAGCGACACCAGTTCGCCGCCCGCCGAAAAGCCCATGATGCCCACGCGTTGCGGGTCGACACCGTACTCCGCCGCATGCGCGCGCACCCAGCGCACGGCGCGCCGCAGGTCGGCCGCGCCGTCGCCTTCGATGCTGTAGCCGGCGGAATCCGGATCGCGCGCCAGCCGGTATTTCAATACGAACGCCGTCACGCCCATGCGGTTCAGCAGCTTGCCCGCCACGACGCCCTCGTTCTGGAACACGAGCATGCGATGCCCGCCACCCGGCACGACGACGATCGCCGCGCCGTTCGCATGGCGCGGGTCGGCGCGCAGCACCGTCAGCGACGGGTCGTGCACGTTGCTGACGTACGCCCCGTCCGTCAGCTTCTCGGGCTCGCCGTGACGCCTTTCGGAACCGGGCGCGCCGTCGGGCCACAGTTGCACGGCCTGCTGGGCGAGGGCGCTGCCGGCGCAGCCCAGCGCCAGCAGCATCGCCACACAAAGGCGCTTAGTCGACATGGCTCGTGTACAGGCTGTGGTGCGTGAGGATGAACAGCGTGCGCTTGTCGGCGCCGCCGAAGATCAGCTGCAGCGGCCGTTCCGGCACGTCGATGCGGCCCCGTTCCTTGCCGTCCGGGCCATAGATGAACACCTGGCCGTTGGCGACGTAGACGTTGCCGTCCGGGCCCATGGTCGCGCTTTCGCCGCCGCGGTCGGCGACCTGCTTCAGGTCCGTGATGGCGCCGCCCTGGCCCACGAGACCGCTGAACGTGCGGTTCTCGGAACCGTTCGTGAAGATCACGCGCTCGCCCACGCGGGCGCTGGTAAAGCCGTGCGTGTCCAGCGTGTCGGACCAGCGGTAGCCCAGGTGGTCCGTCGGGCCCTGGCGCGTCACGCGCCATGCCGGGAGCACGAGGCTGCCGTCCGGCGACACGTATTCCTGCGCCTTCGGCTTCGCCACGTCGCGCGCGAACATCTCGCTCAAGGTGGTGAACTCGTAGGTCTTCGGATCGATCTGGTCCTGGAACTCGCCGTTCTGCCAGAAGTTGACGGGAATGGCCACACGCGCATCCGCACGCGCCGCGACCGCCGTCGGCTTGATCATCGTGTAGCCTTCCGGCGTCGGCGGCACGTCCGGCTTGAACGCATACACGCTCGCGTTCGGGCCGTAGTGCGACACGACCATCACGTTGCCGCTGCGGTCGATGGCGAGGTTGATCGGGTCGAGCGGCGTGTCGCGCACGATCTCCAGGCCGCGGTCATGGCTCCATGCGTGGACGCGCTTGAAGTGGCGATCGATGAAGTACAGCTTGCCGTTGGCGTCGACGGCCGCGCCGGCGATGGAATAAAAGCCGTCCGCGACCTTCTCGACCTTGCCCAGCGGTGCCGGCGCGGCCGTCTGCTTGCCCGTGTAGTCGAGGATCGCAAATTCCCGCTCGCGCACCTGGATGTTGTGCGTGACGTCGGTGATGGCGTTCTCGTACGGGTACTTCGACGCGCGCAGGTACGTGGTGCAGCCGTTCTCGTCGCAGGTGGCGAAGCCGCTCTCGCCGTTCACGTGCACGTTGCGAAAGCGGATGTCGCTGGAATTCGCGATGCGCACGGCCGTCACCGCCGGCTTGATGGAGCGGGTGACGCGGTAGCCGTGGTAGTTCGCGATCAGGATGTTTTTCGAATTCCGGATATCGAGCGACACGGAATCCATGCCGTCGCGGACTTCCTCTTCGGTCTGCGGCGCATAGAACGACCAGTTCTCCACGCCGTCCAGCACGATCTCGTTGCGGATGTGGTGCTCGGCCGAGAGTTCGTACACGCGGCCCGGCGTCTTCGTGTTCGTTACGTAGAAACCCGCCTGCGCATAGCCGCTCGGCGACCAGATGCCGGTGAACGTGCCGCCGCCGCCGTCCGTCACCCAGACACTCGGGTATTGGCGGTCCCACCAGGCGGTCGTATCCCACCGCTCCGTCTTCTTGTACGGATCGGCGCGCGTGCCGTCGTACAGGCGCGTGCCGTGGCCGCCCTGGATGCGCACGTCGTCGACCAGCGATTGTTCGCCCGCGCGCCACAGCAGCGCGACGGCGCGGTTGTTGACCTCACCGGTCGCGAGGCCGATGCCGGACACGATGCCGGCGCCGCCGCGCGCGCTTTCCAGCAGCGCCTTCGGCGTGTCGACGCCCTGGAACAGTGGCGAGCCGTTCGGCAGCACGAGCTGCGTCAGGCCCGGGTGCAGGCCGACGATCACGGTGTCCGGCTTCATGCGGATCGTGTCGTTGACCATGTAGAAGCCCTGCGGCAGGTACACGACGCGGTTGCTGTCGATGGCTTTCTGGATCGCGGCCGTGTCGTCCGCGCGGCCGTCGCCCTTCGCGCCGAACTTGTGCACGTTGGCCCATTCTTTCGACGGCGGCAGCGCTTTCAGCACACGCTGCGGCGTGACCTTGGCGCTCAAAGGCGCCGTCTTGTAGTGGGTCGTGAAGCGGCCGGGCGTGCCCAATTGATCGAGCTTCATGCCGTAGTTGAGTTCCGTGACCTCGTACGCGCGGCCCGCGCCCGCGAGGGTCTTGCCGCTGTCGCGGAACTTCGCGAAGGTCGGCACGTTCTTCGCGCTGGCGTGGTCGAACGCGATCTGCGTGTAGACGTTGTCCTCGTTGCTGATGACGACGGCGGCCTTCGCGACGTTCTCGAAGCGGACGTTCTTCGCATACAGCCAGTCGCCGTAGCCGCGGTCGATGTCGATGCCGACCGGGGTGTCGCGGATGTCGACGTTGTCCAGCGTGAGCCCGGCCTCGTGCTCGCGGATGGCGGCGTCGCGCTGGCCGTCGAACGTCGCGTCGACGAGCGTGAACTGCCAGGCGGGCGACGTCTTTTCGGCCAGGATGCCGTAGCGGCCGCCGTGGAATTTCAGGTCGTACGCGATGTTCCCGACGTGGTAGACGCCGGCGAGGCCGCTGCCGATATGGAAATCGATGTGCGACAGGTTCGAGTGCTGCGCCGTGTGCATGCGCACGCCGGTGGCGGCCGGGTTGCCGTCGCCGATCTCGAAGTCGACGTTCGACAGCACGGAATAGAAGGTGGCGGAGTTCGCGTCGCGCACGTCCTTGTCCGCGCCGACGGCGCCCGCGACGGGCATCGGCACCTTGCCCACCGTATACTGGTCGCCGCCGGTGAAGATCACCATGTTGGCGACGCCCTGCTGGAAGCCCGGCGTCTTCGGCGCCAGCACGAACACGGGACGCGTCGCGCCCACGCCGTACACGCGCACGGCGAGCGGAATCAGGATGCTCTTCGTGATGCGGTAGCGGCCCGACGGCAGGAACACGACGCCGCCTTCGCCCTTGTTGGCGGCGGCGTCGATGGCCTGCTGGATGGCGGCGGTGTCGTCCGTTTTGCCGTCACCCTTCGCGTGCACGACGACGGCGCGCGGGTCCTCGGGCATGGTCTGGAAAGCCGATACGGATGCGGCGGAAGCCGGCGTGGCGAGTACGAACGCCAGCGCCAATGCGGCAGGAATCGTTGAAAGCGTAGTCTTCATTTATAGTTATCCTTGAGTGACGAACAGCGACAACAACATCACGAACAGCAGTCCGAACACGCCGACGAGGGTCTCCATCATCGTCCACGAGCGGAACGTATCCTTCAGCGACAGGCCGAAGTATTCCTTGAACATCCAGAAGCCCGAATCGTTCACGTGACTGAACATCAGGCTCCCGGCACCGACGGCCAGGACCATCAGGTTCGGGTCGACGCCGGAGCTTTCCACGAGCGGCCCGACGACGCCCGCCGCCGTGATGCCGGCCACCGTGGCGGAGCCCAGGCACACGCGGATCAGCGTCGCCACGGCCCAGCCGAGCAGCAGCGGATGCACGGGCATGTGCGCGAGCTGCGTGCCCAGTTCCGCGCTGACGCCGGAATCGATCAGCACCTGCTTCAGGCCACCGGCACCGGCGATGATCATCAGGATCGGCGAGATCTCGCGCAGCGCGCCCGCGGCGCTGTCCGTCACTTTCGAGAACGGCTGGCCGCGGCCGATACCCAGCGTCACGACCCCGACGGCGTACGACAGCAGCATCACGACGAGCGGACTGGATAGAAACGCGAGCGGCTTGGACAGGTCCGGGCGGATCAAGGTGACGAGCGTGAGGGCGCCCAGCAGCACGACCGGCAGCAACGCGGTGAAGAAGCTGTTGAAGGTGCCCGGCAGCTCGCTGTCGGGAATCGCCTGCTGCGCGGTGCGGAACATCGGCGCAGGCTCGCCGCGGATGTGTTTCAGCGACATGGCGAAGATCGGCCCCGCGATGATCAGCGTGGGGATCGCGACGACGAGGCCATACAGCAGCGTCTTGCCCATGTCCGCGTGCACGGCGACGACGAGCGCCGTCGCGGACGGGTGCGGCGGCAGGAAGCCGTGCGCGATCGACAGGCCCGCCAGCAGCGGCATGCCGAGCGCCACGGCCGGACGGCCGGACTGGTACACGAGCGAGAAGATCAGCGGGATCATCAGCACGAAGCCGACGTTGTAGTACAGCGGCATGCCGACGACGAAGCCGGTGACGGTCATCGCCACCGGGATCCGCGCCATGCCGAGGCGGTCGACGAGGCTGATCGCGATGCGCCGGGCCGCGCCGCTGTCGGCGATCAGCTTGCCGAACACGGCGCCCAGGCAGATCACGACGACCAGGGACCCGAGCAGGTCACCGATCCCTTTTTCGATGGCGCCCGGGATCTTCGCGGCGGGCATCCCGAGCATCAAGGCGGCGACGATGGCTGCGACGACGAACGCGAGGAGCGGCTGAATCTTGCCCCACGCGATCATCACCGTCAGCAGGCCGACCGCCAGTAGTACTGACAGCAGGTTCCACATGGCCGGCCTCCGGTCAGAAGTTGTAGCGCAGGCCGGCGCGGTAGGTGCGTCCCACGACGTCGTACAGGGCCGGGTTGATCGCGAAGCTCGGGTTGGCCTGCGGTGCAGGTTCCGGATCGCGGTCCGCCAGGTTGTCGATCTTGAAGTAGACCATCATCTGCTTCGACACGTTGTAGCTGCCGCCGAAGTCGACGTAGGTCGCGCCCTTCATCTTGTTGTCGTAGATGGTCGGGTGGATCAAGGTCGACACCGGGCAGTTCGTCTGGCACTCGATGTACTCGTTGCTGTACTTGCCGTCGCTGAACCAGCGCTCGGTGAGGGTCAGGCTCAACTTGTCGTTATCCCACGACTGCGTGGCGAGCAGCTTCCACTTCGGCGTGTTGCCCAGGTTGACACCAGCGCCTTCCGACGGGATCGTGCCGACGACGCCCGAATCCGTGATGAAGTGCAGCGTGCGGGTGGCCAGCGCGCGGACGGTGAAGCGGCCCGGCAGGTTGAATCTGTCGAGGTTCGTGCGGTACGCCGACTCGATGTCGAAGCCTTTCAAATGCAGCGAAGCGAGATTGAAGTTCTGCACCGTGACGTAGTTGTTGCCCGGGCTGTTCAGCTCCATCGCCTGGCAGATCTCCTGGTTGCCGGCCACGCACAGGTCGACTTCCTGCTGGATCGACAAGGTCGAGATCACGTCGTTGACCTTGATGTCGTAGTAGTCGAGCGACGTCGAGAAGCCCGGCGCCCAGCTCGGCTGGCTCAGCACGATGCCGAACGAGTTATTACGCGCGATTTCCGGACGGAGCTTCGTGTTGCCGACGGTGCGCTGCTGCACGCTGACCGTGTTGCCCTGGTACTGCACCTGGTTGTTGACGACGACCGGCGCCGCGAACAGTTCGGAGAGGTTCGGTGCGCGCACGTCCTTCGAGCTGACGGCGCGGAAGCGCAGGCCGTCGATGGGTGTCTTCCACGTGGCGCCGATCTTCCAGCTGCTCACGCTGCCGGCGGTGCTGTACTTGGTCTGGCGGTCGGCCAGGTTCAGGTTCGCTTCGCCCCAGGTGTCCGACTTCAGCACGGGCAGGTTCAGCTCGACGTACGCCTCGCGCACGTTGTACGCGCCCGCGCCGTTGTGATAGTTACCGGCATACCAGTTGTTGCCGACCGTGCTGTTGAGGGTCGGGTCAGCGGGGTAGGCTGCGCCGCCGATCGACTCCGGGGAAACGCCGGCGCCATACGGATCGCCGTGCACGTCGTACTTCTCGCGGCGCCATTCGGCACCCGTCGCCATCGACAGCGGGCCCGCCCAGCCTTCCCAGATCTCGCCGTTGAAGTTGGCGCTGGCCACGTCCTGGCTCTGCGTCGTGCGCTGGATCGGGCCGGCGCCCGGCGCGACATAGCCCCACGCGGCCGGATCGACCGGATTGTTGCCGATGATGTTCAGCGGCACGCAACCGTTGGCGGCGGCGACGGCGTTGCGGCAGACGATCTTGCCGCTGGCATCGCGCACGGCGTCGATCGCATTGTTGTAGCGCGTGTTCAGCGTGATGTCGTGGACGTTGATGTTGGTCGTGTTCTCGCCGTGTTCCGCGTAGGCGTCGTACGACCACTCCTTGCCGAACAGGTTGAACCTGCCGTCCGCGCCCACGACGAAGCGGCGCTGCGTGCGCGTCGGGTGGACGTTGATGTTCTCCGGGAAGATCGCGTTCGCCGTGCCGTACTGGAAGCTCTTGATGTTGTTGGCCGCGCAGGCCGCCGCGATCGAGGCGGGCAGGAACGGGTTGTCACACTGGATCGTCAGGTTGGCCTGCTTGGCCGCGCCCGGGTTCGGCGAGAAGTGCGATTTTACTTGCGCATAGTTCGCGGTGAAATAGATCTCGTTATCCGCGTCGAGGTCCCACGACAATCGCGTGTAGGCGACTTGTCGCTTGAAATTCATCGCGAGGTTCGTACCGGCGCCCACGCTGCCCGAGAGGTCGCCGCCCACGCAGAACGGATTCACGCAGTTCGTGACCTGGCCGGTGCCGGTCGGCACGCCGTTCGAGCCGTAGTTGAACTGGTACGGCACGCCGCCGTCGCCGAACGCGGTGCCCTGCAGCGGGCCGCTCGTGATCAGGCCGTATTTCGAATACTGGTATTGCTGGGCGTGGTCGATGGCCATGTATTCCGGCTTGCCGTCGGTGGTCTGCGACAGCGGACGGCGCTGGAACACCGTGTTGCGGTACCACGTGCGGCCACCCGCGCCCACTTCGCCGAAGCCCGGCGAGTCGATGCCGTTTTCCTTGCTGAATTCGCCGCTGACGGTCGCGTGCAGGCGGTCGTCCATGAAGCCCTTGCCCCAGGCGGCCTGCAGGGTGCCGCTCTTGTCGTCGTGGTAGCGCGTCTGGCCGCCCTCGACGTTGGCCTTGAAGCCCGTGAATTTTTTATCCGTGATGAAGTTGACGACACCGCCCACCGCATCCGAACCGTACGACGCCGACGCGCCGCCCGTCACCACATCCACGCGTTTCACCAGCAGTTGCGGGAACTGGCTGACGTCCGTGACGCCGGTGACGTTCGCGCCGACGACGCGCTGGCCATCGAGCAGGGTCAGGGTCCGGATGGTGCCCAGGCCGCGCAGGCTCAGCGAGGACAGGCCCTGGATGCCGCTCGAGGTGCTGTTGGTGCTCGTCGTGCGGCCCGTGCTGCCCTGCAGCGCCGGCAGTTCGGCCAGCGTGTTGAACAGGTTCGGCTTCGCGGCCTTTTCGAGGTCGGCACTGGACAGGCTCGTCGTCGGCGTCGGCTGCGTGAAGCCGCGGGCCGCGATGCGCGAGCCGGAAATGCGCACGACGTTCGCTTCCGGGACGGCGGGGGCGGCTTCAGGCGCCTGGGTTGCCTGGGCATCCGTCGCCGGCTGTTGTGCCGGTTCGGCTTGCTGCGCATGGGCGGCGCCGAGCATGCCGCAGGCGCTGGCGACGGCGAGGTTGATGAGGGTGCGTTGTAGTGGTGTACGCATGGTAGTCTCCATTATTCTCATGTGGTCGGCATGCCGCCTCGGATGGGCGGCTGGGCCGGGTGCGACGACTGACTTAGTGATTGATCGATGCGATGATGCTGGCCACCAGGGTTTCTGGCGGCTGGGTAATGTCCAGGGTGATGCCGGCCTCGTCCGGCTGCAGCGGCTCGAGGTCGCGCAGCTGGCTGTCCAGCAGGGTAATCGGCATGTAGTGGCCGATGCGCGTCTGCATGCGCGCCGCGATCGTGCCGCGCGGACCATGTAAATGGGCGAAGCGCAGGTTCGGGTCGGCCTGGCGCAGCAGGTCGCGGTAGCGGCGTTTGAGCGCCGAGCACGACACGACGACACCCGTGCCGCGTTCGCGCGCGGCGCCGATCTCGTTGGCCAGGGCTTGCAGCCAGCCGGCGCGGTCGTCGTCCGTCAGCGGGACGCCGGCCGACATCTTGACCACGTTGGGCGCCGGGTGATACGCGTCGCCCTCGAGGAAGGCGACGTCGAACGCCGCGGCGAGGGCGGCAGCGATCGTGCTCTTGCCGCAGCCGCAGACGCCCATGATGACCCAGCGGCGGCCTTCGCCCGAGGGATTGGATACATCGCTTGGTGATGCCATTCTGTCTCTCTTTCTGTCAATTCACAGCGACCGTTAGCGCTATCATTTTTGCCAAGTCTTCAATAAGGCGGCGGGTTTGTAAAGCGTTATTCATGTTGCGGAGCAAACCGTGCGGGGGGTAGCTCATGCAATTTGCATGAAATGACCGGGAGATTGCTATTCCCTCAGAGGGAAACTGTGAAAATTGGACTGATAGCGCTATCAGTTGTGCACGGCGGCATTATGGGAGAGCGTGTGGCGTTTACAACACGTTTGCATCACCGGACGTTGGCGGAGTCGTGACCTTGGTCCGATGCAGGCGCATTTGCACGACAAACATCCGCAGCGCGGCCAGGAAGGGAACGGAAAGGAAGATGCCGGACACGCCGGCCAGTTCCTCGCCGGCGAGCAGGCCGAACACGACGAGGATCGGCGGCACGTCCACGCCCTCGCTCATCAGCCAGGGGCTCAACATATAGTCCTGGAAGACGCGGTAGCCGCCGATGAAGACGATGATCCAGCCCACGTGCTCGTAGCCGCTGAACAGGGCGACGCCGACGATGGCCGCCGCCGCGACGAGTGGCCCCAGCACGGGAATCACTTCCAGCACGGCCGCGACGCCGGCCAGCAGCAGGGCGAACGGCACCCTCATCAGCGACAGCACGAGACCGTAGGCGAGGAGCGTCGCCAGCGACAGCAGGGCCAGTGCCCGCACATAGCTCGACAGCAAGGTGTTCAGGCCGTGCAGCACGTCTGTCCAGAACGCGCCGTTGCGGCGGTGGCGCATCGCCACGAGCAATTCGTCGAAGACATGCGCCTGCAAAATCATCAAGAAGCTCAGGATCGGGACGACGATGACGTAGATCAGGTTGCCGGCGAGGTGCACCAACCCGTAGCCGATGTTGCGCACGAACGGCATCGCCTCCGCCGAGCCGCCCTGCAACAGGTCGCGCAGGAAGGCGGCCAGGCGCGCGCGCAGGGGTTCGAGCAGGTGGGGCAGCGGCAGGCGCCGCTCCAGCGTGGCGGGATCGAGCAGGGTCGGCAACTGTTGCGCCAGGGCCGTGGCCTGCTCGGCCACCGTGTTGCCGAACAGCCCGACGGCCAGCGCGACGAGCCCGACCACGACGAGGTAGACGAGGCATAGCAGGAGCGTGCGCGGCACGCGGCCGCCGACGACACGCTGGGCCAGCACGAACAGCGGATAGATGAGGTAGCTGAACAGCACGGCGATCAGCATCACCAGCAGCGTCGTCCGCACGAGAAAGACACCATACAGTCCTGCAATCACCAGCGCGGCCGTCCACACCACGCGGGCCGTACGCGCATCGATACCGAACACGGCGTCTCCCTGTCAGCAACCCGCCGCGGCGGCGGGCCTTGTCATGATGATACGACTAGGCCTTCTTCGCTGGCGCGCAACACGGCCGCCCGGTGCTACATTAGGCGTGCATGGAACACGGAAGGAGGGCGACGTGAAACGCAGCTATCGCTGGGCAACGGAGCAGGGTGGCGGCCTGGAGCATGTCGAGCTGGAGACCGGGGAGGCCGGCGTGACGGCGGAAGGTGTCCTCATCGGCCCCGCCGGCGGACGTCTGTTCGCCTGCAGTTATCTGTTGTGCTGCGACGAGCACTGGCGCGTGCGCAGCCTTGACGTCCATGTCGCGGGCAAGGGGCGCGTGAGCCTGCGCGCCGACGGGGCCGGCAACTGGACTGACGCGGGCGGCGCGCCGTTGCCGGCGCTGCAGGGCTGCACGGACGTCGACCTGTCCGGCAGTCCCTTCACGAACACGCCGCCGATCCGGCGCCTCGGCGATGCGCTGCATGACCGCCAGGAAATCCGCATCGCGTACGTCGACCTGCCCAAGCTCGACGTCCAGCCCGTCGCGCAGGCGTACACGCGCGTGGCGCCCGACCGGGTGCGGTTCGAAAGCCTGTCCCGGCCATTCGCCGCCGACCTCGACGTCGACGGCGATGGCGTCGTGCTGCGCTACGAGGGGTTGTTTACGCGCGTCGCGGGCTGAGGGCTTTGCGTTGACGCCGCGCCGATCCACGTCAGGCGGTGCCACAGGGCTTCCAGCGGGCCTTGCTTATGGTGCTTGAGCCACCAGGCGCTGAAGCAACCCTGCAGCATGGCCAGCACGATGCCGATCGACAGCGCCGCGACGGTGCCGGTGACCTCGTACAGGCCGAAGCCGAAGCCGTGGTACAGGGTCGTGCCGACGATCGATTGCATCATGTAGCTCGTCAGGCTCATCCTTCCCAGCCAGCGGAGCGACCCCAGCACGCGCGCGCCGGCCGGACGACGGTACAGCAGGGCGAAACCCGTCACGAGCAGCAGCATGATGTCCAGGTTGAGCAGCGGCTTGGCGATGGCGTCCAGCGGCCGGCGCAGGGCCTCGGCGGGGAACCACGCCGCCAGGTGCCCTTGGATGAAGATCAGCGGACCGAGCAGCAGCAACGCCCCGAAAAAGACGCGGCGCCAGATGCCGATGTTCCTGTCATTCACGGCAAACAGCCGGAGGCGGCCGGCCAGCATGCCGAACATGAACAGCGCGGGAATCTGCAGGAGGCGGCCCATTTCCCAGCTCCACAACAGCACGGCCTGCTTGCCGTTCGTGAGGTTGCCGATCCAGACGTCGAGCAGTGAGCCGTGCTTCAGGTATTCCTCGGCGCGGCCGAAGTATGCCCAGGAGGCGGGATCGGGCAGCTTGCCCGGCGCACTGCCCAGCGCCGCCAGCGCATCGAACCACGCGACCGGCTGCAGGCTGAGGAAGCAGGCCAGCAGGAAGACCGTCCACGTGCCCAGGCGCGCGACGGGAATCAGCACGAGGCCGAGCACGGCATACATCGCGAGGATGTCGCCCTCGTAGAACGCGGAATTCACGAGTCCGAACCCGAGCAGGAGCAACATCCGCCACGCGAAGCGCGGCCGGAAATCCTCCCCGCGCCGGGCCCGGGCATCGTCCTGCAAGTGGAACGTCAGGCCGAACAGCAGGGCGAAGATCGCATACGACTTGCCGCCGAACAGGGCGAACATCGTATCCCAGATGTGTTGTCCCAGTTCTTTCAACCAGGCCGGCTCGCCCGGCGGCGAAAAATAGAGATCGAAGTGCTCGATGTTATGCAGCAGCATGATCGAGACGATGGCAAAGCCGCGCAGGGCGTCGACCAGGTCGAGGCGGGAGTCGGTACGGGGCATGTCGGGGGAGGGCGTCATGGTATTCCTGTCCGTTTTTGGGCCCGGCCATTCTAGTTTGGAATCGTTTTCATCTCCACTATATTTTTTACAACGCCCACACTTATTTCTCGTTATAAGTTCACATCCGGTTACAAACTGCCCGTGTTTGTCGGCATCTCGCAACGCTGAAAATTTTTTCCGAGTGGCAAAGCAAAGTTCTCGCAAACCGTTTAGAATTGCCTCCCATCAGCTTTCCACGCGCCAACCGCTCGGTTGGCGTTTGCTTTTTGATCCAGACATTTTTTTAAAAAAAGTCATCTACTAAATGCAAAATCATTTGCCCGCTACTGCTGCCGCCCGCTCCCGCAGCCTCCCGCTCGCGCAATCGCAGTCGTTCGCCCTGCCGCTCCTGTTCACGGTATTCGGCGTGATCATGGGTTCGTGGGCCGGCCGCATTCCGGCCATGGCCGAACGCGTGCACGTGTCGCACTCGGCGTTGTCGATGGTGCTGCTGTGCGGCGGCCTCGGTGCCGTTCTGTCGTACCCTATTTCATCGCGCATGATGAGCTCGCTTGGCGCCCGCAAAACCATGCTGTTTTCCGGCCTGGCCCTGCTCGTCGTGCTGGTCGCCATCGGCGGCGCACCGACCGTGCCGCTGTTGATGATGGCCGTCCTGAGCCTGGGCATTACGGCCAGCACGTTCGACGTCGCCGTCAACTCGACCGCCACCCGCCGCGAAAAGCAGTCGGGCAAGTCGGAACTGTCGAAACTGCACGGCCTCGGCTGCGCCGGCGGCCTGGCGGGTGCGACCCTGGGCAGCCTGATGGCCGGCCTGCACATCGCGCCGCTCACGCACTTCGTGATGCTGGCCGGTCCGCTGGCCCTGGCCCTCTACTATGGCCATGCGTCGCTGGATGCGGACGACACCGGTGAAGTCGTCGAGAAAAAATCGTTCTCGCTGCCGCGCGGCCCGCTGCTGTTCCTGGGCGCACTCGGCTTTTTCGGTTCGATGGCCGAAGGCAGCATCGCCGACTGGAGCGGCGTGTTCCTGAAGGAGCACTTCGGTGCGTCGGACGGCCTGGCGCCGCTGGCCCTGTCGTCGTTCTCCGTGATGATGCTGCTGGCCCGCCTCGGCGGCGACAAGCTCAAGGTGCGCTATGGTGCCCGTTCGCTCGTCACCAGCGGCTCGATGCTGGGTGCCGCCGGCCTGTTCTTCGCCGTGCTGTCGCCGAATGCCTGGTTCGCCCTGTTCGGCTTCGCCGTCGCGGGCATGGGCCTGGCGCTGGTGTTCCCGTTCGTGTTCAGCGCGGCGGGCGCGCAGGGTCCGGCGGCATTGGCCGGCGTGGCCAGCATGGCCTACAGCGGCAGCCTGATGGGCCCGCCGGTCATCGGCGCCATCGCCCAGGGCATGGGCATGCAGATCGCCATCGCCTACATCGGCGGCCTCGCCTGCCTGATCGCCTTCGTGGCCAGCCGTTCGCGCCTGCTGAAGTAATCATCCTTTCTTCCTCGTTCAGGGCGGTGCCGATGGCGCCGCCCTTTTTTGTTTGCGCTGTGCCAAGCCCGCGCGCATTCCGCAGAACTCCAGTACGCCTGCGTACTCCAAGCAAACGTCGCTCGTCTGCCCAGGATCGGAGTTGCCATGCAAAGCGAAATCGATGCCGTGTCCGTCGTCTGGTTCCACGACCGCCAGCTGCGCGAACGCGATTGGCCCGTGATGTCGCACGTCGCCGCCGATGCTGGTGTATGGGAATGGATCGCCGCCAATCACCGCTACAACGGCCTGCTGTGGCGCGAGGAAGACCGGGCGCGCCGGCTCGACGTGCCGCCTTCCGAGATCGCGGCCGGCAAGCGCCTGATCGACCGCTACAACCAGAAACGCAACGACGCGGTCGAATCCATCGACGAAGCGCTGCTGGCCGGCCTGCGCCACGTCGTCTGCGTACCCGATGCGCGGCTCTCCAGCGAAACGGCCGGCGCCATGATCGACCGCCTGTCGATCCTCGCGCTGAAGATCCACCACATGCGCGCGCAGACGCAGCGCGTCGATGCGGACGACGCCCACATCCGCGCGTGCACCGCCAAGCTCGACCGCCTGCTCGCGCAGCGCCAGGACCTGATGGCCTGCCTCGACCTGCTGCTCACGGAAGCGCGGGCCGGACGGGCCTATTTCAAGCTGTATCGTCAATTCAAGATGTACAACGATCCCGCGCTGAACCCGTACCTCAACGGCCAGGTGCAGGGGGATGGAAGGGCGGCGCCGTGAACGAGACGATCGACGTCGTGATCCCGACCCGCAACCGCCCCGCGGCGCTCGCGGTCACGTTGACGGCGCTCGGTGCGCAGACCTGGCCGGCCTTGCGCATCGTGCTTGCCGACCAGTCAGATGGCGACGGCGTCTGCACGCATGGCGAAGTGCAGGCGGTATTGCGCTACCTGCGCGTTACCGGGCGCAGTGTCGACACGTTCCGGCGCCCGCGCCGCCGCGGCATGGCCGAACAGCGCGCCTTCCTGCTGGCCCAGGTGCGCTCGCCGTGCTGCCTGTTCGTCGACGACGACGTGATCCTCGAACCGGACCTCGTCGCCCGTCTGCACGCCGTCCTGCGGGAAGAGGAATGCGGCCTCGTCGGCAGTGCGCTGCATGGATTGAGCTACCTGGGCCAGTTGCGGCCGATGCAGGAAGCGATCGAATTCTGGGACGGTCCCGTGATGCCGGAAACCGTGCGGCCCGGCAGCCCGGCGTGGGCGCGTCATCACCTGCACAGCGCGGCGAACCTCTTTCACGTGCAGACCCGCCTGGCGGACGAGACCGGAGCGACGCGACGCTACAAGATCGCCTGGGTCGGCGGCTGCGTGATGTTCGATACGGCCAAGCTGCGCGCGGTGGGCGGCTTCGACTTCTGGCGCGACCTGCCGGCCCAGCATTGCGGAGAAGATGTACTGGCCCAGCAGCGTGTGATGGCGCTGTACGGCGGCTGCGCGATATTTCCGTCTGGCGCGTATCACATGGAACTGCCGACGACCATCACGGCACGGGCCATCGATGCGCCGTATGTGTTGCCGCTCAGTGAGCCACACGATGAGCCACACGATGAGCCACACGATGAGCCACACGATGAGCCACACGATGAGCCGCACGACGAGCCGCACGATGCGACCGGCGAGTGACCGTCTCGATGACATGCGTGTAGACGACATGCGTGTAGACGACATGCGTATAGACGACATGCGTGTAGACGACATGCGTGTCCACGATGTGCGTGTCCACGATGTGCGTGTCCACGACATGCGTGTCCACGATGTGCGCAAGATCGTCGTGCTGCGGCCGGGCGCAGTGGGCGACTTCGTGTTCGCGCTGCCGGCCCTGCACGCGTTAAAGCAGGCGTATCCCGGGGCCGAACTGGTCCTGGCGGGAAAAGCCTGGCATCGTGCGTTCCTGCACGGGAGGCCGGGGCCGGTCGACCGGGTTGTCGAGGTGCCGCCCGTGCAAGGCGTCGGCGCACACGAGACTTCGAAAGACGAGGTCGAGCGCTTCGTCGACGCGCTGCGCGCCGAGCGTTTCGATCTCGCACTGCAGATGCATGGCGGAGGGCGTCATTCGAATCCATTCCTGTTGCGCTTCGGTGCACGGCTGACGGCGGGGGCCTGCGCGCCGGGTGTGCCCTTGCTCGATCGCTGGGTGCCGTTTCGCCAGCCCAGCCCGCGCAGGCTGGCCTTGCTCGAGATCGCGGGCCTGGCCGGCGCGGAGATCCAGTGGCCGCTTGACGCGCAACCGGAACTCGCGCTCACGGAAGCCGACCGGCACGAGGCCGCGGCGATCATGCCCGGGCTGGCCGGTAAGCGGCTCATCGTGCTGCAGCCGGGGTCGACCGATCCGCGGCGCTGCTGGCCGGCGCCATCGTTCGCGGCGCTGGGCGACCGGCTCGCGCAGGACGGGGCCTGTGTCGCCGTCAACGGTTCGCCGGACGAAGTGGATCTTGTGCACGAGGTCGTGGCGCGCATGCACGCGCCGGCCGTCGCACTCGCAGGCCGGCTGAGCCTGGGCGGGCTGTGCGGCCTGCTGGCGCGCGCCGCGCTGCTCGTGTCGAACGACACCGGCCCGCTGCACCTGGGCCTGGCGCTCCGTGTGCCGAGTGTCGGCATCTTCTGGCTGACGAATTTGATCGACGGAATGCCGTTGCGGCCCTCGACCCTGCATGCGGCCATGTCGGTGCGGACACGCTGCCCTGTTTGCGATCAGGACAATCTGCGAGCGCGCTGTCCGCACGATGTGAGCTTCGTCGCCGATGTCGGCATCGACGAGGTGGAGGCGCTGGCCCATGCGGCATTGGCTCATCAATAGTCACCAGTAAGGCCACATGCCGACACTGCGCTGGCGGCTCGGCGCCGTGCCGGCCAGCAATGCGCGTGCATGTTGCAGCACCACCTGGGCGCGCTCCGCACCGGGATCCCAGATGCAGCGGTGCGTGTGGCGGTCGAGCGGCGCCCAGCGGGCAATGTCGGCCTTGCTGAACACGACGACGCTTTTGAGCCTGAGGCCGGCCGCGATGTGGGACACGCCCGTGTCGTTGCAGAGCAAGAGCCTGGCATCACGCATCAGGACGGACATCGCACCGATCGAGATGGGCGCGGCGGCGTCGAGCGGCGGGTGGTGCATGCGGGACGCCACGTCGGCCGTCAGGTCCGCTTCCTCGGCCGATCCCGTCAACACCACCTTGAGGCCGAACTCGGCGGCGAGGCGGTCGCCGACCTCCGCAAACAAGGCCGCCGGCCAGCATTTGTCCCGCTTGCGCGCGCCCGGGTGGATGCACACGTAGGCGCCGGGCGTGAGTGCGGTGCCGAGGCCGCTTGCGCGCCACTCGTCTTCGTCGTCGTGCGACAGCGGAAATTCCAGGTGGACGCCGGTCGATGGTGCGCCCAGCTGCTCCATCAGCGACAGGAGGCGCTCCGGCTCCGCCCCGATTTCCGGATAGGGAAACAGGACGGTGCGGTCGCGGACGACGGGCGCGCCACGGCAGAACCCGGCCATCGCCTGCGCGCCGAAGCCGCTGACGATGTCGTTGCTCACGTCGCCACTGCCGTGCAACTGGAGCGCCAGCGCGAACTGGCGGGTGCAGAGACTGTTGTAGAAACGCGCGAGCGCCTCCTGCCGTACCGGTTGCTCGGGCAGCAAAGGGTGGCCGGGAAAGGCGATGAATTCATCGACGTACGCACTGAACCGGTCTGCGAATTGCTGCGCCCACGGCAAACCCACCAGCGCGATGTGGGCACGGGGCACGGCGGCGCGCAGCGCGCGCAGCGCGGGCACCGCGCACAGCATGTCACCCAGGTGAAGGGCGCGGAATACGATGACCGAAGGCGGATCGAGGCGCTGCAGCAGTGGTCGACGGTACATTGTTGCTCCTTTGTCGCCTGAGTTGCCGCGCTACCTTTGCAACAGGCCATCAAGGACATTGCGCGTGACGCGCTCCAATTGGCGATCCCGGCCGGCGTCGAGGACTTGCGCCCAGTCGGTGGTTCCGGCAGAAAACACGGTGCCGTTGCGTGTGAACAGGCCCATGGCGGCCGTGTGGATGCCTTCGCCGGCCGCGTGGCGTGCACGTGCCGGCAATTCCTGCCAGTCGGGGCCCAGGCGCGCCGCCGCCAGCAATGCATAGCCGTCCGGCGTACCGTCCCCGTCCGCCCAGACGGACAGCAATGCGCCATGGTCGGCATCGAAGACGTCGAGCGGAACGCCGTCGCATTCATAGCCCGCCAGCGGCGGCCAGCTATGCCGTCCGAGCGCGTCGCCGCGCGCCAGGCCGGTCTCCGTGAAGATCCAGTGATCGGGCTGCTGGACACGATAGCCGCCGGACCTGCGCGGACCATCCCACGAGCCGCCGCCATGCCGGTAGCTGGCGCCGCTCAAGCTGTCTTCGGGACGCGCCGCGCCGCGGGGTGACCACCACTGGTCGCGGGCGCCATGCGGGCCGCCCTGGTGGCAGACGATGGCCGTCCCGTCAGCGACGACGTGGATGCGCCACCAGCACACATTGCCGGCGAAGAAAGCGAGATTGCCGCCGCGGGCGACGAAGTCCTCGACGGCATCGCGTGTCGTCGTGCTCCAGTATTCGTCATGGCCGGCCGCGACCAGGAGGCGGTAGCCCGCGAGCAGCGCCGGGTCGGCGTGGATGTCGAGGTCCGTGCAGAAGTCGGCGCGGTAGCCATTGCGTGCCAGCCAGCGGATGAAGCGCGCGTCCCAGTGGGCGAAGGTCTGGCGGGGCGATGCGGTGTCGTAATGGTCGGCGGCGCACCATACGGGCCCGCCGATGCCGCCGCCGGGACGGCGCAGCGAGACGCGCGCGCCCGGCGGCTCGATCGAACGCGGCGGGTGGACGTAGAAGCAGCCGCCGCCGCTGGCGTTATAGGCGTGGTACGTGGCCAGCGGCAGTTTGTAGAGCAGACCGCCGGGCATGCCGCGTTCTCCAGGCCGTGCCAGCACGACGAACAGGGCGGCCCCGTGGCCGCGGGCGAGGTCGAACGTGGTCTTGCGTCCTTCTTCTTCGAGGTCGGCGATGACCACGGCCGAGGGCCAGTCCGGGGGGATCGGAAAGGGATAGGCCGGCCAGTTCCAGTCCGCGTCCGGCGCGGCATCGGCCGCCCATGCGCCGGGCAGCCAGTCGCTGCGCAGCATCTCGACCGGTCCGTCGCTCCAGCGGTAGAACGTGACGCGGAAACGGCGGCTGTCGGTCGACACGTGCAGCTGCAGCGTGGCGCCGGGCAGCACGCTGGCCCGTCCTGGATACGCACGGATCATGCGGGCAGCTCCGGTTCGATCCGTTTGGTCACGAGAAAGGGCGGTATCGCGAGGGCGTGCAGCGGCATGCGGCGGAACGAGGCAAGCGCTTCCTCCGGCGTTTCCACGATCGGTTCGTCCTTGCCGTTGAACGACGTGTTCAGCAGGACCGGCACGCCCGTGCGCGCATCGAAGCCCGTCAGCAGGCGGCGCAGCAGCGGGTCATCGTCCGGGCCGACGGTCTGCAGGCGCGCGCTGCCGTCCACGTGGGTGATGGCCGGTACCTGTGCGATCCTGTCCGGCCGGACCGGTGCGGCGAACTGCATGAAGGGCGAGGGACGCGGCAGGTCGAAGTATTCCCCGGCCCGTTCGGCGAGCACGACGGGTGCCAGCGGACGGAACCACTCGCGCTGCTTGACGCGCGCATTGATCCAGTCTCGGACTTCGGCCTGGCGCGGATCGGCCAGGATGCTGCGGTGGCCCAGGGCGCGCGGTCCGAATTCGCTGCCTTCCTGGTACAGGGCGAGGACGCGGCCCCGGCACAGCAGGTCGAGCATGTGGCTGCACATGGCGTCGGTGTCCGCGAGGTGGACGATGTGCAGATCGTCCCGGTCTGCCAGGGCGGCTTCGATGTCGTGGTGCCGCGGCAGGGGCCCGAGGTAGTCGTGGGTCCAGCGGTAGGCGCAGCCGGCGCCGGCCAGTTCCGCGAGGCCGTACAGCGCACAGCCCAGCGCGGTGCCCGCATCGCCCGGCGCGGGCGGAATGAAGACCTGCTTGAACGGCGTTTCGCGCAGCAGGCGTTCGTTGGCCGAACAGTTCAGCGCCGTGCCGCCGGCGAAGCACAGGTTGTCCAGCCCGGTCTCCGCATGCAGCCAGCGGGCCACGGCCACGATGGCATCCTCGAACGCACGCTGGCCCGCCGCCGCCAGGTTGGCGCAGTCGGCGAAGGCGACGCCCGGCTGGCCGTAGCGGAATCGTTCGTGGTCGCGCAGGATGTCGCGCCAGGCCGGCGGCAACGTCACCTGCCCGCCTTCGACGGCCAGTGGCGGCAGGCCCAGTGCATGCGGCCGGCCGTGCGGGGCGAGCCCCATCACCTTGCCTTCGTTGCCTTCGCCGGGGAAGATGGCTTGCGTCAGCAGGAAATAAAACATGCCGAGTCCGACGAGGCGCATGTGGTCCCGGTCCCACAGGTGCTTGCCGATGCAGTGCACGCGTTCGCGGTCGGCGCGGTAGAACGAGGCGACTTCGCGCCAGTCGCCCGGCACGTACGCCGCGCCGCTCCAGTGGTCGGTCAGGTCCGCGACGGGGCTGCCCTGGCCGTCGATGACCATGGCGGCGGCCTCGCGGAACGGCGACGGGTGGAACACGCTGTACAGGTGCGCCAGGTGGTGCGAGATGCGCACATGCCGGCAGTCGGGGGCAAGGCGCAGCGTCGCGCCCAGTTCCGCGTCGTACCGGGCCTGGTGGCGCGCTTCGTCGTCGCACGAGAAGCATTCGACCACGATGTCGATGGGCCGCTCCGGCCATGGCAGGCGCGGTCCGTAACGGTCGCGCACGTCGCCCGGCCGGCCCCAATGGTGCTTGTGCCGCGTGAGCCGCTCCTTCTGGATCGCCCACACCAGCCGCGAGCCCTGCATCAGGCAGGCACTGGCGTCCTGGGTCCGGTTAATACCGAGCACGACGGGAACATCGGTCATCGTTACCTCCGCGTTGGGTTGCGCTGCGGTCCTGCTGAGGCTTGGAGCACGATGAGCTGGATTAGTTCATCCATTCGCGCGGTCGTTGGATGTCGATGGCGGCCTGAACGGTACGGCGAAAGACGGTATCATCGACGGCAGTGCCCTTGATGACGGATTCCTCATGCTCCAGACGCCCGCCTCGTTCACGCCCCTGATGGCTCCGCAGCAGGATGCCGCACCGCTGTCCTTCGTCTTCCATGGCGGGCGGCTGCTCGTGCGCGAGGCCGACCTCGGCCTGCCCGACGAGGCCGCGCTACGCAGCCTCGCGCTCGACCCGCCGCGCCTGCAGCCGGTGGGCCTGCTGGATGACCGTTATTGCCAGACCGCCTGGGTCGACGACGAAGCACTGGCACCGCCCGGCTACGCCTGGCGCGGGCTGCGTTCGCTGTTCGGCGAGTTCGACGAAGGCCACCTCGGCGTGGCCGCGCGCGCCTGCCAGATCGCCGAATGGGCACGCACGCACCGCTTCTGCGGCGCCTGCGGCAGCGGCACCGTGCTGGCGGCGGGCGAGCGCTGCTTCAAGTGCGTGAACTGCGGCCATATGGCCTATCCGCGCATTTCGCCGGCGATGATGGTCCTGATCCGCAATGGTGACAAGGTGCTGCTGGCGCTGCACACGCAGTCCGCCGTCAAACGCTTCGTGCCGCTGGCCGGCTTCCTGGAAGCGGGCGAGACGATCGAGGAAGCCGTGCACCGCGAAGTGTTCGAGGAAGTGGGCCTGCGCGTGCACAACCTGCGCTATTTCGGCAGCCAGTCGTGGCCGTTCCCGCACTCGCTGATGATCGCGTTCACGGCCGATTACCTGGACGGCGAGATCCGTACCGATCCCAACGAGATCAGCGAGGCGCGCTGGTTCGGACCGGGCGACGAGTGGCCGGAGCGCGTGCCGCACGTGTCGATCTCGAGCGTGCTGGTCGACAGCCACCGTCCGCCCGGCCGCTGACGGCCGGCCCGCTTACGGTACGGGCGTAGCTGCGACCTTGCCCTCCACGCGCAGCGCCAGCGGCGTCTCTTCCGGCCGCGCGCCCGTGCTGCGCATGCGGACGACGCGCTGCATCAGGTCGAACCAGAAGGGGGCGCCGAACAGCGCGGTCGACGCCGTGACGATCCAGCCGGCGACCTGCAGCGCGAAATCGGCATTGGCTACCGGAGGGAACCGCGTCCAGCCGATCGGCAGCGCCATCATGGCGTCGAACACGGCCGGGTCGAGCGCGCCGGGCGCGTCATGGAGATGGGCCGCAAGGGCCGGCTGCTGCCACAACGTGCGGAACAGGTGGATGCTGTCGATGTTGAACAGGATCGCCAGCAGCAGCGCCAGCAGCAGGGAAATCAGCATCTGGCGCCGTTTATAGGCGCCGGACATGCGCGCCATCGCGTTGTCGAACCAGCCGGCCAGCATGTCCTGGAATTGCTGCAGGTCGCGCGCCCGCCCGTACAGCCCGCGCATCACCTGCCGGACCTGCGCATCGGGAATCGTCTCGATGGCGTTGCCGAGCTGGGCGAAGTCGCCCGGCACTTTCCACAGGCTGTCCACCAGCGCAATCGCAAAATGCGCCGGTTCGATGTACGATGGCCGCGTACGCATGTCCCGTTCGCTCGGCTGCGTGCCGTCCGCATGCGGGTTGACGAGCGGATGCTGGTAGACGGCACGCGCCAGCCCGTCGAAGCGGGAGTCGTTGAGCATGCTCTTGACGCCCGCCAGCAGGGTGTTGGCACGCAGCCGGAACGCCGCGGCCAGCGCTTCCTGCAAGGTGCTGACGATCAGGGCGACCGTGCCGTAACAAAATGTCAGGCCGATCGCGACTTCCAGGACGGTGCTCCCAAGCATGGCTGTTCTCCGCGCAGTGACAAGGACGTCGACTACGCTAGCGCATCCGCCACAGTCCGGCTTTCGGTTTGCGCAAGGAAGCCGCCGTCATCTGTGGATCCGCTTCATTTTCTATATACTCTCGGCAATCGAAAATTTTAGGGTTAACCATGTCTGACAAAGAAGTCTTCACCGAGAACGACTGGCGCCGCCTGCTGGTAAGCCTTGGCGAAGATCCCAACCGCTCCGGCCTGCACGAGACGCCCGCGCGTGTCGCCAAGGCCTGGAAACACTGGACTTCCGGCTACGACCAGGATCCGGTCGAGATCCTCAAGGCGTTCGAAGACGGCGCCGAGGAATACAACGAATTGATCGTCGTGCGCGGCATTCCGGTCTACAGCCATTGCGAACACCACCTGGCGCCGTTCTTCGGCAAGGCGACGGTGGGCTATCTGCCGAACGGCAAGATCGTCGGGCTGTCGAAGCTGACGCGCCTCGTCGACGTGTTCTCCAAGCGCCTGCAGGTGCAGGAACGCTTGACGGTCCAGATCGCCAACACGCTGATGGAAGTGCTGGAACCGAAGGCCGTGGGCGTGGTCATCAAGTGCCGCCACATGTGCATGGAAAGCCGCGGCATCCGCACGCCGGGCGAGGAAACCATCACGTCGACCCTCCTGGGCGAACTGCAGCCGAACCTGGCGCTGCGCACCGAGTTCCTGGCGCTGGCCCGCGACTGACGGCCTGCCCGACCCCGCACGCATGGCGCCGCAAAAAAAAGGCGCCATGATTCCGAACACGCTGCTAGACTGTATTTACTGGGCGCCGTGTTCGAATCCGTCGCGACAATGCGCTACGCCCCGTCGATGACCGGGAACCTGTTCCGGATCATGTGTCTCCAAGTGAATTTGAGGCGATCGACATGGCCAGGCAAACCTTTCCAAGCGATGTACCGCGTGAACAGTTCGAGACCGTGCGTGAAATGCTGGAAGCGGCCCGCCGCAAGACCCGGCCGCGCAAGCACGATCTGTACGATGTGTTCTGCGCCGTCCTGTACTTCCTCCACACCGGCAGCGCCTGGCGCAGCATGCCGCCCGAGTTTCCGCCCTGGCGCACCGTGCACGAATATTTCACGCAATGGACGATGCTGCGTGACGGCGACCGCACCCTGCTCGAGCAGGCGCTCGACCGGCTGGGGCGCACGGCCGAAATCGCGCGGCTGCGCCAGCTGACCGGGCAGCACTGATCCGGGCTGGGGGCGGATGACCGGCTGGTCGCCGGCGGGTGTGAGCGCTATCCAGCGAGGCGGGACTAGCGCGTGGCCGCCACCGAGCCTTCCGCCGGCTCGAACACGAGCTTCTTTTTCGCATCCATGTGGAACACGCCGATCGGCTGGGCCTGCACATTGTCCGACGGTTCCGGCAACTGGCTGCAGGTACGGGTTTCCAGTTGCCACATCGCGTCGCCCGCGCGCAGCAAAAAGGTCTCGTCGCCCGTGGAGAACAGCTCGACGTTCAGGTCGGCCAGTGGCGTCTTGCCGAGGTCGAACTGGCGCTGACAGTCCGGCAGGCGCGATGCGATCACCCGCAGGCCCACCTGTTTGCTCCAGAAATAATCCTGTGTGACAACCACGGTCAGGGCGTGGTCGTTGCTGTCGATCGTGTAGCTGGCCGATTCGTTGACGCAGCCGGCCAGCAGCAAGAGCGGTGTCAACAGGAGCAAGGTGGAGCGCATGGTCATTTCCGGGTTGCTGATGCTTCTGTGCATCACTGCGCGAGTATAGAGCGCTTCAAACACTTGCCGCAACGGCACGCTTCTCGCGCGCTCCGCGATTTTTTGATTTCGGAGATGATGAATCAGGCAATCCATCTTCGAAAGCGAGCAAAGTCATGCCAGACGATGACCAGAGTCTATCGGAGCAGCGTGCGCAGGGCGCGACGTTGGTCCATGCGCCGCCGCAACCGCTCACCTTGCGGATCAATGGCGCCGAGCACAACCTGACGATCGAGCCCCGCGTGACCCTGCTGGACGCACTGCGCGACGTGCTGGGCCTGACCGGCACCAAGAAGGGCTGCGACCGCGGCCAGTGCGGGGCCTGCACGGTCCTCGTGGACGGCCAGCGCATCAACGCCTGCCTCACGCTGGCGATGATGCATGACGGCCGCGAGATCACGACCGTGGAGGGGCTCGCCCAGAGCGGGCAGCCGCATCCGATGCAGCAGGCGTTCATGGATTGCGACGGCTTCCAGTGCGGCTATTGCACGCCGGGACAGGTGTGTTCGGCGGTGGCGCTGCTGGATGAAGTGAAGGCAAGGCAGGCCAGCATGCTGACCGAAGGCGACCAGCTGGCGCCGGGGGCGCTGTCCGAAGACGAGATCCGCGAGCGCATGAGCGGCAACCTGTGCCGCTGCGGCGCCTATCCCAACATCGTCAAGGCCATCCACAGCGTGGTCTTGCGCCAGGCGTAGGGGGACGTGCATGCAATCGATCTTCTACGACCGTGCCAGGGATGTGAATCACGCGCTCGAGCTCGCGCGCCAGCCGGGTGCGAAATACATCGGCGGCGGCACCAACCTGCTCGACCTGTACAAGAGCGGCATCGAGAAACCCGTCCGCCTGATCGACGTGAGCCGGCTGGCGCTGGCCGGCATCGACGAGCTGCCGGGCGGCGGCCTGCGCATCGGTGCCATGGCCAGCAACACGGCGGCCGCGAACCATCCGCTCGTGCGCCAGCGCTACCGCCTGCTGTCGGAGGCGCTGCTGAACGGCGCGTCGCCCCAACTGCGCAACATGGCGACCGTGGGCGGCAACCTGCTGCAGCGCACGCGCTGTTATTACTTCACCGATCCCGCTTTCTCCCACTGTAACAAGCGCGATCCCGGCTCGGGCTGCGACGCCATCGACGGCCACAACCGCATCCACGCGATCCTGGGCGCGAGCCCGCACTGCATCGCGACCAATCCGTCCGACATGAGCGTTGCCCTTGTCGCGCTCGACGCGGTCATCCACCTGCAGGGGCCGGACGGCGCGCGGCAGGTGCCCGTCGCCGAGTTCCACCGGCTGCCGGAAGACCGCCCGCAGGACGACACGGTGATCCGCCCTGGCGAACTGATCACGGCGGTGGAATTGCCGCCGACGCCGTTTTCCCGGCATGCGCACTACCTGAAGGTACGCGACCGGGCCAGCTATGCGTTCGCGCTCGTGTCGGTGGCGGCGGCCGTCGACGTGGACGGCGACATCATTCGCGACCTGCGCATCGTGCTGGGCGGCGTGGCCCATAAACCCTGGCGGGCGCTGGGTGCGGAACAGAGATTGCGCGGCCAGTCGCTGGGCGCGCTCACGGACGACGTGCTGGGCAAGGTCGGGGCGGACGCCGTCGCCGGCGCGCAACCGCATGCGCACAACGCGTTCAAGGTCGAACTGGCGCGGCGCGCGGTCGCGCGGGCGCTGCGGATCGCGACGGGCAGTCAGGCCACGGGCGAGATGGGAGGCATGGCATGACGATCACGGGCGCACCCATCAATCGCGTCGACGCGTGGGCCAAAGTCAGCGGCGCGGCGCGCTATTCGGCCGAGCATCCGGTCGACAACGTGGCCCATGCGGTCCTCGTCACGAGCACGATTCCCAGCGGACGCGTGCTCTCCATCGACGACAGCGTGGCCCGCGAGGTGCCGGGCGTGCTGCTCGTGCTGACCCCGGCGAACGCCATGCGGCTTCCTCCCAACATGAAGGACGGCAAGCTCCAGCCGCCGATCGGGCGCAGGCTGACCCTGCTGCAGGAAGACGACGTCTACTACAACAACCAGCCGATCGCCGTCGTCGTGGCCGACACGTTCGAGCGCGCACGCGAGGCGGGCGCCCGGCTGCGCATCGAGTACGAACGCAAGCCGGCCGTGCTCGACTTCGAGCAGGCCAAGGCGTCCGTGCATCCGCCGGAAAAAGTGTTGACGGAAGAGACCGACACGAAGCGCGGCGATTTGCAGGCGGGGCTGCTGGCCGGCAGCGCGCGGATAGCCGTCACCTACACGACGCCCATCGAAAACCACAATCCGCTCGAAACGCATGCGACGATCGCGCAGTGGGACGGCGACCGCCTCACCTTGTACGACTCGACGCAATACATGAAGGGCGTGCAGCGCATCGTCGCCAGCATCTTCGACATCCCGCCGGAGAACGTCACGGCGATCTGTCCGTACGTGGGCGGCGGCTTCGGCTCGAAGGGTTCCGTGTGGTCGCACGTGGTGCTCGCCGCGATGGCCGCGAAGCAGTTGGGGCGTCCCGTGAAACTGTCGCTGGACCGCAACCAGATGTTCGGCCCGGTCGGCACCCGCCCGAACACCGAGCAGCGCATGCGCATGGCGGCGCTGTCGGACGGCCGCATGACGGCATCCAGCCACGATACGATCGCCTACACGTCGATGATCGAGGACTGGATCGAGCCGTGCGGCCTCGTCACGCGCATGATGTACGAAAGCCCGAACCAGGAAACGTCGCACCGGCTGGCACGGATGAATCTCGGCACGCCCACGTTCATGCGCGCGCCAGGGGAAGCGACGGGCTCGTACGCCCAGGATTGCGCGATCGACGAGCTGGCTTACGAGCTGCACATGGACCCGCTCGACCTGCGCCTGAAAAACTACACGGAGCGCGATCCCGGCAAGGACTTGCCGTTTTCCAGTAAATCGCTGCGCCAATGCTACGAGATCGGCGCGGAGCGCTTCGGCTGGCGCGACCGCAACCCGCAGCCGCGCTCGATGCGGCAGGGGAACAAGCTCGTCGGATGGGGCATGGCGACGGCGAGTTATCCGACGAACCGTTCGGCGGCGGAATGCTCCGCGACCTTGACGCCGGACGGCACCGCGCTGTTCCGCTCCGGTACGCAGGACCTCGGCACCGGCACCTACACCGTGATGACGCAGGTAGCGGCGGATGCGCTCGGCGTGCCCGTCGACCGCGTGCGCTTCGAGCTGGGCAATTCGCAGATGCCCGAAGCGCCCGTCTCGGGCGGATCGACGACGGTCGCCAGCGTGGCGCCGGCCGTGCAGGCGGCGGGGAAGGCGTTGCGCCTGAAGCTGCTCGGCATTGCTGCGGCCGATGAACGCTCGCCGTTGTTCGGCGCGACGGCCGACCAGGTAGGCGTGGATTCGACGTCGGATGGTGGCGAGCTCTATCTGCTGGCCGATCCGGCGCGGCGTGTAGCGATGCAGGCCATCGCCGCACGCCACGGCGGTCCCGTGGAGGTGACGGCGAAGGCCGAGCCCGGCGACGAGAAGCAAAAGTATTCAATGCACGCGTTCGGCGCCGTGTTCGTCGAGGTGACGGTGGACGAGGACCTGGGCGAGATCCGCGTGCCGCGCGTCGTGGGCGTCTATGGCGTCGGCAAGCTGATGAACGAAAAGACGGGCTACAGCCAGCTGATGGGCGGCATCGTCTGGGGGATCGGCCTGGCGCTGTTCGAAGAGACGCTGATCGACAAGCGCGCAGGCCGCGCGGTGAACGGCAACCTGGCCGAGTACCACGTCCCGACGAATGCCGACATCCGGGCGATCGACGTGCAGATCGTCGACGAGGACGACCCGCACGTGAACCCGCTGGGCGCCAAGGGCATCGGCGAGATCGGCATCACGGGCGTGGGCGCCGCCATCGCGAATGCCGTGTTCCACGCGACGGGCAAGCGGGTGCGGGATCTGCCGATCACGCTCGATAAATTGTTGTGAACGCCAGGCGCGTCACTCCTTGTGATGCGCCTGCGCGACATGCTCGCCGCCATGCTGCGCGTGCGTGTTTTCCCATCCGCCGCCCAGCGCCAGGAACAGCTGCACCTGATCCGCCGCCAGCTGCGCGTCGGATGCCGCGAGGACGCTCTCGGCGCTGGCCAGCGTGCGGTCCGCGTCGAGCTGGGACAGGAAGTCCGTGCGGCCGAACTGGTACAGCCTGGCCGACTGGCGCGACGCCAGCGCGCTCTGGTCGCGTGCGGCGCGCAGGGCGGCGTTGCGGTCGAGCTCGCGGGCGTAGACGGTCAGCGCGCTTTCCGTCTCGCGCAGTGCGTTCAGCACGACCGAGTCGAAACGGGCCAGCGCACCGGCCGTGCTGGCCTTGGCCTGCGCGATGTGCGAGCGGGCGGAGCTGGTCGCCGGCAGGCTCCACGAGATCAGCGGGCCGAGGCTGAACTTCCACGTGTTCGCATCGTTGAACTGGTTCATCATGCCGATCATGCCGACCGACGCGCCCAGGTTGATGTTCGGGTACAGCTCGGCCGTCGCGACGCCGATGCGCGCGGTGGCGCCGGCCAGCTGGCGCTCGGCCTGGCGCACGTCGGGGCGGCGGCGCAGCAGGGCGGCACCGTCGCCAACGGGGATCGTCGCGGCCACGCGTGGCGGCGTCGAACATTGCGCGACCTCGGCCGGGAACTGGCTCGGCACTTCACCTGTCAAAACAGCCAGACGGTACAGCGCCGTGCGGCGGCGCGCTTCCAGCGGCGGCAGGTTGGCGCGCAGCTGGTCGAGCTGGGCTTGTGCACGGGTGGTGTCGATGGCGATGCCGCGGCCGCGCTTGACGCGTTCGGCCGTGAGATTCACGAACTTCCGCTGCAGATCGACGGAATCCTGCGCCACTTTCAGCTGGTAGCCGGCCGAACACGCTTCCGCATAGGCGCGGGTCGTGTCGGCCGCGACGATCACGTGCGTGAGGTCGCTGGCCGCCTGCGCGGCTTCGACGTCCGCTTCCGACGCTTCGACGGCGCGGCGGATGCGGCCCCACAGGTCGAGCGTGTAGCCGATCTTGACGTCGGCGTCGTACAGGCCGTCGGTAGGCAGTTGTTCCGGGATGCCCAGCTGGGCGCCGGCGATCCGGCCGTATTGCGGGGCGGCGCTCATCTCGACTTCGGGGCGCTTCTTTTCCTCGACCTCTTCCAGCACGCCATGCGCGCGTTGCAGGTTGGCGGCGGCCACGCGCAGGTCGGCATTGTTGGCGAAGGCCTTGGCGACCAGCTTGTCGAGCAGCGGGTCCTGGTACAGGCGCCACCAGTCGGCCGGGAGCGGTTCGGATTTGAAGGACTGCTCGGCCGCGCCCATGAACGGGGCGTTGGCCGCGTCGCGCTTGATCACGGCCTCTTTCGGCACGTGGTAGTCGGGGCCCACCGTCGTGCAGGCGGCGAGCGCGGCCGCCAGCAGCGACAGCGTGAAGACTTTCTTGACGGAGGATCGGTAGCGGTTCATGACGATTTATGCGTGGTAGTCGCGGCGGGAACGGCAGCCACTGCCTTGGCCGCAGGCTTGGCCAAAGGTTTGGCCAAAGCCGGCAACACCTTCACCGTCGCCGTCTGCCCGGCGACGAGGCGCACGGTGGCCGGCACCTGGTCGATGGCGATCCGCACCGGCACGCGCTGCGCGAGGCGGACCCAGTTGAAGGTCGGGTTCACGTTCGGCAGCATGTTGGCGCCGGTGCTGCGGTCGCGGTCGGTGATGCCTTCGGCGAAGCTCTCCACGTGGCCGCGGATCGGCTGGCGCGTGCCCATCACCGTCACGTCGACCTGGTCGCCGAGCTGGATGCCGGGCAGCTTGGTCTCTTCGAAATAGCCTTCGACGTAGAACGAGCCGCTGTCGACGACGGCCATCACCGGATGCCCCGCCGTGGCGTACGCGCCTTCGCGCAGGTCGAGGTTCGTCACGATGCCGTTCACGCTGGACACGACGCGCGTGCGTTCGAGGTTCAGCTTGGCGGTGTCGCGGTTGACGATGGCCTGGGCCAGCGTGGCGCGGGCCTGGTCGGTGCGGGTCTGCCCTTGTTCCCGGGTTTCCTGCGACACGAGGTCGTCGAGCTGGGTGTTACGCTGGTTCTCGCGCAGCGCCTGGGCCAGCGCGGCCTGGGCTGCCGTCACCTGGGCTTCGCTCTGGCGCAAGGCGAGTTCGAAACGGGCGCGGTCGATGTCGAACAGTGCCTCGCCGGCCTTCACCTGCTGGTTGTCGTGCACGTAGACCTTGGTCACCTGGCCCGTCACGTCGGGCGCGACCTGCACGACATAGGCTTTCACGCGGCCGTCGCGCGTCCAGGGCTCGACCTCGTAATGGCGCCATAGCTGCCAGCCCGCGTAGACCGCGCCCGCGGTCACCGCCGCCGTGATTGTTACCCGGCCAATTGTCGACAAAATAGTTTTCATAGCCATCTCAGGACCAGTTGCGTGTGTAATACGTCAGTGCGCCGAGCACGATGACGAACAGGGAAAAATCGAACAGGGCCGGGTGCCAGACGACGCGATAAAAGCCCGTCTTCGCCAGGACCAGGTTGATGAGCCGCGAGACCACCAGTGCCGCCAGCGTGAGCAGCAGGAGCGGAGGAACGTAGAGGCCGTAGATGCTGACTTCGCCGATCATCGGATCTCCTTTCAGATTGCAGTTGCAAGCGACGGCTGATATGCCGCCGCCTTGGGAAACAGGTCGCGCCGCATGCCGGTGAGGGCAGCGAGCGCCTCGCGCTGGGCCGCGTCGCGTTCGCCGGCGCAGATGGCGCGCAGGGCGTTGTCGAGCGTGTCCAGCAGGCTGCGTTCGCAGCCGGCGTCGACCCTGGGGCGCAGCGCGAAATGGCGCGACAGCTGCTTCATCAGCGGGCCAACGGCCGCTTCGCCGCGGCCCAGCCGGGCGCGCACGCTTTGCAACAGGGTCATGTTCAGGCCGATGCGCAGGTCGCGCAGGGCGTCGACGGCCTGCAGGTCCTGGTCCTTGCCGGCCAATGCCAGGCGCGGGGTCAGCTGCCCCACGCGGTCGACCATCCTGGCCGAGAATTCCGGCAGCGACGGCACGCGCTCGCCTTTGCCCATGCGCGACAGTTCGCTCCAACCGGCCTTGAGCAGGCGGCGCGCCGTCCAGCCGGCGCCCACGCGGCGGAACACGCTCGTCGTGACGGCGGCCGCGATGTAGCCGACCACCTGCGCCAGCGTGCTGTTCACGAAGGACACCATGTCGGCGTTGTGCGTGTCGACCATGGCCAGCGTGCCACAGATCGCGAACAGGAAGGGCATCGCGCGCCCGAACGTCGAGGGACGCGCGAGGAAGACGCCCAGCGCGAGGAAGGTCGGGGCGCACGCGAGCACGAGCGACTCGAAGTTGTGCACGGCCGGCAGGATGCCCAGCAGGTACAGGGCCGACAGCGGGATCGCGTAGATCGAGTACCACATGAAGGTCTTGATGAACGGGACCGGGTCGTCCTGCGTGGAGAAGAAACAGCACAGCACGGCCGTCATCATCGGGGCGGCGGGGCCGGCCGGCCAGCCGGTCAGGATCCAGAACGCGCAGCAGGCCAGCACGGCGACCGCGGCGGCGAAGGCGGACAGCGCGGCCATGCCGCGGTCCAGGTGCAGCGCGCTCACCGGCACGCCCGGCAGGTGGCGTACGGCCTCGGGCAGGCGCCCGTGCACGCCCGCGTCGATGTGCTGGCGCAGCGCGCGCGTCTCGACGCAGATCTCGATCAGGCGCCGCAGGCGCGCGGCCAGGTTCACTTCGATCATGCCGGTCCAGCCCAGCGTCTCGTCGACCTTCGGTTCAAGGGCGTCGATGCGCTGGCGCAGCGCGGCGCCCTGCGCATCGATGGCCACGTCCTTCGGGCTCCCGGTGAGGGCGACGACGTCGCGCAGCAGCGCGTGCCACCGTTCCGATACCTCGGTGGCGCCCAGGTCGCGCAACGCCGTCAGGCGGTCTTCGACGCCGGAGACGATCGGCACGAACGCGGCCAGGCGTTCCTGCAGCGCATTCACCGCCTTCTCCGTCCAGCGCAGGTGCGATGTGTCGAACGGCAGGTGCGTGGTCATCAGGCGCATTTCCGTGATGTCGCCCGCGAGCTTGCGCCGGTCGCCGGCACTGCGGGCGTCGCCGGCCGGATTCAGTGCGTCGCGGATCCAGTGCTGGGCGTCGCGCACGGCATTGTCCAGGCGCGCCACCAGCATCGGACCGAACGGCTGCGGCAGCACGAGGCTGTGCACGACGGTAGCGCACGTGATGCCGAGCAGGATCTCCTCCACGCGCGCGAGGGCGATGTCGAAGATGGCGGCCGGCTCATTGACGGCGGGGAAGGCGATGAGGCCGGCCGTATACCCGCCCAGCATCAGCATGTACGAGCGCGGCGTGCGGTCGAGCAGCGACACATACAAGCAGCCGGCGATCCACAGCGCCAGCGCCAGCGACAGCAGTTCGGGCGAGTTGATCAGCCGCGGCACGAGGAACGTGACGACGATGGCGCCCAGCACCGTGCCGCCCGCGCGATACAGCCCCTTGGAGCGGACGGGGCCGGCGAACGGCGCGGCGCAGATATAGGCCGTCATCATGGCCCAAAACGGTCGCGGCAGTCCGATGCGCATCGATACATAGACCGAGAGCATCGCTGCCGCGAATGACTTGACGGAGAACAGGATCTCCGACCGGGTTGGCATGTTCACGCACCCTGGATGGTGGCGATGGCCGTCGGCAGGCCGGACAGGACGCGCAGCGTGGCCTCGACATCGGCCGCATCGAACTGCCCGAACAGCTTGCGGCGGAAGGGCGTCAGCGCCTGGTCCATCTGGTGGGCGGTCTTGAGGCCCTCGTCGGTCAGGCGCAGGATCTTGGCGCGGCGGTCCTGCGGATCTTCATGGCGCTCGACGAGGCCCGATCCGATCAGGTGGTCGACGACGCGCACGAGCGACGACGCTTCCAGGCTCAGCGTCTCGGCCAGGATGCCCGGCCGCACGCCGTTCTCGCCGAAGCGGTGGATGACCAGCACCGGCAGCCCGGTCGCCTGGGACAGGCCGAAGTCGGATGCGACCTTGTCGGCAGCGGCACGGTAGGCGCGCGACGCGTGGGTCAGCGCGGCGGTGAGACTGCTCAGGGTCTGGTCGGTGAGTCGCATGTTGATCCTCGTAAATACTTTTCTTGTTCACTGTTGATATGCGAAAGTTTAGCATGCGAACTATTTACATGCAACGTAGCTTGGGCACGCTGTGCCCAAGCGTAACGTTTGCGTGATGCCTGCCTTCGCGCGGCACGAGGTGCCCGGCCTGCTTGCTTATGGAGACGGTGCGATCCGGCATAACGCCGCCGGTGTCACGAATTCAGTGGCGCACGCCTCCGCGCGCAGCGCTTCGATCGTGGCAATGCCCCAGTGGACGGCGCCGAACGCCACGCCGGCTTTTTGCGCCGCCTCCGCATCCGTCGCCTGGTCGCCGATGTAGATGGCATCCGCCGGCGCCACGCCGCAGGCCTTGAGCACGGCCCGGATGCGGCTTGCCTTGCCGAACACGGACATGCCGCATTCGAAGCGCCGGATCAGCGCCGCCAGCTCGGGTCCCAGCACCGCGCGCACGTTGTGCTCGGCATTCGACGAGACGACGGCGAGCACCACGCCCCGGTCGTGCAGGTGGCGCAGCGCGTCCGCGATGCCGTCGAACAAAGGAATCGCGTGGGCGCTGGCGCGCATCATCGCGATGAAGGTCTTCGACGCGAGCGGCAGCTTCCAGGCCGGCATGCCGACGTGGTCCATCATCTGGCGCACGTGGAGGTGGCGCAGTTCGTCCGCGCGCGCGACGTCGATACGGCGAAAGCCGTGCTGGTCGGCGATCGTGTTGAAGACGGTGAGGACGAAGGGAAACGAGTCGGCGAGCGTGCCGTCGAAATCGAACATGGCGAGGCGATAGGTCATGCGCACATGGTACACGCCGCGTGCTTCCGCTCCGGATGCATCGTTTTTGCACAGCCGCCTGATCGCAAGCGCACATCGTTTGCGCTTGCACATCGGTCTGCCTCATCTAAGCTGATCCGGGTCAAACCTATAGAACAATCGGAGACAGCATGACCATCCAGATCAGGGCAAGGCAGCTTGCCGGCATCCTCATTGGTTTTCTCGGCACGAGCGCCTTCGCGGCGGTCGTCGCTTTACCGAAGTACAACGTCAGCGTGAACGACGTGTCGGTCTCCGGTTTTTCGTCCGGCGCCCACATGGCGGCGCAGATGCATTTCGCGTATTCGAAAACGGTGAAAAAGGGCGCAGGCATCATCGCCGGCGGGCCCGTCTACTGCTCGCAGGGGAACGTCGCGATCTCGGTCGGTCCGTGCATGGCGAATACCGGCTCGCGCAATCTGCCGTATTTGATGTCGGTGGTGAATACGTGGTCGGGCAATGGCTATATCGACCCGACCAGCAATATGGCCGCATCGAAGGTCTATCTGCTGTCGGGGACGATCGATTCCACGGTCCGCCAACCCGTGATGGACGACCTCAGGACGATGTACGGTTCGTATCTCCCGGCCGCCAATATCTATTACAAGAACAATCTCGCGGCCGAGCATTCGGTCCCGACGGATTTCTTCGGCAACGGCTGCGCCATCAACGGCAGCCCGTACGTCGACAACTGCAACTTCGATACCGCGGGCGAGATCCTGAAATGGATTTATGGGCCACTGAATCCGAAGAACACGGGTGTGCTGTCCGGCAGCTTCATCAACTTCGACCAGTCCGTTTTCTGGGGCAATTTCAATCCGAATTTTTATAGCATGGCCAACAGCGGCTACGCCTACGTGCCGGCCAGCTGTGCCGCGGGTCAATCCTGCCGGCTGCACGTGGCATTCCACGGCTGCCTGCAAAGCGCGTCCGTCGTCGGCACGGCGTTTTACCAGAATGCCGGCTATAACCGCTGGGCCGATACGAACAACATGATCGTGCTGTATCCGCAAACGATCGTTACCGCGAACAATCCCGGCGGATGCTGGGACTGGTGGGGCTACGAGGACGTGAATTTCCCGGCCAAGAGCGGCGGGCAAATGGTCGCCATCAAGACCATGATCGACAAGATCGTCAGCGGCAACGCGGCGGCGCCGTTCGCGTGCAGTCACTGGTATGCCAGCAATGTGTCGCACGTGTCGGCCGGCCGGGCGTACATCGGGGCGGATGGGCAGGTGTATGCGAAGAATTCGAACCAGTATCTGGGGTATTACATGGTCGCCGCATATACGGATGTGAGGCAGACGTCGGCGGGGTATTACGCGTATGGCAGTTGTTCTTGAAACAGTTTAGTTACCATGAATGGCTGAAATCGCGCGCAAAACGTTATTTAAGCCATTATTTTTACGATTAATTTGCATCTTAATGTAACAGGCTTTACGAGGTGTAAAGCGTGGTCCCGCACAATTCAGCTCGGCTATGATGGCCGCCCGCTCAGCTGTTTCCGCAACATTGTTGCTTAATTAATGCTGAGCAACACTGAAATGGCTGGGCTCACACATGAAAGATCCGGGAGTGTCTGGACCGAACGCGACGGTCCAAAAACAGTTTGGTTTGATCAACCTTTTGAAAGCCGGTGCGGCGCAACTGATCGTCCTGCACCACCTGGCGTTCTACGGCCCGATGGCCGACGCCGCGCGGCCGCTGATGCCGCCGATTATCGACTGGCTCGACCAGTACGGCCGCATCGCCGTCCAGGCCTTCCTCGTCATCAGCGGGTTCCTCGTCGCGAAATCGCTGTCGCCGTCCGGCATGCCGGGCATCGGCAATCCGCTGGGCACGATCTGGCGCCGCTACATCAAGCTGGCGCCGCCGTTCATCGTGGCCATGTTCCTGGCGATCGGCGCGTCCGCGCTCGCGCGCACGTGGATGGTCCACGATTCGATCTCGGCCCCGCCGAACATGTCCCAGCTGGCCGCGCACGTCCTGCTGCTGCACAGCGTGCTGGGCTATGAATCGCTGTCCGCCGGCGCCTGGTATGTCGCCATCGATTTCCAGCTGTATGCGCTGATCACTTGCCTGCTGTGGTTGGGCGGACGCATCGCCGGCAACCGCTTCATGCCCTGGCTGATGCCCCTGCTGGTCACGCTGGGCGTGAGCATCTCGCTGCTGTACTTTAACCGCGACGCCGATTTCGACGTGTGGGCGCCTTACTTTTTCGGCAGCTACGGCCTGGGCATCCTCGCGTGGTGGGCGAGCGACCCGCGCCGGCCGTTCATGGCGACGTTCTCCCTGCTGTTGATGATGGTCGTGCCGGCCGTGCTGGCGCTGGAACTGGATTTCCGGATCCGCATCGCGGTGGCGTCCGTCGTGGCCTCCTTCCTGTGCCTGTACGGCCGCACGCGGCTGGGCACGTATGCGAGCTCGGGATGGTCGCTCATCAATTACCTGGGCAAGATCTCATATTCGATTTTTCTCGTCCACTTTCCGGTTTGCCTGGTCGTGAATGCGGCGTTCACGCGCTTCGTTCCGGATGATGCTTATCTGCAAGGCGCAGGCGTCGTGTGGGCGTGGGCGGCCAGCGTGGCGTCCGGGGCGGTGTTTTATCATTGGGTCGAAGCGCCGCTGGGCCGCTTCCTGGCCGGGCTGGCGAAGCCGGTGACGGTGCCGACGTTCGGCACCAAGCCCGTGAGATTGCGGGGCTGACGCCGAAGTCAGCGCACGATTGCTGACTTTTATTTGTGTTCAAGCTACGCTGTCACTACGGAATGAAGGTGACACGATGAACACGCAAATCCTGGCACTCGATATTGCAGGTAACCCATTCGACTGGATTGCGCCCGAGGACGCCATCCTGTACTACGCACTCGGCAAAGTGGCCTGGGAACTGGGCGGCCGCGAATTCGTTTTCCGCGGCGGCTATTCCAAGTCGGGCGTGCAGTCGAAAATCGCGGTCAAGCCGATCATTGCCATCGCCGGCAGCGAAATCATGACGCGCATGTTCAGGACCGGCCTGCCGCTGACGCACCAGAACGATCTACTGTTCAAGCGCGACCGCTACACCTGCGCCTATTGCGGCAACCGCTTCGCGCACAAGGAACTGTCGCGCGACCATATCCTGCCGAGGTCGCGCGGCGGCCAGGACACGTGGATGAATTGCGTGACCGCCTGCAAGCGCTGCAACCAGGAGAAGGGCAATCTGCTGGTGGAGCAATTCCGGCCGCTGATCTACGTGCCGTATGTTCCCTGCCGCGCGGAGCATTACCTGCTGAGCGGCCGGAATATCCTCGCCGATCAGCATGATTATCTGGCGGCGCAACTGCCCAAGCACAGCCGGTTGTTGAATTGACGGTGCTGTATTGATTGTTTGATATGCAATTTCGAGGTGCCGCAGCATCGCACCTCATCGCCTCGATCAATCCACTTGTGCCAGCGCATCGTTGAGCGCCGGCCAGGCGATGTCCCAGGAAATCCGTTCCTGCTCCAGCCGTACCGCGGAGCCCAGCACGTGTTGCTTGAGTATGTGGTACAGGGCCTGCTCCACGGGATCGAGATGCGGCAGTTCATGCGCGGCGTGCTGCGTTGGTTCACTGGCCCACAATGCGCGGTGGGCCAACAAGGTGGATTCGTTCATGAACAGCGAGCGAACCGCAGGCAGCTGTGCGCGTAATAGGCTCAGGATGGCAAAGCCGTGGGTGTCGATGTCGCCCCAGTAAAAGCTGTGCGCGCCACGTACCCAAGACACCCTCGCCAGCAGGTCGACGCCATAACCCAGCGCCATGAACAGCACCGTGCCGGGGAGGTCCCCGAATGCGAGTCCCGTCTGCAGGTTCTCGACGATGACGACATGCCGCGGTGCGAGGTCCAACTGGTCCAGCTCGTTGACGGGTACGGTGAGATCGCCGAGTCCACCCACGCGAGCACGCAGCGCAGGGTCGAGCACGCGCATGCGCAGTCGGACCGGCGGGCGGCGGAGACCGCACAGGGCGTGAAAGTCGCCGGGTATATCGGCGCGGTTTGTTATGTGACACAACATGTCCGCGAGTACGCCTTTGCGTGCCTCGATCCACTTCGTGTCGAGGCCGGCAATGGGTAACTGGCGCAAGTACAGGCCGGAGTCGGGATGCCGTTCCAGCCAGTCCAATGTGGCGATCAACCGTTCGAAATCGGGGTCGTCATAATCGGCAAGTACGTCGAAAAATCGGCCCAGGCGTCCCGTCAACACGGGCCAGCGCCGGACCATCCCGGCCTGCCGACCTCGAGCCCGGTCCCAGCGTTCCACCTCGTCGAGCCATGCGGCCACGTCACGAACGCCGCCGAGACGCAGCGATTCGGGCACGCGCTGCGTACCCAGCGTGCGCCACTGGCGTTCGGTCCACTGCAACATGCCCGCGCCCCGCCACGTCTGCCACGCACGCACCCAGGCAAGGGCCGCGTCCAGGCGAGTCTTTGCCGCTTGCTCCGTGGGCACGCCGAGAGGAATCGTCAGCGGCCAGTCTTCGCCGGTATCCGGAGCGTTGAACCATTCGCGATGACGGTTGTCGAAGCGACGCCGCAGCAGGGCGTGCACTTCATTCGGCAGTTTCAAGCGTGTCCCCTTCGGGCAGGCGGTCGGCCAGTTTCAGGCGCTGGCGTTCATCGTCGTATTCGATCAGAAGTACGCTCGATACCTTGCGTTCGCGAATATCGACAAAACACGCGCCGCCGATGAAAGGTTCCAGCGTCATCACGGATTTGAGCGGCGTGGCGACGATCATCTGGAAACCGAAGTTGGCAAAGATGTTCATGGCAAGGGCGGTGAACTCATTGTCCGCCTTGTCGAATGCCTCATCCAGCACGACAGGCGCGTAGCGTGGAATACCCGTATCGTTGCCGCCGAGCTGGTAGCGCAGGGCCGCGGCCAGCACAGTCGTCGCCAGCTTTTGGCGCTGACCGCCGGACAGGCCGGCCCCGCTTTGGTGCACCTGCACTTCCTGGCCTTCCTCGTCAAACTCGCGGCCGATGAATTCGACGTGCTGGCGCACGTCGAGGACGGCTTCGCGCCAGCGGCGATGTTCCGATTCCTGGCTGGCCAGCCGGTTCACCAGGCGGCGCAAGTCCATGAAGCGGGCCTCGGCGAACTCGCGGTCGTCGATCCACGCATGCTTGAGCGCAGCCGTAATGTCCTGCTTGAACTGCTGCACTTCGGGCAACTGTCGATCCTTCGGCTGAATATGCAGGTAGGTGCGCTGGTGCTCGCTGCTGTTGAAGGGCACTTGCCGCAGACTGTCATTGACCAGTTCCATGCGCGCCAGGATCGCCTTGCGCGCGTCGTTCAGGTAGCTGGACAAGGCGGCCAGATTCTGGTGGCTCTGGTTCTGGAGCAGGTCGAAAAAGCGCTGTTCGTGCGCGGGCAAACCGTCCGATTCGAGGCGGACGAGCTTGCGGAAGAAATCAGGTGCCGCCGCCAGGCGTGCATCGAGCCCGTCCGCATCCGCGCGCCAGCGGTTGATGAAGATGGCGAACTGGGCCTCGACGAATTTTTCGCCTTGCGCGAGATCGGCGTCGACCGCACGGATGTCGTCGTGCAGCCCTTTGCCGACGGCCCGGTCGGCGCTGTCCACGTCCTTCAACCGTAACGTTCCGTTCCAGGCCGCATACCGTTGCGCCAAGCCCGCTTGCTGGTGCGGCGTCAGCGCCACGATGGACGGGTCCTCCCGCAGTGCGGACAACTGCTCTTCCTGTTCCGCACACAGTTTTTGGCGCGACCGTTGTTCGACGAGTTCATCGTTCAGCGCATTGCGCGCCTCCCGCACCAAGTCTTCCTGCTGGCGCAGGCGCTCGTCCATGCGCTGCAAGTCGGTGTTCCCCTTCTGCAACGCGTCGAGCTGGCGCTGGATGGCGGCGATGCGGTCGGCCAGCGGCAACACGTCGATTTCCTGCCATTGCAGGTTGACCAGGGTCTGGCATTGCAACAGGCGCGCGGCGCGCGCCTGGCGCTGTTCGCGCAATGCCCGCAATTGGGTGTCGAGCCGGGCTTCGCGTTCTCGCAGTTGCCGGGCCTCCTCCTCGTATAGAGCAAGCTTGGTGCGGTTGTCGAAACCGAGCACCCAGTACTGGCGGGCCTCGACGCTGGTGCGATCGTCCTTTTCGTGGCGTGACCGGTTGTGCTTGATTTGGCCTTCGCGCGTGAGCGCGCGCTCGCGTGCGGCACGGAACGCCCGCAGTGTATCGACGCAGTCGTAGTCGAAGCGTTGCCGCAATTCGTTCTGCAGCCAGCCGGAAAATCCATTTTCCTTGACGTTCAGCTTCAGCACCAGCGATTGCGTTTGCAGCGGCCGCGCCGGTTGGTCGCCACGCACCGTGCGGTAATAGACCAGCTTGCGTCCGAGGTCGGTGTCGTTGACGTAGGCGGACACGGCGGCGTACTGGTCTTCCTGCACGAGGATCGACAGCGCAAACCCGTGCAGCACACGTTCGATCGCACCGCGCCACGCATGTTCTTCCGGCTTGACCTCGACCAGTTCGCCCACGAATGGCAGCGCCGCTTCTGCGACCCCGATGGCCTCCGCGATCTGGCGTCGCAGTTCCAGCATTGGTGCCGGAATGTTCGACGGCTGGCGTCGCAGCGAGGCGAGTTCATGGTCGACGACGACGCGCCGCGCCCGGACCTCCGTCGCCTCGCGGTCCAATGTCAGCAGGGCTTGCTGCTGCAGGTCATCGTTTTGCCATTCATCGATTTCCCGGCGCGCCATGCCGAGCAGTTCGGCAAAACCCTGTGGGTCCGGCCGCAAATCCCAGCCGAGCGCCTTGCAGGCATCGACCGCTTGCGATCGCTTGCGCATGCGCTCCTTGCGCTGGACTCCCAAGGTCTCGATTTCACTTCTGAAAAATTCGATCTGCTCGCCACCCGCTTCCCGTCGTTGGCGTTCGAGGTCGCGCAACGCGGCGCTGCGATTGTCGAGCACGTTCTGGTGACGCTGGACGTTGCCGGCCAGGCCCTCCAGTTCGATCCTGAGCGCAGCAATGTGCTCGGCCAGCAAGGTCATGCGCAGCCGCTCGCGATAGCTGTGCATGCCCGCCAGCAGTTCTTGCAGGCCATTGCGCTCAAGCGCGAGTGCTTCCATTTTCTGGTGCCGGCTGCGCGCCGGCGCGAGTACCTGTACTTGTTCGCGCGCGGTCACCACGGCTTGGTGCGCGGCATCCAGTTCGCCGAACTCACTGACGAGGCGATCCGCAACCTCGAACGTTTCCGGCTTGTCCAGCATGAAGTCGCGCAGGAAGGCATTCAGGTCGCCGACATTCTTGGCCGATTGCGTCTTGTGCAGCAGGCGCAAGGCCATCTCGCTGTCGATGCCGAGCAGGCGGCAGAAGCGCTCGCAATATGGCCGGAATTCGTCGCGCGCGAACGCATCCGGCAGCGCCTGTTTCAGCTTGCGCACATCGAAATTCGTGCTGCCGAAATCCTGCAGTTCGCGCATGTCGAAGAGGCGCTCGAGGACGAGAAAATAGGATTTCACGTCGCGGTTGCTGTTCGCATTGCCGCGCACCCAGAATAATTGGACCAGCGCCACCTGCTGCCCCGCTTCGTTTTCATACTGCAAAGCCAGGGCCGACCAGGTCGTACCGGCGCGCAGGTAACGCACTGCGGATTCACCGGAAGCGGCATCTGTTTGCGCGGTCCAGGCGCCGCGCACATAGCTGACCAGGTTGCGGTCGCGGCCAGCGCGGCTGGCTTCGCGTGCGGCGGCATTGAAATCGATCCAGCGCGGCGGTACCAGCAGGGCGGACAACGCATCGAGCAGAGTCGACTTGCCGGCGCCGGAACGGCCGACGATCAGGAAGCCGCGCTTGCTGACCGGGATGTCGTGCAGACCGCTGAACGTGCCCCAGTTGAAGACCTGCAGGCGGGTCATGCGGAATTGTTCGCCGGTGTCCGGCATCGGCATGTTCATGGTCACTCGTCCTCGTCGTCGTCCAGCGGTTGGCGTGCCAGCGTCGGCAATTCGCCGGCCGCCATGCGGTCATACAGCGCGGTCAGGGCGATGATTTCCTCGGCCGAGAACAGCAGCTTGAGGGTCGGCGCGATCTCGAAACGGTCTTCGCTGGCACGCAGCTTCTGCAGGATATTGTGCTTCTTGAGTTTCTCGACCGACGCGTTGACCCGCTTGCTGAAACCTGCCCGGTCCGTGCTGGCGGCACGCTCGTAGGGCATCAGGTTCTCCACCATCTCGTCGCGCGCGATCACGGCGCGCTCACCGTGGGACTCGGCCTGGGTCAGGCGTTGGCGCAGGAACAGCAGCAGGACCGAGTCGACGAAAGTCAGTTGCGCGCGCCGCAGCAGGATGGGAATGTCCAGCTCCTCGGCGGCCACCTGGGACGTGAATGCGACCTGCACATCCCGGTCCAGCACGAGCTCAAGGAACAGTTCGGCCAGGCGGCGCCGGATGACTTGTTCATCGCGCAGCAGGACGGGCCAGAGCCGAGGATGCCGCCGTCCCTCCAGCGACGGACCGGACAGCAGCTGCACCAATACGCGCCGCGTGTCGAGCGGCAGCTCGCCCGTGTCGTTGACGAATAACACGTCGGCAGGCTGTTCTTCATGACCGGTTGCTTGGGTCATCGTGTTTTCATGTGCCGGCCCGGACGTCACTGAGCTTCTCCTTTAAGAAATAGATGAGCGGAATGCGGGCTTGGCGGGCGACACCATCGCCACCGATCCATGCGACGGTTTCGCCGCTTTCCCCCACGATGCCATGCCGCGCGCCTAATGCGAGCAGGCCGAGCACACTGCCAAGGCCTTGGCTGGCCGGAAACTCGCGCAAGACTTCGCCGATGGACGCTTGCGAACGTATGTCCAGCACGTTGCTCACGTTTTCCCGTAGCGAACGGAAATCGATTTCCGATTGAGCGACAAGGTCGCCGATCATCGAAAGGTCGAGTAGCGCGGTATCGCCGTCCGTCATGCGGTCGGGCAGCGCCTGCAGCGCAGGATCATGCAGCACCCATTGCGACAGCGAAGACAGCCTGCTGCTGGTGAGCGGGAGCGTGTATTGCAGTGCCTCGGTTGCCTTGACTTCATCCTTCAGCGCGAGCGCCGCTCGTTGGGCCTTGCGCAACAACTGGTTCAGACGGCGCTGTTCGATGAATTCACGGCTTTGCACAAAATTCTTCAGGCTGCGCGCAAATGACTGCAGCACGTCGTGAACCATGCCGCCCTGGTCCAACAAAGTTCGTGTCAGCCGCAGCAGGAACCGGCGTTCATCGGGATCAAGAGCCGCGACGTAATCGCGTGACATCAACTGGTCCAGCGCGTCGTCCAGCGACGCGGACTGGACAGGATCGGTGAGCAGGCGCCAGAACGCGGAAAACGTGCGTCCGGCTTCGCTCTCCGAAATGACATCGATGCCGGCGAACAGCGCGTCGAGTACGTCGCCACGGCTGCCATCGTTGTCCATGATCCGCTCGCGCAGATGCCGGTTCAGCTGCTCGAACTGGTCGCGCACCCGGCGAAAATCGCCGGCGAGATTGTCGGCCAGCGCGATGATCTCGCGCGTGCGTTCCAATGCCGCGCTTTCGGACAGCACCTGGAACGTGCCGCGCTCGACGTCCGCGATCTCGCATGCGATCCGTTCCTGCTCTGCGCGCAGGCGTGCGATGCGCCGTCCCTTGTCGTTATCGGTATCGTCGGCCAGCTTGGCCAGCGCCCCGATGACCAGACCGAGACGGCTTTCGGTTGCCGCATTGTGCGGCCTGGTCAAACTGGCGACATAGCGGATCGCCTCGACGGTCGAGGTGGCGAGTTCGTACTCTTCTTCTTTGGACCCCGCCGGAAAGCGCCGTTCCAGATAGCCTTCGGCAAGCCAGCGCGCCACGTACGACTGCGCCGTTTGCGGCCAGTCCTCGCCACGGTTGCGTAATTGCTCGAGGTCGCGCTCGATGCGCTCGTGCAGGATCGACGCAGGCAGGCTGCGGTCGGCGTCGTACAAGTGGGTTTGCAGTAGTGCGAGCACAGTCGGCCCCGTGTCGGCCGCCAGCAGGCGCCACAATGGCTGGGTGCGCAGTTGGCGGTAGAGGGCGAGGGGCTTGTCGGCTTTCATTGCGCAGGAATCGTGATTATGTGATTGTAGCGCAGGCCATCAGCGGATTTTCGAGACATTTTTCCGAGACAGATGGTCGGCTCGACTGATCCAGTCAAGGTTTGTCGAGTACGGAACGATGGGTTAGGATATATCTATTTACCGAATGTACTAAGGTTCCAAGTGCAAGATTTATATGTGTTCGACTTTCTCCGTACCGTCTCCGAGCAGTTGAAGAACAAACTGGAAACGTTATCGGCCTCGCTGTTGGATGATGCCGCGCTCAGTCGATTGCACGAATTCCAGGCAGAGGTCCGCTCTGCGCAAGGGGTCTACATGCTGATTTATGACGGTCAGCCTCGTTATATCGGTAAGGCAAATAACGTCAAAGATCGGCTCGCGCAGCATCTTACGAAATTACGCGGTCGTCGTCATATTGATCTCGATAAGCTTGCATATAAGGTCTTGATACTCGATCACAGTATGAGTACCGCTGCCAATGAGGATATCTTGATTGGATTATTCAAGGCACAATATTCAGACATGTGGAACGGTGCGGGATTCGGTCCCAAAGATCCCGGGAAAGAGCGAGACACGACCAAGCCTGGAAAATTCGATCAACAGCACCCGATTATCGATGACTACCCGGTTGCGATTGACTTGGATCTTGAGGGTGGCATTCAACTTGGAAGCCTTCTCGCAACGATGAAGCTCCAATTGCCGTATGTCTTCCGATACGATGTTCCTGCGAGCGTGCAGCAGAGCACTATTCACCTGCAATCCGTCAATCACGTGGCACATGACTTACTCCAAGCCATTGTTACTCATCTTGGCGATGGCTGGCGGGGTGCGATCATCAGCTATGGTATGGTGCTTTATAAAACGGGAAAAAGTTATCCGTACGGGATCGAAATCGATCCGTTATTGGATTAAGCAGCAAGATCAAGCGTTTGTTGCTCGGCGGCTTTCAAGTAGTCACATACGCGTTCGGCCATGACAGAAGCCAGTCGAACCGGCACGGCGTTACCTAATTGACGCATGGTTTCAGTCCAAGAACCTTGGAAAATGAAATTGTCCGGGAACGTTTGAATGCGCGCGGATTCGCGGACGGTGAAATATCGCACTGTGCCATCTGGTCGGCGCAACATATTCTCTCCACCGGGCACACCGTGGTCACCGGCTTTTAGGGCTTTGGCAGGTTCGTCCAACGGACTGCCTGTGTGGCCGGGGTAAATCCGTGCGCCGGGTTGAAACTTATGCGCTTGAACCCGCGATGCTCGTGGATTCGTTTCCGGGTCAGGAAGATCGGAAATCGCATCGCGCACCGTTAACCATGGCGAAAACCGACTTCCGGTCTGACTCTTTTTGATTGCATCGAGAATACGCTCAATCCCGACTGGTCGCATCGGTTGATCACGTTTGGCCACCTGATGGCGTTGCCAGTAATCCCCAGAATCCCATTGTGTTAACAACAGAGCATGCTGGCTATGGGTTTCTTCTGGAAATTCGAAATCGATCCCGAGATCGGCGCGGAATCCGACAATAAACACGCGCATGCGTTTCTGTGGAACACCATAGTTCGCCGCGTTCACCAATTTCCATTTAACTCGATATTCACTCGGTGCGCCCGACGCTTTATGCTGACGGAGTCTATCCAGGTGTAGCAACCATTCTTCCGTGGCGTCCGCACTCAACGACGGAAATTCCAATTGTAGAAGAATGTAATCGAAATAATCCTTGAAGGCGGTTCGAGTCAAGCCTTGAACATTTTCGAAAACGAAAGCGCGTGGATTTGTCTCGCGTACGGCCCTGACCGCTTGGGGAAACATGTCACGGACATCCAGAAAGCCGCCATGTTTGCCTCCGAGCGAGAATGGTTGGCAAGGCGGCCCACCAGTGACCAAGTCGATATTGTTGAAATTCGCATAATCGAATTTCCGCACATCTCCTTCCGTTACGTCTGGCCAATGAGCTACCGGGTCAACATTTTCTTTTTTGTTTAAACGGATTGTATTGCAGGCGTGCGTGTTCCACTCCACTACCGCTTCGTGTATCACATTGTGACCGGAAAACCCGAGAGCCAATCCTCCGGCGCCAGCAAATAATTCAATCGAGTTAATCGTCATAATTTATTGTGAAAATCGCAAGTAAAAATCGCTGCAACCGGCTCTGAAATTGACACAAATATAAGATATCGGTGCCGTTGGAGATGGTAAGTTGGGTACATTTTACTGTACATGTGTACAGCAGTCCAAGTTGAAGGTGTCGTGTAGTACCCACTGACCTTTAAAAATCGTGGTCTTCCCCCAACTAGAAGACTAGCGTCCGTTGAGCTGCAACAATATTAACGGAAGCGCTTTATGATAGCGAGCTTCTCTGGGGAGGGAAGATGGTTGACACCGTCAGTGTCGCCAGGCGTAGCGAAATCATGTCACGGGTTCGAAACAAGGATACTCGCCCGGAACTGTACGTGCGACGCCTGATCCATAACGCCGGGTTCCGTTACCGATTACATGTATCCAAACTTCCGGGCCGCCCGGATTTGGTATTTCCTGGGCGCAGAAAAGTAATTTTCGTTCATGGGTGTTTTTGGCATTCACACGATGGGTGTCACAACGCCCGGATTCCCAAATCGCGCGCGGATTTCTGGATGTCCAAGCTCGAGTCAAATAAAGAGCGGGACGAGCGTAACATGCGCGCGCTCATGGATGAGGGTTGGAAGGTGCTGGTAATCTGGGAATGCGAGCTACGCGATCCTGCACTACTCGACAGGATTAAGGATTTTTTAGAGCAGGGCGCCGATTGAACAGAGAAGGAGGCAGGGGACCTCCTTCTCGTCACGCTTACGAAGTGTCGCTACTCGTAACGTCCGAATGCTGCTGCCTTTCTTTGCCCCAATTTTAAACGTCGATATTCCCCGCCTGCAGTGCATTCGACTCAATAAAGTGCCGCCGCGGCTCCACGTCATCTCCCATCAGCGTCGTAAAGATCTGATCGGCAGCAATGGCGTCCTCGATCTGCACCTTGAGCAGGCGACGCACCGTCGGATCCATGGTCGTCTCCCACAGCTGCTCGGGATTCATCTCGCCCAGGCCCTTGTAACGCTGCTTGGACACGCCACGCTCCGCTTCCTCGCGCAGCCATTCCATGGCCTGCTGGAAGTCGCGCACGGCGAATTCCTTCATCTTCTCGCCTTCGCCGCGGCGGATGATGGCGCCTTCGCCCATCAGGCCCTGGAACGTCTCGGCCGAGTTTTCCAGCGTCTTGTAGTCGGCGCCGGCGACGAAGTCGGCGTCGATCGACGTCACTTGCACGTTGCCGTAGTGGATGCGTTCGATGCGCAGGCTGTGCTTGTCCGACAGTTCGTCCGAACGCACGCCCACCTTCACGCTCGTGTCGTGGATCGCGTCGGCCAGCGCCTGCGCCGATTTCTCGGCCGCTTCCTGGGTCGACAGGTCCAGCTTCACGCCGGTCATGATGGCGGACAGGGCGGCGCGGTCGATCACGCGCGACAGGCGCATCATGATCGCGTTCGCCTTGTTGTACTTGTCGACCAGGTCGCCCAGCGCGCCGTCGGTGATCGTCTCCGCGCCTTCCTTCGGCATCAGGGCGGCACCGTTCAGGGCGAAGCGCATCATGTAGCTCGCTTCCTCGACGTCGTCCTTCAGGTAGCGCTCGTCGCGGCCGGCTTTCACCTTGTACAGCGGCGGCTGCGCGATGTAGATGTGGCCGCGCTCGACCAGCTGCGGCATCTGGCGGTAGAACAAGGTCAGCAGCAGGGTGCGGATGTGGGCACCGTCGACGTCCGCGTCGGTCATGATGATGATGCGGTGGTAACGCAACTTGTCGACGTTGAACTCGTCCGGGCCGATCGACGTGCCGAGCGTCGCGATCAGCGTCGTGATCTGTTCCGACGACAGCATCTTTTCGAAGCGCGCCTTTTCCACGTTCAGCACCTTGCCGCGCAGCGGCAGGATGGCCTGGAACTTACGGTCGCGCCCCTGCTTGGCGGAACCGCCTGCGGAGTCACCCTCGACGATGTACAGCTCGGCCAGCGCCGGGTCGCGCTCCTGGCAGTCGGCCAGTTTCGACGACAGGCCCAGGCCGTCCATCACACCCTTGCGGCGGGTGAGGTCGCGGGCCTTGCGGGCCGCTTCGCGCGCGCGCGCCGCTTCCACGATCTTGCCGCAGATGATCTTGGCGTCGTTCGGCTTTTCCATCAGGAAGTCGGTGAGCGTCTTCGCCACGATCTCTTCGACCGGGCCGCGCACTTCCGACGACACGAGCTTGTCCTTCGTTTGCGACGAGAACTTCGGCTCAGGCACTTTCACCGACAGCACGCAGGTGAGACCCTCGCGCATGTCGTCGCCCGAGATTTCGACCTTGGCCTTCTTGGCGAAGTCGTTCTCGTCGATGTATTTGTTGATCACGCGCGTCATCGCCGCGCGCAGGCCCGTCAGGTGGGTGCCGCCGTCGCGCTGCGGGATGTTGTTCGTGAAGCAGAGCACTTGCTCGTTGTACGCGTCGTTCCACTGCATCGATACGTCGACCGAGACATTGGTGCCGTTTTCCGACATACGGTCGCCCGTCGCCTGGAACACGGTCGGGTGCAGGACGGTCTTGGACTTGTTGATGTACTCGACGAAGCCGCGGGTGCCGCCTTCGAAGGCAAACACTTCTTCCTTGCCGGTGCGCTGGTCGGTCAGCTTGATGTTGACGCCGTTGTTCAGGAACGAGAGTTCGCGGATACGCTTGCTCAGGATCTCATAATGGAACTCGACGTGCGAGAAGATTTCCTCGTCGGCCCAGAAATGGACTTCCGTGCCGCGCTTGTCGGTTTCGCCGATAACCTTGATCGGCGAGACTTCCACGCCGTCGCGGATTTCGATTTCGCGGTTCAGCGGAACGCCGCGCTCGAATTCCATCTGGTGCACTTTGCCGTTCTGGCGCACGGTCACGCGCAGCAGTTTCGACAGTGCGTTCACGCAGGACACACCCACGCCGTGCAGGCCGCCGGAGACTTTATAGGCGTTCTGGTTGAATTTGCCGCCGGCGTGCAGTTCCGTCAGGGCGATCTCGGTCGCCGAGCGTTTCGGCTCGTGCTTGTCGTCCATCTTGATGCCGGTCGGGATGCCGCGGCCGTTGTCGGTGATCGAGACCGAATTGTCGGAATGGATCGTGACGTGGATTTCGGAGCAGTAGCCGGCCAGGGCCTCGTCGATCGAGTTATCGAGCACCTCGAACACCAGGTGATGCAGGCCGGTGCCATCCGACGTGTCGCCGATGTACATGCCCGGACGCTTGCGTACCGCTTCCAGGCCTTCCAGAATCTGGATCGACGAGGCGCCGTACTCTTCCGCCTTGGCAGGGGAGGATTCCAAAACTGCTTGAGTGTTCTCGGACATGACTGCTTTCTCAAATAACGTGTGAATCAGACGGCGGGCTTTCGGGACCGGCTGTCTTGTGTCGTCGGATTATGGCGGGACGCTTGCGCTACGACTTCGGTAGTTCAGCTTGGATTCCCGCCTTCGCGGGAATGACGGTTTTGAGGTACGCGGCCTTAAAACCGTCGCCCCTGCGCAGGCAGGGGCCCAATCACCACTTGAGTCCCCGCACAACAGGACGAATATATGGGCGCTTCGCCCTAATTAAATACGCATCGGCATGACGACATACTTGAAGTCGCCATTCTCCGGAATCGACATCAGCGCCGACGAATTCGAATCGCCCAGCGAGATATTCACCTGGTCGCACTTCAGGTTGTTCAGCACGTCCAGCAGGTACGTGACGTTGAAGCCGATGTCGATCGTGTCGCCGCCGTAGTCGATTTCCAGTTCTTCCACCGCTTCTTCCTGGTCGGCGTTGGTCGAGCTGATCTTCATCGAACCCGGAGAGATCATGCAGCGCACGCCCTTGAACTTGTCGCTCGTCATGATCGCGGCACGCTGCAGCGAGCGCAGCAGTTCATCGCGGCTGATCGTGAAGTCGTTCTTGTAACCCTTCGGGATCACGCGGGTGTAATCCGGGAACTTGCCTTCGACCAGTTTCGAGACGAGCTCGATATCGGCGAACGTCAGCTTGACCTGCGAAGCCGCGATGTCCAGGCGGACTTCGTCGTCGCTTTCTTCCAGCAGGCGCTGCAGTTCCAGGATGGTCTTGCGCGGGATGATCACTTCCTGGCGCTCGAACGTCTGCTCGGCCGTCACCTGGGAAAATGCCAGGCGGTGGCCATCGGTGGCGACGGCGATCACGTTGTTACCGTCCAGCACCAGCAGCAGGCCGTTCAGGTAGTAGCGGATGTCTTGCTGGGCCATCGCGAAGTGCACCATGTTGAACAGGTGTTTCAGCGTTTTCTGCGGCAGCGTGACGGTCGCGTTGTAGCTGTCGGCCACGGACACGGTCGGGAATTCCTCGGCCGCCAGGGTCTGCAGCGCAAAGCGCGACTTGCCGCTCTGGACGGTCAGGCGCTTGTTCAACAGAGTCATCGTGACGTCGCCCGATTCCGGCAGGGCGCGCAGGATGTCCAGCAGCTTGCGTGCCGCGACGGTCGTGCCCGTCTCTTCAGGACCCGAACCGATGTTGGCCAGGGTCGTGATCTGCACCTCGGTGTCGGTCGACAGGAACGAGACGCTTTCGCCAGTCTTGCGGATGAGGATATTGGCCAGAATCGGCATGGTGTGCCGACGCTCGACAATACCACTCACGATCTGCAGTGGCCGGAGAAGCGTGTCTCGGGTGGATTTGACCAGTTGCATAAATATCCTCGGTTATGGGTAGGGTAAAAATGTTGTTCGCGCAATATTTTGCCAGAAATCATCGGGGGCACAGCCTTTTCCCCCGCGTTCACGCATCAGCCTTTCAGGGTCTGTTCCAGCACGTGCAATTCGTGGTTGCACTCGGCGTTCTTGGTACGGTCCTGGGCGATCTTGCGGACCGCGTGCAGCACCGTCGTATGGTCGCGGCCGCCAAACAGTTCGCCGATTTCCGGCAGACTCTTCTGCGTCAGCTCTTTCGCCAGGTACATCGCGATCTGGCGCGGACGCGCGATGTTGGCCGGGCGGCGCTTCGAATACATGTCCGCGACCTTGATGTTGAAGAAATCGGCCACGGTCTTCTGGATGTTTTCCACGGAGATCTGGCGGTTCTGCACGGACAACAGGTCCTTCAGCGCTTCCTTCACGACGTCGATCGTGATGTCCTTGCCGTGGAAACGCGAGTACGCGAGGATCTTCCTCAACGCGCCTTCCAGTTCGCGCACGTTCGAGCGCAGGTGTTTCGCGACGAAGAAGGCGACGTCGTCGTTCAGCATCACGCCTTCCGATTCCGCCTTCTTCATCAGGATCGCCACACGCATTTCCAGTTCCGGCGGTTCGATCGCGACCGTCAGGCCCGAGTCGAAGCGCGAGATCAGGCGATCGTCCATGCCCGTGATCTCTTTCGGATAGGTATCCGACGTGATGATGATCTGCTTTTTCGCCGCGATCAGCGCCTCGAACGCATAGAAGAATTCTTCCTGCGTACGGCTCTTGCCACCGAAGAATTGAATATCGTCGATGAGCAGCATGTCCAGCGAGTGATAGTAATGCTTGAAGTCGTCGAAGCCTTTGCGCTGGTACGCGGTCACGACGTCGCGCACATACTGTTCCGCGTGGATATAGCGGATGCGCGCGCCCGGCTGGTCGGCCATCACCTGGTTGCCGATCGCGTGGATCAAGTGGGTCTTACCGAGGCCCACGCCGCCGTAGAAGAACAGCGGGTTGTACGAGACGCCCGGGTTGTTGGCGACCTGGATCGCGGCGGCGCGCGCCAGCTGGTTCGCCTTACCGGTCACGAAGTTCTCGAACGTGAGGTCCGGGTTGACGCGGCTCTGCTCGCGGCGCGGATTGTTCGCGATGACATTGTCCGGCGTGACGACGGGCATCTCCGGCACGGTCTTGTCGGCGGCGGCGTTGATGCCCAGCGCGCCGCTGCTGGACGGCATCGGGGCAGGGGCCGACGACACCGCTTTTTTCGGCATGCTGTTCTTCGGGTCGAGCACGAACTGCACGTCGACCGGCCGCTGATAATGCTCGGACGCCAGCGCGGTGATGCGGTTGGCGAACTGCGACTTCACCCAGTCGAGCTTGAATCGATTGGGCGCCGCAATGCGCAGCTTGCCGTCCTCGTAGTCAAGGGCGACGAGTGGTTTGATCCACGCGGTATATTGCTGCGGTGTCAGCTCGAGCTCCAACTGGTTGGAACAGGTCTGCCAAAAGTTATCCATACATCGACTAAGTTAAGCGTAACACTCTATTTTACCTGTGTTCTCGCAAGTTATCCACAGGCGATACAGGAATTTTCCACCGAAACGGGAGCGCCTGACGTGCATGTGCAACCGTTTGCGGCGCACAATAACGCGGCCTTGACACAACTGGTGCCTTGACAGTTGAACTCAAAATGCTGAATAATTCAGGGTTCCCCGCCCGTACGCTTTGTTTGGGCACCTCGCAAACCTACTGCGCGTTGCATTTCCGGCCTGCGATGCTCGCTGTACTTTCGTACAGCTGCGCTTCTCTGCCAGAACTGCTGCCGCTCGCGACGGTTTTCGAGATGCCCTTTTAAGTGCACACAGGCGACAAGCTTTGCTGTGGCGTGACGCTGGCTTAACAACTGCGAAATGTCATTGGCGCAATGCTGGCAACAGGGAGCTTCGAAGAACCGTCGCGAGCGGCAGCAGTTTTGAACGAGAAGCGCAGCTGTACGTGAGTACAGCGAGCATCGCAGTTCAAAAATGCAACGTGCAGCAGGTTATTCGACGCTATCCGTGAGCTCAGCCCCGATTTTGCATCTATTTTGCTTTAAGCGAGACCACCATGAAACGTACTTACCAACCTTCCGTCGTCCGTCGCAAGCGCACGCACGGCTTCCGCGCACGTATGGCTACCCGTGGTGGCCGCCTTGTCCTGAACGCTCGCCGCGCCAAGGGCCGCAAGCGCCTGGCTGTCTAAGCCCGGAAAGCCGCATCGACCACGCCTACGACCTATGTCAGGCGAAGGTTCGCACGACTTTGCGCGCGTTCGGCGTATCGTAAAAACGGATGAGTTTTCATCCGTTTTTCGTTTGCGCCCTGCACAAAAAACCGCGCATTTCGTGCTCTATACCCGACCGAATGCCCTGCCTCATGCGCGGCTGGGCGTCGTCGCGGCCAAGCGTTTTGCGCCGCGCGCGGTCACGCGCAACACCATCAAGCGCATCACGCGCGAACTGTTCCGGACCACGCAGCTGCCGGCGCTCGACTGCATCGTGCGCTTGTCGCGTCCGGTCAACGGCAAGGACGGTCCGGCGACGACGTCCGCGTTGAAGGCGCAGTTGCGCGTGGAACTGGCACGCCTGTTCGCGTCGCAAATGCCGCGTCCGCGCAATGCCCAGGCCGCTCCACAGGCGGCAAGCGTTGCGCCTTCAGGCTCGCAACCGGGACTATCATGAACCGGTTGCTCGTCTGGCTGTTGCGCGGTTACCAGTTGCTGGTGTCTCCGATGCTCGGACAGAACTGCCGTTTCTTTCCGACCTGTTCCAATTACGCGATCGAGGCCGTCAAGATCCACGGCGCCGCGCGCGGCGGCTGGCTGGCCCTGCGCCGCGTCTGCCGCTGCCATCCGTGGAACGACGGCGGCGTCGACCTGGTACCGCGTCCCGGGGAGCAGCATTCCTCACCAACCGCTTGCGGTTGCAAGCATTCCTGAATAAGACCAATGGAAATCAATAAACGTACCATCCTGTGGATCGTGTTCGCCGTCGCGCTGGTCGTCCTGTGGAACGACTGGATGGTGGCCAACGGCAAGCAGTCGATGTTCTCGGCACAGCCGCCGGCCAAGGTCGCGCAGGCACCGAACCCGGCCAAGCCGAACGACTTGCCCAATGACGTAACCTCAGCGGCGACGCCGACCCCGGCCGGCACCGTCCCGGGCACGCCCGCGGCACCCGCGCCCGTGCAGGCCCAGGTCATCACCGTCACCACCGACGTCTATAAAGTCGACATCGACACGGCTGGCGGCGTGATCCGTCGCCTGGAATTGCTGAAGTACCGCGACAAGGTCGACCCGAACAAGAACCAGGTGCTGTTCCAGGCCAACGGTCCGCGCGTCTACCTCGCGCAGACGGGCCTGACCGGCGCCAGCGCGGCCGGCGTCCTGCCGAACCACAACACCCCGTTCACGGTCCGTCCGGGCCCGCGCACGCTGGACAGCAACAACCAGGTGCAGGTCGTGCTGGACGCGGAGCAGGGCGGCGTGCGCCTGACCAAGACCTTCACGTTCAAGCGCAACGACTACGTGATCGACGTGCGCCACGACGTGACGAACCTGACCCAGGCACCGGTCACGCCGTCGCTGTACTTCCAGCTCGAGCACGACGGCATGAAGCCGGAAGGCGACACCTATTTCAACAGCAGCTACACGGGCCCCACGCTGTGGACGCCGGAAGAGCACTACCAGAAGCTGACGTTCGAGAAGGTCGGCAAGGGTTCGGCCGACCACGCCAAGCAGTCGAAGGATGGCTGGATCGCGATCTCGCAGCACTTCTTCGTCTCGGCGTTCATCCCGCCGGCGAACACGCAGCGCGACATCTACACGAAGTCGCTGGGTAACAACCTGTTCGCCATCGGCGCCGTCGAGCCGCTGGGCACCGTGGCACCGGGCGCGACCGTCTCGAACACCGCGCGCCTGTACTCGGGTCCGCAGGTGCAGTCGCTGCTGGAAAAAGTGACCCCGGGCCTGGACCTGGTGCGCGACTACGCGTGGGCCGCGATCATCGCCAAGCCGATCTTCGCCACGATGAACTGGCTGCACTCGATGATCGGCAACTGGGGCTGGACCATCATCGCCTTCACCATCCTGATCAAGCTGCTGTTCTTCCCGCTGTCGGCCGCCGGCTACCGCAGCATGGCCAAGATGAAGACGGTGACGCCGAAGATGCAGGCGATCCGCGAGCGCCATAAAAACGATCCGGTCAAGATGCAGCAGGCCACGATGGAGCTGTACAAGGCCGAGAAGATCAACCCGCTGGGCGGCTGCCTGCCGATCCTGGTGCAGATGCCGGTGTTCCTGGCGCTGTACTGGGTGCTGCAGGCCGCGGTCGAGATGCGCGGCGCACCGTGGGTGGGCTGGATCCACGACCTGACGGCACCGGACCCGTACTTCATCCTGCCGATCCTGTACGCGATCTCGATGTTCATCACGCAGAAGCTGAACCCGCAGCCGGCCGATCCGGTGCAGGCCAAGATGATGATGTTCATGCCGCTGGCGTTCTCGGTCATCTTCCTGTTCTTCCCGTCCGGCCTCGTGCTGTACTGGGTCGTGAACAACCTGATCTCGATGGCGCAGCAGTACGTCATCACCAAGAAGTTCGCGCCGGCCAAGTAATACCGGCCCGGTGATCGAAAAGCCCGTGTCCGCACGGGCTTTTTTATTCGCACTACAATCCGACCATGAAACTCGATACCTCTCCCATCGCCGCCATCGCCACCGCCCCCGGCCGCGGCGGCATCGGCGTGGTGCGCGCCTCCGGCAAGGACTTGTCCGCCCTTGTGGCCGCGCTGTTCCCCGGCACGAAGCTCGCGCCCCGCCACGCCACCTATGTACCGTTCAAGGACGCCGCGGGCACCGTCATCGACGAAGGCCTCGCGCTGTACTTCAAGGCGCCGCATTCGTACACGGGCGAGGACGTGCTGGAACTGCAGGGCCACGGCGGCCCCGTCGTGCTGCGCATGCTGCTCGCGCGCGTGCTGGAGGCGGGCCGCGACGTGGACCTGCGCCTCGCCGAGCCGGGCGAATTCACGCGCCGCGCCTTCCTGAACGACAAGCTCGACCTCGCGCAGGCGGAGGCCGTCGCCGACCTCATCGACGCGTCCACCGAGGCCGCCGCGAAATCGGCGTCGCAATCGCTGTCCGGCGCGTTCTCGAAGGTCGTGCACGAACTGGTCGAGAAGACGATCAACCTGCGCATGCTCGTCGAAGCCACGCTCGACTTCCCGGAAGAGGAGATCGACTTCCTCGAGAAATCCAATGCGCGCGGCCAGCTGAAAGGCATCGTCGATGCGCTGGAAGCCGTGTTCCGCCAGGCCGCGCAGGGCGCGCTGCTGCGCGAGGGGTTGAACGTGGTGCTGGTCGGCCAGCCGAACGTGGGTAAATCGTCGCTGCTGAACGCGCTGGCCGGATCGGACGTCGCCATCGTCACGCCGATCGCGGGCACGACGCGCGATAAAGTCAGCGAGACAATCCAGGTCGAGGGCATCCCGCTGAACATCGTCGACACGGCCGGCATCCGCGCCATCGACGAGGGCATCGACGTCGTCGAGCGCATCGGCATCGAGCGCACGTGGGGCGAGGTCGGCAAGGCGGACGTGATCCTGCACCTGCTCGACGCGAGCCTCGGCCCGGCCAAGGCCGACGAGGACATCGTCGCCGCGTTCCCGGCCGGCGTGCCCGTCGTGCGCATCTGGAACAAGATCGACCTGTCCGGCCACCAGCCGTCCGTGGACCAGGGCGCGGATGCGGTCAACATCTACCTGTCCGCGCACGAAAAGATCGGCATCGACCTGCTGCGCGCGGAACTGCTGCGCATCGCCGGCTGGCAGCAGACGGGCGAATCGCTGTACCTCGCGCGCGAACGCCACCTCGTCGCGCTGCGCCAGGCGCGCGAGCACCTGCGGTATGCCGCCGAGCATGCGGCGCAGGATGACCAGTCGCTCGACCTGTTCGCGGAGGAGCTGCGGCTCGCGCAGGATCAGCTGTCCAGCATTACGGGGCAGTTCACGCCGGATGATCTGCTTGGGGTGATCTTCAGTCGCTTCTGTATCGGTAAATAAACCCGCTCCGGCCTAATGCCGGTCAATTAAGCGCATGCAATCCGCAAACGTGTGGTGGGCACGGGGTGCCCACTCTACGGGTTCTGCTTAACTGAACGGCATTACCCGCTCCGGCGGGTTTTTTTACGACCATCGTGTGTGATTGTGTGTGCAAATTCGGCAACAAAAGCTTGCTAACATAGCGTCCGCCGCAGCTGCTGAAAGAACCCGCTTGCCCATTCCCACCCTCCCGCCCGAACCGCCCGCCGGCGCCATCGCCTGGCTGTGGAGAGATGCGCCCGTCCCCGCGTTCTCGCGCACTACTGTCGCCGTGGTCGACCGCCACATCTGGCTCACCGGCGACAAGGTGCTCGTGCGGCCGGGCGCACGTCCGCGCGCGCTGGCGCGCGGGACGCGCGTGATCCCCGTCGTGCACGTCGAGATCGACCCGCTGCATCCGCCATCGGGTTTGCAGGCCGCACGCGCTACCGTGCTCGCCGCCATGCACAGCGCCGCACGCGCGTCGACGTCGGGCTGGGTGCAGCTGGACCTGGAGGCGCGGCCGTCGCAGCGCGCCGACTACCGCGACCTCGTGCACCGCATCCGTGACGCGCTGCCGGGCGATATGCGGCTGAGCGTCACGGCCCTCGGCTGGTGGTGCCGCGCCCCGGCCTGGCTGGACGGGCTGGAGGCGGACGAAGTGGTGCCGATGTTCTTCCGCATGGGCCGCGACAACGAGGCGCTGCGCGGCATCGTGGCGACGCGGCCCGACGTGCTGCATCCGCTGTGCCGCGCGGGCAGCGCCGGCTTTTCGCGCCAGGAAGCGTTCCCGCCCGCGGTGGCGGCGCGCTACCGGCGCACGTTCTGGTTCGACGAAAAAGGATGGAGAGATTCCCGATGAAATACCGGCTTGCCTGTGCCGCCATCGCCGCCGTCGCGGCGAACGCGTTCGCCAGCGGCGACTATGGTCCCAGCTACACGATGTTCAAGGCTTACACGAAGCCGGACATTCCCAACGCGCGCTTCCAGGCCGGCGACCTGGGCGTGCTGCAGCCGGGCATGCGCCGCGTCTACCTGTACACGGCCTGGCGCGCGATCATGCTCGGCGCGCCGGTCGCGCAGAAGCCGGGCACCGAGAAAGGCCTGGACCGGGCCGACGGCAGCGCGTTCGGCTACGGGTGGGACCACGTCGACGGTGAGGACACGTCCGCAGACCTGGTCGGGCGCGCCGCCAAGGTATTGAACATCAAGAACGATGATCCGGCGGCGCGCATGATCGTAGCCTGTCCGGCGGCCGCCAATGCCTACGCGGCCGCGACCCTGCGCCAGCTGGAGGCGCGGCCCGACGCCACCCGCACGCGGGTCGAGGCGTGGCTGCGCGCGCAATACCAGGTCGGCGAATCCTGCCAGCGCGCGGAGGATGCGCGTTACGCGTATCGCACCGAGAAACTGCCCGAGATCGTCGCGCCGCAGCCGCTGCCCGCGACGGAGCCGGGCTACTGGCGCCAGCTGCGCGACTACCAGCGCGCCGCGTGGCAGTTCCACGGCGCCCACTATGCCGAGAGCACCGCGCTGTTCGACCAGATCGGCGCGACGGCCGGCCATCCGATGCGGGGTCTCGGCGCATATCTGGCCTTGCGCTCGGAAGTCCGGCGCGCCGTCGCCGCCGTGCCGCAGACGCCGCGCAATGAACGCGAGCTCCAGGCGCAGCGCCTCGACAAGCGCGGCGCCGCCATCGTGACCGACGCATCGCTGCAGCCCATGCACGAACCGGCCCGCGCGCTGCTGCGGTCCATGCGCGCGCGGCTGACGCCCGAAGCCCGGCTCGACGAATTGAACCGCTACCTGGGCGATCCCGCGCACGACCCGTTTGCGCTCGACCGCCTCGGCGACTGGTCCGTCCTGATGGACGACGCGAAGCCGGAGCCCCTGCGCGGACAGTACGCCTTCGTCGACTGGATCGCAACGCTGCAAGACTGCGACGGCAGCCGCGATGGATCGTGCGCCGTCCCGGCACGCCATGCGCTGGAGCGCTGGCAGCAGGGGACGAAGCCGCGCGGGCATACCGACCCGTGGCTGGTCGCCGCGCTGATGCTGTCCGAGGCGCTGACGCCCGCGCTGGAGCAGGCCGCGCTGGCCGTCGACGCTTCCGATCCTGCTTACCTCACCGTGCGCTACCACCTGGCGAGGCTGTACCGCCTGGCGGGCAAGCGCGATGCCGCGCGCGCCGTCGCGGACGCCGCGCTGAAGGGCAAGCTGTCGCCGGGCACGCGCAACCTGTTCCGCGAAGAGCGCTTCGCCGTCGCGACGTCGGTGCGGGACGCCGGCGCGTACCTGCTGCGCGCGAACGTCGACATGGCGAGCCCCGACGCCGCACCGGCCGAGGACATGCTCAACGACGATGCCATCGCGTGGTTCAAGCGCGGCCTGGCCGCCGCCGACATGCTCGAGCTGGCGCGCGTGGAGTCGCTGCCGCAGCCGCTGCGCGCGCGCATCGCGGGCGCGGCCTGGATCCGCGCGGCGCTGCTCGACCAGCCGGAAACCGGCCGCGCCGCCGCCGACCTGCTGGCCAGGCTGGTGCCGGCCACGGGCGACATGGCGACGCGCTACGCCCGTGCCGCCACGCCCGCCGAGCGCCGCCACGTGGCGCTGGTCGCGTCGGTCGCATTCGGCCTGTCCGCGGACCTCGACATGACGGCCCCGCCCGTGACGCGGATCGAGGCCGGCGATGCGACGGCGTCCGCCTGGTGCAGCTTCAAGCCGGACCGCCTGGGCGAGCCGACGAGCTTCGTGTGGCGCCTGCCCGCGACGCCCGAACTGGGCGACTCGGCGGCGCGCCGCGCGGAACTCGGCAAGCTGGAACAACTGAAAACGGCCACCGGCACGTTCGGCGACGACGTGCTGCAATGGGCCGACACGCATCCGGCCGACCCGGAGCTGCCCTGGCTGCTGCACGTGACCGTGCTGTCGACGCGCGGCGGCTGCCTCGACAAGGATGCGTCGGCCCTGTCGCGCAAGGCGCACGCGCTGCTGTACAAGCGCTGGCCGAAGAGCGAATGGGCGCGCGCAACGCCGTACTTCTATTGATGTGCTAGGCTTCGCCCCATCCATGGACGAGTGAGGCGATGATGACGGCGATGACGAGACGGACGTTCGGCAAGGCGGCGCTGGCGCTGGCGGGCGGTGGCCTGCTGGCATCGTGCGCGACGGTGATCGGACCGCGCCGCGTCGAACTGTCGCAATCCCGCCTGCAGGCCGGCCTGGAGCGCCGCTTCCCGCTGCGCAATCGCATGCTCGAGCTGTTCGACGTGCAGCTGACCCGGCCGCGCCTCGCGATCATGCCGGAGACGGACCGCGTGGGCTTGTCCCTGGACGTGTCCGTGTCGCCCCCGTTCCTGCGCCAGTCGTGGAACGGCAGCCTGGCCATGTCCGGCCACCTGGTGCTGGACAATGTGCGCAATGCCGTCGTCCTGTCCGCCACGCACGTCGACAGCTTCGACGTCGAAGGCATGGAGGGCGACCGCGCGCGCGACCTGGGCCGCGCCGCCGATCTGCTCTTGAATCAACTGATGCGCGACATGCCGGTCTACACCTTCCGCCCCGAAGACCTGCGCTACGCCGGCGTGCAATTCATTCCCACCCGCCTCGAGACGGCGCCGGGCGCCCTGTTCGTCACGCTGGAACCGGCGCGCTGACGGCATCCGGCGCGCCCGTCGTAAATCCGGCACGGCGGCTCGCACGATTGAACGGCCCGGCGCACGCATTGCCATTGCTGCTATTATTTCGGGCAGTTGGATGGTCCGGCATCGGTGACGATGACGTCGGGGCACCGTGACTGTTGTTTCTTGAAAACTCGTGGGCAACAGGCGTTGCACAGGTAGCCCATTCGGCGCACACTGGTTTGAAAGACCACGTACCGCAGAAGCGGGCACAAGCGCGCTTGCGCTTTCTCATGCACACGATGTTCCACTAAAGTAATCTCAGCGTTACTGACGTGCTGCCGGTAAGGGGGAAACCTTGGAAACGATACAGGAAAGTGTTCCGGACAAGAGCGTGCCTGTCGATCCGGCCGTCGCGGCGCCCATGAGTGCGGCGCCGGTGCCCGCCCGTCTGAGCCTGCCACCCAAGGGCGCGTGCTGGTACTGCGACAAACCGCTCGACAGCGTGCGCCGTTTTTGCGGCAAATCCTGCGCCGATTCCTTCGACGAAGAAGCGGAATACAACCGCTGAACCGCGGGCTGCGCGTCAGCCGCCCGCCCGTTCGCGCAGCAGCGCCAGGGCGCCGTCGAAGTCGAAGCCTTCGACCAGGTCCGCCACCTGGCGATAACATCCTTCCCCGAGTTGTGCGGCCAGCGCGCCGGCGCCTTCGCGCACGAGGTCGACCGCATCGCCATTGCCTTCGTCGAGCAGCGCCATCAGGCGGTCGACGATAGCGTGATCCATCTCCGCCGGCCGCTGCGCCGGCGCCGCGGGACGGCGTTCCGGCAAGGTGAGCGCCAGCGCATCCAGTTCGCGCAACACCCGTTCCAGCTCATCCTGCAGGCGCGCGAGGCTGCCGTGGACGTCGCCCGCACCCCCGCGCAACAGGCCTTCCACGATGTCGGCCTGGCGCCGCAGCGGCACCGCCTCGATCATGCCGGCGGCCCCTTTCAGCGTGTGGACGAGGCGCAGCGCCAGCGCGGTGTCGCCCTGGTCGTGCGCGGTGCGGATGCCGGCCGCGGCCTGGCGGTATTCGTTGCGGAAGCGCGCGAGCACGCGTCCGAACAGGGCCCCGTCGCCCATCAGGCGCGCGATGCCGCCCGCGTGGTTCACGGCGGGGGCATCGTGTGCGTCTGGCGGGAAACGGTGGTCGGGACTGTCCATGCGTTTTATTTTGTCGTGAATGACCAGGTGCGGCTGACCGGGACACCGTCGATGGCGCCCGAGAAGCTGACATCATACGTGGTCGCGGACGCCAGCTGGGCCAGAGGCACGATCGCCGCCGCCGACTTTGTGGTTGTATTCGAATCCTTGCCCAAGGCCAGCAGACGCGTCTCCAGGTCGCTACTGGTCCCGTGGGCGCGCATCGTGAAACTCTGGACCGTCAGTGTGCGATCGAGGTTCGTGTGCACGCTGACCGGGTAGCCGACGACGCTGCGGTCGGGGACCGGATCCGGTTCCTCGTAATCGCTGTTGAAATTGTTCGGGACCTGGGTCTGGCCATTGAACGGCCACGTGACGATCGTGCCCGCGGCGATGCCGGTCCCGTAGCCGTTGTTGGCGACGAAGTCGGCGGTGAAGTAGCTGTAATTGGCGGACGTCGTCGCCGCACCCGCGCCGATTTCCTTGAACACGGGTTCGAAGATCACGAAGCGGTGGTAGATCGCCGTGATCAGTTCCTCGGCCATGTAGAAGCCGGAACCGTTCGAAGTGGCCGAAATGACTTCGCCGATCGCATTCGGCGACCCGAACACGTAGCCGGCATTCTGCAGGCGGTCCTGCAGGCGCGCGCCCGTGTAGCCGGTCTTGCCGGCCGTCTGGTCGTGCGTCACCACGTTGTTGATGCGCTGGTAATCGGAATGGCCCTGGGCCGCGGTGTCGATGACGGCGTTGCGCGCCAGCGCCGGCATGCCGATCTGGCTGCGGCGGTAGTTGATCCAGTTCAGGCCGTCGGTGGCGATGTTGTTCGTCGCCGTGGGCGCCGAGGCGTCCTGTCCCGAGAATCCGGTGGAGGGAGTCGCGTTCGGGGCGCCGGCACTGCTCCCGCCGCCGCCTCCGCCGCAGGCGACGAGCGCCCACGCCGCGGTACAGGCGAGGGCGATCTGCCGCACGCGAAGCATATTGTTCATCATATATCACTCCCGGCGTCGGTCCTGATGGGGTAAAGGAGCCTCCATTCTAGGCGAAATCGGGGCCCGGTGACGATCGTAAGGACAATCGCGGCCCCGGCATAAGCCCATGTAAAATAAGCCATTCTCTCGCTTTTAACGAATCTCAGTGAACCCAACCCGCCAGCAGCGCCTCGCGCGCGCCAAGTTTGCCCTGCCCAGTTTCGTGACCCTGCTGTCGATCGCCTGCGGATTCGGCAGCATCGTGATCTCGGTCGACAACGCCCCTGTGGGCGATCCGTCCGACTATCGCCTGGCCGCGATCCTGCTGGTGCTGGCGGGCGTGTTCGACGCGCTCGACGGCTTCGTCGCCCGTGCCACCAACACCCAGTCCGCGTTCGGCGTGCAGCTGGATTCCATCGCCGACGTGATGAATTTCGGCTGCGCGCCAGGGCTGCTGCTGTACTGCTACGGCTTCGCCCAGATGGGCGCCGCGCACCCGACCCTCGTGCGCATGGGCGGCCTGGCGTGCTTCGTGTTCGTGGCCTGCGGCGCGCTGCGCCTGGCGCGCTTCAACGTGATGGTCGGGAAGACGGACCCACGCTACTTCGTCGGCATGCCGATCACCGCGGGCGCGGCGTGCGTCGCCTCGGTGGTGGTCGCATGGCCGGACCCGGTGGCCGACATGGCCGGTGCCTTCCTCGTCATGCTGCTGATGGTGGCCGTCGGCACGCTGATGGTGTCGACGATCCGCTTCCCCAGCTCCAAGCAGCCGAAATCGAAGGCGGCGCTCGTCGCGCTCATCGTCTGTATCGCGCTGCTGGCGCTGTTGCGCACGCGCTTCTTCGCGCTGTTCTTCGTGTTTTATATCAGCGCGACGCTGCTGCTGAACATCGCGTGGACGGGCGGGTGGACGAAGATTGCGCCGCCGAAGGTGTACGACGACGAGTGAGTCGGTAGGTTGGGCATCCTGTGCCCACGCGGAAGTTCGCGCACCGAACACGTTACGCGTGGGCTCGGGGAGCCCGCCTTACGCAAACTTGTCGAACATGGCGGCCAGGCGCGCCGCCGCCGCTTTCGCTTCCTCGACGTCGCCCGCATTGCCCGTATGGGTGACGATGCTGGCGGTGAGGAGCTGCACGAACGACCGGTCCAGCGCCTTGCGCGCGGCGGCCATCTGCTGGGCCACGGCGTCGCAGTCGGACGGCGCGTCGGCCAGCGCGATCAGCTTCTGCACGCCGCGCAGTTGGCCTTCCACGCGCGCGAGGCGGTTCAGCAGGTCCTTCTTCTGCTGCGCCGTCAGCGCGCGGCCTTCCACGATCTTGAGGGGTTCGCCCATGGCGGCGTAGACTCCTACGCGACCTCGTGGCCGCGCGCGGCGCGCAGGATCGTGAACCAGTCGGCGCGCGACAGCTGGAACGTGGTGCCGGCGACGGCGACCGCGATCGCCTCCGCGCGGCCGCTGCCCGTCAGCGGGATGGGACGCGACGGCAGTTGCAGGATCCACGCGAACACCACGCTGGCGAACGGCTGGTGCAGGCGGTCGGCGATCTCCTTGATCACGAGGCGCAGGTTTTCCGCGTTCGCGTCGTTCGACGTGAACAGGCGGCCGCCGGCCAGTGGCGACCAGATCATCGGCGCCACGCCTTTATCCTGCAGGCCGTCGAAGGTCTCGTCGAACATCGGCGCCACGTGCAGCGGCGAGAATTCGACCTGGTTCGTCGACAGTTCGATGCGGCGGTTCAGCGCCTCGAACTGGTGGCGGCTGAAGTTCGAGACGCCGAAGTGCAGCACTTTGCCGTCCTGCTTCAGGCGCGAGAATGCGTCCGCGATCTCGTCGAAGTCCATCAGCGGGTCGGGGCGGTGGATCAGCAGCAGGTCGAGGCGGTCCGTGTGCAGCTGGCGCAGCGATTCCTCGGCGGACGCGACGATGTGCGCGGCGCTCGTGTCGTAGTGCTGGATGGTGTGCTGCGGGCGTTTATTGGACAGCAGCTTGATGCCGCACTTGCTGATCAGCTGCATGCGGTCGCGCAGCGACGGCTGGGCGCGCAGGGCTTCGCCGAACAGGCCTTCGACGCCGTAGTTGCCGTAGATGTCCGCATGGTCGAACGACGTGACGCCCAGCGCGATGCACTGCTCGATGAAGGCGATGCGCTGCTCCACCGTCATGTCCCAGTCGCCCATGCGCCACATGCCGGCGACGATGCGGGACAGTTCGAGGTCACCGTTCTTGCGGGGGGCGATGCGCGGGCAGGACAGGTCGCGGGGGAGGGCTGGGTTCATTGCGTTTTTTCCAGGTTGACGGATCACGTCATTATAAAACGTCGTTCCCGCGGAAGCGGGAACCCATGCTGAGGTGATCGAGGACGCTCAGTATGGGTTCCCGCCTGCGCGGGAACGACGGTGTTTACAGGCAGGTGATTACTTCATCCACAGACGCATCGAGTCCCACGCCCGGCCAAAGATCGACGCTTCCTGCACCTCTTCCAGCGCCACGACCGGCAGCGCCAGCAGCGGCTTGCCGTCGACGTTCATCTTCAGCGTGCCGACGCGGCTGTTCAGGGCCAGCGGCGCGACCAGCGGGTCCTTGCGTTCCAGGACCGGCTTCATCTTCTGCGCCACGCCCTTCGGCACGGTCACCCACACGTCGTTCGGGAAGCCGATCTTGACGTTCGACTTGGAGCCCTTCCAGATTTCCGGGGTCAGGATGGCCTGGCCTTTCGAATACAGCTTGACGGTGTCGAAGTTCTGGAAGCCCCAGTTCAGCAGCTTCTGGCTTTCGGCCGTGCGGTTGCCGTCCGACGTGGCACCGGACAGCACCGAGATCAGGCGGCGCTCGCCCGCCGGGCCGTTCGGGCGGTGGGCCGACGCGATCATCGAGAAGCCCGACGCTTCCGTGTGGCCCGTCTTCATGCCGTCCACGGTCGGGTCCAGCCACAGCAGGCGGTTGCGGTTCTGCTGCTTGATGCGGTTGTATGTGAATTCCTTGACCGAGTCGATCTTGTAGAACTCGGGGAAATCCTTGATGACGCGCGCAGCCAGGATCGACAGGTCGCGCGCGGTGGAGTAGTTGTCCGGCGACGGCAGGCCGTGCGGGTTGGCGAACCTGGTGTTCTTCATGCCCATGCGCTCGGCGTCGCGGTTCATCAGGGTGACGAACGTCGCTTCGTCGCCGGCGACGGCTTCGGCCAGCGCCACGGCCGCGTCATTGCCCGACTGGACCATCAGGCCGTACAGCAGGTCGCTGATCTTCACCGGGGTGGCGGGGTCGATGAACATCTTCGAGCTGCTGCCGTCGACCTTCCAGGCGCGGACCGACACGTTGACCATCTGGTCCAGCGTGACTTTCTTGTCGCGCACGGCTTCGAACACGACGTAGGCCGTCATGACCTTGGTGAGCGACGCCGGCTCGATGCGGGTATCCGGATCCTGCGAGGCGATGATCTGGCCGCTGGTCGCGTCCAGCAGCAGCCACGAACGGGCGGCGATTTGCGGGGCCGGCACCTGCTGCGCTTGGGCGGCCGACATCAAAAGGGCACTGGCGGCGAGGGCCGCGATTAACTTTTTCATGGAAGACAATTCAGAGAATAACGTGGATTGTGATGCGATAGACAATGCTCGAAAGCATTGCCTTGAAAGAAGATCGCATCATTATAGGCCAGCGTTCGCCTCAAATGTCACGTCTCCACAATTGCGCGACAAGATTTTTAATGTGGACGAGCTTGCGGTGGAAGAAGTGGTCGGCGCCGGGGATCACGGTCACGGGGATGTCGAGCGGGCGCGCCCAGTCGAACACGTGCGCGAGCGGTATCGTATCGTCAAGTTCGCCGTGGATCAGGATCGTGTCGGCCGGGACTTCCGGCATCGGCCACTTGCCGGCGGCCGTACCGACCAGCGCCAGGCGCTCGGCCGGGCGGCCCTGCTGGATCAGGCGCTGTTGCAGTTGTGCCTGCACGAAGGTGCCGAACGAGAAGCCGGACAGCGCGTACGGCAGGCCCGGATACTGTTCGATCATGTGGTCGAGCATGATTTCCATGTCGTCCACTTCGCCGCGGCCTTCGTCGTGCACGCCTTCCGACTCGCCCACGCCGCGGAAGTTGAAGCGGGCCGTCACGTAGCCGAGGCCGACGAAGGCGCGGGCCAGCGTCTGCGCCACTTTATTGTCCATCGTGCCGCCGTACAGCGGGTGCGGGTGCGCCACGAGGGCGATGCCGACGGGCGTGCCTTCCGGTTCGTCCAGCACACACTCCATCTTGCCGGCGGGGCCGGTCAGGTAAAACTTCTGGGAATTCTTGTTCATTGCTTGTTCAGGCGTACTTCGTCAGATCTTGAGGCGTTCGACGACCTCTCCCTTGACGAGGTGGCGGTCGATGATTTCGTCGATGTCGGAGTTGTCCACGTAGGTGTACCAGGTGCCTTGCGGGTAAATGACCACGACGGGGCCTTCCTCGCAGCGGTCCAGGCACCCGGCCTTGTTGATGCGCACCTGGCCCGGGCCGTTCAGGCCCAGTTCCTTGACGCGCTTCTTGGCGTGCTGCTGCGCCGCTTCCGCGCCGCTCTTGCCGCAGCTGGGGCGGCAGTCCTTGCCTTCGCGTTCGTTCAGGCAGAAGAACACATGGTGTTGATAAAAGGGTTTGTCGTCGTTCATGTCGGTTCCGGATGGCGTGTATCTTTCATATGATACGCCGTTATCAAGAGCGATTCAGCCGGTGCGACGGCAGCAGCAGGAACCACAATGCGATGATGGGCCAGGCCATGTCGAGGAACTGGGCCGCCCCGTTGAAATTCAGGAATTTACCCTGCTGCCAGGCCTGCAGGGTGGAGACGAAATACGGGTTGGCGGGAATCGTGTTGACGACGATGAGCGACAGTACGAGCGTCACGACGGCCAGCCGGCGCTGCGCGACCTGGGGCGCGAACGCAAGGCCCGTCAGCATGATCAGTCCGATCAGGAAGCCGCCTTCGGCGCCCGGCGTGACCCACACGAACGCATTGTCGGGCGCGAAGAACAGGGAACTGGCGAGCGTCTTGACGACGATGCCGACGCCGACCAGCGCCAGCATCAGCGACAGCCGCGGCGCGCCGCGGCGCGTGAGGCATAGCAGGGTGAGGGCGGCGCCCGTCATGCCGCACGCGGTGATGATGGTTTCAGAGAGCCAGTATTGTTCCACGCTCATCGGCACGTCGCCGCGCAGCATGGTCACGAGGTCGATGTCCGTATCGAGCCAGTCGGACAGCCATTCCGACAGCAGCGGCAGGATCTGGCCGTTGCCGAACAGGTAGTTCTGCGGATAGACCTGGGCCAGCGGCCACAGCGCGACGAGCACGAGGCCCTGGCTCGCATGCGCCGCGAACCAGCGCTGCCGCAGCAGATACAAACGGCTGCGGTCGAGGAGCATCGGGGCGAACCACGCGCCGATCACCGCCCCGGCCAGGCAGCCGCCCGCATTGGTCAGCAGGTCGAGGCTCGACGGCACGCGGCTGGGCAGGTAGTTCTGCACGACCTCCATCGTGCCCGAGACGAGCAGGCCGACGACGGCCGCGATGGCGACCGCCCACAGGCCGCGCACGCGCGGATGCAACGCGAGCGCGATCAGGATCCCGAACGGCATGTAGCCGACGATGTTGACCATGACGTCGAAGCCGGTCCACCAGCGCGGCATCTGCAGGACGAGGAAGGCGAACGGCGACAGGCCGCTGCTGCGCCAGCCGGAGAACGGGAACCAGCTGGCGTAGATGATCAGCAGCAGATAGGCCAGCAGCGCCGCGCGCGCCACCGGAGAGGCGCGCGGGCCGGCAGCGTCTTCCGTCTCGGTCATCGTCGGTTGAGATTCAATGTGCCCAGCCACGCCACGATGTCGGCCGCGACGGCATCGGTGCTGGCCGCGAGGGCGCGCGCGCCGCCGGCCGCATCGGCGCTGGGCGCGGCGACGGCCTGGCGGAAGCTCTTCTGGTCGACGAGCGTATGGCCCTGGAACACGGAGGCGCGCACGGCGACGACGCCGGTGCTCTGGCTCACGCCGCCGAAGTCGTGGATGAATTCATCGACATCGATGCGCAGCAGCGGGATGCCGGCGGCCGCATCCGTCTCCGACAGCACGCGCGCACCCGCCTGCGCGAGCCGCGTCTTGAAGCGCTGCGTCAGCAGCTGCAGCGGATTCGCCGTCCAGCGGCTGTTCGCATAGGTGCGGGCCTGCAGCGGGTCGGCATAGCTCAGGCGGTAGAACATGCGCTCGCTGTCCAGGGCACTCGAGCCGGTGACGTCGGTGACGACCACCGCGCCGAGCATGCCCTGTGCCTGCGCTTGCGCGGCCGTGGCGGGGCCGAAGTCGAATTGCGTGGTGGGCTGGCCCTTCTGCGAGGCACAGGCGGACAGGGTCAGGGCCAGGGCGGCAGCGAGAATGATGCGGGTCGGATGCATGGTCGCTGGGTTCCTCATTTGGTCGGGGGGACGAAGCCGGGTTCGCCCGGGCCGGGTTCGGCGGCCGGTGCGCCGAACAGGATGCTTTGCGGGCGGTCGCCCAGGTTCGTCACGGTGCGGCGCACGGCGCGCAGCGAGGTCTTCGCCTCGTCGGCCATGTCGACGACGTGCGGCAAGGTTTGCAGCTCGAGGTCGGATGTCACGCCGCCCAGCGAATCGATGGCCGCGCCGGCGCGCTCGACCGGGCCGCCCGGGGCCTGCAGGCTCGTCGCGAGGCGGTCGTAGTTATGTGCGGCGGCAGTGACGCTGGTGGAAAGCTCCTGTACGGAGCCCATCGTGCGGTCGAGTTTATCCGCCAGCGCGGGCAGGCGCGCCAGCGTGGGCTGCAGCTGGCCCGGGATCTCGGCATACGCGGCGGCGGCCTTGTTGATGCTGTCGAAGGCGCCCGTGAGCTTGTCCTGGTTTTCTTTACTGAGCACGTTGTTCAGGCTGTCCGTGATGCGCTCCGTTTTTTCCAGGATCGCGAGGCCGCGCTTTTCCAGTTGGTCGAGCAGGCCGGGACGCAGCGGGATGCGCGCCACGTGGCCCTTGTCGCTCTGCAGCAGCGGGGAGCCGGTGCGGTCGTCGTCGAGCTGGATGAAGGCGATGCCCGTCACGCCCTGGTAGCCGAGCGAGGCGAACGTCGTCTGCGTGACGGGCGCGCCTTCCTCGATCGAGAGCTTGATGAGGATCTGGCCCGTCACGCGCGGGTCGAACACGATGTCGTCCACGCGCCCGACTTCCAGGCCGCGGTAGCGCACCGCGGCCTGCGGGTTCAGGCCGGGGATGGTCTGCGTGGTGACGATCTCGTACGGATGCATCGTGGTGCGGTCGCGGTTCAGCCACAGGCCGATCAGGATGGCCGCGACCAGCAGCGCGACCGTGAAGAAGCCCGTCATGAGGGCATACGATCTGTTTTCCATGTCAGTCTTCCGACTCCTTTCTTGCGATGCGCTCTTCCAGCACTTCCAGCGCCCGCTGGCCGCGCGGCCCCAGGAAAAAGTGTTTGATGAAGGGGTGCTGCACGCGCAGCACGTCGCACGACGGTCCCACCGCGATCACGTGCTTCTCGGCCAGCACGGCGATGCGCGAGGACAGCGCGAACAGCGTGTCCAGATCGTGCGTGACCATCACGACGGTGAGTTTCAGCTCGCTGTGCAGCGTCTGGATCAGCGCCACGAACGAATCGGACAGGTCGGGGTCGAGGCCCGCCGTCGGCTCGTCGAGGAACAGCAGTTGCGGCTCGAGCGCGAGGGCGCGCGCGAGGGCCGCGCGCTTGATCATCCCGCCCGACAGGTCGGACGGCATCTTGTTCGCGTCGCCCGGGCCGAGTCCGACCATGTCCATCTTGAGCAGCACGGCGGCGCGCACGACCTCCTCCGGCAGGGCGCGCAGTTCGCGCAACGGCAGGGCGATGTTGTCGAACACGGTCAGCGCGGAATACAGCGCGCCCTGCTGGAACAGCATGCCCCAGTGGTTGCGCATGCGCTGCAGCTGTTCCGGGCTGGCGCTGCTGACATCCTCGCCGAACACCCGCACGCAGCCGCTGGACGGCCGCTCCAGGCCCAGCATCTGGCGCAGCAGCACGGTCTTGCCGGTCCCGGATCCGCCCACGATGGACAGGATTTCGCCCGCATAGATGTCGAGGTTCAGGTCCTGGTGGACGACGGTGCGGCCGAAGCGCGTCCACAGGTTGCGGATCTGGACGACCGGCGGCCCGACGTCTTCCTCGGGCTCGCGGTTCAGTTGCTGTGGCGGGCGTTGGGCTGGTTGAGCAGGATTCGCCATCAGAAGCCCACTCCCGAGAAGATAATCGCGAACACGGCGTCGGCCAGGATCACGACGGTGATCGCCGTGACCACCGACGTCGTCGTGCCGCGGCCCAGGCTTTCCGTGTTCGGCTTGATGCGCAGGCCGAAGTGGCACGAGACGAGCGCGATCAGCATGCCGAACGCGACGCCCTTCGCGAGGCCGATGGTGTAGTTCACGATCGGCACGGCGGACGGCAGCTTCTGGATGAAGTAGCGCATCGTCAGGTTCAGTTCGATCTTCGCGGAGACCATGCCGCCGATCAGGGCCATCGCATCCGTCCACACGACGAGCAGCGGCATCGCCAGCGCGAGCGCGACCACCTTGGGCATGATGAGGCGGTAGCCGTGCGAGATGCCCATCACCAGCATCGCGTCGAGTTCCTCCGTCACCCGCATCACGCCCAGTTGCGCCGTGATCGACGACCCCGAACGGCCCGCGACGAGGATCGCCGCCAGCAGCGGCCCCAGTTCGCGGATGATGCTCATGCCGAGGATGTTGACGAGGTAGATATCGCCGCCGAACATGCGCAGCTGCTGCGCCGACAGGTACGACAGCACGACCCCGATCAGGAAGCCCACGAGCGCCGTGATGCCGAGCGCCTGGAAGCCGGAGTGATAAATATTGGCCGACACTTCGCGCCAAGGTCCGGACAGCGGATGGCGGATGAAGCGGCCGATGTCCTGCACCACCTGGCCGATCAGGGTGATCGCGCCGCGCAGGTGTTCGAAGAAACTCAGCACGCCGCCGCCCAGCGTGATCACCCATTGCAGATGGCTCTTGCGCGTGCGCGGCAGCTCGATCCGGCCGGATTTCTCGATGCGCTCGAAGAGTTCTTCCTGCTTCGGGTCGAGCTTCAGCTGCTCGGGGCGGCGCTTGCCCCACGAACTCCAGAACAACTGGGCGCCGATGTGATCGAGGCTGGCGATCTCGGACAGGTCCCAAACGACCGGCTTGCCGGCGAGGGATTTCAGCGTCTTTTCGATGTCCTTGAAGCCGCGCCGGGAAAACGCGTGGACCTGCCATACGCCGCGCGCCACCACGGATTGCCCCGCGCCGGCGTCTGGGTGTTCGATGGTTAATGTTGGCGCATTTTCAATCCGCATTGCGGCAGTGTAAAAGAGATTCGCGACTGCCGCCACCAGCGCTACGTTACCGTGACCGGATAGCGTTCGGTGGCGCACATTGCCGTGTTTACGCTGCGAGGTGGCGAACCTGGCGCTCGGGTGCGGCGTGCGTCGACTTGTCGGCCGGCTTGTGGGCGCTGCCGGCGTAATCGCTCGCGATGAGGGCGGCAGCGTCGGCGGCCGGCATGCCCTGGCGCTGCAGCCAGGCCTGCACCAGCTTGGCCAGGCGGTCGAGCGCGATGCGGTGGGTGGCGTCGAGCTGCGTGTAGATCCAGTCCGAGAACGCCATGAAGTTGGCGAACGGGCTGTCGCCCAGCAGCACCTTGACCGTGTGGGCGAAGCGGCCGGAGTTCGCGACCAGGTCCCAGTAGCGGGCAAAGCGCACGAGCCGTTGCATGGTGGCGAAGTCGATGCGGTCGGTGGCCAGCACGGTGTAGGGCGGGTACGGCTCATACACCATCTTGTACGGTTCCGTGTGGCGGATGATCGGCGTGCCGCGCAGGCGCTTGAGGATGCCGAACTGGATCTCGTGCGGGCCGAGGGCGACCAGCTGGTCGAAGCCGCGCGCGAACGATTCGACGTCTTCGCCCGGCAGGCCGGCGATCAGGTCCACGTGCAGATGGGCGTGCGATTGCGTCGTGAGCCAGCGGATGTTGTCTGCAGCCTTGGCATTGTCCTGGCGGCGGCTGACGAGCGTCTGCACTTCCGGGTTGAAGCTCTGGATGCCGATCTCGAACTGCAGCGCGCCGGGCGGGAATTGCGCGATCGTCGCCTTCAGCGCTTCCGGCAGGTGGTCCGGGACCAGTTCGAAGTGGGCATAGACCGGATCGTCGGGATGCGCCGCGATCTTGTCGAGGAAGAACTGCATGATGCGCTGGCTCGTCTTGACGTTCAGGTTGAACGTGCGGTCGACGAATTTGAATAATCGTGCGCCGCGCTGGTACAGCGTTTCCATCTCCGCGAGAAAGGTGTCGATGCCGAATGGCCAGGCCGTCTTGTCCAGCGAGGACAGGCAGAACTCGCATTTGAACGGGCAGCCGCGCGACGCTTCCACGTAGAGAGTGCGGTGGGCGATGTCTTCGTCGCTATATAAAGCGTAAGGCAGGGAGATGTCCGCCATCGGGGGCTGCACGCCCGCATGCACCTTCATGATCGGCTTGGGGCCATTAAGGATCTCGCCGCACAGCTTGGGGAAGGTGATGTCGCCCCAGCCGGTGACGACATAGTCGGCCAGGCGCGCGATCTCCTGCTCGTTCGTCTCGTACGAGACTTCCGGCCCGCCCAGCACGACCGTCACCTCGGGCGCCACGCGCTTGAGCATCGCGACGACCTTCGTCGTCTCCTCGACGTTCCATATATAGATGCCGAAGCCGACGATGCGCGGCTTCTTCGCCAGCAGGCGTTCGACGACCTCCACGGTCTTCGCGCCGATGACGAATTCCATCAGGCTCGTCTGTTCCTGGAGCTCGCCCATATTGGCCAGCAGATAGCGCAGCCCGAGCGAAGCGTGGGCGTAGCGGGCATTGAGGGTGGAGAGCAGGATGGTCATGGCGGTGCGGGGAGGACGGCAAAGGATGCATTGTAGCGGGACTTGCGGCCCGTATGCGACGCTGGTATGATTCGGTCCCTCGTCGCAAACGACAGGCCTTCAAACGGTTCTGAACGCTTCGATGGGGAATAAAAAGAAGTTGACGAACATCGCGAAACACTGCATAATCTCACTTCTCTGCTGCTGACGAGCAAAACGATTCGCAAGCGCAGCAAGGCAGTACCGAATACAGCTCTTTAACAATCAACAGTCGATAAGTGTGGGCGTTTGATGAGGTGCCAGTATCGCTTCGGTGATACTGAATGCTTAAATTATCAAATGTTCACGCAAAAGAAATACGTTGCTCAGCAATGAGTGACGGTCAGTATTTTGAGTGAGCGACATGCTACGAAAGTAGCAAAAACAGAGATTAAACTGAAGAGTTTGATCCTGGCTCAGATTGAACGCTGGCGGCATGCTTTACACATGCAAGTCGAACGGCAGCGCGGGGCAACCTGGCGGCGAGTGGCGAACGGGTGAGTAATATATCGGAACGTACCCAAGAGTGGGGGATAACGTAGCGAAAGTTACGCTAATACCGCATACGATCTAAGGATGAAAGTGGGGGATCGCAAGACCTCATGCTCCTGGAGCGGCCGATATCTGATTAGCTAGTTGGTGAGGTAAAGGCTCACCAAGGCGACGATCAGTAGCTGGTCTGAGAGGACGACCAGCCACACTGGGACTGAGACACGGCCCAGACTCCTACGGGAGGCAGCAGTGGGGAATTTTGGACAATGGGCGCAAGCCTGATCCAGCAATGCCGCGTGAGTGAAGAAGGCCTTCGGGTTGTAAAGCTCTTTTGTCAGGGAAGAAACGGCTCAGGCTAATATCCTGGGCTAATGACGGTACCTGAAGAATAAGCACCGGCTAACTACGTGCCAGCAGCCGCGGTAATACGTAGGGTGCAAGCGTTAATCGGAATTACTGGGCGTAAAGCGTGCGCAGGCGGTTTTGTAAGTCTGTCGTGAAAGCCCCGGGCTTAACCTGGGAATTGCGATGGAGACTGCAAGGCTTGAATCTGGCAGAGGGGGGTAGAATTCCACGTGTAGCAGTGAAATGCGTAGAGATGTGGAGGAACACCGATGGCGAAGGCAGCCCCCTGGGTCAAGATTGACGCTCATGCACGAAAGCGTGGGGAGCAAACAGGATTAGATACCCTGGTAGTCCACGCCCTAAACGATGTCTACTAGTTGTCGGGTCTTAATTGACTTGGTAACGCAGCTAACGCGTGAAGTAGACCGCCTGGGGAGTACGGTCGCAAGATTAAAACTCAAAGGAATTGACGGGGACCCGCACAAGCGGTGGATGATGTGGATTAATTCGATGCAACGCGAAAAACCTTACCTACCCTTGACATGTCAGGAACCTCCGAGAGATTGGAGGGTGCCCGAAAGGGAGCCTGAACACAGGTGCTGCATGGCTGTCGTCAGCTCGTGTCGTGAGATGTTGGGTTAAGTCCCGCAACGAGCGCAACCCTTGTCATTAGTTGCTACGAAAGGGCACTCTAATGAGACTGCCGGTGACAAACCGGAGGAAGGTGGGGATGACGTCAAGTCCTCATGGCCCTTATGGGTAGGGCTTCACACGTCATACAATGGTACATACAGAGGGCCGCCAACCCGCGAGGGGGAGCTAATCCCAGAAAGTGTATCGTAGTCCGGATCGCAGTCTGCAACTCGACTGCGTGAAGTTGGAATCGCTAGTAATCGCGGATCAGCATGCCGCGGTGAATACGTTCCCGGGTCTTGTACACACCGCCCGTCACACCATGGGAGCGGGTTTTACCAGAAGTAGGTAGCTTAACCGCAAGGAGGGCGCTTACCACGGTAGGATTCGTGACTGGGGTGAAGTCGTAACAAGGTAGCCGTATCGGAAGGTGCGGCTGGATCACCTCCTTTCTAGAGTGGCACGGGAGCTAACGCTCCATCATCAAGCGCCTACGCTTATCGACTGTTCAAAGTTAAACGAGAAGAGTTTTCGGGGCTGTAGCTCAGCTGGTTAGAGCACCGTGTTGATAACGCGGGGGTCGTTGGTTCGAGTCCAACCAGCCCTACCACGTTATGCGTCGGGGGATTAGCTCAGCTGGGAGAGCACCTGCTTTGCAAGCAGGGGGTCGTCGGTTCGATCCCGTCATCCTCCACCACTCTCTGTTCACTGCATTTATGTAAGCCTGCGTGGTTTAGATAAGTGTAGTTCTCGTTCTTTAACAATCTGGAAGAAGTAAAGTTTTCTTTAAGCGTGTAGCTGGTCTAACGATCAGATGCACACTTAGGGTAGAAAATCTGTATGTATCAACAAACAACACAGCTGAACTCTTGTTGTTATGACGTTCCCTGATACTCATGCAGGGGCCAACGTTATAGGGACAAGTGAATAAGTGCACATGGTGGATGCCTTGGCGATTACAGGCGACGAAGGACGTAGTAGCTTGCGATAAGCTGCGGGGAGTGAGCAAACACACTTTGATCCGCAGATTTCCGAATGGGGAAACCCGGCCTTTTAGGTCATTGCATACTGAATACATAGGTATGCAAAGCGAACGCGGCGAACTGAAACATCTAAGTAGCTGCAGGAAAAGAAATCAACCGAGATTCCCAAAGTAGTGGCGAGCGAAATGGGATGAGCCTTGTACGTGATAGTCGATCGAATAGTGGAACAGCCTGGAAATGCTGGCCATAGAGGGTGATAGCCCCTTACACGAAATTCGAACGGTGGTACTAAGCGTACGACAAGTAGGGCGGGACACGAGAAATCCTGTCTGAAGATGGGGGGACCATCCTCCAAGGCTAAATACTCGTAATCGACCGATAGTGAACCAGTACCGTGAGGGAAAGGCGAAAAGAACCCCGGGAGGGGAGTGAAATAGATCCTGAAACCGTGTGCATACAAACAGTCGGAGCCTCTTCGTGGGGTGACGGCGTACCTTTTGTATAATGGGTCAGCGACTTACATTCAGTGGCGAGGTTAACCGAATAGGGGAGCCGTAGAGAAATCGAGTCCGAACAGGGCGACAGTCGCTGGGTGTAGACCCGAAACCAGGTGATCTACCCATGGCCAGGATGAAGGTGCGGTAACACGCCCTGGAGGTCCGAACCCACTAATGTTGAAAAATTAGGGGATGAGCTGTGGGTAGGGGTGAAAGGCTAAACAAACCTGGAAATAGCTGGTTCTCTCCGAAAACTATTTAGGTAGTGCCTCAAGTATCACCATCGGGGGTAGAGCACTGTTATGGCTAGGGGGTCATTGCGACTTACCAAACCATTGCAAACTCCGAATACCGATGAGTGCGAGCTTGGGAGACAGACGTCGGGTGCTAACGTCCGGCGTCAAGAGGGAAACAACCCAGACCGCCAGCTAAGGTCCCAAAGATTGGCTAAGTGGAAAACGAAGTGGGAAGGCTAAAACAGTCAGGATGTTGGCTTAGAAGCAGCCATCATTTAAAGAAAGCGTAATAGCTCACTGATCGAGTCGTCCTGCGCGGAAGATGTAACGGGGCTAAGCCAGTCACCGAAGCTGCGGATATGTGCTTGCACATATGGTAGGAGAGCGTTCCGTAAGCCTGAGAAGGTGTCTTGTAAAGGATGCTGGAGGTATCGGAAGTGCGAATGCTGACATGAGTAGCGATAAAGAGGGTGAAAAGCCCTCTCGCCGAAAGCCCAAGGTTTCCTGTTCAACGTTCATCGGAGCAGGGTGAGTCGGCCCCTAAGGCGAGGCAGAGATGCGTAGCTGATGGGAAGCAGGTTAATATTCCTGCACCGTCGTATGATGCGATGGGGGGACGGATCGCGGAAGGTTGTCCAACTGTTGGAATAGTTGGTTCTTGACTCATAGAAGGCGCTTAGGCAAATCCGGGCGCGTAATTCAAGGGGTCGAGACGTGTGTCCTTGTGACACGAAGCAATCGGAAGTGGTTCCAAGAAAAGCCTCTAAGCTTCAGTCATACGAGACCGTACCGCAAACCGACACAGGTGGGCGAGATGAGTATTCTAAGGCGCTTGAGAGAACTCGGGAGAAGGAACTCGGCAAATTGGTACCGTAACTTCGGGATAAGGTACGCCCCGGTAGCTTGAATGGTTTACTCCATGAGGGTGAAAGGGTTGCAATAAACTGGTGGCTGCGACTGTTTAATAAAAACACAGCACTCTGCAAACACGAAAGTGGACGTATAGGGTGTGACGCCTGCCCGGTGCTGGAAGATTAAATGATGGGGTGCAAGCTCTTGATTGAAGTCCCAGTAAACGGCGGCCGTAACTATAACGGTCCTAAGGTAGCGAAATTCCTTGTCGGGTAAGTTCCGACCTGCACGAATGGCGTAACGATGGCCACACTGTCTCCTCCCGAGACTCAGCGAAGTTGAAATGTTTGTGATGATGCAATCTACCCGCGGCTAGACGGAAAGACCCCATGAACCTTTACTGTAGCTTTGCATTGGACTTTGAACCAATCTGTGTAGGATAGGTGGGAGGCTTTGAAGCGGGGACGCCAGTTCTCGTGGAGCCAACCTTGAAATACCACCCTGGTTCGTTTGAGGTTCTAACCTTGGCCCGTGATCCGGGTCGGGGACAGTGCATGGTAGGCAGTTTGACTGGGGCGGTCTCCTCCTAAAGTGTAACGGAGGAGTTCGAAGGTACGCTAGGTACGGTCGGACATCGTGCTAATAGTGCAATGGCATAAGCGTGCTTAACTGCGAGACCGACAAGTCGAGCAGGTACGAAAGTAGGACATAGTGATCCGGTGGTTCTGTATGGAAGGGCCATCGCTCAACGGATAAAAGGTACTCTGGGGATAACAGGCTGATTCCTCCCAAGAGTTCATATCGACGGGGGAGTTTGGCACCTCGATGTCGGCTCATCACATCCTGGGGCTGTAGCCGGTCCCAAGGGTATGGCTGTTCGCCATTTAAAGTGGTACGTGAGCTGGGTTTAAAACGTCGTGAGACAGTTTGGTCCCTATCTGCCGTGGGCGTTGGAAATTTGAAGGGGGCTGCTCCTAGTACGAGAGGACCGGAGTGGACGAACCTCTGGTGTACCGGTTGTCACGCCAGTGGCATTGCCGGGTAGCTAAGTTCGGAAGAGATAACCGCTGAAAGCATCTAAGCGGGAAACTCGCCTTGAGATGAGATTTCCCGGAGCCTTGAGCTCCTTGAAGGGTCGTTCGAGACCAGGACGTTGATAGGTCAGGTGTGGAAGTGCAGTAATGCATTAAGCTAACTGATACTAATTGCCCGTACGGCTTGTCCCTATAACCTTGGCAGTCATTGCCAATGCAAGGGTTCAGCTGTTTGTTGAGACAACAGATTACGAAAACTGCTTCTTCCGGATTCAGAGTGACGCATGCACTATGCAAGCGGCACTCGTACAAGTTATGCCTGATGACCATAGCAAGTCTGTACCACCCCTTCCCATCCCGAACAGGACCGTGAAAAGACTCTGCGCCGATGATAGTGCTGCAACCAGTGTGAAAGTAGGTTATCGTCAGGCTAGTTATATGCAGAAGCCCGTTCAGTTGATACTGAGCGGGCTTTTTGCTTTCTAGATCCTCTCGAGCTTCTTCAGCACATCCGGAGACAACACGAGATCCGCCGCCTTCAGGTTCTCGCGCAGGTGGGCACTCGACGACGTCCCGGGAATCAGCAGAATGTTCGGCGACCGCTGCAACAGCCAGGCGATTGCTACCTGCATCGGCGTCGCTCCCAACTCGGCTGCGACTGCGGACAACGCATCCGACTGCAGCGGCGAAAAGCCACCGAGCGGGAAGAACGGCACATACGCAATACCGTCGCGCGCCAGGGCATCGACCAGCGCATCGTCATTGCGGTGTACGAGGTTGTACATGTTCTGCACGCACGCGATCGGCACGATGCGCCGTGCGTCCTCGACCTGCTTCATCGTCACGTTGCTCAGGCCGACGTGCTTGATGAGACCTTCCTCGCGCAGCTCCGCCAATGTCGTCACCTGTTCTTCGAGCGACCCTTCCGCCGGACCATGGACATCCAACATGCTGCGGAAATTGACCACCTCCAGCACGTCCAGGCCGAGATTGCGCAGATTATCGTGCACGGCCTCGCGCAGTTCCTTCGGCGACGTGGCCGGCAACCACGCACCCTGGGCGTCCCGTCGCGCACTGACCTTGGTGACGATGACGAGGTCGTCCGGATACGGATGCAGCGCTTCCCGGATCAATTGATTGGTGATGTGAGGGCCGTAGAAATCCGATGTATCGATGTGGTTGACGCCGAGCGCCACCGCGTCGCGCAGCACGGCGAGCGCGGCCTCCCGATCCCGCGGCGGCCCGAAGACGCCGGGTCCTGCCAGCTGCATGGCACCATAGCCGAGGCGCCGGACGGTGCGGTCGCCGAGTTGATACGTGGTGGACATTGAGATTCTCCTTGATGGATAGTGAACAGTGCAGCCACGATAAGCCCGCGACGATCTCGGCACAATCCGGCATAATCCGCATGGGTTGTACGTCAAAACGGACAATGGAAAACACATGAAAGTCGATCTGGGCGATCTGTCCGCCTTCGTCGCCGTCGCGCGAGCCGGTGGCTTCCGCGATGCCGCGCGGGCCACGAGCGGCAGTGCATCCGGTCTCAGCGATGCGGTGCGGCGTCTCGAAGCGAAGCTCGGCGTGCGCCTGCTCAACCGCACCACGCGCAGCGTCGTGCCGACGGAAGCGGGCCGTAGCCTGCTTGCGCGCCTGGACCCCGTGCTCACCGAAGTCGAGAGTGCGCTCGACGTGGTCAATGGTTTTCGCGATACGCCCACCGGCACCCTCAAACTCAATGTACCGATGAGTGCGGCCCGGCTCGTGCTGCCGTCCATCGTGCCGCGCTTCCTGGCCGCCTACCCCGAGATCCGCCTGGAAGTGATCGCGGACGAGAGCTTCGTCGACGTGCTCGCGGCCGGCTGCGATGCCGGCATCCGCTACGAGGAAAAGCTCGAGCAGGACATGGTCGCCGTGCCCATCGGCCCGCGCGTCCAGCGCATGGCCGCAGCCGCGGCGCCCGACTATCTCGACCGGCGCGGCCGCCCTCAGCATCCGCGCGACTTGCTGGACCACGCTTGCATGCGCGCGCGTTTTGCCAGCGGCGCCGTCATCCGCTGGACGTTCGAACGCGGCGGCGAGACGATCACGATCGATCCGCCCGGACAATTGCTCGTCCAGGTGGGCGGCGCTCTCGACCTGAAAATCGACGTCGCCGTCGCCGGCACGGGCATCGTCTACCTGTTCGAGGACTGGCTGCGCCCGTATATCGACCGCGGCGAGCTCGAGCCCGTGCTGGAATCGTGGTGGCCATCCTTTTCCGGCCCGTATCTCTACTATCCGGGGCGCAGGCTCGTCCCCGCGCCACTACGCGCCTTCATCGATTTCATCCGCGCGGATCAGTGACCGCGCTGATAGGTGCCGATCAGTTCCGCCTGCGCCTTCACATGTCCCTGCATCGCCTTTTCCAGCTGGGGCTTGGTCGGGTGACGCAGGTCGGGCAGCACGGTGTCGAGCGCATATAATTTATGCACGTAGCGGTGCCGTCCGATGGGCGGACATGGCCCGCCGTAGCGCGTGTTCTTGAAATCGTTCAGGCCGGCTTGCGTGCCGCGCGGCAGTTCCGCCTCGCGTATCCCGGCGGGAAGGTGGTTGGCCTGCGGCGGCAGGTTGTACAGCACCCAGTGCACCCAGGTCATTTTCGGTGCCGCTGGATCGGGCGCGTCCGGGTCGTCGATGATGAGGACGAGGCTGCGGGTGTCGGGCGGGACGCCGGACCACGACAGCGCGGGCGACGTATTCGCGCCATCGCATGTGTGGATGGCGGGGATGGGGCCGCCGGGCGTGAAGTCGGCCGAGGTCAATGTCAGGCTCATGCTTGCCTCCCTGGAGTCGAAACGCTACAGGCTTCGACATCGGCAAACGCTCTCGGTTGCACCGCTTCCAGCCGTCACAGCAGGCGCGCGATCGTCGCGTCGCCGCTGCGTGAACGGCTGGGCAAACACCCGCCACCGTCTGTGCTCCCCCCGATATCGGAACTTGAAGGTAGGCCAGTGTCGCCCAGTTCGTAAAATTCTTGTCCACGATGCCGTGGACACAGGAGCATTATCCGGGTGCAAGCGCCCTCATCTGTTCGCCGCCTCACACAACACGGCCGCGGCCACGCCGGCGTCAGGACCGCGGTTCGCCGACCTGGATCGGGTCACGGCGCGGAATGATGTACCAGAGTCCCACAAAGAGGAGGAGTGAGGCAACCGCGGCAGCGATACTGAGCGAGAGCATGTCGGTTGCAAGCGACACGACCGTCAACATGTCGAGCGACAGCCCAAGAGCCAGTGGCATCAACGCACCCCGGATGGCTTTGCGCGCTACCTTGACCATGAGCGACGTCGCGTAACCGTGCTGGGCGCGGTAATACACTGCCGGCGTCATCAGGAGAGCCATCGCGATCACCATCAAAGCGAGGCCGACCATGTGGCACGCCTGTGCGTACGGCGCGAGGTCATTGAACCGTTCGTTGAACACGGCGATCGTCTGGAAACCAAACACCGCCTGCAGGCCTGGGAGAATGCAGCGCGCCTCTTCGATGATGTCGCGCATGGCTCGGTGGTTCTTTTCTTGTTGAGAAGCTTGATCGTCCATGGGATGACAGTAGCGCCAAACACGGCTGTGTTCAACCGACCGCACGATTGAAGCACGTCGTTACGCGTGGACGATGCCCGCCTGCGACGCCCATTGTTCCAGGCTGTGCCGCTGGATCGCCGCCGCCATCAGGTCGGGGAATAAATCTGGCGTGCAGGCGAAGCAGGGGATGCCCAGCGCGGCCAGCTGCGCCGCATTGTTGCGGTCGTACGAAGGGGCGCCACTGTCGTCCAGCGCGAGCAGGGATATCACCTGCGCGCCGCTGCCGACGAGGCTCGCCGCGCGCCGCAGCATCTCCGCATTGTTGCCGCCCTCGTACAAGTCGCTGATCAGGACGAAGATCGTGTCCTGCGGCCGCGTGACGAGACCCTGGCAATACGCGAGCGCGCGGTTGATGTCCGTGCCGCCGCCGAGCTGCGTGCCGAACAGGACCTCGACCGGGTCGTGCAGCAGCGGCGTCAGGTCGACGACGGCCGTGTCGAACACGACCACCGACGTCGTCACCGCCTTGATGCTCGCAAGGACCGCCGCGAACACGCTCGCGTACACGACGGACGGCGCCATCGATCCGCTCTGGTCGACGCACAGCACGATGTCGCGCAGCGAGCGTCCGCGCCGGCCGTAGCCGATGCGCGTCTCCGGGATGATCGTCTGGTAGTCCGGTTGATAGTGCCGCAGGTTGGCGCGGATGGTGCGCAGCCAGTCGATGTCCTGGTGGCGCGGGCGCCGGTTGCGCGCCGCCCGGTTCAGGCTTCCCGACACGGCCTGGCGCATCGGCGTGGACAGCTTCTTTTCCAGTTCCTCGACGACCTTCGCGACGACGGCGCGGGCCGTCGCGCGCGTCTTGTTCGGCAGGACGCGGTTCAGGCTCAGGAGCGTCGCGACGAGGTGCACGTCCGGCTCGACGGCCGCCAGCATCTCCGGTTCGCACAGCATCTGCTGCAGGCCGAGGCGGTCGAACGCATCCTTCTGCATCACCTGCACGACGCTGGACGGGAAGTACTGGCGGATGTCGCCCAGCCAGCGCGCCACGCGCGGTGCCGATCCACCCAGGCCGCCGCTGCGCGTGTCCGGACCGGCGCCGTACAGCGCGTCGAGTGCCGCATCGATCGCGGCATCGGCACCGCCCAAGTTGAGTGATTCGCCCGCGTCCTGGCCCAGCACGAGGCGCCAGCGGCGCGCTGCTTCTTGTTCATTCGCCATGGACGGCCTCCTGGATTGACCGGGTCCCGAACAGCGTGTGCAGGATGGGCAGCACGCGGCCCGCCCGCGCCGGATCGATGGCCGTTGCCGCCGCGGCGTGCGTGACCGCGCCGCCTGCTTGCGCCGCGCGCTGGCCCAGTTCGCGCCGCTCCGGTGCGCTGAACGTGGCGACCGTCCGGCGCAGCAGCGGCAGCAGTTCCGTGAACACATGGTCCGGCTGCGCGAGCAGCCAGCCGTTCACGATATGCCACAACGGGTCGCTGTGCGCGAGCAGCGCGCCGCTGCCCTGTAAAAACCCTTCGAGCCAGTGCGCGGTAACGAGCGGCGGCACGGCCGGCGAGCAACGCAGCGCGAGCTGGCGCGCGGCGCGCTCGCTGTCCCAGCGTCCCTGCTCGGTGAGGATGCGGCCGCACCGTCCCGCCAGCAGCGGATGCGACAAATCGCTCGTCGCGCCGGCCTCCAGCGCATCGAACCAGGCCCCCGCATGCGCCTCGTCCTGCAACAGGCGCACGGCCTGGTCGGCCGCGATGATCTGGCCCAGCAGCGCGGCGGCCGCATCGTCCGCAACGCCGCGCAGGCCGTACGGCAGCGCGATGCACGCGCGCGCCAGGAGGCCGTCGACGACGCTTCCCAGCGCCCGGGTATCGACATTGCGCGCGCTGCCGTAGCGCAGCACATTGACGAGCGACGGCAGTGCCGCCAGCAGCAACCCGAGGTCCGGCGTCAACGTACCCACGTCCTGGATGCGCGCCATCAGCGGGTCGACGGCCGCGCGCAGGTCGGCCAGCAGGATCGTCTCCATCAGGCGCGTGAGTTCCGGCAGGGTGTGCGCCTGCGCGGCGCGGTCGGCCGCCAGCGCAGTTGCGGCGCTTTCGAGCGTGGCGCCCCAGCGGCTCGCGGCGATCAGGTCGACGGCGAATTCCGGCTCCCACGCGAGCTGCCATTGCTCGTGGAACGTGCCAGTCCGGCCGCGGACGGTCTGCTGCCGGCCCCACGGGACGCCCAGCAGTGCAAGGCGATGCAGCAGCACGCTCTTTTCCAGGTGAGCGGGCTGGCGCAGGTCGAGGTCGAGCTCCGTCATGTCCGCCCGCACGGGCATGCGCAGGCGCTTCTGCTGCGCGGCCACGTCCTGCGCGAGCGGCACGGCCGGCACGTCGTCCGGCACGGTGCCCAGCGCCTCGTCGACGAGCAGTTCGCGCCGGATCAGACGCAGCGGCGCGTCGCTGTCGTAGCAGAACACGGCGCGCACGGCTTCCATCAATTCGTCCAGGCCCGGACGTGGACGGTCGCGCAGCGCGGCCAGCGTGTCGGCCAGGCGCGCCGCCTCGATCACGTGGGCGGACGATGCGTCGAGATCGTGCTTGCGAAGGAGCGTCGCGACTTCCGTCAGCCAGTGCAGGCCCGCGCGCTCGCGATGGCGCCACAGGTGACGATACCAGCCGGGCGCCGTCACGCCCGCACCGTAGCCGCTGGCGAACGTGAGACGGCCGTGCGTCCACGGCACCCACGTCGCCGCGATCTTTTCCTTCGCCAGGCCTTTCAACAGATCGGCGTCGCTCTTCGCACTGGGCAGCGTCGCGAGGGCCGGCACGTGCCACGCACCACACACGACGGCGATGCGTTCGCGGCCCTCCTTGACGGCCTGGCGGATCGCCGTGCGCATCCACGCTTCGCGTTTTATTTCGACGTCGTCGGACGGCGGCCCGGCTTCGTTGCGCAGCGCCGTCATCATCTCGGCGATGGCGGCGAACAGGTCCAGGCTGTCGCCGCGCTGTTCGACGAGATGGTCCCACCACGTCTCCGTGTCGCCGTAGCCGGCCGCGCGGGCGAGCCAGCGCAGCGGGTCGTCCTGGATGTCGTCCTTCTTGTCATCCTTCTTGTCGTCCACTGCGCGCAGTGCGAAGCGGCAGGCCTGCGGCAGATCGCAGAAGCGCAGCTCCGCGCCATGTTCACTCGCGTAGCGGAGCGCCTGCCATTCCGGCGAATACTCGGCGAACGGGTAGAACACGGCGCGCTGCGGATCGGCCGGCGCGTACAGCAGCAGGGCCACGGGCGGTACCAGCTCCGCATGGCCGGCAAAGGGCGCCAGCGCATCCGCTTCCGCCGGACCCTCGACGAGGATGCAGTCCGGCGCCAGCGCGGACAGCGCGGCCGCCAGGCTGCGCGCGCAACCGGGGCCGTGGTGGCGGACGCCGAACAGGTGGACGCTCATGCCATGACGTCGCGGCATGCGCGGTACAAGTCCTTCCACCCGTCGCGCTCCTTGACGACGGTCTCCAGGTATTCGAGCATCGCCACGCGGTCCTGCAGCGGATCCTTGACGATCGCGCCGACCATGCCGGCCGCAAGGTCCGCGCCGCGCAGCACGCCGTTGCCGAAGTGCGCCGCCAGCGACAGGCCGTGCGTGACGACGGAGATCGCCTCGGCCGTGCTCATGCTGGCGCTGGGGACTTTCAGTTTCGTCTTGCCGTCGCTGGTGACGCCTTCGCGCAGCTCGCGGAACACGGTGACGATGCGGCGGATCTCTTCCAGCGCCGGCGTCTCGGCCGGCAGCTCCAATGCGCGTCCGATGCTCGCCACGCGCGTCTCGACGATGCGCACTTCCTCGTCGGCCGTGCGCGGCGGCGGCAGCACGACGGTGTTGAAGCGGCGTTTCAGTGCGCTCGACAGCTCGTTGACGCCGCGGTCACGGTCGTTCGCGGTGGCGATGATATTGAAGCCTTTCTCGGCCAGCACCTCGTCGTCCAGTTCCGCGATCGGCAAGACCTTCTCGGACAGGATCGAGATCAGGCCGTCCTGCACCTCGCCCGGCATGCGCGTGAGTTCCTCGATGCGGGCGATGCGTCCCGTGCGCATGGCGCGCATCACGGGACTCGGGACGATGGCCTCCTGCGACGGGCCCTTGGCCAGCAGCTGCGCGTAGTTCCAGCCATAGCGCACGGCTTCCTCGCTGGTGCCGGCGGTGCCGTGCACGACGAGCGTGGAGTCGCCGCTGATCGCGGCCGCGAGATGTTCGGACACCCACGATTTCGCGGTGCCCGGCACGCCGAGCAGTAGCAGGGCGCGGTCGGTCGCGAGCGTGGCGACGGCGATCTCGATCACGCGCGGATTGCCGATGTACTTGGCGCTGATCGTCGCGCCGTTTTCCAGCTCGCCGCCCAGCAGGTATGTCGAGACGGCCCACGGCGACATCTTCCAGCGGGGCGGGCGCTGGCGCGTATCGGCGGCGATCAGCGCTTCCAGCTCGTCGGCGTACTGCTGCTCGGCGTGCTGGCGGAGGACGGAAGAGGTGGCGGTCATGCGGGCTCCTGGAATGAAAGGGTCATCTCGTGGCGCAGGCGCGCGAGATCGAAGAATGCATTGACGGCGTTGTCCCACTCGGCGTCGGGCTGCCAGGCCGCGCGCAGGCCTGCTTCCCACGCGACGGTGGTCGCCGGGTCGAGCGCGAGGGCGAGGCTGGACAGCATCTGGCGTACGAGCCACGGGTGGCCCATGTCGGGCAGCGGCAGCAGCGATGTGCGCAGCCGCTCCAGCGCGCGCCGGCTCATGTCCGCGGACCAGGCATGTGGTGCGCCAGCGGCAAGGCGCGTCATTAACCGCATCGGGAACCCGTCGCCGATCCACTTGCCGGCGAGGGCGTCGAACAGGGCATCGTCTTGTGCGATGTGGGCGGCGGCGACGTCGAACAGGCTGTCGGGCACGGCCTCGCGCAGGGAGGGGCGGGCGCCGGCCGACCAGATGAGGAAGTCGCGCAGCCACGCGCGTGCGCCGTCCTGGCGCTGGACGGCCAGCGCCCAGCCGCGCACGAACACGGCGGCGAATTCGCCGTGCGCGGCGAGTTCGAGGCAGGCGCGCGGTGTGCGGTCGACATGGCGCGGCCACACGTTCGGATCGACGGCCGCCAGCATGTCCACGACCCACCCGGCCTTTTCGCCCAGGCCGTGATGCGGCGTGGCGCCGATGCCGTCGCGCCGCATGGCCGCATCCAGCGCTGCCGGCAAGGCCAGTTCGATGCGGTCGGATGCGATCCGCAGCAGCGGCAGCAGCCGACCCTCCATGCGCTGCGCCAGCCGCGATCCGGGCAGGCGCGCGAGCAGGCGCTGGGCCGCCGTTCGCACTTCCTTGCGGCGATCGTCGAGCGCTGCTTCGAGGAAGGCTTCGTCGTCCGGCCCCAGTCCGACGGCCAGGGCGGCCAGCAGGGCCGCGCGCCGGTCCGGGGGCTCGCTGCTCCACGCCGCCGCGAGTGCGGCGAGCGCCGTCTGCGGATCGCGCGCACGCCAGTCGCGCAGCGCGGCCACGCGTTGCTCCGGTGTGCCGGTGTCCCACGGCGCGGCCTCCGCATCGATGCCGGCGGCCCAGTCCCACTCCGCCTGCACGCGCGCGAGCCAATGTCCCCGTTCGCCCAGCACGGGCAGCAGTGCGGGACGCAGCGCCGGCTGGCGCGTGGCCGCATCGAGCAGCTTGGGCAGCATGTGTGCGGGCAGGTGGCCGCCGTACCGGTGCAGCAGCCGGAGCCACTCCGCTTCCAGGCCGGCCGGATGCAGGTCGCGCAGCAGCAGGGCCAGGACGGCTTCCGCACGGCGTGGGCAAGGACGCAGCGTCTCGGGCGCGGCGACGGATGCCGGCATCGGCGCGGGCAGGTCGGGCGCGATAAAACCGCTGCGTTCCCACAGGTCGAGGGCACCGAGCGAGAGCCACAGCGCCGCTTCCGGCACCGCCGCGGCATCGTGCGGCAGCAACGCATCGAGCGGCGCGGGGAGTCCGGCGGGCGGACGGCCGGCGCGGGCCATCCCGATTTTTAACAGCTGCTGCAGCTGGCGCGCGGCGTCGTTCATGGAAGGTCGCTGTCGATGTTGTAGAGCCGTCCGTCGTGCCAGACGGCGAGCGGCAGCAGCATGCGGCCATCCCATTCAGCGCAGACGGTGAGCGGATGGCCGCCGGAGACGGCCAGCAGGTGCACCGGATGGCGGAAAGACGGATGCAAGGCGATGCGGCGGCCCTGCGCGTCGCGGACGATGCCATGGTCCGTGCCGTCCGGCACGAGGCCGCCGAGCAGCACCGGGTGGCGCTCCAGGAAGGGCTGGGCGGCGAGGGCGTCCGCGTACGTGTCCTGCAGGGTGTCGAGGCTGGACGGGCCTGCGATGGCGGACAGGGGCTGCACGTCGTTCTGGCGCTGGATCTGCGCGCGCAGCGGCCATGCGCTCGGATAGAAGCACAGGTCACCGTCGAATGCGGTGCCCGGTGCGAGCTGTTGTTCGAAGCCCTGCGTGCCGACCGCGTACTGGAGGTGCAAGGCCCAGCGTCCCGTCGCGGCGCCCAACAGCCAGGTCGAGCGCACGCGCAGGCGTTCGTCGTCGAACGTGCACTGGGCGAGCACGCTCCAGCGGTCCGTGACGGCGCCCTGGCGCAGGACGTCGTCCTGACTCATCGTCCACCCGAGCAGGGCGCGCACGTCGGCCTGCAGCGCCGGCGCCAGTTCGTCGATGCGCTGCCATGCCCGGACCAGCAGGTACAGCGATGCGAGTTCGTTCGCGACGAGGCTTTCGGCGTTGCGCAAGCCTGACTGGTAGAGCATGCTGCCCGCGCGGCGCAGGCGGCGTGCGACCGGGGCCGCCTGGGCATCTGCCATGCGCGCGGCGATCGCATCCCAGAACCCTTGGCCGCGCGAGCGCACGGACGCGAGACCTTCGCGCGCCAGATCGTGCAGCCAGGTCTGCAGGTCCGCCAGGCCAGCGGTCACTTTGTCTTCGCGCTTTTCCTCACGCTTGCGGGCCAGTGCCGCGGCTTCCGGACCGGCGTCTTTTGTGAGCGTCTTCTTTTCCTGGCGCGACTGGCGTCCCTGCAGCCAGTCGCTGACCCATGCCGGCGTCTCCGCCTGGTCGAACAAGAAGGGCTCGGCGGCGCGCAGCAGGTACAGGCCGAGGCCGTGCTTGCAGGGGAATTTGCGGCTGGGGCAAGTGCATTTGAAGGCGGGACCGCCGAGGTCGATCTGGGTGCGATAGGGTGTCTTGCCGCTGCCCTGGCATTCGCCCCACAGGGCGCTGTCGCTCGTGCCGAGATTCGACCAGTTCCGCGGCGTCGCCAACTGGCTGCCGGCCTTGGCCGAGGCGGGATCGGGCGCGAGAGCCAGGATCTGGTTGGCGTCGAGGGTCACCGGTGTCCTTCAGACGGATTGATATATTTTCTAGTTCAGTATTCGTGATTATTGCCTAAACGTCAATTAGATGGTGGAGGCGCTGAAGTCGCGCTCGTGCAACGGTACTTGCGTAAGGGCACGTGGGTTGTTATAGTGCGCCTCCTGTTTTGCAGCGCATGAATTGAGTCGGAAACGACGACGCGACAAAACAGACGAGGGGTTGACGAGTTAAGCGAAGCACGGCATAATCTCACTCCTCTGCTGCTGACGAACAAAACGATTCGCAAGCGCAGCAAGGCAGTACCGAATACAGTTCTTTAACAATCAACAGTCGATAAGTGTGGGCGTTTGATGAAGTGCCAGCATCCTTCGGGGTGCTGAATGCTTAAATTATCAAATGTTCACGCAAAAGAAATACGTTGCTCAGCAATGAGTGACGGTCAGTATTTTGAGTGAGCGATCTGCTACGAAAGTAGCAAAAACAGAGATTAAACTGAAGAGTTTGATCCTGGCTCAGATTGAACGCTGGCGGCATGCTTTACACATGCAAGTCGAACGGCAGCGCGGGGCAACCTGGCGGCGAGTGGCGAACGGGTGAGTAATATATCGGAACGTACCCAAGAGTGGGGGATAACGTAGCGAAAGTTACGCTAATACCGCATACGATCCAAGGATGAAAGTGGGGGACCTTCGGGCCTCATGCTCCTGGAGCGGCCGATATCTGATTAGCTAGTTGGTGAGGTAAAGGCTCACCAAGGCGACGATCAGTAGCTGGTCTGAGAGGACGACCAGCCACACTGGGACTGAGACACGGCCCAGACTCCTACGGGAGGCAGCAGTGGGGAATTTTGGACAATGGGCGCAAGCCTGATCCAGCAATGCCGCGTGAGTGAAGAAGGCCTTCGGGTTGTAAAGCTCTTTTGTCAGGGAAGAAACGGCTCAGGCTAATATCCTGGGCTAATGACGGTACCTGAAGAATAAGCACCGGCTAACTACGTGCCAGCAGCCGCGGTAATACGTAGGGTGCAAGCGTTAATCGGAATTACTGGGCGTAAAGCGTGCGCAGGCGGTTTTGTAAGTCTGTCGTGAAAGCCCCGGGCTTAACCTGGGAATTGCGATGGAGACTGCAAGGCTTGAATCTGGCAGAGGGGGGTAGAATTCCACGTGTAGCAGTGAAATGCGTAGAGATGTGGAGGAACACCGATGGCGAAGGCAGCCCCCTGGGTCAAGATTGACGCTCATGCACGAAAGCGTGGGGAGCAAACAGGATTAGATACCCTGGTAGTCCACGCCCTAAACGATGTCTACTAGTTGTCGGGTCTTAATTGACTTGGTAACGCAGCTAACGCGTGAAGTAGACCGCCTGGGGAGTACGGTCGCAAGATTAAAACTCAAAGGAATTGACGGGGACCCGCACAAGCGGTGGATGATGTGGATTAATTCGATGCAACGCGAAAAACCTTACCTACCCTTGACATGTCAGGAACCTCCGAGAGATTGGAGGGTGCCCGAAAGGGAGCCTGAACACAGGTGCTGCATGGCTGTCGTCAGCTCGTGTCGTGAGATGTTGGGTTAAGTCCCGCAACGAGCGCAACCCTTGTCATTAGTTGCTACGAAAGGGCACTCTAATGAGACTGCCGGTGACAAACCGGAGGAAGGTGGGGATGACGTCAAGTCCTCATGGCCCTTATGGGTAGGGCTTCACACGTCATACAATGGTACATACAGAGGGCCGCCAACCCGCGAGGGGGAGCTAATCCCAGAAAGTGTATCGTAGTCCGGATCGCAGTCTGCAACTCGACTGCGTGAAGTTGGAATCGCTAGTAATCGCGGATCAGCATGCCGCGGTGAATACGTTCCCGGGTCTTGTACACACCGCCCGTCACACCATGGGAGCGGGTTTTACCAGAAGTAGGTAGCTTAACCGCAAGGAGGGCGCTTACCACGGTAGGATTCGTGACTGGGGTGAAGTCGTAACAAGGTAGCCGTATCGGAAGGTGCGGCTGGATCACCTCCTTTCTAGAGTGGCACGGGAGCTAACGCTCCATCATCAAGCGCCTACGCTTATCGACTGTTCAAAGTTAAACGAGAAGAGTTTTCGGGGCTGTAGCTCAGCTGGTTAGAGCACCGTGTTGATAACGCGGGGGTCGTTGGTTCGAGTCCAACCAGCCCTACCACGTTATGCGTCGGGGGATTAGCTCAGCTGGGAGAGCACCTGCTTTGCAAGCAGGGGGTCGTCGGTTCGATCCCGTCATCCTCCACCACTATCTTTACGTAAGACGCTGGTTTTAGGTAAGTGTAGTTCTCGTTCTTTAACAATCTGGAAGAAGTAAAGTTTTCTTTAAGCGTGTAGCTGGTCTAACGATCAGATGCACACTTAGGGTAGTAATCTGTATGTATCAACAAACATAGTAAGCTGAACTCTTGTCGATATGACGTTCCCTGATACTCATGCAGGGGCCAACGTTATAGGGACAAGTGAATAAGTGCACATGGTGGATGCCTTGGCGATTACAGGCGATGAAGGACGTAGTAGCTTGCGATAAGCTGCGGGGAGTGAGCAAACACACTTTGATCCGCAGATTTCCGAATGGGGAAACCCGGCCTTTTAGGTCATTGCATACTGAATACATAGGTATGCAAAGCGAACGCGGCGAACTGAAACATCTAAGTAGCTGCAGGAAAAGAAATCAACCGAGATTCCCAAAGTAGTGGCGAGCGAAATGGGATGAGCCTTGTACGTGATAGTCGATCGAATAGTGGAACAGCCTGGAAATGCTGGCCATAGAGGGTGATAGCCCCTTACACGAAATTCGAACGGTGGTACTAAGCGTACGACAAGTAGGGCGGGACACGAGAAATCCTGTCTGAAGATGGGGGGACCATCCTCCAAGGCTAAATACTCGTAATCGACCGATAGTGAACCAGTACCGTGAGGGAAAGGCGAAAAGAACCCCGGGAGGGGAGTGAAATAGATCCTGAAACCGTGTGCATACAAACAGTCGGAGCCTCTTCGTGGGGTGACGGCGTACCTTTTGTATAATGGGTCAGCGACTTACATTCAGTGGCGAGGTTAACCGAATAGGGGAGCCGTAGAGAAATCGAGTCCGAACAGGGCGACAGTCGCTGGGTGTAGACCCGAAACCAGGTGATCTACCCATGGCCAGGATGAAGGTGCGGTAACACGCCCTGGAGGTCCGAACCCACTAATGTTGAAAAATTAGGGGATGAGCTGTGGGTAGGGGTGAAAGGCTAAACAAACCTGGAAATAGCTGGTTCTCTCCGAAAACTATTTAGGTAGTGCCTCAAGTATCACCATCGGGGGTAGAGCACTGTTATGGCTAGGGGGTCATTGCGACTTACCAAACCATTGCAAACTCCGAATACCGATGAGTGCGAGCTTGGGAGACAGACGTCGGGTGCTAACGTCCGGCGTCAAGAGGGAAACAACCCAGACCGCCAGCTAAGGTCCCAAAGATTGGCTAAGTGGAAAACGAAGTGGGAAGGCTAAAACAGTCAGGATGTTGGCTTAGAAGCAGCCATCATTTAAAGAAAGCGTAATAGCTCACTGATCGAGTCGTCCTGCGCGGAAGATGTAACGGGGCTAAGCCAGTCACCGAAGCTGCGGATATGTGCTTGCACATATGGTAGGAGAGCGTTCCGTAAGCCTGAGAAGGTGTCTTGTAAAGGATGCTGGAGGTATCGGAAGTGCGAATGCTGACATGAGTAGCGATAAAGAGGGTGAAAAGCCCTCTCGCCGAAAGCCCAAGGTTTCCTGTTCAACGTTCATCGGAGCAGGGTGAGTCGGCCCCTAAGGCGAGGCAGAGATGCGTAGCTGATGGGAAGCAGGTTAATATTCCTGCACCGTCGTATGATGCGATGGGGGGACGGATCGCGGAAGGTTGTCCAACTGTTGGAATAGTTGGTTCTTGACTCATAGAAGGCGCTTAGGCAAATCCGGGCGCGTAATTCAAGGGGTCGAGACGTGTGTCCTTGTGACACGAAGCAATCGGAAGTGGTTCCAAGAAAAGCCTCTAAGCTTCAGTCATACGAGACCGTACCGCAAACCGACACAGGTGGGCGAGATGAGTATTCTAAGGCGCTTGAGAGAACTCGGGAGAAGGAACTCGGCAAATTGGTACCGTAACTTCGGGATAAGGTACGCCCCGGTAGCTTGAATGGTTTACTCCATGAGGGTGAAAGGGTTGCAATAAACTGGTGGCTGCGACTGTTTAATAAAAACACAGCACTCTGCAAACACGAAAGTGGACGTATAGGGTGTGACGCCTGCCCGGTGCTGGAAGATTAAATGATGGGGTGCAAGCTCTTGATTGAAGTCCCAGTAAACGGCGGCCGTAACTATAACGGTCCTAAGGTAGCGAAATTCCTTGTCGGGTAAGTTCCGACCTGCACGAATGGCGTAACGATGGCCACACTGTCTCCTCCCGAGACTCAGCGAAGTTGAAATGTTTGTGATGATGCAATCTACCCGCGGCTAGACGGAAAGACCCCATGAACCTTTACTGTAGCTTTGCATTGGACTTTGAACCAATCTGTGTAGGATAGGTGGGAGGCTTTGAAGCGGGGACGCCAGTTCTCGTGGAGCCAACCTTGAAATACCACCCTGGTTCGTTTGAGGTTCTAACCTTGGCCCGTGATCCGGGTCGGGGACAGTGCATGGTAGGCAGTTTGACTGGGGCGGTCTCCTCCTAAAGTGTAACGGAGGAGTTCGAAGGTACGCTAGGTACGGTCGGACATCGTGCTAATAGTGCAATGGCATAAGCGTGCTTAACTGCGAGACCGACAAGTCGAGCAGGTACGAAAGTAGGACATAGTGATCCGGTGGTTCTGTATGGAAGGGCCATCGCTCAACGGATAAAAGGTACTCTGGGGATAACAGGCTGATTCCTCCCAAGAGTTCATATCGACGGGGGAGTTTGGCACCTCGATGTCGGCTCATCACATCCTGGGGCTGTAGCCGGTCCCAAGGGTATGGCTGTTCGCCATTTAAAGTGGTACGTGAGCTGGGTTTAAAACGTCGTGAGACAGTTTGGTCCCTATCTGCCGTGGGCGTTGGAAATTTGAAGGGGGCTGCTCCTAGTACGAGAGGACCGGAGTGGACGAACCTCTGGTGTACCGGTTGTCACGCCAGTGGCATTGCCGGGTAGCTAAGTTCGGAAGAGATAACCGCTGAAAGCATCTAAGCGGGAAACTCGCCTTGAGATGAGATTTCCCGGAGCCTTGAGCTCCTTGAAGGGTCGTTCGAGACCAGGACGTTGATAGGTCAGGTGTGGAAGTGCAGTAATGCATTAAGCTAACTGATACTAATTGCCCGTACGGCTTGTCCCTATAACCTTGGCAGTCATTGCCAATGCAAGGGTTCAGCTGTTTGTTGAGACAACAGATTACGAAAACTGCTTCTTCCGGATTCAGAGTGACGCATGCACTATGCAAGCGGCACTCGTACAAGTTATGCCTGATGACCATAGCAAGTCTGTACCACCCCTTCCCATCCCGAACAGGACCGTGAAAAGACTCTGCGCCGATGATAGTGCTGCAACCAGTGTGAAAGTAGGTTATCGTCAGGCTAGTTATATGCAGAAGCCCGTTCAGTTGATACTGAGCGGGCTTTTTGCTTTCTACTTCACCTTCTTCAGATACGCCCGCAAGCCATGGGTCAGCACCAGCGGAAAGACGCTGGCATGATCCTCGTCCGCAAATACTTCGAGCCGGCTTTTCAGGTTCGGATACCGGTGCGTTTTCAATGCCGCGTCGAAGTCGCATAGATCCGCGACCATGTCCGCATTCTCTTCCGTTCGCGACCGCTTCCGGTTCGCCGGCAATGTCTCACGGCCGCCGATACCGAAGAACACGGACGCCGGCATATCCTTGTGTCCCTTTGCATAAGCCTGTTCCCGATCGAACATCACGCCCTGGTCGAACCACAGCGATGGACTGCCGAGGATGTAATGGTCGAACGTAGCCGGCTCGCTCAACAGCACTTGCAGGCCGAGCAGGCTGCCATACGAATGGCCGACAAAGATCTTGCGACTCATGTCGGCCCGGTAGTTCGCGGCGATCAGCGGGAAGACGTCGGCAGCGATGAAGCGGCCATAGGCTTGCGCCTCGCCGAACGCGGCGCTCCGCCCCGGCATATCGGAGACATATTGGCCCCGGGGCATCGACGGCGTGTAATCGCGGCGCCGGCTATACACGGGACTGTCGCCCTTCGCATACGACAGCCCGACGACGATCGCCTCTTCCAAACCCGCATGCTTGGCCAGCCGCTGGGCGATACCGCGCGCGACCGGAAACGCGTAGTTCGCGTCGACGACGAACACCACCGGATAATGCCGGCTCGACGAACGATACGAATCGGGCAGCGCGACGAATACCTGGTAGTCGCGGTTCAGCGTATTCGCATGCACGTCGCGCACCTCCGTGTCGTCGAGCACATAAGGTGTCGCGGCCGAGGCCAGGCTGGACACGAAGCAGCACGCCAACAGCAGTTTGCGGATGACCGTCACTGTTGCCCCTCCGCCGCCAGCGTCTTCGCCAGCCATTCCCGCGCGACCGCCGCGTACTTGCGGCAGGCGTCGCGATCGACGAGGGTCTTGTTCTCCTTCCGCTCCCAAAGATCACCGAAATCCGGATGCGCGCTCACGAGCACGTCGCATTCCAGTCCTTCGATCGTGGCGATCGAACGCTCGACGTCCGCGCGCGCGGTCGGATAGAGCGGATTCCTGCTGAAACTGCGGCCATCCGCAGCCATGGCGGTGAGGCTGTCCGCGTACACCACGCGCATCGTCTTGCCGCTTTCGCTCGATTGCCACGTCCAACTGGTGGCACCCGGTGTGTGCCCCGGCGTGAAGTGCGCCGTGACGGCGAGCGGCCCGAGTGTCACGACTTCGCCGTCGCGTACCGCGCGCGTGTTGGCGACGGGTGTCATCGGGACCAGGCTGGGATATTGCGGATCCCGCTTGTCCGGCTGGCCCGACTTCAGCACGGCGACAGACGCCGGGCTGCCCAGCACCGTCGCGCCGCTCATCTTCTGCAGCGCGGCGATGCCGCCCGCGTGGTCGAAGTGATCGTGGCCATTCAGGATGTAGCGGATGTCTTCGACCTTGAAGCCGAGCGCGCGGACATGCGCCGCGACCTGGTCGGCCGCGGCGGGCGGACCGCCGTCGATGAGGATGTGGCCCGCCGGCGACGTGATCAGCACGGCGCTGATGCCGTGCGTGCCGACGTAATACGTGTTGCCGTAGACGGGGAACGGATCCTGCGGCGCGAGCCACTCCGTCATGCCGGCGACGGTGGAAGCGGAGACGCCGCCGAGCAGGAGCGCGGCAGCCAGGCGTATCGTGTTTTTCATGGGTAGCTGGAGAGTTGATAAAGAGGATGCGTCGCCGATTCTGCGGCCATGCCGGTACGACGGACACGCCGCCGTGACGAAACGCCGCTTCCACGTGACGAAGCGGCCGGCTGCGGTCCACCGGCACGCTATACTTTCCCGATGACGCAGCACGCCATTTCCCCGCCATCGATGCCGCCCGCGGTAAGGACCATCGCCATCGTCGTGCTCTTGTGGACGGCGATCAGCACCCTGGGCGCCCTGCAGACCTACAGCGACAACCTGCGCCTCGGCGTCGACAGCCACTATCCGTCGCTGCTGGTGACGTGGTTCGTGGAGTACGCCGTGCCGCTGATCGTCCTGAGCGCGGGCCTGAGCCTCGCTCTCGCGCGCTGGCCGGGATTGATCGCCCGTCCGCGCAACGTGTTCCTGCTGTTCGTGGGCCTCGTGCTCGTGTTCCAGCCCACGCAGTGGACGTACATGGCGTGGCTGCGCGGCTACCTGCACATCGCGAGCGTCGACGACGCGCGCCGCCTGCTGATGAAGATGCTGCTGGTCGGCTGGTTCTCGACGACGGGCACGTTCGCCGCCATCCTCGCGGTCCACTACTGGCGGCAGGCGCGCGAGCGCGAACTGGCGTGGCAGCGCAGCCAGACCGACATGCTGAATCTGCGCCTCGCGCTGGAAGAGCAGCGCATGCTGGCCCTGCGCGCGCAGTTCGAACCGCATTTCCTGTTCAATGCGCTGAATGCGATCAGCGCGCTCGTGCGCGAAGGCGACCGCACGCTGGCCCTCGGGGGCATCGGCCGCCTGAGCGACCTGCTGCGCTACGCGCTGTCGGCCAGCGTGCGCAATACGGCGACCGTCGCGGACGAGCTGCAGTTCGTCCGCGACTACCTCGACCTGCAACGCCTGCGCTACGGCGACCGGCTGCAGGTCCGCATCGAAGGCGACGACGCGCTGCTGCACGACGTCGATTGTCCGCCGCTGCTGCTGCAGCCGCTGATCGAGAACGCGTTGCGCCACGATCTCGACTGCCACGACGGACCGAGCGATATTCGCCTGTCCTTCGTGTCCGACGGCGCGGCGCTCACGATCCGGGTGACGAATCCCGCGCTCGCGCAGGCGTCGCCCAATCCCGGCGCGGGTCTCGGGCTCGCGAATACGCGCGAGCGGTTGCGCCTCATGCATCCCACCGCGACGCTGCGCACGACCCTGCCGGACGGCCGCTTCGTGGCCGAAGTCCGCCTGCCTTTGGCGCGGGAGTGAGCATGCCGGTGCGCTACCTGATCGTCGACGACGAGCTGCCCAGCCGTTCGAACCTGCGCCTGGCCCTGGCCGCGCATCCGGACTGGCGGCTCGTGGCCGAATGCGACGGCACCGCGTCCGCGCGCGCGGTGCTGGCCGCGCAGGAGGTCGACGTCATCTTCCTCGACATCCAGATGCCGGCCGAATCGGGCCTCGTGCTCGCCCGCGAGATCAGCCGCGCATGCGCGCCGCCACTCATCGTGTTCGTGACGGCCTACAGCGAACACGCGATCGACGCGTTCGACGTGCACGCACTCGACTACCTGCTCAAGCCCCTGAACGATGCACGCCTGGCCCAGACGGTCGAGCGCATAAGCGCCATGCTCGGACAGCGTCAGCGCGAGGCCTATGGCGCGGCGCTGCGCGATTACGTCGATGCCGGCAAGACTGCGGCGCGGCCGGAGCGGATCAACGTGCGCTCCGTCGGCCGCATCGAACAGATCCGGGTGGCCGACATCCTGTGGATCGAATCGGCCGGGAATTACGTCGAGCTGCACCTGGCCGGACGCACGGTCCTGCACCGCATCACGCTCAACCGTCTCGAAACGCTGCTCGCGCCCGAGGCCTTCCTGCGCGTGCACCGCGGCGCGATCGTCAGGCGCGGCGAGATCGCGCGGCTGGATTCCGTCGGCGACGGCAGCTACCGGCTCACGCTGCGTTGTGGCGCCACGGTCGCCGTCAGCGAGCGTTACCTGGGCGCGCTGAAGTCGGCGATGTGACGGACACCCGGTTTGCCGGGATGGCCGCGCTGTCGCCGGACATGGCTGCGTGCCTATACTGGTGCCCGTCACGAACGAACGCGGAGAATGCCTTGTCTACGAAATCCATCGCCCTCGCATGCCTGTCGTTGTTGCCGCTGACGGCCGGCGCCGTCGATGCCGCCGCCGTGCGCGCTGCCGTCGACCGCGCGATCCAGCCCTTGATGGCGCAGCACGACGTGCCCGGCATGGCGGTCGCCGTCACGGTGGATGGCCAGGCACTGTTCTTCAATTACGGCGAGGCGTCGAAACAGGAGTACAAGCCCGTCACCGAGAACACCTTGTTCGAACTGGGCTCCGTCAGCAAGACCGTCACGGCGACGCTGGCGTGTTACGCGCAGGGACTCGGCAAGCTGTCGTTCGCGGATCATCCCGGCCAATACGTCCCGCAGTTGAAGGGCAGCGCGATCGACCGTGCGAGCGTGCTCGAACTGGGCACCTACACGCCGGGAGGCCTGCCGCAGCAATTCCCGGACGACGTCGAGACCGAGGCGCAGGCGCTCGCTTACTTCCGCACGTGGCGCCCGGACGCCGCACCCGGCACGCTCCGCCGGTATTCGAATCCCAGTCTCGGGCTGTTCGGCCATGTGACGGCGCGGGCGCTGGGCGCCGGGTTTGCCGATGCCGTCGAAGGCCGGCTGTTCCCCGCGCTGGGCCTGAAGCACAGTCATATCCGCGTGCCTGGCGGCGCAATGGGCGACTACGCCTGGGGTTACGACAAGACCAACCGGCCGGTGCGCGTCGGCCCCGGACCGTTCGACGCGGAGACGTATGGCGTGAAAGCCAGCGCGGCGGACATGATCCGCTTCGTCCAGCTGAACATCGACGCCAGCGGCCTGCCGGAACCGATGCGGCGCGCCATCGATTGCACGCACACCGGTTATTTCCGCATCGGCGATACCGTGCAAGGGCTCGGATGGGAGCAGTACCGCGCGCCCGTGAGCCTGGCTGCGCTACAGGCGGGGAATTCCACGAAGATGAGCGCCGAGCCGAATCCGGCCGTCCGGCTGAAGCCGGCCCAGGTCCCGCCGCCGGAGACGCTTTTCAACAAGACGGGCGCGACGCGTGGATTTGGCGCCTATGTCCTGTTCGTGCCCTCGCGTCGCGTCGGGATCGTCATGCTGGCCAATAAGAATTACCCGAATACGGCACGGGTGGAGGCGGCGTATTCGATTCTCGGGCATTTGGTACCGTGACCCCCTTGCGCACTGGGGCCAGCCTTTGCTATAGTTCGCCTCCTGTTTTGCAGCGCAAGAAAATCAGTCGGTAACGACGGCGCGACAAAACAGACGAGGGGTTGACGAGTTAAGCGAAACACTGCATAATCTCACTTCTCTGCTGCTGACGAACAAAACGATTCGCAAGCGCAGCAAGGCAGTACCGAATACAGCTCTTTAACAATCAACAGTCGATAAGTGTGGGCGTTTGATGAAGTGCCAGCAGCCGCGTAAGTGGCTGCTGAATGCTTAAATTATCAAATGTTCACACAAAAGAAATACGTTGCTCAGCAATGAGTAACGGTCAGTATTTTGAGTGAGCGATCTGCTACGAAAGTAGCAAAAACAGAGATTAAACTGAAGAGTTTGATCCTGGCTCAGATTGAACGCTGGCGGCATGCTTTACACATGCAAGTCGAACGGCAGCGCGGGGCAACCTGGCGGCGAGTGGCGAACGGGTGAGTAATATATCGGAACGTACCCAAGAGTGGGGGATAACGTAGCGAAAGTTACGCTAATACCGCATACGATCCAAGGATGAAAGTGGGGGACCTTCGGGCCTCATGCTCCTGGAGCGGCCGATATCTGATTAGCTAGTTGGTGAGGTAAAGGCTCACCAAGGCGACGATCAGTAGCTGGTCTGAGAGGACGACCAGCCACACTGGGACTGAGACACGGCCCAGACTCCTACGGGAGGCAGCAGTGGGGAATTTTGGACAATGGGCGCAAGCCTGATCCAGCAATGCCGCGTGAGTGAAGAAGGCCTTCGGGTTGTAAAGCTCTTTTGTCAGGGAAGAAACGGCTCAGGCTAATATCCTGGGCTAATGACGGTACCTGAAGAATAAGCACCGGCTAACTACGTGCCAGCAGCCGCGGTAATACGTAGGGTGCAAGCGTTAATCGGAATTACTGGGCGTAAAGCGTGCGCAGGCGGTTTTGTAAGTCTGTCGTGAAAGCCCCGGGCTTAACCTGGGAATTGCGATGGAGACTGCAAGGCTTGAATCTGGCAGAGGGGGGTAGAATTCCACGTGTAGCAGTGAAATGCGTAGAGATGTGGAGGAACACCGATGGCGAAGGCAGCCCCCTGGGTCAAGATTGACGCTCATGCACGAAAGCGTGGGGAGCAAACAGGATTAGATACCCTGGTAGTCCACGCCCTAAACGATGTCTACTAGTTGTCGGGTCTTAATTGACTTGGTAACGCAGCTAACGCGTGAAGTAGACCGCCTGGGGAGTACGGTCGCAAGATTAAAACTCAAAGGAATTGACGGGGACCCGCACAAGCGGTGGATGATGTGGATTAATTCGATGCAACGCGAAAAACCTTACCTACCCTTGACATGTCAGGAACCTCCGAGAGATTGGAGGGTGCCCGAAAGGGAGCCTGAACACAGGTGCTGCATGGCTGTCGTCAGCTCGTGTCGTGAGATGTTGGGTTAAGTCCCGCAACGAGCGCAACCCTTGTCATTAGTTGCTACGAAAGGGCACTCTAATGAGACTGCCGGTGACAAACCGGAGGAAGGTGGGGATGACGTCAAGTCCTCATGGCCCTTATGGGTAGGGCTTCACACGTCATACAATGGTACATACAGAGGGCCGCCAACCCGCGAGGGGGAGCTAATCCCAGAAAGTGTATCGTAGTCCGGATCGCAGTCTGCAACTCGACTGCGTGAAGTTGGAATCGCTAGTAATCGCGGATCAGCATGCCGCGGTGAATACGTTCCCGGGTCTTGTACACACCGCCCGTCACACCATGGGAGCGGGTTTTACCAGAAGTAGGTAGCTTAACCGCAAGGAGGGCGCTTACCACGGTAGGATTCGTGACTGGGGTGAAGTCGTAACAAGGTAGCCGTATCGGAAGGTGCGGCTGGATCACCTCCTTTCTAGAGTGGCACGGGAGCTAACGCTCCATCATCAAGCGCCTACGCTTATCGACTGTTCAAAGTTAAACGAGAAGAGTTTTCGGGGCTGTAGCTCAGCTGGTTAGAGCACCGTGTTGATAACGCGGGGGTCGTTGGTTCGAGTCCAACCAGCCCTACCACGTTACACTGGGGGATTAGCTCAGCTGGGAGAGCACCTGCTTTGCAAGCAGGGGGTCGTCGGTTCGATCCCGTCATCCTCCACCACTATCTTTACGTAAGACGCTGGTTTTAGGTAAGTGTAGTTCTCGTTCTTTAACAATCTGGAAGAAGTAAAGTTTTCTTTAAGCGTGTAGCTGGTCTAACGATCAGATGCACACTTAGGGTAGTAATCTGTATGTATCAACAAACATAGTAAGCTGAACTCTTGTCGATATGACGTTCCCTGATACTCATGCAGGGGCCAACGTTATAGGGACAAGTGAATAAGTGCACATGGTGGATGCCTTGGCGATTACAGGCGATGAAGGACGTAGTAGCTTGCGATAAGCTGCGGGGAGTGAGCAAACACACTTTGATCCGCAGATTTCCGAATGGGGAAACCCGGCCTTTTAGGTCATTGCATACTGAATACATAGGTATGCAAAGCGAACGCGGCGAACTGAAACATCTAAGTAGCTGCAGGAAAAGAAATCAACCGAGATTCCCAAAGTAGTGGCGAGCGAAATGGGATGAGCCTTGTACGTGATAGTCGATCGAATAGTGGAACAGCCTGGAAATGCTGGCCATAGAGGGTGATAGCCCCTTACACGAAATTCGAACGGTGGTACTAAGCGTACGACAAGTAGGGCGGGACACGAGAAATCCTGTCTGAAGATGGGGGGACCATCCTCCAAGGCTAAATACTCGTAATCGACCGATAGTGAACCAGTACCGTGAGGGAAAGGCGAAAAGAACCCCGGGAGGGGAGTGAAATAGATCCTGAAACCGTGTGCATACAAACAGTCGGAGCCTCTTCGTGGGGTGACGGCGTACCTTTTGTATAATGGGTCAGCGACTTACATTCAGTGGCGAGGTTAACCGAATAGGGGAGCCGTAGAGAAATCGAGTCCGAACAGGGCGACAGTCGCTGGGTGTAGACCCGAAACCAGGTGATCTACCCATGGCCAGGATGAAGGTGCGGTAACACGCCCTGGAGGTCCGAACCCACTAATGTTGAAAAATTAGGGGATGAGCTGTGGGTAGGGGTGAAAGGCTAAACAAACCTGGAAATAGCTGGTTCTCTCCGAAAACTATTTAGGTAGTGCCTCAAGTATCACCATCGGGGGTAGAGCACTGTTATGGCTAGGGGGTCATTGCGACTTACCAAACCATTGCAAACTCCGAATACCGATGAGTGCGAGCTTGGGAGACAGACGTCGGGTGCTAACGTCCGGCGTCAAGAGGGAAACAACCCAGACCGCCAGCTAAGGTCCCAAAGATTGGCTAAGTGGAAAACGAAGTGGGAAGGCTAAAACAGTCAGGATGTTGGCTTAGAAGCAGCCATCATTTAAAGAAAGCGTAATAGCTCACTGATCGAGTCGTCCTGCGCGGAAGATGTAACGGGGCTAAGCCAGTCACCGAAGCTGCGGATATGTGCTTGCACATATGGTAGGAGAGCGTTCCGTAAGCCTGAGAAGGTGTCTTGTAAAGGATGCTGGAGGTATCGGAAGTGCGAATGCTGACATGAGTAGCGATAAAGAGGGTGAAAAGCCCTCTCGCCGAAAGCCCAAGGTTTCCTGTTCAACGTTCATCGGAGCAGGGTGAGTCGGCCCCTAAGGCGAGGCAGAGATGCGTAGCTGATGGGAAGCAGGTTAATATTCCTGCACCGTCGTATGATGCGATGGGGGGACGGATCGCGGAAGGTTGTCCAACTGTTGGAATAGTTGGTTCTTGACTCATAGAAGGCGCTTAGGCAAATCCGGGCGCGTAATTCAAGGGGTCGAGACGTGTGTCCTTGTGACACGAAGCAATCGGAAGTGGTTCCAAGAAAAGCCTCTAAGCTTCAGTCATACGAGACCGTACCGCAAACCGACACAGGTGGGCGAGATGAGTATTCTAAGGCGCTTGAGAGAACTCGGGAGAAGGAACTCGGCAAATTGGTACCGTAACTTCGGGATAAGGTACGCCCCGGTAGCTTGAATGGTTTACTCCATGAGGGTGAAAGGGTTGCAATAAACTGGTGGCTGCGACTGTTTAATAAAAACACAGCACTCTGCAAACACGAAAGTGGACGTATAGGGTGTGACGCCTGCCCGGTGCTGGAAGATTAAATGATGGGGTGCAAGCTCTTGATTGAAGTCCCAGTAAACGGCGGCCGTAACTATAACGGTCCTAAGGTAGCGAAATTCCTTGTCGGGTAAGTTCCGACCTGCACGAATGGCGTAACGATGGCCACACTGTCTCCTCCCGAGACTCAGCGAAGTTGAAATGTTTGTGATGATGCAATCTACCCGCGGCTAGACGGAAAGACCCCATGAACCTTTACTGTAGCTTTGCATTGGACTTTGAACCAATCTGTGTAGGATAGGTGGGAGGCTTTGAAGCGGGGACGCCAGTTCTCGTGGAGCCAACCTTGAAATACCACCCTGGTTCGTTTGAGGTTCTAACCTTGGCCCGTGATCCGGGTCGGGGACAGTGCATGGTAGGCAGTTTGACTGGGGCGGTCTCCTCCTAAAGTGTAACGGAGGAGTTCGAAGGTACGCTAGGTACGGTCGGACATCGTGCTAATAGTGCAATGGCATAAGCGTGCTTAACTGCGAGACCGACAAGTCGAGCAGGTACGAAAGTAGGACATAGTGATCCGGTGGTTCTGTATGGAAGGGCCATCGCTCAACGGATAAAAGGTACTCTGGGGATAACAGGCTGATTCCTCCCAAGAGTTCATATCGACGGGGGAGTTTGGCACCTCGATGTCGGCTCATCACATCCTGGGGCTGTAGCCGGTCCCAAGGGTATGGCTGTTCGCCATTTAAAGTGGTACGTGAGCTGGGTTTAAAACGTCGTGAGACAGTTTGGTCCCTATCTGCCGTGGGCGTTGGAAATTTGAAGGGGGCTGCTCCTAGTACGAGAGGACCGGAGTGGACGAACCTCTGGTGTACCGGTTGTCACGCCAGTGGCATTGCCGGGTAGCTAAGTTCGGAAGAGATAACCGCTGAAAGCATCTAAGCGGGAAACTCGCCTTGAGATGAGATTTCCCGGAGCCTTGAGCTCCTTGAAGGGTCGTTCGAGACCAGGACGTTGATAGGTCAGGTGTGGAAGTGCAGTAATGCATTAAGCTAACTGATACTAATTGCCCGTACGGCTTGTCCCTATAACCTTGGCAGTCATTGCCAATGCAAGGGTTCAGCTGTTTGTTGAGACAACAGATTACGAAAACTGCTTCTTCCGGATTCAGAGTGACGCATGCACTATGCAAGCGGCACTCGTACAAGTTATGCCTGATGACCATAGCAAGTCTGTACCACCCCTTCCCATCCCGAACAGGACCGTGAAAAGACTCTGCGCCGATGATAGTGCTGCAACCAGTGTGAAAGTAGGTTATCGTCAGGCTAGTTATTAGAAAAGCCCGCTCAGTATGCACTGAGCGGGCTTTTTGCTTTTCGGCGCCTCGAAAACGGATATTTGAATCGGAAAAAACGAAACCTGACAAGCTTGTGTTCCAACAGTTGTAGCAAAAGCGAAAACCGCTAGCATCGATAGCCCGATTCGCTTTCTCTACGTTCAAGGAGCACTATGCACTTCCATCGTGTTTTTCCTGCGATCGCCCTGGGCGCCATTTTCACCGCCTGCAGCCATCACGACAGCGACATTTCGCCTTCCACGTCCGCACCGCCGCCCCAGTTCAGCACCGACATCATCCGCACGACCCACGGCATCGTCCACGTCAAGGCGGCCGATTTCCGTAGCCTGGGCTATGGCCTCGCGTATGCCTACGCGCAGGACAACCTGTGCATGTTTGCCGATTCCTTATTGACCGCACGTGGCGAGCGTTCGCTGTATTTCGGCGGCGAAGCCCGTGCCACGGCCCGCAAGGGCGATGAATACGGCGCCGCCAGCGGATTCATGGACCTGAAAAACGAAGACAGCGATTTCTTCTTCAAGGGCTATCTCGACGTCGACCAGCTGCGCGCCGGTTATACCGCCGGCGCAAAGGAGCCGCGTGATCTGCTCGAAGGCTATGTCGCCGGCTACAACCGCTACCTGAAGGATCATGCCGGCAATTTTCCGGCCGCGTGCAAGGACGCGAAGTGGGTCAAGCCGATGACGGTCGAGGATATGTACCTGGTCCTGGCCGAGAAAGCGCTGCACGCCTCGGGCGAAGTGTTCGCGAAGGAGGTCGTCGCGGGCGCCCGCGATGCGACCGCGATGGTGGCGGTGGCTACAAAGTCGCCACGGCGCAAGCTCGACCCCGCGTTCCTGCTCGCCCGCCTGGACAAAGTCGTGCACCAGGGCTTCGGCAGCAATGCGCTGGCCGTCGGCAAGGATTTGTCCGCGAGCGGCCGCGGCCTTCTGCTCGGCAATCCCCATTTCCCCTGGACGAGTACCGACCGCTTCTACCAGGCCCATCTCACCGTGCCCGGGCGCTATGACGCGATGGGTGTCGTGCTGGGTGGCTTGCCTGTCGTTGTCATCGGGTTCAACAAGGATGTCGCGTGGTCGCACACCGTCACGGCCGCCACGCACTTCACGACGTTTAAACTGGCACTCGATGCGGGCGATTCGACGGGCACGACCTATCTGATCGACGGCGAAAAGAACAAGATGACGTCGAAGACAGTATCCGTCGACATCCTGATGGCGGACGGCGCGACGGTGAAGCGCACCAAGACCTTTTACTTCAGCAAGCAGGGCGCCGTCATCGTGAAACCGGAGGCGGGGGTGACGTGGAACAGCACGACGGCCTATGTCCTTGCGGACCCGAACCGCGGCAATACCCGCATGCTCGAACAATGGCTGGGCATCGGCACCGCGACGAGCGTGCAGACGCTCAAATCGTCGCTGGACACCGTCGTCGGCCTGCCGTGGGTGAACACGGTCGCGGCCGACCGCGCCGGCAATGCGTTGTATGCGGACGCAAGCGTCGTCCCGCGCGTCACGCCGGACAAGTTCGCGGGCAATTGCCTGCTCCTGCCGGCCCTCGTGTTGTTCGACGGTTCGCGCAGTGCGTGCGGCTGGGGCCAGGATGCCAATGCGCCGACAGGCATCTTCTCGCCGGCCAATGGGCCATCGATGCTGCGCACGGACTACGTGGGCAATTCGAACGACAGCTACTGGCTGACCAACGCCCGATCCCTGCTGACGGGCCCGGCGCCGCTGGGCTATTCACCGCTGTACGGCAAGACGGGTGTCGAGCAGCGCCTGCGCACGCGCATCGGCTTCATCCAGTTCGAAGAGTTGGCGCAACAGGGACATCAATTCCAGCTGTCCGACCTGCAGACGCTCGTGTTCGCCGACCGCATCTACGCTGCCGAACTCGTGCTGCCGGACCTGCTGGCGGCCTGCCCAACGAACGATGCGACCCTCGTCCAGGCCTGCACGGTGCTCGCTGCGTGGGACCGTCACGCGAACCTCGACAGCCGGGGCGCCGTCCTGTTCCGCGAATTCTGGACCGCGGCCTCGCAGATCCCCAACAAGTGGAAGGTGCCGCTCGATCCGGCCGACCCCGTCTACACGCCGAATGGTGTCGCGCCCGCCGCGCTGCCCGCGATGTTCGCCGCGCTGAAGACGGCGGCGCAGACCTTGCAATCGCTGAACATCCCCCTCGACGCGAAGCTGGGCGATTACCAGGGCGAGACGCGCAACGGCGCGCGCACGCCCTTGCATGGCGGCGTGGGCGACGTCGACGGTTCGTACAACTCGCTGCGGATGAGCACCGGCCTCACGACCACCGGCTACAACAACGTCTATTGGGGCACGAGCTATGTGCAGACGGTGACGTTCGACGATGCCGGCCCGGTCGCCCAGGCGATGCTCGTCTATGGCCAGTCGACGGACCCGAAGTCGCCGTACTATGCGGACCAGTTGCCGCTGTACTCGCGCAAGGAATGGCCGACGCTGCCGTTCACGGACGCCGGCATCAATGCGGATCCGAACCGCAAGACGACAACGCTGACCGAGTAACCCGCGTCAGGCTTGGGACAGCGGCGCCGGATCCTGCGCCACGGCCGTCGCTGTCTTGCCCTGAGTGATGCTTGCGCCATCGCCGCGGCGCAGGCGCGCGAAGACGAGGGACGACAGCATCGTCATGACGGCCAGCGTGATGAACGCGTGGTGCAGCGCCTTGGTGACCATCACCTGGTCCGTCTGCGGCACGCGGCCCAGGAACCACGCCGTCACGATCGAACCGGCGGCGAGGCCGAAGCTCATCGACAGCTGTTGGAACGACGAGGCGATCGTGCTGGCCATGCTGGAGTCTTTCGATTCCACGTCGGCATACGCGAGCGTGTTCATGCTCGAGAATTGCAGCGAGTTGAAAAAGCCCTGCAGCAAGCCGATGCCCGCAATGGCGTACCACGGCGTGGACGGCCCAACGAGCGAGAACAGGCCGATCGTCAGGCCGATGCAGATCGTGTTGAACATGAGCACCTGACGGTAGCCGAAGCGGGCGAGGACTTTCGGCGCGATGAGCTTCATGCCCATCGCGGCGGCGGCTGTCGGCATCATCAAGAGGCCCGACTGCCACGGCGCGAGCTTGAGGCCCAGCTGGTACAGCAGCGGCAGCAGGAAGGGCAGGCCGCCGATGCCCAGGCGCGTGATGAAGCCACCCAGCACCGAGATGCGGAACGTGCGCACCTTGAACAACGCCAGGCGCAGCAGAGGGAACTGTGCCTCGTTCGCGTGCCAGGCATACGCGGCCAGCAGGGAGATCGATAGCGCCAGCATCAGGCCGGCCGTCATGGGGTCGAGCGTGTGCTCGCCGAACACTTCCAGCAGCCAGGACAGGATCGCCGTGCCGGAGCTGAACAGGATCAGCCCGATCACGTCCAGCGGACGCGGCTCGGCGCCGTGGTAATCCGGCATGTGGCGCCAGACGAGGTAGAGCGCGAGCAGGCCGACGGGCACATTGACGAAGAAAATAAAGCGCCAGGAAACCCAGTGCACGATCAGGCCGCCGACGGTCGGGCCCAGCAGCGGGCCGATCAGCGCCGGCAGGATCACGAAGTTCATCGCGCCCAGCAACTCGTTCTTGGGAAACGTGCGGATGATCGACAGGCGCCCGACCGGCATCATCATCGCGCCGCCGAGGCCCTGCAACAGGCGGGCCGCGACCATCATCGGGGCGTTCAGCGACAGGCCGCACAGCACGGACGCCACCGTGAAGATCGCGATCGCCGTGAAGAACACGCGGCGCGTGCCGAACCGGTCGGCCATCCACCCGCTCACCGGAATGCCCACGGCGAGGCTGAGGATGTAACTCGTGACGACGGATTTGAGACTGAGCGGCGTGACCTGCAGGCTGGCCGCGATGCTGGGGACGGCGGTGTTGACGATGGTGGCGTCGAGCTGCTCCATGAACAGCGCGGTCGCCACCAGCCACGGCAGATAGCGTTTGATGGTGTCGGTATCGGTCATCGGATGAATTCTCACACAAATCCGATAACCGGGTCGCAACCGGGGTCAGAGCCCGATTTTGGGCAATTGCTTAAATTCGGGCTCTGACCCCGGTTTGATCTTAATAGTGGTACGCCGCCTTCAGCAGCAGCAGGTTCACGCCGCCGTTCGGTTTCTTGATGCCGCCGTTCGAGTAGTGTTGCAGGCGCGCGCCCAGTTCCCATTTGTTGGCGAAGACATAGCCCACGCCCACGTGGTCGGCGAATTCGAACGCGGTCGACAGCTGGCGGTGCGTGTTGCGGTAGACGCTCGAGAAGACCGCGGCGCCGATGCCGGCGTCGGCGTAGAAGCCCAGCTTGTTGTCGGCTTCCCAGCGGAACACCGGCGTGATGCCGACGACGGCGAGGTCCTTCGTGTTGCCCTGCTGGTCGAGCCACTGGTTGGCGCGCCAGTAGGCGACGTTCGCGTCCCAATAGCCGTTCAGGTGGTAGCCGCTGGTCGGCAGCCAGGATTTGTTCCAGTCTTTCTGGACCGCGAGACGGACGACCTGCACGTGTTCGCCGCCGCCGACTTCCACCGACGAGGAATCGAAATAACCGTCGGCGGCATGGGCCGCCGTCGCGGCCGACAACGCGGCCACGGCCGCCAGGGAACGCATCATTTTTTTCATGGAGAACATTGCCTTTGCTGTGAATGAGAGCCGTGCAAGCAAAATGGTCACGGCCAAACCGCTATTGTAGCGAGGTCGTTGAAAGGACGTAGTCGACCTATCAATTGTTAAAATGCGGACAATGAATCATCGAGAGGAAGCAATGACGTTACCGACTGTGGCATTTCTCGGCATCGGCCTGATGGGCAAGCCGATGGCGACCCGGCTGGCCCAGGCCGGCTATCCCCTGCGCGTGTGGAACCGTACGGCCGCCAAGGCCGAGGCACTGCGCGACACCGGGGCCGAACCGCATGCCGACCTGATGGATGCCGTGCGCGGTGCCGACATCGTGATCTCGATCCTGGAAGCGGGCCCGGTCGTCGGCCAGGTCATCGACGATGCCCTGCCGGCACTCGCGCACAACACGTTGTGGATCGACATGAGCTCCACGCGCCAGGACGAAGCCGTGAATTTTGCCGGCCGCCTGCGCCAGGCCGGCTGCCGCTTCGTCGATGCGCCCGTGTCCGGCGGCGTGGGCGGCGCGGAAGCGGGGCAGCTCGCGATCATGGCCGGCGCCGATGCGGCCGACTACGCCCAGGCCGAGCCCGTGCTGCGCGTGATGGGTTCGCCGAAAGCCGTCGGGCCCGTCGGCAGCGGCCAGGTGGCCAAGCTGTGCAACCAGTTGATTGTCGGTGCGACGATCAATGTTGTGGCGGAAGCGCTGTTGCTGGCGGAAGCGGCCGGGGCCGATCCGGCTGCCGTGCGCGAGGCGATCCGCGGCGGCTTTGCCGGCAGCCGCGTGCTGGAAGTGCATGGCCAGCGCATGCTGGAGCGGAACTTCATGCCGGGCGGCCAGGTCAAGACGCAATTGAAGGATCAGCGCAACATCCTCGCGGCAGCCAGCGGCGCCGGCGTCACGCTGCCCGTGACGGAACTCGTGACGCGGCAGTTCGAGAGCATCGCGGGCGACATCCCGTCCGCCGACCATGCGGCCGGCCTCATCGCGCTGGAGCGGATGAATCCAGGCAAGCGGCTGGGCTCCGCGCCGGACCGTATGCCATAAGTATTTATTCGCTACCTGTTTGCGCTATCAATACAAACTCGTATAATTCCCAGAGGTATTACATCGTTACGTAATATCACGGAGACAATGGAGTAGATGGCCCGCCGCAACAGTTTGTTGCCCCGGGCCGAAAACTTCTCTACCCTTGCCGCACATAACGAACCCAATACAGGGGCAGCATGGATAATCTGGGAAACGGCTTCCGCACGCGGCGGCAGTTGTTGAAACTGGCGTCGGCAATGGCGTTGCCGTCCGCTTTGGCGGCGTGTTCTTCGGAGAAGAAAAGCGCATCACTGGTCGTCGGCGGTTTGCCGGTGACGTGTAACCTGACCCTGCCCGTCGCGTGTGCGGCCAAAGAGGCCGAGATCGCCGCGAAGAATGCCGCAACCAAGCCGGCGAACCCGCTCGGCTTCGAGTACAGCAAATACAGCGGCTTCCCCGAGCTGAAGGAATCGCTGATGTCGGGCCGCATCCAGGCCGCCTATGTGCTGGCGCCGATGGTCATGGACCTCGTGTCCAGCAATATTCCCGTCAAGGTCGTGTCGCTGGGCCACCGCTCGGGCGCCGTCATCATGGTGCGCACCGATGCCGGCTACAAGAAATTCCGCGACCTGCAGGGCAAGCGCGTCGCCATCCCGAGCCGTTTCGCCGTCGACCTGCTCTTCCTGCGCAAGATGCTGGCGGAAGAGGGCATGAACATCAAGGACGTCGAACTGGTCGAGATGCCCCCGCCGGACATGCCGGCCGCGTTGTATGCGAAAGCCATCGATGCCTATTGCACGGGCGAGCCGTTCGGCGCCTCCGCGCAGATGGCCGGTTACGCGACGCCGCTGCGCATGACGCGCGACGAATGGCCGAATTACATCTGCTGCGTGCTCACCGTGCGCGAAGACCTGATCGCGAACAACCGCGCCGCCGTGCAGGACCTCGTCAACTACGTCCAGGCGGCCGGCAGCTGGATGGATGCGGATCCGGTCCACCGCGACCGCGCCATCGCCATCGCCGCGACCAGGAAATACTTCAATCAGGATCCGAAGATCCTGAAATTCGTGATGACGAATCCGAGCGACCGTGTCACGTATGGCGACCTGCGCATCATCCCGAAGGAATTCGACGAATTGATGCAGATGTCGCTGGACGCGGGCACGCTGAAGAAACCCATCCAGTTCAACCAGTACGTGGACGAAAGCTTCTTCAAGGCCGTCCGCCCCGTCACGATCACGCTATGAAACGCCTCGCCGCAGCACTGCTGTTTGCCTTGCCGTTGGCCGCGAGCGCGGATGCATTGAAATCCGGGGAATTCTCGCCGCCCCGCATGGCGCCGGATTTCACGCTGCAGGGTTCGACCGGCAAGCCGCTGAAACTGTCCGATTACCGCGGCAAGGTCGTGGCGCTGGGCTTCGGCTTCACGTCCTGCCCGGCCGTCTGCCCGACGACGCTCGCCGAACTCGCGGCCGTGAAAACGAAGCTCGGCGCGCAGGGCAAGGATTTCCAGGTCGTGTACGTGACCGTCGATCCGGAGCGCGACACGGCAGAGCGCATGCGCGTCTATCTGACGGCGTTCGATCCGACGTTCGTGGGCGCGACCGGCCCCGCCGCGCAACTGGCCGAGGTGCGCAAGGAATACGGCGTCACGTCCACGAGGACGGGCAGCGGCGCAAATTACGGTTTCAATCATTCGTCGTTCGTCTACCTGATCGACCGGTCCGGCAAGTTGCGCGCACTGAGTCCGTATGGCCGCGCGGTGGATGACGTCGTGCACGACGTGCGCGTCCTGCTGAATCAATGACACGTTCCCGCATCCTGGTCCTGGCGGCCGTGGCGCTGGCCGTCGCTGCCCTGTGGGCCATGTTCGCGCCGATTCCCGCCGGCTCGCGCGAGCAGCTGTTCGAGATTCCCGCCGGGACGTACGCGCGGCGCGCGGCGGGCGACAAGGTCGAGATCCTGCCGACGTCGATCCGGCTCACGCTGGGCGTGAAGGACATCCTCGTGCTGAAGAATCTCGACAACGTGCCGCAAACGTTCGGGCCCGTGCTGATCATGCCGGGGCAGAGTTTCAGGATGCCGTTCGGCGTCGCGGGGGACGTGCAGTTCGAATGCACGGCGCACGCGAGCGGCCAGATGCGCATCGTCGTCGAGCCGGCGCCCGATGCGGGTTGGCGCCGGCTCGCGTGGCGCGCGCGGACGGCACTACATTGGTTGCAACCATGATGGGGAGACAAGAAGCTGTGAAAAAGAAGAGTTTTTTTGCACAGAAGCGGGCGCGGATCATCGCGCCGGCGGTCGTGCTGGCGTTATTGATCGCGGTCTGGTGGATCGTCGTCGTCCAGACCAGGAGCGCGATCTTCCCGACGCCGGGGCAGGTCGTCACGGGCACGTGGGAACTCGTGCAGGACGGTACGCTGTGGGACCACATCGGTTCCTCGCTGATGCGCGTCGGTACCGGCTTCCTGCTGGCGATCGCCGTCGCCATTCCGCTGGGCCTCTGGATCGGCCGCATGGAGGGCGCGTGGGTCACGCTGAATCCGCTGTTCCAGCTACTGCGTCCGATCTCTCCGATCGCGTGGATCCCGCTCGCGATCCTGTGGTTCGGCGTGGGTAACGCGTCGCCGATTTTCCTGATCTTCATCGCGTCCGTGTTCCCGATGATCGTGCAGACCGCGGCCGGCGTGCACACGATCGAGCGGCGCTACCTGCGCGCGGCGGAAAACTTCGGCGTCTCGCGCGCCAAGCTGTATCGCCAGGTGATCATTCCCGCCGTGCTGCCCGAGATCATCGTGGGCATGCGTATCACGCTCGGTGTCGCGTGGCTGGTCGTCGTGGCGGCGGAAATGATCGCGCTGCGCTCGGGCCTCGGCTACCTGATCATGGATTCGCGCAACGCGGGCAACCGCTACGACCTCGTGATCGCCGCCATGATCATCATCGGCATCATCGGCCTCATGCTGGACGGGATCACCCGTCTCCTGGAACGTCTCAAATCGGTAAGGTGGCGCTATGGACGCTAAGGTGAACTACAAGGTCGCGGACAAGATCGTCGTCGACGACATCCGTCGAAGCTTCGAGACGCGCAAGGGCACGCTGCCGGTCGTCGGCGGGATCAGCCTCACGATCCGCGACGGCGAATTCGTCGCCATCGTCGGGCCGTCCGGCTGCGGCAAATCCACGTTGATGAAGATGCTGTGCGGCTTCGATCAGCCGGACGAAGGCCGCGTCCTGATCGACGGCCAGGTGCGCCGCGGTCCGAGCCCGAAGGGCATCCTCATTTCCCAGCACGGCTCCGTGTTCCCGTGGCTGACGGTGCAGCAGAACCTGATGTTCGGCCTGGACGGCATCAGCGAGGCCGAGAAGGCGGAACTCGCCGACCACTACACGGCGATGGTGGGATTGAAAGGTTTCGAAAAAAGCTATTCGCACGAGCTGTCGGGCGGCATGCTGAAGCGCGTGGAGATCGCGCGGGCGCTCGTCATGAAACCCGAGATCCTCTACATGGACGAGCCGTTCTCCGCGCTGGACGCGCTCATGAATCTGAAGATGCGCATGGAGCTGCTGCGTATCCTGGAAGAGGAGCGCCACACGGTGCTCCTGATCACGCACGACGTCGAGGAAGCCGTGCACCTGGCCGACCGCATCGTCGTGCTGTCGCCGCGGCCGACGACGATCCAGGCCACGTTCGAGGTGAACATCCCGCATCCGCGCAAGATGTCCAGCCCCGAGGCGCAGGATCTCAAAGAGGCCGTGTTGAAGGAGCTGGGGCTGTAAGGCTCATCTCGACCAATCGCGCCCAGAAGCTCGCGCCGATCGGCAGCAGGTGGTCGTTGAAGTCGTAGCTGCCGTTGTGCAGCTGGCACGGCCCGAGGCCGTGCCCGTGGCTTCGATGATCGCCGTCGCCGTTGCCGATGAAGACATAGCAGCCCGGCTTTTCCTGCAACATGAACGCGAAGTCCTCGGCGCCCATCGTCGGCTCGACGTTCGTGTCCACGTTGTCCGCACCCACCACGGCGCGCATCGCTTCGATGGCGAACGCCGTCTGTTCCGGATGGTTGATCAGCGGCGGGTAGTTGCGCTTGAACGAGAAATCGATGGTTGCGCCGAAACCGGCGGCCAGGCCGTTCGCGATCTCGTTCATGCGCCGCTCGATCAGGTCCAGCACGCTGGTGGAGAACGTGCGCACGGTGCCGATCATGACGGCTTCGTCCGGGATGACGTTGGTGGCGCTGCCGGCGTGGATCTGCGTGATCGACAGGACGGCCGTATCGAGCGGGTTCTTTTCGCGCGAGATGATCGTTTGCCACGCTTGCGCGATCTGCACGGCGGCCATCACGGGATCGATGCCGCGGTGCGGCTGCGCGGCGTGCGCGCCCTTGCCCTTGACGACGACGCGGAACTCGTTACTGGATGCCATCATCGGCCCCGCGACGACGCCGAAGCTGCCCGCCTTGATGCCCGGCCAGTTGTGCATGCCGTACACGGCGTCCATCGGAAAACGTTCGAACAAACCATCGTCCATCATGCGGCGCGCGCCGGCGCCGCCTTCTTCGGCCGGTTGGAAGATCAGGTAGACGGTGCCGTCGAAGTTGCGGTTCTGCGACAGATAGTGGGCTGCACCCAACAGCATCGTTGTGTGCCCGTCATGACCACAAGCATGCATCTTGCCGGCGTGGCGCGACGCGTGATCAAATGTGTTGAGTTCCTGCATCGGCAGGGCGTCCATGTCGGCACGCAGGCCGATGGCGTGGTCCGAGGTGCCGTTCTTGATGATGCCGACGACACCCGTCACGCCCAGCCCGCGGACGACGGGGATGCCCCATTCGGTGAGACGCGCGGCCACCACGTCGGCCGTGCGTTGTTCTTCGTAGCAGAGTTCGGGATGGGCGTGGATGTCGCGCCGGATCGTTTCGAGCTCGGATTGGTAAGCGAGTATGGGTTCTACCAGTCTCATTGATTTCTCCTCATGCCTGATAGGCATGCATGTTTTGAACTATTGTAGCCCTTCCATCATGTGGAAGGCCAGAGCCCCGACGGCTGCCACCGGAATCGTATAAAGTACTGGTTTATCGACGTTTTTCCGGATGAATCCATGACCAAGACCATCGTCCGCGGCGCCTGTCCGCATGACTGCCCCGATACCTGCGCGTTGCTCGTGACCGTGGAGGACGGCGTGGCCACGGAGGTCAAGGGCGATCCGGATCATCCGACGACGGCCGGGGTGCTGTGCACGAAGGTCTCGCGCTACGTCGAACGCACGTACCACCCCGACCGCCTGCTGTACCCGATGCGCCGCGTGGGTAAAAAGGGCGAAGGCAGGTTCGAACGCATCACGTGGGAACAGGCGCTCGACGAGATCGCGAACCGCCTGCAACCCATTGCCGCGCGCGACCCGCAGGCGATCCTGCCGTACAGCTATTGCGGCACGATGGGCCTCGTGCAGGGCGAGGCGATGGCCATGCGTTTCTTCAACACGCTCGGTGCTTCCCTGCTCGACCGCACCGTGTGCGCGAACGCCGGTGCCACGGGCTACAAATACACGATCGGTGGTTCGATCGGCACGGATACCGAACAGTTCCAGGATGCGAAGCTGGTCTTGATCTGGGGCGGCAATCCCATCGCGTCGAACCTGCATTTGTGGACGCGTTTGCAGGAAGCCAAGCGCCGCGGCGCGAAGCTGATCGCCATCGATCCGTATCGCTCGCTGACCGTCGAGAAATGCCACCAGCACATCGCGCTGATGCCCGGCACGGACGCCGCGCTGGCGCTGGGCATGATGCACGTGCTGGTGAAGGACAACCTGCTCGACCACGACTACATCGAGAAGCACACGTTCGGCTTCGCGCAACTGAAGGACCGGGTGGCCGAATGGACGCCGGAGCGCACGGCTGCAACCTGCGGCATCACGGTGGAAGAAGTCGTCGACCTCGCGCGCGAGTACGGCCGCACGGCGCGCGCGGGCGAACCGGTCGCGATCCGCATGAACTACGGCCTGCAGCGCGTGCATGGCGGCGGCATGGCCGTGCGCAATATCGCGTGCCTGCCGGCGCTCGTGGGCGCGTGGCGCCACGCGGCGGGCGGCGTGCAGTTGTCGACGTCGGGCACGTTCCCGGCCAATAAAACCGTCCTGCAACGCCCGGACCTGTTGCGCGGCAAGCTTCCGCGCACGATTAACATGAACACGATCGGCGCCGACCTGCAGCGCGACGCGTCGCCGGATTTCGGCCCGAAGATCGAAGCGGTCATCGTGTACAACTCGAACCCGCTCGCGATCGCGCCGGATTCGGCGCAGGTGCAGCGCGGCTTCGAGCGCGAAGATCTCTTTACGGTGGTGCTGGAACACTTCCAGACCGACACCGCCGACTACGCGGACATCCTGCTGCCGGCCACCACGCAGCTGGAACACGTCGACGCGCACCTCGCGTATGGCCATTTGTACATGATGGCGAATAATGCGGCGATTGCGCCATTGGGCGAATCGAAGCCGAACACGGAAATCTTCCGCCTGATCGCGAAGCGCATGGGCATGAACGACCCGATCTTCGACGAGACGGACGACGAACTGGCCGCGCAAGCGTTCGACAGGAAACACGAACGCGCCGTGCACTTCGACTGGTCGTCGCTGAAGCGCACGGGCTGGCAAAAGCTGAACATGCCGGCCGCGCCGTTCGCCGAAGGCGGCTTTCCGACGCCGTCCGGCAAGTGCGAGTTTTATTCGAGCTCGATGCTGGCCGATGGCCTCGACCCGCTGCCGACCCATATCCCGAACTACGAATCGGTCGCCTCCAACCCCGAACTGGCTGAGAAATATCCGTTGGCGATGATTTCTCCGCCGGCCCGGAACTTCCTCAACTCAACCTTTGTCAATGTCCAGAGCCTCCGCACAACGGAAGGTGAACCGCACCTGGACATCCATCCCCTTGATGCCGCCTCCCGGGGCATCGTCGACAAGGAGATGGTACGCATCTTCAACGACCGGGGCGCGTTCGTCGCGCGCGCCCGGGTCACCGCCAAAGCGCGGGCCGGCCTCGTCGTCGGCCTGTCGATCTGGTGGAAGAAGCTCGCCAGCGACGGCAAGAACGCCAACGAAGTCACCAGTCAGCGCCTGACCGACATGGGCCGGGCGCCCACCTTTTACGACACGCTGGTGCAGGTTGAAAAGGCCGCACCATGATCTGGAAATATGAAACTCACACGGATTACCCCGTGGCTCCGCCCCGTGCTTATTGCAGGCACGGCAGCGGGGCTGCTGGCCAGCTGCTCGACGCTGAATTACTACACCCAGGCCGCCCAAGGGCAGCTTGAACTCCTGTCGGACGCCCGTCCGATCGATGACTGGATCGCCGACCCCGGCACCAGTACCAAACTGCGCCATCGCCTCGAGACGGCGCGCCAGATCCGCCGCTTCGCAGTTGCCGAAATGGCTTTACCCGACAACAACAGTTATAAAAACTACGCGGCGCTGAAGCGGCAATACGTGTTGTGGAACGTCGTCGCGACGCCCGAGCTGTCGCTGCGGCCCCTGCAATGGTGCTTCCCCGTCGCCGGGTGCGTGAACTACCGCGGCTATTACAACAAGGAAGCGGCCGAGTCGTACGCGAAGGAATTGCGCGACGCCGGTGACGACGTCGAGGTCGGCGGCGTGGCCGCGTATTCGACCCTGGGCTGGTTCAGCGATCCGCTGATCTCCACGTTCATCAATTACCCGGACGGCGAACTGGCGCGCATGATTTTCCACGAGCTGGCGCACCAGATCGTGTACGTGCAGGGCGATTCGCAATTCAACGAAGCGTTCGCGTCGACGGTGGAAGAGGTCGGCGTCGAGCGCTGGATGGAGCGCTTCGGCAACCAGCAGATGCGCGACGCCTATGCGCGCTACCGGAGCCGCAAGAAGGATTTCCTCGGTTTGCTGATGAAGTACCGCAAGGCGCTCGAGCAGAATTACGCGCTCGTCGACCGCAGCGATGCGCAGAAGCGGGCCGTCAAGGCGCGTTTGTTCCAGGAGTTGAAGGACGAATACCAGGTCCTGAAGGGCAATTGGGGCGGGTATGCAGGGTATGATCGGTTCTTCGAGCAGCCGTTGTCGAACGCCCACCTGGCATCGATCGCGACCTACGAGGATTTCGTGCCGGCGTTCCGCGCGCTATTGCAACGCGAGGGCAGCTTCCCGAAATTCTATAACGCCGTCAAAAAACTGGCCGACATGGACCGTTCCGACCGCCACCGCGTGCTGAACGCCCTGGTGCCGCCGCTCGTGACGGCACCGTTGATGGTGCAGCGCAGCGAAACGCGACCGTAGCCATTTACGTCAAACGTCGATAGAGTCGTTGTTCGAAAAGCGCAAAAGTGCTTGCGTCCGCGGGCGCTGCCCGATAGCATCTTGCTTAATAATATCAGCACGACCGTGCGATTTTTTTTGGGCCGCGCTCAGAACGATAACGATACTGGAGACAGAGGCACCGATGGACAAGATTTGGCTCAAGGCTTACCCGCCCGGCGTGCCGGCGGAAATCGATCCCGACCAGTATGGTTCGCTGGTGCAAATGCTGGAGGAATCGTTCCGCAAGTATGCGGCGAACGACGCGTACGTCTGCATGGACAAGTTCCTCACCTACGGGGAACTGGACAACATGTCGAAGCGCCTGGCGGCCTGGCTGCAGAGCCGCGGCATGAAGCCGGGCGCGCGCGTGGCGGTCATGATGCCGAACGTGCTGCAATACCCGGTGGCGCTGGCCGCGATCCTGCGCGCGGGCTATACGGTCGTCAACGTCAATCCGCTGTACACGCCGCGCGAGCTGGAACACCAGCTGAAGGATTCGGGCAGCGAAGCCATCATCGTGCTCGAGAACTTCGCGCACACGGTCGAGCAGGTACTGAGTAAAACGCTGGTGCGCCACGTCGTCGTGGCCAGCATGGGCGAGCTGCTGGGCGGTGCCAAGGGCATGCTCGTCAACTTCGTCGTCCGCAACGTCAAGAAGATGGTGCCGGACTTTACGATCCCGCACATGGTGCGCTTCAAGGACGCGCTGGCGCAGGGCGCGAAGATGCCGTTCCAGGCGGCGCAGCTGAAGAGCGGCGACGTCGCCTTTTTGCAGTACACGGGCGGCACGACGGGCGTGTCGAAGGGCGCGACGCTCACGCACCGCAACGTCATCGCCAACATCCTGCAGACGGAGGCGTGGTCGAAGCCGGCGATGAGCCAGCCGCCGCTCGTCGAATTCCCCACCATCGTGTGCGCGCTGCCGCTGTACCACATCTTCGCGCTGACGGCGTGCGCGCTGTGGGGCATGCGCGTGGGCGCGCTGAACATCCTGATCCCGAACCCGCGCGACATCCCGGGGTTCATCAAGGAGCTCAAGAAGTACCGCATCAACATGCTGCCTGCGGTGAACACCTTGTATAACGCGCTGGTGAACCACCCCGATTTCAAGGACGTCGATTTCAGCGCGCTGAAGGTCTCCAACGGCGGCGGCATGGCCGTGCAGCAGGCTGTCAACGACAAGTGGAAGTCGCTCACGGGCACCAACATCATCGAAGGCTACGGCCTCTCGGAGACGTCGCCCGTGGCCACGTGCAACCGCTGCGACGTGCCCGGCTTCACCGGCACGATCGGCCTGCCGGTGCCGTCGACGGACATCGCCATCGTCGACGACGACGGCCGTCCGCTGCCGGTGGGCAGCATCGGCGAGATCGCGATCCGCGGTCCGCAGGTGATGGCCGGTTACTGGAACCGTCCGGACGAGACGGCGAAGGTCATGACGGCGGACGGCTTCTTCAAGTCGGGCGACGTCGGCATCATGGACGACAACGGCTACGTGAAGATCGTCGACCGCAAGAAGGACATGATCCTCGTGTCGGGCTTCAACGTGTATCCGAACGAACTGGAAGCGGTGATCGCGGCGCATCCGGGCGTGCTGGAATGCGCGGTGGTCGGCGTGCCGGACGAGCATTCCGGCGAGGCCGTGAAGGTGTTCGTCGTGCGCAAGGATGCGAGCCTGACGGCCGAGCAGCTGATGGACTACTGCAGGCGCGAGCTCACCGGCTACAAGAAGCCCAAGTACATCGAATTCCGCACCGAGCTGCCAAAGACGAACGTCGGCAAGATCCTGCGCCGCGCGCTGCGCGAGGAAAAGCAGGCGGCGTAACGGATGTGACGACAAGCGCATGAGACGTCATCCCCGCGGAGGCGGGGATCCAATTTTGCATGCAACGCGATGACGCGAGCAGAAATTGGGCCCCTGCCTTCGCAGCGGCGACGGGCCGCCGTTCGGCGGCTTTTTTTGCGCATACGATTTATATGATTGAGAACTAGCGAGGCAATGACATGGACAAATTCTGGCTGAAGTCGTACGAGGCGGGCGTGCCTGCGGAAATCGACTGGACGCAGTACCGCTCCCTCACGCACCTGCTGGAGGATTCCTTCCGCAAGTACGCCAACCGCAACGCCTTTGCGTGCATGGGCAAGTCCATGTCGTTCGCGGAGCTGGACAAGCTGTCCGGCGCGATGGCCGCGTGGCTGCAGCAGAAGGGTCTGGCGCCGGGCGCGCGCGTGGCGATCATGCTGCCGAACGTGCTGCAGTATCCGGTGGCGATGGCCGCCATCCTGCGCGCCGGCTACACCATCGTCAACGTCAACCCGCTGTACACGGCGCGCGAATTGCAGCACCAGCTGAACGATTCGGACGCGGAAGCCATCGTCGTGCTGGAGAACTTCGCGCACACCGTCGCCGAAGTCGCGCACAACACGAAGCTCAGGCACGTCATCGTCGCGACCATGGGCGACCTGCTCGGCGTGAAGGGCCTGCTCGTCAACTTCGTCGTCCGCACCGTCAAGAAGATGGTGCCGGCGTGGTCGCTGCCGTCCGCCGTGCCGTTCAAGCGCATGCTGGCCGAAGGCGCGCGCCTGTCCCGCAAGCCGGTCGAGTGCGGCCATGAAGACGTCGCCTTCCTGCAGTACACGGGCGGCACGACGGGCGTGTCGAAGGGCGCGGTGCTGAAGCATAAGAATGTGATCGCCAACGTGCTGCAGAACGAAGCCTGGTTCGCGCCGACGCTGGCCAAGATCCCGGCCGGCGAGACGCCGATCTTCGTGTGCGCGCTGCCGCTATACCACATCTATGCGCTGACCGTGTGCGCCCTGATGGGCCTGCGCGCGGGCGGCACGAACCTCCTGATCCCGAACCCGCGCGACATCGGCGGCTTCATCAAGGAGCTCAAGAAATACCGCATGCACGTCTTCCCGGCCGTGAACACGCTGTACAACGGCCTGCTGAACCATCCGGAGTTCGCGAGCCTGGATTTCTCGGGCCTGAAGGTGTGCCCGGGCGGCGGCATGGCCGTGCAGAAGGCCGTGGCCGACAAATGGCTCGCGGTGACGGGCGCGCCGATCGTCGAAGGCTACGGCCTGTCGGAGACGTCGCCGGTGGTTGCCGCCAACCGCTGCGACATCACCGAATTCACGGGCACCATCGGCTTCGCGCTGCCCTCGACGGAGCTGCGCATCATCGACGAATCCGACAACGAAGTCCCGTTCGGCACGGCCGGCGAGATCGCCGTGCGCGGCCCGCAGGTGATGGCCGGTTACTGGCAGCGTCCGGACGAGACGGCGAAGGTCATGACGCGCGACGGCTTCTTCAAGACCGGCGACATCGGGGTGATGAACGCCAGCGGCGCCGTCAAGATCGTCGACCGCAAGAAGGACATGATCCTCGTTTCCGGCTTCAACGTGTACCCGAACGAAGTGGAAGACGTCGTCGCCGCGCACCCGGGCGTGCTGGAAGTGGCGTGCGTCGGCGTGCCGGACCAGCATTCCGGCGAGGCCGTCAAGCTGTACGTCGTCAAGAAGGACAAGACGCTGACCAAGGACGACCTGCTGGCCTTCTGCAAGGAACAGCTGACGGGCTACAAGCGGCCGAAATACGTCGAGTTCCGCGACAGCCTGCCCAAGACGAACGTCGGCAAGATCCTGCGGCGCGAGCTGCGGGATGAAAAGCAGACTGCCTAACCGTCGTCCCCGCGGAGGCGGGGACCCATGCTGAGCATCAGTAATCGCGATACCTGAAGCGCCGCAGCATTTCTAACGTTGCGACGCCGGCGCCTCAGCTTGGATTCCCGCCTGCGCGGGAATGACGGTTTTTAATGCAGCGGCAAGAAACACGTTCTAGACCGCCGTGATCTCCACCCCAGGCTTCCCATCCTCGACCCGAAAGGCCGCCAGCTCCCGCTGGACGGTCTTCGGATCGCGCACCTCGTCCAGCCCGATGAAATGCGTGCGCGTCTCGCCGGGGGTAATCTCCATCAGCATGTACCCCCGCTTGTCGCTGCGCCCGTACCGGACGTGCGGGTTCATCGCCACGTATTGCGACGTGCGCAGCTGCGGGCGCGAATTCGACGTGACCGACGTGCCGACGAATTCCGTCGCCACGACCGGGTTTGCCTTCGATACGGGCCGGTTGAAATCGCGCCGCAGCTCCGTCGCGTAGAACGTGTGCACGTCGCCGCCCAGCACGAGCGGGTTCGCGGCGCGCGTGTCCACGAGCGTGTCGAGCAGGCGCCGGCGCGCGACCGGGTAGCCGTCCCACCCGTCCGTCCAGAAGCGGCCGCCGTCGACACTCCCAACCGGGATCTGCGACGACTGCGCCATCATCGTCTGCTGCGCGAGGACGTTCCAGCGCGCCTTCGACGACGCCAGCCCCGCCTTCAGCCACGCTTCCTGCTCCGCCCCCAGCATCGTGCGGCGCGGGTCGAGCAGGGCGGGGCAGGCGCGCGGCGTCACGGAATTCGAGCCGCCGATGCCCGGATGCGAGCACGCTTCCCACGCGCGGTACTGGCGGTCGTCGAGCACGTGGAAGCGCGCGAGGCGCCCCCAGTCGTAGCGCTGGAACATGCGCACGCTCGCGAAGCTGCGTGGCGGCGGCAGGCGCAGCGGCATGTGCTCGTAAAAGGCCTGGTAGGCGGCCGCGCGGCGTTGCACGAAGGTCGGCGACAGGCGCTCGTCGCGGTCCGCCGCGTAGTCGTTCGCGACTTCGTGGTCGTCCCACGTGACGATCCACGGCGCGATCAGGTGCGCGGCCTGCAGGTCCGGGTCGGTCTTGTATTGCGCGTAGCGGCGGCGGTAGTCGGCCAGCGTGAACGACTCGTCCTGGCGCACGATCCGCACGCCCGGCGCCGGATGCTGCAGGCGGTACGCGCCCCATTCGTAGATGTAATCGCCGAGGAAGGCGACGAGGTCCGGGTTCGCCTGCGCGAGGTAGCGGTGCGCCGCATAGCTGCCGAACTCCCAGTGCTGGCACGACGCGACGGCGAGTTTCAGGCTGTCCGGCATGCTGTCCGGCGCCGGCGCCGTGCGCGTGCGGCCGACGGGGCTGACGGCGTCGCCCAGCATGAAGCGGTACCAGTACCAGCGCCCCGGTTCCAGGCCGCGCACGTCCACGCGCACGCTGTGCGCCAGCTCCGGCGCCGCGACGGCGGTGCCCCGCGCGGCGATCTTGCGGAACGCGCCGTCGTGCGCCACTTCCCAGCGCAAGCCGAGGGCGAGCGGCGGCGTCCTGGTCGCGTCGAGCGGATCGGGCGCGACGCGCGTCCACAGGATCACGGAATCGGGCAGGGGCGAGCCCGACGCGACGCCAAGGCTGAACGGATAGCCGGCCGCGTTCGACGGTTTGGCGAGCAGCAGCGACGACGATGCCGCTGCGAGCCGCGCGGCGTTCAGCAGGAACAGACGGCGCGGCCAGGTCATCGGGAGGCGATTACTGCGCGATCAGCGATTCGAGCGGCGGCAACTGGCGCGGCTTGCGGTCCGGGCCCGTGGCGACATAGGTCAGCGTCGCTTCCGTCACCTTGACGACGTCGGTCTGCAGGCGGTTGCGCTCCGCATAGACCTCGACGTAGACGGTGATCGACGTATTGCCGACCTTGACGATGTCGGCGTAGAACGACAGCAGGTCGCCGACGAACACGGGATTCTTGAACACGAAGGAATTCACGGCGATGGTGGCAACGCGGCCGTTTGCGCGGCGCACGGCCGGCAGCGAGCCGGCCACGTCGACCTGCGCCATGATCCAGCCGCCGAACACGTCCCCGTAGACGTTCGCATCGGACGGGGCGGGCATCATCCGCAGCACGGGCATCTTTCCTTCAGGCAGGCGGGTAATGGACGGGGTGGTATTTTCGGGCTGGGTCATCTTGAATTTTCGGTAGAAGCTACAATCGTCTTGAATTGAACCATAAATCGACAAGCCCTGCCATGCGACGCTCTTCTCCGAACTCCCTGCCGCCCGCGGTCGACCCGAACGCGAAACGGAACGACTGGGCCACGATCGCCACCTTGCTGCCCTATCTGTGGGTGTACAAATGGCGCGTGCTGGCCGCACTCATCTGCCTCGTCGGCGCCAAGATGGCCAACGTCGGCGTGCCGCTCGTGCTGAAAAAGCTCATCGATGCGCTGACGATCAGCCCGACGAATCCGCACGCGCTGCTCGTGCTGCCGCTCGGCGCGCTGGTCGCGTACGGCGCGCTGCGCTTTTCGACGACGCTGTTCACCGAACTGCGCGAATTTTTATTCGCGCGCGTGACGCAGCGCGCCGTGCGCACGATCGCGCTGAAAGTGTTCCGGCACTTGCACGCGCTGTCGCTGCGCTTCCACCTGAACCGCCAGACGGGCGGCATGACGCGCGACATCGAGCGCGGCACGCGCGGCGTCAGCTCGCTCGTGTCGTATTCGCTGTTCTCGATCCTGCCGACGCTCGTCGAGATCACGCTGGTGCTGGGCTACCTCGGCACGCATTACGACGCCTGGTTCGCGGGCATCACCGCGATCGCGCTGGTCACTTACATTACGTTCACCGTCACCGTGACGGAATGGCGCACGCACTTCCGCCGCACGATGAACGAGCTGGATTCGAAGGCGAACACGAAGGCGATCGACTCGCTGATCAACTACGAGACGGTCAAGTACTTCGGCAACGAGGACTACGAGGCCAGGCGCTACGACGAAGGCCTGCAGAAGTACGAGCAGGCCGCCGTGCGTTCGCAGACGTCGCTGTCGTTCCTGAACACGGGCCAGTCGCTGATCATCGCGGCGGCCGTCACGGCGATCCTGTGGCGCGCGACGCAGGGCGTGATCGACAAGACGATGACCCTGGGTGACCTCGTGCTCGTGAACTCCTTCATGATCCAGCTGTACATCCCGCTCAACTTCCTCGGCGTGATCTACCGCGAGATCAAGCAGAGCCTCGCGGACATGGAGCGCCTGTTCGGACTCCTCGAGCAGAACCGCGAAGTGGCGGATTCACCGGACGCCAGGCCGCTCGCGACGCACGGGGCAAGAGTGGAATTCTCGCATGTGGAATTCAGCTATGACCCGAACCGCCAGATCCTGTTCGACGTCGACTTCACGATCCCGCCCGGCACCACGACGGCCGTGGTGGGCCACAGCGGCTCGGGCAAGTCGACGCTGTCCCGCCTGCTGTTCCGTTTCTACGACGTGCAGCAAGGGGCCATACGCATCGACGACCAGGACGTGCGCAACGTGACGCAGGATTCGCTGCGCCACGCGATCGGCATCGTCCCGCAGGACACGGTGCTGTTCAACGACACCATCGAATACAACATCGCCTACGGTCGTCCGGGCGCGAGCCGCGCGGACATCGTGGCGGCGGCGCGCGCGGCGTCGATCCACGACTTCATCGAAACCCTGCCGGATGGCTATGCGACAATGGTGGGCGAACGCGGCCTCAAACTGTCGGGCGGCGAGAAGCAGCGGGTCGCCATCGCGCGCACCCTGCTGAAGAATCCCGCGATCCTGATCTTCGACGAAGCCACGTCGGCGCTCGATTCGAAGTCGGAGCAGGCGATCCAGGCGCAGCTGAAGGAAATCGCGAAGCAGAGAACGACGCTCGTCATCGCGCACCGCCTGTCGACCATCGCGGACGCCCACCAGATCCTCGTGCTCGACCACGGCCGCATCGTCGAACGGGGCACGCATGCCGCGCTGATCGCGGCGGACGGCCTGTACCGGCAGATGTGGGACCGCCAGCAGGCAAGGCAGGACGAGGATCTGGCATCACCGCCGGTCGAAGTGGTACAAGATTAAGGATTGAACAGGATGGAAAAACAGATCGTCGAGATCGACATGGCCGACGTCGGCCACGGCAACCCGGCCTGGATCGCCGCGCTGGAAGCGGGCAAGGTGCTGTACTTCCCCAACTTCGCGCAGCACGGCTTCGCGCCGCAGAAGGAAGAGCTGGCGCTGTTCCGCGAAGACATCCGCGACCCCAAGATCCGCAACATCAGCCTGTCCACGAGCGGCGACCTGAAAGGCGTCGTCGGCGACGATGCGACGAAGGCGCTGATGGCCGGGATGATCGGCCGCTTCCGCGCCGAGGCCGAGGGCCTGCTCGCGAACCTGGTGCCGCGCTACGGCGAGTACCTGCGTCGCGGCGCGACGAGCTTCCGGCCGTCCGTCGTGCAGAACCGCGTGCAATCGTGGCGCGCCGACGACCGCCGCATGCACGTCGACGCCTTCCCGTCGCGCCCGAACTACGGCGAGCGCCTGCTGCGCGTATTCACCAACGTGAACCTGGAAGGCGAACCGCGCGTGTGGCGCGTGGGCGAACCGTTCGAGGACGTGGCGCGCCGCTTCCTGCCGAAGGTGAAGCCGTATTCGGCATGGCAGGCGAAGGTGCTGAATGCGCTGCACGTGACGAAGTCGCTGCGCAGCGAATACGACCACATCATGCTGCAGCTGCACGACGCGATGAAGTCGGACCTCGATTACCAGAAGAACGCGCCGCAGGTCACCTTCAACTTCCCGCCGGGCTGCGCGTGGGTGTGCTTCTCGGACCAGACCTCGCACGCCGTGATGGCGGGGCAGTACATGATGGAGCACACGCTGCAGCTGTCGCCCATGCACCAGTACGACAAGGAGGCGAGTCCGCTGGCGATCCTGACCAGGATGCAGGGACACGCACTGGTTTGACGATGAAAAACGGCCGCAATCTGAACTGACCCCGTAAAGTTGGACGGTTAGTTTGCTAGGCAGCCAAGGCCTGAGTTCTGTATTGCACAGGACTGAGGCCTTTTAGTTTGAGTTTGATACGGTCGTGATTGTAATAATGGATGTACTCAACCAGGCCATCCCGTAACGCATCGACGCTGTCGAATTTGTTCAGGTAGAAGAACTCTGACTTGAGCACCCCGAAGAAGCTTTCCATGGCCGCGTTGTCATGGCAGTTGCCTTTGCGCGACATGCTCTGCACGAGTTCCCGCTCCCGAAGCTGATGCTGGTAAGCCGGCATCCGATACTGCCATCCCTGGTCGCTGTGAAGCAGTGGCTTCTCATGAGGCTGCAGCTTGGCCAAGGCTTTCTTGAGCATTGAGCTCACCATGTCGAAGACGGGACGCTTGTTCATTTCGAAGGAAATGATTTCGCCGTTGTACAGGTCCAGCACGGGCGAGAGGTACAGCTTCTCGCCGGCGACGTTGAACTCGGTCACGTCCGTCACCCACTTCCGATTGGCGGCATCAGCCTTGAATTGGCGTTGCAGTTCATTGGGCGCAGCTTGCCCCACTTCGCCCGTGAACGAGCGGTACTTCTTCGGTCGCACGAGCGATTTCAGCCCCAGTAATCCCATCAAACGCTGGACGAGCTTATGGTTGACTGGACTGCCTGACTGGCGAATCGCGGCGGTAACGCGTCGGTAGCCATAACGTCCCTTGTGGCGTTCGAAGACAGCTTTGATTGTCTCTTTCAGCTTCCCGTACTTGTCCTCCTGTCGCAGCAAACCCTGCTGATAATAGAAGGTGCTGCGCGGGAGCTGCGCCAGCTTGAGCAAACTGGCGATCGGGAACTGCTGCCTTAGTTCTTGCACTACTTGCGCTTTTTGCGCGGCGCTTGCTTTGGCCGGGCTTGAACTAAGGCCTGCAATTTTTTTACGTAAGCTAGCTCCATACGCAGTTGATTTACCTCGGCCAGCAAATCCTCGCGGCTGCGCTTGTCGTCATCCGGAGCCTGATCCGGCTTACTTGTGTCTGACGCCGTCATCGGCCTGGGTCTTCCTCTACGGCGTGGTTTCAACGCCTCGATGCCGCCCTCCTGGTACGCACGCTCCCACATGCTAACCATCGCATAACTGCGAATATCGAATTTGGCGGCAGTTTGATTAATCGAGAGCCGATTGTCCCACATGTGCTGCAACACAGACAGCTTGTACTCAGCGCTGTATCCGCTGGACTTCTTGCGCAAACCTGCCCCGCCGTGGAGCTGGTAGGCCGCGACCCACCGCTGCAAAATGACATGGCTACTTAACCCGTGCCGTCTTCCGATCGCACGGTAGCCTTCAGATGTGTCCGCTAGATAGTCTTGGACAACGGCGAGTTTGAACTGCTCGCTGTACTTGGCCATGAAAAAACCCCAAAAGTTGGTGTCCAACTTTTGGGGTTCAGTTCAAATCGCGGCCGTTTTCGATGATGCATGCGTTTCGTGGGCACGGGGTGCCCACCCTACGGTAGTGCGTACATCGTAGGGTGGGCTCCCCGAGCCCACGCGGAAGCCACCAACTCAATACGTGTAGAACATCCGCTGAATCTCCTTGGTGCTGTTGGTCTTCGTGAGCGCCAGCATCAGCAGGATGCGCGCCTTCTGCGGATTCAAGGTATCGGCCACGACGAAGTCCAGCTGGTCGTCATTCGCTTCGCCATTGCGCGCCACGATGCCCTGGCCCACGCGGCTCGCGCGCACGATGATCACGCCTTTTTCGCGTGCGGCCGACAGCGCCGGGCGCACCTTGTTCGGCAGGCTGCCATCACCGACACCCGCGTGGATCAGGCCCTTGGCGCCGGCGGCGACCAGCGCGTTGACGGCGGTCGGGCCCACGTTCGCGTAGGTGTAGGCAATGTCGACCTGCGGCAGGGCCGACAGGTTGCTCACGTCGAATTCCGTGTCGACCGTGTGCTTGCGGGTCGAGGCGCGGTAGAAGTGCGCCTTGTTGCCCACCACGTAGCCCAGCAGGCCCAGTTCCGTCGCCTTGAACGTGTCGGTGGTCGTCGTGTTGGTCTTGCTGACGTCGCGCGCGGCGTTGATCTGGTCGTTCAGCACGACGAGCACGCCCTTGCCGACGGCGTCCGGGCTGCCGGCCGTCAGTACGGCGTTGTACAGGTTGATCGGGCCGTCGGCCGAGATCGCGGTCGACGGACGCATCGCGCCCACCACCACGACCGGCTTCCTGCTCTTCACGACGAGGTCGAGGAAGTAGGCGGTTTCCTCGATCGTGTCGGTGCCGTGCGTGATGACGATGCCGTCCACGTCCGGCTTGGCCAGCAGCGTGTTGACGCGCTTCGCCAGCGTGAGCCAGTGCTCGTTGCTCATGTTTTCGCTGGCGATCTGGAACACCTGTTCGCCGGTCACGTTGGCGACCTGCTTCAGTTCCGGGACGGCCTTGATCAGGTCATCGACGCCGACCTTGGCGGCCGTGTAGCCGACCGTGGTCGTGCTGGTGGCGCCCGTGCCGGCGATGGTGCCGCCGGTCGCGAGGATCACGATGTTGGGCAGGCGGGCCGTCGTCTGGGCTTGGGCGGATGCGGCCAGCAGCGTCATGAGGCACAGTGCGAACCACGTGCGTACAATTTTTAAGAACATCAGATCTCCTTTTTTAACAATTTTTGGAAGGCAAAAAAAAGGCTCCTTGGGAGGAGCCTGGTTCGGGGTGCCGGTCAGCGCAACGGCGCTGTGGCGATGTCCTTGTCGGCGAGCGCGGGATCGGTGAGATCCCCCTCCCACTTCGCGACGACCGCGGTGGCGATGCCGTTGCCGATCACGTTCGTGGCCGAGCGGCCCATGTCGAGGAAGTGGTCGATACCGAGCAGCAGCAGCAGGCCGGCTTCGGGAATATGAAACTGGTTCAGCGTGGCGGCGATGACGACGAGCGACGCGCGCGGCACGCCGGCCATGCCTTTCGACGTCAGCATCAGCACGAGCATCATGGTCATTTGCGTGGACAGCGCCAGCTCGATGCCGTAGGCCTGGGCGATGAAGACGGAGGCGAAGGTGCAATACATCATCGAGCCGTCCAGGTTGAACGAGTAACCGATCGGCAGCACGAACGCGGCCAGGCGGTTCTTGACGCCGAAGCGCTCCAGGCCTTCCAGCGTCTTCGGATACGCCGCTTCCGACGACGCGCAGGTGAACGCGAGGATGGTCGGCTCGCGCAGCAGGCCGAGGAGCTTGAACAGGCGCGGGCCGACGAACAGCATGCCGATCGCGATCAGGATGCACCACAGCAGCGCGATGCCGAGGTAGAACTCGCCCATGAACTTGCCGTAGGTGCCGAGCACGCCGACACCGCTCGTGGCGACGACGCCGGCGACGGCCGCGAACACGGCGAACGGCGCGAAGTTCATCACATAGCCCGTCACTTTCAGCATCACGTGCGCGGCGCCGTCGATGGCGGCGATCATCGGCGCGGCGCGATCGCCGATGGCGGCGGCGCCGGTGCCGAAGAAGATCGAGAAGATCACGATCTGCAGGATCTCGTTCCTGGCCATGCCGTCGAAGATCGACGTCGGCACGAGGTGGGTGATGAAGTCCTTCAGCGTGAGGCCGGAAGCGGTGATGCCCGACGACGCGCCGGCCGCCGGCAGGGTGCCGGACAACGCCATCGCGTCGCCCGGGCGGAACAGGTTCACGAGGATGAGACCCAGCGTGAGCGACAGGAGGGAAGCGATGATGAACCAGCCCAGCGCCTTGATGCCGATGCGGCCGACTTCCGCGGCGTCGCCCATCTTGGCGATGCCCACTACCAGCGTGGAGAACACGAGCGGAGCGATGATCATCTTGATCAGGCGGAGGAACAACGTGGTGACCAGCGACATCGTGTCGGCGAAGCCTTTGGGATCGGCGAGATTCGTGTGCGCGATGTAGCCGGCGGCGATGCCGAGCGCCAGGCCCACGAGGATCCAGGTGGTGAGGCGGTTTCTTTTGTTCATAAGCTTCCTCTAGGGTGGCGGATGGCGGAGCAGGGGAGATCGTCCGTCCTGTTCCGCTGCCGTGGCACAATCTCGTGCAAGATCAGGGAGTTGCCGGGTGCCTGGTGCTGCGATATTGACAAGTTCCGGCAGTATCCTAGGCGTTGATGGTACTGTCAAGCAAACCCAAATCCGACGAAAACAAATGATAGAAATCGACAACGTCAGCAAGTGGTACGGCCCTGTCCAGGTTCTGCGCGACTGCACGACACGCGTCGCGCGCGGCGACGTGGTGGTCGTGTGCGGGCCGTCCGGTTCCGGCAAGTCGACGCTCATCAAGACCGTCAACGGCCTCGAACCCTTCCAGCAGGGGACGATCAGGGTGGACGGCACGTCCGTCGGCGACCCGGCCACGCGCCTGCCGGCGCTGCGCGCGCGCATCGGCATGGTGTTCCAGAATTTCGAGCTGTTCCCGCACCTGTCCGTCCGCGACAACCTGACGCTCGCGCAGGTCAAGGTACTCGATCGGTCGCGCGACGAGGCGGCGGCCAACGGTTTGACATACCTGGACCGCGTGGGCCTGCTGGCGCACCAGGACAAATTCCCGGCCCAGCTCTCGGGCGGCCAGCAACAGCGCGTGGCGATCGCGCGGGCGCTCGCGATGGACCCCGTCGCGATGCTGTTCGACGAGCCCACGTCCGCGCTCGATCCGGAAATGGTGGGCGAAGTGCTGGACGTGATGACTGGCCTGGCGCAGGAGGGCATGACGATGATGGTCGTGACGCACGAGATGGGATTTGCGCGCCGCGTCGCGGACCGTGTCGTGTTCATGGACGAGGGGCGGATCGTCGAGGACAGCGCCGGGGAGGCGTTCTTCGAGGCGCCGCAGTCGGCGCGGGCGCGGGAGTTCCTGGCCCGGATCATCCACTAGCCCAAAACCGTCGCCCCCGCGCAGGCGGGGGCCCGATTTCTCATGCAGCCCGGCAGCGCGACGAACCTGGATTCCCGCCAAGGGGGCGCCTAGCCCGGGGATGACGAATCACAGGTTCCGTAGCACTAAATTCACTCCACCGGTGATCAGCACCACCCACACCGCCTGCTTGATCCGCTCCGCCGGCAGCCACTGGTGCAACCGGTTGCCGACATACAGCCCGCCGAGCGCGAACGGCAGCAGCACGATGGCCAGCAGCGGCAGCGCCGGCTGGTTGTACAGGCCCGCGCCTGTAAACAGCACGAGGCGCGAGATGGCGCTGAAGAACAGCACGCCGCTGAGGGTGGCGCGCAAGGCCAGCTTGTCGTCCAGGCGGCTCGTGAGGAAGATCGTGTAGAACGGTCCGCCGGTGCCGAACAGCGCCGTGAAGATGCCGCCCACGACGCCGAACGGCACTGCCCACGCGGGCGCAAACGGCGGCAGCTTGCGGCGCGCGAACAGGCTCCAGGCCGAATAGCCCAGGATGAACAGGCCGAGCACGACCAGCAAGGTGCGCTCGGGCGCACGCACGAGCGCGAGCACGCCGACGGCCATCCCGACCGCCATGAACGGGATGAGGCGCAGCGCTTCGCGCTTGTCGATGTGGCGGCGGTTCTTCACGCCCAGCAACACATTCGAGACAAAGTCGAAGATGAGCATCAGCGGCACCGCCATGCGCAGCGGCATGAACAGCACGAGCAGCGGCATCGCCGTCACGGACGAGCCGAACCCGGTCAGCCCCAGCACCGTGTAACCGAACACGATGATGAGCGCCAGCTGGGCGAGCGTGAGCAGATCGAACGTCATGCCACGATTTTAGCCCTAACGGGTGATTTCATTCTGTATTGCAATGTATCGTGCGTAGCAAACAACGCGTGCCGGCAACTTGACCTCCTAGTAAAATGTCGGGGTTCGCAATCCGAGAGCCGCCATGTCCATCATCGAATCCCCCGACACCCTCACCATCACCCGCCCCGACGACTGGCACCTGCACCTGCGCGACGGCGCGGCCATGGCCAGCGTGCTGCCGCACAGCGCGCGCCAGTTCGCCCGCGCCATCGTTATGCCGAACCTGAAGCCGCCCGTCACGACGGCCGCGCTGGCTGCCGAATACCGCGCGCGCATCCTCGCCGCGCTGCCGCAAGGCATGAGCTTCGAGCCGCTGATGACGTTGTATCTGACTGACAACACGGAACCGGACGAGATCCGCCGCGCGCGCGACACCGGCTTCATCCACGGTGTGAAACTGTACCCGGCCGGCGCCACGACGAATTCCGCCGCCGGCGTGACCGACCTGCGCAAGTGCTATAAAACGCTGGAAGTGATGCAGGAACTGGACATGCCGCTGCTGACGCACGGCGAAGTCACGGACCAGCACATCGACCTGTTCGACCGCGAAGCCGTGTTCATCGAGCGCGTGATGCGTCCGCTGCGCCGCGACTTCCCGGAACTGCCGATCGTGTTCGAGCACATCACGACGAAGGACGCGGCCGAGTACGTGGCCGAGGCCGAAGGCCCGATCGCCGCGACGATCACGGCGCACCACCTGCTGTACAACCGCAACGAGATCTTCAAGGGCGGCATCCGCCCGCATTACTACTGCCTGCCCGTGCTGAAGCGCGAGGAACACCGCCTGGCGCTGGTGACGGCGGCGACGAGCGGCGACGAGCGCTTCTTCCTCGGCACCGACTCCGCGCCGCACGCCATCCACACGAAGGAAGCCAGCTGCGGCTGCGCCGGCTGCTACACCGCCCTGCACGCGATGGAACTGTACGCCACCGCCTTCGAACAGGCCGGCGCGCTGGATAAACTGGAAGCGTTCGCGAGCCTGAACGGCCCGGCCTTCTACGGCCTGCCGGTGAACGAGGGTACGATCACCCTGAAGCGCGAGGCGTGGAGCCTGCCGGCGACGGTGCCGATGGGCGAGCAGGAACTCGTCCCGCTGAACGCGGGCGAACAGATCGGCTGGAAGATGCTGTAACGGGATGTTCCCCGAGATCGACTGGGCGCGGCCGTGGTACGACACGGTGCGTCCCGCCTTCGACAGTCTGTCCGCCGGGCCGTTCATCGATGGTTTCAACGCGAACGCGGCGCGGCTCGGCCTCGTCAACGTGGACGGCCAGCCGATCCGCTTCGTGCCCCAGGCCGACCTGCCGGAGGGCGTGGCGTACGAAGCCTTCATCGGCGCCACGGGGTGCGTGCCCACGCGCGCGAACCTGCACGATTTTTTCAACGGCCTCGTGTGGCAGACCTTTCCACGCATCAAGCGGGAACTGAACGCGCTGCAGGCCGCGCAGATCGCGCAGGCGGGCGTCGGCAAATCGCGCGGACCGGCGCGCGACGCCGCCACCATTTTTGATGAGAATGCCGCGCTGCTCGTCGTGCGCGACGATGCTGCCGGCCACGCGCTCGTCGCCGACCTGCGTGCGCATCGATGGCGCTCGGCCCTGTTCGACAAGCGCGACTTGTTCGGACGCGATGCCGAACTGTGGCTGTTCGGCCACGCGCTGATGGAAAAGCTCGTCGCGCCGCGCAAGGCGATCACGGCCCATGTGCGCGTCGTGTTCGCCTGCGACGATTTTTTTGCGCTCGACCGCGAGGGACGCCGCGACTGGATCGATGGCGCGGTGTCCAAGGCGATAGCGGCCGAGGGCCTGTCCACGGCCGGCTTCACCCCGCTGCCCGTGCTGGGCGTGCCGGGCTGGTGGCCGGACCAGGACGAAGCCTTTTATCTCGACCACACCGTGTTCCGGCCCAAAAGGCCGGCCAGCACCACCGAAGGAGGACACCATGACCGATAAGGTACGTTGGGGCATCCTTGGCACGGGCAAGATTGCCAAGGCCTTTGCCTCCGCATTGAAAGACACGCCAGACGCGCGGCTCGCCGGCGTCGGCTCGCGCAACCTGGCCAGCGCCGAATGGTTCACCCGCGAGTTCGGCGGCACGGCGTACGCATCGTACGAAGACCTCGTGCATGCGCCCGACGTGGACCTCGTCTACGTCGGCACGCCGCACCCCATGCATTACGAGAACGTGCGTTTGGCACTGGAAGCCGGCAAGGGCGTCCTGTGCGAAAAGGCGTTCACGGTGAATCGCCGGCAGGCCGAGGAACTCGTGCAACTCGCGCGCGAGAAAAACCTGTTCCTGATGGAGGCGATGTGGACGCGCTTCCTGCCCGCGCTGGCCGAGGTGCGCCGCATCGTCGACTCGGGCGAGATCGGCACCGTGCGCCAGGTGAACGCGGACCTCGGCTTCAAGGCCGAATTCGGCCCGGAACACCGTTTGTTCAACCCGGTGCTGGGCGGCGGCGCGCTGCTCGACCTGGGCATCTATCCGCTGTCGATCGCCGTGGCGCTGCTGGGTCCCGTGGACACCGTGCTGGCCCATGCCGACATCGGCCCGACCGGTGTCGACGAGCAGACGGGCATCCTGCTGCGCCACAGCGGCGGCGGCATGTCCGTGTGCAGCTGCTCGCTGCGGGCGCGCCTGCCGAGCGAGCTGACGATTGCCGGCGAACGTGGCCACGTCCGCATGAACACGATGTTCTACCGCACACAGACGGTGACGGTGGTGCGCGCCGACGGCATCGCGCGCACCGTGCCCACGCCGTACATCGGCAACGGCTACGTGCACGAAGTGATCGAGGCGCAGCGCTGCTGGCGCGCGGGCCTGATTGAGAGTCCCGGCATGACGCATGCGGACACGCTGGCGCTGATGGGCGTGATGGACGAGATCCGGCGCCAGATCGGCCTGACCTATGACGCCGATTCGACACAGATGAGCGGCACACCACCCAAGGAGAATGCATGAAACGCGACCCTCGTTCGACCAGCCGCATGCGGCGCCTGAAGCCGCGCCAGCGCAAGAAGCTGCGCGTCGGCGAATTCCAGGAACACTGCTTCGACGTCGAACTCGTCTTCCACAACCCGATGCGCGGCGAGCCGTATCACGACTTCATCAACGACTTCTTCGGCGCGCTGGAAGAACGGGGCCTGCTGGGCGGCGGCTTCGGCGGACGCGAGCCGTTCAGCGAGACGGAAGGCGTCATTGCCCGCATCGAGCGCGGCTCGCCGTCGGAAGAAGACCGCGAAGCCGTGATCGCGTGGCTGCGTGCGCGGCCGGAAGTCGTCGACGCGCGCGCCAAGGACTTCAAGGATGCGTGGCACGGTTACGGCTTTTAATACGGTCGAGTTGTAAGGATCTGTCAGCGCGGTAACGGATTGTAAAGCCCGTCAACAGACGGGCGGGCCGCGCCGTTTTAGGGACAAGTGCAGCGCAAAACGACCTGCACCGCCCCCCAAAAACTCTGAGGACCCTTCATCATGAAAAAGACCATTGCTACCCTGATCGCCGGCCTGTTCGCAACCGCTGCTTTCGCCCAGGCGCCCGCGCCTGCCGCTACCACGCCGGCCGCGGCCAAGGTCGAAGCCAAGCAGGAGAAGCAGGCCGCCAAGGCTGAAGTGAAGGAAACGAAAGCCGTCGCGAAAGTCGACGTCAAGGAAGCCAAGAAGGAAGCCAAGGCCAACGTGAAGGAAGCCAAGCTTGATGCCAAAGCCGACGTCAAAGAGGCCAAGCTTGACGCCAAGGAAGTCAAGAACGAAGCCAAGGCCGACGTGAAGGAAGCGAAAGCCGATGCCAAGCATGCAAAGGCCGAGCACAAGGCTGAACTGAAGGCGGAAAAGGCTGAACACAAGGCAACGACCGTCGCCGCTGCCAAATAAGCGTTCTTTACGCCGTCACAAAGCCCGCGCGATGCGGGCTTTTTTGTTGTGCGCCCAGCATGGGCGCACTCTTGTGGGTGAAAGTCCCGCCGCAAGCTGACCACAGCGAGCGAAGTGAAGCGCAACTGCGTGAGGGCGACCGGGTCGGAAGCCGATGAAAGCGGGCCTGGTGCGCGGTTCGGCACTGCGACCTCAACTGTTCCAACCACCTGGTGCGGACCCGCATGGCGGGCCCCTATCCCGATATGGCAGGCGGCGCAGATAAGCAATAATCGTTGCACACCCTGTAAGCATCTGTCAGGCACGTAACCGATTGTAAAGTTCGTCAACACACGGACAGGCGGGCTCGTTGATGGGATAAGTCACACACAACGATGTGCACATTGACCGACAACCGAAAGGACCCTTCATCATGAAAAAAACCATCGTTACCCTGATCGCCGGCCTGTTCGCCACCGCAGCTTTCGCCCAGGCGCCTGCTCCCAAGCAAGCAGTGCTGGTCAACAACGCCGATGTGAAGGCAACGAAGACGGAGACGAAGGCAGCGCCGGCCGAAGCCAAGGCAGCGCAAGCCGACGTGAAGGAAGCGCACGCCGATGCGAAGACGGCAAAGACCCATGCCAAAGAAGCAAAAGCCAGCGCCAAGCATGCGAAAGCCAAGACGAAGCATGCCGTGAAAGAAGAAACGGCCGCCACGACGGCACCGGCCGATGCAGCGACTCCAGCCACCCCGGCCGCTCCGGCCGCCATGGGCAGCTCGGGTACCGCGGGCACGTCGGATTCCTCGGCGACCCCGGCTACGCCGGCCACTCCGGCCACCCCGGCTGATCCTGAAACGCCGGCGACCCCGGCACCGGAAGCCGCACCCGCCGCACCGGTCACCCAGTAACTCTACGAGCATCTTCACGAAGCCCGCGCGATGCGGGCTTTTTTTATTCCGCCCCCTGTTCCGCGTGCATCGCACGGAACAGCCCCGGACTCACGCCGAAGCGGCGCGCGAACGCCTTCGACAACTGGCCCGCCGTCGCGTAGCCCGCCTGCGCGGCCACCGTCTTCAGCGCCATCGACGTCTGCAGCAGCGTGCGCGCGTGGTCGAGGCGCAGCGTCTCGACGAAGCGCGCCGGCGTCTCGCCCAGCGCGTCCGTGAAGCGGCGGTGGAACGTGCGCGGCGACATGTCCGCGCGCGCCGCCAGGCTGGCCACGTCGAGTTCTTGGTCCAGGTGCGTGCGGATCCAGTCGACGAGGCCCGCGAACGGGCTGTCCGCCTTTTCCTGCGCCGCCAGCACGGTGCTGAACTGCGACTGGTAGCCGGGCCGGCGCGCATACAGCACGAGCCGGCGCGCGATGGCGTTGGCGACGGCGTCGCCCAGGTCGCGCGCGACGAGCGCCAGGCACATGTCGATGCCGGTGGTGACGCCGGCCGACGTCCACACGCGGCCGTCCTCCACGTACAGCGCATTCGCATCGACGTCGACGCCGGGATGCCTGCGCCCGAGGATGTCCGTCGCTTCCCAGTGCGTGGCGACGCGCTTGCCGTCCAGCAGGCCGCACGCGGCCAGCGCGAACGCGCCCGTGCACACGGACCCGTAGCGGCGCGCGCGGGCGCAGGCGCGCCGCAGCCACGCTTGCGCGGCCGGGTCCTGCGCGAGCGCCTGCAGGCCGCGCTTGCTGCCGCCGGCGACCAGCACCGTGTCCATCGCGCCCGGCTTCACGGCGGCCAGCGGCGTCGTCACGACCGCGAGGCCGCAGTTCGTGGTCACGTGGCCGCCCTGCGGCGACAGGATGTGGATGCGATAGAACGCGCGTCCCGTGAGGTGGACGGCGGCGTCGTTGGCCGCGCCGAACACGGCGGCGGGGCCGGTGACGTCGAGCACCTGGACGTCGTCGAAGGCGATCAGGGCAACCTGGCGCGCTTTGGAAGGCCTGGATGGCATGGCAGGAATCGACACAAGTTTGACATTGCTGCCAATGCTAGCGGGTTCCTAGAATGGCGTCACCATCCATCGACAACGGAGCCTGCCATGACTGACACCCTGCACATCGGATTCCTGCTGTTCCCGCGCGTGACCCAGCTCGACCTGACCGGTCCCGCCCAGATCCTGAGCCGCGTCCCCGGCGCCCGGGTACACCTCGTGTGGAAGACGCGCGATCCAGTGCCGACCGACGTCGGCTTCACCATCAACCCCACGACCACCTTCGCCGACTGCCCGCAGCTGGACGTGCTGTGCGTGCCGGGCGGCTTCGGCATCGAAGACCTGTTCGGCGATGCCGACACGCTGGCTTTCCTGCGCCGTCAGGGACAGCAGGCGCGCTATGTCACGTCCGTGTGCAACGGCTCGCTCGTGCTGGGCGCGGCCGGCCTGCTCGACGGCTACCGCTCCGCATGCCACTGGACCTGGTTGCCGTTCCTGACGCACTTCGGCGCCATACCCGTCGCGGAGCGGATCGTGCGCGACCGTAACCGGATCTCGGGCGGCGGCGTGACGGCGGGGATCGACTTCGGCCTCGCGCTGGCGGCCGAACTGGCCGGCGACGACGTCGCGCGCATGATCCAGCTGGCGCTCGAATACGACCCGCAGCCGCCGTTCGATGCGGGCTCGCCGCAGGGCGCCGGCGCCGAGCTCGTGGCGCGCTACCGCGAGATGGTGGCGCCGCGGCTGGCGCGGGTCGAGGCGGCGCTGGCGCAAACGGCTGGGCTGTAAGAGATTGTCAGGCGCGTAAGCATTTGTAAATCGCGTCAACAGGGGAGTGTTCCCGGCCGTTTTCAGGCACAAGCGACGCGCAAACGTGGTCGCAGAAACCCAAAACTACCAAGGACCCTTCATCATGAAAAAAATCGTCGCCACCCTGATCGCCGGCCTGTTCGCCACCGCTGCTTTCGCCCAGACCCCGGCTCCGGCCCAGACGACCACGCCGGATTCGGCCACGCCGCCGGCCGTCGCCAAGGCCGAGGCGACGCACGAGAAACAGGAAGCGAAGAAGACCACGAAGCACGTGAAGAAGGCCAAGCACGCGAAGAAGGCCGAGACCAAGGAAGCCGCGAAGGATGCGGCGGCCGATACGACGGCGCCTGCTGCGACGAAGTGATGCATGGTGGGCTCGGGGAGCCCACACTACGATCGGGATACGTAGGGTGGGCACCCCGTGCCCACGTTACACCTTCAAGAACTCCTCGCGCCCGCCCAGCCACCGCTGCAGGTGCGCATCCACAATGGCCGCGGCTTCCGGCCGATCCGACTCCAGCAGCCACGCCGCCACGTCGCGCGCCTGTTCGACGATCCACTGGTCCGTCTCCAGGTTCGCGAAGCGCAGCATCGCCTGGCCGGACTGGCGCGCGCCGAGGAATTCGCCGGGGCCGCGGATTTCCAGGTCGCGCCGCGCGATCTCGAAGCCGTCCGTCGTCTCGCGCATCGTCATCAACCGCTGTTTCGCCACGGGCCCCAGCGGGCTCTGATACAGCAGCAGGCACACGCTGGCCGCCGAACCCCGGCCCACGCGGCCGCGCAACTGGTGCAGCTGCGACAGGCCGAAGCGCTCGGCGTGTTCGATCACCATCAGCGATGCATTGGGCACGTCCACGCCCACCTCGATCACCGTCGTCGCCACGAGCACGTGCACCTCGCCCGCGGAAAACGCGTCCATGATCACCTGCTTTTCCGCCGGCTTCATGCGGCCGTGCACGAGCCCGACGACGAGGTCGGGCAGCGCTTCCGCCAGCGTTTCGTACGTCTCGGTGGCCGTCTGCAGCTGCAGCGCTTCCGATTCCTCGATCAGCGGGCAGACCCAGTACACCTGCCGGCCTTCCTGCGCGGCCGCGTGCACGCGCTCGATCACTTCGTCGCGCCGGTTCTGGTCGATGGCGCGCGTGACGATGGGCGTGCGACCGGGCGGCAGTTCGTCGATGACGGAGACTTCCAGGTCGGCGTAATACGTCATCGCCAAGGTGCGCGGGATCGGCGTCGCCGACATCATCAACTGGTGCGGCACCAGCCCGTCCGACCCCTTGTTGCGCAGCGTGAGGCGCTGGCCGACGCCGAAGCGGTGCTGTTCGTCGACGAGCACGAGGCCGAGCTTCGCGAACTGCACGGTGTCCTGGATGAGGGCATGCGTGCCGATCACGAGCTGCGCCTCGCCCGATTCCGCCATCTCGCTGGCCGCCGTCTTTTCCTTCTTTTTCAGGCTGCCGGTCAGCCACGCGACCTTCACGCCCAGCGGTTCCATCCATGCGGCGATCTTGCGGAAGTGCTGCTCGGCCAGGATCTCCGTCGGCGCCATCAGCGCGGCCTGGTAGCCGCTGTCGATGGCCTGTGCGGCCGCGAGCGCCGCGACGACGGTCTTGCCGCTGCCGACGTCGCCCTGCAGCAGGCGCTGCATCGGGTAATCCTCGCGCAGGTCGCGGCGGATCTCTTCGACCACGCGCTGCTGCGCATTGGTCAGCTTGAACGGCAGGGCTTCCAGGAACGACGACGACAATGCGCCGACCGCACCGAGCACCGGCGCCCCTTTTTCGCGGCGTGCCTGCTGCGCGCGTTTCAGCGACAGCTGCTGCGCGAGCAGTTCGTCGAACTTCACGCGCGTCCACGCGGGGTGGCTGCGTTCCGTCAGCGCGTGCTCGTCGACGTCCGGCGGCGGGTAGTGCAGCAGGCGCACGGCCGGCTGGAACTCGGCCAGGTTCAGCTTCTCGCGCACGGCACGCGGCACGGTGTCGGTCCAGTCCACGCGCTTCATCGCGTCCGCGATCGCGCGCCGCAATATCGTCTGCGACAGCCCTTCGCCCGCCGGGTACACGGGCGTGAGGGAGTTGGGGAGCGGCGCGCCCTCGTTGACGATCTTGTAGACCGGATGGACCATCTCGGCGCCGAAGAAGCCATGCCGGACCTCGCTGCGGGCGCGCACCCGCGTGCCCTCGGCCAGCTGTTTCACCTGGCTGCCGTAGAAATTCATGAAGCGCAGCTGGATGTCGGACGTCTCGTCGGCGATGGTCACCAGCAGCTGGCGCCGCGGTTTATAGGCGATTTCGTTCTTCGTGACGACGCCTTCGACCTGCGACACGTGGCCGCCGCGCAGGCAGGCTTCGCGGATGGGGACGATCTGCGTCTCGTCCTCGTAGCGCATCGGCAGGTGCAGGACGAGGTCCATGTCCGTGCGCAGGCCGAGCTTGGCGAGCTTGCTCTCGATGCTTTTCGGTGCTTGTTTGGCTGCGGCTTTGGCCGCCGGTTTGGCATTCGTGGCTGGCATGGCGGTTCGTTGGCGCGTGTTGTCGGCTTATCAGGATTTGGGCATAACGGTTATGGCCTGCGCCCGCCGGCCGGAATCCGGGTGTAAAATAATGGGTTCGCCGCACGCTGTAGCCCATATTGTAAAGGGAACCTGAAGAGCCGTCGCGAGCGGCGGCAGTGCCGGTCGAGAAGCGCAGCTGTACGAGGAGTACAGCGAGCATCGCAGGCCGGCAATGCAACGCGCAGCAGGCTATTCAGGTTCACGCGGCTCCATGAGCAGTTTTTCCCAGATGAGCAAAACGTACTCTCTCTCCGACTTCGATTTCGACCTGCCGCCCGAGCGCATCGCCCAGGTGCCGCTGCCCGACCGCAGCGCGTCGCGCCTGCTGCATCTGGACGGCGACCGCATCACCGACCGTCAATTCTCCGACATCGTCGACCAATTGCAGGCCGGCGACACGCTCGTGATGAACAATACCCGGGTGCTGAAGGCCCGCTTCTTCGGCCAGAAGGACACGGGCGGCCAGGTCGAGGTGCTCGTCGAGCGCGTACTCGACCCGCGCACCGTGCTCGCGCAGGTGCGCGCGTCGAAGTCGCCGAAGCCCGGCTCGCGCATCCGCCTCGCGGACGCGTTCGAGGTCGGCGTCGGCGAGCGTGCCGGCGAGTTCTTCACGCTGCACTTCGACGGCGACGTGTTCGAGCTGATCGAGGCCCACGGCCGCCTGCCGCTGCCGCCGTACATCGAGCATGACGCCGACGATTTCGACGAGCAGCGTTACCAGACGGTCTATTCATCGGCGCCGGGCGCCGTCGCCGCGCCGACCGCCGGCCTGCACTTCGACCAGCCGCTGCTCGACAAGGTCGCGGCCAAGGGCGTGCGCATCGCGTACGTGACGCTGCACGTGGGCGCCGGCACGTTCCAGCCCGTGCGCGTGGAAAATCTCGCCGAGCACAAGATGCACAGCGAGTGGTACACGATCCCGCAAGAGACCGTCGACGCCGTGCGCGCCGCGCAGGCCGCGGGCCGCGATGTCGTCGCCGTCGGCACCACGTCGTTGCGCGCGCTGGAGTCGGCGTCGCAGTCGGGCGCCCTTGCGGCCGGCAGCGGCGACACCAACCTGTTCATCACCCCGGGTTACCTGTTCAAGACGGTCACCCGGCTGATCACGAACTTCCACCTGCCCAAGTCGACGCTGATGATGCTCGTCTCGGCCTTTGCCGGCTACGACGAGATCCGCGCCGCGTACGCGCACGCGATCGCCAGCGAATACCGCTTCTTCAGCTACGGCGACGCGATGCTGCTGACGACGCACTCACGCGCAAACAAGAATTGAACCATGCTCGAATTTACCCTTCTTAAAAAAGACACGAGCGGCCTGTCGCACGCCCGCCGCGGCCGTTTAAAACTGAACCACGGCACCATCGAGACGCCGATCTTCATGCCCGTCGGGACCTATGGCTCCGTCAAGGCGATGGCGCCGAACGAGCTGAAGGAAGTGGGCTCGCAGATCATCCTCGGCAACACCTTCCACCTGTGGCTGCGCCCGGGCACGGACGTCATGGACAAGTTCGGCGGCCTGCACGGCTTCATGGGCTGGGACAAGCCGATCCTCACCGACTCCGGCGGCTTCCAGGTGTTTTCGCTGGGCGCGATGCGCAAGATCACGGAAGAGGGCGTGAAGTTCGCGTCCCCGATCGACGGCTCGCGCCTGTTCCTGTCGCCGGAAATCTCGATGCAGATCCAGCGCTCGCTGAACTCGGACATCGTCATGCAGTTCGACGAGTGCACGCCATACGAGATCGACGGCCGCCCGGCGACCGCCGAGGAAGCGGCCAAGTCGATGCGCATGTCGCTGCGCTGGGCCCAGCGCTCGATGAACGAATTCAGCAAGGGCGAGAACCCGAACGCGCTGTTCGGCATCGTCCAGGGCGGCATGTACGAGCGCCTGCGCGACGAATCCCTCGCCGGCCTGGAAGAGATTAATTTCCCGGGCCTGGCCATCGGCGGCCTGTCGGTGGGCGAGCCGAAGGAAGACATGATGCGCGTGCTGCAGCACGTCGGCCCGCGCCTGCCGGAAAACAAGCCGCACTACCTGATGGGCGTCGGCACGCCGGAAGATCTCGTGGAAGGCGTCGCGAACGGCGTCGACATGTTCGACTGCGTGATGCCGACCCGGAACGCGCGCAACGGCTGGCTGTTCACCCGCTTCGGCGACCTCAAGATCAAGAACGCCCGCTACAAGGACGATCAATCTCCGCTGGACGAGTCGTGCTCGTGCTACTGCTGCAAGAATTTCTCGCGCGCGTACCTGCACCACCTGCACCGCTCGAAGGAGATCCTGGGCGCGCGCCTGAATACCATCCACAACCTGCATTACTACCTGAACCTCATGCAGGAGATCCGCGACGCCATCGATGCGGATCGGTTCCACGCCTTCCGCCTGAAGTTCAACGCCGACCGCGCCCGCGGCGTGTAGGGTGGGCGGCCCCCGCCCACGCGGACGTCAACATGATTTGAACATCCGCGTGGGCACGGGGTGCCCACCCAACGCCAACCCGCTACGAATTAAATTTCCGATAACGACTTGCATTTAGGCATGCCAGTTCCCACATCGTGGGGAATTGGCTGTTGCCAGTTTGCCGGTGCTAGAATACAGCGCTTGTTTTTTCATCTTATACAATCGGAGTCCTTGTGTTCATTTCCAACGCTTACGCGCAAACCGCCGGTGCAGCCGATCCGGGTCTGATGGGTAACCTCACCACGTTCGCCCCGCTGATCCTGATGTTCGTGGTCATGTACTTCCTCATGATCCGTCCGCAGCAGAAGCGCCAGAAAGAACTGAAAACCATGATGGACGCGCTGACCAAGGGCGACGAAGTCATCACCGTCGGCGGCATGCTGGGCCGCGTGACCAAGGTCACCGACACGTACGTGACCGTCGAAGTGTCGGCCGGCACCGAAGTGGTCGTGCAGAAGAACGCCGTGACCGCGCTGCTGCCGAAGGGCACGCTGAAGTCCCTGTAATCCGGCCGCGCGGCCTGCGCGCCGCGCTTCCCGCCCGATCCTGAACGCTGGAACATCATGAATCGTTACCCCCTCTGGAAGTACATACTGATCCTCGTGACAGTACTCGTTGGCCTGCTGTACACGGCGCCCAACTATTTCGTCGACTCGCCGGCACTGCAGGTGACGACCTCCAAGGCGACCGTCAAGGTCAACAGCGACACGGCTGCCCGGGTTGCCGAAGCGCTCAAGCGTGACGGTATTCCTGCCGAAGCCGTGAGGCTGGAAGGTTCGGGCGACAGCAGCACCGTGCGTGCGCGCTTCGCGACCACCGATATCCAGTTCAAGGCCAAGGCCGCGCTGGAGCGCGACCTGAACCGTGACCCGGCCGACCCCGACTACATCGTCACCGTCAACCTGGTCAAGAACACGCCGGCCTGGATGCAGGCCATCAACGCCAAGCCGCTGAACCTGGGCCTCGACCTACGCGGCGGCGTGCACTTCCTGCTGCAGGTGGATGCGAAGGCCGTGCAGGAAACCCGCATCAAGGGCGTCCTGTCCAGCGTCCGCAGCGAGCTGCGCGACAAGAACATCCGCCACGCCGGCATCGACCGCATCGGCAACAACATCGAGATCAAGTTCCGCGACGACGCCACCCGTACGCAGGCGCGCAATGCGCTGGCCCAGAACGCCGACCTGGCATTCTCCGAAGCCGCCGACGGTACCGACCTGAAGCTGATCGTGGCCCTGAAGCCGGAAGCACTGCAACGCGTGGTGGAAGAGGGCGTCAAGCAGAACATCAGCGCACTGGGCAAGCGCATCAACGAACTGGGCGTGAGCGAGCCCGTGATCCAGCAACAGGGCCGCGACCGCATCGTCGTCCAGCTGCCGGGCGTGCAGGACGTCGCCCACGCGAAGGACATTATCGGCCGTACCGCCACGCTGGAATTCCGCATGGTCGACGAGACCGTGACCCCGGGCACCGAGCTGTCCGCTGCGATCCCGCTGAATTCGGAACTGTTCACCGAAGGCCAGGGCGCGCCGGTCGTCGTGTCGAAGGATGTCACCGTAACGGGCGACTCCATCACCAGTGCCGTGGCCGGCTTTGACGAGAACCAGCGTCCGGCCATCAACATCGACCTGAACAGCGACGGCGGCCGCAAGATGCGTGAAGCGACCCGCACCCGCGTCGGCAAGCGCATGGCCACGCTGCTGAAGGAAAAAGGCAAGTACAACGTGCTGCAGGTCGCGACCATCCAGAGCGAGCTGGGTTCGCACTTCCGGACCACCGGCATGGCCAGCCCGCAGGCCGCCGCCGAGCTGGCGCTGCTGCTGCGCTCCGGCGCGCTGTCGGCCCCGATGGAATTCGTCGAGGAACGCGTCGTCGGTCCGCAGCTGGGCGCCGAGAACATCGCCAAGGGCCTGCACTCCACGCTGTGGGGCTTCGTGGCCATCGCGATCTTCATGATCATCTATTACCAGCTGTTCGGCTTCTTCAGCGTCGTCGCGCTCGCGTGCAACCTGCTGTTCCTGCTCGCGCTGCTGTCGATGCTGGGCGCGACCCTGACCCTGCCGGGTATCGCGGCAATCGCGCTGGCGCTGGGTATGGCGATCGACGCCAACGTGCTGATCAACGAGCGCATCCGCGAGGAGCTGCGGGCGGGTAATACACCGCAGTCGGCCATCTCGGCCGGCTTCAGCCACGCGTGGGCGACCATTCTCGACTCGAACGTGACGACCCTGATCGTCGGCCTGGCATTGCTGGTGTTCGGTTCGGGCGCCGTGCGCGGCTTCGCCGTCGTGCACTGCCTGGGCATCCTGACGTCGATGTTCTCGGCCGTGTTCCTGTCGCGCGGCGTCGTGAACCTGTGGTACGGCCGCAAGAAGAAGCTCGGCAAGCTCGCCATCGGCACCGTGTGGAACGCGGATGCCGCCGCGGCCAAGACGGCCGTCAAGAAAGGATAACCGGGGTAGACCATGGAATTTTTCAAGATTAAACGGGACATCCCGTTCATGCGCCACGCGTTGATCTTCAACGTGATCTCGGCGCTGACCTTCGTCGCCGCAGTGTTCTTCCTGGTGACCAAGCACCTGCACTTCTCGGTCGAGTTCACGGGCGGTACCGTGATGGAGCTGCGCTATCCGCACGCGGCCGACCAGGAAAAGATCCGCCACACGCTGGAAAAACTGGGTTACGAGCAGCCGGAAGTAACGAGCTTCGGCACCGCGCAGGACGTCATGCTGCGCCTGCCGATCCGCAAGGACGTCGCCGGTTCGGGCACGTCGGCGACTGTCTTCAACGCGCTGTGCGCGGCCGAAGCCGGCTCGCCGAAGCAGATCGAGCAGACCACCGACAAGGGCGAGAAAGTCGCCCGCACCAGCTGCGTCAACGCGGCCGGCGCGGAAGTGCTGAGCCAGCAGCGCGTGGAATTCGTCGGCCCGCAGGTCGGCGACGAGCTCGCGCAGAACGGCCTGAACGCCCTGATCATGGTCGTCGTCGGCGTGATGATCTACCTGGCCGTGCGCTTCGAGTGGAAGTTCGCCGTCGCGGCGATCGTCGCCAACCTGCACGACGTCGTCATCATCCTGGGCTTCTTCGCCTTCTTCCAGTGGGAATTCTCGCTGACCGTGCTGGCCGCCGTGCTGGCTGTGCTGGGCTACTCCGTGAACGAATCGGTCGTGATCTTCGACCGGATCCGCGAGACCTTCCGCAAGGAGCGCAAGCTGTCCGTGACCCAGGTCATCGACCACGCGATCACGAGCACGATCTCGCGTACGATCATCACCCACGGCTGTACCGAGATGATGGTCCTGTCGATGCTGTTCTTCGGCGGCCAGACGCTGCACTACTTCGCGATCGCGCTGACCATCGGTATCCTGTTCGGTATCTACTCGTCCGTGTTCGTCGCGGCCGCCATCGCCATGTGGCTGGGCGTCAAGCGCGAAGACCTGATCAAGCCGATCAAGGCCAAGGACGAAACGGACGGCGCCGTCGTGTAAGTACGCGCATCGTCTTCGGTACAAAAAGAGCCGCCCGGCCTGGCCGTGGCGGCTTTTGTTTTTACTATGTGTGAAACAGCGCACAGAGCGCTGACACAAGGCGGCCGTAAGATGGACTCGTCTCTTTCAGGACATCCCTAGTTTTGGACTTCACCCGCTCCCGCAAGGAGCGGGTTTTTTTTTATCAGGCCGGCGGCAGCGGGATCCCTTCCGCGCGCGCCAGCCGGGCCAGCGCCGCCTCGCGGATCATGCAGGCCTGGCCGGTCGACGGGTACAGATCCAGGCAGACTTGCGCATCCGCGCTCGACGTCGATGGGCCGCACAAGCACGCCGTCGCGCGGCGCGCCGCCCAGCGTGCGCAATTCGTCCGTGGACAAATGGGCCAGCTGGCCGATGGGATGGCCGCGGTCGACCAGTTGTTTCAGCAGGCCCAGGCGTTGCACCTGGTCCGCCGTGTACAGGCGCTGGCCGCTGGCCGCTGGCCGAACGGCGCGTGCCCGACAGGTCGTAGCGCCGTTCCCACACGCGCAGGGTTTCCACCGACAGGCTCGCCAGGCGGGCCGCTACACCGCTGCGGTAGGTCAAGTCGCTGGTATTGTCCCGGGGTTGTTCGTCTATTGCCTCCATGGAGAACCGAAGTTGAACAGGAAAGCTGCGCTTATATCGGTTCAAAGATTGGACGCTACCGAATTTACCTCTACATTGTCAGTGTAGCAACCAAGGCGGGTGGCCCGTCCTTTTTGCGCTTGGGCACGAATTAGTCAAAATATTTAACAAATGTGAGTTCACGCACAGAGTGCACGCGCCGTGGGCACTAAGATGGACTCGTCTCTTTCAGGACATCCCTAGTTTTGGACTTAGCCCACTCCCCGGAGTGGGCATTTTTTTTATCGGATGCCATAAAAAAACGTCGTCCATGCTTGCGCAGGGACGACGCCGGTGCAGCAGACCCGTTGCCGGGTCCGGGGAGGGGAATCGGAATCAGAAACCGTATTTCAGGCCGACGGTGTAGACATCGGCCTTGGCGCCGAATGCCTTGTCCTTGCCGTAGCGTTCGTACTCGGCGTTCAGGGCCAGATTCTGGTTCAGCTTGTACTCGACGCCGACGCCGCCGTACAGGCCGGTGTCGTAGCTGTTGACCTGACCCAGGGTGCTGCTGCTGTACTTGCGCTCGTTGTACGAGACGCCCAGCTTGCCGTAGCCGGTGAAGCGCTCGCCCAGCGGCATGCTGTACTTGCCGGCGACATAGGTGCCGGAACCTCTCACGTTGCCGAGGGAAGTGTCCTGCTTGTCGAAGTTCGTGTAGCCGGCTTCGACGCCCCAGTTCTGGTCGAATTCATAGCCGCCGTAGATCTTGGCGTTCGTGTGGTAGTCGTCGGTCGACTTGTTGTCCGCGGTGGCGGCGCCGATGCCGACGTAGGCGTGCGGCGTGGTGGTCTGGGCTTGTGCGACGCCGGCGACGGCGGAGGTGGCGATCAGTGCGAGCAGCAGTTTCTTCATGGTTCACTCCTTGGTGTTCTAGGGCTCGCGATTCGTCGTGAATCGCAATATGGCCAAGATAGCACCATGTTTCCCTAAGAGAAGTTCTTAAACGGTAAGGAATGTAACAAGATGAAAGTAAGTGACTCAAAAGTCACATATGGTCGAAACGACGCCGGCCGCATGCGGCGGCCGGTGTCGACGTGAACGTGAGAATGGAGAATCAGGCCAGCGCGGCCGTCAGGCTGTGCACTTCATCCTCCGATTCCTGGAGGATGGTTTTCAGCGTGCCTTCGCCGACGGCGAAGTCGATGGTGGCGCCCACCTGGATGCCGGACACGCCGGTATCGCGTTCCAGCAGCGGCGATGCGACGGGAGACAGGTCGTTTGCCAGCAGCAGCGTGTCGCCCAGCGTTTCCGGCGGCAGCGCGCGCATCCCGTTCCACAGCGCCTCGATGGCGCCCATCACGGGGGCCGGCACGCCCAGCTTGAGCAGGACGCCGCGGCCGATGGCGGTTTCGCCGTGCTCGATCCATTCGTCGGCGCCGCCGTCGAGCAGGCCCGGGAACTCGGGCGCGCGCGACAGCAGATAAAAGCCGCCGACCTCGTGCACGATGCCGGCGAACATCGCCGTTTCCGGATCGACGAACGACACGCGCCGCGCGATCACCTGCGACAACGCGGCCACGTGGGTCGAGTGCAGCCACAGTCGATCGGCCTTGGCGCGCAACTCGGGATCGTGGATTTCGCTCGCCAGCTGGCGCACGATGACGGCGGCGGCGAGCGCGCCCAGCGTGCGGAAGCCGACGCGCTGCACGGCCGCCTTGACGTTGGTGACGTCGTTGCCGAAGCGGTTATAGGCGGCCGAGTTGGCGATGGCGACGGTGCGGGCGGCCAGCAACGGCTCCGTCTGCACGAGACGCGCCGCTTCGTCGATGTGGCATTCCGGATCGGTCAGCGCGCGCTGCAGCTTGAGCGTCGCGTCGACGTGGGTAGGGAAGTGGAGGTCGCCGCGCCCGGCCTGCGCGGCAATGCTCTTGAGGGCGTCGATTCTGTCCATGGGAAAAAATTATACCCCCAGGAACTTCGTCAAGGCTCGCTGAAAATGGCGTCGCAGCCGTCTTTCGGTTCCTCGGTGTCCTGCAGCTCGTCGACGAGGCCGAGGTCGAACAATTCCTCGACCGCGTTCATGAAGCTGTTCAGGGTGGCGGCGCCGATCAGGCGGTAGATCTCGCCGTCATCGTTGCGCACGCCGATCACCATCGGTTCCTCGCGCACTTCGGCGGGCGATGCCACGTCCAGCAGCAGGTTGCCGATGATGTGCTTGTCGAAATGAGGCGGCTTTTTGCCTTCCAGTAGTGCTGTATTCATATCATCCTTCGTCGGCGGGAACGTGCCCGCCCGGTGTGACCAGGCCCGGCGCATCGAGCCGGGTGCGCAGCCGGCGCAGCGCGTGGTCAAGTTGTTCGAAATCGCCGTCGCCATAATCGGCGAACAGCTGCTTGCCGTGTGCGACCACGGCCGGAAACACGGTGCGGAACAGGCACTCCCCGTCCGCCGTCAGGCGCACGAGGAACGAGCGCTTGTCGTCGCAATTGCGCGCGCGTTCCACGAGTCCCTTCTGTTCGAGGCGGTCGATGACGCCGGTCAGCGTCCCCTTCGTGATCAGGGTCCGCTCGCCCAGTTCCTTGTAGGTCATGCCGGGCGTGTTGCCGAGGGTGGCGATGATGTCGAATTGCGGATGCGTCAGCCCATGCCGGCGCACCGGTTCGGCGACGAAGCGCTCGAACCCTTGCAGGCACTCGGCCAGCAGGCGCACACTCTTCAGATATCGTTCACCCATGAAACGATTATAGCCGCCAGCGCGGGAGGGGATCCCAGTCTTCGTCGTTGCGGCCGGGTCCGGTACCATAGCAATCTTGCCAGAATTTATTTCACGTTTCATGACCCAGCATCTGCGCGGCATCCTCGCCCTCGTCGTCGTCGTCCTCGTGTGGGGGACGACGTTTCCTGCGATGAAGGAACTGACGGCTTATTTTTCTCCCGTCTGGATCATTTTGACCCGTTTCGCCATCGCGACGGCGCTCTTGTCGCCGTTCCTGTGGCGCGCACGCCGCACGGACCTGATGCTGGGCGGCATACTCGGCTTGCTGCTGTTCTTCTGCTACCTGTTCCAGGTGGAAGGTCTCGCGCTGACGACCTCGAACCGCAACGCCTTCATCTGCGGCCTCAACGTGCTCGTCGTGCCGCTGCTGGGCCTGCTCGGCGGGCGCTTGCCGGAACGCCGCATCGTCATCGCGTTGCTGCTCGCGATCGCGGGGCTCGTGGCGCTGTGCTGGGATGGCGGAGGCGGCTGGGGCCGCGGCGACACGCTCGCGCTGCTGGCCGCGCTCACGTTCGGCGCCTACATCAAGGTCATGGAGGTGTATACGCGGCGCGCCGTCCGCCTGATGACCGTGACGGCCGCGCAGATCGGTACCGTCGCCCTGTGCGCGGCGCTGTGGTTGTTCGCGCGCGAGGTGCCGCGGGGCAGCATCGACGTGGCGTCCGATGCCGCCAACTACTGGGCCTACATCGGCCACGGGCTGCTTCACTATTCGCCGAATTTCGCCTATCTCGGCGTGCTGTGCACGGCCGCCATCATCTCGATGCAGGCGTGGGGGCAGGCGCGCACGAGCGCCAACGAGGCGGCCGTCATCTATGCGTTCGAGCCCGGCGGCGCCGCGTTTTTCGCGTATTTCTGGCTGGGCGAGGCGATGGGCGGCCGGGGCTGGCTCGGCGCGGCTTTGTTGATCTCCGGTATGATAGTCAGTCAATGGAATGCCGAAAGCCGGCCGGCCGCCGCGCTCGCCCCCGAGTGATGATCCCTCATTGTCCTGCTCATTTTCCTAATGCAGCAACTTGAATTATCCCGCCTCGCGCTAGAGGCGCCGCTGCGCGTGCTGCTCGTGCATGCGGGCGAGCCGGATTCGCTGACGTGGTCCGGCCTCGTGCAGCCGCTGCGCCTGGCGGCCAAGGTGCTGGGGCCTGAACGCCTGCACGTGGACGTGCGCACCCCCGACAAATTCGCGGCCGACCAGCGCCACTGGCATCTCGTGCTGCTCGTCGCCGACGAGGCCGAGGCGGGGCTGCGTCCCGCCAACCTGCGCACCGTGATCTCCCGCTGCCGGGCGGCGCCGTGCTGGGGCGGCGTCGGCGCGGGCGTGCTGTGGCTGGCGGAGGCGGGCGCGCTGAACGGTGCGCGCGCCGCGTTGCCGTGGTCGCTGTATCCCGACGTCGACATGCGCGCCGACCAGGCCCTGCTGAGTCCGCACCTGTACGAGATCGACGGCGCGCGCCTGACGTCCTGCGGCGGCGCGGCCAGCATCGACTTCGCGCTGACCCTCGTCGACATGCTGTTCGGCGCGACGGTCCAGGCGCAAGTGAAGGAAATCCTGTGCGTGGACCGCGTACGCGGCCCGGACGAACGCCAGCGCGTCGCCCTGCAAGCCCGCTTCGGCGTGCTGCAGCCCAAGCTGACGGAAGCCGTGACCCTGATGGAAGCGAACATCGAGGAACCGCTGTCGACCGACGACATCGCCCAGCTGGCGGGCGTGTCTCGCCGCCAGCTGGAGCGGCTGTTCAAGCAATACCTGGGCAGCCTGCCGTCGCGCTACTACCTCGAACTACGCCTGCAACGGGCGCGCCAGCTGCTGCGCGACACCAACTACTCCATCGTGCAGGTGGGGCTGATGTGCGGCTTCTCGTCCGGCTCCCACTTCTCTACCGCCTTCGGCGCCCTGTTCGGCAATACGCCCCGCGAAGAACGCCAGCGCAAATTGAGCCAGTAAGCACCGGGGTCAGAGCCCGATTTTGGGCAATTTCCAAAATCGGGGCTCTGACCCCGGTTTTTGTTGCTCGTCCAAAAATGAAAATGCCTGTCGCAGTTTGGAAAGAACGGCAACGATTAGCTTCTCTATAATGAGTCGCTCGGCGCGGCTGCTGGAGTCCGCGCAACCTTTTATTTGGATGAGGAAAACGTCATGAATGCTAAGCTCGACTCGGGTGTCGCCACGCGGCCTGTCACACGCCAGACTTTCGACGAGGTGCTCGTCCCGACCTACGCACCCGCCGCGATGGTGCCCGTGCGCGCGTCGGGCCTGGACGTCTGGGACCAGGACGGCAAGCATTACCTCGACTTCACCTCCGGCATCGCCGTCAGCAGCCTGGGCCATTGCAACCCGGTCGTCGTCGAGGCGCTGACCCGCCAGGCCAACACGCTCTGGCACGTCGGCAACGGCTATACGAACGAGCCGGTCCTGCGCCTGGCGTCGGCCCTGATCGAGGCCACGTTCGCCGACCGCTGCTTCTTCGCCAACTCGGGCGCGGAAGCCAACGAAGCCGCCCTGAAGCTGGCGCGCAAGTACGCGCACGGCAAGTTCGGCCCGCACAAGTCGCGCATCGTGTCGTGCTATTCCTCGTTCCACGGCCGCACGCTGTTCACCGTGTCGGTCGGCGGCCAGTCGAAGTACACCGAAGGCTTCGAGCCGCTGCCGCCGGAAATCAACCACATCAACTACAACGACATCGAGTCCGCGCGCGCCGCCATCACCGATGACGTCGCGGCCGTGATCGTCGAGCCGATCCAGGGCGAAGGTGGCGTGATCCCGGGCGACATCGAATTCCTCAAAACGCTGCGCGAACTGTGCGACAAGACCGGCGCCCTGCTGATCTTCGACGAGGTGCAGTCGGGCGTGGGCCGTACCGGCACCTTCTACGACTACATGAACGTGGGCGTGACCCCGGACGTGCTGACCTCGGCCAAGGCGCTGGGCAACGGCTACCCGATCGGCGCCATGCTGACCACCAACGAGATCGCGCAGTATCTGGCCGTCGGCAGCCACGGCACCACGTACGGCGGCAACCCGCTGGCGACGTCGGTGGCGCTGGCCGTGATCGAGCAGATCAACCAGCCGGCCTTCCTGGCGCGCGTGCGCGAGGCAAGCGGCAAGATCGTCGCGAACCTGGAAAAGCTGGCCACCGACTACCCGCAACTGTTCACCAAGCCGCGCGGCAAGGGCCTGCTGCTCGGCCTGCCGATGGCCGAAGGCTACAAGGGCAAGTCGAAGGACTACACGAAGGTCGCGGAAAAGCTCGGCCTGATGCTGCTGATCGCCGGTCCGGACGTCGTCCGCCTGGCACCGGCGCTGGTCGTCTCCGATGAGCAGATCCTTGACGCGGATCGCATCATGCGCCAGGCCGCCGACGCGTTCCTCGCCGGCTGATACGCCTGCACCACCCGGCCGGCGGGGGCCCCCCCCATTCCGGCCGGCTCCGTTCGTTCGATGCCTTTGTCGGGAGAATCCATGTATGTAGTTCGTCCGGTAGAACCAGCGGATGTCGGCGCCCTCGAGACGCTGCTCGCCGCGTCCACGCCGGGAGTGCACACCCTGCCGCGCACGCGCGAAAAGATCGCCGCGTTCGTGGAGCGTTCCGTGGCGTCGTTCGCCGCCCACGTCGACATTCCCAGCGAAGAGTCCTACCTGTTCGTGCTCGAAGACGTCGACAGCCGCGAGTTGGTCGGCACCGCCGCGATCCACGCGTCGGCCGGTTCGAACGGCACCTATTTCGCGTTCCGCAACGATGTGATCCAGCAGGTCTCGCGCGACCTGAACATCAGCCACAGCGTGCACGCGCTGACCCTGTGCTCGGAGTTGACGGCGTATTCGCAGCTGTCCGGCTTTTATATTCGCGACCGCGACACGGCGCGGCGCGAAGCCGCGCTGCTGTCGCGCGCCCGATTGTTATATGCCGTGCTGGCGCCGCACCGTTTCGGCGACCGCTTCTTCGTGCCGCTGGCCGGCGTCACCGACGAGGGCGGCCAGTCGCCGTTCTGGGACGCGCTGGGCCGCAAGTTCTTCAAGATGGACTTCCTCGATGCGGAGCGCACGATCGGCGGCGCCCGTAACCGCACGCTGATCGTCGAGCTGATGCCGCACTACCCCGTGTACGTGCCGCTGCTGCCCGGCCCCGCGCAGGCCGTGATGGGCCAGATCCACCCGAGCGGCGAACTCGCGTTCGACCTGCTGACGGAAGAGGGCTTCGAGGCCGACGAATACATCGACATCTTCGACGGCGGTCCGATCCTGCAGGCGCACAAGCACGCGCTGCGGTCGTTCTCCGGCTCGATGGTGAAGAAGGTCGCGAACGCCGAACTGCAGCCGCCCACGCGCGGCGGCAAGGCCGCGATGGTGAATTACGCGGTGGCCAGCAGCGAGCGCAAGTTCCGCGCGATCGTGCTGCCGTGCGACCCGGCCGAGAGCTCCGAGTCCATCTGCCTGCCGCCCGCGGCACGCGAGGCGTTAGGCAGAGAGACCGGCGACAGCGTCATCTGCGTACGCATCTGACGCTTTGGAAAACTATGAGGAATCCATGCTCGTAATCCGCGCAATCACCCTGAACGACATCGATCCGCTGATCGAGATGGCGCGCCAGGTCGGCAGCGGCATGACCACGCTGAAGCCGGACCGCGCCATGCTGGGCGAGCGCGTCGAGACCGCGGTGGCATCGTTCGCGCAGACGATCCCACCCGAGGAACGCGACTACATGTTCGTGATGGAAGACACGTCCAACGGCCGCCTGGCCGGCGTGTGCGCCATCAAGGCCGCCGTCGGCCTCACGGAGCCGTTTTATAACTACCGGATCGGCACGCTGGTGCATTCCAGCCGCGAGCTGGGCGTGTTCACGCGCATGGACACGCTGTACCTGTCCAACGACCTGACCGGTTCCACGGAACTGTGCTCGCTGTTCCTGATGCCGGAATACCGCACGGGCTACAACGGCAAGTGGCTGTCCAAGAGCCGCTTCCTGTTCATGGCCCAGTTCCAGCACCTGTTCACGGAAAAGATCATCGCCGAGATGCGCGGCTACCAGGCGGAGGACGGCACGTCGCCGTTCTACGAAGGCCTCGGCCGCCACTTCTTCAAGATGGATTTCAACCACGTCGACGGCCTCACGGCACTCGGCAAGAAATCGTTCATCGCGGAGCTCATGCCGCGCCAGCCGCTGTACGTGGCGTACCTGCCGGAAGACGCGCAGGCCGTGATCGGCCAGGTGCACCGCTCCACGCTCCCGGCACGCAAACTGCTGGAACAGGAAGGCATGCACTACGAGGGTTACGTCGACATCTTCGACGCGGGCCCCGTGTTGCAGGGCCGCGTGGCCGAGCTGCGCGCCGTGCGCGACAGCGTGCTGACGACGGCCGAGGAAGGCCAACCGGACGGCGAGTGCGAAGTCACGCTCGTCTCCAACACGAAACTCGACGATTTTCGCATGGTCCTTACCCAGGCCTGCGACGGCGGCCGCAAGGTCGCGCTATCCGTGCGCGAACTCCAGTTGCTGCATTGCCAGCCGGGTGACCCTATTCGCTCGCTGGCCCTCAACGTAAGGAAAAACAATGGCTAAAGAATTGAGCTCTAACTGCGCTAACTTCATCGGCGGTGAATGGCTGGCCGGCTCCGGTCCGCAGCTCGACACGATCGACCCGTCCACCGGCCGCCAGACCTGGACCAGCAACGAATCCACGGCAGAAGATGTGGACCGCGCCGTAAAAGCCGCGCGCGCCGCGTTCGAAGACTGGGCGCTCACGCCGCTCGAACAACGCATCGCCATCTGCCAGCGCTTCCGCGACCTGCTCAAGGAGCACAACGAGGAACTCGCCGCGATCATCGCCGAGGAAGTGGGCAAGCCGCTGTGGGAAGCCCGCACGGAAGTGACGACGATGGCCAACAAGGTCGACATCTCGGTGCAGTCGCATGCCGCGCGCACGGGCGAAACGGCTGCGAAGGTCGCCGACGGCAACGCCGTGCTGCGCCACCGTCCGCACGGCGTGTTCGGCGTGTTCGGCCCCTATAACTTCCCCGGCCACCTGCCGAACGGCCACATCGTGCCCGCGCTGATCGCGGGGAACACGCTCGTGTTCAAGCCGAGCGAATATGCGCCGCGCACCGCCGTGCGCACCGTGCAGCTGTGGGAACAGGCCGGCCTGCCGCAGGGCGTGCTGAACCTCGTGAACGGCGGCCGCGCGACCGGCGTCGCGCTGTCGCAGCACCCGGACGTGGACGGCATCCTGTTCACCGGCAGCAGCCAGACGGGCGTCGCGCTGCATAAACAGTTCGGCGGCCAGCCGGGCAAGATGCTGGCGCTGGAAATGGGCGGCAACAATCCGCTCGTCGTGTGGGACGTGCAGGAGGATGAGAAAATGCGGGACGCGGCCGTGCACCACGCCGTCATGTCCGCGTTCATCTCCGCCGGCCAGCGCTGCACGTGTGCGCGCCGCCTGATCGTGCAGGACACGCCGGAAGGCCAGGCCTTCATCGACCGCCTCGTGGACGTGGCGAGCAAGCTCGCGGTCGGTCCGTCGAACGCGGACCCGCAGCCGTTCATGGGCCCCGTCGTCTCGGCCGCCGTGGCGAAACGCCTCGTGCAGGCGCAGGAGATGATGGAAGTGCAGGGCGGTAAAGTTTTGCTGCGCATGCGCCAGCTCGATCCGAACGCGGGCTTCGTCACCGCCGGTATCGTCGACGTGACGGATGCGAAGGGCATCCCGGACGAAGAGTGGTTCGGACCGCTGCTGCAGATTGTCCGCGTGGCCGATTTCGACGCCGCCATCGGCGCCGCCAACGCGACGGAATACGGTCTCGCCGCCGCGCTACTGTCGCCGTCGGAAGAGCTGTGGAAGCGCTTCGCGATCAAGGCGCGCGCGGGCGTCGTCAACTGGAACCGTCCGACGACGGGCGCCGCCAGCTCCGCGCCGTTCGGCGGCGTGGGCAAATCGGGCAACCATCGTCCGAGTGCCTATTACGCGGCCGACTACTGCGCGTACCCGGTCGCCTCGATCGAAACGTCCGAGCTGGACATGCCGGCCAAGCTGTCGCCCGGTCTCACCTTCTGAACGATATGCGCAACGCACGCGAATTCAACTTCGACGGCCTCGTGGGCCCATCGCACAACTACGCCGGTCTGTCGTTCGGCAACGTCGCCTCGTTCAATAATGTGCGGAGCGCGTCGAACCCGCGCCAGGCCGCATTGCAGGGCCTCGCCAAGATGCGCGCGCTGGCCGCGCGCGGCTTCGCGCAAGGCCTGCTGCCGCCGCAGGCGCGTCCGAACTTCCGCCTGCTGCGCCGCCTCGGCTTTTCCGGCACGGACGCCGACGTGCTGGCGCAGGCGTACCGCGAATCGCCGGTGATCCTCGCGTGCGCGTACTCCGCATCGCCGATGTGGACCGCGAACGCCGCCACCGTCAGCCCGTCGGCCGACACGGCGGACGGCCGCGTGCACTTCACCGCCGCGAACCTGAACAATAAACTGCACCGCGCGGAAGAACACGTGCAGGCGACGCGCACCCTGCGCGCCCTGTTCGCGAACCCGGACCGCTTCGTCGTGCACGACCCGCTGCCGTCGACGCCCGCGTTCGGCGACGAGGGCGCCGCCAACCACACGCGCTTCGCCAGCGCCCACGGTGCGTCCGGCGTCGAGTTTTTTGTCTATGGCCGCGTCGAATTCGACCCGTCCGCACCGGCGCCCGTGAAATACCCGGCGCGCCAGACGCTGGAGGCATCGCAGGCCGTCGCCCGCCTGCACGGCCTGGACGCGGCGCGCACCGTGTTCGCGTCGCAGAACCCGGCCGTGATCGACCAGGGCGTGTTTCATAACGACGTGATCGCGGTCGGCAACGGCAACGTGCTGTTCTACCACGACCAGGCGTTCGCCGACGAAGCGGCCACGCTGGATCTGCTCCGCCGTGCGCTGGGCGTCACCGGCACCGACCTGCGCGCCGTGCGCGTGGACACGGGCGTCGTCCCCGTCGCCGATGCCGTCGCCAGCTACCTGTTCAACAGCCAGCTGTTGTCGAAGCTGGACGGCGGCATGGCGCTCGTCGTCCCGCACGAATGCCGCGAGACGGCGACCGTGGCCCGCTACCTCGAGCAGCTGGTGGCGAGCGGTGGCCCGATCGACGAGTTGATCGAATTCGACCTGCGCCAGAGCATGCGCAACGGCGGCGGCCCCGCGTGCCTGCGCCTGCGCGTGGTGCTCACGGACGCGGAAGCGGCCGCGATGCACCAGGGCGTGTTGATGACGGAAGATTTGTATGCGCGCCTCGTGCCGTGGGTCGAGCGTCATTACCGCGACCGCGTGGAGCCGAAGGATCTCGCAGACCCGCAGCTGGCCATCGAATGCGCGGCCGCGCTGGAAGACCTGGAGCGCATCCTTGGCCTGCCGGGGCTGTATGATCTGGCATGATTGGTTGGGTGGGCACAGGGTGCCCACCCAACATAATGAATCGTTTCCGGGAACAGGAAGCATAAGAGATCTGGACGGGACAACCCTGTCCGTACCAGCCGGGAACATGTGGCCACAAGCCGCGCCGAACCCGGCGCAACAACCAGCTTTTGGAGAAGCTAAACATGAACAAAGACATGCCTCACGATCTGCGCACGCAAACCCTCGCGCTGGTTAACGAGAACAAGCCGGCGGGCGCTTCGGAACAAGTGGGCGCGCTGATCGGCGCCTGGATCGGCGCCCTGGACGAGGACGACCTCGCCGGCATCGATCCCCGCAACCTCGCCGCCATCCTGTGGGATGCCTTCGCCCAGGTGGCGCAGCGCACGACCGACGGCTGCCAGATCGCGGAGAATCGCTATACGGATGGGCGCTGCGGCATGTCGACCGCCTTGCTGATCCTGAACGAGGACATGCCCTACCTCGTCGACTCGTTCGTGATGGCGCTGCGCCGCCAGCGCGTCGTCGCGTCGGGCGTGCTGAATACGGTGCTGCCCGTGCGCCGCGACGAGGCCGGCCGCGTGGTCGCCGTCGGCGAAGCGGGCGCGCCGCTGGAATCGTATGTCCTGTGCCTGCTGGCGGAAGACCTGCCGCAGGACGAACTCTCCCAACTCATCGAGCGCATCCAGATGGTCGCGCGCGACGCCGCCATCGTGCACCGCGACGCCGTCGCCATGGCCGACCGCATGACCGCCGTTGCCGCCGCCGCCGCGGCGCAAGGTACGCCGTCCGGCCAGGAAGTGGCGGCCTTCCTCGACTGGGCCAAGAACGAAGGCTTCGAGCCGTTCGGCTACGCCTACTACTTCGTCAAGCCGGGCGTGCGCGAACTCGAACGCGACATCCCGAGCCGCATCGGCGTGCTGCAGGATACGTCGCACCCCGTCTACGGCACCTGCCTGCAGAACATCCCGGGCGACTTCGAGATCCTGTCCAAGCGCGACGAGACGCTGTCGATCGTGAAGGCCGACGTGGCCGGCACCTTGCACCGCGACCAGCCGCTGGACTTCATCGGCGTGCGCGACACCGACACGCAGGGCAACACGATCGGCGAACACTGCTTCGTCGGCCTGTTCACGCGCGCCGCCACGTCGACCCCGCTGGCGCGCCTGCCGTTCGCGCGCGGCCGCGTGGCGAAAGTGCTGTCCATCGCCGGCGTGCGCCAGGAAGGCTTCCGCGCCGAGAAATTCCTCGAGATCCTGGAGTCGCTGCCGCGCACGGAAGCGCTGGAAGCGGATCCGGACTGGCTCGCCCAGGTGTGCAGCTCCGTCGTCTCGCTGTACAAGCAGCCGCGCGCGAAAGTGTTTGCACGTCGCGACGTCTATCAACGCCACCTGAACGTCCTGGTCTATTTGCCGCGCGAACGCTACAGCGCCGCCGTCGTCGCCGGGCTGGCGCAGGCGCTGAAGGAAAGCTCGGGCGCCGTCGACGTGCGCACGCAGACGCTCGTCGCGGACGGCCCGCTGGCCCGCGTCTACCTGATCGCCCAGGCCGCGCGCTATCCGCTCGACCTGGAATCCGACATCCAGAAACCGCTGCTGTCCGTGCTGGACGGCTGGCATGACCGCTACACGGCGTTGACCGACACCGTCGAAGACGTCCCGACCCGCAACGCGCTGCGCAAGATCCTGCCGACGCTGCCCGTGAACTACGTGGCCGCGACGGCACCGGAAATCGCCTTCCGCGACGTGAGCGCGATCATCGCGAACGGCCAGCAGGGCCACGTCTCGGTCCGCATCGAGACGGATGAAGCGGGCGTCACGTCGCTGCGCCTGTACTCGACGAACACGATGCCGTCGCTGTCGCGCATCCTGCCGGCGCTGCAGAACGCCGGCGTCGCCATCGACCGCGAGCAAAGCTTCTGGATCGACACGGCCGACGGCACCCGCCGCTACATCACGGGCCTGATCGTCGACGCGGATTCGGCCGCCAAGCTGGCCAAGCCGGGCGTCGCGGAAGTGGCCGGCGAACTGTTCGCCGCGCTGTTCAACGACGAAGCGGAAGACGGCCGCCTGAATGGCCTCACCATCGAAGGCGGCCTGGCGATGCGCGAAGTGCAGCTCGTGCGCGCGTACATCAGCTACTGGCGCCAGGCCGGCAGCAAGTTCTCGACCCGCTACATGGCCGAGACGCTGCGTCCGCGCGCGAACCTCGTCAAGGAACTGGTCGAAGGCTTCGAACTGCGCTTCGACCCGAAACGCAGCGCCGAGGAGCGCGCCGAGGGCGATGCGAAACTGGTCGCGCTGAAGGCGGGCCTGGCCAAGGTCAACCACGCCGACACCGAGGAAATCATGGCCGCGCTGGTCGATCTCGTGATGGCGACAGTGCGCACCAACTACTATCAAGGAACGAAGGAAAATCGCGGCGAGAAGATCATCTTCAAGCTCGACACGAGCCACCTGGCGCTCGTGCCGGAACCGCGCCCGTTCCGCGAGATCTACGTGTTCTCGCGCCGCTTCGAAGGCCTGCACCTGCGCGGCGGCCCGGTCGCCCGCGGCGGCCTGCGCTGGTCCGATCGCATGGAAGACTACCGCACCGAAGTGCTGGGTCTCGTGAAGGCGCAGATGGTCAAGAACGCCGTCATCGTGCCGGCCGGCTCGAAGGGCGGTTTCGTGTGCAAGCAGATGCCGAAGGATGCGGCGCGTGACGTCGTCGCGGCCGAAGGCGAAGCCGTCTACCGCCTGTTCATCGCGAGCCTGCTGGAAGTGACGGACAACCGCGTGCGTGGCGAGATCGTTCCGCCGGCCGACACGGTGCGCTATGACCAGGACGACCCGTACCTCGTGGTCGCCGCCGACAAGGGCACGGCGACGTTCTCCGACATCGCCAACAGCATCGCCGTCTCGCGCGGCTTCTGGCTGGGCGACGCGTTCGCGTCCGGCGGCTCGAACGGCTACGACCACAAGAAGATGGGCATCACCGCGAAGGGCGCGTTCGAAGCGGTAAAACGCCACTTCTACGAGATGGGCCACGACATGAACACGACCCCGGTGACGATGGTCGGCGTGGGCGACATGTCGGGCGACGTGTTCGGCAACGGCGTGCTGCTGTCGCGCCAGCTGAAAGTGCTGGCCGCGTTCGACCACCGCCACATCTTCCTCGACCCGAATCCGGACGTCGTCGTGTCGTTCAATGAGCGCAAGCGCATGTTCGCGCTGCCGCGTTCCTCGTGGGACGACTACGACAAGGAACTGATCTCGGAAGGCGGCGGCGTGTTCCCGCGGTCCGCGCGCCACATCGAGCTGTCGCCGCAGGTGCGCGAAGCGCTGGCCATCGAAGAGACGTCGCTCACGCCGGAAGAACTGATGCACCGCATCCTGCTGGCGCCGGTCGACCTGTTCTATAACGGCGGCATCGGCACCTACATCAAGGCGTCCACCGAGACCCACGCGCAAGTGAAGGACCGCGCCAACGACAACATCCGCGTCAACGGCAACGAGCTGCGCGTGAAGGTTGTCGCGGAAGGCGGCAACCTGGGCGCCACGCAGGCCGGCCGTATCGAATTCGCGCTGGCCGGCGGCCGCATCTTCACGGATGCGATCGACAACTCGGCCGGCGTGGACTGCTCCGACCACGAAGTCAACGTCAAGATCTGGCTCGACACGGAAGTCAACGCGGGCCAGCTGGACGAGGGCGAGCGCAACCGCCTGCTGACCGAGATGACGGGCGATATCGAGAAGCTGGTCCTGCGCGACAACACGCTGCAGACGCACCTGCTGGTGCGCGAGGCGCAGGCGCAATCGAACAGCGCCGTCGTCGACGGCTACGCTGCCCTGATCGCGAGCCTGGAGGCGGAAGGCGCCGTGTCGCGCGAGCTGGAACAGCTGCCGGGCGAGACGGAACTGCAGCGCCGCAAGGCCCAGGGCCTGGGTCTCACGACGCCGGAACTGGCCGTCGTCGTCGCCAACGTCAAGAACCGCTTGAAGCGCACGCTGGCCGCGCTGCCGCTGACGGAACAGCCGTGGGCCGAGATCATCCTGCGTCCGTACTTCCCGGCGCAGCTGGTCGCCACGCGCGATCCGCTGGCGCACCCGCTGGCCAACGCGATCCTCGCGACCGTGCTGGCCAACGAATCCGTCAACCGTTGCGGCCCGCTGATGCTGCGCGACCTGGCGCTGGAACACCGCATCGACGACGCCGAAGTCGTCAAGTCGTGGGGCCGGGCGTGGGCCGCGCTGCACCTGGCGCCCGTGTTCGAGGCGCTGGACCATGACGCGCTGGTCGTGCCGCGCGACGTGTCGCAGACCGTCGATGCGCGTACCCGCGTGATGCTGCGCACCGTGATCGAAGGCGTGCTGTCGCTGCCGGCCGAGCAGGCCGGTGCCGGCGGCATGGAAGAGCTGTCGAACCTGTTCGCCCAGCCGGAACAACTGCGCCAGCTGATGCCGGCGAAGTCGGAGGCGGACAGCCACGCCGGCCTGTCGTCGTCGTTCGTGCAGGCGTGGAAGGCCGTCGACACGGTCGAATCGCTGGCGACGTTCCTGTTCGCGGCCGTCTCCGTCCAGCGTCCGCACGGCATGTCGCTGGCCGAGTTCCTGCGCGTCGGCATGTTGCTGCGCGAGCAGGCGGGCATCGACACGCTGGAACGCGGCCTCAAGCTGCCGGCCACGAGCAAATCGCAGGAACAGCTGCGCAACTACGCGCTGCAAGCCCTGCGCCGCACGCAGCAACGCCTGCTGACGGAAGTGCTGGCGGCGAGCCGCTCCACGGGCGACATGCAGTCGGCCGTGCGCGAGCTGACCGCGGCGATGGGCCTGTCGGCCGGCTACGTCCAGCCGACGGACCTGGAGCAGGCGATGCTGGCCGTATGGTCGCTGTCGGAGGGTTCGAGCCCGGACCGCATCGCATCCGGCACCGCGGCGACGACCGTCGCCACCACCGTCGCGAACCTGGCGTAAGCGATGGCGGCCACCTTACCGAAGGAAATCCGGGCACTGGCCGAAGGCGACTTCGGCGAGGTCGCCGCCCGCTTCGCGCAAGCCGGCTTCACGGTCGGCCAGCCCGCAAAGGGCGTGCTGACCGTGAAGGCCGCGAGGCCGTCGGCAGAGCGGCCCGCCGTGCTGCTGTCGGTGGGCGTGCACGGCGACGAGACGGGGCCGATCGAGATGGTGGCCTACGCCATCGAGGCCCTGTCGCGCACGCCGGGCGAGCTCGCGGTGGACCTGATGCTGTGCGTCGGGAACATCGACGCCATCGCGGCCGGCAAGCGCTTCATCGACGCGGACCTGAACCGCATGTTCCGCGACGAGCGCGGCGACCTGGCCGGCACCTTCGAAGCCGGCCGCGCGGACACGCTGATCGCGGCGACGGCCGCGTTCTTCGAGGCCAGCGGCCCGCGCCGCTGGCATCTCGACCTGCACACGGCGATCCGCGGCTCGCGTTATCCGCGCTTCGCGATCGTGCCGGACTTGATCGCGGACGCGCCGCGCCGCGCGCTGATCGCGTGGCTGGGCCTCGGCGGCATCGAGGCCGTCATCATGAACCCGGCGTCCGCGGGCACGTACAGTTACTGGACGGCCGAGCGGCACGGCGCCGCGGGCACCACCGTCGAACTGGGGCGCATCGGCACGCTGGGGCGGAACGACCTGTCGCAGTTCGCGGCAATGGCCTCGGCACTGCATGGCCTGCTGCGCGGACAAGCGCAGGCGGGCGGCAACGAGCCCGTCGTGTTCAACACGGCCCAGTCGATCATCAAGCTGTCCGATGCGTTCACGATGAGCTTCGGACGCGATACCGAAAACTTCACGCCATTGAAAAAGGGTGAAGTGATCGCGCGCGACGGCGATACTGTTTATACCGTTCAGCACGACGAAGAGTGTGTCGTGTTTCCGAATCCCGATGTGCGCGTGGGGTTGCGGGCGGGGATCATGGTGGTAAAAATACAGTAGTAGGGTGGGCACCCCGTGCCCACGCGTTCAACGCACGTATCCGTTCTCGAAAAGCGCGTTTTTTCTCTGCGCGCTAGACTATCCCTTTACGCACGCATCTGGTGGGCACGGGGTGCCCACCCTACAAAGGGAAGGGTTTCTACCCATGAGCAAGCTGTTTTCTCCGATCAAGCTCGGCCCGCTGGAGCTGGCGAACCGGATCGCCATCGCGCCGATGTGCCAATACTCCGCCGACCGGGGCTACGCCACCGACTGGCACATGATCCACCTCGGCCACCTCGCACTGTCCGGCGCGGGACTTCTCATCATCGAAGCGACCGCCGTGACGGAGGAAGGGCGCATCACCTATGCCGACCTGGGCCTCTGGTCCGACGAGCATGCGGCCGCGCTGGAGCCCGTCGTCAACGCGATGCGCAAGCATGCACCGATCAAGATCGCCATCCAGCTCGCACACGCGGGCCGCAAGGCGTCGAGCGAGGTGCCGTGGCACGGCGGCGCGAATCTTCCGGTGGGGGACTCCCACGGCTGGCAGACCGTGGCGCCGTCCGCGATCCCGCACGCGGAGGGCGAGACCGTGCCGCTGGCGCTCGATGCCGCCGGCCTGCAGCGCGTGAAGGACGGCTTCGTCGCTGCCGCGCGCCGCGCCGATGCGCTGGGCCTGGACGCCATCGAACTGCACGGCGCCCATGGCTATCTGCTGCACCAGTTCCTGTCGCCGCTGTCGAACCAGCGGGACGATCAATATGGCGGCTCGCTGGAAAACCGCATGCGCTTTCCGCTCGAAGTGTTCCAGGCCGTGCGCGCGGCCGTGTCGCCCGAGATGGTGGTCGGCATGCGCATCTCGGCCAGCGACTGGGTCGAGGGCGGCTGGGACCTGGAACAGAGCCTCGTGCTGACGCAGGAACTGGAGCGGCTCGGCTGCCAGTTCATCCACGTGTCGAGCGGCGGGCTGTCGCCGCACCAGAAGATCCCCGTCGGTCCGGGCTACCAGATCGAGTTCGCCGCGCGCATCAAGGCGAACACTCCCATGCCGACCATCGGCGTGGGCCTGATCACGGAAGCGAAGCAGGCCGAGACCATCGTGCAGACGGGCCAGGCCGACATGGTGGCGCTGGCGCGCGCGATGCTGTACGACCCGCGCTGGCCGTGGCATGCGGCCGCGGAACTGGGGGCGACGGTCAGCGCGCCGCCGCAGTACTGGCGCTCGCAGCCGCACGAGTACAAGCATCTGTTCGGCGATACGCGCCTGGGCCAGCGCTGACGGTCGTCGCTGGTTTTCCTCCGTTCGTTCCGCGTTTTACACCGTCCGTCGCACGCGGGCGGACGGCCCTGCAAGCCCTTGCTACAGTGGGATGGTCAATAACAACAAGGCCATCCACCATGCGTACTCCGTTCGCCATCGCTCTCACCTGCGCCATCCTCGGCGGCTGCGCCATCATCGTCGCCCCGGGCGGCGATGGCGACTACCAGGTCCGCACGCCATTCTCCAGCGATTCCATCGAAGGCAACGGCGTGCCCGCGCGCGACGAGCGCACGATCGCCACGGTGCCGGCGCTGGAAGTGAACGGCACGATCACCGTCGACGTGCGCGTGGGCCCGGCGACGTCGCTGGTCGTGGAGGCGGACAGCAACCTGCTGCCGTTCATCCGCACGGAGCTGCGCGGCGACCGGCTCGTCATCGAGAAGGAGCGCTCGTTCCGCACCAACAATCCCGTGCGCGTGACCTATACCGTGCCGCGCCTGACGAGCGTCCGCCACAACGGCTCCGGCCACCTGTCCGTGCAAGAGCTGAACGGCGGACCGCTGGTCGTGGAAGCGCAGGGATCGGGTTCCGTGCTGCTGACGGGCCGCGTGGCCAGCCTGGACGTGGTGCAGAACGGTTCGGGCAGCATCGACGCGACGACGTTGCAGAGCAGCGGCGGCAACCTGACCTTGACCGGTTCCGGCCGCATCGTCGCGGGCCGCATGCAGGGCGAGCGCCTGACGGCGAGCCTGAACGGCTCCGGCCAACTGCGCGTGACGGGTGCGGTGCGCCACCTGGCGGCGCGCTCGAACGGCTCCGGCCACCTGGACCTGGCGGACCTCGTCAGCGAGCAGGCGGACCTGTCGTCGACGGGATCGGGCGGCATGACCGCGAACGTGCGGCAATCGCTCGTCGCGCAGAATAGCGGCTCCGGCGGCATCCGCGTGTACGGCAATCCGTCGCAGCGGACTGTGAGCGGGAAGCTGATCCAGGTCCTGAACTGAATGCGGTGGCACGCGTGGGCACGGGGTGTCCACCCTACCGTAGGATGGGCGGCCTCCGCCCACGCGTTCAACGCACGCTTGCTTACAGCAGGTGGTCGAGCAGCTCCGGCCCGAACACCTCGCGGTGCAGGCGGCCGGCCGGCACGCCCGCATTCAGGAGATCCAGCCACTGCACCTGCATGAACTTGTGCGGACCGCACAGGTACACTTCAGCCTCATCAACCGGCCATGCCGGCAGCCTGGCCACGTCCATGCGGCCTTCGATCACGCCGGCGCGATTTTTCTCATCCTTCTGCGCATCTTCGTGGAAGGTCACGATGGACAGGTTCGGCATCACGGACACCAGGCCTTCGACTTCCGCGCGCAGCGCGTGGTGGCCGGCGTCGCGTGCGGCGTGCGCGAAGATCACGCGGCGCCGCGGATTCACCTGCGCCACGCGCTTCAGGGCGGACACCATCGGCGTAATGCCGACGCCAGCCGACAGCAACACGAGCGGCGCGTCGCCTTCCGTCTCCGGCAGGAACTCGCCGAACGGGTGCGACACCTGCAGCGTGGCGCCGACCTTCACGTTGGCGTGCAGCCAGTTCGACACTTCACCGGCCGGCGTATCGTCCACGCCGTCTTCGCGCTTCACCGAGATGCGCAGGTCTTCACCATTCGGCGCATCCGACAGGCTGTACTGGCGCAGCTGGTGACGGCCGCCCGGCAGGTCGACCGCGACGCTGACGTACTGGCCCGGCTTGAACGCGGGGACCGGTTTGCCGTCGGCGGGGACGAAGCGGATCGACAGCACGTTGACGGATTCCGTCTTGACTTCCACGACGCGCATCGGACGGGTGTCGCCCGGCTGGATGCCGGCCGTGCTGTACAGGTTCGCTTCCGCTTCGATCAGCAGTTTGGCGAGCGAGTTGTAGGCTTCCTTCCACGCGTTCAGCAGCGGTTCCGTGGCGGCGTCGCCCAGCGTGGCCGCGATGGATTCCAGCAGGTGCTTGCCGACGATCGGGTAGTGCTCGGCGCGGATGCCGACCGACACGTGCTTGTGCACGATGCGCTCGACGACGGGACCCAGCGCGCCCGGGTTGCCGATGTTGGCCGCGTACGCGAACACCGCCGATGCCAGCGACTGCTGCTGCGCCCCACTGGCCTGGTTCCCCATGTTGAAAATGCGGGTCAGTTCAGGATGCGCGCCCAGCATGTTCGTGTAGAACAGCCTGGTGATCGTCAGGCCGTGCTGGCGCAGGACGGGGACGCTGGCATCGATGTAGGGGCGGGAAGCTTCCGAAATCATGGTGGTTCCTTTAATTATGCATTTAAAATGCAGATTTAAGATTCAAAAAAAGGCCCGCACAGCGGGCTTGCCATCAATATTGAAGTTAATCCTCACTCACCGGCTCGGGCAGGGCCACGGCGGTTTTCGCCGCTGCGCTATCCCAGAACATGCGGTGCATGCGCACGACCTGTTCGCCCGTGCCGCCGGCGGTCGCGTGGGCCAGCGTGTAGCGGTCCATCGCGTCGTAGAACGCCCGCATGCCGGCGCGCAGCATGCCGCGCAGCTGGCAATCCATCTTCAGCGCGCAGTCCGTGCCGTCGCAGTCGACCAGCTCGTCGTCTTCGCCTTCCAGCTTGCGCAGCACCTGGCCGATCGTCAGGGTGGCGGGATCGGCGGCGAGGCGCAGGCCGCCGTTGCGTCCGCGGGTCGCCTGCACCCAGCCCAGTTTGGCCAGTTGCCCGACCACTTTGACCAGGTGGTTCAGCGGGATGTCGAATTGCTTGCCGATCTCGGCCACCGTTACCGGATGCGGACGTTCTCCCGCGCGTTCCAGATAGATCAGGACACGCAGGCCAATATCGGAGAATCGGGTGAGTCGCATCGGATCAGCTCAGTGGTTACGAGCGTATTCTAACTCCATGGGCGTATTCTACCTAAATGTGCATTAAAAATGCAGGTTTAGAGGAAGTATTTTTTTTCCCGCAGTGAAAGCAGTGCCGGTTACTGGCCCTATAATCGCGGACTTCGGATAAGACAACAGCGCTACCCGCGCCAAGAGGACGACGACGTGAACCAGACACTGGGCCAAAAGCTCTTTCGTACCAAGACGTCCGAGCACAAGCTCGATGACGGCCATGCCCACGCCCTGGGCCGCTCGCTGGGCTTGTTTCCCCTGACGATGATCGGCGTCGGTGCCACGATCGGCACCGGTATCTTCTTCACGATGGTGGAAGCCGTGCCGAAGGCCGGTCCGGCCGTCGTGCTGTCGTTCCTGATGGCCGCCGTCACCGCGGGCCTCACCGCGCTGTGCTATGCCGAACTGGCCAACCGCGTGCCGGCCGCCGGCTCCTCGTATTCGTTCGCCTATGCCACCGTGGGCGAGTTCGCCGCCTTCATCGTCGCGGCCTGCCTGCTACTGGAATATGGCCTGGCCGCCAGCGCGACCGCGATCGGCTGGTCGGATTACCTGAACAACTTCCTGCAGAACGCGCTCGGCTGGCAGATCCCCGACGCGCTGCGCTCGCCCCTGGTCGTCGCGGGCAAGAACGGCGGCGTCGAATTTCATACGGGGCACATCAACCTGCCGCCGATCCTGCTCGTCGTGCTGTGCTGCGTCCTGCTGATTCGCGGCACCAAGGAATCGGCGACGACGAACGCCATCATGGTGCTGATCAAGCTGGCGATCCTCGTGTTCTTTTCCGCGATCGCGCTGTCCGGCTTCGACATCAACAACTTCCACCCGTTCGTCTGGCCGGCGGACGGCAAGGGCGTCGGCGGCCTGGCCGGCGTGACGGCGGCCGCGGGCACCGTGTTCTTCTCGTTCATCGGCCTGGACACCATCGCCACGGCCGGCGAAGAGGTCAAGGATCCGACGCGCGACGTCCCGATCGGCATCCTGGCCGCCCTCGGCATCGTCACCGTGTTCTACATGCTGGTTGCGATCGCCGCGCTCGGCGCCCAGCCGGCCTCGATGTTCGCGGGCCAGGAAGCGGGCCTCGCCGTGATCCTGCAGAACGTGACCGGCAAGGCGTGGCCGGCGCTCGTGCTGTCGGCCGGCGCCGTCATCTCCGTGTTCTCGGTGACGCTGGTGACGATCTACGGCCAGACGCGCATCCTGTACGCCATCGCCAAGGACGGCCTCGTGCCGAACGCCTTCCGCAAGGTCAATCCGCGCACGCAGTCGCCGGTGACGAACACGCTGATCGTCAGCATCGTCGTGGGCGCCGTGGCGGGCCTCGTCGACTCCACCTTCCTGTGGGACATGGTGAGCATGGGGACGCTGGTCGCGTTCATGGTCGTGTCGATCGCGGTGCCGGTCATCCGCCGCAAGCAGGGCGAGACGGGCCGCAAGGGCTTTCGCGTGCCATTCGGGCCTTACCTCGTGCCGGGGCTGTCGATCCTCGCGTGCCTGTATCTCGTCGGCGGGTTGTCCAGCACGACTTATACGGTGTTCACCATCTGGATGGCGGTGGCCGTTCTCACGTATTTCGGGTATGGGATGCGCAACAGCCGGTTGAACAAGGCGGGTGTTCCGCAGACCGAGTTGACGCACTGACCTGACCGCGAACGCTTATCGACGTCGTCCCCGCGAAGGTGGAATAGTGCCCCCAGCACTATTCCTGCAATCTTACAAGCGTCGTCGCGACGCATCGAACTTGGGCCCCCGCCTCCGCGGGGGCGACGTTTATATGCCGTCGGTTTTTATTTCGCCAATGGCCTCACATACGTCAGCAAACTGACCAGCGTCTTGCCCGGTTCCTCCCACGGCACCATGTGCGCCGACCGCTCGAACCACACGGCCTGTTTCGACGGCGCCTTCACCTGTTTCAGCCACGCCTCCGTCGGTGCCGTCGGCGTCGTGTAATCGTGCCGGCCCAGGAACATCACCACCGGGATCGGGAAGCTTTTCACGTTCGAGAAATCCACCTGCACGAACTCCGGCAAAATGCGGCCCAGCGTGAGCAGGTTGCCCTGGTCGATGTCCTTGACCTGCTGCGCATCGTATTCCGGCGACAGGCGCGGGCCGTCGAAATAATAGGCCGACTCGCTGCGGTAGGCGCTCAATCCGCCGTAGTACTGCGGCCACTTGCGCGCGACGATGATGCGTTCGCGCGTGATCGGCTGGTTGCCGGGGTAGGGCGCGATCGACTGCAGGTCGCGCAGCGCTTCCTCGTTCTTGTGCTGTTTCGCCTGTTCCAGCGCGTAGTCGAAGCTGATGCGTTCGTTCTCGCGCACGCTGATCACCTGGCCGATGCCAACGTAGGCATAGAATAAATCCGGACGCTTCAGGGCCGCCTTCATGCTGACGATGGTGCCCCAGCTGTGGCCCATCAGGATCAGCTTCTTCTTGCCGTAGCGCTGGCGCAGGTGCTCGGCCACCTCGATGGCGTCGTCGACGTAGCGGTCGATACGGATGGTGTCCGCGACCTGCGCGGGATCCGTCTCGCCATAGGTCTTGCCGGCGCCGCGCTGGTCCCAGTTCGCGATGGTGAAGTATTCCTCGAGCGGGCGCTCGAACTGCCACAGGGTCGGCGTGACGGGCGCCGCCGGGCCGCCGTGCACGAACAGGATCATCGGGTTGTCGCGCTCCTGGCCGCGCACGGTGAGCCACTGGTCGATGCCGCCGATGCGCGTCTTGTACGATTCCTGCACGCCGTGCGGCGCGACGATTTTATCGAGGTCCGCCACGATGGCGCGGGCTTGCGCCCATGCCTGCGTCCGCTCTTGCCGGATTTTGTCGTCCTGTGCGTGTGCGTGGGCGCATGCGACGACGAGCAGTGCCCAGATCCAGATCCGCTTCATACCAATTCTCCTTATGCGTGATGTGCAGGCAGTGTAAGGAATCAGCTTCGAGCCGGCAGGCCCGATGGCATGGATTGCGCATTGCGCGGTATGAGATGCAGATGGCGCGGATGGAATACTTGGTACACTTGTCCGACTGCCAACACGACGAAGACCCACCATGAACACACAGCTCCAGCCAACCCGCAACGATATCCTCCCGCCCCACGTCGACCATCTCAGCGCCATCCTGCCGGACGACCCGTTGCTGATGATGGGCGCCGGCCCCGTGCCGATCCCCAGCGCGGTGGCCCGCGCGAATTCGCTGGTCATCAACCACCTGGGCGAGACCATGGCGAAGATCATCACCCAGGTGAAGGACATGGCGAGATACGTCTTCCAGACCCGTTCCAACTGGGTGCTGGGCGTGGCCGGTCCCGGATCGGCGGCGATGGAAATGGCGATCTGCAATCTGGTCTGGCCCGGCACGCGCGTGCTCTCGATCTGCAACGGTTTCTTCAGCGGCCGCATGGCGGAAATGAGCCGCCGCGCGGGGGCGGACGTCGTCACGATGAACGAGATCTTCCCGCACTCGATGTCGCTGGACAGGCTGGAAGCGCTGCTGGACGAACATCGGCCCCATTGCCTGACGCTCGTCCAGGGCGAAACGTCCAACACCACGTTCAACAACGACGTGAAGAACATCGCGCGGTTGGCGAAGGCGCGGGGCTGCCTCGTCATCGTCGACGCCGTGTGCACGCTCAGCACGACGCCGTTCGAGATGGACGACTGGCAGGTCGATGCCGTGATCACGGGCGGGCAGAAAGGGCTGTCGTCGATTCCCGGTGTCTCGCTGCTCGCGTTCTCCGACGCCGCGTGGAGCCGGATCCGCGAACGGCCCACGCCGAATACGCACTGGTGCCTGGACGCCCTGCTGGCCGAGAACTTCTGGCACAAGGCGTCGTACCACTACACGGCGCCGGTGTCGGGCGTGCTGGCGCTGCACGAAGCCTTGCGCCTCGTGTGCGAAGAAACGCTGCCGGTCAGGTTCGCCCGCCACCTGCGTTGCTCGACCGCGCTGCAGGACAGCATCGAGGCGATGGGCCTGTCCCTGTTCGCGCCCGCGGAATCGCGGCTCAATTCGGTGGTCGGGATCAATCTGCCGGAGGGCATCACCAACCAGGCGGTCTGCTCCACGATCTCGAGCCGCTACCAGGTCGAGATCTCGGGCTCCTTCGGCCTGCCGATCGTCAGGATCGGGCAGATGGGCGAGCAGTGCCGCGCGCATCACCTGTTCCGCACGGTGCACGCGCTGGGCAGCACGATGCGCGACCTGGGCGCGACCGTGGATCTGCCGTCCGGCATGGCGGAACTCGAGAACTCGCTGCAGCGCTCCAAGGCCGACTGATTACAGCACGCCCATCTCCTTGAGAAGGTTGTCCGCATGGTCGACCTTCTCCATGTTCCACAGGATGTAGCGGACGTCGACCTGGATGTCGCGCGTGGCGCGCGGATCGAAATCCCAGTCGGAGATGATCGAATCGAGCGTGCCGTCGAACGCGAGGCCCACCAGTTCGCCGCGCGCGTTCAATGCCGCGGAGCCCGAGTTGCCGCCCGTGATGTCCAGCGTGGCGAGGAAGTCGACGGGCACCGTCTTCAGCTTCGGATCGGCCCAGCGTCCGAAGTCCTTCGCGCGGATCGCGGCCAGCTGGCGCGCCGGTGCATTGAACTCGCCTTCGCCCGTGTGCTTGGCGACGACGCCCTTCACGGTCGTGAACGCGGTCCATGAGCCGGTGCCGTCGGCGCCGTAGTCGCGGCCCTTGACGTTGCCGTACGTGACCCGCAGGGTGCTGTTCGCGTCCGGGTAGACGGCGCGGCCCTTGCCGTTCATGTACGCGATCTTCGCCTTCATGTAGCTGGCGTAGGTCTTCTGGATGTTCCCCGCCAGTTCGTCCTCTTCGGCCTCGCGCTTCATGTCGGCGTCGTACATCGCGACGGCGGCCTTGATGAAGCTGTCGTTGCTGGCCCTGAACTCCTGCGGGGTCTTCGTCAGCCACGCCGTGCGTACTTCCTTGTCCTGCAGGTGCGAGCCCGCGTAGATGCGGTCCAGCGCCGTTTTCAATTCGGCTTCGCTCATGCCCGGCCTGATGCCCAGCGCACTGTCGAACGCGGCGTCGTGCTGGTCGGCCGGCTGCGCGTTGTACTGCTTCAGGAAGTTCAGCACGAGGGCCTTGTCGACCTTCTCGTCGTACGTCCGGTCCTGGCCGCCGATGACGGACGCCAGGCGCGGCAGGTCGCGTTCCTGGTAGCCGGACTTGCGTTCGACGTCCGGCTTCGTGCGCTCGTTGGCCAGGCGGTACAGGGTGCGCGCCGAGTTTAGGAAGCGCGGCACCGAATACCCGAGGAAGAATTCGCGCCGCGAGTCGGCGTCGCGCCGGGCGATCAGCTTTTCGACCGCCTCGATGTCCGCGCCGAATTCGGCCTTGCGCCGCGGGTCCGCAGCGACCCAGGCCTTCAGCGCATTGTGCTCGGCCGTCTTGCGCGCGAGGATGTCGCTGCCTTCGTAGCTGGCGATCATGCCCTTGCGGTTCTTGTAGTAGTTGTTGACGCTCGCGATCTGGCCCGCGTACTTCAGGCGCGCGGCGGGGTCGTTCTTCGTCTCGCGCTCGATGACGGCCAGCGTCTCGCCGGACGCCTTCACGAAGGCCGGATAATTCCAGTCGAACGTGAACGCCACTTCGGACGGCAGGCGGTGCCGGTTCGTGCGGCCCGGGTAGCCGAGGGTCATGACGAAATCGCCTTCCTTCACGCCGTCCTGCGCGATCCTGAGCCACAGCTTCGGGCGGTACGGGACGTTGTCCTTCGCGTAGTCCGCGGCCTTGCCATCCTTGCTGACGTAGGCGCGATAAAAGCCGTAGTCGCCCGTGTGGCGCGGCCACATCCAGTTATCGGTATCGCCGCCGAACTTGCCGATGCCGACCGGGGGCGCGTGCACGAGGCGCACGTCGCGGATCTCGAGCTGCTTGATGCGGTAGAACTCGAGGCCGCCGTAGAAGCTCGCGACGGTGCAGCGGTAGCCGGCGTCCTTCTCGCATTCGGCGACGAGTGTTTTCTGGTTCTTTTCCATCGCGTCCAGGCGCGCCTTGCCGGTCAGCTGCGCGACATCCGGCGTGATCACGCGCGTGCTCACGTTCGCGACTTCCTCCGTGACGAACACGCGGCTGCCCGGCGCGGCGGGCAGTTCCTCCGCCATCGTCTTCGCGAGGAAGCCGTCGGCGAGCAGGTCGCGTTGCGGCGTGGAGTTCACGGCCACGCTGTTGTACACGCAGTGGTGGTTCGTGATCACGAGGCCTTGCGGCGACACGAACGACGCCGAGCAGCCGCCCAGGCTCACGACGGCGCCCATCGGGAACTCCGTCAGTTTGGTGAGGCTGGCCGGATCGAGCTTGAGGCCGGCGGTCTTGAGTTGCTGCGCGATTTGCGGCAGCTGCTGCGGCATCCACATGCCTTCGTCGGCGCGAGCGCCTAAGGACGCGAGGATGGCGAGCGAAAGAAGGGTGTGTTTCATGGCTAGTCCTTTACAGCTGCGCCCCGATCAGGTCGGCCAGCTTGCCGCCGATTTTTTCCATGAATGGACGGTTCTGCCACGCCTGCAAGGTGATGGGGCGCGCGTGTTTCCAGTCGTCTTCGAAGACAGCTTCTTGTTGCTTGGCAAAGTCAGGATCGAGCACGTTCAGGTTGGCCTCGTCGTTGAGGATGAACGAGCGGTTGTCGAAATTGGTGGAGCCGACGGAGACGAGCAGCGAATCGACGACCAGTGCCTTCACGTGGTACATCGTCGGCTGGTACTCGGCCATCTTGACGCCGGCTTCCAGCAATTCGCCCCAGCGCTCGCGCGAGGCGGCGCGCACGACGTCGGAATCGATGATGGGACCCGGCGTGATGATGCGCACGTCCACGCCCCGTTTCGCCGCCGCGACGAGCGCCTTCACGGCCAGCTCGTCCGGCACGAAGTACGAGTTCGACAAGTGGATCGTGCGGCGCGCGGCCGTGATGGCCAGCAAATACATCAGGTGCATGCTCTCGCTGCCGCCCGTGGGCGAGCTGGAGAACATCTGCGCGGGCATGTCGCCCTGCGCGACGAGGGCGGGGAAGTAGGCGGGGCCGTCCAGCACGGCGCCCGTCGCCTTGGTCCAGTTGTCGTTGAACACGGCCTGCATCTGGCCGACGACCGGGCCTTCCACACGGAAATGCGAATCGCGCCAGTGCTCGGGATCCTGGGCGTTGCCGCGCCATTTGTCCGCGATACCGACGCCGCCCGTGAAGCCGACCTTGCCGTCGACGATCAGGAGTTTTCTGTGCGTACGGTTGTTCAGGCGCGCGAGTTTCCACCAGACGGGCTTGTGGTAGCGGTGCAATTCGACGCCGGCGCGGCGCATCTCGTCGAGCGACTTGTCGTCGATCTTCATGCTGCCGATCCAGTCGAGCAGCACGTGCACCTTGACGCCGGCGCGCGCCCGTTCCGACAGCGCGTCCGTGAATTCGCGGCCGATCGTGCCTTCCCAGTAGATATAGGTTTCGAAGCTGATGGATTTCTGCGCCGAGCGGATCGCGTCCAGCATGGCGGGGAAAATCTTGTCGCCGTTGAGCAGCACTTCGGCCTTGTTGCCCTCGATGATGGGCGGGCCCAGCAGGACGCCCAGCGAGCGGCGGAATTGCGGATCGTCCGTGTCGTACAGGCGCGTGAGCTGCGTGTCGATCTTCTTTTCGCCGGGCGCGAAGTTCAGCACGAGCAGGCCCGCCACGAGGGTGGCGACGCAGGTGATGAGGACGACGATGGGGCGTTTGATACGCATGAGTTCGATTTGAAGACGTAAAAAAACCAACGCCAGCCGACGTTGGTTTTCAAAGCGGGGCTTGCACCTGCTTAGCGGACGCGGCCGCGACGCAGCAGATTCACGATTGCGAGCAGGATCACAGCGCCCAGGAACGAGACCAGCAGCGACGATACACTGAAGTCATCGGAGTTGATGGTGCCACTACCGAACAGCGGGGACAGCAGCCAGCCACCCAGGAAGGCTCCCACGATACCGACCACGACATTGAGAATCATGCCTTGCTCAGCATCCGTCTTCATGACCATGCTGGCGAGCCAGCCGAGCACACCACCAACGACGATCCAGATAATGAATAACATGTTGAGTCCTCCTCAAGTTGGAAAAAACATACTCCAGGCCAATTGAATGCCGAGGCCATGTGCAAAGTCTATTGATGCACACGGTACCGGGTCGGTGCGTTGCCGAACGTTAGACGCGCAAACTCCGGCGACGTTCTCTTGTGGTGCGGAATGTCCCCAACTGGGTGCGTCACCGAACAGAAGCGCCTTGCTCGGCAGGCATATCGTTCAATCACTTTGCATCGAAAGGCGCGTCGAAAAACCTACTGCGCGTTGCACTTGCAGTTTGCGATGCTCACTGTACTTTCGTACAGCTGCGCTTCTCAACCGCAACTGCGGCCGCTCGCTACGGTTTTTCGAGACGCCTTGAAACGTAACACCCCGGACCGCTTCGATTACTGAAAGGAACGCATCATGGCTATTTTCGACAACACGACGACTGAGCAGAACAAGCAGAACCGTATGGTGACCGGGCTGTTCCCCGACCGCGCCAGCGCGGAGCGCGCCTACAGCGCCATCTCCACCCGCGGCTATACGAAGGACGACGTCAACCTGATGATGTCGGACACGACCCGCAAGACCCATTTCTCCGACACCGAGACTGAGCTGGGCAGCAAGGCCGCGGAAGGCGCCGCTGCCGGTGCAGGTATCGGCGGCACCATCGGCGCCGTGCTGGCCGGCGTGGCCGCCATCGGCACCTCGCTCGTGATCCCGGGCGCAGGCCTCGTCGTCGCCGGTCCGCTGGCGGCAGCTCTGGCCGGCGCAGGCGCGGGCGGCATTACCGGCGGCCTGATCGGCGCGCTGATCGGTGCCGGCATCCCGGAAGAACGCGTCAAGCACTACGAGGAAGGTATCAACAACGGCGGCATCGTGATGGGCGTGACGCCGCGTTCGGACGAGGACGTTGCCTACCTGAACCAGACCTTCACCGATAACGGCGGCTCGCACGTGATCGGCACCGGCATCGGCGCCGCCGCGGGTGCCGCCACCGGCGCCGCACTGGGCGCGGCCGGCGGTCCGATCGGCATGGCGGCCGGCGCTGCGATCGGCGGCATCGCCGGCGGCATGGCCGGCAAGGGCGTGGGCGAAGTCGTCAACCCGAAAGCGGGCGACGACCTGGGCGAACACTACCTGGCCAAAGGCACGGGCGCCGGCGCCGGCGCGGCAATGGGCGCGGCGGCAGGCTCCGTGGCAGGTCCGGTCGGTGCGCTGGCCGGTGCCGCGATCGGCGGCCTGGCCGGCGGCGCGGCGGGCCGCGGTGCGGGCGAAGTCGTGAATCCGCATTCGGAAGACCGCCTGCATGAACACAACCTGGCCCAGGGCACGGGTGCGGGTGCGGGCGCACTGACCGGTGCGGCCGTGGGCAGCGCGGCCGGTCCGATCGGCACCGTCGCGGGTGCGGCCATCGGCGGTATCGCGGGCGGCATGGCCGGCAAGGGCGCGGGCGAAGTCGTGAACCCGAAACCGGGCGACGATCTGCATGAGCATAACCTGGCCGGCGGCGTCGGCGCGGGCGGTGGTGCGGCAGCCGGTGCGGCGATTGGTGCCGTCGGCGGCCCGGTCGGCATGGCGGCGGGTGCAGCCATCGGCGGCATCGCCGGCGGCATGGTCGGCAAGGGTGCCGGCCACCTCGTGAATCCGACGGTGGAGGATGCGTACTGGCGCTCGAACTACCAGACGCAACCGTACTACACCACGGGCTACACGTACGACGATTATTCGCCGGCCTATGCGCTGGGCTACAACAATGCCCGCCGCTTCCCGAGCTACGACCTGGCCGAGCCGCACATGGCCGACGAGTGGGATCGCGTGAAGGGCCATTCGCGCCTGTCGTGGGAGCAGGCCAAATCGGCCAGCCGCGCCGCGTGGGATCGCGTGGAGCGTGCGATTCCGGGTGATTCGGATCGCGACGGCCGCTGATCGTTCGGCGGGGCAGGGTGGGCATTTGAGGCCGGGGGCCTCAAATGAAACGTGCCCACGCGTGACGCATGCGGTTCGTTGGCGCTACGAACCCGGCAAAAGAAAAAGCCCCGCGGCCGTGCTGGCCGCGGGGCTTATTCTTTGGGATCGAGCGATTACTGCTTGACGGCTTCGACCTGGATCGCCAGCTTGACTTCCGGCTTGAAGCCCATCTTGACGCCGTAGTCCACGCCGAAATCGGCACGGTTGAACGTGGCCGACGCATCGGCGCCGCACACTTCGCGCTTCAGCATCGGGTGCTGGATGCATTTGAACGAGTTGATGTGCAGGGTGACCGGCTTGGTCACGCCGTGCAGGGTCAGTTCGCCGTCGACGGTGGACGGTGCGTCGCCCTTGAACACGATCTTGCCCTTGTAGGTGGCGTTCGGGAACTTGGCCACGTCGAACATGTCCGGGCCCTTGGCGTGCTCGTTCATCTTGGCGTGGCCGAAGTCCAGGCTGTTCGCGTCGATGGTGATGTCGACGGTGCCCGTCTTGGCCGCGCGGTCGACGACGATGGTGCCTTCCGTCTTGTCGAACTTGCCGCGCCAGTTCGACAGGCCGCCGAAGTGGTCGGCCTCGAAGCTCGGGTACGTGTGGTTCGAATCGATCTTGTAGGTGTCGGCGGCGAAGGCGGCGCTGGAAGCGAAGGCGACGGCCAGGAGGGCGAGGTGCTTGAGTTTCATGTAAGGCGATCCTTTAACGATAGATAGTGTTTATTGTCCCGCTGCGACGCGGAATTTGATGACGACTTCGTCGGCGACCATGCTCGTGTCTTTCCACTCGCCTTCGCCGATGTTGAAGGCCAGCCGCTTGATCGGCAGTTGCCCTTCGAAAACCTGTTTGCCGCCTTCCGGCTTGACGGTGACCGGGAAGGTCACGTCCTGGACCCGGCCCTTGATGGTCAGCTTGCCCGAGACGGAGAGCTTGCCCGCGCCGGCCGGCTTGATGGCGGAGGAGACAAAGGTTGCCTTCGGAAACTTGGCCGAGTTGAACCAGTCCTTGCCGGCCACTTCCTTGTTGTACTCGGCCTCGCCGATGTCGAAGCTGGCCGTGTCGATGTCCACGCGCGCCGTCGCTTTTTCCGGGTGCGCCGCGTCGTAGTCGATCTGCGCGTTGAAGCTCTTGAACTTCGATTCGACCGGCACGTTCATCTGCTTGAACACGGCCGAGACGCTGCTGTGCGCGACATCGGTTTTCAGCGGTACGGCGCTGGCGATCAGCGTCACGCCAGCCAATACGGCCGCCAGGCCGCCACGGGTGAATTTCATGGTTTTCTCCTTCAGTGGGAACGGCCGGGCAGCATGCGTCCGAGCGTGCCGTCGCGGTCGACGAATTGGTGCTTCAGGGCGGCGACCACGTGCAGGCCGACGAGGCCGGCCATGACCATGTTCAGCCAGTAGTGGATCGGCTTCAGCGTGTCGGCCAGTGCCGGGTTCTTGGCGATGAACACGGGCAGCTGGAACAGGCCGAAATAGACGACCGGGAAGCCGGCCGCCAGCGTGTAGAAATAGCCGGACAGCGGCACGGCGAAGATCAGCACGTACAGCAGATGATGCAGGCCGTGGGCGGCGCCGCGCTGCCACGCGGGCATCGTGGCGGGCAGCGCCGGCGGACGGTTCTTCAGGCGCCACAGCAGCCGGATCGTGGCGAGCAGCAGCACGGTCACGCCGGCCCATTTGTGCCACGAAAAATACTTCAGCTTGGTGGGCGAGATGCCGGGAATGTCCGTCATCACGAGACCCAGCGTGAACGCACCGATGATCAGCACGGCGATCAGCCAGTGAAGCACGATGGCGGTCGTGGTGTAGCGCTGCATGACGGGTCTCCGATGAATTAGTACGAATTAGAACTAAATATTACCAAACTACCCAGCACACTAGCATGAGTTGCGGGTAGCTGTGGATTTGCAATAGGGATACTTTAACGGTTCCAAATATTGCGCGGAAGCTATCCATACGGATAACTTTGTTCAGCCAGTGGGACAATCCGTGACGCATATGCCATGTCTGCCCATGTGCGCACTGGGCCGCGCATGCGTGAAGGTAAAATGTTAAAAAAATGGCAGCCCGATGACGACGGGGCGTGATCCCGCCTGCACGGCCCAGCTGCGTTCCAGCCACGCGATCGACGCGGACCGTGAACTGGAACTGGCCGTGCGCCGCAATGGCGCGCCGGGATTTCCGAACGTGCCGGCTTACTGGGCCGTGGATGCCCGGTTCGGCTGGCGTTTCGCGCCGGGGATGGGGGGCGGTGATCGGGACGAACCTGAACGGCGGGCACGCGGAGTATGGCGTGGCGTCGGTGCGGACCGAGGTGCCCGGGACGGTGGGGTGAAGCTGACGTGGCAGCGCTAAACCCGTCGTTCCCGCGCAGGCGGGAACCCAGGTTCTGCACGCGTTTCGGCAGCTCATGCAACATTGGGCCCCCGCCTTCGCGGGGGCGACGTTCATCGACTTAGATAGCCTTCGCCAGCTGCGCCGCCAGACCGGTGTAATTCGCCGGCGTCATGGCCAGCAGCAGGTCCTTGGCATCTTGCGGAATCGCCAGCTTGCCGATGAATTCCTGCAGCGCGTCGCGCGTGATGCCCTTGCCGCGCGTGAGTTCCTTCAGTTGCTCGTACGGGTTCTCGATGCCGTAGCGGCGCATCACGGTCTGCACCGGCTCGGCCAGCACTTCCCAGTTCGCGTCCAGGTCCTGCTCCAGGCGCGCCGGGTTCACTTCCAGCTTGTTCAGGCCGCGCAGGCAGCTGTCGTACGCGAGCAGCGCGTAGCCGAAGCCCACGCCGATGTTGCGCAGCACGGTGGAGTCGGTCAGGTCGCGCTGCATGCGCGACACCGGCAGTTTATCGGCCATATGGCGCAGCACGGCGTTGGCCAGGCCCAGGTTGCCTTCCGAGTTCTCGAAGTCGATCGGGTTCACTTTGTGCGGCATCGTCGACGAGCCGATCTCGCCGGCCTTCAGCTTCTGCTTGAAGTAGCCGAGGGACACGTACGTCCAGATGTCGCGGTTCAGGTCGAGCAGGATCGTGTTCGTGCGCGAGATCGCGTCGAACAGCTCGGCCATGTAGTCGTGCGGCTCGATCTGGATCGTGTACGGGTTGAACGTCAGGCCCAGGCGCTGTTCGATGACGTTCTTCGAGAACGCCGGCCAGTCGAAGCCCGGATACGCGGACAGGTGCGCGTTGTAGTTGCCGACGGCGCCGTTCATCTTGCCGAGGATTTCCACGTCCGCGATGCGCTTCACCGCGCGCTGCAGGCGCGCGACGACGTTGGCGAATTCCTTGCCGAGCGTGGTCGGGCTGGCGGTCTGGCCGTGCGTGCGCGACAGCATCGGCAGGTCGGCGTTCGTGTGCGCGATCTCGGTCAGCCTGGCGATGACGGCCTGCAGCGACGGCAGCAGCACGCCGTCACGCGCCGCCTTCAGCATCATGCCGTGCGACGTGTTGTTGATGTCTTCCGACGTGCACGCGAAGTGGATGAATTCGGACGCCGCGACCAGCTCCGGCACGTCCTTCACTTGTTCCTTCAGCCAGTACTCGACGGCTTTCACGTCGTGGTTCGTGACGGCCTCGATTTCCTTGATGCGGGCGGCGTCCGCGTCGGAGAAGTCGGCGGCCAGCTTGTCCAGCAGGGCGGATGCGTCGGCGGAGAACGGTTTCAGTTCGGCGAAGCCGGCCTGCGACAGCGCCTGCAGCCAGGCGATCTCCACTTTCACGCGGTGGTGCATGAAGCCGGCTTCCGACAGGATCGGACGCAGCTTGTCGGTCTTGGCGGCGTAGCGGCCGTCCAGCGGGGACAGGGCCGACAGGGTCGAGGAGGATGCGGTAGAGGTCATGGGAGGAGGGAGGCGGTGAGTGCAAAAACGAGATTCTACCATCGGCAGCCTGGGGTTGGCCGCTTTGTCAAGTCTCATTTGGCCACCGTTGCAGGCGTTTCGCCGGCGTTTGGCGGGCGATAGGCCGATGCTATACTGTCTGCCAATCCACATGACTGAGCATCTATGAAACTCATCGGTTCCTTCACCAGTGCCTACGTGCGCAAGGCGCGTGTCGTCCTGGCAGAGAAAAAGCTCGACTATCAGTTCGAGCTGGAAAACGTCTGGGCGCCGGAAACGAAGATCGCTGCGTCGAACCCGCTGGGCAAGGTGCCGTGCCTCGTGATGGAAGACGGCAGCACGATGTACGACTCGCGCGTGATCGCGGAATATCTCGATACGCTGACGCCCGTGTGCAAGCTGCTCCCCCCGAACAGCCGCGACCGCGCCAACGTCAAGGTGTGGGAAGCGCTCGCGGACGGCGTGCTGGACGCGGCCGTGCTGGCCTACCTGGAGCGCACGTGGCGCCCGGGCGAGCAGCAGAGCCAGGCCTGGTTCGACCGCCAGATGGGCAAGGTGCGCGGCGGTCTTGCCGTGATGTCCGAGAACCTCGGCGAACAGCCGTTCTGCATGGGGATCCATTACACGCTGGCCGACGTCGCCGTCGGCTGCACGCTCGGCTGGCTGTCGTTCCGCTTCCCGGACATCGACTGGCGCAGCGCGTATCCGAACCTGGCGCGCCTGTTCGACAAGCTGTCGGAACGGCCGTCGTTCAAGGACACCGTCCCGCACTGATACGATGTCCTCGTCGTCCCGGCGGTTGCAAATGGTCGACATCGCGCGCCTCGCGGGCGTGTCGACGTCGACCGTCTCGCGCGCGCTCAGCCACAGCCCCCTCGTCAACCAGGAAACGCGCGACCGCATCCTCGACCTCGCGCGTTCGCTGAATTACACGATCAACATCGGCGCGCAAAACCTGCGGCTGCAGCAGAACCGCACGGTGGCCGTCGTCATCCCGATCGACCAGTCCTCGCGCCAGCAACTGACCGACCCGTTCTTCCTGTCGATGCTGGGCGGCCTCGCGGACGCGCTCAGCGAACAGGGTTTCGACACGCTCGTTTCGCGCGTGGACGCCGACCAGGTCGACGCCGCCGCCGCCCCATTCGACGGCGGCCGCGCCATCGGCGTGATCCTGATCGGCCAGGGCCGCCACCACGCTGAACTCAACAAGATGGCCGCGCGCGGCGTGCCGTTCGTCGTCTGGGGCGCGCAGCTGCCGCAGCAGTTGTACACGACGGTCGGCGGCGACAACGTCACGGGCGGCCGTCTCGCGACGGAACGCCTGCTGGCGCAGGGCCGACGCCGCATCGCCTTCTTCGGCGACACCAGCTTGCCCGAAGTCGAGCAGCGCCACCGCGGCTACGTGGAGGCGCTGGCCGCGCACGGCCTCTCTCCCGATCCGCAACTGCACGTGGCCTCGTCGTTCCTGCCCGAGAGCGGCGGCCAGGCCGTGGCGGAACTGGCCCGGCGCGGCGTCGCGTACGATGCCCTGTTCGCCAGCAGCGACCTGCTCGCGATGAAATCCATCCACGCCATGCGCGAACTGGGCAAGGACGTGCCGGTCGACGTGGCCGTCGTCGGCTACGACGACATCGAGTTGTCCAGTTATTTCCACCCGCCGCTCACCACCGTCGCCCAGCCGCGCGACGTGGCCGCGCGCGCGCTCGTCGATGCGCTGCTCGTCCTCGTCGACGGCCGCAGCGCACCTTCCGTCCAGCTTCCCACCGAACTGATCGTCCGCGCCAGCGCCTGACCGGGCGCCGCCGCGACCTGCGTTGCATCCCCTTTTTTTTTGCAAACGATTGCAATCGAAGCGTAGGGTGGGCGCCCCCGTGCCCACGTAACGCCAAAGCGTCGCACAAGAGCGCGTGGACACGGGGTGCCCACCCTACGTTGATCTGTTGCAGCGTTTTTGCAACGTTATTGCAATCGTTTGCATTTTTCCAAAAATAGGGAAATAATGGCCGCGTGCCTGACAAGGTGCCAACAAATCGAATACAAACGGAGGAGACATGGAAGTTCGCATGAAGCACACGGCGCGTGCCGTGGCGCTGGCTTTGCTGCACCTGGGTGCGGCGTCCGCGCAGGAAGCCGCCGCGCCGGCATCGGCTACCGATGGCCTGAAGATGGAACGCGTCGTCGTCACCGGCACGCCGATCGGTTCGAGCAAGATGAAGTCGAGCGTCTCGGTCAGCACGCTGGAAGCGGACGCCATCCAGAACCTCGCGCCGACCAGCGCCGCCGAAGTGCTGCGCTCGATCCCGGGCGTGCGCTCGGAGTCGTCGGGCGGCGAAGGCAATGCCAACATCACCGTGCGCGGCGTGCCCATCTCCGCGGGCGGCGCGCGCTACGTGCAGATGCAGGAAGATGGCCTGCCGGTGCTGCAGTTCGGCGACTTCAACTTCATCACCCCCGACAGCTACATCAAGATCGACGGCACCCTCGACCACGTGGAAGCCGTGCGCGGCGGCTCGGCCTCGACCCTGGCCACCAACTCGCCCGGCGGCATCATCAATTTCATCTCCAAGGACGGTGCGCAGCAGGGCGGCAGCATCGGCCTGTCGCGCGGCCTCGATTACGACAGCACGCGCGTCGACTTCGACTACGGCGCGCCGGTCTCGGAGCGCGACCGCTTCTTCGTCGGCGGCTTCTACCGCCGCGGCGAAGGCATCCGCAACGCGGCCGGCAAGGACGAGCGGGGCGGCCAGCTGCGCGCGAACTTCACGCACGACTTCGACGGCGGCTACGTGCGCGTCTCGCTCAAGCACCTCGACGACCAGAGCCCGACGGCGCTGCCCGTGCCGGTCCTGGTGGGCAACGGCCACATCTCGGAAATCGCCGGCATCGACCCGCGCTATGCCTCGTTCTATTCGCCGTACTGGGTGCAGGACGTCTCCCTCACCAAGGGCAACGGCCGCGTCGCGAGCGACGTCAACGACGGCCTGTCCGTGAAGAGCAATGCGATCGGCCTGGAAGGCTCGTTCGACCTGGGCAATGGCTGGACCGTGACGGACAAGTTCCGCAAGGCGTCCAACAGCGGCCGCTTCGTGGGCGTCTTCCCGGCCGACAGCGGCACGGTGGGCAGCTATACCTTCGCGACGGGCCCCAGCGCCGGCCAGGCCTACAACGGCCGCGCCTTTAATGCCGTCGTCTTCAACACGTCGATCGACGACGCGGGCAACACGCTGAACGATGCGCGCCTGACCAAGACGTTTAAAATCGACGGCGCGAAGCTGAACGTGACGGCGGGCTGGTACTCGTCGCTGCAGAAGCTGGGCCTGACCTGGAACTTCAACCAGTACCTGATGCAGGCGACCGGCGACGACCCCGCGCTGCTGAAGACCGCGAGCACGACGCCGGGCTACGTGGGGCCGGCATTCGGCGGCTGCTGCTCGCGCGCCGTCGACGTCGAATACCGCACCAACTCGCCGTACGCGAACATCGGCTGGGAGCAGGGCACCGTCAATGTGGACGCCAGCGTGCGCCGCGACCGCCAGCATGCCGGGGGCAGCGCCAACATCGCCACCAATGCCGCGGCGTACCAGCCGGGTACCGTGCAGCATGTCGACTACGACATCGGCCACACCTCGTATTCGGTGGGCGGCAACTGGAGAATCACGCCGTCGCTGGCGCTGTTCGCCCGCACGAGCGAAGGCGTGGCGTTCAACGCCGACCGCATCCTGTTCGGCACCCCGCTGGACGGCAGCGCGCCGATCAGCATCAACACCGTGAAACAGCTGGAAGGCGGCGTGAAATGGCGCAGTGGCGGCCTGTCCACGTTCCTGACGCTGTTCCATGCCAGGACCCGCGAGAGCAACTACGAAGCGACGACGCAGCTGTCGACCGCGAACAGCTACGACGCGAAAGGCGCCGAACTGGAAGCGGCCTATCGCGTGGGCGACTTCCGCGTCAACGGCGGGCTCACCTTGACCAATGCGAAGATCACCGCGACGGCACCGGGCGGCGAAGCCACGATCGGCCACACGCCGCGCCGCCAGGCGCATGCCGTGTACCAGCTCACGCCGAGCTACGACCTGGGCGCGGCCAACTTCGGCCTGGCCGTCGTCGGCACCGGTAAAAGCTGGGGCGACGATGCGAACACGCTCGTCCTGCCCGGCTACACGGTCGTGCATGCGTTCCTGAATTACCAGCTGACGCCGAAGGTGCAGCTGTCCCTGAACGCCAACAACCTGTTCAACCGCATCGGCTACACCGAGATCGAAGGCGACGGCCATGCCGCCCGTTCGATCACGGGGCGCGCCGTGAAGGCCAGCGTCAAGTACGCGTTTTAAGGATCCATGAGCACGATGTCCCACTCCCTGCGCCGCCTGCTCGACGGGCTGCCTCTGGGTCGCCACGCCGACGCGCAGCGCCGTTTCACGCGCCACGAGGCCGTGCTGGCCGATCGCCTGCAACGCCTGTACGGCCACCTGCCCGGCCACGCCGGCTGGTTCGACAACCTGATGGCCGGGATCGGGCGCCTGATGGCCGCGCGCCCGGCCGCGCTGCAGGCGCTCGACGCCGCCCGCGAAGACGATCCGCGCTGGTTCTGCGCGCCGACGATGCTCGGCTACAGCGCGTACGTCGACCAGTTCGGCGGCAACCTGCGCGGCGTGAAGGAACGCATCCCGCACCTGCGCGACCTCGGCGTCACGTACCTGCACCTGCTGCCGTTCCTGCGTCCGCGCGCGGGCGAGAGCGACGGCGGGTTTGCCGTCGCGAGCTTCGACGAGGTCGACCCGCGCTTCGGCACGATGGCCGACCTGGAAGACCTGACGGCGGCGCTGCGCGAAGCGGGCATCAGCCTGTGCTCGGACCTGATCCTGAACCACGTGGCCGACGACCATCCGTGGGCGCTGGGCGCCCTGACCGGCGACACCGCCATGCGCGCCTTCTTCCACGTGCTGGACGAAGACAGGGCGCAGGCGTATGAACGTACGCTGGGCCAGGTGTTCCCGCAGGCGGCGCCCGGCAATTTCACGCATGTCCCGGCGCTGGGCGGCTGGGTGTGGACGACGTTCTACCCGTTCCAGTGGGACCTGAACTACGCCAACCCGGCCGTGTTCGAAGCGGTCGCGGCGGCGCTGCTGCGCCTCGCGAACCGCGGCGTCGACGTGTTCCGCCTCGACTCGACGGCCTTCCTGTGGAAGCGCCTCGGCACGGATTGCATGAACCAGCCGGAAGCGCACCTGCTGCTGCAGGCACTGCGCGCCATCGTCGACATCGCCGCACCCGGCGTGCTGCTGAAGGCCGAAGCGATCGTGCCCACGCGCGAACTGCCCGCGTACTTCGGTGACGCCGCAGCGCCCGAATGCCACCTCGCGTACCACAGCACCCTCATGACGGCCGGCTGGGCCGCGCTGGCCGAGGAAGACGCGGGCCTCGTGCGCGCGGTCGCCGCCGCCACGCCGCCGCTGCCGTCGGGCGCGAGCTGGCTGACCTATGTGCGCTGCCACGACGACATCGGCTGGAAGCACCTGCTGGCCGAAGCGGGCAATCTCGACCGCCTGGCCAAAGTCGCGCGCTTTTATAACGACGAGGTGAGCTATGCCGCAGGCGTCGGCTTCCAGGGCGGCCTCGCGACCAACGGCACGGCCGCGGCGCTGTCCGGCGCGGACGGATCCGAGGAAGGCTTGCGGCGCCTGCTGCTCGTGCACGGCCTCGCGCTGTGCTTCGGCGGGCTGCCCGTGCTGTACATGGGCGACGAGCTGGCGATGGCCAACGACGACAGTTATCTTGCCGACCCGGCGAAAGCGCACGACAGCCGCTGGATCCAGCGTGCGCCGTTCGACGAAGCGCGTCACGCGGCGCGTGACGACATCACGACGCCGGCCGGCCGCGCGTACGCGGGCCTGCGCCGGCTGATCCGGCAGCGCCGCGCGACGCCGGACCTTGCGGCCGGGACGCCGTGCACGGTGCTGCCCGCCGGCGATCCGGCCCTGCTGGCGCTGGCGCGCGGCGAGCGCTTCCTAAGTCTCTTCAATTTTTCCGGCCGCGCGCTGACCGTCGACCTGGCCGCGTACGGCCGCGCCGGCGCGGTGACGCTGGCGCCGTGGGATCAGGTGTGGCTATGATGACGCAACGTGTCAATGGAACCGTCGCCGTGTTCGGCGAAGCGCTGGTGGACGACTTCGGCGACCGCCAGGTGATCGGCGGCGCGCCGTTCAATGTCGCGCGCCACCTGGCCGCGCTGGGACAGGACGCCCTGATGCTCACCCGCGTGGGCCTGGACGAGAATGGTGCCCGCATGCGCGCGGAGTTCGAGCGCTTCGGCCTGCCGATGGCCGGGCTGCAGGTGGATGCGGCCTTGCCGACCGGCCGGGTGAGTGTGGAACGCCACAGCGACGGCGGCCACCGCTTCACGATCCTGCCGCACCAGGCTTATGATGCCATCGAGGCGGAGCCCGCGATGACGGCCATGACGGCCGCCGCGCCCGCGACGCTGTATTTCGGCACGCTGGCCCAGCGCGAGCCGGCATCGCGCGATGCGCTGGCGCGGCTCTTGGGCGCGACCGATGCCTGCCGCTACCTGGACCTGAACGTGCGGGAAGGGCAGGTGACGGAGCGGTGCGTGTTCGCGTCGCTGCACGCGGCCGACATCGTCAAGGTCAACGAAGAGGAGTTGCAGGATTTGTTCGGCTGGTACACCCACATGCGGCTCCCGACTGACGACATGGCATGCGCCGACGTGCGCCACGCGTGCGCGACCTTGCTGCGCGTGTTCAACCTGACGGGCCTGATCGTGACGCTGGGGCCGCGCGGTGCCGTGTATCTCGGTGCCGATGGCGCTTATCACTCAACCCCGGCGCCGGGAGTCCCCGTGCAGCTGGCCGATACGGTCGGCGCCGGCGACGCCTTCTCCGCCGTGTTCCTGCTGGGCCGCGCCCGCGGCTGGGCGCTTGATGCCACGCTTGCCCGCGCCAACGAATTCGCCGGCGCCGTGTGCGGCATCGTCGGCGCCGTCCCGGACGATCATGCGTTCTACCGTCCATTCATCGACCGCTGGGAGCCATGATGGCCAAGCCGCGCATGACGTTCTGGCAGATCGTCAACATGAACATCGGATTCTTCGGCATCCAGTTCAGCTTCGGGCTGCAGCAGAGCAGCATGAGCCCCATCTACAAATACCTCGGCGCCGACGAGGCGAGCCTGCCCTACCTGTGGCTGGCCGGTCCCGTCACGGGCCTGCTCGTGCAGCCGCTGATCGGCGCGATGAGCGACCGCACCGTCAGCCGCTGGGGCAGACGTACGCCATACTTCCTGATCGGCGCGATCCTGTGCAGCCTCGGCCTGCTGGCAATGCCGTACAGCCCGACGCTGTGGATGGCCGCGAGCCTGCTGTGGATCCTCGACTCCGCGAACAACGTGACGATGGAACCGTACCGCGCGTTCGTCAGCGACAAGCTGCCCGCGAGCCAGCACTCGCTCGGCTTCCTCACGCAGAGCGCATTCACGGGCCTGGGCCAGACGCTGGCCTACCTGACGCCGTCGCTGCTGGTGTGGATCGGGATGGACAAGGATGCCGTCAACGGCAGCCATATCCCGCAGGTCGTCGTCGCGGCATTCCTGATCGGCGCCGTGTGCTCGCTCGTGTCCGTGCTGTGGTCCGTGAAGACGACGCCGGAAGACCCGCTGCCGCCGCACGCGCTTGCCGCGCTGCGCGCCACGCCAGGCGGCTGGAAGCATACGCTGGCGGAGATCGGCGCCGCCGTGCGCGACATGCCGGTGACGATGAAGCAGCTGGCCCTCGTGAAGCTCTTCCAGTGGTACGCGATGTTCTGCTACTGGCAATTCATCACGCTGTCGCTGGCGCGCACCCTGTTCGGCACGAGCGACGCGGCCTCGCCGGGCTTTCGCGACGCGGGCCTGCTCAACGGCCAGATCGGCGCGTTCTACAACTTCATCGCGTTCCTCGCCGCGTTCGCGCTGGTGCCGTTCGCGCGGCGTCACGGGCCGCACGTCGTGCACGCCGTGTGCCTGCTGCTGGCCGGCGCCGGCATGCTCGCGATCCCCCACATCCACACGCCGGTGCTGCTGCTCGTGCCGATGGTCGGCATCGGCCTCGCGTGGGCCAGCATCATGGGCAATCCGTACGTGATCCTCGCGTCCAGCCTGCCGCCGGAACGCACGGGGGTCTACATGGGCATCTTCAACATGTTCATCGTGATCCCGATGATCATCCAGATCTTCACCCTGCCGCTGTACTACCACAGCTGGCTGGGCGGGAACCCGGAAAACGTGATCCGCCTGGCCGGCGCGCTGCTCGTTTGCGCCGCTTTCGCGATGCGCCTGGTGCGCTACAATGCCCCGGGTACGGTCGAACGGACGGAGATGGCGTATGGTGAAGTGGAACGGGATGGCGGTGGTGTTCGGCGAAGTGCTCGTTGAGGAAGGCGCGGGAGGGACTCTGGTCGTGGGCGGCGCCCCGTTCAACGTGGCGCGCCACCTGGCCGCCTTCATGGCACCGCCCCTCCTGATCACCCGCATCGGCGACGACCGCAACGGCGCCGCCGTGCGCGCCGAGTTCGAGCGCTTCGTGATCCCGGAAACGGGTCTGCAGATCGATACGATGGAAGAGACGGGCCGCGCCGTCGTCGAGCGCCAGGGGACGAGCCAGCGCCTCACCTTGCTGCCGCGCCAGGCCTACGATTTCATCGACCCCGCCTCCGCCGCAGCGAGTGTTTCCGGCGAGGTGGGAAGCAATGAGTACGACACCGTGTATTTCGGCACGCTGGCCCAGCGCGAAGAACGCTCGCGCCTCGCGCTGGCGGCCGTGCTGGACGCGACGCCGGCGGCCAAGCGCTTCCTCGACCTCAACCTGCGCATGGGCCACGCGACCGAACCGATCGTCACGAAGGCGCTGACGGCGGCCGACATCGTCAAGGTCAACGAGGAGGAATTGCAGGCGCTGTTCCAGTGGTATTTCCAGATCGGCCCGAACGACGCGGCGCTGTCGACGGAAGAGGTGCACGCGGCCTGCCGCGCGCTGATGGACCGGTTTGCGCTGGAGGCGCTGATCGTGACGCTGGGCCACCGCGGCTCCGTGTACTTCGGCGCGGACGGCAGCTACATCGCCACCCGCGACAACCCGGTGCCGCCGTTCGTGATCGACACGACGGGCGCGGGCGACGCTTTCGCCGCCATCTTCATGCTGGGCCGCGCGCGCGGCTGGCCGCTGGAGCTCATACTGGCGCGCGCCAACGAATTCGCCGGCGCGATCTGTGCGGTCAGCGGGGCGGTGCCCGGCGATATCGGCTTCTATGACAAGTGGGTCGCGCGCTGGCGCGACGCGGCCTGATTCAATCTGCCGGTCGACGCATGGCGGGCACGGGGTGCCCACCATTGCACGCGAATTGCCGACGTATTATTCGCCCATTTGCGATTGCAGGTAGTTCTGGATGCCGACCTTGACGATGAGGTCGAGCTGCGTCTCCAGCCACTCGATGTGTTCCTCGGTGTCCTCGAGAATCTCCAGCAGCAGGTCGCGCGACACGTAGTCGTGCGCCACCTCGGCGGCGGCGATGCCCTCCTTGACCGTGACCTGGGCCGCGCGTTCCAGCTTCAGGTCGCATTCCAGCATCTCCTGTACCGATTCGCCGATCAGCAGCTTGTGCAGCGCCTGCAGGTTCGGCAGGCCGTCCAGCATCAGGATGCGGTCGATCAGGCGGTCGGCGTGTTTCATTTCGCCGATCGACTCGTCGTATTCCTTCTTGCCCAGTTTCGCGAAGCCCCAGTGCCTGTACATGCGTGCATGCAGGAAATACTGGTTGACTGCGGTGAGCTCATTGGTCAGCTGTGCGTTGAGCAGCCGGATGATGTTGGGATCGCCCTTCATGGATTGCCTTTTCGTGCGGTTGTCGTCATAGCATCATAGCAAACCACGAGGCAGGCGGGCAGGGCATACGATGGAGGAGGGTCATATCGCCGCCAGTGCCAGGCCGCCCGCCGCCAGCAGCGACATAGCCCCGATCACGATGCCGACGGTGCGCCGCCGGTTGGTCAGCGACCACAGCACGACGCCGGACAGCGACAGCAGGATGATGGAGCCGGCAAGCGTGTCCACGAGCAGGATCCACGCGGCACTCATGCCTACGCCCTTGTGCAGGTTGACCAAGGTGCCGAAGACATTATTCTCGGCACGCTTGACGGTCACATAGCTGTTGCCGACCCAATATTCGGCTTGGACATTGCCCGACGGTGAAGTAAAACTGGCGCTCCAGCGCGCGGGTTGGATCAGCGACTTCTCGCCCCACGCGACGGGCCGCGCGGCCTCGGCTTTTACGCGCCCGGGTTCCGGCTCCAGCCGCAGCGAGCGCTTGAGCCAGGTCGCCAGCGCCTGTGGACTGCCGGGTGCCGGACTCGGCAAGGGAACCTGGACCGTGGACTCCTGCGCCTGGACGGCAGGAATTTTCATGACGGCACGGTGGTTGAGGAGGATGCCGGTGCTGCCGAACAGCAAGCCGAGCACGGCGCCCCAGAGACCGATCCAGCCATGCGTCTTGCGCAGCCATTTGACGATGACGGCGCGGCGCGTGGGCTGCGGAGGCGGCTGGACCGTAAAGGGCGCTTTCGGTGGGCGGAACGGGATTACGGGCATGGGAGTGAAATCCGGATGCGTCGGAAGTCACATATTACCAAGACCGGGTCGTGCATGGTCGGGTGCACGTACCGATTTTGGATAGCAATATCGGGCACCGCGGCGGCCCGCGCGGGAAGGTGTGTGGATCAGGCCACGATCCCGTCGGCGGGCGCGCGGCGCAGCTCGGTGACGACGGTCTTGCTTTCCAGGTGTTCGTGCATCACTTCGCGCGCATAGCTGACGCATTTGCCGCAGCAGGTGCCGACGCCCAGTTCCTTGTACAGGTCGGCCATCGACGTGAGGCCGAGGTCGACCGCCTGGCGGATTTCGCGGTCGGAGATGTTATTGCAGACACAGACGATCATGGGACGGTTCCGGTGGTGGATGCATCACAGGCCGTTGTTACTTGGTCTATAATGCGAATCATTCTCATTACCCTTCGTATTCTGCTCAAGTTGGATCGCGAATGCAAGCGTTTTTGTTGCGTTGTTGCGTTAAATGAAGGCTGAGAGAGCGGAAGTAGACAAACCGCAAATAGAAATAATTCGCATTTAGGTTTATGATGTACCCAACCGTAAAAGCATCGCCCCTTACTCCGGAAGCGACACCATGACTCTTGCTCCTACCCTGACCACGCTCGACAGCCTCAAGGCCGGCCAGAGCGGCACCGTGATCCATCTCGCGCCGAACGCGATCGGCAGCCGCGACGGCGGCATCGACGTGTCGCGCCGCCTGATGGAACTGGGTTTCGTGCCGGGCGAGCGCATCCGCATGCTCAAGCGCGGCCTGCCCGGCGGTCCGCTGGCGGTCAAGGTCGGCCAGTCGACGTTCGCCCTGCGCCGCTTCGAGGCAGCGCTGGTCTCGATCCAGCCGGAGTAATGGAACCGACATGGGAGCAGTAGATCAGCAGGTCCAGGCGGCCGCAAAAACGCCGCTCATCGCCCTGCTGGGTAATCCGAACTGTGGCAAGACCGCCCTGTTCAACCGCCTGACCGGCGCGCGCCAGAAGGTCGCGAACTACGCCGGCGTCACCATCGAACGCAAGGAAGGCAGCTTCACGCTGCCGGGCGGCCGCGCATTGCGCGTGCTCGACCTGCCGGGTGCCTACAGCCTGAACGCCCACACGCCCGACGAAGCGATCACGCGCGACGTCGTCGCCGGCCTGCGCGCCGGCGAGCAGACGCCGGACGCCGTCGTCTGCGTCGTCAACGCGACGAATCTGCGCCTGAACCTGCGCCTCGTCCTCGAGATCAAGCGCCTCGGCCTGCCGATGGTGCTGGCGCTGAACATGGTCGACGTGGCGAAGAAGCGCGGCATCGAGATCGACACGGCGCGCCTGTCGAACGAGCTGGGCATGCCCGTCATCGAGACCGTGGCCGTGCAGGCCGGCGGCGAGAAGGGCCTGCTGGCGGCGCTGGAAGCCATGCCGCTCGAGCTGCACGTCAAACCGAATCCGCTGTCCGCCATCGACGCCGTCCCGGTCGAGGAGACCCAGCGCGAGGTGCGCCGCATCATCGACGCGACGGTCAGCTTCGACAACGACAAGGGCAACCTGAGCGAGCAGATCGACCACGTCGTGCTGCACCCGGTGATCGGCCCGGTCATCCTCGCGGCCACGATGTTCCTGATTTTCCAGGCCGTGTTCAGTTGGGCCGCCGTGCCGATGGACCTGATCAAGAACGGGGTCGACGCCATCGGCCAGTGGGTCGGCGGTGCCATGGCCGATGGCCCGCTGCGCAGCCTGATCGTCGAGGGTATCCTGGGCGGCGTCGGCAGCGTGCTCGTGTTCCTGCCGCAGATTTTGATCCTGTTCCTGTTCATCCTCGTGCTGGAGGATTGCGGCTACCTGCCGCGCGCCGCGTTCCTGCTCGATCGCATGATGGGCGGCGTCGGCCTCTCGGGCCGCGCGTTCATCCCGCTGCTGTCGTCGTTCGCCTGCGCGATTCCCGGTGTGATGGCCGCGCGCACGATCCAGAATCCGCGCGACCGCCTCGTCACGATCATGATCGCGCCGTTGATGACGTGTTCCGCGCGCCTGCCCGTGTATGCGCTCGTGATCGCCGCGTTCATCCCGAACCGCGAACTGGCCGGCGGCATCAACCTGCAGGGCATGGTGCTGTTCCTGCTGTACGCTGCCGGCATCATCAGCGCGATGGCCGTCGCCTGGGTGTTCAAGCGCACGATGGGCGCCAAGGGCCACCAGCCGCTGATGCTGGAACTGCCGGCCTACCACTGGCCGCACCTGCACAACCTGGCGCTGGGGCTGTGGGAACGCGCGCGCATCTTCATCACCCGCGTCGGCACCGTGATCCTCACCCTGATGGTGCTCGTCTGGTTCCTGTCCAGCTTCCCGGGCGCACCGGAAGGCGCGACGCACCCGCCGATCTACTACAGCATCGCGGGCATGCTGGGCCGCGCATTGGCCGTCGTGTTCGAACCGATCGGCTTCGGCTGGCAGATCTGCATCGCGCTCGTGCCGGGCATGGCCGCGCGCGAAGTGGCCGTCGGCGCGCTGGGCACGGTGTACGCGCTGTCGGGCGGCGGCGAGGACGTGGCCAGCTCGCTGACGCCGATCATCGCCGCGTCGTGGGGCCTGCCGACCGCGCTGTCGCTGCTCGCGTGGTACGTGTTCGCGCCGCAGTGCCTGTCGACCCTGTCCGTCGTGCGCCGCGAAACGGGCAGCGTGCGTTACGCATTCCTGATGGCCGGCTACATGTTCGCGCTCGCGTACACGGCCTCGTTCCTGACTTTCCACATCGCACGGGCCGTGCTGGGGAGCTGATCATGATCCAGTACCTGGTCGTCGCAGTCATCGTCGCCGTCGCCGCGCTGTATGCGGCGGTCAAGTACCTGCCCAAGGCGTGGCGCGAAAAGCTCGTCTACAAGCTGTCGGGCGGCACCGGCAAGGGGCGTTTCGTGAAGTGGCTCGGCACGGATTCCAGCTGCGGCAGCGGGTGCGATACCTGCGGCACGTGCGAGACCGAGCCGCTGCCGGAGAAGGATGCAAAAGGGCGCAAGATCATCAAGATCCATTCGTAGGGTGGGCGGCCCTCCGCCCACGCGTTACGCCTACGATTCGCGCCAGCGCAGGTCCAGCATTTCCATCAACCGCTTCGCATCGAACGGCGCCCTGACCTTGATGTCGTTGTCGAAGTAGCAGTACACATCCCCATCCTGCGCCCAAGCGCGGATGCGCGCGGCCCAGCGTTCCAGCGATTCGTCCTCGTACCCGCTCGCATACAGTTCGTGCTCGCCGTGCAGGCGGATGTAGACGAAGTCCGCCGTCACGTCATCCACTTCCAGCCATTTGCCGGCCGTATCGGCCACCACCAGCGCCACGTTGTACTTGCGCAGCAGCGCGAGGAAGGCCGGGTCGCGGAAGCTCTCGTGCCGCACTTCGACGGCGTGGCGCAGCGGGCGCACGGCGTCGATGTCGAGCAGCGCGCGGCCAGCGAGCTTCTCGTCGTGGGCGCGCGCGATGGCAAGCGCATGGCCCGTGTCGTGCGGGAGCAGGGACAGGAAGTGTTCGACCTTGTCGGCATCGAAGCGCAGCTGCGGCGGGAACTGCCACAGGAACGGCCCGAGTTTTTCGCGCAGCGCGAACACGCCGGACGCGAGCACGTTGGCGAGCGGCGTCTCGATGCCGCGCAGCTTGAGCATGTGGGTGAGGAAGCGGTTGCCCTTCACGGCGAACATGAAGCCGGGCGGGGTCGCGTCGTACCACGCCGCATAGCTGGATGGGCGCTGCAGCGAGTAGAACGAGCCGTTAATCTCGATGGTGGGCAGGAAGCGCGACGCATATTCCAGCTCGCGCGCCTGCGCGAGGCCGGGCGGATAAAACACCCCGCGCCATGGTTCGTAACGCCAGCCCGAGATGCCGATGTAGATTGCGCCCATGCCCCCAGTCTAGGGCAAACCGCGGAAATCAGGCGCGCCGGCGGCGCCACAGTCCGATGCCGCTCAGGCCCGCCAGCAGCATCGCCCACGTGGGCGCTTCCGGCACGGCCGGCACCGATTCCGTGCCGGGCAGGGCGGCCGACATCGTGAATGTCGTGCCGTCCGTCCAGAGCAGGTGGTGTTCCGAACCGCCGTACGGGTTGAACTGGTAGTCGTAGACCATCTGCCCGGTCGTGACGAAGTGGCCGCCGCCGTTCAGGCCTTCCGGATCGCTGGAATATTCGCTGATGCCGAACGACAGGCCGCTCTCCGCGGAGAAGCGGAAGCTGTCGGCGTCGCAGTGGTAATAGGTATTGCTGCCCGCCGCGCAGGCCACGTAGTCCTTCGCGTCGACCAGCAGCGACGTCAGCTCGCCCCGTTCGAGGACACCGTCGCCGTTGGCGTCGACGCCGGTGAACGACCCGTCGATGCGCAGGTCGGGCAGGAAGGCGGCGGCTTCCTGGTCGTGGAAGCCGGTGTAGCTGAAGGCCCAGTGGGATGTCTGGGCGTGGGCGATTGTGCTGGCCAGCAGCAGGGCGCCGGCGGTGACGGGGAACTTCATGGGCAGGACCTCGGGAATCAACAAGCGCGACAGACGACAGCCTACCTTGCCGTCCACGAAAGTCCTATGGATTTAACATATGTGTCGCCGCTCAGCCACAGTGCATGAATTACTTCCCTGCCTGCACCACCGGCAGCTCGATCGCGCTCTCCAGCCCCGGCGCGTGATAGATGCGCTGCGTCGCCTTGCGATAATCGCCCGGCTTGGCGTAGAAGATGTTCGGCACGAACGTCTGCGGGTTGCGGTCGTACAGCGGGAACCAGCTGGACTGGATCTGCACCATGATGCGGTGGCCCGGCAGGAACACGTGGTCGACGTTCGGCAGCGCGAAGCGATAGCGCTCGGCCTTGTTCGCGGGGATCGCGGCCGGCTTGTCCAGGCCCTGGTAGTAGCGGCCGCGGAAGATGTCCATCGCGATCGGCAGCTGGTAGCCGCCCATCTCGGGCTGCGCCGCGACTTCGTCCGGGTACACGTCGATCAGCTTGACGACCCAGTCGCTGTCCGTGCCCGACGTCGACGCGTACAGGTCGACCATCGGCTGGCCGGCCAGCTGCAGCGGCGCGGTGAGCGGGGCGGTCGTGTAGGTCAGCACGTCCGGGCGGTCCGAATAGCTGCGCTGGTCCGTCACGAGCCACGGCTTCCACACGCTGGCGTCGGTCATGTGCACGGGACGGGGCACGAACGGCACCGGTTTCGCCGGGTCGGACACGTATTCGTCGAACGCGGCCGTCTTGTCGGCCTTGCCCTGCGCCTTCTCGAAGGCGAGGCCGAAGCCCGGCTTCAGGTACAGCGGCGTAGAGGCCGGCACGAGCGGCCACTGGTCGAGACGGCGCCAGCGATTGACGCCGGTCTGGTACGACCACACGGGCGGCGTGTCGAACGCGGGCGCGCCATCCTTCAGGTACTGGTTGAAGAACGGGAGCATGACTTCACGGCGGAATTCGCGCGCGGTGTCGCCCGTGAATTTCAGCGCGCCCAGCGTCGAGCCTTCGTAGTTGACGCCACTGTGGCGCCACGGGCCCACCACCAGCGAATTCAGTTTATCCTGCGGCTCGACGGCGGCATAGGTCGCATAGGCGCCGTAGATGTCTTCCTGGTCCCAGCGGCCGACGACGGTCATCGTCGGCACGGCCAGCGGACGCCTGGCGAGGATCTTGTCCAGTGCCTGCTCCTGCCAGTAGCTGTCGTAGGCCGGATGCTCGAACAGCTTCTTCGTGAAGTTCAGCTGGTCGACGCCGTAGAGGTGCGCGAAGTCGGACGTGGAGCCCGCGCGCAGCCAGGCGTCGTAGTCGTCGTTGATGCCGGTGACGATCTTCTCGCCTTCGCCGCGCGCCGCGTTCTGGCTGGCGATGTAGGCGAGGTTCGGGTTGCGGAACGCGCCGTTGTGGAACCAGTCGTCGCCGCGCCAGCCGTCGACCATGGGGCTCATCGGCACGGCGGCCTTCAGCGCGGGGTGCGGGTCGACGAGGGCCATCAGCACGGTAAAACCTTCGTAGGACGAGCCGACCATGCCGACCTTGCCGTTCGATTGCGGGATGTTCTTGATCAGCCAGTCGATCGTGTCGTAGGCATCGGTCGTGTGGTCGACTTGCGTGTTGTTCAGCGGGCCGCGCACCGGGCGCGTCATCACGTAGTCGCCTTCGGAACCGTACTTGCCGCGCACGTCCTGGAACACGCGGATATAGCCGTTCTCGATGAAGGCATCGTCGCCGTCGCCGAGAATCGACGTGATGTGCGGGCTCTTCATGCGGCCCGCGCGGCCCGACGCGTTGTACGGCGTGCGCGTCAGCATGATCGGCGCCTTGCCTTCCGCGATGCTCTTCGGGATCACGATCACGGTATGCAGCTTGACGCCGTCGCGCATCGGGATCATGACGTCCTGCTTGACGTAGTCGGCGTTCGGGACCGTCGTCTCGAATTTTCCGGCCGGGATATCCGGCGCCATCGGTGACGTCTGGGCGTGCGCGGCGCTGGCGAAGGCGGCGGCAAGCACGAGGGAAAGGACGGACAGGGACGGCAGGCGGTAACGCGGCATCGGATTGGTCTCCACGGGACGGTTGAGTGAGCAACCTTGGATAAAGATTGCAACAGAGCATGGTACCGAACCGTGGAAAAGTCTGCAAACGCGCCACCAAAACACCGGGGTCAGAGCCCTGTTTTTGGAAATTTCCCAAAAACGGGCTCTGACCCCGGTTTGAAGAAATGGCCGGTGGGAACCGGCCGGGAGGATCAGGCAGACAGGAGCTTGCGGCCTGCCGGTGCGGCGAGCGCGGGCGTGCTTGCGGCCAGCTTGAACGTGCTGACGACGGCATCCAGCTCGCGCGCCTGTTCCTGCAGCGCGGCCGCGGCGGCGGCGGCTTCTTCGACGAGGGCCGCGTTCTGCTGCGTCGCGTCGTCCATCTGCGCGATCGCCTGGTTGACCTGCGCGATGCCCGTACTCTGTTCCTGGCTGGACGCCGCGATGTCGCGCATCAGCACTTCCGCGCGGCGCACCGACGTGACGATCGCTTCCATCGCCTGGCCCGCGCCGTCCGCCAGCGCGCTGCCCGCGTCGACCTTGGCGACGGAGTCGAGGATCAGCTGGCGGATCTCTTTCGATGCCGCCGCCGAGCGCTGCGCCAGGGTGCGCACCTCGCCCGCGACGACGGCGAAGCCGCGGCCCTGTTCGCCCGCGCGCGCGGCTTCCACGGCTGCGTTCAGCGCGAGGATATTGGTCTGGAAGGCGATGCCGTCGATGACGCCGATGATCTCGGAAATCTTGCGCGAGCTTTGCGTGATGGCGCCCATCGTGCGCACGACTTCCGCCACGACGGCGCCGCCTTTCTCGGCCGACTGCGCCGTCTCGGACACGAGGCGGTTCGCTTCCATCGCATGCTCGGCGTTGTGGCGCACGGTGGTCGTCAATTCTTCCATCGCGGCCGCCGTCTCTTCGATGCTCGACGCCTGCGCTTCCGTGCGCGCCGACAGGTCCAGGTTGCCGCGTGCGATTTCCTCGGTCGCGCCGGCGATCACATGGCTGCTGTCGCGCACCTTGCCGATCGTGCCGCTCAGCGAGCCGACGAAGCGGTTGAACGCCTGCGCCAGCTTGCCGACTTCGTCCTCGCCGTCCGCCTGCAGACGGCGGCTCAGGTCACCTTCACCGTCGGCGATCTCGCCCAGCATGCCGGCCGCGCCCATCACCGGCGCCGAGATGGCGCCCGCGACGAACCAGATCGCGGCGAGACCGACGGCACCGCCGACGAGGGCCGCAACGATGGCGGACACCGCCGCCGTCTGTCCGATGTTGCCGAGCACTTCGGCCTCCGGCACCTCGGCCACGACGTACAGGTTCAGCTCCGGCACATACGACGAGGCGACGAACTGGCGGCCCGCCGGCGCGTCGTAGCGGCTCGACGCGAATGCCTGCTTGCCCAGCAGCGAACGTACGAGTGCGGGCGTGAAGCCGGGCTGCTTGTCGAGGGTGTGGTGGCCGTCGAGCAGGCTGCGGTCGCGGTGGACCAGCAGCGTGCCGTCGTTGCTCACCAGGTAGACGTAGCCGGATTTGCCGAGACGGTAGTTGCGGATGCTGTTCGCCAGCGCTTCGGCGGACAGGCCCAGGCCGGCGATCGCCAGCTTGCCGCCCGGCGTCTGCACGCGCGAGTCGATGAACAGCGTGTAGACGCCCGTGGTGCCATCCTTGTCGAGGTTGAGCGAATAGGACACACCGCTGTCGAGGAATTTCTTGAACCACGCATCCTTGTCCGACTTCTTGTCGATCGCGCGGTCGAACCCTTTTTCGGTGAAGTATTTCGACGTCGTGTCCGACACCCAGAACACGGAGGCCGCGTGGTTGGCCTCGAACAGGCGCTTGGACTGCGCGGTCCACGCGGCGAGGCCGTCGTCCGGATTGCCGGCGTCTTCCCACGCCTGCAGGAAGGTGTTGTTCGCCAGCGTCTGCGAGATCGCGGCGGGTTCCGCGATCTGGCGCTGGATGTCGTTGCGGATGGCGCTGACCTGGGCCGGCAATTCATTGTCGACGACGCGCTCGCGCATCTGCGCGCTCGTCATCGAAATGGACAAGGTGGAGGAAATGGCGATGAAGACGAGCAGGCACACGCCCATGCTGAGCACGAGCTTGCTGCGGATGCCGAGTTGACGAAAGTTCATGAGCGTGAATTGATTTGTGGAAAGTCACATGGAGTGTAATCAGGGAAGCGTTGGATGAAGCCCGTAATTCGTGAACTTCGTCAAATTTCATGCATTGACGCGGCATCGCTACAACGTTCTTTTATAGTCTTGCAAATGGTCTGGGAGCTGATCTTTCCAGACATATATGGGCTATCTTCCCTCGAGTATGTTGTCGGTTTGCTTCTTGTCGGCACGCAAGAATGCTAAGCTACCGCCTTTCCCATCCTGGTACACGCTGATGATCGTCGTCCATCACCTGAACAACTCGCGCTCCCAGCGCATCCTGTGGCTGCTGGAAGAACTGGGCCTGGACTACGAGATCAGGAAATACCAGCGCGATCCGAAGACGATGCTGGCGCCGCCCGAGCTGCGCGCCGTGCACCCGCTCGGCAAGTCGCCCGTGATCCAGGACGGCGACACGATCGTGGCCGAATCGGGCGCGATCGTCGAATACCTCGTCGACCGCTACGCCCCCGCATTGGCACCGCAGCCCGGCACGCCCGAGCGGCTGCGCTACACGTACTTCCTGCACTACGCGGAAGGCTCGGCGATGCCGCCGCTGCTGTTGAAACTCGTGTTCGACGAAGTGGAGAAGAGCCCGGCGCCGTTCTTCGTGCGCCCGATCGCCAAGGCCATCTCGAACAAGGTCAAGAGCAGCTACGTGCTGCCGCAGATCCGCCAGCACCTGGCGTACCTGGAGGGAGAATTAAGCAAGCGCACGTGGTTCGCGGGCGACGGGTTTTCCGCCGCCGACATCCAGATCAGCTTTCCGCTGGAAGCCGCAGCCGCGCGCGGAGGATTGGATGCACAATATCCGAACCTCGTCGCCTTCCTCGACAAGATCCACGCGCGCCCGGCCTACAAGCGCGCGCTCGAACGCGGCGGGCAATACGACTTTGTAAAGTAAGAGATACATGGCGAAGCTGCTGGCCATCGACGGCCTGAACATCGTGCGGCGCGTGTACGAGGCGAGTCCCGAGCCGGACTCCGACCTCAAGGCGAGCATCGCCCTGCGCCACGCGTTCTCGTCGTTCCGCAACCTGCTGGAAGCGCACGCGCCCACGCACGTGCTGGCCGCGTTCGACTACGGCGGCGCCACATGGCGGCACGCGCTGTATCCGCGCTACCGGGAAGGTCGGGCGCCCATGCCGGGCGTGCTGCGCGAGGCGCTGCCGGCATTCCACGACCGCCTGCGCAGTGTCGGGCTGCACGTGCTGATACTGCCCGAGGTCGAGGCCGACGACGTGATCGGCACGGGCGTGATGCGCTGGCTGGCGGAAGGGCGCGGCGACGCCGTCGTCGCCACCACCGACAAGGACCTGCACCCGCTGATCGCACACGGCGCGCTCGTGTGGGATCATTTCAAGGGCGAGTGGCACGACGACGCCTGGGTGCGCAACAAGTTCGGCGTCGCGCCCGAGCGCCTGCACGACCTGCTGGCGCTGATGGGCGACCCGACCGACGGCGTGCCGGGCGTGTCGAAGATCGGCATGAAGACGGCGGCGCGGCTGCTGAATGCGTACGGCGACCTGGACGCCGTCATGGCCGGCGCCGGCATCCTCAAGACGCCGCTGGGCGAACGCCTGCGCGCGGAGCGCGAGATCCTCGAGGTGTCGCGCAAGCTGGTACAACTGAAGACCGACGTGCGGCTGGGCGTCACGTGGAACATGCTGGCCTACGAGTCAGGCTGAAGAAAGGAAATCGATGCTCAAGGCGATCATCGTCGACGGCAGCGCGGTGGCGCGCGGCCTCCTCAACACGGTGCTGACGGATGGCGGCTACGACGTGGCCGGCCAGGCCCATACGGCGGCGGCCGGGTTCGCGCTCGCGCTCAAGCACCAGCCGCACATCTTCTGCATCGCGCGCGACCAGTTCGAGGATGGCCGGGACGCCGTCGACCAGCTGCGCGCGCAACTGCCCAAGACGCTGATCTTCATGGTCTCCGGCTCGCTCGACGCACCCGCCATCCAGGCCGCGGTCGCGGCCGGCGTGCACGGCTTCATCGTCAAGCCGTTCAAGGCCGACACGGTGCTGCGCACGATCCGCAATACCGTCATCTCCATCGTCAAGAAGCACCGCGGGCCTTGACCTTCAGGTGCGGCGCCGCAGCTCCTCCGCGGCGCTGGCCGCCGGTTCCTGCAATGCCCTGACTGCGCGCGCGCGCAGGCGGCGCGGCTCGCGGTCCAGCTCGCACAGCGTGCCGAGCGCATGGCCGCCCGCATCGGCCAGCGGCACGCCGGCGTAGAAGCGCACGTGCAGCTCACGGCATTCTCCTTGCATGTGTGTCACTCATCAATAAAATTGACGGATTTGATTTGTTGCTTTCCCGTGTATTCGGCAAGTATTTGATTATATGACTGAATTATTTGTTGACCGTAGGGAATTTGCCGATCAGAATCCAATGAATTAGTCAAATCCGTCAAATCACTGAAGGCAACCATGCCCCTGACCCCACCTCCGCCCGCGTGGCGAAGCCGCCCGTCTCGATGTGTTGCGCAAGCTGAACCTGCTCGACACGCCCCCGAGCGAGGCCTTCGACCGCATCACCCGCATGGCCGCCCAGTTGTTCGGGCTGCCCATCGCGGCCGTGTCGCTGACGGACAGCAACCGCCAGTGGTTCAAGTCGCGCGTGGGCGTCGAGCGCGACTCGATCCCGCGCATGAAGGCGCCGTGCGGGCAGGTGGCCGACGAGCGCGCGCTGCTGGTCATCGAGGACCTGCAGCTGGAAGCGTGCTATCACGACAGCGTGCTGACCGCGTCGGGCGTGCGTTTCTACGCGGGCGCGCCGCTCGTCACGCGCGACGGCTGGTGCCTGGGCGCGATGTGCGTGCTGGGCCCGAGCCCGCGCACGATCACGGACGCCGAGCGCGTGGCGCTGATCGACCTCGCGGCGATGGTGATGGAACAGATCGAGCTGCAGCATGCGCTGGGCCGCGTCGACGCCGTCAGCGGCCTGCCGAACCGCACGCAGTTCCTCGACGATTTCAAGGACCTCAACATGGACAGCCCGCGTGGCGAACACCGTCTCGCCGCGCTCGTGAACCTGGCGAGCCCGGAGCAGCTGGGCAACGCGATGCGCGCGATGGGGGCGTCCTACCAGGACGAGATCGTCGGCGAGGCCGTGCGCATGCTGGACTCGACGATCGGAAAAACGGGTACCGTGTACCACATCGGCGCGACGGAATTCGCCTTCGTCGCGCCGGCCGGCACCGAGCTGGATGGGTTCTGCGCGGACCTGGAAGATTGGCTGCGCCAGCGCGCGCAATCGGTGACGTCGCGCTTCGTGACGACGGCGACGGTGGGCATCGTGCCGTTCCAGATCGGCCCCACCGCGTGCGCGGACCTGCTGCGCAACCTGCACTCGGCGGCGCACCACGCGTTCGAGATGGACCGCGGCGTGTCCGTGTTCTCGCGGGAGCAGGACGCCGTGTACCGGCGCCGCTTCTGGCTCATCAACGAATTCGGCGCGGCGCTCGAGAACAGCGGCCAGCTGCGGCTCGTGTACCAGCCCAAGGTCGACCTGGACAGCGGTGCGTGCATCGGCGCGGAAGCGCTGCTGCGCTGGACGCATCCGACGTTCGGCGACGTGTCGCCGGCCGAGTTCATTCCCATCGTCGAGCAGACGTCGATGGTGCGCGCGACCACGCGCTGGGTCGTGGAGACGGCGCTGCGCCAGCTGGCGGCGTGGTGGGAAGCGGGTATCGAACTGCAGGTGGCCGTCAACGTGTCGGCCGTGAACCTGCTGGAGCCGGACTTCTGCGAGCGCATCGTCGACGGCCTGCGCCGCCACGGCCTGCCGGCATCGAGCCTCGCGCTGGAGATCACGGAGAGTGCGCTGATGAAGAACCCGCGGCTGGCCGAGGCCACCCTGCAGGCGCTGGATGCGGCCGGCGTGCGGCTCGCGATCGACGATTTCGGCACGGGCTACAGCAGCCTGGCCTATCTGCAAAGCCTGCCGGCGCAGGTGGTCAAGATCGACCAGTCGTTCGTGCGCGGTATCGAACGGGACGAGCGCAAGCGCTCACTGGTGGCGGCGATGATCAAGCTGTCGCACGACCTGGGGCACCGCGTGGTGGCGGAAGGCGTGGAGACGGCGGATGTCGTGGATGTGCTGAAGGAGGTGGATTGCGACGAAGCGCAGGGCTATCTGTATGCGCGGCCGCTGGCGCCGCAGGCGTTTGTGCAGTGGGTTGAGCGACGGGGGCAAGCTAACGCAATGCCAGCTTAAACCAACGTCGTCCCCGCGCAGGCGGGGACCCAATTTTGCATGCGTTTCGATACGCTTAAAACTTGGCCCCCCGCCTTCGCGGGGGCGACGGCATTTTTACGCCGCGTCCTTCGCAGCGGCCAGCAACCCCATCTCTTCCGACCCGAGCAGCTTGTCGATATCGAGCAGGATGAGCATGCGCTCGTCGACGGTGCCCAGCCCGCGCAGGTATTCGCCCGACACGGTGGCGCCCAGGTCCGGGGCCGGCTTGATCTGGTCCGGCGTCAGCGTGACGACGTCCGAGACGCTGTCCACCACCATGCCGATCGTGTGCTTGTTGATGTTCAGGACGATCACGACGGTGAACGCGTCATAGGTCGGCGCGCCCACGTTGAACTTGATGCGCATGTCGACGATCGGCACGATGCTGCCGCGCAGGTTGACGACGCCCTTCAGGTATTCGGGCGCGTTGGCGATGCGCGTGACGGCGTCGTAGCCGCGGATTTCCTGGACCTTCAGGATGCTGATGGCGTATTCCTCGCCGCCCAGGCGGAACGACAGCACTTCGGTCGCGTTGTTGATGTCTTCAGCCATGATATCTCTCGTTAATTTCCATGTGGCAATATAACGAGAGATTACGACATTTTTGTGTCAGATACGATGGACAAATGACAATCGCGCACAAAAATGCCGCAACTGCGGGATGAACGCAACAATCAGACGGCGCTCGCCGTATCGATGATGCCGCCGCCCAGGCAGACGTCGCCGTCGTACAGCACGGCCGACTGGCCCGGCGTCACGGCCCATTGCGGGTCGGTGAAGTCGAGCGCGAAGCGATCGAGGCCTTCCGGCGTCACCGTGCACGGCACGTCGGTCTGGCGGTAGCGCGTCTTGGCCGACAGTGGACGGGGCTCCGGAGGTTCGCCCGCGATCCAGCTGGCCTGGCCCGCGCCGAGACGCTCCGACAGCAGCCACGGGTGATCGTGGCCCTGCACGATGTACAGCGTGTTGGTGGCGATGTCCTTGCGCGCCACGAACCACGGCTCGCTCGTGCCGTCCGCATTCTTGTGCGACTTCAGGCCGCCGATGCCGATGCCCTTGCGCTGGCCCAGCGTGTAGAACGACAGGCCCACGTGCTCGCCCACGGTCTGGCCGTTATCGAGTTTCATCGGGCCCGGCTTGTGCTGCAGGTAGCGCCCGAGGAATTCGCGGAACGGGCGCTCGCCGATGAAGCAGATGCCGGTCGAATCCTTTTTCGCCGCGTTCGGCAGGTTCAGCTTTTCCGCGATCTTGCGCACTTCCGTCTTGGCGATCTCGCCCAGCGGGAACAGCGATTTCGACAACTGCGCCTGGTTCAGGCGGTGCAGGAAGTAGCTCTGGTCCTTGGTCGAATCGAGCGCTTTCAACAGCTCGAACTTGCCGGTCGAGACGTTCTGGCGCACGCGCGCATAGTGCCCGGTCGCGATCAAATCGGCGCCCAGCTTCATCGCGTGGTCGAGGAAGGCCTTGAACTTGATCTCGGCGTTGCACAGCACGTCCGGGTTCGGCGTGCGGCCGGCCTGGTACTCGCGCAGGAATTCCGCGAACACGCGGTCCTTGTATTCGGCGGCGAAATTGACCGCCTCGATGTCCACGCCGACGACGTCGGCCACGCTGGCCGCGTCGATCCAGTCCTGGCGCGTGGAACAGTATTCGGAATCGTCGTCGTCTTCCCAGTTCTTCATGAACAGGCCGACGACTTCATAGCCCTGTTCCTTCAACATCCAGGCCGCGACCGAGGAGTCGACGCCGCCCGACATCCCGATCACGACTTTCTTTTTGTGCATAGCTTCAGGTTACGTCCGGTTTGATGGTTAGCCCGCTGTTATACACCGAGTGGTCCGTGTACAGCAGGTCCAGCGGGGTGCGCTTGCCCGCCAGGTAATCGTCCACGCAGCGCAGTACGATGGGGCTGCGGTGGCGCTCCTGGCACGCGGCCAGTTCGTCGCGCGTGAGCCACAGCGTGCGCAGGATGCCGTGGTCCAGTGCCTGGTCGTACTGCCTGCCGGCCTTGCCGCAGAACGTGAAGCGCAAATACGTCACGTCGTGCCCGCGCGATTTCGAGTGGTAACGCGACAGATACATGCCGACGAGGGCTTCCGGGATGAACTCGTGCGCCGTCTCTTCCATCGCCTCGCGGATCACCGCCTGTTCAAGCGATTCGTGGGGGTCGAGGTGGCCGGCGGGCTGGTTCAGGCGGATGCCGTCGCTGGTTTCTTCTTCGATCAACAGAAAGCGGCCATCGCGCTCGATGATCGCGGCGACGGTGACTGACGGTCTGAAGGTATGGGTCATGCGCGTCCTTGTAGTGAGCCGACATTCTACCTTGATGGAACGTGCGTTGCTCGGGCGCACGCTGCGCCGCAACAGTTCGAGTCAAGGAAACTTATTGATATACGACAAAACGAGGCGAGATTTGTCTAGGTTGCAATGGTATGCGCTATGAAAATCGCTTATCTGTTTCTGAAAAACCACTATCTGTATTGATCGGGTGTATTACATGCTAGATTGTAGACAGTTAATTAACTACACGGAGGCATCATGAGAATTGGTGTGCCGGCCGAATCGAGGCCGGGCGAAACGCGTGTCGCAGCAACTCCCGAAACCGTCAAGAAGCTGGCCGCCCAGCACGAAGTCATCGTGCAGTCGGGCGCCGGCCTTCACGCTGCCGCGATCGACGATGCCTATGTCGCCGCCGGCGCCCGCATCGGTACGGCGGAAGACGCCCTCGGGGCCGACCTCGTCCTCAAAGTGCGCAGCCCGGATGCCCAGGAACGCGCGCTGATGAAACCGGGCGCCGCCCTCGTCGGCATGCTGAACCCGTTCGATACCGACAACCTGGCCGCGCTGGCCCAGCAGCGCTTGACGGCGTTCGCGCTCGAAGCGGCGCCCCGGATCACGCGCGCCCAGTCGATGGACGTGCTGTCGTCGCAGGCCAACATCGCCGGCTACAAGGCGGTGATGATGGCCGCCAACGCGTACCAGCGCTTCATGCCGATGCTCATGACTGCCGCCGGCACCGTGAAGGCGGCGCGCGTGCTGATCATGGGCGTGGGCGTCGCCGGCCTGCAGGCCATCGCGACCGCGAAGCGCCTGGGCGCCGTCATCGAGGCGTCCGACGTGCGTCCGCCCGTGAAGGAGCAGGTGGAATCGCTGGGCGCCAAGTTCATCGACGTCCCGTTCCTCACGGACGAGGAACGCGAGATCGCGAAAGGTGTCGGTGGCTATGCGCGCCCGATGCCGGCCGACTGGATGCGCCGCCAGGCGGAACTCGTGCACGAGCGCGCGAAGCTGGCGGACATCGTCATCACGACTGCGCTGATCCCGGGCCGCAAGGCGCCCGTGCTCATCGCGGAAGAGACGGTGCGCGCGATGAAACCGGGCTCCGTGATCGTCGACATGGCCATCGAACAGGGCGGCAACTGCCCGCTGACGGAACTCGGCAAGACGGTCGTCAAGCACGGCGTGACGATCATCGGCGAGCCGAACCTGCCGGCGCTGGTCGCGGCCGACGCGTCGGCCCTGTACGCGCGCAACGTGCTGGACTTCCTGAAGCTCGTGATCGACAAGGACGGGAAGCTCGTCATCGACCGCGAGGACGAGATCGTGCGCGCGGTGCTGGTCGCCATCGATGGCGACGTGTTACGCAAATAGAAGGGGGAGACGCCATGGAAATCAGCCATACCATCATCAACCTGATCATCTTCGTGCTGGCGATCTACGTCGGCTACCACGTCGTGTGGACCGTCACGCCCGCGCTGCACACGCCGCTGATGGCGGTGACGAACGCCGTATCGGCCATCATCATCGTCGGCGCCATGCTGGCGGCCGGCCTGACGGAAGGCCTGACGGGGCAAGTCGCCGGCACCATCGCCGTCGCGCTGGCCGCCGTGAACGTGTTCGGCGGCTTCCTCGTCACCCAGCGCATGCTGGAGATGTTCAAGAAGAAGGAACCGAAAGCGAAGGGGCTGCCTGCCGCGAAGGATGCCGCCGGCGCCGTCCATGCCAAGGAGGCCGCATGAACATGATCAGCATGAACGTCGTGACGCTCTTGTACCTCGTGGCGTCCGTGTGCTTCATCCAGGCCTTGAAGGGTTTGTCCTCGCCGTCGACCGCGCGCATGGGCAACGCGTTCGGCATGACGGGCATGGGCATCGCCGTCATCACGACCATCGCCCTGATGTTCAAGCTGAAGGAGCAGATGCAGACGGGCGGCATGGGCTTCGGCCTCGTGCTGCTGGGCGTCGTGGTCGGCGGCGCGATCGGTGCCGTGGCCGCGAAGCGCGTCGAGATGACCAAGATGCCGGAGCTGGTCGCCGCGATGCACTCGCTGATCGGCCTTGCCGCGGTGTGCATCGCCATCGCGGCCGTGTCGGAGCCGTGGGCTTTCAACATCGCCGCGCGCGGCGAAGGGCTCCCGTTCGGCAACCGGTTGGAACTCTTCATCGGCACGTTCGTCGGCGCCGTCACGTTCTCCGGTTCCGTGATCGCGTTCGGCAAGCTGGCCGGTAAATACAAATTCCGGCTGTTCCAGGGCGCGCCCGTGCGCTACCCGGGCCAGCACATGATCAACCTGGTCGTCGCCCTCGCCATCGTCGGCCTGGGCCTCGCGTTCTGCTTTTCGGACGGCGCCGCACCGGCATGGACGCCTTACATCGTGATGGCCGTGCTGTCGTTCATCCTGGGCGTGCTGATCATCATCCCGATCGGCGGCGCGGACATGCCCGTCGTCGTGTCGATGCTGAACTCGTACTCCGGCTGGGCGGCGGCCGGCATCGGCTTCTCGCTGAACAACTCGATGCTGATCATCGCGGGCTCGCTGGTGGGCTCGTCGGGCGCGATCCTGTCGTACATCATGTGCAAGGCGATGAACCGCTCGTTCTTCAACGTGATCCTGGGCGGCTTCGGCGGCGAGGCGGCTGCCAGCGACAGCGGCGGCGCGAAGGAACAGCGCCCCGTCAAATCGGGCTCGCCGGAAGACGCGGCGTTCATCCTGCAGAACGCGGAATCCGTCATCATCGTGCCGGGCTACGGCCTCGCCGTGGCGCGCGCCCAGCACACGGTGAAGGAACTGGTCGACAAGCTGACGGAACACGGCGTGCAGGTGCGCTACGCGATCCACCCGGTGGCGGGCCGCATGCCGGGCCACATGAACGTGCTGCTGGCCGAAGCGGAAGTCCCGTACGACCAGGTCGCGGAGATGGAAGACATCAACGGCGAATTCGGCCAGACGGACGTGGTGCTCGTGCTGGGTGCGAACGACGTCGTGAACCCGGCCGCGAAGGACCCGAAATCGCCGATCGCGGGGATGCCGATCCTCGAGGCCTACAAGGCCAAGAGCATCATCGTCAACAAGCGGTCGATGGCGTCCGGGTATGCGGGGCTGGACAACGATCTGTTCTACCAGCCGAACACGATGATGGTGTTCGGCGATGCGAAGAAGGTGATCGAGTCGATGGTGAAAGCCGTCGAGTAGGGTGGGCACCCTGTGCCCACGCGTGACGCATGCGTCCAAGTCGGCCGTCGCGTGGGCTCGGGGAGCCCACCCTACCGCCGCCCGAACATCATCAGTTCGGCCAGCAGCATCCGCGCTGGTTTGACGGTATCTAAAGCGGCCAATGCGAGCCCGAACAGCGGCTGCAGCGGCCCCGTGTTCGCGAACACGCGCGCCATCGCATCCGTCGTGCGGATGATGGCGCCGCGGTCGCGCGCACGTTCCTCGGCGAAGCGGAACAACGCGTCCGCGATGCCTCCGTCGTGCTCGATCCCGTGCGCCAGGGATCGAGCCAATAAGCGCGCGAGCACGGCCGCATCGCGCAGGCCGAGATTCAGTCCCTGGCCCGCGACCGGATGCAGCGTTTGCGCCGCGTTGCCGATCGCGACCGTGCGCGCCGAGAAGCGCGGATCCGCATTCAGCCCGAGCGGAAACGCCGCCCGTTCCGATGCGCGCGTAAAGGTGCCGAGACGTTCGCCGAACGCGTCGCCCAGCTGGCGCAGGAATTCAGGCTCGCCCAGGTCCAGCAACTGCTGCGCGCGTTGCGGCCGCACGCACCACACGAGCGCATATTGGTGGCCATCGGGGCCGTCCTGCGGCAGCAGCGCGAGCGGTCCTTCGTCCGTGAAGCGCTCGAAGGCGCGGTGCGGTATGCCCTGGCTGCACGACACGCGCGCGATGACCGCGGTCTGCACGTAGTCGCGCCGCCGGGTGCGTTCCGCCTGTTCGCCGAACACGCCGCCTTCGGCCTGCACGGCCACCTGCGCTTGGAGCTTGCGGCCATCGTCCAGGTCGAGCACGACGCCGTCGCGGTCTTCGACGAGCGCCGTCACGCGCACGGGGCGCAAGGTCTGCACGCCCGCGCGGTCGCAGGCGCGCACCAGCGCGTCGACGACGTCGCCGTAGCGCGCCACATAGCCCAGCGCGTCGACATCGTGTTCGGCGCGGTCCATCATGCTGCGGCCCAGGTGGCCGCGGCGCGACACGTGGATCTGGTGGATCGGCGTCGCGTGCGGCTGCACGTTGGCCCACGCGCCCACGTCGACGAGCAGCTGGCGGCTGCCCCACGACAGCGCGATCGAGCGCGGATCGGAGATCGCCTGGCCCAACGCCTTCGCATCGACGAGCGCGATGCGCTTCGGGTCGACCCCGCGGCGCGCCATCAATGCGGCCAGCGCGAGGCCGACCGGGCCGGCGCCGCAGATCGCGACATCGACGGACAGCGTGTCTTCAGCCATGCGTGGTCCCCACGATCGCTTCGATCTCGGCCACCGTCTTCGGCGCGGACGCCGTCAGCAAACGATAGCCGTCCCTGGTCACGACGACGTCGTCCTCGATGCGGATGCCGATGTGCCAGAAGCGTTCCGGCACGCCGTCGGCCGGGCGCACGTAGATGCCCGGTTCCACCGTCACGACCATGCCTTCCTGCAGCGGCCGCGAGGGCTTGTCGGCCTGCGTCACGTCGCGGTAGGCGCCCACGTCGTGCACGTCCATGCCGAGCCAGTGGCCCGTGCCGTGCATGTAGAACGGGACGTGGGCCTTGTCGGCAATGGCGTCGTCGACGGTGGCGTATTTCGTCTTGTCGATGAGGCCCAGGTCCAGCATGCCCTGCGCGAGCACGCGCAGCGCCGCTTCGTGGAAGGCGCCGTACGGCCGGCCCGGCGCGATGGCCTTGAACGCCGCGTCCTGCGCCGCCAGTACGAGCTCGTAGAGTGTCCTCTGGGCGTCCGTGAAGCGGCCATTCACCGGGAACGTGCGGGTGATGTCGGATGCGTAGCCATCCAGCTCGCAGCCGGCGTCGATCAGCACGAGATCGCCGTCCTGCATCTGCCGGTCATTGACGTTGTAATGCAGGATGCAGGCGTTCGGACCGGATGCCACGATGGGCGTGTAGGCCGGGAACTGGGCGCCCTGCTTGCGGAAGGCGTACAGCAGTTCCGCTTCCAGTTCGTATTCGAACATGCCGGGCTGCGCCGCGCGCATCGCGCGCGCGTGCGCGCCGCCCGAGATCTCTCCGGCGCGCAGCATCAGCGCCTGTTCGTCGGCGTCCTTGATCAACCGCATTTCGTCCAGCAGCGGCAGCAGGTTGACGACCGTGTCGGGCGCCGTCGTGCCGGTGCGGCCTTGCGCGCGCACGGCCTTGATCCAGCCGGCCACCTGCGCATCGAGCGCCGCGTTCGACGCCACCGCGTAGTACAGCGCGGGCGCGTTGGCGAGGATGCGCGCCATGTGCGTATCGAGTTCGCCGATGGGATAGGCGTCGTCGAAACCGAACGCCGTGCGCGCCGCTTCCGGGCCGTGGCGGTAGCCGTCCCAGATCTCGCGTTCGACGTTCTTCTCGCGGCAGAACAGGATGGCGCGGGCCGGCTTGTCGCCGTGCGCGGCGACGAGTACCAGCACGCTTTCCGGCTCCGCGAAGCCGGTCAGGTAGTAGAACGAACTGTCGTGGCGGTAGGGATAGTCGCTGTCGCCGTTGCGCAGGACTTCCGGCGCGGTGGGCAGCACGGCCACGCTGCCGGGCTGCATCTGCGCGGCCAGGCGCGCTCGCCGTTTCCCGTACTGTGCCGCGTAATCCATCATGCCCCGGCCTTCGCCACGGAGCCCGGTGGCGCGTTGAGTTCTTCGAGCTGGCGCACGGTGCCCACGTTGACCCATTGGCCATCGTAGATCTCGCCGCCCACGCGACCCTGGTCAATGAACTTGCGCATCAGCGGGCCGAATTTCAGGAACTCGCCCGCCTTGATCCCGTCAAACATTTCAGGACGATAGACGCCGATGCCGGCGAAATTCCACTTCGGGTTGCCGTCGTTGGACAAGGTGTACATCGTGAGGCCGAAGTCGCCGTCCGGGTTGTGCCACGGGTTCGGCGTCAGGTACAGCCAGGCGATGTCGCGCTTCTCGGTCGGAATGAGCTGGCCGACGGCGTCGTGGTCCTTCAGCACGTCCAGGACTTGCTCGAAGTCGAAGTAGGGCGCGTAGATGTCGCCGGAGACGGCCAGGAACGGTTCGTCGCCGAGCAGGTGCAGGGCGTTGGCGATGCCGCCGGCCGTTTCCAGCGGCGTCGGCTCGTGCGAGTAGACGATGCGCGCGCCGTAGCGGCTGCCGTCACCCAGTTCTTCCTCGATCATGTGGCCGAGGTGGGAATGGTTGATGACGATGTCCTTGATGCCGGCGCGCACGAGGTTCAGCACGTGCCAGGTGATGAGGGGACGGCCCCGCACCTTGAGCAGGGGCTTGGGGCAGGTGTCGGTCAGCGGACGCATCCGCTCGCCGCGGCCCGCGGCGAAGATCATGGCTTTCATCGGCTTGTCTTCAGAAGGTGTAGCCGACCTGCGGCGCCTTGTCCTCGAGCGCGTCGAGCAGGCGCAGGAGCGGCTTGAGTTCGGTGTAGCGGTTGGCGGTCTTGCGCACGTAATCGATTACCGTGGGCAGGTCGCCCAGGTAGTGGGATTTGCCGTCGCGGTAGTTCAGGCGGCAGAAGATGCCGAGGATTTTCAGGTGGCGCTGCAGGGCCATGTATTCGAAGTCGCGGTAGAACGCGTCGATGTCCGGATTGACGGGCAGGCCGACCTGCTTCGCGCTTTGCCAGTAACGCACGACCCAGTCCAGCACGAATTCCTCGTCCCACTGGATGTAGGCGTCGCGCAGCAGCGAGGCCAGGTCGTAGGTGACGGGGCCGTAGACGGCGTCCTGGAAATCCAGCACGCCCGGGTTGCCCTGGTCGAGGAACATCAGGTTGCGCGAATGGAAATCGCGGTGCATGTAGACCTGCTGTTGCGCCAGCACGTTCGCCGTGATCGCCTCGAACACTTTATCCAGCTGGGCGCGCTGGACGTCGTTCAGCCTGGCGCCCAGGTGGCGTTCGATGAACCACTCGGGGAACAGGTTCAGCTCGCGCAGGACGAACGCGCGGTCGAATTCCGGCAGCACGCCGGCCTGGCTGGTCATCTGGAACTTGATCAGGGCGTCGATGGCGTCCGAATACATGAACGGCGCGTTGTCGACGTCCAGGCGCTGCAAATAGGTCGTCGTGCCGAGGTCGGACAGCAGCAGGAAGCCGGCTTCCACACTGCGGGCCACGATGGCGGGCACGGTGACGCCGGCGTCGCGCAGCAGGCCGTCGACGTGGATGAACGCGGGCACGTTTTCGCGCTCCGGCGGGGCGTCCATGGCGATGAGCGTATCACCCAGCTTGTCGCGTAGCGCCGGCACAACATCGAGACGGAAGTAGCGGCGGAAACTCGCGTCGGCCGCCGCGGGGCGCAGGCTGGCGACGTCGACCAGGTCGAGCGGGACGAGCCATTCGGTCAGCTGGGCGAGGCGGGCATCCTTGTCGGAGGCGGAGGGAGCGTGTTGAGGCGAAGAAGACATGAAGCGTCCCGGTGAACGGGTTCGTGACTGGTTGGTAAGTTTGCCCATGCGCGGGCAGGGCGGTTCGGGTGTAATGATACGTCATTTGCACCCGCATCGGACCATCCGGGGCTAAGGAGGGAAAGATCCCATTGTTAAAATTGTATCTATCGGTAAAAATCATTTCCCTTTGAAAATCAAAGGGTTATGGTCCACCGTCGCGCTTCCAAAGTATTACCGTTGGGCCGACTAACGCGACCGTGCCGCACGAATTCCCCTATAATAAGGGATTCAATCCAAACAATCGCCCTCCATGGTGCAACGCGATCTTTCATGAGCTGGATGACGGCCCTACCATTCCCGCGGCGGCGAACTGCCGCCGCTGTGTCCGCCCTCGTGGCCGTGGCCGCGGGACCGCTGTATGCGCAAACGGCGACACCGGCTGCCCCCCGCACCGACGAGCAGGGTCTGCCGATCACGATGCGCGCCGAGTCGTTCAGCGGCCGCCCGGACCGCATCCTGAACATGGAGCGCAACGTCGAGATCACGCGCGGCGCCACCGGCGTCACGGCGGACACGGCGTGCTACCGCCGCGTCGAGGACGAGGTCACGGCCGAGGGTCACATCACGATGTGGCGCTTCGGCGACCGCTACAAGGGCGACGCCCTGCAGCTGAACCTGGAAACGGGTAAAGGCTGGGTGCTGCATCCCGAATACCGGCTGGTGATGAACAATGCGCAGGGCAAGGCGCAGCGCATCAACTTCCTGGGCGAGGACCAGGCCGTCGTCGTCGACGGCACGTACAGCACGTGCGAAGGCCCCGATCCGGACTGGTATCTTAAATCCAGCACGCTGCGCCTGGACCAGGGCCGCGACGTCGGCACGGCCGGCAAGACGATCATCTATTTCAAGGACGTGCCCATCATCGGCACGCCCGCGCTGTCGTTCTCGCTGTCGGGCGCGCGCCGCTCCGGCTGGCTGCCGCCGACGATCGGCGTCGGCTCCAAGGGTTCGGCCGAGCTGATGGTGCCGTATTACGTCAACATCGCGCCCAACCGCGACCTGACGCTGTTCCCGCGCTACATCTTCGCGCGCGGCCTGCAACTGGGCGCGACGGGGCGCTACATGGGCGAGACCGACCGCGGTCCGTACCACGGCGAGACGCACGTCGAATACCTCGCGAACGACCGCCTGGCGCACCGCAATCGCTGGTGGGTCGACACGCTGCACAACCAGTACCTGGACTCCAACTGGACGTTCGGCTGGAACGCGCACGCGGCGTCCGACAACGAATACCCGTCCGACTTCTCGCGCACCGTGGCCGCCAGCGCCGAGCGCCAGCTGCTGCGCGAACTGCGCACGGACTACTACGGCCAGTACTGGAACCTGACGGCGCGCGTGCAGAGCTACCAGGTGCTGCAGGACCCGGGCGCCGTCGCGAATCCGGACCTGACCGTGGCCACGCCGTACAACCGCCTGCCGACGATTAACTTCCACGCCGGCCGCTACGACGTGCTGGGCGGATTCGACTGGGCGGTGGACGCGGAGGCGACGCGCTTCACGCACCCGGACGACAAGCAGGTGCAGGGCGACCGCGCCAACATGGTGGCGCAGGTAAGCTATCCGTGGGTGCATCCGGGCTGGTTCGTCACGCCCAAGCTGATGCTGCACGCGACGCAGTACAACCTGACGCACAACGCAGTCGGCGCGGACGACAAGATCTCGCGCGTGCTGCCCACGTTCTCGCTGGACAGCGGCCTCGTATTCGAGCGCAAGACGTCGCTGTTCGGGCCGGACGGCACGCAGACGCTGGAGCCGCGCCTGTTCTACGTGCGCACGCCGTACAAGAACCAGGACGACATCCCCAACTTCGACACGGGCGTCGCCGGTTTCAACTACGCCCAGCTGTTCACGGAAAACCGCTTCGTCGGCGCCGACAAGGTGTCGGATGCGAATCAGCTGACGGCGGCGATCGTGTCGCGCTTCATCGAGTCCAACGGCGCCGAGCGCCTGCGCCTCGCGGTCGGCAGCCGCTATTACTTCAGCGATCCGCGCGTGCGCCTGAATTCGAACGAGCAAAGCAACCAGACCCGCTCGGACGCGCTGGTCGCGGCGTCGGGCCGCATTTCGGAATCGTGGACCTTCGACAGCGGCGTACAATACGATGCACAGGCGCGCAGCCTGTACAGCTCGAATGTCGGGGTGCAGTGGCAGCCGGCCCCGATGAAGGTGTTGAACCTCGAATACCGCTACCAGCGCGACACCTTCGGCATCGCCAACGGCTTCCGCAACGCCGACGTCTCGGGCCAGTGGCCGCTGTCGCAGCGGTGGTATGGTGTGACCCGGGTCAGCTACTCGGTGCGCGACCGCAAGCTGCTCGAGAGCCTCGTCGGGCTCGAGTACAAGGCGGATTGCTGGGTGTTCCGCATGGGCGCACAGCGCTTCGTGACCGCCGCGCAGAACGTCTCGACGACGAGCTTCTTCCAGCTCGAACTGAACGGCCTGTCGCACCTGGGCTTCGGTAATCCGCTGGAGACTTTCAACAAGAGCATTCCCGGCTACACCCGGCTGAACACCAACGTCGGCCGCCCCTGACCGGGCCATGGACAACTAGATACCTGAAATGAGTGCTTTCCTGAATATGCGTACTACCCGTCTGTCTCCGCTCCGCCCGCACCAGATCAAGCTCGCGGCGGTGCTGCTGTGCGCCCTCGCCACGGGCGATGTCCTGGCCCAGGCCAAGCCTGCAGCTCCGGCTGCGGCCCCTTCCACCAAGCCGGGCTCCGGCTTCCTGCCGCCGGCGTCCAGCAACGCCCACGTCATCGATTCCGTGTACGTGATCGTCAACGACGAAGTCATCACCAAGCGCGAAGTCGACCAGCGCATGGCCGAGATCGCGCAGCGCCTGAAGGCGCAGGGCGCCCAGATGCCGGCCGAGGAAGACCTGCGCCGCCAGGTCGTCGAAGCCATGATCACCGAGCGCGCCCAGCTGCAGCTGGCCAAGGAAATGGGCGTGCGCGTCGACGACACGACGCTCGACCGCGCCATCGGCCGCATCGCCGAAAACCAGAAGATGACCGTGCAGGACATGCGCAACGCGATGGAGAAGGACGGCCTGCCGTTCTCCCAGTTCCGCGAGCAGATCCGCAACGAGATCATGATGCAGCGCCTGATCGAGCACGAAGTCGACAGCAAGATCCAGGTCACCGACGCCGAGATCGACACGTACATGGCCGCCGAGAAGGCCGCCGCCGCCGACCGCGTGGAGATGGACATCTCGCAGATCCTCGTGCGCATCCCGGAAAACGCGTCGCCCGAACAGATCGCCGCCCGCAAGGCGCGCGCCGACGAAGTGGCGCGCCAGCTGCGCACGGGCGCCGACTTCGCCAAGATGGCCGCGACGTATTCCGATTCGCCGGACGCGCTGAAAGGCGGCTCCGTCGGCTGGCGCGACCCGGACCGCCTGCCTCCGATCTTCGCGAGCGAGCTGCACAAGCTGAAGCCGGGCCAGGTGACGCCGGTGATCCGCACCAACGTCGGCTTCCACATCATCAAGCTCGTCAACCAGCGCAAGCTGGCGGATGCGCAGAAGGCCGACCAGGCCGTCGTGCAGCAGACGCACGCGCGCCACATCCTGCTGAAGATCACGCCGACGCAGAGCGAGGACGACGCCCGCAAGAAGCTCACCGAGATCAAGCAGAAGATCGACAGCAAGCAGGCGACCTTCGAAGACATGGCGCGCCAGTACTCGAACGACGGTTCGGCCTCGAAGGGCGGCGACCTGGGCTGGCTGTTCCCGGGCGACGCGATGCCGGAATTCGAGAACCCGATGAACGCGCTGAAGCCGGGTGAAGTGTCGGACGTCATCAAGACCCCGCTGGGCCTGCACCTGGTCCAGGTCATCGAGCGCAAGTCGGAAGACGTGTCGAAGGAGAAGGAACGCGCGGCCGCGCGCCAGGTCCTCACCGACCGCAAGCGCCAGGAAGCGCTGGAAGACTGGAGCCGCCAGGTCCGCGACCGCGCGTACGTCGAGTTCCGCGAGGACAAGTAATTGGCCTCGAGTCCACGTCCCACGCTGGCGATCACGGTCGGCGAGCCGGCCGGCATCGGTCCGGAGATCTCGATCCGGGCCGCGTGGGCGCTGCGCGCCGACGCGCGCTGCGTGCTCGTGGGCGATGCCGCCTTCCTGTCCCTCACGGCGAGCCTGATCGACCCAGGCATCCGCCTGTCCGCGATCTCCACGCTGGCGCTGCGCCACAGCGGCCTGCCGCACTTCGGCCCGGACATCATCCCCGTCGTCGACGTGCCGCTCGACGCGCACGTCGTCCCGGGCAAGCTGGACGCCGCCAACGGCCGCGCCGTGCTGGCCACGCTCGATCTCGCGATCGAGGGTACGCAGGCCGGCTGGTGGGACGCCATCGTCACGGCGCCGCTGCAGAAAAGCACCATCAACGATGCGGGCGTCGCGTTTTCCGGCCACACGGAATACCTGGCCGAGAAGACGGAGACGCCCAGGGTCGTCATGATGCTCGCGGGCTCGCCCGGAGGCGATCAGCCTTACCTGCGCGTGGCGCTGGCCACGACGCACCTCCCTTTGAAAGACGTGCCGGCGGCGCTCACGCGTGACACCCTCACGCAGGTGCTGGACATCCTGCACGCGGACCTCGTGCGCAAGTTCGGCATCGCGGCGCCACGCATCCTCGTGACGGGCCTGAACCCGCACGCGGGCGAAAACGGCTATCTGGGCCGCGAAGAGATAGCCGTGATCACGCCCGTGCTGGAAGACGCCCGCACGCGCGGCATCGACGCGCGCGGCCCGTATCCGGCCGACACGCTGTTCCAGCCGAAGTACCTGCGGGACGCCGACGCGGTACTGGCGATGTACCACGACCAGGGCCTGCCCGTGCTCAAGTACGCGACGTTCGGCCGCGGCGTCAACATCACCCTCGGCCTGCCGCTGATCCGCACGTCCGTCGACCACGGCACGGCGCTCGACCTGGCCGCCAAAGGCCTCGGCGAGGCCGATTGCGGCAGCATGGAAGAGGCGATCCGCGTCGCCGTTTCGATGGTGCGCGCGCAACAGCAACAACCCGCATAAGACCATGAAACATGTAGCCCGCAAGCGCTTCGGCCAGAACTTTCTGACCGACGACCACGTCCTTCACGACATCATCGAAGGCATCAACCCCCGCCGCGGCGACGCCATGGTCGAAATCGGCCCGGGCCTGGCCGCGATGACGGCGCTGCTGCTCAAGGAGCTCGACCACATGCACGTGGTCGAACTGGACCGCGACCTCGTCGCGCGCCTGGAAAAAGCGTATCCGCGCGAGCGGCTGACCATTCACTCGGGCGACGCGCTGAAATTCGATTTCGGCAGCATCCCCGTCCCGGAAGGGAAGAAGCTGCGCGTGGTGGGCAACCTGCCGTACAACATCTCCAGCCCCCTGTTGTTCCACCTGGCCGATTTCGCCCACCTCGTCGAGGACCAGCACTTCATGCTGCAGAAGGAAGTCGTCGAGCGCATGGTGGCGGAGCCGGGCACGAAAGCCTACAGCCGCCTGTCCGTGATGCTGCAGTGGCGCTACGACATGGCCATGCTGTTCGTCGTGCCGCCGACGGCATTCGATCCGCCGCCGCAAGTGGATTCCGCCATCGTGCGCATGGTGCCGACGAAGCGCCAGCTGCCGGCCGACGCGGACACGCTGAGTGCCGTCGTGCAGAAGGCGTTCTCGCAGCGCCGCAAGGTGATCCGCAACTGCGTGGCCGGCATGTTCACCGAACAGCAGCTCGTCGACGCCGGCATCGATCCGGGCGCGCGTCCGGAGGCCGTGGGGCTCGAGCAGTACGTGGCGCTCGCCAACATCCTCAAGCCGCAGGCCTGACGCTTATCGGCCGGGCCGCCATCCGCGCGCCCGAGCCGCTTCTTCTCCCGCCGCGTCGAGCGGCTTGTCGGCGATGCGCGCGTCGATCGCGTCCAGCACGGCCGGCGGCAACGCACTGCCGGCCTGGCGGTAGCCGCCCGCCGCTTCCTTCTCCGCCTCGGCCAGCACGGGAATCTTCCACTGTCCGCCTTCCCGGCACGCGAGGCCGGCCGCCGCGCCCATGACGAAGCCGCGGCAATAGGCGCCGTCGCGGGCGGCGAAGCTGACGCCGACTTTCACCGCGCCCTCCGCCTTGCCGCCGACCTGGCGGTCCAGCGCGGCCGCGAGTTCTCCCTGCGCCACCACCTGGTTGCCGTTGCCGGCGATGGCCGGACCGCCGCCGCCGGGGATCATCCGGCCTGCCAGGACGCCGACGACGAGCGTGGCCGCCAGCGCGGCCCATTCCGGCCACGACCAGCGCCGCCGCTTGTCGCGCTCCACAGCCAGCGACACGACGGGTGCCGGCGGCTGCAACCGCGCGGGCACGGGTTCGTCGAGGATGCCGGCAAACGCGGCGGCCACGTCCGCGCGCAGGGCGCGGTGGCGCTCCACGGTGGCGGCGATGGCGGGATCGGTGCGCATCGCCTGTTCGATGGCGGCCCGTTCGGCGGGTTCGAGCTCGCCGTCGGCATAGGCCATCAGGGTGTCGTCGGAATACGTCATGGTGTCCTTCGTGTTGGGTCGGCGAGCAGTTGCTGCAGGGCGTCGCGGGCGCGCGCGAGGCGGCTCGTAAGCGTCCCGACGGGGATCTCGAGCACGTCGGCCGCTTCCTTGTACGGCAGGCCGTCGACAAGCACGAGGCCGACGACGAGCCGGTGTTCCTCGGACAGCAGACTGATCGCCTTCTGCAGCGCGAGCCGCTGCTGGTGCGCCTGCGCGGTGTCGTCGCCCACGTGTTCGCCTTCCTCCTCGGGCGCGAACAACTCGGCGCGCCGCGTCCGGCTGCGCACTTCGTCGATCCACGCGTTCTTGATGATCCGGAACAGCCAGCTGTCGAGCCGCGTGCCCGGTTCCCACTGCTCGCTGCGGCCAAGCGCACGCTCCATCGCGATCTGGACGAGGTCGTCCGCGTCTTCGCGATGATAGGTCAGCGCCCGCGCGAAGCGGCGCATGCGGGGCAGCAGGGCGGCGATGTCGTCGGCAAGCATGGTCTCTATGAGGTAAACGATCCGGGCGGGGATTTTCTTCCCGGCGCCGTTCGTTATTGGGGTATCGGCCAATCATATATGATCCACTCATGAGTCCCTTCGTAAATATGCGTGTTCTCGTGGCCCTGGCGCTCCTGTGCGGCACGGTCTCCGCGCACGCGCAGCTGGGCCTGCCCTCGCTGCCGCTGCCCAGCCGCATCGGCCCGCTGGGGCTGGACGGCGTGCGCCGCCCGGTCGACCGGTTGCTCGACCGCGCGCCGTTGCCGGATCTCGGCCACCTGCGCGTCGACACCGTCCGGCGCCTGCTGCGCGACCATCCGGACCAGTTGGAGGCCGACCCGCGCGGCGAGCCGGCATTGCGCGGCGAGGTGCTGGCCGGGGCGCCGTCCGAGGCGGCCTTGCAGGCGGCGCGTGACGCGGGCGCGGCGGTCGTGCGCGACGAGGTGTTGCCCGGGCTGGGCGAACGCATGGTGGTGCTGCGCCTGCCGGCCGGTGCGTCGACCGCGGCCATGGTCGAGCGCCTGCGCGCCATCGATCCCGGCGGCAGCTACGATTTCAATCATGTCTACACGGGCAGCGGGGCGCCGGGCGGCGTTCGCGCCGGAGCGGGAGACGCCGTGCGCATCGGCCTCGTCGACAGCGGCGTCGACGGCGCCCACCCCGTGTTCGAGGATGCCGCGATCACGCGCTGGGGCTGCGGCGGCCAGGTGATTCCCGCGCCGCACGGCACGGCGGTGGCGGCGCTGATGGTCGGGCGTTCCGACTACCTGCGCGGCGCGGCGCCGGGCGCGCGCCTGTACGCGGCCGACGTGTATTGCGGCAGCCCGGTGGGCGGTGCGGCCGACCGCATCGCCGCCGCGCTGGGCTGGCTCGACCAGCAGGAGGTCGGCGTCGTGAACATCAGCCTCGTCGGCCCCGCCAAATCGCTGCTGGCGCGGGCCGTCGCCGCGATGCAGGCGCGGGGGCACCTGCTCGTGGCCGCCGTCGGCAACGACGGGCCGGCGGCACAGCCGCTGTATCCGGCCAGTTATCCCGGCGTCGTCGGCGTGACGGGCGTCGACCGGCGCGGCCGGCCGCTGCCGGAAGCGGCACGGGGGCCGCAGGTGAAATTCGCCGCGCCGGGCAGCCAGATGGTCAGCGCCGCGCCGGGCACGCCGCCGTATCGCCAGGTGCGCGGCACGTCGTTCGCGGCACCCATCGTCGCGGCCCTGCTGGCGCAGCGGCTGCCCCGGCCGGACCGGGCCGGCGCCGCGCGCGCCGTGGACGCACTCGCGCGTGAGGCCGGCGCTGCCGTCGCGAACGACGAGACCGGGTACGGCATCGTCGGCGCGAGCCTGCGCACGGACCCGGCGGACCTGCGCTGAAAAATTTTTTGAAGGGATGGAAGAAATCGACGAGCCCATCCGTTTTCCCTGTATCGGCGGTGAGAGACACCGCCTCATCACAAGGAGAACAGTCATGAAAGCCAAGTCCATTACCCTCGTCCTCGCCCTCGGTCTCGCCACCCAGGCCCACGCGCAGCTGCTCGGCGGCCGGCTCGGCGGCTCATTGGGCGGCTCGCTGGGCGGCTCGCTGGGCGGCTCCATCGGCGGTATCAGCAGGATGAGCGGGATGAACGACATGGGCCGCGTGCACACGATGGGCGGCACGCTGCGCGACGAGACCGCTGGCCGCGCGAGCCGTGCCACTCCCCAGCCGGCAGCCGGGAGCGCACCTGCGCAGCGACCGGGCGTGCTGGCGGGCGCCGGCAGCCTGGCAGGAAATGCGGGCGCCGGAAGCTCGGCCCGCGCGGACGGCTCCGGCTCGGCCAGCGTGGATGCGAGTGCCGTCACCGGGGCACTCGGCGGTGCCGCCGGCGCGGCCCGTGGCGCGGCAGGCACCGCCCGCGGCGCCGTCGGCTCGGTGCGCGACACGGCATCGACCATGAACGGCAGCGTGGCCGTCGAAGGCAGCGCGGGCGGTTCAGCGGCGGGCAGCACGGGCGGCTCGGGTGCGAGCCAGGCATCCGGTACCGCGTCGCGCCAGTAAGACGCGTTACATGTCCCCTTGCCAGTACCGGCGCGCCTTGTCGAACACGCGCGCGCCGACCTTTCTTCCCATGTCCTGACCGGGCCCCGGTCCCGCCTGCGCCGCCAGGTCCGTGAATGTGGCGTCGTCCAGGATGTCGCTGCCCGTGAAGCGGCGCAGCGCCTCGGCGGCGGCAAAGGCGGCGCATACGCCGTCGCGCGCGGCGTCGTCCGCGTCGGCCAGCGCATTGGCCAGCACCAAGAACAGCAGCACGTCGCGGTCGTCGTCATGCCCGTCGCGGACGGACACGCGCTGCGCCACGTCGCACCACACCGCGACGAGCGCCAGCGGCCGTGCGGCGGCGGCCGGGCGGACCTCGGCCGGCATCAGCGCGAACGGCTGGTCGCGGTGGCGGACGTCGAGCAGCGCGGCCGCCTGCATGCGCCCGATGCCCTCGGGCGTGAACAGACCGTCATCCGTGCCCGCATCCGTGCCAGACCGGGCGTCCAGGCCGGCGAGTACGGCGTGGGCCGCATGCCCCATCGCGGCGGCCTGGCTGGCGGCGTCGCGTTCGGCCCGCGGCAGGCGCACGGCCACGCCATGCGCGGTCTGGCGGGCGTTATCGTCGTACGCCGCCCACGCGTTGTACATGCAGGTATGCACGAGGGCGAGCGCACGCGCGGGCTCATGTGCGAGTGCCACGGTGCCGATCGTTCCGAGTGCCAGCGCATTCCAGGCCCGCACCGTCGCCAGGGGCGTAGCCGCCCCGTTCGCCTCGAGTTCCAGGATGTTTTGCCGATCCATGTCGCCCCCTTTGTGCCCTCGAGAAGTATCGCCAGCGAATCCGGCCCGGCTGTTGAGCGTTCTCATGCGTCGGCTGCTCATGCGGCAACGCACCATCCGCTTTTTGGGCGCGCTTTTGATCCTTCCATCCCGTGTTTTTTGCGTTTCGTCGCACGCCGGTGGAAGGGGAGGGGGCGGTCGCCTACAGTGACACCATCGACGAAACAAACACACAAGGAGAGCCAAAATGAACGTCCTCAAACACATGGAAGCCATCTTCCTCGCAGCCGCCGTCCTCGTGGGCGTGACGAGCGCCGCGCACGCCGCCAGCGTCGCCAAACACGAGCGCTACGATGCGCAGGTAACGATCGAAGGCCAGCAGATGGCCGTCGTCAAAGTGACCGCGAAACGCCTCGCCGCCATCGACAAAGCCGCCAATTGAACACGTCAAGGATAGCCCCAATGAACATCCTGAAAAACATGGAAGCCATCTTCCTCGCGGCCGCCGTCCTCGTGGGTGTGACGAGCGCCGCGCACGCCGCCAGCGTCGCCAAACATGAGCGCTACGACGCGCAGGTAACGATCGAAGGCCAGCAGATGGCCGTCGTCAAAGTGACCGCGAAGCGCCCGTAACACCCGTAGTGGAAGCAGCTGCCGCCCGGCAGTGAAGACGCAGAACGCGCAGCTCGAGAGCGCCGTTCGGACCCGGCCCCGAGGCCAATCGCACCAGACAATACCGGCACCTCCGCCGGCACCCCGCAGACCTTGACCAGCCGCGACGGCATGCCGCCGCAGGGACGCTTGTTGCCGTATGGGCGAAAAAAAAGCCCGCTGTTGAGGCGGGCTTAAATCCAATTCTTTCTGAGGAGAGTTGGAGGAGACAGGTGCAATTATGCTGCGCTACAGCATATCAGTCCAATTTTTGTTTCGCATATTCGTTATAAGAATTTGCGATATCTCATCCATGCTCTCCGGGTTTAGTTATTGACGCAGGTCACGACCAGGTTGCCCACGCCGCCTGCCGCTTCCGCCGCATCGTCCATCGTGCCGCCGCCGAAGCCGTTCGCGCCGCCGGTAACGGTGCAGGTCTGGGCCGGGTTGGTGGGCTGGGTCAGGACGGTCACGCCATAAGTCGTGTTGTACGGAACCGAGTTCATGACGAGGGCCACGTCCGCGCCGGTCGGTTTCTGGTTGGCGTCCAGCGCGGGGTTGACGCCGATGGTGCCGGTCGTGCTGCCGTTCGCCAGGACGAGGCCGGTACCGGTCAGGCCCTTGACCGTGCCGCCGAGCGGGTAGGTGTTGATGGCGCAGACGAAGCGGATGTCGATCCTGGCCAGTTGGCCGGCCGTGCCGTATGGCAGGTATGGCGACGCCGCGCATTGCTGGTGTTTCGGCTGGGTGCCGCCCACCGGGGTGTGATTGGTGACGACCGCGCCTTTCGGGATCACTTCATAGACCTGGCCGTATTCGATCTGGTTCGGGAAGACGGCCGTGACGTCCTGGCCGGCCGTGGCCGGCGGATTGATGGGCAGGTCCTGGCCGTTCGTGCTCAGGACCAGGCCCGGGTATTGCAGGCCGCTGACCGTGATGTTGATCGGGAACGTGGCCTTGCCGCCACCGCCGCAGGCGGCCAGCGTGGCCAGGACCGCGAGGGCGAAGGCCGGACGCGCGAGGGAAAACTTCATGTGGGTCTCTCCAGATTCCAGATTTAAGCGCAGGTGACGGTGACGGTCGTGTCTTCGGTCGCGCCCATGGTGCCCGCACCCTTGCCGTTGCCGCCGCCGCTGACGGTGCAGGTCTGGCCGGCCGGCTGCTGCAGGACGGTGACGCCGTAGGCGCCGTCTTCGTTCACGCCGGCCATCGGCACGGTTGCGGTGCCCGCCGCGACCTCCTTGCGGTCGGCGCCATTGATGATCACGAGGCCGCTGGTCGTCAGGTTGACGATGCTCGCGGTCAATTTACGCTGGCGGATCTTGCAGTCCACGCGGATCTGCGCGATCGTGTAGTAGTTGGCGCGCGCCTTGCCGTTGGTGACGACGCAATCCGAGATCTTCTCGACGTTCGACGGGACGCTCTTGACCGTGATGTTGAACTGGTCGTCGGTCGAGATGCGGTTGTTGAACTGGAACGACTGGTAGGGCGTCGTCACGGCCAGGTCTTCGCCGTTATTCGTCAGCACCAGACCGTCCTTGGTGACGTTATAGACCGCGCCGGTCAGGTACAGGTCGCCGCTCCCGCCGCCGCAGGCGGACAGGCCCAGCGCGCATGCCAGCGCTACAACGCCGGCACGCAGGATCGAGCTCTTCATAAAATCTCCACAGTGGAATGGGTGGCGCGCGGACGCTGCGCCGGTACGGCCGAATAGAAAAATGCCCATCATTTTAGTGCATTTGGCAAGCGGCGGCCCTATTTGGCTTTGTATCACGGTGTAACCATGAGCCCGTGTCCGGCGCGCCATTGCTTTTCGGCGCTGCCCTCGTTATGCTTGGACCGCTCCTTTCCACTCTCCAAGCTTCGTTTCCGGAGCCGCAATCCCGACCATGAACACGCGCCGCGCCTGGCCCAAGGCCATCCTGTTCGACCTCGACGACACGTTGTGGCCCATCGCCCCCGTGATCCTGCAGGCCGAAGAGAAGCTGTTCGCGTGGCTGCGCGAGCACGCGCCGCGCGTGGCCGAGCGCTTCACCATCGACACCCTGCGCCAGGCGCGCCTGGAGCTGCTGGCGAAGAAGCCCGAATTTCACCTCGACCTCGGCAAGCTGCGCCATGCCGGCCTCGTCGACGCCTTCCAGCAGGCCGGCGAGGATGCCGCCAAGGTCGAGCACGCGATGGCGCAGTTCTTCGCCGCGCGCAATGCCGTGATCCCGTACGACGACGTGCTGCCGGGCTTGCTGAAACTGAAGAACCGCGTACTGATCGGGTCGATCTCGAACGGCAACGCCGACCTGCGCACGATCGGCCTGTCGCACCATTTCAAGGTGTCGGTGGCGGCGTCGGCGTTCGGCGTCGCCAAGCCGGATGCGGCGATCTTCCTGGCCGCCTGCAAGGAGCTGGGCGTGGCGCCCGAGGATGCGGTCTACGTCGGCGACGACGTGCTGCTCGACGTGCGGGGCGCCCAGCGCGCCGGCCTGCGCGCCGTCTGGATGAACCGCACGGGCTCGACGAAGCACATGGAGCACGAAGTGGTGCCGGATGCGATCGTGCGCGACTTCGACGAGTTGCTGGACTGGCTCACGCGCGAACACGAACAACAGCGCGGATAAAGCACAAGCACGCATCGAACGTGCATAATGACATAAATGAAACGAAATCCTGGCTAGACCATGCAACTCGATAACCGTGCACAAACCCTGTTGAAAGCCCTGGTCGAGCGCTACATCGCCGACGGCCAGCCGGTCGGTTCGCGCGCGCTGTCGAAGATCTCCGGCCTCGACCTCTCCCCGGCCACGATCCGCAACATCATGGCCGACCTCGAGGAAATGGGCTACGTCGCCAGTCCGCACACGTCGGCCGGCCGCATTCCCACACCGCGCGGCTACCGCCTGTTCGTCGACACGCTGCTCACCGTGCAGCAGATCGACGAGAACGCGGTCGAAGCCGGCATGCGCCTGCCCGCGCACCAGCCGCAGAAGGTGATCGCGAACGCGGCGCAGATGCTGTCGTCGCTGTCGCAGTTCGCCGGCGTCGTGCAGAGCCCGCGGCGCGAATCGGCGTTCCAGCAGATCGAATTCCTGCGCCTGTCGGAAAAGCGCATCCTGCTCGTCATCGTCGACCCGCGCGGCGACGTGCAGAACCGGCTGCTGCTGACCGATGTGGATTATTCGCCGTCCCAGCTGATCCAGTCCGCGAATTACCTGAACCAGCATTTCGCCGGCCTGTCGTTCGACCAGGTGCGCGCGCGCCTGACGGGAGAATTGCGCCAGCTGCGCGACGACATGGGCCGCCTGATGCAGGCCGCGGTGGAGGCGGGCAGCGAGGCGCTGGCCGAGACGGACGACATGATCATCGCGGGCGAGCGCAACCTGCTCTCGGTGGCCGATCTGTCGTCCAACATGAGCTCGCTACGCCAGATGTTCGAGATGTTCGAGCAGAAGACGGGCCTGATGCAGCTGCTCGATGTGTCCAGCAAGGCCGGCGGCGTGCAGATCTTCATCGGCGGCGAATCGAAGCTCGTGCCGATGGACGAGATGAGCGTCGTGACCGCGCCGTACGAAGTGAACGGCAAGATCGTCGGCACCCTCGGCGTGATCGGACCCACGCGCATGGCCTATGAGCGCGTGATCCCGATCGTCGACATCACGGCCAAGCTGCTGTCGAGCGCGCTGAGCCATTCATGAAGGTAGGGTGGGCACAGGGGTGCCCACCCTACCAGGTCGCGCTCTTAGTGCCGGTGCGGGCAATCCGTCTTCTGGCAGTGGCCGTAGATGGCCAGGGCGTGCTCGGCGATCTTGAAGCCGCGTTCGCTGGCGATCTTCTGCTGGCGGCTTTCGATCTCGTCGTCGTAGAACTCTTCCACGTGGCCGCAGTCAAGGCACACGAGGTGGTCGTGGTGCGAGCCGGCATTCAGCTCGTAGATCGCCTTGCCGGTTTCAAAGTGATTGCGGTTCAGGAGGCCGGCCTGTTCGAACTGGGTCAGCACCCGGTAGACGGTCGCCAGGCCCACGTCCATGTTTTCGTTCAGCAGGGTCTTGTAGACGTCTTCCGCCGTCAGGTGCCGCACCGCGCTGTTCTGGAAAATTTCCAGGATTTTTAGCCGAGGCAAGGTCGCTTTCAGGCCGCTGGCTTTCAGGTCGGTTGGATTGTTGCTCATGTTTTGTTACTCGGATATGGGCGGAGTGCTTTATGATATAGCGTTTTACAAGCTCCCGCCTCATCGATTTTAAGGTCAGATATGCGCACTAAAGCCGTTTTCCATCGTTCCCACGCACGGGCAGCGCTCGTGGCCGGCCTCGCCTGCATGACGCTGGCGCTGTCCGGCTGCGCGGCCTGGCGTAACCAGACCAAGCCGGCGGCGCCGGTGAGCACCGCCCCCGACGCGGTCGCCGCCGATGCCGGCAAGTCCGCGGCAATCGCGAATTCGGGCGCGCAGACGACGACCGTCACCAAGCTGCAGAAATTCCTCTGGATCTTCTCGCCGTACCGGCCGGACATCCAGCAGGGCAATTTCGTGTCGCAGGAAATGCTGAACCAGCTGAAGGTCGGCCAGACCCGCGACCAGGTGAGATTCATCCTCGGCAGCCCGCTGCTGCAGGACGCCTTCCACAAGGACCGCTGGGATTACCCGTTCTACCTTGCGCGCGGTAACGGCGAGCTGACCACCAGCCGCGTCACCGTCTACTTCAAGGACGACAAGGTCGACCACTTCGACGGCGGCAACCTGCCGACGGAACGCGAATACATCAATCGCCTGATCGGCATCTCGAAATACGAAACCAAGACCGAGCAGGAATCGCTGGACGAGCTCAAGCGCAAGCGCGACGAGGCTGCGAAAGGCGGCGGAGGACAATAACATGACCCAACTGAAAATCGCCGTTGCCGGCGCCAGCGGCCGCATGGGCCGCATGCTGATCGAAGCCATCGCCGCCGCGCCGGACGCCGTCCTCGCCGGCGCCCTCGACCGCGAAGGCAACCCGTTCATCAATTCGGACGCCGGCGCGTTTTCCGGCCAGCTGACCGGCGTCGTGATCCAGTCCGACCTGGCCAAGGGCCTGGCGGACGCCGACTTCCTGATCGATTTCACGCGCCCCGAAGGCACGCTGCAGCACCTGGAATACTGCGCCGCGCACGGCATCAAGATGATCATCGGCACCACCGGTTTCGATGACGCCGGCAAGGCCGCCATCCGCGCCGCCGCCGAGAAGACCGCGATCGTCTTCGCCCCGAACATGAGCATCGGCGTGAACGTCACGCTGAAGCTGCTGGAAATGGCGGCCAAGAATTTCTCGGAGGGCTATGACATCGAGATCATCGAGGCCCACCACCGCCACAAGGTCGACGCCCCGTCCGGCACCGCGCTCAAGATGGGCGAAGTGATCGCCGACGCGCTGGGCCGCGACCTGAAGGAATGTGCGGTCTACGGCCGCGAAGGCGTGACGGGCGAGCGCGACCCGTCGACGATCGGCTTCGCCACCGTGCGCGGCGGCGACATCGTGGGCGACCACACCGTGCTGTTCGCCGGCATCGGCGAGCGCATCGAGATCAGCCACAAATCCAGCAGCCGCGTCAGCTACGCCCAGGGCTCGCTGCGCGCCGCGCGTTATATTGCCGACAAAGCAACGGGACTGTACGACATGCAGGACGTGCTGGGTCTCAAGGCCTGATCCGAACTGGACGGCCCGGCTAGCGATCTGCTGGCATACTGACACCTACCTCCGTCGTTCCCGGACTGGCCGTCCGCCTTGGCGGGAACCTAAGTTGCGTGAGCGCGTGCAAACTTGGGCCCCTGCCTGCGCAGGGGCGACGTTGTTTTACGTTACCTGACAGGAGATTCCCCATGGCCACCGTCGAGCTCAACGGCGCCGCGATCACCGATGCGGAAAGCTTCCACGTCGAGAGCCAGCGTGCGTTCGGCTTCCCCGATTCGTACGCGCACACGATGGATTCCTGGGTCGATTGCCTGAGCTACCTGCGCGACGAGGACGGCATGAGCAGCGTCCGCCTGAAGAAGGACGAGGTGCTGCACATCGTCGTGACGCACTCGGAAGCCCTGCGCGAACGGGCGCCGGACGTGCTGGAAGAGATGGCGTTCTGCATCATCGGCATCAACGAGCGCTACGAGGACTATGGCGAGAAGGCGGCGCTGGAGCTCGAACTCCGGTAATTGCACGTCACGCGTGGGCACGGGGTGCCCACCTTACGGCAATGTGCGGATATCGTAGGGTGGGCACCCCGTGCCCACCACGCCGAACGACCGGTATAATGTTCTGCTCACCTCCTTCAGTCCGCAGAACATCATGCAAGAAAAATATAGTCCAGCCGAAGTCGAACAGGCCGCGCAGGCCTACTGGAAGTCGATCGACGCGTATAAAGCCGTCGAGAACGACCCACGTTTCCCGAAAGGCAAGTATTACGCCTGCTCGATGCTGCCCTATCCGTCGGGCAAGCTGCACATGGGTCACGTGCGCAACTATACGATCAACGACGTGATGTACCGCTATCTGCGGATGAACGGCTACAACGTGCTGATGCCGATGGGCTGGGACGCCTTCGGCATGCCCGCCGAGAACGCGGCGATGGCCAACAACGTGCCGCCGGCCCAGTGGACCTATTCGAACATCGCCCACATGCGCGGCCAGATGGAGTCGATGGGTCTCGCGATCGACTGGTCGCGCGAAATGACCGCGTGCAAGCCGGAATACTACAAGTGGAACCAGTGGATGTTCCTCAAGATGCTCGAAAAGGGCATCATCTACCAGAAGACCGGCACCGTGAACTGGGACCCGGTCGACCAGACCGTGCTCGCGAACGAGCAGGTCATCGACGGCAAGGGCTGGCGCTCGGGCGCGGTCGTGGAAAAGCGCGAAATCCCGATGTACTACGTGCGCATCACGGACTACGCCGACGAACTGCTGGACCACGTCGAGAACAAGCTGCCGGGCTGGCCGGAACGCGTGCGCATCATGCAGGCCAACTGGATCGGCAAGTCGACCGGCGTGCGCTTCGCATTCCCGCACGTGATCATGGACGAGCAGGGTGAGCTCATCAACGATGGCAAGCTGTACGTCTTCACGACGCGCGCCGACACGATCATGGGCGTGACCTTCTGCGCCGTCGCGCCGGAACACGCGCTCGCGCAGCACGCGGCCAAGGACAACCCGGAACTGCAGGCGTTCATCGCCGAGTGCAAGCAGGGTTCCGTCATCGAAGCCGACATGGCGACGATGGAAAAGAAGGGCATGCCCACGGGCCTGTTCGTCACGCACCCGATCTCCGGCGAGCAGGTGCCGGTCTGGGTCGGCAACTACGTGCTGATCACGTACGGCGACGGCGCCGTGATGGGCGTGCCGGCCCACGACGAGCGCGACTTCGGCTTCGCGCAAAAATACGACCTGCCGATCAAGCAGGTGGTGGCCGTGGAAGGCGAGACGTTCTCGCTGGACGGCTGGCAGGAGTGGTACGGCGACAAGGAGCGCGGCGTCGTCATCAATTCGGGCAAGTACGACGGCCTCGATTACACGTCGGCCGTCAACGCCGTCGCGGGCGACCTCGCGAACCTGGAGCTGGGCGACAAGAAGGTCACGTTCCGCCTGCGCGACTGGGGCATCTCGCGCCAGCGCTACTGGGGCACGCCGATCCCGATGATCCACTGCGAGAAGTGCGGCACGGTGCCGGTCCCCGAGAAGGACCTGCCGGTCGTGCTGCCGGAAGACTGCGTCCCGGACGGCTCCGGCAACCCGCTGAAGAAACACGAAGCGTTCCTGAAAGTCGACTGCCCGTGCTGCGGCGCGCCCGCACGCCGCGAGACGGACACGATGGACACGTTCATCGACTCGTCCTGGTACTACATGCGCTATACGTCGCCGGGTTCGAACGACGCGATGGTCGACCCGGCCCGCAACGATTACTGGATGCCGATGGACCAGTACATCGGCGGCATCGAACACGCCGTGCTGCACCTGCTGTACGCGCGCTTCTGGACGAAGGTCATGCGCGACTTCGGCCTCGTGAAATTCGACGAGCCGTTCGTCAACCTGCTCACGCAGGGCATGGTGCTGAACGAGACCTATTATCGCGAAGACGGCGCCGGCAAGAAGACGTGGTATAACCCGGCCGACGTGAGCCTCACGTTCGATGAGCGTGGTCGTCCGCAATCGGCGGTGCTGAAGGAAGACGGCCAGCCGGTCGTCATCGGCGGCACCGAGAAGATGTCGAAGTCGAAGAACAACGGCATCGACCCGCAGGCGCAGATCGAGCAGTACGGCGCGGATACCGCCCGCCTGTTCACGATGTTCGCCGCGCCGCCGGAGCAGACGCTCGAGTGGTCGGAATCCGGCGTGGAAGGCGCGAGCCGCTTCCTGCGCCGCGTCTGGGCCTTCGCTTATGCCCAGCGCGAGCGCGTGGCCGCCGCGCTGGCCGGCCAACAGGCTGGGACGCTGGACGACGCGCAGAAAACGCTGCGCCGCGAAGTGCACAAGGTGCTGCAGCAGGCGGACTATGACTTCAAGCGCATCCAGTACAACACGGTCGTCTCGGCCTGCATGAAGATGCTGAATACGCTGGAGTCAAGCAAGCTGGCCGAAGGTGCAGCGTCGGACGCGGTGATCACGGAAGGCCTGTCGATCTTCCTGCGCATGCTGAACCCGGTCGCGCCGCACATCACGCACGCGCTGTGGCAGGAACTCGGCTATGCCGGCAAATACGGCGACATCCTGAACGTGGCCTGGCCGGAAGTGGATCCGGCCGCGCTGGAGCAGGCCGAGATCGAGCTGATGATCCAGGTGAACGGCAAGCTGCGCGGTTCGGTGAAGGTGCCGAAGGAGGCCGACAAGGCCGCCATCGAAGCCGCCGCGCTGGCGTCGGAAGCCGCACAGAAGTTCGTCGAAGGCCTGCCTAAGAAGGTCATCGTCGTCCCCGGCAAACTGATCAACATCGTGGTGTAAGCCATGCGCGCCCTGACTAGGAAGTTGACGGTGCGTGCGGTTACGGTTGCGGCTCTGCTGGTGGCCAGTAGCCTAGCAGGCTGCGGCTTCCAGCTGCGCGGTTCGAACGGCAGCTACACGATGCCGTTCCACAGCATCTATCTCGGCTTCCCGGACACGTCCGCGCTGGGCACGGAACTCAAGCGCAACCTGCGCGCGACGGACCAGGTGGTCATCGCGGACAAGGCGGCGGATGCCGAAGCGCAGTTCGTGCTGCTGGGCGAGTCGCGCAACAAGTCCATCCTGTCGCTGAACAGCCTGGGCCGCGTGCGCGAATACCTGCTGACGTACACGATGTCGTTCACGGTGCGCGACGCGAAGGGTGCGGAACTGGTGCCGCCCACGCAGATCTCGCTGCGCCGGAACATGGCGTTCGACGAGACCCAGGTGCTGGCCAAGGAATCGGAAGAAGCGCTGCTGTACCGCGACATGCAGGCGGACCTCGTGCAGCAGATCATCCGCCGCCTCGCGTCGATCAAACCAGCCACTTGATTAAAAAGGAACACCATGCAGTTGCGGCCTGAGGCGCTCGACGGGCACCTCGCCAAGGGGCTCGCGCCCCTGTACGTGATCACCAGCGACGAGCACCTGCTCGCGCTGGAAGCGGCGGACAAGATCCGCCGTGCCGCGCGCGCGCAAGGGTATTCCGAGCGCGACGTGCTCACGGTCGAGCGCAACTTCAAATGGGGCGAGCTGCTCGCCGCCAACCAGGCCATGTCGCTGTTCGGCGACAAGAAGCTGATCGAGCTGCGCATTCCCGGCGGCAAGCCCGGCAAGGACGGCAGCGCCGCGCTGCAGAACTATGCGAAAGACCTGAATCCCGACAACCTCACGCTGGTCACCCTGCCGAAGCTGGACTGGCAGACGGCCAAGGCGTCGTGGGTGGCGGCGCTGCAGCAGGCCGCGGTCTACGTCGAGGTCCCGAACGTGGAACGCGCGCAGCTGCCGGGCTGGATCGGCACACGTCTGGCCGCGCAGAACCAGAGCGTGGACCGCCAGGGCCTGGACTTCATCGCCGACCGCGTCGAGGGCAACCTGCTGGCGGCGCACCAGGAAATCCAGAAGCTCGGCCTGCTGTACGAGCCGGGCAAGCTGACGTACGAGCAGGTGCATGACGCCGTCCTGAACGTGGCGCGCTACGACGTCTTCAAACTGTCGGAAGCGATGCTGGCCGGCGACCCGGCCCGCCTCGTGCGCATGCTGGAAGGCTTGAAAGGCGAGGGCGAGGCGCTGCCGCTGGTATTGTGGGCCGTCTCCGAAGAAATCCGTACGCTGCTAAAATTAAAGGCAGGGATGGCGCAGGGACGCCCGCTGGGCGCCCTGCTGAAGGAATACCGCATCTGGGGCCCGCGCGAGCGCATGATGGAACCGGCGCTGCGCCGGATCTCCCTGCCGACGCTGGAAGCGGCGCTGCAGCAGGCGGCGCAGGTCGACAGGATGGTCAAGGGCCTGCGCGCGAAGCAGTTCGCGGGCGATGCGTGGGATGCGATGCTGCAGCTGGCGTTGAAAGTCGCGTCGACATAACGAAATCACAGGAAGAAGCACGATGGATATCACCGAGACCATGCACACAATGGGCCGCCAGGCACGCGCGGCGTCGCGCGGCATGGCGCGCGCGGACAGCGCGACCCGCAACCAGGCCTTGCTGCTGATCGCCGCCGCCATCGAGCGCGACGCCGACCAGCTCCGCGCCGCCAACGCGCGCGACATGGAAGCGGCGGCCGCCGCCGGCCTGGAGCCGGCGCTGCTGGACCGCCTCGCGCTGTCCGACAAGGCGATCGCCACGATGGTCGACGGCCTGCGCCAGATCGTCGCGCTGCCCGACCCGATCGGCGAGATCACCGACCTGAAATTCCGCCCGACGGGCATCCAGGTGGGCCGCATGCGCGTGCCGCTGGGCGTCATCGGCATCATCTACGAAGCGCGCCCGAACGTGACGGTCGACGCGGCCGGCCTGTGCATCAAGAGCGGCAACGCCGCCATCCTGCGCGGCGGCTCGGAAGCCATCCACTGCAACCGCGCGCTGGCGGCCCTCGTCGCCGAAGGCCTGCGCGGCGCGGGCCTGCCGGAGCACGGCGTGCAGGTCGTCGAGACGACGGACCGCGCGGCCGTCGGCGCCCTCATCACGATGCCGGAATTCGTGGACGTCATCGTCCCGCGCGGCGGCAAGGGCCTGATCGCGCGCCTGATGAAGGAATCCACCGTCCCGATGATCAAGCACCTGGACGGCATCTGCCACGTCTACATCGACGCGAAGGCGGACATCGCGAAAGCGCTGCCGATCGCGATGAACGCGAAAACGCACCGCTACGGCACGTGCAACACGATGGAGACCTTGCTCGTCGCCCGCGCCATCGCGCCGACCGTGCTGCCGCAACTGGCGGAGCTGTACGCGACGAAGGAAGTGGAACTGCGCGCCGATCCGGAAGCGCTGGCGATCCTGCAGGGCTATCCGCATCTGACGCCCGCGACGGAAGAGGACTGGAGCACGGAATACCTGGCGCCGATCCTCGCCGTGAAGATCGTGGACGGCATCGACGCGGCCATCGAGCACATCAACACGTATTCCTCGAAGCACACGGACGCCATCGTCACCGAGGATTACACGGACGCGATGCGCTTCCTGCGCGAAGTCGATTCGGCCTCCGTGATGATCAACGCGTCGACGCGCTTCGCGGACGGCTTCGAATACGGCCTGGGCGCGGAGATCGGCATCTCGAACGACAAGCTGCACGCGCGCGGGCCGGTCGGGCTGGAGGGTCTTACGTCGCTGAAGTACGTGGTGTTCGGCCACGGAGAGATCCGCAAGTAGGGTGGGCTCCCCGAGCCCACGTGTAACGCCAACATACCGCAAACTTCACGCGTGGGCACAGGGTGCCCACCCTACGTAAAGGATCTGCATGTACCTCTGGATCAAAGCGCTGCACATCGTCTTCGTCGCCTCGTGGTTCGCCGGCCTGTTCTACTTGCCGCGCATCTACGTGAACCTGGCCCAGGAAAGCAACCCGGCCGTCGTCGAGCGCCTGCTCGGCATGGGGCGCCGCCTGTACCGTTTCACGACGATCCTGATGGTGCCGGCGCTGTTGCTGGGCCTGTGGCTGTGGCTGGGCTTCGGCATCAAGGGCGGCTGGCTGCATGCAAAACTGGCGCTCGTGATCCTCGTGATCGGCTACCATCATGCGTGTGGTTCGCTGCTGAAAAAGTTCGAACGCGGCGCCAATACGCGCAGCCATAAGTGGTTCCGCGTGTTCAACGAAGTGCCGGTTTTACTGTTGCTGGCAATCGTGATCCTGGTCGTCGTCAAACCGTTCTGACCTGAAGATTCAACCAGATTGATTGGCGGCCGGGCCTACATCCCCGGCCGCTTCGTTTTAGTCAGTCGGGGTCAGAGCCCACCCGTGAAAACCGGGCGCTGACCCCGAATGTTCTTTTTTAGTCAGTCGGGGTCAGAGCCCACCCGTGAAAACCGGGCGCTGACCCCGAATGTTCTTGTTTTAGTCAGTCGGGGTCAGAGCCCACCCGTGAAAACCGGGCTCTGACCCCGAATGTTTTTCAACTACGGATAAAGGGTACCCCATGACTTCCTATTTTTGCCCCTGCCCGCGCGGCATGGAACAGGCGCTGGCCGACGAGCTGGCCGAGATCGCACAGACCACCGGCAGCACGTCGCTGAAGGTGCACAACCAGGTGCCGGGCGGCGTCCACTGCTCGGGCACGGACACGGACGCGTACCGCATCAACCTGCATTCGCGCATCGCGTCGCGCGTGCTGCTGCGCATCGCCAACCGCACGTACGCCAACGAGAACGACATCTACGACCTCGTGCTGGAACAGCCGTGGGAAGACTGGTTCAGCGTCGACCACACGATCCGCGTCGACATCACCGCGATCAAGTCGCCGCTGACGAGCCTCGAGTTCACCACGCTGAAGATCAAGGACGCCGTCTGTGACCGCTTCCGCGACCAGTTCGGCCGCCGCCCGTCCGTCGACACGCGCACGCCGGACATGCGCATCATGGGCTTCCTCGACCAGCGCAACTTCACGATCTACCTCGACACGTCCGGCGAAGCGCTGTTCAAGCGCGGCTGGCGCGAGGAGACGGGCGACGCGCCGCTGCGCGAAAACCTGGCCGCCGGCCTGCTGCGCGTGGCCGGATGGAAGCCGGGCATGACGTTGTTCGATCCGATGTGCGGCTCGGGCACGATCCTGATCGAGGCCGCGCAGATGGTGCAGGGCATCCCGCCCGGCGCGCGCCGCCGCTTCGCGTTCGAGAAATTCAGGAACTTCAATGCCAGGGCCTGGCAGGAGATGAAGACGGCGATCAAGCCGAACCCGCTGCCGGCAGAGCCCACGATCTTCGGCTCCGACATCTCCGGCGACATGGTCGCGATGACGCGCCACAACCTGCGCTCGGCCGGCATCCTGTTCGAGGTGCCGCTGAAGCAGATCGAGGCGCAGCAGGTGCAGCCGCCCACCAGCCAGCCCGGCCTGCTGGTGACGAATCCCCCGTACGGCGAGCGGATCGGCGTGCGCGGCGATTCCACCATCCCGCAGGACGAGATGGCCGTCGGCTTCTACCAGCAGCTCTCCGCCACCCTGAAGCAGCGCTTCGCCGGCTGGACGGTATATCTGTTCACGGCCGACCTGGGCCTGCCGAAGATGCTGCGCCTGAAGGAATCGCGCAAGACCCCGTTCTTCAACGGCGCCCTCGAATGCCGCCTGTTCCGCTTCGACATGGTGGCAGGTTTCAACCGCCGCGACGCCGCAAAACCGAAAGAAGAATAATCAATGCTGCCCGAACCCGAACCGGACAATCTACCGAAAGACCCCGTCACCCCCATCCCGCTGCCGGCACCGCACAAGATCGCGATGCTGTCGGCGGGCGGCCTCGCCACCCTGCTGGCCGCGCTGTCGATGCTCGGCCCGTTCTCCGTCGACGCCTACCTGCCCGCGTTCCCCGCGATCCAGGCGTCGCTGCATGCGACCGGGCTGGAAGTGCAGCAGACGCTGACGGCGTACATGCTGGCCTTCGCCGCGATGTCGCTGTGGCATGGCGCGCTGTCGGACGCGTTCGGGCGGCGCAACGTGGTCCTCGTCGGATTGATCGTGTTCGCGGTCGGGACGCTCGGCTGCGCGTCCGCGCATTCCGTGCACTACCTGTGGATCTTCCGGATCATGCAGGGCGTATCGGCCGGTGCCGGCGTCGTCGTGGGCCGGGCGATCATCCGCGACCTGTATTCGGACGCGCCGGCCGCGCGGCTGCTGTCGATGGTGACGATGATCTTCTCGATCGCGCCGGCCATCGCGCCCGTGCTGGGCGGCTGGGTCGTGTCCGCGTTCGACTGGCGCTCGATCTTCCTCGGCCTGCTCGCGTTTTCCGTCGTGCTGTGGTGGGTGTGCTGGCAGCACCTGCCCGAGACGATGCCGGTGGAACGCCGCCAGCCGTTCAACCCGCGCTTCCTCGCGCGCAGCTACTGGGACATCTTCAGCTCGGTGCTGTTCCAGATGAAGTCCGGGATCGTCGCGTTCAACTTCGGCGGCATGTTTCTGTTCATCGCGGGCGCGCCGGTGCTGCTGCCCGTGCACCTGCACCTGGGGCCGTCGGATTTCGCGTGGCTGTTCGTGCCGGCCGTGAGCGGCATCTTCCTGGGCGCGCTGGTCGCCAACCGGCTGGCGGGCAAGATGACGTTCTCGCGCCAGATCGCGATCGGCTATATGTTGATGCTGGCGGCCGTCACCGGCTCCGTCGCCTACCACGCCGTGCTGCCGCCGGCGCTGCCGTGGACCGTGCTGCCGATGTTCTTCTATAACTTCGGCAGCTCGATCATCAACCCCAGCGCCACCCTGCTCGCGCTCGACCTGTTCCCGCACATCCGCGGCACGGTGGCGTCATGCCAGTCGTTCGTGACCACGTTGATGGGCGCGCTGGTCGCCGGCCTCATCGCGCCGGCGCTGACCCATTCCGTGCTGGCGATGGCGCTCGGCCAGGCCGCGTTTGCGCTGGCGTCGCTGGCATGCTGGATGACGTCGCGCCAATACCGCCGGTACAAGGCTCTCGCTTAAAAAGTAGTGGCGGTAATGATGGTGATCGTAAATAAATGCTAAATTTCGGGGACTTCTCTGTGCATTGTCAATACATTTCAGTTGAAATTTGATTCTAAAACGCGTCAAATTTCTTGGAAAGTATTGTTCCCGGTCAGAAATGTATATATGCTAAGATAAGTTTTTCATGCTTGGGATAACGATGTAAACATCGTGCTGTTCCAGGGACCGCAAGAACGAACACTGTGGCAGCCCCCGCAGGGGAGAGCGGCCATCACCCAAAAACCAAGTTGGCGGCCGTGCTTGAATCCATACATCAACCTGACCAGGACATCCGCAATCGCCTGCTGATCGCGCGCTTGCCGGCCATGCCCCAGATCCTCATCAAGCTGCTTGCACACCTGCAGGCGGACGATCTGGGCATGCCCGAACTGGCCGCGCTGGTTGCGAAGGATGCCGGCATGACCGGCAAGATCCTCACCGTCGCCAACAGCTCCGCCTACCACCGCAACAGCCGCCAGCCGAACCTCGAGCAGGCGATGGTGGCGCTGGGCACGGACATGATCAAGACGCTGGTCATCAGCGACTCCGTCTTCCAGACCTTCAACAGCTTCCCGAATTCCAGCGCCACCGACCTGCGCGCGTTCTGGAAGAACTCGTTGACGGCCGCCGTGCTGGCGCGCGAAACCGCACGCCGCATGAATTACGCGCAGCCGGAAGAAGCGTATCTCGCCGGCCTGCTGCACAACGTCGGCCGCCTGGCGCTGCTCGCGACGGCGCCGAAGGAATATGCCTTCAACTTCACGGCGCGCGACGACGAAGACCTGTGCGCCGTCGAACAGCGCACCCTGCAGATCACGCATGCGGAAGCGGGCGCCTGGCTGATCGAACGCTGGCAGCTCGATTCCTTCCTCGCCGATTCCGTGCTGTACCACCATGAGCCGAGCGAGCGCCTGGAAGCGGCGCATCCCCTGATCCGCATCGTGCGCGTGGCCCACGTGCTGGCCTGCCATGCGCACGACGATGCCCTCGTGGACGAGGCGCGCGCGCTGTGCGGTCTCGGTCCGGAAGCGCCGGACGAATTGCTGGGCCTCGCCGCGCGCCAGGTCGAGAAGGCCGCGATCCACCTCGGCATCGATCTCGCCGGCGCCGACGACCTGCCCGTGCCGGCCGCGTTCGCGCCGCCGCCGCCCGTCGATCCCGTGCAGCAGCGCCTGTCCGAGGAAGTGCGCAACCTGGTGCTCGTGTCCGAAGTGGGCCAGGCGTTCGCGCGCCAGCAGGGTGAATCGGGCCTGCTGGAAGCGATGACGCGCTCGGCGCGCATCCTGTTCGATTTCGAGAACGCCGTCGTCCTGCTGGAGAACCCGACCGGCCAGGCCCTCGTCGGCGCGCCGACCGCGAACCAGCAGCGCATCGCCGAATTCACGGTACCGCTGGCGAAGGGCGGCGCCGTCGCGCAGGCCGCGCTGGACCGCCGCCTCGGCTTCATCCGCCGCGATGGCCGTCCGCTCGGCCTCGCCGAAGAACAGCTGCTGCGCATGCTGGGCACGGAATCGCTCGTGTGCCTGCCGCTCGTCGCGGGCGCGCGCTGCCTCGGCGTGATGATCGGCGGCGTCGCGACGTGGCAGCTGCCGGCGTGCCAGAAGCGCGAGCGCTTCCTGCACGCGTTCGGTGCGCAGGCCGCCGGCGCGCTGGAGACGGCGATGTCGGAACGGGGCCACGCGCGCCGCCAGCTCGCCCACGTGGCGGAGGAATACCGCGAAGCGTCGCGGCGCGTCGTGCACGAAGTGAACAATCCGCTGGCTATCATCAAGAACTATTTGTCGGTCCTGGACAGCAAGCTCGAACGCCAGGAACCCGTCAGCGCCGAGCTGTCGATCCTGAACGAGGAGATCGACCGCGTCGGCCAGCTGGTGGGCAGCCTGACCGAGATCCAGCTGGGCGCCGCTACGTCGAAGGTCGACAGTGCGCCGGCGGCGGACGTCGCCCGCGTCGTGGACGACGTGCTGCGCCTGTTCCGCACGACGAATTTCATCCCGGCGAACGTGGAAATCGTCGTCAGCATGTCGGACGCCGAGAGCCGCATCGAGGGCGATCCGGACATCCTCAAGCAGATCCTCGTGAACCTCGTCAAGAACGCGATCGAGGCGCTGTCCGGCAGCGGCGGCCGCATCGAGATCGCCAACCGCGGCCACGTGAACCGCGAGCGCAGGCTGTACCTGGAACTGGTCGTCTCCGACACCGGTCCGGGCCTGTCGCGCGAGGTGCTGGCCAACCTGTTCTCGGCCGTGAAGAGCACCAAGGAGGGACCGCACCACGGTCTCGGCCTGTCGATCGTGCACAGCCTGGTCAAGAAGCTGAACGGGCATATCGCCTGCCGCAGCGGCACGACCGGCACCAGTTTTGAAATCCTGCTGCCGGCCCATGCCGGCGCCGGCGCCCCGGCCATACCGCCGGTGCGCGCGCTTGGATCCGTATAAGGTAACAATGAATCCATTCTCCGCCAGCGCCACGTCGTCCAGCCCCCACGACACGCAATCCTCGCTCGGCATCGACCAGCCCCGACTCCTGCTCGTCGACGATGAACCGCGCCTGCTCACCTCCCTGTACGAACTGCTGCAGGGCCGCGGCTACCAGCTCGTCACGGCCGCCACCGGAGGAGAAGCCCTCGCACACCTGGCGCGCCTGCGCTTCGATCTCGTGCTGCTCGACCTGCGCCTGCCCGACATCGGCGGCCACGAGATCATGGACTTCATCAACGAGAAGGGCATCGACGCCGACGTGATCGTGATGAGCGGCGAGGTCGGCATCGACGCCGCCATCGGCGCGCTGAAACGCGGCGCCTACGATTACCTGCGCAAGCCGTACAGCCGCGAGGAACTGCTCAAGACCGTCGCGAACGCCCTGAAGCAGCGCCGCCTGGAACAGGCCAACGCGCGCATCGCGAGCCAGCTGGAAAACTCGGAAAAGATGTACCGCTACCTGGTGGATTCGTCGCCGGACATCATCTACACGCTGAACCACGAAGGCAAGTTCACCTTCATCAACGACCGCGCCTACCAGCTGCTCGGCTACAAGCGCGAAGAACTCATCGGCCAGCATTACTCCATCCTCGTGCACGACGAAGACCTGGAGCGCGCGCGCTACGTCTTCAACGAGCGCCGGGTCGACGAGCGGGCCTCGCGCAACGTCGAGCTGCGCCTGAAGTGCCATGCGGGTGCCAACCAGGACCGCACCTTCAACAACACCTTGATGACGATCTCGCTGAACGCGATCGGCATGCACGTGCCCGACCAGGAAGTGAAACGGCTCGAGTTCTACGGCACGTACGGCGTCGCGCGCGACATCACGGACCGCAAGCGCGCCGAGGAAGTCATCTCGTACCAGGCCTACCACGACATCCTGACCGACCTGCCGAACCGCATCCTGTTCAAGGACCGCCTCGGCCTCGCCGTCATCCAGGCCAAGCGCAAACAGACGGAACTCGCCGTCATGTTCATCGACCTCGATCGCTTCAAGCTCGTGAACGATACGCTCGGCCACGTCAAGGGCGACGAGCTGCTGCAGCAGGCCGCGGGCCGTTTGAAAGAATGCCTGCGCAAGGGCGACACGCTGGCGCGCCAGGGCGGCGACGAATTCACGATCGTGCTGCCGGAACTGCGCGACCGCGACGACGCGCGCATGGTGGCCGACAAATTCCTCGAGGTGCTGCAGGAGCCGTTCGACCTGGACGGCCACGCCGTGCACATCTCGGCCTCGATCGGCATCGCGGTCTATCCGGTCCACGGCGAATCGATCGACGAGCTGCTGCGCCACGCCGACATCGCCATGTACCAGATCAAGGGGCAGGGCAAGAACGGCCACGCGTTCTACGACCCGTCGATGCAGGACGTGTCGCACCAGAAGATCGCGCTGGAACAGAGCCTGCGCCGCGCGCTCGAGAACAACGAGCTGGAGATGTACTACCAGCCGCAGATCGACGCCATCAGCGGCCGCATCGTCGGCGCCGAGGCACTGATGCGCTGGAACCATCCGACGCGCGGCATCGTGTCGCCGGGCGAATTCCTGCCGTTCGCCGAAGAGAACGGCCTGATGCTGCCGATCTCGGACTGGATGATCGGCGCGCTGTGCCGCGACATGCTGCAGTGGAAGAACATCGGCGGCAACCAGGTGCGGCTGTCGCTGAACCTGTCGCCGCAATACCTCGACCGCGGCGATTTCTACGAAAAGATGCGCAATGCGCTGCTGCGCTACGGGATCGCGCCGAGCCAGATCGAAGTCGAAATCACCGAGAACATCTGCATCCGCAACCCGCAGCACGCGATCGAGCAGCTCAACAAACTCGGCCAGCTGGGCGTGTCCGTCGCGATCGACGACTTCGGCACCGGCTATTCGTCGCTGGCCTACCTGCACCGCTTCCCGGTCCACACGATCAAGATCGACCAGTCGTTCGTCAAGGAGATCCACGACGAGCACGGGCACTATCCGGTCGTCCTGGCGATCATCTCGATCGCGCGCGGCCTGGGCCTGAACCTGATCGCGGAAGGCGTCGAGACGGACTCGCAGGCCCGCTACCTGCGCGCGAACGGCTGCCTGACGATGCAGGGCTATTTGTACCACCGCCCGATGCCGCTCGGCCGCTTCATCGACGTGCTGCGCGGGCAGACACTGCCGGCGGGCGTGTCGAACGTGCTCGCCTTCCAGGCCTGATGCGTCATGACCCCCAGCGAGACCGACGCTCGCCATACCGCTGAGTTCTTGCGGGTCAAGGCGCTCGCGGAGCGTGGCGTCGCCACGGCCCAGCACAGCCTGGGCTTCATGTACGTGAACGGCCAGGGCGTGCCGCGCAACTACGAGCAGGCCGTCGCGTGGTATCGCATGGCGGCGAGCAGCGGCCTCGAACAGGCGCAGTACAACCTCGGCGTGATGTACCAGAAGGGGCAGGGCGTGGCGCAGGACCTGGGCCAGGCGCTGTACTGGTACCGGCAGGCCGCGGAGCAGGGCTACGTGCAGGCCCAGTACAACCTGGGCTGGTTGTATGCGAAGGGACAGGGCACGCCGGCCGACGTGCATGAGGCGCTGCACTGGTTTAACAAGGCCGCCGAACAGGGCGATCCCGGCGCCCAGCACAATCTCGGCATGATGTACGAGGGCGGCAAGGGCGTCGCCCAGGACGTCGCGCTGGCCATCGAGTGGTACCGCAAGGCGGCCGAACAGAATTACGCGCGCTCGCAGTTCAATCTCGCACTCAGATACGACAGTGGCCAGGGCATCGCACGCGACGTGCAGCAGGCCATCCACTGGTTCCGCAAGGCCGCGGAGCAGGGCTATGCGCCCGCGCAGTTCAACCTGGGCCTCCGCTACGACAAGGGCCAGGACCTGCCGCAGGACAGCGAGAAGGCGGTCCTGTGGTACGGCCGCGCGGGCGAGCAGGGCCACGCCAGCTCGCAGTTCAACCTCGCGCTGATCCACGATGCCGGCCATGGCGTCGCGCGCGATCCGGAGCTGGCGCTCGCGTGGTTCCGGCGCGCGGCCGAGCAGGGACACGCGGGCGCGCAGGACAACCTCGGCCTGCGTTATGAACACGGCCAGGGCGTCGAGCAGGATTACGCGCAGGCCGCGCACTGGTATGTCCTCGCCGCGGAGCAGGGCTTCGCCGGCGCGCAATACCACCTCGGCCAGTTTTACGATGCGGGCCATGGCGTGGCGCAGGATCCTTCCATCGCACTGGACTGGTATCGCAAGGCTGCGGAACAGGGCCACCTGCGCGCGCAGTTCGATCTCGCCTTGCGCTACGAGAGCGGCAATGGCGTCACGCAGGACGAACGCGAAGCCGCGTACTGGTACCGCAAGGCGGCCGACCAGGACTACGCGCCCGCGCAGTACGCGCTGGGCCAACTCCTCGACCGCGACGACACGGGTACGGTCGATCCGCGCCAGGCGACGCTGTGGTACCGCAAGGCGGCCGAGCAGGGCCACGCGCTCGCGCAGTTCGCGCTGGGCCTGCGCCACGACAGCGGCCACGGCGCCGAGCGCGATTACGAGGCCGCGCACTTCTGGTACCTGTGCGCCGCGCGCCAGGGCCATGCGCGCGCCCAGTTCAACCTCGGCGTGATGTATGCGGCGGGGCAGGGCGTGCCGCTCGATCTCGTCGAAGCCTATGCATGGCTGCACCGCGCGGGTGCCGCGGGCATCGCGCCGGCCGCAAACTATATCCGGCGCATCGCCGCGCGCATGGAACCGGCACTGCTGGCGCAGGCCAACGGCTATATCGGCGCGGCGTAGATCCTAGAGCACGATGTGGCCGGCCGGCGGGGCGGGCGGCCGGTCGTGGGGCAGGCCATGGAGCACGCTCAACTCGGCTTCGATCGCCCGCGACAGGGACGTGATCGGCACATCGTTGGCGCTGCCTTCGAACGGATTCTCGGTGCTGGCGCCGACCTGGTCGAGTGCCAGGTACATCCATCCGATCAGCACGCTGAACGGCACGGCCAGCCACGCCATCTGCCCGTCCAGGCGCGCGAATTCCCGCACCGTACCCAGTGGCAGCAGCAGCGCGAACAGCCAGACGAACAGCGAATTGACGATCGCGTACTGGCGCGGATAAGGAAAATCCTTGAGGCGTTGTGCCCGCGCGTGCTGATCGATCAGGTCCTTCAGGGTCTTTTGCATCTCGGCGTATTGCAGCATCTGCAGCGCCTGGCCGTGGAACAGGTCGCGGATGGCGCGGCTCTGCAGGGACATGAGCGCGGCGGGAACGTCGGCGACGGTCAGGAGGTGCGCGACGGTGTCCGGCGGCAGATAGCGGGCCAGTTCGGCCTCGAGCGGCACGCTGCGTTCCGCCACGTCGAACATGCGCTCCCGGTATTCGGCATTCGGCGCGGCCGCGGCGGCCTCCCACACGCGCGGCGCGCGCAACTGGTAGCGGACGGTGGTCAGCCAGGCCAGGTGGCGGGTGACCAGCGCGGGGATCGCGCGCTCGTCGGTCGGAAAATCGCGGCAGATCAGGCCGCAGTGGCGGCTGGCGGCCGCGAGGGACGACCAGATCTGCTGGGCTTCGACCGTGCGGCCATAGCTCTGCGCATTCTTGAACCCGACGATGAAGGACGCGGCGGTACCCAGCAGCGCGAGCACGGGCCACGGCAGGGAAAGCCAATGCCAGCCGCCCAGCTGGTACAGGGCCACGACCGTGCCGGCGCACGCGGCGAGCGGGTAGACGTGGCGCCGGGTCCAGTGCGCGAACTCGAACAGCCCGTAGGACTTCCCGATGTGCATGGACGTCCGGTCAGGCTTCCTCGGCGCGCAGCGCGTCGCGCACCGCCGGATCGCGCGACATCCGCTCGTGGAACGCGGCCAGCGCATCCAGGCCCGCCATGTCGACGCCTTTCGCTTGTGCCCAGCGCAGCACGACGTAGAGGTAGGGATCGGCGATCGAACGCTGCCCCGTGAGCCAGTCGCGGTCCGCGAGTGCGCCGTCGAGGCGTTCGAGGTACGCCCGGACATGGCGGCGCGCGTTGGCCGCCAGCTGCTCGTCCAGGTCGCGTTCGTCGAGGAAGCGCTCCGGCGCGAACAGGGGTTTGAATGCCTTGTGGACGTCCGAATTGAGGAACGCCAGCCAGCGCATGACTTCGGCCCGGCCGCGCGGGCTGCCGTCGCCCGCCAGCCGCGCATGCGGATGGAGGTCGGCCAGGTAGCCGAGGATGGCGACGTTTTCCGTGAGGGCGAGGTCGTCGTGCACGAGCAGCGGCACGTTGCCGCCGGGGTTGCGCGCCAGGTAGGCGGGCGCCTTGATCGAGTCGAGCGTCATCGGCACGATCTCGTGCGGCACGCCGAGCCAGCAGAGAACGATCAGGTCGGCCAGCGAACAGGCGCCGCGCATGTGGTAGAGCTGCATGGTGTCTCCGGTGGTGTCGATAGCGGCGCCACTATCGCACGGGTCCATGCCGCGCATTGGTGCATTTTCGGCACCGGATTGCGTCCTGTCTTACACTGCCGGATTCAAGGCGAGCCGTCCGTCCTCGCGCAGCGTCCGTGCGAGGAAGGTATCGATCGCGACCGAGCTGGCCGTCGGCGCGCTCAGGTGCGGGCAGTGGCCCACGTTGTCGATGACCTTCAGCGTGCTGTGCGCCAGGTGCTCGTGCAGCCATTCGCCCACTTCGCGCGGCACGATCAGGTCGTCGCTGCATTGCAGGATCAGGGCGGGGACGGTGGAGCGTTCGACTTCGGCGCGGATGTCGGCCTGGAAGGTCACGCGCGCGAAATGCTTGGCGATGGCGGGATCGTTGCGGCAGAAGTTGCGCGTCAGTTCCGCGCCCAGTTCCGGACGATTGGGCGCGCCCATGATCGCGGGCGCCATCTTGCGCGACCAGTCGAGGAAGTTCGTCTCCATCGCCTGCAGCAGGCCGTCGATGTCCTCGCGGTTGAAGCCGCCGATGTAATCGCCGTCGTTGATGTAGCAGGGCGACGGGCCGACGAGAACCTGGGCGAGGAAACGCTCCGGCGCCGCCACCGACGCCAGCAGCCCGATCGACGCGCCGACCGAGTGCCCGACGACGACGGTCGGACCGGCCGCGCAGGCGTCGAGGATGTCCAGCAGGTCCGTCACGTGGCCCTGCAGGCTGGCGTACTTCGCGCGGTCGTAGGCTTCCCAGTCGGAGCGGCCGCTGCCCGTGAGGTCGTACAGCACGACGCGGAAGCGCTCCGCGAACGCCGGCGCCAGGAAGCGCCACATGGTCTGGTCGCAACCGAAACCGTGCACGAACACCATGGTGACAGGTCCAGAGCCGGTGACGTGGACGTTGTTGCGAAACTGTACAGACATGGTGAATCCTGGCCGAAGCATGTAACAATCCACTGATATTACCACTGTGAAACCACCGTCAGCGGCACACACATTGATCTAGCGCAAACCGCGCAACAGTGCGTTCGCGCACGGCACGGCCGGAGCGATTCGCGATATACTGTTTATATATACAGTATTTATTCCGCGATGGAACTCAAAGACAAGCTGGAGATCCTGGCCGACGCGGCCAAGTACGACGCCTCCTGCGCCAGCAGCGGCGCGCCCAGGCGCGATTCCGTCGACAAGGACGGGCTGGGTGCGACGAACGGCATGGGCATCTGCCACAGCTATACGCCGGACGGACGCTGCGTGTCGCTGCTGAAGATCCTGCTGACGAACTTCTGCGTCTACGATTGCCAGTACTGCGTGAACCGGCGCACGTCGAACGTGCCGCGCGCCCGCTTTTCCGTCGACGAGGTCGTGAAGCTCACGCGCGATTTTTATCTGCGCAACTACATCGACGGCCTGTTCCTCAGCTCCGGCATCATCCAGTCGAGCGACTACACGATGGAGCAACTGGTCGAGGTCGCGCGCCGCCTGCGCGAAGAGCACCAGTTCCGCGGCTACATCCACCTCAAGACGATTCCCGATGCCGACCCGCGCCTCATCGAACTGGCGGGCCGCTATGCCGACCGGCTGTCGGTGAACATCGAGCTGCCCACGCAGGACAGCGTGACGAAGCTCGCGCCGGAAAAGAGCGTCCACACGATCAAGCTGGCGATGGGTTCCATCCGCACGAAACTGGACGAAAAGGACGACCACCCCAAGGCGCCCACGTTCGCGCCGGCGGGGCAGAGCACGCAGATGATCGTCGGCGCGGACGCCAGCGACGACCAGACGATCCTGAATACCGCGCAGACGCTGTACGGCAGCTATAAACTGAAACGCGTGTACTACTCGGCGTTCAGCCCGATCCCGCACAGCCCGTCCAGCGTGCCGTCCGCGCCGCCGCCGCTGCTGCGCGAGCACCGGCTGTACCAGGCCGACTTCCTGCTGCGCGGCTACGGTTTCACGGCGAAGGAACTGATGCCCACGGCCGGCAACCTGGCGCTGGACATCGACCCGAAGCTGGGCTGGGCGCTCGCGAACCGCGACCACTTCCCGCTCGACCTGAACCGCGCGGACGAGACCATGATCGCGCGCGTGCCGGGCATCGGACTGCGCACGGCCAAGCGCCTGATCGACCTGCGGCGGCTGCGGCGCATCCGCTGGGAAGACCTGTCGCGCCTGCGCTGCAGCCTGAAAAAGCTGGCGCCCTTCGTGATCACGGCGGACTACAAGCCGGCGCAAGGCACCGCGTCGTCCGACCTGCTGCGGCGTAACCTGGCCGACGCCCCCCAGCAGATGAATTTGTGGCCGGAACTGCAGGCGGCGTGATGGCGGCGGATGCGCTGGTCCGGACAGGGCAGCCGGTGCAGGTCGAGACGTTCGCGGAGTGGCGCGAGGCCGCGCGCGAGTTGCTCGTCCACGGCATCCCGCCCGACCAGGTGACGTGGGGCGTGCCGCACATGGGCGACCTGCTGGCCGGCGGCGACCTGTTCACGGGTGCGCCGGCCCCCGCCGAGGCACCGCATAATCCCGTCATACCGCCGGACGAGCCAAGGAATGAGCCGCTGCGCCCCGCGCCGCACATCCCGCGTTCGCTGATGGAGATGCTGCAGTCGGCCGCCTGCTGCCGCGTGCCGGACCGCTGGGCCTTCCTGTACCGCGTGATCTGGCGCTGGCAGCAGGGCGAGCACGACGTGCAGTCGCCGGCCGACGAGGATGGCGCCCGGCTGCACGCGATGGTGAAGGCGGTCCGCCGCGAGGAACACGACATGCATGCCTACATCCGCTTCCGCGAACGTCCGGAAGAAGCCGGCCCGCCGCGCTTCGTCGCCTGGTACGAGCCGCGCCACGACGTGCTGCCCCAGGTGGCCGACCATTTCGTCTCGCGCATGGGCAAGGTCAGCTGGATGATCGCCACGCCGGAGGCGAGCGTCCTGTGGGATGGCCATACGCTGCACAACACGGGACCGCTCGTGCGCGATGCGGCCGACCTGGAAGACACGGGCGAAGCCCTGTGGCTGACCTACTACCGCAGCGTGTTCAACCCGGCCCGCCTGAACACGAACGTGATGCACCAGCATATCCAGTCGGACCGGTGGAAGAACCTGCCGGAGGCGAAGATCGTGCCGCACATGGTCAGCGAGGCGGCGCTGGGTGCGCGCAAGGTGGGCCAGTACGAGGCCGTCGGCCAACGCAAGGGCACGACGATCCCGATCGCCCCCGAGGATGCGCAACCGGAACGCCAGCAGCCGTCGAAACTGGACGAATGCCGGCGCTGCGAGCTGTGGCAGTTCGCGACGCAGGCCGTGGGCGGCGAGGGACCCAAGCGGGCGAAGATCATGTTCGTCGGCGAGCAGCCGGGCGACCAGGAAGACCTGGCGGGGCAGCCGTTCGTCGGCCCGGCCGGCAAGCTGCTGGACCGCGTGTGCGAGGCGGCCGGCGTCGACCGCGACACGATCTACGTCACCAACGCCGTCAAGCATTTCAAGTGGGAGCCGCGCGGCAAGCGGCGCCTGCACAAGACGCCGGTCCAGCGCGAGATCGAGGCCTGCCACTACTGGCTCGACAAGGAACTGGCGAGCGTCAAGCCGACCGTCATCGTGGCCCTCGGCGCCACCGCGCTGAAGTCGGTGCTGCGCACGGCCAACGTCACGCTCAAGAATTCGCTCGGCAAACCGCTGCGCCACGAAGGGCACTGGGTCGTCACGACGTACCACCCGTCGTATGTGCTGCGCGTGCCGGGCGAGGACGCGAAGCGCGAGGCCTTCGACGCGATGGTCGAGGGCATCAGGCTGGCGCACGAGCTCCTGGACCGCCCGGTCGACGTACCGGACGCGTGAACGTTGCTGTTGCGATATATGCATGTCAAAGATGTAACACTTCGTTGCCTCGATAGGCTAAGCTCATCGGTGGCGCTAAGCTTTTGCGCACACAACAACAACGATGGGATGCCCGATGAGCAAACGGTATGCATGTGCGCTTTACCTGAGTTTCCTGACCCTGCCGGTCCTGGCCCAGACCACGCCCGAGCCTGAACCCGCGCCCACCGCCGCCGAGGCCTTTGACACCGTCCCCGCGACGGTCGTGGTCGAAGGCCGCCGGCCTGGTCCCGGCGTCTGGAAAGTATCGAAGGGCGACCACGTGATGTGGGTGTTCGGCGTGTATTCCCCGCTGCCGCAGAAGATGGAGTGGGATGCGGCGCGCGTGGAACGTCTTGTCGGCAAGTCGCAGGAAGTGCTGACGCGGCCGGGTGCCCGCATGGAGGTCGGCTTTTTCAAGGGCCTGACGCTGCTGCCGACCGCGATCGGCATCGACAAGAATCCGGACGGCGCCACGCTGCACGACGTGCTCCCGGCGGACGTGTATGCGCGCTGGCAGGTATTGAAGGGCAAGTATATCGGCGATGACGACGGCATCGAGCGGCGCCGCCCGATCTTCGTCGCCGACACGCTGCTGAGCAAGGGCTTGTCGAAAAGCGGCCTGACCCAGAATACCGGCGTGGAAGAGCAGATCGAAAAGGCGGCCAGGCACAACAAGGTCAAGATCACGTCGACCACGCTCAGCATGGACGTCGACGATCCCCGCGCGCTGATGAAGGAATTCAAGAAGTCGCAAGTGGAAGACGTGGCGTGCTTCACCAAGACCCTGGAACGCCTGGAAGGCGATATCGACGCCATGCGCGTGCGCGCGAACGCCTGGGCCAATGGCAATATCGCCGAGATGTCGAGCCTCGATTACGCCGAGCGCGACAAGGCGTGCAACGACGCCATCTTCAACAGCCAGTTCGCCAAAAATTCTCCCGCATTCCAGCATCTTCCCGAGCGCATCCGTGCCAACTGGATGAAGGCGGCCGAGAAAGCATTGGCCGACAACACGTCGACGTTTGCGCTCCTGCCGATGAAGAACGTCATCGGTCCGCAGAGCTATCTGGCCGACCTGCAGGCGCAAGGCTATACGGTCGAGAGCCCGAAATAAGGAACACGCCATGACGAAGACAATCAACGGGTATGTGTTCTCGTTGGCTCTGCTGGTCCCGCCGGCGTTCGCGCAGAGCGTGGACCAGACCGCGCAACCCGCCGCCGCCGAGGCCGCCGGCGCCGTTCCCGCGACGGTCGTCATCGAAGGCCGCCGGCCCGGCCCCGGCGTGTGGAAGGTGTCGAAGGGAACGCACGTGATGTGGGTCTTCGGCACCTATTCTCCGCTGCCGCGGAACATGGAGTGGGATGCGTCGCGCGTCGAGCGCCTCGTGGCGAAGTCGCAGGAAGTCTTGATGCCGCCCGTCGCGAAAGCCCACATCGGTTTCTTCAGCGGGTTGACGGCGTTGCCCAGCCTCATCGGCATCAAGCGCAATCCGGACGATGCGGTGCTGCATGACGTGGTCCCGGCCGACGTCTACGCGCACTGGACGGTGCTGAAGGCCAAGTACATCGGCGAAGACGACGGCATCGAGCATTACCGGCCCGTCTTCGCCGGCGAGGAACTGCTGCTCGCCGGCCTCAAGAAAAGCGGCCTGAGCTATGGCAGCGAAGTGCTCGGCAAGATCGAGGACGTCGCGAAAAAGAACAAGGTCAAAATGACCGACTCGGGCTACGACGTCATGGTCGACGATCCGCGCAAGCTCGTGCGCGACTTCAAGAATTCGCAGGTGGCCGACCTCGTCTGCTTCACGAAGACGCTCGACACCCTGGACACCGATCTCGAAACGATGCGCGTGCGCGCGAATGCCTGGGCCAACGGCGATATCGCGGAGATCCGCGGCCTGAACTTCGCGGAGCGGCGGGATGCATGCCTGGACGCCGTCATGAACAGCTCGATCGCGAAGGACGCCGCGGCCCTGCGCCAGGTGCGCCAGCGCCTGCGCACGTCGTGGCTGAAGGCGGCGGAGAATGCGCTGGCCAGCAATGCCGCCACCTTCGCCGTGCTGGAGATCCAGGACATCCTCGGCCCGACGAGCTACCTGGCCGGCCTGCAGGCCAGGGGTTACGTCGTCGAAAGTCCGAGGTAACTACACCGGCTCGCCCGATATGTCCGATGCGCCCAGGTCGTCCTCGCGCGATGCGGCCTGGGCCACGCGGGCACCCGGCGGCACGTCATGCGTCAGCCAGACATTGCCGCCGATGACGGCGCCCTTGCCGATCGTGATGCGGCCCAGTACGGTGGCGCCCGCATAGATGACGACGTCGTCCTCGACGACGGGATGGCGCGGCAAGCCCTTCTGCAGGGTGCCGTCGACATTCGCGGGAAAGCGCTTCGCGCCCAGCGTGACGGCCTGGTACAGGCGCACGCGCTGGCCGATGACGGCCGTCTCGCCGATCACGACGCCCGTGCCATGGTCGATGAAGAAGCCGGCACCGATCGTCGCGCCCGGGTGGATGTCGATGCCCGTTTCCGCATGCGCCTGCTCGGCGATGATCCGTGCGAGCAGCGGCAGGCCGAGCCCGTACAGGCAATGCGCGAGGCGGTAATGGATCATCGCGTGGATGCCCGGATAGCACAGCAGCACTTCGTCGACGCTGCGTGCGGCCGGGTCGCCCTGGAAGGCGGCGATCACGTCGCTGTCGAGCAGGGTGCGGATGCCGGGCAGCGCGGCGCCGAACGCGCGGGTGGCCTCGAGCGCCTGCGGTTCGATGTCGGTATGGGTCAGGTGGCGCAGCGCGGCGCTGTAGCGCAGCTCGATGCGGACCTGGCGCAGCAGCGCGTGCAGGGCGGTGTCCAGCGCGTGCGCGACGTGGAAATCCTCGCTTTCCTGGCGCAGGTCGGGCGGGCCCAGGCGCAGCGGAAACAGCACGCCTTTCAGCTGCCCGACGATGGTCGCCAGCGCGTCGCGCGACGGAAACTCGATGCCGCGCACCTCGCCGGCCGGACGATGCGCCTGGCGCCATTGGCGGCGCGCCTCGTTCAGGTCGCGCACGATCGCGCCGATGTCGAAGTCGGCCATCAGTCGTGCTCCCGGAGGCGGTGTTGGTCGGAAAGAATTGGCCTCACGGTGCCTCCGCTGTGCTGATGGACGAGTGTTCAATATACGAGCCCATCCATGGGTGGCTCAACGAATTTTTCGACACAAGCTCATGTCGAAAAATGTCTAAGGTGACAAAGGAACGTGAACCCGCGTAGAATGCGGGCAACGCGGGTGTAGCTCAATGGTAGAGCAGAAGCTTCCCAAGCTTACGACGAGGGTTCGATTCCCTTCACCCGCTCCACTGAGAAACGGCCAAAAATCTGCTCTGGTCGCTCCACAAAATCCGCAGCGCTCCACAAAACGTTCGCAACCTTATTAAAACTTTGCGTAGACGAGCACACTTGGCAGTGTGATAATCGCAAGAAAGAACGCCACGGTTGACTTACGGCGACAATAGGGTAGGGGCAAAAATGAGCGAAAATCCGGTTCCAGACAACGTAAACGACTTTCAACTTAGGTATGTCGGTCCTAGGTTCGAAGGCACGCGTCTGCCGGTAGATGTGCTGAGCGACTTGCCTGCCTTCCGCGATCTGATTGTTTCTTTTGTGAAAAAGGGATGGCATGCGCAGCATGCCGACAAAGTCCGCCTACCGAAAGGGTTTGATCGAAGTCTGACATTCGATCTGGTTCGTCTGACTGATGGTAGCGCCGTTCCAAACTTAAACTGGAACCGGAGCCGCGCCCAAGCTTACCTTCCCGGCATGGTTGACCAGCTCGATGATTTGATGGCATCGTCTTTCAGCCAGTTTATACATCTCGTTGACGGGGCCGAGGACGGGGGTACAGCACCTGCACTAACGGCACAGCAAATACGAGCACTTAATAAACTGGGGTCGGGACTGCGCGATGATGAACGCATCGAGTTTTTAAACACCACTGGCTCAACAGGTACAGTGGTGTACCTAAACAACGAGAGACGTAAGCGTTTGATCACTCGTATAAAAGGTACATATGAAACGAGGGTCGAAGGGATTGGCATTCTCGTCCAAGCCAAAATTGTGCCTACATCATCTCAGGGAAATATTGTAGTTTCCATCGATAAATATGGCGATGTGGAAGTTTCCCGAGAAAAAAGCACGGTAACGGAGGAATTTGCTCCTTACCTCGGTTCAGAGGTGCAATACGACTTACAGATTGAAGTAGACCACAACGATGTCGTGCGCGGCGTGGTTTACGTGCATGATATCGGAGTTATTGATCCTAGTCAGAGTGCTGAGTTATTACGATGCCGTGAAAGGATAAAACAACTTGGAGAATTACCCGCTGGCTGGAACGATGGTGATGGGATAAAGATTTCCCAGTTGGCGCTGGATAATGCACAGCGTTTTCTTGCGAAACGCTCAAGTTGGTGCCACCTCTTTAAGGTTTTTCCAACTGATGAAGGCGGAATATCGTTTGAGTTGGAAAGTGCTGGCTGGGACTATACCATTGAGTTCATGCGCGACGGAAAAATCGAAATGTTTGGTATCGAACTAGATGGGGACGATACTCTTACACCTGTCGAGTACACAGAAATCGACCCGAATTTCCTCGAGGATTTCGATAAAAGAATCGGTGCACAATGAGCGATTACCTTAACGATCCTGACGAAGTTTTGTATCGTCATATTCATCCAGATTTTTTCCAAAAAGGTGAGCCTTCGGACAGTCGTTTTCGCCCGTCGAAACAAGATGCGAACAAGTTGTCTGTAGATCGCTCATCAGTGCATGATGAAGCTGCCTCGCATTACATTTATACGTATGGAGGAAGGAAGTCTGAGGCAATATTTGGGGTCAGCGTATCAGAGTTTAAGGCGCATAACATTTCATGCGTATCTGATCCTACGAAAGCGAAAGCAGCGACCGACACTTCCAAGGCGGAATTGGAAAATAAGGCTCATGCGTTGGCAGACTATAGTGCACATACCGAAGCCGAACAGAAATTGATCTCCAAAAAGCTTAAGCAACTAGCTTTAGCCAGAGGGAAGCTTTATCCTAAATAGCTATTTGGTTGGCGTCACTATCTTGCCCCGTCGCAGATAGTGGCGTTGAGTCGTTTTTACGCTCTCGTGACCCAGCAAGTCACGCGCAGCTTCCTCCCCGCAGCCATCCGCCGTGTCATCCGCCGCCTTTGCGCGTAGATCGTAGAACCGGAACTTCTTGATGTCCTTTGCCAGCTTCGGCTCGGCTTTGGCTGCGGCATCCTTGGCCCTGTCGAACTGCGAGCGCAGCGCCGGCGCGGTAAGGCGCTTCCCATGTTGATTCACGAGCAGCGCGGCTGTCTTTACCTTGTGTCCCGCCTTACGCGCCTCGATGCGCGTCAGCAGCGTCTCCAGCTCGCCGACGATCCTGATGCGTAACGGCTGCTTGGTCTTTTCCTGGGTGACGATGAGGTGCCCCTCGGCGATGTCATACTCAGTCATCTTAAGCGCGTCCGCTGGCCGTTGGCCCGTGAGGTACGCCAGATCCAATGCATCGCGCAGCGGGGCGCTGCCATTGGCCCATACGGCCTTGTACACGGCATCGCTGATATAAACGGTCCGCTTCTCCAGCGAATAGCCCTGTATGCCTTCGCACGGGTTCGGCAGGTCGGTATAGCCCCAGCCGCGGGCATGGTTCCACATCGTCGAGAACACGCGCTTGCATCGGTTTGCTGTGGTCTGCATGGTCGTCCAAGAACTGGCGGATGTGCATCGGCTTGATCTGGCTCAGCGGAGCTTCTGCGTCCGTTGGAAAATTCCTGATTTCGTTGGAAATTTCGCTATCCGAAAAATTTAGATTCGCATAAGTCTTTGAATCTAAATGAATTCTTGGGGTGGCTGATGGGACTCGAACCCACGACAACAGGAATCACAATCCAGTCCTCCTAATGCGCGAAGTCGTATAGCAGCGAAAGAGCATAGGCTGCAAAACCGACCGGCATTAGAAACTCGAACGCGGCCCGCGCGCGTGCAATCCAGTACGCGAACCAATAATTCCTCACGCCTCGATAATTCACTCTGGCCTCCGCGCGGGCGCCGTATATTCTTACCTTTTCCTCTTCCGTTTTTGCTGCTTCCCACTCTGCCTGCTGTGTATGGTAGTCGTGAAGCGTAAGTACCTCTTTACGCCGCCATGCCACATAATCGCTAAGTGCATACAACGAGAACGCGCAAACGTAGTAAATGACGACCAGAGCGTACATTTTCACGAACTCGGCCTGATGAATGTCTGAAAAATCAATTCCCAACACGCTTAATTTTTTTGGAACCAACGGCACGCGGACCAGAGCTACGCCGAGCATGGAGACCCCAAGGAGGGAGGTCCGCTCTTTCCTGGTGGTCTCTGTTAGCGGGTCGTAAGTGATCAGGTCTTTGTACAGCACCTCGTACGCCATCGGGCTTCTCCAGTGTGGTTGAAATCGCAAATTCGTTTCCGCAACCACTCTAACGGCCGTTGATTAAAAACGCAAAAATCTTGCTTTAGGAAAGCTTTACGCGGAAGGGACGTTCGTTATCTTATTGATTCGCAAAGAAATATCCCTAGACTTGAAAACTACCGACAGGAATTGAAGTGGGCTTCCGGTCGGGCAGAAAATCGCTCCACAAAGCAAACTAGGGCCTCGTGAATACTGTGGTTTAGAGCAGCAGTTTCCGGTATTTTGTGGAGCAGAAAAAGGGAGCAAGCCCGCATGGTTGAGCCATTTTTTAGGCGGCTTCCCAAGCTTACGACGAGGGTTCGATTCCCTTCACCCGCTCCATCCCTCGACATTCCCCTCACATGCACGCCTGCACGCGGCCGTCCCGCCGTGCGCGCCCTGCCGCAAGCCCTTATGGCACACTGGCGTTGTTGCTTCAACCAGTGTCAATCATGCAAGAAAACAGACAACTGTCTGACGAAAACCATGCCGGCGCCCTGATGTTCCTGAGCGGCGGCGGCGAAGTGGGCGCGATGATGCGTGCGCACGACTGGTCCACGTCGCCGCTGGGCCATCCGCGCACGTGGCCGCAGGCGCTGCGCACGGTCGTCGGGCTGATGCTGAACTCGAAATTCCCCATGTTCGTCGCCTGGGGGAAGGAACTCGCCTTCCTGTACAACGATCCGTATCGCGAGATCCTCGGCGACAAGCATCCGGCCGCGCTGGGCGGGCGCTTCCACGACATCTGGGCCGAAATCTGGCACGACATCCACCCGCTGATCGAACGCGCACTGCGCGGCGAGGCGACGTATGCCGACCGCCTGTATCTCGTGATGAACCGCCACGGCTACGACGAGCCGACCTGGTTCACGTTCTCGTATTCGCCGGTGCGCGACGAGAACGGGGCCATCGCCGGCATGTATTGCGCGTGCGTCGAGGTCACCGAGCAGGTGCTGGCCGAGAAATACCGCAACGAGGAAAACGAGCGGCTGCGCGGCCTGTTCTCGCAGGCGCCCGGGATCATGGCCGTGCTGCGCGGCCCCGAGCATGTGTTCGAGCTGACGAACCAGTCGTACATGCAGCTGGTCGGCCACCGCCCGATCGTCGGCAAGCGCGCGCGCGAGGCGCTGCCGGAAATCGTCGGCCAGGGCTTCCTCGAACTGCTCGACCGCGTGTACGCGACGGGCGAGCCGTTCGTCGGCCATGCGCTGCCCGTGCGCCTGCAGCGCGAGCCGGAAGGGCCGCTGGAAGAGCGCTACATCGACTTCGTCTACCAGCCGATCCGCGACGAGAACGGGGCCGTCAGCGGCATCTTCGTGGAAGGCAGCGACGTCACCGACCGCAAGCTCGTCGAGGACGAGCTGCGCGCCGCCAACCGCCAGAAGGACCAGTTCCTCGCGATGCTGGCGCACGAGCTGCGCAATCCGCTCGCGCCCATCATGACGGCGGCCCAGCTGCTGAAGCTCGGCCGGCTTGACGCCAGGAGCGTGGCCAACGCCAGCGAGATCATCGTGCGCCAGGCCGAGCACATGACGGACCTCGTCAACGACCTGCTGGACGTCTCGCGCGTCACGCGCGGCCTCGTCACGCTGGAGATGGAAGCGCTGGACCTGAACGTGATCGTGTCCGCCGCCGTCGAGCAGGTGCGGCCGCTGATGGACGCGCGCCGCCATGCGCTGACCCTGCAGCTGTCGGGCCAGCCGGCGCACGTGACGGGCGACCGCACGCGCCTCGTGCAGGTCATCTCGAACATCCTCAACAACGCCGCCAAGTACACGGCGCCGGGCGGCCGCATCGTGCTGGCCGTGACCGTGGACGACGAGCAGGTGACCGTGGCCGTGCGCGACAACGGCGTCGGCATCGCGCCGGAAGTCCTGCCGTACATCTTCGACCTGTTCACGCAGGCCGAACGCACGCCCGACCGGTCGCAGGGCGGGCTCGGGATCGGCCTGGCGCTGGTGAAAAGCCTCGTCGCGCTGCACGGCGGCACCGTGCATGCCCGCAGCGACGGCCTGGGACAAGGCAGCGAGTTCTCGATCTGCTTGCCGTGCGCGGCGCGCGCGCCGGCGGCGGCGGCCAACGATGGCGGCGGGGCCGCGGCGGGCGCGGCGCCGGACAATGGCAACCTGCGCGTGCTGGTCGTCGACGACAATGCCGACGCGGCCCAGATGCTGGCCGCGCTGCTCGAAGTGCAGGGCCACGCGGTCAGCGTCGAATACGATGCGCGCGGCGCGCTGGCGCGGGCGAGAAGCGAGCATCCGGACGTCCTGCTGCTCGACATCGGCCTGCCCGACATGGACGGCTACGAACTGGCGCGGCGCCTGCGCGCACAGCCCGAGAGCGCGGGCGCCACGCTCGTCGCCCTGACCGGCTACGGCCAGAATCAGGACCGCGAGGAGGCCCAGCAGGCCGGCTTCGACCATTACCTCGTCAAGCCGGCCGACCTGAACGAGGTCAACGAGGTGCTGGCCCGGGCGGAAGCGCGGCGCTGAACGTTCTTGCGTGCGCGTATTGCCGCGCGGAACAAGGAGCGCTATCCTAGGTGCATGCCCCCCTGCGTAGGTTGCGCGCCGGGGCGGCGTATTTTCGTACCATAGTCAACGCGGGCGAAAACGGGGACGAGCATATGTACGACACCATCGAAAAACGGCAGGAGATCAGCCTCCTCGAACGGCACGGCGGACAGGCCGCCACGCAGGGCGTGGGACCGGACAAGGGTGCCGCGTCGACGGCCAGGCCGCCGCATGCGGGGCCGGGGGCCGTGGCCGTCGACGCGGCCGGCGGCGCCGCGGCGCAGCCGGGCGTGCGGCGCGTGCTCGTCGTCGACGACAACGCCGACGCCGCCCAGACGGTGGCGATGCTGCTGGAGGTGCTGGGCCACGAGGCGTCCATCGAATACGACCCGCTGCAGGCGCTCGCCTGCGCGCGCGAACGGTCCTTCGACGCGTTCGTCCTCGACATCGGCCTGCCGGGCATGGACGGCCACGAACTGGCGCGCCAGATCCGCGCGCTGCCGCGTGCGGCCGGGGCGCTGTTCATCGCGCTCACGGGCTATGGCCAGCAGCAGGACCGCGACGCGTCGAAGGCCGCGGGTTTCCATTACCATTTCGTGAAGCCGGCCGACGTGGATGCGCTGGCGCAGGCGCTGGCGAAGGGCACGCCGGCCTGACGCGCGGCCGTGTCATCATCCCGTCACTTTCTTTTCTTACACTGCGAGTTGCTGAACAGTAACTGAGCGTGCATCCCCGCACGTCTTTCTGACGGAACCCGCATGTCCAAGTCCAGTGCGCACACCGCCCCGCGCACCCACCGATTCCTCGCGCTGCTGTGGCCCGCGCTGGCCCTGCTCGCCTGTGCCGCCCTCTGGACCGCCGCCATCCTGCACGCCGGCGCGGAACGCCGGCGCGCCGAGGAGCAGGCGTTCAAGGAGGCCGACGCGTATGCCGAAGCCTACGAGCAGTACGTCACCCGCTCGGTCGCCCAGGTCGACCAGATCACCATGCAGCTCAAGCACAGCTGGGAGCACGCGCGCGACCGCAGCCTGATCGAGAACATGCGCCGCGACGGCATGTTCACCGACGCCGCCTTCGTCAACGTGAGCGTGATCGGGCCGGACGGCGCGGTCCGCTCCTCGAGCCGCATCCACGCGCGCGGGCTGAATCTGTCCCGGGCCGATTTCTTCATCCAGCACCGCAACGCCATCTCGACCGCGCTGCGCATCGGCACGCCGCCGCCGGAACTGGACGAAGCGCGTGGCACCATCCTCTTCACGCGCCGGCTCGACACGCCCGACGACGGCTTCGACGGCGTGCTGCTGATGGCCGTCGACGCCGCGTATTTCACGTCGTTCGTCAGCTCGCCCACGCTGGGGCCCGGCAGCCTGCTGGCGCTCGTCGGCACCGACAACGCCTTGCGCGTCGAGCAGGACGCCAGCGGCATCGTGCGGACCATGGGCGCCGCCTCGCTGCTGCCCGCGAACGCCGACCGCTGGCCGGTGGCGCGCGGCGTGCAGCTGGTCGGCGGGCAGGGCGGCTTTGCCGACGGCGAGCCGCGCGTGCTGGGCTGGCGCCGCTCCGGCGCGTATCCGCTCGTGGCCCTCGTCGCGCTGTCGCATACGGCCGTGCTGGAAGCAGCCGACGCCTACTGGACGGACAGCCGCAACCACACGCTGGTGGCCACCGCCGTGCTGACCCTGCTGGCGCTGGGTGCGAGCATGCTGTCGCTGCGCGCGGCGGCGCGGGCGCGCGAGCGGGCCGAGATCCAGCGCGCCTACCGCACGGCCACCGACAGCGGCAACGACGGTTTCTACATGATCGCGCCGGTGCGCGACCGCAAGGGGCAGACGGTCGACTTCCGCATCGTCGACTGCAACGAGCGCGGCGCCTTCTTCTACGGCACGACGCACGCGCAACTCGTCGGCAGCCTGATTTCGCAGCTCCACCACGGCAAGTCCTTCGACGACCTGACCGCCAATTACCGTACGGCGCTGGCCGTCGGCTTCCACCAGGAAGACCGGCGCATGCCCGACAACAACCGGCTGAACATCCGCTGGGGCCATCGCCGCATCGTGCGCGTGGGCGACAACCTCGCCGTCACCCTGCAGGACATCAGCGAGCGCAAGGAACACGAATCCCAGCTCGCGCGCCTGGCCAACGAGGACAGCCTCACCGGCCTGCCGAACCGCCACTGGTTCCTGAACTTCGTGCCCGTGGCGCTGGCGCGCGCGGACGACGGCGACCACGGCGCGGCGCTGCTGTTCATCGACCTCGACGAATTCAAGCAGGTCAACGATACGCACGGCCACGCCGTCGGCGACCGCCTGCTCCAGCTGGCGGCCGAGCGCCTGCTGTCGCAACTGCGTCCGGGCGACAGCGTGGCGCGTTTCGGCGGCGATGAATTCGTCGTCTTGCTGAGCCCCTTCGACAGCGACCAGCAGGTGGCCATCGTCGCCACGCGCATCGTCGAAGCCTTCAGCAAACCGTTCCCGATCGCCGACGACCAGCACATGATCGGCGCCTCGGTCGGCATCGCCGTGTACCCGCGTGACGGTCTCGATGCGGCCACCCTGATCCGCCACGGCGACATCGCCATGTACGCGGGCAAGGCCGAGGGCAAGGGCCAGTACCGCTTCTTCGACCCCGCGCAGTCGAACATCCTCAAGACGCGCACCCAGCTGCGCCAGCGCCTGCTGGAAGCGATCGACAAGCGCCAGTTCGTGCTGCACTACCAGCCCCGCGTGGACACGCGCACGGGCGAGCTCCTGAGCATGGAAGCGCTGCTGCGCTGGGAGCATCCGCAGCTGGGCATGATCCGCCCGGACGAATTCATCCCGCTGGCCGAATCCAGCGGCCTGATCGTGCCGATCGGCGCCATCGTGATCGACCAGGCCTGCGCCCAGCTGGCGGCCTGGCGCGCGCACGGCGCCGTGCCGGTGCCGGTGTCGATCAACGTCTCGCCGAAGCAGTTCCTGCGCGGCAGCGTGCAGCGCGAGCTCGAAGACGCGCTGGCCCGCCACGCCGTGCCGGCCGGCCTGCTCGAAGTGGAGATCACGGAGTCCGCGATGATGGGCGACCAGGCCGAGATCCTCGCCGAGCTGGCCGCGATCCGCGCGCTGGGCGTCAAGCTGCACGTCGACGATTTCGGCACCGGCTACTCGTCGCTGTCGCAGCTGCAGCGCATGAAGATGGACGTGCTGAAGGTCGACCGCTCATTCACGGCCGAACTGGGACGCTCGCGCGAAGGCACCGTGTTCTTCCAGGCCATCGTGTCGATGGCGCACGCGCTCGGGATGGAAGTCGTGGCGGAAGGCGTCGAGAACGAGGAGCAGCTGCAGATCCTGCGGGCGCTGAAGTGCAACGAGGTGCAGGGGTATTTCGTTGCGAGGCCGCTGCCGGCGGCGGGCATCGGTCCGTTGCTGGCGCAGCGCTATCTGTTCAAGGAAGAGTTGGCAGCGTAGGACACGCGACGCTCGCTACGTCGTCCCCGCGAAGGCGGGGACCCAATTTTGCATGCCCCGCCACTGCGCATGAAACTTGGGCCCCTGCCTTCGCAGGGGCGACGGTGCATACGTTCCGGTCAGGCGCCCAGCAGACTGCCCGTCCGCGACGCCTCCGCCCCCGCGATCTTACAAACGTGCATCCCGCGCAGCAGGTGACGATGCGCCGTGCTCGCGAACAGCACCCCGGACTGCGTGCACCGCAAGGCCGTCGTCCTGCCGCTGACCGGATCGACGATGTCGGCCACGGCATCGCCGGCCCGCACCTGGTCGCCCAGTTTTTTCAGGAACACGAGCACCCCCGCATGTGGCGCGTGCAGCGGTTCCACGCCTTCCAGTGGCGTCGGTTCGCACAGCGGCGCCGGCAGCGGCGCGACGGGCAGGTCGACGACGCCCTCGCGCGCCAGGTATTGCAGTAGCGCGTGCGCGTCCCGTTCGGCCAGGTCGTAGCGCACGTCGTTCTCGCCGCGCAGCTCGACCGTCACGCCCACGCAGCCGGACGGGATCGGGAAGCGGTCGCCGAAGTGTTCCGCCAGTTCCCACCACACGCGGCTGCACGCTTCGTCGAACGGCTCGCCGCCGGATTCCGTCGCCAGCAGCACGGCGTGCGCGCCCATCAGCGCGGCCAGCGGTTGTACCCGCCCGGCGAGCGGCGTGCCCGTGTACATGTGCAGCACGGCCTCGTTGTCGCAGTGGAGGTCGAGCATGATGTCGGCGTCGATCGCCATGCCCAGCAGCGTCTTCTTGAGCTCTTCCGTCGCGCTCGATGGCAGCCATGCGGCCACTTCGCGGCGCGCGTGCTCGCGCACGAGGGCCGCGTTGGCGGCGGGATCCGCGCCGAGCTTGTCCTGCAGCGACGCCTTCAACGCCGCGGCCACGTGCCGGTACGAGCGGTTGAAATTGGTGCCGGTAGCGAGGTCGAAACGCCCGAACGGCGCGCCGTGGATCACCTGCGACAGCCCGATCGGATTCGCGGCCGGCACCAGGATGATCTCGCCGGTGACCTTGTTCTCCGCATCCAGCCGGTCGAGCTCACGGCGCAGCACGTGCGCGACGAGCATCGCGGGCACCTCGTCCGCGTGCAGCGAGGCCTGGATGTAGACCTTCCTGCCGCTGCCCGGCGTACCGTAGTGGAAGGAGGTCAGGCGGTAGGCGGCGACGTTGTCTTCGGTGGCGATCGGGTGGGTCTGCTGGCGCATCGGTGGCTCCTGGTTGCAACAGATGCATTATGTCCGAGATCGCGGCCGGAAAGCGCCGGGTTATAATGGCGCCCGTTTTTTCCTCATTCTTTCATTCCCCATGTCCGCCGATACGCCTACCAACGAGCAGGGCCGCCCGATGCTCTACGACCCGACCGACCGCCGCATCCGCAGTTTCGTCACCCGCGCCGGCCGCCTGTCGACCGGCCAGGCGCGCGCGCTGGAAGCGTATGGTCCGCATTACCTGATCGAGTACCGCAAGGCCCAATTCGATTTCCACGCCCCGTTCGGCCGCACCGCGCCGCTGATCCTGGAGATCGGCTTCGGCATGGGCGACACGACGGCGCACATCGCGAAGGCGATGCCGGACAAGGATTTCGTCGGCGTCGAAGTGCACACGCCGGGCGTGGGCAGCCTGCTGAAACTGGCCGGCGAACAGGACATCCAGAACCTGCGCCTCATCCAGCACGATGCCGTCGAGGTGCTGAACAACATGATCGCCGACGGTTCGCTGGCGGGCGTGCACATCTTCTTCCCCGACCCATGGCACAAGGCGCGCCACAACAAGCGCCGCCTGATCCAGCCGCCGTTCGTGCAACTGCTGTGCCAGAAGCTGGCGCAGGGCGGCTATATTCACTGCGCGACGGACTGGGAAGATTACGCGGTGCAGATGCTGGAAGTCCTGGGCGCGGAGCCGGCGCTGCGGAACACGGCCGAGGGCTATGCGGAGAAGCCGTCGTACCGGCCGCTGACCAAGTTCGAGAACCGCGGCCTCAAACTCGGCCACGGCGTGTGGGACCTCGTCTTCACGAAACGATAACGCGTGCATTTGGTGGGCACGGGGTGCCCACCCTACGGCACCGAGATATCGTAGGGTGGGCGCCCCGCGCCCACGCGTAACGTCAAACCATCTCGCTGATGATCCCGACGATCTCGTCGCCGTAGGACGTCAGCTTCTTCTCGCCGACGCCCGAGACGCCGCGCAACTGGTCGAGCGACACCGGCTTGACCTTGGCGATCTCGCGCAGGGTGGCGTCCTGGAACACGACGTAGGCGGGCACGCCGTGCGCGCGCGCCGTCTCGACGCGCCACCAGCGCAGCTTGTCGAAGATCGCCTGCTCGGACTTCGACAGCTCGACCTCCTCGTAGCTGCCGCGCGGCGTCGACGTGCGCTTGGGTTTCACGGGCTTCTGGTACTGGCGCAGCTGCACTTTCTGCTCGCCTTTCAGCACCGGCCGCGCCGCTTCCGTCAGCTTGAGTGAACTGAACGCGTCGTGGTCGACGGTGACGAGGCCCAGGGCGATCGTCTGGCGCACGATGGCGCGCCATTCCTGCTCGCCGCGCTCGGCGCCCACGCCGAACACGGTCAGCTTGTCGTGGTGCCACTGGACGATGCGCTCGGAGCTCACGCCGCGCAGCACGTCGATCACGTGGCCGGCCGCGAAGCGCTGGTCGACGCGGTAAATGGCCGACAGCAGCTTTTGCACGGGCACCGTCGCGTCGAACGACGTCGGCGGAATGAGGCACGTGCCGCAATTGCCGCATGGGCCGGAGCGCTCGCCGAAGTATTCGAGCAGGCGCATGCGCCGGCAGCTGAGCGTCTCGCACAGGCCCAGCATCGCGTCGAGCTTCGACGACAGCACGCGCTTGAAATTCTCGTCGGCCTCGGACTCGTCGATCATCCGGCGCTGCAGCACGACGTCCTGCAAACCGTAGGCCATCCACGCATTGGACGGCAGCCCGTCGCGGCCCGCGCGGCCCGTCTCCTGGTAATAGCCCTCGAGCGATTTCGGCAGGTCGAGGTGGCAGACGAAGCGCACGTCCGGCTTGTCGATGCCCATGCCGAACGCGATGGTGGCCACCATCACGATGTTGTCTTCACGCAGGAAGCGCGCCTGGTTGTCGGCCCGCAGCGAATACTCCATGCCCGCGTGATAGGGCAGGGCGCGGATGCCGTTCTCGTTCAGGAATTCCGCCGTCTCCTCGACCTTCTTTCTCGACAGGCAGTAGACGATGCCCGAGTCGCCCGGGTGTTCCGCCGTGATGAAGTCGAGCAGCTGCTTGCGGCCGTTCGTTTTTTCGACGATGGAATAGCGGATGTTCGGGCGGTCGAACGACGACACGAATTGCCGCGCCTCTTCCAGCTGCAGGCGCTGGGCGATTTCCGCGCGCGTGAGCTGGTCGGCGGTTGCCGTCAGCGCGATGCGCGGCACGTGCGGGAAGCGCTCGTGCAGGATCGACAGGCGGATGTATTCGGGCCGGAAGTCGTGGCCCCATTGCGACACGCAGTGCGCCTCGTCGATGGCGAACAGCGAGATGTGCGCGGACTCGAACAGTTCCAGGCAGCGCGGCGTCATCAGGCGTTCGGGTGCCACGTAGACGAGGTCCAGTTCGCCGGTGCGCACCATCCGTTCGATGCGCAGGGTCTCTTCGAACGTCTGCGTCGAGTTCAGGAACGCGGCGCGCACGCCCACTTCGGCCAGCGCGTCGACCTGGTCCTGCATCAGCGCGATCAGCGGGGAGACGACGACGCCGACGCCGTCGCGCAGCAGCGCGGGAATCTGGTAGCACAGCGACTTGCCGCCGCCGGTGGGCATCAGCACGAGCGCATCGCCGCCGGACGCCACATGCTCGACGATGTCGGCCTGCTGTCCGCGGAAGGCGGGATAGCCGAAGACCGTCTGCAGGACCTGCAGCGCGCGTTGCTCGATGTCGCTCGTCATGATGGTACTTGCTGCTCTCGAATTATTCGGCCCAGACCACCCAGCCGAAATGGGCGGTGATCAACACGACCACACCGAACACGATACGGTACCAGGCGAAGCCCGTGAAGTCGTGCGTGCTGATGAAGCGCAACAGCCAACGGACGCACAGGAAGGCGGAAATGAACGCCGCCACGCCGCCGATCAGGAACAGCGGCAGGTCGGACGCGTGCAGGTCGTGGCGCGCCTTGAAGACGGAATACACGGTCGCGGCCAGCAGCGTGGGAATCGCGAGGAAGAACGAGAACTCCGTCGCGGCCGTGCGCGACAGGCCGAACAGCATGCCGCCGATGATCGTCGCACCCGACCGGCTCGTGCCCGGGATCAGCGCGAAGCACTGGGCGCAGCCGACCTTGAACGCGTCGACGACGGTCATGTCGTCCACGGTCTGGACGCGGTGCGCGCCCGGCAGCACCTTGTGGCGGCGCTCCGCCCACAGGATCACGAACGCGCCGACGATGAACGCGAGGGCCACGGGCACCGGCGCGAACAAATGCGCCTTGATCGCCTTGCTGAACAGGAAGCCCAGCACGGCCGCCGGCAGGAACGCGACGATCAGGTTGATGACGAGCTTTTGCTGGCGCGGATCGGACGTGATGCCACCCAGCACGGCGCCGATGCGCGCACGGTATTCCCACATCACGGCCAGGATCGCGCCGGCCTGGATGGCGATTTCGAACACTTGGGCCACTTCGCCCGTGAAATTGATCAGACTACCGGCCAGGATCAGGTGTCCGGTGGACGAGATCGGCAGGAATTCGGTGAAGCCCTCGACGAGGCCCATGATGATCGCTTTCAGGGCGAGAATGATATCCATTGGTGTGTGCGGTTCGGTAGGGTTGGGGACGCGTGCGCGGCAGATATTGCGCGGGCCGCAAGCTTACCATGAGGAAGGGGACTGCCGTCGAGTTACCGTGTCGCCATGTCAGGCTGTCAAGCGCTCCAGTTCGGCCAGGAAGAACATCGCGTGCTCGCGCGTGTCGCCGCACATCTCGCCCGACGGCGGCAGGCTGCCGCACACGCGCGGGCGGCCCGGCTGCCCGAAAATCTTGCAGCCGTCGTGCTCGTCCAGCTGCACGCAACGCACGCCCGCAGGCTTGCCGTTTGGCATGCCTGGAATCGGGGACGTGATCGACGGCGCGATGCAGCAGGCGCCGCAGCCGGGGCGGCAGGAAACGGGAGAAGGCGGGATATGCATGTAAAGACCGGGGACAGGCAAGCAGACAGTATACTACGGTGAAGGCGGCCGTTCTTGACTGGCCCTATCCCCAGGTCTATATTTGCTGACTCAATAGTTAGTTGTCGGACAGAAGCATGCCATGCCCTTTTGACACCAAGCCGCGCTGGGAGCGCCGTAAGGACGCGCGGCCCCAGGAGTTGCTGGAGGCGGCCATCGACCTGTTCGTCGAGCGTGGCTACGCCGCCACACGCCTGGAAGACGTCGCGCGCCGCGCCGGCGTGTCCAAGGGCACCTTGTACCTGTATTACGAGAACAAGGAAGAGCTGTTCAAGGCCGTCGTGCGCAGCAATATCGTGCCCGTGATCGGTGAGGCGGAGGCGTCCGTCGCCGAGTTCGACGGCCACAGTGCCGACCTTCTGCGCCAGCTGATCCACTCCTGGTGGCAGCGGCTGGGCGCGACCAAGGCCTCCGGCATCATCAAGCTCGTCATGGCCGAAGCGGACAATTTCCCGGAACTGGCCCGCTTCTACCAGGAAGAAGTGATCACCCGCGGCACCAATGCCATGGCGTCGATGCTCGAACGGGGCATCGCGCGCGGCGAATTCCGCAAGATCGACGTCAACACGATGACCCAGGTGCTCGTCGCCCCGATGCTCACCCTGATCATCTGGAAGCATTCGGTCGGCCCGTGCCCGCGTGCGGAGCTGGAGCCGCTGGCCTTCCTCGACACCTTCCTCGACATGGCGCTGCACGGCCTGCTGCCGGCCGCCCCCGCTGTTTGACCCCGTTTTCCTACGTCAAGACGCCGTTTTCCGGGGTTCATGCCCCGGAAACTGCAGACTGTCGCAATTTCCCCTGGCTACCAGCGGCATGTCGCTAAGATATGTTTGCTGAAGCCGTTCAACGATAAAATATCGGATTATTTATTTTCCCACCGAGTCTAAAGATGAATATCGAACAAGCCCGCTTCAACATGATCGAACAGCAGATCCGTCCGTGGAACGTGCTGGACCAGGATGTGCTCGACCTGCTGCACGTCGTCAAGCGCGAACAGTTCGTGCCGGCGGCGTACCAGAACCTGGCGTTCGCCGACGTCGAGATCCCGCTGCCGGGCGGTGACGCCATGCTGGCGCCGAAGTTCGAGGCACGCATCCTGCAGGAAACAGGTGTGAAGAAGCACGAGACCGTGCTGGAAATCGGTACGGGTTCGGGCTACATGGCCGCCCTGCTGGCGCACCGCGCCGCCAAGGTGACCACCGTGGAAATCAATCCGGAAACGGCGGAACAGGCCAAGAAGAACCTGGCCAATGCCGGCGTCCACAACGTGACCGTCGAAGTCGGCAACGGCGCCCAGGGCTGGGAAAAAGGTGCGCCGTACGACGTGATCGTGATCTCGGGCGCGCTGGAAGTGCTGCCGGAAGCGATCCTGAAGCAGGTGAAGGTGGGTGGCCGCATCGCCGCCATCGTCGGCCAGGCACCGGTGATGGAAGCCTCGATCATCACCCGTACCGGCGACAACGCCTACAGCACGGTCAAGGTGTTCGAGACCAACGTGCGCTACCTGACGGGCGCCCCGGTGCCGTCGCACTTCCAGTTCTGAGAGGCGAACGACGCATGCAGCACATTACCGCCCCCGAGTTGGCCGCCTGGCTGGCCGACTCGTCGCGTCCGCAGCCGCTGCTGCTCGACGTTCGGGAAAACTGGGAATTCGAGACCTGCCATATCGAAGGCTCGACCCAGATCCCGATGAACCTGATTCCAATCCGCGTGAGCGAGCTGGACGACGGCCAGGACATCGTCTGCGTGTGCCACCACGGCGCACGCAGCATGCAGGTGGCCGCCTTCCTGGAGCGCAACGGATTCAGCAACATTACCAACCTTACAGGCGGGATACACGCCTGGGCCGTGCAGGTCGACTCTTCGATGCCGAAGTATTGACTCTGCGTCCTTAACTATTGATGACTCCGACGGAGAAAGTAATGCAGAAGCCCCTCATCGCCGTACTGTTGGCCAGCGCGTTTTCGCTCAATGCCCAGGCGGCCGATCTGATCCAGGTGTACCAGCAGGCATTGGCGAACGACGCCACGTATGCCAGCGCCCGCGCGTCCGCCGCGGCGGGTCGCGAACGTATCACCCAGGGGCGAGCCGGCCTGCTGCCGACCGTCGGCATCAATGGCGACATCACCAAGAACAACAGCAGCACCGACCCGTGGAACAACGTACCGAGCCCCGGCAGCAACCTGCGCACCAACGAGATCCAGGTGACCCTGCAGCAGCCGCTGTTCCACTGGGACCGCTGGCAAACCTACCAGCAGAGCAAGCTGTCGCAAGCCATTTCCGAAGCACAGTTCGCCCAGGCCCAGCAGGACCTGATCACGCGCGTCGCGCAAGCGTATTTCGACGTGCTGGCCGCCCAGGACACGCTGGAATCCACGCGCGCGCAAAAAGTCGCCGTGACCGAGCAGCTGGCTTCCGCCAAGCGCAACTTCGAAGTCGGCACGCAGACCATCACCGACACCCATGAAGCCCAGGCCGCATATGACCTCGTGGTGTCGCAGGAAATTGCTGCCGTCAACGATCTGGAAACCAAGAAGACAGCGTTGCAAGCCATCATCGGCACGCCGCCGTCCACGCTGGCGACCTTGCGCACGGGCGTGTCCCTGACGGCGCCGCAGCCGATCAACGTCGACCAGTGGGTGTCCGCCGCCGAGAACCAGAACTACGCCGTGACCGTGGCCCAGCTGCAATTGGAATCGGCCAAGCGCGACATCTCGAAGAACCGCGCCGGCCACTATCCGACCGTGGACCTCGTCGCATCGTCGCTGCACCGCGACGTCAATGGCCAGACGATCCAGTCGGGCAAGACCACGAGCAACTCCATCGGCATCCAGTACAGCATCCCGATCTTCAACGGTTTCGCCGTGACGAGCAAGGTGCGCGAATCGATCGCGCTGGAAGACAAGGCCCGCAACGACCTGGAAGCGAACCGCCGCAACGCCGCGCTGGTGGCGCGCCAATCGTTCCTCGGCGTGAACAGCGGCCTCGCGCAGGTGAAGGCGCTGGAAGCGGCCGAAGTGTCGAGCAATTCCGCGCTGGAATCGAACAAGCTCGGTTACCAGGTCGGCGTGCGTATCAACATCGACGTGCTGAACGCGCAGCGCCAGCTGTACCAGACCCGCACCGACCTGGCGCGGGCGCGCTACAACACGATCCTGGCTGGCCTGAAGCTGAAGGCCGCGGCGGGTTCGCTGCGCGAGGAAGACCTGCAGCCGATCAACGCGTTGCTGCAGCAGCCTTGAACACCGGGGTCAGAGCCCGATTTTTGGCAATTTCCTGAAAACGGGCTCTGACCCCGGTTTGAAAAGACGGCGCTCGATGCGCTAATGCCGTTCAGTTAAGACTGAACGGCATTTTTATTTAATCGTTGTAAACGCCGGGCATCGCTGTTAACCTTCGTCGCCATGTTCGACGACACTCTGCATTTTCTGGCAAATCATCTTGAGGCTCCCGACTGGGCAAGGTTGGGGGAGCATTTGCCATACGAATGGATCGAGCAGGCCGTCATGAGCACGGAAGCGACGAGTATCCGACATCGTCGCCTGCCTGCCGAGCAGGTTGTATGGCTGATGGTGGCACTGGCTTTGTATCGGCACAAATCGATCAGCGAAGTGCTGGATGATCTTGGTTTGGCGCTACCGGACGCGCAGACGCCGTTCGTCAGCAAAAGCGCTGCGGCCCAAGCGCGCCAGCGCGTCGGACCTGAGCCCTTGAAGTGGCTATTCGAGCGCTCGGCAAGGCATTGGGTGACGCAGGACAGGAAGGCTTACCTGTTCAAAGGACTGCAGCTGTTCGCCATGGACGGGACGACCTTGCGCACGCACGACACTGCGGAAAATCGCAATCACTTTGGCGCCCAGAGTTACGCCAGCGATACGGTCGCCAGCTATCCGCAAGTGCGCGGTGTCACCCTCACGTCGCTGCCCACGCACCTGGTGCATAGTGCCGCGTTCGGCCCATACTCGACCAATGAAATGCTGTACGCAAAGCAGCTTGTCGAGGCTATTCCGGATGAATCGCTGACGGTCTTTGATCGAGGCTTTCTCTCGGCCGAAATCTTGTGCGGCCTGACAGGCAGCGGCGCCGAACGGCACTACATCATTCCAGCCAAATCGAACACCAAGTGGGAAGCGCTCGAAGCCGAAAGCGACGATATGCTGGTGCGCATGCGTGTGTCGCCCCAGGCCAGGGCCAAGTGCGCAGAATTGCCCGAGTTCTGGGAAGCGCGCGCGATCACCGTCGTCGACGCACAGGCGCGCAAACGCATCCTGCTGACCTCGCTGCGCGACCGTCGTCGCTACAAGCCAAGCGATATCGCCGCCTGTTACGACAAGCGCTGGGGGATTGAAACGAGCTACCGGGAGCTCAAGCAAACGATGCTCGGCACGGCACTGACGCTGCGCTCGAAAACAACGGATGGCGTATATCAGGAAATCTGGGGAACGCTTATCGCCTACAACCTGATCCGGCTCGAGATCGCCAAGGCTGCGCTGGCGGTGAAGTGCGAGCCGACCGAGGTCAGCTTCATCCGGGCATTCCACCTGATCCAATTCGAACTGCACTGGGCCGGCGTCACGAGATCGTATGGAAAATTGCCTGCGTCGATGAGACACTTGCGGGAAAGGCTGGTTAGCCTCCTGAAAGACGAACGGCCCGGCCGCAAATGCGACCGGGCCGTCAAGGCAACGCCAAAGCGTTATGCCGTCCGGAAGGTCAAGAAGCTAGCTTAACTGAACGGCATTAGCGCTCGATGCGCCGTTTTTTATTGCCCTCGAAAATCTCGCTTGAGACGCCCCAAGCAAGCTCCTCATTCATCGAACTCGCGCGACACGCACTCCTACACTCAAGCGTGAACCATTCGAAAGCGAGGTCGTCATGTTCCCGTTCTCCCGCGCATCCGCATCCGCCGCTGCGCTCGCATTCACACTGACGCTGACCGCCTGCGGCGGTGGCCACCATCACGGCAATCCGGGCGGGCCCGGGCCCGGTCCGGGTGACACGGGACCTACCTACGACGTCATCCCGATCGGCCTGCCGGGCGTCGCGTATGGCGAGGTCACGCGCCGCGGCATCGCGAACGGCGGCATCGTCGCCGGCACGTCGCGCGGCGCGGACGGCGTCGCGCACGCGTTCCTCTACGACGGCAGCAAGACGATCGGGCTGGGCACGCTCGGTGGCGATTTCTCCCAGGCCATGGCCGTGAACGCCTGCGGCCATGTGACGGGCTGGTCCACGACAAAGGCCGGCCTCGTGCATGCCTTCCTGTACGACGGCACCCTGCACGACCTGGGCACGCTCGGCGGCAGCGAATCCGCAGGCACCGTGATCACCCATTGCGGCCAGATCACGGGCTGGGCGGCGACGGCCGCCGGGCAGACCCACGCGTTCCTGTACGACGGCAAGAAGCTGAACGACCTCGGTTCGCTCGGCGGCAATTCGTTCGGAAACGGGCTGAACAACCTGGGCGTGGTGGTGGGCTATTCGTACGGCCCGGGCAATGCCTGGTTCCACGCCTTCCTGTACGACAGCCGCACGGGCGGACCGTTGGTCGATCTCGGCTCGCCGGTCGGCAATTCCGTGGCCGTCGACATCAACGATGCCGGCCAGGTCACGGGCTGGTTCCACAACGGCGAGGGGCCGATCGGGGCGTTCCTGTACGAGCTGGGCAAGATCCGCGACATCGGCACGCTCGGCGGCGCCGGCGCGGAAGCCGTTGCGATCAATGGTGCGGGCCTCGTCATCGGCATGTCCGCAACTGCCGATGGCAGCAACCGCGGCTTCGTCCACGACGGCACGACCATGACGAGCATCGGCGTTCTCCCGGGCGGCAATTTCTCGACCGCGGAGGCGATCAATGCGAGCGGCCTCGTCGTCGGTGCGTCCGCGACGGCGACCGAGGCGCATGCCGTGTCCTGGACCCGCAGGGACGGCCTCGTCGACCTGAACGACCGGCTCCATGCGCCGCCGGCGGGCCTCGTGCTCGTGCACGCGCTGGCGGTGGCCGACGACGGCTACATCGTCGTGCGCACCAACCAGGGCCTGGCGTTGCTCAAGCCCAGGAAGTGAGGCGGTCTACGCGGCTTGCTGCTCGTTGCGCGACCGCCAGGCGATCAGCTCGGCGATGGTGAGGATCGGAAAGCCGCGTTCGCGCGCGAAGCGTTCGATGGCGTCGCCGCGCATCATCGTGCCGTCCTCGTTCATCAGCTCGCACAACACGGCCGCCGGCTGCAGGCCGGCCAGCACGGCCAGGTCGACGGAACCTTCCGTGTGGCCCTTGCGGCCCAGCACGCCGGCCGGGTTGGCACGGAGTGGGAACACGTGGCCCGGACGCACGAGGTCGGACGGCTTCGCATCCGGCGCGATGGCCGCGCGGATCGTCGTCACGCGGTCCGCTGCGGACACGCCCGTGGTCACGCCGTCGCGCGCTTCGATCGAGACGGTGAACGGCGTGCCGTAGCGGCTGCCGTTATCCGCCGCCATCGGCGGCAGGTCGAGCGCGCGGACCTTGTCGGCCGACAGGCACAGGCAGACAATGCCGCTGCATTCGCGGATCATCAGCGCCATGGAAGCGACGGTCAGTTGTTCGGCCGCGACGATCAGGTCCGCTTCGTTCTCGCGGTCGAAATCGTCGAGCAGGATCACGGGAATGCCCGCACGGGTGGCATCGAGGGCGGCGGCGATGCGGCCGTCGAGATCCTGGCTATACAGCGTAAAAGTTTGGGTGGTCATTGAGACGCTCCTCGCAAAAAATTGGCACACAAAGGCGCAAAGCGAAAAACGCATCAGGGCAAAGCGAAACGACGCGCACGCCCATGCCTGGCGGCACAGCGTACGCATGATGACGCACATCTTCTTTCATCCGGACTATACCGTCGGCCCTGGCATCTCACCAGGTCTGCTGACCCTGCAACCGCAGGCGCTCGCGGGCTCGGCCATCGTGATGGCCATACCGCCGGTGGGGAATTTCACCCCGCCCCGAAGACGTATTAAATTGTCGCCCGTCGCGAAACGGGCGCGGTGATTGTAGCAGGGTGGGTAATTAGCTGCCGAGGCCGCCGCCGCCGGCGTTGTCGGCGCGCTCGATCAGTTCGACCTTGTAGCCGTCCGGATCGGTGATGAAGGCGATCACCGTCGTGCCGCCCTTGACCGGGCCCGGCTCGCGCGTGATGTTGCCGCCGGCCGCGCGGACCTGGTCGCAGGTTTTATAGATGTCGTCGGCCGAGATCGCGATGTGGCCGTAGGCCGAGCCCATGTCGTATTTGTCGACGCCCCAGTTATAGGTCAGCTCGAGTTCCGCATGGTCCGGATTGTTGCCGTAGCCGACGAAGGCCAGCGTGTATTTGTATTCCGGATTCTCGCTCGTGCGCAGCAGTTTCATGCCGAGCACCTTGGTGTAGAAATCGATGGAGCGCTGCAGGTCGCCGACGCGAAGCATGGTGTGCAGGAGGCGCATGGTTGTCCTTGTTGCTTTGTTGATTGGGAGGGAAAGCAGGAATTTTATGCGCTTGAAAGGATTTGTGCAGGCGGATGGTGGGCACGGGGTGCCCACCCTAGGTTGCCGTGTAGCGTGGGCTCCCCGAGCCCACGCGCTGCATCATGCCTGCAGCTTGGCGTCCAGCGTGATATCGGCATTGAACAGCTTCGAGACCGGACATCCTTCCTTGGCCTTGCGCGCCGCTTCCTGGAACGCTTCCTCGCTCGCGCCGGGAATCGTGGCGACGAGCTCCAGGTGCACGGCCGGGATCGCGAAGCCGCCGTCGGCCTTGTCGAGCGACACGGTGGCCGTCGTCTCCAGCTTCTGCGCCGTCATGCCGGCCTCGCCCAGCTGGGCCGACAACGCCATCGTGAAGCAGCCGGCGTGCGCGGCCGCCAGCAATTCTTCCGGATTCGTGCCCGCGCCATTTTCGAAGCGGGTGTTGAAGCCGTATTGTGCCTGGTCGAGGACGCCGCTCTGCGTGGACACGGTGCCCTTGCCATCTTTCAGTCCGCCGCTCCAGACGGCGCTTCCCTTCCGTTTGATCATTGTTTTGCTCCCTGGTTAGTGGCGGCCGGAGTGATCCGCCAGACAATGTTGCCGACGTCATCCGCCAGCAGGATGGCCCCGGTCCGGTCGACCGCGACCCCGACCGGGCGTCCGTACGCGTGCTCGTCCTTGCCGAGGAAGCCCGTCAGGACGTCCTGCGGCGGACCGCTCGGCTTGCCGTCGGTGAACGGCACGAACACGAGCTTGTAGCCGGAGTGCGGCTTGCGGTTCCACGAGCCGTGCTGGCCGATCAGCGCGCCGTTCCTGAATTGCGGCAAGAGATCTCCGTCGTAGAACGCCAGGCCCAGCGACGCGGTGTGCGCGCCCAGCGCATAGTCGGGCGGGATCGCTTTCGCGACGAGGCCGGGATTCTGCGGCTTGACGCGCGTGTCGACGTGCTGGCCGTAATAGCTGTACGGCCAGCCGTAGAACGCGCCGTCCTTCACGGCCGTCATGTAGTCCGGCACGAGGTCGTTGCCCAGTTCGTCGCGCTCGTTGACGACGGTCCACAAGGCCTTCGTCTGCGGCTGGAAGTCCATCCCGTTCGGATTGCGCAGGCCGCTCGCGTAGATGCGCGACTTGCCGCTGGCGAGGTCGTACTCCCAGATGGCGGCGCGGCCCTTTTCGATCTCCATGCCGTTCTCGGCCACGTTGCTGTTCGAGCCGACCGTGATGTACAGCTTCTTGCCGTCGGGCGAGGCGACGACGTTCTTCGTCCAGTGGTGGTTGATCCCCGCGGGCAGGTCGAGCACCTTGGTGCCCTTGGCCGTGATGCTCGTCGCGCCGGATTTATACGGAAACTTCCACAGCGCGTCGGCATTCGCGACGTACAGCTCGTTGCCGACGAGGGCCATGCCGAACGGCGACGTGAGGCCCTGCATGAACGTGGTCTTCGTATCGGCCGTGCCGTCCGGCTTGAAGCCGCGCAGCAGGATGATCTTGTCGGGCGACTCGACGCCGGCGCCCGCCTTCTTCTGCGCCAGTCCCTGCACCTTGGCGCGTATGCCTTTTTCCTTGGGTGCATTGCCGGGCTTGTTGCTCTCGGCGACGAGCACGTCGCCGTTCGGCAGCACGTACAGCCAGCGCGGATGGTCGAGGCCGGTCGCATACGCGGTGACGGCCAGGCCCGCTGCCGGCGTCGGGCGCGTGCCTTGCGGCCATGCGTCCGCCTCGGCGATGTTGATGGTCGGGATCAGCGATCTTTCGGGTGCCGGCAGGGCCGGATTCGGTCCCCAGCCGACGGGATACTGCTGGGCGTGCGCCATGCCGGCGCCCAGCAGAGGAAGGATCAGGAGCGCAAGCCTGGCACGTGGTGTCATCGGTTCTGCCCTCCGTCCGGAATGGTCGAATCGTGGTCGCGCATGTCGCGGTGGCGGTCGGGCTGCGGGTTGGCCTGGCCCGTGGCGCCCGGTGCTGGGTTCACGGCTTCGCTGGCGCCCGGAGTCGCGCGCGCATCGGTGTCGACGAGGCCTTGCTCGAGATCTTCCGCCGCCTGCTTCATGATGCCGCGCGGCCGGACGCCTTGCCCGTCGGGCGATTCGTCGCGCTCGTGCGGTTCGCGCTTGTAGCTCTGTTCCTCGATCTTCCGGTCGGTGTTCACGACGCGGTCTTTTTCTTCCTGCACCATAGCAACCTCCTTCGATTCAATTGATTAAATCCTAATCCTTCGAATCGAAGGCGGTCGCGCAATTGGAAGATGCTTTTTTGCAATGAACTGTTTAACATGCTGGTTCATATGACAAACCAATCTCACCACACCGCCAGCGACTGCCCGAACTGCGGGGCCACCGTGTCCGGTAATTTTTGCCACGAATGTGGCCAGGAAACGGTCCTGCATCCGCCCAGCACGCGCGAGTTCCTGCACGAGTTCATCGGCCATTACGTCGCGCTGGAAGGCAAGCTTTGGAAGTCGCTGCTGCTGCTTTTGTTCCGGCCGGGGCAGCTGACTTTGGAATACATCAATGGCCGCCGCGTGCGCTACATCCAGCCGCTGCGCCTGTACCTGACGTTCAGCCTGATTTTCTTCGCGGTCGCGAAATACGGCGGCCACGACCAGGTCCCGGCACCGGCCGGGCAGGGCCATGCGCCGGTGGCCGCGCACGGCCAGGCGGACAGGCAGGGCGGCCTGGTGCGCGAAGACGCGCCGGGTGAAATCGCCGAGGGGACGGTGGACCTGCGCAAGAGCATCGGCAGCGTCAACGAGCACTGGGGCGAGCAGGCGGACCGGTTCGCGCGGATGTCGCCGGCGGAGCGGGACAAGGTGATGCGGACGGCCTTCGGTAGCTACGTGCCGTATGCCGTGTTCCTGATGATGCCGCTGTTCGCGCTGTACCTCAAGATCCTGTATCTCGGATCGGGACGGCGCTACGGCGAACACCTGCTGTTCGCGCTACACGTGAATGCGTTCGCATTCCTGGCGCTGACCCTGCTGATGGTGGTGCCGGATATCGTCGGCATCGTCTCGTTCGTGCTGTGGGCGTGGCTCCTGCTCTACACCCCTGTCGCGATGCGGCGCGTGTACGGCGGCTCGCGCCTGGCGACCGGCGTGCGCTGGCTCGTGCTGATGGCGCTGCACGTGACCGGGGTCGGGGTGGCGATCGGCGCCGCGTTCGCATTCGGCATCCTGCATTGAAGCGGGCTCGACTGTCCGCTTGCCGGAAGTCCATTCGCCCAACTATACTGTGCGTTTGTACAGTATTTGCTGAGTTGCGATAGTGCAGAAGCCGGGCGAATCGGTTAATCTTCTGTCTCCCTAACACCTGCTGCCGAGAGTCGTATGTCCGTGACGCCTGAATCGCAACAAACCATCGCGCTCGTCGTACGGCACAACACGGCCGGGATCGACGAGCCCGTGCAGGCCATCGTCGACTTCCTGCAGGGGGCCGGCTATCGCGTCGTGTTCGAGCAGGAAACGGCGGGGCACGTGAAGGTCGTAGGCGTGGCCGCCATGACCATCGACGAGATCGGCGCGCACTGCGGCACCGCCATCGTCGTCGGCGGCGACGGCACGATGCTCGGCATCGCCCGCCAGCTCGCGCGCTACCGCGTGCCGCTCATCGGCATCAACCAGGGCCGCCTGGGCTTCATGACCGACATCCCCATCGACCGCATGCTGCCCGCGTTGGGCGAGATCCTCAGCGGCAAGGCCAAGGCCGAGGAACGCTCGCTGCTGGAGGCGCGCGTCGTGCGCGACGGCGTCGAGATTCACTGCTCCGTCGCCGTCAACGACGTCGTCGTCGCGCGCGGCTCGGGGGCCGGCATGGCCGAGCTGAAGGTCACGGTGGACGGCACGTTCATGTACAACCAGCGCTCGGACGGCCTGATCGTCTCGACGCCCACCGGTTCCACGGCGTACGCGCTGTCGGCCGGCGGCCCGCTGCTGCACCCCACCTTGGCCGGCATCGTGCTGGTGCCGATCGCGCCGCACGCGCTGTCCAACCGCCCGATCGTCGTGCCGAACACGAGCGATATCGTCGTCGAGATCATCAACGGCCGCGACATCAGCGTGAACTTCGACATGCAGACCTTCACCAGCCTGCAGCACGGCGACCAGATCATGATCTCGCGCTCGCCCAACACCATCACCTTCCTGCATCCGGAAGGGTGGAGCTACTACCACACCCTGCGCGAGAAGCTGCACTGGAACGAATATCCGTCCGGTGACGGCAAGCTCAAATAAATCCAGCATCCATCGGGAGACCTGTTTCTTCATGTTGCGCACACTGACCATCCGCGACTTCGTCATCGTCGATACGATCGAGCTCGAGTTCTCGAACGGCTTCACGGTGTTCACCGGCGAGACCGGCGCCGGCAAGTCGATCCTGATCGACGCGCTCCAGCTCGCGCTCGGCGGCCGCGGTGAGGCAAGCATGGTGCGCGAAGGCGCGGCCAAGGCCGACATCAGCGCCGACTTCGCGCTGACCCAGGCCGCGAGCATCTGGCTGGAACAGAACGAGTTCGAAACCGACGAAGGCGGCGCGCTGCTGCGCCGCGTGATCGACAACGCCGGCCGCTCCAAGTCCTACATCAACGGCATCGCGGCGACGGCCAGCCAGCTGCGCGAACTGGGCGAGCTGCTCGTCGACATCCACGGCCAGCACGCGCACCAGTCGCTATTGAAACTCGACGCCCAGCGCGCGCTGCTCGACAACCAGGTCGCCGTGCGCGACCCGGGTGCGACTGCGCAGGTGCAGGAAGTCGCGAGCGCGTATAAAGCGTGGAAGGCGCTGGCGCGCCAGCGCGAGGAATTCGAGACCAACGCGAAGAACGTGCTGCTGGAGCGCGAGCGCCTCGAGTGGCAGGTCGGCGAGCTCGATAAACTCGCGGTGAAGCCGGGCGAGTGGGCCGAGATCACGAATGAACACAGCCGCCTGTCGCATGCGGCGAGCCTGATCGAAGGCGCGCAGGAAGCGCTGAATGCGTTGTCGGAATCGGAACAGCCGATCCTGTCGCAGCTGTCGTCGCTGAACCTGAAGTTGTCCAAGCTCGCGGGTGTCGACGCGGACCTGCAGGCCGTGCTCGACTGCATGGAGCCGGCGCGCATCCAGCTGCAGGAAGCCGTGTACGCGCTGAACACCTATGTCGACAAGGTCGAGCTCGATCCGGACCGCCTGTCCCAGGTCGATGGGCGCATGGACGCCATCCACAGCACGGCCCGCAAGTTCCGCGTGACGCCGGAAGAACTGCCGGAAGAACACGCGACCCTGAAGGCCAAGCTGCAGCAACTGGCCGACGCGAGCGACGTGGACGGCCTGCGCAAGCAGGAAGAGAAGGCGAAGGCCGTCTACATGGCGGCTGCGCAAAAGCTGTCCGCGACGCGTGCGCAGGCGGCGCAGCGTTTGTCGTCGCAGGTGTCGGAAGCGATGCAGGAACTGTCGATGAGCGGCGGGCGCTTCGTCGTCGCGCTGAACCCGTGCGAGCCGGCCGTGTACGGCTGCGAGCAGGTCGAGTTCCTCGTGGCCGGCCACGCGGGCGTCGCGCCGCGGCCGCTGGCCAAGGTGGCGTCGGGCGGCGAACTGGCGCGTATCTCGCTGGCCATCTCCGTCATCACGGCGAACGCGACGACGGTGCCGACCTTGATCTTCGACGAGGTCGACACGGGCATCGGCGGCGGCGTGGCGGAAGTCGTCGGCCGGTTGCTGAAACGCCTGGGCCAGAGCCGGCAGGTGCTGTGCGTCACGCACCTGCCGCAGGTCGCGAGCCAGGCGAACCAGCACTTCCAGGTCGCCAAGGGCACGACGGATGGCGGCAAGACCGTGTCGCGCATCGACGTGCTCGACAACAAGGCCCGCGTGGAAGAGGTGGCGCGCATGTTGGGTGGCATCGAGATCACCGAGACCACGCGCAAGCATGCGCGCGAGCTATTGGCTTCCTGACCCATGGCATTCAACAAAGAACCGGTGCACGAGCACGGCACCGTCGCGAAGAATGCGATCGTCCTCGTCAACCTCGGCACGCCCGACGCGCCGACGCGGCCCGCGGTGCGCCGCTACCTGAAGCAGTTCCTGTCCGACCCGCGTGTGGTGGAGATTCCGCGCGCCGTCTGGAATTTGATCCTGCACTGCGCGATCCTGCCGTTCCGCTCGGGGCAGTCGGCAAAAAAATACGCGACGATCTGGAGTCGCGAAGGCTCGCCGCTGAAGGTCTACACGGAACGGCAGGCGAACAAGCTCCAGGCGCTGCTCGAACAGCGCGGCCACCACGACGTCGACGTGGCGATGGCGATGCGCTACGGCTCGCCCGCGCTGCCGGACGTGCTGGACGAATTAAAGGCGCGCGGCGTCGAGCGCATCGTCGTGCTGCCCGCGTATCCGCAATACTCCGGCACGACGACCGCGTCGATCTGGGACGCCGTCTTCGACCACTTCAAGAAGGTGCGCAACATCCCCGAACTGCGCCTCGTGAAGCACTACCACGACCACGAGGGCTATATCGATGCGCTGGCCGCGTCCGTGGAGACGTACTGGGAGACGCACGGCCGCGGCGAAAAGCTGGTGATGAGTTTCCACGGCGTGCCCAAGCGCACGCTGCTGCTCGGCGACCCGTACCACTGCGAATGCCACCGCACGGCGCGCCTGCTGGCGGCACGCCTGCGCCTGACGCCGGAGCAGTACATCGTGACGTTCCAGTCGCGCTTCGGCAAGGCCGAATGGCTGCAGCCGTACACGGCGCCGACCGTCCAGCAGCTGGCGAAGGACGGCATCAAGCGGATCGACGTCCTGTGTCCCGGTTTTACCAGCGACTGCCTGGAGACGCTGGAAGAGATCAACATGGAAGGCCGCCACGACTTCGAATCGAACGGCGGCCAGGATTATCACTACATTCCGTGCCTGAACGACAATCCGGCCTGGATCGTCGGGATGGCCGAGATTGCCGAACAGCACCTGATCGGCTGGCCGACGATGCTCACGCCCGTGCAACGCGAGGCGCAGCGTAGAGATGCGGAGACTGCGCGCGAGCACGCGGTGAAACTCGGCGCGTAGGGTGGGCGGCCCCGCCCACGCGGACGTATGCGGTTCGCCGGCGTCCGCGTGGGCACGGGTGCCCACCCTACGGCAGCCAACGCCGGGATGTTAGAATGCCACGTTTTGCGGCGCCGACCCGAGCTCCGCCAGGCAGATCGCAGCCAGCGCAAGCAGGGTGTAGATGAGCACGGCGCCGCTGATCAGATGCAGTTTCATGTTCTTTCCCATCGTGTCGATAGACGGATGTCTTAACGACACGATAGTAGAACGGCTGACTGTCGATGGTGACTACGAGCAAGTAAATCTTGTAACAAAAGAATACGCACATCTGCATATTAGTTCCGTGTCCCCTTGAAAATGTAGGCGAATGCCCAATATGGGGCGCTGTGTGACTGCAACAGTCGTCCAACCAATCAGCCAAGTCCTTGATTTCAGGAGTTTTTTCGATGCAAGACCAAGAAAACCAAGAGGTGAGCAATCAGCCGGAAGCCGCCGATGCGGCTGCACCCGCGGCAGCGCAGGCCGCACCGGCCAACGAGCCCGGCCTCGAAGAACAGCTGAGCGCCACCGAAGCCAAGCTGGCCGAGATGCACGATGCCTTCATGCGTGCCAAGGCCGAGGCGGACAATATCCGCCGCCGTGCCCAGGAAGATGTGAGCAAGGCCCACAAGTTCGCCATCGAAAGCTTCGCGGAGGCCATGGTGCCCGTGCGCGACAGCCTCGAGATGGCGCTGAAAGTCGAAGCGCCGACGGTCGAATCGATCAAGGAAGGCGTCGAGATGACCCTGAAGCAGCTCACCGCCGCGTTCGAGAAGAACCGCCTGGTCGAAGTGATGCCGCAGCCGGGCGACAAGCTCGACCCGAACAGGCACCAGGCCGTGGCCGTGGTGCCGTCCGACCAGGAAGCGAACACCGTGGTGGCCGTCCTGCAGAAGGGTTACATGATCGCCGACCGCCTGCTGCGCCCGGCCATCGTGACCGCCGCCGCACCGAAATAATGTTGCTGCAAGGCTGAATAAGCTCTTGAAACTACGCGACATTTCCCAATATTCGACACATCTGAAAACTTAGTACTAAAAAGGAAAATATTATGGGCAGAATCATCGGTATCGACCTGGGCACCACCAACTCCTGCGTGGCGATCATGGAAAATGGTCAGCCCAAGGTCATCGAAAACGCGGAAGGCGCCCGTACTACGCCTTCGATCATCGCTTATCAGGAAGATGGCGAGATCCTGGTCGGCGCGCCGGCGAAACGCCAGGCCGTCACCAACCCGAAGAACACCCTGTTCGCGGTCAAGCGCCTGATCGGCCGTAAATTCGACGAGAAGGAAGTCCAGAAGGACATCAGCCTGATGCCGTACACGATCACGAAGGCCGACAACGGCGACGCGTGGGTCGGTGTGCGCGACAAGAAACTGGCGCCGCCGCAGATCTCGGCCGAAGTGCTGCGCAAGATGAAGAAGACCGCCGAAGACTACCTCGGCGAAGAAGTGACGGAAGCTGTCATCACGGTCCCGGCGTACTTCAACGACTCGCAGCGCCAGGCGACCAAGGACGCCGGCCGCATCGCCGGCCTGGACGTCAAGCGCATCATCAACGAGCCGACCGCGGCCGCGCTGGCATTCGGCCTGGACAAGACCGACAAGGGCGACCGCAAGATCGCCGTGTATGACCTCGGCGGCGGTACGTTCGACGTGTCGATCATCGAGATCGCCGACGTGGATGGCGAGAAGCAGTTCGAAGTGCTGTCGACCAACGGCGACACGTTCCTGGGCGGCGAAGACTTCGACCAGCGCATCATCGACTACATCATCGACGAGTTCAAGAAGATCAACGGCCTCGACCTGTCGAAGGACCCGATCGCGCTGCAGCGCATCAAGGCTTCGGCCGAGCGCGCGAAGATCGAACTGTCGTCGTCGCAGCAGACCGAGATCAACGAGCCGTACATCGCCATGGCGAACGGCGCGCCGGTCCACCTGAACCTCAAGATCACCCGCGCCAAGCTGGAAGCGCTGGTCGAGGAACTGATCGCCAAGACCATCGAACCGTGCCGCGTCGCCATCAAGGATGCGGGCGTGAAGGTCTCGGACATCGACGACATCATCCTGGTCGGCGGCATGACCCGTATGCCGAAGGTGCAGGAAAAAGTTAAGGAGTTCTTCGGCAAGGATCCGCGCAAGGACGTGAACCCGGACGAGGCCGTCGCAGTCGGCGCCGCCATCCAGGGCTCCGTGCTGGCCGGCGACCGCAAGGACCTGCTGCTGCTGGACGTGACCCCGCTGTCGCTGGGTATCGAAACCCTGGGCGGCGTGATGACCAAGATGATCCAGAAGAACACCACGATCCCGACCAAGTTCTCGCAGGTGTTCTCGACCGCCGACGACAACCAGCCGGCCGTGACCATCAAGGTTTATCAAGGTGAACGCGAAATTGCCGCCGGCAACAAGGGCCTGGGCGAGTTCAACCTGGAAGGCATCCCGCCGGCACCGCGCGGCACGCCGCAGATCGAAGTGACCTTCGACATCGACGCCAACGGCATCCTGCACGTGGGCGCGAAGGACAAGGCCACCGGTAAGGAAAACAAGATCACCATCAAGGCCAACTCGGGTCTGTCGGAAGACGAGATCCAGAAGATGGTGAAGGACGCCGAGCTGAACGCGGAAGAAGACAAGAAGGTCAAGGAACTGGCCGAGTCGCGCAACCAGGCCGACGCGCTGGTGCACTCGACCAAGAAGTCCCTGACCGAATACGGCGACAAGCTGGACGCCGGCGAGAAGGAAAAGATCGAAGCCGCGATCACCGACCTGGAAGGTTCGATCAAGTCGGGCGACAAGGCCGAGATCGACGCCAAGGTGGCTGCGCTGTCGACCGCCGCGCAGAAGCTGGGCGAGAAGATGTACGCCGACATGCAGGCCCAGCAGGGCGCCGCGGGCGCGCAGGCTGGCGGCCAGCAGCCGGGTGCCGAGTCGGCCAAGCAGGAAGACGACGTCGTCGACGCCGACTTCAAGGAAGTCAAGGACGCCAAGTAAGGACGTCCTGGCGGGACGGACCTGATGCAAGGCCCGCCCCGCCGCCGCAACCCCGAGCCGAAGCGACCTCATGGTGCCCGGCTCGTTTTTTTGTGGTGTGTCCAACATCAGCGGGAGCGATTCGGCCGTTGTTTTTACGGCCGAGTCGCGCAAGCCCGACATGCTCACTGTATACTCGTATCCTTTTGGGCTGTGCGATCGCAGGTGTCAGCCTGGTCCGCCACAGTTCTTTTGTAGATAGACAGCAAGGTGCCGACAAATGGCAAAGCGTGATTTTTACGAGATCCTCGGCGTCGCGAAGACCGCTTCGGAAGACGAGATCAAGAAGGCCTATCGCAAGCTTGCGATGAAGTACCATCCGGACCGCAATCCCGACAACAAGGAAGCGGAAGAGAAGTTCAAGGAGGTCAAGGAAGCCTACGAGATGCTGACCAATCCGGAAAAGCGCGAGGCTTATGACCGCTACGGTCACGCTGGCGTCGATCCGAACGGCGGCATGGGCGGCGGCTTCGGTGCCGGCGGCTTCGGCGATGCGTTCGGCGACATCTTCGGCGACATTTTCGGCGGCGGCCGCGGCCGCAGTTCGGGCCCGCAGGTGTACCGCGGCGCCGACCTGCGCTATAACCTGGAAATTACGCTGGAACAGGCAGCCGCCGGCTTCGACACGACGATCCGCGTGCCGAGCTGGGACAAGTGCGACACCTGCCACGGCAGCGGCGCCAAGCCGGGCACGTCGCCCATCACCTGCACGACCTGCCACGGCCACGGCCAGGTGCGCATGCAGCAAGGCTTCTTCTCGATCCAGCAGACCTGCCCGAAATGCCACGGCAGCGGCAAGATCATCCCGGAACCGTGCGCATCTTGCGGCGGCGCCGGACGCATCAAGCGCAACAAGACGCTGGAAGTGAAAATCCCGGCGGGTATCGACAGCGGCATGCGCATCCGCTCGACCGGCAACGGCGAGCCGGGTACGAACGGCGGGCCGCCGGGCGACCTGTACGTCGAGATCCACATCAAGCCGCACACCGTGTTCCAGCGCGAAGGCGACGACCTGCATTGCGAAATGCCGATCTCGTTCAGCAAGGCTGCACTGGGCGGCGAGATCGAGGTGCCCACGCTGGGCGGCAAGGTTTCGTTCACGATCCCCGAAGGTACCCAGACCGGCAAGACCTTCCGCCTCAAGGGCAAGGGCATCAAGGGCGTGCGCTCGGGTTACTCCGGCGACCTGTTCTGCCACGTCGTGATCGAGACGCCCGTCAAGCTCACCGAGAAGCAGAAAGACCTGCTGCGCGAATTCGACCGCCTGACGAACGAAGGCGGTTCGAAGCACAGCCCGCAGAGCAAGGGCTGGATGGACAAGGTGAAGGACTTCTTCGAGTAAGATAGCGGATGGACCGCCGGGCGCGCGAGCCCCGGCGGTTTTTTTTGACCAGAATGTGGTCGATTAAACAAGTTTTAGAGCAAGGTAAAACGTCATGGCAAAGACCCCTACCGGCCTCACCGCCGCAGACCTCTTCGAACGCAACCGCCAATGGGCGGCGGCGATGATCCAGGAGGATCCTGATTTCTTCAAGGACCTGGCCTCCCAACAATCCCCGGAATACCTGTGGATCGGCTGCTCCGACAGCCGCGTGCCCGCGAATGAACTCGTCGGCATGGCGCCGGGCGAACTGTTCGTCCACCGCAACATTGCCAACGTCGTCTCCCACTCCGACCTGAACTGCCTGACGGTGCTGCAGTTCGCCATCGACGTGCTGAAGGTCAAGCACATCATCCTGTGCGGCCACTACGGCTGCTCGGGCGTGGGCGCGGCGCTGAACAACACCCGTGTCGGCCTGGCCGACAACTGGCTCGGCCACGTGCGCGACGTGCGCGACAAGCACGGCAAATACCTGGGCAATGTCGCCGGCACGGCCGCCACCAACCGTCTCGTGGAACTGAACGTGGCCGAGCAGGTCATCAACATCGCCCAGACCACGGTCGTGCGCGATGCGTGGGAGCGGGGCCAGGACATCACCATCCACAGCTGGGTCTACGGCGTGCATGATGGCCTGCTGCGCGACCTCGGCGTCACCGTCCGCAGCTACGACGAGATCCAGCCGAAGCTGGACAAGATCCTGCAGGGCTACCTCAAGTGACGGGCACGTCGAAACACCTACTGCGCGTTGCACTGCCGTTCTGCGATGCTCGCTGTACGACTCGTACAGCTGCGCTTCTCGAACAGCATTGCTGCCGCTCGCTACGGTTTTTCGAGGTGCCCTGATGCAGCCCGGCGGCGAACTTGACCAACTGCGCGCCATCGTGCGCCAGTTCGTCGAGGAGCGTGACTGGGACCAGTTCCACACGCCGAAAAACCTCGCGTCCGCGCTGACGGTGGAAGCGGCCGAGCTGCTGGAACACTTCCAGTGGCTGCAGCACGGCCGTGCGGACGAACTCGGCGCGGACAAGCTCGTGGAAGTGCGCCACGAGATGGCCGACGTGCTCGTCTATCTCGTGCGCCTGGCGGACAAGCTCGACGTCGACCTGCTCGCCGCCGTGCAGGAAAAGATGGTGCTCAACCGCGCCAAATACCCGGCCGACCAGGTACGTGGCGACGCGCGCAAGTATCACGAGTACAAGCGGTAGGCCGTGACGGTCAAGCCATCGCGATACGCACACGGTGGCTGGACGCGTGGGCGGCGGAGCCGCCCACCCTGCGCCCCGGTCCCTCGTCCGCCAGCCGGAACGTGCTGACCATCTGCTCCAGCTGACCCGACTGCACCTGGAGCGACTGCGCCGCCGCGGCCGCTTCTTCCACCAGTGCGGCATTCTGCTGGGTGACGGAATCCATTTCGCTCACGGCCTGGTTGATTTGCTGGATGCCGGCTTCCTGTTCCAGGCTGGCCGCGGTGATCTCGGCCATGATGTCCGTCACGCGGCGTACGCTGCCGACGACGTCTTCCATCGTCGCGCCCGCTTCGTGGACGAGGCGGCTGCCTTCGTTGACCTTGCTGACCGAATCGCCGATCAGCGTCTTGATTTCCTTGGCCGCGCTGGCCGAACGCTGGGCCAGGTTGCGCACTTCCGATGCGACGACGGCGAAGCCACGGCCCTGCTCGCCGGCACGGGCCGCTTCCACGGCGGCGTTCAGCGCCAGGATATTGGTCTGGAACGCGATGCCATCGATGACGCCGATGATGTCCACGATGCGGTTGGCGGATTCGTTGATCGATCCCATGGTCGTGACGACGTCGGCGACGACAACGCCGCCGCGCACCGCGACTTCGGATGCCGATTGCGCCAGCACATTCGCCTGGCGCGCATTTTCCGCATTTTGCTTGACGGTCGAGGTCAGCTCTTCCATCGACGATGCGGTTTCTTCCAGCGCGCTGGCCTGCTGCTCGGTGCGGCTCGACAGGTCGAGGTTGCCCGTCGCGATTTCGTCGGTGGCCGTGGACAGCGTCCGGGTGCCGTCGCGCACCTGGTGCACGATGGAACGCAGCGATTCGTTCATGGCCTTGAGCGCGGCCAGCAGCTCGCCCGTCTCGTCCTTCGTGTCCACCTCGATGCGGCTCGTCAGGTCGCCGGCCGCAACGGTCTTGGCGATGGCGATTGCCTGGCGCATCGGATGCGTGATCGAGCGCGTGAACAGCCAGCCGACGGCCACGGCGAGAAGGGTGGCGAGACCCGCCACGCCCCACAGCAGCATGCTCGCCTGTTCGTACCGGACCACGCCTTCCTTCTGGTCCTCCTCGTTGCGGGCAGTCTGGTAATCGACCATGTCGCCGATGGTTTTCTGCCAGGCCGCCACGGCCGGCACGACCTTCGTCTTGAGTTGCGCGAACGCTTCCTCGTTCTTGTTTTCCTTGCCGAGTTGCGTGGCCGTCGCGATCAGGGGCACGGCTGTCGCGCGGGCATCGGCGATCTTGTGCAGGAAGGTCTTGCCCTGCGGGCGTTTGACGAGATTTTCCAGGACCTGGTACGCGTGGTCGTAGTCTTTCCAGGCCGCGTCGACGCTTGCGGATTCGCGCGCGATGCTGGCGTCGTCTTCCGCCAGGATGACGTCGCGAATGCCCTGGGAAATGCGGCGCTGGGCGTCACGCATGCTGTTGGCGGTACTGAGCCGGGCATTGTTTTCGTCGACGACACGGCGCATCAGCGTGTTGATCGACGACATGTTGGTGAGTCCGGTCGCGGCCACGAGCAGCAGCAGCGCCACCATCAGGCCGAAGCCCAGGCCGAGACGCTGGCCGATTTTCAGATTGTTCAGCTTCATTGAATCTTTCTTTTTTTGAGAAGGCACACAACCGAGAGTCGGCGGTCAGGGGTGTCATTGAGAGGAACACGGTTCGAGGATGCGATCACAGCTTGCGGCGCGCTGACTCTTGCCGTGATTGCGTCGCCCAATGTAAGAGAGATAAGACTAAAATCTGAAGCGATTTTAGTAGGACTAGTCCTACAAGGCAATAAGTTGATTTCTTTGTGGAAATAGAACAACGGGAACAGAAAGGTGTGACTTACCGTTCTGTAAGGTAAAACGCGACCAGGCCGTCCACGTCATCGATGCCCAGGATGGCCAGTAGATGTTCGAGTTCCTGACAGAAGCAACGCCGTGTCCGGGGACGCTCGCCGGCAACCGCTTCCAGCGATTGCCGGATTTGCAGCATGGCCCAGAATCGCGTGGGATGGGCGCCGATGCCGCCGAGCAGCCGCTCGCCCAATCGGTCCAGTTCGGCCGCCAGCCGCGCATGCTCTGGCGCTTCCGGCCTCAGGTCGGCAAGCTTCGGCCCGGCACGCCAGGCGCGCAAGGCGTCCAGCGTGCGCGGCACGACGAACAGTGGCGCGTCCGTGATCCGCGCGGGCGGTCCGGACGGCATTCAGATCCCGCCCAGGCAGATGTACTTGATGACGAGATAGTCATCCATGCCGTACTTCGACCCTTCGCGCCCGAGCCCGGATTGCTTGACCCCGCCAAACGGTGCGACTTCGTTGGAGATCAGGCCAGCGTTCACGCCCACCATGCCGGATTCGATCTGCTCGGCCACGCGCCACACGCGGCCGATGTCACGGGCGTAGAAGTACGACGCCAGCCCATACTCCGTCGCGTTGGCCAGGGCGATCGCTTCCTCGTCGGTCTTGAAACGGAACAGCGGCGCCACGGGGCCAAACGTTTCCTCGTCCGAAATCAGCATCTGCGGCGTGACGTCGGCCAGCACGGTCGGCTCGAAGAAGGTACGTCCAAGCGGGTGGCGCTTGCCGCCGAGCAGCACACGGGCGCCCTTGCCGAGCGCATCGGCGATGTGGTGTTCGACCTTCTCGACGGCTTTTTCTTCGATCAGCGGTCCCTGGTTCACGCCCGGCTCCATCCCGTTGCCGACCTTCAGCTTCGCGACGGCGGCCGTCAGCTTTTCGGCAAACGCCTCATAGACGCCATCCTGCACGTAGATGCGGTTCGCGCACACGCAGGTCTGCCCCATGTTGCGGTATTTCGAGGCCATCGCGCCTTCGACGGCGGCATCGAGGTCGGCATCGTCGAACACGATGAACGAGGCGTTGCCGCCCAGTTCCAGCGACAATTTCTTGACCGTCGGCGCGCATTGTTCCATCAGCAATCGGCCGACCTGCGTGGAACCCGTGAAACTGAGCTTGCGCACGATGGGATTCGCGCACATCTCCGCGCCGATCGCTTTGGAGTCCCCGATCACGATCGAAAAGACGCCCTTCGGCACGCCGGCGCGCTCCGCCAGCACGGCCAGCGCGAGGGCGGAATAGGGCGTCAGCTCCGCCGGTTTCAGCACGATGGGACAGCCCGCCGCGAGCGCCGGGCCGACTTTACGGGTGATCATCGCGGCCGGGAAATTCCACGGCGTGATCGCGGCGCACACGCCGATCGGTTCCTTCGTGACGACGATCCGGCGGTCGCGCGCGGGCGATTCCAGCACGTCGCCCTCGATGCGCTTGGCCTGTTCGCCGAACCATTCCAGGAACGAGGCGGCGTACGCGATTTCTCCCTTCGATTCGGCCAGCGGCTTGCCCTGTTCGGCCGTCATGATGGCGGCCAGGTCGTCCGCGTTGTCCAGCATCAGGTCGTTCCACTTGCGCAGGACGAGGGCACGTTCGCGCGCCGTCTTCTTGCGCCACGCGGGCCAGGCCGCCTGTGCCGCATCGATGGCGCGCCGGGTTTCCTGTGCGCCCATGTGTGGCACGGTGCCGAGCGTTTCTCCGGTGGCGGGGTTGATCACGGGGACGGTCTTGCCGTCGTCGGCGTCGCACCAGGCGCCGTCGATGTACGCCTGCTGGCGCAGCAGGGAAGAATCATTGAGGTTCAGCATGGGTTCCTCGTTGTCATGTCGTTCGGGCGGGAACAACATAGCACGATGCTCGCCAAGGCCTCGTTTGTGTTGGCATCGTTCTTCAGTTGACGTTAAGCTTTTGCTACGGGTTACAACCGCGAACCCGCTCGACTAGCAGATCCCAGGAAGCGTTTGCAATGGGAACGCGGTTTCCTTGATCTGAAACAACGGCCACTCGCATTCGGACCACTTTGTACGTATGATGGTTCCTGTGCGCTCACTACAAGGTAGAGACCATGCGCCCGATCGTTTTCGTCCCCGCTTGCACCCGCGATTTCGGTGAACACCCGTACCACGCGGCCCAGCACAAGTATGTCGACGCCGTCGTCCTCGGTGCCGACTGCGCCCCGCTGATCCTGCCGTCGCTGGGGGAGGCGCTCGACCTGGAAACGATGCTCGCGCTGTGCGACGGGATCATGCTGACCGGCTCGGCATCGAACGTTCATCCCAGCTATTACTCCGAAGAATTGCTCGACCCGTCGCTGCCGCAAGACCCGGCACGCGACCAGACCACGTTGCCGCTGATCCGCGCGGCCGTGAAACGCGGCATCCCGATCATCGCAATCTGCCGTGGTTTCCAGGAAATGAACGTGGCGCTGGGCGGCAGCCTGTTTCAGGCGGTGCAGGCGGTACCCGGGCACTTCGATCACCGCGAGAATCCCGAACTGGGCATGGACGAGCAGTACGGCGACGCGCACAAGGTGCAGCTCGTCGAAGGCGGCATGCTGCACCAGATCATCGGTCTGCCGGAAATCCCCGTGAATTCCCTGCATGGCCAGGGCGTGAACGAACTGGCGTCGGGCCTCGTCGTTGAAGCGACGGCGGAAGATGGGCTCGTGGAAGCCTTCTCGGTGAAGGACGCGCCCGGTTTTACGCTGGCCGTGCAATGGCATCCGGAATGGCGCATCGTCCACAATCCCCATTCGATGAAGATGTTCGGCGCATTCGGCGCCGCCTGCCGCGCCTACAGATCAACGAAACGGACACCATCATGACCCCCGACGCGACATGGGCGGTCACGCCTGTCCCATAGCTTCCCTGATCTCTGCTCGATCCCACGCAGCCCGCGGGCGGCGCGTTTGCGCTCGCGTGCAATCCATTAACGGACAGAGGAAACATCATGGCTATCCGCGACAATTTTTCGTACAACGACATGGACGAGTGGCTCAACGGCAAACGAGTCACCGAAATCGAATGCCTGGTGCCCGACCTGACGGGCGTCGCGCGTGGAAAAATCCTCCCGCGCGTGAAATTCACCGAGGACCGCGGCATGCGCTTGCCGGAAATCGTGCTGGGCATGACCGTGACGGGCAATTCGCCGTCCGACGACGACGCGTTCGACCGCGCAATCTCCACCACCGACCGCGACATGATCCTGAAGGCCGACCCGGGCACGATCACGATGGTGCCGTGGGCCGTCGATCCGACGGCGCAGGTGATCCACGACTGCTATTTCTCCGACGGCAAGCTGGTTGATTTCGCGCCACGCAGCGTGCTGCGCCGCGTGCTGAAGCTGTACGAGAAAAAGGGGTGGAAGCCGCTCGTCGCGCCCGAACTGGAGTTTTACCTGACGGCGAAAAACATCGACCCCGACCTGCCGCTGGCCGCCCCGATCGGCCGCAGCGGGCGCTCCGAGACGAGCCGCCAGGTCTACAGCATCGACGCCGTCAACGAATTCGACCCGCTGTTCGAAGACATCTACGATTACTGCGACATGATGGGCCTCGACGTCGACACCCTGATCCACGAGATCGGCGCCGGTCAGATGGAAATCAATTTCCAGCACGGCGAACCGCTGGGCCTCGCCGACAAGGTCTTCTACTTCAAGCGCACCCTGCGCGAAGCGGCTTTGAAACACGACATGTACGCCACCTTCATGGCCAAGCCGATGGCTGGCGAGCCCGGCTCGGCGATGCACGTGCACCAGAGCGTCGTCGACGCGGAATCCGGCCGCAACATCTTCAGCAATGTGGATGGATCGCCGTCCGACCTGTTCCGCCACTACATCGGCGGCCTGCAGAAATACATGCCCTCCGCGATGGCGATCGTCGCGCCGTACGTCAATTCCTACCGCCGCATCGTGCGCCACACGGCCGCCCCGATCAACCTGCAATGGGGCGTGGACAACCGCACCGTGGGCTTCCGCGTGCCCGTGTCCGGCTCGCAGGACCGGCGCGTGGAAAACCGCGTGATCGGCGCCGACGCGAATCCGTATCTCGCGCTGGCCGTCACCCTGGCGTGCGGCTACCTCGGCATCCAGGAACAGCTGGAACCGACACCGATGGTCGAAGGCAGCGCCTACAAGATGAAGGTCGAGCTGCCGCAAGGCCTGTCCGAAGCGCTGACCCTGCTGCGCGGCGAAGACCGCCTGCGCGACATCCTCGGCGAGCGCTTCGTCGACGTCTATTCCGCGGTCAAGGAGCTGGAGCACCAGGAATTTATGACGGTCATTAGCCCGTGGGAACGGGAGCACCTGTTACTGCACGTATGACCATGCGACGACGACGACAAGGAGATCATCATGACTTTCGACACCATGGCATTCGAGGCAGGCCTGCGCGCGCCGGTCCGTGAGGACCATGACACCCGCACATTGCAACAGCTCGACAGCGCCCACTTCCTGCATCCGTTCACCGACCACGGTGCCCTGAGCGCGAAGGGCGCGCGCGTGATGGTGCGCGGCGAGGGCATTTATTTATGGGATTCCGACGGGCATAAAATTATCGACGGCATGTCGGGCCTGTGGTGCGTGAACGTGGGCTATGGCCGCACGTCCATCACGCAAGCCGTCTCACGGCAGATGGATGTTTTACCGTTCTACAACAGCTTCTTCAACACGACGAACGTGCCGGCCGTGAGGCTGGCGGAAAAGCTGGCGAGCCTGGCACCGCCCGGCTTCGAGCACGTGTTCTTCACGAGCTCCGGCTCGGAGGCGAACGACACCGCGCTGCGCATGGTGTGGCGCTACTGGCAGCTGATGGGGCAGCCGGACCGGCAGATCGTCATCAGCCGGCGCAACGCCTATCACGGCAGCACGATTGCCGGCGCGTCGCTGGGCGGCATGGCGGCGATGCATGGCCAGGGCGCGCTGCCGATCCCGCACATCCACCACATCGAGCAACCGCATTTCGGCGAGCACGGCCGCGGCTTGTCCGAAGCGGAATTCGGGCTGCTGGCCGCGGACTGGCTCGAACGGAAGATACTCGAATTGGGGCCGGACAAGGTTGCCGCGTTCATCGGCGAACCGGTGCAGGGCGCGGGCGGCGTCATCATCCCGCCGCAGACGTACTGGCCGCAAATCCAGCGGATCTGCGACAAGTACGGCATCCTGCTCATCTCGGACGAGGTCATCTGCGGCTTCGGCCGGCTGGGCACGTGGTTCGGCAGCGAGCGCATGGGCACGCGGCCGGATTTGATCCCGTTCGCGAAGGGCGTCACGTCCGGCTATGTGCCGCTGGGCGGGGTGCTGGTCGGAGAGCGGGTGGCGCGCGCGCTGATCGAGCGCGGCGGCGACTTCAACCACGGTTTCACCTATTCCGGCCACCCCGTCGCGTGCGCGGCGGCGCTGGAAAACCTGCGCATCATCGAGGACGAGAAACTGGTCGACAAGGTCGCGCGCGAGACGGGGCCGCATTTGAAAGCCGCGTTCGCGCGGCTGGCCGAGCATCCACTCGTCGGACACGCGGAGAGCATCGGCATGACCGCCGGCCTGAACCTCGTGCGCCGCAAGGGCGCGACGGTGCACGACTGCGAACCGTTCGCACGCGACCTGGCGGCGGGGATGGTGTGCCGGCAGCACATGTTCGACAACGGCGTCATCATGCGCGCCGTCGGGGACCGGATGATCGTCGCGCCACCGCTCGTGATGACTTGCACGCAGGTCGACGAGATGGTGGCGCGGATACGGGATTGCCTCGACCTGACGCTGAAGGATGTGACCGGACGGGGATGGATGGACTAACCGCGTGCGGGGTGGGCTCGGGGAGCCCACCCTTGTATTATCCTTCTGAGCAATTTGCTTACCTGAGGGGCACCTCAGGTTCTGAGCAGCTGGATGCCGAGCCCACCCTTTGGCACGAGCCAGTTTCGTAGATTTCGCACCAGCTGCTCTCCCTCGTTCGAAGATCGGACAGTATCTTTGGCCCGGCTAGCCGTGAGCCCGTATTTCGCAAGGTGGATCAGAAGAGGATATCGATGCAAGAGTGGTACCTGGGAATTGACGTTGCCAAGAAAAAGCTCGACTGCGCGCTGCGCCAACCGGACGGCAAGCACAAGCACAAGGTTTTCGACAATACGCCCAACGGATTTAAAGAGTTACAACAATGGATTTGCAGCTTTGACGTGCCCCAGCTTCACGTCTGCATGGAGGCTACCGGGGTGTACTGGGAAGCCGTCGCCGAGTATCTGGCGAACCATCGGTACGTGGTCAGTATCGTCAATCCGGTGCAGATCAAAGCGTTTGGTGCGTCGCGTCTTGTCAGGACCAAGACTGACAAGGTCGACGCGAAGTTGATCGCTGATTTCTGCAAGGAGAGTCGGCCGGAACCGTGGAAGGCCCCGTCTTTGCAAGAACAAGAGTTACGGGCCATGGTGCTGCGCCTGGACGCTCTTCAGGAGATCCGGACTCAGGAAAGTAATCGTCTCGAAGTGGCGCGTGAAGCCGTCAAGGACGGCATTACATCCCATATCGTCTGGCTTGACGAGGAAATCGCGCATCTCAGCAAGAAAATTCGCGATCACATCGACAGCGATCCCGATTTGAAGGACCGGAAAGCGCTGCTGGACAGCATTCCTGGCGTCGGTGAACGTACGATCGCATTGCTGCTGGCTTTTTCGCTCGCTCCAGGCCGGTTCGCGAACGCCCGACAGGTGACTGCCTATGCCGGGCTCGATCCGCGGCATCATGAGTCAGGCAGCAGCGTTCAAGGAAAGACACGCATCTCCAGGGTCGGTCACAATCTGATCCGGAAAGGCTTGTACATGCCGGCTATGGTCACGTTGTATCGAACGAACTGGGGAAAGCGCTTCCTCGCTCGTCTGTCCAGCGCTGGAAAAAAGCCCATGGTCATTATCGTCGCCATGATGAGAAAGCTGCTTCATGTCGCCTTCGGCGTGCTGAAGTCCGGACAAAAGTTCAATCCAGACCTGCACGCCGCTTGACCGGGATAACAGTATCTACGGCTAACCGCGTGCGGCGTGGGCACCCCGTGCGCACGCTATGCGATTACACGCTGAGCGCCGTCTTGTGCGGCTCGTGACGGTTCTTGAGGACCTGCGGCGCCAGCGAGCCGACGAACATGCCCGCGAACGCCGCCAGCAGGCCCGCCAGCTGGCCCGGGAAGACTTCGCCCAGCGGCGAGATCTGCGGGAAGAACACGATCCACGTGGCGATGCCGGCGACCAGCGACAGGATCGCGCCCTGCGTCGTCGCGCGCTTCCAGTACAGGCCGGTGACGAGCGGCACGAAGGCGCCCACGAGCGTCACCTGGTACGCGGACGACACGAGGTCGTAGATCGACGTGCCCTTCATCGCGATGGCGTAGGCCAGCACGAGCGAGGCGAACACGACGATGGTCACGCGCATCGCGAGCAGTTGCTGGCGGTCGCTCATGCCCGGGCGCAGGTTTTTCAGGATGTTTTCCGTGAAGCTCGTCGACGGGGCGAGCAGCGTGGCGGATGACGTGCTCTTGATGGCGGACAGCAGGGCGCCGAAGAACAGGATCTGCATGATCAGCGGCATCTTCGTCATCACGAACGTGGGCAGCACGCGCTGGTAATCGCTCTTGGCCAGTTCCAGCGCATCATTGCCCATCACGATCACGGCACACGCGACGACGAACATCGGCACGAACGCGAAGATGATGTAGCTGGCGCCGCCGATCACGGCGCCGGCGCGCGCGGTCGGAGCGTTCTTGGCGGACATCACGCGCTGGTACACGTCCTGCTGCGGAATCGAGCCCAGCATCATCGTCACGGCCGAGCCGACGAAGAAGGCGATGTCGGTGAACTTCGGCTCCGGCAGGAAGTGCCACAGGTTCGCGTTGTTGGCCATGTCGATGACGGCACCGGTGCCGCCGGCCAGCTTCGCCGAGAACACGGCGATGATGGACAGGCCGACCACGAGCACGATCATCTGGATGAAGTCGGTGATCGCGACGGCCAGGAAGCCGCCGATGACGACGTAGATCAGCACGGCGAGCGTGCCGACGATCATGCCGGCCGTCTCCGACATCGCGCCGCCCGTCAGCACGGAAAACACGAGGCCCAGCGCGGTGATCTGCGCCGCGACCCAGCCGAGGTAGGACAGGATGATCGCAGCCGAGCAAAAGACTTCGATGCCCTTGCCGTAGCGGGCGCGGTAGTAGTCGCCGATGGTCAGCAGGTTCAGTTTATAGAGGCGGGCGGCGAAGAACAGGCCGACGAGAATCAGGCAGGTGCCGGCGCCGAACGGGTCTTCCACGAGCGCGCCCAGGCCGCCCTGCACGAATTTCGCCGGGATGCCCATCACGGTTTCGGCGCCGAACCAGGTGGCGAACGTCGTCGTGATGACCATGATCAGCGGCAGGCTGCGGCCGGCGACGGCGAAGTCGGACGTGTCCTTGATCCGCGTGCCGGCCCAGACGCCCAGGCCGAGCGTGCCGAGCAGGTAGAGCACAACGGACGTAATCAGAATAGTGTTCATTAAATGCTCCGCGGCAGGCGATTAACTGAAATTACGGCGGGGAAAAATTCGCGATTATAGCGGCAGAAATCGGCATTTGGATCGATTTTGTTTGCTAGTATCGGCCTGACAACAAGTTGTAATCTTGATGGAGGCATTATGACCACGCCAGACTGGCATGAGCGTTCCAAAAGGGTGCATATCGATGGCCGCGCCGTCGTCGAGGGCCGGCGGATCGACGCCGCATCGGGCGCCCGTTTCGACAATATTTCTCCCATCGACGGCCGCATCCTGGGCGAGGTCGCCCGCTGCGACGCCGCCGACGTCGACGCCGCGGTCGCCAGCGCCCGCGCCGCGTTCGAGGACGGCCGCTGGGCGAGTAAAGCCCCGGCCGAGCGCAAGCGCACCCTGATCCGCTTCGCCGACCTGATGCTCGCGCACGAAGACGAACTGGCCCTGCTGGAAACCCTCGACATGGGCAAGCCCATCCGCTACAGCAAGAGCGTGGACGTGCGGCTCGCGCAGAACTGCATCCGCTGGTACGGCGAGGCCATCGACAAGATCTACGACCAGGTCGCGCCGAGCCCGCAGGACAGCCTGGCCCTCATCACGCGCGAACCGGTCGGCGTCGTCGCCGCCATCATCCCGTGGAATTATCCGATGCTGATGGCCGCGTGGAAGATCGGCCCGGCACTCGCGGCCGGCAACAGCGTCGTGCTGAAGCCGTCGGAAAAGGCGCCCCTGAGCTCCTTGCGGCTGGCCGAGCTGGCGCTGGAAGCGGGCGTGCCGGAAGGCGTATTCAATGTGCTGCCCGGCTACGGCGACGAGGCGGGCCGCGCGCTCGCGCTGCACATGGATGTCGACTGCATCGGTTTTACCGGTTCCACGCGCGTGGGCAAACAGATCCTGCAGATGGCGGGGCAGTCGAACCTGAAGCGGGCGTGGACGGAGCTGGGCGGCAAGTCCGCGAACATCGTGTGCGCGGACTGTCCCGACCTCGACGCGGCCGTCGCGGGCGCCATCGGCGCGATCTATTTCAACCAGGGAGAAAGCTGCAACGCGCCGTCGCGGCTGTTCGTCGAGGAATCGATCCGGGAAGCGTTCCTCGACAAGGCCCTCGCGTTGATCCCGCAGTACGCGCCGGGCGACCCGCTCGACGAGTCCACCGTGATGGGCGCGATCGTCGATTCGATCCAGATGAAGACGGTGCTGGGCTATATCGAGGACGGCAGGGCGGCCGGCGCGCGCCTGCTCGCGGGCGGCAACGCGGCACGCGCGGAGACCGGCGGTTTGTACATCGAACCGACGCTGTTCGACGGCGTGGAGTCCACGATGCGCATCGCGCGCGAGGAAATCTTCGGGCCCGTGCTGTCCGTGCTGTCGTTCACGGACCTCGACGAGGCGGTGCGCCAGGCCAACGCGACACCGTATGGCCTCGCGGCGGCCGTGTGGACGTCCGACATGAGCCGCGCGATCCGCACGTCACGCAAGCTGCGCGCGGGCACCGTGCACGTGAACCAGTACGACAACGACGACATCACGGTACCGTTCGGCGGCTATAAACAGTCGGGGAACGGGAGGGACAAGTCCCTGCACGCGTTCGACAAGTACACGGAACTCAAGACGACGTGGATCCAGGTCTGACCCGGTAGGGTGGGCACCCCGTGCCCACGCGTGACGTTCGCGTGATGCCGGCGTTACGCGTGGGCGGAGGGCCGCCCACCCTACCGGAGTCAGATCGCCATCTCGCGCAGTATCTTCGACGCTTCCCGGCTCGCCGTCAGCACGGCCCCGTCGCGCATCGTGATCTCGAGCTGCGACTGGTCGTCCGCGCGCATGGAATCCACGAAGTCGAGGTTCACGAGCGCCGAGCGGTGGATGCGGATGAAGCGGCCTGGGTCCAGCTGGGCTTCCAGTTCCGAGATCCCGATGCGCACGAGGAAGGTGTGGCCGCGCGCGGCGATCGCCGTGTATTTCGCATCCGCCTTCAGGTAGGCGATCTCGTTCACGGACAGCGGAAAGATGCGGCCGCGGTCGCGCACGAGGATGCGTTCGATGCGGCTGGGCACACGATCGACCGCCAGCGTGAGCGCGCCGCCGATGACGTCGGGCGCGGGGACGGACGATCCCGGCGTCTCCAGCAGGCGCGCGACGGCCGCGTCGAAGCGGGCGCGCGTAAAAGGTTTCAGCAGGTAGTCGACGGCATTCAGTTCGAACGCGGTCACGGCGTACTGGTCGTACGCGGTCGTGAACACGATGTCCGGCACGACGGTCAGGCGGCGCAGCACGTCCAGGCCCGTCATCTCGGGCATCTGGATATCCATGAAGACGATGTCGGGGCGGATGCGGGAGATCTGCGCGAGCGCGCTGGCGCCGTCCGCCGCTTCGCCCACGAGGCGCAGGCCCGCATGGGCATAGATGAAGTCGCGCAGGACGTCGCGCGCGAGCGGTTCGTCTTCCGCGATGAACACGGTCCGGGCATTCATGTGAATTCCTTGTCGTTGGCGGGCACGGGAATGGCCATCGTGACGACGAAGCCGGCGCCCGGCGCCGTGTCGATGGCGAGTCCCTCATCGGTGCCGTATTCCAGTTGCAGGCGGCGCTCGACGGTGCGCAGGCCCAGGCCGTTCGACGCGCGCACGCGGCCGATGTCGGCGCCGGGGCCGTCGTCGCCGACAGACAGCACGAGCCTGCCCGTGTGCGCGTCGAGCCGCGTGCGGATCAGCAGACGGCCCGGCCGGCTGTGCGGGTTGAACGCGTGCTTGATGCTGTTCTCGACGAGCGGCTGCAGCGACAGCGCGGGCAGCAGGTGGCTGGAGGCGGCATCGTCGAGCTCCCAGTCGACGTGCAGGCGCGCGCCGAGGCGCAGGCTTTCCAGCTCCAGGTAGTCGCGCACGAAGCGCAGTTCGTCGTCCAGCGTCACGCGGTCGTTGCCCGTCTTTTCCGTGTCCAGCACGTAGCGCAGCATGTCGGAAAACTGGAACAGCGCGGTCTCGGCGGCGTTCGGGTCCTTGCGGGTGAGGGCGATGATCGAGTGCAGCGTGTTGAACAGGAAGTGCGGATTGAGCTTGCTGCGCAGCGCGTTCAGCTCCGTCGCGACGAGCAGCGCGTGCGCCTGCTGCACGGCGACTTCCTGCCGGCGGCGCGCATCGTTGGCGCGGATCATGTGGAATGCGGTGGCGATGACGCCATAACCCATCATCGAATACAGCACGGGCCACACGTAGAACGACAGCGGCTGCGTCGTCTCGTAGAGGAGCCCCGGCAGCGCGTACGACAGGATGGCGTACGTCGGCGCGCCCACGCCGTGGATCAGGCAGCGCGTCGCGAACGGGACGTGGCGGCGTTCCATCCAGCCGCTGAGCGGCCAGTGCAGGGCGAGCACGAAGGCCTGGGGCACGATCCACAGCATCGGGATCAGGCCGCGCCAGTTGTAGCCGTGCTGGCTGGAGTCGGCGAGCCGCAGCACGACCGCGAGCAGCACCATGTACGCGAGCCAGGCGCAGGCGTAGTTACGCCACATGCGGGTGGTTTTCGGCTGTGTCGTGGTCGTCAGCTGTTCCATTCATAAAGTATGACGCAGGACGGCGCTTGGCGGAACGGCGATGACGCGAAGTGCGGTATCGCGGCAACTAATTGAGGAAATGAGGCGAAAACGGGGCCGCCCGACCCGCGCGCGGCCTAAAAATCGCCGATGCTATATTGACTCGCATCGAGTCAAGCGAGGGTGTGATGGATTCCGAAGCGCATAATCCGATGCGCGATTTTCTGCGCGAACACAATATCCACGAAGTCGAGTGCGTCATCGCCGACATGACGGGCATTGCCCGCGGCAAGATCCTTCCGAAAGACCTGTTCCTGGCGGGTGAGCACATGCGGTTGCCGAAAAGCGTGCTGCTGAACACGGTCCATGGCGAACAGCCGAACAACACGCCGTACGTCGGCTCCATCGATCCCGACATGGTCTGCGTGCCCGACCCGGCCACGATCCGCGTCGTGCCCTGGGCGACGGAGCGCGTCGCGCTCGTGATCCACGATTGCACGAACTTCGACGGTACCCAGGTCGACCTCGCCCCGCGCTCCGTGCTGCGCCGCGTGCTGGGCCTGTACGCCGAACGGGGCTGGCGGCCCGTCGTGGCGCCCGAAATGGAGTTTTATCTCGTCGCGCGCACGACGAATCCGCACGAGCCGTTGAGTCCGCCTACGGGCCGCAGCGGCTTCACGGAGCAGGGCCGGCAGTCGTATTCGATCGATGCCGTCAACGACTTCGATCCGTTCTTCCTGGAACTGTCGGCGTTCTGCAAGCAGCACGAGCTCGGTGTCGAGACGCTGATCCACGAGGCCGGCGCCGGGCAGATGGAAATCAATTTTACGCACGGGGACGCGCTGGAGCTGGCCGACCGCGTGTTCCTGTTCAAGCGGGCCGTGCGCGAAACGGCGCTGCGCCACGGCATCTTTGCCACGTTCATGGCCAAGCCGATGGAGACGGAGCCGGGGAGCGCCATGCACGTGCACCAGAGCATCGTCGACGCGGACGGCCGCAACATCTTTTCCAACGACGACGGGTCGGAGAGCGCCCTGTTCCGCCACTTCATCGGCGGGCTCGAACGCTACGTGCCGGCGGCGACACTCCTGTTCGCGCCGCACGTGAATTCCTACCGGCGCCTGTCGCGCTTCCAGTCGGCGCCGATGAACGTGCACTGGGGCTACGACAACCGCACGTGCGGCATCCGCATCCCGAACTCGAGCCCGGCCAGCCGCCGCGTGGAAAACCGCGTGCCCGGTGTCGACGTGAATCCGTATCTCGCGATGGCGGCCACGCTGGCCTGCGGCTTCCTCGGCATGGTCGAAGGGCTGGAACCATCGGCGCCAACGCCCGAGAGCGCGGAGCACATCCACGGCGACCTGCCGCGCAATCTCGAGGATGCGATCCTGCAGCTGCGCGGGTGCCCGGCGCTGGCCGACATGCTGGGCCCCTTGTTCGTGCAGGCGTTCTGCGAAGTGAAGGAGCTGGAGTTCGCGACGTTTTCGCGCGTGATCAGTTCGTGGGAGAGAGAACACCTGATGTTGCTGGTTTGATCGGGGATGGTGGGCACAGGGTGCGCACCCTACGATGCGGCCGTTACCGTAGGGTGGGCGGCCCCCGCCCACGCGTAACGTTGCGTCACACGCAGGGCAGTGCCGTAGGGTGGGCGGCCCCCGCCCACGCGTAACGTCGCGTCACAGGCAGGGCAGTGCCGTAGGGTGGGCGGCCCCCCGCCCACGCGTAACGTCGCGTCACACGCAGGGCAGTGCCGTAGGGTGGGCGGCCCCCGCCCACGCGTAACGTTGCGTCACACGCAGGGCAGGGTGATCGTCAGCCGCGTGTGCCCGTCGCCCGTCTCCATGGTGGCGTCGCCGCCCTGGACCTCGGCCATCAGGCGGATCGAATAGGTGCCGAGGCCCATGCCGCCCTGCTTGCCGGCCGTGGCGTACTTGTCGAAGAAGCGGCCGCGCATGGTCAAGGGAACCTCGCCCTCGTTGTCGATCACGACGTGCAGGCTGCCGGGCCCCGGCGCCACGTCGACCTTGATCGTGCCGCCCGGCGGCGCCGCCTCGGCCGCGTTCTTGAAGGCGTTCGAGAACATCGAATAGCACAGCAGCGATTCGCCCAGGCAGACGGTGTCGCCCGGTGCGGCGAAGCGGATGGCGATGCGGCGGTCCGTGAACGCGAGCTCGGTCTGCTGCGCGACGCGCGACAGCAGCGCTTTCATGTCGAACGGCTGCAGCGCCGGCTGGTACTCGCCCTTTTCCATCTTGTGGATGTCGAGCGTGCGGTTGATCATGTCGAGCGCGTGATTGGCGGCCATCTCGATCATGTGCGCATGTTCGCGGTGCGCATCCAGCAGGTCGCCCGCGAGCAGCGCCTGGCTCGCGTGCAGGGTGACGGCGATGGGGCTCTTGAGGTCGTGGCGCGTCATCCGCTCCACGTCTTCGCGCAGGTGCGCGTTCTCGATCAGCAGTTCGTTCTGGCGCTTCAGGTCGCCCATCGCGGTGGCCAGCGCCAAATGTGTCGCGATGCGCGCCTTCAGGATCGTCGGGTCGGCGGGCTTCGACACGTAGTCGACCGCGCCCAGGCGCAGGCCGCCCACGATATCGTCGACGGCGTCCTTCGCGGACAGGAAGATGATCGGGATGTGCGCCGTCTTCGGATCGGCTTTCAGGTGGCGGCACGTCTCGAAGCCGTCCATCACGGGCATCATGATGTCGAGCAGGATGATATCGATGGGGAAGGCGGCCGCGATCTCCAGCGCCTTGCGGCCGCTGATCGCCACCTTGATCGCGTACTCGTCCTTCAGCGCGCCGGCCAGCACCTCGATATTGGTCGGCACGTCGTCCACGATCAGCACCGTGCAGCGCTTCAGGCGCTCGGCCAGCGGGGCCTGCAGGCCGATGACGTCGGCCTGGACGGGCGTCGGCTTCAGCACCGGCGGCGGCGCGGAATCGGGCCGCGGTACGGGTTCCGGCGCAGGCTCGGACTCTTGCACCGTGCCGATCATCGCCATGAACTTGCTGGCGAAGCTGTGCACGGTGAACGGCTTGATCATGTACGCGTTGACGCCGGCCCGCAGCGCGCTGCGCACGGAAGCGGGATTCGCCTCGGCCGTCAGCATCATGAACGGCGTCTTCGCATAGCGCGCGTCGTGGCGCATCCAGTGCAGCAGGTCCAGGCCGCTCATCACCGGCATGCCCCAGTCGCCGATGACGATGTCGATCGTCTGCTTGCGCATGAGGTCTTGCGCGGTCTTGCCGTTCTCGGCCTGGAACACGTTGGAAAAGCCGAGTTCCGTCAGCACCTGGCGCACGGCGGTGCGGATCAGGAGATAGTCGTCGACGATCAGGATGGCGGCGGACTTATGCATATTGTTCTGATAATGAATGCAGCGAGTGTAGCAATGATTAGGCCGCCAACCAACCGCCAGGTCGCCCGCATGCATGAACATGCGTGTTTTTATTGATTATTGCTGGTTTGTGCGTAAACGTGTAAAGTGTGGGCATTCAAGGAGAAACATATGCAACTGGCGGAAGAACGACGGCAACACATCGTCGACACGGTCGAGCAGCAGGGCAAGGTGCTGGCGGCCGAACTGGCGCAGCGGTTCAATACATCGGAAGACACGATCCGCAGGGACCTGCGCGACCTGGACGCGGCGGGCCTCTTGCGCCGCGTGCACGGCGGCGCGATGCGGCGCACGCAGCCGGTGCCCAGCTTCGGCCAGCGCGTCGATGCCGACGAAGCGCGCAAGGAGATGCTCGCGCGCGCGCTGGCCGACAGCGTGCAGCCGGGCGACACGGTGCTCGTCGATGCCGGCACGACCAATCTCGCGTTCGCGCGCCAGCTGGAAGACGGCCGGGCCGCGACCATCATCACCAACAGTCCGCAGATCGCCCTTGGCCTCGGCCATTTGCGCAGCACGCGCGTCGTGCTGCTGGGCGGGGTGTATTCGGCCCACGTCGGCGCCGTGATGGGCGCGCAGACGCTGGCCGAGATCCAGCGCCTGCGCGTGGACGTGTCGGTCGTCGGCGTGTGCAGCGTCGAGGCCGAGCGTGGCCTGGGCGCGAGCGACCCCGAGGAAGCCATCCTCAAGCAGGCCATCCTGGCCGCGGGCAGCCGGCGTGTCGTCGCCGCGCTGAACGAGCGGCTGGAAGCGCCGGCGCCGTTCCCGATCGCGCCGCTGGCGGACATCGACCGCCTCGTGCTGGAAGCGGATGCGGCACCCACCGTGGTCGCGCGCCTGCGCAAGGGCGAGCGCGCACCTGAAATCGTACTGGCAGCAAGGAGCCGCGCATGAGCCGCATCGACGACACACGATCCCTCCAAAGGGCGCCGGCCGCCAGCGTGAACGCCGCGCGCTGGTCCGTGTCGACCATCTTCCTGCTGAACGGCGCCGGCATCGGCGTGTGGGCCGCGCACGTGCCGCTCGTGCAGGCGCGTGCCGGTATCGACACGGGCGTGCTCGGCTTCCTGCTGCTCACCATCGCGGGCGGCGCGATCTCGGCGATGCCGCTGTCCGGCTGGATGGCGGGACGCTGGGGCACGCGCGCCGTCGTCGTCGGCAGCGGCCTGCTGTTCGCGCTGACGAGCGACATCCTGATGAACGTGAGTGGCCTCGTGCCCCTGTTCCTCGCGGCGTACGCATTCGGCGCCAGCAACGGCGTGCTGGACGTGGCGATGAATGCCAACGCCAGCGAGGTCGAGGCGGCGCGCGGCATCCCGACGATGTCGTCGTTCCACGGCTTCTACAGCCTCGGGGGCCTGATCGGCGCGGCGCTCGGCGGCCTCATGATCGGCGCGGGCCTCGGCGACGGCCGCGGTGCCATGATGGTGAGCGCCGCCATCTTCGCCGCCGTGGTGTCGTGCGGCGGGCGTTTGCTGGTCGTCCCGCCGGCGCCGCATGCGAGCCATTTCGCCTTGCCGCGCGGGCCCGCGCTGTTCCTCGGTTTATTGGCCCTGCTGTGCTTCGCCATCGAGGGCGCGCTCGTGGACTGGAGCGCGCTGCTGCTGAAGGAGCGCACGCAGGTCGATGCGGCGACGGCGGCGCTCGGCTACTCCGCGTTCTCGGTGACGATGGCCGCCTGCCGTTTCGCGGGCGACCGGCTCGTGCTGCGTTTCGGTCCGCTGCGCGTGATGATCGTCGGTGGTCTGGGCATGTTCGCGGGCCTGATGCTGGCCGTGGCCAGCACGCAGTTCTGGCTGTCGGCGCTGGGCCTCGCGCTGATCGGCCTCGCCGCGGCGAACGTCGTGCCGCTGATCTTCGCGGCGGCCGCGCGCATGCCCGGGATGTCGGCCGGCGGCGGCCTCGCGACGGTCGCCACGCTCGGTTACGCGGGCCTGTTGATGGCGCCGCCGCTGCTCGGGGCGATTGCGGCGCACACGAACATCGCCGTGGCGCTGGGCATCCTGTCGTTGTCGGGGATCGTGATCGCGGCGAATGCGCGGATCGTGAAGCCGTAGGGTGGGCACCCCGTGCCCACGCGGACGCCGACACATGGCAAACGTCACGCGTATTCTCGTAATACGGTGTATGTGCCGGAACGCGATTCGACCAACGCGTATCGCTCGACCCGCCAATCGATCGCTGGACCGGCGGCGGGGATGACCGCGCCGTTCGCGCGCCGCGCCATCGTCACGTGCGGGCGATAGGCGCGGGCTTCCGGCGTCAGTCCCAGCGCCACTAAAGCGTCGGAAAGCCGCGCATGCAGGTCCAGCAACCCTTGCGGTTCGCTGAGCGGCTCGATCCACGCGATGCCGCTGCGCTGCAGCGCGGCGCGGCCGAACTGCAGGTCGAACGGTTCGAAAGGCACCTGGAAGCCGTCCAGGAAGTCGGGCAGCCGCGCGGTGGGCTGGTTGCCGAGGAAGTGCAGGGTCACGTGCAGTTTATCCGTGTGGACAGGCGTCGCGCCGCGCGGCCACGTCCACGCGTCGCGCCACGCGCGCAACTGGTCACGCACGGGCTCAATCGGCCACAGGGCCAGGAAGAGGCGGGCGGTGTCCGGCTGCGCGCTCATCTCAGAAGCAGTGTTCCGGCGCCGGGAAGCTGCCGTCCTTCACGGCCGCGACATAGGCCTGCACGGCGGCGTCGATGCTCGTCTGGCCTTCCATGAAGTTCTTCACGAAGCGCGCCTTGCGGCCCGGGAAGACGCCCAGCAGGTCGTGCATGACGAGCACCTGACCTGAGCAGTCCGGACCCGCGCCGATGCCGATCGTCGGCACCTGCAGGATGCCCGTCACTTCCTTGCCCAGCGCCGCGGGCACGGCTTCCAGCAGCACCATCGCGGCGCCGGCTTCCTGCAGCGCCAGCGCGTCGCGCTTGAGCTGCTCCGCGCCTTCGTCCGTCTTGCCCTGCACCCGGTAGCCGCCCAGCTGGTGGACGAATTGCGGCGTCAGGCCGATGTGGGCGCAGACGGGGATGCCGCGCTCGGTCAGGAAGCGGACCGTTTCGGCGAGCCACTCTCCGCCTTCGATCTTGATCATCTGGGCGCCCGCGCGCATCAGGGCGGCGCAGCTGTCGTAGGCCTGCTGCAGGGTGCCGTAGCTGCCGAACGGCAGGTCGGCCAGCACGAACGCATTCTTGCGGCCGCGTACGACGGACGCCGTGTGGTAGGCCACGTCGGCCACCGTCACGGGCAAGGTCGAGTCGTAGCCGGCGCACACCATGCCCAGCGAATCGCCGATCAACAGGATGTCCACGCCGCAGCGGTCCATCAGCGACGCGAAGCTGGCGTCGTAGCAGGTGAGCATGGCGATCTTCTCGCCGGACGCGCGCATCGCCAGCAGCGAGGGCAAGGTCACGGCCTTGCGTACCGGTGCTTCGTTCGTCGAGGTTCCGCCCAGGTAAGCGCTCATAGTATTCCTTTGCAAATCAAAATAAGCCGTGCCGGAGGATCGCCCCGACGTGCCACGCGTCCGGGCAGGCATGCGGTCACAGGCGTGCCCGGTATCGTTTGTTAAGATGCGCGATCTTACCCGAAAACGCCGCCGGCATTCGTGCAACCCCATGGCCACAACAATCCTCATCATCTTCCTCATCGTCTATCTTGGCATGATCCTCGGCGGCCTGCCGTTCCTGCGCCTCGACCGGACCGGCGTCGCGCTGCTCGGGGCGATTGCGCTCATCAGCATCAATGCGCTGACGCTGGAGCAGGCGGTGGCATCGATCCATTTGCCGACGATGGCGCTCCTGTTCGCGTTCATGGTCGTCTCCGCGCAGATGCGGTTGGGGGGATTCTACGACTGGGTCACGCAAAGACTGGCGGGGCTGGCGCTGAGCCCCGCCAGCCTGCTGGGCGTGCTGATAGGCGTGTCTGCCGCGCTGTCGGCCGTTTTCAGCAACGACATCGTCTGCCTCGCGATGGCGCCGCTGCTCGTCGACGCGTGCCGCCAGCGCCAGCTCGCGCCGGTCCCGTATCTGCTGGCGCTCGCGTGCGCCTCCAACATCGGCTCGGCCGCGACCCTGATCGGCAATCCGCAGAACATGCTGATCGGCCAGACGATGCGGCTGTCGTTCGACGGTTACTTCCTCGACGCGATCCTGCCCGTCGCGCTGGGCCTCGCCGCCTGCTGGGTGCTGATCGCCTGGCAGACGAAAGGGCGCTGGAAAGAGCGCGCAGCCGCCGCCGAATCCCAAGCCGCAACGGTGCCTTTCGATGCGTGGCAGACGACGAAGGGCCTGCTGATCGCGGGCGCGCTGCTGGTGGCGTTCCTCGTCGCGCCGTGGCCCCGTGAGCACATGGCGCTGATCGGCGCGGGCATCCTGTTGATGAGCCGCCAGCTGCGTTCGCAGAACATGCTGGGCCTCGTCGACTGGGAATTGCTCGTGCTGTTCATGAGCCTCTTCGTCGTGAACGCCGCGTTCCAGGGCACGGGCTTCACGGCGCATGCGATTGCCTGGCTCGCGTCGCTCGGCGTGCGGCTCGACCAGCCGGGCTCCCTGTTCGCCGCCACGTTCGTGCTCTCGAACCTGGTCTCGAACGTGCCCGCCGTGATGCTCCTGATGCCAGTCGTGCACCATCCGCTGGGCGGCGTCATGCTGGCGCTGGTGAGCACCCTGGCCGGCAACCTGCTGATCGTCGGCAGCATCGCGAACATCATCGTCGTGGATGCGGCGGCGCGGCGCGGCATCGTCATCGACTGGCGGCGCCACGCGCGCGTGGGCGTGCCGGTCACGTTGATGACGCTGGCCGTCTCCGGCGTCTACCTGGCGCTGCGCTTCTGAACGGTTGGATGCCAGGTCCCGGACGGGGCGGCGAGATCCGCATGCGCGGCCTGGGCAGCGGCTAGACGCAGATCCTGCTCGACGGTGAACCGGCGCCGAACGGTTTCATGCTCGATTCGCTGGCGCCGGAGCTGGTGGAGAGCATCGACATCCGGCGCGTGGGACTGGAAACGCGGTTGTGATTCAGCCGAGCCGTTCGATCGCCTGGTCCGCGACCTGCGCGCGCAACGCGCTCACGGCACCGCGGCCGGGGATGACCAGATCGGGCGCGACGTCGGCCAGCGGCGCGAGCACGAACGCGCGCTCGTGCATGCGGGGGTGAGGGACGACCAGCGTGGGCGCATCGTCGATGACCTGGTCGCCGTAGAGGAGCAGGTCGAGGTCCAGCGTGCGCGGCGCGTTGCGGTAGGGCCGCTCGCGGCCGTGCGCCTGCTCGATGGCGAACAGGGCCCGCAGCAGGGCGTGTGCGTCGAGGTTGGTGTCGAGCATTGCCACGGCGTTGACGTAGTCGTCGCCCGAGGAATCGATCGGCGCCGTGCGGTACAGCGGCGACGTCTGCAGCAGCCTTGCGCCCGGCAGGCGCGACAGGCGCTCGATCGCATCGAACACGTTCGCGCGCGCGTCGCCCAGGTTGGCGCCGATGCCGACCCAGGCGATCATTCGCCGCCTGCCGCCCGCTGTGCCTCCGCCGATGCGTCTGCAGGTGCCGCACCTTCGCCTTCCGCGCGGCGCGGGCCGCGGCGGCGCGGGCGTTTCTTCTGGCTGGACGGCTGGACGTCGCGCGCGGAATTGACCAGGCGTTCGCGCTCGGCGATGTCGCCGGCGTAGAACGTCGCCCACCAGTTGCCGATCTCCGCATCGAGCTCGCCCGATTCGCAGCGCAGCAGCAGGAAGTCGAAGCCGGCGCGGAAGCGCGGGTGCTCCAGCAGCTTATACGGGGTCTTGCCGGTGCGGCGCTCGAAGCGCGGCTGCATGGCCCAGATGTCGCGCATGTCGGTCGCGATACGGCGCTGCAGGGCGAGATTGTCGGTCTGGTTGTCGAGGACGTCGTCCGCCGCGAGGTGCAGCGCGGGGATCGGCGATTCGCCGGCGGCGCGGTACGCATTCCACTTTTCCAGCACCTGGTGCCACAGCAGCGACGCGAACAGGAAGCCCGGCGACACGCCCTTGCCGGCTTTTACGCGCGTGTCCGTGGATTCGAGGGCCAGGGTCACGAACTTCATGCCGATCGGCTGCTCCAGCACGACGTCCAGCAGCGGCAGCAGGCCGTGGTGCAGGCCGGACGAGCGCAACTCCTTCAGGCAGGCCAGCGCGTGGCCGCTCATCAGGAGCTTCAGCATTTCGTCGAACACGCGCGCGGCCGGCACGTTGTTGATCAAGGGGGCCATCACGGGGATCGGGGCGCGGGTCGCCGGCTCGATCGTGAACTGCAGCTTGGCCGCGAAGCGCACGACGCGCAGCATGCGGACCGGATCTTCGCGGTAGCGCGCTTCCGGCTGGCCGATGATGCGCAGGACCTTGGCGCGGATGTCCTCGATGCCGCCGTGGTAGTCGAGCACCGACTGCGTGGCCGGGTCGTAGTACATGGCGTTGATCGTGAAGTCGCGGCGCTCGGCATCTTCGTGCTGCGGACCGAAGTTGTTGTCGCGCAGGACGCGGCCATGTTCGTCCTTCGGCGCGTTGTCGCTGCCCTTGCCGCGGAACGTGGTCACCTCCAGCAGGTCCTGGCCGAACATCACGTGCACGATCTGGAAGCGGCGTCCGATGATGAAGGCGCGCCGGAACAGCTTTTTCACTTCCTCGGGCGTCGCGTCGGTGGCGATGTCGAAGTCCTTCGGCTTCACGCCCAGCAGCAGGTCGCGCACGGCGCCGCCGACGACGAACGCCTTGAAGCCGGCTTCCTGCAAGGTCTGCGTGACGCGCACCGCGTTGTTCGACACGAGCTTCGGATCGATGCCGTGCTGCTCCGGCCCGAGGATGACGGGTTCGGTCGGGTCGCGCTCGTCTTTGACGCCCAGGATTTTGCGGATGAATTTTTTAATCATTGAAAAGGTGCAGTGAAGTCCAGCCGAGGGCGTTGGCGTGTTGGTTCAGTTTCTCGCTCGGGTTGGTCGCCACCGGGTGCGAGACGACCGACAGCAGCGGGATGTCATTGTGCGAATCGCTGTAGAACCAGCTGCGCTCGAAACTGTCGAACGGGCGCCCCAGGCCGTCCAGCCACGCGTGCATGTGCACCACCTTGCCGTGGCCCTGCGTGGGCGTGCCGGCCAGCTTGCCGGTAGGGTGGCCGCGCTCGTCCAGCTCGGGGCGCGCGGCGATCAGGTGCTCGACGCCGAATTCGCGCGCGATCGGCGCGGTGACGAACGCATTGGTCGCCGTGATGATCGCCACGAGGTCGCCCGCGTCCTGGTGCTTGCGCACGAGGTCGAGCGCCTTCGGACGGAGCGCCGGGCGGATCACCTCCCGCATGTACTGCGCCTGCAGGTCTTTCAAATGGGCCGGGTCGAAGGCCGCCAGCGTACCGAGGGCGAATTCGAGGTATTCGACCGGGTCGAGCGTGCCGGCGTTGTACTGCGCGAAGAAGGCGTCGTTGCGGCGCTGGTGTTCGGCGGCGTCGACGACGTTCTCACGCACGAGGAACTGGCCCCATTCGTAGTCGGAGTCGATCGGCAGGAGGGTGTGGTCGAGGTCAAACAGCGCGAGGTCGTTCATTCTTTTGGTTCGGAGTGTGGACTGCCGGGATTGCCCTGAAGCAAGAGATCACGCAGCAGCGGCACCGTGACCGGACGCTGGGTCTCGAGCGAATACTGGTCGAGCGCATCCAGCATGGTCGACAGGGAGCGCATGTCGCGCTTGAAATGGGACAGCAGATAGGGTAACACGCTGGCGGACAGCGTCAAACCGCGGGCCTCGGCGGCCTGCGTGAGGGCGGCGATCTTCTGGTCGTCGGACAGGCCGTGGATCTGGTACACGAGACCCCAGCCCATGCGGGTCCGCAGGTCTTCGCGCACCGGGAGCACGGCCGGCGGCACCGGCCCCGTGCAGACCATGTAGGCGCCATGCTCGCGCACCTGGTTGAACAGGGCGAAGGCGTCGATCTGGCGTTCGGGCGACAGCTGGTCGACGTCGTCGACGAGGTACAGGCTCACGTCTTGCGTCAATACGAAGTCATCCGCGCCGCTCGTCGCCGCGATGTAGCGCGCGCCGTCGGTGGCGGCGAGGCCCTGCAGCAAATGCGTCTTGCCGGCGCCCGTTTCTCCCCACAGGTAGCAGAAATGCTCGCGCGATGCGCGCTGGGCGAACTGGTGCATCAAGTGCGCCATTTCGGCATTTTCCCCTATCTGGAAGGTGTCGAGGCTTTGCGCCGGCTCGGCGCCCAAGTCGAGCACCAGCTGTTTCATGGCTCGGTTCTCTTCATGTCGTGTGCGTAGGAACTAGGCATTATAAAAGCTGCTGCGCAGATAGTGGCGTTTCAAGTGACGGAAAGCCACCATCAGCACGGCCGACGCCGGCAACGCCAGCAGCACGCCCACGAAGCCGAACAGCTGGCCGAAGGCGAGCAGGGCGAAGATCACGGCCAGCGGATTCAGCCCGATGCGCTCGCCCACGAGGCGCGGCGTGAGGAAAAAACCCTCGATGACCTGGCCCGCGCCATAGATCACCGCGACGGCGATCACGCCGCTCCAGTCGGAAAACTGCAGGATGGCGGCCGTCAGCGCCAGCACGAGCCCCAGGCCGTAGCCCAGGTAGGGGATGAAGACGAGCAGGCCCGTCAATATGCCGACCGGCAGCGCCACCTCGAAGCCGGCCAGCGCCAGCGCGGCCGAGTAATACAGCGCCAGCACGAGCATCACGAGCAGTTGCCCGCGCAGGTACTGGGCCAGCAGCGCGTTGACTTCCTGGGCCATGCCCACCGTCTGGCGCACCCAGCGGCGCGGGACGGCGTTTTCCAGTTGCAGAAGCAGGCGGTGCCAGTCCAGCAGCAGGTAGAACAGCACGACGGGGATCAGGATCGCCGTGGCGACCCAGCCGAGCAGGGCGCTGCCGCCCACGCGCGCGGACGCGAGCACGGTCGTCCAGATCTCGTCGCTGGACGTCATGATCTGCTGCGTGAGGATGGTGCGCAGGCTGCTGCCGTCCAGCTTGATATGGATCCCGAGCTGCGCCAGGCGGGGCGACAGGATGGTGTCGATGCGGGCCAGCGCGTCCGGGATCTGGGCCTGCAGCAGCGGCAATTCCGTGCGCAGCACCGGCACGACGATCAGCACGAGGGCGGTGACGGACGCCAGGAACGCGAGGATCACGACGACGACGGCGAGCGAGCGCGGCAAATGGAACTTGCCGAGACGCGTGCGTTCGAGCCGGTCGACGGCGCCGTTCAGGGCGTAGGCGAGGATGGCGGCGGCGATGAACGGGGTGAGGATGGGGCCGAGAGCGTACAGCAGCAGACCGCAAGCGAGCCAGAGTGCCAACCAGAACGCTGACTGTTTTTGCTCCGGGCTGAGGGAAAAAGGCATCTAATTGTTGTTCTTGACCGTTAAAACGGTGCCGCGGCAGGCCGTTTTGATAAAATAATGGATTGACCGACTGGCTACCACCGGTGCACGCTGTTAAATGCCCAGTTGTCAACCGCCTACTATTTTACCGCCTCCGCTGCCAAATACCATGAGCCAACCATCTAATGTTTCTCTCTCCTACCGCGACGCTGGTGTCGATATCGATGCCGGCGACGCCCTGGTCGAAGCGATCAAACCTTTTGCCAAGCGCACCATGCGCGAAGGCGTGCTCGGCGGCATCGGCGGTTTCGGTGCGCTGTTCGAAATCAGCAAGAAGTATAAAGAACCGGTCCTCGTGTCCGGCACCGACGGCGTCGGCACCAAGCTGAAACTGGCGTTCGAACTGAACCGCCACGACACGGTCGGCATCGACCTCGTCGCCATGAGCGTCAACGACATCCTCGTGCAGGGCGCCGAGCCGCTGTTTTTCCTGGATTACTTCGCTTGCGGCAAGCTGGACGTGCCGACCGCGACCGCCGTCGTCAAAGGCATCGCCACCGGCTGCGAACAGGCCGGCTGCGCCCTGATCGGCGGCGAAACGGCCGAAATGCCGAGCATGTACCCGGACGGCGAATACGACCTGGCCGGCTTCGCCGTCGGCGCCGTGGAAAAATCGCAGATCATCGACGGCACGAAAATCGCCCCGGGCGACGTCGTGCTGGGCCTGGCTTCGTCGGGCATCCACTCGAACGGCTATTCGCTGGTGCGCAAGATCATCGACGTGTCGAAGCCGGACCTGGAAGCCGACTTCCACGGCAAGAAGCTGTCCGACGCGCTGATGCAGCCGACCCGCATCTACGTGAAGCCGCTGCTGGCGCTGATGCAGGCGATGGAAGTGAAGGGCCTCGTGCACATCACGGGCGGCGGCCTCGTCGAGAACATCCCGCGCGTGCTGCAGGATAACCTGACGGCCGTGCTCGACAGCAAGGCGTGGACCCTGCCGCCGCTGTTCCAGTGGCTGCAGCAGCACGGCGGCGTCGCCGACGCCGAGATGCACCGCGTGTTCAACTGCGGCATCGGCATGACCGTGATCGTGTCGAAAGAGAATGCCGACGCGGCCGAAGCCCAGCTGAAGGCGGCCGGCGAGACCGTGTACCGCATCGGCGAGATCCGCGCGCGTGGCGAAGGCCAGGCGCAGACGATCGTCGAATAAGTCTTTCATGACCCAGCCCGTCGGTGCCGCGGAGCGGCGGCACCGCGCCGGCCACGACGGCGCGGTGGTGTGGATCACCGGGCTGTCCGGCGCCGGCAAGACGACGCTGGCGCTGGCCCTCGAGCGCGCCCTGTTCGACCGGGGATGCACCGTGTTCGTGCTGGACGGCGACAAGGTCCGGCACGGCCTGTGCGCCGACCTCGGCTTCTCTCTCCCCGAACGCTCCGAAAACATCCGTCGCATCGGCGAGACGGCGCGCCTGTTCTACGAGGCGGGCCAGATCGTGATCGTTTCCGCCATCTCCCCTCTGCGCGCCGACCGCGCCCGCGCCCGGGCCCTGATTCCGGCCCCGTATTTCATCGAAGTCCATTGCCACTGCCCGCTCGCCGTGTGCGAGGCGCGCGACCCGAAAGGCCTATACCGCAAGGCGCGCGCGGGCCTGCTGCCGGAATTCACCGGCATTTCCTCGCCCTACGAGGCACCGGATGCGCCCGAGGTGCTCGTCGACAGCGCCGCGTCATCGGTCGCGCAGGAAGTCGGACGCATCCTGGCCGAGCTGGAACGCCGCGCCATTGTTGCGAATTCGGTGCAAGGCGCTTAACAATTTATTGCTTCGGTTATAAATTTCGTTCATCATTTCTGGGTGTCAACAGTTGGCCGATGCCCGGGTGGTGCCATGACGTACCAGACGTTCCACTTCATTTCCGGCCTGCCGCGGTCGGGCTCGACGCTGTTGTCGGGCATCCTCCTGCAAAATCCCCGTTTCCACGCCGGCATGACGAGTCCCGTCGGTTCGTTGTGTACGGCCGTCCTGGGCCAGGTCAGCGCCGGCAGCGAGTTCGCGCCGGTCGTCGGCCGCGACAAGCGCAAGGCGCTGCTGCGCGGCCTGTTCGACGCTTACTACGGCGACGTCGGCCGGCCCGTCGTGTTCGACACGAACCGCAACTGGTGCGCACGCATGCCGCTCGTGCGCGACCTGTTCCCGCAGGCGAAGGTGATCGCGTGCGTGCGCAACGTCGCGTGGATCATGGACAGTTTCGAGCGTATGTACCGCGCCGATCCGTACGAGCACACGCGCCTGTTCGGCGCGGCCGGCGCGCGCGGCACCGTGTACAGCCGCCTCGAAGGCCTCGCCCAGCACGACCAGACGGTCGGCCATGCGTGGTCCGGCCTGCGCGACGCGTTCTACGGCGAGCACGCGGCGTCGCTGCTGGTGGTCGACTATGAATTGCTGACGCGCGCGCCGGCCAAGGTCATGCGCCTCGTCTACGACTTCCTCGGCGAGCCGTATTTCGAACACGACTTCGACAACGTCGAGTACGACGCCGAGGAATTCGACGCCCAGCTGGGCGCGCCCGGGCTGCACAAGGTGAAGGCGCAGGTGAAATTCACGCCACGTCCGACCGTCATCCCGCCCGACCTGTTCGACAAATTCAACCAGATGTCCTTCTGGAACGACAAGGCGGGCAGCGCCGCCAACGTCATCGCCGTCCAGAACGCCCAACCAGGAACAACGTCATGACCTCCAATGCCCACGACGCCGACCTCGGCGACCTGACCATCGCCCGTCCGCGCGCGGAAATCGTCTTCATCGAAGACAACGTGGCCGATCTCGGCACCTTGCTGGGCGGCATCGGGCGCGGCAAGGACGTCGTGATCCTGGATTCCGGCCAGGACGGCCTGCACCAGATCGCGCAGGCGCTGGCGGGGCGCAGCGGCATCGACGCCGTGCACATCGTGTCGCATGGCGCGGCCGGCACGCTGAACATGGGGACGCTGACGCTGGATGCGGCCACGCTGAACGCGCACGCCGCCGACCTGCACGCCATCGGCAACAGCCTGCGCGCGGGCGGCGACATCCTGCTGTACGGCTGCGATACGGGCGCGGACGCCGGGTTCGTCGACCGTCTTGCGCTCGCCACGGGGACCGACGTTGCCGCCTCGTCCAACCCGACGGGCAGCGCCGCGCTGGGCGGCGACTGGAACCTGGAAGTGCGCGCGGGGCAGGTGGAGACGCCCAGCCTCGTCACGCCTGAACTGGCGGCCGCGTACCAGCAGGTGCTGGCGCTGTCGAACAAGACCGTGAGCTTTTCCACGGACGCGAATTTCATCAGCAGGCCGGATAGCGTGTACGACGGCGCCAATGGCGACGTGGTCTACAAGGTCGATGGCAACATCAATTACCAGCTGCGGATCGATGCGGCCAGCACGGCGGTGGCGGCCTACGGCATCTCGACGGGCTATGTGAACATCGCCGGGCAGCCGACGTCGTACCAGGAACAGAAAGTCACGTTGTCGTTCGATACGGGACAGGTCTTCACCGTGGGTTCTGTCCAGCTCGGCAATTTCAGGAATGCGGCGGAGGCGCAGACGCTCACATTTACGGCGTACGCCGCCGACAACCACAAGATGGGCACGCAAACGGTCTTTGTGCGCACGGACGTGGACTGGACGACGCTGGACCTGAGCGGCTTCCAGGACGTCAAGAAGCTCACGATCACGACCACGGACAACGACGGCTTCCTGAAATTCGTCGCGCTGGACAACCTCGCCTTCAGCGCCGTGCACGCTCCCGTCGTCGCGCCTGCAGTGACGATGGTCGACGCGAGCACCGCCGACGGCGCCTACCGGGCCGGCCAGACGGTCCGCGTCGCCGTGACGTTCGACCAGGCGATGACCGTCGACCTGGCGGGCGGCGCGCCGACGCTCACGCTGGAAACCGGCACGACGGACCGGAAGGCCGTGTATGCCGGCGGCAGCGGCACCGATACGCTGCTGTTCGACTACACGATCCAGGCCGGCGACACGAGCACCGATCTCGAGTACACGAGCACCGCCGCCCTCGCGCTGAACGGCGGCACCATCAAGGGGGCCGGCAGCGGCCTCGATGCGACCCTGACCCTGCCCGCGCCCGGCGGCATCGGCTCGCTGGGTGTGAATGCCGCGATCGTGATCGACACGACCGCGCCGAACACGCCGTCGACACCGCAGTTGGCGCTGGCTTCGGACACCGGCACATCGAACAGCGACCATGTCACCAACGACACGACACCGACTTTCACCGGCACGGCGGAATCCGGCTCGACGATCACGGTGTGGGACGGCGGCGACATCATCGACAGCATCACGGCCAGCGGCGGCACATATTCGTGGACGCCGGCGACTCCGCTGGCGAACGGTACCCACGCGATCGCCGTCTCGTCCACGGACGCCGCCGGCAACGTCAGCGCGACGTCGGCCGGCAATGGGATACAGATCGACACGGTCGCGCCCACGGTGACGGTCACGAGCGACACGTCCGCGACCCTGAAGGGTGGCGACACCGCCACGGTCACCTTCACGTTCAGCGAGGACCCGGACGCGACGTTCACGGCGGCCGACGTCGTCGTCAGCGGCGGCACGCTGGGTGCGCTCTCCGGCACGGGCACGACGCGCACCGCGACATTTACGCCGACCGCGAACACGAACAACGGCACGGCCAGCGTCGCCGTGACGGGCTCGTCCTACATCGACGCCGCCGGCAATTTCGGCGGCACCGGCACGGCCCTGCAGATCGCGTACGACACCCTGGCCCCGACGCTGACGATCACCAGCGACAAGGCGACGCTGGCGGCCGGCGAGACCGCCACGATCACGTTTACGTTCAGCGAGGATCCGGGATCGACGTTCACGGCAGACGACGTTACCGTCAGCGGCGGCCAGCTGTCCGCGCCGTCCGGCAGCGGCACGACGCGCACGGCGACCTTCACGCCGGACGCGAACACGGACGGCGGCACCGCCAGCATCACGATCGGCGCCGGCAGCTATGCCGACGCGGCGGGCAACACGGGCGGCGCGGGGACGACCCCGTCGCTTCACTTCGACACGCTGGCGCCGGCGGTGCCGCTGGCGCACCTCTCGCTGCTCAGCGACAGCGGCGCCGTTCCGGTCGACGGCGTGACCAGGGTCGTTACGCCGACCTTCGAGGGCTTCACCGAAGCCGGTGTCACCATCACGTTGTACGATACCGACGGCACCACGGTGCTGGGCAGCACGGTCGCCACCAACGGCATCTGGTCGATCACGACGTCGACGCTGAGCGAGGGCGCACACACGATCACCGCCAGGGCGAGCGATGCCGCCGGCAACGCGAGCGCCGCATCGCTCGGCACGCAGGTCACGATCGACACGACGGCACCGGACGCGCCGTCGATACCGACGCCGGGCGCCACCACGACCAGCGACACGACCCCGACATTCACGGGCACCGCCGCGGCGGGCGCCATCGTCGACCTGTTCGATACCGACGGCACCACGGTGCTGGGCTCGACCGTTGCCGACGGCAACGGCGCCTGGAGCATCACGGCCACGACGATGGACGAGGGCACGCACACGGTGACGGCCAAGGCCACGGATCTGGCCGGTAACACCAGCGCCGCCTCGCCGGCGCAGGGCGTCACGATCGACACCAGCGCGCCGGCCGCATCGGCGGCGCCGGTGCTGGACGCCGCCAGCGACACGGGCAGTTCGCACAGCGACGGCATCACGGCCGCCACCACGCCGACCTTCACGGGAACGGCCGAGGCGGGTGCCACCGTCGACCTGTACGAAGGCAGCACGCTGCTGGGCAGCGCCGTCGCCACCGGCGGCACCTGGAGCATCGCCAGCGCGGCACTGGGCGCGGGCCAGCACACGGTGTCCACAATCGTGACCGATGCCGCCGGCAACGCCAGCGGCGCCTCGGCCGGCCTGACCTTCACCATCGACCTGACCGCGCCCACGACCACCGTGGGCGGCATCGCGTTCTCGGCCGATCATGGCGCATCGGGCACCGACTTCATCACGGACACGGCCGCGCAGAGCATCAGCGGCACCTTGAGCGCCGCGCTGCAGACCGGCGAGCAAGTCCAGGTCTCGCTCGACAACGGCGCCAGCTGGACGGCGGCGCAGGTCAACGGCACGGCCTGGTCGCTGGCGGCCACGCTGGCCGGCAGCGGCACGCTGCAGGCGCGCGTGGTCGACGCCGTCGACAATGCCGGGCCGGTGGCTTCGCAGGCCTATGTGCTGGACACGGCGGCGCCGACGGTGACGATTACCAGCGACGCCGCCGCGCTCAAGGCCGGCGAGACCGCCACCGTCACGTTCACGTTCAGCGAAGACCCGGGCGCGAGCTTCACCTGGGACGGCACGCAGGGCGACGTCGTCGTCAGCGGCGGCACGCTGTCCGCCATCGCCGGTTCGGGCCTGGTGCGCACGGCGACCTTCACGCCGGACGCCAGCACGGACGGCGGCACCGCCAGCATCACGATCGGCGCCGGCAGCTATGCCGACACGGCGGGCAACACGGGCGGCGCGGGGACGACCCCGTCGCTTCACTTCGACACGCTGGCGCCGGTGGTACCGCTGGCGTACCTGTCGCCGCTCAGCGACAGCGGCGCCATTCCGTTCGATGGCGTGACCAGGGTCGTGACGCCGACCATCGACGGTTTCGCCGACGCCGGTTCCACCGTCACGTTGTACGATACCGACGGCACCACGGTGCTGGGCAGCACGGTCGCCACCAACGGCATCTGGTCGATCACGACGTCGACGCTGAGCGAGGGCGCACACACGATCACCGCCAGGGCGAGCGATGCCGCCGGCAACGCGAGCGCCGCATCGCTCGGCACGCAAGTCACGATCGACACGACGGCACCGGACGCGCCGTCGATACCGACGCCGGGTGCCACCACGACCAGCGACACGACCCCGACATTCACGGGCACCGCCGCGGCGGGCACCGCCGTCGACCTGTTCGATACCGACGGCACCACGGTGCTGGGCTCGACCGTTGCCGACGGCAATGGCGCCTGGAGCATCACGGCCGCGACGATGGACGAGGGCACGCACACGGTGACGGCCAAGGCCACGGATCTGGCCGGTAACACCAGCGCCGCCTCGCCGGCGCAGGGCGTCACGATCGACACCAGCGCGCCGGCCGCATCGTCGACGCCGGTGCTGGACGCCGCCAGCGACACGGGCGTATCGAACAGCGATGGCATCACGGCCGCCACCACGCCGACCTTCACGGGAACGGTCGAGGCGGACGCCACCGTCGACCTGTACGAAGGCAGCACGCTGCTGGGCAGCGCCGTCGCCACCGGCGGCACCTGGAGCATCACGAGCTCGGCACTGGGCGCGGGCCAGCACACGGTGTCCACGATCGTGACGGATGCCGCCGGCAACGCCAGCGGCGCCTCGGCCGGCCTGACGTTCACCGTCGACCTGACCGCGCCCACGACCACCGTGGGCGGCATCGCGTTCTCGGCCGATCACGGCGCATCGGACACCGACTTCATCACGGACACGGCCGCGCAGACCATCAGCGGCACCTTGAGCGCCGCGTTGCAGACCGGCGAGCAAGTCCAGGTCTCGCTCGACAACGGCGCCAGCTGGACGGCGGCGCAGGTCAACGGCACGGCCTGGTCGCTGGCGGCCACGCTGGCCGGCAGCGGCACGCTGCAGGTGCGCGTGGTCGACGCCGTCGACAATGCCGGGCCGGTGGCTGCGCAGGCCTATGTGCTGGACACGGCGGCGCCGACGGTGACGATTACCAGCGACGCCGTCGCGCTCAAGGCCGGCGAGACCGCCACCGTCACGTTCACGTTCAGCGAAGACCCGGGCGCGAGCTTCACCTGGGACGGCACGCAGGGCGACGTCGTCGTCAGTGGCGGCACGCTGTCCGCCATCGGCGGTTCGGGCCTGGTGCGCACGGCGACCTTCACGCCGGACGCCAGCACGGACGGCGGCACCGCCAGCATCACGATCGGCGCCGGCAGCTATGCCGACACGGCGGGCAACGCCGGCGGCGCGGGGACGGCCCCGTCGCTTCACTTCGACACGCTGGCGCCGGATGCGCCGTCCGCGCCGCAACTGGCGGCGTCCACCAGCGACGTGACGCGCGACACCACGCCGACCTTCACGGGCACGGCCGAGGCGGGCGCCACCGTCACCTTGTACGACACCGACGGCACCACGCTGCTGGGCAGCACGGTCGCCACCAACGGCACCTGGTCGATCGATGCGGCGGCGCTGGGCGAAGGCGCGCATACCGTCACCGCCAGGGCGACCGACGCCGCGGGCAATGCCGGCGCGGTGTCCTCCGGTACCACCTTCACCGTCGACACGACGGCGCCGACCGTCACGATCGGCAGCGATGCGAGCGCACTGAAGGTGGGCGAGACCGCCACCATCACATTCACGTTCAGCGAAGACCCGGGCGCAAGTTTCGCCTGGGACGGCACGCAGGGCGACCTCGTCGTCAGCGGCGGCACGCTGTCCGCCGTCAGCGGCACGGGCCTGGTGCGTACCGCGACCTTCACGCCGGACGCGCACGTGAACGGCGGTACGGCCAGCATCACGATCGCGGCCGGCACCTACGCCGACCGGGCCGGCAACGACGGCGCGGCGGGATCGCTCCCGGCGCTGCACTTCGACACGCTGGCGCCGGCCGCATCGTCGGCGCCGGTGCTGGACGCCGCCAGCGACACGGGCGTATCGAACAGCGACGGCATCACGGCCGCCACCACGCCGACCTTCACGGGTACGGCCGAGGCGGGCGCCACGGTCGACCTGTACGAAGGCAGCACGCTGCTGGGCAGCGCCGTCGCCACCGGTGGCACCTGGAGCATCGCCAGCGCGGCACTGGGCGCGGGCCAGCACACGGTGTCCACGATCGTGACGGATGCCGCCGGCAACGCCAGCGGCGCCTCGGCCGGCTTGACGTTCACCGTCGACCTGGCCGCGCCCACGACCACCGTGGGCGGCATCGCGTTCTCGGCCGATCATGGCGCATCGGGCACCGACTTCATCACGGACACGGCCGCGCAGACCATCAGCGGCACCTTGAGCGCCGCGCTGCAGACCGGCGAGCAAGTCCAGGTCTCGCTCGACAACGGCGCCAGCTGGACGGCGGCGCAGGTCAACGGCACGGCCTGGTCGCTGGCGGCCACGCTGGCCGGCAGCGGCACGCTGCAGGCGCGCGTGGTCGACGCCGTCGACAATGCCGGCCCGGTGGCTTCGCAGGCCTATGTGCTGGACACGGCGGCGCCGACGCTCACGATGGCCAGCGACGCGAACCCGCTCAAGGCGGGCGAGACCGCCACGATCACGTTCACGTTCAGCGAAGATCCCGGCGCGACGTTCACGGCGGCCGATGTCGCCGTCAGCGGCGGCCAGCTCTCCGCGTTGTCCGGTAGCGGCACGGTCCGCACGGCCGTGTTCACGCCGGATGCGAACCTGGACAACCAGACGGCGAGCATCACGGTCGCCGCCGGCAGCTACATCGACGCGGCCGGCAATGCGGGCGGTGCGGGCACGCCGGTGAGCATCTACTTCGACACGCTGGTGCCGGGCGCGCCGCCTGCTCCCATGCTGAGCGCCGCCAGCGACGCCGGCAGCTCGGCCACGGACACCGTCACGAACGTGGCCGCGCCGACCCTCGAGGGCATGGCGGACCCGCATGCCGTCATCCTCGTGTACGAAGGCGACGCGCACGTGGTGGGCGCCACGATCGCCGACGCCACCGGTGCCTGGAGCGTCAGGATCGACGCGCTGGCCGACGGCGACCACATCCTGCGTGCGGTGCAGTCCGACGCCATCGGGAACGTGTCGCCGTTCGGCGCGCCGCTGGTCATCACGGTCGACACGCACGCGCCGTCCGCGTCGGCGGCCCCGCTGCTGGCTGCCGCCAGTGACAGCGGCACGGCCGGCGACCGCATCACGAAGGTCACGACGCCGACGTTCAGCGGCACCGCCGGAGGCCTGTCCCGGGTGACGCTGTACGACACCGACGGCACCACCGCGCTCGGTTCGACGCAGGCCGATTCCCACGGCAACTGGTCCCTCGCGGCGTCCCCGCTGGCCGACGGCACGCACGTGCTGACCGTCAGGCAGGTCGACGTGGCCGGCAACGAATCGGCCGCCAGCCCGGCCCTGACGGTGACGGTCGACGCGACCGCACCGGCGGCGCCCGCGGCCCCGCAGCTGCAGGCGCAATCCGATACGGACTCGGTCGGCGACGGCGTCACGTACGCGGTGCCGGTCCTCGAGGGCAATGCGGCGGCGAACGACCTCGTCACCCTGTATGACGGCACGACCGTGGTGGGCACGACCCATGCGGACGCGAACGGCCACTGGAGCATCGCCGCCCAGGCGCTGGGCCTCGGCCGGCACACGCTGAGCGTGACCGATACGGATGCCGCGGGCAACGTGTCCGCGGCGAGCGGCAGTTTCGCCCTGACGGTCGAGGAAGCGCCGGTGCCGATGGTGGATGGCGTGCGCGTGGTGACGGTGCCGGTCGCGCTGCCGGGCGGCGCGTCCGGCAGCCAGGTCCAGGTCCCGATCGTGAGTGCCGGCCGCGTCGAGCAGACCGGTGCGGCCGCCACGGCGGACATTCCGCTGGCCGGCGGTACCGACCTGCTGATGGCCCACGTGGGCATCGGTTACGGATTGACCGCCAGCGGCGGCGCCAATACGACGGTGGCAAACGGCGGCGCCGGCCTGATCGCCGCGATCCAGGCGACCACGTCCGGCGGCGACCTCGTCCACATGAGCGGCAACGGCCAGAGCTACCTGGCGCAACTGCAGGCGAGCCAATCGCTGCTGGTCCAGACCATCGCGCCGGTCAGCAGCCAGGAGGCGCCGGACGGGGTCCTGACCCTGAGTGCCGCGAGCAGCGCGGAGCAACAAGTGGCACTCGTGATCCAGACCGGCGGCCTCGCGCCTGGCGCCACCATCGCGCTGCAGAACGTCAATTTTGCGGCGATCGTCGGCTCTGCCAATGTCGTGGTCCAGGGCGGCACGCAGATGCTGACCGGCGACGCGGCCAGCCAGCACATCACGCTGGCGTCCGGCGGCGACACGCAGGTGTTCAGCGGCGGCGGCGACGATACGCTCGGCTTCGGTGTACCGGCGGCGCGGGCGGCGAGCGCCAGCGGCGCGGCCCACGCGAATGCGGCATCGGCGCCGGCCACCACGGTCCTGCACGGCGGCACGGGCAGCGACACCGCGACGTTCGCCGGCGCCCGTGCCGACTTCGACGTGGAAGCCCACAACGGCTACCTGGTGGTGAGCAGCAAGGCTGCGCCGGCGGCAAAGGCGCTGGTCGTCAACGTCGAGCAGCTGCAGTTCAGCGACGCCACCGTCAAGGTCGAGGACAGCGGCGCCATGGATATGCTGGCCAGCATCTACCAGACCGCGCTCGGGCGCCAGGCCGATATGTACGGCATCGAGTTCTGGGCCGACGCGCACCAGGCGGGCGTCAGCTGGGGCAGGATTGCGCTGGACATCATCCGTTCGCCCGAGTACACGGCCAGTCACGACGCGTTCAACGGCAATGCCGAGCACGATGTCGGCATGCTCTACAAGGCCTTGTTCGACCGCGCTCCCGACGCGCCGGGCCTGGCGTTCTGGACCGAAGCGATGCGCAATGGCGTCAGCCTCGAGCATATCGCCACGGAGTTCGTGGAATCCGTCGAGATGATCGGCCACCAGCGCGCGGCCACCGACTGGGATTTCATCGTGTAAGCATTGCGCAAGCGATGAACAACGGGCGCCGCGTGGCGCCCGTTGTCATTGGATCGTCGACGATGCGTTTTTATTCCGGCGCCCGGATATGCGCCACGAGCCCGCCGCTCGCGCGCGGCGGCGCCCTGGTGACCAGGCTGACGACGACCAGCGCCAGCGCCCCCGCCGGCACGCCGAACACGCCCGCGGAGATGGGCGCGATGTGGAACCAGACCGCATCGAGGCTCCCGCCCAGCATCGGATTCGTGTGCAGCATGTAGTAGATGCAAACGAGGAAGCCGGTCGCCATGCCAGCGATCGCGCCGGCGAAATTGGCCCGTTTCCAGAACACGCCTGCCACCAGCGCGGGGAACATGGTCGACCCCGCGAGCGAGAACGCGGCGCCGACGAGCGACAGGATGTCGGCCGGCTTTTGCGACGCGACGTAGGCCGCGATGAACGCGACGGCCAGCAGCAGCAGCTTGGAGATCGTCACGCGCTTCTGCGTGGAGGCGCCCGGGTCGACGATCTTGAAGTAGATGTCGTGCGACAGCGCGTTCGAGATCGCGAGCAGCAGGCCGTCCGCGGTGGACAGCGCCGCCGCCAGGCCGCCGGCCGCCACCAGCCCGGAAATCACGTACGGCAGGCCGCCGATCTCCGGCGTGGCCAGCGTGAGCACGTCGCCGTCGATCGCGATCTCGGCCAGTTGCACGATGCCGTCGCGGTTGACGTCGACGATGCTGATCAACGGATTCGCCTTGTCGACGTTGGCCCAGTACGAGACCCAGGTCGGCAGGGAATCGAAGTTCGTGCCGACGAGGGCCGTGTAGATGTCGTACTTGGCCAGCACGGCCAGCGCGGGCATCGTCAGGTAGATCAGCAGGATGAAGAACAGGGTCCAGAACACGGATACGCGCGTCTCGTGCACGGACGGCGTCGTGTAGGACCGCATCAGGATGTGCGGCAGCGCCGCGGTGCCGAACATCAGGCAGAACACGAGCGATAGAAAATTGTTGCGGCGGATGTCCGATTCTTCCCGCGTCTTGCCGGGGAACGGTTCCGCGTGCGGTTCCGGCGGCTGGGCGCGCGCCAGGTTGGCGGCGCGCAGTTCGGTCCACACGCGCGCGGCTTCGTCCGCCGTGCGCGGATAGTCGAGCAGCTCGCGTTCCGCGCTGCGCACTTCGGTCAGCGGCGCGTTGCGGCCGCGCGCCTTGTCCAGCCGGCGCTGCGCCTCGATCTTGCCCGCTTCCCAGGAGTGGGGCAGCGCGGCGATGCGCGCCGCGTAGTCGTCGGCGCGGGCGCGGAAACGGCCGCGCACTTCGGCCTCGCGCGGATCCGCCGCCAGCTGGGCTTCGCGCGCGGCCAGCTTGGGCAGCACGGAGCCGTACGCGACCTGCGGCACCGGGTTGCCCGCGAATTTCATCGACAGCCAGATCGTCGGGATCAGGAAGGCGACGAGGATGATGATGTATTGCGCCACCTGCGTCCACGTGATGGCGCGCATCCCGCCGAGGAACGAGCACACGAGGATGCTGGCGAGGCCGAGGAAGATGCCGACCGAGAAATCGACGCCCGTGAAGCGCGACGCGATCAGGCCGACGGCATAGATCTGCGCGACGACGTACGTGAACGAGACGACGATGGTGCCGCCGACCGCGAGCGCGCGCACGATGCTGCCCTGTCGCGTGCCGGTCTCGCCGCCGTAGCGCGCGGCGAGGAAGTCGGGGATCGTGTATTGGGCGAAGCGGCGCAGGTAGGGTGCGATCAGCAGGGCGACGAGACAGTAGCCGCCCGTCCAGCCCATCACGTAGGCGAGGGCGTCGAAGCCGTGCAGGTACAAGGTGCCCGCGAGGCTGATGAAGCTGGCCGCCGAGATCCAGTCGGCCGCCGTCGCCATGCCGTTGAACAGCGCCGGCACCCGCCGCCCCGCCACGTAGTATTCGGACACGTTCGACGTGCGGCTGACGACGCCGATGATCGCGTACAGGACGATCGTCGCGAACATGTACAGGTGGCCGATCCACTGGCGCGGCATGCCCTCGTGTTCCAGGATCGCGAGCGCGCCCAGGAACAGCGCGAAGCACAGCGTGAACCACAGGTAGTAGCGGGCGAGGCGGCGGAAATAGCTGCGGGTCCTGGCGGCCGTCCCAGTCATGAACGGCCCTCCAGCATGCGTTGGAAATCGCGGTCGAGGATGCGCATGCGCCAGGCGTACGCGCCGATGATGGCGAGGTACGTGAGCGACGCGCCCTGTGCCGCGAGGTAGAACGACAGCGGCCAGCCGAACACGGACAGGTGCGCCAGGTCGCGCGCGAAGAACACGGTGCAGAAGCTCGTCGCGAGCCACAGCGCCAGCAGCAGCGCGATCAGGCGGCGCGCACGCGCCCAGTGCGCGGCGCGCGCGGCAACGATGGCCTGGCGCTCGCGGTCGGGGTCAGAGGAAGGGGCGGTCTCGGTCGGCATCGGGGACAAGCGTGACGGTGGGCGGGAAGGTCAGCCGGAACAGGCTGCCCGGGAATTTCTTGTGCGTGCTGCGCGGGTTGTTGAAGATCTCGATGTCGGCGCCGTGCTGCTGCGCGATCTCGCGCACGATGGCGAGACCGAGGCCGGAGCCGGACGCGCTCGAGCCGAGGATGCGATAGAAACGTTCGAACACGCGGTGGCGTTCGGCGGGCGCGATGCCGGGGCCCGTGTCCTCGACTTCCAGCAAGGCCTGGTTGCCGTTGCCGATGTTCGTGCCGCGCACGCGCACGGTGACGCTGCCGCCCGGCGGCGTGTAGCGCAGCGCGTTGTCGATCAGGTTCGACAGCAGCTCGCGCAGCATCATGGCGCTGCCGTCGATCTCCGGCGGGTCGCCGATGACTTCGTAGCCGAGGTCGATCTCGTGCGCGAACGAGGCCTGCACCCAGTCCTGCACGACGTCGCGCGCCAGGGCGGCAAGGTCGAGCGGTTCCAGCGTCTGGCCCGCGTGCGGCTGGTTTTCCGCGCGGGCCAGCGCCAGCAACTGGTTCACGAGGCGCGTGGCCGATTCCGAACTCGTGGCCAGCTGCTCGAGCGAGCGGTGGATCTCGTTCGGATCGACCTGGCGCAGCGCCAGCTCCGACTGCATGCGCATGCCCGCGAGCGGCGTCTTCATCTGGTGCGCGGCGTCGGCGATGAAGCGCTTCTGCGCGTCGATCGTGTGCGCGAGGCGCGCCAGCATGTCGTTCAGGGAGCCCACGAGCGGCGAAATCTCTTCCGGCACCTGGCGCGAATCGATGGGCGACAAATCGTCCGGCGGGCGCGCGCGGATGCGTTCCTGCAACTGCGCGAGCGGCGACAGGCCCCGCGACAGCGCGAACCAGACGAGGGCCAGGATCACGGGCAGGATGATGAACTGCGGCAGGATCACGCCCTTGATGATCTCGTTGGCCAGCTGCGCGCGCTTGTCGAGCGTTTCCGCCACCTGCACGAGCGCGAGGCGCGGTTCCTGCGTGGCGTCCAGCAGCGGCTGCAGATTGACCCAGGCATAGGCGATGCGCACCGGCGTGCCGTGCAGCGTCTCGGTGCGGAAGTGCACGCGGCCGCTGCGCTCGGCGTCGTCGGGGTTCGGCGGCGGCAGGTCGCGGTCGCCGTCGACGAGCTCGCCGCGCGGGCCGCTGATCTGGAAATACACGCTGTCGACGTCGTCCGCACGGAGAATGTCGCGCGCGGTGCCGCCCAGGCGCGCGACGACCTTGCCGTCGACCTCCTTGACCTGCTGCGCGAGCACCGTGACGCTGTCTTCCAGCGCGTGGTCGAACGGTTGATTCGCGATCGACTTCGCGACCAGGTACGTGATCGCGATGCTCATCGGCCACAGCAGCAGCAGCGGGGCCAGCATCCAGTCGAGGATTTCGCCGAACAGCGAGTGCTGGATGCTTTCTTCCGGTTCCGGCCTGGGCGGGACGTAGAGGTCGTCGACCGGTTCCGTGACGGCGAGCGGATCCGGTCCGGCCGCGCGCCGCTTGAACCGCTTCACTTCTGGCCGTTGGCCGCTTCGGCGCTCTTGCGGGCGCTGTCGCGGGCGCTGTCGCGGTTATTCTCGGAAAAGCGCTCGAGGCAATAGCCGAGGCCGCGCACGGTGGCGATGCGGATGCCGCCCGTCTCGATCTTCTTGCGCAGGCGGTGCACGTAGACCTCGATGGCGTTGTTCGACACTTCCTCGCCCCATTCGCACAGGTGGTCGACGAGCTGTTCCTTCGACACGAGACGGCCCGTGCGCGCCAGCAGGATTTCCAGCAGGCCCAGCTCGCGCGCGGACAGGTCGAGCATCTGGTCGTTGATGGTCGCGCTGCGGCCGACCTGGTCGTACACGAGCGGGCCGTGGCGGATGACGGTCGAGCCGCCGCCCTGGCCGCGCCGGGTGAGGGCGCGCACGCGCGCTTCCAGTTCGGACAGCGCGAACGGCTTGGGCATGTAGTCGTCGGCGCCGGCGTCGAGGCCGCCCACGCGCTGCTCGATGGAATCGGCGGCCGTCAGGATCAGCACCGGCAGCAGCGAGCCGCGCGCGCGCAGGCGGCGCAGCACGTCCAGGCCGGACAGCCTGGGCAGGCCGAGGTCGAGGATCAGGAGATCGAACTCCTGGGTCGACAGCGCCGTGTCCGCGTCCTGGCCGTTCTTGACGCAATCGATCGCGTAGCCGGACTGGCGCAAGGAGCGCGTCAGCCCATCGGCCAATACGCTATCATCTTCGGCTAGTAAAATACGCATCTTTTCCCCCGGCTTTCGTTGTTCGACCCCGCTTACCCGCGTATTGTGTGTGAAGTTTCGCAACATGTCGAATGGGGCAGGCGATGGTAAATATCGCTTGCCAAAACCACTGGGATTTTATACAGTACTTCCTATTGAAATCGCGCGAGCGGCCCACACCTTGGTTCACTCTAGGACAGAAAGAAAGTTATGGACGACAAAAAATCCGCAGTAAATGCAGCCGAGAAGGGCAAGGCGCTGGCAGCAGCCCTCGCGCAGATCGAAAAGCAATTCGGTAAAGGCTCGGTGATGCGCATGGATACCAATGCGCCCGTCGAGGAAGTGCAAACCGTCTCGACCGGCTCGCTGGGCCTGGACATCGCACTCGGCGTCGGCGGCCTGCCGCGTGGCCGTATCGTCGAGATCTACGGGCCGGAATCGTCGGGCAAGACGACGCTGACCCTGCAGACCATCGCCCAGATGCAGAAGCTGGGTGGCACCTGCGCGTTCATCGACGCCGAGCACGCGCTGGACGTGACCTATGCGCAAAAGCTGGGCATCAAGCTGGACGAGCTGCTGATCTCGCAGCCGGACACGGGTGAACAGGCGCTGGAAATCACGGACGCCCTCGTGCGCTCGGGCAGTGTCGACATGGTGGTCATCGACTCGGTGGCGGCGCTGACGCCGCGTGCCGAAATCGAAGGCGACATGGGCGACTCCCTGCCGGGCCTGCAGGCCCGCCTGATGTCGCAGGCGCTGCGCAAGCTGACCGCATCGATCAACCGTACGAACACCCTGGTGATCTTCATTAACCAGATCCGTATGAAGATCGGCGTCATGTTCGGCAGCCCGGAAACGACGACCGGCGGTAACGCGCTGAAGTTCTACGCCTCCGTGCGTCTGGACATCCGCCGTACCGGCTCGATCAAGACCGGCGACGAGGTGATCGGTAACGAAACCAAGGTCAAGGTTGTCAAGAACAAGATCGCGCCCCCGTTCAAGGAAGCGCACTTCGACATCCTGTACGGCGAAGGCACGTCGCGCGAAGGCGAGATCATCGACCTGGGCGTGGACAACAAGATCGTCGAGAAGTCGGGTTCGTGGTACAGCTACGGTGGCGAGCGTATCGGTCAGGGCAAGGACAATGCCCGTATCTTCCTGAGGGAGCGTCCGGCACTGGCACGCGAAATCGAGAACAAGGTCCGCGCCGCCCTCGGCGTGCGCGAACTGCCGCCGGCCCCGGCCGGCAGTGCTGCGGTCGTGCCGGCAGCCATCGGCGACGACGAGTAATCGTCCTGATGCCGCGCCAGCAGCTGAGCCTCAAGGCTCGCGCGTTGAAGTATCTGTCGACGCGCGAGCACAGCCGGCTCGAACTGGCGCGCAAATTGTCCCGCTATGCGGAGGAGGGCGACGACGTCGAAGCCCTCCTCGATTTCCTTGAAAAGAACAACTGGCTGTCGCAGGAGCGGTTTGCCGAATCGCTGGTTCACCGGCGAGCCGGACGCTACGGTAACGCCCGGGTGCTCGCCGAACTGCAGCAGCATGGCGTCAATGGCGAAGCGTTCGACGAACTCAAGTCCGAATTGAAGGAATCCGAAACGGCACGGGCGCGTGACGTCTGGCGCCGCAAGTTCGGCAGGGTTCCGCAGGACGCCGAAGAACGCAGCAAACAGATGCGCTTCCTGATGCAACGCGGCTTTTCCCAGAGTGCGGTGCGTGCCGCGCTGAAGGGCGGCGACGACGAGGACGACCTCTGATCTCATCGTTGTGAATGTCCCACTGTCGTCTTGGTTATGATGCGAGCTTGCGCTTTCGGCATCACAACTTCGCAACATCTCCCCTTATCTTCCCTGCAAAAACCCTTCTGTAACCGGGGAGACGGTGCACAGCCCGTTACCCTGTGCTAAACTTTCATGGTTTAAGCAGCGCCGCAAGAGCGGTTGTTGCCGTAGAAGCTGCGGCAACGTGCATCAGGCACAACGGCTGCAAATTTTTTCGCCGCATTCCGGCATTGGTGTTTATGCCCCTGTCTCCTCCCGCTCCGCGTAAGCCAAGGCACACGCGCGCCATTACCGTCGAAGCGTTCGCGCGCGACGATGGCCTGTGGGACCTCGACGCGTGCATCCGCGACACCAAGACGCATGACATTGCCCTGCCTTCGGGGGCCCGTCCGGCCGGCCTGCCGGTGCACGAACTCAAACTGCGGGTGACTATCGACCGCGACATGAACATCGTCGACGCCGAAGCCGCGTCCGATGCCGTACCCTATCCCGGTTTCTGCGACACCATCGCCCCTGCGTATAAAAAGCTCATCGGCTTGTCGCTGCTGAAACATTTCCGATTGCATCTGAAGGACCGCCTGTCCGGGGTACTCGGCTGCACCCACCTGACCGAACTCGCGCAAGTCCTGCCCACCGCGGCAATCCAGGCCTTCGCCGATGACGCGATGGCCAACCGCCCGGCCGATGCTTCGGCCGGGCGGCCTTACGAACTGGACCGCTGCCACGCGCTGCGCCTCGACGGCCCCGCCGTCGAAACGTATTACCCGCGCTGGTCGCTCAAGGCGGTGCCGGGGTAGTGTTGTCCGGAGTAGACTCCGGATTTGTCGCTTTATTTTTCAACCGTATTTCTAAACTACATCAGTAACAGAAGAAGGGAAGCCAGCATGAAAATCCATGAGTATCAGGGCAAAGAGATCCTCCGAAAATTCGGAGTGACCGTTCCGCGCGGCATTCCATGCCTGTCGGTCGACGAGGCTGTCAAAGCAGCTGAAGAGCTGGGCGGTCCGGTCTGGGTGGTCAAGGCCCAGATCCATGCTGGCGGCCGCGGCAAGGGCGGTGGCGTGAAAGTCGCCAAGTCGCTGGAACAAGTGCGCGAATACGCGAACCAGATCCTGGGCATGCAGCTGGTGACCCACCAGACCGGTCCGGAAGGCCAGAAAGTCCGCCGCCTGCTGATCGAAGAAGGCGCCGACATCAAGAAAGAACTGTACGTGTCGCTGGTCACCGACCGCGTCACCCAGAAAGTCGTGCTGATGGCCTCGTCGGAAGGCGGCATGGACATCGAAGAAGTTGCACACAGCAACCCGGAAAAGATCCACAACGTCGTGATCGAGCCGAGCGTCGGCCTGACCGATGCGGATGCCGACGACATCGCCCGCAAGATCGGCGTGCCGGAAGGCTCGATCGCCGCTGCGCGCGCGAACCTGCAAGGCCTGTACAAAGCGTACTGGGAAACCGACGCATCGCTGGCTGAAATCAACCCGCTGATCCTGACCGGCGACGGTAAAGTGATCGCCCTGGACGCCAAGTTCAACTTCGACTCGAACGCCCTGTTCCGCCACCCGGAAATCGTCGCCTACCGCGACCTGGACGAAGAAGATCCGGCCGAAGTCGAAGCATCGAAATTCGACCTGGCGTACATCTCGCTGGACGGTAACATCGGCTGCCTGGTGAACGGCGCCGGCCTGGCCATGGCCACCATGGACACCATCAAGCTGTTCGGCGGCGAGCCGGCCAACTTCCTGGACGTCGGCGGCGGTGCAACCGCCGAGAAGGTCACCGAAGCCTTCAAGATCATGCTGAAGAACCCGGGCCTGAAAGCCATCCTGGTCAACATCTTCGGCGGCATCATGCGCTGCGACGTGATCGCCGAAGGCGTGATCACCGCATCGAAGGCCGTGTCGCTGCAAGTGCCGCTGGTCGTCCGCATGAAGGGCACCAACGAAGACCTGGGCAAGAAGATGCTGGCCGACTCCGGCCTGCCGATCATCTCGGCCGATACCATGGAAGACGCAGCGAAGCAGGTCGTTGCCGCCGCTGCTGGCCAAGCCTAATTCGCAAAGGAAATAACATGTCGATTCTGATTAACAAAGACACCAAAGTCATCACCCAAGGTATCACCGGCAAGACCGGCCAGTTCCACACCCGCATGTGCCGCGACTACGCGAACGGCCGTGAAGCCTTCGTCGCAGGCGTGAACCCGAAGAAAGCCGGTGAGGACTTCGAGGGTATCCCCATCTTCGCGAGCGTTAAGGAAGCCAAGCAGAACACCGGCGCGACCGTGTCGGTCATCTACGTTCCGCCGGCAGGCGCCGCTGCCGCCATCTGGGAAGCCGTCGAAGCCGAGCTGGACCTGGCAATCTGCATCACCGAAGGCATCCCCGTCCGTGACATGATGGAAGTCAAGGACCGCATGGCCAAGGCCGGTTCGAAGACCCTGCTGCTGGGCCCGAACTGCCCGGGTCTGATCACGCCGGACGAGATCAAGATCGGCATCATGCCGGGTCACATCCACAAGAAAGGCCGCATCGGCGTCGTGTCCCGTTCGGGCACGCTGACGTATGAAGCCGTCGGCCAGCTGACCGCACTGGGCCTGGGCCAGTCGTCGGCAGTCGGCATCGGTGGCGACCCGATCAACGGTCTGAAGCACATCGACGTGATGAAGATGTTCAACGACGATCCGGACACGGACGCCGTCATCATGATCGGCGAGATCGGCGGCCCGGACGAAGCCAATGCTTCGTACTGGATCAAGGACAACATGAAGAAGCCGGTCGTCGGCTTCATCGCCGGCGTCACCGCGCCGCCGGGCAAGCGCATGGGCCACGCCGGCGCGCTGATCTCGGGCGGTGCAGATACCGCCGACGCCAAGCTGGAGATCATGGAAGCCTGCGGCATCAAGGTCACCAAGAACCCGTCGGAAATGGCTCGTCTGCTGAAGGCGATGCTGTAATCCTGCGGTTTCGGATCCGATGACACGGGACGCTTCGGCGTCCCGTTTTTTTTGTGCTGACAATTTTCGTCGTAACTCAACAAAAACGGTCGGGGTGACAATTTTCGCCATGCCGGCGTGACAAAAATTGTCATGCGGCAATGCAAAAAGTACGCGAAAACCCACAATTCGATGGCACTGTGCTAACGATTCTGTACGGAAACGAGCTGGCACGCCCATTGCATAGTGTAAGGGCAGAAGCAAGCAGTAACCAGATACGCAGTACCCCTTAATTTTGCAGTGCCCCACCTGGAGAGACATCATGAAAGCACCGAAAATCGTCAAGAAAGCCCAAGCCGGCTTCACCCTGATCGAACTGATGATCGTTGTCGCGATTATCGGTATCCTGGCCGCCGTCGCTATCCCGGCTTACCAGAACTATGTTGCCAAGTCGAAGTTCACGGCTGCGCTGGCTGAAGTGTCGGCTGGTAAGACCGGTTTCGACGTGAAACTGAACGAAGGCGCAACCATTTCCGCTCCGGAACAAGTTGGCCTCGCGGCCAAAGCGACGCCGACCTCGAACTGCGAGTTCGACGCGACGGGCTCGACCCTGCTCTGCAAGATCCAGGGCGGCCCGTCCACCGTGCAAGGGAAGACGATTACGCTGACCCGTGGCGACGACGGCGCATGGTCGTGCAAATCGACTCTGGACGCGGCTGACATTCCGAAGATCGCTGGCACGTCCTGCACCGGCAGCTAATCTGTCCTGACTCAACCGACATAGCGTCAAGGAGCCGCCCAGTGTAAGCCGGGCGGCTTTTTTTATTACCGGATCGAACGAGGTCTAGCGTGCTTACGACGGGAACCCATCCATCGGCGCTGTTGCGGACGCGCTTCACGGCGCTGCTGTGCCTGGCCCTGTTGGCCAATTTCATGATGGTGGCCGGCCACGATCATCAGCGCCTCGTCCAGATCGGCACCGTGCTGCTGGGCGGCAGCATCGCCCTCGTCGAGCGCAAGACCCTCTCCAGCCTGTTTTCCGGACGCCCCGGCATGGCGCTGGCTGCGTTCTTCCTGCTCGGCATCCTGAGCACCGCGGCGGCCTTCTCGCCGCGCTTTGCCGCCTTCGAAGTCGCGAACCTGTTTTTGCTCTACGTGCTGGCCGCCATGGTCGCGGCCGAGATCGCGCGCAACGGACAACCGGCCCTCCTGCTCGTCCTCCGCTGCCTGGGCGTCATGTGCGCGTTCTATGTCTTCCTGTTCATCGTCGCGTATGTCGGTGGGCTCAGCCTCGGTATCCCGCTGGCCCTGGACGACTTCACGACCAACTTCAGCAACATCCGTTTTTTCAACCATACGCAGACCTCGACGTTGCCCCTGCTGATCCTGCTGTGCTGCCTGACGCCGCGTGCGTCCAGGTTGCGCTGGCTGTGGATGGCGGTGGCGACGTACTGGTGGATGGCGTTGTATGCCACGGCGGGCCGCGGCACGCTGGTGGGCATGATGGCCGGTTGCGCCGTCGCCGCCGTGCTGGCGCGGCGCCGCGCCGCGCCGTACCTGCGCCACGTCGCCACGACGGCGGCACTGGGCCTGGTCGCGTACTTCTTCTTCCTGACCGTCGTGCCGGCGTTGCTCGGTGCCGCCGGCATGAGTTCGTTTTCGTCCGCGTTCCAACGCACGGCCGCCGATCCGGCGTCCGGCCGCATGCTGCTGTGGCGGCTTGCCGCCGCGCTGATCGAACAGCATCCGTGGCTTGGCGTCGGACCCATGCATTTCGCACACCATGCGGGTTATCTGCACATCGGTGCCCATCCGCACGACTGGCTGTTCCAGGTTGCCGTCGAATGGGGATTGCCCGCCCTTGCGTGCCTGCTTGCCGCCATCGCGTACGGGCTGCGCGCCCTGCTGCGATCTGGCGCGCGCGTCCGCGACGACGACGGCGTCAACCAGGCCATCTTCGCCGCGCTGCTCACGGGCGCCGTGGCGATCCTCGTCGACGGGCTCGTGTCCGGCATTTTCGTGATGCCGCAGAGCCAGCTCGCCGTCGCGTTGTATCTCGGGTGCGCCATCGGCTGGCACCGGATCGTCGGCCCGGCGCTCACCGCCGCATCAGGCGGCGTCCGCTATGGCATAAGTGCGCTGTGCATCGTCGCGGCAATGGTGGGGGTGGTCGCCGGCGCAGGGCCGGATGCCGGCGCCAGGCTGCGCAGCGAGGATCCGACGCCGGCGCAGCAGGCGCTCAACACGGGCTCGCAATGGCCCCGCCTGTGGAAAGCCGGCTACTTCTGATCAGACGATCTTCTGGCGATCCGCCAGCAACGCCTCGTACGTCAGGTTCTGCACCAACGTATAGTGCGCCGGATTCAGGCTGATGAACTGCACACCGTAGGCAAACCCTTCAGCCTGTTCCGCACCGCCGGTCAGCGCGCTAATGTTGCGCACGGCCGCGCGCGCGCGTACACGGACTTCCTGGTTATTGGGCGGAGCCTGCAGCAGGAACTCCAGATCGAACTCGTCTTCGTCCTGCGGCAGGCTTTTCTGCGCTTCGATGCGCGCGCCATTCACGCTCAGGTTCGTAAGAAGGCATTCCGCAACCAGCACGGCGCTGTTGGCGGTGAAAATGCGTGCGGGAATATCCACCTTGACCCGCATCGCCGTGCGCAGGCTCGTGCCCTGGATCGTGCGCGGGAACGAGATGTGGGCATACAACAACGGCCGGCCGAACACGCGCTCGACCGTACATGCGAACGAGCACACGTGGATGCCCGAGAATACGCGCATCGTCACGCGCTCGCCCTCGACCAGGGCGATCGGCGCGCCGTTGTCCATCGGGATCTTGACGATCAGGTATTCGTCCTTCGACCAGCCGATCAGCGTGGAGAAGTGCTGCACGGGTTTCAGGCGCCGGTGCGTGATGAATTGCAAGCGCATGCCGACCTGCAGGTTCATCGATTCGAATTCGAATTCCTGGGGTTTGAGTTCGCGGTCCGCTTGCGGGTCGTTCATGATGTTTTCATCTTCGTAAGCGACCAATAGTAGCACTGGGGCAATTCTTTGGAAACGAAAAAAACGCCTGTACGTACAGGCGTTTTTTTCGTCATCCAGGCAAGACTACTGCGCGGATTTACTGCTTCAGGTGTTGGTCCAGCCAGCCGATCACGGTGTGATGCCACAGCACGGAGTTGGCCGGCTTTAGTACCCAGTGGTTCTCGTCCGGGAACACGAGCAGCTTGCTGTCGATGCCGCGGCGTTGCAGCGCCGTGAACGTGGACAGGCCCTGGGTCGTCGGGATGCGGAAGTCGAGGTCGCCCTGCACGACGAGCATCGGCGTCTTCCACTTGTTCACGTGCAGCACCGGGTTGAAGCGCTCGTGCTTGTCCGGTACGGCGAAGTACGGACCGCCGTTTTCCCAATCGGTGAACCATTGTTCTTCAGTGGAATACGCCATGCCGCGGGTGTCGAACACGCCGTCGTGGTTGACGATGCACTTGAAACCATCGGACCAGTTACCCTCGATCCAGTTCATCATGTAGCCGCCATACGACGCGCCCAGCGCGCACGCGTGCGAACGGTCCAGCCAGGCGTACTTCGCCGTCGCCGCGGCCAGGCCTTTCTTGAGGTCCTCGAGCGGCTTGCCGCCCCAGTCGCCGCTGATGGCGTCCGTGAATTTCTGGCCGTAGCCGGTCGAGCCGTGGAAATCGATGAACACGGTCGCGTAGCCCGCGCCCGCGTACACCTGCGGGTTCCAGCGGTAGCTCCAGCCGTTGCCGAAGCTGCCCTGGGGGCCGCCGTGCACGAGGAAGGCGATCGGATATTTCTTGCCCGGCTCGTAATCCCACGGCTTCATCACGTAACCATGGACGGTGTCGCCGTTCGCGCCCTTGAACGAAAACTGTTCATAGTCGCCCCAGCGTACGTCGGCCAGCTTCTCCTCGTTCACATGGGTCAATTGCTTGGATTGCGTCGTGCCCAACTGCATGCCGAACAATTGCGCGCCCGATGCGAGGTTCGTTTGCGTGAAAGCGACGGTATTGCCGCGCACGTCGAAGCCGCCGATGGAACCCTTGTCAGTCAGCGGCGACACTTTGCCGCTGGCCACGTCGATCGCAAACAGGCGGTGCTGGCCGATGTCCTCGGCGTCCGCGATGAGCGTCTTGCCGTCGGCCGTCCACTGGATACTGCCCGGCGAGCGGTCCCAGCTGTCGGCCACGTTGCGCTTCTTGCCGGTGGCGAGATCGAGCAGCACGATGTGGTAGCGGTCCGCCTCGAAGCCGGGACGGGTCATGGCCAGGTAGGCGAGGGTGCGGCCGTCCGGCGAGAACACCGCTTTCGTATCCCAGGCGTTATTGTCGGCAGTCAGGTTGCGGGGCGTGCCGCCCGTGGCGGGGACGGTGTACACGTCGAAGTTCGTCGACCACGCCTCGGTCTTGCCTGCGATGCGGACCGAGAACACGACGGTCTTGCCGTCCGGGCTGAAGCGGAATTCCTCGCGGTCGCCGAACGGTTTCGACGGCACGTCGCCGTCGAGCGCACCCGACAGGCTGACCGGCGTGCCGTTCACGCGGCCTGATGTATCCAGCGGTGCAGCGTACAGCACGTTGTTGCGGCCGTCCGACCACGTGTCCCAGTGGCGCACGAACAGGCGGTCGTAGATCTTGCCGCTGGCCTTGTCTTTCTCTTTCGCGTCCACGCGCGCCTTCGTGCAGGCGAGGTCGGCGCAGTCGCGGAACACGGCCATGCTGAGCAGCATGCGGTCGCCCGTCGGCGCGACGCGGAAGGCGTCCACGTCGAGCGGCAGATCGGTCACGCGGACCGCGTCGCCGCCGGCCGCCGGCACGCGCCACACCTGGCCCGAGCCCGACCGGGATGACAGGAAATAGATCGCGTCGCCGTTCGGCGACCATTCCGGATCCGTGCTGCTGGCGGCATCCGACGTCAGGCGTTGCGGCGCCGGATTGGCGGCGCGCAGGTCGACCAGGTAGAGGTCGGTATGGCCGCGGTTCTTGCCCATGTCGGTCGTGCGCACCGTGTAGACGACGCGGCCGCCGTCCGGCGACACCGCCGGGCTGCCGACGCGTTCCATCGTCACCAGGTCTTCGACCGTGAATCCGCGCGGTGCGGCCGTCGCGCCCAGCGCCGTGCCCGTCAGGGCGGCGGCCAGCGCCAGCATACGTAATTTCATCCTGTCCTCTCGCTTGTGGCTTGTGAATACACGGCTGCGCCTGTTGGCTCAGCCGGTGAAAGGCAGCAATTTACCACGCGAAAGATGGAGCAGGGAACGGGCCTTAGAACTCTTCCCACTCGTCCGCAGCGGCCGACGCCTTCGCGGGCGCGCGTGCCGGCGCCGGCTTGACGACAGGTGCCGGCTTCGGTGCCGCCAGCGTCGCGGCACGTTTCGCGGCACGGACCGGCGCCGCCGGCGCCGCCGGTGCGGCCGGTGCAGTCGCCTTTACACGGTCGTCGAGGCGGAACACGCTGACCAGTTCCGCCAGCTTGCCCGCCTGGTTCTGCAGGGCTTCCGACGCGGCCGCGGCTTCCTCGACGAGGCCCGCGTTCTGCTGGGTCACGTTGTCCATCTGGCTGATCGCCTGGTTGATCTGCTCGATGCCGCTGGTCTGCTCCTGGCTGGCGGCGCTGATCTCGGCCATGATGTCCGTCACGCGCTGGATGCTTGAGACGACCTCGTGCATCGTGCTCCCGGCCTGGTCGACGAGCCTGGTGCCGATCTCGACCTTGTCGACGGAGTCGCCGATCAAGCCCTTGATTTCCTTGGCCGCGGCGGCCGAGCGCTGGGCCAGCGTGCGCACTTCGCCCGCCACGACCGCGAAGCCGCGGCCCTGTTCGCCGGCACGCGCGGCCTCGACCGCCGCGTTCAGCGCCAGGATGTTCGTCTGGAACGCGATGCCGTCGATGACGGTGATGATGTCCACGATCTTCTTCGACGAATCGTTGATCGAGCCCATCGTCTGCACGACCTGCGCCACGACGTCGCCGCCCTGGCCGGCCACGGTCGACGCCGTCTGCGCAAGCACGTTGGCCTGGCGCGCGTTGTCGGCGTTCTGCTTCACGGTCGACGTCAGCTCTTCCATCGACGATGCCGTTTCCTCGAGCGAGCTGGCCTGCTCTTCCGTGCGCGACGACAGGTCCAGGTTACCGCTCGCGATTTCGGCGGAGGAGGAAGCGATGGCGTCCGTGCCCTGGCGCACCTCGCTGACGATGCGGGCCAGGCGGTCGCGCATGGATTTCATCGCGAACAGCAGGCTCGTCTCGTCGCCGGCGCGCAGTTGCACGTCGGTGCCCAGGTCGCCGGCGGCGATGCGGCCTGCAACTTCGGCTGCGTAGGCGGGCTCGCCGCCCAGCTGGCGCGTGAAGCTCCGGGTGGTCAGGATACCGAAGCCGGCGCCGAGCAGGGCGCTGAGCGCGACCAGCACGAGCAGCGTGGCGCGGCTGTCTTCATATGCGTTCTTGTTGCTCAGATTGGTTTCCTGGGCCATCGCTTCCTTGTTCTGGGCCAGATCCGCCAATTTGGCGTCGAGGTCTTGCGACTTCGGCAGCATCGTCCCGAACAGGTAGTCGACGGAATCGCGCTTCGTCTCGAGCGGCTCCGCTTTCACGCGCTTGACCAGGTCCGCGATCATGCCGTCGAAGTCGCGCAGCTGGGCGTCGGCTTCGGCAAAGATGCGCTTGCCTTCGTCCGAATGGAACAGCGGACGCGCCTTGTCGAGGTTTTCCTGCAGCTGCTGCCTGTACTTGTCGGCGTTGGCCAGCATCGTGGTGCGCTGGTCGTCGGTCGACGCCAGCATGGCGCTGCGCAGCGAACGGCCGAGGGAGACCTGGTTCAGATCGGCTTCCTTGACGTAGGAAATGCCCAGCAATTCCTTCTGATACATGCGCTTGGCGCGCTCGTTCATCTGGGTCATGTTATAGATCGCAATGCCGGCGACGATGGCGCCGAGCACGACGACGGCAAGAAAACCAAGGGTCAGCCGGGTCGCGACCTTCATTTGCTTGAACATGGCACATCTCCTGATGATGAGTTCAGGTAAATGTTAATTGATGTGCGGAAATAATTTGTGAGAATTCGGGTCCGTATGTACGATCTGGCGTGTTTTTCCAACACTTACTTGAATGCTTGCTTAGTTCGATATCTGTTCAATAAAAGATCGTTGAGTAGAGACCTATTTCTTGGGATTTTTCCGGAACACGATCGGTTGCGCCGGCTGCCACACGGCGTCTTGCTGTGTTCGCTGCGCATGCATGACGATCGCCTGCACGTCGCCATGCCGCGCCGACTTCGCGCACACCGGGTCCGCGTTTGCGGCGTCGCCCGTCAGCGCATGCGCCTGGCAGCGGCAGCCGCCGAAGTCCTTCGCCTTGTCGTCGCACGTGCGGCACGGATCCTTCATCCAGGCATCGCCGCGGTAGCGGTTGAATGCGTCGCTGTGGTACCAGATGTCCTTCACGCGCGTGTCGCGCACATTCGGAAAATCGATGCCCGGCAATGTGCGGGCCGCGTGGCAGGGCAGGGCGGTACCGTCCGGTGCGATGCCGAGGAATACGCCGCCCCAGCCGTTCATGCACGCCTTGGGCCGCGCCTCGAAATAGTCGGGCACGACGAACAGGATGCGCATTCTGTTGCCGATCCGCGCGCGGCATGCATTCACGACGCTTTCCGCACGCGCGACCTGCTCCCGCGTCGGCATCAGCTGGTCGCGGTTGACGAGCGCCCAGCCGTAATACTGCGTGTTGGCCAGTTCCAGGTACTCGACGCCCATCTCGAGGGCCATGGCGATGATCCGCTCCACGTGGTCGAGATTGAAGCGGTGCAGCACGACGTTCAGCACCATCGGATAGTCGTACTGCTTGATGAGCCGGGCGACGCGCGCCTTCAGGTCGAACGTGTTCGTGCTCGACAGGAAATCGTTCAGCTCGCGCGTCGAATCCTGGAACGACAGCTGGATGTGATCGAGGCCCAGTTCCTTCATGCGCGCGAGACGCGATTCGGTGAGGCCGATGCCGGACGTGATCAAATTCGTATAAAACCCCAGCCGGCGGCCTTCGCCGACCAGTTCTTCGAGATCGTCCCGCAGCAGCGGCTCGCCGCCCGAGAAGCCGAGTTGCGCGGCGCCGAGCTGGCGTGCCTGGCGCATTACGTCGAACCATTGCTCGGTCGTCAGTTCGGTGCGGTCGTTGGCGGAATCGACCGGGTTGTAGCAGAACGGGCAGTGCAGCGGGCAGCGATAGGTCAGCTCGGCCAGCAGCCACAGCGGCGGCGCGATGACGGGACGGAAGGTCGGGGCGTTCATGATGGGCTCACACGATCCAGCCGCGCTCGCTGGCGACGCGCAGGAAATCGTCGACGTCCTCGCGCAGGCCGCCGCAGTTGAACGCCTGTTCGAGCTCGCCGACGATGGCCGGCACGGTACGGGCGCCATCGCAGCGCTTCAGGATCTCGGCCGCGCTCTGGCTCAGCTTGACCATCCCTTCCGGATACAGGAGCACGTAGTTGCCTTGCGCCTCTTCCCACTGCATGCGGAACAGGCGCGACAGGGCGGGTTGATCGGGAACGGTGTGCATGACTTGCCTCCTCAGGGATAGGCCTTCTCGATGGCGTCGAGCATGGACCACAGGATGTCGAGCTTGAATTGCAGGATCTCGAGCGCGCGTTCCTGCTGGGCGCGGGTGGTGAAATGGCCGAGCGTCACTTCCAGGCCGTGCTCGACGTCGCGCTCGGCGAGCGAGATGCGGCTGCGGAAATACTGCAAGCCATCGGGATCGATCCATGCGTAATGCGTCGGCCAGTTGGCCAGCCGGTCCTTGTGGATCTTCGGCGCGAACATTTCCGTCAGCGACGAGCAGACGGCTTCCTGCCACGGCGCCTGGCGCGCAAAATTGACGTACGCATCGACCGCGAAGCGCACGCCGGGCACGACGTGCTTGTGCGACCACAGCGCGTCGCGCGTGAGCCCGACGGCTTCGCCGAGCCGCACCCACGCCTCGATACCGCCTTCGTTATCGCCCCAGCCGTCATGGTCGAGGATGCGGCGCACCCACCGGCGCCGCGTGGCGCGGTCCGGGCAATTGGCGATGATGGCGCCATCCTTTTGCGGGATATTGACCTGGTAATAAAACCGGTTGGCGACCCAGCCGCGGATCTGGTCCGGGCCCAGCAGGCCGTCGTTCATGTTGACGTTGAACGGATGGTGGATGTGGTAGCCGGCACCCCGTGCGCGCAATTGCGCCTCGAACTCGTCGCGGCTCCATGCTTCGGTACTCATATCGTGATCTCCATGCCGTCGAACGCGACCTCGATGCCGTGGCGCGCGAGCAGGGCGCGCTCTTCCGAGTCTTCGTCAAGGATCGGATTCGTGTTGTTGATGTGGATGAGCACCTTGCGCCGCGCTCCAATCCCGTCGAGGACGGCGATCATGCCCCCGTCGCCGGACTGCGGCAGGTGGCCCATGTCGGCCGCCGTTTTTTGGGAAAACCCCAGCGCGATCATCTCGTCCGCGTGCCAGAACGTGCCGTCGACGAGGACGCAATCCGCTGTCTGCAGCGCGATGTCCACCTGCGCATCGATTGCGCCAAGGCCAGGTGCGTAGAACACGGATTTGCCTGTGTGCGTGTCTTCGATCAGCAGGCCGATGTTGTCGCCCGGGTGCGGATCGTTGCGGTGGTCGGAATACGGCGGCGCCTTGCTGTTCAGTGCGAGGGGCGTGAAACGGATGCCGTCGATGCCGGGCACGTGAAGGCCGTCTTCGATCGGCAGCGCATGCCAGCGCACGCCGCAATAATGCGACAGCACGGGAACGAGCGGCAGACCCTGGTTGAGTTCGCGCCAGACCTGTGCGGTGCAATAGAGGGGCAGCTCTTTCCCTTCGCGCAGCATCAGGAGGCCGGTGACATGGTCGATCTGCGCATCCATCAGCATGACGGCGGCGATGCCCGTATCGCGCTGGCCGCGTGCCGGCTGCAGGGCCGGTGTGGCGCGGATCTGCGCGAGGAGGTCCGGCGACGCGTTGATCAGCACCCAGTCGGTCCCGTTGGCCGACACGGCGATCGACGATTGCGTGCGCGCCGTCGCGCGGAGGGTACCGTTACGCAGGCCAGCGCAATTGCGGCAATTGCAGTTCCACTGCGGGAAACCGCCTCCGGCTGCGGAGCCTAATACGACGATGTTCATGACGTGGGTCCGGTAAGCCCGCGGCGCTGCCGCGGGCATGGGCTGCATTAGCGATTCGCGATGTACATCGTGATTTCGAAGCCGAAACGCCAGTCGATGAATTCGGGTTTGGTCCAGGCCATGGTTGTCTCCTTGATCGTTGGATGGGTTATGAATGCGCGGCGCGCAGTCAAGGAGGAATTCGCAATATCCATGCCACATGGCCGGCGCGGTCTCGCCGGGGCAGGCCTGTGTCAAAGATGAACAGTTGTATTGCACGACGATACATCTGTGACAGAATTGTTCAGTTTCGTGTGAACACTGGGAGACGCGGATGGACGAACGATACAAACCGGATGGCTATAACGCGGTATCGCCGTATTTGCTCGTGAAGGATGTGCGCGCCATGCTCGATTTCCTCGCCCACGCGTTCGGGGCGACCGAGCTGCGGCGCCAACCGGACGCCGACGGCGGGATCCGGCACGCGGAAGTCAGGATCGGGGATTCCGTGGTGATGATGGGATGCCGGCCGGGGGCGGAGCTGATCGCCTCGGTGCATGTGTATGTCGAGGATGTCGACCGGGTCTATGCGCGGGCGCTGGACCGTGGCGCAACCAGCCTGTCTGAGCCGCGCGACCAGCCGTATGGGGACCGGACGGCGGGGGTGCAGGATGCGCAGGGGAATTACTGGTGGATCGGGACGCGGTTGCGTGGGAGCGGTAGCTAGCAACTCACGGTTCCGACGCTGTCCCCAGTTCGAAGGTCGAGACCGATCCAGCATCGATAGGGGCCATCTTTCGTTCCCTTGTCCTGCGCGGTGTAGCTGCAATGAAGGCCTTTTTTTTCCCGCATCCGGTCGCCCGGTTCTCCGGTACATGTTTCGGGCAGGTCCGGACCAATGGAATCGAAAATGTCTTTCGCAGACTTGCCATCGACGAGAACTGTCAGCTTGCGATCGCTCGCCGTGGCCGGCGTGCGATCTGAAACGATGCCGGAATGGACCTTGTAGATTGCCCCTTGCAGTGGTTTCCAGAGACGGTACGGATCGGAAGACGGGGCGGCAGCATGGGCGAGCGACAGCGCGATCGCCGTCGCGCCCAAGGTCAGTAAGGTTATCGTTTTGCGCATGTCAGCCCCGTAGCTTCACATGAAAATGATGGTCGTGATTCGTGGCCTTTCTGACGAACGGGATATCAGGGCCGTTAAACAATACAAAAGCGGCTGGAGCAAATGTTCTGAACATCTCGATCAGCTTTGCGGTGCCTTGTTTGTCATACTCCGCATCCCACCAGAACACCGGAAGTTCGAGACCGTCCTTGCGTAGCGGCCGCACATCAACCTCCAGCCCGCTCATGTGTGAGTTGTGATCCGGGGTTCTCCTGCCGTCCGGGAGGCTGATGTCTCCGATACCGATACGTCGCTTATCGATGGCCTGCCACTCCAGCGCCACACGAAGCACGGCCGTCATCATGATCGGGTGAGCGTACTGATAGGCGCCTTTGGCCGGCTTCTTGTAGAGATCACCATACGCATAGTAGCCCGAGTCCATAGGCGCTTGTGGAAGCATGAAGAAGCCGCGCGAATCCTGCGTCGGGCGAGGACGGATCGGGTCGGGGCACTTGTCGTCGTCTTCGGTCGTCCATTCGGTAGGCATGGCGTAGCCTCCGTCAGGCGCATTTGTTACAAGCCAAATCCCAACCGCCCGTGGTCGATCCACCAGCGCCGCCGCCGATTTTCTGCTGCGTGTACGACCATTTGATCTTGGAGAAGCGCAGTCCGATTTCGTCATGCAGGATGCCGCCCCCATGCACCATTTGCTCCATGTTGGCGATCATGACGTTTTCTAACTCGACTTGGTAATACTTGACGCGGGCGCCATCGCCATCAGCGCGCATGAACTCCAGCTTGGCCTTCGGGATCGTTTTTCCCATCGAACAAGTCTGCATCAAAACGGGTGAGGCGAGGTCCGCAAGCTTACTGATTGCGAGGGTGCGGTGCTCGCAGCGTTCCGCAGTATGGCCGCCTCCTGTGGATGCGGTTGCGCTACGGGGCTGTGTGACGCCCCATTGGGCCGAAGTCAGCTCGATCCATCCTTGGTGTGCAGAGTCTGCTGACTCGCCCTTGATTCCATCGATACTCAGATAAACGTCAGTAGCCATGCTTCTCTCCGGTACAAGTTGAGGGAAGCGAATATTTTCGACCGGGCCGCTGGCGCCGTCATTGGTAACTGTCAAGTGAAGTGAAGGGGAAAAATCAAGTCTCAAGAATGGGGTTTCTGGAATTTTCTTTGATTATTAAACGGGCGCCCGTGCGGACAAATCTTCTGTCGTTGACCGGCTCTTGAAGAGTGGCCAGTTTCGGATGGGCATATAACCCAACGAGTCTATACACATTAATCACACCGCCGCCGTCCAGTCGCCCGACTTGCCGCCATGCTTCTCCAGCACCCGCACATTGCTCATGACCATCCCCCGATCCGCCGCCTTGCACATGTCATAAATGGTCAGCAAGCCGACCTGCACCGAAGTGAGCGCTTCCATCTCGACCCCGGTCTTGCCGTAGGTCTCGACCTGCGCCCGGCAATGCACGCTGTTGTTCGCCGCGTCGATCTCGAAATCGACGGCGACCCGCGTGATGGCCAGCGGATGGCACAAGGGGATGAGGTCGCTCGTCCGCTTGGCCGCCATGATGGCCGCGATGCGCGCCACACCCAGTACGTCGCCCTTCTTGGCCGAGCCCGACGTCACCAGTGCCAGGGTGGCCGGCTGCATGCGGATGGTGCCGGCGGCGACGGCGATGCGGTGGGTCGCGTCCTTGGCGCCGACGTCAACCATGTGGGCTTGTCCGGTGGCGTCGAAGTGGGTCAGGGGGGAGGTTGTCATGTTGTCGAGGGAACGAAGTAACAAAATATGGCCCAGCAGTAGCAAAGGCCGGGAAGCGGTTATCATAGCATCGTGAAACCTAACCCGATTTCAGCGATGTTGCAGCTTTCACCAAGGTGGCCGTGGCGCCGTGTCGCGGCGTCCGTCGGCCTGGTCGTGGCCGCCGCCGGCGCGCTTGCCGCCCCTACCGTTCCCGTCCTCCACGGCGGCGCCGATACGACCGGATTGCCGACACTCGGCGATACCGCGCGTGCCGACTTGTCGCCCTTCCTCGAGCGCAAGCTGGGCGAGGAGATCATGAACGACATCCGGCGCGATCCCGATTACCTGGACGACGACGCGATCATCGAGTTCCTGAACAATTTCGGCGAAAACCTCGTGTCGTTCGCGCCCGGCGCGCGCGGGGAGACGAATGCCGATTTCTTCTTCTTTGCCGTGCGCGATCCGATGATCAACGCGTTCGCGCTGCCCGGCGGCTTCATCGGCGTGCACTCGCAGTTGCTGATCTCGGCGCAGAGCGAGTCGGAACTGGCGTCCGTGCTGTCGCACGAGATCGGCCACGTGCAGCAGCGCCACATCGCGCGCATGATCGGCCAGCAGAAGCAGGATGCGCTGTTGCCGCTGGCCGCGCTGCTGCTGGCGGCGCTCGTCGGCAAGGCCGGCGGCGGGGCCGATGCGGCGATGGGCGTCATGCTGGGCGGGCAAGGTCTCGCCATCCAGCGCCAGCTGAATTTCAGCCGCGACGCCGAACGCGAGGCGGACCGCGTCGGCTTCCAGACGATGCGCGCGGCCGGCTACGACACGTCGGGCATGGTGGCGTTCTTCAAGCGCCTGCAGAGCACGACACGCGTCTATGGCGAGGCGCCCGCCTGGCTCAGCAGCCACCCGCTGACGGGCGAGCGCATCGCCGACATCCAGGCGCGCATCCGCGACAATCCGAAGCCGATCCATATCCGTCCGGACAGCATCGAATTCCACCTCGTCCGCGCCCGCGCGCGCGTGCTGCAGGACGAAAGCCAGAAGGGGCGCGACGAAGCGAAATCCACGTTCGACAGCCAGCTGGCCCAGCCGAACACGCAGCAGCAGACGGCCGCGATGTACGGCCTGTCGTTCCTCGCGCTGAAGCAGGGCGACCTGAAAGGGGCGCAGAGCTGGCTCGACAAGGCGAAGGCATCGACGAAGCCCCGCCCCGGCGTGTTTTCGAGCGAGCGCAGCGGTACCGATGGCAGCGCCATGTTCGCCGCCCTCGGCACCGAGATCAAGCTGGCGCCGGGGCAGCCGCCCGCCGTCGTCCACCAGGCCGTGCAGGATGCGGAAGCCGCGTACCAGAAATTCCCGCTGTCGCGCATGCTGGCACGCCAGTATGCCGACGCGCTGATCGCGGACGGCCAGCTGGACAAGGCGGCCCAGTTCCTGCGCGACCAGGTGCAGCAATACCGCGAAGAGCCCAAGCTGTACGACCAGCTCGCCAAGACCTATGCGGCCCAGGGCAAGATCGCGCTGCAGCACATGGCGCTGGCCGAATCGTATGTGTTGTCGGGCGCGTTGCCGGCGGCCGTCGACCAGCTCAATCTCGCACGCAAGGCGAAGGATGTGTCGTTCTACGACCAGGCCGTGATCGATGCGCGCGAGCGCGAGCTGAACGAGCGGCAGAAGGACGAGAAGAAAGAGAAGAAGGACAAGGACCGGTAACCCAAAACCACGTCGCCCATGCGAAGGCAGCGGCCGAATTCTGCGTGAGCGACCTGCGCAAAAATTCGGTGCCCGCCTTCGCGGGAACGACGTTCACATATTATCTATTTTTGCCCTTGCAGCAAGTCCGGCCGCCGCACGAACCCGAAGCGTGCCGGCACCTCGTCCGCCGTCAGCCGTCCCACCGCAATACGCCTGTCCTGCCAGCGCAGCGCCAGCTCTCCGGCGCCGCCTTCCAGCCACGCCATCACGTCGTCGTCCGACGCAGGACGGCCATCCAGCTCGAACGCCTGCAGCAAGTGCGCCACGTCGCGGTCGTCCACCTGGGCCACCGTCCGGCCCGCACGCAGCACGATGCCGCCGGCTTCCGTCATGAACGCTTCCTCCGGCGCGCCCAGCGGTTGTCCGGTGTGCAGCACGAGGCCCTGCGCCGGATCCGTGCGCGCGATGAAGGGCGTCGTCTCGAGGTTGATGTACACGCGCTGCGGACCGTTCTGGAAATACCAGCAGCCGCGCTCGTCCGATAAATAATTGCGGGCGATGAAGCCGACCAGCGCGGCGTTCGTCAGCTTGTCGCCGGGGGCGCCCGCGCGCTGGGCCGCCTCGTCGCGCATGCGCCACGCGCCGCGCGCATCCAGTGCCAGCCAGCCGTAGCAGTACGGCACGTTCGGCCACTTGGCCATTGCCTGTTTTACGATGTCGTCCATGGTTCAAGCTTCGCACAGCCGCGCGGGCGCGGGCGCGCGCATGGCCGTGTCGTCGAAAAATGTCAGGATGCGTTGCGGCAGCCCGTCGAGCCGCCCTGGGAAGGGTCCGACGGAAAAGCCGACGTGACCGCCCGTCGCGGGATACTCCAGGGTCACCGCGTGTGCAGCAGTGCGCGGCAGGTGCCGGCCGGGCAGGAACGGGTCGTTCTGCGCATTCAGAACGAGTGTCGGCACGACGATGTCGTGCAGGACGTGGCGGGCGCTGGCGCGGTGCCAGTAATCGTCCGTGTCGCGGTAACCGTGCAGCGGGGCGGTGACGACGTTGTCGAAACTATATAAATCGTTCGCGGCGAGCAGGCGGTCGCGGTCGAACAGGCCGGGAAAGCGTTCCAGCTTGGCCAGTGCCTTTGGCTTCAGGGTCTGCAGGAACATGCGCGTGTACAGGCGGTTGAAGCCGGCCGACAGCGCGGCGCCGCCGGCCGCCAGGTCGAGCGGGGCGGAGATGGCCACGGCGGCATCGACGATGCCCGCGCCATGGCCCTGTTCACCGAGCCAGCGCAGCAGCGCGTTGCCGCCCAGCGAGACGCCGGCCACGTAGAACGGCCCGGGATGGCGGGAGCGCAGGCGGCGGATGATCCAGTCGAGTTCTTCGGCGTCGCCGGAGTGGTAGAAGCGGGGCGCGAGGTTCGGTTCGCCCGAGCAGCCGCGGAAATGCGGGATCGCGCCATGCCAGCCGCGCGCTTTGGCGGCCGCCATCAGCGACCGCGCGTAATGGCTGTCCGACGACCCTTCGAGGCCATGGAACAGCAGTACGCAGGGAGAAGCAGGGGAAGCGCCGTCGACGAGGTCGACGTCGATGAAATCCAGGCCGCAGGGGGTGTTCCAGCGTTCGCGCCGGTAGGCGACGGCCGGCTTGCGGATGCAGACGGCGGGATAAATCGTCTGCAGGTCACCGCCCGGCAGCCACCACGGCGCCTGGTAGCCTGCTGCGCCCGGTTGGTTCACGGCAAGCTCCCGGACAGAAGGGAATCAGTGATGCGCCAGCACGGTGCCCGGCTTCAGGCGGTACTGGGTGCCGCAGTACGGGCACTTGGCGTTGCCGTCATGATCGAAGTCCAGGAAGACGCGCGGGTGGGACGACCACAGCGGCATGGCAGGGTTCGGGCAATAGGCCGGCAGGTCCTTGGCTTCCAGTTCCACGACCGGGATGGTCTTGTCGTTCATTCATTTCTCCGTCAGCAAATAGGCAGGAAGTACAACATTCCCAAAACCACGATTCTAACGGATTCGACCTGATTGCCGGAATGGTCCGGTAGAATAGCGATCTTAATACTGTCGAGTAGAATTTCCGACAGGGAAATCTACGCGCATTTTCACGCCCTCGTTTCATGTCCGAACGCAGCCTGTCCGCCATGCTTGTCGACCGCTTTTGTTGCAGGAACGCGACATGAGCGGAGTGCGTATGGAGAGCGGCAACGATGTCGACGTTCACGACCCCGTCGCCTGGCGCGAGGGTTTCCAGGTTGGCCTGCCCACGCTGTTCGGCCTCGGCGCATGGGGCATCGTGGTCGGGGTCGCGATGGTCAAGAGCGGCCTCACGGTGCTGCAAGCCAGCGCCATGACGCTGATCGTGTATTCCGGCTCGGCCCAGCTCGCATCGCTGCCGCTGATCGCCACCGGCGCACCCATCGGCGTCATCTTCGCCACCGCCTTCGTCGTCAACCTGCGGTTCGTCATTTTTTCCGCACTGCTCGCCCCCCATTTCTCGCACTTGCCGGTGGTGCAGCGTTTTTATCTTGGCCATATCTCCGGCGACCTGACCACCGCGCTCTTCCTGCAGCGCTACCCCCGCACGGCGCCCGAACGGGGCAAGCTGTCGTTCCTGAAGGGCTTGCTGTATCCGAGTTGGGTCGCGTGGCAGGTCGGCACGTTCATCGGCATTTTCCTGGGTAGTGCCGTGCCGACGGAATGGCAGCTGGGCTTTGCCGGCACGCTCGCCATCCTGTGCATCCTCGTCCCCCTGGTCATGAACAGCGCGGCCCTGTGCGGCGTGCTGGTGGCGGGCATCGTGTCCGTGCTGGCGCATGGCCTGCCGTACAAGCTGGGGCTGCTGCTTGCGGTTCTCGTCGGCATGGTCACCGCCATCGCCATCGAGGAAACGCAGGAACGCCGCAAGGTCCGCCATGGCTGACTGGGAAATCTGGACCGTCATCGTGGTGCTGAGTGTCGCCACCGCGTGCTGCCGCAGCGCCTTGTGGATGGTGGGCCACCGCGTAACGATTCCCCGGCGGGTGCAGGAAATGCTGCGCTATGCGCCCGCCTGCGCGCTGGCCGCGATCGTCGCGCCCGATTTCATGCTGGGGCCGCAGGGGGAGGTCGAGCTGGCCGTCACGAACCCGAAACTCCTGGCCGGTATCCTCTCGCTTGCCTACTACCTGTGGCGGCGGAACATGTTGCAGACCATCGTTATTGGCATGGTGGTATTTACTGTGCTGCGCGTTTCTGGTGTTTTCCATGGGGTCGGCTAAGGTAAAATAGCGTTTTTTAAACATTCCAAGATTGTTGACAATGGCCGTTCTCAATTTCACCCGCTTGCAAGACCTGATCGACCAAGACGCGCTGAAAGGCAAGCGCGTCTTCATCCGCGCCGACCTGAATGTCCCGCAGGACGACGCCGGCAACATTACGGAAGACACGCGTGTGCGTGCTTCGGTTCCCGCGATCCGCGCTGCGCTTGATGCGGGTGCGGCCGTGATGGTCACGTCGCACCTGGGCCGTCCGACCGAGGGCGAGTTCAAGCCGGAAGACAGCCTGGCGCCGGTCGCCAAGCGCCTGTCCGAGCTGCTGGGCCAGCCGGTCGAACTGAAACAGAACTGGGTCGATGGCGTCGACGTCGCGCCGGGCCAGGTCGTGCTGCTGGAAAACTGCCGCGTCAACAAAGGTGAGAAGAAGAATTCGGACGAGCTGGCGCAGAAGATGGCCAAGCTGTGCGACATCTATGTGAATGACGCCTTCGGCACCGCGCACCGCGCCGAAGCGACCACGCACGGCATCGCGAAGTTCGCGCCCGTGGTTGCCGCCGGTCCGCTGCTGGCGGCCGAGCTGGATGCGCTGGGCAAGGCGCTGGGCGCACCGCAGCGTCCGCTGTTGGCGATCGTCGCCGGTTCCAAGGTGTCGACCAAGCTGTCGATCCTGCAGAGCCTGGCCGACAAGGTCGACAACCTGATCGTGGGCGGCGGCATCGCCAACACGTTCATGAAGGCCGTGGGCCTGAACATCGGCAAATCGCTGGCGGAAGCGGACCTGGTCGGCGAGGCGAAAACCATCATCGACAAGATGGCCGCCCGTGGCGCGACCGTGCCGATCCCGGTGGACGTCGTGTGCGCGAAAGAGTTTTCGCCGACCGCCGCCGCGACCGTCAAGGACGTCAAGGACGTGGCTGACGACGACATGATCCTGGACATCGGCCCGAAGACCGCGGCCCAGCTCGCCGAACAGATCGCCAAGGCCGGCACCATCGTCTGGAACGGCCCGGTCGGCGTGTTCGAGTTCGACCAGTTCGCCGAAGGCACCAAGACCCTGGCCCAGGCCATCGCCGCATCGAAAGCCTTCTCGATCGCGGGCGGCGGCGACACCCTGGCTGCCATCGCAAAATACAATATTGCCGACCAAGTCGGCTATATCTCGACCGGCGGCGGCGCCTTCCTCGAGTTCCTCGAAGGTAAGACGCTTCCGGCGGTGGAGATCCTGCTGCAGCGTAGCGCTGCGAAATAACACCTCACGGTCACCGGCGCAGCCCACGGGCTGCGCTTTTCACTTCAAGGATAGATCAATGTCTCGTGGTACCAAGATCGTCGCAACCATCGGCCCCGCTTCCTCCGACTTCGATACGCTCGTCCGCATGATCCGCGCGGGCGTGGACATCGTGCGCCTGAATTTCTCGCACGGCCGCGCCCAGGACCATATCGACCGTGCCAACCTGGTGCGTCGCGCCGCGGCCGAGTGCGGCCGCGAAGTGGCGATCATGGCCGACATGCAGGGCCCGAAGATTCGCGTCGGCAAGTTCGAAGAAGGCAAGATCCTGCTGAACAACGGTGACCGCTTCATCCTGGACGCGCGCTGGGGCGAGAACGGCGAGCTGGGCAACCAGGAACGCGTCGGCCTCGACTACAAGGCACTGCCGAACGACGTCCGTCCGGGCGACACGCTGCTGCTGAACGACGGCCTGATCGTGCTGATCGTCGAGCGCGTGGCCGGCAGCGAGATCCACACCATCGTCAAGGTCGGCGGCGACCTGTCCAACAACAAGGGCATCAACCGCATGGGCGGCGGCCTGACGGCGCCGGCGCTGACCGCGAAGGACATGGAAGACATCAAGACCGCGATGACCTTCCAGGCCGACTACCTGGCGATCTCGTTCCCGAAAACGGCGACCGACATGGAAATGGCGCGCCAGCTGGCGAACATCGCCGGCGAGCCGTTCGGCCACAAGCCGATGATGATCGCGAAGATCGAGCGCGCGGAAGCAATTCCCGTGCTGCAAGAGATCCTGGACGCCTCCGACGGCATCATGGTCGCCCGCGGCGACCTCGCCGTGGAAGTGGGCAACGCGGCCGTGCCGGCGCTGCAGAAGCGCATGATCCGCATGGCGCGCGATTGCAACAAGCTGGCGATCACCGCCACGCAGATGATGGAATCGATGATCGTCAACGCCGTGCCGACCCGCGCCGAAGTGTCGGACGTGGCCAACGCCGTGCTGGACGGCACCGACGCCGTGATGACGTCGGCCGAGACCGCCGCCGGCAAGTGGCCGGTCGAGACGGTCGAGATGATGTCCGCGATCTGCGTCGAAGCGGAACGCTCGGAATACAACAAGCTGGAAGCCGACTTCCTGAACGTGCAGTTCACCCGCATCGACCAGTCGATCGCGTACGGTGCCCTGTTCACCGCGCACCACCTGCGCGTGAAGGCGATCGTGGCGCTGACCGAGTCCGGTTCGACCGCGCTGTGGATGAGCCGCCACCGCGTCGACACCCCGATCTTCGCCCTGACGCCAAGCGTCACCACCCAACGCAAGGTTGCGTTGTATCGTAACGTGCATGCGTACCACCTGACGCAGCGCGGCGACAGCAGTGCCGTCCTGAAACAGGCGGAAGACTTGCTTGTGGCCAACGGCATCGTCAAGAAGGGCGACACGATCGTCGTCACGTGGGGCGAGCCGATGGGCCAGGTCGGCGGTACGAACGCGCTCAAGATCGTTCGCGTCGGTGAATTCAATTAAGAGGGAGCTCAACACCTGAGCGCGCGGCCGCAACCGCGGCCGCGCCAGACTGTCGAACGGATGATGTGCATGGCTGACGCGCCTTTGCGCGAGGCCAGACGCACGCACGCGCAGAAGGTGTGAGACCGGAAAGGTTTCTTTATTCCTATGGAGCTAAACCATGGCACTCGTATCAATGCGTCAACTGCTGGACCACGCCGCCGAACACGGCTACGGCCTCCCGGCGTTTAACGTCAACAACCTGGAGCAGGTCCAGGCCATCATGGCCGCGGCCGACCAGACCGGCAGCCCGGTGATCATGCAGGCTTCGGCCGGCGCCCGCAAATATGCCGGCGAAGCCTTCCTGCGCCACCTGATCGACGCCGCCGTCGAAGCCTACCCGCACATTCCCGTCGTCATGCACCAGGACCACGGCCAGTCGCCGGCCGTCTGCATGGCCGCGATCCGTTCGGGCTTCACGTCCGTCATGATGGACGGCTCGCTGGAAGCGGACGGCAAGTCCGTCGCCTCGTACGACTACAACGTCGAAGTGTCGAAGGAAGTGGTGAAATTCGCGCACTCGATCGGCGTGACCGTCGAAGCGGAACTGGGCGTGCTCGGTTCGCTGGAAACGATGAAGGGCGACAAGGAAGACGGCCACGGCGCCGACCGCACCATGACCCGCGAAGAGCTGCTGACCGACGTGGCACAGGCCGCCGACTTCGTCGCGCGCACCCAGTGCGACGCGCTGGCCATCGCCATCGGCACCTCGCACGGCGCCTATAAATTCACGCGCAAGCCGACCGGCGACATCCTCGCCATCGACCGCATCAAGGAAATCCACGCGCGCATCCCGAACACGCACCTCGTGATGCACGGTTCGTCGTCGGTCCCGCAGGAACTGCTGGCGATCATCCGCGAATTCGGCGGCGACATGAAGGAAACGTATGGCGTGCCGGTCGAGGAAATCCAGGAAGGCATCAAGCACGGCGTCCGCAAGATCAACATCGACACGGACATCCGCCTGGCGATGACGGCCGCGATCCGCAAATACCTGTTCGAGAATCCGTCGAAATTCGACCCGCGCGACTACCTGAAGCCGGCCCGCGAAGCTGCGACGCAGATCTGCAAGGCACGCTATATCTCCTTCGGCTGCGAAGGCATGGCGGCCAAGATCAAGCCGATTCCGCTGGAGAAAATGGCGGAGCGCTACAAGGCTGGCGAACTGGCGCAGATCGTCCAGTAAAGGCATTACGCGTGGGCGGAGGGCCGCCCACCCTACGGTCGCGGTATCTCGTAGGGTGGGCACCCTGTGCCCACGCGCAGCGCCGGCATACCGCATCCATCGCCGCTTTTGACGACGATGACGTAAGAATCACGTAAAATATCGCTTTGGCACCGGCTCTCACTGGCCTTCGCCCATCCGACCGGCCTCTTCGCCGGTTTCGCTTTATCAAGATATCCCCTCTATGAAAAGCCTCTACCAATCCACTATTTCCTCCCTGCCATTGCTGGGCCATGGCAAGGTCCGTGACAACTACGCCGTCGGCGACGACAAGATCCTGATCGTCACGACCGACCGCCTGTCGGCCTTCGACGTCGTCATGAACGAACCGATCCCCGGCAAGGGCATGGTGCTGAACCAGATGAGCGATTTCTGGTTCGAAAAACTCGGCCACATCGTGCCGAACCACTTGACCGGCGTGGCGCCGGAATCCGTGGTCGCACCGGAGGAAGTGGAGCAGGTCAAAGGCCGCGCCGTCGTCGCCAAGCGCCTGAAGCCGATCCTCGTGGAAGCCGTCGTGCGCGGCTACATCATCGGTTCGGGCTGGAAGGATTACCAGGCGACCGGCTCCGTCTGCGGCATCCAGCTGCCGGCCGGCCTGCGCCAGGCCGACAAGCTGCCCGAGCCGCTGTTCACCCCGGCCGCGAAAGCCGACCTGGGCGAGCACGATGAGAACATCAGCTTCGCCGACATGGAACAGCGCATCGGTTCCGAACTGGCGAATAAAATCCGCGACATCAGCATCCAGCTGTACAAGACCGCCGCCGACTACGCGGCCACGCGCGGCATCATCATCGCCGACACCAAGTTCGAATTCGGCCTGGACGAGAACGGCGTGCTGCACCTGATGGACGAAGTCCTGACCGCCGATTCCTCGCGTTTCTGGCCCGCGGATTCGTACGCGCCGGACATGTCGCCGCCGTCGTTCGACAAGCAGTTCGTGCGCGACTACCTGGAAACGCTGAAGGACTGGAACAAGGCCCCGCCGGCGCCGGCGCTGCCGCAGGACGTCATCGAAAAAACCCAGGCCAAGTACTTCGAAGCCATCGAACGCCTGACCGGCGAGAAGCTGAAGGTTTAATGATGGCGGATCAGAACAAGCCGCTGGTCGGGGTAATCATGGGTTCCAGCTCCGACTGGGACGTGATGCAGCACGCCTGCGCCATGCTGAAGCAGTTCGGCGTGCCGTTCGAAGCGCAAGTGATCTCGGCGCACCGCATGCCGGACGAGATGTTCGCGTACGCGGAATCCGCCCGTCGCCGCGGCCTGCGCGCCATCATCGCCGGTGCCGGCGGTGCGGCGCACCTGCCGGGCATGGTCGCCGCGAAAACGGTCGTGCCCGTGCTGGGCGTGCCCGTGCCGTCGAAATACCTGCGCGGCGAAGACTCGCTGCTGTCGATCGTGCAGATGCCGAAGGGCGTTCCTGTGTCGACGTTCGCCATCGGCGAAGCCGGCGCCGCGAATGCCGCGCTGACCGCGATCGCCATCATCGCCACCACCGACGACGCCCTGGCGGGCCAGCTTGAACAATTCCGCCAGCAACAGACCGCCGCCGCCAAGGCCATGACCCTGCCTGTGAACGACTGATGAGTACTACGAAGTCACTAGCCTATCTGCCGGAAGCCGCGGAACCCGCGTGGCTCGGCGTGATGGGCGGCGGCCAGCTGGGCCGCATGTTCGCCCACGCCGCGCAGGCGATGGGCTACCGCGTGGCCGTGCTGGAGCCGTCGGCCGACTGCCCGGCCGGCCAGGTGGCCGAACGCCTCGTCGAGGCCGGCTATGAAGATGCGGCCGGCCTGGATGCGCTGGCCGCGCAATGCGTGGCCGTCACGACGGAATTCGAAAACGTCCCGGCCGCCAGCCTGTCGCGCCTCGCGCAGCAGGTGTTCGTCGCGCCGAACGCGCACGGCGTGTCCGTCGCCCAGGACCGCATCGCGGAAAAATCCTTCTTCGTCGCCTGCGCGACTAAATCCGGCGTGATGCCGGCGCCGCACAAGGTGATCGCGAGCGATGCCGACATCGACGCGATCGCCGAGGACCTGCTGCCAGGCATCCTGAAAACGGTGCGCATGGGCTACGACGGCAAGGGCCAGGTGCGCGTGCGCACGCGCGAGGACGTCCGCGCGGCATTCGAGGCAATGGGCCGCGTGACCTGTCTGCTGGAAAAGATGCTGCCGCTCGCGTACGAGGTGTCCGTGCTGACGGCGCGCGGGGCGGATGGCCAGTCGGTCGTCTACCCGATCGCGGAGAACGTGCACCGCGACGGCATCCTGTTCACCACGACCGTGCCGGGCCCGAACGTGTCCGACGAATGCGCGCGCAAGGCGCAGGATGCGGCGCGTGCCATCGTGGCCGAGCTCGGTTACGTCGGCGTGCTGTGCATCGAATTCTTCGTGCTGGCGGACGGTTCGCTCGTCGTCAACGAGATGGCGCCGCGGCCGCACAACAGCGGCCACTACACGATCGACGCGTGCATCACGAGCCAGTTCGCGCAGCAGGTCCGTGCGATGGCGAAACTGCCGCTGGGCGATGTGCGCCAGCATTCGCCGGCCGTCATGCTGAACATCCTCGGCGACGTGTGGTTCGAGGGCGAGACCGTCCGTGAACCGGCGTGGGACCGGGTGCTCGCGCTGCCCGGCGCCAACCTGCACCTGTACGGCAAGACGGACCCGCGCCGCGGCCGCAAGATGGGCCACGTGACGTTCGTCGCGCCGACGCTGCAAGAGGCGCAAGCAAACTTTGCGCAGGCCTGCGCCATCCTCGGGATCGCGCCGTGACCGATGTGATCAAGGCCGCCGCGCGCGCGCTCGAGGCCGGCCGCCTCGTCGCGCTGCCGACCGAGACCGTGTACGGCCTCGGCGCCGACGCGGAGAATCCGGCTGCCGTCGCCGCGATCTATGCCGCCAAGGGCCGCCCGCAGGATCACCCCGTGATCGTGCACGTGGCGCCTGGCGCCGATCTCGACTACTGGGCCACCGATATCCCGTCGGAAGCGCGCCAGCTGGCCGACGCCTTCTGGCCCGGTCCGCTGACGATGATTTTAAAACGCGCGCCGCACATTCCGGACGCTGTCTCGGGCGGCCAGGACACCGTCGGCATCCGCTGCCCGTCGCACCCGGTTGCCATCGAACTGCTGCAGGCGTTCAAGGGCGGGAAGGGCGGCATCGCGGCGCCGTCCGCGAACAAATTCGGTGCCGTCAGCCCGACGACCGCGCAGCACGTGCGCGACGAGTTCGGCGACGACATCGGAGAACACGGCCGCATCGCGTTCGTGCTGGATGGCGGCCCGAGCGAGGTCGGCATCGAATCGACGATCGTGGATCTGTCGCGTCTCGCCACGCACGGCCCCGTGCTGCTGCGTCCGGGCCATATCTCGGCGGATGCCATCGCGGCCGTGATCGACCAGGTGCCGGCCCGTCCGGATGCCGCGGCACCGCGCGCCTCGGGCACGCTGGAATCGCATTACGCGCCGCACACCCCGGTCGCGATGCAGGACACGGCGACCCTGGCCGAGACCTTGTCCAGGTTGCAAGGGGCGGGACGCAAGGTCGCCCTGATCCATTACGCCGACTTGCCGGCCACGCACGCGGCCGTCCGCCTGCCGAATTCTCCGGAAGGCTTTGCGCATGCGTTGTATGCGGCGCTGCGCGCGATGGATGGCACGGGCGCCGACGTCATCCTCGTCGAGGCGCCGCCGCAGGACGGGCCATGGCTGGGTGTCAACGACCGCCTGCGCCGCGCCGCGCATGGTTCGACCGGCATCGTGCACGGGTTGATAAACAACACTACCGCGCTGTAATCAGTCGGGAATCTTCCCAAAAACGCCTGTCCGGTGCATGCTACTCGGCAATCCCGGCCCGCCTTTCTGCGCGGGCCTTTTGCCTTGATCAGTGAGTCGAAGGACATCCATGCGTTCCCTCTTAACCCTGGCCTGCAGCCTTGGGCTGGGCTATTTGCTTGCCGCTTGCAGCGGCGGCACCACCGCCGGCGGCACGCCGACCGGCGTCGCGAATCCTGAACCGCTGCCCGTCGCGACGCGCGGCAGCCTCGTGGGGCAGGCCGCCTCCGTGGCCGTCAGCGTCGGCGGTGCGAGTCTCACCACATTGACTCCGACCGTGCTGGCCGGCTTCCTCGAATCGGCCCAGCAGGGCACCTTGGCCGTCGCGGGACAGCCGCAGTGCTCGGTCTCCGTGTACAAGGTCCACTACAACACCATCGGCGGCGCCGGCGAAGCGACGGACGGCAGCGCCGCCGTCTTCGTGCCCACCGGCGGCGGCGCATCGTGCAGCAACTCGCGGCCAGTCGTGCTGTACGCGCACGGCACCTCGTTGCAGAAATCCTACGACATGGCCGACATCGCCAACAACACGGAAGCGCGCCTCGCGGCGGCCGTGTTCGCGGCCCAGGGCTTCATCGTCGTCGCGCCGAACTATACGGGCTACAGCGGTTCGTCGCTGGGCTACCACCCGTACCTGGATCGCGTCGCGCAGGCCGCCGACATGATCGACGCGCTGCGCGCCGCACGCACGTCGTTCGGGGCGATCGGCGCCAAGGATTCCGGCAAGCTGATGGTCACCGGCTATTCGCAAGGCGGCTATGTCGCGCTGGCCACGCAGCGCGCCATGCAAGACCTGGGCACGAACGAGTTCACGTTGACGGCGGCGTCCGGCATGTCGGGTCCGTATGCCATCGCCCGCTTCGGCGACGACCTGTTCGGCGGCGCACCGCGTAGTGGTGCCACCGTGATCGTGCCGATGATCATCAACGCGGGCCAGCATGCGAGTGCCGCGCTGTACGCGACGCCGTCGGATGTTTACGAGACGCAGTACGCCGCATCCATCGCCGACCTGGTGCCGGGCAGCCTCGGCAGCGGTGACCTCGTCGACCAGGGCAAGCTGCCCGAGTCAGCCCTGTTCGCCGCGGATTCGCAGCCGCAGACGCCCGGCTACACGGCATATTTCGGCGCCAACAACCTGATCCGCACGGCGTACCGCAGCGGCTACCTGGCCGATCTCGCCGCGCACCCGTGCGACCAGAGTGCGACGTCGCCGCTGGCCTGTACTCCGGCTCACAACCTGCGTAAATGGCTCGTGCGCAATGACCTGCGCAGCTATATGCCCAATGCACCGACGATGCTGTGCGGCGGCCACGACGACCCCGTCGTGCCATTCTTCAACACGACGTCGGCCGCGAGCTATTTCAGCGCGCGCGGCAGCAGGATCACGCTGCTCGACATCGACGATACCCCAAGCCTGAACGACCCGTACCGCTCGGCCAAGGCAGGCTTCGTGGCGGCCAGGACGATCCTGCGCGCGGCGTCGGGCGACGGTGCCGTCGCGTCGGCCTATCACGCGGGTCTCGTGGCGCCGTTCTGCATGGCGGCGACGCGTGATTATTTTCAGATAACATTGTCACATTAAGACATGAATTCACCGGCGGCATTGCTATAATCGGCCGCGCTGCCGGCCTCGTCTCCCAGCCGTCGCAACAGGGTGTTGTTGCCGGCGCACGACAAAGCTTTTCGCTATACAACGATGCCGAACACTGGCATATTAGTTGGCACACGAATAGCACGGCCGTTCGTTGCAAAAGAGAAAAATTTCTTTAGGAGACACAATGCGTAAGACCTCATTCGCGCTCGCGCTGTTGACCGCTGCCGTCCTGACGGCTTGCGGCGGCAGCAGTACCAGCCCTCGCGGCGGCGACCAGACCCCGGTGACCAAATTCAGCGCACAGGTATCGTTCGGCGACAGCCTGTCCGACGTTGGCTCCTATGCCGTCGGTGGCGTCAAGGCGCTGGGCGGCGGCAAGTTCACGATCAACGGCGACAACACGTCGATCAACGCTGACCTGACGGGCAAGAACTGGACCGAATTCGTCGCAGCCCAGCTGAAGCTGCCGGCACCGTGCGCGGCCCAGACCGGCCTGCAGGGCGACGCGACCAAGGGCTTCGCCGTGCCCGTTACGTTCAACACCAATTGCCTCAATTACGCGCAGGGCGGCTCGCGCGTGACGAATCCGATCGGCCCGAACAACAAGGCCGTGAACCCGACGCTGGGCCTGACCACCGTGCCCGTGGTGACGCAGATCGAGAACCACCTGGCCAAGAACGGCGGCAAGTTCAGCGGTACCGAACTCGTGACCGTGCTGGCCGGCGGTAACGATATCCTGTTCCTGCTGGGCCAACTGTCGACGAACGCCACCGCCGCCGGCACCGCCGCCGGTTCCCAGGCCTTCGCCGTGTCGCTGACGACCCAGCTGGCCGCCGGTGCGACGAACCCGGCCACCGCGGCCCAGGCGATCGGCCTCGCCATCCAGACGGAAGCAGCGCGCGCGGGCCACACCGACGCGTCCGTCGTGCAAGCCGCCGTCACCGCCGCCGTCATGGCCGGCAACACCGCCGCCGCGCAGGCGACCGTGTACGGTCCGATGGTCGCCAAGGCCCAGGCCGACGCCACGGCCGCCGGCCAGAAGGCGGGCGCCGACTACCTGACCGCCAACGCCGCGGGTGTCGTCACCGCGATGGCGACGGCCGGCGCCGAGCTGGGTGTCCTCGTCAAGACGCAGATCGTCGCCAAGGGCGCGAACTACGTCGTCGTGAACAACCTGCCGGACGTGGCGTCGACGCCGTCGGGCAAATCGCAGTCGGCCGCCGTCCAGGCGCTGATCGTGAAAGCCGTCGACGCCTTCAATGCGCAGCTGAAGGCCGCTGTCGCCAGCGAGCCGAAAGTGCTGTACGTCGACCTGTGGACCATCAGCCACGACGAGGTGATCAACCCGGCCCCGTACGGCCTCACCAATACGTCGACCCCGGCCTGCGGCCAGAACGCGCTGGGCACGACGTCGCTCGTCTGCAATGCGAAGAACGTGATCGCAGGCGACGTCAGCCGCTACATGTTCGCCGACGACGTGCACCCGACGCCGTTTGAGAACTGGCTGATCGCGCGCTACGTCCTCGAGCAGATGGCCGTGAAGGGCTGGCTGTAATCGTCACGAAGGGGACCTCGAAAAATCGTCGCGAGCGGCCGCAATGTCGGGCGCGAAGCGGAGCTGTACGAGGAGTACAGCGAGCATCGCAACCCGACAGTGCAACGCGCAGCAGGTTTTTCGACGTTCACGACAGGCCCGTCCGCGGGCGGGCCATCAATAAGAATCAGGAGATAACATGAAAGTAAGTTCCAACGTCGTGAAACTGCTGGTCGCCGCGGGTGCGCTGGCCGTGGCGGGCAGCGCCGCGGCACAGGCCAAGGGGAAGTGGGCCGTGTCGCTGGGCGCCATCGAGATCGAACCGAAGGTAGAAAGCGGCGCGATTTCCGCCCCGGCCCTGCCGAATTCGCTGGGCGACGTCGGCAAGGACACGGAACCGGTGGCGATCATCAACTACGGGATCACCGACAACATCACCGCCGAATTCACGATCGCGAAGCCGTACAAGCACAGCATCTACGGCGCAGGCGCCATCGCCGGCACGGGCGAGCTGGGCACGGCGCATGCCTTGCCGCCGACGTTGTTCGCGCAATACCGTTTCTTCTCGCCGAACGCGGCGTTCCGTCCTTACGTCGGCCTGGGCGTGACCTATGCCTACTTCTACAAGGAAACCGGTTCGTTCCGCCTGACCGCGCTGACGAACCCGGGCGGTTCGGCCACGACGTTTAGCATCGACAACAAACTGACTTATTCGGGCCAGATCGGTGCCGTCTGGAACTTCAACGAGAAATGGTTCCTCAACGCCGCACTCGTGAAGACCCGCCTGCGGACCGACGTCCACTTCTCGACGGGGCAGAACCAGCACATGAAGCTGGACCCGAAGTCGACCGTGCTGACCCTGGGCTACAAGTTCTGAGCGCGTTTCGCGCAATAAAAAACCCGCCGTGTTCGGCGGGTTTTTTTTCGTGCACCGGGGCGATCAGAACGCCGCGATACCGGTCTGCGCGCGGCCCAGGATCAGCGCGTGGATGTCGTGCGTACCTTCGTACGTGTTGACGACTTCCAGGTTGACGAGGTGACGCGCCACGCCGAACTCGTCGCTGATGCCGTTACCGCCCATCATGTCGCGCGCCATGCGTGCGATGTCGAGTGCCTTGCCGCACGAATTGCGCTTCATGATCGACGTGATCTCGACCGCGGCCGTGCCCTCGTCCTTCATGCGGCCCAGACGCAGGACGCCCTGCAGGCCCAGCGTGATTTCCGTCTGCATGTCCGCCAGTTTTTTCTGGATCAGCTGGTTGGCGGCCAGCGGCTTGCCGAATTGCTTGCGGTCCAGCACGTACTGGCGCGAACGGTGCCAGCAGTCTTCCGCGGCGCCCAGCGCGCCCCAGGCGATACCGTAGCGGGCCGAATTCAGGCACGTGAACGGACCCTTCAGGCCGCGCACTTCCGGGAACGCGTTTTCTTCGGGGCAGAACACCTCGTCCATCACGATCTCGCCCGTGATCGACGCGCGCAGGCCCACCTTGCCATGGATGGCCGGCGCCGACAGGCCTTTCCAGCCCTTTTCCAGCACGAAGCCGCGGATCTTGCCTTCGTCATCCTTCGCCCAGACGACGAACACGTCGGCGATCGGCGAGTTCGTGATCCACATCTTCGAGCCGGACAGCGAGTAGCCGCCGTCGACCTTGCGCGCGCGCGTGACCATCGAGCCCGGGTCGGAGCCGTGGTTCGGTTCGGTCAGGCCGAAGCAGCCGATCCACTCGCCGGTGGCCAGTTTCGGCAGGTATTTCTGCTTCGTTTCTTCATTGCCGAATTCGTAGATGGGCACCATCACGAGCGACGATTGCACGCTCATCATCGAGCGGTAGCCGGAATCGACGCGCTCGACTTCGCGCGCGATCAGGCCATAGCTGACGTAGTTCAGGCCGGGGCCGCCGTATTGCTCGGGGATGGTCGGGCCCAGCAGGCCGAGCTCGCCCATCTCGCGGAAGATGGACGCGTCGGTGGTTTCGTGACGGAAGGCTTCGAGGACGCGCGGCAGCAGCTTGTCCTGGCAATAGGCCGCGGCGGCGTCGCGCACCATGCGTTCTTCGTCGAGCAACTGCTCGTTCAGCAGCAACGGATCATCCCAATGGAACTGGGCTTTGCGGGGCGTATCGGAACGGCTCATGGGGCTCCTGTCTCAATCTTTGTAAGAATGTGGCGGGCGAATGGATGGCCGCCCGGGACGAGCCATTATAGAAACCCCGTCCCGTCACATCTTTTCAAACTGCGACAGGCATTTTCATTTTTCAAACAAGGATCAGGTGCTGCCGAACCGCCCGCCATGGAACAGCAGGGCGGACTGTGGATGCACGGCGCAGTCTTCCACTTCGCCCACGAAGATCACGTGGTCGCCTTCCGGGTAGCGGCTCCGGTTGTGGCATTCGAACCAGGCGGAGACGCCCTTCAGGATCGGCAGGCCGGTGCGCGACAATTCGTACTCGACGCCTTCGAACGGATCCTGGCCACGGCGCGAGAACCGGCGCGCCAGCTCTTCCTGGCCGGCGGACAATACGTTGATGACGTAGTGCGAATTGCCGGTGAAGATGGGCAGGCTGTTGGCGACGTTCGACAGGCTCCACAGCACCAGCGGCGGCTCCAGCGATACGGAATTGAAAGAGGACGCGGTCAGGCCGCGGAATTTGCCGTCGCCCAGGCGGGTCGTGATGACGGTGACACCGGTCGCGAATTGGGACAGGGCCTGGCGAAAATGGGCGGAATCGAAACCGCGCGTGGTGGCGCGAGGTGAGCTGGTGTTCATGCGCGCATTATGCCATCAATGGCCGGCGGTCCCCCGAGCCTGCACGACCGCGCACTTTCGTTTACAGTGAAACCATGAACAACTATTTATCCCTCGAGGAGTCAGCATGAGCCAGCAATCAGCAACCGAAGTGGCCATCCTGGGCGGCGGGTGTTTCTGGTGCCTGGAAGCGGTTTACCTGGAAGCGCGCGGTATTCTCCGCGTGGAATCGGGCTATATGGGCGGCGAGATTCCCGCGCCGACCTACGAGCAGGTGTGCGCGGGCACGACGGGCCACGCGGAAGTGGTGCGCCTGGAATTCGATCCGAACGTGATCGGTTATCGCGACATCCTGGAAATCTTTTTCACCATCCACGACCCGACGACGCCGAACCGCCAGGGCAACGACGTCGGCACGCAATACCGTTCGGTGATCTTCTTCACGTCGCCGGAACAGGAAGCGACGGCGCGCAAGGTAATGGCCGAGATGGCCGCCGTGTGGGATGCGCCGATCGTCACGCAGGTGCTGCCGGCCGAGCAGTGGTACAAGGCCGAGGACTACCACCAGAATTATTTTGCGCAGCACCCGTTGCAGGGGTATTGCGCGTTCGTGGTGGCGCCCAAGGTGGCCAAGTTCCGCAAGGTGTTCACGGATCGGGTGAAGTGATTTATGCCGGGGGCATCAATCACGGCTAGCGATACATGTACCGCCGCGACCACGGAATCAGGTCCGGTTCTTCGCCCGCCTTGCCGCACACGATCTGGTACAGGCTGATCCAGTCGTGTGCGAAGCCGTACGCGCAGCCGGCCAGGTAGACGTGCCAGATGCGGAACGTCTTTGGATCGCACGTCGCCCGGATGCGGTCGGCATTGTTCTCGAAATTCTCGGTCCACAGCGCGCACGTGCGGGCATAGTGGCGGCGCAGGTTTTCCACGTCGCGGACCTCGAGTCCGCCTTCCTGCATCGTGCGGATGACGGTGGACAGATGCGCCAGCTCGCCGTGGGGGAACACGTATTTGTCGATGAACTCGCCACTGCCGTGCGGGCTGTTGCGCTGCTCGACATCGGTCGTGGTGATGCCGTGGTTCATCACGACACCGCCCGGCGCCAGTAGCTTGCTGATGCGGCGGAAGTATTCCGGTAAATTGTCCACGCCCACGTGCTCGAACATGCCGACGCTCGTGATGCGGTCAAAACTGCCCGCGACGTCGCGGTAGTCCTGCAAGCGGATCTCGACACGGTCCTGCAACCCGGCCTGCGCCACGCGCTCGCGCGCCAGCTCGTACTGGCGTTCGGACAGCGTGACGCCGACGCAGCGCGCCCCGAACTTGCTGGCCGCACGGATCACGAGCGCGCCCCAGCCGCAGCCGATGTCGAGCAGCGTCTGGCCCGGCTGCACGCCGATCTTGGTGAGGATGTGGTCGATCTTCTTTTGCTGGGCCGTGGCCAGGTCCTCGTCGCCGTTTTCGAAATAGGCGCAGGAATACACCATGGCCGGGTCGAGGAACAGGCCGTAGAACTCGTTGGAGACGTCGTAGTGGTAGCGGATTGCCTCGGCATCCTTCTCGCGCGTGTGCGGCGAGACGAGGCGCAGGGCGGCGCTGGCGACGCGGCTCGCGCGCGCCGGCTTGCCCGTCGATTCCGCGAGGGCGGAACCCACCTGGATCATGTCGGCCGCGCGTCCTTCGATCTCGAGCGCGCCTTCGACATAGGCCTCGCCGAGGTTGCCCAACGACGGCGCAAGGAGGTAGCGCAGGCCGCCCGGGTTCGGGACGCGGATTTTCACGCGTGGTTGCTCAGGGGACAGGTCCACCTGCGCGCCGTTCCATAATTCCACGCGCAGAGGCAGGTTGAATTTACTGCGTATGCCTGAGGTCCAGGCGGAAAGCTTCAGTTGATCGAACACGCGTCTTCTCCGGCTGATCCTGAACCGGATGCACCGGGTCAGGGTTGCAAACGTTGCCGCGTCCAGCTGCCATCTTCCTGCCGCGTGTAGACGATGCGGTCGTGGAAGCGTGAACGCCGCCCCTGCCAGAACTCGATCCGTTCCGGCACCAGGCGAAAACCGCCCCAGTGTTGTGGCCGTGGCGGTGCTTCGCCATACTGACGCGCCACTTGCTCGTAGTGTTCTTCGAGGGCGGCACGGTTTGCGATCGGCTCGCTTTGTTCGGACGCGATCGCCGACAGCCGGCTTTTCAATGGTCGGCTGTTGAAATACTTATCGCTTTCCTCGGCACTCGTGCGCTCAACTCTGCCTTCGATCCGCACTTGCCGTTCAAGTTCACTCCAGAAGAATAGCAGAGCTGCAAAAGGCTTGCTTGCCAGCTGCCTGCCTTTCTGGCTGTCGTAATTCGTGTACCACGTGAAGCCGCGCGCATCGAATTGCTTGACGAGAACAATGCGCGACGTCGGCCGCCCATCTTCGCCCACGGTGGCCACGCTCATCGCGTTCGGCTCGTTCACTTCGGCCTTCAGCGCCTCCTCGAACCAGCGCGTGAACTGGTCCATCGGGTCGTCGGCGACGTCGCTTTCGTCCAGGCGGGCCTGGCCGTAATCCTTGCGCAGGTCGGCGACTTGTTCGCCGATCGAAGGTGCCGGGGCCACCGCCTGTTCGAGGCCGCGGCGCTGGCGCATCGCGCCGCCCAGGCGCGCCATCTGATCCGGACCAAAGAGGCGCAGCGCCATCGGCGCGACGATGCCTTCTTCGCGTTCCATATGGCCGTGATAGCTCTGCACGAAGCGGCGCACGATCGAAGCCGACAGCTGCGTGCCGCTGCCGTCCGCGATGCCCGCCAGTTGCTCGTGCAGGTCTTGCCACATTGCATCCATGTCCTTGTGTTCCTGCAGGATCATGGGCGCGAGCGCCTGCAGCGTGGCCGCATCGTCGCCCTTGGCGACCGCGAGCAGCATCGGCAGCAGGTCCTGTTCCTCGTCTTCGTGGTGCAGGTGGGCGGCCTTGTCGAAGTATTTCAGTACGGCCGTAGCCGCCTGGCGCGCCTGCTCGTCGGCGCCGTGTTCGGGCAGGTGGGCGAGCAGTTTTTCCATGGTCGCAAGCTGTTTGCGGATGCGGCCGTGGCAATGCTTGAGGACGGCGACGGGTTGGTCGAAGTCGGGAGCGGGGTCGGCAAGAAGGTTGTTCATGATCGCTGTTGTGGACTTGCAGAATGCGGGAAATTTTTTGATTGACTGAAAGTTATTTTAGAGCAATGAGCGCCATTCCGTCCGGTAAAATGAAGGGATCATGACTACGATTTCCACCTCCCTCTTCGATGACGTCGACTTCGAGCGGCGCTTCGGCGGCATTGCCCGCCTCTACGGCGAGCGTGCACTGGAACGGTTCCGTGCGGCGCACGTTTGCGTGGTCGGCGTCGGCGGCGTCGGCTCCTGGATCGTCGAGGCGCTGGCCCGCAGCGCCGTCGGCCGGCTCACGCTCATCGACCTCGACAACGTGGCCGAATCCAACATCAACCGGCAGATCCAGGCCCTGTCGACCACGGTCGGCATGCCCAAGATCGAGGCGCTGAAACAGCGCATCGCGCTCATCAATCCGTACTGCCAGGTCGATCTCGTCGAAGACTTCATCGATCCGGACAACATTCCGCAGATGATCGGCACCGACGGTTTCGACTACGTCGTCGACGCGATCGACAGCGTCAAGGCCAAGGCCGCGCTGATCGCGTACTGCAGCCAGCATGCGATCCCGCTGATCGTCATCGGCGGCGCCGGCGGCCAACTGGATCCGACCAAAATCGAAGTGCGCGACCTCGCCCGTACCGAGCAGGAACCGCTGCTGAAGAAAGTGCGCAAGATCCTGCGTGCCCGCTACGGCTTCGCGCGCGGCGAAAAGAACAAGTACCACATCGACGCCGTGTTCTCGATGGAACCGCTGCGCTACCCGCAGTCCGGCGACGGCGACGCCTGCGAAGTCGACGCGAACAGCATCACGGGCCTGAACTGCGCCGGCTTCGGCTCGAGCATGGTCGTCACCGCGACGTTCGGCATGGTCGCGGCCGGCCACATGTTGCGCAAGATGGCGGAGGAGGCGAATGCCGTGCCGGTGCCGGATCATGTAACCGAATCCGTCGACGCTGTGCAACCCGAGGAGGCCTTGTTATCATAGGATCAGTTTTTTACTGATTCGTGAAAAGAGGCTCCATGATCCGTCGTATCGCCCTCGCGAGCCTGCTGCTGGCGGCCGTCGCCGCCAACGCGCAGGACGCATCCCAGCAGGCCGGCGACGGCCTGCAAGGTCCCAAGGACCCGGCCCAGGCCACCGCCAACGCGGCCCATCCCGGCAACCCGAACAATCCCGTCGACCCGACGCCCGCTGGCCAGGAACAGCAAGGGCCGAAGGTGCAGGTCGTCGACCACGTGATCGGCAAGGGTGCCGAAGCCAGCGTCGGCAGCACGGTCGTCGTCAACTACACGGGCTGGTTCTACAAGCCGCTGGCCGCCAGGCAGCGCGGCCGCAAATTCGACTCGTCGCTGGACGCGGGCCGCGAACCGCTCGAGTTCCAGCTCGGCGCGCGCCAGGTCATCAAGGGCTGGGAGCAGGGCGTGCAGGGCATGAAGGTGGGCGGCAAGCGCACGCTGATCATCCCGAGCGAACTCGCGTACGGCAAGCGCGGCGCAGGCGGCGGTTCCATTCCGCCGGATTCCGACCTGATCTTCGACGTCGAACTCCTGAAGGTCAAGTAAGGGAACCTCGAAAAACCGTCACGAGCGGCAGCAATGTCGGTTGAGAAGCGCAGCTGTACGCTAGTACAGCGAGCATCGAAGACCGACAGTGCAACGCGCAGTAGGTTTTTCGATGTTTTCTTAAGTCAAAACTCATCAACGGGAGAACTGCATGCGTATCGCGAACGACGTGACGGAACTGATCGGCAATACCCCCTTGGTGCGGATCCGCCGCCTGGCGCAGGGCGCCGGCGCCGATCTCACCGCCAAGCTCGAGTTCTACAATCCGGCCCACAGCGTGAAGGACCGGATCGGCTGGGCCATGATCGAAGCGGCCGAGCAGGCCGGCAAGATCGGCCCGAACACCATCATCGTCGAGCCCACCAGCGGCAACACGGGCATCGCGCTGGCAATGGTGTGCGCGGCGCGCGGCTACCGCTGCCGCCTCGTCATGCCGGAAACGATGAGCAACGAACGGCGCATGCTGCTGCGCGCCTACGGCGCCGAACTGGTGCTCACGCCGGGGCCGGAAGGCATGCTGGGCGCCATCCGCCGCGCCGAGGAAATCGTCGCGGCCGACCCGAACTGCTTCATGCCCCAGCAGTTCAACAATCCCGCCAACCCGGAAGTCCACCGCCGCACGACGGCCGAGGAAATCTGGCGCGATACCGACGGCAAGGTCGACATCCTCGTGGCCGGCATCGGCACGGGCGGCACGATCACGGGCGTGGCCGAAGTGATCAAGGCGAGGAAGCCGTCGTTCCAGGCCATCGCCGTGGAACCGGAAGCGTCGCCGATCCTGTCGAAGGGCACGAAGGGCCCGCACCCGATCCAGGGCCTCGGCGCCGGCTTCATTCCGGACGTGCTGAACACGAAAGCCTACGACGAAGTCATCACCGTCAAGAACGAGGATGCTTTCGAGACGGCTCGTGCGGCCGCGCGCGAGGAGGGGCTGCTGGTCGGCATCTCGTCCGGCGCTGCCCTGTGGGCCGCGATCCAGGTCGCCAAACGGCCGGAAAATGCGGGCAAGCTGATCGTGACGATCATTCCGTCGTTCGGCGAGCGCTATCTCAGTACGGCGTTGTACGCGAACCTGGCCGGCTGATCAGGCTTTCCATGTAAAAACGGCCCGCTTGCATGCGGGCCGTTTTATTTAGTGTGCGTGTGAGTGACCGTGATGATGGTCATGATCATGATCGTGATCGTGATCGTGATCGTCATGCGCCTCCGGCCCATCGTGCAGGCAGCAACTGCTGTGCTTGGTCGTCCCTTGCTCCACCTGCAGCGTGCAGTGATGGATGGCGAAATCCTCGCGCAGGTGCCCGACGATCTCGTCGATGGCCGCATCGCCCGGATAGCCGCCCGGCATCACGAGGTGGGCCGTGAGGGCCGTTTCCGTCGTGCTCATCGCCCAGATGTGGACGTCGTGCACTTCGGTCACGCCGGGTTGCGCGGCCAGGAAGGCCGTGACGCCCGTCGCGTCGACACTGGCCGGCACGCCCGCCAGCACCATCTGGATCGATTCCTTGAGCAGCGACCACGTCCCCACGACGATCACGACGACGAGCACGAGGCTGACGACCGGGTCGAGCCACGACCAGCCCGTGTAGATGATCACGACGCCGGAGATGACGACGCCAAGCGACAGCAAGGCATCCGCCGCCATGTGCTGGTAGGCGCCGCGCACGTTGATGTCGTCCTTGCTGCCGGCCACGAACAGCCAGGCCGAGAAGCCGTTGATCAGCACGCCGACGAGGGCGACGATGGACACCGTCGTGCCGGCCACCGGTTCCGGATGGGCGAAGCGATGCACGGCTTCCCATGCGATGGCGCCGCAGGCCACCATCAGCAGCAGGGCGTTGGCGAGGGCGGCCAGGATGGTCGTGCCGCGCATGCCGTACGTGAAACGGCGCGTGGGCGCGCTCTTCGTCAGCAGCGCGGCGCCCCAGGCGAGGCCGAGACCCAGCACGTCGGACAGGTTGTGGCCGGCATCGGCCATCAGCGCCGTCGAGTTGGCGATGAAGCCGTAGATGAATTCGATGGCGACGAACGCGGTGTTCAGGCCGATCGCGATGCCGAACGCGCGGCCGTTGTCGCCCGGCGTCGGGTGATGATGGTGGCCATGTCCATGGCCGTGGGAATGGTGGTGACTCATGCGTCCAGTCCGGTGGTGGGTTCGGCGATGTGTTCGAACATATTGGAAAGCAGGCCGCTGATGTGGGCATCGGCGGCCGCATAGAACACCTGCTTGCCCTGGCGCTCCGCCTTGACGATGCGGGCCGCGCGCAACAGGCGCAAGTGGTGGCTGACCAGCGAACTGGACAGGTTCAACGCGCCGGCGATATCGCCCACGGCCGTCGGCTGCGCCAGGCAGGCGAGCACGATCCGCAACCGCGTGGGGTCGCCCAGCAGGTGGAACAGGTCGGCGAGTTCGTCGACCGCATTGTCGATGTCGGGTGGGATGCTCATGCTTAACGTTTGAAGAACTGTTCACATGTTAAGCGCATAGACGTGGCGGGCGCAAGGGATATCGTACCGACGTGGCGAAGGTGTAATGAAGACTCGCGCGTTTGGCGGGCTCGGGGCGCCCACCCTACGAATCGAGCGGCGCACGGGTAGAGTGGGCACCCCGTGCCCACGCGGAAGTTGGTGTTACCGGAGCGTTACGGCACCTGCCCATCCACGTCCCGCACCTCCGGCTGCCCCAACCCAAGCTTCTGCAACTGCGGCAGAATCGCCGCGCGATCCCCGACGGCGATGACTTTCAGCTGATCAGGCTTCAGGTATTTCTGCGCCGCCGCCTGCACCTGCGCCGCCGTCACGGCGCGGAACCGGTCGGGCAGGGTGCGCCAGTAATCCGCCGGCAGGTCGAACACGAAAGTCTCGGCCAGGCTCGCCCCGATGCCGCTGTTCGTTTCGAACTGTCCCGGCAGCGAATACACCTGCGAGTCGCGCGCGCCCGCCAGTTCGGCCGCAGGCAGCGGCTTGGCGCGCATGCCGTTCACTTCCCTGAAGATCTCGGAAATGGAAGCCCCCGTGACATCCGTGCGCACGCTGCCCGCGATGGTGAACGGGCCCGGTGTGCGGTCGTAGCGGAACGCCGAGAACACGCCGTAGCTGTAGCCCTTGTCTTCGCGCAGGTTGAGGTTGATGCGGCTCGAGAACAGGCCGCCCAGCGCCGCGTTCATGACCTGCATGGCCGGATAGTCCGGCGTCCTGCGCGCGGCCGCGATCGTCGTCACGCGCAGCGCCGTCTGCGGCGTGCCCGGCTTGTCGACGACGACGAGGCGCGCCTTGGTGCCGGCAGGATCGCCGACCGACGTCACGGCAGCATCGGCGCGTTCCCAGCCGCCGAAGCGGGCCGTTGCCAGCGTGCGCAACTCGTCCGCCGTGATGTCGCCGGAGACGACGAGGGCCGCATTGCCCGGCAGGTAGTGGCGGCGCCAGAAGCGCACGAGGTCTTCGCGCGTCGTCGCGCGGATCGCCTGTTCCGTGCCCAGCTGGCCGTAGCCGTACGGGTGATCCGGGCCGTACAACGCACCGGCCGCGGCGACGACGGCGACGAGGGCGGGATCGTCGCGCTGCTGCGTCAGTTCGCCGATGCGGGAGGCGCGCTGGCGTTCGACTTCCGCGGTCGGGAAGGCCGGGTGCAGCACGACGTCGGCCAACACGTCCAGCGCCTGCGGGAACGTGGAACGCAGCGCGAGCAGCGACACGGTCGACGCGTCCGCCGTACTCCCGCTGCCGAGGAAGGCGCCGAGCTGCGCGATCTCGTCGGCGATGCGCGGCGCGCTGCGGGTGGCCGTGCCTTCGTCCAGCATCTGCGCCGTGAAGCCGGCGAGGCCCGGCTGGTCGGATGGATTGGCGTCGGAGCCGCTTTTCACGACCAGTTCCGCCGCCACGAGCGGCAGCGCGGGGTTCGGGTGGACGATGACCGTCAGCCCGTTCGGCAGCTTGAACGCGTCGCCCTGCGGCAGCGTGAAGCGCGGCGCCGGTCCCGGTTTCGGCGGCGTGCGGCGCCACGCCTCGTCGCGGTTGATGCCGGCGGCGCGGTCGATCTTGCCGGTCTTCGAGACTTGGGGCGGTGGCGGCGCCGGCACGTCGGGGCCGAGGTCCGGCTTGCCCGGCACGCCGGCGACGATCACGCGCGCGTTCGGCTGCAGGTAGGCCTGCGCGACGCGGCGCACGTCGGCGGCGGTGACGCGGCGCAGGCGCTCGATGTCCTTCGGCAGGTAGCCCGGGTCGCCCGTGTACTGGTTGTACTGGTTGATCTGGTTCGCGAGGCCCGTGCCGCCCAGCTTCTCGATCGACGTCAGCATCGCCGTCTCGATCGTGTTGCGGGCGCGTTCGACTTCCTGCTCGGACGGTCCCGTGTCGCGCAGCGCCTTGAGTTCCGCATCGATCGCCGTCTCCAGCTCGGACGGTTCGTGGCCCGGGCGCGCGGTCGCGTCGACGATGAAGGTCGACGTCAGCGCGTTGGAATTCTGCGCGGCCGCCGCTTCCTGCGCGATCTGCCGTTCGTACACGAGGGTTTTATACAGGCGGCTCGACTTGCCGCCCGCGAGGATCTGTGCCGTCACCGCCAGCTCGGCGTCGCCCGGCTGGAAGGCCGGCGGCGTGAGCCACGCCATGTACAGGCGCGGCAGCTCCACGCGGTCCGGCACCGTGATGCGGCGCTCGCGCGCGATGGCGGGTGTCGCGACCTTCGGATGCACGACGGGCGGACTCTTTTTGAAGCTGCCGAAGTATTTGGCGACGAGGGCGCGCGTCTTGGCCTTGTCGATGTCGCCGGCGATCACGATGCTGGCGTTGTTCGGGCCATAGTAGCGTTTGAAGAAATCGCGCACGTCGGCCAGCTTCGCGTTCTGGATGTCGGCGTGCGAGCCGATGACGGCGGCGTAATACGGGTGCGTCTTCGGGAACAGCGCGTGGTTCAGCGCTTCCTCGACGACGCCGTAGGGGCGGTTCTCGACGCTCTGGCGGCGCTCGTTGCGCACGACGTCCTGCTGGTTCGACAGCGCCGCCTGATCCAGCACGTCGAGCAGGTAGCCCATGCGGTCGGCGTGGACCCACAGCGCGAGTTCGAGCTGGTTCGACGGTACCGTGTCGTAGTAATTGGTGCGGTCGTAGTCCGTGCTGCCGTTGCTGTCGGTGGCGCCGGCGCCTTCCAGCAGGCGGTCGGCGAGGCCGCGCGGCAGGTGCCGCGTCCCGGCGAACATCATGTGCTCGAACAGGTGGGCGAAGCCGGTGAGCCCTGGCGCCTCGTTGGCGGGGCCGACGTGGTACCAGATGTTGACCGCAACGTTGGGCAGGCGGTGGTCCTCGACGAGGATCACTTCCAGGCCGTTGGGCAGCGTCGTCTTGTCGTAGCGGACCTCGGGCACCTCGGCCGCTGCCACCGGCCCTGCGAGGAGGAGCAGCAGGGAAAAACAGGAGAGGAGGCGTGTCATGCGGGCTCCGTTGTTTTAATGACAGGCGGCGCTGCCGCGGTCGGGTGGGGCGATGCTGAAGGACGCGAGCCGCGTCGACTCGACGAATTCCCAGCCGTACCCGCCCGCGTACAGGCGCAGGCGCAGCACGCCGGTGCGGTTGCTGTCGCGGACTTCGCTGTGCGCGACGGTGAACAGGAACGGCGTCGGATACGCGCCGCCGGTGCCGACGACGAACTGGCGGATGCCGTGCGTCGGGTCGAGCCGGCCATCCGCATCCTGCGGGGCGAAGCGTTCGTAGTCGTGGTCATGGCCGGACAGCACCAGCTCGGCGCCGGCCGCGTACAGCAGCTGCCAGGCGTCGCGCATCTTCGGGATGCTGCCGTGGCCGCCCGAGCTGTACAGCGGATGGTGCCAGTAGGCGAGCGTGCAGCGCGCGGGGTGGGCGGCGAGGTCGGCGCGCAGCCAGTCCAGCTGGGCCGCGTGCTGGGCCGGGGCGACGTTGCTGTCCAGCGAGATGATGTGCCAGGTGCCCAGCTCGAAGCTGTAGTAACCGCGGCCGGCGCGCGCCCCCCACCAGTCGAAATAGGGCTTCGCGCCCGGCGTGTAGTACTCGTGGTTGCCGGGTGCGGGCCACGTGCGGTCCTTGAAGCGGCCCCACGTCGGCGCATAGCAGCCGGTGAACTCCTTCATGGCGCCGCGCGGATAGGTCAGGTCGCCCAGCGCCAGCACGACGGCCAGCGGGTCCTGCGCGAGGCCGGCGGCGACGGTGGCGGCCGTGTCGGCCGCGCCCGAATACGCCGGATCGCGGTATGCACAGCGCGCGATGTCGCCGGCCGCGTACACGGTGATGCCCTGGTCCGGGCTTGCTGCGGCCGCGTTCAAGGAAGCGGCCGCCAGGAGCGCGGCCGCGGCCAGACGGCGCATCCTTACTCGAGCAGCCGCAAGAGGCCGGCCAGCGCGTGCGCCACCGTCTGCTCGCGGACCGCGTGGCGGTCGCCGGAGAATACGAGGCGTTCGGTGTACGTCGTGTCGCCCTTCGACCAGCCGAAGCACACCGTGCCCACGGGCTTGCCGGGCACGGCGCCGGTCGGGCCGGCGATGCCGGTCGTGGACACGGCCACGTCGGCGTTGCTGTTGGCGACCGCGCCCTCGGCCATCGCGCCCGCGACTTCCTCGCTGACGGAACCGAATTGCGCGATCAGCGCGGCCGGCACGTCCAGCATCTCCGTCTTGGAGGCGTTCGAATACGTCACGAAACCGCATTCGAACCAGCCGGTCGAGCCGGGGATTTCCGTGATGGCCTGGGAGACGCCGCCGCCGGTGCAGGATTCGGCCGTGGCCAGCAGCAGGTTCTTGGATTCGAGTGCCCGGCCTACACGGGTGGCCAGGTCGATGATGTCGTTCGTCACGTGTCGCTCCTCCTTGTAATGGCGGTAGCAGAGAACCGCCAGGTCTCCAGGATCCAACCGAGTGCGCCGCCGTGTGCCGGTCGCGGAAACGTTCCGCTGCGCGCTCGCGTCCATTCTAGCGCGCCTTCCCGCCCTGCGGCATCGGAATCTTAACGAAAAGCCATTCTTGCGGTTATGCCTTTAGCGTCCTTACAAACGCAAATGTCTTTACCGCTGTAAATGACAGGCCCCGTTCCGTGCGACATCGTCCCCGGTCGTGCTGCTATCCTGCTCGCCTTGCGGGCTGGCCCGCTTGTTGTTCATTGACCGAACCAGGACCTCGCATGCCGCTCGACCGTTTCGCGCATGACCATCCGGGGCCGGCATACTCATGATGGTCTTTTCACGCGCAGCCGCGCGGCCTGTCCGCCGGGCGGCGCTGTGCCTGCTGATCCTCGCGGGTGCCGCCCACGCCGGCACAGGCCCCCTTGGCGCGCCTGAGCACAAGCTCAAGGCGGCCTACCTGTACCGTGTGGCCACGTTCGTCGACTGGCCGGACGCCGCGTTCGCGCACGCCGGCAGTCCGTTGCTGGTCGGCGTCGCCGGTAACGACGCGCTGGCCATCGAAGCCGCACAATTCATGACGGGCCGCCTCGTGCATGGCCGCGCGCTGGCGGTCCGGCGCGTCGACCCGCGCGCGCTGCCGCCCGGCCTGCACGTCCTGTACGTGGCCGCGTCGCCCGCGCGCGGCCGGTTGCTCGCGGCCGTGCGCAGCCAGCCCGTATTGACGGTGTGCGACGGCGTCCCCGCACCCGGTTGCGTCGTCGGACTCGTGGCGGACGGGGACCGCCTGCGGCTGCGCATCGACCGGCTCGAAGCGATGGCCGCGCAGCTGCGCATCAGCGCGCGCCTGCTGGCGCTGGCGACGTGGTGATGCCATGATCCGTCCGCGCCGCTCCATCCGCGAAAAACTCGTCACGATCGTGATGTCGACGACGCTCGCCGCGCTGGCCGTGTCCGTCGGCACCGTCGTCGTCTACGACCTGCGCAGCTATAAACACGCGCTGCTGACCGACCTCGCGACGCAGGCCGAACTGGTGGGGCACATGACGTCGGCCGCGCTGGCCTTCGACGACGCGCGCCTCGCGCGCGAGAACCTGGCCCTGCTGCGCAGCCGGCCGTCGGTGCGCGCCGCCGCGATCTACGACGAGAAGGGCGCGCTGTTCGCGACCTATGTGGCGCCCGGCGCGGACAGCACGTTCCCGGTGCGGCCCGCGAAGGGCGGCCGGTCCGTGCATGCGGGCGGCACGGCAACCTATGTCGGGCGCGGCGACGAACTGGTGCTGTACAAGCCGATCAGCGAAAACGGCGACCTGCTCGGCACCGTCTACCTGCGCTCGGAAAACCAGCTGATGGAACGCATGCGCGACTACCTCGTCATCTGCGCGTGCGTGACGGTGCTGGCCCTGTTCACCGCGTGGCTGCTCGTGCGCCGCCTCGGCCACACGATCACGACGCCCATCGATGCCATCACCCGCATCGCGCGCGAAGTCGTGGCGCGGCGCGACTATTCGCGGCGCGCGCCGCGCATCAGCGAGGACGAGGCGGCGGAACTCGTCGACTCCTTCAACGCGATGCTGACCGAGATCGAGCAGCGCACGCGCGCGCTCGAAGACTCGAACCGCGAGATCGCGCGCCTGAACGAAGGCCTGGAAGCGCGCGTGCAGGAACGCACGGCCCAGCTGGAGCTCGCCAATTCGGAACTGGGACTCGCGATCGACGAAGCGCGGAATGCCAACCAGGCCAAGTCCGCGTTCCTGTCGTCGATGAGCCATGAGCTGCGCACGCCGCTCAACGCCATCCTCGGCTTCGCGCAGATCCTGGCATCGAAGGACATGCCGACGACGCCGGAGCAGAAGCTCGAATTCTCCGGCCATATCCTGAAATCCGGCCGACACCTGCTCACCCTGATCAACGAGATCCTCGACCTGGCCAAGGTCGAGGCAGGGGCCGTGAGCCTGTCGATGGAACCGGTGCTGCTGGCCGAGGTGCTCGCCGAATGCGAGGGCATGATCGCGCCGCTGGCCGCCGCGCGCGGCGTGCGCGTGCTGTTCCCGGAGGCGCCGGCGGCGCGCCTGCTGGCCGACCGTACGCGCCTGAAGCAGGTCCTGCTGAACCTGTTGTCGAACGCGGTGAAGTACAACCGCGACGGCGGCGCCATCGTCGTCGATTGCGCGCAACCGGCGCCGCAGCGCCTGCGCCTGTCGGTGCAGGACACGGGCATGGGCTTGAGCCCTGAACAGGTCGCGGGCCTGTTCCAGCCCTTCAACCGCCTGGGCCAGGAAGCAGGCACGCAGGAAGGCACGGGCATCGGCCTCGTGGTGACGCGCCGCCTCGTCGAGCTGATGGGCGGCGAGATCGGCGTGACCAGCAGCCCCGGCGTGGGCAGCGTGTTCTGGATCGAGCTGGCCGTCGCCGGTACGGATGGCGCGTCGCCTGCCGCCCCGCCTGCCGCGCGGTCGGTGCCCGTCCGGGCGGACGGCACCGGACCCGGAGAGCCGCATACGGTGCTGTACATCGAAGACAATCCGGCCAACCTGAAGCTCGTGCAGGAGATCGTGCGCTTCCGGTCCGACCTGCGCCTCGTGAGCGCGCCGGACGGCCACTTCGGCCTGTCGCTCGCGCGCAGCCAGAAACCCGACGTCATCCTGATGGACCTGAACCTGCCCGGCCTCTCCGGGTTCGAGGTCCTGGCGCAGCTGCGCCGCGAACCCGAGACCGCGCGGATCCCGGCCATCGCGGTATCCGCCAACGCCATGCGCGCCGACATCGACCGCGCGCTGGCGGCCGGCTTCACGTACTACCTGACCAAGCCGATCGACATCGGCCAGTTCAACGAGGCCATCGACGCCGTACTGTCAGCCCGAATGAGGACGACCCCATGATTTCCGCCACCGACATCCGCCACGCGCACATCCTCGTCGTCGACGACGAACCGGTGAACGTGCAGCTGCTCGAGTTCCTGCTCAAGACCAGCGGCTACGAGCACGTCGCCAGCACCACCGACCCGCGCCAGGTCGCCGCGCTGCACCTGCAGCATCGCTACGACCTGATCATCCTCGACCTGCAGATGCCGCACATGGACGGCTTCCAGGTGATGGAAGCGTTGAAGCCGATGGAGCGCGAGTCCTGGCTGCCCGTGCTCGTGGTGACGGCGGAGCCGGACAAGAAGCTGGCCGCGCTGGAAGCGGGCGCGCGCGACTTCATCGGCAAGCCGTTCGACACGGTGGAGGTCCTGACGCGCATCCGCAACCTGCTCGAAGTGCGGCTGTTCCACAAGGAGTCGCAGGACTACGGCGCGCGCATGGAGCGCACGGTGCGCGAGCGGACGGCCGAGCTGCAGCGCTTCCGCGGCGCGATGGACGCGACCACCGACGCCATCTTCCTCGTCGACGCGCGCACGATGGCGATGGTCGACGTCAGCGACGGCGCCTGCCGCATGCTGGGTTTTTCGCGCGAGGCGCTGCTGCGCATCGATCCGGTGGCGCTGGGCCTCGCGGAACGCGCTCAGCTCGAACGCTATGCGGACCCGGCGTCCACGTCGCGCGAGCACGACATCGTCGAGACGGAGCTGCTGCGCGCGGACGGGCAGGGCGCGGTGCCGGTCGAGATCAGCTGGCAGCTGCAGCAGCAGGACAACAGCCACCGCATCCTGATCGCTGTCGCGCGCGACATCAGCGAGCGCCTGCAGGCCGCGCAGCGCCTGAAGCACATGTCGAACTACGACAGCCTGACCGGCCTGCCGAACCGCAGCCTGTTCTTCCACACGCTGCGCGACGCCATCGAACTCGCGCAAGACAAGAACTGGCGTATCGCCGTGCTGTTCATCACGCTCGACCGCTTTAAAATCGTCAACGACTCGCTCGGCCCCGCGCTGGGCGACGAGCTGCTGCGCCAGTTCAGCACGAGACTGGTGCGCTGCGTACGCCTGCGCGACACGATCGGCCGGCTCGGTGGCGACGAGTTCGCGCTGATCCTGACGATGACGCGCGAGCAGACGGAGGACGAAGCGGTCAGCGTCGCCAACGAGGTGCGCGAGGCGCTGCGCGCCCCGTTCGACCTGAACGGCCAGCAGGCCGTGCTGACGGCCAGCATCGGCATCGCGATGTACCCGGACGACGCCACGGACCCGGGCACGCTGGTGAAATACGCGGACGTGGCGATGGTGCGCGCGAAGGAGGCGGGCCGCGACGGCTACCGCTTCTTCACGGCCGGGATGAACGTGCAGGTGCTGGCGCGGCTCGACCTCGAACTGGCGCTGCGCGCGGCCATCGACGGCGAGCAGTTCGAGCTGCACTACCAGCCCAAGCTGGACCTGAACACGGGCCGCGTGACCGGCGTGGAGGCGCTGCTGCGCTGGCGCCGTCCCGGCGTCGGCCTCGTGTACCCGGCCGAATTCGTGCCCGTCATGGAAGACACGGGCATGGTCGTGCGCGTGGGCGCGTGGATCATCGACGAGGCCTGCCGCCAGATCGCCGCGTGGAATGCGGAGGGCGTGCGCGACGTACGCGTGGCCGTCAACGTGTCGAGCCGCCAGTTCGTCGAGGGCGACCTGGAAGGCGACATCCGCGCGGCGCTGGCGGAGCACCGCGTGGATCCGGGCCTGCTCGAACTGGAGCTGACGGAAAGCGCGCTGATGTCGAACTTCGAGCACACGGTGCAAGTGCTGGAGCGCTTGAAAGCACTGGGCATCCGCATCGCCATCGACGATTTCGGCACCGGCTATTCGAGCCTCGCGTACTTGAAGCGCTTCCCGATCGACAAGCTGAAGATCGACATCGCGTTCGTGCGCGACATCACGACGAACCCGGACGACGCCGCGATCGCGCTGGCCATCATCAGCATGGCGCACAGCCTGCACATGCAGGTGATCGCGGAGGGCGTGGAATCGCGCGCGCAGATGGCGCTGCTGCGCCGCCACCGCTGCGACGAGATCCAGGGTTTTCATTTTTCGCGCGCGCTGCCGCCGGCCGACCTGGCCCGGCTGGTGCTGGAGAACCGCGCCCAGCCGACGCGCCCGGCGGAGGACGACCGCAACGTCCAGACGCTGCTGCTGGTGGACGACGACGTCAACGTGCTGGCCGCGCTGCACCGGCTGTTCAGGCGCGACAACTACCGCGTGCTGACGGCCGCGTCGCCGGCCGAGGGCTTCGAATTGCTGGCGCTGTACCACGTGCAGGTGATCCTGTGCGACCAGAAGATGCCCGTGATGAACGGCACCGAATTCCTCAGCAAGGTCAAGGAGATGTATCCGGACACGATGCGCATCATCCTGTCCGGCTACACGGGCGTGGAGACGGTGCTCGATTCGATCAACCGGGGCGCCATCTACCGCTTCTACACGAAACCGTGGAACGAGACGGAATTGCGCGACAACGTGCGGCTCGCGTTCCGCCAGTACTGGCTCACGCACGGTCCGTACGATGACCGCAAGACGCCGCGCGGGGACGAGGAAGCGGCGTGAACGCGTGGGCACGTTTCATTTGAGGCCCCCGGCCTCAAATGCCCACCCTGCCGGCTACGCGACATCGTAGGGCGGGGTAATTGATGCCAGCGGCATCAATTACGAGCCCGCGCGAAAGCTAGCCCGGGCTGAAGTGATCCCAGCCGGCCAGCCGCAGATCGAGATCTGTGCCGTCCGCATCGACGAGACGCAAGCCCCGTTCGGAAGTGATCGACCCCACCCGCGTCACCGCCGTCCCGCTGGCCGCGCCGGCGGCCACGATCGCATCGCGCTGCGCCACCGGCGCCGTGAAGCACAGTTCGTAATCGTCCCCGCCGGCCGCGGCGAAGCGGCGGCGTAGTCCGATCGGCTGGCGGGCCAGCGCCGGGCCGGCCGGCAGCGCGTCCACGTCCAGCACGGCGCCCACGCGCGACGCGGTCAGGATGTGCTTCAAATCGCCCACGAGGCCGTCCGAGATGTCCAGCGCGGCATGCGCGAGGCCGCCTTCCGCGAGCAGGCGCCCGAGCGCCACGCGCGGCGTGGGCGCGTGCATGCGCTGGCCGGTGGCGGCGTGGTCGGCGGCATCCAGCGCGACCTCGCTGCGGCGCGCGGCCAGCCACAGGCGCGCATCGCCCAGCGTGCCCGAGATCCAGATGTCGTCGCCCGCGCGCGCGGCGTCGCGCCGCAGTGCCTGGCCGGGCGCCAGCTCGCCGAAGATCGTGATGCACACGTTCAGCGGGCCCTTGGTCGTGTCGCCCCCGACCAGCTCGCAGCCGTGGGCGTCGGCCAGCGCGAACAGGCCGCGCGAGAAGGCGTCGAGCCAGTCGGGTTCCGCCGCCGGCAGCGACAGCGCCAGCGTGAAGCCGAGCGGCCGCGCGCCCATCGCGGCGAGGTCCGACAGGTTCACGGCGAGACACTTGTGCCCGAGCGTGAACGGGTCGGCGCCGGCAAAGAAATGGCGGTCCTCGACCAGCATGTCGGACGAGATGGCCAGCACCTTGCCGGGCGTGGGGGACAGCAGCGCGCAATCGTCGCCGATGCCCAGGAAGGTGTTGGGACCGGGCGCGCGGTCGCGCTGGAAGTAGCATTTGATGAGATCGAATTCGGAGAGCATGCCGCGATTCTAATCCGTGACCGTCGCCACGTGGGCCGCGCGCCGGTAGCCGCCAGGTCCGATCCCGTAGTGGCGCTTGAACACGCGATTGAACGCCGCTTCCGACTGGTAGCCGACGGCCAGCGCGACGTCGCCGACGGCGCCCTCTCCCTGCAGCAGGGCGCGGGCGGCGCGCGCCATGCGCAGCTGGGTCAGCATGTCGGCCGGCGGCATGCCGCACAGGCGCGCGAACAGGCGGGCGAACGTGGCGCGCGACATGTGGCACGCCTCGGCCAGGTCTTCCACCTTCCACGGCCGTTCGGGCGATTCCAGCATGCGGGCGAGCGCGTTGCCCAGGCGGCGGTCGGCCAGGATGGCGAACAGGCCGGGCGCCTCGTGACCGGTTCCGGCCAGCCAGGCGCGCAGCAGCAGCGCGAACAGGGCGCCCGACAGCTGGGCGACGACGATGTCGCCGCCGGGCCGCACCTGCGTCGTCTCGTGCTGCAGCAGCCGCACGAGCGCGTGCAGGCCGGGGAAGTCATCGGCGCGGCTGGCGCGCACGACCATCACGTCGGGCAGGGCGCGCGCGAGGGCCTGGCGCGCGGCGCCGTCGAACACGAAGCTGCCGCACAGGATCGCCGTGGCGGGACCATTGCCTTCGTTGCCCTTGCGTTGCAGCGGGCCGTCGGCGCCGAGCGATCGCACCGGGGCGGCGTCCGCGGCCGGCCCGGCGTGCAGGCGGTGCGCGCTGCCGCCGGGGAAGACGACGACGTCGCCCGTCGCAAGGTCCAGCGTGTCGTGGCCGGGGACGTCGACGCGCGCGCCGCCCTCGACGATCACGTGGAACGGCGCCACGCCCGGCGTCGCGGCGGGTTCGTCCAGCACCCAGGGCGCCGCGAGTTCGCAGCGGATGTCGAGGGAGGTGCGGATCGTGTACAGCGACAGCAGGCGGCTCAGGGTATCCATGTCTTTATCAGATGAGACGATTGGGCAAATTATCGCAGCATCCGGGCATTCATCGTGCTGGTCCAGAGGCCTAGACTTCTTTCCACACCAACCCACAACGAAAGGAAAGATCATGAGCCGTCTTAACGCACTGGGTACCAACGCCACCGGCCGTACCGCCGAACTCTTTACCGCCATCAAAGCGAAACTGGGCAAGGTCCCGAACGCGTACGACACGATCGGCAGCAACAGCGCCGTGGCCCTGGAGGCGCTGCTGGGCTTCGATGCGAAGCTGGCCGACACGAGCCTGTCGAAAAAAGAGATCGAGGTGATCAAGCTGGCCGTCAGCGAAGTGAGCGGTTGCGATTATTGCCTGGCCGCGCATACGCTGATGGGCAAGATGGCCGGCCTGAGCCCGGAGGAAATCCTCGCCGCAAGGAAGGGTAACGTCAACGGCAACCCGGGCGGCGATGCGAAACTGGACGCGCTGTCGACGTTCGTGCGTGAAGTGGCGGGCACCCGCGGCACCGTGCCGCAGCCGGTGGTGGATGCGTTCAAGGCGGCCGGCTACACGGATACGCAGGTGGTGGACACGATCTTCGCGATCAGCAGCATCACGTTCACGAACCTGCTGAACCGCATCAACGACACGGTGGTGGACTTCCCGAAAGCGCCTGCCTGAAGCGGAACGGGGCGGGAAGCGGAGGCAGGTGCCATGCTACCTGCCTCCGGTCACGACTGTCGATACCAAGAAATACGTAGACGGTTCGCGGTGACACTCTGCTAAAATCGGAGACCCCCGGTTAGTTCAGGAAGGCTGCAAAGCATGGATTCGTCAATCGATAAAAAAGAAGAACTACGTCAACAACTGCGGGCTGCCGCGCTCGAGTACCACCAGTTTCCCTCTCCCGGCAAGATCGCCGTCACCCCGACCAAATCCGTCCTGAACCAGCGCGACCTGGCTTTGGCGTACTCGCCGGGCGTCGCCGCGCCCTGCGAAGAAATCGTCAAGGACCCCGCCAGCGCCTATAAATATACGGCGCGCGGCAACCTCGTCGCGGTCATCTCGAACGGTACCGCCGTCCTCGGCCTCGGCAACATCGGCCCGCTTGCCTCGAAACCGGTCATGGAAGGCAAGGGCGTGCTGTTCAAGAAGTTCGCCGGCATCGACGTGTTCGACATCGAGATCAACGAAACCGATCCGGACAAGCTGATCGAGGTGATCGCCGCGCTGGAACCGACGTTCGGCGGCGTGAACCTCGAGGACATCAAGGCGCCCGAGTGCTTCTACATCGAGCGCAAGCTGCGCGAGCGCATGAAGATCCCGGTCTTCCACGACGACCAGCACGGCACCGCGATCATCGTCGGCGCCGCCATCCTGAACGGCCTGAAGGTCGTCGGCAAGGATCTCAAGAAGTGCAAGATGGTCGTGTCCGGCGCGGGCGCCGCGGCGCTGGCCTGCCTCGACCTGGCGGTCGACCTCGGCTTCCCGATCGAGAATATTTACGTGACCGACCTCGCCGGCGTCGTCTACAAGGGCCGCACCGAGCTGATGGACCCGGACAAGGAACGCTTCGCCCAGGATACGCCGGCCCGTTCGCTGTCCGAGATCATCCCGGACGCCGACATCTTCCTGGGCCTGTCCGCCGGCGGCGTGCTCAAGCCGGAAATGGTCGCGAAGATGGCGCCGAACCCGCTGATCCTGGCGCTCGCCAACCCGAACCCGGAAATCCTGCCGGAAGACGCGAAGGCCGTCCGCGACGACGTCATCATCGCCACCGGCCGTTCGGACTACCCGAACCAGGTCAACAACGTGCTGTGCTTCCCGTACATGTTCCGCGGCGCGCTGGACTGCGGCGCAACGACGATCACGCGCGAAATGGAAATCGCCGTGGTGCACGCGATCGCCGACCTGGCCCACGCGGAACAGTCGGACATCGTGGCATCGGCCTACGGCATCTCGAACCTGTCGTTCGGTCCGGAATACCTGATCCCGATGCCGTTCGACCCGCGCCTGCTGACGCACATCGCGCCGGCCGTCGCCAAGGCGGCGATGGATGGCGGCGTCGCCACCCGTCCGATCGCCGACCTGGCCGCGTACGCCGAGAGCCTGCAGCAATTTGTCTACCGCAGCGGCAGCTTCATGAAGCCGCTGTTCCAGATCGCCAAGAGCGCGCCGGCCGAGCGCAAGCGCATCGTCTTCGCCGAGGGCGAGGAAGAGCGCGTGCTGCGCGCGGTGCAGGTCGTTGTCGACGAGAACCTGGCCCGCCCGATCCTCGTCGGCCGTCCGGCCGTGCTGGAAAAGCGCATCGAGAAATTCGGCCTGCGCCTGAAGCAGGGCAAGCACTTCGACGTCATCAACCCCGACTTCGACGAGCGCTACCGCGATTACTGGCAGTCGTACCACCAGATGGTGATGCGCAAGGGCGTCACGGAAGACCTCGCCAAGCTGGCGATGCGCCGCCGTCACACGCTGATCGGCGCGATGATGATCCACAAGGGCGACGCCGACGGCATGATCTGCGGCACCTACGGCACGACCGACGTGCACCTGCAGTACATCGAGCAGGTGCTGGGCAAGCGTGCCGGCAGCAACGTCTATGCGGCGCTGAACTTCATCATCACGCAGGAACGCCAGATCGCGATGGTCGACACGCACGTCAACGAGAATCCGACCGCGGAAGAGCTGGCCGAGATCACGCTGATGGCGTCCGAGGAACTGGAGCGCCTGGGCATCACGCCGCGCGTGGCGCTGCTGTCGCACTCGAACTTCGGCACGTCGAACAGCGCGTCGGCCAGGAAGATGCGCGCCGCGTTGGGCCTCATCCAGCAAAAGGCCCCGAACCTGGAAGTCGACGGCGAGATGCACGGCGACACGGCCCTGGACACGAAGCTGCGCGCCAAGATCATGCCGCAATCGACGCTGAAGGGCGACGCCAACCTGCTCGTCATGCCGAACATCGAAGCCGCGAACATCGCCTACAACGTGGTCAAGACGGCGGCCGGCAGCGGCGTCGCCATCGGTCCCGTGCTGCTGGGTTGCGCGCGTCCGGTGCACATCCTGACCCCGTCGGCCACCGTCCGCCGCATCGTCAACATGACGGCGCTGTGCGTCGTCGACGCCGTCTCGGAGCGTTGATACGACACCTTTGTGTTGTAGATTTGCCACCTGTGACGAAATGACTCAAAAGGGCCCATTGCGGCCCTTTTGTCATTGAAATGTAGAAGTTCCCGACATTTCGTGAATATGTAATAAAGCTTGAGGGACTCGTAACAATGCGTAATCACGCGACGTGTTTGCGGGCTTTCAGGCGATAATAGACGAGTACATATTGCTTCTTTTGCACGATTTCTTTTGTGCAAGGGCCCAAGCACCACTCTGTTACAATGCGGGGTTGTTGGAAAATTATCTGGTCCGCGCCAGCGCGGCCGACGACCCGCATGCCGACCCGCCTCGGCTGTTGCGGCGGCCGCTACGGACCACCACTGGATCACCAAGAACATGCAAACAACAAAAAAGGCCCTGATCACCGGTATTACCGGGCAGGATGGAGCCTATCTGGCACAATTGCTCCTGGAAAAGGGCTACTCCGTGACCGGCACTTTTCGCCGGTCCAGCTCGGTTAATTTCTGGCGCATTGCCGAACTCGGTATCGAGCAGCATCCGAACCTGAACCTCGTCGAATACGACCTCACCGATCTCTCCTCGAGCATCCGCCTGATCGAATCCACCCGTCCGGACGAGGTGTACAACCTGGCCGCGCAGAGCTTCGTCGGCGTCTCGTTCGATCAGCCCGTGACCACCGCCTCGATCACCGGCATCGGCGCCGTCAACCTGCTGGAAGCGATCCGCATCGTCCACCCGAAAGCGCGCTTCTACCAGGCCTCCACGTCGGAGATGTTCGGCAAGGTGCAGGCCGTGCCGCAGGTCGAGTCGACCCCGTTCTATCCGCGCAGCCCGTACGGCGTCGCCAAGCTGTACGCCCACTGGATGACCGTGAACTACCGCGAGTCCTATGGCATCTTCGGCAGCTCGGGCATCCTGTTCAACCACGAGTCGCCACTGCGCGGCCGCGAGTTCGTCACCCGCAAGATCACGGATTCCGTCGCCAAGATCGTCCTGAACAAGCTGGACGTGCTGGAACTGGGCAACATGGACGCCAAGCGCGACTGGGGCTATGCGCGCGAATACGTGGAAGGCATGTGGCGCATCCTGCAGGCCGACGAGCCCGATACGTTCGTGCTGGCCACCAACCGCACCGAAACGGTGCGCGACTTCGTCACCATGGCTTTCCGCGGCGCCAACCTCGACGTCGAGTGGAAAGGCAAGGGCGAGCAGGAAACGGGGCATTGCGCCCGCACCGGCAAGCTGCTCGTGCGCGTGTCGCCGAAGTTCTACCGTCCGGCCGAGGTCGACCTGCTGATCGGCGACCCGTCCAAGGCGCAGCAAGAGCTGGGCTGGAAGGCCGAGACGTCGCTCGAACAGCTGTGCCAGATGATGGTCGACGCCGACCTGCGTCGCAACGAGACCGGTTTTTCGTTCTGACATGAACCGCATGGTCACGGAAGACCTCGTCCGGATGGTTGAGCCCAGGGAAGGCGAGGACAAGCGCGCCCTCATCACCGGCCTGCGCGGCTTCACTGGCTACTACATGGCGCGCGAGCTCACCGCCGCGGGCTATCACGTGTTCGGCACAGTGTTGCCGGGCAGCGAGACCGGACCGGACATCTTCACCGTCGACCTGACCGACCGCGCCGCGCTGGCCGCCGTCATCGAACAAGTGCGGCCGGACGTGGTGGTCCACCTGGCCGCCATCGCGTTCGTGGCCCACAACGACGCCGAGCAAATGTACCGCGTCAACGTGGTCGGCACCCGTAACCTGCTGGAAGCGCTGGCGCACGGCGCGCACAAGCCGTCCAAGGTGCTGCTCGCGTCGTCCGCCAATATCTACGGCAACGCCGCGGTGCCCGTGATCGACGAATTCGTGCCGCCCGCGCCGGCGAACGACTACGCCGTCAGCAAGCTCGCGATGGAATACATGGCGCGCCTGTGGATGGACAAGCTGCCGATCGTGATCGCGCGGCCGTTCAACTACACGGGCGTCGGCCAGAACGAGAACTTCCTGCTGCCCAAGATCGTGTCGCACTTCCGCAAGGGCGCGCGCCGCATCGAGTTGGGCAACCTGGCGATCGCGCGCGATTTTTCCGACGTGCGCACGGTGGCGAAGAGCTACCGGCGCCTGCTCGCGGCGGCACCCGCCGGCGAAGTCTTCAATGTCTGCTCCGGCCGCTCGCACTCGCTGGAGAGCCTGATCGACATGATGAGCGACATCGCCGGCTACCGCATCGAAGTGCACGTCAACCCCGCCTTCGTGCGCGCCAACGAGGTGCTCACGCTGTCCGGCAGCAACGCCAAGCTGGCAGGCACGATCGGTACGATCGAGCCCACGCCGCTGGTCGACACGCTGCGCTGGATGTACCAGGCATGAACAGGGTGCCGACCGGCCTGGACACCACCATGATCGAACTGGGCCTCCCTAAACGACGACCGGACGGCACGCCCGCCCTGCAGGACCGCCTGCGCGCGCTCCCCGGTTCCGCCGAGGCCGCCAACGATGCGCTCTTGCAGCCGGACCTGCGCATCGGCATCGGCACGACCATGATCGAGCCGGCCTTCACGGGCGGGCACCTGGACGGCATCGGCGTCTATACGCAGGCATTGCTGCGCCACCTGCCGCACGCCGGCTGCGCGATGCGGCCGTATTCCTGGCCGCGCCTGCGCAGCGCCGGGCCCGTGACGAAGGGCGAAGCGTTGCCCCGTACCTTCGAACGCGCGTCCTTCGTCGACCTCGTGACCCCGGACGCGCACCGCGTGCACATGCCCGTCGACGTGTTCCACGTGACCGACTACCGCGTCGTGCGCATGGATTGCCCCGTGGTCGCCAGCCTGCACGATGCGCTGCCCGTGAAACATCCCGAGTGGTGCAATCCGCGCATGCGTGGCCTGAAGAACTGGCTGCAGCGCAAGGCCGCGCAAAAGGCCGACCACGTGATCGCGCTGTCGCACTTCGCCATCGACGAACTGGTCGACTGCTTCGGCATCGACGAGCGCCGCATCACCGTCGTGCCGTGCGGCGTGGATGAAGAATGGCTGGCACCGCCGCCGGCGCATGCCGTGGCGATGACCCTGCAGGCCAACGGATTGCGTCCGGGGTATTTCCTGTTCGTGGGCACGCTGCAGCCGCGCAAGAACGTCGAGCGCCTGCTGGACGCCTACCTGTCGCTGCCGCCCGCCGTGCGCGCGGAGCGCCAGCTCGTCATCGTCGGCAGTGCCGGTGCGCGCTCGGAAGACCTGCTGCGCCGCATCGCCGCCGCCGTGCAGGACGGGGCGAACGTCGTCTGGCTGAACCGGCTCACCGACAACACCGAACTGCGCCACGTGTACGCCGGCGCGGGCGTGTTCGTGTTCGCGTCGCTGTACGAAGGCTTCGGCATCCCGGTCGTCGAGGCGTTCGCGTCCGGCGTGCCGGTCGTCGCGTCGAACACGACGTCGCTGCCGGAAGTGACGGCCGGCGCGGCGCTGGAGGTCGATCCGCTCGACACCGGCGCGATCGCCGACGCCATGCTCGCGCTGGCGCGCGAACCCGCCGTGCGGGCGCGCTGCATCGCGGCCGGGCGGGCGCGCGCCGCCCAGCTGACCTGGAACGCGACGGCGCGCCAGACCGCCGCCGTCTACCGCTCTTTACTCTGACCAGACTGCCTCCATGTCCCAGCCCATGCGTGTCCTGCACTTCTACAAGACCTATTTCCCCGATTCGGTCGGCGGCGTCGAACAGGTCATCCGTCAGATGTGCGTGGGAACAGGGCGTCTGGGCATCACGAACCAGGTGTTGTCGCTGTCGCGCGACCGCCGCCTGGAACCGTTCGACTACGAAGGCCATACGGTGCACCGCGTGCCGCTGAACTTCGAGGTGGCGTCGAACGCGGTGTCGGTGCAGGCGATCGGCAAGCTGGCGCGCATGGCGGCGGAAGCCGACGTCGTGCACTACCACTTTCCGTGGCCGTTCATGGACCTGGCGCACTTCATCGCCCGCATCGACAAGCCGACCGTCGTCACGTACCACTCCGACATCGTGCGCCAGAAAGCGCTGCTGAAGCTGTACCAGCCCCTGAAGCACCGGTTCCTGGAAAGCGTCGACACGATCGTCGCGACGTCGCCCAACTACCTGGCGTCGTCGGCCGTGCTCGACCGCTACCGCGACAAGACGCGCGTGATCACGTTCGGCCTCGACAAATCCAGCTATCCGGAACCGGACCAGGCCCGCCTGGACCACTGGCGCGCGCGGGTCGGCCCGAAATTCTTCCTGTTCGTGGGCGTGCTGCGCTACTACAAGGGCCTGCACATCCTGCTCGACGCCGTGGCCGGCACGGATTACCCCGTCGTGATCGTCGGCGCGGGTCCGATCGAGGCGGAACTGAAGGCGCACGCCGAGCGCCTGGGCCTGAAGCGCGTGCAGTTCGTCGGCGCCGTGGACGACCTCGACAAGGCGGCGCTGCTCAAGCTCTGCTACGCCGTCGCCTTCCCGTCGCACCTGCGCTCGGAAGCCTTCGGCATCTCGCTGCTGGAAGGCGCGATGTACGGCAAGCCGATGATCTCCAGCGAGATCGGCACGGGCACCACGTACATCAACGTGCACGGCGAGACCGGCCTGGTCGTGCCGCCGTCCGACCACGAGGCGCTGCGCGCCGCGATGACGCGGCTGTGGCACGATCCGCAGATGGCGCAGGAGATGGGCCAGCGCGCGGAGGCGCGCTACTGGCAGCTGTTCACGTCGGCGCAGATGGCCGACAACTATGCGCGCCTGTACCAGGAACTGGTGGCGCGCCGGGCGGATGTGCGACTGGCTGCCGCGCCGCGTCTGGGCTAAGGTCACGCGTGGGCACGGGGGGCCCACCCTACGGTTCCCGTAGCGCGTAGGGTGGACTCCCCGAGCCCACCATGCATATCACGCCGCCACCGCGATCGGTGCCGGCGCCGGCACCGCGTCCTGCTCCGCCCACCGCTCGCGGATCGCGCGGATCGCCGGCATCTGCGCGAGAAACAGGTCGACCAGCTCCGCATCGAAGTGCTTGCCCTTCTGCTTGACGAGGAAGTCGAGCGCCTCTTGTTCCGTCCACGCCTTCTTGTACGGCCGGATCGACGTCAGCGCGTCGAACACGTCGGCGATGGCGCAGATGCGGCCTTCGAGCGGAATGTCCTTGCCGGCCAGGCCGTTCGGATAACCGCTGCCGTCCCATTTCTCGTGGTGCGTGAGCGCGATATTGCGCGCCAGCGCCAGCACGCCGTGGTCGTGGTGGCCGATGATCTCGGCGCCGATGCGCGCGTGGCTTTGCATGATCTTCCATTCGTCCGGATCGAGCGGTCCGGGTTTCTGCAGCACGCGGTCGGGAATGCCGATCTTGCCCACGTCGTGCATCGGCGCGGCGTGCAGCAGGTCGTCCGCTTCCGCTTCCGTCATGCCGGCCGCGAGGCCCAGGATGCGCGCGAAGTGGCTCATGCGGATGACGTGCAGGCCCGTCTCGTTGTCCTTGTATTCGGCGGCCAGGCCGAGGCGCTGAACGATCTCCAGGCGCGACGCGCGCAATTCTTCCATGCGCACGAGCGACAGGTGGGTGCGCACGCGGGCGCGCACGATCGGCGGGCTGACGGGCTTCGTGATGTAGTCCACGGCGCCGGCCTCGAAGCCTTCCACCTCGTCGCTCGTGTCGTTGAGCGCGGTGACGAAGATGACGGGGACGGCGGCCAGCGCCGGATCGGCCTTGAGGGCGGCGCACACTTCGTAGCCGCTCATGCCGGGCATCATCACGTCGAGCAGGACCAGGTCGGGCGTTTCTTCGCGCGCCAGTTCGAGCGCGCGTGGGCCGTCCTTGGCGAAACGCAGGCGGTAGTGGTCTTGCAGGATCTGGCGCAGCAGCTGCAGGTTGCTGGCCTCGTCGTCGACCGCGAGGATCAGCGGTTGGTTGACGGTGGTCATTCGATGGTCTCCTGTGCCGGCTCGTCGATGGCGGCCAGCACGGTGTCAAGTTGTTGCAGGGCGAGGTCGAAGTCGAAATCGGAAATGGCGGCGTGGACTTGCGCGACGCGGGAGGCGAGCGGATGGCCGCTCGTGGCGGCGGCGAGGCCCGCCAGCGCGGCGTCGTCCAGGCCGCCGCGCTTGAGCGCGTCGCGCAGCACGTTGGCGGCGCGGCGTGCGCGGTCCAGGTCGGCCACGGGGCGGGCCGCCTGCGGCTTGGCGGCGGCCGGCTGGGGCAGGGCGGCGCGGATCGCGTCCAGCGCGGCGTCGAGCAGGCCGCAGAGGTCGTCCAGCGACGCTTCCAGCGTGGGCTCGGCGGCGGGATACAGCTTGCCGCTGTCGCCGTCGACGAGGCCTTCCAGCTTGGCCAGCGCATCGGCCAGCAGTTCCAGGCCGAGGTTGGCGGCGACGCCGCGCACCTTGTGCGCGTGCATGCGCAGCGCGCGGTAGTCGGCCGCCGTGGCGTGGGCCGCGAGCGTGGCGCCGAGGCCGTCGTGCTGGGCGGCGAAGTGGGCGAGGGCTTCCAGCCACGCGTCTTCCTTGTCGCTCCAGCGGCGCAGGCCGGCGTGGCGGTTGAGGGTCTGGCGTTCCTGCGCCGGCAGGTCGTCCGCTTGGTGGCCGGGGCCGAGGCCCAGCACACGCGCGATTTCGTGCGACAGCGCGAACCAGTCGACCGGCTTGGTCGCGAAGCCGTCCATGCCCGCCTCGACGCTGGCGCGGCGGTGCTCGGCCAGCACGCTGGCGGTCATGGCGATGACCGGCACGCGCGTCCGGCCGCCGGCGGCTTCCTGTTCGCGGATCATGCGCGTGGCGGTGAGACCGTCCAGCGTCGGCATCTGGAAATCCATCAGGATGACGTCGAAGCGCTCGCGGGCCGCGATCTCGACGACGGCGGCACCGTCGCCCACGGCCGTCATCGTGTGGCCGCGGCGCGCCAGCAGCAGTTGCAGCAGTTCCTGGTTCTGCGGCACGTCGTCCGCCACCAGCACGCGCAGCGGCGGCAGGGCGGCGGCCGTGCGCACGCGCGGCTGCTGCGGGGCGAAGCGCGCCAGTACGAGCGGCAGCACGACGTGGAACGTCGTGCCGCGGCCTGGTTCGCTCTCGGCCCAGATGCGGCCGCCCATCAGCTCGACGAGCTGCTTGCAGATCGTGGTGCCGAGGCCCGTGCCGCCGAAGCGGCGCGTCATCGACGCGTCGGCCTGGGTGAACGGTTCGAAGATGGCGGCCAGGCGCTCCGGCGCGATGCCGATGCCGGTGTCGCTGATCGTGAAATGCAGGTGTTCGTCCTTCAGGTCGGCGCGCAGGGTGACGCTGCCCTGTTCCGTGAACTTGATCGCGTTGTCGAGCAGGTTGGTGAGCACCTGGCGCACGCGCAGCTCGTCGCCGCGCAGGCAGGTCGGCAGCGCCGGATCGTAATGGATGTCGACGTGCAGGCCCTTGGCGCGCGCGTTGGCGGCCAGCGTCGACGACAGCTCGTCGATCAGCGACAGCAGGTTGTAGTCGTTCTGTTCCAGCTCCACCGCGCCTTTTTCCAGCTTGGCGGTGTCGAGGATCTCGTTGAGGAGGCGCAGCAGGGCGCGGCCCGAGCTGCGGATCGTGTCCAGGTGGCGGCGCTGGTCGGCGTTCAGTTCGCCGTCCAGCAGCACGTCGGTGAAGCCGAGGATGGCATTCATCGGCGTGCGGATCTCGTGACTCATGTTGGCGACGAAGCTCGCGCGCGCCGCGGCCGCCTGTTCGGCGTTTTCCTTCGCCACGCGCAGCGCGTCTTCTATCTCGCGCCGCTCCGTGATGTCGAGGATGACGCCGTCCAGCCAGCACAGCTCGCCCGCCTCGTTGCGCACGCCGGTGCCGTTTTCCCACATCCAGCGGGTGCTGCCGTCCGCATGCAATAAACGGTACTCGACGAGGTACGGCCGGTCCTCGCGCAGCGCGGTGGCGATCGTTTCCGACACGCGCACGCGGTCGGCCGCGTGGATCAGCGGCGCGAACGTGCGGCGCGGCGCCGCGCCCAGGAAGTCGCGGCCCGGATAGCCGGTAATGCGCTCGACGGCGTCGCTGATGAACAGCATCGGCGCCTCGCCTTCGATCAGGCTGCTGCGATACGAGATGCCGGGGATGTTGCCGATCAGCGAACGGAACTGCTGCTCGCTGGCGCGCAGCGCCTGCTCCATCTTGCGCCGGTCGCTGATGTCGGTGATGAAGCAGACGAACAGGTCCTGCCCGTCCAGGCGCGCATGGCCGAGGGCGCGCCGGATCGGCACGATGCTGCCGTCCTTGCAGCGGCCCGTGACGTCGGCGCCGCGCGCGCCGGGGCTGATCTGGCCCGTGCGCAGCGAGTGCAGCAGGCCGACTTCCTCGGACGCGGTTTCGTTGCCGATCACGAGGCGGATGTTGTGGCCGACGATCTCGTCGCGGCGCCAGCCGAAGATGCGTTCGGCCGAGGCATTGAATTCGCGGATGGTGCCCTGGCGGTCGACCGTGATCACGCCGTCGACGGTGGTGGTGAGCAGTGCCCGCATCCACGCCTCGCTGCGCGACAGTTCGCGGAACAGCTGGCGGTAGCGCAGCAGGCCGTTGGCGGCCAGCACGAAGACGGTGAACGCGACGGTGATCAGCGTGATCGCCAGTGCGAGGAAGGTGCTGGTCGTGTGGGTCGCCGGCGTTACCGTGTGGCCGACGAAGCGCGCCGCGGCCATGCCCGTGTAATGCATGCCGGCGATGGCACAGCCCATCACGATGGCGGCCAGGAGCAGGCGGCGTTGTTCGCTCAGCCGGTGCGACAGGCTGGACAGGCCGAAGCGCACCCACAGGGCCAGCGTCGCCAGCACGACGGCGACGACGATCGACAGGCCGAACATGAGCGGGTCGTAGCGCAATTCCAGGCCCATCTGCATGCCGGTCATGCCCGCGTAGTGCATGACGCCGATGCCCGCGCCGACGATCACGCCGCCGGCCAGCAGGCCCCAGCCGCCCAGGCGCTCGCGCGCGATCAGGGCCAGCGCCACGAACGAGGCGCCGATGCTCGGCAGGCTGGAGAGGATGGTGGCGGACGGGTCGTAGTCGACCTCCGTGCACAGGTCGAACGCGAGCATGCCGATGAAGTGCATGGCCCACACGCCGGCGCCGAGCGCGAGGCTGCCGGTGGCGAGGATGATCCAGCGCTGGGCGCGATTGGCGGCGGCCTGGCCGGCGATCTGCAGGCCCATCCAGGATGCGAAGATGGCGACGAGGATGGACAACGCGACGAGCTTCGGCGTGTACAGCCCGTAGCTCAGCAGCGACGGATCGGAAGGAAGCGTGAACACGGACAGCATGGCGTGTGATTTTTGGTGAGAATGGCCCAAGTATGGCACTTTCACCACTGAAAGTCTTGCCTGTAAGAATTAAATGCCGAACGAGCCGGAAAAATGTCGCAAATACGCTACCGGTAAGCAGTCAATATTGCCGGCTTGTTACGCGTTGCCGCGTTCTCGATGTTGCTGCTATGCTAGTTAAACGGGTTGTCCGCCGGGGACGCCCGCACTGGGTGCGAACGTATGAAAACGACAGTTCTTGCCGCATTGCTGGCGGTAGCCTGCGCGTGGGCGTGGGCGGAGCCGGCGCCGCGGCTGTACCTGACCACCGAGACCTCGGCACCGTACAGCATGCGCGAAGGCGACCGCGTGACGGGGATCGGTACCGACATGGTGCGCGAAATCATGGCCCGCTCCGGCATCGCCTATTCGATCGACCTGCTGCCCTGGAAGCGCGCCTACACGGCCGCGCTGGAACGCAAGGACGCCTGCGTCTATTCGACCACGCGCACGCCCGAGCGCGAACCGCATTTCAAATGGATCGGACCGATCGGCGAGGCCGAATGGGTCCTGATGGGCCGCGCCGGCCGCCGCTTCGACGTCCGCACCCTGGACGACGCGCGCGCCTACCGCGTGGGCACCTACAACGGCGACGCGCGCGACCAGTTCCTGCGCGCGCGCGGCTTCAACGTCGACCCCGCGCCGAACGACCTGATCAATCCCCGCAAGCTCATGATGGACCGCATCGACCTGTGGGCCGCCAGCATCCGCCGCGGCAGCCTCACGCTCGACCGCCTGGGCTACACGGGCAAGGTGGTCCCCGTCCTCGTGTTCAACCGCATCCGCGTCTACCTGGCCTGCAACCGCGCCGTGCCGGATGCGCTCGTCGCGCGCATGAACGGCTCCCTGGAAGCCATGGAACACGACGGGACCTCGCGCGCGATCGTGCACAAGTACGACGACTGGGGCGTGAAGTCGCGCTGACCGTCCGTGCGGCCGGGATCGGGCGGGCGATCGACATGCCGGTCAAGGCTGCCTGGCCGTTCCGTCAGTCGCCCTGTTGCAAGGCGAGCGCCTCGGCCAGGAAGGCGCATATCTCCTGTTTGAGATCGTCCGGCGCCAGCACCTTGGCTTCGCGGGCCATGCTTTGCAACATGCGGCGCAGCGTCGACGTATTGGCCACGGTGGCCATCAATTCCCGTTGTCCGGCCGTGTTGAGGAAGATGGTTTGGTCGTCGGACAACGGCATCTCTTCCAGTGTGCGCGCGAAGACGTCCGCGTTCTCGCCGCCAGCGAAGCGCAGGTGCAGGGTGATACGGCCCTTCGACCACATCTCCAGCGTGCCGCGCGCGAGCGCCTCGTCCAGCGTGGGCACCCTGATGTTGCGCGCGACCGGATCGTCCAGGGCCACTTCCCGCATGCGGTGAAGGTGGAAACTCTTGACCGTCATCGCCGCTGGATCCTTGGTGACCTCGGCCTCGTCGACCGCCAGCAGGCGCAGCGTACGGTCATGGATCACGAGGCCGACGGGATACACGCGATGCGTCCTGTTCACCTCGGACCTGGCCGCGCGGTAGACCAGACGCAGCATCAGGTTCTTCATCAAGGCGTCGTTGACGGTCTGCAGATGCGCCGGAGCTACCTTGCCAGGTCCCATCGGCCGGCCGTCCGGCAGGCGGCGGATCTTGTCCTGGTAGGCGATGGCCTGCCGATGCGCGTCGGTCTGGTGCAGATGCCGCTGTTTCCGTTCGATCGTCGCGACCTGCTCGTCCAGCGCCCGGCGCGCGTCGCGCGGCAGGAACGGCCCCAGTTCCTGGCGGGCGAAGCTGGCCACCAACGCGTCGACGGCCGTCACGGATTTGAACAGAGGGATCTTGCTGTGCGCGGTGGTGAACCATTCGTTGACCCTTCCGTCGTCCGCGCTGGGACGGGACTCCACCTCGAGGCCGAACTGTCGCCGCCACGGACCCTGCGGGTCGGCGAGGTCCCGCAGGTCACGTTCGAACGTGCGCCGATCCACCGCGAAGGCGTCGCCCAGCCTGGTGATGAGCTGGTCGACTGTCGCCCCCTGTCCGGTACCGTGCCCGGGCAGAAGGGGCAACAGGTCGATGATCGCCAGCCTGCGGGCCAGCTGCCGTTCGGTGGAATCTCTGGGCATGGTTTCCGGCGTATTTTGTCGCTAATCCGTCGCACTATAGCGGTACCGGTGCCGGGCAACAAGCCGCGGGAATCGCCTATCGAAAGGAGAACGCATTGAAGCAGACGACGATCACGCAGGCGACGAGCGCGCCACGCCTGTTGCGCGAACTGACGGAGCTGGGCAATCTCGTGTTCGGCATGTTTGCCGGTCCGCACGTAATCGTCCGGCACTGGCCAGTGTATTACCGCGTGTACGTCGAAGTCGACGGGCTGTGCCGTGAAGTCAACCGGCTGGCCGGGCACCTCGCGCGCGGGTTTATCCACGCCGACGACACGGTCGACGCGGACAGGATCGCGGATGCGAATGCGTGCTTCGCCCGCATCGACGGACACGTGCGCACGACGGTGGCGCTACTCGCGGACGTCGTGCGCGACCGGCTCGTGATTCCCGGCAATCCAGCGCTGGTACAAATCGCGGACCGCCATTTCGCGCCGGAGAGCCAGTGGTACCGCGGCGTGCAGGCGCACTACCGGTCCGGATGCGTCGCGCCGGACGGACGCACGCTGGCGCGCACCGTTCTGCCGATCGATCCAGATCCGGCCCGGTGGGGTGGGGACGAGGCTTCCATCGAACAGCAGCAGTTCGAGCTGGCGCCGGCGTATGTGCGCACGCTGAATGACCGCACCATCCGGCAGGTGCAGACGGCTCTGAACCAGGTGTACGCCGCACTCGGCGGGTGCTTCGTCCAGCGGTGTCCGTCGGTGGGCGCCTTGCTGCATCCGCGTTCGACGCCCGGGCCCGCATCCATGGGTTTCTTCTACAGCGCCAGGACCCTGCACGAGGAGCATGAACCGGTGAGGGAGCTGCCGGGTGGCCTGGCCGTGTACGTCAGCCGCGACCATACGTTCGCGACAATCGGCACGCGCGGGATCCGGCCGGCGGACGGGACGCCGGGGCTGATCATCCACGTAACCGTCGACATCGCGGAAGAGGATCCGGCGAAGCGGTCGGCGCGCTTCATTCCCGCGCAATCGCATCACAACGGCGAATACACCGCAGCCAGTGCGGATGAACTCAGGACTTTGCTCTTCCGCGCATTGATCGACGCCGGCCTCGTGCCCCCGGGCGCCAGGTTCGATGACGAGCGCTGGCGTTATTTTTGACCGATACGCGCGCTCGACCCGCATTGCTATAATTTGGACCGTAGTTTCTTTAAAGAAAGCTTTTCGCATGAACAGAAACGCATTTATCGCGTCGTCGGACGTCGCCGCATTCACGGACTGGCTGGCTGAACACTACCGTAACCTGTCGATCCGGCTCGACATCAAATCGTCGCGCTTCGTCCCCGGCGGCATCCGTACGGACGTATCCGGGCTGGACTTGCTGCGGCATTACCGCTGGCGTACGAAGGGCAGCGAAACAGGCAACTGGCAGGAAACGCGGGATTACCTGCACGAGCTGGGCGATGCGTTGAAGCGGGCCATCGCCGGCCGCAACGAGGACGAGGTGCTGGACGCCTGCCGCCGGGTCCTCGCTTGGGGTGGCAACCGTAACGATGCAAAAGGCGCCATGCCGTTTCTGAAAGCGTTGCATGCGGAGGGAAAGCTGGCGGAATACCTGGGCACGTCGAGCCGCGCATTCGCGCTCGACGTCGCCGTCGTTGACGCCAGTCGGCCGCAGGCTGTGAAGATGAATTCGATGCTGACCAAGGTCCACGCGCTCGCATCGCACGATGGATTGCCGATTTACGATTCGCGGGTCGCGGCGGCGATCGCTGCGCTCGTCGAGTTGTGGCGCCGCTCGCAGGGCAAGGCCGGCGCACCGCTGCCATCCGAACTGGCCTTTCCGGCGATACCGTCCGACCGCTCCGTGCACAGCCTGTTCGCGGATGCGCAGAGCCCCGGCGTGCTGTCGTACGCGCCCGCCGCCGCCGCCGCGACGGCCGCTGACTGGTGCGGCGCAAAGATCCGGCTTGGCTGGCTGATGACCGCGCTGTCGGAGAAGGCGCCCGGGCTGTTCGCGGGAGAGGCGGCAAAAGACCGCATGCATGCGTTCGAGGCGAGCCTGTTCATGATCGGCTACGACGTCAGCTGCCTGAAGGAGAACGCGCCGGGTGCGGGCAACGACGAGCGGCAACGCAAGCACATCCAGCGGGCGGGCGCAGCACGGCTCAGGCGCGATCATGCGGGTTTGCCGCGCACGCTGATCAGCACGCTGAACGGCAAGACACCCAACATCAGCTACGCGGGCAACGTCCACATCGGGTTTTCGGGTGACTGGAGCGAGACGCCGTTCACCATCGACAGCGACTTCCTGCAGGATTTGCTGAACGATTTTCCAGCGGGCGCGGAAGCTGGTCTCGGTGCCAACATGACCGGCGATGTCGAGCCCGACACGCTTGGCTACTGGATCAATCAACACTACCCGGCCAAGTCGCGCAGGCTGGCTTCCGTGCTGGCGCCGATTCTGGTTGCCGAAGGCTGCGTGGAATCCATCACCGGCGTATACCCGATCCGCCTGCGTTTTCTCTGAACGCAGTGACTCCGGCGGGCGCCGCGCAATCAGGAGCGGACTGCTGATTCAAACTTCGGCGCGCAAAAACCGCGTTCCCGGAGGGGGAAATGCGGGTTCTTGGACTTTGCGGGACTACTACGGATGAGTAGGTGGTGCTCCGGCCGAATCGATGAGTGCGCTGGAAGCCGCGTGGCTGCGGGTTTTCTTGGCGGGCTCATCTGTGGCATGGATTCACGCGTGGATACAAAGTCGGTTAGGGTATGGGTGTGGTTTTCGAATGCGGAATCCCGCTGATCGCTTTGACCTTTGTCGCGGATTTTGGTTCACTGTCGTTTCTAGGCAAATGCGTGTAGCGGCGTGAAGGTCTGCATTACGACGTCGACTGAAGCGCATCACTACTTCGCGCGCCGTCAGTCTTCCTTGACCTTGCATTGCGACACTGGATATTTTTTCGTGCTGGTCTTCGCTGTCTCGGGTTCGCCGGACACTGTGGTTTCCTCAATCAGGCAATATTTGCCGCCCGCGTATTTGTAAACATTCATACCTTTAGACTTTGACCCGCCGCTCCACTCCTCGATGATTTCATTGGTGCTGTACCGTGTGTGCGTGACGTTAATGTCGCGCAGCGACGCCGGCGCGTCCACGTAGCGGTGTTGTGCCGGGTCGTACAGCCAGTAGAGTTGTTCTCCATTCTCGACTGGTACCGCGAGATCGGGATAACCGTCGAAATTCAGGTCGCGGTTGTCGTACCGGAGATTCGGGAGCGATGTGAAGATGTTGGCGTCGGCCGGGAGCGATTGCGTCAGCTTCTGGTCGCGATAGATGTCGATTCCCTTCAACTTCATGTCGCCGTTCGTACGCGCGACACGGGCGACGATCCTGATGTTGTCCGGTGCCCCGACGGCTGTCGCTGCAAATTCCAGGCTCTTGCCGTCCGGCGAACGCCACGTCCCAGAAAAGACGTTGCCCGCGATTTTGCCATCGAACTTGCCCGTCACCTTATCCTTGAATTTTTCGACCAGCGTCACGCCGCCAGTGGCAGTCGCATTGCCGTTCAGATCAATCCAGCGCGGTGCTTCGTTGGCGCCTTGTTTCACGTAGGCGTAGGCGCCCTCGACAGTTGCCCCCTGCTGTGACAGCACCATCAGGATGCGCTTGTTGGACAGGGTCCCTTCGTAGCGTGTCGCCGGCTTGTGGACAGCGTTCAGCGCGACGCTCTCCGTCTTCGACCGTTCGTTTGCCGCGAAGGCGGACGGCATGTTCAAGAAGGCGCCGGCCACGGCCAAGCACGCGAAGCGTTTCTTCATGTTGTCGACTTCGTCTTTCATTTAGAAGAATGGACTGGACCAAAGGCCGATCACACGGCCGGACGGCGCCCGCCCGATCAGATTCCGGTTTCGGTCACGTAAAGAGGTTCGATCTGCGCTAGGATGACGAGGTGCTCGACCGCCTTGACCTTTTTCAGGTTGGCTAGCGTGGGCGCGCCTCCGAGCGCCAATGCGGGAACGAAGCCGTACATTTCGTCGTGTGCCAGACGGCCCAACTGCTTGAGCGCCGGCGCGAATAGTCCTTCGACGTCGTTAGTGTCGCGCCACAGCGAACCAAAGAAGACGCGCATTTGGAAATCCCGATCGACGTCGTTGTCAGCCGCCGATGAGAAACCGCATGACGCAGGCGCAAAGATACGCAGCGTGTCACCGGTTTTCTCGCCCCACAGGTACAGCGTGCCGAACGCACTGTGGGCGATGACGTGATACGCGTCTCGTTCCATGAACGGCGTATCGCCGATCCATGCTTCGAGCGCAGGTTCGTATTCCTGAGGATTCACGGTCCAGAATAACCCATCCGCATAGCCGCACCAGCCGTACTCGTCCCAGTACGCTAACAACTGGTCCGGCAGTTTGCCGCGATAGCGCGCGATCGTCGCCGGCGGTACGTAGCGCTTATCGATCGCCGGTCCAAACTCTGCCAGGAAGCAGGCGAAATCTTCATCCATGTCAAGGGTCCTTTGGCGGGAAGCGGCTGCGCCATCACGGCCTGGACTGAGGCCGGTCACGCGGCCGGACAGCGCCCGCCCGATCACATTACGGTTACGTCAAGCGGCGCAAGCTGTGCAAGGAGGGCGAGGTGCTCAATCGCCTTGACCTTGCGCAGGTTGGAGAGCGTTAGAGCGCCACCCAGCGCGAGTGCCGGAACGAAGCCGTACATTTCGTCGTGCGCGAGGCGCCCTAATTGCTGCAGGGCCGGCGCGAACAGGCCCTCGACGTCAATGCCCTTGCGCGACATTCCCCCAAAGAACAAACGCATTTCGAAATCGCGGTCGATGTCGTTGTCGGGAGGCGATGCGAAACAGGTCGAGGCTGGCGCGAATATGCTGAGTGTGTCCCCGGTCTCTTCGCCCCAGAGGTAAAGCTTGCCGAAAGCGCTGCGTGCGATGACGTGGTAGGCGTCCTGCTCCATGAACGGGGTCTCGCCGATCCATGCCTCCAGCGCCGGCTCGTACTCCTGGGGATTCACGGTCCAGAATAACCCATCCGCATAGCCGCACCAGCCGTACTCTTCCCAGTACGCCAGCAACTGGTCAGGGAGCTTGCCGCGGTAACGATCAATCGTCGCAGGCGGCACGTAACGCTTATCGATCGCCGGTCCAAACTCTGCCAAGAAGCAGGCGAAATCTTCGTCCATGTCGAGTTTCCTCTGGTGGGAAGCGGCTGCGCCATTGCGGGCCAGGACTGATACCAGTCACGTGGCCGGACGGCGCTCGCCCGATCAGATTTCAGTTACGTGAAGCGGCGCTAGCTGTGCGAGGATGACGAGGTGCTCGACCGCCTTGACCTTGCGCAGGTTGGTGAGCGTTGGAGCGCCACCGAGCGCGAGCGCCGGAACGAAACCGTACATTTCGTCGTGCGCGAGGCGCCCCAGCTGCCGCAAGGCTGGCGCAAACAAGCCTTCGACGTCGTTCGTGCGGCGCCACAATCCTCCAAAGAACAGGCGCATGGCGAAGTCACGATCGATGCTGTCATCCGGCATAGACGAAAAGCCGCGCGACGCCGGCGCGAAGATGCGCAGCGTGTCGCCGGTTTGTTCGCCCCACAGATAAAGCGTGCCGAACGCACTGCGGGCGATGACGTGATACGCGTCCTGTTCCATGAACGGCGTATCGCCGATCCACGCTTCGAGCGCAGGCTCGTATTCCTGAGGATTGACGGTCCAGAACAACCCATCCGCATAGCCACACCAGCCGTACTCGTCCCAGTACGCTAACAACTGGTCCGGCAGTTTGCCGCGATAGCGTGCGATCGTCGATGGCGGCACGTAGCGCTTATCGATTGCCGGTTCAAACTCTGCCAAAAAGCTGGCGAAATCTTCGTCCATGTCCAAGCGTTCCCTTATTTGCAGCGTTCAAGTTTTGCGTTCATCTTCATCGTCGCGCGTAGCGATGCCGGCACGCGCTCGGCGGCCTTGTCCAATTCCGCCAGCCGGGTCGTCTTGTTACCAGGCTCTCCAGTCAGCGCCTTCCATTGTGCTCCGATACGCGAATTGATCGAGCGGTCGCCGAATCCGGCGATCACATCCCTCCCGCCAGCGACCATGTCCGGATTATGCAGTGCGGCGAGCGTTTTCATTTGGTCCGCCGCCATTTCCACTGCCTTGGCTCGCGCTGCGTCGGACGACAATCCCTGTACGCGCAACTGCCTGAGGAACTTGGCTTCCAAGCCGCCCTCATGGGTTGTACGTGCCGTGCGCGCGACATTCGGATCGCGCACGGCCGTACCCGATTCAAACGCGTCGCGACCATCGAGGTAATCGGCCACCGTCATGGCGTTGAGTCCGGTCTCCTGCCCGGCCAACTGGCGGTCGAATTCAGGAAAGCGTGTCGACGGCAACCCGTTGGTCTTGAAACATGGCACCTTCGCCGTCGGCATCAGGAGCGGGCGAGGGCCCTCGCTCTCGCGTCGTCCGTCACGCGGCCGCGATGGCGGCGGCTCCTGCGCCGTCCCGTGATGACCGCCAGCGCCTCCATGGGTCGCCTGCAGCGCCGGTTGGCGGCGCAGCCGTTCTTCGTTCTGCTCGACCCAGGCCGCGACGCGCGGACCGAGCCGGGGGCTGCGCTCGATTTCGTTCAGCAGGACCGCCCGGTCAGCCTTCCCTCGCGACATATACGCCGTCATGACGGACAGGATCGCCATCATCACGATCAAGTGGCCGTTGGCGAGGTCGAACGCTGCCGCGGCCGTATCGCCGCGCACGCCCAAGCCCAGGCGCGAGCGGTCGTCCTGCCGCTCGGGGCCCCATGCCTCCGCGATTCCCTTCTGGTACTGCCGCAGCGCGGCGGGTATCGCCTCTGCGATGCCTTCCACCAGGGACTTCAGGCCCAGCACGCTCAAAATGAGGCCGCCGACGTAGCTACCCGCGGCGGCGCCGGCGGCAGCGCCCGGTACTGCACCGATGCCGCCGAAGAAGGCGCCGCCGACACCGCCGATGAATCCGCCGATAACGGTCGAACCACCGTAGATCAGTGCCAGGTCCTGGCACGCCGACACGAGGATGGACGCGATCATCGACAAGTCGATACCAACGAGGCGCTCGACGATCATGCGCTGCGCCAGCGGCCCCGAATCGTGCAGCGCCTTGCGCACACGGTTTACGCGGCCGAGCTGGTCGTAGCCCCACGCGCCGCCCAGGTGAGCCGAGGTGCCGGCGGCCCGCCCCATGCTGTCGTACTGTTCGCCGTGACTAGGATAGCCACCGCTCCACGTCAACTGGTCTTCTTTTCGCTTCAGATCGTTCCAGACACGTGACACTTCCTGCATCGTCAGTCCCCTTGCGCACATCGTCCGATATCGCCTACTGCACGTCGCCCGTAGTCGCAGCTGTCGTCGACAGAACTACGACAGCGCTGACTCGGTCGAGTTGCCGCCCGGCATGATATCCGAATGCCCCGGCTACCCGCGCTCGATAGACGAGGACCTTAGGCTCGCCGGTATGGGTGCTAGGGCGTGTCTGACTGACCTCAGAGCAGCCATAAAACAATTGTCGCCACAAGCACGGCGGTGAAGAAGTTATGGCCGCGTTTATCGTATCGCGTTGCGACGGCGCGGAAGTCTTTTAATCGGTTGATGGCGCGCTCGACGACGTTACGCCCCTTGTACGCTTCAGCGTCGAAGCGCGGTGGCGATCCGCCCCGACGCCCTTTGCGCAGCCGGTTTTTCTGTGCATCGAGTCGTTCCGGGCAGACGCAGCGAATTCCCCGCTGCTGGATCTCTCGCCGATAATGACGCGCGCCATATGCCCGGTCGACACGTAGGCACGTCGGGCGTTTGCGCGGACGCCCTCGTCCCGATCGGGGCACGGAGATGGCATCAAGGACGGTGCCGATGTTCGCCGCGTCGCTGCATTGCCCGGCTGTGACTACGAAAGATAAAGGCAAGCCATGCCCGTCTACGCAGAGATGGATTTTGCTGGTGAGGCCACCACGCGAATGTCCCAGCCACTCGTCAGTTACATCCCCCTTTTTTCTGACGAAGGAAGCGTCTTCCGGGCGCCGGCCGCACTTCGTTGCGCCTTCACATGGGTCGCGTCAAGCGCAGCGCCATCCCAGTCGATGCGGCCAGACGCATCCGCTGCCGCTTGCATGATCTTGAGAAGGCGGTGCCATGTACCGTTGCGCGACCAGCGCACAAACCTGTCGTAGCAGGTCTGCCAGGGACCGTAGCGAGGCGGAATGTCGCGCCAGGGCGCGCCAGTTCGCAATCGCCACAAGATCCCGTTGATCACATGTCGATGCCCGACATACGCATGACCGTGACGTGGATTGGGCGGCAAATGTGGCTCCAGCTGCCGCCATTGCTGTTCAGTTAGATCAGTTCGGCTCATCGCCATCTGACCAACCAAACAAAATTTCGTTCACTCAGTCAGACAGACCCTAGAGCCCATATTCGTGTCATCAATTTATTTGAAGCGATACCGGTCGGGAATGGAGGGGGGGCCTGCATCAGGAAGAGCATCTTTACAAGCGATGCTAAGGAAGCGATACGTACAAATTTCGTCGCGACGAAATCCAGATGTTCGCCATAACCGCGCTGCAGCTTCAAGCCGCTGTTGTTCGAAGTGAAGTAGCGACTGGCATCGCGGCGGCCCGGACCACAAATTTCGTCATGACGAAATCGGTGCGCGGGCGGACTATTGCTGTGTGAGCGACGTAGCACTGGCAGGTAAGGCATCCTGACCGGTGTGTTCGGTCGTGGCCTTGCCTGCTTCGGTTACCGTGGGGCCGAGAATCATATTCCGGATGGCGTCGACTTTTGGCTTGTTTCTCGCCTGGAAGCCGACGGTCCGTATGCCCGCCTGTTCGAGTCGCGCGTCCCGCAGTTCATCCTTTGCGCGAGAGTGCGTTTTGTCGTCCAGCTCGACGACCGCGACGACCTCGCAGCGTCGGGTACAGACAACGTAATCGACGCGCTGTTGGGCGATCCGCAATCGGTCGCCATGCGCTGTTCGCTTGTCGCTACTCGCCGTGTCGAGCAGGGCTGACATCGCGACCTGCGGAAAAATGTAATGGTCGGGAAGTGCTACGACGAGCCGGCCGAAGAACTCCTCCTCGTTATCGGTCATGAATTTGCGGCGGCGGTACGCACCGGTGCGGCCTTTTCCCTTCGCCGTCTTCAACTGCACTGCGAAGAGTCCCGCTAGAAGAACGGCAAGGATGACGATGACGAAGATAATTTTCATATGTGCGAACTCATTCGATAGTCGGTTGCTGCATTGATGGAAGGCTTGCGGCCGCAGCCCGGTTGCGACCGGCAGCATTGGCGGGCTCCCAAGGGCGCAGTCCCTGATCCTTGCTCAGCCTGATGCGATGGACTTTCATCGCGTCGATGACGTCGGCCGGCTCCGGCGTGGCCACGAGAATCGGCAGCGTCTGCGACGCCTCGAGGAAGAACTGGCGCCGTAGACCGTCGCCATGACTCAGGAAGGCGTCGTTCCACCAGCTGCTGATGGTGTCGCTGGCACGTTCCAGCGCGGCCTGGGTGACGAGCCGGTTCGACTTCTGGATGTTGACCTGCCGTGACGCCGGCATCAGGTTCCATGCGTCGCCGCACGGCCAGGCGGCGAATGGGAAGCAGTGGTCGACGTCGTACTCGTCGCGCAGGCGCGCACCGGACCAGACGCAATACACAGGTTTTCCGGCCGCGCGCATGCGATCGACCGCCGCCCTGGCGAAGCTGGTGTCGCGTGCGGGATCGACCCATGCGAGCAGCGAGTGGGCGAGGGCGCGAACGTCCGGTCGACCGTCGTTGCAGTAGGACTCGATCAGCCTGACCCACTCCGACACGAGCACGGGCTCGATCCACACGTTGTAATGCGTGAGCGCATGCCAGATCTCGAGTGGGATGCGGAAGTCGCCGAGACTCCACAGGAAGGCTTCGTCGATCTGCAGCGACGAGGGCGTCGGCACCATGCGGCGCCGCGTGACGTCGAAGATCGGCTTGTCGCTCGCGGGCCAGCGCAGGTAGTTCGCGGGCATGTTGCGGATCACCTGCGAAATCTCGGAAAGACTCTGGTGCAGGTGCTTCGCCGTTTGGTCGCCGAACACGGAGCCGATCCGCAGTTCGACCGCGGTCACGGACCGCAGCGAGGTGAAGCTGTTGGTGACGAAACCGGGGCCGGTCCTCTGCGGCATCTGGGGCAGGGGGTGTTCGATCAGGGGCTTGTACATGCGCAGCCAAAAGAGCGATACAAGACCCAACGGCACGACCACGGATTCCGCGTCGTAGCGGGCCAGCCCCGCCGCGGTATCCACGATGCGGGCCAGTACGCGCAGCAGCGCGATCTTGTACGTCGACGACTTTTCGTCCACGAGGATCAGGTGCCGCAGCAGGGGCAGGGCACCCAGGCCGTCGTCGGGGAGCCCCAGCACGACGTTCGTCCACGACACTTCGCTTCGTCCCAGCTTGTCCTGGCTGACGCTGGCGTGGACGATGCGTAGCCCGAATTGCTGGGCAAGGCCGGCCAGTTCCAGTAGCGAGACCTCGTGCATCGCGCGTTCGGTGTCGGGCGCACCGAGCCGGAGACTGATCGCGATGCGTCCTTTCGGCGCCAGCAGCGTCGCCAGCTTGCGCAACGCGCGCTGGCGATCCGACGGAGGAATGTGCATCCAGACGGCGGACAGCAGGATGAGATCGAAGCTCAAGCCGAGGCGGCGCACGTTCGCGAGGCCAGGCAGGCTGTCGGACAGCCATTGGATCCGGCTCGACGTGTGTTTTGCGCGCGCGTGGGCGAGCATGGCTTCGGATGGCTCGACGGCCACGACGTCGTATCCCTTTGCCGCGAGCCACGCCGCGTCCCGGCCGGAACCTGCGCCGATATCGAGGACCGTGCTGCCCGGCGCCGGCAGTATGCCGATCAGGTCCGCGTGGACGTCCTCAAAAGACAGCGACTCGTATTGAGTAACCAGCCGAGTTGCGTGCTGTTCGTAATAGGGGATAGCTGACATCGACTGTTGCCGTTGCTGTTGAGCTAATTGCTATTGTAATGCGGAGCTGTTCAATATCTATATTTTTGTTTCAAATGGGCAACCTTTGGCAAGGTTGGCAGGACAAATTCCGTCATGACGAAATCCCGCCTCTTTGCGCGACGCCGGTCGAGGTTTTGTATGGGGTGGTGAGATAAACCTCCAGGCCGACCAAATTCTTGAGCTGGCACGATCCAAGGGCGTGCCGAGTACACGCGCTGTGGGCTGCGCCGGCGTATCGCTCGCACTACTCGCGTCGCTGACCGATGAAGGCCGGCTGCTCGAGCTGGTTCGCGGCTTATGTGCTTTGCCCGACAGCGCAACATCCGCCTACGACAAAAACGATGGCTGGTGATGGACGAGCTCAAACTTCGGCGCACAAAAAAACCGCGTTCCCAGAGGGAGAAACGCGGTTTCTTGTACTTTGCGGGACTACTACGGATGAGTAGGTGGTGCCTCCGGCCGGAATCGAACCGGCACGCCTTTCGGCGCTTGATTTTGAGTCAAGTGCGTCTACCAATTCCGCCACAGAGGCTGCAAGCGCAGGCGCGCATATTAGCACATGGAACGCAAAACTGACCAGAGTGCGTGCGCCCGAAGTGGGCGCAGGGGGCGTTCCGGCGTATGATCTTGCCTACCTGAGCAAACGCGCCGTCCGGCAAGGCGGCCTGTACGATGAAGAATAAGAAAATACGCGAGATCATCCTCGGCAAGCCGCTCGACCCCATGAAGAGCGAGACGCGTCACTCGATGGCCCTGGTCGCCTTCCTTGCCTGGGTCGGGCTCGGGGCGGACGGCCTGTCCTCCTCGTCGTACGGTCCGGAAGAAACCTTTCGCGCGCTCGGCGCCCACACCCACCTCGGCCTGTACATGGCCGCCGCCACCGCCGTCACCGTCTTCATCATCGCGCTCGCCTACAACCAGGTGATCGAACTGTTCCCGACCGGGGGCGGCGGCTACCGCGTGGCCACCAAGCTCGTCGGGCCGTATCTCGGCCTCGTGTCCGGCGCCGCCCTGATCCTCGACTACGTGCTGACCATCGCGATCTCGATCGCGTCCGGCGTCGATGCGCTCGCGTCGTTCCTGCCGCTCGGCTTCCAGCCCTATAAACTCTGGGCCGAGGCGTTCTTCATCGGCCTCCTGATCGTGATGAACCTGCGCGGGCTGAAGGAGGCGATCCAGATCCTGCTGCCGATCTTCCTCGGCTTCGTCGCCACCCACCTCGTGCTGATCGTGTACGGCATCGTCGCGCATGCATCGCACCTTCCGCAACTGGTACCGAACACGATGGCCGAGACGGGGTCGCTGGCCGGCGAGATCGGCTGGGCCGGCGTGGCCGGCATGCTGCTGCTCGCGTACTCGCAGGGCGGTGGTACCTATACGGGCCTCGAGGCCGTGTCGAACAACGTCAACCTGCTGGCCGAGCCGCGCGTCCGCACAGGCAAGATGACGATGTTCTACATGGCGCTGTCGCTGGCCGTCACGGCCGGCGGCATCATCCTGCTGTACCTGTTGTGGGATGCGCAGCCGACCGCGGGCGAGACGCTGAACGCGACCACCTTCCGCCGCATCATCGCCAGCATGGGCCTGGGCGGTGAGCTCGTGAACCAGATCGTGCTGGCCGTCGTCCTCGCGTTCGAGGCCGGACTCCTGTTCGTGGCGGCCAATACCGGCTTCCTCGGCGGGCCGTCCGTGCTGTCGAACATGGCGGGCGATTCGTGGGTGCCGCACCAGTTCCGCTACCTGTCCACGCGCCTCGTCACGCAGAACGGCATCCTCGTGATGGGCATCGCCGCGCTGGCGATCCTGTTCTGGACGCGCGGCCAGGTCACGCTGCTCGTCGTGCTGTATTCGATCTCCGTGTTCCTCACGTTCGCGATCTCGCTGTTCGGCCTGTGTTTGTACTGGTGGCGTCATCGCAAGGACGCGCGCTGGATCCGGCGCTTCCTGCTGTCGCTGACGGGCTTCATCATCTGCGCCGGCATCCTCGCCGTGCTGCTCGTCGAACGTTTTACGCAGGGCGGCTGGGCCACGGCGCTGATCATCGCGGCCATCGCGGGCCTGTGCATCTTCATCCGCAACCACTACCGCGAAACCAAGCGTGCCATCCGTTCCGTCGACCGCGTGTTCGCCAACCAGCCGTTCGGTCCGGTGAAGGAAGCCGTCGATCCGGAACCGGATGCGCAGACGGCCGTCTTCATCGTCGGTAACTCGCGCGGCGGCGGCCTGCACGCGCTGCTGTGGGTGCTGCGCATGTTCCCCGGCCACTTCAAGAATTTCCTGTTCGTGAACGCGCGCACGGTCGACGCCCACGCCTATGGCGGCGAGGGTGCGCTCGAGAAGATGCGGAAGGATGCGGCGCGGACGCTGGAATACTTCGTCGATTTCTGCCAGAGCCACGGGATGGCGTCGGCGTCTTACATCGGCTTCGGCACGGATGCGGTGGAAGAGGTGACCCGCATGTGCGAGCAGATCAACCGCGAGTATCCGAACTCGATTTTCTTCACCAGTAAATTGATCTTCGCATCCGATAACTGGTTCACGCGGCTGCTGCACAACCAGGCGTCGCTGGCGGTGCAGCGCCGGCTGCACCTGGAAGGCTTGCAGATGGTGATCCTGCCAATGAAGGTGTGAGGCGGGTCAGCAGCTGAGCTGCCGGCGCAGCGCGTGCAGCGTGCGCACGGGGCCGGCGACTTCGAGCATGTGGTCGCGCACCGTCACCGTGATCTCGGCGTTCTTTCCTGCGGGCCAGCGTGCTGCGCGCATGCGGTAGCGCACGGTGCCGGGGCCGCGTTCGGCCGGCGCGTAGCCGAGACTTTCCATCGCATCGTCCAGGGTGCCGACCAGGTGGCAGGCCGAAAAGCGGGTCGTGACCTCGAAGCGGCCAAGGAGCGTGGGCGCGATCGCCGGCAGCAGGCCGCCCAGCAGTACCGGCACGACGATGTAGCCGAGCGGCGCCGTCGGATCGATGAGGTGGAAGGCGAAGGCCAGCGCGGGCAGGCCCAGCACCATGCTCAGCAGGAGAAGTAGCCGGCGTGGCGCGGGGAGGGGGAGGTGGGGCGATGCGCTCCCTTCCGGACGCGCTCGATTTCGGAAAACGTCACGCTTTTCATGTCGCACTCCTTACGTTCAACGACGGCAGGGACCGATTACAAACCCCATTTTGATCAAGCGCCCCCGGGGCGGATTGACCTTCCTCAAATTCGCCTTTTCCGAGAAGAATTGTTCTGGAATAAAAGGTTCCTGGTCGAAAAATTATTTTCTATTCAGAAATGATAGAAATTTGTGCGAGATCTAACGGTTAATCAGGCTTTCGGAACTTAAGCTGTTCCGACGGATCGGTGTAAAGACACCTGCTCCTGGATAGCGAGTCCGATTAATCTCTCAACGGAACTATCATGAAACTCAAATCTCTCGTTCTGGCCACGGTCGCGGGCGCGGCCCTGATGGCGCAAGGCGCGGGGGCGGCGACGGTCAACCGCACGGCCCCGGTCGTCACGACGGACGATGGCCTGGGCGGCTTCAACGCGCATTTCGGCGACACGTTCGCGCAGTCGACCACCGGCAGCACCTTCACCGACGTCTTCACGTTCGACGTCGGCACACCGTTCGACGCGGCCGCCTCGCTGACGTCGTCCTACCTGAACACGCCGCAGACGAAGGACCTGCTGATCACGGGCTTGTCTCTTTACCGCTACGATCCGGTCACGAAGGCCATGCTGGGGAGCGCCATCGCGGGCATCGATCTGACGGGTTCGGGTGCCGATGCGCCGGATTCGTGGGCGCTGTCGGGCTTTGGGCTGACGAGCGGTTCCTACGCGATCCAGGTGAATGGCGAGGTGCGCGGTGTCGGGGGCGGGGTGTTCGGGGCGGATCTGACGATCTCGCCGGTGCCGGAGCCGCAGGCCTGGGGCATGCTGCTGGCCGGCCTGGGCGTGTTGACGACGCTGGCATGGCGCCGGCGCCAGCCCGCGCGCGCGCGCGCGGACGTGCGGCGCCGCTGAGCGCTCAGCGCACGCGCCGGTACAGGCGGAAGCGTTCGTCGCGGTCGGACGGGCGGCGACCTTCCCACAGCAGCGTCCAGTCGCGGCCGTGGAACGGCAGCGCCGCACCGCCGCGCACGAGCGCGCCGTTCTGCATCGCGCCCGACTGGGCAGGCACCTTCTGGCCGACGCTGTCCTGCAGCAGCAGATAGCTGCACGCGCCGCCGTCGACGGGGGCGAACGGCAAGTGGCCGAAGTAGGCGAACGACGCACGCTGGGGCGCGCCGACGTTCGTGTCGATGCAGTCCGCGCCGGCCGGCAGGCGCGCGGCGATCTGCTGGGCCACGCTGGCGTAGCTCTTGCCGTAGTTCAGGTCCGGCAGGAACAGCGTCATCAGCAGCACCCACAGCAGGATCAGGCCGCCCGACGACAGCACCACGGCCCGCCACAGCACGGAAGGCTGGCGCGACAGGCGCCAGTGCACGAGGAAGATCCAGCCGACCGTCGTCGCGGCCGCGACGAGGAAGGCGACGATGCCGAATTCCGGCTTGAAGCCCGGAACCAGCTTGAGGGCGTTCTTGGCGAATTGCGCGGGCCAGCCCGTCAGCTTGGCGATCCAGAACACCCAGACGAGGCCGCCCAGCAGCGTCAGCACCATCACGGAGAACCAGTCGATCGCATTGATCGCGCCGCGCTTCATCGTCGGCAGGCCGAACGCGGCCATCAGCGCCATCGGCGGCAGCAGCTTCAGCAGGTCGCCGCTTTCGGGAATCGGGTCGCACAGGATCACGAGCGTCAGCACGCCGACGAAGCAGGTCGGCAGGATGATGTGCAGCAGCCCGTGCTGGCGGCGCCAGGCCCAGGCGGTCCAGGCGGCGAACGGCCACGCCGGCCAGAAATACCAGATGCCGACGCGGAAGAAGGCCTTGATCGCATGCCAGCCTGGCACGCTCAGCTGCTCGGCATTCCAGGCCAGCCAGCCGCCGACTGGCGACAGGCCGTACGGATGCGCCAGCGTGGCCGGGATGGCCCATACGAGCGTGATGAGCAGCGCGGTGCCCGCGGCCTGGCCGAGATGGCGCAGCAGGGAGGCCGACGGCAGCTTGAGGAAGCGGATGCACAGGTACAGGGCGGCGAGCAGGGCCAGCGGCGGCGCGAAGCCGCGCGTCAAGGTGAGCAGGCCGAGCGCTGCGCCGACGTACACGGCGTTGCGCGGCGTGCTGTCCTCGATATAGCGCACCGAGCGGAACAGGAACCAGGACAGCAGCGCGCCCTGCAGGGTGACGGCCAGCGTCTCGTGGCTGTGCAGCAGCAGGCCCAGGCAGCCGAGGTAGATCAGGACGGCTGTGTCGGCCAGCGTGCGGCCGTAATCGTCCGGCTCGGGCTGCCCGCCGAAGGCCAGGCGCAGCGGCTGGGCTTCCGAACGCCGGCCGAGGTGGAATGCCGTGTGCCACAGCGATACCGTGCCGAGCGCGAAGATGCCGATGGTCGAGATGCGCGCGCCGAGCACGTCGCCCAGGAGCCAGCCGAACAGTTTGATGCACAGTGCGCCGAGCCAGAACGCCAGCGGCCCTTCCTCGGGCGCGGGCAGGCCGGCGATGTGCGGCATCAGCCAGTCCTGGATGCCGCCGTGCGCCATCGTCCACATGATGCCGAAGCTGGCGGCATCATCCTTCCACGGGTCACGCCCGATCAGGCCCGGCAGGATGTACAACAGGCCGAGTGCGTACAAAGCCCAGCGTGGCAGCGCGAGGGTGGCGGCGGCGGGTAGGCGGACGGGTTTCATCGATAGCGCGCGAAGTAATGCAATAAATTAATGTCGCGTAGTATAAGGGGACCGTGGCAAAGCGTCGCGGGTGGTATTGCTACGAGGCGTAACGTGGGTGGGCAACGACGAAAAAAAAGGAAGCCCCTGGGCTTCCTTTGGGGAGGCCCGAAGGCTTCCCGGATGTTCGCTCGTCGGGAATTAGCCGTTGGCGACGCTGGTCTTCGAACCGACCGAGCCGAACTTCTGGCGGAATTTTTCAACGCGGCCAGCGGTGTCGACGATCTTGTGCTTGCCGGTAAAGAACGGGTGCGATTCAGCGGACACCTCGATCTTGACCAGCGGGTAGTCTTTACCTTCGAAATTGATGGTTTCGCGGGTAGAGATGGTCGAACGGGTGATGAATTTGAAATCGCAGGACAGGTCGTGGAACACGACTTCGCGGTAATCCGGATGGATATCGGTCTTCATGGTTTTGCCTTGGTTAGGTTGGTAGCCAAACGGCACTTCGTCGGTCGACCTGCTTCTTGACCCGATTGCCGATCACTTGCCAGGGTTGGATACGGAACCGGCGATTATAAGCCAGCCCTGCGCCCAAGGCAACCGGCGCTGTTGCTGCACCGTTTCGGCACCGTTCAGGCGCCGTGCAGGCGCGACATCATGGTGAGGATCATGCCGCCGAAACCGAGGCCGAAGCCGATGAGCATCGTGATGGCGGTTGCCGCCATCCACTTGCTCAGGTGGGTCGATTCGCCATGGATGTCGGCCTTGAGTTCGGCCTTCAGTTCCGACAGGTCTGCTTTGTTGGGTAACATGGTCAGCGTGGTGTCGACGCGGGTTTCGAGAACCGTCAGCTGGCGGTCGAGCACGACGTCCTTGTCGTGCCGCGCCGGGACGTCGCGTAATTCGTTGAAGATCATCTTGGCCTCCATGGTTGTCTTGGTGCGGATTTTCCGCGCCCGTACCACCCTCGGCTTGACCTAGATGAATCGTACCGCATAAAGCAGAAAAGGCGAGTACGACTCGCCTTTTCCGTTCGATGCCAGGGCTGGAGGATCAGCCGCCGCGACGCATCAGGTCGAAGAATTCGACGTTGGTCTTGGTCGCGCGCATCTTGTCGAGGATGAACTCCATCGCCTCGATCTCGTCCATCGAGTACAGCAGCTTACGCAGGATCCAGATCTTCTGCAGCTGGTCCGGCTTGATCAGCAGTTCCTCGCGGCGGGTGCCCGACTTGTTCAGGTTGATCGCCGGGTAGACGCGCTTCTCGGCCAGGCGGCGCTCGAGGTGGACTTCCATGTTGCCGGTGCCCTTGAATTCCTCGTAAATCACGTCGTCCATGCGCGAGCCGGTCTCGATCAGCGCGGTCGCGACGATCGTCAGCGAGCCGCCTTCCTCGACGTTACGCGCGGCGCCGAAGAAACGCTTCGGACGCTGCAGCGCGTTGGCGTCGACGCCGCCGGTCAGCACCTTGCCCGAGGCCGGGATCACGGTGTTGTAGGCGCGTGCCAGGCGGGTGATCGAGTCCAGCAGGATCACGACGTCTTTCTTCATCTCGACGAGGCGCTTGGCCTTCTCCAGCACCATCTCCGCGACCTGCACGTGACGGGTGGCCGGTTCGTCGAAGGTCGACGCGACGACTTCGCCGCGCACCGAGCGCTGCATCTCCGTCACTTCCTCGGGACGTTCGTCGATCAGGAGGACGATCAGCGTGCAGTCCGGGTGGTTGGCGGTGATCGCGTGGGCGATGTGCTGCAGCATGACCGACTTGCCCGACTTCGGCGAAGCGACCAGTAGGCCGCGCTGGCCCTTGCCGATCGGCGAGATCAGGTCGACGATGCGGCCGGTGATGTTTTCCGCGCCGTTCATGTCGCGCTCGAGGCGCAGCGGCTCGTTCGGATGCAGCGGCGTCAGGTTCTCGAACAGGATGCGGTGTTTCGAGGCTTCCGGCGATTCGCCATTGACCTTGTCTACCTTCACCAGCGCGAAGTAGCGCTCGCCATCCTTCGGCGTGCGGACCTCGCCTTCGATCGAGTCACCCGTATGCAGGTTGAAACGGCGGATCTGCGATGGCGAGATGTAGATGTCGTCGGTGGAAGCCATGTAGCTCGCATCCGGCGAACGCAGGAAACCGAACCCGTCCGGCAACACTTCGAGCGCACCGTCGCCGAAAATCTGTTCGCCCTGTTTCGCGCGCTTCTTGAGGATCGCGAACATCAGTTCTTGTTTGCGCAGGCGAGCTGCGTTGTCGATATCCAGGCTGATCGCCATCTCCAGAAGGGCGGAGACGTGCATTGCCTTCAGTTCAGATAAGTGCATGTGTCGGGTGTCCCGTGACGGGAAAGTAAAGGTAGGGGAGGGAACTGCGTGGGTTAATCAAAGGGATAGGATCGGAATCGATCGCCTACCCGGTCCGGAACAGGCGGCAGTGCGGGCGCGCTGCCGCCACCTATGGTATCAGATGTTGCTATCGATGAAAGCAGTCAGCTGGCCTTTTGCCATCGCGCCGACTTTCTGGGCCGCTGCGACACCGTTCTTGAACAGGATCAGCGTGGGGATGCCGCGGATGCCGAACTTGGCCGGAACGGCCTGGTTCGCATCGACGTCCATCTTCGCGATCAGCAGCTTGCCGTCGTATTCTTTCGCGACTTCTTCCAGGATCGGCGCGATCATCTTGCAGGGGCCGCACCACTCGGCCCAGAAGTCGACCAGGACCGGGCGCTCCGATTTGAGCACGTCGGTTTCGAAAGATGCATCGCTGATGTGTTTGATGTTTTCGCTCATGTTTTCCTCAAGAGAGGTAAGTAATTAACGCCTGCAGGTCTTTCGGACTCTCGTCGATCCTGCTCGGTAGTGTCAGCCGGTTCCCGTACTTGTCAGACTGGCTTGCTGCACAAAGGTGGTGCCAATGTGTGCAATATTCAATAGTGGAAGAGCTGCAAGAGGATGTCAGGCGGGGTTTAATCGGAATAATAACCGATTTTTTTGGAACGTGTTCGTGAGCTTTGTACAAAATCCCAACATGCTCAAGGTTCCTGATTGACCTCACCAATTATCACCACAATCAGCCGACGCTGCCCGTGAATTTATATAAATGTCCCGGGTGCCACATTGTCACGACCGAGGCCACCCGGCCGCCCGACGTCGTGCGGCGCTTGAGCACGAGGCACGACGTGCCGGGTGCGACACCGAGCATCTCCGCCACTTCGCGCGGCGCCGGCAGCGCTTCGATGCTGTACGTGGCACCCTGCAGCGGCGCCGCTTCCATCAGGTGCTCGTTGGGCGTGATGCGCGCGAAGTCCTGGTCCAGGTAGGCGGGCGCGCAGGCCGGATTGACCCAGCGGTCCTCGACCTGGATCGGCTGGCCGTTCTCGTCGTGGATGATCAGCGAATGGAACAGCGGCGTGCCGGGTTCCAGCTCGAACTGGCGCGCCAGCGTCTCGCCCGCCGGGCTGTGTTCCAGCAGGCGCGGATGGCTCGCATGCACGTGGCCGCGCGCGCGCACCTCGTCGGCGATGTTGCGGATCTCGACCAGCGTCGCCTGGTACTTCTGCGGCGCGACGTAGGTGCCCGAACCCTGGCGGCGCGTGAGCACCTGTTCCGCCGTCAGCTCGCGCACGGCGCGGTTGACGGTCATGCGCGAGACGCCGAACTGGCGCACGAGCGCCTGCTCGGACGGCACCAGGTCGCCTTCCTTCCAGCGGCCCGACGCGATCTCACCGAGCAGATAATCCTTGATACGCTGGAAAATGGGCGTGCTGTCTTGCGCGATCTGTTCGTCCAAACTACTCTCCGGAATCTGTCACCTCGTCGGGGAGGCGACATTCTAGCATCGCGAATTCGAAAGCAAGACCCGAAGTGTTTGCCGGAACGCCCGCGCTTACGATGGGGCCATCGAGAATCTGGAGACCGAGATGAACACCGCCACCCTCCCCCAATCCGCTGCCGCCTGGCGCACCGACGACGAGCGCTGGGCCGCCGTGGTCGCCCGCGCGCGCGAAGCCGACGGCCAGTTTTATTATTCCGTGCGCAGCACGGGTGTGTACTGCCGGCCCTCGTGCCCGTCGCGCACGCCGCGCCGCGCCAACGTCGCTTTCCACGCGACGCCGCACGATGCCGAGGCGGCGGGTTTTCGCGCCTGCCTGCGCTGCCGCCCGGACGCGCCGCCGCTGGCCGAACGCCAGGCCGAGGCCGTGGCGAAGGCGTGCCGTCTGATCGAGGCCGCCGAGGAAGAACCGGACCTCGCCAGCCTGGCCGAGGCCTGCGGCATGAGCCGCTTCCACTTCCATCGCATCTTCAAGGCGCACACGGGCATCACGCCGAAGGCCTATGCGGCGGCGCGCCGGGCCGAGCGCTTGAAGCAGGGGCTGGCGCAGGCGGGCAGCGTCACCGCGGCCGCCTACGACGCCGGCTTCAATTCCAGCGGCCGCTTCTATGCCGCGTCGTCCGGCGTGCTGGGCATGACGCCGAAACGCTATCGCGCGGGCGGCGGCGGGGAAGCGATCCGCTTCGCCGTGGCGGCGTGCTCGCTGGGCGCGCTGCTCGTCGCCGCGACCGACAAGGGCATCTGCTGCATCCTGCTGGGCGACGATCCGGACGCCCTCGTGCGCGACCTGCAGGACCGCTTTCCGAAGGCCGAGCTGATCGGCGCCGAACCCGGCTTCGAACGCACGGTGGCGCAGGTCGTCGCCTTCGTCGAGGCGCCGCGTCTCGGGCTCGACCTGCCGCTCGACGTGCGCGGCACCGCGTTCCAGCAGCGCGTGTGGCAGGCGCTGCGCCAGATCCCGGCGGGGCAGACGGTCGGCTACGCCGAACTGGCCGCGCGCCTCGGCATGCCGCAGGGCGCGCGCGCCATCGCCGGGGCCTGCGCCGCCAATCCGGTGGCGGTGGCGATTCCGTGCCATCGCGTGGTGCGCAACGACGGCTCGATCTCCGGCTACCGCTGGGGCGTCGAACGCAAGCAGGCGCTGCTCAAGCGCGAGGCCGAGGCATCATGAGTATCGACTGGGACCGCGTCGCCGACGACCTCGACGCCTTCGGCTGCGCCGTGCTGCCGTCCCTGCTGGATGCGGACCAGTGCGCGGCGTATGCGGCCGGCTATGGCGACGACGCGCGATTCCGCAGCCGCGTCGTGATGGAGCGGCACGGCTTCGGGCGCGGAGAATATCGCTATTACGCATATCCGCTGCCGCCCGGGCTTTCGGACCTGCGCACGGCGCTGTACCCGCCGCTGGCGCGCATCGCCAACCGCTGGCAGGCGGCGCTCGGGCTGGAGGAGCGCTACCCGGACGCGCACGGCGATTACCTCGCGCGCTGCCACGCGGCCGGCCAGTTGCGGCCGACACCCCTGCTGCTGCAATACGGTGCGGGCGACTACAACTGCCTGCACCAGGACCTGTACGGCGATTTCGTCTTCCCGTTGCAGGTGGCCGTACTGCTGTCGCGCCCCGGCGTCGATTTCGGCGGCGGCGAATTCGTCTTGACGGAACAACGGCCGCGCATGCAGTCGCGCGTCGAAGTGGTGCCGCTGGGGCAGGGCGATGCCGTCGTCTTCCCCGTGCACACGCGCCCCGTCAACGGCACGCGCGGCATCTACCGCGTCAACATGCGCCACGGCGTCAGCCGCGTGCGCAGCGGGCACCGGCATACGCTCGGGATCATCTTCCACGACGCTAGTTGAGAACCGGGGTCAGAGCCCGATTTTTGCGTAAAAATTCGGGGTCAGAGCACATTTCCGGCCAAATTCGGGGTCAGAGCACATTTCAGGACAATTGTTTATCGCCGGTGCGCGGTCTTCCAAGACGTCGCTGCACCGGCGGTCGCCCTGACGCATGCGTGATCTCCTCAAGGAACGATGCCGGACCAAGTGGCCGGCTGCTGTTGCTCGCATGTCGGATCTCTGCGAGCAATTGTTCGGTCAAGTCTTCAAGGAACAAGTGGCGATAGGCCGCGCGCCGGTCGACGTCGTGCGCGCCCAAGCTGGCATAGACCACGTGCGGCGTCACCAGTGGATCGTCGGCACCCAGTGCGTTCGCGTGATAGCTCGACCAGGGGTAAGCCTCCGGAGCCTTCACCATCCGTGCCCGCACCGGATTCAGTTCGATGTAGCGCTGGCAGACCAACAGGTATTGTTCGGTGTCGACGAGACAGGAGCGGAATCTGCCTTCCCACAACGTCCCGCTGCGTCCGTGCCGACGATTGAAATACTGGACGTAATGCTGGCCGAGCCGCCGCATGAGGTCGCTTGGGCCGGTACGGCCGCCTGTCGACAGCAGCAAGTGGACGTGATTGGTCATGAGCACGTAGGCGTGGATATGGCAGGCGGATTCGGCCGCGTACTTGCGTAGCAGCGTCAAGTAGACCAGATAGTCAGCGGTGCCCGTAAAGCAGGGGGCGCGATTGTTCCCACGCTGGATGATGTGAAGCGGCACCGCGGGCAGGATCAGGCGTTTATGTCGTGACATGGCAGGGGTATTTGAGTGAAAGTCACGACCTTAGCCAAGACGTATTCGCAGCCATGGATACGGCTCAATTGAACGCATGCCGTTGTAGCAAAAAGTGCTCTGACCCCGAATTTCAGGAAAAATGTGCTCTGACCCAGAATTTATGAAATGTGCTAAGGGAAGTAGAATTTTTATCAGATGTTTGGCATGCATACGTTTCCGTCGTAGCATCGAGGAACCTGCACCTCAGCAGGCTTACAACGATAATCCAACGGAGACAACCATGAGCGTATCGCGTCGCCTGTTCCTGGCCGCCCTCGGCGTGGCCAGCGTGTCCGGCGGGAGCCTGGCCCGGGCCGGGGACCTGCCGCACCCCCTTGTCATTTACGATGACGAATTGAAGAACGGTTTCCAGAACTGGAGCTGGGCGAAGACGCAGTTGTCGGTGCCGGTCGGGAACGGCAAGCCGATCCGCGTCGAAGGCGAGCCGTGGAGCGCGCTCGCCCTGCACCACGAACCGTTTTCCACCGAGGGCTACAACAAGCTGACCTTCGTCATCAACGGCGGCATGAACGGCGGCCAGACCCTGATGGTCAAGGCCATGGCCGACGGCAAGGCGATCGAGGCCGACTTCGCCATCCAGCTGAAGGCGAAGACGTGGGCCGCCGTCGAAGTGCCGCTGAAGGACATCAACGCGGCCGGCAAGACCATCGACACCCTCATCTGGCAGGGCCAGGGCGCCGCCTACCCGGGGTACTACATCACGCGCATCCAGCTCGAGTAAGCCCGCCCTTCACGGCAGCTCGCCGCCCGCAAACGGATCGATCGAGTACGGGTACACGGTGCCCAGGAATCCCGGTTGTGCACGCACGTGGGCGATCCACCCGACGATGCCGGGATAGTCGGCCAGCGCCAGCCCGGCCTCGTCGGCCCGGTGGACGTACGCAAACAGCGACATGTCGGCGATCGTGTACGCGGCGCCCGCGATGAACGGGCGCTGCGTCAGTTCGCGGTCGAGGATCGCCAGCGCCTTGTCCGCGACGCGGCGCAGGCGGTCGACCAGCGCCGGCGCGCGCCGCGCCAGCTTGCCCGTCAGCGTCCAGTGGCGCAGCGTCGCGATCGACGCCACGTGGTCCTGTTCGAACGCCAGCCATTGCTGCACCTTCGCCCCGCCGAACGGATCGGAAGGCAGATACGGCGTGCCGTGCGCCAGGTACGTCAGGATGGCGTTCGATTCGGCCAGCGTGCGGCCGTCGGACAGGCGCAGCGCGGGCACGGCGCCGGTCGGATTCAGCGCGAGGAAGTCGGGCCGCTGGCCTTCGCCTTCGAAGATGCGCACGATCTCCGTGCGATAGGGGATGTCGAGATGGTTCAGCAGCAGGCGGACTTTCCAGGCGTTCTGCGAGGGCAGGTAATCGTACAGGGTGAGCATCGTTATCTCCGGTGAAAAAACACGATTGGACCACCGCGTAAAACGCCGCACCCTCCGGTTCTTGCGATCGAACTACAGGCCCGCGATTGACCACAATGTAAATTTCTATACACTCTGTTTCTTGCTATTGAGCCGTACCCCGGTTCATCCACAACGACAACGGAGACCCCGATGCGCCCCCGCCACAAGCAACTCAGGCACACCCTGATCGCCCTGGCCTTCGCCACCGCCACGGCCCACGCCACCACCGTCATCGACAACGCCAACGGCTACACGCTGAACGCGAAGGGCGACGTCGTCCAGTTCGCGTCGCTCGCGTTCGATGACGCCGGCCGCATCCTCGCCGTCGGCACCGCCGCCGATGTCGCCGCGAAGGCTCCGCAGGCAAAGCACGTCGACATGGCCGGCCGCACCGTGCTGCCGGGCCTCATCGATGCGCACGGCCACGTGTTCGGCCTGGGCGAGATGCTGACGCAGCTCGACCTGTCGGCCACGACGTCGCTGCCGCAGGCGCTGGCCGCCATCGGCGACTACGCGCGTGCCGACGCCAAGGCCGCGTGGGTGCGCGGGCGCGGCTGGAACCAGGAGAACTGGAAGCTGGGTCGCTTCCCGACCGCACAGGAACTCGATGGCGTCGTGGCCGACCGGCCCGCGTGGCTGGAACGCGTCGACGGCCACGCCGGCTGGGCCAACGGCCGCGCGCTGGCGCTGGCCGGCATCACGGACCAGACGCCGGACCCCGTCGGCGGCAAGATCGTGCGCGACGCCGCCGGCCATGCGACGGGCGTGCTGGTCGATGCGGCGCAGGCGATGATCCAGAAGGTGCTGCCGCAGCCGACGGAACAGGAAGCGCGCACGATGCTCGACCGCGCGCTGGGCACGATGGCCAGCGTCGGCCTCACGAGCGCGCACGACGCGGGGATCGGCATCGCCGAGGATCGGCTGTACCGCGATTACGCGGACCACGGCAAGCTGACGGCGCGCATCTACGCGATGGTCAAAGGCACCGGCGCCGACTTCGACCGGTTGGCGCGAAACGGCCCGCTGGACACGTACGGCCACGACATGTACGCGCTGCGTGCCGTGAAACTGTACGCCGACGGCGCGCTGGGCAGCCGCGGCGCGGCGCTGCTGGCGCCGTACACGGACGATCCGCATTCGCACGGCCTGCTGTTCCATTCGAACGGCGAGATCGACGCGATGATCGCCAAGGCCATGAAGAAGGGCTACCAGGTCAACGTGCACGCGATCGGCGATGCCGGCAACCGCCAGATCCTCGACATCTTCGCGAAGGAGATCCCGGCCAACCGCGGCCAGGCGCTGCGCCACCGCATCGAGCATGCCCAGGTCGTGACCCCGGCCGACATCCCGCGCTTCAAGAGCATCGGCATCATCCCGTCGATGCAGCCGACGCACGCGACGTCCGACAAGAACATGGCCGAGCAGCGCATCGGCCCCGAGCGCATCAAGGGCGCGTACGCGTGGCGCACGTTCCTCGCGCAGGGTTCGCGCATCGCGTGCGGTTCGGATTTCCCGGTCGAGGCGCCGAACCCGTTCTTCGGCATCCACGCGGCCGTCACGCGCCAGGACGCAAGCGGCAATCCGATCGCCGGCTGGTATCCCGAGCAGGAGATGTCGCTGAAAGAAGCCTTCCGCTGCTTCACGCTCGACGCGGCCTACGCGGGCCACCAGGAAAAAACGCAGGGCTCCCTCGAAGCGGGCAAGTACGCGGACTTCATCGTCATCGACCGCGACCTTTTCAAAATCTCCCCGTACGACATCCACAAGATCGGCGTCCTCGAGACGTGGGTCGGCGGCCAACAGGTATATCGCAAACCATGATGAAAGCTCTCGTCGCCGCTCTCGCATTCGTGGCCGTTTCCCCGGCCTGGGCGCAGTCTTATGCCCGCATGGTCGTCATCGTCTCCAAGCCTGGCCAGGCCGAGGCGTTTGAAAAAGGCTACGAGCGCCACCTGCAATGGCACAAGGGCGTGCAGGACCCGTGGACGTGGTACGGCTGGACCTTCGTGCTGGGCAACCGCATCAACCGCTTCATGGACGGCACGTTCGGCCACGCGGCCGCCGACTTCGACGCGGCCGTGCAGCCCGCGGCCGACGCCGCCGACAACAACGTGAACGTGGTGCCATACGCCGACTTCGTCAGCCACGGCATCTACCAGCGCATGGACGCGATGAGTGCGGGCGAGCCGCTGCCGGACGCGTCGCCGTTCCTGAGCCTGACGACTTACCACATCCGTCCCGGCCAGGAGGCGGCGTTCGAGCAGGCGGTGGCGCGCGCGCGCGGCACGGCGCGCCAGACGTGGTACAGGCTGCAGGCCGGCGGCGAGGCCCCGGCCTACGTGCTGATGCGCGCCGTGGCGTCGTTCGGTGCGGCTGCAACGCTGGGGACGCCGTACACTTTGTCCGGCCTCGTCGACCGGGTCGATAACGAATTGCTGCGCTACCGTCCGAACCTCAGTTATCGCCCTTGACGAGGTTGTATAGACAACTTAGACTTCCTGGAAAACTTATGTCGAGGAGTCCGTCATGACCACAGCCTCTCCCGCCGGAGATCCGCGTTTCGATCCCACCCGCGTCATCCGCGCCCCGCGCGGCAGCGAGCTCACATGTAAGAGCTGGCTGACCGAGGCGGCCTACCGCATGCTGCAGAACAACCTGGATGCCGAGGTGGCGGAAAACCCGCAAGGCCTCGTCGTCTATGGCGGCATCGGCCGCGCGGCGCGCGACTGGGCCTGCTTCGACCAGATCCTGGCGTCGCTGCGCGATCTCGACGACGACCAGACGCTGCTGATCCAGTCCGGCAAGCCGGTCGGCGTGTTCCAGACGCATCCCGACGCCCCGCGCGTGCTGCTCGCGAACTCGAACCTCGTGCCGAAATGGGCGACGTGGGAGCATTTCAACGAGCTCGATCGCAAAGGGCTGTTCATGTACGGCCAGATGACGGCCGGCAGCTGGATCTACATCGGCACCCAGGGCATCGTGCAGGGCACGTACGAGACGTTCGCCGAGGCGGGCCGCCAGCACTTCGGCGGCGATATGTCCGGGCGCTGGATCCTGACCGCGGGCCTGGGCGGCATGGGCGGCGCGCAGCCGCTGGCCGCGACGTTCGCCGGCGCCGTGTCGCTGAACGTGGAATGCCAGCAGAGCAGCATCGACTTCCGCCTGCGCACCCGCTATCTCGACAGGCAGGCGAAGGACATCGACGAGGCCCTGGCCATGATCCGCGCGCACACGGAACGCAAGGAAGCCATCTCCATCGGCCTGCTCGGCAACGCGGCCGACGTGCTGCCGGAACTCGTGCGCCGCGCCAAAGAGGGCGGCCTCGTGCCGGACCTGGTGACGGACCAGACGTCCGCCCACGACCTGATCCACGGCTACCTGCCGCGCGGCTGGACCGTCGAGCAGTGGCTCGCGGCCCAGCGCGACCCGGCGCAGCACGCGGCCCTGAAGCAGGCGGCGGCCGAATCCTGCGCCGTGCACGTGCAGGCGATTCTCGACTTCAAGGCGATGGGATCGTACGCCGTCGACTACGGCAACAACATCCGCCAGGTCGCGTTCGACCAGGGCGTGAAAAACGCGTTCGACTTCCCCGGCTTCGTGCCCGCGTACATCCGCCCGCAGTTCTGCGAGGGCCGCGGTCCGTTCCGCTGGGTGGCGCTGTCCGGCGACCCGGAAGACATTTATAAAACCGACGCGAAGATCAAGGAGTTGTTCCCGCAGCACACGCGCGTGCACCGCTGGCTCGACATGGCGCGCGACCGCATCGCGTTCCAGGGCCTGCCCGCGCGCATCTGCTGGCTGGGCCTCGGCGAGCGCCACCTGGCCGGCCTCGCGTTCAACGAGATGGTCCGCACGGGAGAATTGAAAGCGCCGGTCGTGATCGGACGCGACCACCTGGACACCGGTTCCGTCGCGAGCCCGAACCGCGAGACGGAAGCGATGCGCGACGGCACCGACGCCGTCTCCGACTGGCCCCTGCTGAACGCCATGCTGAACACGGCCGGCGGCGCGACGTGGGTGTCGCTGCACCACGGCGGCGGCGTCGGCATGGGGTATTCGCAGCATGCGGGCGTCGTCATCGTGGCGGACGGCACGGAGGCTGCGGATAAGCGCCTGGCCCGCGTCCTCGTCAACGATTGCGCGTCCGGCGTGATGCGCCATGCGGATGCCGGCTACGAACTCGCGATCGAGACGGCCAAGCGCTTCGGCCTGCGCCTCCCGATGATCAAGTAAGACGGAATCGAACCACCATGACTCAAGACCACCACGAACTGACCCTGAATCCGGGCGCCTTGTCCCTGAACGACCTGCGCGCCGTCTGGGGCGCGCACGGCCCGCTCACGCTTGCGCCGGCCGCATATGCCGCCATCGAGACGTCGGCCGCCACCGTCCAGGCCATCGTCGCCAAGGGCGATCCGGCCTACGGCATCAACACGGGCTTCGGCATCCTGGCCAAGCGCCACATCCCGCAGGCCCAGCTCGAACAGCTGCAGCAGAACCTGATCCTGTCGCATGCCGTCGGCACCGGAGAACTCCTGCCGGACAACGTGGTGCGCTTGATCCTGCTGACCAAGATCGGCAGCCTGGGGCGCGGTTATTCCGGCGTGCGGCCGCTGATCGTCGATACGCTGATCGCCCTGTACAACGCCGGCATCATGCCCGCGATCCCGTCGCAGGGGTCCGTCGGCGCGTCCGGCGACCTCGCACCGCTGGCGCACATGACGCTCGCGATGCTGGGCGTCGGCCAGGTGCGCATGCGCGGCGAATTGATGGAGGCGCGCGCCGCGCTGGCCGCGGCCGGCATCGAACCGGTCGTTCTCGCGGCGAAGGAAGGCCTCGCGCTGATCAATGGCACGCAGGTGTCGACGGCGCTCGCGTTGAACGGCCTGTTCCTCGCCGAGCGGCTGCTGGAAGCGGCGATGGTGTCCGGCGCGCTGTCGCTGGATGCCGCGCGCGGCAGCGACGCCCCGTTCGACCCGCGCGTGCATGAAGTGCGCGGCCAGCCGGGCCAGATCGCGGCGGCGAAGATTTATCGCCAGCTGGTCGCGGGCAGCGCGATCCGCGCGTCACACCTCGTCGGCGACGAGCGCGTGCAGGACCCGTACAGCCTGCGCTGCCAGCCGCAGGTGATGGGCGCCGTGATGGACCTCATCGCCCAGGCCGGCCGGACACTCCTCATCGAATCCAATGCCGTCACGGACAACCCGCTCGTGTTCCCGGACTCCGGCGAAGTCATTTCCGGTGGGAATTTCCATGCGGAACCCGTCGCATTCGCGGCCGACACGCTGGCGCTGGCCATCGCCGAAATCGGCGCGCTGGCCGAGCGCCGCATCGCGCTGCTGATCGATTCGACGCTGTCCGGCCTGCCGCCGTTCCTCGTGCGCGAGCCGGGCGTCAATTCCGGCTTCATGATCGCGCACGTGACGGCGGCCGCGCTGGCGTCGGAAAACAAGTCGCTGGCGCATCCGGCCAGCGTCGACAGCCTGCCCACGTCCGCCAACCAGGAAGACCACGTCAGCATGGCGACATTCGCGGCGCGCCGTCTCGGCCAGATGGCGCACAATACGGGTGTCATCGTCGGCATCGAATTGCTGGCGGCGGCGCAGGGGATCGAATTCCACCGCCCGCTGACGAGCTCCAGCCACCTGGAACATGTCCACGCAAAATTGCGCGAGCACGTGCCAGCGTTCGACGAAGACCGGTTCTTCGCGCCGGACATCGAGGCGGCGCGCCGGATGGTGATGGAAGGCGAACTGTCGGCGGCGTGCAAGGACTTGTTCGCCGCACTGCACTGATCGGGGAGTCACGATGGATTTCAGGTTCAAGCCGGGTTCCGTGCCGCTGCTGCTGTCGATGCCGCATGCGGGCACCGACATTCCCGACGACATCGCGGCGGACATGGCGCCGTGCGCGCTGGTGCGGGCCGACACGGACTGGCACCTGCCCGACCTGTACGCCTTCGCCGACAGCATCGGCGCCTCCACGTTGTCCGCGCGCTGGTCGCGCTACGTCATCGACCTGAACCGGCCGCCCGAGGACACGAATCTGTACCCGGGCCAGGATACGACGCGCCTGTGCCCCGTCGACACGTTCGCCCGCGAACGGTTATACCAGGACGGCCGCGAGCCGGACGCCGACGAGATCGAGCGCCGCCTGGACCTGTACTGGCGCCCATACCACCAGCAACTGCGCGCGGAACTCGACCGCCTGCTCGCGCTGCACGGGCAGGTGGTGCTGTGGGATGCGCATTCGATCGCGTCCGTCGTGCCGCGCTTCTTCGACGGCCGCCTGCCCGACCTGAACTTCGGCACGGCCGACGGCCGGTCATGCTCGCTGCAGCTGCAGGGCGAGATGATGCGCGTGGCCGGCTCCCAGGACCTGTTTACCTTCGTCTTCAACGGCCGCTTCAAGGGCGGCCACATCACGCGCTTCTACGGCGATCCGGCCGCGGGCGTGCATGCGATCCAGCTCGAAATGTGCCAGTGCCTGTACATGGATGAGGCGCCGCCGTTCGAATATCAACCCGACGCCGCCGGCAAGGTGCAGCCCCTGTTGCGCGAGCTGCTGGAATCGGCAGTCGCGTGGGCGAGGGCAGGGGGGCACGCGTGAACGCTTTATTCGCGCGCCACGCGCTGCTGGCCGGCGGCTGGGAGCAGGACGTGCTGCTCGAATGGGACGTGCGCGGCGACCTGACGAAGGTCGCGCCGGAGGCGTCGCCGCCGCTCGGCGTGGCGCGCGTCGATTACGTCCTGCCCGGCATGATCAACCTGCATTCGCACGCGTTCCAGCGCGCCATCGGCGGATTGACCGAACGGGCGGGAAGTGGTCCTGACAGCTTCTGGACGTGGCGCGACCTGATGTACCGCGTCGCCAACCGCATCACACCGGAGCAGATGGAATCGGTGGCCGCGCAGCTGTATGCGGAATGCCTGCGCCACGGCTACACGGCGGTCTGCGAATTTCATTACGTGCAGCGCGCGCCGGGCGGCCATCCGTATGGCCATCCGGCCGAGACGGCGCAGCGCATCGCCCAGGCCGCGCGCGAATCCGGCATCGGCCTGACCCTGCTGCCCGTGATGTACGCGTACGCGGGTTTCAACGACACGCCGTTGCGCGAGGACCAGGAACGCTTCCGCACGGATCCCGCGCAGGTGCTGCGCATCGTCGAAGCGCTGGAACCCTTGCGCGGGCCGCAGCTGGAAGTGGGCGCGGCGCCGCATTCGCTGCGCGCCGTATCGGCCAGCCAGCTGCGCGAACTGGCGCAGGCGCTGCCGGCAGGCCGGCCGCTGCACATCCACATCGCCGAGCAGCAGCTCGAAGTGGCGCAGTGCGTGGAGGCGACCGGCATGCGCCCGGTGGATTACCTGATGGAGCAGGTGGACGTCGACGCGCGCTGGTGCCTCGTGCACGCGACGCATCTGTCGGACGGAGAACGGGACCGCATCGCGGCCAGCGGCGCCGTCGCGGGCCTGTGCCCGACGACGGAAGCAAACCTGGGCGACGGCCTGTTCCCGTTGTCTCCCTACATCGCCGCCGGCGGGCGCTTCGGCATCGGCAGCGACAGCCACGTGTCGCAAAGTCCCGTGGAAGAACTGCGGTGGCTCGAATACGGCCAGCGTCTCCGCTACCTGCGCCGCAATATCGCCGTTCATGGCGAGGAGCGCGACGTCGGCGCCTTCCTGTGGCGGCAGGCGCTGGCGGGCGGTGCCCAGGCGGCGGGGCGCCGTCTCGGCGTGCTCGCGCAGGGCCGGCGCGCCGACCTGCTCGTGCTGGACAGCGCGCACCCGAACCTGGACGGCGTGCCGCCGCACGAGGTATTGGGCCGCTTCCTGTTCAGCGGCAACGACAACCTCGTGCGCGACGTGCTCGCCGGCGGCCACTGGGTGGTGCAGGGTGGCCGCCACAAGGCGCAGGAAGCGATCGCGCAGCGCTACAAGGCCGCAGCGCGTACACTGCACGCACATTGATGCCAACGACGAAGGGAAGCAAGCCATGACGATGCTGATTCCGTATGCGAACCTCGAACCGGTGTCGTGGAAGAACGGCGGCGGCAGCACGACCGAAATCGCCGTGTTCCCACCGGACGCCAGCTTCGACGACTTCGACTGGCGCGTGAGCCTCGCCACCATCGCGAACGACGGCCCGTTCTCCATGTTCCCCGGCGTCGAGCGCACGCTGGTGCTCGTCGACGGTCCCGGCATGACGCTCGACATCGACGGCACGCCCACGCTGCTGTCGAAGGGCGAACCGGTCGCCGCGTTCGACGGCGAGTCGCGCGTGGAGGCCAAGCTGAACCGCGGCGCCAGCACCGACTTCAACGTGATGACCCGGACCGATCGCTGCTGGCACCGCTTCGGCCGCCGCCGGCTCGACGGCGATTCCACGTTCGTCGCGCGCGCCGACGTCACCGTGCTGTTCCTGGCCGAAGGCGACAGCCTGGAACTCTGCAGCGACGACCAGCGCATCAACCTCGTGCGCTTCGACGCCGTCGTGCTCGACCCGGACACGAAGTGGAAGCTGCGCGCGGAGCAGGGCGCCATCTTCATCGTCGACATCCATTACTACGACGACGAGGATGACCTCGACAACGAGGACGGCATGTATGAGTGAAGCCGTCGACGTCCTGTACGCGAATGCGCGCGTCGCGACGTTGGCGGATGGCTATGGGATCATCGACGATGGCGCGGTCGCCGTGCGTGACGGCCGTATCGCGTGGGTGGGGCCGCGTGCCGAGGCGCCGCCGGCCTCCATCACGCACGATTGCAACGGCCTGTGGCTGACGCCCGGCCTCGTCGACTGCCACACGCACGTCGTCCACGCGGGCAACCGCAGCGACGAGTGGGAAGCGCGCCTGAACGGCGCCACCTACGAAGACATCGCGCGGGCCGGTGGCGGCATCATGTCGACCGTGCGCGCCACCCGGGCGGCATCGGAGGACGACTTATTGAAAGCCAGCCTGCCGCGCATTCGTGCCTTGCTGGCCGAAGGCGTGACGACGCTGGAAATCAAGTCCGGCTACGGCCTCGATCTCGAATCCGAAGCGAAGATGCTGCGCGTGGCGCGCCGCGTGGGCGAACTGCTGCCGGTGACGGTCCGCACGACCTTCCTCGGCGCGCACGCGCTGCCGCCCGAGTACGCGGGCCGCGCGGACGACTACATCGACATGCTGTGCAGCGGGATGCTGCCGGCGCTGGCGGCGCAGGGTCTCGTGGATGCGGTCGACGCGTTCTGCGAGCGCATCGGCTTTTCGCACGACCAGACGGCGCGCGTGTTCGACGTCGCACGGCGTCTCGGCCTGCCCGTGAAGCTGCATGCGGAGCAACTGTCCGACCAGGGCGGCGCGGCGCTCGTGGCGCGCTATGGCGGGCTGTCGGCCGATCACCTGGAGTGGCTGTCGGACGAGGGCGTGGCCGCGATGGCGCGCGCGGGTACCGTCGCCGTGCTGCTGCCGGGTGCGTATTACTTCCTGCGCGAGACGCGCAGGCCGCCGCTGGCGCAACTGCGCGCCGCGGGCGTGCCGCTGGCCGTCGCCACCGACTGCAACCCGGGCACGTCGCCGATGACGTCGCTGCTGCTCGCGATGAACATGGCGTGCACGCTGTGGCGCCTGACGCCGCTGGAAGCCTTGCGGGGCGTGACCGTCAACGCGGCGCGCGCGCTGGGCCTGCTTGAGACCGGCACCCTGGCGCCGGGCCAGCGGGCCGACTTCGCGTTGTGGGACATCGCCCGGCCGGCCGACCTGGCATATGCGATCGGCGCGAATCCGTGCCGGGGCGTCGTCCATGCCGGCGTGTGGCGCGATCGGGTATCCTGACGTCTCATCCACAACGCCACCGGAAACCGCATGCTGAGATTCGCCATGCTGGTGCTCGCCTGCGCCGGCATCCTGTCGTCCGCCCATGCGGAAGAGCCCCTGCGCGTGGGCTCCAAGCGCTTCACCGAGTCGTACATCCTGGGCGAGATCCTCACCCAGACCGCGGCGCGCGTCGCGCCGGCCGAACACAAGCAAGGCCTGGGCAACACGGCCATCGTGCTGGGCGCGCTGCGCTCGGGTGCCATCGACGTCTACCCGGAATACCTGGGCACCATCGACCTGGAAATCCTCAAGAATGCGCAGCCGACGTCGCTCGACGCGATGCGCGCGGCGCTGCGTCCGCTGGGCCTGGGCGTGGCCGTGCCGCTGGGCTTTTCCAACGGCTACGCGCTGGCCGTGCGTGGCGATGCGGATGTGCGCCGCCTGTCCGACCTGGCGGCGCATCCAGACATAAAAATCGGGCTGTCGCATGAATTTCTTGGCCGCGCTGACGGCTGGCCAGGGCTCGCCCGGCGCTACGGCCTCGCGCAGCAACCGCGCGGCCTCGATCACGGTATCGCGTACGAGGCGCTGGCGCAGCGCCAGGTCGACGCCATCGACATCTATTCGACGGACGCCAAGATCCGCCAGTACGGCCTGCGCGTGCTGGACGACGACAGGCAGTATTTTCCGCGCTATGACGCCGTGCTGCTGTACCGGCTCGACGTGCCGCAGCGGTTTCCGCAGGCGTGGCGTGCCATCGAGAAATTGGAAGGCACGATCAGGGTGAACGACATGATCGCGATGAACGCGGCGGCCGAACTCGACGGTCAGAGCTTCGCAAGCATTGCGAAGTCGTGGCTGGGTAGGGTGGACGGCACAGCCGTTCACCCTACAAACTCCGCGATCATCGTGCGCGACGGTCTGCTTACCAAAACTTTCGGCAACGGCTTCATGAACCTTGCACGCCAGCACCTGCTGCTGGTCGTGCTGGCCGTCCTGCTCGGCAGCGTCGCCGGCATACCGCTCGGCATCGTGGCCGCACTGGTGCCGCGCCTGCGCCAGGCCGTGCTGGCCGTGGCGGGCGTCCTGCAGACCGTGCCGTCGCTGGCACTGCTCGCGATCCTGATCCCATTGCTCGGCCGCATCGGCACCGTTCCCGCGCTCGTCGCCCTGTGCGCGTATGCGCTGCTGCCCATCGTGCGCAATACGTGCACGGGGCTGCTGCAGGTGCCGTCCGGCCTGCGCACGGCGGCGCTGGCGCTGGGGCTGACGCGGCGGCAATCGCTGGTCGAGGTCGAGTTGCCGCTGGCCATGCCGACGATCCTCGCCGGCGTGAAAACGGCGGCCGTGATGAGCGTCGGCACGGCCACCATCGCCGCCTTCATCGGCGCCGGCGGCTTCGGCGAACGCATCACGACGGGCCTCGCGCTGAACGACAACGACATGCTGCTGGCGGGCGCGATCCCGGCCGCGTTGCTGGCCTTGCTGACCCAGGCGGCGTTCGAGCTGTGCGAGCGTGTTCTGGCGCAGCGCCGGCGCTACAGCGATTGAAGTTTGGAACGGGTCGTGGAGATCGCGCGGTGCAGGATGCGTTCCGCGTGGAAGTCGTTTTCGCGCTGGACGGCGATGGCGTGCAGGCTGCGGGTATAGGTGTCTATCCGGGAGCGGAGCCAAACCCGGTAGACCCATCGGGTGATCGTTTTCATGTCCATGTCCTCGTGAATGATCACATTGTCCCGCTCGACGCGTTCTTGCATTTGTGATCACTCAATCGAGTTCGGCCCACAAACCCCAGCTTTTTGTTACCGAGGTAAGCATTTGTAAGGAACCTGCACACGCCGCGGTCGGGAGACTATATTGAAGCCACTGGATTCAAGTCTCCCCTCCCCATCGACGAATGGGTTCACCCGCGGCGCTGCGAGCAGCCCGCGGGTTTTTTCTTGCCTGAATCAGCCCTGGGCCAGCGCTTCCAGCGGCGCGCCCGTGACGCGGCAGATGCGCCAGTCCGGCATGACCTCGGCACCCATCGATTGATAGAAATTGATTGCCGGCGTGTTCCAGTCCAGTACGGACCATTCGAAGCGGCCGCAGCCGCGATCGACGGCAAGGCGCGCGAGATGCTTCAACATGCGGCTGCCATAACCCTTGCCGCGATGCGATTGGCGCACGTACAGATCTTCCAGATACAGCCCACGCTTGGTGAGGAACGTCGAGAAATTGTGGAAGAACAGGGCGAACGTGACGACTTCGCCATCCGCTTCGCCAACGATGGCTTCGCAGGCCGGCTGCGGGCCGAACAGGCCTTCGTGCAATTTCTCTTCCGTCGCCACGACAAGGTGCTCGAGCTTTTCGAACACGGCCAGCTCGACGATCATCGATTGGATGTGGGGGACGTCGGCCGGCGTGGCGGGGCGGATCGCGAAGGTGGTATCAAGAGTCATGGCGTCGTTTCGATGCAATCGTTGAGGTTGACGGAAGCGGCTGGCCTGGCCGCAGGGGAACGTAATGCCCAGGCGACACTGCCCAGGCAGACGGCCATGCCCAGCCATTCGGTCAGGCCGGGGCGGTAGTGCTCGAGCCTGATCGACAGCAGCACGGAGATCACGGGCGTGATCACGCCGATGTACACGGCCTTGTTCGAGCCGATGCGGTTGATCAGCGTGAAGTAGCAGATGAAGGCGACGACCGAGCCGAAGATGGACAGGTGCAGCAGGCCCAGCACGTAGCTGGCCGTGCGCGGGATGATGAAGGCCTGGCCGGTCGCGAGGCACCACGCGGCGACCATGCATGTGCCCCAGAACATCGACCAGCCCGTCGTCAGCACGAGGTTGTTCGATTCCTCGCGCACCTTGCCGACGACGATGCTGCCCGCCGAGCTGGCGATCGACGCGGCGATGCCGAGCACGAGGCCGAGGGTGAAATGGCCTTGCCCGCCCTGGCCCAGGTGGCGCAGCTCGGTGCCGATCGCATGCCAGAACAGCAGCGTGACGCCGGCGATGGCCGCCGCGCCGGCGCCCCACGTGCGGCGCGGGATCGGCGTGCCGAACGCGATGCGGGCACAGATCGGCGTCCAGAACACCATCAGCGCGAACAGCACGGCGACGAGCGCCGACACGACATATTGTTCGGCGTTGTACGTGCAGACGTACGACACGCAGAACGTAAAGAATCCTTGCAGCAGGGTCCAGCGCTGGACGCGCCAGGGCAGCCGCAGCCTGTCGCCGCGCAGCAGGCAGACCGCGAACAGCGTCAGCGACGCGAGCGCGAAGCGGTAGACGACCGACACCGCGGGCGGGACTTCACCCAGCTCGAGCGTGATCGCGAAGAATGTCGATCCCCAGATCAGGGACGCAATGGTGAAGAGGACGTAGGAGGGCATCGCGAAAGTATATCGCGATCGCTCTACTGTCGTGGCCGGTGGTAAATGTCAGTGCGTCACGCGCGTCGTGTACCCGTTGCTGAGCAAACGTACGCGTTCTCCCGGCCGGAACATCTCGTCGGCCGCCTGCGTGATGGAACGCAGTTCGCCGTTGTCGAGCTTGACGGTGATTTCGAAACCGGGCCGGTTGTTGGCCTGGTTCTCGACGCGGTTGCCGATGATGCCGCCCGCGACGGCGCCCAGGATGCCGACCGCGGCCGAGCCGTTGCCGCCGCCGACCTGCGAACCGCCCAGGCCGCCCAGCGCGGCGCCGGCCATCGTGCCGACGCCGGATTCCGGATTCGCGATCGTCACGTTGCGGACGGATTCCACGGTGCCCATGCGCACCGATTGTTCATTCATCGTCTGGTAGCTGCTGTAGACGCTGCCCGAATTCGACGGGCCCGCGCAGGCGGCGAGCAGGGCGGTCAGCGGGACGAGGGCGAGGATGGCGATGCGTTTCATATTCACTCCAACAATTAATAAGCGACATGGAGGCGACGATACAAAAAACCAAGCACGAACAGCGGACCGATCAGCAGGAAGCGCACGTCGTCGAAGAACGACGGTTTCTTGCCCTCGATCTTGTGCCCGATGAATTGGCCGATCCACGCAACGACGAAGATCGCGATCGACAGCGGCAGCACGGTGAACGGCGGCATCAGCGCGAGCAGCGCCAGCATCACGGCGCTCATCAACAGCATGCCGAATGCGAACGGCGGCGACAGCCGGAAGTAATACACGAGTGCCGCAAGCACCGCCACGACGGCGACGACCGGGTGGATGCTCCACAGGATGCCCAGCAGGGTGAACACGATCACGGGCACGCACACAATATGGATCAGCTCGTTGGTCGGATTGCGGTGGCTGTCGCTGTACTGGTCGAGCAGCACGTCGATGGTCCGGGGCATCGTGGTCTCCTGTCCTGTGGTGCTTTCGATTCTACACCCGTGATTACGCCGCGGCCGGGACAGGCGCGGAGGCGGCAGCAAATGAGCGTGGCAACGCGCCCATGTGCATGTACGGATTCGCGGCGAACAGCTCGGCCACCCATTCGACGAACACGCGCACCTTCGCGGACAGGTGGCGGTTCTGCGGATACACGACGTGGATCGGCAGCGGATCGCTGCGCCAGTCCGCCAGCACCTGCACCATGCGCCCCGTCGCCACGTGCTTGTCGAGCAGGTAGTCCGTCATCTGGATGATGCCGAGGCCCGCCAGTCCCGCTTCCACGTACGCGTTGGAATCGTTCAGCGCGATCACGCCGCGCATGGGCACCTCGATCCGTTCGTCGCCGCGGTTGAAATCCCAGTCGAAGATCTTGCCCGTCTTGGCCGAGAAGTAATTCACGCAGCGGTGGCGCTCGAGGTCGCGCGGATGCTGGGGCATGCCGTGGCGTGCGATGTACGCGGGCGACGCCGCCGTCAGGAAGTTGACGACGCCCACGCGCCGCGCGATCAGGCTCGTGTCGCCCAGGGCGCCGCCGCGCACGGCGCAGTCGACGCCTTCCTCGACCAGGTCCACGGGACGGTCGGAACTGCCCAGTTCCAGCATGATGTCGGGATAGCGCTCGAAGAAGTCGGGCAGGGCGGGCACGAGGATCTCGCTCGACAGCCCCGTCGGCGTATCGACCCGCAGCCGGCCGCTGGGCGACAGGCGCGTGCGCGACAGCGATTCCTCGGCGTCGCGCACGTCGGACAGAATGCGCAGGCAGCGCTCGTAATAGGCGGCACCGTCCGTCGTCACCGTCACCTGGCGCGTGGTCCGGTGCAGCAGCTTGGCCGACAGCGCCGCCTCGAGCGCCTGCACGAGCGTCGACACCGTCGCCTTGGGCAGGTTCATCATCTCGGCTGCCCGGGTGAAGCTGCCGGCGTCCACGACCTGCACGAAAACTTCCATCGCTTGTAACTTGTTCATACTAGATCGGCATCATATAAACGGTGAGAATGCGTGATTGTTCAAAAATCTGAACAATGGATTCGTAATTGAGCTATTTATTAGATTCTAGTCGAAGTTTATAGTGTCGGTACGGTAGCTGATAGTTTCGATATTTGACACACCCAAGGAGAGGATCATGAAAGCGCATCGCGATGGAATCGCGGCAGTGTTCGGGCTGGTACTCGGCGTAGTGGCCATGGCAGGCACGGTACTCACGGACGAGTACGCGCATGCGGCCGGTGCCGAGGCACGCGGATACGATGCGTTGTTCCACGTCGTCGCCACGGGCGAACAATGCGATGCGACCGCGATCCCGTCCGTGCTGGTAGCGTCCAATGAGGTAAGCCGGTGAGCGTGGCACGCAAAGCCGACGACGGCCATACGCTGGCGGTCCGCGACCTGCAAGTCGTGGGCGCGGAAGGACCGCTGGCGGCCCGCCTGTACAAGGCTGCCGTCGACGGCAAGCGCGATGTGCTGATCGTGTTCTTCCATGGCGGCGGCTTCGTCGACGGCGACCTGGAAGACGCGGATCCGTTCCTGCGCCACCTGTCCGAGGCGAGCGGCTATCCGGTCGTGCTGTCGTCGACCTATACGCTGGCGACGGTGAAGCCGTTCCCGGCCGCCGCGGAAGATGCGCATGCCGTGCTGCTGTGGGCAAAGAAGAACAAGACGAAGCTCGGCTGGACCGGCAAGCGCATGCTGGTCGCGGGCATCGAGGCCGGCGCGAACCTCGCCGCCGTGTGCACCCTGATGGCGCGCGACCGGGGTGCGCCGCGGCTGGCCGGCCAGATCCTCTTGATGCCGATGCTGGACCCGGGCCTGTCGACCTGCTCGATGCGCGAGATGCCGACCTGCCCCGACAAGGCGAAGGTGTTCGACGAATGCGCCGCGGCCTACCGGGGCTATCTGCCGCACGCGGCGGACCGCAGCCATCCGTATGCCTCGCCGCTGCAGTCGAGCCGTTTGAAGAACCTGCCGCCGGCCCTGATCCTGTCGATCGAGGACGACCCGCTGCGCGACGAAGCGGAAGCCTACGGCGGCAAACTGATCCAGTCGGGCGTGCCGACGACGGTCAGACGCCTGCAGGCGGCGCAACGCCTGCAGGAGCCGAATGCGCGAGATACGTGTGCCTGTCGGGGCCATGCATTGAGCGAGATTGCCAACTTCATTGCCGGACTCGACGAGGAAGACGAACCGGCCAGCTGTTGACCTCGTAGTTCACCAGATTTACCACCAACGATAAAGACGTGCCCGCGAGGCACGGGAGACCTGTCTTTTCCTGCAAAAGCCTGGAAAGGACCGTTTTCGTCCAATCATTAAAAGCTAGTTAATAACCGGAGGGCTAACCATGAAAACGATTCAACAATTCCAGATGGCCGTGCGACCCGTCGTGCTGGCGCTGGGCGCAGCCGGCGTTGCGGCCCTGATTGCGGGCTGCTCGGATGCAACCGGCAAGGCAGCCGAGGCGCAAACCCAGGCGCAGGCAGGTCCGCCCGTGTCGGCGGCCGCCGTGCTCGAAAAGCCGGTGGCCGAAACGCAGGAATTCTCGGGCCGTCTCGAAGCCATCGAGCGGGTCGAGATCCGTCCGCGCGTGTCGGGCTACATCACCGCCGTCAACTTCAAGCCGGGTGCGGAAGTGAAAAAGGGCGACGTGCTGTTCGTGATCGATCCGCGTCCGTACCAGGCCGAAGCCGAGCGCGCCGTCGCGGCCGCCAAATCGGCCCGCGCCAAGGCCGACCTGGCCCGTACGGAACTGGCCCGCGCCGAGCGCCTGCTGGGCGACAAGGCGATCGCGCAGCGCGAATACGACGCGAGCCTGTCGAGCCAGAAGGAACTCGACGCCGCCGCCCGCGCCGCCGAAGCCCAGGCCGAAGCTGCCCGCCTGAACCTGTCGTACACCCGCGTGATCTCGCCGATCAACGGCCGCGTGTCGAAGGCCGAGATCACCCTCGGCAACCTGGTCGATGCATCGGCCGTGCTGACGTCCGTCGTGTCGCTGGACCGCATCTACGCGAGCTTCGACGGCGACGAAGAGACCTATCTGCGCGTCGCCAAGCAGGCGCACGACGGCCAGTCGGTGCCGGTGAAGGTGGGCCTCGTCAACGAGGAAGGCTACCCGCACGAGGGCAAGCTGGAATTCGTCGACAACCAGCTCGACTCGCAGACCGGTTCCGTGCGCATGCGCGCCACGTTCGAGAACAAGGACCGCAGCATGGCGCCCGGCCTGTTCGCTCGCGTGCAGATCGGCGGCGGCGAAGCCAAGCCCGCGCTGCTGATCACGGACCGCGCCATCGGCACGGACCAGAGCCACAAGTTCGTGTTCGTCGTGGGCGCGGACGGCAAGGCCGAGTACCGCGAAGTGAAGCTCGGCCCCGTCGTCGACGGCCTGCGCGTGGTGCGCGCCGGCCTGAAGCCGGGCGAGAAGATCGTCGTCAACGGCCTGCAGCGCGTGCGTCCGGGTGCGCCCATCACGGCGCAGACCGTGCCGATGGTCGCATCGCTGGCGCCTGCGAAAGCGCCCGGCAAGGACGCGAAGCTGGCCATGGCAGACACGAAGTAATCCCATAAGACCGAGGGACAAGAACAAATGAACATCTCACGCTTTTTCGTCGACAAGCCGATCTTCGCGGCCGTGCTGTCGGTGCTGGTCTTCGTGGCCGGCCTCATCTCGATCTTCGAGTTGCCGATCTCCGAGTACCCGGACGTCGTGCCGCCCTCCGTGGTGGTGCGCGCCCAGTACCCGGGCGCCAACCCGAAGGTGATCGCGGAAACCGTCGCGACGCCGCTGGAGCAGGAAATCAACGGCGTCGAAAACATGCTGTACATGACGTCGCAGAACACCTCCGACGGCGCGCTGATGCTGACGGTGACTTTTAAAATCGGCACCAACGTGGAGCAGGCCGAGACGGCCGTGCAGAACCGCGTCCAGCGCGCGCTCCCGCGCCTGCCGGACGAGGTGCGCCAGATCGGCGTCACTACCGTCAAGAGCTCGCCCAACATCACGATGGTGGTCCACCTGCGCTCGCCGGATGGCCGCTATGACGACCTCTATCTGCGCAACTACGCCACGCTGAACGTCAAGGACGAACTCGCGCGCATCAACGGCATGGGCGAAGTCCAGCTGTTCGGTTCGGGCGACTACGCGATGCGCGTCTGGCTCGACCCGCAAAAGGTCGCGGCACGCAACCTGACCGCCAGCGACGTCGTGAACGCGATCCGCGAGCAGAACGTGCAGGTGGCGGCCGGTGTCGTCGGCCAGGGGCCGTCGAAAGGCGCGGACTTCCAGCTGACCGTCAACACGCAGGGCCGCCTGCAGTCGGTCGAGGAGTTCGGCAACATCGTCATCAAGACCAATGCCGACGGCGCGACCACGCTGCTGAAGGACGTCGCGCGCCTCGAAATGGGCTCGAACTCGTACGCCCTGCGCGCGCTGCTGGACAACCAGTCGGCCGTGGCGATCCCCATCTTCCAGGCGCCAAACGCCAACGCGCTGCAACTGTCGTCCGACGTGCGCGCCAAGATGAAGGAGCTGTCGAAAGATTTCCCGGAAGGCGTCGAATACAGCATTGTGTACGACCCGACCCAATTCGTGCGTGAGTCGATCAACTCGGTGATCCACACGCTGATCGAAGCCGTGATCCTGGTGGCCATCGTCGTCATCGTGTTCCTGCAGACGTGGCGCGCCTCGGTGATCCCGCTGCTGGCCGTGCCGGTGTCCGTCGTCGGCACGTTCGCGGTGATGCTCGCCTGCGGCTTCTCGATCAACACGCTGTCGCTGTTCGGCCTCGTGCTCGCCATCGGTATCGTGGTGGACGACGCGATCGTCGTGGTGGAGAACGTCGAGCGCAACATCGCGAACGGCCTGAATCCGCACGACGCGACCGTGCAGGCGATGAAGGAAGTCTCCGGCCCGATCATCGCGATCGCCCTGGTGCTGTGCGCCGTGTTCATCCCGATCGCGTTCGTCTCGGGCCTGACCGGCCAGTTCTACCGCCAGTTCGCGCTGACCATCGCCATCTCGACCGTGATCTCCGCATTCTCGTCGCTGACGCTGGCCCCGGCGCTGTCGGCCGCGCTGCTGCAATCGCACAATGCGCCGAAGGACCGCCTGACCCGCATGATGGACGCCGTGTTCGGCCGCTTCTTCGCCGGCTTCAACCGCTTCTTCGGCCGCTCGTCGCATGCCTATGAAGGCGGCGTGAAGGGCGTCCTGAAGCGCAAGAGCGCCACGCTGGGCGTGTACGTGCTGCTCGCCATCGCCGGTATCTTCATGTTCAAGGCGGTGCCTCCGGGCTTCGTGCCGGCGCAGGACAAGGCTTACCTGATCGGCTTCGCGCAGTTGCCGGACGCCGCCTCGCTGGACCGCACGGACGCCGTCATCCGCAAGATGTCGGACGTCGCCAAGCAGATCCCGGGCGTGGAATCGTCGGTCGCGTTCCCGGGCCTGTCGATCAACGGCTTCACCAACGCCCCGAACGCCGGCATCGTGTTCACCACGCTGAAACCGTTCGACGAACGCAAAGGCAAGGAGCAGAGCGCCGACGCGATCGCCGCCGAGATCAACAAGCGCATGGGCGCCATCGAAGACGCATTCGTGATGGTGCTGTCGCCCCCGCCGGTGAACGGCCTGGGTACGACGGGCGGCTTCAAGATGATGATCGAAGACCGCGCGGGCGTCGGCTACGACGAGCTGTATAAAGCCGTGCAGGCCGTGCAGGCCAAGGCGTGGACCGACAAGCGCCTGCAAGGCGTGTTCTCGGGCTACCAGATCAACGTGCCGCAGCTGTTCGCCGACGTCGACCGCGTGAAAGCGAAGCAGCTGGGCGTGCCGCTGGCCGAGATCAACCAGACCTTGCAGATCAACCTCGGCTCGCTGTACGTGAACGACTTCAACCAGTTCGGCCGCACGTACCAGGTGCGCGTGCAGGCGGATGCGCAGTTCCGTTCGCAGCGCGAGCAGATCGCGCAGCTGAAGGTCCGCAACGACAAGGGCGAGATGATCCCGCTGTCCTCGCTCATGAAGGTCAAGGACACGTATGGTCCGGATCGCGTGCAGCGCTACAACGGCTACGTCGCCGCCGAGCTGAATGGCGGCCCGGCACCGGGCGTGTCGTCGGGCCAGGCGCAGGCCGCGATGGAAGAAATCGTCAAGGCCACGCTGCCGAAAGGCATCTCGTACGAATGGACCGACCTGACGTACCAGGACATCCTGGCCGGTAACACCATGCTGTACGTGTTCCCGCTGTGCGTGCTGCTCGTGTTCCTCGTGCTCGCCGCGCAGTACGAAAGCTGGACCCTGCCGCTGGCCGTGATCCTTATCGTGCCGATGTCGATCCTGTGCGCCCTCATCGGCGTCAAGCTCACCGGCGGCGACAACAACGTGTTCACGCAGATCGCCCTGTTCGTGCTGGTGGGTTTGGCATCGAAGAATGCGATCCTGATCGTGGAATTCGCGCTGGAGCTGGAACACCATGGCCGCAGCATCGTGGCCGCCGCGCTGGAAGCCTGCCGCCTGCGTCTGCGTCCGATCCTGATGACGTCGATCGCGTTCATCATGGGCGTGGTGCCGCTGGTGCTGTCGCACGGTGCCGGCGCCGAGATGCGCCACGCGATGGGCGTCGCCGTGTTCGCCGGCATGCTGGGCGTGACGTTCTTCGGCCTGTTCCTGACGCCGGTGTTCTACGTCCTGCTGCGCACGCTGGCCAAGCGTTTCGAGAAGCCGAAGCATGCCCACGCCCACGACACGGCGCCGAATACCGTCGTCGATGGCGACCGTGCACCGGCCCTGGAAGGAAACTGATATGAAAACGATGATTGCAAGGGGCGTGGCCCCGCTGATGGCGGCCCTGCTGCTGACGGCGTGCGCCGCCCCGGAATTCAAGCAACCGGGCATCACGACGCCGACGGCGTTCAAGGAGTCGCAAACGGTGCCTGCCGGCGCAGCCAATGACGTGCGCAGCGCCGCCGACGGCACCACGTGGACGGTCGGCCGTCCGGCCGAAGCCCAGCCGCGCGGCGAATGGTGGCGCGCCTTCCACGACGAGACGCTGAATGGCCTCATCGCGGAAGCGACGGCCAACAACCAGAGCCTGACGGTGGCCGCCGCCCGCGTGAAGCAGGCCCGCGCCATCGCCGGCATCGCCGAAGCGGACCGCATCCCGCAGGTGGGCGTGGGTGTCGGCGCGCAGCGTGAACGCCTGTCGCCGCTGGAAGCGTCGCTGCCGAAGGGTTCTCCCGTCGCGCCGGCGAATGTCTATAGCGCGCGGCTGTCGGCCAGCTACGAAGTCGACCTGTTCGGCCGCGTGTCGTCCAACGTGGCGGCCGCCCGCGGCGACGCCGGCGCGGTGGAAGCGACGTACCGCTCCGTGCTGCTGTCGCTGCAGGCCGACGTGGCGCAGACCTATTTCCGCCTCCGCTCGCTGGATGCGGAAATCGCGACCGTCAACCACACGGTGCAGCTGCGCGAAGAGAGCGTCCGTGTGACGGGCCGCCGCTTCGACGCGGGCGATATCGGCGAGTTCGACCTGTCGCGGGCGAAGACGGAACTGGCGACGGCGCGTTCGGAAGCCATCGGCCTGCAGCGCCAGCGCGCCGCGGCGGAGCACGCGCTGGCCGTCCTGCTGGGCAAGCCGGCGTCGAACTTCACCGCGCCGTCGGCGCCGCTGTCGGATGTCGCCGCGCTGCCGGTGATCCCGGCCGGCCTGCCGTCTACGCTGCTGGAACGCCGTCCCGACATCGCCAGCGCCCAGCGCTCGATGGAGGCGGCGAACGCCCGCATCGGCGTGGCACGTTCCGCGATGTTCCCGGCGCTGAACCTGTCGGCGGGCGCCGGCGGCGTCGGCACGAGCTTCGCCGAGGTGTTCAAGTGGAGCAGCCGTTCGTGGCTGCTGGGCGCCGCGCTGTCGATGCCGCTGATCGACGGTGGCCGCAACCGCAACAACGTCGTGCGCAGCGAGGCCGCGCTGGAAGAAGCGGTAGGCGCCTACCGTCAGAGCGTCCTGACCGCGTTCGCCGAGGTCGAGGACAACCTGGCCGGCCTGCGCATCCTGGCGGGGCAGAGCGCCGAGATCGAGGCGGGCGTGGTCTCCGCCCGCCGCTCGGCCGACCTGGCGCAGAAGCTGTACGACGCGGGCCGCGGCAGCTACCTCGAACTGCTGGACGCGCAGCGCAACCTGGCGATCGTCGAGCGCAACGCCGTGCAGCTGCGCGGCGACCGTGCGATCACCACCGTGGCGCTGATCCGCGCGCTGGGTGGCGGCTGGGATGCCGCTGCCCGCGCGGACGATACCGCGCAGGCGCGCAACTGAAGACGAAGTCCCTGGCCTTACTGTGATTCCGGTAATGCCCTTTGCGGCGGTACGTGCGAGCGTATCGCCGCTTTTTTCGTGCGCGGGCTAGAATCGCCGCATGACCGATTCTTCCCCGCTCGCGGGCCTCGCCCCCGTCATCGCTTCCGACACGCGCATCCTCATCCTGGGCAGCTTCCCGGGCGCCGCATCGCTGGCGGCGCAGCAGTATTACGCGCATCCTCGTAACCAGTTCTGGAAACTGGTCGGCACGCTGGTCGGCGAAGACCTCTATTCACTGCCGTATGCGGACCGCCTGCCGCGTCTCCTCGCGCATCGCTTCGGCCTGTGGGACGTACTGGCCGCGTGCGAGCGCGAAGGCAGTCTCGATTCCGCGATCCGCAATCCGGCGGCCAATGACTTCGAACGCCTGCACCGGTTGTGTCCGGAGCTGGAAACGGTCGGGTTCAATGGGCAGACGTCGGGCAAGTTCGCGCCGCAGTTCGCGGCGCGGGGCTATCGGACCGTCGTGCTGCCGTCATCGTCGCCGGCGCACATGGCGCTGACGTTCGACCAGAAGCTGGCAAGCTGGAGGCGGTTGCTTGGCGATTGAACCCGTCAGCGAAAACCGCGCCTGCTCCAGTACTGGCCCGAATAATTGCCGCATGCTGCAAGGTGTACGCGGCCGCTGCCATCGTTGACGATGTCCAGGCATTTGCCCAGGCCCGTGAACTGGTTCCACAAACGCACGCCCGGACCGGGGCCGGTCTGGTCCATGTGCCACTGCTGGCCCGTCACGTTGGCGCAGGATGCCATGCGCACCTGGTCGTTGGTACCGTCGTTGACCACGTCCAGGCACATGTCCGCGCCGGTAAAGCGCGTCCGCAGGCGCACGAAGCTGTTCTCGGCGTCGGGCGCAATCTCCCACATCTGGCCCGAATAGCGGCCGCAGCGAGTCATGCGCAACTGATCATGGTCGCCCGCGTTGACGATATCGAGGCAGTTGGTGCGTCCCGTAAAGTCGGTGTGCAGGGTCACGGTGGGCGAGTTTGCGCTGACGCATTGGGAAACGGCAGCGAGCAAGAGGGGCAGCAGTCGTCGCATTGTCTTCTCTTGAGTAAATAGATCGATGCTGGTCGAGCAAGGCCACCATATGATTCCTTTCTGATTCTGAAATCGATCGGCGTCTCGCTAGCGCTTTCGCTATTGTTCGAACAGTTCAACACCCGAGCTTATCACGTCGGGTTCTTGCAATTTATCACTCTTTATTGCACATTTCGGCTTCCTGCCCGGCAGGTGTTCGCACAGGCCCGCTTCCTGGCTACCGTGGATGAGCTTTCGATGGCTGCCGAGCGAGTGACCGAACAGCCGGCGACCAGCCGACCTTGCCAAGCACAACGTTGCCGCGATGAGCCACATGCATGACATCTCCCGATCAAGAGCCTGCGCACGAGTCTGCGAGGGTTCCATGGTGATGTCAATCGCCGATCATTCCGCACGCTTAGTACGAGCCGAACACCCGGTCCAGCGCGGCCTGGATCTCGAATCGATAGTCCTGGGCGGAGCCCACCCTGACCTTGAGCTCACTCGACGGGATGGCACCCAGCTGTGGCGTATCGAGCAAATACTCTTTCCCGTCGATAGTGATGAGCGGGAACAGGTCGGAGGGGAGGGTAAGCTTTGCAAAGCCGGCCAGGTGCCGCAGCGGTATGACGATCCTCGTTGCCAGTCCGCTGATCACATTGCTCTGCACTTCGACCAGATAAGGAATGTTCGCTTTGTTCCTGCCCGGATTGTCGTAGATATCGAACCGTGCCATCAGAACGCACGCCATTCCTGCAATGCCACGCCTTCGGTTTCAACGAGGCTGTTATAGGCTGCAAGGAAGTTGGCATGCTGTTCATTCCACTGCTGTTCCTTGCGCTTTTGTATTTCTTCGCGCAGTGCCTGTTCACACAGCTGGGAAATATTGATGCCAAAATTTTTGGCATCCAGATACACGTCCATGGCCAAGCTGATATTGGTCGCTTTCTTGCTCGGAATTTTCTCTAAAGGCGAGGAATGTGCAAGTTTCATGATGGATCCAATGCGCATGAAAAATGTTAGCAATGATGCGCATTTTACTCCTGCCGGGCGACCATGTCTTGATTGCCGTCGCCCGAAATGCCCTTTTTTTCTGAAGCAACGTCCCCATATCCGTTCCATCCCCATTCACGGCGCCACGAACCAGGCTGGCGCCGCTTTTTCCCGACCCCAGCAGGCAATGCGTGACCAGCGTCCCGAGGATGACGCTGCGATAGCTATTTCGCCATCCCGGGCGCATGCCATACGAAGGGGCGGGATCACATTGAAAGGAAACCCATGAAAGAAGATCTGATCGAAATGAATGGCAAGGTTACCGAAGTGCTGCCGGAGATGCGTTTCCGCGTGAACCTCGAAAACGGTCACCAGCTGGTCGCGTACACGTCCGGCCGGATGAAGAAGAACCACATCCGCATCATCGCCGGCGACCGCGTCACGCTGGAGATGTCGCCGTATGACCTGAACAAGGGCCGCATCGTGTTCCGCCATCTCGAAACCCGCGGCACCCCCGCGCCGTCGGCCGCGCGCCAGCGCCGCCGCTGAGCGGCGGGCGAAAGCAACCCAACGGCCGCCGACGCGGCCGTTTTTCGTTCTAGTAGATGCGGACGCTGTTCGCGCTCTGGCGTTTCAGGTGCGCCAGCTTGGCGGAGTACAGCTGGCGATTGTCCGACTTCGTGCTCGTGTCGATCGCCAGCGCGAGCTGTTCGCGCGCTTCTGTTGCCTCGCCCAGCTGCAGCAGCGTCACCGCCAGCCAGAAGTGGAACTCGTCGTAGTAGGGCGCGCGTTTGATTTCGCGTTCGAACAGTTTGCGCGCGGCGTCGTAGTCGCCCGCCTTGAGCGCGACCATGCCCTTGTCGAAGTACTGGAACGGCGGGACCGGCTCGATGCTGGCCACGCGCCGCGCCATCTCGGCCGCTTCGGCCGTGCGGCCCGTCGCGGCCAGCAGGGGGCCCAGGTTCTGCATCACGACGAGGCTTTCCGGTTCGCGTTCGAGGGCCGTGCGCAAGGCCCGTTCGGCCATGACGAGGTCGCCATGGCGCTGGTAGATGACGCCCAGCGTGTTGTAGGCGATCGCGTTCGGCGGATTGGTCGCCACCGCGGCGCGTGCCCACCAGTAGGCGTCGTCGATCTTGCCCTGCACGAGCGACTCGGCGGCGCGGTTGTTGAGGTACAGCGCGACGATGTCTTCTTCTTCCAGCAGGCGCGTATGGAAGCGGCTCGCTTCCGGCGGCGGCAGGAAGTCGACGACCAGTTCGTGCTCCGACGTTTCGTCGTACAGCAGGCCGTTGCGCTTGCGGTGGCCGAGCGCGATGTTGACGTGCGACGCCACGAGATAGATGCCGCCGTCGCGGCTCCAGGTCTCGTCCGCGAGCACGCTGCGAAAGCGCACCGTCATGCCCAGTTCGCGCGCGAAGGCGGCCGTCATGACGACGAGCGAGAGGCAGTTGCCGGCGCGCGCCTCGTACGTTTCGGCCGCCGTGCGGGTGCGGCTGGAATCGTATTCGAGCTTCAGGTCGGTCTTGCTGTACAGCGCGTCGATCAGGCCCCGTTCCAGCCCCTTGCTGCGCAGAAGCGCTTCGAAGGCGGGACTGTGCAGGTAGGCCTGCATGGCGGGGCTCAGCGTGAACAGGTTGTGTGCGCCGATGGTCTCGGACGGCGGCTTGAACGACGCGTCGGCGAACAGCGGCGGCGGGGCGGATAGTTGCGGTGTGCTGGCGCAGCCGCCCAGCAGCAGGGGTAATACGATCAGCAGGGACGCCAGGCGTTTCATGTCTCCTCCTCGGCCGGCGGTTCGTCGATTCTAGGTCTTGTGAATCAAGTATCTGCCCGTCCGGGGCGGAAGTAAAGACGCGCTACTGGTCGTCGTGGAAGGCTTCGTGCAGTTCGTCGAGCAGCTCGGCCGTTTCCTCGTCGGAGAGGCCCAGGTAGGCGAGCGCGCGCGCGCCGCCCTTGTTCCATTCGAGCGATTCGGCGTCGCCCTGGTATTTGCGGATCGCGCTTTCGGCCAGCAGCGACAGCGCGACGAGCGAACGCACCGTCGACGTCGTGTTGACGTCGTCCAGGACCGCGTAATCGTGATGGTGCAGGATGGACCACGCGACGTCTTCCGACAGGCCCCAGTTGCGCGCCAGCAGGGTGCCGATGGCCGTGTGGCTCGTGTTGTGGCGCTCTTCTTCCAGCGCCGTGAACGGACGGTCCGTCTCCAGCGACGCCGCGGCATAGGTGCGCGCGTAGTCGGGGAAGCGGTCCATCAGCAGCGGCACGCCGGTATCGCAGAACAGGCCGAACGTGTGCGCCACATCGGCCTCGCCAATGCGCAGGCGGCGCGACAGGAACACCATCGCCTCGGCGCGGCGGCTCGACACTTCCCAGAAGCTGGCGAGCGCCGCGCTGTTGGCCGGGATCGCCCGGCGCGCGAGCAGGCCCGTCATCAGCGACGCGACCTGGTTAATGCCGAGGAACAGGATTGCCTGCTCGATCGACTTGGCCTTGCGCCGGCCCCCGAAGATGGATGAATTGGCAAGTTTCAGCAGCGCGCCCGACATGCCGACGTCGTTGGCGACGATGCGGCCGATGGCGGCCGGGCTCGGATCGGACGACGCGAGCTCCCGTTGCAGGTCGGCGAGCAGGCTGGGACGCGGCGGGATCCGGATCGACTTGATCAGGGCGTCGACGGGATCCTCGGCGAAGGCGCTTGGGCGCGCCAGGGCAGCTGCTGTACTCATGACGGGAAGGGAACAAAATGATGCTGCACGGAAATCCATGCGAAGTTTGTCACTATAAACCAGTGCCGTTGAAGTTGCAGCAAAGTATTGCTTTTGTGTAGCGAAACCGACAGTGCGACCTGTCAAATCTTAACAATATAGAATTGCTCCATGTCCTCAACCATCCTTGCCGACATTGATTTTCTAGCACCCTCGCATCTGGTGGCGCGCCAGCTGATCGGCGTCACGGTGCTCGTCGACGGCGTCGGCGGCCGCATCGTCGAGACGGAGGCCTATGACGGCGAAGATCCCGCCTCGCACAGCTATTCCGGCCCCACCGACCGCAACTTCGCGATGTTCGGCCCGCCGGCCCACGCCTACGTCTACCGCTCGTACGGCATCCACTGGTGCCTGAACTTTGTCTGCCGGGAAGAGGGGCATGGCGCCGGGGTGCTGATCCGCGCGCTCGAACCCGTGACGGGCATCGAGACGATGGTCGAGCGGCGCGGCACGCGCGACCACTGGCTGTTGTGTTCCGGCCCCGGCAAGCTGTGCCAGGCACTGGGCGTGACGCGCGACCTGAACGGCCGCTCGCTGGCCGCGGCGCCGTTCGAACTGGCGCCGGCACCCGCCGGCATCGACGTGGTCAGTGGGCCGCGCATCGGGATTTCGAAAGCCGTCGACGTGCCCTGGCGGTTCGGCCTGGCCGGGTCGCGCTGGGTCAGCAAGCCGTTCCGCTGAACGGTCAGCGGCCGTTGGCGGCCCGCCTCGGTCGTGGCGCTTCTTCCTCGTCCCGCGTCGCACGATGCGCGAGCGCGGGCCGGACGCGCATCGGGCTGTCCGCGGCACGCCGTTCGATCGGGGCGGGTGCATCGTCCTGAGCATCCTCGATGCGGAAGATAGCCACGGCGCGTGCCAGGTTGACGGTCTGCTCGTGCAGGCTGGCCGCCGCCGCCGCGGCCTGTTCGACGAGCGCGGCGTTCTGCTGCGTCATGTCGTCCATCTGGCCGACGGCGAGATTGACTTCGGCGATGCCTTCGGCCTGCTCGCTGCTGGCGGCGCTGATGCGGTTGATGATGTCGTTCACCTGCCGCACCGACGCGACCACGCTGCCCATGCTCGAGCCCGCCTCGTTGACGGAAGCGCTGCCGTTGTCGATGATCGCCACCGAATCGGCGATCAGCGCCTTGATCTCCTTGGCGGCCGATGCGGAGCGCTGCGCGAGCGTGCGCACCTCGCTGGCCACGACGGCGAAGCCGCGTCCCTGCTCGCCGGCGCGCGCCGCTTCGACGGCGGCGTTCAGCGCGAGCAGATTGGTCTGGAACGAGATGCCGTCGATGACGCCGGTGATCTCGACGATCTTGCGCGAGCTGGCGCGGATCGACTCCATCGTGGCGACGGCGCGGTCGACGGCCTGGCCGCCGCCGGCCGCCAGCCGCGCCGCCTCGGCCGCGAGTTGCGTCGCCAGGCGCGCGTTGTCCGCATTGCCCTTGACGGCCTGGGTCAGCGTCTCCATCGCGCTCGCGGTCTGCTGCAGGGAACCGGCCTGCAGCTCGGTGCGGGTCGACAGGTCCAGGTTGCCGCTGGCGATTTCCTTCGATGCCGTGTCGATCGAGCGCACGGAATCGAGCACGCTGCGCAGCGTCGTGTTCAGGTTGGCGATGGTCTGGTCGAGCGCGCGCGCCGTATCGGCGATTTCGTCGCGGCCGTCGTTGTGGACGCTCGCGCACAGGCGGCCTTCGGCCAGTTCGCCCATGACGGCCGAGATGGTCCCGATGTCACGCAGCATGGCGCGGCGCACGAACATGGTGACGGCCAGCGACGCGGCGATCGACAGCAGCACCAGCATGGCCATCCACGTACCCAGGTTGTGGAATTCCGTGCGCGCGGCCGCATAGGCCTGTTCGCTGAGCGTCTTTTCCAGCGCGGCCAGTTGGGCCAGCTGCTGGTTCAGCACCATGAATTCCTTTTCCGCCTTCTGCATCGAGTTGGTGGCGATCGACTGGTCGACCTGCGCCATCTCGATGGTCTCCTGCACCGCCTTGCGGTAGGCCGCCAGCGCGGCCAGCGACGCGTCGACGGGCTTGCGTTCCGCGCCGTCGGTCGTGCGCGCGAGTTCCTGCAACTGCGCCTGCACGGCGGCGTGGCGCTTGCCGATGTCGGCGATCAGCGCGTCGAGGCGGTTCTTGGCGAAGCTGCCGTTGATCCAGGCCAGCAGTTGATAAGCGTTGGCGTGGACGTACTTGGCGTCGCCGGCCACGTCGGCCACGTTTTTCAGGCGCGCCGCGCGGACCTGCACCATGTTTTCCAGCGACGCGTTCTGGCGCACCATCCCGTACCAGGCGGCACCGGACAGCATCAAGAGCAGCACCAGCACCATGCCGGGCGCCAGCAGCAGCTTCGGACCGATCCTCAGTTTTTTCAGCATGTTGCGCTCCCGCTTAAAAAAGAACGCGGGCATGCCGCCCGCTCGAACACCGAACGCGGGCATGCCGCCGCGTGCACGTCCTATTGCTTCTTGTATAGCCCGGCCTCGAGCACGACGCCGTCGACGAGCAGGATGTACGTCGTCTTCGGCTCGATCTTGCCCGTGGTCGGATTCTTGTACTGGTAGTCGACCCAGCCCTTGCCCTTGGCGGCGGCCAGTTCGATGATCTCGCGGCGGTATTTCTTGCCGTTCGCATCGGGCACGTCCGTCAAATCCTTGCCGACGATCGACGGGTTGTACGGGTGAGCCAGCACGATGCCGGTCTTGACGTCGCGCATGTCGATGTACAGCGAGCCCTGGACGAATTCCGGGTCCTTGGCCGTGATGCGTTTCATGACTTCTTCCTTGCCCTTGGCCTTGACCATCGAGGCGCCGCGCTCGGCCATGGCGATCGCATCTTTCTCGGTCGGTTCGGCCGCCAGCGCGCCGGCGCAGGACAGGGTCAGGGCGGTAGCGACTACGGTTGCGGTCAGCTTCATAGGATGTCCTTTCGGGAAGGGGAAAGAGATAGGTCTGAATGTTGCCTATTTGCATTTCGTACTCTACGCCGCGGCCCCAGCCGGGTTGTTGTGCTAACGCAAGTAGCGCCCGATGTGCCGCCGCAACGGCAACGCTGATCTTTCGCAGTGCATGTGGAAATCAGTGAGAAACGGAATCAGAACTTGACTCGGGGCAACTCAAAGGCAAGTCCGTCTCCCTACCATCGGTTCCTGTCGGCAATTATTTCCGTGCGTCACCTTTTGCTGCCGCCAACCACTTCCCTCAGGAGAAATCCCGTGACCCTCGACGCAACCCCCGCCAAGTTCAAGCCCTATACCCGCCAGTCGATCCAGAACGCCCGCCAATGGCAATGGCTGAGCCCGGATCTGCAGGAAGCCGTGCAGGTGGTGTCCCACGTGCTGCCTTTCCGCACGAACGAATACGTGATGGAGCAGTTGATCGACTGGAGCAATGTTCCGGACGATCCAATCTATCGCCTGACGTTCCCCCACCGCGACATGCTGCCCGCGCGCGAATACGAGCAGCTGCGCGACCTCGTGCTGGTCAAGAAGGACGACGCCGCGATCGCGCAGCTCGTGCACCAGATCCGCATGCGCATGAATCCGCACCCGGCCGGGCAGATGACGCACAACGTGCCGCGCGTGAACGACGCGCCGCTCAAGGGCCTGCAGCACAAGTACAAGGAGACCGTGCTGTTCTTCCCCAGCGCGGGCCAGACGTGCCACGCCTATTGCACCTTCTGCTTCCGCTGGCCGCAGTTCGTGGGCATGGAAGAGATGAAGTTCGATGCGCGCGAGTCCACGGAACTGGTGTCCTACCTCGGCACGCATCCAGACGTGACGGACGTCCTGATCACGGGCGGCGATCCGATGATCATGAATACGCGCTCGCTGGCCGAGTTCATCGAACCGCTGCTGGCGCCCGAGCTGGCGCATATCCAGAACATCCGGATCGGCACCAAGTCGGTCGCATACTGGCCGCAGCGCTACGTGTCGGACAAGGACAGCGACGACCTGATGCGCCTGTTCGAGAAAGTCGTCAAGGCCGGCAAGAACCTCGCGCTGATGGGGCATTACAACCACGCCGTCGAGCTGCGCCAGCCGGTGGCCCAGCAGGCCGTCAAGCGCATCGTCGGCACGGGCGCGACCTTGCGCATGCAGGGGCCGCTGATCCGCCACATCAACGAAGACCCGAACAGCTGGGCCGAACTGTGGACGACGGGCGTGCGCCTGGGCGCGATCCCTTACTACATGTTCGTCGAACGGGATACCGGTCCGCGCGAGTACTTCGCGCTGCCGCTGGCGCGCGCGCACGAGATCTTCCAGTCCGCGTACAGCATGGTGTCGGGCCTGTCGCGCACCGTGCGCGGGCCGTCGATGAGCGCGTTCCCGGGCAAGGTCGTGATCGACGGCGTCGTCACCATCAACGGCGAAAAGCTGTTCGCGCTGCAGTTCCTGCAGGCGCGCAATCCGGACTGGGTGCGCCGGCCGTTCTTCGCGAAATACGACCCCGACGCCACCTGGCTCGATCACCTGAAGCCGGCGTTCGGCCGCAAGAAATTCTTCTTCGAGGGCGGCGAGGACGATCACGACACCTTCGGTGCGGCGGGCCGCGTGATCCCGATCCAGGCTGTCCACGCGCAGGACCGGCGTGCCAGCGACAGCCAACCCGACGCGGCCTGACCCGCAGGAGACGTCCATGGAAACCGACCAGAGCCAGTCGCGCCTCAACGGGGTGGCAGTGTTTTTCTACGTGTTCCTGCCGTTCGCGCTGGGGCATTACCTGTCCTCGCTGCTGCGCAACGTGAATGCCGTGCTGGCACCGCATCTGGTCGGCGCGCTCGCGCTGACGCCGGGCCAGCTCGGCCTCCTCACCAGCGCGTTCTTCTTTGCGTTCGCCCTCGTCCAGCTCCCGGTCGGGATCGCGCTCGACCGCTACGGTCCGCGCAAGGTGCAGGTGCTGCTGCTGATGCTGGCGGCGACGGGCGCGCTGCTGTTCGCCACCGGCCGCTCGTTCGGCCAGCTGGTGCTGGCGCGCGCCATCATCGGCTGCGGCCTGGGCGGATGCTTCATGTCGGCCGTGAAGGCGATCTCCACCTGGATCTCGCCCACGCGCCTGCCGTCCGTGCAGGGCTACCTGATCGCCGTGGGCGGCCTGGGTGCGGCCTCCGCCACCATGCCGGTCCGCATGCTGCTGCAGCACACGGACTGGCGCGGCCTGTTCATGCTGCTGGCCGCGTTGACGGCGTGCAGCGGCCTGCTGATCTGGCTCGTCACGCCCAGGTCGAAGGCACCCGGCGGCGCGCTGCCGACCGTGCGCTCGGTGCTGGACGTGTACCGCGCGCCCGCGTTCCGCGCGACGATTTCGCTGGTGCTCGTGCCGCATGCGATCTTCTTCGGCATCCAGGGCCTGTGGATCGGGCGCTGGCTGTCCGACGTGGCCCGGTTTCCGGACGCCGCCGTCGCCTACCTGCTGTACATGGGCATGGCGTCGGTGATCTTCGGCGCCATCGCGGTCGGCATGATCACGGAATGGGCTGGGCGGCGCGGCATCGAGGCGCTGGACGTGGCCGCCGTCGGCGTGTTCCTCTTCATCGTCGTGCAGGTGGTCATCGTATTGAACTGGCGACCCAGCCTGCAGCTGCTGTCGGTGCTGTTCACGCTCGTGGGGACGATCACCGGCATCGAATACGCGATCGTGGCCCAGAGCCTGCCGCGCACGCTGACGGGACGCGCGGCGACGTGCCTGAACCTCCTGATCTTCATCGGCGCATTCCTCGTGCAGGCGGGGTTCGGGCTGATCGTCGGCCTGTGGCGTCCCGACACTGCGGGCCACTTTCCGGCGCTCGCCTACCGCGTCGCATTCGGCGTGCTGGTGGCGCTGCAGATGCCTGGCCTGCTCGGCTACTTCCACGACTTCCTTCGGCGCCGTCAAGTAAAATGCGGCATCGCTTTGCTCACCCAGAAGGAAGAATATGAGATTGGTTCGTTACGGTCGCCCAGGTAAGGAAAAACCGGGCCTGTTCGACGAAGAAGGCCGCCTGCGCGACCTGTCCGGCGTCATCGAGGACATCGACGCGTCGGTGCTGTCGGAAAAGGCGTTGCGCAAGCTCGCCAAGGTCGACTGGAAAACGCTGCCGGTCGTCCGCGGCAACCCCCGCTTCGGCGTGCCGGTCAAGGGCGTCGGCAAGTTCATCGGCATCGGCATGAATTACTCCGACCACGCGGCCGAAGTCGGGGCCTTGACCCCGAAGGAACCGATCATGTTCATGAAGGCGACGTCCTGCCTGAACGGCCCGGACGATCCCATCCAGCTGCCGAAAGGCTCGAAAAAGACCGACTGGGAAGTCGAGCTGGGCGTCGTCATCGGCACCCGCGCGCAATACGTCGACGAGAAGGATGCGCTGAAATACGTGGCCGGCTATTGCGTCGTCAACGACGTCTCGGAACGCGCCTACCAGTTCGAACTCGGCTCGCAGTGGGATAAAGGCAAAGGCTGCGACACCTTCGGCCCCGTCGGCCCGTTCCTCGTCACCAAGGACGAGATCTTCGACGTGCAGGACCTCGACCTGTACCTCGACCTGAACGGCAAGCGCGTGCAGACCGGGAATACGTCGAAGATGATCTTCACGGTCGCGCAAATCGTCAGCTATCTGTCGCGCTTCATGACCCTGGAGCCGGGCGACATCATCACGACGGGCACGCCGCCGGGCGTGGGCCTCGGCCGCAGCCCGCAGCGCTTCCTCAAGAAGGGCGACAAGCTGCGTCTCGGGATTGCGGGGCTGGGCGAGCAGCAACAGGAAGTGATCGCGTATCCGAAAGGCTGATACGTGTGAAACGTCGTCCCCGCGGAGGCGGGGACCCAAGTTCGTGGCCAAGCCTGGAACTTGGGCCCCTGCCTTCGCAGGGGCGACGTTGTTTTAGATTGCCACTGCTTTTAAAGCCCCCTCCACTGATTCTTTCAGTCTGCCCACGATCTCGCCCAGGTCGCCCTGCGTGACGACGAACGGCGGCGCCAGCAGCACATGATCCCCGTGGCGGCCATCGATCGTGCCGCCCATCGGATACACCAGCAACCCGTTCTCCATCGCGCGCGCCTTGATCGCCGCGTGCAGTTTCAGTTCCGGCTCGAACGGCGACTTCGTCTCGCGCTCGCGCACCAGTTCCAGCGCCAGGAACAGCCCGCGGCCGCGGATGTCGCCCACGTGCGGGTGGTCTTCGAATTCCTCGTCCAGCATCGCCCGCAGCTGCGCGCCGCGCAGGCGCACCTGGGTGAGCAGATCGTCGCGCTCGATCACCTGCTGGACGGCAAGGGCCGCCGCCGCCGCGACCGGATGCCCGATGTAGGTGTGCCCGTGCAGGAAGGCGCCGCTGCCGGCGCGCAGGCGCTCGATGATGGCGCCGTTCACGAGCACCGCGCCGATCGGCTGGTAACCCGCGCCCAGGCCTTTCGCCACGGCGATCAGGTCGGGCGCCACGCCGTCCTGCTCGATCGCGTACATCGTGCCCGTGCGGCCCATCCCGCACATGACTTCGTCGGCGATGAACAGGATGCCGTACTTGTCGCACAGCGCACGCACGCCGCGGAAGTAGCCGGGCGTGGGCGGGATCGCGCCGCCGGTCGCACCCACGACGGGTTCGGCGCAGAATGCGATCACGCGGTCCGGGCCGGCCTGCAGGATCGCCGCTTCCAGTTCGTCCAGCAGCATGGCCGTGTACTGGTCGACGGTCTGGTCCTCGACGCGGCCGCGGTATTCGTAGCAGGCCGACACCCGCTCGACGTCGATCAGCAGCGGGGCGAAGGGCTGGCGGCGCCATTCGTTGCCGCCCACGGCCAGCGCGCCCAGCGTATTCCCGTGGTAGCTCTGGCGCCGGGCGATGAACAGCGAGCGTTGCGGCTCTCCACCTTCGACGCAGTACTGGCGCGCGAGTTTGAGCGCGGTCTCCATCGCTTCCGAACCGCCCGACACGAGGTAGACGCCCGCGATGCCGGCCGGCGCGTTCGCCACGAGGCGGTCGGCCAGCTGCTCCGCCACCTCGGTCGTGAAGAACGCGGTGTGGGCGTAGGCACACTGGTCGATCTGGCGGTGCATGGCGGCGATCACGTCCGGATGGCCATGCCCGAGCGACGACACGGCCGCGCCGCCGCTCGCGTCCAGGTAGCTGCGCCCGTGGCTGTCGTACAAATAGACGCCCGCGCCGCCGACCGCGACGGGCGGCGTCTGGCGCAGGCTGCGATGCAGGATATGCGTCATTGGAAGCTCCCCAAAAAGTTGACGTTTGACAATAAGCGGGAACCGTCGGGATTCTTTTGATTTTTGCCTCAAGGCATGCGAATATTTTCGTCATGACAGACCGCCTCCGCCCGATTCCGCCCGAAGACTGGACCGACGCCCAGCGCGCCGCGGCCCAGGAGATCATCCATGGTCCGCGCGGTGCGCTGTACGGCCCGTTCGTGCCGCTGCTGCGCAGTCCCGAGCTGATGGGCCATGCGCAGCGGGTCGGCGAGTACCTGCGCTACCGCAGCGCCATCGGCGTGCGGCTGTCCGAGCTGGCGATCCTCGTCACGGCGCGCGAATGGGACCAGCAGGTCGAGTGGGCGATCCACGCGCCGATCGCGCAGCAGGTGGGTGTGCCGCCGGACGTCATTGCCGCCATCGCCCGGCGCGAGCGGCCGGCCGCGATGCTCGTCGACGAAGCCGTCGTGTACGACTTCTGCCTCGAACTGCACCGTCACAAGCGCGTGTCGGACCGCGTCTACGACGACGCGCTGGCCCTGTTCGGCGAGCAGGGCGTCGTCGACCTGATGGGCGTGAACGGCTACTACACATTCCTCGCGATGGTGATGAACACGGCGCGCACGGAAGCGCCGGCGTCGAGTGCGCCGCCGCTGCCCGAATAGCTCGTCGGCCCCTGGCCGCGCCTGTCCCGGCGCGGCGGCCGTCCGTCGCATGGCCCCGCGTGTCGATCGCGCCGACGGCATAGTGACGGCACCCGACCACTCGTGAAAGACTTGCCGATGAAACCGCATTACATCCTTGCCGCCGCGGCGGCCGCCACGACAATCCTCGCGCTGGCAGCGACGCCCGCGCCGCTGCCGCCGAGCTGGCACATGACCGGCGATAATCCCGACAAATTCGCGGCCGGCGTCGATACATCCCCGGAAGGGCGTGGCGCCAAGTTCTTGCGCAGTAAGACGAACGATCCCGACGCGTGGGCAGGACTGATCCAGACCGTCCAGGCGCAGCGTTACCTCGGCCAGCGCGTGCGTTTCCGGGCGCGCCTGCGCACTCAGGAGATGAGCAAGTGGGGCGGATTATGGATGAGTGTCAACGCCTCCGACGGCAAAACCCTGGCCTTCTTTAACACGCACGACAATCCGGTCAAGGGCACCACGGACTGGCAGGAGCGCAGCATCGTGCTGGACGTGCCGGCCGACGCGGGCGCGATCTCCTTCGGTGCCATCGGCGCGGGGACGGGCCAGGTGTGGATGGAGCCGGTCGCATTCGAGACCGTCGGCCGCGAGGTCCCGGTCGACCAGATGCCGCCACAGGCCGCCATCCCGACCACGCCGACCTTGTGAGCGAATCGATGACCGACGACGACTGCGCCCGCGCCATCCGCCGCCTGTACGGCTGCTCATGGCGCCAGGGGCTGCTCAGCCTCCTGTGCCTGGCGCTCGTCGCGGGCGCCGCGCTGCTGCTGCGGCGCTACGCCTTGCTCGCGTTGTTCGGTGCGATCATGGCGCCGGGTTTCGTGACGTGCGCGCTGCTGCTGGTCGCCGCGCGCCGGCTCGGCTGGACCGGGGCCATGATCCTGCTGCCGGCCGCGACCGGCGCCGGCGCGTGGGCCGTGCTGCCGGCATACCGGCACGTGCTCGCGGCGTGGGACGTGCAAGCGCTGCCCGACCAGCAACTGCTGGCCTGCGTCTTCGGCGTGAACGTGGCCGTGCTCGGATTGCCGCTGTGGTTCGCCCGCACCCGCGCCCGCGCGCAGCAGTTGGCCGACCTGCGCAACGCGGCGCTGGCGGCCGAGCTGAAAGCGCTGCAGGCCCAGGTCGAACCGCACTTCCTGTACAACACGCTCGCCAACACGCGGTATCTCGCGCGCCACCAGCCGCCGCGCGCCGTCGAGATGCTGGAACACCTGATCGCCTACCTGCATAGCGCGCTGCCGGACATGCGCAGCCAGGCGTCCACGCTGGGCCGCGAATTCGAACTGGCCGGCCACTACCTGGCGCTGATGGCGATCCGCTTCGGCGAGCGGCTGCAATACCGGCTCGATTGCCCATCCGACCTGGCGGCCGTGTCGATGCCGCCGCTGCTCCTGATGACGCTCGTGGAAAACGCCGTGCGCCACGGCGTCGAGCCGAAGCCGGGCACCGTGCGCATCGCCGTGACTGCCGGCCGCGAGCACGGCGTGTTGACCATCGTCGTCGCCGACGACGGCGCCGGCATCGGCGAGACCACGCTGGGCAGCGGCGTCGGCCTGCGCAACCTGCGCGAGCGCCTGCAAGCGTTGTATGGCGCGCGCGCCGGCTTCGTCCTGCGCCGCGGCGACGGCGGCCTGACGGAAGCGGTGCTGACGCTGCCGGCGACCGCCGCGCTGGAGGTGATGGCATGACGGCGCCGCGCATCCTCGTCGCCGACGACGAACCGCTGTTGCGCGCGGAACTCGTCGAAGCGCTGGAACGTTTGTGGCCGGACGCGCAGCTCGTCGCCGCGCAGGATGGCGTCGAGGCGCTGCGCCTGGGCCGCGAATGGATGCCGGACGTGGCCTTCCTCGACATCCGCATGCCGGGCCTGGACGGCCTGGAACTGGCGCGCGTGTTCGGTGCGCGGACGCACGTCGTGTTCGTGACGGCCTACGGCGAACATGCGCTCGCCGCCTTCGACGAAGGGGCCGTGGACTACGTGGTCAAGCCCATCGCGCTGGAACGTCTCGCGCGCGCGGTCGAGCGCGTGCGCGCGCGCCTGGCGTCGCCGCCGCCGGACCTCACACACCTCGTGTCGCGCTTGCGGCCCGCCCCCAGGGCGCCCGCGTGGCTGCAGGCCACGGTCGGCAACACGATCCACTTCATCGACCTGGCCGACGTCGTCTATTTCTGCGCCGACGCCAAGTACACGCGCGTCGTGACGGACGGACTCGAAGCCCATATCCGCCTGAGCCTGAAGGAACTGGCCGATTCGCTCGATCCCGCCGCCTTCTGGCAGATCCACCGCGGCTACATGGTGGCCGTGCGGCGCATCGCGAGCGCCGCGCGCGCCGAGGATGGCGCCTTGTGGGTGCACCTGCGCGGTCATCCCGCGCGACTGCCGGTCAGCCAGCGTTTTCAATATCTGTTCCGCGGCATGTAGCCGCCTCATTGAACAAGGAGACACCATGAATCGCAACATGTTGCGGGCGGCCGTTTGCGCCCTGTCGTTTGTCGCATCCGGCGCCGCAGGCGCCTCGGAGACCATGCCCCTGGCCCTGGCGCGCGATGTGACCACGCGGGCCATCGAGCTGGTCGAGAGCAAGGGCCTGTATCCGTTGCGGCAGGAAGACTATGCGCAGGCGAAGCAGCGTTTGCTGGCGCTCGTCGACGACAAGGCGCAAGGCGTCGACCGGGCCGACCTGTATGCACGCATCAACGGACTGCTCGCTACGCTGGACACAGACAAACATTCCTTCGTGATGCCGCCCGTGGCGCCGGGACAGTTCGCCGGCGCCGCGCCGGCCCGCCCGCGTGTGCCGATGTTCCAGCTCGTCGCGACGACCCGGGGCACGGTGTTGCGCTTCGTGCCGCCGCCCATCACGGCCTCCACGCCCGAGGCCATGTCGGCCTACGTGCAAGGCGTGTATGACGAGGCGGTTGCGCTTCCCGGTAGCCGTGGGGCGTGCGCCCTCGTCGTCGACCTGAGTGAACAGACGGGCGGCAATGGATGGCCGCCGCTCATCGCGATGTATCCGCTGTTCGGCGACGCGAACAAGGCGCGCTGGGTGGAGCGCGACGGCAACCCGATTCCGTTGGTGCACCGCGGGTACCTTGAATCGAAGGCCGGTCACGATGCGCCCGGCCACGTGAATCCGTTTGCCTCCTTCGCTACGGATCCGCTGGCCGTGCTGGTCGGCGCGAAGACGGCAAGCGCCGGCGAGATGCTGCTCGTCGCGTTGATGGGAGAGGCAAGGGTGCGGACGTTCGGACAAACGTCGTACGGGATGTCGACGGCGAACATGACGTATACGCTGCCGGACGGCGCGCTGTTCGTGTTGACGCAGGCGCGCTCCGCGCTGGCCGACGGTCCGGTCTTCCGCGGCGGCATCGCGCCCATGCAGCCGGCGCCGAAGGGGGAAACGGCGGACGTGTCGCTCAAGACGGCTGCGGAATGGGCGGCAGCGAACTCGCCGCGCTGCGCGCCGAAGTAAGCCGGCTTGCGCCAGCGCTGGCGACCAGGTGGTGTTCGAGCTCGATGCACCAGTGAGTCAGCGTCTCGTCGTCGAGATGGTCTTTCTTTGCCATTGTTCAGCCTGGCACTTTCATCAGCCGCAGCGTATGCACTGTTTCGTCCGCCGTGGCATCGTTTATCGCTACTGGTCCGTAATATGCGGAGGAACGAATGACCATACCCAAGTACGCATTCTCCCTGCTCGTGGCAATCGCGTTCGTGCCGGTTGGTGCATCCGCGAACGAATCGCCCAAGGTCGTCGTCAAGGGCAAACACGATCCCTCCACGGTTGTCGTCAAAGGCGTACGCGATCCATCGTCATGGTTCCGGATCGAGAGTCAGCATCTGATCGTCTATTCGAACGACGATCCGGATGACGTCATTGAGCTGGTCAATAATATCGAACGGCTCGACTATCTTCTACGCTTGTACCTAAAGCCATTCCTGGACAGGCAGGAGACAATGCCCAAGCTTACGTTGTATTTCCAGAATCCGGTGAACTGGCCATTGGAGATCGGCGAGCATTCTCCATCCGCCGTCGGCATGGTCAACAGTTGCGTATCTGCAACGCAAGCTTTCACATACGAAGTAGGAAAAAGCTGGAAGCTCAATAATTCATCGCTGCTTCGCGCGGACGATGATTACACACTGATGGCAAATCTGTGGTTGTATGCAGAGAACTTCCTGTACCGCCATACCCGAATTCGGGCGCCTACGTGGTTTATCGTCGGCTTTCAAGCGTATTTCGCAGGTGTGCGATTCACCGATACCCAAATGGCAATAGGGCGTGATGCGGGCACCTCATACAATTGGGTACAAATGATCGACGAGGGAAAGGCAGGCGCGCGCCTTTCTTTCGACCAGGTATTCAATTTCAAAAGCCCATCCAAGTCTTACAAGGTCGGCACGGCCGACTATTTCGAACAATATGAATTCATGGGACGCGCTTTCAATCTTGTGCACTATATGCTCTCGTCGGAGGAAAACCGCAACAAGACTGCGAAATACCTCGACCTGGTCAATAACGGAAGCGATTCCGCCGAGGCGTTTGCCGAGGTATTCGGCCTTTCGGGCCGCGATCTCGATGCGGCAATGTTGCGATACCGGCGCGGGTCGCTAAAAATCCTTCAGGTCGATGTGCCAGAATTGCCTAGAGGTAACATAGATTTCACCCGTCTGAGCCGTATCGAGGGCGAGTTCGTAATCGACAACGCCTTGCTGAAGACTTGCCCGACACCCGCCGACGGCAGGAAGCTGCTGGAGCGTTTGAAGCTTACGGCCCCCAAGGCATCCGCCGTCGGTCTCGCCCAAATTACCTTGAGTCGTGCCCAGGTCGAGTGGGGCAATCCGCGGGAGGCCATCGGCTACCTGTCGCGGGCCGTGGAGGACGATCCCTACAATCCTGAGCCACATTATCTGTTGGGGTTGGCGTATGCGAAGCTGGCAGAGCGCGCAGGCCCGAACAAGCAGGATTTGCTGGAGTCGGCACGGGCGGGCTTGACGCAGGCCGCCGTTCTGGCGCCCGACGCGCCCGAGATATCGTATGCGCTATTCCGCGTTGGGCTCATGGGCGCGAGCCCGACACGAAAAGATATTGTCAAGGGAACCGAAGCCTGGCATCACGGTCATGACGTTACCGCATTCGCGCGCGCGGCAGCGCTTGCCTATGCCTGGTTGGGCAATGCCGCCGATGCCTATCAGACATTCAATACGTTGGTGAGGAGCGAGCGGGACCGCGACACCGCCGCATGGGCAGCAAGCTGGCTGGCCAAGCTGGAAAAGGGCGTGACGCAGGACGAACTGCTGGCGGCGATGCGCAGCGAAAATCCGGCGCTTCCCAACTTCAGGTCGTGGATATCCGACAGTCGCTAGCAAACCAAAGGTCGTCATGCTGGCTTGCACGCGCTCGCACCGCCTGCCCAGCTTTTCCGTATAGGGCTGCAAAAACCGGTCGGGCTATTTTAATAACCACGAGAAGTCCCTCAATGACGAATTATTTCAGGCGCTCAGGTTCACGCTCCAGGCTTGCCTTCTGGGTACCCTCGATATATATGACGATGGGTTTTCCGAATATTTTCGTCGCATCGGCGGCGGCCATCATGTATCGCAACTTGGGCATGACTACGGAGCAGGTGGTGATATATACAAGCCAGCTTTATCTGCCTTGGGTCTTGAAGCCGATCTGGGCGCCATTGCTCGAGTCATTTGGCACGAAAAGACGATGGGTATTGGCAATGCAGTTCATCCTGATGACTGCGTTCGGGCTTGCCGCGATTTCACTCAGCGGAACCTATGCGGTCCCTCTCACGCTTTGTTTTTTCTGGATCATCGGGTTTGCATCGGCAACACAAGACATCGCCATCGACGGTATCTTCATGAGTGCCACGAATTCCGCTGAGCAGGCTCGTTATGCGGGGGTGCAAAACCTTTGCTGGAATATCGGAGCGGTAATCGCGTCCGGCATCGTGGTCTCTCTGAGTGGAGTGCTTAAAAAGAATTACTCATTGAGCTGGCCGGACTGCTGGATGATGGTGCTTCTGATCTGTTCCCTGTTTATCGGCATATCGGCAATCTGGCATGCGACGACTCTTCCGCATACGCGAGCTACCGCCAGGTCCGATTACAGTTTTTTCGACGCATTCAAATCCTCCGGGCGCGCCTGGCACACGTTTGTCGCAAAGCCAAAAATATGGACGATGCTTTTCGTCGTTTTCATGTATCGCCTCGCGGAAGGATTTTTGGAAAAGATCAGTCCACTCTTCCTGCTCGACAGCAGGAAGTTGGGAGGGCTGGGTCTTGATAATCAAACGCTGGGCACGATAAATGGAACGTTCGGCACGGTCGCATTCATCGCCGGGACGATTTTGGCGAGTTTCGTGGTCAGCAAGATGACATTGCGCCGCTCATTTTTTATCCTGGCATTGTCGCTCAATGTGCCGCACCTGACGTACTATTGGCTCAGCATGGACTTGCCGTCGAGTCTTGCCGCGATTTCCGGCGCGGTTTTACTGGAAAAATTCGGTTACGGGATAGGTTCGGTCGGGCACATGTTGTACATGGTGCAGCAGGTTTCGCCAGGGCGTTTTCAAATGTCGCATTACGCATTTGCGACCAGCGTCATGGCATTGTGCAAATGCGTAACGGGATGGGTCAGCGGGCCGGTGTTTACGGCCTTCCACCAAAATTATCAAACCTTCTTTATTTTCGTACTGGTGATGTCGATTCCACCGGTGCTTGTCGCTTATTTTGCGCCGTTCTCGCTTGGCGAGGCTCGACCGGCGTCCTTGCACGAATCTGTCCCTGCCGCAGCCAATCCGGGCCCCCAGTAGAGTGCTTACGCCAGCGCTTCCTTCGCCGCCTGTTCCGGCGTGAGGCCTTCGTAGAACATGTCGGTGAACCACTCGACCTGTTCCTCGATGTGTTCCTGCGCCTGTTTCTGCGTGGCGCCGCCGGCGACGAGGTGGTGTTCGACCTCGATGCACCAGTGGATCAGCGCCAGCGTCTCGTCGTCGAGTTGCTCTTTCTTTGCCATGGTCAGCCCAGTACTTTCTTCAGCCACGCGGAGATGTGCTGGACTTCTTCCAGGCACAGCGTGTGCTGCATGGTGTATTCGTGCCATTCGAGCTGGTAGCCCAGCGAGACGAGCAGGTCGCGCGACGCTTCCGCGCGATTGAACGGCACCACGTTGTCGTAGCGGCCGTGGGCCATGAAGATCGGCGTGGACTTGCTGGCGTCGGTGCGTTCGGTCGCCACGTTGGCCGACAGCGGCACGTAGCCGGACAGGCACAGCAGGCCGGCCAGCGGTTCCGGATGGCGCAGGCCCGTCTGGATGGCCATCGCGCAGCCCTGCGAGAAGCCGGCGAGGATGATGCGCGAGGCGGGAATGCCGCGCGCTTTTTCGCGCTCGATGAAGGCTTCGATCTGTTTCTGCGAGGCGCGCAGGCCGTTCTCGTCCTCGCGCCGCCCGAGTTCCAGGCCCGTGATGTCGTACCAGGAGCGCATCACGTAGCCGTTGCTGATGGTCACCGGCATCGTGTTCGCGTGCGGGAAGATGAAGCGGATGCCGGGCAGGCCGTCGAGGTCCAGTTCGCTCACGATCGGCACGAAGTCGTTGCCGTCCGCGCCCAGGCCGTGCATCCAGATGATGGCGATGGCCGGGTTGTCGTTGGTCTCGATCTGGATGTGTTCGAGCAGGTCGCTCATGCGGTGTCCTTTGGTCGTTGCGCCGACTTCGGCCGGAAGGCCTTGCAGACGGCCGGGTCGGTCTCGGCGTATGGGCCGCCGATCAGGTCGATGCAATACGGGACGGCCGCGAAGATGCCGCCGACGATGCTTTGACCGTCCGCATCCTTCAAGCCTTCCAGCGTTTCCTTGATCGACTTCGGCTGGCCCGGCAGGTTCATGATCAGGGCGGCGTGGTCGGGAGTCTCGCGGATCACGGCCGTCTGGCGCGACAGGATCGCGGTCGGCACGAAGTGCAGGCTGATCTGGCGCATCTGCTCGCCGAAGCCGGGCATCTCCTTCGTGCCCACGGCGACGGTCGCTTCCGGCGTGACGTCGCGCCGGGCGGGGCCCGTGCCGCCCGTCGTGAGCACGAGGTGGCAGCGCACGGTGTCGACCAGCTCGACGAGCGTCTGCTCGATGCTGGCGCGGTCGTCCGGGATCAGGCGCGTCTCGACGCGGAACGGGGTGACGAGGGCGGCTTCCAGCCACTCGCGCAGCGCGGGTATGCCCTTGTCTTCATAGACGCCGCCGCTGGCGCGGTCCGAGACCGACACCAGGCCGACGACCAGTTCTTCGACTTTATTGTCCAGACTCATCGTCTTCGTCCTCGTCCCCGGAGGCTTCATCGGCAGGCGCGGCTTTCGGCGCCTTCGCCAGGTCATTCAGGATCTGGAAGATTTCGCGGTAGGCCTTGGGCGGCTTGTTCTCGGCCTGTTCCTTGCGCGCATTGCGGATCAGCGTGCGCAGGTGCTGCACGTCCAGGTCCGGATGTTCTTCCAGCAGCTGGGTGAGGGCCTTGTCGTCGGCCAGCAGCTTGTCGCGGCGGCGCTCCAGCGCGTGCAGCGCGGCGGCCTCGGCCTTCGACGTGCCCTTCCAGCTTTCGATGGTGCGCTGGATGACGGCGACCTCTTCCTCGTCGAGCGAGCGCATCAGCTTGCCGACGAATTGCAGCTGGCGGCGCCGGCCCTCGTGGTTCGTGATGGTCTGGCACATGAGGATGGCGTCGCGGACTTCGTCCGGCATCGGGACGCGCTTCACGCGGTCGCGCGGCGCCTCGATGAGTTGTTCGCCGAGCTTCTGCAGCTCGTTACTCTGGCGCTTGAGTTCGGACTTGGAAGGGCGGTCGTATTCCTGGTCGAACTCGTCGGAGCGGAAGCCGACGGAGCCGCGGTTGGCATTTGGCATGATGATCTAGATTCGGCAGGCACGAAGCCGGCCGGTAAAAACAGTAAACGGCTGCTATGATAACTGTTTTAGGGCTCGCTACGAAAAACGCACATGACCGATACCGTCTTCACCCATACCCAGGATCAGCTCAAGCAGCTTGCACAGGACGTGCTTGCCATTGCCAAGGAAACGGGCGCCAGCGATGCGTCGGTCGAGATCAGCGAGGGTAGCGGGCTGGCGGTGACGGTCCGCAAGGGCCAGATCGAGACCATCGAGCAGAACAAGGACAAGGGCATCGGCGTGACCGTCTACTGCGGCCAGCGCCGGGGGCACGCCAATACGTCCGACTTCTCGCGCGATTCGCTGCGCGCCACCGTCGAGGCGGCGTACAACATCGCCCGCTTCACGGCCGAGGACCCGGCCGCCGGCCTGCCGGATGCCGACCTGCTGGAAACCAACCCGCGCGACCTGCGCCTGTGTTACCCGTGGGATATCAGCGCCGAGGACGCCGTCGCGATCGCGCAGCGCTGCGAGGCGGCCGCGTTCGCCGTCGACAAGCGCGTCACCAACAGCGAGGGCGCCAGCGTCTACGTGCAGCAGTCGCACTTCGTGGCGGCCAACTCGCTCGGCTTCTGCGCCGGCTACCCGTTCTCGCGCCACACGCTGTCCGTCGCGCCGATCGCGGGCAAGGGCGCCCACATGCAGCGCGACGACTGGTATTCGTCGGCGCGCGATCCGAACAAACTGGGCGATCCGGAAAAGATCGGCCGCTACGCCGCCGAACGCGCCCTCGCGCGCCTGAACGCGCGCAAGCTCGACACCCGCACGTGCCCCGTGCTGTTCGAGGCGCCGCTGGCCGCCGGCCTGCTGGGCGCGTTCGTCCAGGCCACCTCGGGCGGCGCCCTGTACCGCAAGTCGAGCTTCCTGCTCGATTCGCTGGGCAGCAGCATCTTCCCGTCCCACATCCAGATCGTCGAAGACCCGCACCTGATCGGCGGCGTGGGCTCGGCCCCGTTCGATGAAGAAGGCGTGCGCACCCAGCGCCGCAAGGTCGTCAGCGACGGCGTGCTGCAAGGCTATTTCCTGTCGTCTTACTCGGCCCGCAAGCTGGGCATGCAGACGACGGGCAATGCCGGCGGCTCGCACAACCTGGAAATCATCTCCAAGGAAACGAAGATCGCCGACGACTTCGAAGGCATGCTGCGCAAGATGGGGACCGGCCTGCTCGTCACGGAACTGATGGGGCAGGGCACGAACTACGTCACGGGCGATTATTCGCGCGGCGCGTCCGGCTACTGGGTCGAGAACGGCGTCATCCAGTACCCGGTCGAAGAGATCACCATCGCGGGCAACATGAAGGACATGTTCCAGGCCATCGTCGGCGTCGGCAACGACGTGCTCACGCGCGGGAACAAGTCGACGGGCTCCATCCTGATCGAGCAGATGGTGGTCGCGGGCAATTGATTTCACATTCCCCATGAGGTCGTGACAATCTATTGCAAAAACGTCATAACCATGTGTTACATTGACGTCTTTCTATGTCACGGGAGACGTCATGGCAACACTCCAGACCTTCGGCCCGCACCTCGACCTGATCGGCAGCACGGCCGTGCAATGGAAAATCATCTCGACCTCGTCCAGCAGCGTCATTCTGGAAAACGGGCTCCAGCACCTGTCCATCCTGGGTAACTTCGCGATCGGCCCGGCCGGCGACGTGAGCGGCACCGCGACGGCGGTGAACCTGGTCCAGCTGGGCTACTCCGGCCTGCCGGTGTTCCAGGCGACGGACCTGACCATCGATGGCGGGAAGTTCCTGGACACGGTCCTCGAGGCCACCACCGACACGCAGATTTATACGGCGCTGCTGGCCGGCTCCGACACCATCACGGGCAGCGCCGGCAAGGATATTCTGAAAGGCTTCGCGGGCAGCGACGTCATCCGGGCCGGCGGCGGCGACGACCGCATCGGCGCCGATGCGGGCAGCGACGTGATCGACGGCGGCGCCGGTTTCGACACCGTCGCCTACCAGGGCGCCTACGCCGACTACCGGATCGAACGCACGGGCGACGCGTGGACGATCGCGGACCTGAAGGGCACCGGCGGCATCGACACGCTGACAGGCGTCGAACGCGTGTATTTCGACGACAAGGACGTCGCGCTCATCAGCGTCGACAACACGGGCGGCCAGCTGTTCCGCTTGTACCAGGCGGCATTCGGCCGCAATCCGGACGAGCCGGGCCTGGATTTCTGGACGCAGCAGATCGATGGCGGGGGCGCGACCCTGGCGGGGATCACCGGCGCCTTCCTCGCATCGGCGGAATACCAGAAGCTGTACGGTGGCCTCTCCAACCGCGACCTCGTGGTCAAGTATTACGAGCACATCCTGCACCGCGCGCCGGACCAGGCCGGGCTGGATTTCTGGACGGACGCCCTGGACCGCAAGATCGCCACCCGTGGCGAGGTCCTTGCCGGCATCAGCGAGAGTCCGGAAAACGTGGACCTGAGCGTGCAGCTGATCGGCAATGGTCTTGTGTTCGACACGCCCATCATGACCATGTGACGCACGCGTTTTTCGGGTTCCTGCAATAATGTGCAGATACGCATTTTTGAAAGGAACCCGATGGACATTCTTGCCGCCGCCCGCAAGCGCTACACCGCCAAGGCCTACGACCCGACCCGCCGCGTCCCCGAAGAGACGATGCAGCAGATTTATGAAGTGCTGCGCACGAGCCCCTCGTCGGTGAATTCGCAGCCCTGGCACTTCATCGTCGCCAGCACGCCGGAAGCGAAGGCGCGCCTGGCCAGGGGCGTGCAGGGTCCGTACAGCTACAACGAAGCGAAGATCCTGAACGCGTCGCACGTGATCCTGTTCTGCACGCGCGTCGACGCCGAAGGCGGCCACCTGGAGCGCCTGCTCGAGCAGGAACAGCGCGACGGCCGCTTCAAGGACGATGCCGCCAAGGCTGGCCAGGCCAAGGGCCGCCAGGGCTACGTCAACCTGCACCGCTACACGCTGAAGGACCTGCCGCAGTGGTTCGAGAAGCAGGCCTATATCGCGCTGGGCAACGCCATGCTGGCCGCTGCCGCGCTCGGCGTGGACACGACCCCGATGGAAGGCCTCGACCCGGCCGCGCTGGACGCGGAGCTGGGCCTGCACGAGAAGGGCCTGTCCAGCCTCGTCCTGCTGAGCTTCGGCTACCACGCCGACAGCGATTTCAACGCAAGCCTGCCGAAATCGCGCCTGGCGCAGGAACAGGTGTTTACTTTCCTGTAAGAGCAATAACGGGGGCTTGTGCCCCGTTGCTTATTCTTCCAGCCGACGGACCGCCTGCAGCACCGGCTGCAGCACCGCGGCGCCGAGGCGCGCGCTGCGGGCACCGTCCCAGCCGACCTGCGGATCCGGGTCGTTGGCATTGTCCTTGAACGGCAGTTCCAGGGTCAGCGACAGGCAGCCGAACGCGTGCGTGACGTACGGCGAGCCCATCGTCAGCACCTCGTCCGTGTACGGCTCCTTCGGGTAGCCGTGGACGTCCTGGAAGTCCGGGCTGGCGATCATGAAGGCGTCCGAGAATGCCTTCTGCGCGGCGGCCTGTGCGGCCGTAAAGGTCGGCAGGGCATCGCTGCCGGCGATGAAGACGTAGGGCAGGCCTTCGTCGCCATGCACGTCGAGGAACAGGTCGACGCCCGTCTCTTCCATCTTCTTGCGGACCAGGAACACTTCCGGGCTGCGTTCCAGCGACGGATTCAGCCATTCGCGGTTCAGGTTGGCGCCGGCCGCGTTCGTGCGCAAATTGCCGCGCACGGACCCGTCCGGGTTCATGTTCGGCACGACGTAGAACACGGTTTCTTTCAGCAGCTGGCGGCCGAACGGGTGGGCCGGGTCGAGCAGGGCGTCGAGCATGCCTTCGACGAACCATTCCGCCATCGTCTCGCCCGGGTGCTGGCGCGCGATGACCCAGACTTTCTTCTTGCTCGCCGCCTCGTCGCCGATCACGAGCATGTTCAGGTCGCGGCCGTCGACGGTCGAGCCGAGGTCCAGCATGCGCACGTGTTCGGACAGCTGGGCGCGGTCGAGCAGCTCCAGGTGGCGTTCCCACGAATACGGCTCGAAATAGGCGTAGTAGACGCTGTCCATCGCGGGCGTGTGCTCGATCGTGAGCACCTGGCCGTCGAAGCTGGTCGGCACGCGGAACCAGTTGACGCGGTCGTAGCTGGCCATCGCGTGATAGTCTTCCCAGCCCTTCGGATACGCGGACTTGCCCGCGTTGAGCAGGCGGATCGTGCACGGCTGCGCCTGCGCGCCCTGCAGGCGGAAGTAGAACCACTGCGTGATGTCGGCGTGGGAGTCCTTGCGGATGTTCAGGTCGATGGCGTTCGCGCTCGTGGCGTTCACGATATCGATGGCGCCAGCGTCGAACTGGCTGCTGATCTTGATAGACATGGTGCGTCCTGATGTTGTTGGGTGTGAGCCGGCATGATACCGCTTAAGGGATGATGACCAAGGGTTTGTTACTGTTCCTGCTTGGCCTCATCGAGGGGGAGGGAACATGATGAACATCCGTGTGGCGCGGCCGGAAATCACGACCATCGACCGGCGCGGCTTCTGGCTGCGCTGGCGCGACGAAGAGCTCTATGTGCCGTTCGCGCTGTTCCCCTGGTTCGAGCACGCCACCGTGGCGCAGCTGTGCCATATCCAACCCCTGGGCGGGGAATGCCTGTACTGGCCGGGGCTCGACCTGGAACTGGCGCTGGACCGCATCCGCCATCCGATGGCGGCGGCGCAGTTTGCGCTGGATTGTTGAGTTACCTCGTCGTTCCCGGACTGGCCGTCCACCTTGGCGGGAACCCAGGTTCAGCGTCTCGGTGACGCAAAATTGGGCCCCCGCCTGCGCGGGGGCGACGTTGCTCAATGCTGCAGTCCGCCGAACCGCTCGGCCAGCCCCGCATCCGCCGCCGGCGCGGCCGCATCCTCGCGCCGCAGCACGTCCATCAGATGCCGTTCGGCCGGTGCCCACACGAGGCGGTAGATCGCCTGCGCCAGCGCATACGCCTCCGACCCCGGCCACGGTTGCGGCAGCAGCGCGAGCGGCAGCATCGGATCGTGCAGCTGGACGCGGCGGTACGCATGGATCAGCAGGGTACGCACGCTAAAGGCATGCTGCGGGTCCGGTTCGGGCTCGCCGCGCAGCAGGTCGAGCAGCGGCGTGAAGTGATCGATGAAGCGCCGGTAGCCCGCCGCGACGGCGGACAAATCCCACCCTTCGCGCACCAGTTCGGCCAGCGGCCGCGCGCCGACGCCCGGCAGTTCCGTCGCGGCGCAGACGAAGATCTTGCCGCCGCCTTCCACGCGCCGCAGCACCTCGGCCACGCCGTCCGGGTCGGCCGCCGGATGCGCCAGCAGGCCCGGCGCCAGCATGGCGAACCCTTCCCATTCGAGTTCCTTGCGCACGGCCGCGCGCAGGGCGGTGTCGATGCTGCCGTTGGGGGCGAGCAGGAGGGTCCAGCGGCCGTCCCAGTCGACGCCGGGCGGCGCGTAGATGCGGCGGTTGGCGCGCGCGAAGCGGGGCGCGGCGTCGGGCTGCAGCGCATAGCTGCTGCGCCGGCCTTCGCGGTTCGCGACGAGCCAGCCTTCCTGCACGAGGCGGAACACGCTCGTGCGCACGAGCCGGTCCGTGACGCCGAGCGGCGCCACCAGCTCGATCAGGCTGCCCAGCCACAGACGGCCGCCATGCGGCGCGATGGCGTCGCCGAAGATCGTCATCACGAGCGATTTGGAGCGTGGCGGGTCGTTCTCGAGGAAGTGGTTGATCCACTCGTGGCTGCTGGGCTGGGTCATGGTGGGCGATTTTACCGCGTCTCAATATGATTCAAAATTTCGCTATACATCGTGATTAGTGTATCGTATTATGAATCGACACAGAACCCAGGGAGACAAGCCATGTATGCCCAGATGGTGGAAACCGGCCTGAAACAGGTCCAGACCCGCGCCGACATGAGCGAGGAAGAGCAGGCGTTCCAGGCGCGCATCGACGCCGGCGTGAAGATCGAAGCCAAGGACTGGATGCCCGAGGCGTACCGCAAGACGCTGATCCGCCAGATTTCCCAGCACGCGCATTCCGAGATCGTCGGCCAGCTGCCGGAGGGTAACTGGGTGACGCGCGCGCCCACGCTGAAGCGCAAATCGATTTTGCTGGCCAAGATCCAGGACGAGGCCGGCCACGGGCTGTATTTGTACAGCGCGGCCGAGACGCTGGGCGTGTCGCGCGACGAACTGCTGGCCGCGCTGCACTCGGGCAAGGCCAAGTACTCGAGCATCTTCAATTACCCGACCCTGACCTGGGCCGACATCGGCGCCATCGGCTGGCTGGTGGACGGCTCCGCGATCATCAACCAGATCCCGCTGTGCCGCTGCTCGTACGGTCCGTATGCCCGCGCGATGATCCGCGTGTGCAAGGAAGAGTCGTTCCACGCGCGCCAGGGCTACGACATCATGATGAAGCTCGCGCAGGGCACCCCCGAGCAGAAGGCGATGGCGCAGGATGCCCTCAATCGCTGGTGGTGGCCTTCCCTGATGATGTTCGGCCCGTCCGACGCGGAATCCGTCAACAGTGCCCAGTCGACCGCCTGGCGCATCAAGCTGTTCTCGAACGACGAGCTGCGCCAGCGCATGGTCGACCAGACCGTGCCCCAGGCCGAATTCCTCGGTCTCACCATTCCCGATCCGAACCTCAAGTGGAACGAGGAACGGGGCCATTACGACTTCGGCGAGATCGACTGGGACGAGTTTTATAACGTCCTCAAGGGCAACGGGCCGTGCAACAAGGACCGGCTGCGCACGCGCGTGAAGGCGTACGAGGATGGCGCATGGTTCCGCGAGGCGCTCGTCGCGCACGCGGACAAGCAGGCCGCAAAGAAGGCCGCCGCATAACAATTCACCTCCGTCATTCCCGCGCACGCGGGAATCCATACTGAGCATCCGAAGCCGATTCAGCATGGATCCCCGCTTCCGCGGGGACGACGGCTCTAATGGAGACAGCAATGAGCAAGGAATGGCCTCTGTGGGAAGTCTTCATCCGCAGCCAGCACGGCCTCGCCCACAAGCACGTGGGCAGCCTGCACGCGCCGGATGCCGGGATGGCGATCAACAACGCGCGCGACGTCTACACGCGCCGCAACGAAGGCGTGTCGATCTGGGTGGTGAAGGCCGCCGACATCGTCGCGTCCAGTCCGGCCGACAAGGACGCGCTGTTCGAGCCGTCGAACAGCAAGGTCTACCGCCACCCGACGTTCTTCCCGATGCCGGAAGACGTCAAGAACCTGTGAGCGGCGTCATGGACGGGAACAAGTTCGAATACCTCCTGCGCCAGGGCGACAATGCCTTGATCCTGTCGCAGCAGTTGTCGCAGCTGTGCGGCAAGGGCCCGGCGCTGGAAGAAGACATGGCGCTGACCAACGTCGCCCTCGACCTGCTGGGCCAGACCCGCATGTGGCTCACGTATGCGGGCGAGATCGAAGGCCACGGCCGCGACGAGGACCGCCTCGCCTACCTGCGCGACACCCGCGACTTCCGCAACTGCCTGCTCGTCGAACAGCCGAACGGCGACTACGCGCAGACGCTGACGCGCCAGTTCCTGTTCGATACGTGGCACTACTTCCTGATGCGCGGCCTGTTGTCGTCCAGCGACCGCCGCATCGGAGAGATCGCGGAAAAATCGATCAAGGAAGTGACGTACCACCTGCGCCGCAGCGGCGACCTCGTCGTGCGCCTGGGCGACGGCACGGAGGTCAGCCACCGCAAGATGCAGGACGCGCTCGACGAACTATGGACCTACGCCGGCGAGATGTTCATCTACGACGACGTCGACCAGGCCATGGTCGCGCAGGGCGTCGCGCCGGCCGCGGAACCGCTGCGCGACGCATTCCTGGCCCACGTGGCCGAGGTGCTGATTGAGGCGACGCTGACGATGCCGCCCGCGGATGCCTATGTCCAGCGCGGCGGCAAGCAGGGCCGGCACACGGAGCGCCTCGGCTACATCCTCGCCGAGATGCAGTTCCTGCAGCGCGCCTACCCGGGCGTGGAATGGTGATGACCGCGGCCGCATCACCGATCACGGCCGGCCAGGTCTGGTCCTGGCTGGGCGAGGTCCCGGATCCGGAGATTCCCGTGATCTCCGTCGTGGACCTGGGCATCGTGCGCGATGTGACGGTGGCCGACGACGGCGAATGCGTCGTCACGATCACCCCGACGTATTCCGGCTGCCCCGCGATGGAAGTCATCGCCGAGGACATCGGCAAGGCCTTGCGTGCACGCGGCGTGGACCGCCTGCGCATCGTCACCCGGTTGTCGCCCGCATGGACGACGGACTGGATGAGCGATGCCGGCAAGGCCGCGCTGAAGGGCTACGGCATCGCGCCGCCGGTGCAGCAGGTGATCGACATCAGCGGCCTGGCGCGCGGCGTGAAGCGCCATGCGATCCAGCAGCCCGACGTGGCCTGCCCGCGCTGCGGTTCGATGCACACCCGTCTCACCAGCCAGTTCGGCTCGACCCCATGCAAGGCGCTGTACCAGTGCCTCGATTGCCGCGAGCCGTTCGACTACTTCAAATGCCATTGAGGCCCACATGAGCAAGTTCTACCCATTGACCGTGGCGCACGTGAAGCAGGAGACGCGCGACGCGATCGCCGTCACGTTCGACGTCCCGCCGCCGCTGCGCGAGGCCTTCCGCTACCGCCAGGGCCAGCATCTGACAGTGCGCGCGATGATCGACGGCGAGGACGTGCGCCGCTCCTATTCGATCTGCTCGGCCGTGCAGGACGACCGCCTGCGCGTCGCCATCAAGCGCGTGCAAGGCGGCCTGTTCTCGACCTGGGCCAACGAGTGCATCCGGCCCGGCGTCACGCTCGACGTGATGCCGCCGGAAGGCCGCTTCAACCTGCCGCTGGAACCCGAGAGCCGCCGCCACTACCTGGCCTTCGCGGCCGGCAGCGGCATCACGCCGATCCTTTCCATCGTCAAGACGACCCTGATCGCCGAGCCGCACAGCCGCTTCACGGTGTTGTACGGGAACCGCGCGTCGTCGTCCGTGATCTTCCGCGACGAGCTGGCCGAGCTGAAGGACCAATACCTGGAACGCCTGAACCTCGTCTACGTGATGAGCCGCGAGCAGCAGGACATCGAGCTGTTCAACGGCCGCATCACGCAGGACAAATGCCGCCAGCTGTTCCAGCGCTGGCTGCGCGTGGAAGACGTCGACTACGCGTTCATCTGCGGTCCGGAAGACATGATGCATGGCGTGTCCGCCGCGCTGCAGGAAGCGGGCATGCCGAAGGAGCGCATCCGCATCGAGCTGTTCGCCGCCGGCGCCGCGCAAGAGCCGCGCAAGCCGCGCCGCCAGGCCGCCGGCGAGACGCAGCACCACACGGAAGTGACCGTGATCATGGACGGCAACCATGCCACCTTCACGATGGACCGCGACAAGGAATCGCTCCTCGACGCCGGCCTGCGCGCAGGCATCGACATGCGCTACTCGTGCAAGGGCGGCGTGTGCTCGACGTGCCGCTGCAAGGTGCGCGAGGGGCAGGTCGACATGGACGTCAACTACGCGCTGGAAGACTACGAGGTCGCGCGCGGCTTCGTGCTGAGCTGCCAGAGCTTCCCGGTGACGGACAAGATTGTCGTCGATTTCGACGTGGTCGAATAAACACCCCTCCGTCGTTCCCTGCATTGCCGGAAACGACTCCCCGCGAAGGCGGGGACCCATGCTGAATCGGCGTCGGATGCTCAGTATGGATTCCCGCCTGCGCGGGAATGACGGAATTGAGAACGAGGAGACACCATGACCTACGAATCCATCCTGTTCACGATCGGGCAGGGCATCGCCACGCTGACCCTGAACCGCCCCGAACGCCTGAACAGTTTTACCCAGGCGATGCACCTGGAAGTGCGCGACGCCCTGAAGCGCGTGGCGGAAGACAAGACCGTGCGCGTGCTGCTGCTGACGGGCGCCGGCCGTGGCTTCTGCGCCGGCCAGGACCTGAACGACCGCGCCGTGGAGCCGGGCGCGCCGGGCGTCGACCTGGGCGAATCCGTCGAAAAATTCTATGCCCCGCTCGTGCTCACGCTGAAAAGCCTGCCACTGCCCGTGATCTGCGCCGTCAACGGCGTGGCCGCGGGCGCCGGCGCCAACCTGGCGCTCGCGTGCGACATCGTGCTGGCGGCACAGTCGGCATCGTTCATCGAAGCGTTCTGCAAATTGGGCCTGATCCCGGACACGGGCGGCACGTGGGCCTTGCCCCGGCTGCTCGGTCCCGCGCGTGCCATGGGTCTCGCCCTGCTGGGCGACAAGCTGCCGGCCGAGAAGGCCGAACAATGGGGCCTGATCTGGCGCTGTGTACCGGACGAGTCGCTGATGGACGAGGCGCTGGCACTGGCCCGCCACTTCGCCACGGCGCCGACGAAGGGTCTCGCATTCACGAAGCGGGCGATGCAGGAAAGCTGGGGCAATACGCTGGAACAGCAGCTGCAACTGGAAGCGGAGATGATGCGCGAACTGGGCTACAGCCATGATTACCGCGAAGGCGTCGCCGCGTTCGTCGCCAAGCGCCAGCCCGCGTTCAAGGGAGAGTAAGCATGGCCCAGGCATTGGAGAAAAACAGCGTCGTCGCCGTCGTCGGAAGCGGCGCGATGGGTTCCGGCATCGCCCAGGTGGCGGCCGTCGCCGGGCACACCGTGCGGCTGTTCGATACGCGCCCGGAGGCCGTCGAAAAGGCCGTCGCCGGGATCGGCAAGTCCCTCGCGCGGCTCGTCGAAAAAGGCCGCATGGGCGCGGCGGAAGCGGATCTCGCGCGCGCGCGCATCCACGCGATGCGCGCGCTCGATGAAGCGAAGGATGCCGCGCTGGTGGTCGAAGCCGTCGTGGAGGATCTCGACGCCAAGCGTGCGCTGTTCGCCGACCTGGAAGGCATCGTCGGGCCGGACTGCATCCTCGCCACGAACACGTCGTCGATCTCCGTCACGGCCATCGGCGCACAACTGAAACGCCCGGAGCGCCTCGTCGGCATGCACTTCTTCAATCCGGTCCCGCTGATGGCGCTGGTCGAAGTGATCTCCGGTGTCGCCACCGACAAGGCCGCCGCCGATACCGTCCATGCGACGGCCGCCGCCTGGGGCAAGAGCCCTGTGCACGCGAAGTCCACGCCGGGCTTCATCGTCAACCGCGTGGCGCGCCCGTATTATGCGGAGGCGCTGCGCCTGCTGCTGGAACGGGCTGCCGATCCGGCCACGATCGATGCCGTGATGCGCGACTGCGGCGGGTTCCGCATGGGCCCCTTCGAGCTGATGGACCTGATCGGCCACGACGTCAATTATTCGGTCACGCAATCCGTGTTCAACGCCTATTACGGCGACCCGCGCTTCGCGCCGTCCGTCGTGCAGCAGGAGCTGGTGAATGCCGGTTTCCTGGGGCGCAAGACGGGCCGCGGCTTCTACCGCTACGGCGATGACGTGGCGCCGCCGCAGGCACAGGCGGAGCCCGCGCAGCAAGGCGCCGAACACGCAACGCTTGGCGGCGCCGATCCGGTGACCCAAGCCCTGAAAGCGCGCCTGCACGTGGCCGAGGGCCCCGCCACGATCTTCCTGACCGACGGCCGCAGCGCCACGCAGCGTGCGGCGGATGAAGGCCGCCCGGACACGATCCTGTTCGACCTGCTGCTCGACCCGGCCAAGGCCACGCGCATCGCGCTGGCCCGCGCCGACCAGTGCAGCGCCGCCGCGTGGAACGCCGCCGTCGCCCTGTTCCAGCAGGCCGGCTTCACGGTGACGCGCCTCGACGACGTGCCGGGCATGGCCGTGATGCGCACCGTCGCCATGCTGGCCAACGAAGCGCTCGATGCCGTCAACCAGGGCGTGTGCTCGGCGGCGGCCGTCGACATCGCGATGCAGAAGGGCGTGAATTACCCGCGCGGTCCGCTGGCGTGGGCCGATGCGATCGGCCTGCGTCACGTGTTCACCGTGCTGGCCAACCTCGGCGCGACGTATGGCGAGGACCGCTACCGCGTGTCGCCGCTGCTGCGCCGCAAGCTCGCCGCCAACCCCGCCGGAGCGCGCATCCATGCCCAATGATCCGCAAGCGCTGGCCGAACTGGCCGGCAAGACGATGTATGAACGCGATGCGGCCAGCCAGGCGCTGGGCATGACGCTCGACGCCATCCGCCCCGGCTATGCGCGCATGCGCATGCGGGTGCGCGAGGACATGCTGAACGGCCACGGTACCTGCCACGGCGGCTACATCTTCATGCTGGCCGACAGCGCGTTCGCATTCGCGTGCAATTCGCACAATTTGAATACCGTGGGTGCCGGCTGCACGATCGACTACCTCGCGCCTGGTCGCGCGGGCGACGTGCTCGTGGCCGAAGCGGTCGAGCAGGCGCTGGCCGGCAAGACGGGTGTCTACGACGTCGTCGTGACGGACCAGGACGGGCGCAAGGTCGCGCTGTTCCGCGGAAAGTCGCACCGCGTCGCGGGCCACGTCGTGGATATGTAAACGGAGGAGACAACGATGGTGCAACGCATTCCGCAACCGGGCGAGCTGGATCCGATCGAGCGCGCCAGCCGCGCCGAACTGCAGGCCCTGCAACTGGAACGGCTGAAGTGGAGCCTGAGGCACGCCTACGACAACGTGCCGCACTACCGCCGCGCGTTCGACGAGGCGGGCGTGCATCCGGACGACCTGAAAACGCTGGCCGACCTGGCGAAATTCCCGTTCACGGACAAGAAGACGCTGCGCGACAATTATCCGTTCGGCCTGTTCGCCGTGCCGCGCGAGCAGGTCGTGCGCGTGCACGCGTCGTCCGGCACGACGGGCAAGCCGACCGTCGTCGGCTACACGCAGCGTGACATCGACACGTGGGCCGGCGTCGTCGCACGCTCGATCCGCGCCGCGGGCGGGCGGCCCGGCGACATGGTGCACATCGCCTACGGCTATGGCCTGTTCACGGGCGGCCTCGGTGCCCACTACGGCGCCGAGCGTCTCGGCTGCACGGTCGTGCCGATGTCGGGCGGGCAGACGGAAAAGCAGGTCCAGCTGATCCAGGACTTCAAGCCTTCGATCATCATGGTGACGCCGTCGTACATGCTGAACATCGTCGAGGAATTCAGGCGCCAGGGCCTCGATCCGGCCGCGTCGTCGCTCAAGGTCGGCATTTTCGGCGCCGAGCCGTGGACGGACGCCATGCGCCGCGAGATCGAGGAACGCGCCGGCATCGACGCCGTCGACATCTATGGCCTGTCGGAAGTGATGGGGCCCGGCGTCGCCAGCGAATGCATCGAAAGCAAGGATGGCCCCGTGATCTGGGAGGATCACTTCTACCCCGAGATCATCGACCCGGACACGGGCGAGGTGCTGCCGGACGGGGAAGAGGGCGAGCTCGTGTTCACGTCGCTGACGAAGGAAGCGCTGCCGATCATCCGCTACCGCACGCGCGATCTCACGAAACTACTGCCGCCCACGGCACGCTCGATGCGCCGCATGGGCCGCATCAACGGCCGCTCGGACGACATGCTGATCATCCGCGGCGTGAACGTGTTCCCCAGCCAGGTCGAGGAACAGATCCTGCAGATGCCGGCGCTGGCGCCGCACTACCAGCTCGTCGTCACGCGCGACGGCCACCTCGACGCGCTGGCCGTCCATTGCGAGCTGCGCGAAGAAGGTGCGGACAGCGTGGATGCGCTGGCGCGCGAGCTGCAGCACCGCATCAAGACGTATATTGGCGTGACGACGACCGTCACCCTGCTGCCCGCGCAAGGCATCGAACGCTCGCTGACGGGCAAGGCGCGCCGCGTGGTCGACAAGCGGCCCAAGAACAACTGAGGAGATTTTCATGACTGACGCATTCATCGTCGACGCCATCCGCACCCCGTTCGGCCGCTTCGGCGGCGCCCTGTCCGGCGTGCGTGCGGACGACCTGGCCGCGCTGCCGATCGCCGCGCTCATCGCCCGCAATCCAGGTGTGGACTGGGCGCAGGTCGACGACGTCCTGTACGGCTGCGCGAACGGCGCCGGCGAGGACAACCGCAATGTCGCGCGCATGGCCGCGCTGCTCGCGGGCCTGCCGCCGTCTGTGCCGGGTTCCACGATCAACCGCCTGTGCGGCTCCAGCCTGGATGCCGTCGGCAGCGCCGCGCGCGCGATCCGCGCGGGCGAGGCGAACCTGGTCATTGCCGGTGGCGTGGAAAGCATGACGCGCGCGCCGTTCGTGATGGCCAAGGCGGACAGCGCGTTTTCGCGCACGGCGAAGATCGAGGACACGACGATCGGCTGGCGCTTCGTGAACCCGAAGATGAAGGCGCAATACGGCATCGACTCGATGCCCGAGACGGCGGAAAACGTGGCGCGCGACTTCGGCATCGCGCGCGGCGACCAGGATGCGTTCGCGCTGCGCAGCCAGCAGCGCTGGGCGGCGGCGCAGGCGGCCGGCGTGTTCAAGGACGAGATCGTGCCCGTGACCTTGCATGACAAGAAAGGTAATGCGCGTGTATTCGACACGGACGAGCACCCGCGCCCGGAAACAACCCTGGAATCGCTGGCCCGTCTGAAAGGCGTCGTGACGCCGGACGGCACGGTCACGGCGGGCAACGCGTCCGGCGTCAACGACGGCGCCTGTGCCGTGCTGGTGGCATCCGGTGCGGCTATCGATGAATTCGGGCTGACGCCGCGTGCCCGCATCGTCGGCATGACCACGGTGGGCCTGGCGCCGCGCATCATGGGCTTCGGCCCCGCGCCCGCGACGAAGAAACTGCTGGCCATGACGGGCCTGAGCATCGGCCAGATGGATGTGATCGAACTGAACGAAGCGTTCGCGTCGCAGGGCCTGGCCGTGCTGCGCGACCTGGGGCTGCCGGACGACGCGGCGCACGTGAACCCGAACGGCGGCGCGATCGCCATCGGCCATCCGCTGGGCGCATCGGGCGCGCGGCTCGTCACGGCGGCCGTCAACCAGTTGCACCGCACGGGCGGGCGTTATGCGCTGTGCACGATGTGCATTGGTGTGGGTCAAGGCATCGCATTGATCTTGGAACGGGTGTGAGATGGTAAAGGTCTATGAAATCGACGGACTGCGTCCCGTCGTGCACCCGACGGCGTACGTGCACCCGACGGCGGTGCTGATCGGCGACGTGATCGTCGGTCCGCGCTGCTATGTCGGGCCGCTGGCGTCGCTGCGCGGCGACTTCGGGCGGCTGATCCTGGAAGAGGGCGCGAACGTGCAGGACACGTGCGTGATGCATGGCTTTCCGGAAGACGACACGGTCGTCGAAGTGGACGGCCACATCGGCCACGGCGCCGTGCTGCACGGCTGCCGCGTGGGAAGGAACGCGATGGTCGGGATGAATGCGGTCGTGATGGACAAGGCCGTCGTCGGCGCGGAATCCATCGTGGGCGCGGCGGCGTTCGTGAAGGCGGGCATGGCGATCCCGCCGCGCAGCCTCGTGCTGGGCGCGCCGGCGAAGATCGTGCGGGCCGTGTCGGACGAGGAGATCGCGTGGAAGAGCTATGGCACGCGGCAGTACCACGATTTGAACGTGCGGTCGATGCGCACGATGCGGGAAGTCGAGGCGCTGACGGAAGTGGAACCGGACCGGCAACGTATCGTGTTCGACGAGCCGCACAAGCCGAAAAAGTAGCCGCGTCGACGCACGCAGACTTGGGCCCCTGCCTGCGCAGGGGCGACGGTTTGAGGCCAATGCCAAATGATACGTCGTCCCCGCGCAGGCGGGGATCCAATTTACGTACCGAAGTCGCATAACGAGATGAAGTGAGGAGACAAGACATGACCCCCACCCTGCAAAGCCTGATCGCCGGCCGCTGGCTCGGCACCGAAGCGCACCAGCCGCTGCACAGCGCCCTGGACAACCAACTGATCTACCACACCCACGCCGACAGTATCGACTTCGGCGAAGCCGTCACGTATGCCCGCAAGACGGGCGTGCGGGCGCTGATGCAGATGGACTTCCAGAAGCGCGCCCAGCGCCTGAAAGCGCTGGCGGCTTACCTGATGGAGCGGAAGGAAGAACTGTACGAGGTCTCGCACCTGACGGGCGCCACGCGGCCGGACAGCTGGGTGGACGTGGAAGGCGGCATCGGCACGCTGTTCGCGTATGCCGGCATCGGCGGGCGCGAACTGCCGTCGTCGAACGTGCTGCACGAAGGGCCGGCCATGGCGCTCGGCAAGCGCGGCGGCTTCGCGGGCACGCACATCCTCGTGCCGCGCGGCGGCGTCGCCGTCCACATCAACGCTTTCAATTTCCCGATCTGGGGCCTGCTGGAGAAATTCGCGCCGAGCTTCCTCGCCGCGATGCCCTGCATCGCCAAGCCGGCCACCGCCACCAGCTATCTCACGCATGCGGTGGTCAAGATGATGATGGAGTCGGAACTGCTGCCGGAGGGCTGCCTGCAGCTCGTCATCGGCTCGACGGGCGATTTGCTGGACCGCCTGAACGGCTTCGATGCCGTGACGTTCACGGGTTCCGCCGACACGGCCGCCAAGCTGCGCGGCAATGCGAACCTGATCCGCGAATCCGTGCCGTTCACGGCGGAGGCGGATTCGCTGAACGCCGCCATCCTCGCGCCGGACGTCACGCCCGATGACGAGGAACTGGACCTGTTCGTCAAGGAAGTGGCGCGCGAGATGACGGGCAAGGCGGGCCAGAAGTGCACGGCGATCCGCCGCGTGATCGTGCCCGAGCACCTGGCGGACGTCGTCGGCGAGCGCCTGCGCGTGCGCCTCGCGAAGATCGTCGTCGGCAATCCGAAGGTCGAGGGCGTGCGCATGGGGGCATTGGCGTCGCTGGACCAGCAGCGCGACGTCAGCGAGCGCGTCGAGATGCTTGCGCGCGGCAACGAGGTGCTGTTCAGCGCCCGCGACGGTTTCAATCCCGTCGGCGAAGGCGTTGCTGCCGGCGCGTTCTTCGCGCCCACCCTGCTGCTGTGCCGCAACGGCATGACCAGCGACGCCGTGCACGACATCGAGGCGTTCGGCCCCGTCAGCACGATGATGACCTACCGCGACATCGACGAAGCGCTGGCGCTGGCCGCGCGCGGCAAGGGCAGCCTCGTGACCACGCTGGTGACGAAGGACCCGGCCATCGCGGCGCATGCGGTGCCCGTCGCGGCGGCGTCGCACGGCCGCGTGCACATCCTCGACCGCGTCGCGGCCGTGGACTCCACAGGCCACGGCTCGCCGTTGCCGATGCTCAAGCATGGCGGCCCGGGCCGCGCTGGCGGCGGTGAGGAACTCGGCGGTATCCGCGCGGTCAAACACTTCCTGCAGCGGGCGGCGGTGCAAGGTTCGCCGACGATGCTGGCGGCCGTCACGGGCGAATACGTGCGCGGCGCGGCCGTCAAGGAATCGGAGGTGCACCCGTTCCGGCGCTATTTCGAAGACCTGGAGATCGGCCACTCGCTGCTGACGCACCGCCGGACGGTCAGCGAGGCGGACATCGTCAACTTCGGCGGCGTCTCGGGCGATTATTTCTACATGCACTTCGACGAGATCGCGGCCAAGGACACGCAGTTCGGCAAGCGCATCGCGCACGGCTACTTCGTGCTGTCGGCGGCGGCGGGCCTGTTCGTGTCGCCGGCGCCCGGCCCCGTGCTGGCGAACTATGGCCTGGACAACCTGCGCTTCGTGGCGCCGGTGGCGATCGGCGACACGATCCGCGCGCGCCTCACCTGCAAGCGCAAGGTCGACCGCAACCGCAAGGACGACCAGGGGCGCGGGCAGGGCGTGGTGGCGTGGGACGTCCAGGTGACGAATCAGAACGACGAACTCGTCGCAAGTTACGATATCCTGACGCTGGTGCAAAAACGCGGCTGAGGAAGGGCCAAGGCCGCGCGCAAACCTGATAAGGAGTGATGATCCATGTCGCGGCTAGACCTGAGCAGTATTCCCGTGCTGACCGGTACCGGGTATCCCGATCCCTTTGCCGAAGCCGTCAACGGCCGCAGCAGACAGGCGCTGGGCGATGCCGGCGGCCTGACGCAGTTTGGCGTCAACCTCGTCGAGCTGTTGCCCGGCGCCGCCTCCTCGCAGCGCCACTGGCACAGCCACGAGGACGAATTCGTGATGGTCGTCTCCGGCGAGCTGACGCTCGTCACGGACGAAGGCGAGACCCTGATGCGCGCGGGCGATTGCGCGGCCTTCCCGGCCGGGCGGCCGAACGGCCACCAGCTCATCAACCGGGGGTGGGGCAATGCGCTGTTCCTGTGCGTCGGCTCGCGCATTCCCGAGGATAAGGCCGAGTATCCGGACATCGACCTCATGTACGACGGCAAGACCGACAGCTATTCCCACCGCGATGGCACGCCGTATCCCAAGCGTGACACGCGTACGTCGTCCATGCCGGCTGCGGCGCAAGGCGCAGCCATCGAAACGGACGAAAAGACGCTGGACCCGCGGGTGTTCCGGGCCGACCACGGGGAGCAGGCCGGCATTGCGCCGGACGAGCCCCGCTAGCAGCGCCTGTCGCCGTTACGCCCGGCGTTGCACGCGCAGCAGGCCGTCGGCCGTCGTCACGGCGCGCAGGTCCGCATAGTCGAGGACTGCCGTGACATCCGTGTCGAGCGGATGCGCGTGGGTGACCGTCACGACGATGCTGTCCATGCCGGCAGCCGCGGCCGAACGCAGGCCGGCCAGCGTGTCTTCGAACACGAGGCAGTCTTCCGGCTTCACGCCCAGCTTGCGCGCGCCCAGCAGGAATGGATCGGGCGCGGGCTTGCCCCGTTCGACATCCTCGGCGGCCACCAGCACGGCCGGCAGCGGCAGGCCGGCCGCGGCGATGCGCGCTTCGGCCAGCGCCCGCGGCGCGGACGTGACGATGGCCCAGCGTTCGGCCGGCAGGCTCGCGATGAAGGCGGCGGCGCCCTCGATGGCTTCGATCCCGGCCACGTCCTCGATCTCCGCGCGCGTGATGAACGCGGCTTCCGCTACCGGATCGACGCCGGGCAGTTCCAGCGCGCGGATGGTTTCCTCGGTGCGCTTGCCGTGGATGGTGGGCAGGAAGGCGGCCACGTCGAGCCCGTGGCTGGCGGCCCAGTCGCCCCAGACCCGCTCGGCGGCCTTGATGGAAGTGAGGATGGTGCCGTCCATGTCGAACAGGAAGGCGGAAAAATCGCGTTGGGGCAGGGCTGGCGTTGCAGTCATGGATCTTTCTTGTAGGTTACTGTCGGCGCGAATGGATCTTGCGGGCGTAGCGGTCGTGGACGTGCTGGCTGATAAAGGTCGACAGCCCGCGGCCGGCCCTGGCCAGGTCCTGCATCCGCGCGATGTTGGCGGCGCCGGCGCTGTCTTCCGTGTAGAGATAGCGGTCGCCGTTCCTGAACTGGACGATGATCTGGCCGGCGTCGATGTCGTAGGCGACGACGCCGGATTCGCGGTTCTGGTTGCCGTAGCGTTGCATGCTGCCCTCCCAACATGTTGGGTGGGCACCCCGTGCCCACGCGTGACGCCAACATAACGCAAACGTCACGCGTGGGCCGAGGGCCGCCCACTCTACGCCAATTGTGCCCGGACACGGGCAACGGCCGCGCGCACCTGGTTCGGCGCCGTGCCGCCCACGTGGTCGCGCGCCGCGACGGAACCTTCCAGGGTCAGCACGGCGAACACGTCCTGCTCGATCAGCGGCGAGAACTCGCGCAGGCGCTCCAGCGACATCTCCGACAGGTCGCATTTGGCGTCGTCGCACGCGCGCACGGCATGCGCCACGGCTTCGTGGGCGTCGCGGAACGGCAGGCCCTTCTTGACGAGGTAGTCGGCCAGGTCGGTCGCCGTCGCATAGCCCTGCAGGGCGGCCGCGCGCATGTTGTCGGGCTTGACCGTGATGCCGGAGGCCATGTCGGTGAAGATGCGCAGGGTGTCCAGCACGGTGTCGACGGTGTCGAACAGCGGTTCCTTGTCTTCCTGGTTGTCCTTGTTGTACGCGAGCGGCTGGCCCTTCATCAGGGTCAGCAGGCCCATCAGGTGACCGTAGACACGGCCCGTCTTGCCGCGCGCCAGTTCCGGCACGTCCGGGTTCTTTTTCTGCGGCATGATCGACGAGCCGGTGCAGAAGCGGTCGGCGATGTCGATGAAGCCGATACGCGGGCTCATCCACGTCACGAGCTCTTCCGACATGCGCGAGATGTGCATCATCAAGACCGATGCGGCTGCCGTGAACTCGATGGCGAAATCGCGATCAGACACAGCGTCGAGCGAATTGTGGCAGACGTCTTCGAAACCGAGGGTCTTGGCCACGCGCAGGCGGTCGATGGGGAAGGTGGTGCCCGCCAGGGCGGCGGCACCCAGCGGCAGGCGGTTCACGCGGCGGCGCGTGTCGGCCATGCGCTCGGCGTCGCGGCCGAACATTTCCACATAGGCCAGCAGGTGGTGGCCGAAGGTCACCGGCTGCGCCACCTGCAGGTGCGTAAAGCCCGGCATGATGGTGTCCGCGTTGCGTTCCGCCAGGTCGGTCAGGGCGCCGCGCAGGCCTTTCAGCAGGGCGAGGATGTCGTCGATGGCGGCGCGCATGTACAGGCGGATGTCGGTCGCCACCTGGTCGTTGCGGGAACGGCCCGTATGCAGGCGCTTGCCGGCATCGCCGACCAGTTCCGTCAGGCGTTTTTCGATATTCAGGTGCACGTCTTCCAGGTCGAGCAGCCACTCGAACTGGCCGGCTTCGATCTCGCTGCGGATCTGCGCCATGCCGCGCTCGATCTCGGCGCGGTCTGCGGCACTGATGATGCCCTGGGCAGCCAGCATCTCGGCGTGGGCGAGCGAACCCTGGATGTCGAACAGGGCCAGGCGCTTGTCGAAGAAGACGGACGCGGTGTAGCGCTTGACGAGGTCGGAGACGGGTTCGGAGAAGCGGGCCGACCAGGCTTCCGCTTTTTTGGCAAATTGATCAGTCATGATGGGAGACGGGTGACGGGATGTTCTTGGATTTCCTGATTATAAACTGTGCAGACTTACGCCCGGCGATTGCGCCCCGGTGACTTGCATCCGCAATTGTCCGATGATGTCGTTGTGCTTGGCACCCATGACATAACGACGGGATACGGACATGGCGGCACGACACGGGATGGGTTGGATGGCGGCGATGGCGATCGTGGGCGGGGCGTATGCTCGGCAACAGGCGACTGGGACCGGATGCGCTCGCTGTTCGCAGCACGGAGACGTGCGGCCAGATCGTCCACGTGTTCAGTACGTACGAATCGCGGCATGCGCGGGGACGCCGAACCGTTCCAGCGCGGCATCAACAGCATCCAGCTGTACCACGACGGCAAGCGCTGGTGGATCGTGAGCCTGCTGTGGCGCGCCGAGGACGCGTGGGTGCGCCTGCCGGAGCGCTATTTGCCCAGGCGCTGAACGGTTCATGCACGCACGATTGGCGGAAACGTCCATGCGGACCGGAACGGGGATAGAATTGGTTTTTTTACCAGATTGACGGTTTGGCGTGTCCATGATTCCAACCACCAACGATTCCAGTTTCCAGGTCAGCACGGACCGGACGCGGCTCGATATTCCGATGATCTACCGCTTCCTCAGCGAGCAGTCGACCTGGGCCGTCGGCATCTCGCGTACCGTGGTCGAGCGCTCGATCGAGAATTCGCTGTGCTTCGGCGGCTACCTCGACGGCCGCCAGATCGCGTTCGCGCGGGTCATCACCGACTATGCGACGATGGCGCACTTGTGCGACGTCTTCGTCGTGCCCGAGTACCGCGGGCGCGGCTATGCGAAGCAGCTGATCCGTATCGTCATGGAGCATCCGAGCCTGCAGCGCATGCGCCGGTTCACCCTCAACACGAACGACGCGCACAGCCTGTTTGCCCGCTTCGGCTTTGCGCCGTCCGAGCGTCCGGACACGCTGATGGAGCGCTACTACCCGAACATATATCTTTCCTGACCGGACGCAACACGCTGCCGGTCCTCTACAATCAGGCTTACTGTTTGTCGAAGTCGGGAAGGGTTTTATGGTTCGGTCTGCGTTGCGTCTTTTCCTGGCCGTGCTGCTGCTGGCCGGCGCGCCCTGGTGCGCCGCCGCCGATGCGGCGGTACAGCCCAAGGGATCCCTCGTCATCATCGGCGGCAATCTGCGACCCGCGAATGGTCCCGTATGGGAACGCATCATCCAGCTCGCGGGCGGGAAGGGGGCGCGCATCGCCGTGTTCGCGTCCGCGTCGGGCACGCCGGAACGGTCCGGCAAGAGCCTCGTCGAGCGCCTCAACAGCTATGGCGCCAAGGCATTTTTCGTCCCCGTCGCGGTCAAGCTGTCCGGCAGCAATTACCAGGCGGCGGCCGACGACCGGGGCCTGGCCGAAGCCGTGCGCAACGCGAACGGCGCGTTCTTCGCGGGCGGCGACCAGAGCCGGATCACGCGCGCACTGCGCCACGAGGACGGCAGCAATACCCGCGTCCTCGATGCCCTGTGGGACATGTACCGGCGCGGCGGCGTGATCGCCGGCTCCAGCGCCGGGGCCGCCATCATGAGCAGCACGATGTTCGGCCGGCCCCGCACGGTGCTGGCCACGCTCAAGCTGGGCGTGGAAGAGGGCGAGGAAATCACGGACGGGCTCGGCTTCGTCGGCGACGACGTCTTCATCGACCAGCACCTGCTCGTGCGCGGCCGCTTCGCGCGCATGTTGCCCGCCATGCTCAAGAAGGGCTACAAGCTGGGCCTGGGCATCGACGAGGACACGGCGATGGTGGTGCTGCCCAGCCGCGACGTCGAGGTGATCGGCTACAAGGGCGCGCTCGTGCTCGACCTGTCGAACGCGATCGTGCACGAGGGCGCGTTCAACGTGACCAACGTGCGCGTCAGCTACCTCGACAACGGCGACCACTTCAATATCGTCACGCGCGAATGCACGCCGTCCGACGACAAGGCCGACAACAAGCTCGACCCGTCGCGGCCGTACTACCGCGAACCGCTGTTCACCGCCGATATCCTCGGCAACAGCACCGTCGTCGACCTGATGAGCAAGCTGATCGACAGCGACCAGCCGGACGCGATCGGCATCACGCTCGGCAGTCCGAACGGCGTCCAGCCCGACCTCGGCTTCGAATTCCGTTTTACACGTACGGACGACAGCGTCGGCTACCAGTCGTCGTCGATGGAATCCTATTCGATCTATAACGTGCGGCTGGACATCCGGCCGATCCTCATCCGCCGTCCGCTGTACCAGTACAAGTAACCTGGCCAGGCGGGCGCTTGCGGTAGCGCCCGGGCGATGCCAGCCCGTGCGCGCGAAAATGCCGGCGCAGCGATTCGGCCGAGCCGAGCCCGGCCAGGTCCGCGATCGCATCGATGGCGAGTTGTGGCCGTGATTCCAGCAACTGCGCGGCGAGTGCGACCCGCTCGCGCACGAGCCAGCCGAGCGGCGCGAGGCCCGTTCTTTCCTTGAAGCGGCGCTGGAAGGTGCGCGTCCCCAGGCGCGCCTCGGCCGCCATCGATGCCACCGTATGCTCGGCCCGGATGGTTTCGCGCACGCGGTCCATCAGGCGGGCGATGGTATCCACGCCGGCGTCGGGCACCGGACGCGCGACGCGCTGCGCCTGGTCGCCGTCGCGGTGCGCCGGGATCACGAGACGTTGCGCGACAAGGTTGGCGACCTCGGCCCCGAAGTCGGTGCGCACGAGGTGCAGCAGCATGTCGAGGCCGGCCGCGGAACCGGCTGACGTGACGATGTTGCCGGATTCGACGTACAACGCGTCCGGATCGATCTCGATGGTCGGAAAGCGGGCGAGCATGTCGTCCAGGTAGTGCCAGTGCGTGGTTACCCGCAGGCCGTCGAGCAGGCCGGCGTACGCCAGCACGTAGGCGCCCGTGCAGATCGTGCATAGACGCGCACCGCGTGCGTGCGCCGCGCGCAGGGCGTCGGTCAGGGCGGGCGGCGGCACCTCGTACCGGTCGCGCCAGCCGGGAATGACGATCGTGTCCGCGTGCGCGAGGGCGTCGAGACCGTGCGGCACCTGCACCGTCAGGCCGCCCCTGGCGCGCAGTGGACCCGGCTCGATGGCGCACACCGTATGGCTGTACCAATGCACGCCCAGCTCCGGACGCTCCAGGGCGAACAGCTCGATGGCGCAGGCGAATTCGAAAGTGCACAGGCCGTCGTAGGCGATGATGGAGACGTGATGGGACATGGCGCGATGTTACCAATTTCTGTCGCGCAAGGCACTGCCGCCAGCGCGCCGGCGCTGCGACACTAGCGTCTCTTACACAGGAGAGACCCATGACTTCATCCGTATCCGCCATCCCAGCCGCATCCGGCGACCGGGCCATGGACCACTTCGGTACCGCATTCGAATTCGAGACGGACTGCTGGGACGTGCACGACGCGATCGCCAGCGGCACGCAGGATTTCGTCCTGTTCGACGTGCGCAGCCCTGAGCTGTACGCGCGGGGCCATGTGCCGCAGGCGATTAACATGCCGCACGGGAAAATTGTTGAAGCGAAGCTGCGCGATTATCCGCTGGACACCTTGTTCGTCGTCTATTGCGCCGGCCCCCATTGCAATGGCGCGCACCGCGCCGCGTACCGGCTGGCGAAGCTGGGGCGACCCGTCAAGTTGATGATCGGCGGGATCACGGGCTGGATAGACGAAGGCTTCGAGCTGGTCCAGGCAGCTTGATCGTTAATTGTCAGAAAGCCAAACCTGCGCTAGATTGCAAGTTTTAGGGCTTGCTGAAGAGCCTGCCAAACTGACGACGGAGCGCACATGATTCGATCGCTGTTATCTCTGCTGGCCGCCTGCGCCTTCCCCGCACTGGCCATCGCCGCCCAGCCCGCCACCGTCCGCGTCGACTACATCCACAGCGGCAACGCCCTGTCCGAACAGTACGCCATCGAGCGCGTGCTGATCGAACCGCTGCCGTGGCCCGGCGACATGTCGCGGCCGTTCGACGACACCAACCGCGGCAACAACCGCGTCGAGGTGGCGGATGCGAAGACGGGAGACTTGCTGTATTCGCGCGACTTTTCCACCGTGTTCGGCGAGTGGAAGACGACGGAAGAGGCCAATAAACTCAGCCGCGGGTTCCATGAGTCCGTGCGCTTTCCGAAGCCCGACCGCCCCGTGCGCGTGCGCATCCTGAAGCGCGACGAGCGCAACCAGTTTTCCGTCGCGTGGAGCGTCGATGTCGACACGGATGCGCAGGACGTCGTGCGCGCACAGGGGCCGGCGCCGGCCACGCCGATTCCGATCCGCGTGAGCGGACCGTCGCCGCGCAAGGTCGACCTGCTCGTGCTGGGCGACGGTTATACGCAGGCCGAGATGCCGAAGTTCGAAGCCGCGGTGCGCCGCCTCGCGCAGCATTTGTTCGAGGTGTCGCCGTTCAAGGAGCGCGCGAACGATTTCAACGTGTGGGCGCTGGCGGTGCCGACGCGGGAATCGGGCGTGTCGCGGCCGTCGACGGGCATGCATCACGCGTCCGCGCTGGGCACGCGCTACGACATCTTCGGCAGCGAGCGCTATGTGCTCACGCTGGACAACCGTGCGCTGCGCGACATCGCGCAGTACGCGCCGTACGAATTCATCGAGATCCTCGTCAACAACGACACGTATGGCGGCGGCGGCATCTTCGGCCAGTTCAGCACGGCGGCTGCGAACAACGACTGGGCGGACTATCTGTTCGTGCACGAGTTCGGCCACCACTTCGCCGGGCTGGCCGACGAGTACTACACGTCGCCCGTCGCGTACCAGTCCAGCGGCGCGCGCATGGAGCCGTGGGAACCGAACGTGACGGCGTTGCGCGATCCGGCCCGCCTGAAGTGGAAGCAATACGTGCAGGCCGGCACGCCGTTGCCGACGCCGTGGCCCAAGGCCGAGTATGAAGCGTATTCGCGCGAGTACCAGAAAAAGCGGGCCGCGCTGCGGGCGGCCAACCGGCCGGAGTCGGAGATGAACGCGCTGTTCCGCGAAGACCTGGCGCACTCGAACGCCCTGTTTGCGCAGGCCAGGTACCGCAAGGCGATCGGCGCGTTCGAGGGCGCGAACTACGAAGCGACCGGCTATTACCGTCCGGCCATGCAATGCATCATGTTCGACCGCAGCGGCGAGTTCTGCCCCGTCTGCCAGGACGGCATCAGCGACATCATCGACCTGTACGCGGGCCGGCCTGCCAAAAAGTAGCACCGGCGGGTGCGCTGCCGAACAGAGTCACCCGGGCGGCGCACCTATCCTCGTTTCGACTACTCACCTACGAAACGGGATCATCATGAACAAATTCCTCCCCACCCTCGTGTGTGCCCTGCTGGCGTCGTCGGCCTGGGCCCAGACCACGGCCAATACGGCGCCGATCGGCCAGGCCGTCTCCGGCCACAACACCACGGCCGCCGGCGTGTCCGGCACGGGCCTGCGCACGGACGGCACGGCGAACACCGGTTCCGCACATGGCGCCACGGGCCGCCAGGCCGCCGGCGTCAACAGTGCCGGCCAGGTCGTCGGCAAGAGCACGGCCGTCATCAATCCCGCGCCGGCCAAGGCCGACAGCGTCAACGCCCAGGCCACCAACACGACGGCACCCAACAACACCGACACCGATGCGGCCGCTACCGGCGGGCGCGGCAAGGCCGGCACGAAGGCCGAAAGCGAAGTCATGAAGGCGAATGCAAGGGCCGTGAAAGAGCCGCCGGGCAGCCGCATGAAAACGCAGGCCGCTGTGAAGGCAAGCAAGAAAAAACATGCTGAATCGAAACGCAAGGGCGCCGAGAAGGCGGCCGAGCGCTGAAAAATCTTGTCACAAATTGGATGATGACCAGTATGTACTGCGTGCGCTGGCGAACAGAGCGAAAGTTGTCCAAAGCATATTCTGAAGCCCTGACTTAACAAAAACATATCGGCGCGTCACGGCGCGCCCCACCATAATCTTCAGGAGAACTACGATGAATAAACTGCTCGCCACCCTGATCGCCGGCCTGTTCGCTACCTCGGTCTACGCCCAGACCACGACCGCACCGGCGACCCCGGTCACGACGACCACCGACACCACCATGGGCCAGAGCGGCACGGCTGGTACGACCTCGACCGGCAATGCGGATGCCGACAAGAAGATCGCCAAGGCCAACGAGAAGGAAGCCAAGGAGATGTCGAAGCAGGACGAGAAGATCGACAAGGCCGTCGGCCAGGCCAACGAGAAGAAGGCCAAGGCCCACGACAAGGCCGAGAAGAAGGTTGCCAAGGCTCACGAGAAGGTCGCCAAGGCTGATCCGGAAGACAAGGCCAAGGCTGCTGCCAAGGCCGAGGAAAAGACCGCCGAAGCCAATTACGACGCCCAGAAGACCATGATCAAGGCCGACGAAAAGGCCCAGAAGAAGATCGTGGACGCCAACGCCGATAAAGCCAAGGCCCACGCCAAGGCCAATGAAAAGCGTGCCGAAGCCACCGCCGAGGCACACAAGGACGCCGCCAAGTAATCGGATGCGCCCATGAAAAAACGGACCCGCGGGTCCGTTTTTTTTATCCTCAACCGCCGTCCGTCTGGCGCATCGCGAGGTCTTTCGCCTTCAGCTTGGCCGACAACGGCTTGCCCTTGTTGGCCCGCTTGCCGAAGTGCGGCTCCAGGCCGGACGCGAACAACTCCACCGTGCGCGGCTTGTCGCCGGCCCAGGTGCCGACCACGTTCAGGCCTTTCTGGCTGATCGGCTGCACGGCCAGCAGCTTTTCCTTCGGCTCGAGGCCCATCAGGATCACGCCGCGGCCGCCGTTCTGCAGCACCTTCATTTCGTCGATGCCGAACACCAGCACGCGGCCCTTCTCGGACAGGCAGGCGATGGCGCCCGCATTGTCCGATACGACGCGCGGCGCCAGCGGCACGGCGCCGTCGTCCAGCGTGATAAACGATTTACCACCTTTCAGGCGCGTGATCATGTCGCCGGCTTTCGTGATGAAACCGAAGCCGGTCGTCGTCGCGAGCAGCAGGCGCGTCTCGGCCGGCCCCACGTAGTAGTACAGGATGCGTCCGCCGCCCGACAGGTCGACGAGCGTCGTGATGGGCACGCCGTCGCCGCGCGCGCCGGGCAGAGCGGCCACGGGCACGGAATACACCTTGCCGTTGTCGCCGACGCACAGCAGCGTGTCGACCGTGCGGCACTCGAACGCGCCGTACAGCGAATCGCCCGCCTTGAACGTGAACTGGGCCGGATCGTGGCCGACACCGGTACGCGCGCGCACCCAGCCCTTTTCGGACACGATGACGGTCACCGGCTCGTCGATGATCTTCTGCTCGGCCACGGCCTTCTGCGCTTCCTCGATCAGCGTGCGGCGGTCGTCGCCGTACTGTTTCGAGTCCGCCTCGATCTCGCGGATGATCAGGCGCTTCATCGAGTTCGGGTTATCGAGGATGTCTTCCAGCTTTTCCTTCTCGCCGCGCAGCTCGGCGAGCTCCTGCTGGATCTTGATCGCTTCCAGGCGCGCCAGCTGGCGCAGGCGGATCTCGAGGATGTCCTCGGCCTGGCGTTCCGACAGGCGGAAACGCTCGATCAGCGCGGCCTTCGGATCGTCCGAATTGCGGATGATGTGGATGACCTCGTCGATGTTCAGCAGGACGGTTTCGCGGCCTTCCAGGATGTGGATGCGGTCGTTGACCTTGCCCAGCCTGAATTCCGTGCGGCGGCGGACCGTGACGAAGCGGTACTCGATCCATTCCTGCAGGATCTCGGTGAGACCCTTCTGGCGCGGACGGCCGTCGCCGCCGATCATCACAAGGTTGATCGGTGCCGACGTTTCCAGCGACGTGTGCGCCAGCAGCATCAGCATGAATTCGGTCTGGTCCTGGTTCTTCGACTTCGGCTCGAACACGAGGCGCACCGGCGCTTCGCGGCCCGATTCGTCGCGCACGGCGTCCAGGGCGCCGAGGATCGTCTGCTTCAAGGTCAGCTGCTCGGGCAGCAGGGTCTTCTTGCCGACCTTGATCTTCGGGTTCGTGAGTTCCTCGATCTCTTCCAGCACGCGCTGCGACGACACGCCCGGCGGCAGTTCCGTGACGACGGCCTGCCACTGGCCGCGCGCCAGTTCCTCGATCTTCCAGCGCGCGCGCACCTTCATCGAGCCACGGCCCGATGCGTACATGTCGGCGATGCTTGACGCCGGGGTGATGATCTGGCCGCCGCCCGGATAGTCCGGACCGGGCATGAGGGTCATCAGCTCGGCGTGCGTGATCTTCGGATTGCGGATCATCGCGACGGCGGCGGAAGCCACTTCACGCAGGTTGTGCGACGGGATCTCGGTGGCCATGCCGACCGCGATGCCGGACGCGCCGTTCAGCAGCAGCATCGGCAGGCGCGCTGGCAGCGTGCGCGGTTCCTCGCTGGAACCGTCGTAGTTCGGCTGGAAGTCGACGGTGCCCATGTCGATTTCGTCGAGCAGCAGGCGCGAGACGGGTGTCAGACGGGCTTCCGTGTAACGCATCGCGGCGGCGCCGTCGCCGTCGCGCGAGCCGAAGTTGCCCTGGCCGTCGATCAGCGGATAGCGCAGGGAGAAATCCTGGGCCATGCGCACGAGGGCGTCGTAGACCGACTGGTCGCCGTGCGGGTGCAGCTTACCGAGCACGTCGCCGACGACGGTCGCGGACTTGCGCGGCTTCGCGGTCGGGCCGAGACCCAGTTCGTTCATCGAGTACAGGATGCGGCGCTGGACGGGCTTCTGGCCGTCCGAGACGTCCGGCAGCGCGCGGCCTTTCACGACCGAGACGGCATAGTCCAGGTACGCGCGCTCGGCGAAAGTCGAGAGGGTCAGCGTCTCGGCGTCATCGCCGCCGCCGCCGCCGGGGGGAGTGGTTTGTTCGAAGAGGCTTGCTTGCGTCATGATCTTGTATGTTCGATTCTTTTCGGGCTACGTCGCGTGGGCTCGGGGAGCCCACCCTACGGCGTTGCAGGTAACGTAGGGTGGGCACCCCGTGCCCACGCGCTACGCGCACATCAGATGTCGGCTTCCGTCTCGTTCCCGTGCTCCTCGAGCCACGCGCGACGGGCGGCAGCTTCGCCTTTACCCATCAGCATGTTGAAGCGCGCCGACGATTCGGCCAGGCCGTAGTCGCCGAAGGCCACCGGCAGCAGGCGGCGGGTGTCCGGGTTCATCGTCGTTTCCCACAGCTGCTCGGCGTTCATCTCGCCCAGGCCCTTGAAGCGGGAGATGCTCCACACGCCTTCCTTCAGGCCTTCTTTTTTCAGCTTGTCCTCGATGGCGAGCAGTTCGCCGTCGTCCAGCGCGTACAGCTTCTGGATCGGCTTTTTCCCGCGCGCCGGCACGTCCACGCGGTACAGCGGCGGGCGCGCGACGCATACGTGGCCGTTCTTGAAGAGGGCAGGGAAATGCTTGAAGAAGAGGGTCAGCAGCAGGACCTGGATGTGCGAGCCGTCGACGTCCGCATCGGAGAGGATGCAGATCTTCCCGTAGCGCAGGCCGGACAGGTCCGGGCTGTCGTCCGGGCCGTGCGGATCGACGCCGATCGCCACCGCGATGTCGTGGATCTCGTTGTTGGCGAACAGGCGGTCGCGGTCCGTTTCCCACGTGTTCAGCACCTTGCCGCGCAGCGGCAGGATCGCCTGGAATTCCTTGTCGCGGCCCATCTTGGCGGAACCGCCCGCCGAATCGCCCTCGACGAGGAACAGCTCGTTGCGCGTGATGTCCGTCGATTCGCAGTCGGTCAGCTTGCCCGGCAAAACGGCCACGCCGGACGACTTCTTCTTCTCGACTTTTTGCAGCGAACGGAGACGCGATTGCGCCTGCTTGATGACGAGTTCCGCCAGCTTGCGGCCGTATTCGACGTGCTGGTTCAGCCACAGTTCGAGCGGCGGCTTGGTGAACGACGACACGAGTTTCACCGCGTCGCGCGAGTTCAGGCGTTCCTTCGTCTGGCCCTGGAATTGCGGGTCCAGCACTTTCGCGGACAGCACGAACGAGACGCGCGCGAACACGTCTTCCGGCAGCAGCTTGACGCCCTTCGGCAGCAGCGAGTGCATCTCGACGAAGCCCTTCACGGCGCCGAACAGGCCGTCGCGCAGGCCGGACTCGTGCGTGCCGCCGCTGACCGTCGGGATCAGGTTGACATAGGATTCGCGCACCACCGAACCTTCCTCGGTCCAGGCCACGACCCACGCCGCGCCTTCGCCCTCGGCAAAGCCTTCATCGCCGGCGGCGGCGTACTGCGCGCCTTCGAACAGCGGGATCACGGTCTGGCCGCCGCCGGCCGTCTGCGCCAGCGCTTCCGTCAGGTAGCCGCGCAGGCCTTCGTCGTAGCGCCAGGTCTGCTTGTCGCCGGTCTTGGCGTTCGTCAGCGTGACGGTCACGCCCGGCAGCAGCACGGCTTTCGAGCGCAGCAGGCGCTGCAGCTCGGTCATCGGGATGTTCGGCGAATCGAAGTATTTACCGTCCGGCCAGGCGGTGACGCGCGTGCCGTTCTTCTTGCCGCCGCGCTCGAACGGTTCGGAGGTCAGCGGCTCGATGACGTCGCCGTCGGCGAACACGAGCTTGTGCACGCCGTTGCCGTCGTCGTCCTTGCGCCACACCGTGATTTCCAGGCGCTTCGACAGTGCGTTCGTGACGGACACGCCGACGCCGTGCAGGCCGCCCGAGAACGCGTAGGCGCCACCGGAGCCCTTGTCGAACTTGCCGCCGGCGTGCAGGCGGGTGAACACGATCTCGACGGTCGAGACGCCTTCTTCCGGATGCAGGCCGACCGGGATGCCGCGGCCGTCGTCCTCGACGGTGATGGAACCGTCCGCGTTCATCGTCACGTCGATGTTCTTGCAGTGGCCGCCCAGCGCCTCGTCCGAGGCGTTGTCGATCACTTCCTGGATAATGTGCAGCGGATTCTCGGTGCGTGTGTACATGCCCGGACGCTGCTTGACGGGCTCCAATCCTTTCAGGACGCGGATGGATGATTCGCTGTAATCGGGTGCGGGTTTCTTGGTGGCCATGCTTGATCTTCAATCATTCGAATGCTGCGCATTCTATCTTGTCGCGCGGAAAATAAGCGACTTCACGCGGTGGGTTCTACAGGACGGGACGCGGCGTGCGGCCAAAACAACTGTATGAAAATACAGTATTTTTGCCTGTTAAGCGCAAGTTTGCAAGTGTTCGTTGCACGGATTGCCAAGTCGGCGGCATCCCGGCATCCTGTGCATATGCGGGTGGGTGCGGAGATTTCATTACTAAAACGATATTTTTCTTAAAACGAATCGTGCGCGACCGTCGCAAGGATATATTGAGATCATGGCTGAGGACAATGACAAGCACGCTAATGAACCAGCGGACGCCGGACCGCCGCCGAGGGTGCCGGACCGGCGAGCGGGCGGCAATGCGTCGCGCTACCTCCGTACCGACGACACGCCGTTGAACTTGGCCGGCCGCGTATTGCGCTCGCGCTGGCGTGCGCTGACCGACAAGTTCAACCGCGACTTCATGCGGCGCACGCTGCGCATTGGCGTCTCCGCCCGCATCTTCCATCCGGAAGAGGGCGCGAAAGGCCTGCGCAGCAAGAACTTGCAATACCTTGAGGAATCGATCGCGCAATGGGTGATGTCGCGCGACGTGCTCGTGTTCATGGTCCCGACTGTCAATACGAACGGGCTGCTGCACCCCAGCAACATCACGATGCGTCATTACGCGCGCCACCTGGACGGCCTCGTGCTGCAGGGCGGGGCGGACGTGTCGCCGATGACGTATTCCGAAACGCCGACGCGGCCCGAATGGAACGGCGACCGCGCGCGCGACGTGTATGAACTGGAACTGCTGCACGAATTCGTCGACGCGGGCAAGCCCGTGCTGGGCATCTGCCGCGGTTGCCAGCTGATCAACGTCGCGTTCGGCGGCACCTTGCACCAGGATATCGTCTCGAACGTGCCCGGCGCCCTGCCGCACGTGCACGACATCTACGACGCGCACCGGCACGCCATCATGTTTCCGCATGGATCGTCGCTGCGCAAGATGTTTCCCCAGCACGAACGCGCCGTCGTGAACTCGATCCACCACCAGGCCGTCAAGGACCTGGGCCGCGATATCCACGTGGAGGCGATGTCCGAGCCGGACGGCGTCATCGAAGCGATCCGCTACCAGCGTGCGCCATTCGTGATGGGCTTGCAATGGCATCCGGAATTCCACCGCGCCACGGGCGGCGACCTGCTCGACTGCACGCCGGTGCTGGATGAATTCCTGCGGGCCGCGCGCGAGACCCGCCTATGAGCCGCCTCTGATCACAGCGGCAGGGGCCGCCCCTGCACGACGCTCTTCATCACGAGCGTCGACGTCAGCCGCAGCACGTTCGGCAACGTCGACAGGCTGTCGTCCCACAGTTTCTGGTACGCCGCCAGGTCCGTCGTGATGACGTTCAGAATGTAGTCCGGGTCGCCGAACAGGCGCTGCGCCTGGATGATTTCGGGAACGCCGGGCACGGCGACTTCGAAGGCACGTACGCTCTCCCGGTCGGTGGCGCGCAAGGTGACGAACACGATGGCCGCGAAATTCAGTCCGACGGCCGCCGGATCGATCGTCGCCCGGTAGTCGGCGATGATCCCCGCGTCTTCCAGTGCGCGCACGCGCCGGTGGCACGGCGACAGGCTCAAGCCGATGCGTTCCGCCAGGTCGGTGAGAGAAAGTCGTCCGTCTTTCTGTAGTTCCGCAAGAATCTTTCGATCGTAATCGTCCATGAGAAAGATGTTGCCTGATATGGGCGACTTTTGACAAGACTCTGGAAGCACATTTCTGGCGCGGCGCAGTACGCTGTCGTCATGAATACACATACCCTCCTGCTGTTTTCCGCCACCGTCCTGCCGCTCGTGTGCACGCCCGGCCCGGACATCCTGTTCATTGCGTCGCAAGCGATGTCCGGCGGCACACCGGCCGGACTGCGCGCCACGACGGGCGTGCTGCTCGGCTACTGCGTCCATTCCTTTCTCGTCGCGCTCGGCCTCGCGGCCGTCGTGGCGGCGTCACCCGTCCTGTTCGAGGTGATCCGCTGGGCCGGTATCACATACCTGGTCTACCTGGCCTCGAAGATGATCCGGGCGGCGCTGCGTTCCGGCGAGCTCGTCGTACCGAAGGGGCGGGTAACGAACCAGCTCGCCAAGGGTTTTCTTACGTCCCTGCTCAATCCGAAGGGAATGATGGTGTACGTGGCCATCCTGCCCCAGTTCATGGACCGGCACGGCGGCAACACGACGCTGCAGGCGGTCGTCCTGTCGGCGGCCTTCATGTTCTGGTGCGCGGTCGTGTACGCCTCGCTGTGCCTTGCGCTGGGCCGGGCAGGACAGCGCCGCCTGAGCGACACCCGGCGCCGGGTGATCGACGGCTCGGCCGGTGGCATGGTCCTGGTTGCGGCCGGGTTCATGGCGCTGGTCCGGCAATGAGCAGATTGCGCTTGCGTTCATCTTCGTCCCGATCCATAATCTAAACGAGAATCATTCTCATTTATGCGAGGAGTCTTTATGGACGACGATCTGCTGGACGAACTGAACACGCCGGACGGGCGGCGCACCACGCGCCACGAACTGCTCGTGGCGGCGCTGCTGCACCTGATGTCGCAATACACCGTGAACAATGCGGATGCCTGCGACCGCGCGAGCGGCGATGGGCCGTGCGTGAAACTGGCCTCGGTGATCGAGCGCCACCTGAATGCGCTGGCGCGCCTGCCGGATGCCGATCCGGTGCTGCGCGCCACCTGCGAGCAGCTGAGCGTGAAATGGGCGGGCCTCGTCGACCGCGGCCTGCCGGCGCCCGTCAAGCGCCCGCTGCTGGCGCGGATCCTGGGGCCGGGCCGGCCCTCGCTGGCGACCTGACTCAGTCCAGCCAGGCCCTGAGCGCCGCCTCGCCGTCCGCGCTGAACGCGAGCACGCGCGATTCCGGCACGCGGCGCGCCCAGCCCAGTTGCTGGAAACGCTCCAGCAGCGCCGTCCCGAGGGCGCCGGCCAGGTGATGGCGGCGCTCGCTCCAGTCCAGGCAATGGCGGCACAACGGCCGCCGTGTGGCGGAGGGCAGTGGATCGATGCCGATGGCCGCGATCAGTGCGCGGCCATGGTCGGTCAGGGTGACGCCGCCGGCATCCAGCGCGAACGCGCCGCGCCGGGCCAGGCTTTCGTAGACGAGCACCCCGAGTTCGCCGGCGAGATGGTCGTAGCAGACCCGCGCCTTGCGCAGCGCCGGTTCGCGCGGACTGGAACGCACGCGCACGGATCCTGTGCCGAACGCGATGCCCATCATGGATTCGAGCAGGTGCGCGACGTCGGCGTCGGCGATGCGGAAATAACGGTGCCGCCCCTGCGCCTCCACGGCGAGCAGGCCCGCCTCGCGCAGCTTGGCGAGGTGCGTGCTGATCGTCTGGCGCGTGACGCCGGCGGCGTCGGCCAGTTCCGTCGCCGTCAGCGCCATGCCGCTCATCAGCACGTTCAGCACTTCGGCGCGCGCCTGGTCGCCGATCAGTGCGGCGATGTTCGCGATATTCGGTCCGTCTCTCATGGTTCGATCTTAGCCGAAGCATCGGGGGAGGGCCAGTGACTACCATGGGGCTTCAACGTTACGAGGAGCCATCATGCCCATCACCTGTTTCATCCGCTACGAGATCGACCCCATCCAGCGCGACGCTTTCCGCACGTATTCCGAAAACTGGGGCCGCATCATCCCGCGGCTGGGTGGCCGCCTGCTCGGCTATTTCCTGCCGCACGAGGGCACCAATTACGAGGCGTGGGGTCTCGTCGGCTTCGACAGCCTGGCCGATTACGAAGCCTACCGGCTGCGCCTGAAGAAAGACGACGAAGCGGTGGCGAACTTCCAGTTTGCGCGCGAAAAGCGCTTCATCCTGCGCGAGGAGCGCACGTTCCTGGAAAACGTCGCATGATCGCCGTGATCTTCGAAGTGGAGCCGGCGCCCGGCAAGCGCCAGGATTACCTGGATGCGGCCGCCGCGCTGCGTCCCGAACTGGAAGCGATCGACGGCTTCATCTCCGTCGAACGTTTCGCATCGCTGGCGCGGCCGGAGAGGATGTTGTCGCTGTCGTTCTGGCGCGACGAGGACGCCGTGAAACGCTGGCGCACCTTGCCCGCGCACCGTGCCATGCAGGCGGCGGGGCGGGCCGGCCTCTTTGCCGATTACCGCCTGCGCGTGGCCGCCGTCGTGCGCGACTATGGATTGCACGAGCGGGAAGAAGCGCCGCCAGTTACTCCTTGATTTCGGGCTCGACCAGTTGGGCCAGCAGCTGCAGCGATTCCTGCCAGCCGAGGTAGCACATCTCGGCGGGAATCGCGGCCGGGATGCCTTCCTGCTTGACCTTGATGTCGACCCCGCAGAACACCTCGCGCAGCTGCACGGTCGTCTGCATGCGGCCGGGCAGGTTGGGATCGTTGAATTCGGCCGTGTAGACGAGGCGCTTGCCCGGTTCCAGTTCCAGGTATTCGCCGCCGAACGAGTGGCTGCCGTCCGTCGTGAAATTCGTGAAGGACATCCGGTAGCGGCCGCCGACGCGGGCGTCCTGCTCGTGCACGGTGCAGGTGAAGCCGTGCGGCGGCAGCCATTTGGCGACGGCGGCCGGCGTGATAAAGGCGCGGTAGACGCGGTCGGCGGTGGATTTCAGGACGCGGTGCAGTTCTACAGTATTCGTGGACATGATCGGTCTCCTTGGCGTAAGTGGCAGAGGACATCCCTCTGATCCTACGACGAACGGGCGGCCCGCGGATCGACACGCGGATAAAAAAATTATCGTCCGCGGAAGCGCCGGATCGCCGCGTCGACCATGCCCTCCGCGCTGCCCTGGCGTTCGTACTGCCCGCGCAGGAAACTCGCGTCGCCGCCGTCGCTGGCCGCCGCGGCCAGGTGCGGCAGCGCGTCCAGGCTGCCCAGCGCCTGCGCATGCGGTTCCATCAGGTCCAGCGTGGCGATGATGTCCTCACGCAGCGGGAGTTGTTCATAGGTCTTCGGATGCGTGATCACGCCGTCGAGCCCGAAGCGGCTGGCCTGGAAGCGGTTGTAGTTGTAGACGAGGTAGTCGTCTTCCAGCGGCGGCGCTTCCTTCCGTTCGAGCAGGTGGCGGCACAGCGCCTGCAGGTAGGCCGCGAGCGCGGCGGCCCGTTCGACCGTGAGCGGCGTGTCGCACACGCGCAGCTCGATCGTGCCGTATTCCGGCTTCGGTCTCAGGTCCCAGTAAAAATCCTTCATGCTCCTGATGATGCGCGTGCGCTCCATCTTGGCGAAGTAGACGTCGGCGAAGTCCGCCCAGCTGAGCGTGAACGGCGCGCGGCCGCTCAGGGGGAAGGCCGAGACCGAATTCAGGCGCGCCGAATCGAAGCCGCTGTCGTGGCCCTGCACGAACGGCGACGATGCGGACAGGGCGATGAAGTGCGGGATGTAGCGCGACAGGGCGTGCAGCAGGAACAGCGCGTCGTCGCCGCTGGCGCAGCCGATGTGCACGTGCTGCCCGAACACGGTGAACTGCTTGGCGAGATAGCCGTACAGCGCCGACAATTCCTGGTAGCGCGGCTTGGCCGAGATGCGCTGTTCGGACCAGTGCTGGAACGGATGCGTGCCCCCGCCGGCGATGCCGATGTTCAGTACGTCGCTGGCGGCGACCAGCGTATCGCGGATCTCGAGCAACTCGGCCAGCAGCGTGCGGTAGTTCGTCTGCACGCTCGAATTTATCTCGATCATGCTTTCCGTGATCTCGGGCGTGACGTTGCCGGGGAACGGCTTGCGCTTCAGCAGGTGCATCAGGTCGGGGCTGGCCGGCGTGAGGTCGAAGTCGGACAGGCTGACGAGCTGCAGTTCCAGCTCCACGCCGAACGTCAGCGGTGCCGAGGTGGCGAAGGGTTCAAGCGGCATGGTTGACCTCCGGCGCTTCGCGCGCCCACACGAGGGCGCGTTGCAGGATGATGGGACCGAATACTTCGAGCAGCATCGTCACGGCGGCCACGGCGCGCAATTCTTCGACGACCTGCACGCCGGCGTGGCGCGCATGCTCGATCAGGAGGATCACGAACACGGACAACGGCGTCAATGCCACGCCCGTCAGCGCACCCTTGCGCCACGAGATGCCGGACAAATGTGCGAACGCCGTCACGCCGGCCGTCTTGGCGAGCAGGCGCACGAGCACGAGGGCGACGGCAAGCAGAGCGCCGGCCCACACGCGGCGCCAGTCGAGCGTCGAGGCGGCGAACACGAACAGCACGACGGTGAGCAGTTCGCCCAGCGCGCCGAAATTGCGCTGCGCCTGGCTGAACGCGACGCGGCGGTGGCGCGCCGTCAGTCCGAACGCGAGCGCCGCGACGACGGGCGACAGGCCCAGTGCGTACGTGATCGCGACGAGCAGGATCACGGCCAGCGCGAAGGCGACGGTGGCGTCCTGCGCCAGCTTGCCCAGCAGACGCAGGATGCCAGGCACGACCAGGCCGAACACGGCGCCCGTGAAGGCCGAGACGCCCAGCACGACGAGGCTGTTCCACAGCGCGTCGCCGACGTCCTCGAACGTGCGGAAGATCCACAGGCCGACGGTGGCGTTGAACGCGAACACGGCCAGCACGCAGTTCAGCGCACACAGGTGCAGTGCCCGTTCCGTCACCTGGCCCGAGCTTTTCTGTTCGTTGATCACGCGGACGACGGTCGCGGGCGACGTCGCCATCGACAGCGACGCGAGCATCAGCCGGTCGATCAGCGCCGCGCCGAACGCATTCGCGACGAGGTAGACGCCGACGAACGTCAGGCCCGCTTCGACGAGGCCCGTGACGCCGATCCACGGATTCGTGCGCAGCCAGCGCAGGTTGATGCGGTAGCCCAGCTCGAACAGGATCAGGCCGAACCCGACGTCGGCCAGCAGCAGCGTCGTGCCGCCTTCCGGCAGCGGCAGTATGCCCAGCTGGGGCGCGGCCAGGATGAAGCCGACGAGGCCATAGAAACTGATGCGCGGCAGGCCGGTCCAGCGCTGCCCGAATTCGCCGACCAGCCAGGCCAGCGTGATCGCGAAGGGCCAGGCGAGACTCGTGAGGACAGACAGGAATTCCTGCATACCGGCTCCTTTGTCAAAATGTTACAACCTGCGACCGATTCTACAAGAGCGATTTGTCCGCACGATTACGTGTAGGAATACGCCGTGCGCAATTCAAACGCCGCGCGTGGGCACGGGGTGCCCACCCTACGATGTTCACATTGCCGTAGGGGGGCACTCCCCGCCCAGCTTTGCGTGAAGGATCGCCGTCCGGTTATTTGCTCAACAAACGCATCGCCCGTTCCAGGCCGTCGATCGTCACGGGGAACATGCGGTTGCCCATGATCTGCCGGATGACGGCGATCGATTGCCGGTACTGCCACAGGTGCTCGGGTTCCGGATTCAGCCACGCGAATTTCGGGAAGGCGTGGCAGAACCGGGCGAGCCATTCCGCGCCCGCTTCCTCGTTGGCGTATTCGACGGAGCCGCCCGGCGCGAGGATTTCGTAGGGGCTCATCGTCGCGTCGCCGACGAAGATCAGGCGCGTGTCGGCCGGGTAGGTGCGCAGCACGTCCCATGTCGGAAAGCGCTCGGCGTGGCGGCGGCGGTTGTTCTTCCACAGGTGGTCGTAGACGCAGTTGTGGAAATAGTAGAACTCCATGTGCTTGAACTCGGCCTTCGCCGCCGAGAACAGCTCTTCGGTGCGCTCGATGTGGTCGTCCATCGTGCCGCCCACGTCCAGCAGCATCAGCACCTTGATGCGGTTGCGCCGCTCCGGCTGCATCCTGATGTCGAGCCAGCCCGCGTTGTTGGCGGTCGAGCGGATCGTCTCGTCCAGCGCCAGTTCGTCCGGCGCGCCCTGGCGCGCGAAGCGGCGCAGGCGGCGCAATGCCACCTTGATGTTGCGGATGCCCAGTTCGCGCTCGCCGTCGTAGTCGCGGTACGTGCGCTGGTCCCACACTTTGACGGCGCTGCGGTTGCCCCCTTTGCCGCCGATCCGGATACCCTCGGGGTTCGTGCCGCCGTTGCCGAACGGGGACGTGCCGCCGGTGCCGATCCATTTATTACCGCCTTCGTGCCGCTCCTTCTGTTCCTTCAGCAGTTCCCGCAGCCGCGACATCAGCTTGTCGTAGCCGAGCTTCTGCAGCTCCGCCTTCTGCTCCGGAGTCAGCTCGCGCTCCAGGCGTTTCCAAAGCCAGTCGAGTGGAATATCCGCTTTGGTGTCGAACACCGTCTCGATGCCCTTGAAAAAGGCGCCGAACGCGCGGTCGAACTTGTCGAAATGGGCTTCGTCCTTCACCAGCGTCAGGCGCGCGAGATAGTAAAACTCGTCGAGCGACGGCGCGATCACCTGCTTCTGCAGCGCTTCCAGCAGCGTGAGGAATTCCTTGATCGTGACGGGGACCTTCGCGTCGCGCAGGGTGAAGAAGAAGTCGATCAGCATCGCGCTTCCCTATTCCGCGTGGCGCGCGTGGCGGCTCAGTTTGTAATGCAGGTGCGACTTGATCTCAAGCCACTCGCCGCGCACGATGCTGTACATGACCGTGTCGCGCACGGTCCCGTCGCGGCGCGGCGCATGGTGGCGCAGCACGCCATCCTTCTTGGCGCCCAATCTCTCGATGGCGGCCTGCGACGCATAATTGAAATTATCGGTGCGCAGGCCGACGACGGCGCAGCCCAGCGTGTCGAACGCGTGCGACAGCAGCAGGAGCTTGCAGCTCGTGTTGACGTGGCTGCGCTGGCGGCTCTTCGCGTACCACGTGTAGCCGATCTCGACGCGGTCGATCGCGGGCATGATGTCGTGGTAGCTGGTCGTGCCGATCACGGTGTCGCTGGACGCGTCGACGACGGCGAAGGCGACCCGGTTCGGCGTCTCCAGGCCCATGCGGATATAGGCTTCCGTGTCCTGCGGTTCCGGCACGGAGGTGATGCGCAGGTTCCACAGTTCGCCGTCGGCGGCTGCGGCGCGCAGGCCGTCGAGGTGGTGCGGCCCGAGCGGCTCCAGGCGCACGCCATTGAATTCCAGGGTGACGGGAGCGACCTGGATCATCGGTTGTGCCTCGCCATCGCCACCAGGCGCTCGAACAGGCTCACGTCCTGCTCGTTCTTGAGCAGGGCGCCCGCGAGCGGCGGCACGATCGTCTTGCCGTCCTGGCTGCGCAGGACCTCGGCCGGGATGTCCTCGGCCAGCAGGAGCTTCAGCCAGTCGAGGAATTCCGACGTCGACGGCTTCTTCTTCAGGCCCGGCACGTCGCGCAGCTCATAAAAACCCTGCAGCGCGGCGGCCAGCAGGTCGGCCTTCAGCGTGGGGTAGTGGACCTTGACGATCTCCGCCATCGTGTCGCGGTCGGGGAATTTGATGTAGTGGAAGAAGCAGCGGCGCAGGAAGGCGTCCGGCAAATCCTTCTCGTTGTTCGACGTGATGATGACGAGGGGACGGTGCTTCGCCACGACCATCTCGCGCGTCTCGTACACGAAGAACTCCATGCGGTCCAGTTCGCGCAGCAGGTCGTTCGGGAATTCGATGTCGGCCTTGTCGATCTCGTCGATCAGCAGCACGACCGGCTCCGGCGCCGTGAACGCCTGCCACAGCACGCCCTTGACGATGTAGTTGTGGATGTCGCGCACGCGCTCGTCGCCCAGCTGCGAATCGCGCAGGCGCGAGACGGCGTCGTATTCGTACAGGCCCTGCTGGGCCTTGGTCGTCGATTTGATGTGCCACTGCAGCAGGGGCATGTCCAGCGCGGCCGCGACCTCTTCGGCCAACATCGTCTTGCCGGTGCCGGGTTCGCCCTTGATCAGCAGGGGCCGGGCGAGGGTGAGGGCGGCGTTGACCGCCAGTTTCAGGTCGGCGGTGGCGACATAGTTGTCGCTGCCTTCGAAGCGTCGGGGTGCGTGCATGGGCCTGGGCAGATCATATGGAAATGCTATCGAGTATATGCCAGAACGCCGTGGCGGGCAGGCCGTCCATGCTGCGCTGCCCAATGGACTCGACTATATTCTTCGGATAGAATCGATTGGATCGTGGCAAAAATGCCATTGCAGTTGCAGTACCGGGGGTCTAGAAAACCTGCTGCCGCCGCACGGGTCGCAAGGCGCCCTATCGATTCAACCCAACGATAGGTCATCCATGAAAATTTCAACAGCATTACTCGTGCTGGCAGCCGGCGCCTCGATGGCCGGCACGGCCGGCGCAGCCGACATCGTCGGCAATCCGAAGGCAGCACCCAACAAGATCGAGCAGTGTATCGGCTGCCACGGCATCCCCGAGTACAAGGGCACGTTCCCTGAAGTCTATCGCGTACCGAAGATCGGCGGCCAGTCGGCGAAGTACATCGAAGCCGCGCTCCATGCCTATAAAAAAGGCGACCGCAACCACCCGTCCATGCGGGGTATCGCGGCCAGCCTGTCCGACCAGGACATCGCCGATATCGCCGCGTATTATTCGCAACAAACCCCGTCCAAGTAAGGAGCGCGCCATGAATAAACTGATCGTCGCGCTGACCCTGGGCGCCGCCTCGCTGGTCCTGTCCGGCCAGGCGCTGGCTTCGGGCAATGCCGCCAACGGCGCCGAACTGGCGAAGAAATACAACTGCGCGTCCTGCCACGGCGCCGACTACAAGACCCCGATCGATCCCAGCTATCCGAAGCTGGCCGGCCAGCATGCCGACTACCTCGTGCATGCGCTGACCGCGTACAAGCGCGGCACCAAAGCCGCCAACGGTCGCAACAACCCGATCATGGCCGGCATGGCCCAGCCGTTGTCGGATCGCGACATGGCCGACATCGCTGCCTACCTGGAAAGTCTGCCTGCGGCGCTCGTCACGAAGCGCTGATCCGGACGGGCCGTTACAATAACGGCCCATCCGGATTGTCCGGAATCCCTCCTGCCGCGTGCCGGCCGGAGGGATTTGTCTTTTGGAGCCCGCCTTGTCCGACGTATCCCCCTCCCACATCAAGACCAATGTATTGAGCGGCCTGACGGTCGCGCTGGCGCTGGTTCCCGAGGCCATCGCCTTCGCCCTCGTGGCCCACGTGTCGCCGCTGACCGGCCTGTATGCCGCCGTGCTGGTCTCGTTCATCACCTCCGCGTTCGGCGGCCGGCCCGGCATGATTTCCGGCGCGGCCGGCGCGCTGGCCGTCGTCATGGTCGCGCTGGTCGTCCGGCACGGCGCGCAATACCTGTTCGCCGCCATCGTGCTGATGGGTGTGCTGCAAATGCTGTTCGCGGCCGCGCGGCTCGGTAAATTCATCCGCATGGTGCCGCATCCCGTGATGCTGGGCTTCGTCAACGGCCTGGCCATCGTGATCTTCGTCGCGCAGTTCGAGCACTTCAAGACGGGCGGCGGCTGGATGGCCGGCCCGCAGCTGTGGACGATGCTGGGCCTCGTCGCGCTGACGATGGCGATCATCTACGTCACGCCGCGCCTCACGAAGGCCGTGCCGGCCACGCTGGTCGGCATCCTCGCCGTCGCGCTGCTCGCGCACGTCATGGGCATCGAAACCAAGACCGTGGGCGACCTCGGCTCCATCGCGGGCGGCCTGCCGGCATTCCGCGTGCCGGACGTGCCGTTCGACCTGCAGACCCTGAAAATCGTGTTCCCGTACTCGCTCGTGCTGGCGGGCGTGGGCCTGATCGAGACGCTGTTGACGCTCACGCTGATCGATGAGATCACGGACACCCGCGGCCAGCCGAACCGCGAAAGCCTGGCCCAGGGTGTCGCGAACGTCGTCACCGGCTTCTTCGGCGGCATGGGCGGCTGTGCGATGATCGGCCAGAGCATGATCAACGTGGGCAACGGCGCGCGCGGCCGCCTGTCGGGCATCTGCGCGTCGCTGTTCCTGCTGTCGTTCATTCTGTTCGGCGCGAGCGTGATCGAGCGGATTCCGCTGGCCGCGCTGATCGGCGTGATGTTCGTCGTGTGCGAAAAGACGTTCGAGTGGGGCACGTTCCGCCTGTTCGGCAAGGTGCCGCGCGCCGATGCGCTCGTGATCGTGCTGGTGGCGGGCGTGACGCTCGTCTTCAACCTGGCGACCGCCGTCCTGGTGGGCGTGGTCGTGTCGGCGCTGGTGTTCGCGTGGCAGCACGCGAAGCAGATCCGCGTCGCGACCGCGCAGGACGCGCACGGCTGGAAAGTCTATGAACTGGAGGGCACGCTGTTCTTCGCGTCGGTGGCCGGCTTCCAGGCGCTGTTCACGCCGAAGGACGACCCGCAGGACGTCGTCGTCGAGTTCCGCCGCGCGCGTGTGGCGGACCACTCGGCGATCCAGGCCATCGACGGCCTGGCGGAACGCTACCGCGCCCTCGGCAAGCGCCTGCATCTGCGCCACCTGAGTCCGGACTGCCGCGCGCTGCTCGAGCGCGCGAAGGACATGATCGAGGTGAACCTGCCGGAAGACCCGCGCTATCGGGTCGCCGACGACAAGCTCGATTAAAAACGTCTCCCGAGCTGCTGCGCGTTGCGCTGCCGGCCTGCGATGCTCGCCGTACCACCGTACGGCTGCGCTTCTCGACCGGCATCGCCGCCGCTCGCGACGCTCGTGAGAGGTTTTTTAGCGCACGCGTTTGCGCACGCACTCCACGTACGCGTCGGTATCCGGCTGCGTGCCGTGGCGCTGCGCCGACCAGATCATCTCGCCGAGACACTCCATGATGCCGTGGTGCGCCTCGTGCTCGCCCACGCGCGCGGCCAGCGCCTCGTAGGCGGCGCGGATGCCGCGCGGCTGGTCGATCGACACCTGTTCCGTGATCGACAGATGCATCGACAGGTGCAGGAATGGATTCGGCTTGCCACCTTCGACGGAATAGTCGCGCGCCACCGCCGCATCGGCATCCGTCAGCTCGTCGTGGTATTCGGGATGCTGTTCGATCCAGTCGGCGGCGATGGCGTCCATCGGGGTCAGGATCTCGCCGGCGCGGCGCTTGCGCAAGGCTTCGCAGAAAAAGCGGCGGACATCGTTGGAGGAGGGGGTGAACATGGAGAAAACCGTCGGAAAACCAGGAGGAAGGGCGTCATTGTAGCGCGATGGCGCACACCCTGCCGGCGCGGTCACGGTGCCGGCTTGGGCGCGGCCGCGGGCGTGCAGTTCGCACGCAGCGTGTCCTTGAGCGCACTCGCTTCGGCCGCGTCGCCGCGCGCGGCATGCCACTCCGCCATGTACGTCTGGGCCATGCACGTGCGCGCATGCGCGAGCTTCGCGTCCTTGCCGGCTTCTTCCAGCAGGCGCGCCGCGTTGGTCTTGCCGAGGTAGAAGTCGGCGATCGGCGCGGGCCAGTCGTCTTCCTTCTGCTGTTTCAGTGCCGCTTCCAGTTCGGTCTTCGCCAGGTCCGCCTCGCCGTGGCGCACGCGGGCGATGTACAGCCACAGCGGGCCGAGACGGTCGGCCGGCAGCAGGTCGAGCGCGTGGCGCAGTTGCGGGATCGCCGTGTCCAGCTGCCCGGCCAGCATCTGCCGGCGGCCGCGCAGCAGGCTGGCGTTCGGTTGGCCCCCATTGGCTGCCATGTCGAGCCAGACGCCGGCCTGGAGCGGATCGCGCGGTACGCCGCGGCCGGTGTTGTAGATCTGGGCCAGCGCGTACTGGGCGTCCGCATTGCCGGCGTCGGCCTCGGCGCGCATCCAGGGTTCCAGTCCCGTGCCGCGCGTGAACACGTCGCCGCCCAGGTAGGCGATGTACAGTTTTTCCTGGCTCATCGCGAACAGCACGCGGTGGGTGCGCAGGAAGTCCTGGCCGAGGTACACGTCGGCCGTGCGCGAGCCCTGCGAATCGATGACGCCCAGTTCGACGTTGCTGATGGTCTCCTGGCCGATCTGCATGCTCTTGACCGGCGCGATCCAGTGCGGCGCGCGGTCGGAGCCGATCCCGCCGGCGTCGCCCATGCGGACCGCGCCCGGGCCATTGACGTCGATGCCGGCCTTTTTGGCGGCGTCCAGCATCATGAAGCTGCGGTGCGCGCCGGAGTCGATCAGCGCGTCCATCTCCTTGCCGTTCACGACGACCGTGAAATGCGGATTCGGGCTGCGGCTGAAGTTGCGCCCGAACGGCAGCACGACGGTGTCTTCCTTCCACAGGAGCAGCTCCGCCTTGCGGCATTCGAGCGGACGGTAGAATTTCATCCGCTTCGCGCGCAGGTCGAGCTCGAGGTCCGTCTGCAGCAGGAACGGGGCGCCGACGATGGCGTCGAAGGCCGGCGTGCCCGCGGTGCTGCCGATTACGGTCAGTTCGGGACGGCGGCCGGCGTGCGCCGGACCGATGGCGAAGTCCTTCAGCCGCACCCCGTACAGGCGCGACAGGCCGCCGATGCCTTCGACGTACCGCCCCGTCATGGACAGGTTCAGGTCGCGCCGGGTCGCGGCGTTCATCGTCATGTGGGTCTGGTCGGAGCCGGTGTCGATCAGCATCGTGGCCGGGGTGCCGTTGATCGTGCCGTCGACCGCGGGCGCCAGGCTCGCGCCGACGTAGCGGATGGGCAGGCTGCCCACTTCCACGTAGGTGCATTTGGGCGGGGTGTCCTCGGCGTGGACACGTGCGGACGAGCACAGCGCGGCCAGCAGGAGGGGAAGGGCACGGAAAATCGGCAAAGTCGGCATCATCATGGCGATGATTCTACTTCGCAATTTTGCAAAAATTACATTACCAAAATGTAAAAAAGGCAAAGGCAACCGCTTGCACGGCTGCTTTGCCTTTGTTGTGTTGCTTCCGGGCTACTTGCGCAGATCACTCCCGCAGGTCATTCTTTCCTTGTCACACCCTGTTGCGCCAACACCATCTTGGAGCTGCCGGCCGCGTCGGCGATGGCCTTGCTGGCTGCCGCCACCGCCTTGCTGGCATTGGCGCCACTCGCCACGGCCTTGTTACCGCCATTGCCGTTGCCATTGCCCCCCTGGGCGCGCCGCTCGTGCGGCTGGCGCAGGTAGCGCGAGCTGTGGCGGCGTTCGCCGTTCGCGGGCCACGTGATGAAACGCGACAGTTCCTGCAAGGCGCGCTGGTACACGTCGCGCTTGAATTCGATGACCACGTCCAGCGGGACCCAGTAATCGTGCCAGCGCCAGGCATCGAACTCGGGATGGTCGGTCAGGCGCAGGTTGACGTCGTTGTCGCGTGCCACCATGCGCAGCAGGAACCAGATCTGCTTCTGGCCGCGGTAGTGACCGCGCACTTCGCGCTTGATGAAGTGATCGGGCACTTCATAGCGCAGCCAGTCGCGGGTCCGGCCCACGATCTTGACGTGCTCCTGGCGCAGGCCGATTTCTTCCTCGAGCTCGCGGTACATCGCCTGTTCCGGCGTCTCGCCGTATTTGATACCCCCTTGCGGAAATTGCCAAGAATGCTCACGCACCCGCTTGCCCCACCACACTTCGTTGTTGGCGTTCAGCAGGATGATGCCGACGTTGGGGCGAAACCCTTCACGATCGAGCATAATTCACCTCGAAACTTTCTGCCGGCTGATCCCTCTTACTTACGTTTTTACCTAGCAATCCAGATACGTCTGTCGCGCAACCTGCACAGGAACAACAGCATGCACCACGTGTTTCGGATCCATTTGTATAAAGATTGGATGCATCAGCCAGCTAATCCTTTAAAATTAGGTCGATTATAACCCTCTCTTTTTAAAAAGAATTCACCGATATGCGCGCCTCACGATTTTTTATTTCAACGCTCAAAGAAGCGCCCTCCGACGCCGAGATCGTCAGCCATAAACTGATGATGCGCGCCGGGATGATCAAGCGACTCGGCTCCGGCATCTACACGTACATGCCGCTGGGCCTGCGTGTCATTCGCAAGGTCGAGGGCATCATCCGCGAAGAGATGAACAAGGCGGGCGCGATCGAACTCCTGATGCCGCTGGTGCAGCCGGCCGAGCTGTGGCAGGAGACGGGCCGCTGGGACAAGATGGGGCCGGAACTGCTGCGTCTCAAGGACCGCCACGGCCGCGACTTCGCGCTGCAGCCGACGTCGGAAGAAGTCGTGACCGACGTCGTGCGCACCGAAGTCAAGTCGTACCGCCAGCTGCCGTTGAACTTTTATCACATCCAGACCAAGTTCCGCGACGAGCGCCGTCCCCGCTTCGGCCTGATGCGCGGCCGCGAGTTCACGATGAAGGACGCCTATTCCTTCGACCGTGACGTCGAAGGCATGCAGAAGTCCTACGAGACGATGTTCAACGCCTACGTCAGCATCTTCAACCGCTTCGGCCTGAAGTTCCGCGCGGTGGCGGCCGACAACGGCGCCATCGGCGGCACGGGCTCGCACGAATTCCACGTCATCGCCAGCACCGGCGAGGACGCGCTGGTCTACTGCCCGAACTCGGACTTCGCGGCCAACATGGAAGCGGCCGAGGCGCTGCCGCTGATCGCCCAGCGCGGCGCCGCGACGCAGCCGCTGACGAAGGTTTCCACGCCGAAGACGACCAAGTGCGAAGACGTGGCCAAGCTGCTCGGCATTGGCCTGGACCAGACCGTCAAGTCGATCGCGCTGACGGTCGAGAAGGACGTCGACGGCAGGCAGGTCAGGGAAAACTGGCTGCTGCTGCTGCGCGGCGACCATGAACTGAACGAAGTCAAGGTCACGAAAGTGCCGGGCCTGAAGGACTTCCGCTTCGCCAGCGAAGCCGAGATCCAGGAAGCCTACGGCACCGTGCCGGGCTACCTCGGCCCCATCGGTACGAAGCAGCCGGTCAACATCGTGGCCGACCGTACCGTCGCCAACATGGCCGATTTCGTGTGCGGCGCGAACGAAGCCGAATACCACCTGACCGGCGCCAACTGGGGCCGCGACGTGGCCGAACCGCTCGTCGCCGACCTGCGCAACGTCGTCGAAGGCGATGCGTCGCCGGACGGCAAGGGCACGCTCGCGATCGAGCGCGGCATCGAAGTGGGCCACGTGTTCCAGCTGGGTACCGCGTACTCCGCCGCGATGAACTGCGTCTACCTGGACGAGAAGGGCCAGCCGGCCCCGATGCAGATGGGTTGCTACGGCATCGGCGTGACCCGCATCCTGGGCGCCGCCATCGAACAGAACTTCGACGACAAGGGCATCATCTGGCCGGACGCCATCGCGCCGTTCGAACTGGTGCTGTGCCCGATGGGCTATGACCGCAGCGATCTGGTGAAGACCGAGACCGATCGCCTGTATGCCGAGCTGCAGGCGGCCGGCGTGGACGTCATCGTCGACGACCGCGGCTTGCGTCCGGGCGCCATGTTCGCCGACTGGGAACTGGTCGGCGTGCCGCACCGCGTCGTGATCGGCGAGCGCGGCCTCAAGGAAGGCAACCTGGAATACCAGGGCCGCCGCGAGCTTGACGCGACCGCCGTCCCGGCTGCGGACATGGTCGGCTTCATCAAGGGCAAGCTGGGCAAGTGATGGCACGACGGTTGATGGTCCGGGCGGCAGCCCGGTTCGGCCCGGTCTTGCTCGCCGCTGCACTGATGAGCAGCGGCGCGGCGCAGGCCGGCAACCAGAAAGAAGAAGCGCTCGCCGATTCGGTCCGGCTGGCGCTCGAAAACGCCATCCGCGACGGCCGGCCGCCCAAGCCGGCCTTCCGCGACGAGGTCGCGCGCGTGCGCTATCAGCAATGGTTCGACGCGATGTCGGCGCGCCTCAAGCGCCGCCTGCCGGACGACCAGACGCGCACGGAATTCCTCGAAATCGCGTGGTACGAAGCGACGCGCGCGGGCCTCGATCCGGGGCTCGTGCTGGGCCTGATCCAGGTCGAATCGGCGTACCGCAAGTACGCCGTGTCGATGGTCGGCGCGCGCGGCTACATGCAGGTGATGCCGTTCTGGACGAAGGTGATCGGCGATTCGAACCGCCGCGCGCTGTTCGACATGCAGACGAATTTGCGCTATGGCTGCTCGATCCTGCGCATGTACATCGACATGGAAGGGGGCAACCTGTACCTCGCCCTCGGCCGCTACAACGGCAGCCGCGGCAAGCCCGAGTATCCGAATGCGGTGCTGGCGGCGTGGAAGAACTGGGAGTTCAAGCAGGACGTGATGGTGTCCAGCCGCTGAACGCGGAGACCCTTGGTGGGCTCGGGGAGCCCACCCTACTGCATCGTCTCAATCGTAGGGTGGGGTGATTGATGCCGGGGGCATCGATCACGTGCCCACCAATTCATGCGCGGATTTCCTCGATCAGCTGCTGCGCGTGGCGCGGCAACCCCTCGAAGCTGCGCATGCACAGCGACAGCTGGCGCACCGCCCACGCGTCGGCCAGCTCCAGTACGGCGAGGTCCATCGTGCGCGCGCAGCGCCGCGCGGCCGGTTCGGACACCAGGCCGATCCCGACCCCGCTCTCCACCATCCGGCACACGGCGTCGAAGCTGCGCAGGCGCACGCGCGCGCGCAAGGTGCGGCCCGCGCGTTCGGCCAGCTGCGTCAGATAGCGGAACAGGGCGCTGTCGCCCGTCAGCGTGACGTGGTCGAAATCGACGAGCCGCGCGAACGTCACGGCTTGCCCCTCCTGCGTGACGAGCGTGCGCGCCATGGCCGGCTGCGCGACCGCGACGATGCGGTCGGTGCAGAACGGGAAGGTCTCGAGGCCGGACAGGTCGACCGTGTCGGCCACGATGCCGAGGTCCGCGCCGCCTTCGCGCACCGCGCGCGCGATGTCGCTGGAGGTGCGTTCTTCCAGGTCGATGTCGACGTCCGGATGGCGTGCCATGAAGCCGGCCAGCCGCTCCGGCAGGTACTCCGACAGCGCCGCCGTATTGCACAGCAGCCGGATCTGGCCCTTGAGGCCCGCCGCATGCTCGCCCAGTTCCGCGCGCAGGCGCGCCAGTTGCTGGAACACGAGACGGGCGTGGCGCTGCAGGGCGAGGCCCGCAGCCGTCGGCTGCACGCCGCGCCGGCCGCGCACGAGCAGGGGTACGCCCAGCGTCTCTTCCATGTGCTGGATGCGTTCGCTCGCGGACGCCAGCGCCAGGTGCGCGCGCCGGCTGCCGGCCGTGATGCTGCCGGCATCCAGCACGTGCAGGAACAGTTGCAGGTCGGTCAGGTCGAATCTCATGTGGGACGTCATGCTAAGCGGTAGGGTGGGCGGCCCTCCGCCCACGCGGATGCTACGGCAAAACAAAAAGCCCCGGCTCGCCGGGGCTTTTCGTATGGGGCCATGGGGCAGCCAGCCAGATGTTCTTATTTGAGGTGATCCGAGATCAGCTTGGTCATTTCGAACATCGACACCTGCGCCTTGCCACCGAAGACGGCTTTCAGCTTGTCGTCGGCGTTGATCATGCGGCGGTTGGCCGCGTCCTGCAGGTTTTGCGCCTTGATGTAGTCCCAGACTTTCTTGGTCACTTCCGTGCGCGGCAGCGGTTTCGCGCCGACGACGGCGGCCAGCGTTGCCGATGGGGTCATCTCTTTCATGAAAGCGGCGTTGGGCTTGCGTGCCGCGGCAGGCTTCTTTGCTGCGGCGGTTGCTTTCGGTGCTGCTGCTTTGGCAGGAGCTGCTGCCTTTTTCGCTGCCGGCTTCGCCGCCGCAGCAGGCTTGGCAGCGGCTTTTTTAGCGGGCGCTGCGGTGGTTTTTTTGGCTGTTGCCATCTTCGAGCCTCCTAAACGGAACACATGGAAATTTGCGCTTGAGCGCACCGGGCTTATATTGGTAGGGTTTTAGTGTTCGTGCAAGTCTTTTTCGAAATTTTTTCACTCTTACAAGCCCTAAAATAGCCCGTTGTGTTACCCGGGTCTCTCTAGAGCGAAAAAACGGACATCCCAAGCACAAAAAAGCCGTGCGGGACGGTGGTCGCGCACGGCTTTTTAGAGATGGATCAAGGATCAGCGCATACCGGGCATCATGCCCTTCATCCCGCGCATCATCTTCATCAGGCCGCCGCCCTTGAGCTTCTTCATCATCGTGTTCATCTGCTCGTACTGGGTCAGCATGCGGTTCACTTCCTGCACCTGCACGCCGGCGCCGGCCGCGATGCGGCGCTTGCGGTTGGCCTTGATCAGTTCCGGCTTGGCGCGTTCCGCCGGCGTCATCGAGTCGATGATGCCGCACATGCGGCGCACCTGTTTCTCGGCCTGGTCCATGTTGGCACCGTTCGCGGCCTGCTGGAACTGGGCCGGCAGCTTGTCGAGCAGGCCCGCCATGCCGCCCATCTTCTTCATCTGCGCGAGCTGGGCGCGGAAGTCGTTCATGTCGAACTTGCCGCCCGACTTGATCTTGTTGGCCATGTCGGCCGCGGCCTTCATGTCCACGCCCTTGCGCGCTTCCTCGACCAGCGCGAGGATGTCGCCCATGCCCAGCACGCGGTTGGCCATGCGGGCCGGATCGAACGCTTCCAGGCCGTCCAGCTTTTCCGAGACGCCGGCGAACTTGATCGGCTTGCCCGTCACGTGGCGCACGGACAGTGCCGCGCCCCCGCGCGAGTCGCCGTCGAGCTTCGTCAGGATCACGCCGGTCAGCGGCAGCGCGTCGTTGAAGGCTTTCGCGGTGTTGATCGCATCCTGGCCGACCATGGCGTCGACGACGAACAGCGTCTCGATCGGATTCGCGGCCGCGTGCACGGCGGCGATCTCCTGCATCATCGCCTCGTCGATGGCCAGGCGACCGGCCGTGTCGATGATGACGACGTCGTGATAGTGCTTCTTCGCCCAGTCGATCGCGTTCTTCGCGATGTCGACCGGCTTGTCGCTGGCGGTGGACGGGAAGAAGTCGGCGCCGACCTGCTTCGTCACCGATTCCAGCTGCGCGATTGCGGCGGGGCGGTAGACGTCGGCGGAGACGGTCAGGACCTTTTTCTTCTTCTCTTCCTTGAGGTACTTCGCGAGCTTGCCGGTGGTGGTCGTTTTACCGACACCCTGCAGGCCGGCCATCAGGATCACGGCCGGCGGCTGCTGCGCGAACGACAGCTGCGACGCGTCCGGACCGAGGTCGGCGCCCATCAGCGCGCCCAGTTCCTTCTGCACGACGCCGACGAGGGCCTGACCCGGCGACAGCGAGCCGATCACTTCCTCGCCCAGCGCCTTTTCTTTCACTTTGGCGATGAATTCGCGCACGGCCGGCAGCGCGACGTCGGCCTCGAGCAGGGCCAGGCGCACTTCGCGCAGCATTTCTGCGGTGTTCGCCTCCGTGAGGCGGGCCTCGCCACGCATCGTCTTGACGACCTTGGCAAGGCGTTGTGTCAGGTTATCCAGCATCGTTCTACCTTCTGTACTGATATATATAAGTGGCGGCGGCGCGCAATCCGCCATTTTACCCCATGTCGGGGCGCGTTTTCCCCCGTCAAGACCCCAATTCAGCCATTCGCAACGCGTCCAGTCAACCTGGCGATTTGATTCTTGGTAAAACCTGATTGGACGGTTTGACAATGTATTGCTTCGAGTTTATGTTCCTGAGGCGTCACGCAGTTCATTCCAATAAAAGTTTCACCCCCAATCGGAGAGACAGGCAATGAAAGCACACGTGTTCGGCAAGACCCTCGCCATCGCCGCGCTGCTGGCCGCGAGCGGCGCCCAGGCGCAGGACGTGGTCCGCCTCGGCAACCTCAAGTTCGCGCACTACGGCGCGGTGTCATACATCAAGGAGATCGCGCCCAAGTGCGGGATCAAGGTCGAGGAACGCATCTTCGCGAAGGGCCTGGACGTGATGCAGGCCATTATCGCGGGTGAACTCGACGTCGGCACGACGGCGTCCGAGGCCGCGATCTCGGGCCGCGCCGGCGGTGCCCCGATCTACGTCGTGGCCGGCTTCGCGAAAGGCGGCGCCCGGCTCGTCGCGCGCGCGGACGCCAACGTCAAGGGCGTGAAGGACCTGAAGGGCAAGAAGGTGGGCGTGACGCGCGGCGGCATCCAGGAAGTGCTCCTGATGGCCGAGTTGCACAAGGCCGGCCTCAGCGCCGACCCGGCGCCCGGCAAGGACGTGCAGATCGTCTACCTGGCGTACGCCGACCTCAACCAGGCGCTGCTGGGCAAGAACATCGACGCCATGATGCAGTCCGAACCCCAGTCGTCGCAGGCGATCAACAAGGGCTTCGGCGTCGAGGTCCTGAAACCGTACGACACGCCGATCGGCGAACCGGTGCGGACGATGGTGATGACGGAAAAGTTCTACAACACGAAGCGCCCCGTGGCCGAGAAATTCATGCGCTGCTTCGTCATGGCCACGAGCGCCTTCATCCGTGACCGCGCGCTGGCCGAGAAATACGTGCGCGAAGTCGTGTTCAAGGGCCAGATCACGAAGGACGACTTCGACGACGCGATCAGCAATTCGCCCTACACCTACGACATCACGCCGGAGCACATCCAGACCACGACCGACATCATGGTCAAGACGGGTGTCGGCCGGATGGCGAAGCCGCCGGTGGCGAAGGACTGGGTCAAGACCGATTTGCTGGATGAGGCCAAGAAAAGCCTGAACATCAAATAATCGTTGGGTGGACATCTTCGCGTGGGCCCGGGGGGGCCCCCCCACCCTACGGCGGATACGTAGGGTGGGCGGCCCTCCGCCCACGCGTAACAAGGAGCGGAGATGATGAAGCGCAGGTGGCAGGACATCGCGATCGGCCTGGTCGTGCCGGTCGTCGCGATCGCGATCTGGCAGTGGGTCGCCAGCATGGGATGGGTCAACGAGCACGTTCTGCCGTCCCCGCTGCAGGTCTGGCGGAAATGGATCGCGTACCTGCTGCCGCTGCAGGACTTCGCCACCTGGCGCGAGGCCAACGGCGGCGGGGGAAAGCTGGCGTGGATGCTGTCCGGCGAATTGATCACCGACGCCATCGGCAGCATGTACCGCGTGATCGTCGGCTTCCTCGTCGGCGCCGCGCTGGCGCTGCCGATCGGCCTCGCCATGGGCGCGAGCCGCATCGCGCATGCCTGGCTGAATCCGTTGTTCCAGCTGCTGCGCCCCATTCCGCCGATCGCCTACATCCCGATGTCGATGCTGTGGTTCGGCCTCGGCAACCCGCCGGCCTTCTTCCTGATCGCGCTGGGCGCCTTCTTCCCCGTGCTGATGAATACCATCGCGGGCGTGCGCCAGGTCGACGGCATCTATTTGCGCGCGGCGCGCAACCTGGGCGCGAGCGGGCCGACGATGTTCCTGCGCGTGATCCTGCCGGCGGCCGTGCCGTACATCCTGACCGGCATGCGCATCGGCATCGGCACGGCGTTCATCGTCGTGATCGTGGCCGAGATGATCGCCGTGAACAACGGGCTCGGTTTCCGCATCTCGGAGGCGCGCGAGTACTTCTGGTCGGACAAGATCATCGCCGGCATGATCACGATCGGCCTGCTCGGTCTCGCCATCGACGTCGGCATGAACAAGCTGAACAACCATCTGCTGCGCTGGCACCGCGGCCTGGAGCATTGAGATGACCGCGCATATCGTGATCGACAGCGTCAGTAAAGTATTCGACGGCGACGGCCGCCGCATGGTCGCCCTGCAGGACATCAGTCTCGAGATCCCTCACGGCCAGTTCGTCTGCCTGCTGGGGCCTTCCGGCTGCGGCAAGTCGACCCTGCTGAACGCCGTCGCCGGCTTCGCGCCGCCGACGACCGGCCGCGTGCTGGCCGACGGCGTGCCGGTCGCCGGCCCCGGGCCGGAGCGGGGCATGGTGTTCCAGGAATATGCGCTGTTCCCGTGGATGACGGTGGAGCAGAACGTCGGCTTCGGCCTGGAGATCAAGGGCATGGCGCGCGCGCAGATCGCGGCGCGCGTGGGCGAGCTCCTGAAACTGCTGTCGCTGGAGGATTTCGCGAAGCGCTATCCGAAGGACCTGTCCGGCGGCATGCGCCAGCGCGTGGCGATCGCGCGCGTGCTGGCGCTGGATTCGCCGATCCTGCTGATGGACGAACCGTTCGGCGCGCTCGACGCCCTCACGCGGCGCAACCTGCAGGACGAGCTGCTGCGCCTGTGGGCCGAATTGAAGAAGACGGTCATCTTCGTCACGCACAGCATCGAGGAAGCGATCTACCTGGCCGACCGCATCGTCGTGATGACGTACCGGCCGGGCACGATCAAGCGCGACATCCTCGTCGACCTGCCGCGCCTGCGCGATCCGGCGGCGCCCGAGTTCAATGCGCTCAAGCGCGAACTGGGGCTGATGGTGATGGAGGAGCAGCAGCGGCACCATGAAGCGGAAATCAAGGCGGCAACCGTCGACTAACCCCGTCGTTCCCGCGGAAGCGGGAACCCATACTGAGTTTCCGAAGTTGCACTGTGCGCGTTAACGCAGAGCGAATTCAGAATGGATTCCCGCCTTCGCGGGAATGACGTGCGACTGCGCTTACTCTTCTGACAACCTAACCTTGCCCTTTCCGGATGGTGTAGACTCGCGCGTATGCAACTTACCCTATTCATCGCCGCGGCAATCCTGTACGCGGTATGTGCCCTGCTGCCGTCGCGGCAGGGCTCGGCCATTTCGGCCGTGACCGCCGTGGCCTGGGCCGTGCACGGTGCCGCGCTGTGGCCGGATATCGTGTCGAACGGCACCTTACGGGTCGGCTTCGCCTTCATGCTGTCGGCCGCGCTGTGGATTTCCGTCGCCGCCTACTGGATCGAAAACCGCAATTTCGCGCTGGACGGCATGCGCCGCATGGTCATGCCGTGCGCGGCCGTCGCGGCGATCCTGCCGCCGCTGTTCCCCGGCAACCTGATGCCCGTGCAGGACCAGTCGCCCGCGTTCGGCTGGCACGTCGCGGTTGCCGTGTCCGCGTACAGCACGCTCACGATCGCCGCCTTCCACGCCGTGCTGATGGCGCTGCAGGAGGCGCGGCTGCACACGAAGAGCGCAAAGAAGGGCTGGTTTACCGGCGCGCTCGACCAGCTGCCGGCGCTGCTGACGATGGAGCGGCTGCTGTTCCGCATGATCGGCATCGGTTTCGTGCTGCTCAGTTTGACCGTCCTGTCGGGCATCGTGTTCTCCGAACAGCTGTTCGGCCGCGCGCTGCGCTGGGATCACAAGAACTTTTTCGCGCTGCTGTCGTGGGTGCTCTTCGCCGCGCTGCTGGCCGGACGCCGCTGGCGCGGCTGGCGCGGCAAGACCGCGCTTCGCTTCACGCTGGCGGGATTCGCCACGCTGGCGCTGGCTTACGTCGGCAGCCGGTTCGTTTTCGAAGTCGTTCTGCACCGGGGGTTCGTATGACGCGACTGCTTTTCTGGATTGCGCTCGTCATCCTCGTGGTGGCCGCCATCCGCAGCAAACTGCGCGCCGCGATGACGCGCGCACAAGGCCCCGCCGTAAATCCGGCCTCCGGGCCGGCACCGGCGTCCGCCGGCGGCGAAGCAAAGGCCAAGGCGTGGAGCCGCGTCGAGGACCAGTCCGAGACGATGCTGTGCTGCGCCCATTGCGGCATCTATTTCCCGGCGTCGGAAGCCGTGCGGGCCGATGGCCGCGACTATTGCGGCACGGCGCACGCGCGCGAGGCGCACCAGCAGGCCCGGTAAGCCGCCGCATGGCGAGCCGGCTTTCCCTTTCCGCCGAGTCGCGCTCGACGTTCTGGCGCTCGCTGCAAACGCTCACGGTCACGCGCATCGTGATCGCGTTCGTGCTGCTGCTGTACCTGTCGATCGACGTGCGGCGCGGCCGCGTCGACGGCACCGCGTATGCCGAGACGTGCATCGCCTACGTGCTGGCCGCGCTGATGTTCGCGGTCGTCGCCCAGCGCTGGCGCCGGCGCTTCCTGTGGCAGTTGTCGGCCCAGGTCCTCGTCGACATCGTCGCGATCTCGCTGCTGTACCTCGCCGCCGGCGGCATGCGCAGCGGCCTCGCGCTGCTGTACCTGTTCCCGCTCGCGGGCGCCGCGATCCTCGCGCCGCTGGTGCTGGCCCTGTTCTCGGCCGCGCTGGCCACGCTGTTCGTGCTGGGCGAGAGCACATGGGGGATCTTCATGCGCGCGGACGACCCGCCGCTGACCCAGGCCGGGCTCACCGGCGCCGCGTTCTTCGCGGTGGTGCTGGTGGTGAACCGCCTGGCCGCGCGCCTCATCAAGCAGGAAGAGCTGGCCGCGCGGCACGGCGCCGACCTGCGCATCCAGCAGGCGATCTACCGCATCGTCGTCGACGACGTGGACGACGGCATCCTCGTGCTGGGGAGCGACGGCACCGTCTTCGGCGGCAATCCGGCGGCGCGCCGCATGCTCGGGCTGGAGACGCCGCCGGGCGAGGACGGCAACACGTTTCGATTGACCGACCTGGCGGCGCTGGAACCCGTGGCGCAGCGTTTCACGGACTGGGCCGGCCGCCGCATGGACGCGCCGGCGACCGGCGGCTTCGTCACCGTCAAGCGCTGGCACGAGACGGACGGCCCGGTGCGCGGCCGCCTCGACCAGCCGGTGCACCTGAAGCTGCGCTTCGCGCGCGTGGACACGCCGCAGGGCACGGCCGAACGCAGCCTCGTGTTCCTGCAGGACGTGAGCGCCATCGAAAACCAGGCGCAGCAACTCAAGCTCGCATCGATGGGACGCCTGACGGCCAGCATCGCGCACGAGGTGCGGAATCCGCTGTCGGCGATCGGCCACGCGACGTCGCTGCTGGCGGAAGACCTGCACGGTCCGGCGGAAACGCGCCTGCTGCGCATCGTGAACGACAACGTGGCGCGCGTGAACCGCATGGTCGAGGACATCCTGAAGCTGTCGCGCAAGGTGCAACCGAACGGCACGCCCGTCGCGCTGGACGACTTCCTGCCCGAGCTGCGCGCCGAGTTCACGGAAATGCACGGCATGGCCGGTGATATAGTGTGGGTGGGCGATGCGGGCGGCCGGTCCGTGCGGTTCGACGGACTGCATCTGCGCGAAGTGCTCGTGAACCTGCTCGGCAATGCGATCCGCTACGCGAGCGGCAAGCCGGCCAGCATCCGCGTGGTCCCCGTGCCCGACGCGACGGGCCGCATGGAATTGCACGTGCAGGACGACGGTCCGGGCATTACGCCGGACGTGCGGGCGCATTTGTTCGAACCGTTCTACACGACGTCGAGCAAGGGCACGGGCCTCGGCCTGTACCTGGCGCGCGAGCTGTGCCTGAACAACGGCGCAATGCTCGACTACGAATACCGCACCGAGGACGTGCGGCCCGGCGCGGGCGCCGGCGGCACGGGCGAGGCCAGCGGCCGCTTCGTGATCACGTTCGGTGCAACTATCTAATGTCACGGAAAGAAGGCATGAGCTCACCCCGCATCCTGGTGGTCGACGACGAACCCGACCTGCGCGAGCTGCTCGAGATCACCCTGCTCAAGATGGGGCTCGACGTCGACAGCGCCGCGACCGTCCGCGAGGCGCGTGCGCTGCTGGGACAAAAGCCGTTTGCGCTGGTGTTGACCGACATGCGCCTGCCCGACGGCCTGGGCCTGGAACTCGTGCGCGAGGTCGCGGCCCATCATAAATGCACGCCCATCGCCGTCATTACCGCCTACGGCAGCGCCGAGAATGCCGTCGTCGCGCTGAAGGCCGGCGCATTCGACTACGTGTCGAAGCCCGTCGTGCTGGACGATTTGCGCGCGATGGTGCGCGCGGCCTTGAAACTGTCCGACCCCGCGACGGCACCGGCCGCCAGCCAGGCCGAGGGCACGTCGCGCCTGATCGGGCAATCGTCCGCGATGCAGGCGCTGCGCGCGCAGATCGCGCGGCTGGCGCGGTCGCAGGCGCCGATCGCGATCAACGGCGAATCCGGCAGCGGCAAGGAACTGGCCGCGCGCGAGATCCACACGCAGAGCGCGCGCGCGGGCAAGCCGTTCGTCGCCGTGAACTGCGGCGCGATCCCGGAGGCGCTGATGGAGGCCGAGTTCTTCGGCTACCGCAAGGGCGCGTTCACGGGCGCGAACGACGAGCGCGACGGCTTCTTCCAGGCCGCCAACGGCGGCACGCTGATGCTCGACGAGGTGGCGGACCTGCCGCTCGCGATGCAGGTCAAACTGCTGCGCGCGATCCAGGAGCGGCGCGTGCGCAAGATCGGCGCGACGGTCGAGGAACCGGTCGACGTGCGCATCATCAGCGCCACGCACAAGGATCTCGCCAGGTGCGTGGAAAACGGCAGCTTCCGCCAGGACCTGTTCTACCGCCTGAACGTGATCGAACTCACGCTGCCGCCGCTGCGCGAACGGCTGGACGATTTGCCGCTGCTGGTCGATGCCATCCTCGTGCGCCTGGCCGGGCCGGGCGGGGCGCGACTGGGGCCCGGCGTGCTGGACGCGCTGCGCGGCTACGCGTTCCCGGGCAACGTGCGCGAGCTGGAAAACGTGCTGGAGCGCGCGCTCGCGTTTGCCGACGACGGCGTGATCGAAGTCGGCGACCTGCTGCTGAAAGGGGCGAAGCTGGGCGATGCGGCCGTCGTGCCGCAGCCGCCGCAGATGCCGGCGAGCGCGGCACTGGAGCCGACATCGGAGCTGGAGCGGGCCGCGCCACCGCCGCTCGCGCACGACGCGCTGCCGAGCAACCTGCCGGACTACCTGAGCCAGGTCGAACGCGACATCATCCTGCGCGCGCTGAACCAGACCCAGTTCAACCGCACGCAGGCCGCGAGCCTGCTCGGCATCAGTGTCCGGCAGCTGCGCTACCAGATGCAGAAACTGGATATCCACGCGCCGGAACCTTGAGGTTGAACTGTGAAGCGGCGTGGTCTTTTCGCCAACGCAGCAACGCGAAACGGGCCGATTTTGCACGATTAATAAGCACACGAATTCGCGCTACAAATTCAATGTTAGTGCTTACTTCGCCGTGGAGGCTTCAAGTATCGGCACTGATCGATGTCAAGAAAAAAATCTTACTGACAGAGCTCATAAAAATCGCGGACATCGACTACAATTAGGTCTGTAAGGCCGTTGTCTACTACATCTAGTGGTCAACGGCCTTAATGCCGAACAGGCTGAGTAGGAGCGCGAAGCTTTTTTTCTCAATATTGCCGCTCCTATTTTTTATCGGCAGAAAGTTATCGAGTTGCCAATTTTAATGAGTTGGCAGCGTTCCCTGGATTCACTCCGAGGGGTCCATATCTACCTAATTCGTGAAGGCGATGGCAGTCTGTGACGCCAATGCTGGGAGGCTCAATGCAAACATCTTCGGACATTTCCATCAATACCGTCGCGGCAGCTACGACGGCCGGCAAGAGCGCGGACGAACTGGTCGCGGGCAGCGACTACCGCATCATCCGCCGTAACGGCGCCGTGGTGCCGTTCGCGCCGAGCAAGATCGCCGTCGCGATGACCAAGGCGTTCCTGGCCGTCAACGGCGAGCAGGGCCGCGAGTCGGCACGCATCCGCGAGCTGGTCGCGCAACTGACGAACAACGTGGTCGCGGCCCTCGTGCGCCGCCAGCCGAACGGCGGTACCTTCCACATCGAGGATGTGCAGGACCAGGTGGAACTGTCCCTGATGCGCTCGGGCGAGCACGACGTCGCGCGCGAATACGTGCTGTACCGTGCCAAGCGCATGGAAGAGCGCCGCGCCGCCAAGGAAGCCGCCGGCACGACGCAGATCACCGCCCCGCAGATCCACGTGGTCGACGGCGGCGCGCGCCGCCTGCTGGACATGAACGAAGTGTCGGCCCTGATCAACGCCGCCTGCGCCGGCCTGGAAAAGCACGTCGACGCCGACGCGATCCTGGCCGAGACCATGAAGAACCTGTACGACGGCGTGCCCGTCGAGGAACTGCACAAGTCGGCCGTGCTGGCCGCGCGCGCACTGATGGAAAAGGATCCGGCCTACAGCCAGGTCACCGCGCGCATCCTGCTGCACTCGATCCGCAAGGAGATCTTCGGCAAGGACGTGCCGCAGGCCGGCGCCGCCGCCGAATACGTCACCTACTTCCCGCAATACATCGCCAAGGGCATCGACGCCGAGCTGCTGGACGAGGAACTGGGCAAATTCGACCTGCAGAAGCTGGCCAAGGCCATCGTCGCCGACCGCGACCTGCAGTTCGGCTACATCGGCCTGCAGACCCTGTACGACCGCTACTTCCTGCACATCCGCGAAACCCGCATCGAGATGCCGCAGGCGTTCTACATGCGCGTCGCGATGGGCCTGGCCCTGCGTGAAGAAAACCGCGAAGCGCGCGCCATCGAGTTCTACAACCTGCTGTCGACGTTCGACTTCATGAGCTCGACCCCGACCCTGTTCAACTCGGGCACCCGCCGCTCGCAGCTGTCGTCGTGCTACCTGACCACCGTCGCCGACGACCTGGAAGGCATCTACGACGCCATCAAGGAAAACGCGCTGCTGTCGAAATTCGCCGGTGGCCTGGGCAACGACTGGACGCCGGTGCGTGCGCTGGGCTCGCGCATCAAGGGCACGAACGGCAAGTCGCAGGGCGTCGTGCCGTTCCTGAAGGTCGCGAACGACACCGCCGTCGCCGTCAACCAGGGCGGCAAGCGCAAGGGCGCCGTCTGCGCCTACCTGGAAACGTGGCACCTGGACATCGAGGAATTCCTCGACCTGCGCAAGAACACGGGCGACGACCGCCGCCGCACGCACGACATGAACACCGCGAACTGGATTCCGGACCTGTTCATGAAGCGCGTGATGGAAAAGGGCGAGTGGACCCTGTTCTCGCCGTCGGAAGCCCCGGACCTGCACGACAAGGTCGGCCGCGCGTTCGAGGAAGCCTACCTGAAGTACGAAGAGAAGGCCGCCCGCGGCGAGATGACCGTGCACAAGAAAGTGCAGGCGCTCGACCTGTGGCGCAAGATGCTGTCGATGCTGTTCGAAACGGGCCACCCGTGGATCACGTTCAAGGATCCGTGCAACATCCGCTCGCCGCAGCAGCACGTCGGCGTCGTGCACTCGTCGAACCTGTGCACCGAGATCACGCTGAACACGAACGAAGACGAAATCGCCGTCTGCAACCTGGGTTCCGTGAACCTGCCGGCCCACATGAAGGGCGACGGCCTGGACGTGGTCAAGCTGCAGAAGACGATCCGCACCGCGATGCGCATGCTCGACAACGTCATCGACATCAACTACTACGCCGTCGACAAGGCGAAGAACTCGAACCTGCGCCACCGTCCGGTCGGCCTGGGCATCATGGGCTTCCAGGACTGCCTGCACATGATGCGTGTGCCGTTCGCCTCTAGCAAGGCCGTGGAATTCGCCGACCGCTCGATGGAAGCCGTCTGCTACTACGCCTACCTGGCGTCGACCGAGCTGGCCGAGGAACGCGGCCGCTACCAGTCGTACGAAGGTTCGCTGTGGGACCGCGGCATCCTGCCGCAGGACTCGATCAGGCTGCTGGCCGAAGAGCGCGGCGGCTACCTCGAGCAGGATACGTCGGAATCGATGGACTGGAGCATCGTCCGCAATCGCATCAAACAGTTCGGCATGCGCAACTCGAACTGCGTGGCGATCGCCCCGACCGCGACCATCTCGAACATCATCGGCGTGTCGGCCTGCATCGAGCCGACGTTCCAGAACCTGTATGTGAAGTCGAACCTGTCGGGCGAGTTCACCGAGATCAACGCCTGCCTGGTGCGCGACCTGAAGGCGCGCGGCCTGTGGGACGAGGTCATGATCAACGACCTGAAATACTTCGACGGCTCGCTGTCGCGCATCGATCGCGTCCCGCAAGACCTGCGCGACATCTACGCCACGGCGTTCGAAGTCGAGCCGAAGTGGCTGGTGGAAGCCGCGTCGCGCCGCCAGAAGTGGATCGACCAGGCCCAGTCGCTGAACATCTACATGGCCGGCGCCTCCGGTAAAAAGCTGGACGAGACCTATAAACTGGCCTGGCTGCGCGGCCTGAAGACGACCTACTACCTGCGCACGATCGCCGCGACGCACATGGAGAAGTCGACCACCCGTACCGGCGCCCTGAACGCCGTGGCGGTCGACGGTGGACTGTCCGGCGGGGCGCCGGCCGCAGCACCGGCGGCCGCTCCGGCAGCAAGCGCACCGGACGTCGTGGACGGCGCGGCCTGCTACCTGCGGCCGGGCGATGCGGGCTTCGACGAGTGCGAAGCCTGCCAATAATCGGTCAATACCGACTGAAACCCTAACGTAACCACATCGCCCGGCCTCCCGGGCGATGCCGCTAAAAGAATTCAAGAAGGAAAAACATCATGGCTCTCTCCTGGGACGATGAACCGGCCGCCGCACCGGCCCCCGCCGCCGCCGTCAATCCTGAAGCCAGCGCCGCCGCCGTCGCCAAGCGCGTGAACGCGGACGACAAGCGCATCATCAACGCCAAGACCGACGTCAACCAGCTGGTCCCGTTCAAATATAAATGGGCGTGGGACAAATACCTGGCCGGCTGCGCGAACCACTGGATGCCGCAGGAAGTGAACATGCAGCGCGACATCGAACTGTGGAAGAACCCGAACGGCCTGACCGAAGACGAGCGCCGCATCGTCAAGCGCAACCTGGGCTTCTTCGTGACCGCCGACTCGCTGGCGGCCAACAACATCGTGCTGGGCACCTACCGCCACATCACGGCGCCGGAATGCCGCCAGTACCTGCTGCGCCAGGCGTTCGAAGAGGCGATCCACACGCACGCCTACCAGTACATCGTGGAATCGCTGGGTCTGGACGAGAAGGAAATCTTCAACGCCTACAACGAGATCCCGTCGATCCGCGACAAGGACCAGTTCCTGATCCCGTTCATCGAAGTCATCAACGATCCGACGTTCCACACCGGCACGCTGGAAAACGACCAGAAGCTGCTGCGCTCGATCATCGTGTTTGCTTGCCTGATGGAAGGCCTGTTCTTCTACGTCGGCTTCACGCAGATCCTCGCGCTGGGCCGCCAGAACAAGATGACGGGTGCCGCCGAGCAGTACCAGTACATCCTGCGCGACGAATCCATGCACTGCAACTTCGGCATCGACCTGATCAACACGATCAAGATGGAAAACCCGCAGCTGTGGACGCCGGAATTCCGCGAAGAGATCAAGCAGCTGTTCCTGCAAGCCGTCGACCTGGAATACCGCTACGCCGAAGACACGATGCCGCGCGGCGTGCTGGGCCTGAATGCAGCGATGTTCAAGGGCTACCTGCGCTTCATCGCGAACCGCCGCGCCGTCCAGATCGGCTTGGATGCGCTGTTCCCGAACGAGGAAAACCCGTTCCCGTGGATGAGCGAGATGATCGACCTGAAGAAGGAGCGCAACTTCTTCGAGACGCGCGTGACCGAGTACCAGACCGGTGGTGCGCTGAACTGGGATTGATCCCGCAACGCCCTCGACGAAGCCCGCCGCCCGGCGGGCTTTTTTATTTGGGCAATACCATTCAGCCCGCCGCCATGCGCAGCTGGAAGAACGCATTCGCCGTCAGCCGCCCCGTGCGCGGGTCGCCCGTCATCAGCTCGGGCATGTGGATATGCCCCGAGTGGAAGATGCTCCCGTTATAGAAGATCGCCCGGTTGTAGCGCGGTTCGACCGTCAGCACTTTTTCGAACCAGCGGCTCGACGCGATCGCGAAGGTCGGCGGCACGTCCGCCAGCGCCGCGCCGGCCCGTTCGTGGCGCCGCAGCTCGTGTTCCAGGGCCGTGATCTCGTGCTCAGCGACCTTCGGCTTGAAGAAGCTGGTGCCGCCGAAGCGCTCGTCCTTGAACAGGTACAGCACCATCGCGCCCACGCCGACACCCGCGGGCAGGCCGGTGAAGTCGCGGTGCGGCAGGCGCTGGCCCGGCAGCAGGTCCGCGGGACGGCGCGTCACGAGCGACAGCCGGCTCTTGAGGTCGAGGATCCGGCGTGCCCCGAGCGCTGTGCGTGCGTGCTGCAGGAAGCTGTCCTTCACGCGCGCCGCGAAGGTGCCGCCGAGCGGCAGTTCGGGACCCGGATAGTAGTTGCCCGCCAGGTCCTGGAAATTCATGCGGTTGTTCGCCGCGAAGTCGACCAGCGCCTCCGGCTCCAGCATGAAGTCGTCGACGATGACGCAGTGGTGGCCGTCGAAGATCGGTACGGTGCTGACGCGCGGCCGCGGGTTGAGGAGGGGAAGCATTGTATCGGTTCGCGGTGTGGGCAAAAAGGAGCGCCCATGGTAGCGATGGCGCCGCTTCGTGTAAATCGATTGGCCCGTATTTTTCAAAGATGTAATCCATTTAATCGGGCTGCGCGATTATTCACGAATTTCGGCCTGTTTTTCGTTTTCGAATAATCGCGAATTATTTCAATTCACTGGATTTTGTTGTTCGCGAAGTAAATGTTTATGCGCAGATGCAATAGCGGTTGCAATCGATTTGTCTTGAAGAATCAACGGGTTGGCGATCGGGTCGAGTAATCCTTCAAATGTGAATTGTGCACATGGACAGAATCCGATAATTCGCAATAACATATATGGTTGAGTTGGTTCGTCCAATTCAATGTATTAATCAATCCGATCGTGCCTGGCAAGGATATTTGCATGAACCTCAAGGATCTCATTGAAGCATTCGCCGGCCTCTCCGAGGCGAATCGTCCCATCCGTTTACGACTGTCGCAAGAGCGGCACGTGCTCGACGATGTCCTGCTGGTCAAGCGTGTCACCGGCAATGAAACGATGTGTGGCGGACTGGAATACCGGCTCCTGTGCGTATCGACGCATGCCGGGCTGCGCCTCAAGGAATTCATCACACTGCCCGTCGAACTCCAGTTCGTGACGGACCGCGGCGATGTGCGCGCCGTCTGCGGTATCGTGGCGCAAGCGGCGGCGGGTCAGAGCGATGGCGGCCTGGTGACGTACGAACTGGTGGTGCGCGACGCCCTGGCGTTGATGGAGCACCGGACCAATACCCGCGTCTTCCGTAACCGGAACGAACTGGATATCACGGAGGTCATTCTCGACGAGTGGCGCCAGAATAATCCGGTGCTGGCAAAAGCGTTCGACGTCGATTGGTCGCACGTCACCGGCACGTATCCGGCTCGCGAATTCACCATGCAGCACAACGAATCCGATGCCGACTTCTTGCGGCGCTTGTGGAAACGGCGCGGCATCGCATGGTGCATGCGGCCCGGACGGGCAAGTCAGGCGGACGACCAGGAAACGCCGGCCCATTCTCTCGTGCTGTTCGACGACGCTTTCACGCTGCCGCAGAATGCCGCCGGCACGGTGCGTTATCACCGCGACGCCGGTACGGAAAAAAGCGACACCGTCATCACCTGGAATGCCGTGCGCACGCTCAGACCGGGCAATGTCTCACGCCAGAGTTGGGATTATCTGCAATCCCGTCCGATGACGAGCAATACGTCGTCGCGCATCGACCAGGGGAAGGCGGGTAACCAGTTCGCAGCCAGCCTCGACGACTACCTGATCGACATGCCGCATGCGGGCGAGGACGGTGACGATTACCGCAAGCTCGGCGAATTGCGCATGAAGCGCCACGAATACGAATCCAAGTGTTTTTATGGCGAAGGCAGCGTGCGAGCGCTTTGCGTCGGCGAATGGGTCGCTTTGACCGGGCATCCCGAGATCGATACACATCCCGAGAACGAACGCGAATTCGTCGTGACCCGGCTCGAGGTCGATGCGGAAAACAATCTGCCCAAGACCATCGATGACCAGGTCCGGCGGCTGTTTGCCCTCAGCCGCTGGGACGATGGACCTTCTGCCGACGCGCTTCTGCAAGCCAGTATGGAGCGCGGCATGCGTTACACGAACCGTTTTTCGTGCGTACGCCGCGGCATTCCGATCGTGCCCGCGTTCGATCCCCGGACCGATTTGCCGCGACCGCGCCTGCAAAGCGCGCGCGTCGTCGGGCCGGCGGGCGAAGAGGTGCATTGCGACGAACATGGCCGGGTCAAGGTGCGCTTTCCCGGCACCCGGCCGGAAGACCACGGCCATGCGCAGGACGCCGGTGCCAGCGACAGCGACCGCGACTCCGCCTGGGTCCGCGTGGCGAGCACGTGGGCCAGTAACCAGTGGGGTACCATCACGCTGCCTCGCGTCGGCGACGAAGTCATCGTCGATTTCCTGGGCGGCGACCCCGACAAGCCTATCATCGTGGCGCAAGTGTATGGCGGCACGGCGCCGCCGCCGTCGTTCACCCACACGGGCACACTGCCCGGCAATAAATACCTTGCCGGGATCAAGAGCAAGGAAGTGCAGGGGACCCGCTACAACCAGCTGCGGCTGGACGATACGCCGGGCGAGATCAACGCGCAGCTGTCTTCGGAGCACGGTCACAGCGAGCTCAACCTGGGTTGGCTCACGCATCCTCGCAGCGAGGGCAAGGGCGAGGCACGCGGCGAAGGCGCGGAACTGCGCAGCGACCATGCCGTCGCGGTGCGCGGTGCCAAGGGTGTCCTGATCAGTGCCGACGCCCGTACGCAAGCCGGCGGCAAGCAACTCGATCGCGCCGAACTGGTCGGATTGATGGAAGTGCTGCAGGGCGTGCAACGCCAGCTGTCCGAACTGTCGTCGACGCATCACGCGGACGACACGGACGATCACGAACTGAAGCAATTGCTGGGTCACCTGAAACAATGGGAAGCGGGCAGCAATACCGCGAGCGGCACCGCGGACGGCGGCGGCCAGCCTGTCGTCGCACTGTCCGCACCGGCCGGCATGGCGATGGCGAGCCAGAACAATATCGCGCTCGGCGCGCAGACGCACGTCGACGTGGTCAGCGTCGGCAATACCCAGTTCTCCATCGGCAAGCGGCTACTGGCGCGCGTCTCGGAAAGCATCAGCCTGTTCGCACATCGCCTGGGGATCAAGCTGATCGCCGCCAGCGGCAAGCTGGAACTGCAGACGCATGGCGACGACATCGAGCTCACGTCGGCCAAGCGCATCGTGCTGACGGCCGCCGACGAGATCGTGCTGCAGGCGCCGAAGGTGCGCTTCGTGGCGCAGGGTGCGCAGGTGGACATCGGCGGCGGCGCCATCACGCAGCAGAGCAGCGGGGCGCACACGATCAAGTCGTCGACGTTTGCGCACGTGGGGCCCGGAGGCGGCGCGCCGCCGGGCGTGGAACTTCCCGTCAGCACGTTGAAAACGGACGAAAAATTCGTGCTCGCCCGCCGCGGCAGCGGACGCCCGCACGCGAACCAACGCTACCGGATCGAGTTGGACGACGGCCGCACCATTGAAGGCGTCACCGATCAGAACGGACATACCGAACTGGCCCAGGACATGGCGCTCAAGATCGCGCGCCTGACCCTTTTGAAAGAGTAATGGAAGAGTACGTATGAGTGATACCGATACCGCCACCCGCCTGGTCGGCACCGGCTGGGATGAACACGGCAACGATACCGCGCAGTCTGTCCTTACGGGTACCAATCTGAAGGTTCGCGCGTTGTGCCTGACGACGCCGGATCTTGTCGTGCCTATTTTGTTTGTGCCGGGCATTATGGGGACGCGGCTTAAAATGAAGAACAGGGATGCATCAGCTTGGTTTCCGCCAGAGAATACTTGGGAAGGCCTTGTCACGGTGCTCAAGCATATGTTCAAGTCCGCAGCCGACCGTCAAAAAGTCCTTGATCCAAATAATACCGAGGTCGACGAGGATGGGCCGGCGCGCCCTGATGAGTCCAGCAAGGCCCTGTTGGCGATTGCCCCAGGCGCCACCGATGCCGAGCGCGCAAAGTGGCGTGGCTGGGGACAGTTGTATGGTAAGAGCTATGGCGGAATTCTTTCATTGCTAGAAAAGAGCCTCGCGCTCATTTTCGATCCTGCCAGTCAAGGCAAACAGCTTACAGCGACATGGAAAACACTTGTGATGGACAAGCAGGATCCAGCAAAGCTCGGTGCGCAGAAACCATTTACGCCGTTGCAGGAAGTTCATCTGCGCGACGCCGCCGACGTTCTTTATCCAGTACACGCCGTCGGGTACAACTGGCTCCGAAGTAACAAGGAATCTGGCGAACATTTAGCTCGGGAAATTGAGCGCATTACCGGTCATTACCGCAGCAAGGGAAAGATCTGCGATAAGGTCATCATTGTCACTCATAGTATGGGTGGTCTCGTCGGGCGAGCATGTGCGCAAGTTCCAGGCATGGCTGATCGTATCCTCGGTATTGTGCATGGCGTCATGCCTGCAATCGGTGCGCCGGCAACGTACAAGCGTATTCGAGCCGGATTCGAAAGCGTCGAGCAAGTTTTGTTGGGTCGGGACGCTGCTGAATGTACGGCCGTTATGGCCAATGCGCCGGGGCCACTGGAGTTGTTGCCTACGGCCCAGTATAAAACGCAATCCGAAAAAGGATTGAGGCATTGGCTCCGGGCGAGTTATGTAAAAACCAATATGCAAGGGGTGGTCGAGGAGGTCGATACGTTTTTGGGCGAGTCAGATCCTTACGCGGATATTTATTTGAATAATACCGGAAGCTGATGGAAGTTGGTGAGGGAAGATCTTATCGATCCGGCGGGAAGAAGAGAGAGGGAGGCAGCTGCTCGTAAAGGTAGAGAGGCCGTTGAACAGGATCCTGATTATTCTGATTTCATAAAATTTCGACACAATATGCGTGCAGCACAGGATCTTCAAAATATGATTGAAGATAAATATCACTCAAACACGTATGCTTATTACGCTGCTGATCCTAAACGGTTATCATGGAATGAAGTTAACTGGAGGAGCGAAAAAATCATCGACGGAGATTTTAAGGCGGCATTAATCGCCGACGACGATTTGAATGGCACGGTACAGCTCTCCTTTAAAGAGACAAACAAATACGGCCTGAAGATCCAAAAGGCTCAAGGCCCTGGTGACGGGACTGTGCCAGCGGAATCTGGATCCGCCCCGACGCCACATGTAGTACAGATCTTTCGGCATGAAGGTAAAGAGAAGGGCCATGAAAGCTATGATCACCAAGACTCATACAAGGCGGAACTGGCGCAGGCGGTAACATTGTATTCCATAATTAAGATTGTGGCCGAGTCAAACTGGTTGAAACAAAATTTAAGTAAAACATGAAAGCTTCATATCTCTCGCTAGCTATTTTCGTTGCGGCATTTTGTCTAGGGTATAATACTTGTCGAGCTGAGCTCATCCAATCTCAATTGTTGAATATGAATCAAAATCCCAGCATTATTTCCTCTACATCAATCTCTACTTTCTGTGCAGGGCGTTTTTTGATTGGCGTGCCTGCTGGATCGACGCTGAGCGGAGGAAACTATAAATATGATTTTATGGAAATCGAGCCGACGAAAGTCATGACGCTTGATGAATTTGAAAAAAACTTGAGCAAATCAGAGCTAGATCTTAGGTCGGTAAAAAATAAAATTACAAAACAAGACATGCTGCTTCAGTCTTTGCGATCGGAAGGAAATGCCAGAATATTGACTTCATGGGCGGCTGACTTCGGTACGGATGTCATCAGAATAGATGGGTATCGTTGGATTAATGGTGGCCGATTTCAGTTCAAACTTGACGTTGCTGCGGATAGGCAAGAATCAGGTATAAATCGTATGCGGGATGCTCTTTCGCGCTTGCATGTTCGGCCCGACTCCGAGATTCCTGCCGAGGCCGGCTATTGCTTTGCAGGTGGTTTTATTTCAAACCCGCGATGGCGCAATGAAGAAGCGGGCATAGACTTCCGCGTTTCCGGGCATCCGGATACCGTCGTTTCGGTCTGGTTCTACCCACTCTCTAGCTTTAAACACGACAAGCCGTTGCTGGAACGCCTGAGCGGTATGACGCAAGTACTCGGCAACCTCGCCACTTCTGTACATGTGCTACGCAAAGGCGACCGGCAGATCGGCCCTTATAAAGGACAGGAGTATCTAGCGTCTGCACCTAACAGTGGAGGTATGCGTGGACATGCGTTTGTCTGGGAAACCCAAGGCGAGGGCACGCTGGAGACACCTGCCATCAAGATTGAGTTATCGACCGGTCATTCGGATCGTAAAGGCAATCCCCAAAAAACAAGCCTCACTGACGAACAGGCAATGAAGCTATGGGACGACATTCTCAACAGCTTCCGTTTGCGTCCTACAGGCGACGCAATAAAGACGAGTGATGTCGTCCCTGAACCGTCTCCGCACCTTCCGCTCGGAGAGCTCGTCGCGACTGGTGGCACATGCCCACAAACGGGCTGGTGGCAAGCGAGCGAGGCCGGCGAGATCGAAGGCGGCGCCCGTCAGTATTTCAGGGCCGGAGAAACGATGCCGCAGGTGACGATGTTGGGCGAATCGTCGTTGTGGCAAAAGCTCAAAGGAGCGCGCCCTTCGTATCGTACGGCGACCGTGTGGAAACTGGTCGATTACGACTCCGAGGCGCCAAAGGCGCAGTCGATCGCGCAGGCCACACCAGACAACGCAAGTTCCGACGCACATGGCCTGGGTGACGAATCGTCGCATCAAAACAAGGGGTGACCGATGCCCAATGTGATTCGTCTTGGCGATCCCACGTCGCACGGCGGCAAGGTCGTGAGCGTGAGTGCGCAACATTTCACGGTCGACGGTATTCCGGTGGCCCGCGTTGGAGACCTGTGCAGTTGTCCGATCGCGGGACATACCGTTTGCACCATTGCCGAAGGCGACCCGCATCATGTCATCGATGGTATCGCGGTCGCTTATGAAGGACATAAGACGACTTGCGGCGCCACGCTAATTGCCACGATCGGGAACTTCAGCGGTCAATAGATCGCCCTTATCGATTATCGCGAGGGGAACGCAGCCTGGCCGGCATCTCCCTACCAGCATCAGGCCGCCCGGTCCGGCTGGCTGAAACACGACGTACTCGAATCATGTCCATCCATCGTTCTTTGTTGGCCGCACTCGCGACGGCCTCGTGCGCAGCACTTGGCGCCTGCACGGCCTTATTCGGCAATTCCAGCTCATCGACCATGACACATCACAGCGCTGCTGCCTCCACGTTCTGCATGGGACGCTACCTGATCGACGTGCCTGCCGGGTCCACGCTCAGCGGGGGCAACTATAAGTATGACTTCATCCGTATCGAGCCGGTCAAAGCCATGACCAGTGAAGAGTTCGAGAACGAGGTGGGCAAGCGCGAGTCGGACCTCAGCTCTGCAAAAAACAAAAAGACACGACAGAGCATGCTGCTCCAGTCTGTGCAGTCGGAAAATGGCGCGAGGGTATTGGCCTCATGGAAAAGCGACGCTAGCGCAGCGCAGATTAGAGTGACAGGCTATCGTTGGATCAACGGTACCCGATACTTGTTCGAAGACGACGTCGGGGGCAGCAAGCAGGAGCAAGGCATAAGCGGCATGCAGGACGCTCTGTCCCGCCTTCGGCACCGCGCCGACACCGATATTCCCGTCGACCCCGGCTTCTGCTTTGCCGGCGGCTTCATCGCCAACACGCATTGGCAGAACGAAGAGGCGAGCCTGGACATCGACATCGCCGGCCACCCCGATGTCTTCGTGTCGGTCTGGATCTACCCGCTCGCCAGCCACAAGCACGACAAGCCCCTGCTCGACCGGATGGGCGGCATGGCGCAATTCCTCGGCAGCCTCGCCACGTCGGTGCGCGTGCTGCGCAAGGGTGACCGCCAGGTCGGTCCATACCCGGGCCAGGAACACCTCGCTACGGCACCCGGCAGCAACGGCATGCGCGGCCACGCCTTCGTGTGGGAGACCCAGGGCGATGGCACGCTGGACACGCCCGCCATCAAGATCGAGCTGACGACCGGCCATCACGACGGGAAGGGCAATCAGCAAAAAACTAGCCTCACCGACCAGGAAGCGATGAAACTGTGGGACGACCTCCTCAATAGCTTTCGCTTGCGTCCTGCCGGCAATGCGGTGAAGACGAGCGACACCCTTCACGGGGCGGTTGAAACACGACATTCCTGATCATGCCCATCCATCGTTCTTTATTGGCCGCACTCGCGACGGCCTCGTGCGCGGCACTTGGCGCCTGCACGGCCGTACCCGGCAATTCCAGTTCATCGACCATGACACATCACAGTGCTGCTACCTCCACGTTCTGCATGGGACGCTTCCTGATCGACGTGCCTGTCGGGTCCACGCTCAGTGGGGGCAACTATAAGTATGACTTCATCCGGATCGAGCCAGTCAAGGCCATGACCAATGAAGAGTTCGAGAAGGAGGTGGGCAAGCGCGAGTCGGACCTCAGGTCTGCAAAAAACAAAAAGACACAACAGAGCATGCTGCTCCAGGCCGTCCAGCACGAGAACGGTACCAGGATGCTGGCGTCCTGGGAGGTCGATGCCAGTACCGCCGAGATCAGGATCTGGGGATACCGCTGGATTAACGGTCATCGGTTCCTGCTCCGGGATAACGTCGATGACGATAAACAGGAACTTGGCGTGAATCGCGTGCAAGAGGCTCTCTCCCGACTACGCCCGCGCGCCGACACCGACACCGACACCGACATTCCCGTCGACCCCGGTTTCTGCTTCGCCGGCGGCTTCATCGCCAACCCCCGCTGGCGGAACGAAGAGGCGAGCCTGGACATCGACATCGCCGGCCACCCCGACGCCTTCGTGTCGGTCTGGATCTACCCGCTCGCCAGCCACAAGCACGACAAGCCCCTGCTCGACCGGATGGGCGGCATGGCGCAGTTCCTCGGCAACCTGGCGACGTCGGTGCGCGTGCTGCGCAAGGGCGACCGCCAGGTCGGTCCGTACCCGGGCCAGGAATACCTCGCTACGGCACCCGGCAGCAACGGCATGCGCAGCCACGCCTTCGTGTGGGAGACCCAGGGCGATGGCACGCTGGCCACGCCGGCTATCAAGATCGAGCTGACGACCGGCTATCATGACGGGAAGGGCAACCAGCAAAAGACGAGCCTCACCGACCAGGAAGCGATGAAACTGTGGGACGATGTCCTGAACAGCTTCCGCCTCCGTCCTGTCTCGCAGCCCGTACCACCCGCCTGATCGACTGTCGCTCCATGCTCACATCACCGCTCCTCGACCATCCCGCCATCGTGCACGGCTTCGGCACGCGCCATGACGACATGGCCGCGCTGCTGCCCGACTACTGGCCGCACCGTCCGATCCAGCACGAGCGCCACGGCACGCGCATCGCGGTCGCGACGGCGGCGAACGAGGACTGCGGCGAGGCCGACGGCATGTTCACCGATCGGCCCGGCCTGTTGCTGGCCATCGCCACCGCCGATTGCGTGCCGGTGCTGCTGGCGCGGCGCGACGGGCGCGAAGTGGCCGCGCTGCACGCGGGATGGCGCGGCGCGCTGGGCGGCATCGTCGCTGCGTTCGCGGACCTCGTGCGTGCGCGCGGCGGCGATCCTGGCGACTGGATCGCGGCGCTGGGGCCGGCCGCGCGCGCGTGCTGCTACGAAGTGGGCCAGGAGGTGATCGACGGTTTCGTCGAGCGCTGGGACCTCGCGCCCGGCGTCGTCGCACCGCGGCCGCGCCGGCTCGACCTGTCCGCGATCGTGCGCCGCCAGCTCGAACGCGCGGGCGTGCAGGCCGTGGCGGCACGGGACGAGTGCACGATGTGCCACACGCGCGCCGATGGACGCTGGACCTTCCACAGCTACCGCCGCGACCGCGCAACGCGCACGCCCGTGGTCGATGTGCACTGGTCCGCGATCGCGATCGCGCACCGTTAGTCCGTACCTTCAACGACACGTTGATGCCATCTTGCGTGGTCCAACGCACGCATTCTTCACGATTTTGCGCGTGCGTCGCGCCACGACGTGAAGTCTGAGGCTATCATGCGTTCAATTCCAACTTGTCGTCGTCGTCACGCGAACCGAACGTCATGACCCGAGTCCTCTTCATTCACCAGAATCTGCCGGGCCAGTTCCGCCGGCTGATGCGGTATCTGCAGACGCGGCCCGACTTCGACGTCGTCGCGATCGGCGAAGAGACCGCGGTGCGGCGCGAGAGCGCGGGACCGAAGGTGCGGACGATCGGCTACGCCAGACCGGACGGTCCGGGCGAGAAGACCCATCACTACCTGCGCCACTTCGAAGGCTGCGTGCGCCGCGGCCAGGCCGTCGCGCGCACGTGCGTGGCGCTGAAGCAGGAAGGCTTCGCGCCCGACGTCGTCGTGTGCCACCCCGGCTGGGGCGAGGGCCTGTTCGTCAAGGACGTGTTCCCGCAGGCGCGCCTCGTCGTGTTCTGCGAGTTCTGGTGGGCGGCAAGCGGGTTGGACGTCGGCTTCGATCCCGAGTATCCGGTGAGCTTCGACGACCGCCTGCGCATCCGCATCAAGAACTCCGTGCTGATGCAGTCGCTGCTCGCGGCCGACGACGGCGTCGCGCCCACGGCGTGGCAGCGCGGCGTGCACCCGCCCGAACTGCGCGGCAAGATCCGCGAAGTCCACGAGGGCATCGACACGCAGCAACTGAGCCCCGACCCGCACGCGCGGCTGGAACTGCCCGGCGGCGCCGTCCTCACGCGCGCGCAGCCGGTGCTGACGTTCGTCGCGCGCAACCTCGAGCCCTACCGCGGCTTCCACGTCTTCATGCGCAGCCTGCCACGGCTGCTGGCCGGGAATCCGGCGCTGCAGGTCGTCGTCATCGGCGGCGACGGCGTCAGCTACGGCCGCCGTCCGCCGCAGGGCCATGCGAGCTACCGCGACGCGCTCAAGGCCGAGCTGGACGGCGGCGGCGAGACCGTCGACTGGTCGCGCGTGCACTTCCTCGGCAAGGTGCCGTACGCCATGTACCGCAGCGCGCTGCAGGTCTCGAGCCTCCATGTGTACCTGACGTATCCGTTCGTGCTGTCCTGGTCGATGCTGGAGGCGATGGCCGTCGGCGTGCCGGTGCTGGGCTCGGATACGGCGCCGGTGCGGGAAGTGATCCGCGACGGCGAGAACGGGTTCCTGACGCCGTTCTTCGACACGGCGCTGCTCGCCGACCGCGCGCTCGACCTCATCGCGCGCCGCGACGAGATCGCACCTGTCGGCCTGGCCGGACGCGAGACGGTGCGCACGCGCTACGATTTCGAAACGGTGGGCCTGCCGGTCTACCTCGACCTGCTCAAGCCGCTGCCCGGGCCGGTGGAAGAGGAGGCCGCATGACGGACCGCTTCGCCTTCCACTACGCCCCCGACGGCTACTCGACGGCAGGCCCGCACCTGATGGGCCGCCAGGCCGCCGGCGCCGGACTGCTGCGTGCGATCGCGACGGCGCCCGGCCTCGAGTCGGTCGGCTGCTTCGCCGGCGGCCAGGCCCACGCAGCCGAAGGCGAGCGCCTGCTGCGCGAGTCCGGCTACAAGGGCCAGGTCGACCGGATCGCGCAGGGCCGCCCGCAGGACCTGGAGCGCTACGGCACGCTGTACCACCCCGCGCCCGGCATCGAGCGTCTCGCGTGGCGCCGCCAGGGACTCGGCGAGCGCCGCTACAGCCTGTGCGGTATCACGCACACGACGGCCAGCCACGCCGTGATGACGAGCCTCGCCAACCTGCTGGTGGCGCCCGTGCGCAGCTGGGATGCCGTGATCTGCACGTCGCGCGTCGTGCGCGACAGCGTGCGCCGCGTGCTGGAGCGCCAGGCCGAGTATTTGAGTGCGCGCCTCGGCGCCCAGCGCTTCGAACTGCCGCAGCTGCCCCTGATTCCGCTCGGCGTGCACGCGGCCGACTTCGACGTCGACGCATCCCGCCGCGCCACCGTGCGCCGGCGCCTGGGGATCGAGGACGGCGGCGTCGCGTTCCTGTTCCTCGGCCATTTGTCGTTCCACGCGAAGGCGCATCCGCAACCGATGTTCGCGGCGCTCGAGGCGGCCGCGCAGGACGGCAAGCCCGTGCACCTGGTGCTGTGCGGGTGGTTTGCCGACGAGGCCACCGACAAGGCCTTCCACGAGGCGGCCGCGCAACTGTGCCCGTCCGTGACGCTGTCGGTGCTGGACGGCCGCGTGGCCGCGAACCAGCTCGACGCGCTGGCCGCCGCCGACGTCTTCATCTCGCTCGCGGACAACGTCCAGGAGACCTTCGGCCTCGCGCTGCTGGAAGCGATGGCGGCGGGCCTGGCGTGCATCGTCAGCGACTGGAACGGCTACCGCGACACCGTGCGCGACGGCGTGGACGGCTACCGCATCCCGACCGTGATGCCGGATGCGGGTGCGGGCCTCGATCTCGCGCAGCGTTACGACGATGGCGTGGACAGCTACGACACGTACTGTGGCCACACGAGCCAGGCGGTCGCGGTGGATGGACCGGCCCTCGCGCAGGCCTGCGCGCGCCTCGCGGGCGATGCCGCGCTGCGGCGCGAACTGGGCGAGAACGCACGCCGGCGCGTGCGCGCGGAATTCGATTGGGCCGTCGTGTTCGGGGGCTACCGCGCGTTGTGGCGCGAGCTCCACGAACGGCGCCGCGCCGATGCGGCACTGGGTCCCGCGCTGCCGGCAGTCGTGCCGGACCGGCTCGATCCGTTCGAGTTGTTCGCCACGTACCCGACGATGCGGATCACGCCGGCATCGATGGTGGAACTCGCGCCGGACGCATCGCTCGCGCTGCTGCGCCAATATCGCGAGCTCGCGATCAACCGCTTCGCGCACGCGTCGCTGCCGACGCTGGAAGAGTTTGGACAGATCTTCGGATCGATCGAATCGCGGCCCATGCAGGTCGACGAGCTGCTCGACGCGCTCGGACCGTGCGACCGGCCGACTTTGCTGCGCGGACTCGCGTGGCTGTGCAAGATGGACTTGCTGCGTATCACTGCAGCGGAGGACTGATTTCGAATATCGCCTTTATATAAAGGCTTTATGCGAAATCGTAGTAACGTAATGCACGTTGTTATGTGCGCTTGTTTTTGGAGACCGAGCAAGACGAGGAAGGAATCAAACGTTATCGCAGCGATCGTTTCGGTTGAGGTTATCGCTGGTTCGCCTGTAAAAGACATGAAAAATACTGTGTGCGGGTTGCGCACTGACAAGGTTTTCGTGTACTTTACGTGATTGAATTTGTCAAAACGTGAAGACGCCGATTTTCGAGGCGTTCAACGGGAAACAAACCGATCATAAATGGGACGCTGATTCATTCAGTATGCACGTAAGCTTAGCGAAAAGAACAAGCCGCATTGCCTGATAAACGTCGGGTATGGCGGCTTTTTCTTTTCGCGGCCAGCGGGCTGCGATGTGGACAGCGCAGTGAGCCATCGGACTTTAGTCGTTTAGGTCGTCGGCGACGACGATTAGCCGAGGTGCCGCAGTGAGCGATTGAGCGACTACTGTATGAAAACACAGTATAGCGTAAATCGGCGATGAATGCCCGGATGTTTTACGGGTTTTATCGAATCGCCGCGGCAGTTCGGCTGGTGCCGGATTCATTGACGCAAACATAGCGTTTGCGCCGATGAATAATTCGCCCGACCAAGCAGACCGGGTTGGACGGGTTCAAACCATGTAGCGTAATTTCTCATCGCAGAGAAGGAGAACAGAAAATGGCAACCGCCGCGAAAAAACCAGCAGCAAAGCCGGCTGCAAAAGCCGCCACCAAACCGGCCGCAAAGGCAGCAGCAGATAAACCCGCAACCAAAATCGTAGCCGCTAAAGCCGCTGCGAAGCCGGCTGCAAAGAAAGCCGCAGCAACCAAAGCTCCGGCTAAATCGGCAGCAACCAAAACCGCCGCCAAGTCGACCGCCGCCGCCAAACCGGCAGCAAAGAAAGCCGCAGCAACCAAGACCGCCGCCGCCAAACCGGCAGCAAAGAAAGCTGCTGCAACCAAGACCGCAGCAACCAAGTCGACCGTTACCAAGTCGGCTGCAACCAAGACCGCCGCCAAGTCGACCTCCGCCGCCAAACCGGCAGCGAAGAAGACTGCAGCCAAGTCGACCACCGCCGCCAAGCCGGCAGCGAAGAAGACCGCAGCCAAGTCGACCGCGACCAAAGCCGCAGCCAAACCGGCAGCGAAGAAGACTGCAGCCAAGTCGACCGCCGCCGCTAAACCGGCTGCAAAGAAGACCGCCGCCAAGTCGACCGCTGCCGCTAAACCGGCTGCCAAGAAGACTGCCGCCAAGTCGGCTGCTGCCGCCAAACCGGCTGCCAAGAAAGCAGCAGGCAAGACCGCTGCCAAGTCGACCGCTGCCGCCAAACCGGCTGCCAAGAAAGCAGCAGGCAAGACCGCCGCCAAGTCGACCGCTGCCGCTAAACCGGCTGCGAAGAAGACGGCTGCCAAGTCGACTGCCGCCAAGTCGACCGCTGCCGCCAAACCGGCTGCGAAGAAAGCAGCAGGCAAGACCGCCGCCAAGTCGACCGCCGCCGCTAAACCGGCTGCGAAGAAGACCGCTGCCAAGTCGACCGCCGCCAAGTCGACCGCTGCCGCCAAGCCGGCTGCAACCAAGACCGCCGCCAAGCCGACGACCGCCGCCAAGCCGGCTGCGAAGAAGACTGCAGCCACCAAGACCGCAGCCACCAAGACCGCAGCCACCAAGACCGCAGCCACCAAGACCGCAGCCACCAAGGCCGCCGCTCCCGCCGCCAAAAGCGAAGCCAAGCCGGCAGTGAAGAAGGCCGCCGCCAAGCCGGCCGCCAAGGCTGAAGCGAAGCCGGAGGCTGCTGCTGCTGCGAAGAAGCCGGCCGCCAAGAAGGCCGCAAGCAAGACCGCGGCCAAGGCGGAAGCCAAGCCGGAAGCCAAGGCCGAGTCGAAAGCTGAAACCAAGGCCGACACCAAGGCCGAGACGAAAGCCGAAGCCAAGACCGACGGCAAGGACAGCGGCGCCGCTGCAGCCCCGGCACCGGCCGCCAAGTCGGTGATCGCACCGGCAGCATGGCCGTTCCCGACCAGCAGCCGTCCGTAAGCCATTCCTGCCTGGTTCAGGCAAAATACCGCTGTGTGAGCTTTCACACAGCGGTTTTTTTTTTCAAGGAGTCCTCGTGCTGCCCATTCTCAAATTGATCGTCGATACCGCGGCCGGTGTGCTGGGGGGCGTCTTGCTGCTGCGTTTCTGGATGCAGGTGACCCGCGTGCGTCCGCCGGCGTCCGTCGCGCAATTTACGTTCACGTTGTCCGACTGGCTCGTGCGCCCGCTGCGCCGCATCGTGCCGGGCATGGGTGGTTACGACTGGGCCAGCCTGCTGGGCGCGTTCCTCGTCGTGCTGGCGGCATCGTCGATCCTGCTGCTGGCGGGGACGAGCGGCCAGGCCGTCGTGCTGATTGCCGTGGTCCGCCTGCTCGACTGGATCCTGTACGGCTTCATGGGCCTGTTGATCATCGAGGTGATCTTCAGCTGGGTCAATCCGCATGCGCCGCTGGCGCCGTTCGTCCACGCGCTCAACGACCCGCTGCTGCGCCCGCTGCGCCGCGTGATCCCGCCGGTCGGCGGCCTCGATCTGTCGGTGCTCGTGGCATTCATCCTGATCCAGATCGCGCAATATCTGCTGCGCCAGGTGTTTTTGGTGTGACCGCTAAAAACCTACTGCGCGTTGCAGGGCCGGCCTGCGATGCTCGCTGTACGTCAGTACAGCTGCGCTTCTCGGCCACCCCTGCTGCCGCTCGCGACGGTTTTTAACGGTCATTTGGCGTTTCGAGAAAAGCCGAACAGGGCCGTTTGGTGACCAAACGCATGCAGCCCCAAAACAAAGCGCGCCGGTCCCGCGAGGGACGGCGCGCTTTTCATTGGCCCGACGCTTTAGAAGCGGTAGCCGAAGGCCGCTTCGAACTTGTCGGCGATCTCCTGCTGCGTGAAGCTGTGGTTCTGGCCGCCCTGGTGGGCGATCTTGATGGAACCCAGCAGGCTCGCCAGGCGGCCCGTCGTGGGCCAGTCGAGGTCATTGGCGATGCCGAACAGCAGGCCGGCGCGGTAGGCGTCGCCGCAGCCCGTCGGATCGACGACGCTGGCCGCCGGCACGGCCGGGATCTTGTGGTGCTCGCCGCCGGCGTAGATGTCCGAACCGGCTTCCCCGCGCGTGACGATGAGCGCGTCCAGGCGCGCGGCGATGTCCTGCAGGGGCAGGCCCGTGCGGTCCATCACCATCTCGAATTCGTAGTCGTTGCAGGCGAGGTAGCTGGCCTGGCCGATGAACGTCAGCAGCTCGTCGCCGCTGAACATCGGCAGCTGCTGGCCCGGGTCGAAGATGAACGGCACGCCCCGTTCCGCGCAGTCGCGCGCATGCTTGATCATGCCGTCGCGGCCGTCCGGCGCGACGATCGCGACGCGCAGCGGTAGGAAGTCGGCCAGGCTGTTCTCGTGCGAGAACTGCATCGCGCCCGGGTGGAAGGCGTTGATCTGGTTGCCGTCCAGGTCGGCCGTGACGAAGCACTGGGCCGTGTACGCGTTCTCGATGGTGCGGATCGCGTTGGTGGCGAGGCCCTGCTGCTCCATGCGGTCGAGGTAGTCGCCGCCGTCCTGGCCGATGGTGCCCATGATGAGCGGCTCGCCGCCCAGCAGCTTCAGGTTGTAGGCGATGTTGACGGCGCAGCCGCCGTATTCCGTGCGCAGCGTGGGCACGAGGAACGAGACGTTCACGCGGTGCAGCTGGTCGGCCAGCAGGGTTTCGCCGAAACGGCCGTGGTATTGCATGATCTTGTCGAAGGCGATCGAGCCGCAGATCAGCGAGGTCTTGGTCATTGGAAGCCTCAAGGATAGAAAACGAAAGTGTGATAACCGGACGGCTGCAGGCCGTCCAGCGTGAAATGGAGCGTGACCGGCTGTTCCGAGTGTGGGCCGAAACCGTTCGCCGGCGGCGTGCCGCGCGGCAGATAGTCGGCGGGCGCCAGCACCCGGCGCAGCACCGGCTTGTCGCCGGCGTCGGTCAGCTCGAGTTCGATGCTGGGCCAGGCCAGCACGAGATTGCCCTGGTTGCGCAGCAGCGTATTCAGCGCGTACGTGTTCGGTCCCAGCGTCGTCAGTTCGCCCGTCTCGATGACGAGGTTCTCGGCCTGCGCGGGCAGCTCCACGCGGCAGCCCAGCACGGCGCATGCGCCCGCCAGGGCCGGCTTCAGGCCCGGATGCTGCGCGGCCAGCGTGTTGCGGAAGCCCAGCACCGCCTGGGCCAGCAGCAGGAGCAGCAGCACGACGGCGCCCGCGGCCATCAGCATGCGCTGCGTGCGGCCCATGCGTTCCTGGCGGCGGCTGCGCTTGACGAATTCGGGCTCGTCGGCGTCGGCGTCGAGCGCGAGGCGCAGCTTCGGCGGTTCGATCTTCGTCGGCGTCAACCTGGAGCGGCGTGCGCGCGCGTCGGACGCACGCGCCGCCTTGCTGCGCGTCGGTTTCACCACGGGCGGGATCATCGCCGGTGCCGGCGCGGGCGGTTCGCTCGCGGCCGATGCGCGCAGCGGCAGGAAGGGCGGGGCGTCGGATGCCGGCGCGGGCGCGGGCGCGGGCGCGGGCGGTTCCGGTGCGGGCTCGGGCTGCGGTTCAGGCTGCGGTTCGGGCGATGCGGCGACCGGCTCCGGCTCCGGTTCGTAATCCGGCAGCGGCTGGGCGACGATTTCCTCGGTCACCGGCAGGTCGAAACCCGGTTCGATGCGGTCGGCGGGCGCGTAGGCGCTCGCCGGCGGCGGTTCGGCGACGGTGTCTTCCGCGGGCTCCGGCTCCGGCTCCGGCTCCGGCTCCGGCTCCGGCTCCGGCTCGGGCTCTGGCTCCGGCTCGGGCTCGGGCTCCGGCGCCGCGTGGACAACCGGTTCCAGTTGCGGTTCGACGCGGTCCGCGGGGGTGTAGTCCGCCGCAACCGGCGCCGCTTCCTTCGCTTCCTCGGCCTCGGGCGCGCGCCGCCACACCTGCGCGCGCGGGGGCTCGGGCACGTCGTCGGCAGGCTTCGGCAGGATGCCGAGCGGATCGAAGGTGTGGTCGAAGTCGAGGGTGTAGACGGGCAGCGCGTCGTCTTCCTGGACGGGCGCCGGCGCTGCCGGCTTGTCCAGGTCGATCAGGTGGGCGTTGCCGTCAAAGATGCGCTGGCAAGACCCGCAGCGGACGATGCCGCCGCGGAGCTTGAGTTGGTCCGCGGCGACGCGGAACGTGGTGTGGCAATGCGGGCACTGGGTGGCGAGCGCCATGCCTTATTTGCTGCCGTCGGTGGCACGTGCCCCAGGTGCATTTTCTGCGCCGAGCTGCCCGTGAAGAGCGACCCAGCCGTCCTGCTCGGCCCAGACGCCCAGCTTGATGAAAGGTGCGTACGCGGCGGCCACTTCCTCGGCCTGGCGCGCCAGCACGCCCGACAGGATCAGCGAACCGCCCTCGGCCACGCGGCTTGAGAGCATCGGCGCCATCAGCTTCAATGGGCTCGACAGGATGTTCGCGACGACGATGTCGAAACGTTCGTTGCCGTGCCTTGATGCGACGAAGTCGTCCGGCACGTAGAAATCGATCTCGCAGCGGTTGCGTTCCGCGTTCAGCCTGGCGGATTCGATGGCCTGCTCGTCGATGTCGACGCCGGTGACGCCAGCCGCGCCGAGCTTCTTCGCGACCATCGCGAGGATGCCCGAGCCGCAGCCGTAGTCCAGCACCGATTTGCCGGGCGCCGGGTGGGCTTCCAGCCATTCCATGCACAGGCGCGTGGTCGGATGGCTGCCCGTGCCGAATGCGAGGCCCGGGTCGACTTCGAGGATCAGCGCGTCGGGATCCGGGGCTTCGTGCCAGCTCGGCACGACCCAGATGTTCTTGCCGATGTGGATCGGCTCGAACTGCGATTGCGTGAGACGTACCCAGTCGGCGTCCGCGACGGGACGCGTCGTGAATGCAGGCGCCTGCCGCAGGCCGATGGCCGCCGCAGCCTCGGCCACGATCGCGGCCTGGTCGGCATCCTCGTCCGTCAGCGCGACGACGCGGCTGTGGTCCCAGGCGGCTTCCTTGGGCACCATGCCCGGTTCGCCGAACAGGGGCTTCTCGTCTTCCGTGCCTTCGTCCGCGTCTTCCACCGAGACCGACAGCGCGCCCGCCTCCATCAGGGCATCGGAGAGCCCTTCGGCGTGCTCGCGTGCGATCTCGATGACAACTTCAGTCCAGCCCATCATTCAACCTCGGCTTTGGCGCCGATCGCGCCATCCTTCGGCAGGTCCGGCTTGTGGGCCAGCTTCTGCTCCAGGTAGTGGATGTTGGTGCCGCCTTCGATGAAGCGGGCGTCGACCATCAGTTCGCGGTGCAGCGGGATGTTGGTCAGGATACCCTCGACGACCATTTCCGACAACGCGATCTGCATGCGGCGGATCGCCTGGTCGCGCGTGGCGCCATAGGCAATCACTTTACCGACCATCGAATCGTAGTGCGGCGGGACGTAATAGCCGGCGTACGCGTGCGAATCGACGCGGATGCCGGGGCCGCCCGGCGGGTGCCAGCTGGTGATGCGGCCCGGCGACGGGGTGAACTTGAACGGGTCTTCCGCGTTGATGCGGCACTCGATCGCGTGCCCCGACAGCATGATGTCGCGCTGGCGGAAGCGCAGCTTTTCGCCGCAGGCGATGCGGATCTGTTCCTGCACGATGTCGATGCCGGTGATCATTTCCGTAACCGGGTGTTCGACTTGCACGCGGGTGTTCATCTCGATGAAGTAGAACTCGCCGTTCTCGTACAGGAATTCGAACGTGCCGGCGCCGCGGTAGCCGATCTTGCGGCAGGCTTCGGCACAGCGGTCGCCGATCTTTTCGATCAGCTTGCGCGGGATGCCCGGCGCCGGCGCTTCTTCGATCACCTTCTGGTGGCGGCGCTGCATCGAGCAGTCGCGCTCGCCCAGCCAGACGGCCTGCTTGTGCTCGTCGGCGAGGATCTGGATTTCCACGTGGCGCGGATTCTCCAGGTATTTCTCCATATAGACTTCCGGATTGCCGAACGCGGTGCCGGCTTCCGTCTTGGTCATCGCGACGGCGTTCAGCAGCGCGGCTTCCGTGTGCACGACGCGCATGCCGCGGCCGCCACCGCCGCCGGCGGCCTTGATGATGACCGGGTAGCCGACGCGGCGCGCGATCTGGATGATCTCTTTCGGGTCGTCGGGCAGGGCGCCGTCCGAGCCGGGCACGCATGGCACGCCGGCGCGGATCATCGCCTGCTTGGCCGAGACCTTGTCGCCCATCAGGCGGATCGATTCGGGACGGGGGCCGATGAAGACGAAGCCCGATTTTTCGACGCGTTCGGCGAAGTCGGCGTTTTCCGACAGGAAGCCGTAGCCGGGGTGGATCGCTTCGGCGTCCGTGACTTCCGCTGCGCTGATGATCGCCGGCATGCTCAGATAGCTTTGCGCGGACGCTGCCGGGCCGATACAGACGGACTCGTCTGCCAGCTTCACGTACTTGGCGTCCTTGTCCGCCTCGGAGTGCACGACGACCGTCTTGATGCCCATCTCGCGGCAGGCGCGCTGGATACGCAACGCGATTTCACCACGGTTGGCGATAAGAATTTTTTCAAACATGGTAAGTTCGGTGTTTCTTTGAGTGCCGGCAGCGTGCCGGGAGGGCGCGGTCGGACGACCGCGCCGGAGACGTTTAGCCGATCACGAACAGCGGCTGGCCGAATTCGACGGGCTGGCCGTTTTCCACCAGGATCTTGGTGACGGTGCCGGACAGGTCGGCATCGATTTCATTCAGGAGCTTCATCGCTTCGATGATGCACAGGGTGTCGCCTTCCTTCACGGTAGCGCCCACTTCGACGAACGCCGGGGCGCCCGGTGCCGAGGAACGGTAGAACGTGCCGACCATCGGCGACTTGACGACGTGGCCAGTCGGTTCGGCCGGTGCGGCCGGGGCTGCTGCGGGCGCGGCTGCCGGTGCCTGGACGGCCGGTGCCGCGTATTGCTGGACGCCTTGCTGCGGCACCATGACCATCTGATTCTGCGGGATTGCCGACGACTTGACGATGCGGACCTTGCTTTCGCCTTCGGTCACTTCGAGTTCGGCGATATCCGACTCGGCGACGAGGTCGATCAGTGTCTTGAGTTTTCTTAGATCCATGTAAAACCCCTTGGAATTATTTGTTTAAGAGCATACTGCGCGTCGGCGGTAGGTACTTATGCGCGAATGCGTGAAGTTGACGTAGATTAACGTTGTTTCAGCGCGAAGTCGATGGCAAAGCGATATCCATCCGCTCCTAGCCCGCAGATCGTGCCCAGCGCGATCGCCGACAGGAAAGAGTGGTGCCGGAATTCCTCGCGCTTGTAAATATTAGAGATGTGCACTTCCACGAACGGAATGTCCACCCCGGCCAGCGCATCGCGCAGCGCCACGCTGGTATGGGTCAAACCGCCCGGGTTGATGACGATCGCGTCCACGCTTTCCTGGCGGGCGGCGTGAATGCGGTCGATCAGCGCGCCTTCATGGTTGCTTTGGAAACAGACGATCTCCGCCCCGGCTTCCCGTGCCTGGGCGGTGGCGGCCTGCTCGATGTCGGCCAGCGTCGTCGCGCCGTACACCGCAGGCTCACGTGTCCCCAACAAATTCAAATTAGGGCCATTGAGCAGCAGTAGCTTTTTCGCCATATTCAACCGTCTGTTTGCCCGAAAGACAGGCATTTTGCCGCCAACGTTACGTGTTGGCAAGCGATAAAAAGAAGTCGGAAAATAAGTGAACGACCGTTCGCTGGAACTACAACTTGGCCAGGTCGGCGCGCACCTGATCGAACTTCAGACGGCCCAGGTAGGTCTTGCGGACCTGCCCATCTGCCCCGATCAGCACCGTAAATGGCAGCCCGCCGTTCGCGTTGCCGAGGCCGCGCGCGAGGTCGGTGCCACCCATGCCGCCTACGTACAATGGGTAGGAAATCTTGATTTTGCGGGCAAACTCGGCGAGGTTCGTGGGGGAATCGATGCCGATGCCGATCACATTGAAGGTCTTGCCGCCGTCCTTGGCCGCCAGTTCCGACAATTCCGGCATTTCCGACACGCACGGTGCGCACCACGACGCCCAGAAGTTGACGAGCAGCGGCTTGCCCTTCCACCGGGCGAGCGGCTGTGGCTTGCCGGCCAGGTCGTTCAGCGAAGTCGCATACAGATTCGTCACCGCCGTGTGCGGCCTTCCGTCCGTGGGTGTATAGGTCGTCGTCAGCGGACCCTTGGCATCCTGCTTCACGCCGGCGATGGCACCGAGAACCGTAAAGGCGGCGGCCAGGATCACATAACCGGCCAGGTGTTTCTTATTCATCGTGTTCGAGAGAGTCGTTGTTCGTCAGGGTGCGGAGCGTGGCAGTATCGGCGCGCTGCAGGCTGCCGTCCGCGCGGGTTTTCAGCGCACCGCGTAAATCGTTCATATCATAAAGCTCGGCGTGCACCATTTCCTTTTGCCACATGAAGCTTACCGTTTCTACCGGATCGTAGCGTCCCCCTTTGAAGTGGGGAGTTTCCGATATCTCGATATTGACATTGCGATTCAACAGCCAGATTTCGACTTCCTTGGCGCTGTCGGCAAATAATTGCAGGTGGATGTCGTCATGTTCGCCCGCCGTTCCGTTCAAGACCGCACCGGTAATATACGGACGGAACTCGGCCAATTGGTCCATCACTTCCAGCGCCGTACTGCGCATGTGTTGCAGGCGCGCGGCCTGGGCCGGGCCGTGGAACAATGCCTGGTAGCGGCGCACCTCGTCTTCGACTTGCAGATTATCCGGCAGGTAATTAGGAGAAGGGCGGTCGACGCCGAGCACCTGGCGCGCCGCCTTCGTCTTGGCCGTCGAGTAATCGGCCCCATCCTGGGCGATCATGCGGGCGGCCGTCGCGGCGATGCGTGCGCGCACCTGTTGGAGGTCGTCGTTTGAATTGGGCATCATGTCGAGATCATACTCTTGAAAGGAAAATGGCATCGCGTCGGGTAGAATCGCGTATTCGCCATTACAGAGATCCCTTCGGCACGTCATGCACATCCATATCCTCGGCATCTGCGGCACCTTCATGGGCGGCCTCGCGGTGCTGGCCAAAGAGGCCGGCCACCGCGTCACCGGGTGCGACGCCAACGTCTACCCTCCGATGAGCACCCAGCTCGAAGCCCAGGGCATCGAGCTGATCCAGGGTTACGGGCCCGAACAGGTGAGCCTGAACCCGGACCTGTACGTCGTTGGCAACGTGATGACGCGCGGTAATCCGCTCGTCGAGGAGATCCTGAACCGCGGCTTGCCGTACGTATCTGGCCCGCAATGGATTGGCGACCACATTCTCCGTAATAAATGGGTGCTCGCCGTCGCGGGCACGCACGGCAAGACGACGACCACGTCGATGCTGGCGTGGATCCTGGAAGACGCCGGTTATTCGCCGGGATTCCTGATCGGCGGCGTGCCGCTGAACTTCGGCGTGTCGGCCCGCCTGTCGGGCGAAACGGATTCGGATTTCTTCGTGATCGAGGCGGACGAGTACGACACGGCCTTCTTCGACAAGCGTTCGAAGTTCGTGCACTACCACGCCAAGACCGCGGTATTGAACAACCTCGAATACGATCACGCCGACATCTTCCCCGATATCGGCGCCATCGAGACCCAGTTCCACCACCTCGTGCGCACCGTGCCCGGTGTCGGGCGCATCGTCGTGAACGGCGACGAAGCGTCGCTGGCGCGCGTGCTGAAGCGCGGCTGCTGGAGCGAAAAGGAAAGTTTCGGCTCGGCCGAAGGCGTGGACTGGAGCCTCGTCGAACATCCGGGCGGTTCCAGCTTCGACGTGTTCTTCAAGGGCGACAAGCAGGGCACCGTCCACTGGGAACTGACCGGCCACCACAACCGCAGCAACGCGATGGCCGCCATCGCGGCCGCGCGCCACGTGGGCGTGCCGCCCGCGCAGGCGATCGAGTCGCTCGCGCGCTTCCAGAACGTCAAGCGGCGCATGGAAGTGCGCGGCGTCGTCAACGGCGTGACGGTGTACGACGACTTCGCGCACCATCCGACGGCGATCGCGACGACCGTCGGCGGCCTGCGCCAGAAGATCGGCACAAGTGGCCGCATCCTGGCCGTGCTGGAACCCCGCTCGAACACGATGAAGCTGGGCGCGATGAAGGATGCGCTGCCGGGCAGCCTGAAGGATGCGGACCTCGTGTTCGGCTTCGGCAGCCAGCAGGCGCTGGGCTGGTCGCTGGCCGACGCCTTGAAACCGCTGGGCGCCAACGCGCACAGCTTCGACCAGCTCGACTACATGGTGCAGGCGATCGTCCAGGCCGCGCAGCCGGGCGACCACATCCTCGTGATGAGCAACGGCGGCTTCGGCGGCGTGCACCAGAAGCTGCTGGAGGCGATGGCGGCATGAGCGGGACAGCAGGCTTTTCCGCAGGCGCCCGCGCGGGCGCGCGCGTCCACCTCCTCTATCTCCACGGCTTCCGCTCTTCCCCTCGCTCGTTCAAGGCGCGCGTGGTACAGCAGCGGATGGAAGCAGCCGGCCGCGCCGGCAACCTGATCTGCCCGCAACTGCCGGCCTCGCCGAAGGCCGCCATGGACCTCGTCCTCACGCTGGTCGAACGCTATTCGGACAATCTCGCGATCATCGGTTCGTCGCTGGGCGGCTTCTACGCCACCTGGCTGGCGGAACGCTTCGGCTGCCGCGCTGCGCTGATCAATCCGGCCGTCGATCCCTTGAAAGACCTCGACAAACACGTCGGCATCACGACCGAATGGCATACGGGCGAGCCGTTCGAATTCAAGCGCGACTACATCGACGAACTGGCCGCATTGAAGGTCGGCGCCATCACCCGGCCGGCGCGCTATTTCCTGCTGGCCGCCACGGGCGACGAGGTGTTGGACTACCGCGACATGGTTGCGCATTACGCGGGCGCGCACCAGCACGTCATCCAGGGCAGCGACCACGCGGTGTCGGAATTCGAGCAGTATGTCGATGAGGTGCTGGCGTTCTGCCTGACGGATAATCCAGACGAAGGCGACGCCGGATCGGACCATCGTCAGTGAGGCCCGCGTCGCTGCGCCGGGCCCGCTGGCTGGCGCATCCGGACGGTACGGGCGCGCCGGCCGTCATGCGCGACTGGCTGACGACGCCGGGTTCGCTGACGGCGCGCCTGATCGCGCACAGCCGGCATTTCCGGGTACAGAAACTGCGCCAGGCGGGCAACGTCTGCCTGGCGGACGAGGCCGACGCGATCGGTCTGGCGCGGCCCCGGCGCGTGTGGGAACGCGAAGTGCTGCTGCGCTGCGACGGGCAACCGGTCGTGTACGGCCACACCGTCGTGCCGATGAGTGCGAGCGCGAGCGACTGGCCCCTGTTTTCGGCGCTGGGCGAACGTTCGCTCGGCACCACGCTGTTTTACGATCCTCGGGTCACGCGCGGGGCGCTCGAATTCGCGCGGCTGCGTCCCGGCCATCCGCTGGTGGCGCGCGTGCATGCCGCGCTCGGCCGGAACGGGCCGGCGCGCGACACTTATTTTGCGCGGCGCTGCGTGTACCGCCGCCGCCAGGGACTGCTGCTGGTCACCGAGGTCTTCCTGCCCGAGGTGCTCGATCTCGAGGCGACCGCATTTAATATGAATACGAATACAAAATGAACTTATTTTTCGAAGAGTCCGGCGATTTCAAGGTCGGCACCGTGCTGTCGCAGGCGGGCGAGGCCTACCAGGTCGAAATGCCGAGCGGGAAGCGTACGAAGGTCAAGGCGCGCGACGTGATGCTGCAGTTCGACAAGCCGGACCCCGCGACCTTGCTGGAACAGGCGAAGGCCGTCGCGGCGGACGTCGATCTGGAATTCCTGTGGGAAGTCGCGGGCCAGGAAGAATTCGGATTCGCGGAACTGGGCGCCGAGTACTTCGGCCACGCGCCGCTGCCGTTCGAAGCGGCCGGCCTCGTGCTGGCGCTGCACGGCGCGCCGATCTATTTCTACAAGAAGGGCCGCGGCCGCTACAAGGCGGCGCCGGAACAATCGCTGCGCGCGGCGCTGGCCGGCATCGAAAAGAAGAAGCAACAGGCCATCGTGCAGGCTGCGTATGTCGAGGAACTGAAGGCCGGCACGCTGCCGCAGGCGATGCAGCCGCTCGTCCAGCAACTGCTGTTCAAGCCGGACAAGAACAGCATCGAATACAAGGCGCTCGAAACGGCCGCCGACGAGCTGCAGACGACGGCCCCGCGCCTGATGCTGTCCACGGGCGGCATCGCGTCGGCGAAAGAGCTGCACATGGGCCGCTTCCTGTTCGAACACTTCCCGCGCGGCGCCGGCTTCCCGCCCGTCGCCGTGCCGACCCCGCCCGCCGACCTGCCGCTGGCGAACGTGGCCGCGTTCTCGATCGACGATGTGACGACCACCGAGATCGACGACGCGTTCTCCGTCGAAAAGCTGGACGACGGCACCGTCCGCGTGGGCATCCACATCGCGGCGCCGGGCCTGGGCATCCGTCCGGACGACGCCATCGACAAGATCGCCCGCGCGCGCATGTCGACCGTGTATATGCCGGGCGACAAGATCACGATGCTGCCGGACGACGTCGTCGACGCCTACACGCTGGCCGAGGGCAACGACTGCCCGGCGCTGTCGCTGTATGCCGTGCTGGATCCGGCCACGTGGACCGTGCTCTCGACGACGACCCGCGCCGAGCGCGTGCCCATCAAGAACAACCTGCGCCACAACGACCTCGACGACGTCGTCAACGAGGAGACGCTGAACAACGGCGAAGGCGACTACCCGCACAAGACGGAACTGGGCCTGCTGTGGCAATGGGCGCTGCAGCTGGAGGCGGGCCGCATGAAGAAGCGCGAGGCGTTTGGCCTGAAGCCGGAGCAGGCGAACCGCGTCGACTTCAATTTCTACGTCGAGGACGACGTCGTCACGATCGTGCGCCGCAAGCGCGGCGCGCCGCTGGACAAGATCGTGGCCGAGCTGATGATCTTCGCGAACAGCACGTGGGGCAAGCTGCTGCACGACTGTGGCGTGCCGGGCATCTACCGCTCGCAGGGCCCGGGCGCCGGCGGCTGGGCCGCCAAGATGCAGGTGCGCATGGTGACGCACGCGGCGCCGCACCAGGGCCTCGGCGTCGATCAATATGCGTGGTCGACGTCGCCGCTGCGCCGCTATACGGACCTCGTGAACCAGTGGCAGATCCTCGCGTGCGCCAGCAATGGCGTGACGGCGCCGCTCGTCGCCCCGTTCAAGCACCGCGATGCCACGCTGTTCTCGATCGTCTCCGCGTTCGACGCCGCGTACTCGGCCTATAACGACTTCCAGCAGAACATGGAGCGTTACTGGTGCCTGCGCTGGCTGGCGCAGGAAAACGCCAGGCAGGTCGAGGCCGTCGTGCTGAAGGACGAGGTGTTGCGCCTCGTCGAGATCCCGCTCGTGATCCGCCTGCCGGGCATGCCGCAGGCGGCGCGCGGCGCGCAGGTCCGCCTGGACATCGTGCGCTGGGACGAGGTCGACCTGGCGCTGGAGGCGCGCCTGCTCGAAGTCGCGGCCGTGGCGCCGGAGGCGGCCGAGGAGCTGGGCCTGGACGAGGAAGAAGACACGGGCGAGGCGGCGGCAGCGGAAGCGGCCGAGGCCGAGGGCGCGGTGGCCGTCACCGATCCGGAAACGCAGACCGACGTCACGGGCGAGCAGGCCGCGTGATGTGTGACTGATACCGATCGTTGACACGTCGACAAGATCCTGTTGCGTTAGTGGTGACTTCAGCGGTCGGGTCTTTCCGCAAGGCTCGCAAATCGGCCGGCCTGCACGGTAGAATGGGGAGTTCCATGACCCCAACCGTCCCACCCCGCAGCGCGTGAACACCCTCCGACACAACCGCCCCCTGATGATCGCCATCACCTGCTCGGTGCTGGCGCACGCCTCCCTGCTGGCGGTCCGTTTCGCCGCGCCGGACGCGTTCCGGCTGCAGCCGGCCGATCCGGGCCTGGAGGTCATCCTGGTCAACGCGAAGCATGCGCGTGCCCCCGTCAAGGCGGACGCGCTGGCCCAGGCCAACCTGGACGGCGGCGGCAATGCCGATGCCGGCCGCGCCCAGTCGCCCCTGCCGGACCTGCGCAAGGTCGAGAATGGCGACAGTATCAAGGCCCTGCAACGCCGCATCGCGGAACTGGAACAGCAGCAGAAAAGCGTGCTGACGAAGATGCGCCAGTCGCAGTTCAACAGCGCCCCCGTGGCCGAACAGACGAAGCCCGACCCCAGCCGCACGGGCGAGGACAACCTCGACTCCACCAAGGCGATCGCGCGCATGACGGCCGAGATCACCCAGCGCATCGCCGACGAGAACAAGCGCCCGAAAAAGACGTTCATCAGCCCCAGCACGCGCGAGGTCGGCTACGCCATGTACTACAAGGCGATGCAGAAGCGCGTGGAGGAGGTCGGCACCTTGAACTTCCCGCAGCAGAACGGCAAGAAGCTGTACGGCGAGCTGGTCGTCTACATCCCGATCTTCCAGGACGGCACGCTGTACGAAAAAGAAGGCGGGCCGCGCATCGAACGCAGTTCCGGCAATCCGGCGCTGGACAAGGCCGCGCTGGCGATCGTCCGCCGCGCCGCGCCGTTCGGCAAGTTCCCGGCCAATATGCGTTCGACCGACAAGGACGACCTCTGGATCGTCGTCACCCGCTTCAAATTCACCCGCGAAGAAAAACTGCAGGCCGAACTGCGCGGCGAAGGATAACAGGAGACTTCATGACGGATAAATATTGCGTGATCGGCAACCCGATCGCCCACAGCAAATCGCCGGACATCCACGCCGCCTTCGCGGCCGCGACCGGCCAGGACATCTCGTACGTGCGCTGCCTGGCGCCGCTCGACGGTTTTGCGGACACGGTCCGCGACCTCGTCGCGCAAGGCTACCGCGGCGCCAACGTGACGCTCCCGTTCAAGCTGGAAGCGGCCGCGCTGGCCACCCGGCTGGAAGCGCGGGCGCGCCTGGCCGGTGCCGTCAACACGCTGCGCTTCGAAAATGGCGAGATCGTCGGCGACAACACGGACGGTCCGGGCCTCGTCGCGGACATCGTCAGGAACGCCGGCGTGCCGCTCACCGGCAAGCGCGTCCTGCTGCTGGGCGCGGGCGGCGCGGCGCGCGGCGTCATCCTGCCGTTTTTGAACGAGAAGCCGGAAGCGATCGTGATCGCCAACCGCACGCGCGCGACGGCCGATGCGCTCGTGTCCCACTTTGCCGATCACGTGGCTTGCCCGGGGCAGATCAGCGCCTGCGGGTTTGCCGACATCGAGGGTGCGTTCGACGTCGTCGTCAACGCGACGTCGGCCAGCCTGTCGGCCGACCTGCCGCCCGTGCCCGCGTCGGCCTTCCGCGCGGGGACGCTGGCGCTGGACATGATGTACGGGAAGGAGCCGACGCCGTTCATGGCGTTCGCGGCCTCTCACGGCGCGACCGTGCGCGATGGCCTCGGCATGCTGGTCGAGCAGGCGGCGGAAGCATTCTTCACGTGGCGCGGCGTGCGGCCGGAGACGTCGGCCCTGCTGGCCCGCATGCGCGCATCATGAGCGGCATCGGCACGCTCAAGGCGGGCGCGCCCGCGCGCGCAAAAACCGGCGGGCGGCGCTGGCTGAAATGGATCGTCCTCGGGCCGCTGCTGCTCGTCGTCCTGCTGCAGCTGTATTTCTTTGCGATGGTGTGCTGGTGGACGCAGTTCAACCCGTCGTCCACAAGCATGATGCGCCAGCAGTTGTCGGCGCTGCGCGAGCAGAATCCGAACGCGAAGCTGGAGCAGGTGTGGGTGCCGTACGCGCGCATCTCGAACAACCTCAAGCGCGCCGTGATCGCGTCCGAGGATTCCAATTTCGTCGACCACGACGGCGTCGACTGGGACGCGCTGGAAAAGGCGTACGAGCGCAACAACAAGAAGCACCGGGTCGTGGGCGGCGGCTCGACGATCACCCAGCAGCTGGCCAAGAATTTGTTCCTGTCCGGCTCGCGCAACTACCTGCGCAAGGGCCAGGAACTGGTCATCGCCTACATGCTGGAAGCGGTGATGGACAAGGAACGCATCCTCGAGATCTACCTGAACGTCGTCGAATTCGGCCGCGGCGTGTTCGGCGCCGAAGCCGCGGCGCGCCACTATTTCCGCATCCCGGCCGCGAACCTGAACGCCGCCCAGGCCGCCCGCCTCGCGGTGATGCTGCCGAACCCGCGCTATTACGACCGCCACCGCGACACCAACTACCTGGCGCGCCGCACGGCCATCATCCAGCGCCGCATGAACGCAGCGGAATTGCCCTGAACCGGGGTCAGAGCCCGGATTTTGGCAATAACTCAAGAGCATGCTGAATCGGACAACGCATTGCCGACAAGTTTGCTCAGGATATTTCCAAAAATCGGGCTCTGACCCCGGTTTCATCTGCTTTAGGCTGGCCGCCCTCAGGGCTTACAGGTACACTTGCGCTGTTTCCGAATCCGGCCGAGAAAGCAGCGCATGATCAATGTATTTGTCCTACAAAATGGCCGACTGAACCAGATACCCATCGCGTCGCGCGCCGATCTGGAGAACGCGCCTGCCGTCTGGGTCGACCTGCTCGACCCGACCGACGAGGAGCGCGCCTGGGTCAAGACGACCTATGACGTGATCCTGCCCGGCGAGGACGAAGTCCAGGACATCGAGGCGTCCGCGCGCTACTACGAAGCGGAAAACGGCGACCTGCACCTGCGCACCGACTTCCTGCGCGAGGAAGAGGACGGCCCGTCGCGCATCGTGACGGTCGCGTTCATCCTGGCCAAGAAGATCCTGTTCTCGGTCCACACGGACGACCTGCCCGTGTTCCGCCTCGTGCGCCTGCGCGCGCGCTCGCGGCCCGGGTCGATCGAGGACTACATGGACGTGCTGCTGGACCTGTACGCGACCGACGCCGAGTACTCGGCCGATGCGCTGGAAGGCATCTACGAGAGCCTGGAAGACGTCAGCCAGCGCGTGCTGCAGAAGGAATTCACCGACCAGGACGCGGCCTCCGCGCTGAATGCGATCGCCCACGAGGAAGACTTGAACGGCCGCATCCGCCGCAACATGATGGACACGCGCCGCGCCGTCAGCTTCCTGATGCGTGGCCGATTGCTGAACGCGGAACAGTTCGAGGAGGCGCGCCAGATCCTGCGCGACATCGAATCGCTCGATGGCCACACGTCGTTCCTGTTCGACAAGATCAACTTCCTGATGGACGCCACCGTCGGCTTCATCAACATCAACCAGAACAAGATCATCAAGATCTTCTCGGTGGCCTCGGTCGCGTTCCTGCCGCCGACCCTGATCGCCAGCATCTACGGCATGAACTTCGAATTCCTGCCGGAACTGCACTGGAAGTTCGGCTACGGCTGGTCGCTGGGCCTGATGGTCGTCAGCGCGATCGCCCCGTTCCTCTACTTCCGGCACCGGGGCTGGCTGAAATAAGTTACAGCGCGACGTCGTCCGCCTTCAAATACCACTTCAGCGCGCGCACGACCATCGCATGGTCGTCCACGCCCGCGAGGCCGGACACGGTGATCGTGCCGACCTGGCCCGTCCCCTTGATGACGATCGGGAACGAGCCGCCGTGCGCGGCATAGTCCTTCGAGTCGAACGTGGGCAGGTTGTCGAAGTCGCGGCCCGCGTTGACGGCTTCCGTGTGCACGAAGAACGACGCGTGACCCGTGCGGTTCACGAGGTTGCTCTTGCGGCGGATCCAGTCGACGTTGTTCGGGCTCGTGCCCGCCATCGCATAAAAGAACAGCGGATTGCGGTTGATCGTGATGTCGATCGTGACGGCGACCTTGTCCGCCTTCGCCTGCTCGACGATCCTGTTGCCGATCGCGAGCGCCGCGTCGTTGTCGAAGGACGTGAACTGCAGCGCCTGCTCCTGGCGGCGGATGGTGTCGAGCGATACGGTTTTCTTGTCCATGCTGGTTCCTGGGTTGGTCGTTGCGGCGCCGGCGGTGCCGGCGAACAAAGCGCTTGCCGCGATCAGTACGGCGCAGGAACAGGGAATAATGCGGCGGATGATACGCACAGCCATGTCGTTGCCTCTCTCCGGTTTTATTATCCGGAAAGTATAACCGGAGAGCGGCTCGTTATTGCTTCAGATTCACGAACAGATTCGCGGCGAACGCGAGGATGGCCAGCGCGGCGATGATTTCCGCGATCACCAACGCCGGCGCGAAGGCCATGTGACCCAGCAGCAGCATGGAGAGCGCGACCATCATCACGGGCAATGCGAGGTTCAGCAGCCAGAAGTGCAGGCGCGCGAGGCGGCTCTCGCCCGCCTTCGGGAACACGCTGTAGATCAGGCCGGCGAGCGCCAGTGTCGTCCAGCCCAGCAGGTTGACGTGGGCGTGCACGGGGCGCAAGGTGAAATTCTGGCTGGCGCCCATGGCGATGCCCAGCGAGATCCCGAAGATGAGGTAGAGGACGGCCAGCTTGATCCAGATGATGCCTGCGCGCGAGAACTGCGGTTGCGGCAGGGGAGTAACGGTCGTGGTTTGCATGGTGGGGCTCCTGATGGATGGTCGATGTGGACCGCATCGTACATACGGTCGCCGCGCCCGTGCAGCCCCACGCGTGGGGGACGATCGACCGGTCACATCGTTGCAAACATGGCCACGACGGCCACCAGCATCACCGCCACGCCGATCCAGCCGATCACGGTATGGCGTGTGGATAACGTGTAGCCGCCCATGATCTTGCGGTTATGCGCGAGCAGCATCATGACGGCCATGATCGGCACGGCGATGACGCCGTTGATCTGCGCGGACAGCACCAGCGCGGCGATCGGGTCGACCGGGGCGAAGTCGAGCGCGACGCCGCCCAGCGTGGCCAGCGCGATGATGCCGTAGAACTCGCGCGCCTCGACGACCTTCAGGTCCATGCCGTTGCGCCAGCGGAAGCTCTCGGTGACGGCATATGCAGCCGATCCCGCCAGCACGGGCACGGCGAGCATGCCCGTGCCGACGATGCCCAGCGCGAACGCGAGGAACGCGAACTCGCCCGCCACCGGCCGCAGCGCCTCGGCCGCCTGCGCGGACGACTGGATGTCCGTGATGCCGTGCGCGCCCAAGGTGACGGCCGTCGTCAGCATGATGAAGAAGGCGACGAGGTTGGAAAAGCCCATGCCGATCAAGGTGTCGGCCTTGATGCGCCTGAGTTGCGCGGCGGCGTCGCGCGGGCGCGTGCGCAGGGCGCGCGCGTGGTGGTCGTTGCGGATCTCCTCGACTTCCTGCGACGCCTACCAGAAGAAGAGGTAGGGGCTGATCGTCGTGCCGAACACGGCGACGATGAGGGCGACGGCATCCTTCGTGAAGGCGAAATGGGGCCACACGGTGCGCGCAAGGACTTCCGTCCACGGCATGTGCACGGCGAACGCCGTCGCGACGTAGGCCAGCAGGCCCAGGGTCAGCCATTTCAGGTAGCGCACGTAGGTGGCATACGGCAAAAAGACCTGCAGCGCGAGGCACAGCAGGCCGAAGCCGAGCGCATACAGGTGGCTGGAGCCGGTGCCCGTCACGAGGCGCAGCGCCTCGCCCATCGCGGCGATGTCGGCCGCGATGTTGATGACGTTGGCAACGAGCAGCAGCGCGACGATGGCGTACAGGAGCCAGGGCGAATACGCGCGGCGGATGTTGGCCGCGAGCCCGCGCCCCGTCACGCGCCCGATGCGTGCCGACACGAGCTGGATGCCGACCATGAACGGGTAGGTCAGCACCAGCGTCCACAGCGTGTTGAAGCCGAATTGCGCGCCGGCCTGCGAATACGTCGCGATGCCGGACGGGTCGTCGTCGGCCGCGCCCGTGATCAGGCCGGGGCCGAGCGATTTCAGCGTGGCGTTGTCGGTGAGGCGGCGGAACAGCTTGAACGGCATGTCGGGCCGGGCGCGGTCACGCCAGGCGGGCAAACACGCGGCGGGCCGCTTCGACCGTCTCGGCGATCACGGCATCGTCGTGCGTGGCCGAGACAAAACCTGCTTCGAACATCGCGGGCGCGAAGTACACGCCTTCGTCCAGCATGCCGTGGAAGAAGCGGTTGAAGCGCTCCTTGTCGCCGGCCATCATCTGGCCGTAGCTGGACGGGATCGTGTCGGCGAAATACAGGCCGAACATGCCGCCGACGCTGTCCGCGCAGAACGCGATACCGGCTTCCTTCGCGGCCGCCGTCAGGCCGTCGACCAGTTTCTTCGTCTGCGCCGTCAGGTGCTCGTAGAAGCCCGGCTGCTGGATCAGCTTCAGCGTGGTCATGCCGGCGGCGACGGCGACCGGGTTGCCGGACAGCGTGCCCGCCTGGTAGACGGGGCCGATCGGCGCCATCTTCTGCATCAGGTCCGCGCGGCCGCCGAACGCGGCGACCGGCATGCCGCCGCCGATCACTTTGCCGAGCGCGGTCAGGTCCGGCACGATGCCGTACAGCGCCTGCGCGCCACCGATGCCGACGCGGAAGCCCGACATCACTTCGTCGAAGATCAGCACGGCGCCATATTCCGTGCACAGTTCGCGCATGCGCTGCAGGAATTCCGGCGTCGCGCGGATCAGGTTCATGTTGCCGGCGACGGCTTCCACGATCACGCAGGCGATGGTGTCGCCCATCGACTGGAACGCATCTTCCAACTGCGGGATGTTGTTGTAGTCGAGGACGATGGTGTGCTTGACGAAGTCTTCCGGCACGCCGGCCGACGTCGGGTTGCCGAACGTGAGCAGGCCCGAACCGGCTTTGACCAGCAGGGAATCGGCGTGGCCGTGGTAGCAGCCTTCGAACTTGACGATCTTGTCGCGGCCGGTGGCGCCGCGTGCGAGGCGCAGCGCGCTCATCGTCGCTTCCGTGCCGGACGAGACGAGGCGCACCTGCTCGATCGACGGCACGAGGCGGCAGATTTCCTCGGCGATCTCGATCTCGCCCTCGGTCGGCGCGCCGAACGACAGGCCGCGCGCGGCCGCGTCCTGCACGGCTTTCACCACGTCCGGATGGGTGTGGCCGACGATGGCCGGGCCCCAGGAGCCGATGTAGTCGATGTAGCGCTTGCCGTCCGCGTCCCAGAAATACGGCCCCTCGGCCCGCGTGATGAAGCGTGGCGTGCCGCCGACGGAGCGGAAGGCGCGCACGGGCGAGTTCACGCCGCCCGGCGTGGTCTGCTGGGCGCGGGCGAACAGGATGTCGTTTTTCGAAGTGGTGTCGGACGTGGCGGTCATGGTTGTCTGGATGAATCCCGGGCGCAGGCGCCGGCGGGGTTAGCAGGCCGCGCCGGGAGCGCGGAAGATCTTGTTCGGGATGAGCCGGCCCATGCCGAAGCGGCAGGCATGGACGAGGGCGCCGGTGAGGTAGTCCTGGGCCCCGGGCAGGGCGTCCGCCGCGCCATCGCCGCGCGCCATCCGCGCCACCAAAGCGGCCGACAACGTGTTGCCGGCGCCGACGAACGGGCCGGGCAGGAGCTGCGCCCAGGGCAGGGCGGTGGCCAGGCCGTCCGGCTCGTACAACTCGTTGCAGCGGCTGCCGTCGCCGCCGCCGACGCCCGTCACGAGCACGTGGCCGCAGCCGAGGCCCGTCAGCTCGGCCGCGTCCTCGGCGACGGTGGCGATGCTGCCCGGGTCGCGCCAGCAGTCGGCCAGGCGCGCCAGTTCCGGCTGCGACAGCATGAAGACGCTGGCCTGCGGGACGAGCAGTTGATGAATGAGGGTCAGCATGTCGTCGTCGCGCGGGCCGCAATCGGGCAGCGACGACGTGAACGGGTCGAGCACGAGCGGCACGTCGGCATAGTCGGACACGATCTCCGCCACCGCCGCGATCTGCTCCAGGCTGGCCAGGGTGCCGACCTTGATGGCGGCCACGGGCATGTCCTCGAGCAGCATGCGCGCCTGTTCCACGACGAGCGAGTGGTCGGTCGGCTGGATGTCGTCCACGCGCGCGGAATCCGCCACGAGCAAACCCGTCACGACCGAGAGGGCGTGGCAGCCATGCATGGCGAAGACGGTCACGTCGGACTGGATGCCCAGCGCCCCGACCGGGTCGGCGGGCCCGAACGTGAGGATGAGTGGAGACGTTTGGTTTTGCACAGCGGGTAGAATACTATACCTTTCCCTGTCATTTTATCTGAACCGAAAAGAGGAAATCGAAGTGAGTACTGAAACACAGGTGTACCAGACGTGGATGTGCCTGATCTGCGGCTGGGTCTACGACGAGGCCGCCGGCGCACCGGACGACGGCATTGCGCCGGGCACCCGCTGGGCCGACGTGCCTATGAACTGGACGTGCCCGGAATGCGGCGCGCGCAAGGACGACTTCGAAATGACCGCGATCTGAGCGGTTCATTGTCGATTCATCAACGTGAAATAACGTCCCGCCAATGTTTCGTGTCATCCCGTCAATGAGTCGTCATACGGCAAGTTGACGTAACGCAACACTTCATGCACAAGCCGCAGCCCCTATGCTATCTTGCGGGTTCATGCTGAAGTGAAACGAATATGACGACGCAACCGACAGGCCTGACGATCATGGTGATCGACGACAGCAGCACGATCCGTCGGTCCGCCGAAATCTTCCTGACGCAGGCCGGCTACCGCGTGGTACTGGCCGAAGACGGCTTCGACGCGCTGGCCAAGATCAACGACCATCAGCCGTCCCTGGTGTTCTGCGACATCCTGATGCCGCGCCTGGACGGCTACCAGACCTGCGCGCTGATCAAGAAGAGCGCGAAATTCCATGCCACGCCGGTCATCATGCTGTCCTCCAAGGACGGCCTGTTCGACCGTGCGCGCGGCGCGATGGTCGGATCGAGCGCCTACCTGACCAAACCTTTTTCCAAGGACAGCCTGCTGGCGGCCGTGCGCGACCATGCGCAGGGCCGGACCGACGCGGCTGCCTGATTCCAACGTTGCGGAGCCCACCGTGGCCATACAAAAAATCCTGATCGTCGACGATTCCCCGACCGAACGTTACTACCTGACCGACATCCTCGTGCGCAACGGCTTCACCGTCACCACCGCCGACAACGGCGAGGAGGCGCTGGCCAAGATCCGCGCCGAGCGTCCGGAACTGATCCTGATGGACGTGGTGATGCCAGGCGCGAACGGCTTCCAGGTGACGCGCTCGATCGCGCGCGATCCGGAGCTGGCGTCCGTCCCCGTCATCATCTGCAGCAGCAAGAACCAGGAAACCGACCGCATCTGGGGCATGCGCCAGGGCGCGAAGGATTATTTCGTCAAGCCCGTCGATCCGGCCAGGCTGCTGGCCACGATCGCCACGCTCGGCGCCTGAGATGGACGTCAGCGACGCCGCCGGACAGAAGGGCGCGGCCCGGCGCGCGCGCCTGCGCCAGTACCAGGAACAGCTGCTCGAGCGCATGCAGGCCGCGCGCACGAGCAGCGGCGCGCGCGCGCACCAGCTGGGCGTGGAGATCGGCGGCGTGCGCTACCTGCTCGACCTCGTCGAAGCGGGCGAGATCGTGCCGCTGCCGCCGCTGGCCGCCGTGCCGCTCACGCAGCCCTGGTATCTCGGCCTCGCGAACGTGCGCGGCAACCTGCTGGGCGTCGTCGACCTGGCGCGCTATCTCGATCCGGAGGCGGCGCCAACGCCCGGCACGCGGCTCGTGACGTTCGGACCCGCCCTCGGCTTTCCGTGCGCGCTGCTCGTGGCGAAGGTCGTCGGCCTGCGCGAGGCGGGCGGCCAGGATTGGACCCCGCTGTCGCTGGCCGCCCTCGCCCGCGAGGAACGCTTCCTGCAGGTCGCACGGTAGGGTGGGCGGCGCTCCGCCCACGCGTGACGTTCGCGGTTTGTTGGCGTTGCGCGCGGGCACGGTGCGCCCACCGAACAGGTTGTAAGAATTTTTGTACTGGAGCTCGCATGGGATTCGTATCCAAACTGTCGATGAATTTCTTCCCCAAGGACGGGGGCGGCGACGCGCAGGCGTCCGGCACGGTGCTGGCGTCGCCCGACACGCAGTTCGGCCCCGGCACGGTACCCGCCGGCCCGGTCAGCGGCACGCCATCGACGGGTTCCGCCGATGACGCCGCGCGGCGCCTCGGCCAGCTCGCCCGGCGCAAGCGCCGCCATGCGGAGGAAGCTGCCAGCGGAACGGCCGGTGGCGACGACGACCTGCGCCTGCCGCTCATCGGCCATCTGTCCCTGCCGCGCCAGCTGCGCATCCTGCTCGTCGCCTTCGGCATCGGCATCCTGCTCACGCTGCTGTCGCTGTGGCGCAATGCCGGCAGTGGCGCGATCGCCAGCGGCCAGACCCAGATCGCCAGCGAAGCGCTGATGCACTCGCAGCGCGTGGGCAAGGCCGCGCCGAACGCGATGCAGGGCGTGCCGGACGCGTTCACGCAGCTGCAGGACAGCCGCATCGCCCTGTCGCACGACCTCGACCTGCTGGCCCGCGGCGGCGACTTCAACGGCAACGCGATTCCCGCATCGTCGGGCGACCTGGCCGCGCAGCTGGCCGCCGTGCGCAAGAAGTGGAACGTGTCCGACGCGGCCGCCGCCAGCATCCTCAAGATGAAGCCGGAGCTGGTCGCCTTCGACAAGAACCTGAAGCAGCTCGACGTGCTGGCGCCGGACATGCTGGCGCTGACGGAAGATATCCTCACCGAACGCACGGCGCGCGGCGGCAGCGCACGCGAACTGGCGGCGCTGGGCCGCATGATGATGCTGACGCAGCGCCTGTCGCGCAGCGCCAGCGAATTCCTCACGTCGGGCGGCATCCGTCCCGAGACCGCGTTCCAGATGGGCCGCGACACGACCACGTTCCGCGCCACCGTCGACGGCCTGCTGAACGGCAGCGCCGCGCTGGGCCTGGCCCCGCTGCGCGACCCGGAGCTGCGCGCCAAGCTGGAAGAAGTGCGGTCGAAATTCGACATCTGCCAGAAGCTGATCTCCACCTTCCTGGATAAACTGTCCGACATGACGGCCGCCAAGGCCGCCGAGCAGACGATCTTCCGCGACAACGAGACGCTGCGCCGCCAGCTGACCGGCCTGCAGGCATCGTACCGCGCCGGCGCGGGCAGCACGGACATGTGGCTGTGGGTGCTCGTGGCGGCATCGATCTTCACCCTCGTCACGGCGGGCAGCATCTCGCGCGTGATGCTGCAGGATTCGCGCAACCGCACCCGCGGCGCCGACGCGCGCCGCCAGGAAGCGGAGGCGATGCGCCTGCTGGCCCAGGCCAAGGAAGAGGAAGCGAAGGCCACCAACGACCAGAACCAGGCCGCGATCCTGCGCCTGATGAACGAATTGCAGGAAGTGGCGGACGGCGACCTGACGGTCTATGCCACCGTCTCGGAAGACATCACGGGCGCCATCGCCGACTCCGTCAACTACACGGTGGAAGAGCTGCGCGGCCTCGTCGTGCGCGTGATCGATACGGCGGAACAGGTGACGCAGGCGTCGAACGACGCGCAGCAGGTGTCGAGCCGGCTGCTCGTCGCGGCGGGCCAGCAGGCGCGCGAGATCCAGGACACGTCGGCCACGATGCTGCGCATGGCCGGCGAGATCACGGACGTGTCCAGCTCCGCGAAGGAGTCGGCCGAGGTGGCGCGCCAGTCGGTGGCGGCGGCGGAGCAGGGCGCGACGGCGGTGCAGAACGCCATCCGCGGCATGGGCGAGATCCGCGAGCAGATCCAGGAAACCTCCAAGCGCATCAAGCGCCTGGGCGAATCGTCGCAGGAGATCGGCGAGATCACCGAACTCATTTCCGACATCACGGAGCAGACCAACGTGCTGGCGCTGAACGCCGCGATCCAGGCCGCGTCGGCCGGCGAGGCGGGACGCGGCTTCTCGGTCGTGGCGGAAGAAGTGCAGCGGCTGGCGGAACGGTCGGCCGAAGCGGCCAAGCAGATCGGCGCGCTGGTGCGCACCATCCAGACCGACACGCACGACGCCGTGGCGGCAATGGAAAAGTCGACGCAGGGCGTCGTCGAGGGCGCGCGCACGACCGACGCGGCCGGCGCCGCGCTGGCCGACATCTCGCGCGTGTCGAACCGCCTGGCGGAGCTGATCCAGGGGATGGCGGTCGCCGCGGGCTTGCAGGCGACGTCCGCGAACGGCGTGGCGCATAATATGCAGCACATCCTCGCGATCACCGAACAGGCACAGGGCGGCACGCAGCAGACCGCGCAGTCGATCCGGCAGCTGGCGGCGCTCGCGCAGGAACTGAAGAATTCGGTGTCGCGCTTCCGCGTCGCCGCCTGAGCATCTCACTTTTGCCCACATGACCCAGTTTTCGCACGCATCCGCCGCACCGCCTTTCGACACCGGCCCCCTGTCCTGGGTCATCGGTGAAATCCGCGATGCCCTCGGGCGTTCCGCCAAGGCGTTGCAGGATGCGGCTGGCCGCACGCCGGAAGCGCAGCCCACGCTGCTGCTGCATGCCAAGTCGCACCTGCACCAGGCCCACGGGGCACTGCAGATGGTCGACGTGGCCGGCGTCGAACGCCTGAGCGAGGCGGCCGAACAGGTCATCGACCGCTTCAAGGATGGCACGCTGGCGCTCGAGCTTGAGCGTGCCGGCGCCGTGGGCGAGGCGTATCGGGCGCTGGTCGAATACCTGGAAGAGTTGCTGGACGGCGCGGCGCCGCAGCCCGTGCGCCTGTTCCCGTACTACCGCGCGCTGCAGGAGTTATCGGGCGTAGAAAGGGTGCACCCGGGCCAGATGCTCGTGCTGGATCTCGCCCCGGCGCTGTTGCCGGCTGGCGGCGCCGGCCCGATGCCGGACTACGCCGCGACCCGCGCCGCATTCGAAAAGGTGCTGCTGCCGTTCCTGCGCAGCCAGGACGTCGACGCCCAGCGCGCCCAGGCGGCCGCGATGCGCGATGCGCTGGCGGGCGTCGTCGACGGCCAGCCGCAGGCGGAAAATCATGCGTTCTGGCTGGCGCTGCAGGCCGTCGCCGACCTCGTCGCGACCGGCCAGGTGGCGCCCGACCTGTATGTAAAGCAGCTGTTCGGCCAGATCAACCTGCAGCTGCGCCGCCAGGCGCAGGGCCATACGGAGCTGCCGGAAGCGCTGCTGCGCGACGCGCTGTTCTTCATCTCGGCCGCGCCCGAGCCGACGCCCGAGGCGCGCCAGCTGCGCGACGCTTACCACGTCGGCGGCCAGGTGCCGGCCGATTACCTGGAACGCCGCTACGGCAAGGTCGATCCGGAGGTGCTGAAGGATGCCAAGGAAGCGCTGATCGAGACCAAGCAGGGCTGGGACCGCGTCGCCACGGAAGGCGGCGACGCGCCGGGCGGCGGGGTCAACGAGGCGCTGGCGAAGCTGGCCGGCGCCAGCGAGAAGCTGGGCGCGCCGCAGCTCGCGCACCTGCTGCGCGAACTGGGGCAGGCCGCCAGCGAATCGATGGCGGGCGGCCGCAGCGACCAGTTCAGCCTCGAGATGGCCGAGGCCATGCTGTTCGTCGAGCACGGCCTGGACCAGGTGCGCCAGCTGCCCGAGGACTTCGGCCAGCACGCGGAAGCGGTCGGCCAGCGCCTGCTCGCGCTCGCGCACGGCGAGACCCCGCCGGACGCGCCGGTGTGGCACGGCGAGATGGCGCGCGAGCTGCAGCAGGGCCAGACCGTCGCGGTGCTGGCGGGCGAGATCCGCACGGGCCTGCGCCAGGTCGAGAAACTCATCGACGACTACTACGAAGACCCGGCACGCATTGCGTCCCTGGAACAGGTCGACCCGCTGCTGCACCAGCTGCAGGGCGCGCTGGCCATCCTCGACCAGGAGCAGGCCACGCAAGCCGTCGGCCACGTGCGCGCCCAGGTACGCGCGCTGATCGAAACGCCGCCGGATGCCGCGGCGCGCGGCGCCGTGCTGGACAACCTGGCGCGCAACATCGGCGCGCTCGGCTTCTTCACGGACGCGCTGGCGCAGAACGTCGACGGCGCGCGCCGGCGCTACCGCTTCGACGCGGCCGCGGGCCTGTTCCACGAGCTGCCGCTCGAAGCACAGGCCGAAGCACAGGCGCCTTCGGAGCCGCAGGCTGCGCCGGAGACGGCACCGGATGCCGTCGACGCCGAACTGCTGGAGATCTTCATCGGCGAGGCGCGCGAAGTGCTGGACGTCGTCGGCACCGCATTGCCGGCCGCCGAAGCGAATCCGGCCGACCAGGACACGCTGACCCGCCTGCGCCGCGGCTTCCACACGCTCAAGGGCAGCAGCCGCATGGTGAACCTCGAGCAGTTCGCCGCGGCGGCAGCGGCCATCGAAAAGGTCATGAACCTGTGGCTGGCCGAGGCGCGCGCCGCCATGCCGGACCTGCTGGCACTGCTCGCGCAGGCGCATGCGGAGCTGGGCGCGTGGGTCGACGAACTCGCGGCCGGCGGATCGCGGCGCGATGGCGCGGCGCTCGTGCAGGCAGCCCAGCGCGTGCAGGAGGGTGGGCCGTTCGCGCTGGCGGACGCGCCGGCGCCGCTCGTGTCGACGCCGGAGGTGCCTGCGGTCGATGCGCCGGCCGAGCTGGCACCGGAAACGGTCGGCGCGCTCGATGCCGTGCCCGCCGCATCCGAGCCGCCGCCGGAACCGGTCGAACCGGCCGCCGGCTTCGACGTCGCACCGGACGAGGCGCCCGCGCCGCTGCCGGCCCTGTCCACGGACGAGCTGCCGGACAACGTGCTCGCGTTCCCCGTGTCGGAAGCGAACGTGCGGCACGTGGGCGACCTCGAGATCCCGCTCCCGCTGTACAACATCTACCTCGGCGAGACCGAGGAACTGGTGCGCACGCTGGCCGAGGACTTCGCCGGCTGGCGCGCGGAACCGCTGCGCGCCGTGTCGGCGCAGGCCATGAAGGCGGCGCACACACTGGGCGGCACGTCGGCCACCGTCGGCTTCAACGCGCTGCGCGAACTGGCCGCGGCGCTGGAAGAAGCGCTGCAGGTGGCCGTCCCGCCGCTGGACGGCGCCCAGTTCGACCTGCTGGACGAAACGGTCGAGCGCGTGCGCATCATGCTGCAGGTGTTCGCGCTGGGCGAGCTGGCGCCCGCGCAGCCGGAACTGCTGGCGCGCCTGGAAGCGCTGCGCGATGAGCTGGGCCGCCAGCGCGCCGACGCCGTCATCGCCGACGCCGAGCCGGAACTGGCGCAGCGCCTGGACGCGCTGTTCGCCGCCACGTATGCCAGCATCCTGGCGGATCCGCCGCTCGTCACCGGTACGCCGGCGCTGCCCGCCAGCACGGAACTGGCGCCGCGCACGCCGGCACCCCACCAGGAAGATCCGGCCGTGAGCGCCGTCGACGATCTGTTCGATGCCTATTTCGACGATCCGTTCGCCGCGCCCACGCTGGAGCAGGCCGAACCCGCGCCCGCACCGGTCGAAGCGGACGAGGTCATCGACGTCGATGCGCTGTTCGACATCCCGGTGCCCGAACCCGTCGCGGAACCGGAAGCGGACGCGGTGCTGGCCGCGGAGCCGGTATTCGTCGACGACCTCGACCCGGACCTGCTGCCCGTCTTCATGGAAGAAGCGGCGGACCTGCTGCCGCAGATCGGCAACGGCCTGCGCCAGTGGCAGCAGAACCCGGCCGACGTGGCCGTCGCGCAAGGCCTGCTGCGCGCCCTGCACACGGTGAAGGGCAGCGCGCGCATGGCCGGCGCGATGCGCCTCGGCCAGCACACGCATGCGCTGGAAACGCAGATCGAGAACATGCTGCACGCCGGGACGACGAATCCGGCCGCCTTTGACGAACTGCTGGCCAACTACGACCAGGCGCAGCTGCTGTTCGAGCAGCTGCAGCAACCGGGCGCGCCGGTGCTCCAACCTGCTCCGGCACCGGAACCCGCGCAGCCGGCGCCGCCCGCCGACGAGCAGGCCGCCCGTGCGCCGCTCGTGCGCGTGCGCGCCGATATCCTCGACCGCCTCGTCAACCAGGCCGGCGAGGTGTCGATCACGCGCTCGAAGCTGGAGACGCAGGTCGGCACGCTGAAGGGCATGCTGGCCGAGTTTTCCGACAACCTCGCCAACCTGCGGCGCCAGCTGCGCGAGGTGGAGATGCAGGCGGAATCGCAGATCGCGTCGCGCCTGTCGATCGCGGGCGAGCGCGAATTCGACCCGCTCGAATTCGACCGCTTCACGCGCCTGCAGGAGCTGACGCGCATGATGGCGGAGAGCGTGAACGACGTCGGTTCGTTCCACGACGGCCTGGCGCGCACGGTGGAGGCGGCGGCCGACGACCTGGCCGCGCAGTCGCGCCTGACGCGCGAGCTGCAGCGCGACCTGATGCGGGTGCGGATGGTGCCGTTCGCGAGCCTCTCGGAGCGCCTGTTCCGCGTCGCCCGCCAGACCGCCAAGGAAATGGACAAGCGCGTCAACCTGGACATCCGCGGCGGCGGCGTCGAGATCGACCGCAGCGTGCTGGAACGCATGGCCGCGCCGTTCGAACACCTGCTGCGCAACGCCATCGTGCACGGCATCGAGCCGCGCGGCCAGCGCCTGGCGGCCGGCAAGCCGGAGACGGGCGAACTGCTCGTGCAGGTGAGCCAGCAGGGCAACGAAGTCGAGATCCGTTTCGCCGACGATGGCGCAGGCCTCGACCTGGGCCGCATCCGCGCCAAGGCGGCGTCCATCGGGCTGCTGGCCGACGGCGAGGACGTGTCCGACCAGGACGCGGCCGAGCTGGTGTTCGAGCCGGGCTTCTCGACGGCGGACACGCTGACCGAACTGGCCGGCCGCGGCGTCGGCATGGACGTCGTGCGCTCGGAAGCGCGCGCGCTGGGCGGCCGCGTCGACGTCGAGACGACGCCGGGCCGCGGCGCCGCCTTCGCCATCCACCTGCCGCTCACGCTGGCCGTCACGCAGGTCGTGCTCGTCGCCAGCGGCCCGCGCACGCATGCGCTGCCGGCCGTGCTGGTCGAGCAGGTGCTGCAGGTGCGCGAGGCCGACCTCGATGCGGCCTTCGCCGCCGGGGCGATCAACGTCCACGGCGAGAGCGTCCCGCTGCACTACCTGCCTACGCTGCTGCACGAACCGGGCGGCGCATGGCAAAAAAGCGGCGGCCAGCGCTCGTCGCCGGTGCTGGTCCTCAGGAGCGGCAACACGCGCGTCGCCGTGCGGGTGGACGAGGTGCTGGGCAACCGCGAGGTCGTCATCAAGAACATCGGGCCGCAGCTGGCGCGCATGCCGGGCATCGCCGGCGCCACCGTGCTCGGGTCGGGCGAGATCGTGCTGATCCTCGATCCGGTGCAGCTCGCCGGCTCGGGCGCGCGTCCCGGCCATGTCGCGAATACATCGGCAACCGCGCCGGCACCGGCGCCGGCCGCGCGCATCGCGACCATCATGGTCGTCGACGATTCGCTCACCGTGCGCAAGGTCACCCAGCGCCTGCTGGAGCGCGAGGGCTATCGCGTGCTGCTGGCCAAGGACGGCGTCGACGCGCTCGAGCAGATGCGGGAGACGCGTCCGGACCTGATGCTGGTCGATATCGAGATGCCGCGCATGGACGGCTTCGACCTCACGCGCCACGTGCGCGGGGATGCCGCCACTTCGGCGCTGCCGATCATCATGATCACGTCGCGCACGGCGGACAAGCACCGCAACGTGGCGCTGGGGCTTGGTGTCGATGCCTATTTCGGCAAGCCGTATCAGGAGGATGCGTTGCTGGCGGCGATTACGGGGTTGCTCGAAACTCGTAACACATGAACGTCGCCCCCGCGGAGGCGGGGGCCCAATTTGCACGCGTTTCGGCCGCGCATGCAGAACTTGGATCCCCGCCTCCGCGGGGATGACGTTTACAGGTCACGGATCGCCTTGAAGCGCGCGAGTGTTTTCTCTCTCGCTGCTTCGTGGTCCACCACCGGCACCGGATAATCCTTCCCGAGCACGACGCCGGCCTTCTGTAAAACCTCCGGCTGCGCCAGCCACGGCGCATGAATGGCCGCCCCGCTCAAGCCGGCCAGCTGCGGCAGGTACTGCCGGATGAACTCTCCATCCGGATCGAACCGTTTCGACTGCGTGACGGGATTGAAGATGCGGAACCACGGCTGCGCATCGCATCCCGTCGACGCCGCCCACTGCCAGCCGCCGTTGTTCGACGCCAGTTCGTAATCGTTCAGCTTCAGCGCGAACCAGCGCTCGCCGCGGCGCCAATCGATGCCGAGGTCCTTGGTCAAAAAGCTGGCCGTCACCATGCGCAGGCGGTTGTGCATGAACCCCGTGCGTTCCAGCTGCAGCATTGCGGCGTCGACGAGCGGATAGCCCGTGCGGCCCGCGCACCACGCGTCGAACAGCGCATCCGCTTCCGCACCGTCGTCCCACGCGACGGCGCCGAAGGCCGCCTTGAACGACTGCGTGACGACGCGCGGATGGCGTGCCAGGATCATCATGTAGAACTCGCGCCAGATCAGTTCCGCCAGCCACACGGGCGCCCCTGGACCGCCCGTGCCGTCCACGATCCGTGCCTGCAGCATCGCGACGAGGCGGCGCACCGACAGCGTGCCGAAACGCAGGTGGATCGACAGGTGCGACGTGGCGTCCAGCGCCGGGTAGTCCCGGTCGTGGTCGTAGCGCGCGAGGCGCTGCCCGAATTGCGCCAGCAGCGCCCCCGCGCCCGTCATGCCCGGATGCGCGATGGGTGCCGCGTTCGGGACGAAACCGAGATCCGCGAGCGCGGGCAGGGCGTGGTCCGCGGGCGGGGGCGCGAGCGCGCCCGCGTGCGGTGCCGTCTCGTACGGCCGCAGCGCCTCCGGCTCGCGCGCGAGGCGTTTCAGCCACGCGTTCTTGTACGGCGTAAAAACCGAATAGGGGCCGCCGGCCAGCGTCAATACTTCATCCTGTTCGAAGATGACTTGATCCTTGAACGTCTGCAGGCTGCGGCCGGCCGCGCGCAGGGCATCCTGCACGGCGCGGTCGCGGGCGATGGCCTGCGGTTCGACATCGCGGTTGGTAAATACGGATTCCGCGTCGAGCGCGTCGGCCAATTCCGGAATCACCTGCGTGGCGCGCCCGTGCCGCACGATGAGATAACCTCCCATTGCATGCAGGCGCGCATCCAGCTCGCGCACGCTGTCGAGCAGAAATTGAACGCGCCGGTCGTCGGACGGCAGGCCGGCCAGGATGTCCGTATCGAACACGAACACGCCAACCACCCGGCGTGAGGAGAGCAGGGCGTGATGCAGCGCGGCATGGTCGTCCACGCGCAAATCGCGCCGGAACCAGACGAGCGAGTTTCTCAGAGTCATCTTCTGTGTGTTGAGTCAATGCAGTCCAGAATTTTACTGTCTACCATCTCTCAGGTTTGCCCCGCCGAGCGGCTTCCGTGGCCGGTCGGGCAATTCGGTGTAAACTAGCGAAAAGTCCAGCTTTTCAGCTTCAGGTACCGCGGTAAACCCGGAGAGTGAGCCAACAGAGAGTATGAGCATGAAAAAAAGTAAGGTCGGCAAGCCTCTAACCATGCCCGGGATGCCCCAGGAAGATACGCCTCTCCTCGGCACGTTGAGCGCATCCACGTCCCAGCTGAACCTGGCTAATCATTTCCTGATTGCCATGCCGTCCATGAATGACCCGATCTTCGGCGGCACTGTCGTGTATATCTGCGAGCACAACGAGAAGGGCGTACTCGGCGTCGTCATCAACAAGCCCACCGACATGACCATGGACGTGCTGTTCGACCGCATCGACCTGAAAGTGGCGGAAGGGCTGCGCGCCAGCGTCGAGGACGAGCCTATCATGTTCGGCGGCCCGGTCCAGGACGACCGCGGCTTCGTGCTGCATTCGCCCGGCGGCCGCTATTCCTCGTCGCTGAGCGTCACCGACGACGTCGCGTTCACGACGTCGATCGACGTACTGGAAGCCGTCGCCAACGGCACCGGCCCGCGCCGCATGCTCGTCTCGATCGGCTATGCGGGGTGGAGTCCGGGCCAGCTGGAAGAAGAGATTGCCCGCAACGGCTGGCTCACGGTGAGCGCCGACGCGCGCGTGCTGTTCGACCTGCCGATCGAGGAGCGCTACAACGCGGCCATCAAGCTGCTGGGGATCGATCCCCTCATGCTCGCATCGGAGGCAGGTCATGCCTGATGCGGTGGTAGGGTGGGCACCACTGTGCCCACGCGAACGCCAACCGAGCGCAGACGTCACGCGTGGGCACGAGGTGCCCGCCCTACGGAGCGACAAGCGGTAATGGTCGACATCGTTCTAGGCTTCGACTTCGGCATCAAGCGCATCGGCATCGCCATGGGGAATACCCTGACGGGACAGGCGCAACCGCTGTCCGTCATCAAGGCGGTCGACAATGCGACTCGCTTCAAGGTCATCGGCGACCTGATCGAACAATGGCGCCCCGCGCGCCTCGTCGTGGGCGAGCCGCGCCATCCGGACGGCGCGGAGCACGACATGACCCTGCGTGCGCGCCGCTTCGCGAATCAACTGAACGGCCGCTTCAACCTGCCCGTCGAACTCGTCGACGAGCGCTACTCGTCGGCCGTCATTCCCGCCAAGCGCGGCGAGATCATCGACGCCAAGGCCGCCGCCATCATTTTGCAACAATACTTTGACGATCATGCCAACTCATATTAACGACGCGGACAGGACAGACAACTTCGATGCCGAGGCCCTGTACCGCGACCTGCTCGCGCAGGTGCGCGCGGGTCTTACGGGCGTGCCCGATGCCGCCATCGTCGGCATCCACTCGGGCGGCGCCTGGCTCGCGGAACGTCTCGCGGCCGACCTGGGCCTGCAATCGCGCCTGGGCTTCATCGACGTCTCGTTCTACCGCGACGACTATGCCCGCAAGGGCCTGCATCCGGACGTGAAGCCGACCCGGATCGAATTCAACGTCGACGGCGCGACCATCGTGCTCGTCGACGACGTGCTGTACACCGGCCGCACGGTGCGCGCTGCCATCAACGTGCTGTTCGACTTTGGCCGTCCGCAGCGTATCATGCTGGCCGCGCTGGCGGACCGCGGCGGCCGCGAACTGCCGGTGGCGGCCGATTTCGTCGGCGCGCACGCACAGCTTGCCCCTGGCCGCTCGCTCGCGCTGGCCCGCGCAGCAAACGGCCAACTTTCGCTCACGATCGAAGACGACAATGCATAACCCGCAACTGAACAAGAACGGCGAACTGCAGCACCTCCTTACCATCGAGGGACTGCCCAAGGCCATCATCAACCACATCCTCGACACCGCCTCGAGCTTCGTGAGCATCTCCGACCGCGAGGTCAAGAAGGTGCCGCTGATGCGCGGGAAAAGCGTCTTCAACCTGTTCTTCGAAAATTCGACGCGCACGCGCACGACGTTCGAGATCGCGTCGAAGCGCCTGTCGGCCGACGTCATCAACCTGAACATCGCCGCCTCGTCGACGAGCAAGGGCGAATCGCTGCTGGACACGATCGACAACCTGTCGGCCATGCACGCCGACATGTTCGTCGTGCGCCACGCGCAGTCGGGCGCGCCGTACCTGATCGCCAAGCACCTGAACGATACGAAGCAGAACCACGTGCACGTGGTGAACGCGGGCGACGGCCGCCACGCGCACCCGACGCAGGGCCTGCTCGACATGTACACGATCCGCCACTACAAGAAGGATTTCACGAACCTGCGCGTGGCCATCGTCGGCGACATCCTGCACAGCCGCGTGGCCCGTTCGGACATCCACGCGCTGACGACGCTGGGCGTGCCGGAAGTGCGCGCCATCGGCCCGCACACGCTGCTGCCGGGCGGCCTGGAACAGATGGGCGTGCGCGTGTTCACGAACATGGACGAGGGCCTGAAGGACGTCGACGTGATCATCATGCTGCGCCTGCAGAACGAGCGCATGTCGGGCGCGCTGCTGCCGTCGGCCGGCGAGTATTTCAAGAGCTACGGCCTGACGCCGGAGCGCCTGGCGCTCGCGAAACCGGACGCCATCGTGATGCACCCGGGCCCGATGAACCGCGGCGTGGAGATCGACTCGGCCGTGGCGGACGGCGCCCAGGCCGTGATCCTGCCCCAGGTCACCTTCGGTATCGCGGTCCGCATGGCGGTTATGAGTATTTTGGCTGGAAGTCACGCATGACGAATTTACATATCAAGAACGGGCGCCTGATCGACCCGGCGGCCGGCCTCGACGCCGTCCAGGACCTGTACATCGCCGACGGCAAGGTCGCCGGCATCGGCAACGCCCCCGCGGGCTTCACGGCCGCGCGCACGATCGACGCCGCGGGCCTCGTCGTCGCGCCGGGCCTCGTCGACCTCTCCGCCCGCCTGCGCGAACCGGGCTACGAATACAAGGCCACGCTGGAATCGGAAATGCAGGCCGCGGTGCAGGGCGGCGTGACGACGCTCGTGTGCCCGCCCGACACCGACCCCGTGCTGGACGAGCCGGGTCTCGTCGAAATGCTCAAGCACCGCGCGCGCCTGCTGAACCAGGCCAACGTGCATCCGCTGGGCGCGCTGACGGTCGGTTTGAAGGGCAAGGCGCTGACCGAGATGGCCGAGCTGACGGAAGCCGGCTGCATCGGCTTCGCGCAGGCCGAGGAACCGATCACGGACACCACCGTGCTGCTGCGCGCCATGCAGTACGCGAAGACGTTCGGCTACACCGTGTGGCTGCGCCCGCAGGATCCGTTCATCGGCCGCGGCGGCATCGCCCACAGCGGCCCGCTGGCGTCGCGCCTGGGCCTGTCCGGCGTGCCGGTGATGTCCGAGACCATCGCGCTGCACACGATCTTCGAACTGATGCGCGCCTCCGGTGCGCGCGTGCACCTGTGCCGCATCTCGTCGGCCGCCGCGCTGGACCTGATCCGCGCCGCCAAGAAGGAAGGCTTGCCGGTCACGTGCGACGTCGGCGTGCACCACCTGCACATGACGGATGCCGACATCGGCTTCTTCGATTCCAACGCGCGCCTCACGCCGCCGCTGCGCAGCCAGCGCGACCGCGACGCGATCCGCGCGGCCGTCCAGGACGGCACCGTGGACGCCGTCTGCTCGGACCACACCCCGGTCGACGACGACGAGAAGCTGCTGCCGTTCGCCGAGGCGTCGCCCGGCGCCACCGGCCTGGAACTGCTGCTGGCGCTGATGCTGAAATGGGCGGCGGAGCAGGGCAACGACGCGAAGGCGCTTATGACCGCGCTGGCGAAGATCACGAGCGATCCGGCACGCATGGCGGGCCTGTCCGCCGGCACGCTGGCACAGGGCGCAAGCGCGGACGTCGTGCTGTTCGATCCGGACACGCGCTGGACCGTCAACGCGGCCGCCCTCGCGAGCCAGGGCAAGCACACGCCGTTCCTCGGCTACGAACTGGCGGGCCAGGTGAAGGCGACGATCGTCGCCGGCCACGTCGCGTTCGAACGCTGATTGAAGATCCGGCTTGCGTGGCGCCTCGCGCGCCTCGTCCTCCACCTCGTCCAGGGCCTGGCCACCTGCGCCCTCGTGTTCCCGTGGGCGGGCGATGCCCTGCGCGAGCGCCTGATCCAGCGCTGGTCGGCGCGCCTGCTGGGCATCTGCCGCGTGCGCCTCGAGCGCGTGCCGGGCGAGGACTCGCTGGCGCACGCGCTCATCGTCGCGAACCACATCTCGTGGCTCGACATCTTCGTCATCAATGCCGTGCACCCTTGCCGCTTCGTGGCCAAGGCCGAGATCCGCGCCTGGCCCGTCGTCGGCTGGCTCGTCGCGCAGGCGGGCACGGTGTTCATCGCGCGCGGCAACCGGCGCGACCTGCGCCACATTTTCAAGGGCCTCGTGGAAGCCCTCGGCCAGCGCCGCCGCGTGGCGTTCTTCCCGGAGGGGACGACGGCCAGCCAGGGCACGGTGCTGCCGTTCCACGCGAATCTGTTCGAAGCCGCCGTCGACGCCGCGGTGCCCGTGCAGCCGGTTGCGCTGGCTTACGTCGATGCGTTCGGCGCGTGGCATCCGGCCGTCGACTACACGGGCGAGACGACGTTCGTCGACAGCATCGTGCGCATCATGAAAGGCGAGCCGATCGTCGCGCGGCTGGCCTGCCTGGCGCCGATCCCGGCGGCGGGCGCGCACCGGCGCGAGCTGGCGCAGGCGGCGCATGATGCGATCGCGGGGGCGCTGGGGCAGGGCGCAACCTCCGGCGATCAGATAACCCGTTAGCCTAAAGACCGGCATTGCCGGAAATGACTTCCCGCGCAGGCGGGAATCCAAGTTCGAGCGTATCGAAACGCATGCAAAATTGGGTCCCCGCCTGCGCGGGGACGACGTTGTGTTCGCCTTACTTCTTCCCGCCGTGCACCCGATACTCGGGACAATCCACCTGCAACATCGACCGGTCATCCAGGCACACGGCCGTCAGCTTGCCACCCCACACGCAGCCGCTGTCCAGTCCCACGAGATTCGGCCGCAGCACGAGCCCGAGCGCCGACCAGTGTCCGAACACGACGGTGACATCGAGCGTGCGGCGGTTGGGCAGGTCGAACCAGGGCTGCAGGTCCGTGCCTTCCGGCCCCTTGTCGCTTTCCTTGTGATGGAAATCCATGCGGCCGTCCGGCCAGCACAGGCGCATGCGCGTGAGCGCGTTGACGATGCAGCGCAGGCGGGCGATGCCCGTCAGGCCGTCGTCCCAGCGGTCCGGCTCGTTGCCGTACATCTGGCCGAGGAAGTCGGTCCAATGGTCGCCGCGCAGGACAGCCTCGACTTCCGCCGCCAGCGCCATCGTCTGCGCGGCCGTCCACTGCGGCGCCACTCCGGCATGTACCAGCAGGTGGGCATCGACGAACATGGCGAGCGGGCGGCGGCGCAGCCAGTCGATCAATGCATCGCGGTCGGGCGCGGCGAGGATCTCGTCCAGCGTGTCGGACCGGCTCATTTTCTGGGCGCCGACGGCCACGGCCAGCAGGTGCAGGTCGTGGTTGCCGAGCAGGGCGTCGACACGGCCATCGCTCGTTTCCGCCAGCGCCTTCATGCGGCGCAGCGCGCCCAGCGAATCGGGGCCGCGGTTGATCAGGTCGCCGACGAACAGGATGCGCGTACCTGGTCCCGCCGTCGCGTCGATTCGGTCCAGCAGCAGGCCGGCTTCATGGGCGCACCCTTGCAGGTCGCCGATTACATAGGTTTTCATCTCGCTCACATTCGATTTTGCAGGATCGATACTAATCGATTCTTCCGGGTTTCGTACGGCGGCCACAGCCGACGGAATTACCGATTGTAAATTGTCTTGCCCCTCAGTCAAAGTTCCGGTATTTCGTAATTCCTCGATCGGACGACAGTCTGCGCGCGTACACTGCCGAGGTCCGGTTTGCCAGCGACTATTCCGGTACAATCCCGCACGATTGCATTTAAAAAATAATAAAATGTTTTCCTTCATCGTAAGTTTTGTCGTGTCCGCGCTGCTGACGCTCCTCGTCGTCAAGCATTCGAAATTGCACGGCCCCGCACTCGACAATAATTTCGACGGCGTGCAGAAGGTCCATCTGCATGCGGTGGCGCGGATTGGCGGATTGCCGATCTTCCTCGCGGTGGCCCTGACCGCCGGCATTTCCGTATGGCGGGTGCCCGGTCTCGGTTATTGGCTGGTCTCGCTGCTGGGATGTTCGGGGATCGCATTCGCCGGCGGTATCGTCGAGGACTATACGGGGAAGGTGCGTCCGTCGCGCCGCCTGATATTGACGATGGTCGCCGCGTTCCTCGGCTATCTCGTGCTGGACGCGAAGATCGCGCGTCTCGATATGCCTTTCGTGAGCTGGAACCTCGATTCGCTGTGGCTGATATTGCCGCTGACCGTACTGGCCGTTGCGGGCATTGCGAACGCGGTGAATATCATCGACGGGTTCAATGGCCTGGCCAGCGTCGTCACGATCTTCATGCTGCTGTCGCTCGCTTACGTGGGCTGGCAGGTGGGCGACATGTTCGTGCTGGTGTCCGCGCTGACGGTTGCGGGTGCAACGGCCGGTTTCCTCGTCTGGAATTATCCCGTCGGCCTCATCTTCCTCGGCGACGGCGGCGCTTATTTCATCGGATTCATGCTGGGCGAACTGGCCCTGCTGCTCGTGATGCGCAATCCCCAGGTATCGACGTGGTATGCCGTCTTGCTGCTGATTTATCCGGCATTCGAAACCATATTTTCCGTTTACCGCCGAATGTTTGTGCGTGGGAAATCTCCTACCATGCCAGATGGAATCCACCTGCACAGCCTGATTTTCCGGCGTATCGTGCAATGGACCGTCGGTCGCAAAGAAGCCCGCGCGCTGATGAAAAGGAATGCGCGTACTTCGCCATACCTGTGGCTGTTTTCCCTCACTGCCGTTATCCCTGCAACCGTGTTCTCGCAGAATACGGGAATTTTGATATTCTTCTGTCTGTTGTTCATTATCAGCTACGTATGGTTGTACGCGCGTATCGTGAGATTCAAGTCGCCGCGCTGGCTGATTTGGCACAAAAAACACTGAAGAAATTTCAGTTGTAGTATATTGCGAGCATTGGTGATTATTCGATAAAATCCCTTACACCTAGACTCTACATATAAGGAATCAAGATGGATCTGTCTAATTTGTCCTTGGGCGATTTGCGCAACCTGCAGGAGCAGATCAAGCAGGAAATGAAAAAACGCGAGGTGCAGGAAGTGCAAAAGGCGCGTGAACAGATCATGGCCATCGCACAGAGCGTCGGCGTACCTTTGAAAGACCTGATCAGCGCCAGCGGCCGTGGCGGCAAATCGGCGGGTGCGAATGCCGGTTCCGTCGCCGTCCGTTATCGCAATCCGGACAATGCCTCGCAACAGTGGACCGGTCGCGGCCGCCAGCCGAAATGGGTCAAGGAATGGGTCGAAGGCGGTAAATCGATGGACAAACTGCGCGTCTGATTCCGTTTCATATCGTTCCGAGTGCGCACGTTCTGTGCGCCTCATCGCGCTTGTTTGCGCATCCAGTACACCGGTAATCCGGCCCCGGCGGCCCGGCTTGCCGTTACAATATCCCTTTTTTCCAATCCCGACCCAACCGGCGTTCGGAATGCCCGTGCGCGTGCATTCCGTTGCCCCGTCCAGCAAGGTAGATAATCCATGGTTTCTCTCTCGAAAACGATCTTCAAGGCTTATGACATCCGCGGCGTCATCGGCAGCACGCTCGATGCGGGGATCGCACGCCGCATCGGCCAGGCGTTCGGCGCCGCCGCGCTGGCCAAGGGAGAACGCACCGTGATCATCGGCCGCGACGGCCGCCTGTCCGGCCCGGAGCTGGCCAAGGCGTTGGCCGAAGGCCTGCAGGCCGCCGGCGTGGATGTCGTCGACCTGGGGATGGTTGCCACGCCGATGGTGTATTTCGCCACCAACGTGCTGGGTGCGCGCTCGGGCATCATGGTCACCGGCAGCCACAACCCGCCTGACTACAACGGCTTCAAGATGGTGCTGGCGGGCGAGGCGATCTACGGCGACGCCATCCAGGCTTTGTACCAGGCCATCGAACGCGACGACTTCCAGCCGGCCGCCCAGCAAGGTAATTACTCGACGCACGACATCAAGGCCGCCTACGTCGAACGCATCGTCGGCGACGTCAAGATCGCGCGTCCGATCAAGATCGCGGTCGACTGCGGCAATGGCGTGGCCGGCATGGTCGCCGGCGACCTGTTCCGCGCGATGGGCTGCGACGTGATCGAACTGTTCTGCGACGTGGACGGCCACTTCCCGAACCACCACCCGGATCCGGCGCACCCGGAAAACCTGCAGGACCTGATCGAATGCCTGAAGACGACGGACGCCGAGATCGGCCTCGCGTTCGACGGCGACGGCGACCGCCTGGGCGTCGTCACGAAGGATGGCCAGATCATCTTCCCGGACCGCCAGATGATGCTGTTCTCGCAGGACGTCCTGTCGCGCAATCCGGGCGCCGAGATCCTGTACGACGTGAAGTGCACGCGCCACCTGGGTCCGTGGATCGAGCAGCACGGCGGCCGTCCGCTGATGTGGAAGACGGGCCACTCGCTCGTCAAGGCCAAGCTGAAGGAAACGGGCGCGCCGCTGGGCGGCGAGATGAGCGGCCATATCTTCTGGAAGGACCGCTGGTACGGCTTCGACGATGGCCTGTACACGGGCGCGCGCCTGCTCGAGATCCTCACGCGCGAAACCGACCCGTCGGCGCTCCTCAACGGCCTGCCGATCGCGTCCAGCACGCCCGAACTGCACCTGCACCTGCAGGAAGGCGAGAACTTCGCGCTGATCGACAAGCTGCGCGCCGAAGCGGAATTCCCGGGCGCGGACCGCATTGTCGACATCGACGGCCTGCGCGTGGAATACCCGGACGGCTTCGGCCTGGCGCGCGGCTCGAACACGACGCCCGTCGTCGTGCTGCGTTTCGAGGGCGAGAATCCGGAAGCTCTTGAGCGCATTCAGCGTGATTTCGCGCGTGTGATCCTGGCCGCCAAGCCAAACGCCAAGCTGCCGTTCTGATGAAGATCCTGCTGGTGCGGGTGTCGTCGCTGGGCGACGTCCTGCACAATCTCCCGATCGTGGCCGACATCCGGCGCCACTTTCCGGATGCCCAGGTCGACTGGGTGGTGGAAGAGGGCTACGTCAGCCTCGTGAAGCTCAACCCGTACGTGCGCAAGGTGATCCCGTTCGCGCTGCGGCGCTGGCGCAAGGGACTCGGCCAGGCGGCCGTGCGCGCGGAGCTGCGCGGCTTTTTCCGCGACCTGCGCGCCGAGCAGTACGACTACGTGTTCGACACGCAGGGCCTGATCAAGACGGGCATCGTGATGGCCTGTGCCCGCGGCAGCCAGAAGATCGGCCTGGCCAACGGCACCGAGGATTCGGGCTACGAAGGCGTCTCGCGCATCTTCCACAGCCGCAGCATCGCCGTCGAACCGCGCACGCATGCGGTGGCGCGCGGACGCCAGGTCGTGGCCGCGGCGCTCGGCTATGCCGTCGACACGCCGCCCGATTTCGGCCTGCCGGCACCCGACGGGGAGGCGCGTCCCGCCTGGATGCCGGCGGACGACTACGCCGTGTTCTTCCACGGGACCGCGCGCGACGCGAAAAAATGGCCGACGGCGCACTGGATCGCGCTTGGCCAGACGCTCGCGCCGATGACGATCCTGCTGCCGTGGGGCGCGCCCCGCGAGAAGGAAGACGCCGAACGCCTGGCGGCCGCGCTGCCGAACGCGCGCGTGCTGCCGAAACTGTCGATGATGGATGCGGTGGAGCTGGCGCGCCACGCGGCCCTGGCCGTCGGCGTCGACACGGGCCTCACGCACATCGCCGCCGCCTTCGTGCGGCCGACGGTCGAGATCTATGCCGATTCGCCGCGCTGGAAGACCGAGGGCAACTGGTCGCCGCGCATCGTCAATCTGGGCGACACCGGTGCGCCGCCGTCGGTCGCCGAGGTCGTGGCGGCCGCGCGGCGCCTGCTGGAGAGCCGCTGATGCGCGTGCTGTACTCGCTGATGTGGTGGCTGGCGCTGCCGCTCGTGCTGGGCCGCCTGTGGTGGCGTGGGCGCCGTGAACCCGGCTACCGCACGCACATCGGCGAGCGTCTCGGCTTCTACGGCCGTCGACTCGAGCGCCGCCCGACCATCATGGTGCACGCCGTCTCGGTCGGCGAGACGCGCGCGGCAGAACCGCTGGTCGAGGCCCTGCTGGCCGCGCGCCCCGACGCGCGCATCCTGCTCACGCACATGACGCCCACCGGCCGCGCCACGGGAAAAGCGTTGTTCGGCAAGCATGGCGACCGCGTGATCCAGTCGTTCCTCCCGTACGACACCGGCTTCATGGTCGGCCGCTTCCTGCGCCATTTCGAGCCCGCGATCTGCATCCTGATGGAGACGGAAGTGTGGCCGAACCTGATCCACGGCTGCGCGCGACACGGCGTGCCGGTGGCGCTCGTGAATGCGCGCCTGTCCGAAAAATCGCTGCGCCGCGGCCGCAGGATCGGCACGCTGATGACGGATGCCGCCCGCGCGATCACGCTGGTGGCCGCGCAGACGGATGCGGACGCCGAACGCATCGTGTCGCTGGGTGCCCCGAAGGTCGCCGTCACGGGCAGCATCAAGTTCGACGTCGTGCCGCCGCAGGCCGCGCTGGACACGGGCGCGATGCTGCGCGCGCGCTTCGCGAACCGCCCCGTGCTGCTGTGCGCGTCCACCCGCGAAGGCGAAGAGGCCCTCATCCTCGGCGCGTACAAGGCCCTGGACCAGCGCCCGGCGAACATGCTGCTCGTGCTGGTGCCCCGTCATCCGCAGCGCTTCGACGAGGTGGCGCGCATGGTCGAGGAACGCGGATTGAGCCTCGCACGTCGATCAAGACTGCCGGAACACGTGGACACCGACGTGCTGCTGGGCGATTCGATGGGCGAGATGTTCGCCTATTACGCCGCATGCGACTGCGCCTTCATCGGCGGCAGCCTGCTGCCGCTGGGCGGCCAGAACCTGATCGAAGCGTGCGCGCTGGGACGTCCGGTGCTGGTCGGCGAACACACCTTCAACTTCCTGCAGGCGACCGAGGAAGCCGTCGCCGCGGGCGCCGCGCTGCGCCTGCCCGATGCGCCGGCGTTGCTGCGCGCGGCCGCCGGCCTGCTCGATGACGACGGCCGCCGCGCCGCCATGGGCGCCCACGCCCAGGCTTTCGCGGCCCGCCATCGCGGCGCAACAGTGCGCACTGTTGAACTCTTGCAACAAATTATCGCTTAGCTTTTGTTACCATTCTCTTTAGATTAGAAAACGAAAGGGGATGCACATGTTGTGGTCAAATCGCTCGCGAGCGGCCGGCCACTCGGATGGCGGGGCCGCGCTTTTGGACCAGCCTGACGCCGCGGATCTCGGTGCCGACGCGATGCCGGCAGCCACGATCCCGGTCGTGCATCCGCCGGCAGAACGTTACCGTCTTCATTTCTGGGTGCGTTACTCGTTCGCCGAGTACGTGCGCTTCATGTGGGAGCATGGCGGTTACCTGATCCGGCGCCGCCATATCCGCTGGCCGATGGGCGTCTATTTGCGCCTGAAAAGCACGCTGTCGGCGGCCACGCACTTCGTGCTGCTGCAGCGCGGGAAGCGCACCTACGAATTCCAGATCGACCAGCACGGCATCGTGCGCACCAGCGACACGGGCGTGAGCCTGATCGACTGGAGCGACGTGGAGCGCATCCGCACGTATTCGAACGGCTTCATGATGATCCTGAAGCGGGGCACCCTGCCCATTCCGTTCCGGTGCCTGAACAAGGACGAGGTCAGCGCGATGCGCGGGATCGTCGAGGCGCGTGCAGCGGGCGAATTGCAGTTCCGCGCCTCATAAACTACGATTTGCCGATGCCGTAGGGTGGGCACCCCGTGCCCACCATCGCGTCCCGGTTACTCGTCCGGGAACAGCACCGGCATCTCCACCGACCGCTTCTTGAGCGCCGCCTTGGCGCCGTCATAATCCGGAAACACCTCGCCCACGACGGCCCAGAAGGCCGGGCTGTGGTTCATCTCGCGCAGGTGCGCCAGTTCGTGCACGACCACGTAGTCCAGCAGCGCGAGCGGATAGTGCACCAGCTTCCAGTTCAACCGGATGTTCCCGGCCACCGTGCACGAGCCCCAGCGCGTGCCGGCCGACGAGATCGCGAACGCGTTGTACGTCACGCCCACGCGCGGCGCGTACAGGTCGAGGCGTTCGCCGAAGATCCGCTTCGCCTCGTCCTGGAACCACAGCTTCACGCGCTCGCGGATCTGCCACGTCTCCAGTCCCGGCGTCACGCCGAGGTGCAGGGTGCGCGTATCGGCATCGTGGACGCAGTGGCTGCGCGCGGCCGGTTCCAGGCGCAGGGTGATGTCGGTGCCGAGGTAGGGCAGTTGCGCGCCATCGACCCAATCCACGGGCGGACGTTCGGCGCGCAGCGCGCGGCGCTCGCCCCGTTCGAACAGCTTGGTGAGGATCCAGCGCTGCTTGGCGCGGATGGCGCGCTCGATGTCGTCCAGCGGCGCGCGGTTCGGCGACGTCACGAACAGGCCGTCGTCGCAGACCATGAAGCCGTGCGAGCGGCGCGCGGAGCGGCGCAGGACGTAGTGCACGGTGTGCGATCCGAGCTGGATCTTGCGCAGCGGCGGGTCGTTCGGACCGACGGGCGGGATGGGCAAGGTGCGGGTCGGCACCGGCGGTGCCTTGAACAACGGGGCCGGCGGCACGGGTCTGGCCGCCGGCGTGGGCGCGGGTGTGGGCGAGGGCTCGAGCGCCGCGACGAGTTCCTGGGCAAACAGCTCCAGCTGGTTCGCGTCGATCTTGGGGGAGGTCATGGTGGGCGGCTTCGATGATGCTTGGTTCTGCGCGCCCAATTCGTTCAAGTACCTGAATAGGCGTGGGGCGAAATGACGCGCATTTCCGATTCTATCCAATTTTCGACCTCTTGCATCAGACTGTCGGCAGTGTGGTTTTCCGGCGATATCGGCTTGCCGATCGAGACGGTGATGAGGCCCGGCCGCTTGATGAACGAGTTCTTGGGCCAGCACTCACCTGAATTATGCGCGATCGGCACGACCATCGCACGAGTTTCTATCGCGAGGCGCGTACCGCCGCTTTTGTACTGTCCTTTCTGGCCGACGGGGATGCGCGTCCCTTCGGGGAACATGATGATCGACTGGCCGTCGGCGAGGCGCGCCTTGCCGATCTTGACGACGTGGGCAAAGGCGCGCTTGCCCTTGCTGCGGTCGATCGGGATCATGCGCAGCAGCGCCATGCCCCAGCCGAAGAAGGGGATGTAGAGGATCTCCTTCTTGAAGACGTAGACGAGCGGGCGCTTCATGTTGGGCAGCATGAAGATGGTCTCCCATGCCGACTGGTGCTTCGACAGCAGGATCGCCGGTTGGTCCGGCAGGTTCTCGTAGCCTTTCACCTGGTAGCGGATGCCGCAGATGACGCGCGCGCACCAGATGATGAAGACGTTCCAGCGCGAGGTGACCCAGAAGCGCGTCTTGTACGGGAACGGCGCCGCGAGGAAGCAGACGCACGCCCACACGACGGTGGCGACGATCATGACGATCGTGAACAACAGGGAACGCAGGAACAGGGCGGCGGTACGCAAAGGCGTGGTCTCCAGGTCTGGGGTGGCGGTGGTAACGATCATGCGTTTGCAGGCGCGGACGTGGTTTTGAGGAAGGCATCGACCATGGCGGCGAGGTCGGGGAAGACCTGCGTGCCGGGCGGCAGGCCGCCCGTCTCCAGGGTCTTCTCGCCCTTGCCGGTCAGGACCAGGTAGGGCACGCAGCCGCTGATGAAGCCGGCCTGCAGGTCGCGCAGCGAATCGCCGACGGTCGGCACGCCTTTCAGGCTGAGTTTGAAGCGCTTGCTGATCTCCTCGAACATCCCGTTCTTCGGCTTGCGGCAGTCGCAGTGGTCGATGGCCGCGTGCGGGCAGAAGAAGATCGCGTCGATGTCCGCGCCGACCAGCTGGGCGCTCGCGTGCATCTTCTGGTGGATCGCGTTCAGGGTCGCGATGTCGAACAGTTCGCGCGCGATGCCCGACTGGTTCGATGCGATGACGACACGGTAGCCGGCCTGGTTCAGGCGCGCGATCGCTTCGAGCGACCCCGGGATCGGGATCCACTCGGCGGGCGACTTGATGAACTCGGGGGAGTCATGGTTGATGACCCCGTCCCGGTCGAGGATGATCAGCTTCATTGCGCTTACGCCGCCAGTTTCGAGATGTCGGCCACGCGGTTCATCATGCGGTGCAGGATGGACAGCAGGGCCAGGCGGTTGTTGCGCAGGGCGACATCGTCGGCCATCACCATCACGTCGTTGAAGAACGCATCGACGTCGTCGCGCAGTTGCGCGAGCGTCTTCAGGGTGCCCGTGAAGTCGCCGCGCTCGAACGCCGCATCGACGTCAGGCTGCACGCGCAGCACGCTTGCATACAGCGTCTTCTCCGCGGCATCCTGCAGCAGGGCCGGATCGACGTTTCCTGCCTGGGCCAGCGCCTCTTCGTTCTTCTTGAGGATGTTCGAGATGCGCTTGTTGGCGGCAGCCAGCGACGCGCTTTCCGGCAGTGCGGCGAAGGCCTGCACGGCTTCCAGGCGCTGCACGACGTCGTCCACGCGGTCCGGGTTCTGCGCCAGCACGGCTTCCACCTCGTTCGGCGCGAAGCCGCGGTCGCGCAGCAGGCCGCGCAGGCGGTCCAGCATGAAGGCCGTGACTTCCGCCGTCGGGTCCTTGAACGTCGGCATGTAGTCGAACACGCCGGCGGCATCCGTCAAGAGGTCGGACAGCGCGAGCGGCAGGCGCTTCTCGACCAGCATGCGCATCACGCCCAGCGCGTGGCGGCGCAGCGCGAACGGGTCTTTCTCGCCGGTCGGCTGCAGGCCGATCGACCAGATGCCGACGAGGGTTTCCAGTTTGTCGGCCAGCGCGACGGCCAGGCCGGTGTTCGTCGTCGGCAGCGCGTCGCCCGAGAAGCGCGGCTGGTAATGCTCGGACGCGGCCAGTGCCACTTCCTCGTGCTCGCCGTCGTTGCGGGCGTAATACGTGCCCATGATGCCTTGCAGTTCGGGGAACTCGCCGACCATGTCGGTCAGCAGGTCGGCCTTCGCCAGCTGCGCGCCGCGTTCGGCCAGCAGCACGTCGTAGCCGAGGCGGCGGGCAATGGCGCCGGCCAGGCGCGTGACGCGCTGCGTGCGCTCGGCCTGCGTGCCCAGCTTGTTGTGGTAGACGACGTTCGCCAGCAGCGGCAGGCGCGATTCCAGCGACTTCTTCTTGTCCTGCTCGAAGAAGAATTTTGCATCCGACAGGCGCGGGCGCACTACGCGCTCGTTGCCGCCGATGATGGCGGACGGGTCGTCGGTCGCGAGGTTCGAGACGATCAGGAAGCGCGAGCGCAGCTTGCCGTTCGTATCCGTCAGCGCGAAGTACTTCTGGTTCGTCTGCATCGTCAGGATCAGGCATTCCTGCGGTACGGACAAGAACACGTCTTCGAACTGGCATTCGTAGACGACGGGCCATTCGACCAGCGCCGCCACTTCATCCAGCAGGGATTCCGGCATCAGCACCTGGTCGCCGCCGGCCTTGGCCAGCAGCTGGGTGCGGATCGATTCCTTGCGTTCCTCGGCATTGGCGACGACCTTGCCGAAGACCTTGAGCAGTTCGTTGTAGGCGTCCGCATGGCCGATATCGAAGGCGTGGCCGTTCGACAGGAAGCGGTGGCCGAGCGTGCTGCGGCCGGCCTTGAGGCCCAGCAGTGACAGCGGCACGATGGTCTCGCCGTGCAGCGCCAGCAGCGTGTGCACGGGGCGCACGAACTGCACGGTGGCGCCGTCCGGACGCTGGTAGCTCATCACCTTCGGGATCGGCAGCTTGGCGACCGTCTCTTCCAGCACCGGCTGCAGGCCCTCGGCCAGGCCCACGCCCGGCGCGGTGTACGTGTAGAAGAAGCTCTCGGCCTTGCCGTCCTGGGCGCGTTCGAGGTCGCTGACTTTGAGGTCGGGGAAGCCGAGGGCGGCCAGTTTCTTGGCCAGCGGCGCAGTCGGGTTGCCGTCCTTGTCGAGGGCGACGGTCACCGGCAGGATCTTCTCGCGGATGGTCTTGTCGGCCGACGTGGCGCGCACGTTGGTGATCGAGACGGCCAGGCGGCGCGGCGTGGCGTAGGTGGTGACGACGCTGTCGGCGTCCAGGAAATCACGGGCCTTCAGGCCGTTCGCGATACCGTTGGCGAAAGCGGCGCCCAGTTTCACGAGCGCCTTCGGTGGCAGCTCTTCGGTCTGCAGTTCGACGAGTAATGTCTGATTCATGGTGATGTGATTTCTGTTCTCAGGCCGCTTGTTCAACCTTGGGGAGCATCGGGAAGCCCAGCTTCTCGCGCGAGTCGTAATAGGCCTGGGCGACGAGGCGCGACAGGGTGCGCACGCGGCCGATGTAGGCGGCGCGCTCGGTGACGGAGATCGCGCCGCGCGCATCCAGCAGGTTGAAGCTGTGCGAGGCCTTCATGATCTGCTCGTACGCGGGCAGCGTGAGCGCCAGTTCGATCAGGCGCTTGGCTTCGCTCTCGTGGTTATTGAAGGCCTGGAACAGCAGGTCCGTGTTCGAGTGTTCGAAGTTGTAGGTCGACTGCTCGACTTCGTTCTGGTGGAAGACGTCGCCGTACGACAGCGATTTTTTCTCGCCGTTCTCTTCCCACTCGGTCCACACGAGGTCGTACACGTTCTCGACGCCCTGCAGGTACATCGCCAGGCGCTCGATGCCGTACGTGATCTCGCCCAGCACCGGCTTGCAATCGAGGCCGCCGACCTGCTGGAAGTACGTGAACTGGGTAACTTCCATGCCGTTCAGCCAGACTTCCCAGCCGAGGCCCCAGGCGCCGAGGGTCGGGCTTTCCCAGTCGTCCTCGACGAAGCGCACGTCGTTCTTTTTCAGGTCCAGGCCCAGCGCTTCCAGGGAACCCAGGTACAGGTCCAGGATGTTTTCCGGCGCCGGCTTCAGCACGACCTGGTACTGGTAATAGTGCTGCAGGCGGTTCGGGTTCTCGCCGTAGCGGCCATCCTTCGGGCGGCGCGACGGCTGCACGTAGGCGGCGCGCCACGGTTCCGGTCCGATCGCGCGCAGGAAGGTGCCAGTGTGGAAGGTGCCCGCGCCGACTTCCATGTCGTACGGCTGGAGCAGGGCGCAACCCTGCTTGTCCCAGTAGGTTTGCAAGGTCAGAATGATTTGTTGGAATGTGAGCATCTTGTTGGCTTCGCGCGCACGGGGCGCGAACACGGTGAGTTTGCTAAAACACCAATTCTAGCGGGTTTTACGGAATGGCTTGAGGAATCGCTCGCTATTTTAGCCGGTCGTCCGCCGTTGCCGTCCGGCGAGCCAGGCGCCGGCCAGCAGCAAAGCGCCCAGCGCGAGGAACAGCAGGTTGCCGAAGCGGATGTACGGCGTGCTGCCGGCCATGCCCTGCACCGTCGCCGCCAGCGTACCCTGGCTGTAGAACGGCAGCAACGCGGCGACATTGCCGCGGCCGTCGATGACGGCGGTGGCGCCGTTGTTCGTGGCGCGCAGCATCGGGCGGCCCGTCTCGAGACTGCGCATGCGCGAGATCTGCAGGTGCTGCGGAATGGCGGTCGACTCGCCGTACCATGCCAGGTTCGACACGTTCAGCAGCACGGTGGCCGGCTGCGCCTGCGACCGCAGGTTCTTCGCGATTTCTTCGCCGAACACGTCTTCGTAGCAGACGTTGGGCAGCACCAGCTGGTCCTTGACGGCGAACGGCGCCTGCACGTCCGGGCCGCGCGTGAAATCGCCCAGCGGGATCTGCATCAGGTCCGTGAACCAGCGGAAGCCCGTCGGGATGAATTCGCCGAACGGCACCAGGTGGTTCTTGTCGTAGCGGTAGGACTGCCCCTGCGGGCCGATGCCCGCCACGCTGTTCGCGTACACGGTCATGCTGTCGGCCAGCGGGATCCCGAACAGGAACGCGCTGCCGGTCTTTGCCGCATAGTCGCGGAAGGTCTGCAGGTACTCGGGCGGGAGCTGGTTCGGGAACACGGGGATCGCCGTCTCCGGCGCCGCGATCAGGTCGGCCGGCGCGGCCGTCATCATGTCGCGGTAGCGCGCGAGGATCATGCCCAGGTGCTCGGCGCTGAATTTTTCGTCCTGGCGGATGTTCCCCTGCACGAGACGCACGCTGAGCGGCTTGCCGGCAGGTGCGGTCCACGCGACGTGCTTCAGGCCCCAGCCGGCCAGCAGCAGCGCGGCGAACAGGCCCATGGCGGGCAGCCGGCGGCGCTGGGTCAGCATCACGAGGCACGCCGAGCACACCGCGACCAGCACGCCGATGCCGTACACGCCGAGGATCGGCGCGAAGCCGGCGAGGGGCGCCGTCACGTGCGCATAGCCGGACGCCGCCCAGGGAAAACCGGTAAAGACCCAGCCGCGCATCCATTCGGAGACGCCCCAGCAGGCGGGGAACACGAGCAGCAGGAACGCGGGGACGGGCAGCGACCAGCGCTTGCGCAGCCACGACGACACGCCCGCCGCGAACGCGCCGAACAGGCCCATGTAAAGGCCCAGCAGGGCGATGGCGATGGCGGACAGCGGCGCGGCGAGGCCGCCGAAGCGGTTCAGCGCAATATACAGCCAGTGCATGCCGGCCACGGACCAGCCGAAGCCGAATGCCCAGCCGAGGAACACGGCCCGCTTTACGGAACTGCCCATGCCGACCTGGTAGAACAAATAGGCGAGCGACAGGAATTGGACAGGCCACCAGCCGAACGGTTCGAACGAGAACAGGCTCAGGGCGCCGGCCAGCGCCGCGACGGCGAGGCCGGTAACGCTCGGCCGCGTGCCGCGCAGCGCGGGATCGGGCGCCACGGCGGGCTTGCGGCGGCGCCGCAGGTTCAGGCTGGATTCAATCAATGCTGGGGGCCCCGCGTCAATCGTGTTCGTCGTCGACGGCCGGGAGTTTTTCCACCAGCAGCACGTGGATCTGGCGCGCATCGGCGCGCAGCACTTCGAAGCGCAGGTTCTCGAGGTCGAACACCTCGCCCTTGTGCGGCATGCGGCCGAGGTGGCTGGCCACGAGGCCGCCGATGGTGTCGACGTCGTCCTCGGGCAGGTCGACGCCGATCTCTTCGTTGAACTGCTCGATCTCCGTCAGCGCCTTCACGCGCCAGCGCGAGCCGTGCTGGCCTTCCTTGATGGAGAGGATGTTGTCTTCTTCCTCGTCGAAGTCGTACTCGTCCTCGATGTCGCCGACGATCTGTTCCAGCACGTCCTCGATGGTGATCAGGCCGGCCACGCCGCTGTATTCGTCGACGACGATCGCCATGTGGTTGTGGTTCGCGCGGAAGTCGCGCAGCAGCACGTTCAGGCGTTTCGATTCCGGGATGAAGATCGCCGGGCGCAGCATGTCGCGCACGTCGAACGATTCTTCCGCGTAGTAGCGCAGCAGGTCCTTGGCGAGCAGGATGCCGACCACCTTGTCGCGCTCGCCCTCGATGGCGGGGAAGCGCGAGTGCGCCGTTTCCAGCACGATGGGCAGCCATTCCTCGATCGGCTTGGTGATGTCGATCACGTCCATCTGGGAGCGCGGAATCATGATGTCGCGCACCGACAGGTCGGACACCTGGAACACGCCCTCGATCATGGAGAGCGCGTCGGCGTCGATGAGGTTGCGTTCGTGGGCGTCGTGCAGAACTTCGAGCAGTTCGGCGCGGTTTTCGGGCTCGGGGGAAATCAGTGCGGTCAACCGTTCGAACAGCGACCGGTGGGTTTTAACGTCCGAACGGACGTCAGCAGGGTGCTCGGGCATAGTTGGCGTGAAGCCGTTGTTGCGATGGGCCATAGGATACACCAAAAGCCGGAATGCCTGATTTTTATGCAGACATCCACGTTCGAGCAGCCGTGCGCCATTGCTGTTAGGCTTCGCCCTATAGTTGCTCATTCGCTAAGGAAAGGAATCGCCATGCCCGCCTTGAACGTCAACGGCACCACCACCAACCTCGATGTCCCCGACGACATGCCCCTGCTGTGGGCCCTGCGCGACGTGATGGGGCTCACCGGCACGAAGTTCGGCTGCGGCGTCGCCCTGTGCGGCGCCTGCACCGTGCACCTGGACGGCCAGGCCATCCGCTCGTGCGTGACCCCCGTGTCGGCCGCGGCCGGCAAGAAGATCACGACCATCGAGGCGATCGGCAACGACCCGGTCGGGGCGAAGGTGCAGGACGCGTGGCGCAAGATCGACGTCGTCCAGTGCGGGTATTGCCAGTCGGGCCAGATCATGTCCGCCACCGCGCTGCTGCACGCGACACCGAAGCCGGGCGACGCCGACATCGACAACGCCATGGCCGGCAATATCTGCCGCTGCGGCACCTATAACCGCATTCGCAAGGCGATCAAGATCGCATCGTCGTGAGGGGAGCCTCGCAAACCTACTGCGCGTTGCATTTCGGCCGGGCCGCGTAGGCCTGCGATGCTCGCTGTACCTCAGTACAGCTGCGCTTCTCGGCCCGAACTGCCGCCGCTCGCTACGGTTTTCGAGGCCCCCGAAGCGCCCGGGTATGAAAAGAGGATTTTATATGGACGAAATGACTAAAACCTCCGTCTCGAACAAACGCCGCCAGTTGCTGAAAGCGGGCGGCGTGGCCGGTGGCGGCCTGCTGTTCGGCTTCTCGCTGTTCGGCTGTACGAAACAGGGCGACGCGCCGGCCAACGACCGCAAGGAACCGCCGTCCGAGAAGGCCGTCGGCCAGGCGTCGACCGCGATGACGAACGAGCAGCCGGGCCTCGCGCACGACGCGTTCATCCGCATCGACCGCGAAGGCATCGTGACCCTCATCATCCACAAGGTCGAGATGGGGCAGGGCACGTTCACCTCGCTGCCGCAGCTGCTGGCCGAGGAACTGGGTGCCGATCTGTCGAAAGTGAAGCTGGAGCAGGCGCCCGCGAACAATTCGCTGTACGCGGACGCTCTTTTGGGCGGCCAGGTGACGGGCGGCTCGACCTCGATCCGCGCGACCTACAAACCGCTGCGCGAAGCGGGTGCCAAAGTCCGCACGGTGCTCGTGCAGGCCGCCGCGAAGAACTGGAACGTCGAGCCGGGCGACCTGAAAGTCGTGGGCGGGACGATCCGCCACGAGGCGTCGAACCGGCAGGTGCACTTCGGCGAAGTCGCGGAAGCCGCGTCGAAGCTGACGTTCCCGGCCGAGGTCAAGCTGAAGGATCCGGCCCAGTTCACGCTGGTCGGCAAGCCGATCAAGCGCCTCGATTCGCCCGCGAAGGTGAACGGTTCCGCGCAGTTCGGCATCGACGCGCGCCTGCCCAACATGGGGATCGCGGCCGTGGCGGCGTCGCCCGTCCTGGGCGGCAAGGTCGCCGCCGTCGACGAGCAGAAGGCCATGGCCGTGAAAGGCGTGCGCCAGGTGTTGCGCATCGAAGGGGCGGTGGCCGTCGTGGCCGACCACTTCTGGGCCGCGAAACAGGGCCTCCTTGCGGCGGCGCCGCGCTTCGACGACGGTCCGAACGCCAACGTCAGCACGGCCGGCATCGTCGCGGACATGATGAAGGTGTCGCAGAACACGGGCGCCATCGCCGCCGACAAGGGCGATGCCCTGAAGGCGCTGGACTCCGGGCCGGGGCGGCGCATCGACGTCATCTACGAAGTCCCGTTCCTCGCGCACGCGACGATGGAACCGATGAACTGCACGGTCGACCTGAAAACCGACGGCTGCGACATCTGGGTCGGCACGCAGGTCCCGGCGCTGGCGCAGGGCGCGGCCGCGAAGATCACGGGCCTGCCGCTCGAGAAGGTCCGCGTCCATAACCACTACATCGGCGGCGGCTTCGGGCGCCGGCTGGAAGTCGACAACGTGATCCAGGCCGTGGAATTCGCCAAGCTGGCCAAGGGGCCGCTGAAGATCGTCTGGACCCGCGAGGAAGACATCCAGCACGACATGTACCGCCCCTATTACGTCGACCGCATGTCGGCGCGTATCGACGACAAGGGCATGCCCGTGGCGTGGTTCCACCGCGTGACCGGGTCGTCGATCATGGCGCGCTTCGCGCCGCCGATGGTCAAGAACGGCGTCGACCCGGATGCGGTGGAAGCGGCGGCCGACATCCAGTATTCGATCCCGGCGATCCGCGTCGAATACGTGCGGCACGAGCCGCCGGGCCTCGCGACCGCGTTCTGGCGCGGGGTCGGCCCCACGCACAACGTGTTCGTCGTCGAGAGCTTCATCGACGAGCTGGCGTACGCGAGCAAGACGGACCCCGTCGCGTTCCGCCGTGCGCTGCTGCAGAAATCGCCGCGCACGCTGGCCGTGCTGAACCTGGCGGCCGAGAAGGCCGGCTGGGGCAAACCGCTGAAACCGATCGCGGGCCGCAAGCTGGGACGGGGCGTGTCGACGCAGTTCGCGTTCGGCAGCTACATGGCGCAGGTGGCGGAAGTGTCCGTCGGGCCGGACGGCGACGTGCGCGTGCACCGCGTCGTGTGCGCGGTCGACTGCGGCCAGAACGTCAATCCCGACACCATCGTCGCGCAGATGGAGGGCGGCATCGTGTTCGGCGCCAGCGCGGCGCTGTGGGACGAGGTGACGGTCGAGAAGGGGCGGGTGCAGCAGTCGAACTTCTCCGACTACCGCGTGATGCGCATGCCGGAATCGCCGGCGGTGGAAGTCTATATCGTGAACAGCCACGACGATCCGGGCGGGATCGGCGAACCGGGGACCGCGGGGATCGCGCCGGCGCTGGCGAATGCGGTGTTTGCGGCGACCGGGAAGCGGGTGAGAAAGTTGCCGATTGCGGAACAGCTCAAGAAGGCCTGAACGTTCCGCGACCTAAAACAACGTCGTCCCCGCGCAGGCGGGGATCCAAGTTTGCCGGCAGATCGTGCAGATTGGGTTCCCGCCTTCGCGGGAACGACGATGATTAGTTCTCCGCGTAAGGATCCGGATACCCGAGCGCTTCCATGATGTCGCGCTCGAGCTGTTCCATCTCCTCGGCTTCCTCGTCCGTCTCGTGGTCGAAGCCCTGCGCGTGCAGCACCCCGTGCACGACGAGGTGCGCGGCGTGTTCCTCGACCGTCTTCTTCTGCTCGTCCGCTTCGCGCTGCAGCACGTCCGTGCACAGGACGATGTCGGCCTGCGTCGGCTCGTCGTCGGCGATTTCCGCGCCCTCGTTGTACGCGAAGGTGAGCACGTTGGTGGCGTAGTCCTTGCCGCGGTATTCGCGGTTCAGGGTCTGGCCTTCCTCGGCGTCGACGAAGCGGATCGCCAGCTCGGCCGGGCCGAGGAGGGCGCCGCGCACCCAGCGCTCCACCAGTTCGGGCGTGATATCCGCTTCGAGGCGGGTGTCGGGGTACTGGACGTCCAGTTCGAGGTTATGCTTTTTTTCTTGCATGGCGGGTAGCGGCTGGTTTGGTCAAAGTGCCCGGGAGTGCGCCGAGTTCCTGCATCGACGCGGCCTTCTCGTAGGCGTCGACGATGCGGGCCACCATCGGGTGGCGCACGACGTCGGCGCTGGAGAACTGGGTAAACGCGATGCCGCGCACGTCCTTCAAGACGTGCATGGCGTCGACGAGGCCGCTGCGCTGCGTCTTGTGCAGGTCGACCTGGGTGACGTCGCCCGTGACGACGGCCTTGCTGCCGAAGCCGATGCGGGTCAGGAACATCTTCATCTGTTCGGCCGTCGTGTTCTGGGCCTCATCGAGGATCACGAACGCGTGATTCAGGGTGCGGCCGCGCATGAACGCGAGCGGCGCGATCTCGATCACCTGTTTCTCGAACAGCTTCTGCGTGCGGTCGAAGCCGAGCAGGTCGTACAGCGCGTCGTACAGCGGGCGCAGGTACGGGTCGACCTTCTGCGCGAAGTCGCCCGGGAGGAAGCCCAGGCGCTCGCCCGCTTCCACTGCCGGACGCGTCAGGATGATGCGCTTGACGGCGTCGCGTTCGAGGGCGTCGACGGCGCAGGCGACGGCGAGATAGGTCTTGCCGGTGCCGGCCGGGCCGATGCCGAAGCTGATGTCGTGCTCGAGCACGGCCTTCAGGTACTGGATCTGGTGCGGCGTGCGGCCGCGCAGGTCGTGGCGCCGCGTCTTGAGCATCGGGCTGACCAGTTCCTCGTCGTCGACCTCGTCGGCTTCCTCCGTGACGGAGGCGCCGGGTTCCTTCGGGGGCGGCGCTTCGGCCTCCGCGGACATGGGCTTCAGCCCGGCGCGCTGTTCGACCAGCGCCAGCTGCACCTCCTCGATCGGCACGACCTTGTCGGCCACCGCGTAGAAGCGTTCGAGCAGCTCGACGGCGCGTTCGGCATTGGTCCCGCTGACGATGAATTTCTCGCCGCGCCGGAAAATGGTCACGTCGAGGGCGGCCGAGATCTGGCGCAGGTTTTCGTCGAGCGGGCCGCATAGGTGGGCGAGCCGCGTGTTATCGAGCGGCTCGGGGAAGAAGTACGAAGGCTGGGTAGGCGTTTTCAACTGGCTTTGGCAATCGTATCAATGCGGGCGACCAGGTCGCCGCGCAGGGTGTAATCCAGGCTGTCGGTGATGCGCACGTCGACCAGCTGGCCGATGAGCGCATCGCTGTCGTCGCCCGGGAAGAAGTTGACGACGCGGTTGTTCTCGGACCGCCCCTGGAGTTCTCCGCCGCCTTTTTTGGACGGGCCCTCCACCAGGATGCGCTGCACGGTGCCGACCATGCTTGCGCTGGTCTTGCGGGTGTTGGCGTCGATCTGCGCCTGCAGGCGTTGCAGGCGCGCGAGCTTGACCTCGTGCGGGGTGTCGTCCGCCAGGTTGGCGGCCGGGGTGCCGGGGCGCTTGCTGAAGATGAAGGAAAAGCTGTTGTCGAAGCCGACATCTTCGACGAGCTTCATCATCGCTTCGAAATCGGCGTCCGTCTCGCCCGGGAAGCCGACGATGAAGTCGGACGAGATCGAGATGTCGGGCCGCACCGCCTTGATGCGGCGGATGATCGATTTGTATTCCAGGCCCGTGTAGCCGCGCTTCATCGCCTGCAGGATGCGGTCGGAGCCGTGCTGCACGGGCAGGTACAGGTGGTTGACCAGCTGCGGAATCTTCGCGTACGCGTCGATCAGGCGCTGGGTGAATTCCTTCGGATGGCTGGTGACGAAGCGCAGGCGCTCGATGCCGGGGATCTCGGCCACGTATTCCAGCAGCAGCGCAAAATCGGCGATTTCGCCCGACTCCATCGCGCCGCGGTAGGCGTTCACGTTCTGCCCCAGCAGCATGATTTCCTTGACGCCCTGCGCGGCCAGGCCGGCGACTTCCGTCAGCACGTCCTCGAAGCGGCGCGAGACTTCCTCGCCGCGGGTGTACGGCACCACGCAGTAGCTGCAGTATTTGCTGCAGCCTTCCATGATCGACACGTAGGCGACCGGACCCTCGACCTTGGCCGGGGGCAGGTGGTCGAACTTTTCGATCTCCGGGAAGCTGATGTCGACCTGGGCCGCGCCCGTGTGGCGGCGCAGCTGGATCATCTGCGGCAGGCGGTGCAAGGTCTGCGGGCCGAACACCATGTCCACGTGCGGCGCGCGCTTGACGATGGCTTCGCCTTCCTGCGACGCCACGCAGCCGCCCACGCCGATGATCAGGTCGGGCTTGGCGCGCTTGAGTTCCTTCAGTCGGCCGAGGTCGGAAAACACCTTTTCCTGCGCTTTTTCGCGCACGGAGCAGGTGTTGAACAGGATCACGTCGGCATCGTCCGGCGTGTCGGTACGTACGAGCCCATCGGACGCGCCCAGCACGTCCGCCATCTTGTCCGAGTCGTACTCGTTCATTTGGCAACCGAAGGTCTTGATGAATACTTTTTTCTGCATGGAATGCTTCTAAGTGCTGATGCTTTGACAAGTGGAATGCAGTTTACCGTAAATCGGAAACACGCCGAAAAAGCGGTGCGTGGGGCCGTGCGCGTCGACATTCGGTGCTGCGCGGAATTCAAGTTTTTCCGATGGCAATATTTCTACAGTCGGTTACATTGTTAAATCTTGAATTTTTCTTTCTAGCTGTTATCTTTAAAGTTGCCGATTCGACTTGAATTAGTTTCTTCTTGTAAATCAAGGAGATCGTGTAGCTCGGCAATTGCAAAATTAGTCCAAAAAAACACTTGCGTGCGCCACAATTTGTCACCATGTGCTGAAATGACTATGTGACAAGCTTTCCACAGGTTAGCTTGATTTCGGCCAATGAATTTCGTGCTCAGGTCGAGTGTGAACCCGACATATGAGTTTGATAATTTGTCCGAAAGACAAGTGCATGTGGGAAGCGGGGAGTGCAAAAACCGCAGCGGCGACGGCAGTTCGGTCGCGGCGCCCGGACAGGGTTCCAACGCTGCATTCGTTTTTCGCTTCCCGCCAAGGGAGCGCACGCGGTCCGGAGATGCGCCGGCCGATATGTCAGGTGGATGCCTGGTCAGTCGGTCTCGCAATCCGGGAACTTATGTTGATGAAACTTAGTCATTAAACACGGTTCGTAAGAGAACTATTTTAACCATTTACGAGGTCATCATGGCACATCACGCTTTGTCATCACAGGAAAGCTACAACCCGAACCATCTGCTGGACATTCTGCTGGGCAAGATGCAGCTGAAGAACGACGCTGCGCTGTCGCGCATGCTGGAAGTCGCTCCGCCGGTGATCAGCAAGATCCGTCACCACCGCCTGCCGGTCGGCGCCTCGCTGCTGATCCGCATGCACGAAGTGACCGGCATGAGCATCCGCGACCTGCGTGACCTGATGGGCGATCGCCGCACCAAATATCGCCTGTCGGATGCCCAGGGCCGCCCGAAGCCTGAGGAAAAAGCTGCACAGCAAGCTGCTCTGCAGGCTGCGCAACAGCAACAAGCTCAGTCGCAAGCTCAGCAAGGCCAGCCAGCGCAATCGAACGACGCATCGTCTTCGACAAAGCCGTCGGGCAACTATGCGCACTGATGCCGCAGGCATGACAGCCGGTCCTGTCATGCCTTCGGACAGACCCGGCAGCGAAGCAACCCTTCGCTGCCGTCACGATCGATCATCCTGGGCTTGATCGGCCCTTTTCAAGCCATCAGGATGGTCGACATTTCGCCGAACTGCAGTTCCGTTTCGCGGAACAGGTGCAGATAGGCTTCTTCATTCAATCCCATCGCATCCCAGGCCACGCTCGATACGCGCGGCACCAGTTCCTCGTCGTCGCCGGCCAGGTCGAGTGCGTGCACGATGGCGTTGGCCACGTGCACGATCGTTGCCAGGAACCCCGCGCCGTGGATGTCGGGCGCGTGGTGGTAGGCGATCGCCTGGCGCATGGTGCTCGAGAAATTCCAGTGGTCGGCCAGCGCGACCCCCGCGTCGACGTGGTCGATACCGAGGACCGCCTGTTCGGCGTCCTGCCAGTCGCCGCCGTGTTGCGCGTGCCAGGCCACGACCTGGGCATAGGCGTCCGGATGACCGGTCACCAGGACGAGCCGGCCGATGTCATGCAGCAGACCGGCCGTGAAGGCGATGTCCTGGTTGAAACGCATCCGGCGCGCCAACGCACGGGCGCACGCGGCCGTGGCGATCGAATGGCGCCAGAACGCCTTGTCGTGGAAGCCCTCGCAGCGTCCGCTCGGGAAGCAACCCGTGATGGCGGCCGCCGTGATCAGGTTGCGCGTCGTCTGGAAGCCGAGGAACGTGATGGCTTGCTGGATCGTCGTGACCTTCACTTGCAGGCCATACGTCGAGGAATTGGCTAGGCGCAACGTTTTTGCCGTCAAGGCCTGGTCGTACGACACTTTTTTTGCCAGCACCGAGATGTCGATGTCTTCCTGCTCTATGCTGCTGAGCAATTCCATGACGACGGCGGGCAGCGACGGCAAGTCTTGCACGCCGGCGGCCAGTTGTTCGGGTGTCAGGCGGTTCATGGGTTCACCTCGCGCTGCAGGCGGTAGTCTTCCACGTAGCGCCGCAGGATCCCGGTGGCCCAGTCGCCGAGGTCGTCGCGGTCGTGCTTGCGGAAGATGTGATCGAGCCGTGCCTGGACCGCTTCCGGATCGATGGGCGGCGGTTCGGGTGTCGCCTGGAGGATCGGCAACATGTCGATGCCATGCCGTCCCAGCGACGCCAGCATGGATTCGGTCAGCACAATGCCCTGTGCCAGTAACACATTGCCTTTCCCGTCGCGCACGACGTCGGACAACACCATGCCCGGTCGGGTCTCGGCCAGCGGCGTCAGGTGGAAAGGCCCGCTCATGCTTCCCTCATTTAATTTAATTTTTACAATGGATTGAATATTACCATCCGGTAAGGAGGGTGTGAGCGCCCGCGGGCCCCGGTGTTGTACGCCGGTGTCTTAATGCTTATCTAATTCGGGCGCCGTACCATGCCTGGATGACCAGAAAACGCTACATTGTTTTATTAAGAGGCGTAAATGTCGGGCGGGCGAAACGCATCGCCATGGCCGACCTGCGCAAGCTGATCGCGGATCTCGGCTACGAGCACGTGCGAAGTCTCCTCAACAGTGGCAACGTCGTGTTCACCGGTCCCGCCAAGCCCCACGACACGGTCGCGGCCGAAATCGAGGAAGCGCTCGTGCTCAAGCTCGGTGTCGCATCCCGCACCGTCGTGCTCAGTTGCGACGACCTCGATGCGATCATTGCTTCCAATCCCTTGCTCGACCAGGCAACGGACCATTCCCGCCTGCTGACGTTCATTCTCGCCGGACCCCATTCGCGCGAGGCAGTCGAAACGCTGTGCGGCCAGGACTGGCGGCCGGGGGCGATGGCGCTGGGCGAGCGCGCGGCCTATGTCTGGTGCCCGGAGGGCATTCTCGACAGCCCGGTCGTGGCCGCACTGGGCAAGAAACTGGGCGATGCGACGACAACGCGCAATTGGGCGACGTTGAGCAAACTCCATACGCTGTGCCAGGAATTGCCGGCCTGAGCTGCAAACCAAGAAAAACGGCGCCTTGCGGCGCCGTCGATCAACATTTCCGCGTCATGCGGAAAAGTCTTTCTTTTCCTTATTTGAATTTCTCGCTGCTGTCACGGCTGGCCCGGTAACCGATCAGGATCAGGCCGACCAGCATCATGGCAAACACTTCCGGTTCCGGAAGTTCGGACATCGAAGGGGAAGGCGGCGCCACCACTTCGTTGTGATTTACCGTCGACAGATCGGTCACGCCCCGCATGCGCAGCACGGCGTGACTGTTGTCGAGGTCAATGGCGGCAGCCTGGACGGCGCCACCCATCAAGAGACTGAGCGTTGCGGCAAGTGCGTATCGTTTCACGGTCATTCCTTATCCATGCATCGTCTGACTGTGGGGTACGTAACCCGCATGACCGTTGGCGGCGTCATGCGGATGATCCCAGCATAGCAAAAATGCGCCATGCATTGCGTCCGTTACGTGCCGTTAAAGCACGATAAACAGATGGCAAAATTAATCATTTTTAAATAAAACAAATGCAATCAATTAATCGATTGGCTATTGATAAAACGCTAAATACGAGACAACTTATTGCGATTTATTTATTGAATGTATGGGATGGACAATGAAATCCGATGTCAATTTGATCAGCCGTGTTGCGATTCAAAATTTTTTCACCGCACGGTATACACGTCGCTTTTCTTTGCGAGTATAGTCTCCATATCCCCATTGCCTTCGGGCATCAAAACAATATCAAACGCACACGTTTGAATACCCCGCGGTCCCCGCACCGCCGCCTTTCGCGTCCATTCGGCACTCCGGAAGGCACGTAATAACACATGCCGTATCACGCACCTTCGACCTTGTAAGAGTACCGATATGCCCAATTTTGCTCGACTTCAAATTGCTTTTAAGAATGTTTATGTCCGGATTCTGACCGCCGTACTGCTCGGCGTGCTGACGGGCTGGGCAATCTACAAGGCCGATATCCCGCAAGATCCGTCGCCGGTCGTCTACTCGCAGAATATCTCCGAGATCACCCAGCTGGCCGCCCAGAAGGATCGTCTCGACTACCTGCTCGTCGCGAAGCCGCTGTCGGATTCGCCGCGCTATATCTATAAGTACAAGGATGCGCCGCAGCTGCACGTGGTGAAGGTGCCGAGCACGTCGCACCTGTCGCTGGAGCGCGAAGTGCTGCTGAAGAACGCGATCCCGTACTCCATTGCCAAGGATGAATACCTGGCGTCGCACAAGGCCGTCCTGCAGGACGAAGGCGAAGGCGTCGGCGCCGACATCCTCGACTTCCTGAAGCGTCACGCGCTCGACATCACCGTGCTGCTGGTGATCCTGTACGCCATGAAATTCGGTATCCCGGGCATGGGCATGAGCAGCCAGATGATCACGCCGGACAAGCTGAAGGGCAGCCTGGACGACCTGATCGGCATGGAAGACATCAAGCAGGAAGTGCTGCACCTGGAAGACATGATCCGCAACCGCGAGTTGTACAAAGAGCACAACATCGACAAGCCGTTCAACGTCATGCTGACGGGGCCTGCCGGTACCGGTAAAACCAAGCTGGTGGGCTACCTGGCCAAGCGCCTCGACATCCCGCTGATCCAGGCGTCCGGCTCGGCGCTGGAATCCGGCTACGTCGGCGGCGGTTCGAAGGCGCTGAACGCCCTGTACCGCAAGGCGTCGGGCAAGGGCCGCTGCATCATCTTCCTGGATGAAGCGCAAAGCCTGTTCATGCCGCGCGGCCGCAGCGAAAAGAAATGGGAAGACGACACCGCCAACACCCTGCTGGGCCTGCTGGACGGCGTCAAGAGCGACAAGGGCCAGGGCGTGATCTGGGTCGTCGCATCGAACTTCGACGATGCGTCGACGGACATGGACGAAGCCATGCTGCGCCGCTTCTCCGTGAAGATCAATTTCCGCCTGCCGAACAAGGGCGAGCGCAAGGAACTCCTGCGCAGCTTCCTGTCGCGCAAGAAAGAAGGTCTCGTGGACTGGAACGACCTCGACCTGGACCAGGTCGCGGAAATCACCCAGAACCTGAGCCCGGCGCTGCTGGAGACCGTGGTCGAGCGCGCGTCGATGATTTCGATCCAGGAAAAGGCGATCATCAATACCGATTTGCTGTTCCGTGCCTACGAGCGTGCCACGATCGGCCTGACCGACCGTGCCACGACGGCCGAGAAGCTCAAGCAGCGCGAGCGCATCGCCGTGCACGAACTGGGCCACTTCTTCATGCAGATCGACCCGTTCCTGCGCGCCGGCATGAGCCTGAGCGAGGTCAAGGAAAAGTCGCATCTGCTGAAGATCAGCACGGAAGCGGTGTCCAAGATCGGTGCGCTGGGTTATGTGCTGCAGTCCGGTGAGGACATGTCGCTGCGCACGCTGGAAGAACTGGAGCGCGACGTGATCGGCCTGTACGGCGGCGTCGCGGCGGAGGAATTGTTCTACGGCGCACGCGGTATCTCGGTGGGTAGCCAGAACGACATCGAAAAGATCACGAAGATGCTGAGCCTGATGGTTGGCCGCCTGTCGATGTATTCGCGCGCCAAGATCGACTACAGCCAGCTGCAGAACGACGCGTCGGGTGAGCACACGCTGCGCCAGGTCGAGGAGAAATCGGACGAGCTCTATAACTACACGCTGAATTCGATCCGCGACTACGAAGAGGTGATCGTGTCGATCAAGGACACGCTGCTGGACCAGTACGTGCTGTCGAAGGATGCCGTGTTCGCCCTGCTGGAAGAGCACCAGGACGCGCTGATGGCCGGCCTGAACGCGCCGCGTCACGCCAGCCTCAAGCTGTGCGCCGAAGAGGCAGCAGTGGCCTGAAAAGTTTTGGTGGTAGGGCACCTCGAAAAACCGTCGCGAGCGGCAGCAGATTTTGTTGAGAAGCGCAGCGGTACGAGAGTACAGCGAGCATCGCAGACGGAATCTGCAACGCGTGGCAGGTTTTTCGACGTGCCCGGTTGTTTGATGGTCTTGAGGTGATACTCAAGTTAATGCGGCGGACAGCGATGTCCGCCGTTTTTTTTTATTCGGGCTTTTGCACGACGCGGATCTTGCCGCTGCCTCCACCGCCGCAATAAAAACGGTCGATGCCGTCGGACTCGAGACCGGATACCAGCACGCCGGGCGGCATGTCGACGGTTTGCAGCACGTCGCCCGTGCGCGGATCGACCCGGCGCAGATCGCTCTGTTCGTTTTCCCAGGTCGCGTGCCACAGCTCGCCGTTCAGCCACGTCACCCCCGTGACGAAGCGCTTCGATTCGATCGTGTGCAGGATCGCGCCGGTCTCCGGATCGAGGCGGTGGATCTTGCGCGCGCGGTGCTGGCCGATCCACAGCGAGCCTTCGGCCCACGTAAGGCCCGCGCCGCCGCCTTCCGGCGTCGGGATGCTCGACAGGACCGTGCCTGTAGCCGGGTCGATCTTCTGGATGCGGCTGTCCGCGATCTGGTACAGGTAGCGGCCGTCGAAGGCCGTGCCTGCATGCGCCTGGACGGCCAGTGAGCGGCGCAGTTCGCCGCTGGCCGGATCGACGGCATTCACGTGGTCGCCGGACGCGAACCACAGTTGCTTGCCGTCGAAGGAGACGCCGTGCACGCCGGGCTTGTTGTCGTAGGGTCCGTATTCGCGGACGATGTGGGCGGTTGTCGTTTTCATACGGTCATTCTAGGGAACGCCGAGTGCGGCCGGGAGTAACAAAGTTGTCGCGAAACCGGGCAGCGGCAGCATCGACCAGCGGCGCGCGCGGCCCTGGCCGAACGCCTGGATCTTGCCGCTTCCCGCCAGCGCTTCCAGCGAACGCTGGATGGTGCGCTGGCTCGTGCCCAGTGCCAGCGCGAGCGCGGAACTGGACCACGCCTCGCCGTCCGCCAGCAGGGCCAGCACGGACGCGTGGTCGTCGTCGCCGGGCCGGACGAGCACGGCGACGTCGTGGCCATCGTGCGGCACCAGTTGAAAACCGCGCGGCGTGGCGCGCACGCCGGCGACGCCGCGCAGTAACGTCCGCAGCCGGCCCATCTCGACGCGCAGGCGGGTGCGGTGCGTCTCGTCCGGATGGCGGATGCGGAAGGCGGCCAGGATCAACGTGTCGCGCGCGGCATCCTGCGGCCAGGCCTCGGCCAGCGTGCCGACCAGCGCGAACAGGACCGGGCGCCGGGCCAGCGGGATCGCCGTGCCGAGGTGGTGCACGGCGTTCAAACAGCCGTCGACGACCAGTGCCGTGGACGACATCAGCCGCTCCACCTCGTCGAGCAGTACGTCGCGCGGGCCTTCCGGCGTGACGAGCCGCGCCGCCGGCGCATCGAGCAGGCGCGCGGCCCATTCGATCTCGGCGCCCAGCGCGGCGATGCCGGCGGCGCGCGCGTGGGCGTCCGCGCGGGCGAGCGCCGCGCGCGCCGCGTGGGCGCGCATGCGGCGCATCGCGATGCCGGCCGCGGTGAGCTCGTGCGCGGCACGCAGGGCGCGCGGCAGGCCGGCCGGGTCGAGCGCGGCCAGACGCTGCTCGGCGTCAATGAGGCGGCCCGTCAGCAGCAGGCGGCGGATCTCCAGGTAGCGGGCATGCGCGGCGTTGGCGTGGTCGCCATGCGCGTCCAGCGTGCGCTGCGCGTCGGCGAGCAGCGCCGTGCAGGCATCGAGGTCGCGCACGGCGAGCGCGATCTCGGCCTCGGCGAGCAGGCAGCGGGCGCGCGCCACGGCTTCGTTCGTGCCGAAACCGCGGGCGGCGCGGCGCACCAGCTGGCGGGCGCGCGCGAGATCGCCCAGCTGCGCCATCGCGATGCCGCGCAATGCGAGCGCGGGCGCGTCGTCACGCAGGGCGACGCGGGAGAGGGCGCCGAGCGGGTCGCCGTGTGCCAGCGCCAGGGCCGCCGCCGTGATCATCGAGTCCATTGGAATCGCGCCAAATTTGTCACTCTCGCAGGGTGGTAGGTCGTCCCTAATATAGCACCGCACCTTCAACCAACAGGAGAAAGCGATGAGCACTCATCAAGCGGGAACCCGGGACGAATGGCTGGCCGCACGGCTGCGGCTGTGGGAAGCGGAGCGCGAGCTCACGCACCGCAGCGACGAGCTGGCGCGCCAGCGGCAAGCGTTACCCTGGGTCCGCATCGACAAGGATTACCGCTTCGAGACCGAAGCGGGCAACGTGGCGCTGGCCGACCTGTTCCAGGGCCGGTCGCAACTGCTCGTCTACCATTTCATGTTCGGGGTCGACTATACGGCGGGCTGCCCATCCTGCTCGGCGATCGCCGACGGCTTCAATGGCATCGCCACGCACCTGGCCAATCACGACGTGCTTTTGACGTCCGTGTCGCGTGCGCCGCAGGCGAAGCTGCAGGCCTACAGGAGGCGCATGGGATGGACGTTTCCGTGGGCGACATCGCTGCCGGGCGAGGCTGACTTCAACGCCGATTTCAACGTCTGGTTCTCGGAGACGCAGCAGCGCGAAGGCGGCATCGAGTACAACTACCGCCGCGAGCCGCCGCTGCCGCTGCCGCTGCGGGACGGCACCGGCCCCGCGGCGCTGCAGGCCGTATCGACCGGCACCGACCTCGCCACCTACACGCGCGAGCGTCCGGGCCTGAGCGCCTTCGTGCAGGAAGACGGCGTCGTGTACCACACGTATTCGACGTACGCGCGCGGCCTCGACGCGCTGTGGGGCATGTACCCATGGCTGGACCGGGCACCGAAAGGCCGCAACGAAAAAGGCGTCTGGTGGCGGCGGCACGACGAGTATCCCGTGTGATCATGGGACAGATCCCGATGCCCGGCCGGTGGAGCATGGCGGCGATGTGGTTGCCGGTGTGCGGCCAGTCGTGGTTCGGCGCCGCCGCCGGTTTCATCGGGATGTGGGCCGCGATGATGGTGCCGATGATGCTGCCGCTCGCCGTGGCGCCGTTGCTGAACTACCGCGCCACGCTGGCCGGGGAGGGAAGGGCGTTCCTGCTCACGGCGATCGCCGGCCTGGCCTGGGCCGTGACGTGGATGGCCTCTGGACTGCCCGTGTACCTGGCCGGTGCGGCCGTCGCGCGGGCGCTGCTGGCCATGCCCGCGCTGGCGCGCATGATGCCGGCGATGGCCGCGGTGGCCGGCGTGGTGGGCGCCGTCTGGCATCTGGCAGCGTGGCGCCGCCAGCCGGTGCATCCGGGGCCGCCCGGGCGGCCCGTCTGTGCCGCGGCGTTGCGGCACGGCGCGTGCCTGGGAGCGCATTGTGTCAGGCGGTGCTCGGGCCTGACTGTCGCGCTGCTGGCTGCCGGCATCATGGAGCGCAGCACGATGGTCTGCGCAGTCGTCCTCGTGGCCGCGGAATCAGTGCGCCTGCGCGAGCGCTAACCCATCCAGCACGTGTCGCGTCATGCTGCGCGCCAGTTCGTGTTCGCCGACGAGCACCGTGCCGCCCGTCTCTTCGCGCAGCAGGCGCGCCTCTTCCTCGTTGTGCGTGCGGACCACGCAGCGGATCTCGGGATTCAGCGCCTTGGCCGTTTCGACCATCGCGCGCACGTGGAAGGTGTCCGGCGTCGCGATCACGAGCATCGAAGCGCGCGCGATGTGGGCCTGGATCAGCACCGCCGGTTCCGCCGCGTTGCCCGCCACGGCCGGCTGGTCGCGCTTGCGCAGCTGGTCGACGATGTCGCGGTTCTGTTCCGCGACGACGTAGTGGATGCCTTCGCGGTCCAGCTCTTGCGCGATGCGCTTGCCCACGCGGCCGTAGCCGACCAGCACGACCTGGCCCGTCAGGCGCTCGTGCGTGACCGTCGTCGGCAGCTCGGCCAGCGGGTCGGGCGAGCGCGCCATCTTGCGCGCGTGGTCGGATTTCGCCAGCACCCAGTTCTGCAGCGGGCCGACCAGCTTGAACATCAGCGGGTTCACGGCGATCGAGATGATGGCGCCCGCGAGGATCAGGTTCTGGCCCATCTCCGGCAGCAGGCCGAGCGAGATGCCGAGGGCGGCCAGGATGAACGAGAATTCGCCGATCTGCGCGAGGCTCGCCGAGACCGTGATCGCCGTGTTGAGCGGATAGCGCAGCGCCAGCACGAGGAAGAACGCGGCGAGCGATTTGCCGACCAGGATGATGGCGACGACGCCCAGCACTTCCAGTGGGCTCTCCACGAGCACGCGCGGGTCGAACAGCATGCCGACGGAGACGAAGAACAGCACGGAGAATGCGTCGCGCAGCGGCAGCGTCTCTTCCGCCGCGCGGTGGCTCAGCTCCGATTCGCGCAGCACCATGCCGGCGAAGAAGGCGCCCAGCGCGAACGACACGCCGAACAGGTGCGACGACCCGTAGGCGATGCCGACGGCCGCCGCGATCACGGCCAGGGTAAACAGCTCGCGCGAGCCGGTCTTCGCCACGCGCCACAGGAACCACGGGAACAGCTTGCGGCCCACGAGCAGCATGAACGCGATGAAGGCGCCCACCTGCAGCAGCGTCTTGCCGAGCGAGAGCCACAATGAGCCGCCTTCGCCCTTGCCGCCCAGCGGCCCCGCGAGCGCGGGCAGCAGCACGAGCACGAGCACCGTCACGAGGTCTTCCACGACGAGCCAGCCGACCGCGATGCGGCCGTTGAAGGAATCGAGTTCACCCCGGTCTTCCAGCGCGCGCAGCAGTACCACGGTGCTCGCGACCGACAGCGCGAGGCCGAACACGAGGCCGGCCCCGAGATCCCAGCCCCACAGGTGCGTGAGGCCGATGCCGAGCAGGGTCGCCACCGAGATCTGCAGCACGGCGCCGGGCAGGGCGATGCCTTTCACTTCGAGCAGGTCGTCCAGCGAAAAATGCAGCCCGACCCCGAACATCAGCAGCATCACGCCGATCTCGGCCAGCTGCGACGCGAGATGCACGTCGGCGACGAAGCCGGGCGTGGCGGGGCCGATGATGACGCCGGCAGCCAGATACCCGACCAGGGCCGGCAGGCGCAAGCGCACGGCCAGCATGCCGAACAGCAGGCCGAGACCGAGGGCGGCGGCGATGGTAGTGATCAGGCTGATGTCGTGCTGCATCCGGACTCCTTATTCGGTAGGGTCGGCGGCCCGCCGCCCACGCGCATGCGTGCGCAATCGCGCCGTCCGCGTGGGCACGGTGTGCCCACCCTGCGCAGTATACGCGACACGACGAATGAAGGAGGCTTACGGCACCGTGGCGAGATTCAGCAACGCCTTGCGCACCGCCGCCCGCACGGCCATGAATTGTTCGCGCCGCGATTCGCGATCGAGCCGAAAAAGCATCAATCCTTCGATCTGCGCCACCATCAGGATCGCGCGCTGCATGTACTCGTCGTCGGAGATGGCCGGGTTCAGCCCGCGGATCAGGTTGTAGACCGTCTTGCGCTCGCGCCCCAGCATGCGGTCCATCAGGCTCGACGCGAACGCGTTGCGCGACGCCAGTGCCCAGATCTCGAAGAACAGCGCGTGCGTGACCGGGTCCGTGATCTCTTCCAGGAACATGTCGGTCGTCGACAGGAACTGGTCCAGGCGCGGGCGGTCGCGCATCTCGGCCGAGATGCGGTCCATCTTGGCCTGGAATTCGTCCATCGTGGACAGCAGCGCCGCCTCCAGCAGGACGTCCTTGCTGTTGTAATAGTGCTGGACGTTCGACAGCGTCATGCCCGCCTCGGCCGCCACCTTGCGCATCGACAGTCCGGCATAGCCGTCCTCCGCGAGCAGCCGGCGCGCGGCCTGCAGGATCGCGTGCACGCGCTCCCACCCTTTTTCGGTCGTGAGGGAGGGTTTGTTGCGCAGGGTCTGGTCGATCGTTGCTTTCATGCCCGGCATTATCGCACGGCATGCTTTGAGAAGCAGGTCGGCTGACCTATAATCCGTCGGATAGGTCGGCTGACCTAATAAACAGGAGGCGACGATGAGCCGCAAAGTCCATGTGACCGGCGTGGGGATGATCCCGTTCGCCAAACCGGGGGCGAGCGCCCCGTACCACGAGATGGGAACCCTGGCCGCGCGCGCCGCGCTGGAGGATGCGGGCATCGGCTGGGAGGACGTCGAGCAGGCCTATGCCGGCTACGTCTACGGCGATTCCACCTGCGGCCAGAAGGCGCTGTACGGCGTGGGCATGACGGGTATCCCGATCGTCAACGTCAACAACAACTGCTCGACCGGCTCCACGGCCTTGTACCTCGCGCGCCAGGCCGTGCAGGGCGGGGCGGCCGACTGCGTGCTCGTGCTGGGCTTCGAGCAGATGAGCCCCGGCGCGCTGGCGTCCGTGTTCACCGACCGGCCCGCGCCGTTCGACGATTTCGACGCCGTCACCGACCGCCTCGTCGGCAAGCCCGAGATCCCGCTCGCGCTGCGCTACTTCGGCGGCGCCGGCCTCGCGCACATGGAAAAATACGGCACGCCGCTGGAGGCGTTCGCGCGCATCCGCGCCAAGGCCAGCCGCCATGCGGCGAACAATCCGCTGGCGCTGTTCCGCAAGGAGGTCAGCATGCAGGACGTGCTCGACGCGCCCGCGATCTGGCCCGGCGTGATGACGCGCCTGATGGCCTGCCCGCCCACGTGCGGCGCCGCGGCGGCCGTGCTGGTGTCCGAAGACTTTGCGAAGAAGCGGGGCCTGCGCGCCGACGTCCACATCGCCGCGCAGGCGATGACGACGGACCGTCCCGGCACGTTCGATTCGGACGACATGATGCGCCTCGTCGGCTACGACATGAGCCGGGAAGCGGCGCAGAAGGTCTACGCGCAGGCGGGCATCGCACCGGAGGACCTGGACGTCGTCGAACTGCACGACTGCTTTGCCCACAACGAGTTGATCACGTACGAGGCGCTGGGCTTGTGCCCGGAAGGCGGCGCCGATAAATTCATCCGCGACGGCGACAACACGTATGGCGGCAAGGTCGTCACGAATCCGTCCGGCGGCCTGCTGTCGAAGGGGCATCCGCTCGGTGCGACGGGCCTTGCCCAATGCTTCGAGCTGACGCACCAGTTGCGCGGCACGGCGGGCGCGCGCCAGGTCGAGGGCGCGCGCACGGCGCTGCAGCACAACCTGGGCTTGGGCGGCGCGTGCGTCGTCACGCTGTATCAAGTGTGAGGGGCGGGCGATGACGACGGAACTCGATACCTTCCGCGCCGCCGTGCGCCGCTTCGTGGCCGCGGAGGTCGCGCCGCACCAGCAGCGCTGGCGCGAGCAGCGGCACGTCGACCGCGCGCTGTGGAGAAAGGCCGGCGAACTCGGTCTGCTGCTCGCGGACGTCCCCGACGACTTCGGCGGCTCGGGCGGCACGTTCGCCCACCAGGCCGTGGTGTTCGAGGAACTGGCGTTGGCCGGCGACACCGCGTTCGGCCTGCACGTGCACGCGATCGTCGCGCACTACCTGCTGAACCACGGGACGGAAGAACAGAAATACAAATACCTGCCGCGCCTCGCGACCGGGGACATCATCGCCGCGATCGCGATGTCCGAACCGGGCGCCGGGTCCGACCTGAAAGGCATCCGCACGACGGCCGTGCGATCGGACCTGGGCTACCGGCTGAACGGGTCCAAGACCTTCATTTCGAACGGCTATCTCGCCGACCTGGTCCTCGTCGTCGCCAGGACCGACCCGGCCGCGGGCGCGAAGGGCATCTCGCTGATGCTGCTGGAGACGGCGAACAATCCGGGCTTCCGCGTCGGCCGCATCCTGGAGAAGATGGGGCAGAAGGGCCAGGACACGTGCGAACTGTTCTTCGACGATGCCATCGTCGCGCTGCAGAACGTGCTCGGTGGCGAGGAAGGGCGCGGCTTCGCCCAGCTGATGACGGAGCTGCCGTACGAGCGCACGATCGTCGGCGTGGCGGGCGTCGCGTGCATCGAGCGTGCGCTGGACCTGACGATCGCGCACGCGCGCGCGCGCCGCGCGTTCGGCCAGGCGCTCATCGACATGCAGAACACGCGCTTCGTGCTCGCCGAGTGCAAGACCGAGGCGACGGTGGCGCGCGTGTTCATCGACCGCTGCGTCGACGACCTCGTCGCCGGCCGTATGGACACGGTGCGCGCGTCGATGGCCAAGTACTGGATCACGGACCTACAGTGCAAGATCGTCGACCGTTGCCTGCAGCTGTTCGGGGGCTACGGCTACATGCTCGACTACCCCATCACGCAGATGTACCTGGACGCGCGCGTGCAGCGCATCTATGGCGGGGCGAACGAGATCATGAAAGAAATCATCGCCCGCTCGCTGTGATGAACAACGGACCTCATGGACCTCTCGCAGGGCTGCGCGTGATCGAACTGGTCGGCATCGGCCCGTGCCCGTTCGCCGCCATGATGCTGGCCGACATGGGCGCGGACGTGATCCGCATCGACCGCCAACCGGATCCTTCCGCGCCGAATCCGTACCCGACGCTGGGCACGAAATACGACGTGATGGCGCGCGGCCGCCGTTCGCTGGCGCTGGACCTGAAGCACCCGCGTGCACGCCAGCTGCTGCTCGACCTCGTGACGAAGGCCGATGCGCTCGTGGAAGGCTTCCGGCCCGGCGTGATGGAGAGACTCGGTCTCGGTCCGGACTTGTGCATGGAGCGCAATCCCCGGCTCGTGTACGGCCGCGTCACCGGCTGGGGGCAGACCGGCCCGCTGGCGCCGGCGGCCGGGCATGACCTGAACTACGTGGCGCTGTCCGGCATGCTGCATGCGATGGGCGACGCCGACCGGCCGCCGTCTCCACCATTGAACCTCGTCGGCGACTTCGGCGGCGGCGGCATGATGCTGGCGTTCGGCGTCGTCTGCGCCATGCTGGAAGCGCGGATATCGGGTCGCGGCCAGGTCGTCGATGCCGCGATGACGGACGGCGCCGCGCTGCTGGGCGCCATGATGTACGGCCTGCGCGCGCACGGCTCGTGGTCGGCCGCGCGCGGCGCGAATTTCATCGACGGCGGCGCGCCGTTCTACGCCACGTATGGCTGCGCGGACGGGAAGTTCATCGCGGTGGGCGCCATCGAGCCGCGGTTCTACGCGCGGCTGCTGGCGTTGACGGGCGCGTCGGATCCGGCATTCGCGCGGCAATGGGATCGCGAAGACTGGCCTGCGCTGAAGGAAAAATTCGCGGCGCTGTTCGCCACGCGCCCGCGCGACGCGTGGTGCGCGCTGCTGGAGGGGACGGACGTGTGCTTCGCGCCCGTGCTCGACATGGACGAGGCCCCGCGCCACCCGCACAACGCCGCGCGCAAGACCTTCGTCGATGTCGACGGCGTCACCCAGCCGGCGCCCGCGCCGCGCTTTTCGCGCACGCCGGGCCAGGCCGGGATGGTGGCCGCGCCGGGGCAGGACGGGGCCGCCATCCTGGCCGACTGGGGCTGGACGGAAGACGCCATCGCCACGCTGCGGCGCGACAATATCGTCTAGGCTGGGCTACGATGGCGGCATGGATACCATGCCTTCCAAGGAACTTGAATTGCGCCAGTCCAAGCGCCTGGCGCTGGGCTTTTTCATCGGCGCCGCCGTGCTGTTCGTCGTCGCCCTTCTGCTGTCCGCCCGCTGGCCCGGCAACTGGTGGATCGGGCTGCTGAAGGCGTTCGCGGAAGCCGCGATGGTCGGCGCGCTGGCCGACTGGTTCGCCGTCGTCGCGCTGTTCAAGCGGATCCCGATCCCGTTCGTGTCGCGCCACACGGAGATCATCCCCGCCAACAAGGAGCGCATCGCGGATAATCTCGCCGCGTTCGTGCGCGACAAATTCCTCGACACGGATTCGATCGTGCGCCTGATCCAGCGCCACGACCCGGCGCAGAAGGTCGCGGATTGGCTGACGAAGCCGGAGAACACGGAACGCCTGGGCGACACGCTCGTGCGCGTGGCCGGCTTCGCGCTCGACGTCATCGAGGACGCGGCCGTGCAGGATTTCATCCGGCGTGCGGTGCACGGTGTGGTCAAGAGCGTCGACCTGTCGCAGGCGGCGGGCACGATCCTGGAAAGCCTCACGCGCGACGGCCGCCACCAGCAGATCCTCGACGAGGGGATCGATCAACTGGCGAACCTGCTGGCGAATCCGGAGACGCAGGATTTCATCGCGCAGGGCATCGTCGACTGGCTGCGCGACGAGTACGCGTTCATGGAAAAGATGCTGCCGTCGGAACTCATCGGCCGCAAGGGCGCGGACATCTCCGTGCGGCTCGCGGCCGGCATCCTCAAGCGCGTGAGCGAAGACCCCGAGCACCCGCTGCGGCGCCGCTTCGACGTCTTCACGCACGATTTCATCGAACGGATGAAGACCGACCCGGCCTTCATCGAAAAGGGCGAGGACATCAAGCGCCACCTGATCGGCGACGCCACCGTGAACGGCTACATCGGTTCGCTGTGGGGCGACCTGAAAGGCTGGATCAAGGCCGACCTGCACAAGGAGGACTCCGTGCTGCGGCGCCGGATCGTCGCGACGGGCGCGTGGATCGGCAGGACGCTCGCCGAGGATCCGGTACTACGCACGGCGCTGAACGAGAACCTGGAACTGGCGGCGCGCGGCGCCGCGCCGGAATTCGCTGGCTTCCTGACGCGCCACATCGCCGACACGGTGAAACACTGGGATAGTGGCGAGATGTCGCACCAGGTCGAAATCAACATCGGCAAGGACTTGCAATACATCCGCATCAACGGCACCATCGTGGGCGGATTGATCGGCGTCGTGCTGTACCTGTTGTCCGCGCTGGCCTGAAAGGAGCTCGTCATGCATGCATCGAACGAACCGTTGGACGGACTGCTGACCGGCGTCCCCGAACTGGCACGCCTGCCGGGCCGCGACCTGGTGGAGGTGGCGCGCTACCTGATCCCGCTGGAAGCGAACCTCGTGCAGGGTTGCCTCGTCGCCTCCGGCATCCCGGCCGTGCTGGCCGACGCCCACCTCGTGCAGACGGACATGCTGCTGGCGCCCGCGCTGGGCGGCGTGCGCATCCTCGTCCCGGAAGACCACCTGCAGCAGGCGCAGGCCGTGCTGGAGGCGTTTGCGCGCGGGGAGTTCGAACTCGGCGAGGATGCGGACGTGAGCGGCGGCTGATTTCTACGCTCCGGACAGGTGACGCATCACCCGGATCAGGTCGGCCTTGCCTTCGAACCCGATGCCCGGCAGGTCCGGCATCGTGACGAAGCCGTCTTCCACGCGCACGCCGTCGGGGAAGCCGCCGAACGGCTGGAACAGGTCCGGATACGACTCGTTGCCGCCCAGGCCCAGGCCGGCCGCGATGTTCAGCGACATCTGGTGGCCGCCGTGCGGGATGCAGCGCGTGCGTGACCAGCCGTGCTGGCGCAGCATGTCGAGCGTGCGCAGGTATTCCACCAAACCGTAGGAGAGGGCGCAATCGAACTGCAGCCAGTCGCGGTCCGGCCGCATGCCGCCGTAGCGGACCAGGTTGCGCGCGTCCTGCATCGAGAACAGGTTTTCGCCCGTCGCCATCGGCTTGTCGTAGTAGTTGCGCAGGGTGGCCTGCAGTTCGAAGTCGAGCGGGTCGCCCGCTTCCTCGTACCAGAACAGGTCGTAGCGCGACAGCGCCTTGGCGTAGGCGATGGCCGTGTCGAGGTCGAAGCGGCCGTTGGCGTCCACGGCCAGTTTCTGCCCGTTCTTCAGGACGGACAGCACGGCGTCGATGCGGCGCAGGTCCTCGTCCAGCGGCGCGCCGCCGATCTTCATCTTGACGACGTTGTAGCCGCGCTCGATGTAGCCGCGCATCTCGTCCTTCAGCTTGTCGAGATCCTTGCCGGGATAGTAGTAGCCGCCGGCGGCGTACACGAACACGTTGCGGTGCGGGCGCCCGTCGCCGTAGCGGTCGGCCAGCAGCTGGAACAGCGGCTTGTCCGCGATCTTCGCGACGGCGTCCCACACGGCCATGTCGATGGTGCCGATGGCGACGGAGCGCTCGCCATGGCCGCCCGGTTTTTCGTTGGTGAACATCGCGTCCCAGATCCGGTGCGGATCGAGGTTGTCGCCCGCGTCGTCCAGCAGCGATGCCGGATTGGCCTCGAGGATGCGCGGGATGAAGCGCTCGCGCATCAACTTGCCCTGGCCGTAGCGGCCGTTCGAATTGAAGCCGTAGCCGACGACGGGCTTGCCGTCGCGGACCACGTCCGTGATGACGGCCACGAGACTCAGGGTCATCTTGCTGAAGTCGATGTAGGCATTGCGGATGGGAGAGCTGATGGGGAGTGTCTGTTCGCGGATCTCGACGATTCTCATGGCGGCCTCGCTGGCGTGTTGTTCAAGCGTGCAGGGTAAGTCCGCGCGGCCCTCTTATAATTCGCCGGGTGTGAATTGATTATTGAATGACGGTGAATACTGACGGCGCCTCCGAAATGGAATTCTTCGTGCTGGTCGCGCGCCACGGCTCGCTGGCCGCGGCCGCCCGCGCCCTCGACCTCACGCCGCCGGCCGCAACGAAACGCCTGGCGCAGATGGAGGCGCGGCTGGGCGTGCGCCTCGTCAACCGCACGACGCGGCGGCTGTCGCTGACGAGCGAAGGCGAGACCTATCTCGCGCACGCGACGCGCATCCTGGCAGCGATCCGTGAGATGGAAGACGCGGTCGCGAGCAACCGCACCGCGCCGCGCGGCCTGTTGCGCGTGAATGCGAGCCTCGGGTTCGGCCGCACGACCATCGCGCCCATCGTCTCGGCTTTCGCCAAGCGTCATCCGCAGGTCGAGGTGCAGCTGGACGTGACGGACCGCCCCGTCGACCTCGTGGAAAGCGGCTACGACCTCGCCATCCGCTTCGGTGCGCTGCCGGATAAACGGCTGGCCGCGCGCCGCGTGCTGTCGAACCGGCGCTTCCTGTGCGCGTCGCCGCGCTACCTCCAGCAGCATGGCGAGCCGCAATCGCTGGCGGATTTATCTCGCCACCGCTGCATCCTGCACCGCCAGAACGACGACGCGTACGGCATCTGGCGTTTCAACGAGGGCGAGGACAGCGAGGTGGTGAAGGTGCACGGCGCGCTGTCGAGCAACGACGGCGACATCGTGCTGGGCTGGGCGCTGGATGGTCACGGCATCCTGATCCGGTCGGAGTGGGACCTCGCCAAATACGTCAAAAGCGGCCGGTTGCGTATCGTGCTGCCGCAGTACACCTTGCCGGCGGCCGATTTGTTCGTCTACTACCTCAACCGCAAGAACCAGGCGGCGCGCACGCGGGCGTTCATCGATTTCCTGGTCGAGCAACTGGGCGAGATGGGGTAGGCCGGAAATGGAAAAAGCCGCCGGCTCTTGCGAGCCGGCGGCTTTCCGAATCTGGTGGTGATAGGTGGACTTGAACCACCGACCCTAGCATTATGAATGCTATGCTCTAACCAACTGAGCTATATCACCAGCTGCATCACTGCTGAAACAAACACTTTTAAAGCAAAATGGCTCAGCCTTGAGTGCCAAGCCATTCCGCTTGAATCCTTGGTGGTGATAGGTGGACTTGAACCACCGACCCTAGCATTATGAATGCTATGCTCTAACCAACTGAGCTATATCACCAGAACGGGGTGCATTATGCCGTTCGGCCCCGGAAGTGTCAAGGCTACCCGCTCCGGATCACCCTGTCCAGCCTCGCACGAATCGTCTCACCCTCGCAACGTGGCCAGATGATCAAGCATCCGGCGCGCCGGATCCGGCCCCAGGCAATCGATCACGATCCGCTCCGGCATCGAGCGCAGCCAGGTCAGCTGGCGCTTGGCCAGCTGGCGCGTGGCGACGATGCCCGTCTCGCGCAGCTGGGCGCGGTCGATCATGCCGTCGAGGTATTCCCACGCCTGGCGGTAGCCCACGCAGCGCATCGACGGCAGGTTCGGGTTCAAATCGCCGCGCGCGCGCAGGCCCGCGACCTCGGCCACGATGCCGCTGTCGTCGCGCTTGCCCAGCATCTGGTCGAAGCGCAGCGCGATGCGCTCGTGCAGCACGGCGCGGTCCGATGGCTCCAGTGCGAACGGTACGAGGTCGAACGGCAGTTCCTGCTTCTCGCGGCGCGCGAGCAGGGCGGACATCGGCTTGCCCGACAATTCATGGATCTCCAGCGCGCGGTTGATGCGCTGGGCGTCGTTCGGCGCGAGGCGGTCCGCGGTGACCGGATCGACCTCGCGCAGCTTCGCGTGCATGCCGGGCCACCCGATGCGCGCGGCCTCCGCGTCGAGGCGCGCGCGCACGTCGGCATCGGCCGTGGGCAGGTCGTCCAGGCCGTCGTTCAGGCCCTTGAAGTACATCATCGTGCCGCCGACGAGCAGCGGCAGCCGGCCGCGCGCCTGGATCTCGGCCACGAGCCGGATCGCGTCGGCGCGGAACTGGGCGACCGAATAGGCGTCGAGCGGATCGATGATGTCGATGAGGTGATGGGGCGCGCTCGCGAGTTCCTCGGCCGACGGTTTTGCCGTGCCGATGTCCATGCCGCGGTAGACGAGGGCGGAGTCGACCGAGATGATCTCGACCGGGATTTCCTTGGCGATGGTGAGCGCCGCTGCCGTCTTGCCGGACGCGGTCGGGCCCATGATGGCTACCGCCAGCGGTTTGTGTTGCGATGTCATCTGAGGCTTTACTGGCCGCGCAGGAACAGCTTGTCGAGCGCGGCGATTTCGAGTTGGACCCAGGTCGGGCGGCCGTGGTTGCACTGGTCGGCGCGTTCCGTCGCTTCCATCTGGCGCAGCAGGGCGTTCATCTCGGGCTGCGTGAGGATGCGGTTCGCGCGCACGGCCGTGTGGCAGGCGAGGGTGCCGAGCAGTTCGTTGCGGCGCTCGATCAGCACGCGCGAGCCGCCGAATTCGCGCACGTCGCGCAGCACGTCGCGCGCGAGCGTTTGCGCGTCGGCGTTCTTGAGAAGCGTCGGGACGGCGCGCACGGCGAGCGTCGTCGGCGACACGGCCGCGATGTCGAAGCCGAGCGCCTTCAGCGTCTCGTGTTCTTCCTGCGCGGTGCCCACTTCGATGGCGTCGGCGAAGAACGTCACGGGGATCAGCATCTGCTGGACCTGCATCTGCTCGCCGCCGGCCTGGGCGTCGAGCGCGTTCTTCAGCTGTTCGTACAGGATGCGTTCGTGCGCGGCGTGCATGTCGACGAGGACCAGCCCTTTGCGGTTCTGCGCCAGCACGTAGATGCCGTGCAGCTGGGCCAGCGCGAAGCCGAGCGGGAAGTCGTCGTCGGACGCGGGCCTGGTCGTTTCCGGCAGCGGCGCTTCCTGCACGCCGGGCGGTTGCGATGAAGGCGTGGGCGCGCCGGTGAACAGCGCGCCATAGTCCGCGGTGCGTTGCGGGACGCCGGCGCCCGTCGGCGCATCCCAGCGGCTGCCGGGCGGGAACGGGGACGGCGAGAACGTCGAGGAGGCGCGCGAGCCGCCGCCGCCACCGCCGCCGCCGCCCGAGCCCGAGGTCCAGGCGGGCGATGCCAGCTGCGACCCGAACGACGTCTGCTCGTGCGGACGGCGCCAGGACGGCGTGTCGCCCAGCGACGTGGACGACGGCGCGATCTCGGCGGCGCTCACGGGTGCGGGCGTATCGCCGTGCGCGGTCGCCGACGTCTTGGCCAGCGCGCGCTGCACGGCGTGGAACACGAACTGGTGGACGGCGCGGCTGTCGCGGAAGCGCACTTCGATCTTCGACGGATGCACGTTCACGTCGACCATCGCCGGGTCGAGTTCGAGCGCGAGCACGTAGGACGGGAAGCGGTCGCCGTGCAGCACGTCCTCGTACGCGGCTTTCACGGCGTGGACGAGCAGCTTGTCGCGCACGAAGCGGCCGTTGACATAAAAATACTGGCTGTCGGCGCGCGCCTTCGATGCCGTCGGCAGGCCGACGTAGCCGTGCAGGCGCAGCGGGCCGGCGCTTTCGTCGAGCTGCAGGCGGGCCTCGGCGAAGTCGCCGCCGAGGATCTGCGCGCTGCGCTTGGCCGACTCGCTCGTGTTCCAGTGGTCGATCGTGCGGCCGTTGTGGGTCAGGCTGAACGACACGTCCGGCCGCGCCAGCGCGATGCGGCGCACGACTTCGGCGCAGTGGCCGTATTCGGTCTGCTCGGATTTCAGGAACTTGCGGCGCGCGGGCGTATTGAAATACAGGTCCTGCACGTCGATGGTCGTGCCGAACGGACCGGACGACGGCGACACCGTGCCCTGGTGCGAGCCGACGATCTCCCACGCATGCGCGGCGCCGTGCGTGCGCGACGTGATCTTGACGGCGGCGACGGACGCGATCGACGCGAGCGCCTCGCCGCGGAAGCCGAGCGTGTTCACGTTCTCGAGGTCGGTCAGCGACGCGATCTTCGACGTCGCGTGACGGGCCAGCGCGAGCGGCAATTCCTCGGGCGGGATGCCGCGGCCGTTATCGGTAATGGCGATGCGCTTGACGCCGCCTTCCTCGAGCCGGACCGTGACCTGCGTGGCGCCGGCGTCGAGCGCGTTTTCCAGCAACTCCTTCACCACGGCGGACGGCCGCTCGACGACCTCGCCGGCGGCGATCTGCGAGATGAGCTGGTCGGGAAGCTGCTGGATGGGGCGGTGGGTGGGGGCCGGGGCGTTCATCCGTAAATTATAGCTCGCGGCAAGCCCCGAAACCGGTGGCGTTTGATTTTTCCCAAACCGGGGTCAGAGCCCGATTTGAGGACATTGATTGACAAAATGTCTTTAAAGAAGTTGCCAATAACCGGGCTCTGACCCCGGTTATTTTTGTTCCCGCACGGGAATCGGCGCCGCGCACAGGTCGAGATGACCGGCCGCGACCTTGGTCCACGGGCCGCCGCGGTTGCGCTGGGCGTCCAGGACGCTCTGGTAGACCGCGCTCTCGGTGCGCATCACTTCGAAACGGCTGCGCTGGTCCGCCGGGACGTCGGCCGCCACCTTAACCGATGCGATCGGCACGTTCATCTCCGGCTTGTCGTAGAACCCCATCGGCGCGGGGCCGCGCGGCAGGGCGGATAGTTGCGGCATGCCGGAGATCACGCGGCCCACCACCGTGACGTTGCGGTCGAGATGGCGCGCCGGACCGATGACGGCATACAGCGTCGTGCCGCCGCCGCTGTCGGCATCGTTGTCGCGGCCCACGCCGACCATGCCGTAACAGTGCGCCAGCCAGGTCTCGCCCGTCTTCGGATCGCGGCCAACGGGAAAGCCGTTCGAATGGCCGACCTGGGGCGCGTAGCCGTCGATGTCCTTCATGCGCGTGAAATGGGTGTCGTTCCTGAGGGGGACCGTAAATTCCGCCTTCAGCGTCTTCTGCGCACCTTTGACCGGACGGGCGTTGTCGTTGTCTTCATTCGGATCGGCCCATTGCACGACCCAGTTGTCCTGCACGCGCACGACGGCCAGCCCGTCGAAATAATGCTCGCGCACGAGGGCCTTGATGTTCTTCACGTGGTTCGGCGCGAACGTCGGCGCCAGTTCGATGACGACGCGGCCAAACGGGAGTTCCATGTACAGCGTGTTGTCCGGGTCGAGGGGCCGCCAGTCGGACGGTTTCGATGCCTTGACGATGTCGGCCACGCCGGGCTTCGGCGGGAGTTCCCTGGCGCCGGCCGTCGCCGCGAAGAGGGCGCAGGTGGCGGCGAGAATCGTGTGCCGGAAGGGGAAATAGGCCTTCTTCAATGTCGTCTCCTTGCCGCTTGTGGCGGGCCGGGGTCGTGGGTGGTGTGATGACAATTGTAATCTGGAAAATAATAGAATTAAAACATTTTGCCGATGAAGAAAATTCGCGGTGAAGATGAGCCGGCGGCCATTTTCGGGGTCGGACTGATGGTATGATTCGGCGCTACCATTTAGGAAAATTATGGATCTGATGCAATTCTTCGACATGATTCTTCATGTCGATAAGACCCTAGGAACATTGCTGGCGCAATACGGGGTGTATGTGTATGCCGTGCTGTTCGCCATCGTGTTCTGCGAAACCGGCCTCGTGGTTCTGTTCTTCTTCCCCGGTGATACCCTCCTGTTCATTGCCGGCGCCTTCTGCGCCACCGGCGAGATGAGTTATGCCTTGCTGACGCTCCTGTTGATCGTGGCGGCGGTGACGGGCAATACCCTCAACTATTACATCGGCGGGGCGATCGGGCATCGCGTGTTCACGCACGATTACCGCTGGCTGAACAAGGACGCCCTGCATCGCACCCACGAATTCTTCGAACGCCATGGCGGCAAGACGATCATCCTGGCCCGCTTCGTGCCCGTCGTGCGCACGTTCGCACCGTTCGTCGCGGGCATCTCGGACATGACCCATGCCCGGTTCCAGATGTACAACGTCACGGGCGCCGTGGCCTGGGTCGTCAGCCTGGTGACCGGCGGTTACTTCTTCGGCAATATCCCGGTGATCCGCGATCACCTGACGATCATCGTGCTGGTGGGTGTCGGCGCGGCCGTCGTGCCGCTGGCGCTGGGCGGGCTGTACAAGGTCGGACGGCGCATGATGAGCCGCTGAAGCCCGACAATGCGATCACATGAAACGCGCCGCATGACGGCGCGTTTTTTATTTGCGGCGGCTATTGATGCACGGAATTGTTCCTCAGGCTCAAGTTTACTGTCGGTCACGCCGATAAGGCAGGAGAGAGCAACACTACTGGATTCCCATGCGTACCCTGATCGCCCTGTTCGCTTGCAGCTGCGTCGCCCTGAGCGCAAGCGCCGCGAACGATCCCGCCGCCGCAGCGGCAGCCAGGCTGGCGGCTTCCGTGTCCCGTCCGGCCTCTGCCATGGTGCCGGCCGCGACGAAAAAGGCCGAGCCCGCCGAAAAGAAAGCCGAACCGAAAGCCGAACCGGCCGCGAGCGCCAGCGCGGCCAGCGAGGAAGATGCCGAGGTCGAGCTGTCGGCCAAGATTGCCCAGCGCCTGGCCGCGCTGCGCGAGCGCCAGCAGGCCCGCGCGACGGCCGCCGCGCGCGCGAAAAAGCTCGCCGATGCGAAGCGCAGGCAGGAGGAGCAGGCCGCCGCCGCGCGGCGGCCGTCGCCGCCGCGCCGAAGCACGGCACCGTGTGGTCGTATGAGGGCGAGCTGGGCCCGGCGAACTGGTCGAAGATCAATGTCGACTGGGCCAAGTGCGGCACCGGCAACCGGCAGTCGCCGATCGACTTGCGCGACGGCATCAAGGTCAATCTCGAACAGATCAGCTTCGATTACCACCCGTCGTCGTTCAGCGAGGTCAACAACGGCCACACGATCCAGGTGACGGTGGGCGGCGGCAATTTCATCACGGTCGGCAACACCGTGTACGAATTACAGCAATTTCACTTCCACCGTCCGTCGGAAGAAAAGATCAACGGCAAGGGCACGGAGATGGTCATCCACCTCGTGCACAAGAGCGCCGAAGGCAAGATCGCGATCATCGCCGTGCTCCTGGAGCGCGGCCAGCCGCACCGCCTGATGCAGACGATCTGGGACAACCTGCCGCTGGAAAAATTCGACACCGTCTCGCCCTCGATCGTGATCGACCCGACCGACGCGCTGCCGGAGCGGCGCGAGTATTTCACCTACATGGGCTCGCTGACGGAACCGCCGTGCACGGAAGGCGTGCTGTGGATGGTGTTCAAGCAGCCGATGCAGGCGTCGCCGGCGCAGATGGCCCTGTTCTCGCGCCTGTATCCGCTGAACGCGCGGCCGGTCCAGTCGACCGCGGGCCGCTTGATCAAGGAATCGAACTGAGCGCCAGCGTGCTCAACGCCAGCGGCGGCCACCGCCACGGTGCCCATGCCAGCCACGGCCGCCACGATCGTATTCGTGATAGCTGAAGTCCAGCGAGACGGGCGGTCCGACATATGCGGGGCCGTAGCCGCCTGGATAATAGGGCGCGTCATAGGCCGCATAAGGCGGCGCATAGACGGCGCAGCCAGACAGGGCGGACCCCGCCGCCAGCACGAGTGCCAGCCGTTTCACCAATGTATTCATTGTGTGTCCTCCCATGCGTGTAGCCTGTAGTTTAGGCCGCATGGCGAGGCGCACCGCGCATTTTTTGCTACAAAATGAAACGCCGGCACATGCCGGCGTTGTCGTTCATCCTGCCTGGACGACGGCCCGGTACGTCCCGCGCCAGATCCCGCCCGGCTCCAGTTGCTGCGGTCGGGCGGCCGCATCCCCCAGCAGGGCAGGTTCGATGCAGACGAAGCGGCGGTATTCCTCGTCTTCCATGTCGGACAGCGCCGCCGCGTCGGCCGCGCCCGGGTTCCACACGACGGCGTCGTTGAAGCCCGTCTGCTCCAGCGTCACCTTGTCCGCGCCCGTGTCGAACGTGATCGCGCCCGCGATGCGTTCGAACACCTGGTCGAGCTTGTCGGTGATGGCGAGCGTCTCCGCCTGCACGCCGTCGATGCGCACGGCTTCCACGTCTTCGACGAGGTGGTACGTGTGCAGCGCGGCGGCGAACGGGAAGGTCTGCGTGCCGGTGTTGCGCACGTCGAGCGACATGTCCAGTTGCGCGCCGCGCACGGCCACGCGCAGCAGCAGTTCGAAGGCGTACGGCCACGCGGCTGCCACTTGCTGCGGCAAGTCCGAGGCACTCAGTCCCAGCACCGCGAACGCGGCACCATCCGCTTCGCCCTGGTCGAGGACGCGCCAGGTCGACACGCGCGCGAAGCCGTGGCGCAGGCCGGTGCCGCGTTCGGCGAATTGGGGAAAGATGACGGGCACGCCGCCGCGGATCGCCTTCTGGCCGTCCAGCGCGGACAGGCTGCTCATGAACAGGCGTTCCTGCGCGGGCCCGCCGGCCGTGGTGACGGCTTTCCACGACACCAGGTGGGCGCCGTACAACGTGATGGTCGCCTCGGCGCCGTCCGGCGCGCGAAGTTGCAGGGCGGGCAATTGCCCGAAGTTGATGGTCGTTGCGCTCACGAGAATCCTCCTCAGGGGGACGCCCGCGGGCGTCCCATTAAGTCATGCGGCTCTTTGCCAGCGGCGGATTGTACGCGAAGTAGCGCTTGATGCCTTTCGTGATCGCGTCGGCCAGCTGGTTCTGGTAGGCATCATCCTTCAGCCGCGCTTCCTCTTCCGGGTTGGAGATGAATGCGGTCTCGACGAGGATCGAGGGGATGTCCGGTGCCTTCAGCACGGCAAAACCGGCCTGTTCGACGACGCCGCGGTGCAGGCGGTTGATGCCGCCGATTTCCGTCAGCACGGCCTTGCCGAGCTTCATGCTGTCGTTGATCTGGGCCGTCTGCGACAGGTCCATCAGCACGCTCGCCAGCTGCCTGTCGTGGCTGGCGAGATTCACGCCGCCGATCAGGTCGGCCTTGTTCTGGTCGGCCGCCAGCCAGCGCGCCGCGCTCGAGCTGGCGCCTTTTTCCGACAGCACGAACACGGACGAGCCGCGCGCCGTCGGTTCGACGAACGCGTCGGCGTGGATCGACACGAACAGGTCGGCCTGCACCTTCCGCGCCTTTTCCACGCGCTGGCCGAGGGGGACGAAAAAGTCGGCGTCGCGCGTCAACATCACGCGCGTGTTCGGCAAGTCTTCCAGCTTGGCCTTCAGGCGCTTCGCCACCGCGAGCACGATGTCCTTCTCGTGCACGCCCGTGGTACCGGTCGCGCCGGGATCCTCGCCGCCGTGGCCGGGGTCGAGCGCGATGGTGACCATGCGCGCCACCTTTTGTCCCGGCGCGGCCTTGGCGGGCGCGTGCGGCTGGGCCGGTTGCGGCGTCGTCGGCTGCGGCTGTGCGGGCGTGGAACCGGCGCGGGCGGCATCCGCTTCCAGCTTGGCGATGGCGTCCGGACCGGCCTGGCCGACCGTCGGCTCGCCCGGCTGCACGGCCGGGGTCGGCGTGGCGGGGGCCGCGTCCGTCGTCCAGTTTTCCTTGGCGATCATGGTCGCGAGCGGGTCGACTGGCTTGACGGGATACAGGTCGAAGATCAGGCGGTGGTGATAGCCGGCGATGGGCGCCAGGTTGAACACCTGCGGCTTGACCTCTTCCTTCAGGTCGAACACGAGGCGCACGACGTTGGGCCGGTTCTGGCCCACGCGCACCTGCTTGATGTACGGGTCGTTCGATTCGATCTTGGCGACGAGGCTTTTCAGCGTGTCGTTCAGCGCGAGGCCGTCGATGTCGACGACGAGGCGCGGCGGATCCGGCACCATGAAGTGCGTCGTCTTCAGCTCGCCGTCGTTTTCCAAGGTGACGCGGGTGTACTCGTCGGCCGGCCACACGCGCACGGCCATGATCTGGGCGGCAGATGCCGTCAGCGGGGCGACGACGGACAGCAGCAGCGTACCGCCGGCCTTGAGGATCGTGCGTCGTTTCGGGGAACCTGGAATCAGGGCGTCGGGGGGTAGTGCAGGCGTTCGAGGCATAGCAGGCCCAAGTCGGACAACGCCTGCAATTCTACCTCACGCCCGCGACCGCTGACCTTAAGCAACACTTTAACGTCGGGTGGCGGCAACACCGGTTCTCCCTTTTCCGGCCATTCGACGATGCAAATGTTGTTACCATCGAAATCTTCGCGGAACCCCGCGTCGAGGAATTCCTCGGGGCTGGACATGCGGTACAGGTCGTAGTGGATCAGGTTGACTTGTCGGCCATCCAGCTCGATGCGGTACGGCTCCGACAGCGTATAGGTCGGGCTCTTGACGGCGCCCTTGTGGCCGGCCGCGTGCAGCAGGGCGCGCGTGAGCGCCGTCTTGCCGGCGCCGAGGTCGCCGTGCAGGTAGATCACGAGGCCCGGGCTCAGCGCGCGAGAGAGGGCGGCGCCCAGGGCCTGCGTGGCCGATTCGTCGGGAAGATAGGCTGTAAGTTGCTGCTGCATCGAATAAAATATGAGGTTTGTAGGTCCGCCAATGTCCGCCCAGCTTCCCGTCCAGCCCGATCTTCCCGCACTCGCCCAGGCCATCAAGGCATGGGGCGCGGAACTGGGCTTTGCCGACGTGCGCATCGCCGACATCGACCTGGCCGGCCACGAAGCGGGCCTGCAGGCCTGGCTGGACGCCGGCCACCACGGCGAGATGGATTATATGGCAAGCCACGGCATGAAGCGCGCCCGCCCGGCCGAGCTGGTGCCGGGCACGGTGCGCGTGATCAGCGCGCGCATGGATTACCTGCCGATGGAGACGCCGCCCGACTGGCGTACGCGCGAGCGCCTGCGCCAGGACGACCCGCAGGCGGCCGTCGTCTCGATCTATGCGCGCGGCCGCGATTATCACAAGGTGTTGCGCAACCGGCTGCAAGCCCTGGCCGAGAAGGTCAAGGCGGCCGTCGGCGAGTACGGCTACCGCGTGTTCACGGATTCCGCACCGGTGATGGAGCTGCCGCTGGCGCAGAAGGCCGGCCTCGGCTGGCGCGGCAAGCACACGCTCTTGCTGAGCCGCGAGGCCGGCTCAACGTTCTTCATCGGCGAGATCCTCGTCGACCTGCCGCTGCCCGTCGACGAGCCGACCGGCGCGCATTGCGGCCAGTGCAGCGCCTGCATCGATGCCTGCCCGACGGGCGCGATCCTCGGCCCGGGCCGGCTGGATGCGCGCCGCTGCATTTCCTATCTGACCATCGAGTTGAAGGGCGCGATCCCGGAAGAATTCCGTCCGCTGATCGGCAACCGCATCTACGGCTGCGACGATTGCCAGCTGGCCTGCCCGTGGAACAAGTTCGCGCAGCGGGCGACCGTGCCGGATTTCGATGAGCGGAATGGCCTCGGCACGGCGGGGCTCATCGAGCTGTTCGGGTGGAGCGAGATTGACTTCAACCGCCGCCTCGAAGGCAGTCCGATCCGCCGTATCGGGCACGAGCGCTGGCTGCGCAATTTGGCGGTCGGACTCGGTAATGCTGCAACTGAGGCGGTCGCGTCAGATGCGATCGTCGCCGCGCTGCGCGCCCGCGCGGACCATCCATCCGCGCTCGTGCGCGAACACGTCGCGTGGGCTCTCGCGCGCCACGGTGAGGCTGTCTAGAGTTCGATCCGCTTCATGCGCAGCGCGGACCAGTCGCCGTCGATGGAAATCATGGCGACGCCCGTGATGCCGTTTTCCTTGGCATACGCATTGATCGAATCGCGGTTGATGTCGGTGGCCTTGGAGGCGGTCTGTTTCAGATAGGCGACCCAGAGCGAGCCCTTGTCGCCCATGCGTTCCTTGGCGATCGGGAAATATTGTTCGAGTTCCTTGCGGTTCATCGCGAACAGCAACACGACGTCTACCTTCTCCTGATCCGGCTTGATCAGGTTGGGCGGCATCTGCGACACCATGCCGGGGTGGACGTTCCCGTTCAGGATCAGCATCGATTTCGCGGTCCTCAAGAACATTTTGTCGGCTATCGTCTTCTCGCTCATCTGCGTTCCCTAAAGAATGTTTCGACGTGGTGAGTTCGACCACTCCATGTTCAGGCTGATTTTACAAGCGAACCCCGCGCGGCACAGGACGCGCGGCCTGCCGTGCGCAGGTATTACTTCAGCAACCCGGCCAGCTCGACGGCCGTCTTGACCTGCATCTTGTCGAAGATATGCGCCCGGTGCACCTCGACCGTACGCATGCTGATGCCGAGCTTGTCGGCGACGACCTTGTTCATGTTGCCGGCGAGGATGAGATCGAGGACTTCCCGCTCGCGGGCCGACAGGGTGGCCAGCCGGGCATGGATGGCGTCGCGCGACGCGGCCTTGCGCGAGGCGGCGAGTGCTTCCTCGACGCGGTCCATCAGCTGGTTGTCGTTGAACGGTTTTTCGAAGAAGTCGAAGGCGCCGCGCTTGAGGGAATCGACGGCCATCGGCACGTCGCCGTGGCCGGTCAGGAAGATCACGGGCAGGCGCGCCAGCAGGCCGCGCGCCACCAGCTGGTCGAATACGGCGATGCCGTTCATGCCCGGCATGCGCACGTCCAGCAGGACGCAGTCGCCGTGTGCCGCATCCGCGGCGAACCGGTCGCCGAGCGCGTCGAGGAAGGCCTGGCCGCCCGCATAGCCGCGTGCCGGCAGTCCGCGCGATTGCGCCAGCCATTCGAGGGCGTCGCGGATCACGTCTTCGTCGTCGACGATGTGCAGCATGCAGGTCTCCTTTTTTTGATGTATTGTAATTCACCGTTCGGTGACGGGTGCTTCCTGCGCCTGCTGCAACGTAAACGTAAACACGGTGCCGCCGCCCGGATTGTCCGCGTGGGTGAGGGTGCCGCCGTGGAACTCGATCGCGGTACGGCAGATCGACAGGCCCATGCCCATGCCTTCGGCCTTCGTCGAAAAGAACGGCGAGAACAGGCGCTCCGCCACTTCCGGCGGGATGCCGTGGCCGTTGTCGATCACCGATATGGCCACCTGGCCCTGTTCGCCCGTGTGCGCAGCGATCCTCAACACACGCCGCTCGGGATCGACGGCCTGCATCGCCTCGATGGCATTGCGCGTGAGATTGAGAAGCACCTGCTCGATCAGCACGCGGTCCGCGAGCACGGGCGGCAGGTCGTCCGGCACGTCCACCTGCAGCGCGACATAGCTCTGGCGCGCCTGCAGTTCGACGAGGGCGCGGATGCCGTCGACGACGTTGGGAATGCCGACCGTCTCGCGGCGCGGTTCGCGCTTCTTCACGAATTCGTGCACGCTGCGGATGATCTGGCCGGCCCGGCGCGCCTGCGTGTTGGCCTGTTCCAGCGCACGTTTCAGCATGCCGGTGTCGAGCGGCGCCGCCGGGGTCTCGCGCGCGAGCACGTTCAGCGCGCCCGCCGTGTAGCTGGAGATGGCGGCCAGCGGCTGGTTCAGTTCGTGCGCCAGCATCGACGAGATCTCGCCCATCGTCGCCAGGCGCGCGCTCGTCTCGAGCTTTTCCTGCTGCTGGCGATTCAGTTCTTCCGCGCGCTTGCGGTCCGTGATGTCGAGGATGGAACTCATCCAGCCCGTGTGGTGGCCGTGCGCGTCGACGAGGGGCGCCTCGAACACGAGCACGGGCACGCGCGCGCCGTCCGAGCGCTGGAACACGGTCTCGAACTGCGGCGTGGCCTGGCCCGACAGCACTTTGCGGAAGCGGCCTTCGTATTCCGCCATCGCTTCCGGCGCCCAGTACGGCATCGGCGGCGTCTTGCCCAGCAGGTCTTCTGCGGGATAACCGACCATGCGGCAGAACGCCGGGTTGACGTAGGTGACGCGGCCTTCCAGGTCGCGCGCGCGCAGGCCCGTCAGCAGCGAATCTTCCATCGCGGTGCGGAAGGCCATCTGCTGGCGCAGCGCGTTTTCCGCCGCGATCGTGCGTGCGATGTGGCGCCACAGCGCGACGAGCGAAATGACGAGGCCCAGCGCCAGCACGATCACGGAGCCGACCAGCAGGTTCGGCAGCAGCTTCGGCGCGGCCTTGACGCTGTCGGTGGCGAGGACGATCTGCGAGCCGGGCAGGTCGAGCGCGCGCTTGTGCGTGTAGACGCCGCGGCCCGGCCCGCCCGCCGCGCGCTGCGCCACGACGTGGTCGTCGCGGTCGAGCAGGGACAAGGCATTGTCCTGGGCGAACCACCACGGCACGTTCTCGTCCAGCAAGGTCTGCAGGTTGTACGTGGCGACGAGGCTGCCCATGTATTTGCCGGCGTGGATCAGCGGCAGGTGGAAGTCGATCAGGCCATGCACGAGGCCGGTGGCACCGTATGGCTCGCTGTAGCGTCCCAGGCGCGTGCTGCGCGACATGGCGGCGGCATCGCGCGACGATTGCGTGAGCCCTTCGGGCGGCAGCTCCATGCCGCGGCTTGCCTTGACCTGGCCCTGCGCGTCGTACCAGATGATGCGCTGGAGTTCGTGGCCGTTCTTGAACATCTGCGCGAAGCGGGCCTGCAGGGCGGCCGGCGGCGGCGTCTCGATAACGAGATCGTTGCCCAGCGCGGCCAGCGCTTCCTCGCTGCGCGCGAGTTCGAAGCGCAAGGTCTGCTCGACCCACAACGTATCTGCGATCAATTGTTCCTGCCGCTCGTTGCTTTCCATCTGGCGCGCCTGCCAGGGCAGCCACAGCAGGACGAGCAGGAACAGCAGCACCAGCAATACGGGCACGAGCCAGCGCCACGGGCCTTGCTTGACGGGGCGGGGCAGGGTGAATGGACTTTTCATGTGATAACGTTTCATCTTTTGCCGACGACTGTCTGTGTCGGAAACCTCGAAAAACCGTCGCGAGCGGCGGCAATGTTGTTTGAGAAGCGCAGCTGTACGAGTAGTACAGCCGGTCCGCCGTAGCGGAGCATCGCAGAACAACAGCGCAACGCGCAGCAGGTTTTTCGACGTTTCCCGTCGTGGTTTTCCACGATAGCGGTACGACCCGCAAAGCGGCACACTGGCGGTCGGTATCCGAATATACACCGCGGGAACATGAAATTTATGCGCATCAAAGCCTTGCTGGCCGCGCTTGCTGTCGTGACTGGCGCCGGCGCCCACGCCCAGGCCCCGATCATCATCAAGTTCAGCCACGTCGTGTCGCCTGACGCGCCCAAGGGCCTGGCGGCCGAACGCTTCCGCGTGCTGGCGGAACAGCGGACGCACGGCCGGGTGAAGGTCGAAGTCTATCCCAACAGCCAGCTCTACAAGGACAAGGAAGAGCTGGAAGCCCTGCAGCTGGGTGCCGTGCAGATGCTGGCGCCGTCGCTCGCCAAGTTCGCGCCGCTCGGCGTGAAGGAATTCGAGGCGTTCGACCTGCCGTATATCTTCCCGACCAAGGCGGCGCTGTATGCCGTGACGGAAGGGCCGATCGGCAAGAGCCTGCTGCAAAAACTGGAGTCGAAGGGCATCACGGGCCTGGCTTACTGGGACAACGGTTTTAAAGTGATGTCGGCCAATCGTCCACTGCACACCCCGGCGGATTTCCGCGGCCTGCGCATGCGCATCCAGGGCTCCAAGGTGCTCGACGTGCAGATGCGCGCGCTCGGCGCGGTGCCCCAGGTGCTGGCGTTTTCCGAAGTCTATCCCGCCCTGCAGGCCCATATCGTGGACGGCACCGAGAATCCGCCGTCGAATATGTACACGCAGAAGATGCACGAGGTGCAGAAGTACGTGACGGTGTCGAACCACGGCTACCTGGGCTATGCCGTCATCGTCAACAAGAAATTCTGGGACGGCCTGCCGCGCGACATCCGGACGGAGCTGGAGCAGGCGATGCGCGAAGCGACGGCATTCGAAAAGACCATCGCCCAGCGCGACAACGACGCGGCCCTCGAAGCGATCCGCAAGACCGGCAAGACGAAGATCTATACGTTGACGCCGCAGGAACAGGCCGACTGGCGGCGCGCCCTGCTGCCCGTGCAGAAGCAGGTGGAAGGGCGGATCGGCAAGGATCTGATCGATGCGATCAACCGTACGACGTCCCGCGCGACTGCGCCCATCACGACAGCCCAGGCCAGGTGAGAATCGCCCCTATTCGGTGCGGGTAAAACGTGTTAGTTGCCTGTAATCAATGAAACATCGGCACTAGCATTTTTATGACATGTCATGGGGGCTTATGACCGAAATATATTTCGTGAATGTATATAAAAAACTACGCTTTTCTTATGCGGTTGCGTTATGATGGGGCACCTTTCGGCACCAACCTGGTGCGGACAAGCGAACCGAATACGATTTGGGAGAGGGAAAAGAAAGCGGTAAATACAAACTTTACCGTAAAACAGTTAGGAGGAGACACACGTTTTATATGATGCAGCCGGCAATGACCAGGCAGCCGAAAACGTGACCATATTAGAAACGCACCCACGGGTGCGTTTTTTTTTGCCTCGGTTTGGTGGACCTTGGGCGGGCCTTGCGAACGCGCTCGCCGGGTCTTACACTGCATCGATGAGCACACAACAAGGCAGCGAGATTTTCAGCGCCATCATCGCGGCGCCGTTTGGAGCGATGGGCATCCGTACCGAAGACGGGCGGTTGCGCGAACTGGTCTACCTGCCGCCGCATTACCACGAAAAATCGGCGCAGGATGCCGTCGCCGAGCAGGCCGCCGTCCAGGTGGCGCGCTATTTCGAGGATCCCGATTTCCGCTTCGACCTGCCGCTGAAGGAAGCCGGCAGCGCATTCCAGCGGCGCGTGTGGGACACCATTTGCGCGATCCCGCGCGGCAGCGTCCGTACGTACGGCCAGATCGCCAAGCAGCTGGAATCGGCCCCGCGCGCCGTCGGCCAGGCCTGCGGCGCCAACTGGTTCCCGCTCGTGATCCCGTGCCATCGCGTGACGGCGTCCGGCGGCCTGGGCGGTTTTTCCAGCAGCGACGACGAACACGGATTCCAGCTCGGAATCAAGCGCTGGCTGCTGCGCCACGAAGGCGCGCTGGCGCTCGAGATGCCATGGCAGCAGCAGTCAATCTTTCCCTGATCGACGCGTTCTGCGACACGCTCTGGCTCGAGCACGGATTGGCGAAGAATTCCCTCGACGCCTACCGGCGCGACCTGCGCCTGTTCGCGCGCTGGCTCGACGTCAAGCGGCCGGAGCGGAGCGACCTGTACGCCGTCGAACCGCAGGACATCGCCGCCTATTTCGCCGAACGCCACGAAGACACGAAGCCCAGCTCGGCCAACCGCCGGCTGTCGGTGCTGAAGCGCTTTTACCAGCTCGCGCTGCGCGACCGCCGCATCGCCGCCGACCCGTGCCTGAGGATGGCATCCGCGAAGCAGCCGCAGCGTTTCGTCCATACGCTCACCGAAGCCCAGGTCGATGCGCTGCTCGCGGCGCCGGACGTCGCGACGCCGCTGGGCCTGCGCGAGCGCACGATGCTCGAACTGATGTATGCCAGCGGCCTGCGCGTGTCGGAACTCGTCGCGCTGAAGCTGGTCGAACTGAGCCTGAACGATGGCGTCCTGAGGGTTACCGGCAAAGGGAGCAAGACCCGGCTCGTGCCGTTTGGCGAACAGGCGCGGCACTGGCTGGACCGTTACCTGAAAGAGGCGCGCGGCATCATCCTCGACGGCCAGGTCGACGACGCGCTGTTCGTGACGGGCCGCGGCGGCCCGATGACGCGTCAGATGTTCTGGGTCGTCATCAAGAAGCATGCGGCGAAGGCTGGCATCACGGCACCGTTGTCGCCCCACACGCTGCGTCACGCGTTCGCAACACACTTGCTGAACCACGGCGCCGATCTCCGCGTGGTGCAGTTGCTGCTGGGGCATTCCGACATTTCCACGACCCAGATCTACACCCACGTCGCGCGCGAGCGCCTGAAGCACCTCCACGCGCGGCACCACCCGCGTGGTTAATTCTCAAGACGATGTGGGATGACTGGTCCATAATGGACTAGTACGACCTTTCCAACGATAGCAAGAGGTGAGCATGGCCAAGACGAATTTCCAGTACGAAAAACGCCAGCGGGAGTTGGAGAAGAAACGCAAGGCGGACGAAAAGGCGCGCAAGAAGCAGGAAGCCAAGCAGCACAAGGGTGAAGGCGGGGAGGATGGGCCAGCCCTGGATGAGGATTCCGGCGAGGAAGCGCAGCAGGAGCACAACCCCGCGTAGGGTGGGCACTCCGTGCCCACGCGTACGTCGCCGAACCGCATACGTCACGCGTGGGCGGAGGGCCGCCCACCCTACGGCGTTACGGCGGCCTCTTCCTCCTCGTGACCTTTCTTGAACCACGCCGCCACTCGCTTGCCCAGGCTGTCGAGATAGGTGTATGCCACCGGCACGACGACCAGGGTGAGCAGGGTCGACGTGATCACGCCCCCGATCACCGCACGTCCCATCGGCGCCTGCGTTTCTCCGCCTTCGCCCATGCCGATTGCCATCGGCAGCATGCCGAAGATCATCGCGAGCGTCGTCATCAGGATCGGGCGCAGGCGCACCTGGCCCGCTTCCATCAGCGCGTCGAACTGTGACCGGCCTTCGCGCTGGCCGTGGTTCGCGAAGTCCACCAGCAGGATCGCGTTCTTCGTCACGAGACCCATCAGCATCACGACGCCGATGATGGAAAAGATGTTCAGCGTCGTCTTCGTGATGAGCAGCGCGACCAGCACGCCGATCAGCGAGAGCGGCAGCGACACCATGATCGCGATCGGCTGCAGGAAGCTGCCGAACTGCGAGGCCAGCACGAGGTAGATGAAGATCACGGCAATGCCCAGGGCGACGCCGAAGCCGGCCATCGTCTCGTCCATCTGCTGGGCGTCGCCGCCGACGTCGAAGCGCACGCCGTCCGGCAGCTGCATGGCTTTCATTTCCTTGTTCACGTCGCCCATCACGTCGCCCAGCGGACGGCCTTCGAGGCCCGCGAAGACCGCCACGCGGCGCTGCAGCGCCTGGCGCTTGAGCATCTGCGGGCTCGTCGACGGGATGAATTGCACGACCTGGCGCAGCGGGACCATGACCGGGTTGCCCATCGCGTCACGCTTGCTCGATGCCACCGACAGGTCGGCCAGGTCGGCCACCTTTTCGCGGCCCGACTTCGGTAGCTGCACGTTGACTTCGTAGTTCTGGCCATCCGGCGCGAGCCAGCGGTTGGTCTGGTCGCCGGCGACGAACGGACGCAGCGCCGTGCCGATCTGCTGCACGGTGAGCCCGAGGTCGGACGCCAGCTCGTGGTTGATCTTGACGATGGTCGCCGGGTTCGCGCCTTCCTGGCTGTACTCGATGTCGGCGATGCCGCGGATCTTGCGCATCTTGTCCATCAGCGTGTGGGCGACCGCGTCCAGCTTCGCCTCGTCATTGCCGAGGATGGCGATGTAGATCGGGCGCTGGCCCACCGTCAGCGAGATGCCGGCGATCTTTTCCAGGCGGTCGCGGATGACTTTTTCCATCGCCTGCTGCGAGCGGCGGTGCGTCTTGTGCACGTCCGTCAGCTTCAGGTGCACTTCCGAGTAATTGCGGCCTTCCCACGAACCGACGATGGTCGAGACGCTTTCGATTTCCTTGAACTCGGCCAGCGCCGCCTCGGCCTGGCGCAGTTTCGCATCCGAGTAGTCCAGGCTGGAACCGATCGGCGTCTTCAGGCGCATGTGGATGTAGCCGTCGTCGACCTGCGGCACGAATTCGCCGCCGATCTTCGGCACCAGCATCAGGCTGGCCGCAAACAGGACGACCGCGAGCAGCAGCGTGGATTTGCGCCAGTCCAGCGCCAGCGCCAGCACCTTCGCGTACACGTCGTGCAGCCACTCGATGCCGTGCTCGATGCGCGCCATCAGGCGGCCCAGCCACGGCACGTACTTGAAGCGGCCCTTCACGGGATCGGGCCACACGGACGACAGCATCGGGTCGAGCGTGAAGCTGACGAACAGCGACACCAGCACGGCCACGGCGACGGTGATCCCGAACTGCAGGAAGAAGCGGCCGATGATGCCCTTCATGAATGCGATCGGCACGAACACGGCGACGATGGCGAACGTCGTCGCCATCACGGCGACGCCGATCTCGTTGGTGCCGTCTTCCGCGGCGCGCACGTGGTCCTTGCCCATGCCGAGGTGGCGCACGATGTTTTCGCGCACGACGATGGCGTCGTCGATCAGCAGGCCGATGCACAGCGACAGCGCCATCAGGGTGAGGAAGTTCAGCGTAAAGCCGAAGTACTTCATCGCGATGAAGCTGGCCAGCACCGAGATCGGCAGCGTCAGGCCCGTGATGATGGTGCTGCGCCACGAGTGCAGGAAGAAGAACACGATCACCATGGTCAGCAGCGCACCTTCGAGGATGGTGTCCTTGACGTTGTCGAGCTGGCCCTGCACGTTCTTCGCCTTGTCGTCCAGGATGCGGAACTGCACGTCCTTCGGCAGCGTCGTCTTCATCGCCTCGATGGCGGCCTTGACGCCGGTGCCCACCTGCACGGTGTTGGCGTCCTGGATCTTCGCGATCTCCAGCGTGATCGAACGCTCGCCGTTCACGCGCGAGATCGACTGTTCCTCGGCGGCGCCGTCGGAGATGTCGGCCACCTGGCTCAGGTAGATCGGGCCGCCCGTGCGGTTGGCGACGACGATGCGCCGGAAGTCGGCCGCTTCCTTCATCTTGCCTTCGATGCGCACGAGGTTCTCGCGCGCGCCGTGGCTGATGCGGCCGGCCGGCAGGTTGGCGTTGGTCGTCGCGATCGCGTTCATCACCTCGTCGATGCCGACGTTGAGGCTCTTCAGCTGGTCGGGGCGGATGTCGATCAGCACCTGGCGGTCCTGCTTGCCGTTGACGCGGATCTGGCCCACGCCGGCCACGGCCTGCAGGCGCTTGACGATCACCTGGTCGGTCAGCATCGTCAGGTCGCGCAGGCTGCGCTCCTTCGACGTCAGCGCCAGCAGGACCACGGGCTGCGTGTTCTCGCCTTCCTCGCGGTACACGATGGGTTCTTTCACCTCGCGCGGGAAGCCGCCGCGGACGGTGCTGATGCGGTCGCGCAGGTCCTGCACGGCGCGGTCCATATCGACCGTCAGCTGGAATTCGATGCCGACGCCGGAGCGGCCTTCCCACGACGTGCTGCGGATCGTCTTGATGCCGCCGACGGTGTTCGCCGCTTCCTCGAGCGGGCGCGTCACGTCATTCTCGACCTGCTCGGGCGAGGCGCCGGGATACGCGGTCTCGATGAAGACGGCCGGGATCTCGACGTTCGGCATGCTCTCGACGCCCAGGCCGCGGTACGCGAACAGGCCGAGCACCATCAGGCCCACCATCACCATCGTGGCGAAGACGGGGTATTTGATACTGGTACGGGTGATCCACATGGCTCAGCCTTTCGCGTCCGGCAGTTTGACCTTGCTGCCCGGCTTGATGCCGTCCAGCGGCACGGCCAGCACCGTCATGCCGGCGTCGACGCCTTCCAGCGCTTCGACGACGCCTTCGTCCTGGTTGCGCAGGCCCAGCTTCACGGGCTGCGCGACGACCTTGCCGTCAGCGATGCGGTAGACGACGTCGCGGCCATTGTCCTGGCGGATGGCGCCGATCGGCAGCAGCGGATGCGCGGCCGACTTGTCGGTGACGATGGTGCCCTTGGCGAACATGCCGGCGCGCAGCACGGCGTCGGGATTCGCCACGTCCACGTACACGATCATGGCGCGCGAGCCCGCCTCGGTGGCCGGGTTGATGCGCGCGACCTTGCCCGTGAAGTTGCGGCCGTCGAAACCGTCGACCTTGAACTGCACGTCCTGGCCGACCCGGATGCGGGGGATGTCGGACGCGGGCACCTGGGCGTCCAGCGTCAGGTGCTTCAGGTCGACGATCGAGAACACGGGGCTGTCCGGCGCCAGCTTTTCGCCCGCCTGCGCGTGGCGCCTGCTGACGACGCCTTCGATCGGCGCGTGGATCGTCGTATCGGCCAGCGCGATGCGCGCGAGGTCCAGCTGGGCGCGCGCCGAGTCGACGGCGGCCTGCGCCAGGTCGACGGCGTTCGCGGACGTGTCGTACGCGTTCTGCGCAATGAAATTCTGCTTCAGCAGCGACGCGCTGTTGCTCATGTTTTTCTTCGCCATCGCCAGGCGCGCCTGCGCGTCCGCCAGCATGGCCTGCTGCTGCGCCACGCGGGCGCGCGCCTCGGCAGGGTCGAGCTGCGCGATCACCTGGCCGGCCTTGACGTCCATGCCTTCCTGCACGGCGGTCGACAGTACGATGCCCGACACCTTCGACTTGACGGTGGCCTGCGCCAGCGGCATGAGCGAACCGGTGACGGGCAACGTGACGGCCAGCGGGCGCGCCTCGATGCGGGCGATGTCGCGCACCGACAGCTCGTGCACGGGCACCGCCGCCGGTGCCGGCGCGGCCGTCGGCGCGGGGGCCGCGGCGCGGTGGGTCAGCGCATACGCGCCGGCGCCCGCCAGCGCGACGGCGAGCAGCGACAGCGCAATGACCTTGGCGCGGCGGCGCGGCGCCGGTTTCTTGGCGGGCTGGTCGGCGGACAAAGGCAGGGACTCGATCTTCATGGTTATTCTTTATGTGGTGGTGAGCGCGAGCGGAATGGAGAGCGCACGTGCTCCGTCCTGCCAGGCAGGATGGAGCTCCCAGCGCATGACGGCATGGTAGGTTTGTCGATGACGAACCGCTATCGGAATGCGACGAGCGGTGCAAAAGGGACGCTGAACTGCGAAAAATCCGGGGCGGACGTGCGGATGGCAGAAAGACACCCGATACTCAAACAACGTCATCCCCGCGCAGGCGGGGATCCAAGTTCGCCAGCGTTATCGCGACGCATGCAAACTTGGGTTCCCGCCTTCGCGGGAACGACGGGCGGGCGTCAGCCGTCCCCTGTCGGCGTCCCGGCCTGCTCGAACAGCCGCAGCCGCGCCAGCACCTGCCCGTGATCCGACGCCTCCGGCAACCCGAGATCGAGGTGGTCGTTCAGGTACACGACGTCGATGACCTCGCCCACCGCTCCCGGCAGCCCCGCATTGAATTCCGCCGACACGAGGATGTGGTCGATCGTGGAATGGTACCCATCATGGACGTTGGAAAAACCGACGTGCCGCAGATGGTCCTGGCGGCCCTGCAGCTGGCAGGCATCATATAAACGGTCGCCGCTGGGCGCGCCGAGGCCCAGCACGATGCCGGTCGTGACCGCGTCGGCCACGTCGTTGAAGTCGCCCAGCACGACGCGCGGACGGTGGTGCGTGCGGCCGATGTCGGTCAGCAGCACGCGCAGCGCGGCCGCTTCCGTGCCGCGCCGGATCAGCGAGCGCAGCGACGCCAGCGCGTACAGTTGCGGGTCGTCGCCCGTGTCGCCCGCGCGGTAGTCGGGGCGGCGCGATTTCAGATGCACGACCACCACGTCGGCGACGAGATCCGGCGTCAGCTCGATCGCCGCGTGCAGCGGGGCGCGGGTAAAACGTTCGGGGTCCCGGTTGCCGGGCGGCATCGCGATCCCGGGCGGGAAATAGGGCAGCTGGCGCGGGGCGTCCGCGAGGGGCAGGCGCGAGGCAAGGGCGACGCTGGGCGTGAGCTTCTCGGCGTCCGGGTCGGGATCGAAGCCGACGTGGATGGCGTCGCGGAAGCGCCGCGTGCGCGACAGCGCCTCGGCCAGCGCGGCCTGGGAGAACACTTCCTGGAAGCCGATCACGTCGGCGCCGAGCATGTCGATCTGGTGCGCGGTCCAGGCGATCTTCGCTTCGTATTCCTCGGGGGTGCTCGGTTCCAGGTTGTCGTACAGCCTGGCGCCCGGCGGGGCGAGGTTACACACGTTGAAGGTGGCAAAGCGAATCTCTTGCTGCATAATAAGCAACTCCTCCGTTTGCATTTAGCGTAACACGCATGGCCAAGAAAGAGCATATCTCCGAAACCCCGGCGACACAGTTCCTGCGCAAGCATGGGGTCGCCTTCACGGAGCACCCTTATGAATACGAGGAACACGGCGGTACGGCCGTGTCGTCGCGCGAGCTGGGCGTGGAAGAGCACGCCGTCGTGAAAACCCTCGTGATGCAGGACGAGGCGGCCAAGCCGCTGATCGTGCTGATGCATGGCGACTGCAAGGTCTCGACGAAGAACCTGGCCCGCGCCATCCCCTGCAAATCCGTCGAACCGTGCAAGCCGGACGTCGCCCAGCGCCATTCCGGCTACCTGGTCGGCGGGACGTCGCCGTTCGGCGTGCGCAAGGCGATGCCGGTCTATGTCGAGGAAAGCATCCTGCAGCTGGACAAGATCTATATCAATGGCGGACGGCGCGGTTTCCTGGTCGGGATCGCGCCGGCCGCGCTGGTGGACGTGCTGAAAGCCCGGCCGGTCAACTGCGCGCTGGCCGACTGACTATCGTCGGGCTCGGCCGATGGTGTATATTTCACGCGCGCCAGATTCCTGGCCGGGGATTATGAAAAGAGACTCATGTACACAATTCTGTTCACCATCGCAGCCTATTTGATCGGCTCGATTTCCTTCGCCGTCGTCGCGAGCCGCCTGTTCGGCCTCGCCGACCCGCGTACCTATGGCTCGAAGAACCCGGGCGCCACCAACGTCCTGCGCTCGGGCAGCAAGAAGGCGGCCATCGCGACGCTCGTCGGCGACTGCGCCAAGGGCTGGCTGGCCGTGTGGCTCGCGGTCCAGTTCGGCGAACGCTTCGGCGTCGAGGACGGCGGCGTGGCGCTGGTCGCCATCGCAGTCTTCCTGGGCCATCTGTGGCCGGTGTTCTTCCGCTTCGTCGGCGGCAAGGGCGTGGCGACCGCGCTGGGCGTGCTGCTGGGCCTGAATGTCTGGCTCGGCCTGGCGACGCTGGTCACGTGGCTCGTCGTCGCGTATGCGTTCCGCTACTCGTCGCTGGCCGCGCTCGTGGCCGCGATCTTCGCGCCGTTCTATTACGGACTGCTGTTCGGCGCGGACGAAAAACTGTTCGCCGTCATCGCGATGAGCCTGCTGCTCCTCTACCGCCACAGCAGCAACATCGGCAATCTCATGGCCGGCAAGGAATCGAAGATCGGCAGCAAATCGAAGGGCGCCGCGACCGCCAAACCGGCAGTCAAAAAGAAATAAACCAAAACCGGGGTCAGAGCCCGGTTTTTGGAAATTGCTCCGAACACTATTTGCCGAATTTGTTTGGCGCGCTGCTCCCTTTCGTTCGATGTGTCACCATATGCCATCCGCTGCAAAAACGATGTAGCGTCAGTGAATACAATATGAAAGGCGGTGAAACGTGAGCAAGCAGATGAGAATCGATTTCGTGTCGGATGTGTCGTGTCCGTGGTGCGTGATCGGCCTGAAATCGCTCGAACAGGCACTGGAGCGGGTGGGCGGCGACATTACGGTCGACATGCACTTCCAGCCGTTCGAGCTGAACCCGGGCATGGGTCCGGAAGGCCAGGACATCTTCGAACACATCACCGAGAAATACGGCTCCACCCCCGCCCAGCAGGAACAGTCGCGCGAGATGATCCGCCAGCGCGGCGAGGCCGTCGGCTTCACGTTCGACATGAGCAAACGCGGCCGCATCTACAACACCTTCGACGCGCACCGCCTGCTGCACTGGGCGGAAGGCCAGGGCCGCCAGCAGGCGCTGAAGGAAAAGCTGTTCGAGGCGTATTTCACGCTGGGCGAGAACCCGGGCGCGCACGACGTGCTGCTGCGCGCGGCGGGCGAGGTCGGCCTCGACGTGGAGGCCGCGCGCCAGGTGCTGGCATCCAACGCATATGCGGATGAGGTGCGCCAGCTCGAGTACTACTGGCAGCGTGCCGGTATCCGCTCGGTGCCGGCGATCGTGATCAACCAGCGCCACCTGATCTCCGGCGGCCAGCCGCCCGAGGTGTTCGAGCAGGCGCTGCGCCAGATCGCACAGCAGGACGAGGAGCTCGAGCAGGACGAGGAACCGGCCGCCTGAGCGGTTCTCAGTTCAGATCGAGCACGATGGGCTGGTGGTCCGAGGCCGACGTCTCGGACTGCACGCTCATGTCGGCCACGCGTCCCGCCAGGTCTTCCGTGACGAAGAAATAATCGTAGCAGTCGGGCTTTTCCGGCCATTTGAAGCCATGCAGGCCCGCCGTCGGGGCGCGCGGGATGTCGCCGTGATGCACGCGCCAGGCGTCGACGAGGCCCAGCGCACCGCTTGATGCGGGTGCCAGCAGGGCGCGATAGTCTTCCGAATCCGGACCAAGATTGAAATCGCCGCAGTAGATCGCCGTGCCGGGCCTAAAGCCGAGCTGGAACGGCGGCTCGAGCGCGGGTTCCGGCTGGTAGACGGCGGCGCGGGCGCACGCTTCCTCGTGCAGTTCGCGGATGCGGGCGATCTGCGCGCGGCGCTGCATGGGCGAATAGTATTCGAGGTGGGTCGTCAGCACGCGCAGCTTGCCGCCGGGCGCTTCCAGCACGGTTTCGATCATCCCGCGCGGCATGCCGGCCGGGTGTTCCGGATCGACGGGCCAGGGCAGCATGTGGCGCTGCGCCTGGGTGATGCGGTATTTGGACAGCAGGAGATTGCCGAACTGGCGGGGCAGGTTGTTCCGGTAGATTTCGCTCGGCGCCTGCTCGATCATGTGGTACCCGCCGAATGCGCCGGCCAGTTGCTTGAACTGGCTCGCGCTGGCGCTGCCCTCCAGTTCGGGATGGTTGGCGGCCACTTCCTGCAGGCAGATCACGTCGGGATTCAGCTTGCGCAGCACATCGATGATTGCGTGGATCCGGATGCGCCCGTCCCTCCCACAGCCCCAGTGAATATTCCAGCTAACCACGCGCATTCGATACCTCCGTAAAACTCAACTGCCAGAGTTTGCCATTCTTTGGAGAATGACGGTCACACGGTAGGATCGATGTCAAGGTTACAAGTTCACCTGATTGGGGCCGTTTTAGAAACGGCGGGCGTTGCTGCGCCGGTGTTCCGCGCCTTCCTTCAGCAGCTGGTCCGCCTCCGCGGCATCCTTGGCCGTGAGGTCGTCACCCGTCTGCTTGACGAGCGCCAGTTCCTGGATCGCGGCCGGGTATTCGCGGTCGGCCGCGCGTTCCAGCAGGTCGCGCGCGCGGCGTGGATCGGCCGGCACGCCGTCGCCGTCCTTATACGCGTTCGACAACAGGAACATCGCATGCGCATCGCCCGCCTGGGCCGCCACGCCGAGCCAGTGCGCGGCAGCCGTTTTATCCTGCGGGATGCCGTCGCCGTTCTTCAACAGCAGCGCGAGCTTCAGCGCGGCCTTCGGGTGCCCTTGCTGCGCGGCCTGGCGGTACCACTGCGCGGCCTGGGCGTTCGTACCCGGGCGGTCGCGTTGCAGCTCCCCGAGTTGATGGGCGGCTTCCGCGTCGCCCTGGCGTGCCGCGCGCAGGAACAGGGCGCGCGCCTGGTCGTCGCGATGGCGCTTCCGGTACAGCAGCGCGAGCTCGCGCTCGGCCACCGGCATGCCGTCGGCGGCCCAGTCCCGCAGGCGCTGCTCGGCGGCGTCATCGCCGCGCTGGGTCGCGGCCATCGACACGGCCTCGATCTCGGCCGGCAGCGGCGCGCGTCCGCAGCCGGCGAGGAGGGCGAGCACCAGCGCGGAGGCGAGTCGGCGCTTCATGCCGGCTTACTTCGACAGGTCGATCGCATATTTCGCGAACCCGCTCGCGTCCAGCCCGCCCTCGGCCGTGACGCTGGCGAGACCCGCGGCCTGCGCCAGCGCCAGGTGGCCCGGCGCCGAGCGCAGGATCACGGGGCCGGCGGTCGCCGTCTTGACGAAGCGCCAGCTGCGCGCGCCGCCGTTCGCGGCCAAGGTGACCTTGCCGGTGGCCGCGCCGATCTTCTGCAGGTAGTTGCTGACGACGGCCTGGTTCGCGTCCGGCGACTTGATGATCGTCTTGCTGCCGTCGATGCCGGGGAAGTTGCCGCCGCCGCCCGCGCGGTAGTCGTTGGTGGCGACGATGAAGTCGTCCGTCTCCGCCACCGGCTTGCCCTGGTACGTCAGGTTGACGATGCGGCTGCCGGCCGGCTTCGTCACGTCGATCTGGTATTGCAGCGCGTTGTTCTCGGCGTAGAACACGTCGTAGTTGTAGATCGTGCCGTACGACGGGACGAGGTCCTGCTCGGCGGTCGCTGCCGGATCGATGCGCGCGAACTGCTTCGCGGCCGTCTCCAGCCAGTTCTTCAGGTCCGATCCCTTGATCTTCACGGCCTGCAGGTTGTTGTTGCTGTACAGGTAAAGGTCGCCCGGGTTGCGGACTTGCAGGCCAAAGGGCGCCGCCGGCGTCGCGCCCGGTGCCACGTCCGTGAAGTCCGACGGCCCGTTGCGGCCCGCCTTGAACGGCGCGCTGCACGAGATCACGGGGATGTTGTTATAGCTCGCCAGCGTGGCATCCGTGCTCGTCGCGATGGCGTTCTTCACATAGTCGATCTGCGCCTGGTTCACGAGCTGGATCGCCGACACGTCGCCGACGAGCGCGAAGTACGACGACATCTCGAAATCCGTCGCCACGCCCAGCGGCTGCTTCGCATACGCGATCGTGGCCTGGTGCTCGGTCTGCACGGCAGCCGCGATGGCCGGGTCGGCCGCGACGCTGGTCGTGCCGTCCTTGTACTTGTAGCCGCGCGATTCGACCGTCGTCCGCGCCGGCTGCACGACCCACTTGCCGCCCTGGTACGCGAGCGTCAGCTTGACGATGCCGAGGCGCCGCCCCCAGCTCTGCGCCATGACGGTCGGCACGCCGTTGACGAAGCCGTTCACCGCATCGACCCTGGCCGATGCGGGGATCGCCGCGAACGACGGATCCAGCGCCGCGGCGCCCGTCTCTTTCCCCTTCGGGAAGATGAGGTGCGAGTGGCCGATCAGCAGGGCGTCGATGCCGGTCGTGCTGAGGTGATAGCTCTGGTTTTCCATCTTCGGGCTGTACGTGCTCGTGTCCAGGCCCCCGTGCGACAGCGCGACGACGAGGTCCGCGCCCTTGCCGCGCATCTCCGGCACGTATTGCTGCGCCGCTTCCACGGCGCCGCCCACGGCCACCTTGCCGGTCAGGTTCTTCTGGTCCCAGTCGAGGATCTGCGGCGGCACGAAGCTCATCACGCCCACGTTGACGGTGACCGGCATCGTCTCGCCGTTCGGCTTCGTCGCCGTGAAGTTGCGCGCGAGGATGCGGTACGGGTCGTAGATCGTCTTGTTCGTGGCGACCGCGGTCACGTTCGACAGCACGAGCGGGAAGTTCGGCCCGCCGCAGGTGCCGGCCGGCTTGGAGACGCCCGGGATGCCGAAGTCGGTGTTCGTGACCTGGCTGAGGAACGGCAGGCCGTAGTTGAATTCGTGGTTGCCCAGGCCGCCCGCATCGTATTTCAGCGCGTTCATCGCCTTGTGCACGGCCAGCGTGTCGGCGCACTTCACGGGCGCGGTGACGGCCTGCAGGTCGGCCAGCAGGGTGCCCTGGATGACGTCGCCGTCGTCGAACAGCAGGTTGTTCGGATTCTCCGCGCGCGCCTGCTGGATCAGCGTGGCCGTACGGTCGAGGCCCAGGGTCGCGTCGTCGGCCAGCGAGTAATAGTTGTAGCCCAGGACGTTCGAGTGGATGTCGGTGGTCTCGAGCAGGGCGAGGGACACGGTGGTGCCTTCGGGGATGACGTTGGCGGGCGTGGATGGCTCGCCGCAGCCGGTGAGGCCGGCGGCAACCAAAGGGCTAGCAAATGCGGCGAGCAATGCGTGATTGCGTTTCAAGATGTTGGTCCGGTTGTGATGGAAACCGGCCGCACTCTATCTTGATGGGATGACAACGGTATGACAGGCATGCGCCACGCCGGCGCACGCCGCACGGTTCCGGACGCGCATGCGCCGCCGTCTGGCAAACCCGTGCGGACCGTTGCACGCAATCGGTGTGCGGCCCCGTTTTTCATGGTGCGTCGGCACAACGACGGTGCCGACGCACCAATTTGCGTGTTGGCACGGCAATTGCTGTATTGACCATGAGGGCGCCGGAGCTGGCCACTCCGCCGCCGCAGCGTTGTCTCTTCTTTCGATTGCCTTCTACAAGGACCAACATGACCGATACAACCAATCCGACCCGCCGCCGCCTGCTGGCCGCCGGTGCCACGGCCTCGCTCACCGGACTCGTCTCCGGCGGGGTCTTCGCCGCCGGCTCCGACAAGCCCGAGAAGACCGAAGTGAAGGTCGGCTTCATTCCCCTGACCGATTGCGCCTCCGTGGTGATGGCGTCCGTGCTGGGCTTCGACAAGAAGTACGGCATCAGGATTGTCCCCAGCAAGGAATCGTCGTGGGCCAGCGTGCGCGACAAGCTGGTCAACGGCGAACTGGATGCCGCCCACGTGCTGTATGGCCTGATCTACGGTGTGCAGATGGGTATCGGCGGTCCGAAGAAGGACATGGCGGTGCTGATGAGCCTGAACCAGAACGGCCAGGCCATCACCCTGTCGAAGAAATTGGCCGACGCCAGAGCCGTGGACGGCCCGTCGCTGGCGAAGGTGATGAGCACGGACAAGCGCGAGTACAGCTTCGCCCAGACCTTCCCGACCGGCACCCACGCGATGTGGCTGTACTACTGGCTGGCCAGCTACGGCATCAACCCGATGAAGGACGCCAAGGTGATCACGGTGCCGCCGCCGCAGATGGTGGCGAACATGCGCGTCGGGAACATGGACGGCTTCTGCGTGGGCGAACCGTGGAACCATCGCGCCATCGTCGACGGCGTCGGCATCACGGCCGCAACCACCCAGGACATCTGGAAAGACCACCCGGAAAAGACCCTCGGCACGTCGCTCGAATGGGTCAAGAAATACCCGAACACGGCGCGCGCCCTGGTGGCCGCCGTGCTGGAGGCCAGCCGCTGGATCGATGCGAACATGTCCAACAAGGTCAAGATGGCCGAGACGATCGCCGACAAATCCTATGTCAACACCTCGGTGGACGTGATCAACCAGCGCATCCTGGGCCGCTACCAGAACGGCCTGGGCAAGACGTGGGACGACCCGAACTCCATGAAGTTCTACAACGACGGCACGGTCAACTTCCCGTACCTGTCGGACGGCATGTGGTTCATGACCCAGCACCGCCGCTGGGGCCTGCTCAAATCCGATCCGGACTACCTGGCCGTGGCGTCGAGCGTCAACCAGGTCGCGCTGTACCGCGAGGCGGCCGCCATGGCGAAGGCCGACGTGCCGAAGTCGCCGATGCGGTCCGCGAAGCTCATCGACGGCGTGGTGTGGGACGGGAAGAACCCGGCCGCGTATGCCGCCGCTTTCAAGATCAAGGTCTGAACCGGAGGACATCATGAATACCGTCGTGAATTCGACAGCGGGCGCGCACGCCGTGCCTGCCCGGCGTGCCCTGGCGCTGCGTGTGCCGAACGGCCGCGCGCTGTTGCTGGCAGTGCTGCCGCCGGTGCTGGGTCTCGCCATGCTGGTGCTGGTATGGCAGCTCGTCTCCGCGAACAACAGCAACTTCCCGTCGCCCTTCGTCACGTGGCAGGCGGCCGTCCAGCTGTTCGCCGACCCGTTCTACAGCAACGGGCCGAACGACCAGGGCATCGGCTGGAACATCCTCGCGTCGCTCGAGCGGGTGGCGCTGGGCTTCGGCCTCGCCGCGGCGGCGGGCATCCCGCTCGGCTTCCTGATCGGCCGCTCGCGCTTCCTGGCCGGCATGTGCAATCCCATCGTCAGCCTGCTGCGCCCCGTGTCGCCGCTGGCCTGGCTGCCCATCGGCCTGCTCGTGTTCAAGGCCGCGAACCCGGCCGCCATCTGGGCCATCTTCATCTGCTCGATCTGGCCGATGATCATCAACACGGCCGTCGGCGTGCAGCGCGTGCCGCAGGACTACATGAACGTGGCGAGGGTGCTGAACCTGTCGGAGTGGAAGGTCTTCACGAAGATCCTGCTGCCCGCGGTGCTGCCGTACATGCTGACCGGCGTGCGCCTGGCGATCGGCACGGCGTGGCTGGTGATCGTCGCGGCCGAGATGCTGACCGGCGGCGTGGGCATCGGCTTCTGGGTGTGGGACGAGTGGAACAACCTGAACGTGCCGCACATCCTCATCGCCATCGTCGTCATCGGCGTGGTCGGGCTGGTGCTGGAGCAGGCGCTGGTCGCACTGGCCCGCGCCGTCACCTACGAAGAGAGTGGATCATGAGCGAACCGAAATTCATCGAAGTGCAGCAGGTCGAGATGCTGTTCGACACCCGCAAGGGCCGCTTCCACGCGCTCACCGACGTCAACCTGAAGGTGGCGCGGGGCGAGTTCATCACGCTGATCGGCCACTCCGGCTGCGGCAAGTCCACGTTGCTGAACCTGCTGGCGGGCCTGACGCGCGCCAGCGAGGGCGTGTTGATCTGCGCCGGCCGCGAGATCGCCGGACCGGCGCCGGAGCGCGCGGTCGTGTTCCAGAACCATTCGCTGCTGCCGTGGCTGACCTGTTTCGAGAACGTCTACCTGGCCGTCGAGCGCGTGTTCGGCGCCCGCGAAGGGAAGGAGCAACTGCGTACCCGCACGGCCGATGCGCTGGCGCTGGTGGGCCTGACGCACGCGGCGCAGAAGCGGCCCAGCGAGATCTCGGGCGGCATGAAGCAGCGCGTCGGCATTGCCCGCGCGCTGTCGACGGAACCGAAGGTGCTGCTGATGGACGAGCCGTTCGGCGCCCTCGACGCGCTGACCCGCGCGCACTTGCAGGACGAGTTGCTGCGCATCGTCGCCCAGACGGAGTCCACGGTCGTGATGGTCACGCACGACGTGGACGAGGCGGTGCTGCTGTCGGACCGCATCGTGATGATGACGAACGGCCCGGCCGCGACCATCGGCGAGATCGTGGACGTGCGCCTGCCGCGGCCGCGCGAGCGCGTCGCGCTGGCGCACGATGCGCTGTACAACGAGTATCGGACCCGGGTGCTGGAGTTCCTGTATCACCGGCAGGCGAGGCCGGCGAAGGAAGCGGCCTGACGGATGAAGCATGGCGGGCTCGGGGAGCCCACCCTACGGCAGGTCGTGTATTGTAGTAGGGTGGGCACCCCGTGCCCATGGCTACACTGTGCGTCGAATCAGGCCGGCTCGATTTCGTCCAGCGGCCAGCGCGGGCGCACGTTGAATGCGTAGTCGCGCTGCGCCGCGTCCGGATTGCGCTCCAGGCGCAGCGCGCCCGCGAACGCGATCATCGCGCCGTTGTCGGTGCAGAATTCGAGTTCGGGGTAGTAGACCTTGAAGCGCTTCTTCGCGGCCGCCTCGTTCAGCGACGCGCGCAGCTGGCGGTTCGCGCCCACGCCGCCTGCGATCACGAGGCGTTTCAATCCGGTGTGCTTCAGCGCGAGCACGCACTTCGCCGTCAGCACGTCGACGATGGCATCGACGAAGCCGCGCGCGATGTTGGCCTTGTCCTGCTCGCACACGTTCGCGATGTCGCTTGCGTTGTTCTTCACGACGGTCAGCACGGCCGTCTTGAGGCCCGAGAAGCTGAAGTTGAAGTCTTTCGAGTGCAGCATCGGGCGCGGGAGTTTATACGCTTCCGGATCGCCGAATTCCGCCAGGCGCGAAATGGCCGGGCCACCCGGGTAGCCGAGGCCCAGCAGCTTGGCCGATTTGTCGAACGCTTCGCCGGCCGCGTCGTCCAGCGTCTCGCCCAGCAGGGTGTAGCGGCCGACGCCATCGACGCGCATCAGCTGCGTGTGGCCGCCAGAGACGAGGAGGGCGACGAACGGGAATTCCGGCCGCTCGGTCGCGAGCAGCGGCGACAGCAGGTGGCCTTCCAGGTGGTGCACGCCCAGCACGGGTTTATCCAGCGCCAGCGCGAGGCTGCAGGCGACGGACGATCCCACCAGCAGCGCGCCCGCGAGGCCGGGGCCCTGCGTGTAGGCGATGGCGTCGATGCGTTCCATCGGCAGGCCGGCCTTCGCGAGCACCTGTTCCAGCAGCGGCAGCGCGCGCCGGATGTGGTCGCGCGACGCCAGTTCCGGCACCACGCCGCCGTATTCCTCGTGCATCGCGACCTGCGAGTGCAGTGCGTGGGACAGCAGGCCGCGCTCCGTGTCGTACAGAGCCAGGCCGGTTTCATCGCAGGAGGATTCGACGCCGAGGACAATCATGGGCAAGCAAGGAACAGTGTGAGGTAGACAAGATCGGCGCGCCGGGGCGGCGCGCAATCTGCCATTGTACCTGCATTGGCCCGCCAGGGCATCACGGCCGCTCCAGCAATTCCTTGTGTGCGTTGCGCAGCATGGTCTCGGTATCGTCCCAGGCGATGCAGCCGTCGGTGACGGAGCAGCCGTACTTCAGCTGCGACAGATCGCTCGGAATCGGCTGGCTGCCGCCGACGATGTTCGATTCGATCATCACGCCGACGAGCGACTGGTTGCCGTGCCTGATCTGCTGGATCACGTCCGACATGACGAGCGGCTGCAGCTCCGGCTTTTTATAGCTGTTGGCGTGCGAGCAGTCGACGACGAGGTTCGCGGGCAGGCCGGCCTTCTTGAGCGCCTGCTCGGCGATCGCGACCGAGACCGAGTCGTAGTTCGGACGGCCGCCGCCGCCGCGCAGCACGACGTGGCCGTAGGCGTTGCCGCGGGTGCGCACGATCGACACGCCGCCCTGGCCGTTGATGCCCAGGAAGGAGTGCGGGCTGGACGAGGACAGCACGGCGTTGATGGCGATGCTGACGTCGCCGTCGGTGCCGTTCTTGAAGCCGACCGGCGTGGAGAGGCCCGACGACATCTCGCGGTGCGTCTGCGATTCGGTCGTGCGTGCGCCGATCGCGGTCCACGCGATCAGGTCGCCCAGGTATTGCGGCGAGATCGGGTCGAGCGCTTCGGTGGCCGTCGGCAGGCCCAGTTCGCACACGTCGAGCAGGAACTGGCGCGCGCGCTCCATGCCGACGTCCACGCGGAACGAGTCGTCCATGAACGGATCGTTGATATAGCCCTTCCAGCCGGTCGTGGTGCGCGGCTTTTCGAAATACACGCGCATCACGAGCACCATCGTGTCTTCCACCTCGGCCTGCAGCGCCTTCAGGCGGCGCGCATAGTCGAGGCCCGCGACCGGATCGTGGATCGAGCAGGGGCCGACGACCACGAACAGGCGCTTGTCCTTGCGGTCGAGGATGTTGCGCAGGGTCTCGCGGCCCTTCATCACGGTGGTGAAGGCCTTGTCCGTCAGCGGCAGCTTTTTATGCAGCTCGCTCGGCGTCGGCATGGTCGCGAACGAGGTGACGTTGGTGTTTTCGATATCGGGCGTGATCAGCATGGCAATCGTATTTATTCCAGAGGGGATCGTTGAGTCTAGCCTGAAATCTTACACCGTGCATCCTCCTGCTCAAAAATGTTGCATGGTATCCTGTCATCATGGACACGACCAACACCTCCCAAAATCCCTTCCCGGCGGCCCGCTTCATCAAGGAGATCGGCCGCGGCGTAAAAGGCGCGCGCAGCATGTCGCGCGAGGATGCGAAACTGCTCTACGCCGCCATGCTCGACGGGCGGGTGTCCGACCTGGAACTGGGCGGCATCCTGCTCGCGATGCGCATCAAGGGCGAGTCCGTCGAAGAAATCGCCGGCTTCATGGACGCGGCGGAAAGCTCGTTCGCACCGCTGCCCGCGCCGCCCGGCGATTTCTCGCCCGTGCTGATCCCCAGCTACAACGGCGCGCGCAAGCTGGCCAACCTGACGCCGCTGCTGGCGCTGCTCCTCGCGCGCGCGGGCGTGCCGGTGCTCGTGCACGGCGTGCAGGAAGACCCGGGCCGCGTGACGACGGCCGAGATCTTCGCCGAGATGGGCATCGGCCCGAGCGGCTCCACGGCCGACATGCTGGACGCCTTCGCCGCCGGCCGCCCGTGCTTCATGCCGATCGAGTTATTGGCGCCGGAACTGGCGCACCAGTTGTCGCTGCGCCGCATCCTCGGCGTGCGTAATTCCACGCATACGATCGTCAAGATCCTGCAGCCGTTCGAAGGCCCGGCGCTGCGCCTCGTGTCGTACACGCACCCGGAATACCTGGCGATGCTGACCGAGTATTTCGAAACGGCCGCCCCGCACAAACGCGGCGACGCGTTCCTCATGCGCGGCACGGAAGGGGAGACGGTGGCGAACGCCAACCGCGCCCAGGAAATCAACTGGTTCCACGCCGGACAAAAGACGCTGCTGGTCGAACGCGACGCGCCGACCGACGAGCTGGCGCCCGCACCGGAAGGCCGCGACGCCGCGGCGACCGCCGACTGGATCGGGCGTGCGCTGCGCGGTGAACAGCCCGTGCCGCCGCCGATCGCGGCGCAGGTGGCACAGTGCGTGCAGGTGGCGCGGGCGTTACGTATCGCCGCGTAATCCTCCGTTGGGTGGGCATTTGGGGCGGGGGGCAAATGAAACGTGCCCACGCGTAACGCCAACGTACCGCACAGATATTCGCGTGGGCACAGGGTGCCCACCCTACCGTACAATCATGCCTTTTTGCGCGCGATAAACGGGATAGGCATGGCAAAACACTACGACGTGGCGATCATCGGCGCCGGTGCCGCCGGCATGATGTGCGCCGCCACCGCGGCCCAGCGCGGCAAGCGCGTCCTGCTGGTCGACCACGCCGGCAAGCTGGCGGAAAAAATCCGCATCTCGGGCGGCGGGCGCTGCAACTTCACCAACATCAACGCCGGCCCGCAGAATTTCCTGTCCGAGAATCCGCATTTCTGCCGCAGCGCGCTGTCGCGCTACACCCCGCAGGATTTCCTCGCGCTCGTCAAGAAGCATCGCATCGCGTACCACGAAAAACACCGCGGCCAGCTGTTCTGTGACGACTCGTCCGAACAGATCATCGCCATGCTGAAGGCGGAGTGCGACGCGGGCGGCGTGCAGTGGCGCATGCCGTGCAAGGTGGCCGGCGTCACGAAGAACGCGGAAGGATTCCGCATCGACACGGATGGCGAGCCCATCCTCGCGAGCAATGTCGTGGTCGCAACGGGCGGCCTGTCGATCCCGAAGATCGGCGCGACGGATCTCGGCTATCGCATCGCGAAGCATTTCGATCTGAAAATTGTCGAGACGCGCCCGGGCCTCGTGCCGCTCACGTTCGACGGTCCCAGCTGGCAACCGTTCGTGCCGCTGGCCGGCATCGCGCTGGAAGTGGACGTGACGACGGGATCGAAGAAGGGCCGGAACGCGAAGTACGGCTATTTCCGCGAAGACTTATTGTTCACGCACCGCGGCCTGTCCGGCCCGGCCATCCTGCAAATCTCCAGCTACTGGCAGCCGGGCACGCCCATCGTACTGAATCTGCTGCCGGAAATGGATGTGGCGGAAGAGCTGATTGCCATGAAGACGACGGTGAAAAAACAGCTGGGCAATATCTTGTCGCAATGGCTGCCGACGCGCCTCGCCGAAGGCCTGCTGACCGGCAATGGCCTCGCACCGGATGCGCGCTTGCCGGACATGGCCGACGCGAAATTGCGCAAGCTGGGCGATGCGATCAACCGCTGGGCCATCGTCCCGACCGGTTCGGAAGGCTATAAAAAGGCCGAGGTGACCCTGGGTGGCGTCGATACGCGCGAACTGTCGCAGCAGACGATGATGGCGAACACTGTCCCGGGCCTGTATTTCATCGGCGAGACGGTCGACGTGACGGGTTGGCTCGGCGGCTATAACTTCCAGTGGGCATGGGCTTCCGGCGTCGCGGCGGGCGGGGCAATCGAGTAAAAAAGCAGCCATGTGGCAACTTTGCACACTGATGAAAAACTTCGCACAGAAGTTGAAAAGCTGTTAGAATTTCGTTCTTCCCTAAATCCAACGGTTTCATTTTTACATGACCACTATCCGCCTTAAAGAAAACGAGCCGTTCGAAGTCGCTATGCGTCGCTTCAAGCGCACTATCGAAAAAACCGGTCTGCTGACTGAACTGCGCGCACGCGAGTTCTACGAGAAGCCGACCGCAGAGCGCAAGCGCAAGCTGGCCGCTGCCGTGAAGCGTCACTACAAGCGCATCCGCAGCCAGCAACTGCCGAAGAAGCTGTACTGATTTATATTCACGCTTTCCCCGGTGACGGCCACTGCCAGTCCCGGCGTTGCAAAGCCTGAATTCGACGAAGCCCGCTCCGGTTGTGCCGCAGCGGGTTTTTGCCTTTTGTCCCTATCGAACGGAGTATCCATGAGCTTGAAAGACCAAATCACCGACGACATGAAAGCCGCCATGCGCGCCAAGGACAGCGAGCGTCTTACCACGGTCCGTCTCCTGATCGCCGAGATCAAGCGGAAAGAAGTGGACGAACGCATCGAGCTGGACGATGCGCAGGTGGTGGCCGTCGTCGAAAAGATGATCAAGCAGCGCAAGGATTCGATCACCCAGTTCGAAAATGGCGGCCGCCAGGATCTGGCCGACAAGGAAAAGTCGGAACTGGCCGTGCTGTCGGCCTACATGCCGGCCGGCCTGTCGGATGAGGAAGTCGCCGCCGAAGTGGCCGCAGCCGTCGCCGCATCGGGCGCCGCCGGTCCGCAGGACATGGGCAAGGTGATGGGCATCCTGAAACCGAAACTGGCCGGCCGCGCCGACATGACGGCCGTCTCGGCCCAGGTCAAGAAAGCGCTCGCAGGCGGCTGATGCCTGGTGGCACGGCTGCGGCACCGCCGCCACGGCCGTGTCTGTTTTTGATGCACCGGAGCGGCAACGCCATGTTGCATTGTTGCAAATCAACTTGTAACGAGCCCTGCGGTATAGTCTGACCTGAGACAAATACTGTTAGTTAGATCAAGTGATTCCGCAATCATTCATTACCGATCTGCTCAACCGCGTTGACATTGTCGACGTGGTGGGGCGTTACGTGCAGCTGAAAAAGGGCGGCGCCAATTACATGGGGCTTTGTCCGTTTCACAACGAGAAATCCCCCAGCTTCACCGTCAGCCCGACCAAGCAGTTCTATCACTGCTTCGGCTGCGGCGCCCACGGCACCGCCATCGGCTTCATGATCGAATACTCGGGCATGGGCTTCGTCGACGCCGTCAAGGACCTCGCACAAAGCGTGGGCATGATCGTGCCCCAGGAGGACGACAAGATCCCGCCGGCCCAGCGCGCCGCCCAGCAGGCACAGACCCTGGCGCTGACGGACGCGCTGAACCAGGCCTGCGACTTCTACCGCGCCCAGCTGCGCACGGCGCCGAACGCCATCGCCTATCTGAAAGGCCGCGGCCTGACGGGAGAGGTCGCCGCCCGCTTCGGCCTCGGCTATGCGCCGGGCGGTTGGGACAATCTGCGTTCCGTCTTCCGCGACTACGATGCGCTGGCGCTCGTCGAATCCGGCCTCGTCATCGACAAGGTCGACGAAGATGGCAACAACAAGAAGCGGTACGACCGTTTTCGTGAACGGATCATGTTCCCGATCCGGAACACGAAAGGGCAGGTGATCGGCTTCGGCGGCCGCGTGATGGACGGTGGCGAACCCAAATACCTGAACTCGCCGGAAACCCCGCTGTTCCAGAAGGGACATGAACTGTACGGCCTGTTCGAGGCGCGCCAGGCGATCCGCGACGCCGGCTACGTGCTGGTGACCGAAGGTTATATGGACGTCGTCGCGCTGGCCCAGCTCGGCTTTCCGCAAGCCGTCGCGACGCTCGGCACGGCGTGTACCAGTACCCACGTGCAAAAGCTGCTGCGCCAGACGGACAACGTCATCTTCAGCTTCGACGGCGACAAGGCCGGCCGCCGCGCCGCCCGCCGCGCGCTGGAAGCGTGTCTGCCGCAAGTGACGGACAACAAGACGATCAGGTTCCTGTTCTTGCCGCAAGAGCATGATCCGGACAGCTATGTGCGCGAATTCGGCGGGGACGCATTCGCCCAGGAAATCAACGAGGCGATGCCGCTGTCGCAATTCCTGTTGCGCGAGGTTACGACGGAGCATGATCTCGACACGCCGGAAGGCCGGGCGCGCGTCCAGTTCGACGCGAAACCGCTGCTGCAGGCGATGACGCCGTCGGCCTTGCGCCTGCAGATCGTGCGCGGCCTGGCGAACCTGACGGAGTCAACGCCGGCGGAGATCGAAACGTTGTTTGAATTGTCCAAGCCGGTGGCGGTGGCCAGGAAGGCGCCGCCGCGCCAGGGGCGTCCGGAACCGGTCGGCCTGGAATTGCAGATGTCGCGCATCCTGGTGTCGCATCCGGCGCTGGCGGTGGGCCTGGACGAGTCGGCCTTGCGCGCCTTCGACCACTTCGGCACCGAGCAGGCCGAACGCCTGCGCCAGCTCGTGGCGATGGCGCAGGCGTTGGGACCGAACGGTACGTTCGCCGCGTTGTCCGAGCAATTGAAGGAAGCGAGTTCGGAGTACGACAACCTGATCGCATCGATCGCGGTCGAACCCGAATCGGATATCGACGCGGACCGCGTGTGGCTGACGAGTGCTGTGAGGCAAGTCAAGATGGACGTGCTGAAACAGGAGTTGAACCAGTTGTTTTCTTCCGGATTGACCCCAGATCAGGTGAGTGCCCGCTATCGCGAAATCACAGCTCAGCAGGACCTCTTGGCCCGGGAGGCAGCGAACGACACCCCTGCGAAATTCACCTGATCGGGGAGGGTTGCCGAGGCGCCGTTCTTGACTGGAAAGAACAGGGGCGCGTGCTATAATAAAACGCTAACTATTGCAAGCATTGAAACGATTTTTCGTGACAATTCAGGCGAGGTGTTTCAGTTAGTGGGGCAAACAGTATGTGCCTGCAGCGTGATGTAAGGTAACAAAACTTTATCTTTAACCATCGTAAAGTGGTCGTTGTGACTTCGAAAGCGCCTGTGCCAACCAAGAAACCCGAAACCAAAGTGGCTACCAAATCCACCAGAATGTCCGCTAAAGTGGACAATTCGCAAGACAAGGCGGAAGCTCGCGTTGCGGGTGTCGCCCCAGTCAACCAGACGACCGATGCGGAAGCCCTCGCCGCAATCGATACGTCGGGCTACGTGCTGCCGGCCGTCAAGGTGCCAGGCCGCCGTGGCCGCAAGCCCAAGGAATTCACGCCCGAGAACGATGAAGTCGCCGCCCTGAACGCGGTCGAGCGCGCCGAGCTGAAAGCGGTCGACAAGGCCAAGGCCAAGGACCGCAAGGCCAAGGAAAAAGCGCTGCTGAAAGATGCGTTCTCGTCGGACACGGAAGCGAGCGAAGAGGAACTGGAAATCCGCCGCCAGAAGCTCAAGGCCCTGATCAAGTCGGGCAAGGAGCGCGGCTTCCTCACGTATTCCGAGATCAACGACCATCTGCCGGACAACATCGTCGATCCGGAAGCGATCGAAGGCATCATCGGCACGTTCAACGACATGGGCATTGCCGTCTACGAGCACGCGCCCGATGCCGAAACGCTGCTGCTGTCCGATAACGTCGCCACCGTCACCAGCGATGACGAAGCCGAGGCCGCCGCCGAAGCGGCGCTGTCGACCGTCGACTCCGATTTCGGCCGCACGACGGACCCCGTGCGCATGTACATGCGCGAGATGGGCTCGGTCGAACTGCTGACCCGCGAAGGCGAGATCGAGATCGCCAAGCGCATTGAAGACGGCCTGCGCGACATGATCCAGGCGATCTCCGCCTGCCCGGTGACGATCGCCGAGATCATCGACGCCGCCCGCCGCATCGAGCAGGACGAGATCAAGATCGACGAAATCGTCGACGGCATGGTCGACCCGGAAGAGGACGAAGCGACGTCCCCGGCGGCCGTCGCTCCGGCGTCGACCGAGTCCGACGACGATGAGGACGACGACGAGGAAGAGGAAGAAGAGGAAGAGGAAGAAGAGGCGAACGCGGGTTCCGGCGCGGCCGGCTATTCCGCCGAACAGCTCGAGCAGCTGAAGAACTCGGCTCTCGACAAATTCCGCGAAATCGAACAGCAGTTCGACAAGATGCGCAAGGCCTACGAGAAGCAGGGCTATAACTCCGACGGCTACGTCAAGGCCCAGGAAGCGATCTCGAACGAACTGCTCGGCATCCGCTTCACGGCCAAGGTCGTCGAGAAGCTGTGCGACACCCTGCGCGGCCAGGTCGACGAAGTGCGCCACATCGAGAAGCAGATCCTGGACGTGGCCGTGAACCGCTGCGGCATGCCGCGCGCCCACTTCATCAAGGTCTTCCCGGGCAACGAGACGAACCTCGACTGGGTCGACGGCGAAGTGAACGCCGGCCACGCGTACAGCGCGATCCTCGGCCGCAATATCCCGACGATCAAGGAGTTACAGCAACGCCTGATCGACCTGCAAGCCCGCGTCGTCCTGCCGCTGCCGGACCTGCGCAACATCAACCGCCAGATGGCGGCCGGTGAAATGAAGGCGCGCAAGGCCAAGCGCGAAATGACGGAAGCTAACCTGCGTCTCGTCATCTCGATCGCGAAGAAATACACGAACCGCGGCCTGCAATTCCTCGACCTGATCCAGGAAGGCAATATCGGCCTGATGAAGGCGGTGGACAAGTTCGAATACCGTCGCGGCTATAAATTCTCGACGTATGCAACGTGGTGGATCCGCCAGGCCATTACCCGCTCGATCGCGGACCAGGCGCGCACGATCCGTATTCCGGTGCACATGATCGAAACGATCAACAAGATGAACCGGATCTCGCGCCAGATCCTGCAGGAAACGGGCGCCGAGCCGGATCCGGCCACCCTCGCGATCAAGATGGAAATGCCGGAAGATAAGATCCGGAAGATCATGAAGATCGCGAAAGAGCCGATCTCGATGGAAACGCCGATCGGTGACGACGACGATTCGCATCTTGGCGACTTTATCGAGGACAACAACACGCTGGCGCCTTCGGACGCGGCGCTGCACGCCTCGATGCGCGGTGTGGTCAAGGACGTGCTCGACTCGCTGACGCCGCGCGAAGCGAAGGTGCTGCGCATGCGCTTCGGCATCGAAATGTCGACCGACCACACGCTGGAAGAGGTCGGCAAGCAATTCGACGTGACGCGCGAACGCATCCGCCAGATCGAAGCGAAAGCGCTGCGCAAGCTGCGCCACCCGTCGCGTTCCGACAAGCTGAAGAGCTTCCTCGAGAACAACAGCGGCTGAGGCTTGACGGACCTACGCTAACACAATATCCTCTCGCCACTTCGGCCGCTTCGCGACCACAAGTGGCGAGTTTTTAGCGTCTTCGGATGTACCAGTTTCGGGCCTCTAGCTCATGCCTGGTTAGAGCAGCGGACTCATAATCCGTTGGTGCCCGGTTCGACTCCGGGGAGGCCTACCAAAATATCCTCAAAAAATCAGGGGCTTATATGATGGTCATTGCGGCCCCTGATTCCCTTTCTGTGTAACGCGCTGAGCTGTGTAACGGCTGTGTAAGTAAATTCTTTCAACTAAGCAGCTCGCGGTGTGGCAATTCGACCGGTCGACGATGCTTCCCAGGCCCATCAGCCGGTGCTTACTGGCGTTGGCCGACGCTTACCACAATCTTTAAACATCTAGCGGAAGGCGTCCGTGAGCCCAACGCCTTATCGGCCATGGCGTAACACAAGTTCGCCAAGTCGACTAATCCCCGGGCTCGGGCTTCTGGCATAGCTTCCCGAAGCGTTGTGCTTAGAAGCTCTACCAAGTGTTCGTCGTTCAGGCCGTCGCCTGTGGCGTGGCCGCCTAAATCGCGCAACGAGTCGGCGAAAGCATCGTCGCTCATGTCGGTCAAGTCGAGTGGCATAGAGACCCTTCTAAAGCAAATAGTGATTTGATTGTAGAACGTCAATCTTCTGGCGCAAGCCGCTTTTAAATCGCATGAGCCTGGGTCCTAATGGATACCCAGCATCCGCATGATTTGTGATTGAAGACGCAAGTAATTCGGCGTTGGGCCGGTTGAAACTAGTTTCGTCGAACGCGTATCATTATGCGACGTATATTGGATCAAAAAAATCTCATGGACGTACTTTTGAGCAAGCCATATACTTTAGGAAATAACTATACAGTGGCCCGCGCAATGGGTACCTGGTCCAAAGATGTCAACCGAAGTACTTGCACAATTAACTCAGCCACAACGTGATCGCCTCTCGTTCGTGGAATTGCGCGTGCGCTTCATCGGGGAGATACGCCGCCAGGACTTAGTCGCCCGATTTGGAATACAATCTTCCGCCGCATCTAGGGATCTGGCTCTATACAAGAAGATTGCCTCCGACAACATTGATTACGACTCCAAGGGCAAGTTCTACGTTCAAGGGGCAAGATTTCAGCCAGTCTTCGACTTCCCCGCAGAGCGGGTGCTTTCGTGGCTTACCCAGGGCTTTGGTGATGGCGAGCCGATGCCGCTCAAAGCATGGGTACTTAGCGAAAGCCCATCCCGACTTATACATCCGGATCTGGATGTTGTGGCAAGCGTGACCCGTGCAATCCATCAGAAATGTCCGCTCGCCATTGAGTACATCTCCATGTCCAGTGGTTGCACTGAGCGGGAGATCGTCCCGTTCGCCTTGATCGACAACGGACTTCGTTGGCACGTCCGTGCCTTCGACCGGAAGTCCCAGGAGTTCCGGGATTTCGTCATCATCCGGATCAAGCGCGCCGCGGTTCTGAAGGGGCAGCCCGTGACGCTCCACGAGATGAGCGATCAAGATATTCAGTGGACTAGGATCGTAGAACTGGAGTTGGTGCCGCACCCGGATCAATGCCGGCCGGAGATTACCGAAATGGATTACGGCATGCGCGACGGTGTGCTGCGGATGAAGCTGCGGGCCGCCACGGCCGGATACATCCTGCGCAAATGGAGTGTGGACTGCTCTCCAGACCACAGCCTACGCGGGCATGAGTATCGGCTTTGGTTGAAAGACCCCCTTGCCATCTACGGTGTGCGTAATGCCGTGCTGGCGCCGGGTTACCGCTCCCCCGACCAACAGCGGCTCGAATCCGAGTCGGACTGAGGGAATACGCATGCTCGCAAAACTCCAACAGCTCATCGGCGAAATCGATGACCTCAATAGCAAGTTGATCCTACTGGTCGGTCCCAGCCGCAGTGGCAAAACCCAACTGCTCCGCCAGCTCGGCGCTAAGCTCAACATCGAGCCACTCAACGTCGGCCTGCAGCTGGGGCGCCGTTTGGCCGCCACGCCAAACAGTGAGCGAGGCTTCTCCGCCGGTGAACTCCTGCGGGAGATTGCGGACAAGGAGCGAACTGAAGCCCCGCTGCTGCTCGACAACCTGGAGTTGTTGTTCGAGCCAAGCTTGCAGATTAATCCGCTTGACCTCGTCAGGCGGCTGGCTCATTCCAAGCGCGTCGTGGCAGTCTGGCCGGGTGAACTACGCGCGGATCGTTTGGGGTATGCGGACATGAGCCACCCAGAACATCGTGACTACAGCGGCGACGGCGTAGTCGTACTCGAAATTTGAAGCTACGGGAAAAGAAAATCATATGACCAAGAACATGAAATATAGAGATCTGATCCAGTTCGAGCAGATAGAGTCAGTTATTCAGCTGCTCGATGCGGGGCGCCCGGACGAGGCGCAGAAGCTCGTCGCGACTTACGTGATCTCCGACGACATGGCCGAGCGAATCTCCAAGCTCATGGTTCCCCAGCTCAGTTTCGATGAGTCGGTCGATCACAAGGGCGTACTCATCGTCGGCAACTACGGCACTGGTAAGTCGCACTTGATGTCGGTGCTGTCGCTGGTGGCCGAAGATGCTGCTTACGCGCCGATGATCCGCCACCCCAAGGTGGCTGAGGCGGTTGCCCCGATCGCTGGCCGCTTCAAGGTGCTGCGCATCGAGGTGGGCGGACTGCAAATGCCGCTGCGCCAGATCATTACCCTGCAGCTTGAGCGTTTCCTCGAAAAGCTCGGTGTCGACTACACATTTCCGACGGCCGACAAGGAGCTCAATAACAAGGACTCCTTCGAGGAGATGATGACGGCCTTCGGCGAGAAATTTCCGGGCCAGGGCGTGCTGCTAGTGGTCGACGAGTTCCTGGAGTACCTGCAGTCCCGCCGCGACCACGAGCTGGTCCAGGACCTGGCCATCCTCCGTCAGATCGGCGAAGTTACCAAACACCTGAAGTTTCGCTTCGTGGCTGGCGTGCAGGAGGCGATTTTCGACAGCGTGCGCTTCCAGCACGTTGCCGACAGCATGCGCCGCGTCAACGAGCGCTTCACCCAGATCCTGATCGACCGCCAGGATGTCAGCTTCGTCGTCTCTGCGCGTCTGCTCAAGAAGACTGCCGACCAGCAGAACAAGATCCGCGAATACCTCACGCCGTTCGCCAAGTTCTACGGCTCCATGAACGAGCGCATGGATGAGTACGTGCGACTGTTCCCGGTTCACCCGGACTACCTTAAGACCTTCGAGCAGGTCCACTTCACTGAGAAGCGTGGCGCGCTCAAGACCATTGAGGCCGCCATGCTGGCCATCCTCGACCTGGAAGTGCCCGCCGACAAGCCGCTGTTCATCAGCTATGAGAGCTTCTGGAACACCATAAAGGCGAACTCGGTCCTACGCGCTGACCCCAACATCAAGGAAGTCATGCGCGTCTCCGAAGTGCTGGAGTCCCGCGTGCAGCAGGCCTTCACGCGCCCGGCCTACAGAGCCATGGCGTTGCGCGTCATCAACGCGTTGGCCGTCCACCGCTTGACCACGGGCGGCGACATCCATGTACCCATTGGCCCCACGGCTGCCGAACTGCGAGACGCTTTGTGTCTGTTCCAGCCGGGCGTGGATGACATGCCGGGCGATCCGGCCGAGAACCTGCTGTCGATGGTCCAGACCGTGATGCGGGAAGTGCTGAAGACTGTCAACGGCCAGTTCATCTCTAAGGCGCCGGACACCGAGCAGTACTACCTCGACCTCAAGAAGGACATCGACTACGACGCGCAGATCGAAAAACGCGCCGAAGCCCTGTCCGACGACGCACTCGACCGCGCCTATTACAGCGCCGTCAAAGCGCTGATGGAGTGCAGCGACGACCTGCGCTACCCCGGCTTCCAGATTTGGCAGTACCAGCTCGAATGGCAGGAGCGCCGCGTCGAACGCATGGGCTACCTGTTCTTCGGGGCGCCGAACGATCGGCCCACGGCGCAGCCCGAACGTGACTTCTACGTCTACTTCATCCAGCCCTTCGACAAGCCGAAGTTCGCCGACAATAGCCTGTCGGACGAGGTCTTCTTCCGGCTCACCGGGCTGGACGACGATCTCAAGCGACACTTGTCGTCCTACGCGGCGGCGCTTGATCTGGCATCCACCGCCAGTGGCGGCGCCAAGGCAATCTACCTCTCCAAGGCACAGGACTTTCTGCGCGCCATGAGCAAGTGGCTGCAGGAAAAGCAGATGACCGCCTTCGAGGTCACCTACCAGGGCAAGAAAAAGAACCTGCAGGAGTGGGCCAAAGGCGTGTCGCTGCGTGACCGGGCGCGGCTGGGTACGGACGAACGCATCAACTTCCGCGACGTGGTGAACGTCATTTCAGGCTTGGTACTGGGCCAGCGTTTTGTCGATCTCTCGCCGGAATACCCTACTTTCTCGGTGCTGGTCACCGAGGCCAATCGCAAGCAACTGATCGGCAACGCGCTGCGCGCCCTGGCCGGTGGCACTCGCACCAAGGACGCGCTCGCGGTACTCGATGCGCTGGAGTTGCTCGATGGCGACCGCGTCGATCCGGCCAACTCCCGTTACGCGCAGGAAGTACTGAACCGGCTTAAGGCCAAGGGCCACGGCCAGGTGCTCAACCGCAGCGAACTGCTGTCGGGCACGTCTGACGTCGAGTATTTCGCGCCGATCAAGTACCGGCTGGAACCGGATATGCTGGTCACTGTGCTGGGCGGGCTGGTCTACTCCGGCGACATCGTGCTGTCGATCACTGGCGATAAGATCGACTCGGGCAAACTGACCCAACTGGCGGAACGCTCGCTGGAAGAACTCAAGCAGTTCAAACATGTTGAAGCGCCCAAGGAGATCAACCTCGCGGTACTGCGCGCCCTGTTCGAACTGTTCGACCTGCCGTCCGGCCTGGCTCAGAAGGCCAGCCAGGGTGATACCGAGCCGGTCATCAAACTGCAGGAGAAAGTCAGCGCGCTGGTGCCGCGCGTGCTCAAGGCCGGCTCCGATCTGCAGCAAGGCAAGCTGGGCTTCTGGGGCCAGAACCTGCTGCGCGAGGAAGAAGCCAAAGACTGGCACGCTCGGCTGGATGCGCTGAAAAAGTTCACCGAGTCGCTGACGCCGTACAACACCGTCGGCAAGCTCAAGAACCTACGCGTCACGCAGGAGGATTTGGACGGCCAGAAGAAGAATCTGGAGATCCTGGCCGCCGTCGAGCGTCTGCTCGAATTAGTGGTGGAGCTCGGCAGTACGGCGTCCTACCTCTCGCAGGCCGAAATTGTACTGCCCACCGAACACCCGTGGGTAAAGCAGGCCGAAGCCGCCCGCAAGGCACTACAGGAGAAGCTGAGCCAAGACCGCACCGCCGAGCACGCCGCTGAATACCGGCAGACGCTTAACCAGCTCAAGAAGGATTACATCACCGCCTACATCGCCAGCCACAGCAAGGCGCGGCTGGGTGTGGCCGAAGACAAGACCCTCAACGCCCTGCGCAAGGACGACCGCCTACTGGCGCTGCGCGTGTTGGCAGGCGTATCGCTGATGCCCACCAGCCAACTCACTGCCTTCGAGGACTCGCTCAACGGCCTGAAGAGCTGTTCCTCGCTGGATGAGCCCACCTTGATCACGGCCGCCATCTGCCCGCACTGCCAGTTCCGCCCCTCTGCCGAGCAGTTGGAGCTGATCCCAGCGGCCAACCGCTTGCACAAGCTGGACGATGACCTCGATCAGTTGGTGGGTAACTGGCAGCAAACCATGCTAGAGAACCTGGAAGACCCGTTCACGCAGGACAGCTTGAGTCTGTTGCCGCCCGCGTCCAAAAAGCTGATCGACGCTTTCCTGACCTCGCGCAACCTGCCGGACCCAATGACCACCGAGTTCGTCAATGCCGTGCAGGAGGCGCTGTCAGGGCTGGAGAAGATCGCGGTCAAGGGAGACGAGATCAAGCAGGCGCTGCTGCAAGGCGGCTCGCCAGCCGCGCCCGACGATCTGCGCAAGCGCTTCGACACCTTTATGAACGAGCGCTGCAAGGGCAAAGACGCCTCCAAGCTGCGGTTCGTCATTGAATAGCAATTGCAAACCATAGACCGGATTAGTGCAAGAAGATCGAGGAGAAAGAATGTTAGTCAATACAGCGACCTATCTGTGGATCGAAGCCGGAGACATGTCTGGCGGCTCAAGAAATCAAATCGAATTTTCAGATGACCTTGCCAAATTCTTTGATGATCAAGCTCGTTCATCAGCGAAAGTGTTTATTGCCTACGACAAAGAGACGAAGGCGTTTTGCCCCTTCACAAACAGAGCGCAGGATTATGGTCAATGGGCCAATATCTGGCGACTTGGACTGATTACTAAGGCAAAGGGTGGGGTTGATTATCAGGGGCGCGTTATCTTTCTCGAGAGGCGAAAGATCGGGAAGTCATATGTCTATGTTATTTTTGTGGACGAAGTAAATTCGGAAAAGCACAAAGAATGGAAGGCAAAGTCGGTCGTCAAAGGAATTACTAGTGGGGCCGAGGGGAGAGCATATGGTTATTTTTAAGGTTGAAAGTTCTCAGTTCAAAAATATGATCAACGTACGACAGTTTGAAGCAATGAGAAGACCAATCCGTAACGACATGAATCCGCGAGCCTATCGATGAACAATCTTTTTGAGAACAGTCCCGAGACAAAAAGCGGCTCCATTGAATGCCTAGGCCTAGAGTTTTCGAGTGACCAAGCTCGGCGCGAATACTTTAGGGCGATTTTGGCGGAGAAACTGAAAGATCATGAATTCCGAAAGATCCAAGGATTCCCCCAAGGCACGGATGAAGCCATTTTGGCGATGTCAGACCCTCCGTATTACACTGCGTGTCCGAACCCGTTCCTCGAAGACTTCGTGCGCCACTACGGCAAGCCTTACGATCCGCACGTGAACTATAGTCGCGAGCCTGAAACTATCGATGTATCAGTTGGCAAGACTGATCCGATATATCAGGCACATGCGTATCACACGAAGGTACCCCACTTAGCAATCGTGCCATCGATCTTGCACTTTACTAACCCCGGGGACCTTGTGCTCGATGCGTTCGCCGGCTCGGGAATGACAGGAGTAGCCGCTCAGTGGTGTGGAGCAGCTGCGTCGGTTTATCGGCACGAGCTTGAAACTGAATGGAAAAAACGAGGCAAGGAAGCTCCAAAATGGGGGGCACGTCGAGTAATTCTGAACGATCTATCACCAGCGGCTACGTTCATTTCCGCGAATTACAACATTCCGTTTGATGTCATTGTCTTTTCGGAAGAAGTAAAGAAGATATTTAGGGAAGTTGAGCAAGAGATTGGGTGGATGTACGAAACGCTGCATTCCGACAATGTCACAAAGGCGCGCGTAGAGTTCACCATTTGGAGTGAGGTTTTCAGCTGTGCATCCTGCTCGGGCGAAATAATTTTTACCGATGCGGCAATGGATGAAACAAAGGCTCGGGTTGCAAATATGCTTGCGTGCCCGCATTGCGGAGCTACATCGACAAAGGAGCAAATGGAGCTTACATTTGAATCCTTCTTAGATAGTTCGACGGGCAAGGTCGAGAAAAGACCAAAGCGCTTGCCAACACTCATCAATTACAAAGTCGGCAAGACGACTTTTACGAAGCGCCCCGATACTGCGGATCTCGCGCTTCTAGAAACGATTAAGGGTTTACCGCTGCCGGACGAGGTGCCAACCACCGTATTGCCGGACTGCCAGATGACCAGAGTCGGCAGGATGCGGACGACAAATACGATTGCAACTCACTATATGTTCCTGCCTCGTGCTGCTCAAGTACTTGGCCTTTTATGGAAAAAGGCAAAGGCCAATCCTGATGCGCGGATGCGTCAGGCACTGCTCTTTTTTGTTGAACAGGCGATATGGACAACTTCAGTGATGAATCGATTCCAGCCGCAAGGATTTAAGCAGGTCAATAAATACTTGCCCGGGGTGTTTTACGTGCCGTCTCAGATTTGCGAAGTGTCCCCTTGGTATGCGATAGGAGCACGTGGAGACCGCATTGCAAAGGTGTTCGCAAAATTTAACAGGGCCGCTGGAGCGGCGTGCGTCACAACAGGTACTGCTGCCAACTTGAGCATACCTTCTAACAGCATCGACTATATATTCACAGACCCGCCGTTTGGGGAAAATATTTACTACGCTGACTTAAATATTCTCGTCGAATCATGGCATGGCGTGACCACCGATGCCACCCCAGAAGCGATCGTCGACCGCGTGCGCGAAAAGGGAGTACCGGAGTACCAGCATTTGATGAAGAGCTGCTTTGCTGAGTACTACCGGGTGCTCAAGCCAGGCCGCTGGATAACCATCATTTTTTCCAACAGCCGAGCTGCAGTTTGGAATGCCATTCAGGTATCTCTCCAGCAGGTTGGTTTCGTGGTTGCAGAAGTTACCGCATTGGATAAGAAATTGGGAAGCTTCCAGCAAGTTACGTCTCCGAATGCAGTCAAACAGGATTTGATTATTTCAGCATACAAGCCAAATGGAGGCCTAGAAGATCGCTTCAACCGAAATGGGGCGACCGTCGAATCAGTATGGGACTTTGTTCAGACGCACCTCAAGCAACTGCCAGCAGTAAAGGTCTCAAATGGCTACCCGCAGGAGTTGTTGAACATTGTGGAGCGGGATCCGCGCCGCATCTATGACCGCATGGCATCCTGGTTCATCCGCCATGGCGCAATGGTGCCAATCTCAACGCCGGAGTTTTTGGGTGAGCTGCCAGTTCGTTTTCGCGAGATGGACGGTATGGTATTCCTACCCGACCAACTGGCCGAATACGAGAAGGCTCGGTCGCGCATTCCCCAAGTTAAGCAGGCGGAGTTGTTCGTGTCCGATGAGCGCAGTGCCATAGACTGGCTCACCAACTTCCTGCTCAAGCGCCCATCAACTCGGTCGGAGATTCACCCCGAGTACATTCCGCAGATCGGGTCGGCCAAGCGCAAGGGCGAGATCATTCCAGAGTTGGATCAGCTGCTTGACGACAACTTCTTGCGCTACGACGGTACTGACGAGGTGCCGAGCCAAATTCATAGCTACCTCTCGACCAACTACAAAGATCTGCGCGGCCTAGAGAAGAACAGTCCGGCGCTAGTGGCCAAGGCCAAGGATCGCTGGTATGTGCCGGACCCGAACAAAGTACAAGACCTGGAGAAGAAGCGCGAGAAGGGGCTACTTAAGGAATTCGAAGTCTATCGGTCGTTCACAGGTCGCAAGATCAAGGAGTCGCGTCTGGAGGTGCTGCGTGCTGGCTTCCGCGCTGCGTGGGCCGCTAAGGATTACAAGTCCATCATCAGTATCGCCAACAAGCTGCCACAGGAAACGCTGCAAGAGGACGAGAAGCTGCTCACCCTCTATGACCTCGCGCTGACCCGTACCGAAGACGGGATCTGAGTATGGTCGGCGGCGGGTTCACCATTGGCGGCTGGTGTTGGTTCACTCGGCAGGCATCGCCCTGCCGGGTGATCGAGCGCCAGGACGTGTGGGGCGAGGTGGCCTACCGCGTGTGGCTACCAGCCAAAGACGCGGTGGTGCGCGCTCGCTCGGTAGATTTGGCCTCGCTGGAAAGCGTGCGCCCAAGCGTGGAGCAGATTCTGCACACCACGGCGGCGGCCAAGCTGCTGGATGCGTTGGAGGACAACCTGCTGCTGGCGCCCATCCAGTCTAGCGTGGTGCCACTGCCGCACCAACTCTATGCACTGAACCGCGCCATTAGCCGCGACCGCATTCGCTACCTGCTGGCCGATGAGGTGGGCCTCGGTAAAACGATCGAGGCCGGCTTGGTCCTGCGCGAACTGAAATTGCGCGGCCGGGTGAAGCGCATCTTGGTGGTGGCGCCCAAGGGTCTCGTGCGCCAGTGGCAGGCCGAAATGCGCCTGCACTTTGGTGAGAAGTTCCAGTTCATCGAGCCGTCCGAGCTGGCAGCCTTCCGTCAATGGCGCAGCGGCGGGGCGGGCGAGGAGGAGAACCTGTGGCGCATGCACGACCAGGTGATCTGCTCGCTGGACTCAGTGAAGCCGATGGAGAGTCGGCGCGGCTGGAGCCTTGAGCAACTGAACACCTACAACCGCGAGCGCTTCGAGGACCTGATTTCGGCGTCGTGGGATCTGGTCATCATCGACGAGGCCCACCGCATGGGTGGCAGCACCGAGCAGGTGGCCCGCTATAAGCTGGGCGCCGCGCTGGCGGACGCCTCGCCCTATCTCTTGCTGTTGTCGGCCACGCCGCACCAAGGTAAGACCGACCAGTTCATGCGCCTGATGCAGTTGCTCGACCGGGAAGCGTTCCCAGACGAAGGCAGCGTCAGCCGCGACCGGGTGCGTCCATTCGTGATTCGCACCGAGAAGCGGTCATCAATCAACGCCGAGGGCCAGCCGCTGTTCAAGCCCCGTGTCACCCGGCTGCAGGCGGTGGCGTGGCAGGCACGGCACGGCTCGCAACAGCGCCTATACGAGGCGGTGACCGACTATGTGCGCCACGGCTACAACCAAGCAATGGCGGCCAAGCAGCGCCACATCGGCTTCCTGATGATCCTGATGCAGCGGCTGGTGACCTCAAGTACGGCAGCTATCCGCGCCACGCTGGAGAAGCGCCAAGCCCTGCTCGATACACCACAGCTGCAGGCGAGCCTGTTCGAGAACACCAGCCAGGACGAGTGGGCCGATCTCGATGGCCAGTCGCAAGTAGATCTCGCCATGCAGTCCAGTGGCTGGGAGCTGGAGAGATCCGAAGTCGAGATGCTGCTGGAGCTGGCGCGTGAGACCGAGGCTGCTGGCACGGACGCCAAGGCCGAGGCGCTGCTGGAACTGATCTACAAGCTCCAGCAAGAGGAAGGCGACCCGGTGCTGAAGGTGCTGATCTTCACCGAGTTCGTGCCGACGCAAGCGATGCTGGCCAATTACCTGGAAAGCCGGGGTTTCTCGGTGGCGACGCTCAACGGCAGCATGGACCTAGAAGCGCGCACGCGGGCACAACAAGCGTTCTCCAATGATGTTCGCGTATTGATTTCGACGGATGCCGGCGGCGAAGGTCTGAACTTGCAGTTCTGCCATGTCATCGTAAACTTCGATATGCCGTGGAACCCGATGCGAATTGAGCAGCGCATTGGCCGGGTAGACCGTATCGGACAGAAGCACGTGGTGCGTGCCATCAACTTCGTGCTTGAGGACACGGTGGAACACCGTGTGCGTCAGGTGCTAGAGACCAAGCTCGAGGTTATCGCGCAGGAGTTTGGCGTCGACAAGGCGGCTGACGTGATGGACTCAGTCGAGGCCGACCCGATCTTCGACGAATTGTTTGTGCACGGGCTGCAGAACCCGGATGCGATCGAGCAGGAATGCGACTCCGTGGTGTCGCAACTGCGGTCCACGCTGGCGGAGTCGAAGAACAACAGCGATCTGCTTACCACCGAGCATGAACTGGATGCCGACGATGCTCGCAGGTGGCGTGACCATCCGGTGCAGTTCTGGCTAGAGCGCGCCATCACTAGCGGGTTGGCAGCGCGCGGCGGCTTAGCAGCCAAGGTTGGCAAGGCGTGGCGGGTGAAGTGGGCAGACGGCAGCGAGTCGGCACAGGCTTGTTTTGACGCCCGTACGGCAGATGAGAACCCGGAGTTCGAGTGGGTCACGATGGAAGACCCACGCGCCCGGGCTGTGATCAGTGAGCTGCCACGCTTTGTCGCAGGCCAGCCACTGCCGGTGATCCGCGTGACCGGGCTGCCGGATTCAGTACGCGGCATCTGGTCGCTGTGGGAGATCAGCCTAGTGGCGGATGGCTTGAGCAGGAAGCGCTTTCTGCCCGTGTTCATCAACGAGGGGGGGCGCCCCTTTGTGCCGACAGCCAAGCGCGTATGGGATCTGCTGCTAACTGAAGCCGTGGATGTGCACGCCGTGACTGGTGCAGAGGAGTCGGTAAAGTGGTTTGAAGCATCCCATGCCGCTGCCAGTACCCAGGGTGAACGGATCTTCACCGAACTGCTGACCGAACACCGCGCCCGGCTGAAGGAAGAACGCGAACGTGCGGTGTACGCCTTTGATGCCAGATGCCAGGCGATCGGGCGAATCGGCCTGCCCACCGTGCGTGAGCACCGGCGCAAGCGACTGCAGCAGGAACACGATGCACGCATGGCCGTCATCGATGACATGGAAGCCAGCGTGCCGGACTTGAATGCCGTGATTATGGTTCGGGTCTCCGGCGACGCTGTGCCTGGAGGACAGTAGGAATGAGTTTGTGGACAGAACGCATCCTGAGCCACTTCACGGCCGATCTCACCCGGCTGTGGGTAGCATGCGACCCTGATGATGTGTTGCTCGACGAGAAGCTGCTAACCGAGCTGCGCGCTCGCGGATTTGAGCTGATGCTGTACGAGGACCCATTTGCTTTCCGCGCCGAATACGAGGAGCGATACCGTGCGGCATGGGATCGAGGTGAGCCGGGGCCAGCACCCTCGTTGGTTCTGCATCTGCGCAGTGCCGACGCGAATGCCTTGCCGTGGGACATCGTGCATCACGGTCGTGTGGTACGTCTCAGCCTTGCAGAGCTATTCCCGAAGCTGACCTACAGCGCGGTACAGCAAGTCGAGCCAGAGCATTTTGCCGGGCTGTTTCATGCGCATGAGACCGAACTGCAGTCAGCGCGCGGCGGGAATGAGTCGAAGGACTTCATTCTTGAACACGTCTATCAGTTTGTACCGAGGTCCATCCGGACACAGGTCGATTTCTGGCGTGAGCTGCTCCGATTGCACTTTGCGAACCGATCGTTGCCACTAACGTTTGCCCAGCACGCGGCGAGCATCATCCAAGGCAAAGAGCTGTTTAAGAGCTATTCTGTTGCTACATGGCTGGCATCCAAAGGTATGCTTCTACGGGTGGTGCAAGGGGCGTGGTATCGCTATCTGGAAACCCTAGGACTTGATGGTATTCGGGCAGGTGAGGCGCCATCACTGGACTATGAGACGAAGATCGAGATTCCGTTCGAGCATACTGATCTGCAGGTGTTGGTCGACTCTATGTTCCTCGATGGCTCGTTGCAGCCGTTGGCGGTGCATAGCGTCCCGAAACACGTGCCAAGTTGGGTCAAGGCTGGTATCGTCCAGGACCCTGCGGCATTGCAGGCGTTAGTGCTAAAAGGTATCAATGGATTGAGCGATGCCATCCCGACCGCAACATCGTCGTACAAAGACTGGAGCGACTTCGCCAAGCGCTACGGAGAGATATTGTCCAGAGTGCATGCTTTGGCCAACACGAACGACAGCTACTACCTGCCTTTAAGTGCGTCACAGATAAGCGACCGTATCAAGAAGCTGCAGAGCGAGTCGGACGAGCGATTACAGGCATGGATCGCCGATAAACATTATGCCGATCTGATTTTACAGCCGGTGACGAAGGGCCCGGTGATGGTGCACCACGTGCCGCGCTTCTTGCGCCATCGCCGATCAGCAGGAGAAACCAAAGTTGCTTTGCTGGTGTTCGATGGACTTGCCTTCGATCAGTGGGTGCAGATCCGCGACCGACTTGTCTCCACCACCAAGCGCTTTTCCTTCGATGAAGGGGCTGTATTCGCATGGCTTCCAACGGTCACATCAGTGTCGCGCCAGGCGCTGTTCTCGGGCCTAAAACCTCGCGAGTTCGATGACTCCATTGACCGGACCGACAAGGAAGAATCCTTGTGGAAAACGTTTTGGCAGAATGAAGGCGTCACCTCGAATGAGGTGATGTACCGACGCGCGCTGCGCCAAATTGATCAACTTGACACGCTTGAAGCAGACTTGGCCAACCGCCGCCCGAAAGTGGTGGGCCTGGTCATCGATGAGGTGGATGACCGGCTCCACAAGGAACGGTCCAAGAAAGACGTAGCGATGTGGATCGGGAACTGGTTAGCGACCGGTTTCGTGGATCGGCTGTTCTCGCTGCTGCTGGACAAGGGATATCACATCTATCTCACGGCGGACCACGGTAATGTGGAGTCTATTGGCGTCGGCAGGCCCAACCAAGGTGTCATTGCGGAGACGCGGGGCGAGCGCGTGCGGGTTTATCGGAGCGAACCGTTGCTGGCCGATTCCGCTGCAGCCTATCCCAACACCGTAAGGTTAGACATCGCTGGACTACCCGCGAACTTTATGCCTTTATTCGCAGGTGGACGAACCGCCTTTGTGCCGGATGGCGAGCAGGTGGTAGTCCACGGCGGGGTGTCGATCGAAGAGTTGATCGTGCCCTTTGTGAAAGTCAGTTATGTGATTGATACCGAATGAATTCATCAGCCCCAAAAATTGGCTTTGATCGGTTCATTCAGCTTGATTGGGCGGCTGCGGCATTGAATATTCGTGCAGGCGTGGCTGGGCTAGATGATCTGAATGCGCTGCTTGAGGCAGCAGAGCTTGGCGCGGAAGCCAAGAAAAAAACTCGGACGGTACTCAATCGGCTGTGGCTTGAGCCGCGAGCCGAACTGGTTGATTATGCAGATCGCGCCGCGGCCATTCACAAGGATCAGCCGGATGTTCCGGTCGCGGTGCTTTGCTGGGGCATGTCTGTGGCAGCGTACCCGTTTTTTGGCAAGGTCGCCGAGTTGGTGGGCCGCCTGTCCGCTATTCAGGGTGACTGCGCATCTGCCGAAGTGCATCGCCGCATGAGCGAGACTTACGGAGAGCGCGAAGGCACTCGGCGCATGACCAACATGGTTATCCAGAGCCAGGCGAGCTGGGGAGCCGTCGAACGGGTCGAGAAGAGCAAACGGGTTATCCGGCTCGCGCCAACAGCGATCGACAACGACGAACTCACGGCATGGCTGATCGAAGCGGCCGTGCGCTACGCCGGAAAACCTGTTGCGGTGCCCAGCTTGCAGTCGCTACCTGTGCTGTTCCCGTTTACCATGACGCGACCTTTGGCTTATGTGGCATCGAACAGTGCAAACCTGAGCCTTCGGTCGGAAGGGCCGAGTAGCCATTTTGTTGCATTGCGCGCCAGCTATTGAGAAACGACATGCGTACAAGAACAGGGAGCACAAGCGTGTAAGCAAAATGGCTCGTCGATGCGGGGTACCTTGAAGTTTTACATAGACCAGAAGCGCTGCGTTTCGGTCGATGCCGGCAATCGAACGATTGCCGGCTCAACGAATGTCTTTTCAAGAACAGGCCGGCCATTAAGCTACTTGGGAGCCTCCCCCAGTATGCGTGTCCTTGTGTAGCCTTACTTCCGATTGACAACGTGAAACTAGTCCGAGGCGACCAAACCGATCAACGGTTCTTGACAGCCGAGAGTTCCGACGTGCAATATTCTGGACAATCTGCTCGGCGGGAGGGAGTTTCTTCGTACCGGGTCATCGAATTAACACCTTGCCGTTGGTGCTCCATTGCAACATCTATATACCTTCGAAACGAAAGAAGAGGCCGAAGAGGCTCTAGCAAAGTTATTGGGGCCGAAGCGATTGGCTAGTGATCGAGACGGTACTGAAGTCATATACAAGTTGTTTGGTGACATGACCTGGAGAAATCTCTACGCTTTGGGTCTGCATAATCTTCCTGAGTTGAAAAGTATTTTATCGCAGCGGGACTCTGGAGGCGCCTATAATAAAAACCGACACCGCGAAATTATCGTCGCACTCGAAAACATTTCGCGAGTGCTCGGACTGACGATTCCTGCGCATTGGCGATGACGGCTGACGTACGAGTAAGTAAATGGCCAAATTCCAAGTGGCGGGCACCGGCCGCGATTCGGGCCGGGCGCGCAAAAAAGCCTATTAAGAGCGGCTAACAAAACCCGCAGGGGTAGCATCGTGGATTCGCTCTAAGCTAACTGGTGGTCAACCAGTGTTGGAATTTGTCGACCACCAGGTTGTCTTGCCTAAGCTTGGAGCCACCGATTAATGGATGACGACGAAGCGGCTACCTCCTCGGAAGCAGAATCACTCCGACCAATCATTTCTGCAGGAGCTGGATCACTACGCGTAAGCAGGGGCGCGGGCACGTCGTGATGCTGGAGGGTGCCTCCAGCATTGACGGTTCGATCTACTTCGAGCTGGTTGGCGACGCGCACGATCGTTCCTGTGTGCGCAGTCCGCGACCTCAGCCACGTCGAGATCGCGTCAATCTGCTGTTCCACATCCCCAGCCGGATGCCCTGTCTCAGCGATGTATCTTTCAAGGGCCAGGCGCACGAGTTTCCCACGTTCGCGTACCGGCGTCATCGCCAGCAGCGTGTGAACATCCGGCGCCTCCTGAAAAGTTAGGCTGATCCGAACCGTGATCTCGGTGCCGATTTTTGGCGGCTTTTCCAGTTGTCCTGCCATGAGCGCTTCCGGCATCACGACTGACGTAGGGACAGTAAGCCGAGGCGGCAGAAGCCTTCCGCCACCATCATCCGCGGCTCGTCGGTGGAAACAGCATTGGGGTACCGTTGTTTCAGCCCGTCGAGAAGCAGCTCGGCGCCGCCACCGCCAACGATGATCCCGTCCAGTACTGCAGCCTTCTGGCCAAACACCCGGTTGGCCTCATCCATCACCACTGCTTCAAAGCCAGCTTTCGCTTGGCGCAGCAGGTGGGAAACATCGACCCGCTCGCCGAAGTGCTTGATGCCGCCGCTACGCACCGCTGCTTCTACCACGTCCAGGGACGTCGGCAGCTTAGCCTGCGCCAGTGCGCTGGACATGCCGTCGTAGACCAAGTGCATTCCCGCACACGACACGGCCGCGTATTCCATCATTGCTCCCCGATCGGAAAGGGCAAAGTCGGTCGTGTAATGCCCGATCTCGATTACGCCCCAAGCCTCGTTGTCGAGGTCTCGCTGCGGGTGCGGGCTACCGTTACTTTGGATCGAGAGCCACTGCAGCGGCGCGTCCGCTTGGCTCTGGACCATCACTCTGAGTGTTTGGCCTGGCAGGAGCCGCGGCGTGAGCAAGTCCGCGATGCGGCTGCGAAGCGTGTCGCGCTGCGGTCCAACGAATTTCGCCGGCAAGCCCATCACCAGATGAACCCGGGCGGGAGGATTGCCGAAGGCCTGCATGGTCTTCCGCCATGCCCCCAGTACCAGTGCGTCGTGCTGCGGACTCTCGATCCAGTCCGCATTTTGCCCCGTATAGACTTCGGAGCGGCCTTGTCGCAGGGCGGTCTCGCCGAAGAAGTATCGACGGCCGTCCAACTCGACAGTCTCGAGCTCGGCTTTCTGTCGGGTTTGTTCGTTCGTCAGCGCGATGGCCGGCATCACGACGGTCGGGATCTCGAACGAGAAGCGCTTGTCGGGCGACGCCAGCGAGGTTGCGCGTACTTTGAACATTGAATGGCCGCCGTCAATTGCGATCGAGAGGTTTTCCACTGATGACTCCAGGTAGTTTAAAAATTCAAAGGTAACGGAGAAGTCGGCGTGCGCAACTCAGGTTCAGATTTGCGACACCGCGCTGCAATCGGAACCTGAAATTCGTCCGTGTCGGAAAATCAGGTTCAAAATTGCGCCGTCACTACCTATCAGCGCTTGCGGAAGTTAGGCGACTCGTCGGCAAAAGTCCCCTGTTGATATGCTAGTTGCCCTGTGGTAAGCTTTGCGCGTCGGTCACCGGCAATGCCCCGTTCCTAGTAGTTGTTCTGTCCCATGAGAGAGAACAGCTTTTGCAAAGCCAGCTTTTTGGCACAGTCTCGCTATTGCTCTCGATAGCGGGCACCCATCCCAATCTAAAAAATCGGCTCTTACCTGGCTAAAGTCTCGTCGCGAGACTACACAGACAGGTACAGAGTGATCCTGAAAGCGTGTCGCCATCAGTGTTCTAGCGCAATGGCAGGGAAAACTCGATCACAGATCGAATTCCCTAGCCGAGCCGTTAGCGCCTTCGGCCGCCTCACCAGCCATCTCCACAGCCGCTCTTCGCTCCCGAGCGCGCTTCTTCCACATCGCAACTGCAACCATCGTGATCGGGTTAGTTACCCCTTAGGCCGCATGTGCTTTCTGGCACGGCACCTATGAACATCACGCCAGCTCCACTGGTCTCTCCACAAAAAGAGGCGCGCATCCTCAAGGCCCGGACTTGCTCCGGGAATGCGCAGCGAGAAACCGCTTCAACGTTCAGTTCTCTTCTTCGGAAGAGAGACCGATTACCGCGAGGGTTCGGCGCATCAGTGGTTGGCAGTAAGGCCCACTGACGCGAAACCGGTTTATTTAAGACGGGAGCCTTACCTCCGCCAGCTCAGCATGTCGCGCTTCCGCCTGTGGCGATAAGAGGTATCGATGATTTTTGTGAGGGATATATGTGGCAGCAGGAAGTGAACGACGTGATGAAGTCGGCCGGTCCCTATCGGGTCAACGGCAAGCCGGCGTCCGAACGGACCCAGACGCTCACGAAAGAGGTTGTGTATGCAGCGATACGGTTGCTGCACGAGCTCGGTGTCAACGGCGATTGAAAACTGATACAGATTTCGTCATGCCAGCGATTTAAAACTGATACACCGCCGTCGCCGAACACCGTCCGTGTTCAGCCCAGTTCTGCAACGTCGTTCCCCCTCATCATTCCGGCCTGTCGCTGGTGTTTCAAGCGATAGCTTTCCCCTGCAATCGGCACGATATGCGCATGGTGCAGCAACCGGTCGAGCAGGGCCGCAGTCAGCGTCGTGTCCTGCGCGAAGGTCGTGTCCCATTGCCCGAACGGCAGGTTGCTGGTCACGACCAGGCTGCTGCGCTCGTACATGGCCGCGATCACCTGGAAGAACAAATTGGCCTGTTCCCGGTTCATCGGCAAGTAGCCGATCTCGTCGATGATCAGGAGCCGATATGCCTTGATCGCGCGGTGCATCACCGCCTTCAGATTGTTCTGCGTGTGCGCCGTCGTCAACGCCAGCAACAGGTCGGCTGCCGTCGTGAAGCGCGTCTTGATGCCGGCCTGCGTGGCCTTGTAACCGAGGGCCATTGCCAAGTGCGTCTTGCCCACGCCGCTGGGGCCGACCAGTACCACGTTTTCATGCCGTTCGACGAAGCCCAGGCCGGCCAACTCCTCGACCTGGCTGCGTTTGACGCCCTTGGCAAAGTCGTAGTTGAACTCATCCAGCGTCTTCACTGCCGGGAATCCGGCCAGCCGGGTCAGCGTGCTTTGCTTGCGCACATTGCGTCCAGCTACTTCCTCCCTCAGCAAGCCTTCCAGGAAGTCGCTGTAGGCCGTTCCCTGCTTGGCTGCCTTCTGGGTTGCGGCGCTGTAGCCCTGCGCCACGAACGGCAGGTTCAGGCTCTCGCACAGCGCCGCGATCCGCTCATGCTGCAGATTCATGCCACCACTCCTTCCGATACCCGCATCAGCAGCGCGTCGTAGACCTGCAGCGGATGCTGTACCGGAGAAGGTTGCGCGATCCGCTCCACCACTGCCGCCGGCCGTGGTGCCGCAGGCGCCGTTACTGCCGGTTGCGGCCGGGCTGCCGCAATGTCTGCCCGCCACGGTGCTGGCAGTGGCTGCAGGTGCTCCGACTCCCGCTTCAACGCCGCGGCTGGCGGCTCCCCGGTGGTGCCGTGGATGCGTGCATTGGCCACTTCTTGCAACCAGTGAGCCACTTCCACGTTGGCCGTTACGACATCAAGCTTCTGGCCGCTCTGCGCCAGCCGGCTCACCAGCGGCACGTAGAACGAACGGCGCAGATAACCGTTGAAGCGTTCGACCTTGCCCTTGGTCTTGGCACGGTACGGCTGGCACAGCTTGATCACAAAGCCGCTATGCCTGGCATAGTCCAGGAAGCCGGCATGGAAGCGGTGCTCGCCTTCGCCGTAAGCGTCGCGCTCCAGTACCACCGTCTTCATGTTGTCGTACAGGACCCGCCGCGTCACGCCACCGAAGGCAGCGAAAGCGCGCTCGTGGCAAGCGATCAGGGTTTCCACCTTCATGTTGCTGACGAACTCCACATAGCTGGCCCGGCTAAAGCCGAGCGTGGCGCAAAATGCATACAGCGGCGCGCTGCCCTTGCGGAACTCGACCCAGTCCACCTGCAGCTGCTCGCCCATCGCCGTCTCGAAACGCACCACCGGATCTACCGGCGGCGTCGGGCGCAGCGTGCGCATGAAGGCGCGCAGCTGGCTCATGCCGCCTTCGTAGCCGCGCGCTGCGATCTCACGGTACAGCACCGTGGCTGGAATCGTATCGGGCTGGGCGGCCTGCTGCCGATCCCTCAGATACCGCTCGAATTGCGCCAGCTTCGTCTGGCGCTTGACCTTGCGCTCGTACTTCGGCACGGCCTCCAGAGCCAGATGCCGGCGCACCGTGTTCACTGCGCAGCCGACTTCAGCGGCAATCTGCCGAAGGCTCAACCCATGCTTCTTCAGTAGCTTGACTTCCACGTACACCTCTTTGGGTTTCAAGGCCGCTCCGCAAAGCGGCCATCTTCTCAAATCGGTGTATCAGTTTTCAATCGCTGCCTGTATCAGTTTACAACCGCTGCTGACACTCGGTTACAAGATTCAAGATCCCAGGAACCTGGGGGAACGCCATATCCAAGTGCTCGTCAAGCATTGGTGGTATTGCCAGCACAAGAAACCCAAAACCATTCAGAACGATTTGTCGCGCTTGCGCGTGTTCTGCGCCATGCTCGGCAAGCCCGGCATGGTCGGCTCAGTCCATAAGTATTTGCCGGGCGTGGATCCGGAACTGCTGAAGGTACGTTCAGCTGCGCAAGCCACGAAGTCCTGGTCCGGGAACGGCATTGACCTGGTAGCGAAGTTTCGCGAAGTCGACGAGCGCGAACCGTGCCTCGGGCTGATGTTGCGCCTCGAGCTGGGCTTTGGACTGCGGCGCGAAGAGGTCCTGAAATGCAATCCACACGTCCAAGACTTTGGCCAATACCTGCAGGTCTTCCCGGGCATGGGGAAGGGCGGCCGTTGGCGAAACATTCCCATCGCGTCGACCGCCCAGCGCGAGCTCCTGGATTACGTCAAAGCTCGTGTACCAAAGAACAAACCCCTTGGGTGGGAATACACCCGGGCAGGCGGGGCGGCCAGCCTGGAACAGAACATTCGCCGCTACGAGAATTTGATGACCTCGTTTGGCTTTACCAAAGCCGACGCCGGCGTGACCGGACACGGGTTGCGCGCGCAGTTTGCCGAGAACCACGCGCTCTTGCTTGGAATGATGCCGCCCACGATGGGCGGCGACGCAGGGCAACTGGATCGTGCGGATCTGGGTGTCCTGAAGGTGAAGGTGGCCCAAGCGTTGGGACATAACCGTCCCTCCGTGACCACTGCCTACATTGGTTCGTTCAAGGCTGATGGACGCGACGTGGCGGACGACCATGGTCTTGAAACGATTCAGAAAGCGCTGCGACTTCTCGAGATCGTCGGATTGCCAGCGGTTCCCATGGAACGGATGAGCGACTGCAAATTAATTCGAAACGCAGTGGCCTCTCTTGGCCTGGCCCCGTCTGAAGAACAAATTCACATGCTGTGGGCAAAGAACTCTCGCCGCAATGGCGTGGAGTGGATGACTCCAGAGCATGAGATTCCGCTCGTTTTGCGCGCCTCGGCAGAGGCCCTGCTAAACGATTTTTCGTTGTAAACCAGAGGAGAAATAGATTGGACTGTAATAAAAAAGCGGCTGTCGACCATGCGGCCTTCAAGCATTTTAAAGAACGATGCCCCGCCGTGCGCATGGATTCGTATCCTGTTCCTGGGGGACTGTTGAATGAATCTATTTATGAAGGAATGAAGGGGAATGAAAGGCTGCGGGGCGCAGATTTTGAGTTTGCGGCGCGCGGTGTGGTTTTGGCGCTCTCAAGCCATGAGTGCATCTTACGCCTGTTCAATTGGCTGTATGATTGCCATCCGATTCGGCATCACACATATGCTCCTAACGATGACGGTATCGTTTTCCCTATGTCAATTATTTGTTTCAGGGCAGAGGGTGAGCGTCAGATCGCTTCGCTCAGATCTTGGCTGGGCGAAATTTTTATGCCGGTGGTTTGGCCCGAACTGATCCTCGAAGGGATGAGGATCATCGCGGAGTGCAAGGCACGTGTTTCGAATGCAGAATCGCTTGAGGAACTCGTTGCAGATCGGTCTTATTTGGGCGGGGATCCGACGTCGCTCTCGTTCTATAAGACCAGACAAATCGGATAGATACATGGATATGCGGCCTGCTGTTAAAGCGCCTGATGACTTGACACGCAGGCCGGCTTTCATGAGGCCGGAACCATACCCTGGCCTGTGACAGTAGGAATTGGGCGGCCGCGTGTCCTATTTAAACTGCCATGTGATCGGCTCCGTTACTCGCAGTAACGGGGCCCTTCATCCGAGAGCGGTTGTTTCCACGTGTGCCGCAGCACTGAGGCGACCAATCGAAGACGCACGCGCGAGGTCTCGCTTTGCCGTTAGGGCAGGGACAACGCATTGGTTCGCTGCGAATGCAACAAGACTGTTGACCGTTGACCTGGCCGTGTCGTCTGCGGCCGCCATCGCGATTACGGTCCGTTTGCCATCCCGTCCAAACGCGACTGAGACAATATCTGCTACCCAAACACGCAGCGTCGCGCCTTCCACCCGCGTCAATGTTGAGCTTGACTGAACATTACTGCGGAATCGGTTGCCGACGCTGATCCGCGACGTCTGGAAGACGCCCGAGGTCTCGATCCACACAAGACGCGACCTGAACTCGATCCGCGACCACAGCAGGTGCCCGATCCGGAAACTCAGTGCCGCCACCATTCCAAGCGCCATGATGACCAAGATGGATCGGCTAATCTCCGTGGCTGACATTTTCGCGAACTGTTCAGTAGCTCGGGCCGCAGTCCATCCACAAAAAGCTGCCATCGCTATTCCCCAGGCGCCAAGGACCAGAAGCATGCGGGCATAGGGCACGTGGACTGCTTCGGCCCAGCTCGAAAGCTGCGACGAGTTCATTGGGGCCGGCTGCGTCTCCTCCAGGATGAGACCGCTGAATGAACCGCGTTCTCCTCGGGAGACATCCGGTGGCACGTTGGCATACGCGCGGTTCGGAATGGCGCGTTCCCACGCGCTTTGGAAATCACGGCTGATCGCAGCCCACAGCTGCCCCGGTGGACAATTCATAGCGATCGTCGTCTGTTCGCATGACACGTCCGTGCTGCGTGCGCTGCCGAGATGGCAGAGAGTGGCCGCGAAGAACAGGCCGGAACTGATCATCGAACCGCCCAGCAGCAGGGCTGACGGTATCCACATCGGGGCAATCGACACGTGAGGCGTGACACGCGGGAGCAGGACGGGGGCCATGATTGAGAACACGACCAGGCCAACCAGCTTCGTCAGTGCTCTGTCTCCAGTTTCCGCAACGGGAGTATCGTGGCGGTCGCTCGGACTTAAACGGTCGGGGGCCATGAATGGTGTCAGAAGAGACAGACCGCTCATCGGCAGGTACAGCCAGGACGCAAAGCCCTCACACGAGGTGCCAGCGAAGACCAAATACGAAACCAGCAACGACGCGAGCAGGGCGCCCATTGCGATCAAGGCGCGAAAGTGCTGGACCGCAGCGGCTCGCACCTCCGTCGGCGACGTTACCAGGTCCTTGACGAGGGAACAGAGGAGGCTCTCAAGGGCGCCCCTGGGCTCGGGGAATTCGATTGCTCGGTGGCGAAGCGTTTCCAGGACCTTGTCGGCTCCCTCGCCCATGCCTTTATCGGTTACGGCAAGCTCGCCAGCCAAGCCGAGAGGGAATTTGCGACCGAGGTAGAAGCGCACTTGAGAAAGTGCCTGAATGAGCAGTTTGACGGCAAGACCCAGTACGAGCACCGCTACAGCGACCACGATCAAGGCAACTCTGTCCTCGTGGACCATGAAAAATTCTCGTGCATGAATGACGGATGCAATGCCGCCGGCGAGAGCGGCGGCTGCCCCGATGGCCAGAAAAACGTTTTCAAACCGATAGGGGTTTGGGTATTTGGTGAACGTATCGTCCCGGTTGAATTCAAAGCTCAAGGATGGGTCCTTTAGGAAGTGGGAGTTTCAAGATCAGTAGATCATGCTTGCGCTGCGCGCAACTTTGTGAGGCAGTCGAGCAAGCCGGGCAGGGATTGCTGTTTTCAAACCCTGCCCTACATCCGAGCTCGTGTTATTGGTCGCCCTTCTTATTGCGGTTCCACCGCGACCTGATGCCGCGGGCTATCGCCGACGTGATGGAACGGATGAGACGAACTACGGCGACATATGGTGCGAAGAAGTCGCGGAAGTCTTCGATTGCTACTTTCTTGAAGCGGTCAATGATTTCTTTGATCATGAGATGTAAATGTAATTTGAGATGCCTGTCTTAAGTCAGGGTTTTCTGTTAATTTGGTAGTTCTTTTTTGAGCGCATCGCTATGTATTTCCTTTTTCTCCTATATCTAAGGGCTAGCGATGGGAGTGGTTGCCGGTAACGCTGGCCGCCTTTCGGATGCCTGCTGCCAATCCTTCAGAACGAATAATTTCAGTTACGCGGTTCACCTCCAGCCTAAAGTCGGAGATGAAGAGCGCGATGGCGTGATGGCGCGAGTGAAAGGAAAACGTGATCTCTTCCAGCGTCTTTTTCGGTCTGACCAGCTGGTGAATACGCTGGTTTATTTTCCACCACAGCACCCGGCCGTCACCTTTGCCATTAAGGCTTGCCTTCACGGAGCGTGGGTCGTGCTCTGCCCAATTCATGGTAAAAATGGTTTCATTCGAGATCATCTTGGTCTTCATTGGATTGCGCCTTTGATGTGTTGTTGAATAACGCTTGGTCACTACGAGATCAATCTTAAATGCAGAACTTCTCGACGCAAGTCGAGGTCGTTTCCTCTTGTCGTGATAAAGATTGAGGCATCTTGGAAAAGACCAATGGAAGATCAAATGGAAGATCAAGAAAGACTTTTGCTTACGGAACGCGAAGCGGCACAACTGCTCGCGATGAGCACTCACTTTCTCCGTCGAGATCGTATTTCGAACAGCTCGGTAGGAATTCCTTACCTGCGGATTGGCGCGGCAGTCCGCTATCGTCGTTCCGATTTAGAGGGGTGGATAGAACGAAATATTAAAGTGTAGTTGCTCCAGCGAGACGGCCCACCGATGTTGAGACGGGGCACCGGTACCGGCTAAACATGATAGCGCCGCCTGTGCATAGACAGTTCACGGCAGTTGCAACGTAAGTTGTGCAGCTATGAACCTACGCAGCAAGTTTGGACTCATTTGTTTGGTGCCAGCATGTCGCCGATGAACACGCGGGCGGGCATTCCGACTGTTCGGTGGCCTTTGCACTTATTGATTTCAATGTTCGTGCTAGGCGCAATGCTGCTGGCCAAGCGTTAATCGCTTTTCTAGCCAACGGTCGTACTGCAGCTTCTCGCCTCGATTGAGAAACCTTCGGGTTGAGGGATCGAAGGTCGTTTTTTGATTTGTGCCGAGTTGCGCGATATAGATTGGTATAAACGCTTCCCGTTCGCTATCCGATAACATCTGCATGGCTTTGCGACCGGCCGCGCGGGTTTCGTTCGTGCTCTTGTCAATATCGTGTTTTCGAATAAATTCGGATGCTTGATCAATCGCTGTTGAAACTTTTGGATTGGACAGTAGTTTGCTTACTCTTAATGGATACGGATCTCCGCACGATTCCTCGACCTTCATGACTGCACCTCGCACCTTTTCTTCGCCATGTTGTTCCAACAATGAGTTTGCTAACTCACGATCATCGTCAGTCCAGCAGTGCACCCCACCTGGTTCGATCGTACGTCTTTTTCTGTTCACCGCGCTGTAGCGATACCCTGGATGGCTTGCATTCAAACTTTTGAGGGAGCGCGAATCCGAAATTTTTTCGGAAATGTTTCTGCTGCTTTTTTTAAAATTCTGAATACTCTCTGTACTAGAGCGCGGAATTTCGCTCTCTTGTGCGTTGGATTTATCGCCCAAGACAGCGCAGTCTTGCGTTCCGGTGCGCGCTGTAGCGCGTTCCGCATGAGCCCATTCTCTTGCAAATTCGCACAAGCGATCCAGGTTGATCATGTATTCGAGACGACGCTGCCAACGGCAGCGCCTTTCGCTAAGAATGCCGAGTTTTCGCAAAATCTTCCGTGCTGTCTCTTGTTGTGATCGGGTAAGGCCGGTCTCATATTCGAAACTCTGTTCGATTGCGCTTTGAGGAGGGAGCATCCGGTTGTCCTGATCGCGTTCGGCCAATAGCTTCTTAAACCACCATCGTCCAGCCCCGGCGTGTCGTTGTGCAAATAGCGCTTGCGCCAACCACGCTGCTGTCGGCTGTCCTAATTCCCTGGCCCAGTCGGAGCGCACGGCCACTACCTTCTTGCCTTCGTTACTCAGGTCCGCATATTTCTCGTCGCGCCATGCCATGATTAGCGGCCCTCCTCGAGAGAGAGCTCAAATTGTTTCGAGGTCACTTGTTCTTCTCGCAGTTCCTGAAGAATCTGTCGTATACGGCGCGAGGTGACTCCGAGAAGACGAGCAAGGTCCGAGCTCGACTTGCCGCTCGCAAACTGCGCGACCGAGAGGATTTTGGCCACACCAGGCTGGTCACGAGTGGACGGGCACGCTGGTTCGCTGTCGTCGTCGGCCGGAACGCTCAGATTCTCGATGAGCGCACGGGTGCTTTCATCGAGAGCGTCGACACGGTCGAGTGAAATAGCGAAGGTGTGGGCACCCAGTTGCCGGCGCAGTCTTTTCTCCAAATGGCCGAATAGGAACTGGGGTAGGAGGCCCTTGGATGGGTCAAACTCGGCGCCTTTTTCCATGCAGATGAGGCTGAGCTCCTGCCTAACATCCTCGCGGGAAAGGCCATACTTTGCGGCTTTCGCGTTGATCTGAGCAGCGTGTGCTCGCGGGAACGTGACCGCAAGCTGGCGTAATTCGTCTGGGGTAAGGGACATATCTTCCTCGTCGACTATGGGCGTCCAGGCTCAAAACGGGACTACAGGTATGTGCGACTAGAAGAGGAAAACTCATCTTCAGCCCGGTCGCACTGCGGGTAATTTGTTGTGCGTTCGAGCAGATAACCAAGCCGTGGAGCCGATCACGGGCGATTACGCTAGGCGCAGGAAAATTTGAAGGAAGAGTTTTCGCGGCAGACGAATTGCCGAGGATGACGACGATGAGGGCCTACTCGTAGTGGGAGAGTGGCTCAAGGGATTATTGCGATGACGCGCGGACGAGGCCCATGGATGGCCCGAGGCGGTCGAGTCGAAGATTGTTGCGAAGGCCAGGTGCCTGGCGAAGGGGGCATTGCCGCTGAGCGGCGCAAGCATGGTAACACATAAATTTTCTGGAGCGCAATGTATCTTGCTGCGGCGCACTTTGGCGGCGTCTAGCGCTCCCATGCAGGCACTGGCAAACTGATACCCTCGATATCTTGGATGCTCGTTCCAAAAGGAGAAAGTGTATGGCGAGATTAGGCTTTGATCGCGAAAGCGGGTTAGTGTACGAGGGCAGGGGAGCTCCAACCCATCCCGTGTGGCCTACGCCAGCGCTAACGCAAGCCACGTTGATTACAACACCTGCCGATCTTGCCAAGATACCAGGCAGTTTCGAGAGCAACCCGTTTGCATGGATGTTTGTCGAAACTTCATTTGATCCAGTGAGCCGCATTCGTCGAGGTCGTATCTTTCAAAACTTCGGCAACGTGAGCTGGGAGAGAGTACTGGTCGAGCCACATCCAGCGCTCTTCTCGGAGACCAAGAAAGCAGCAGAGCAAGGTGGACGTGTTTCCAAGGAGCTCTCTGTCTACATCGAGTGTACTGATTTGTTGAGGCAGCCCGACAAGGGGCAAGGGCTTCAGCTAGCCCTCGGTCATAGTGATGCGTCTTCGCTTTGGCGAATTCTGCAAACGGAACGGCTTGCGGCGAGTGATGTAATGATCACTTTGCGCGCAGAATCAGCGTATAACATCATGCCAGAAATCGACAAATCCAAAATCCATCCTGATAGCGTTTCAGGCGTGAAATCCGCCGTGAACAGGGTGTTAGACGCAGCCTACCGTGAGTTACCTACCTCGGTTGTCGACCAGTGTCGTAATGCAGCCACGGTCTTGGTGTCGCGGTGGATGCAAGTCCAAACTGGCAGCTCAGTGCCAGTGGAACAGGATCTTGGCGCCTGGATCAAGACGGTCAGGTCTCATTTCGGAGAAGGGGAGATGGTCGCCCTTCGCTCAGCGCTGGAGACCATAAACCGGCTGCATCCGCGGGGAAAGGACAACGAAGCCAGTCGCTATCAACTTCGATCGGTTACGGAGTCAGACGCAGAATTCGCCGTGCAGGCACTTGGGTTCGTTATTCGCGAGATCAGGTGGGCCGTATAACAGGTGAGACAGCTCTGGCGCTGTATTCACGGGGCCAAATCTGGCTGGACCCAGATTTGGCCTGGGATTGTCGTCGCGTTCAGAACGGTCTCAGTGAGAACAATCAGATGGCTGCACTCAGCGATAAAGTTGCAGCAATGCATTGATGGTTGTTGACATGTAATTTTTTCTGCTCTACCATTTAGGCTCGCTCTGCGGAACTTTACTTAAGCCTTCATTTTTCTAAAGTGAAGCATCCCTGCAAATTGCCTACCACTGTCGGTGGGCTACAAGTCTCGCCTTCTGGCGTAGCGCTCTTCTTTTCGCCCTCGTTGGCCTACCGGTTTCTGCTCTCAGCAAGCGGGATGACGGATCGGCCGAATCACTCATCGCGACGGTTTGCTCTGCAAGGCAATAGTTCAAGCTCGTTGTCGTTTCCAAGTCATCGAAGACAAAAGTACTGATCGGTAGCACCGAGGCAGTCGGCCAGGACGACGGCGGGCCGACTGCCGACATCATATCCCTGCGACAAAAGAGAAATAAATCCGTGCTAGCGCCACGGATGACCTGTCTGTCGGCAGGAAGCGCTACGCCGGACAGCGAGAGAGTTCAGGCTTGGCGGCTGGTAGCCGGGCCATCGGTGCCAAAGGCACCTCGGTATCGTCGTAATGCCAAGTGAGGGCGGCGATACGAAACCGATGTTTTGACGTTGGGATCCCTCATCCCGGCACTTTTGGGTATGTATTCGTGCGACATCGTTCTGACCTTTGGAGGTGGAACGGTCGCTGGACGTTGAATTCCGGGAGCGATAAATGAATCAGCAACAGCAGGGCGCTGCACAGCATGAGCATCAAGGGTATTCCTCTCACTGGGCAGGCTTTACGTCGCTTGAGCTCGAACGGCGAACCCACGTGGATACCGCATGCGCGGCCTATCATCTGGGGCGAAAACCGCAGACGCTGCGGGTATGGGCATCTTCTGAGACGGGGCCTCTGCGGCCAGTTCGTGTCAACGGTCGGCTGGCTTGGCCGGTAGCGGATATCCGTCGAGTTCTCCGGGCTTGAAGCCGCAATTTGGGCGGGCGGCAGTGTTAGCCGAGGTTCGAGACACATGAGCCCGCCCAACTTCGCTTCTGCTGGACGCCATGGATACAGCACATGTGCTCCAGGTACTCGAGCTTGTACATAGTTGCCCCTAACGGCATGAGTCCCTTGCGCACAGCCAACTTGCTCTAGCCCATGCAGGGTCAGAATGAGGGGAACCCCAACCTCGTGGAGAGCAGGCATGGCATCTGATGTCTATTTGCAAATTGATGGCGTCAACGGCGAATCGAACGACGACAAGCACAAGGGATGGATCGAGGTAGAGGCCGTCGATTGGGGCGTCATCCAGCCGACCGCTGGCACCATGTCAACCGCTGGCGGCCACACGATCGGACGCGCTGTCTTCGATGCGCTTCGGATTACGAAGGCAGTCGATCTCGCTTCTCCAAAGCTGATGGAACTGGCGGCCCAGGGCAAGACGATCCCGAAAGCCAAGCTCGAATTCTTCCGCGCGGACGGCTCCGGCCCACTCAAGTATTACGAAGTCACCCTGGAAAACGTGCTGGTGTCCAGCAATAGAAAATCCTACGGTGGGTCCGGCCTCGTGGCCGATCAGTTCACGCTGCACTTTGAATCGCCACGACTATCGTAGACACTCCTGAGCCATAATGTTGGGCACAAGGAGAAGGTATGAGTGGAAAGCGGTACACTGAGGAATTCAAGATCGCAGCGGTCAAGCAGGTGGCGGAGCGCGGTCACCCGGCGAGCGAAGTGGCGGCGCGTCTGGGGGTGAGCATTCATAGCCTGTACACTTGGACGAAGCGCTACGGTGTGCCCGAAGAGGAGCGCAACGCCGTGGATTCCCAAGCCGATGAAATGCGGCGCCTGAAGGCCGAGTTGAAGCGCGTCACGGAGGAGCGCGACATCTTGAAAAAGGCCGCGGTGTACTTTGCCAAGACGTCCGGGTAAGGTACACCTTCATTGCTGAGTTTCAGGACCAATTCCCGGTACGGCGGCTGTGCAAGGTGCTCGGTGTGCATCCCAGTGGTTTTTATGCTTGGCGTCTGAACCCCGAAAGCAGGCGCGCCAAAGAGGACAGGCGGCTACTGGTTCCTATCAAGGAGTCGTGGCTGGAAAGCGGCAGCGTGTACGGTTACCGCAAGGTCAGCGATGACTTACGCGAGCTGGGTGAACAATGCGGTATCAATCGCGTTCATCGCCTGATGCGATCGGCCGGGATACGCTCACAAACCGGCTACGCCAAGCGCAAGTACAAACGCGGCGGTACACCTTCGTTGGTGGCGCCAAACCATTTACAGCGCCAGTTCGACGTGCAGGAGCCCAATCGGGTTTGGGTGACGGACATCACGTATATCCGGACGTATGAAGGCTGGCTCTATCTGGCAGTCGTACTTGACCTGTTCTCGCGCCAGGTGGTCGGCTGGTCGATGAGTTCGCGCATCGATCGTGAGCTCGCGATGAACGCACTTTTAATGGCTGTCTGGCGTCGACAACCCAAGAATATGGTGATGGTGCATTCCGATCAAGGCAGTCAATTCAGCAGCTACGATTGGCGCGACTTCCTGGACGCGCACAACCTGCAGCAAAGCATGAGCCGGCGCGGTAACTGCCACGATAACGCCGTTGCAGAGAGCTTCTTCCAGCTGCTCAAGCGGGAACGAATTCGGCGTAAAACGTATGGCACCCGTGAAGAGGCAAAGCAGGATGTCTTCGACTATATCGAGATGTTCTACAATCCGAAGCGACGGAGCCTGTCAGATTTTCTGTGTGGCATGAGGTCATGAGATGATACCGATAAGGATTCACGATGACCGAAGTAATGAGCCCTACCAAGAAGCCCAAGAAACCGAAAGCGCCCAAGCTGTTTCCGGATGAACTGATCGATCAACTGCTGGCCCAGGTCCAGAACAAGGACGCCGAGTCGATTCTTGGCGAATCGGGCTTGGCCGGCCAACTCAAGAAGCAGTTGGCCGAGCGCATGCTCAATGCCGAGCTGACGCATCATCTCGATACGGAAAACAAACAGGGCAAGGCCGGCAACCACCGCAACGGCAGCAGTTCCAAAACCGTCCTGACGCCGGGTGGCGAGCTCGAACTGGACATTCCTCGCGATCGACAGGCCACGTTCGAGCCGCAACTGGTCGCCAAGTACCAGCGTCGCCTGCCGGGCTTTGACGATCAGGTGATCAGCATGTACGCGCGCGGAATGAGTGTGCGCGAGATCCAGGGGCACCTGCAGCAGCTGTACGGTTTGAACGTGTCTCCCGACCTGATTTCGACGATCACCGACGAGGTATTGTCGGAGGTCGAGCAATGGCAACAGCGCCCGCTGGAGCCGATGTATCCGATCGTGTATTTCGACGCGCTGCGGCTGAAAATCCGTGACGAAGGCACCGTCAAGAACAAGGCGGTGTACCTGGCGTTGGGCATCAAGGCCGACGGCAAGAAGGAAGTGCTGGGCCTTTGGATCGAACAGACCGAAGGCGCCAAATTCTGGCTCAAGGTTTTTAACGAACTGAAGAATCGTGGTTTGGACGATGTGCTGATTGCTGTCGTGGATGGCCTGCGCGGCTTCCCGGAAGCGATCGAAGCCGTTTATCCTCAGGCCCAGATCCAGACCTGCATCGTGCACCTGATCCGCAATTCGCTCAGCCTGGCCAGTTGGAAGGATCGCAAGTCTCTGGCTGCCGCGCTTAAGCCGGTCTATCAGGCTGTTACAGCAGACGCGGCCGCAGCGGCCCTGCAGGAATTTGCGCAAGGCGAGTGGGGCCAGAAGTTCCCGACGGTGACAGCCATGTGGCAGCGTCAATGGGAACAGGTGATCCCTTTCTTTGCCTACCCACCAGCCGTACGAAAAATCATCTATACGACCAATGCCATCGAAAGCATGCACATGCAGCTTCGGAAGATCGTCAAAAATCGCGGGCACTTTCCGACCGACGAGGCAGCCAGCAAGCTGCTCTACCTGGCCTTGCGCAACATCGAGAAAGACTGGAAGATGCCACCCATCACGTGGAAGCAGGCGGCCAACCAATTCGCTATCCTGTTCGGCGAACGATTTACGAATGCGCTGTACTGAGATTTTTTAAACCGACCTCAGCACACAAAATTCCTGACACCTCCAAGCGACGGCACAGCTTCAGCAATGACCTGTCACCGGTCGAGTACGAAAAGCAGTATTTTCAGCGGCTGTCGAGTGTCTAGAAAACTCGCGGCGATTCAAAACGGTGAATGCTCAGCAAAACGCGTCACTTCACTGGTTAGTTTCTGAGCTCACCTCGACTTTCGGAATACCAATGACTGAGATATTCAGGCACCCGGTCGTCTCTCGCAAGAACCCCACTGAAGCTGAAAGCGCGCTATGGTAATTGCCTCACTCATCTTTGCCGTGACAGCAAGCGCGTCCGTAGCTACGGACGATGGTTCAGGTACCGAACCGAAAATGCGCCAGACACATCTTCCGCCCATCAGTACCGTCACTGTCCGGAACAGCGGCGCGACGTCCCCAGCTGCAGGTGAACAGGTGGAGCAGTGCACAGATTTTAAGCTCAGCTATCAGGAAATCCGTGAGTACATCGGCAAAGCTGCCGAAGTCGCCGAGCACGATTACTTTCATATGCTCGACTGGTCACCCTGCTACGCGAGCGGGGAGGTCACGTTCAAGAACGGCGTCACGGGTGTCTGGGCAATCCAGCAGTATCGCGCTGGCTCGCTTAAGCTGAGCAATGGCCGAACCTTATATCTGTACTGCCCGCAATGCCAAGCTAAAGCGTTCCCGTCTGCGGATGAATAATCAGGCCATTGGTGGCTCGCGCATGGCCCGTATGACTCACGCCAATCTTCTCACGCTGACAAGTCGGCGAAGGCGGTCAAAAAGCGGTGCAGTCCAAGCAGAGTATCGACTTTGACTTGCCACCCGTACGCAGTCGGCGTCTTACCGCCATGCAGACGTTTTGGGAAGCGCGTCATGTTGGAGTGGAAGCGGTGCCCACCACTCACCGCATGTGCGCCGTCCATACGGGACAACGATTCGCGGGAATGTTTCGGATGTACGCAGAGATTGATGTTATTTAAGTTTGCTCGCGTCTTCTCGACATACAGAACGATTCCAGCCGGGGCAACGAATTCCGCCAATTTGACGGTTTCCTTCGTCAGTTCGTAACCCGCGTCTTGCGCCAGAGCGTATATCGCGGACAGCGCCGCTAGGAGGTCCTCATCAGGTCCATAAGTAGACGATGGCTTACTTTTCGAATTTTGTGTCTTGTTCACAGTATTTTTAAATTCATCTTCAGCTTCGACCTGTCTTCCTAAAACGGAGGAGGTCACTGTTGGCGCCGAAACCCCCCAACAATGGTAAGGCTCGCTCCTGGCAAGCGACAGATCCGATTATGAAGTGAAATACTTCATCAGCTCACTCGTCGTGGCGCCGCCCCGCGCTTCCATGACCTCGATTTGCTTGATCGGGATGTTCGCTTTCTCCAACTCTCCGACGCGACCGGGACGGGGACGAACCACTTGACCCAACTTATCGCCTTCGCGCCAGATGACCACGAACAAAGGATCGCCATGCAGTTCGCGATTGATCCTCACTCGTCCCGCGAAGAGACCGGCGGCGCCGTCTTTTCCATGGATCGCATTGTCTAACGAGGCATGCATGTTGACCCGGCGCCAGTTCGTCTTAGTGTGCACGGCGCGGTAGCGGATGCGCTCGATTGAACTGATCTCGTTCTCGTCGCGCAGAGAGGGCGGCACAGGCTGGAGTTGGGCCCACCTCGGTTCGGGTTTAGATTTGTCCGCGCCTGGAGTGATATCGGCCAATGTGGAATGGAACACCCCGGTATCGACGAAGGTCAACAGATCCTTGTATTCGTGCCCGTGTTCAGCGGTGTGATTGGGCATCTGCCGCTTGGTCAGGCAACCACGGGGCGTCGCGAAGCTGTCGATCCGCCGCTTTGGCACTTCATGCCATCCGATGTTAAATGCGCCGAGCTTCGAGAAAAAGCACAGGGAGCTGTAAGGCAAGTGGTCATGGATCCACCATGCCATGGCGGTCCAACTTCCTCCAAGCGCGATGTAGTCGGCTAGAACTGGCACCACGATGCACGCGGTGGCCCCGTAATGACCGTTGCCATCAGGGTAATCCCAGATATGCTCAGCGTAGTTCTTTTCATTGCTGGCGCAATTGAGGTCGTTTCGATTGCCGAAGGCGTTCACCTCGGGGGAGCGGTACCCGGACCTAATATGAAGCCGCCCGAATCGCATCTGCAACGGCTCGAGCAGCTCGGTGCACAGTTCTCGCCCGACGCGCAACGCGAGGTCGGGGCGATCGGGCACATTGCGCAGCTGGTGCCAGTTGGCGATTTCGCTGTACAGGAATTCGCGCATATAAAAATTGCGCGATAAGCGTTCCCGCCCAAGCGCCTCGAGCGTTTCATAATTCATGGTGCGATTCCTCGAGCGGGGCCGAAGAGCGGTTGGGCGCCAAATAGGCCGCGAACTCATTGATCTCGATCTCACCGGTACCGTTGAGCATGTCGGTCGCCAGTCCGCGTTTGCGACTCAGCAAGTGATCCAGGGTTTGCTCGAAGGTCACTATCCCATCGGCGACAACGGTCGGGTAGTAGACGTGCACATCGCGCTTCTGGCCGATCCGGTAGGCACGATCAGTGGCCTGGTCTTCCTTCGCGGGGTTCCACGGCCGCGTGAAATGAATGACGTGATTCGCCGCCTGCACGTTGACGCCGAACCCGACTGCGGTGGTCGATAGGATGATGACGCCGAAGCCCGGCGCCTCTTGGAACGCATCGATCAACTTTTGTCGGTTGGGGCCGCGCTCGCTGGTCGAATTGGTGTCGCCGTTGATAATAGTGGCAGTGAAACCGAATTCGTCCAGGATGGCGAACTGCAGGGCCCTTTGGATGTCCCTCAGTTCCGTGAAGATGATCGCCTTTTCCGCGCGTGCCTGGATAGCCCTCAACTTTTCCAAGGTCCAGTGCAACTTGGGCGAAACGTCGAGGGAGTCGCCTTCCGGGCGCAACGCATGGGGGTGGGCACAGATCATTTTCAGCTTGTGAAGCAGACCCAGCATGGCGGCGCCCTGTTGGCCGAGATGTTCTTGCATCGCGCGCTGATCATTATAAAAGCCGATCTCGCTACGGTAGAGACGCAATTGCAAGGCGCTCATACAGAGCGACTTGCAAGCCACGTCCTCGATCTTGGCCGGCAAGTCCTTTGCTACATCCTGCTTGGTCCGGCGCAGCAGTTGCGGCTCGATGAGCGTACGTAATTCGTTAAGCGCGGCCTCGTCCTGCTGTTCCTTAGTTTCGATTGGGCGGCGGAATTTAGCTCCGAACTCGTTGAGCGACCCGAGCAAGCCTGGCTGGATCCAGTCATATAGACACCACAGGTCGGTGAGCGAGTTTTCGACGGGGGTCCCGGTACACGCGATCCGGAATCGTGCTTGTAGCGCCTTGGTTGCTTGCGTCACCCTGGCAGCCGGGTTCTTGATCTTCTGCGCTTCGTCACAGATGACAACACCCCATTGCTGGCGCGCGATCGAAAACTCCTGATCGCGCAGGGTTTCATAGGTGGTCAGCACGATGCGCTTGTTGCGACGCCATCCGAAACGCAACAAGTTCTGGATGCCATGCGCACGAACGTCCTGCGGTATCTCGCCCTTGGACAAGCGTGCCTCCTGCAGCGACCGACCATACAGTTTCAAGACTTCCTCACCGATGCGTGGGTGCAGAAAGTTGCGCATTTCGCGCTCCCAGTTGTCGAGCAGGGACACAGGGGCCACTATCAACACTGGCGGGCCGTCAGGAGTGCTCTCCATGCACCAGGCGATGAACGTCAATAACTGAAGGGTCTTACCGAGGCCCATGTCGTCCGCCAGGACACAACCGGAGGTCAGATGCGGCGACAAGCTGTACAAATGCTGGAGCCAGGCCACGCCCTGCAGTTGGTGCTCGCGCAACGATGTCGAGGGCAGCAGCGAGTTTGGTATCTCAGGATCGGCTGCTAGGCCCTGTCGAATGATCTCGCCACGATCGCGCTGATAATCGAGCTCCTCAATATTGCCCGCCACGAGCAGTACATCACGCTCATTGGATTCCTTAGGGGCACCGGGCGCCCGCTGTTTGAAACGCTCCCCCCACAGGGTGGCGATGCGACGTGCCGTCAGCAGTTCGATGTCCAGCTCAGGGCCGGGCAGGCGGGCGGTGGACTGGCGATTGGCCGAGGCGCTCTCGATGTTCGCCACAAATTGCTCGTAATGGCCGCGGTTCGAAGTCTCCCATCGGCTGAGCAATTCTCCGTCCAGGCCCAACTGACTCAATAACTCGGCCGGAAGCCAGTTCTCTGACTTGCCCTTTTGCAGATAGGGCGACACCACCTTTTCAGCGCGACCGATACCGATCACGCGATCACCATATTGTGAAAGGTCGAGAACATCACCCAACTCCCGACCCTCGGCCTCCGCGCTCCAGCGCTGTTGCATCTCCTCCAAGCGCGTCAAGTCGTTGGAACCGAAGCCAGCCATTTCTAGCTCGAATCCCTTCCAGAAAGCGCAAGCCAATCCGGCCAGGAGCTTGGTACCAACTTCGGCCACGAATTGCCCCATCGTGACTGGATCCTTGAGATCCAATTCAACGGGGGCCGAGGTTTCGCTGGGTGCAGTCAGCACTAATATGACCGTGGCGATCCGGCCATCCTGTTCAAGAACAGGCTTGAGTGCAAAGTGATAAAAATGGATGCCCGCCCGTTCCAAAGAAGCATCGTACTCGTCTGGGTCGAGCACCCTCCCGGCTTCCGGCCCGAGATACGCGAACGGATTCTTTAGAAATAGGGACGCGTTACCGCCGGCGACGCGGCGCGCTGGCATCGCGCGTACTTCGCTGAGCACCGACTTCACGTCCGGGGGAATCAGGATATGCGTCACACCACCGTCGGCTTGCGCGATGACGTAGCGGTCCGGTACCTGCTGTTGGCGCTCGAACGATGCCAGCCATCCTTCCGGCTGTTCTTCGAAAGTGGGCGTGACTTCGACAACTTGCTCGTCACCGACCAAGCGACGACATAGATCCAGTTTTAGCGACTCTGGTCGCACGACGACCGTGCGGTCCAAGAAGCCATCCATGCGCGCGTTGGCGCGCTTCGCGAGCTTGCGAATCTTCGCCCAGCCGAGTTGATTGGTTTTCTCACACGGGACCGCTTTTTGGTCACGGTGCAGCTCCTGCACGGCACGCAGGAGCTTCCACGTGGTTTCCGGCATGAGCCAACGCTCGTCATCTAGAACGAACACCGCGCCGTCACGTGACAGCACGCCGCGAATGGGCACACCGTCCGCGCTTTCCCAGCCTTGAATCGTGATGGAGAACGCTGGGTCGGAGAGGCTCCCGGAACTCGTCAGTGTCGGTCGCAGAACGCGGATGCCTGGAAGACCGAGCAGCTCGATACTCGCCTGATGATCCGCCGAGTTCAGTACTTCATACACTTGCTCCCAGGGTAGCAGCCAATTGTCGACCAAGGGCGTAATGAAACCCTCCTCGTCCAATTGTCTGAGGTAGGCGAGGGTAGCGCGGTCGTCGGCTGAGGCGATGCTCAGGCCATCGTCGGAAACGCATGGGTATAGCACGCCCTCGGTCTCGAAAACAGGGGAGAATGTAGGGGCGAACGGAGCCGGCTCGGCGGGGTGTGGCGCGCGACCACGCAGCTTATTCCAAAAACTCACTTGATCCAAAATCCTCTATCGGCGTTGAAACTCATGTTCAGGCGTGCAAGCTCACGTCCGAGGCGAGAACTCGGATTTCGCTCAAGGACCCAGAATGCTCCACCCTTGTCGATGTTGTTTTGTACCTCGACACGATAGGCTCGCGCCAGAGCACCGGCCACCTTGACAACACTGAGCGTGGACGTGTCGGCAGACACAGGCGGGGGCGCCGCCGTTGTCGGCTTGGTTTGCTGCACCACCGGAACCGGGCGCGTTGGCGTGGACGCTGGCGCGGCAAGAGGGGGAGGCGTTAGGGCCGTGTTCGTCGTGTCGAAGCGCGCGCGATAGTTATCGACTTGGACCGCGGACGCGGTTACCGTCGTGCCAGGATAGATGCTGCGTCGTGCCAGAAACTGGTTCGCCTTCCACTGCCACGCGTTCATGTGCAGGATGCGGTTGTCCGACCAGGTCTGCTTGTTGTAGATGACCTTCTTGAGACTGTTCGTCGACAGCTCACGCGCTGAAGGATCAAAGGGCAGCTCCTGTTCAGCGTAGGCATAACATGCGTTTCCCGTGCCAGAGAATTCAACGAAGTACTGGTCCTGGATCCGCATGATGAAGCCGTTGTTGTGGCTCGGCCCCCCGATCAACTTGCCATAGCGTCCCGCGTTCTTCGTACGGAAATTGCGAAACTCGGGATCGGGATTGGCGACGGCATCCGCCCCCAACAGGATACGCGTGTAGACAATTTGATCGAGGAAATCCTTCCAATAGTGCAGTCGCGCTTCATCGACTTGGCCGGCTCCCTGCAATAGGCTGAAGAAGTGCTCCAGGTCTTCCTTAGCGAACCAGCGCAACACCATGGCTCGGACTGGCGTGTCTACCATAGCCCAGCGGGTGGCCGAACGTAGTTGGGGATTGCCCCAGCGTGTGAAGGATTCGTTCTTCAGCAGTTCGTGGACCTCGTTGCGCTGCGCCGATTGACAGTAGCGCGTTAGGAGCGCCGCCAGCAGGTCGTCCGCATACAAGGGCCGCGCGCGCAGGAATTGCAACATGCTCGGTATCGCTGCGAAAAAATCGACGTCGTCGGTCCCGTTCAGATGGTCTATCTGATGGGCGATGACCCGTCGCCACAACCAGCTCGACTCCGGGATCGGTAGCCCTCGGGTGAGTTGATCGTGTTCGTCCACTGAACCGTGGAACACAACTTGACGTAGCGAGCGCCCGGCGTGATCGCCGAACATGTCGCGATGGCGTTCAATGAGTTGCGACCAGAGCTTGGGGCGCTTGAGCCCATCCAGCAGGATTGTTGCCGTCTCCACGATCCGCTCTCGTAGGCGAAGCCAGTTTCGCTTCTCCGATTGCGGATCGAGATCATATGCCAGATAGCTGTGCAAGAGACCGAACCACGCCTTACGAGGCACATCATGCTGGGCGATCCAGTCATCGGTATAAGCGATGACCGAGTCAAAAAGCCGTTGTTCATGGATCGGCTTGCCACACGCTCCGCAGTCGTCGCACAACCCCCACGTGATCAAGGTCCACTCGCGTCGAGAAAGATCCGTCTCTCCACGACGCAAGCGCGCCAAGGCATTGATCCGTTGTTGGCGATCGGGTTCCCGCGGCGCCCCCTGCTCGAACAGCAGGGCGACCCGATCGGCTTCGGCCTCCAGCTTTTTGGGCTCCGATATATGGAAGAGAAGCCCTTCGCTATCCCTCCCGAAGCGCCGCAATGACGCCTCTAACTGGCGGGCGACGGACGTAAAGAGATCGACTCGCTCCGGATTCATGGCAACAGACATTTTTCCGGCCCAGTAGCGGCAAATGAAACCGGTCGTACGGCACTCGCAGGATCCTTGAGACCATAGAACTGCAAGCGTAGCTCGACACGCCTGCTCGCTTCCTTACTGTCCTTAGCATTGTTGAAGGACACCCCACCGGCGAGGAACAGTTCACGGACCTGCTGCTTCTGTTCCCGGGTCAAACCTGTGGTTGCGGCGAACCGGTCATCCAACATAGTACACATGACCCATTCCGAGCGTTGTAGGCTCAAGTGTAAGTTATATAGGTAGGATCCATCGGTATCCGTAAAACCTTCGATCAAGACCTGTTTGAACCATCGTTTGCCTTCGTCGCTGAGTGCCGCGTCGATCACCAATGGTACGACTTGACGCAGGGCTGTCTGACCATCTGGTCCGAGCTTGTAGTCGTTGTAACCGAAGCGTCCCGCTTCTCCAAAGTTGATCCGGTTATCACGGCAGTCGACCACGATGTTCGGATTCAAACCCTTAGCTTTAATTTGGAGCCGTTGACAAAGATGGGCGATATCTGCGGCCCGTGCCTTCTCCCCCTGTTCGACTTCCGCGATCCGTTTGGTCATCATCACCAGTGACGCGACCATCACGACCAGGAACAAGATCATCAGGGCCGTCATCAGATCGGCGTACGAGATCCAAAACGGCTTCTCGCCCTCGGATTTAGGACGCTGAGCGGCCGCTGCACGCATGCCAAACATCGCTTACCCCTTGACCGTACGGGTCGCCAATTTGCCCATCGCCTCGGACAGATCCTCGACGTATTCCTTGACGTCCTCGACGCCGCCAGCGAGATGTTGGATTGCCTTATCCAGCTGCGTGTCGAGTGAGCCCATGGTCTTTTGTAGACTGCGTTCCATCCCATGACCGAAGTCGTCGAACGTGCGTCCGACGGCTGATGAGATCTTTTCCAGGTATTCCTCGGTTTCGCGATTCACTGTGTGGATCTGTTCGCTCAAGCGCATCAGGTCGGCTACCGCTTTTTCGCGCAGTGAGGCTTCCTGTTGAGCCGTTTCGATGACCGACTGTAGGGCGCTCATGTTCTGGACCGATACATCGCGCGCGGCGCGATAGTCCGCCACCACGGTGGTCAGTTCGTGCATGGAACCAGCGATCTCGGAGGCGCTAGAACGCAGGGCGGTGACCATATCCGTACTCGAACGCAACGCGTCGTGGACTTGACCGCCTGCAGTATCGAAACGCTCGGCGGCCAGACGCATCTTGTCAGCACCCACTTGCATACCCTGCAGACTACGTTCGGTTTGCCCACCAAGGGCATCAATGGTGTGCTTCATCGCATGACGCTCTCGTTCGACCAACTCGACCAGAGAGCTCACCTGACCGCTCAATTCATTCAATACCGAAGTCGACGCCTCCTGGAAGCGTTGCAGTGCAGCCTGCGCTTGCTGATCCATGTCTTGGCGGCCCTTGTCCAGACTAGCGAACATGGAGCCGACCTGGTTGCCCAAGTCGGTCATGACGGACCCCGTCTGTTGCTGGAATTGTTCCAACGCGACCTGGGTACGCTGATCCATACTTTCACGACCTTTCTCCATGGTGGTGAACATGTGGTCGATACGTGCCGTGATACCTTCCGAGGCCGTCGTCACGCTATGCAAGCCATCTTCCTGTGCACGCGTGATCGATTGTCCGACGCCATTGACCATCGCTTGCATTTGCTCCTCGAGTTGACGCACCGTGCCAGCGATCTGCGCGACCGTGTCACTTTGTCCGCGGCCCACGCTGTTTTGCAATTGTTGGACGAACACGTCCATCTGTTCGGTCATTTTTTGCTGACGTGCTTCGGCGTCGACGAACATGCGCTCGAGTTGAGCGGCGATCTTGCCGCCGGCCTCGACCCCTTGATTGCCTAACGATTCCACCGCGGCTTGCAAGCTAAGCACCATATTGTTCATTGAGCTCTGCATTAGCTCTTGGTTGCTATGCATGTCCTGCAGGGTCTTGGCGAGCTGTTGGGAAATCGCTTCGTTAGACGCCATGCTGGCGTTGCGCAGGTCGTTCACCAATGCCGCGATGCCGCTTTGCATCTGCTGCATGCTGCTGACCGACTGCTCGAGCATCGCAGACATTCCCTGGAATTGTTGACCAAACGTTCCCTCGAGCTTAGCCATGAACGCGACCAGAACTTCCTGCAGCATCGAACCCACCATCTTCGATTGATCACCGCTTGCCGCCGATACCGAATCCGCGATTTTTTCTAGCGGACTGCGCAGGCTCGCCTCAATGCTTTGACTGATCTGGTTCGCCATATGGCTGCCGGACTCCCGATAGCTGCCGCTCAAGGTTTCTGCTAGCCGCACACTTTCACGTACCTGTGTATCGACCAGGTTCTGCAGCATTTCGCGTAGGTCAGTCACCAGGCTATCCTTAAGCATGCGCGTTTGAACGGAGCTCTCCTGGCTGGTGCGTACCAGTTCCGCGAGATATTCTTCGCCGACGCCAGCATCGAACAGGCGGTCGATCGCGTCCGAGAGCTCCTCGAGATGGGCATAGCAGATACGCAGCCATTTCTTTTCGAGGTGGGTCACCACCATGGCGCAGACGATCGCTGTTAATGACCCGACGAAGGCGAACAACACGTCATGCAGCAGACCACTAACGCTCTGCTGGACCTTTTCCGGTGCACCGGGATCGAATTCATACAAGCCGAGCATCAAGCCCAGGAAGGTTCCGATGATTCCGAGCCCCGTCAAAATGCCCGGCAGATGCCTGAAGTATTCGGTACGCAGTGGCGTGTCGACGATGCTTTGCGACGAAAAATAATGCGACGACGGGACGGTTGCGCGGGTCCGAGTAATCTTGCGCTCGCCGTCTTCGTCACCAAACTGATCGTGGAGTGTCTCTTGGAATTCGCTCCAATGATGGGCGAACGCCGTGTCGTTGAATACTTTGTCGGCCGCGCCCCGCCTCACAGCGGGGGCCGACTCGCGAATTTTTTTGATCTCGTTTGTTGCACGCGTAAGCGAACGCGCCAACGTACCGGCTGGGAGACGATATTGTCGGAGAAACTGGACGATTAAGCAGACAAGAAAAGTGATGACGATCGCTGGCGCGACCAGTTTGATTGGGTCTTGGAGGAGGGCGGACATGGTAAAAGCGGACTGTACCGCTGAGTAACTGTTGCACGAAGAATATTTTACTTGTGTACATTACTCTAAGTTAAGTCCTTCGGCTGACGAATTTTTGCAACACGGATATACTTTTTATAGCATTTATAAAAGCTCGACGGTTTTGTGAGAGTTGGTGAGATTTTTAACCTGAGACGTTCGCGAATTATTTTGACGCGTCGAGGCAGCTCAAGGAACGACAAAATGAAAGGCCGTAGCTACCCATTCAAGTAGGTGGCACCGATTGTTAGCCATCGGCGGATGTGAAAGGCAAAAGTAATGATGCTAGCTTCAGTAGCTGTCTAGTAACTAGAAAAGTCGTTGCGGATATGCAAACTCTGATGCGCGACTAGCCGGCTGGACCTCTTGCCGGTGCACAGCTGTCCAGCATCCCTACATCAAGCGTTTAGCTATACAAATTTAAATTCACCGTGGAATGAAAATATCAAACTTAGAAGCCGATAAGCTCTGGGATAGTTTTTTGGAACGCTGGCCCATAGAAAAGCTGGCCAGGATGACTCTGGAGAAGTACAGCAAGGCGGGGGATGCCGATTGTTTTACTTATGGCTGGCTTGAGCAGAAGACCGAACAACTCGGATCTATCTGGGGCGGTTCCGCCTTTAAATTCGGCGTCTATTCGCGCAAGAACCAGAGCGACAAGCCGGGCGGCGCGGGTAGGGCGTATTCGACCGATTATGGTTGGTATGCAAAATACGGCAGAACTGCGGAAGAGGCGTTCGAGCGTGTGCGCGAGCTGGTCTGTGAGGTAGCGCAGGCCGCCCGCGCTGGCGACCTGGAAGCCGTCCAGCGGGTCGACCTGGGCACGACAATCAAATGGAAGCTCGCCTTCCTGTATCAGGACCGGTCGTCCCCGACCGTGCTGCCGGTGTACAGTGGCGACCATCTTGCGGCCTATCTCGAGCGGACTTCGAAACGCAATATAGCGGACCTGCAGAAGGCGGTGATGGCGAGGCGAGGAGATGCCGGTTTGTTCCAGTTTGGCGCGGAGGTCTGGGACAGTGCGCAGGCGACGCTGGCCGCGATGAGTCTGCGGGCGGAGGACGCACTGGCTTATCTGCAGGAAAATCCGGAGAGGTTCCAGCCGATCAAGGAGCGGACCGATAAAGTCGCAGGCTTCATGACGAGTGAAGGGCGCAATGTGGCGCTCGCACTCGATACGAAGGGCGCCAAACTCTGGCTGGAACCCGGAGCGTGGCTGGACAAGGTCGCGGCGCAGCTGAAAGACATCGAGCACTACGCCGTCGGCCGCTCGCGAAGCCACCATCTTGACGCGAATGCCCCCAGGCTTGCGCGGGAGTGGCCGGCGATTTACCTGACCGTGCCCACCCGTGCCGCACTGCTTGCATTGTTCGACGCCTATGACACGCCCGAATCGCCCACGATTGACATCATGAATTCTCAATCCTCCTTCGAAGACGTACAAATTCCGCTGAATCAGATCCTGTACGGACCTCCGGGCACGGGCAAAACCCACGCGACCATCCGCGAAACGCTACGTGTTTTGGACCCGGCATTTCTCGCGGCACACGAGTCGGAGCCAGCCATGCTGAAGGGACGTTTCGACGCCCTGAACGCATCGGAACAGGTCCACTTCGTTACTTTCCATCAGAGTTTCAGTTACGAGGATTTCGTCGAGGGGCTCCGTGCGACGGTCAACGACGACAAGCAGGTCGAATATGTGATCGAGCCGGGCGTATTCAAACGCGTCTGCGACGGCGCCCGCACACAGGGTGTGCAGGCTGGCGTGGGGATTCGCAGCAATCCGCGTATCTGGAAGATCTCGATCAATGGCAGCGGTTCGAGCCCGGAGAAAACCTACTGCCTCAATCATGGTGAAGCGCGCATCGGCTGGGGTAACACGGGCGATCTGAAGATCGGCGAGAAAAACGCTTATTACAAAGGGCTTGGCACGGGAGAGCAGGGAACTCTCGCCTACTTCGCCAACGAGATCGTGCCCGGGGACATTCTGCTCGTGCTGCACACTGCGGAACAATTTTGTGCGGTGGGGGTTGTGACCGGAGACTACCGCTACGACGATGAGGCGCCGGGAGGCGTTCGCGACGATTATCAACACGTTCGTCCCGTCACTTGGCTGTACCGCGACCTTGCGCTATCGATCCTTCCGCTGAATGACAACAAGCAGCTGACACAGAAGACGGTGTACCCGCTCGACCGCATTACCTGGGGCGATTTGCTGTCCTATCTGGAGCAGGCGGGCGCAAAGCCTGTCCAGCAGGCCAACGCCAAGAATGAGCGCAAGCCCCATGTGCTGATCATCGACGAAATCAACCGCGGCAATATTTCGCGCATCTTCGGAGAACTCATTACGCTGATTGAACCCAGCAAGCGGATGGGCAAGCCGGATGCGTTAACCGTCGTGCTGCCGTACTCGAAAAAGCCGTTCAGTGTGCCGGACAACGTCTATTTGATCGGCACCATGAACACCGCAGACCGCTCGCTGGCCGGACTGGACATCGCGCTGCGCCGGCGTTTCACGTTCAGGGAAATGGCACCGGACCCAGAGCTGCTGATGAAGACGGAGGTCGAGGGCGTGAACATCGGTGTCATGCTGCGCGTGATGAACGAACGGATCGAGGTCTTGCTGGACCGTGACCACTGCCTCGGACATGCCTACTTCATATCCCTGCGTGAGAGAACGAATCCTTCTCTGGCCGAACTTTCCTTCATTTTCAGGCAGCAGATACTGCCTTTGCTGCAGGAGTATTTTTTCGAGGACTGGGAGCGTATCGCCTGGGTCCTGAACGACCAGGCCAAGAAGAACTCCGATCTGGCCTTCGTCGTGAGGGCTTCGGACGACCTTACCAAGCTGTTTGGCGCGGGGGCGGCGGCCAACCTGAGGAATGCCGACAAGCGCTGGCGTATCAATCACAAGGCCTTTGACAGGATTGAAAGCTATCTCGCCATTATCGGAGACGCGGCGTGAAGACGGTGGTCGTGCGGGAATACGCACGGCTGACCACGGACGACGTCCCTGCTTCGCTTGACCAAGCCACCGTCACGCCCTCGGCGTTCGAATGGTTGTGCAATCTAGCGGCGGGATTCAGCCGCTCGGACGCGTCCTTGCTACACCTGGAAACCCGGCGCTGGCTGCGTCTCGACAGCCATGTGGGCGTTATACAGACGCCTTGCGGCACCCTGCTGGAAATCCTGCCCAAGCATACGCCGCTCACCGATGAGGCGACGGCAGCCAAGGCACGCGCGCTGCTGGTCAAGATGCTCACGGAAGCGCTCGATCTGCCCGTGCGCACCGCAGAGGCGGCCGACATCGCGATGTTTCGCCATCCGCTGTTGGAGTGGGTCATGCGGCGCTTCGTCTTCGCGCTCGACGATCTTGTCAAGCGCGGGCTGCGTTTCGATTACCAGCGGGTGGAGGAAGAGGAGCGTTACCTGCGCGGCCAGCTGAATGTCGTCAGGCAGATGCGTCAGCCTCCCGGGCGGGGGCACATATTCAACATCCGCCATGACCTATTTCTGCCCGACAGGCCGGAGAACCGGTTGCTTAAATCGGCGCTGATGCGCGTATGCCAGACCACCGCCCAGCCGGACACTTGGCGGCTGGCGCACGAGCTGGCCGGTCTGTTCGCCGACATGCCGCACAGCGTCGACACGCGGGCCGATTTCCGGGCGTGGCGCAAAGATCGCCTGATGGCGCACTACGCGGCGGTCCGGCCATGGTGCGAGTTGGTTCTGGGTGAGCACATGCCGCTGGCGGTACGCGGCGCGGTCAATGGCATCAGCCTGCTGTTCCCGATGGAGAAGCTGTTCGAACGCTACGTGGAGGTGCGGCTTTCCAAGCAACTGCCGCGGCCCTACCGGCTGAAAGCCCAGGCGCGTAGCGAATCGCTGTGCGTCCACGATGGCGCGGACATGTTTCAGCTGCGCCCCGACTTTCTGGTGCACGACGGAGACAAGACCATGTTGGTGATGGACGCGAAGTGGAAGTTGCTCACGGTCGCGGACAGAGACAACAAGTATGGCCTGAGCCAGAGCGATTTTTATCAGATGTTTGCGTACGGCCACAAATATCTGGGTGGGGCGGGGGATATGGTCCTGATCTATCCGAAGACAGCGGAGCTCGACCGTCCCTTGCCGAGGTTCGATTTTTCTCCGGACCTCAAAATGTGGGTTGCACCTTTCGATCTTGAGGCTGGCCATTTGAAATGGCCGGTCGAGTTAACGATGGTTGAAAATGGCCTGTGCCAATAAAAGGCTAGGCACGAGAGGTCGGTCTTGCAAGAGCCAGCCGTAATCATTACGTGCTGATCCTATCTCAATATATAACTTTGAATGTCGGGCTGTCTTCGGGGCGGCTCTTGCGTCGGTCATAAACGCGTGTGGTCGAGATGTTCGCATGGCCGAGCCATTCTTGGACCTTTGCGATGTCAGCGCCGTTGTCGAGCGCGTTGGTGGCGGCCGTCGCGCGCAGCGCGTGGGGGCCAAAGCCGGCGACGGCGATCTGCAGCGACTTGGCGTAGCTGGTCAGCATCTTGTAGACGCCATCAGGCGTAATTGACGCAGTGCGGCTACGTGCATTATTGCTTATTGGACGGAACAGTGCACTGTTTGCGTCATCGCTATGGCCAGCGACCTCGAGGTATGCCGCGATCGCTCCGGCCGCGCCCGGGTGCAGTGGCACGTAACGAATTTTGCTGCCCTTGCCACGTACCTGTAGGTGCTTGACGCCGCGGCGCTCCTGGATGTCGGCCACGCGCAATGCGCACAGCTCGGCGCGGCGCAGGCCGTGGTATAGCAGGGTGGCAAGGATCGCGCGATCGCGCTGGCCGCGCAGAGTGGAGGCGTCGGCCACATTCAACAACGCGCGCGCTTGGTGGTCTCCGATCGCCGGAGTCTTGCCTTCTGCGCTGTCCATCCTCGGGCGTTTCACTCCCTCGACCGGATTGCCGGTGACCGCGTTGGAGTCACACAAGTAGTCGAACAGCGACGACAGCGCGGCCAGCTTACGGCGGATCGTCGCACCGCTCAGGGCACGCCGCTCAAGATCGCGCCGCCAGGCCAGAACATGGCCGCGGCTGACACTCCGGAACTGAGCCGGATCCTGGATGCTGGTAAAGGTCATGAACTCGCGCAGATCGCTTTCATACGCACGGCGCGTGCGTGGATTGTCGATGTTGGCGAACCAGGCGACCGCTGGCGGCACTTCGGCCAACTGCTGGAACTGGATGGGTGTGAGGCTGCCCGATGGGGCGGGCTGGGACACGGTCAGGGGGAGCTTCGATGGCAACTGAACACCTTTATTAAAAATTCAGCATTCCGTTCGGGCGAGCTGGGATTGCGCAGCCAGGTGATAACGGTAAGTTGGTCGTCCCGATGAGGGCGACAAAGCCACCTTCAGCTGCCGCCGCCGAAATACCCGGGCGGGAGCTTGCGAGCGCTGTGTTGACACCCTGCTTCTGGAATCTATGCCTCACATTATGTCGTCACGAACTGGGCATGCAACTGCAGGTTTTCTTCATCGCCGTCGAGGTCCGCTGCTCGGCGCTCGAGTTGGCCGGCTTCGCTCACATCGAGCTCGGCCTTACTAGCGATAACGCTTTTTATCAATAGTAAAAATTCCCTTGACGGAAAATTCGCTAACTTGAAGCAGCCACAACGGCTCCAGGCGATACTTTGCCAGTGGACTAGGAACTGGCGATCATAAGGGGGCGGTACGGTCACTACTAGATCGGCGTATCGCTCAAACGTGAGGGCCACCGGAACAGTACCGTTGATGTACCGAACCTATCTGGCGGACAAGGGGCTTGTGCTACCGCTTTGATTACCGACTGTAAGCGCAGGTCACTCGGCTACAATGAATACTGGCTGTGAAATGTGGCGAGCACGTAACTGAAAAGTATGCGCTCGCCGACTTGGCCGAAAACTGGTGAGTCACCACACTTATGCAGGCTCACCAGGCTGGCCGGACTGGCCGGACTGGCCGAACTGATCGGACTGATCGGACTGGAGGGGCGAGCCGACAATACCCCCCATCGCCTTTTTGGAGATGAGCATCTTCTCCGAACCAAGTTGTTGCAACTTGAGGTAGCCACGAACGTCGGGAGCAAAGATTTTTACCTTCGCGCCGGGTTGTTCGTTGATGATCCTGGCAATTGTCGCAGGCTGATAGCCTTCTTCATCTAATTGCCGAATGCGTTGAAAATTTACTTCGCGAAACACTGGGGACAATAGTGGCATAGTTTTCTCCTTAAAAAATAGGATGTACATCGTTGAGCGCAATGGGATTGCTTGGGCGCCATCTAAGATTAGTCGCTTTTCCTGTCGTGCGCGACAACATGCGGGGTAGCACCCCGATTGGGATTGACATTGAGATCAGTTGAATATACGGACTCCGATTTGTGGGTGAAGGACGAGCTTGAACGCTTGTTCTGGATCGAGATCGCGAAGCGAAAAGCAAGACTTGTCGATGTTGAAGCGTTCGAGTTAATGCTGGCACTGTGGCAAGACGTGATGACTTGGTGCGAATGCCATGAGAACGAGCTCGAAGAGCCATTCAGTGATGGGGTTGATGCTTTTTGGGATAAGATGCAGTTCGGTCGCTTCAGTTGGCCTTTTCTATGGCATCCGAAGCGGCTGGAGCTTTTAGACGAAGTTACAGCGCTATTTGCTGAACGTGGCCGAGAAGTGGTAGCGCGTCTTCCCTGTTATCAGGGCTTTTTTCTGGCCGATTTTGCGGTCGTGACGAACCTTGTAGAGCTTCATGACTGGTGGCAATTCATTAGTTCCGGTAGAGGGCGAAAGTACCTGCACTCGAAAGGTTTATACAGCAGCCGCGGTGAGCCACATCCGGTCGCCGCAACCGAGGAGATACGCTTTGTCGGAGCCGAACTGCCGGCTATTTCGTTTGGGGAAATGATAACTACTACCATATCGGTCTCGAATCCCGTACGCATCCCGCGCCGCTTGAAATTTGAAGCGATACGCACTTTGATTGCAGACGAGCGTAATGTCATCGTGGATGGCGAGCGTCTGAATGGCCGAATGCTATTGGACTTCGATTTGTCCAAACCCATGCCGTCGATGCGCGAAATTGAGTATGCAGTGCGCGCAGCGTTTAACGCCGAGCGGTTGAAGCGTTGGGACGCCATGTTGGCCAGCGGTATTATCACCGATCCTACAATGCTAGACGAGACCGAGTTTCGTACACAGGACATGACAAAATTACTTCTGCCGCCTATAGAGGAGCATAAGCTGATGCTAGCTGTGACTAGCGCACGGCCGATAATCGTCGGCTTGCATTGCTGGGATTTAGTGCAGGCCGGATTAAGCAAAAACGCGGCCGCGAGGAAGGCTATGGACGAGCTGTGTTCCCCATCCGGGGACCCAGATCTCACCATGCGTCGAGCGCTCAACGGGCTGGCCGGAATCCAAAGACGGATCGATGAGTATGATCCGTCGTTGCTGCCTTGGAATCGTTAGTATCCTATGGCTCCATAGGGATAGGGTACTTCGCTCGGATGCGCAACTGAAGGCTAAGCTACCGTCTTCGACCCCGGCCATGTTCAGAGCATAACTCTCTTCCGATAACAACCAAGAACTCACCCGGCAGTCCGCAGCAACTTTCTCTACAGTGAGCGTCAGTAAGCAAGGACACTGCGGAATAATGCTTTCGCTCTAGCAATGACATTGCCTACGCATCATTTCGGTGCTAGGAAGGCATGCGTCGAGTCGTCATCGTGCTGCACTAATCTCACCACGGCGTCGTCGCGGTCCGCTACCAGGTCCTTGTCATCAGCTCAGTGGAGTTGTTCAAGCAACCATAGTTTTGATGGGAAGTTGGCCTCGTGTACGCGCTAGGAGAGCCGAGGAAGCGCGAATTCCTTGGGGCACATCGGCCCAAAATTCCGCGTCTGCTGCCCAAGGAGTGCAGCACTTTGAGGTCCGCTATGCCTTGTTGCGTCCTTTGGCCTACTCCCAACGGCTGAGCGTTGCTAACTTGACCAGTAAACCGTGAATGATGAGAGTCAAGCATGCTGTGCCAGGAGGCTTGACGCGCATTCCATCCACTATTTTTGCATAAATAACGCGAATTTTTGCATTAAAAACTGTTGTTATTGCATTTAAAATCAGCTATTCTACTGTTTTATGAGATAAGCTGATGAAAATGGACCATTTCCCAATTGTACTTGCACTCCTGCGAGCCGCTTCGCGGGACGGGAGTCCGGCAGTGACTCAGCACGCTGAGCGACTACGCGAAGCCTTGAGCAACGCTGGGGCGGACAAAGAAGCGCAAGCGATTCAGCAGGTTCTAGACAGCTCACGCGAGTCAAGCGCAGCAAAATTGGTGCCTTCTCGCGTAGTTAGATCCCGGGCAATTTCGGGCGGAGAGGCATTAACCGCAAGCACCCATCCTCCTGTGGACAAGGAGACAAGTGCGCCGCTCGCTGAGATATTGTTCGCAGATCGGCTCGCGGAGCTTCCCCCGCCAATTCTTAATGACCGATTAAAACGTGCTGTGGAGCATCTGACCACGCAGTGGGCAGGTGCAGATCAACTGCAGGCCGCAGGAATAAAGGTTCCCCGTACGGCACTTTTTTTTGGCGCCCCTGGTACTGGCAAGACTCGTCTTGCACTATGGGCAGCCGCTGAACTTGGGCTACCTGTAGTTCTTGCTCGACTCGATGGACTAACAAGTTCATATCTGGGCACTACTGCACGTAATATTCGTACGCTTTTTGATTTCGCGAATCGTTACCGGTGTCTCCTATTATTGGATGAATTTGACGGTATCGCAAAGCTTCGTGATGACCCTCAAGAACTCGGCGAGGTTAAGCGCGTGGTTAACGCCGTTCTTCAGGCGATGGATGTTAGGACATCTATAGGCCTAACTGTTGCGATTACCAATCATGAAGGCCTGCTCGATCCAGCAGTATGGAGGCGTTTCGATGCGCGGCTCGATATTGGACTTCCAGATGCAGCGACACGAGCAAAGATAATTGAGCGCTATACCGCTGGTTTCGACGTGCAATCAGGATCAGTAAAGGTCCTAACTTGGCTAACAGAGGGGAATAGTGGCTCCGAGATCGAAACAATGTGTGACTTCATTAAGCGACATATGACGTTGCATGCAGAACAGCACCCTTCTGTAATACAATCGGTTCAACTCTTCCTCGATTTGTCAGCTACAAGTAGCTCATCGACCGCTCGGGAAGCGCTTTTACGCGACGATGCGTTTTGGGTTACGGAGGCACTTGCATATCGAGACATTAAGATCGTACAAGCTGATATTGCAGAGGCTCTTCAAACTACTCAATCGAAAGTAAGTCGCATACTTAAATCCGTAGAACGGACTTAACTAACAGAATAAAAATGGCAAACAATCCGGTCCAAGTCGTCCTTAAGACTAGCCAGTACATGAAGCAACCAGAAGGTGGAGGCGGTGGCGGGGCAAAAGATTTTTTTGCAGATCGCGACGTAGAGTTTGCGCGACACAAGCATCGGTTGCTCAAGCAGGTCGATTCAATTCGCACAACTCTCTCAGGTTCGAATTTCGACGCGGTCGGCTATGTCAAGGTACGGCTTCAATCGGCTGCTTTGGCGAAGTCGCATCGACCTATGGAGGCGCTTTTCAAACCCCAGAGCTCGCCACTAGTTGGAACTGGAGCGTTAGGCGAACTATATTTTGAGGTTACTCCGTCAGTCCTGGCTAAAGTTGCAGGGAAAATCGACAATGCCGAAGATACGGTTACTAAGCGAGACAGCCACAACAAACTAAAAGTAAGTTCTGCAAGGTCTGAGGTCGGCGCAATTGAAGACATACTGCTGCCGACTCGTAGGGATAAACGTGCGTTTGAAATGAACCAGGCGGTACAGCATTTTAAGCATAAGCCTGGTGCACGATATTTTGCTGTGGAGTTGTTTGTCGATGAATCGACTTTGGCCGAAGATGAGAATGATCGTACTGAGGCATACAAAGCGCTGCGCAAGTTTCGTAGAGAACTTCGGGGCCTGTCCCCTGATCTAGCGATCTGGTCGTCTGGCGACAAATGGAAAGATTTGCACCTTACTGTTGTCCAGTTCCCAGCTGAAATCGTGGAGGGAACAAAATTCGAGACGCTACTGGAGACGACTCTAGAGTTCTTAGACAGTTCAGCGCTAGTCCGTAGATATTCGTTGGGAGCAGCAGTTAGCCGCGGCACGCAGTCGACTCGGCTAACACCCCATGCTACGGCAAGAACAAAAATTGTTCTCCCGCAGCCGCAGCCTGAGCAAACTTATCCTGTTGTGGGTATCGTGGACGCGGGCGTAAGCCGTGATCGCTCAATTGCAGCATGGTCTGCGGGTATGGTGGACTATATGCGCGAGCCTGATAGCGAACGCGACCATGGTACTTTTATTGCAGGATTATTAGTCAATGGTGCTGGTTTTAATCCCAATCAGCAAATTGAGGAGGATGCGTGCAAGTTCTTCGACTACGATTTGTACACAGAAGACAAAGCTAAGTTCGAAGGCAACTTTGAGAAAGGCTTCATTGATATGTTGCTTCAACTTGACGCAGAGCTGAGTCAGTCGAAGCCAGATAACCTACGTGTCATAAATTTGAGTTTGAACCCAGAGCTTATGACCGATCAAAATGGATATAGTCCATATGCAGCTCTTCTAGACCAAATCGCCGATAAACATGACGTAATCTTTGTTATTTCGGCAGGTAATTTAGATGGCGCGCAAGTGCGCAATCGATGGCCAGACGAAGCAACACCTGCTTTGCAGCAGCTCGCTTCGTACCGTCAGCTCGGCGCAGATCGAATTTATGTCCCTGGTGAAACCGCACGAAATATAACAGTGGGTGCCCTCGAGCCAATGGATTCATCTGGACGAACGAGGCCAGCTCCGTACACTCGTCGGGGACCGGCAACGTCCGCAGGAATTAAGCCAGATTTTGCGCACATTGGTGGGTGTACCGCTGGGAACACCCCGCTTGTTTCCATTGATAATGTCTGCGCACGCATGGAAGATGAAGGAACGAGTTTTGCTGCGCCGTTAGTCGCCAAAACATTGGCATTGCTTGATCACCGGACTGAAGGGAAACAACCGCGGGAATTGTTGATGGCACTCATGTATCATTTTGCGCGGATGCCGAGGTTGCTTGATCACAAACTCTTGAAGGATGTGTGTAAAGATTTCGCTGGTTTTGGCATGCCTGCCACAGTTGACGATATGCTCGCGACTGACGACAACACAATTACGTTGATATTCAAAGATACTTTGCCGCTTGGCCGAGAGCTTTCCTTTGATTTTGTTTGGCCTGAGGTTTTGATTAAAAATGGACGGACACGGGGCAATGTGGAACTGACCATCGCCTATTCGCCACCACTAGATCGTCTACATCAAGCTGAATTTGCGCGAGTGAATATTGACGCATATTTGCGCCAGGAAATTGTTAGCGAGGATGGTGAGGCTTCTTTTCATGGACGTCTTAAAGCCGACCATTCAGGAAAACTCGAAAAAAACCTAATTGCTCACGGAGCAAAGTGGTGGCCAGTCAAGCATTACAGTAAGCCTTTTAAACGATTAGAAGGGACAAGTAACTGGCGACTAGTGGTTGATTCAATAACTCGTGCTGGTGCTTTGTATCCAAAAGAGGGTGTGCAATTCGCTGTTGTGCTGACTATTTCTGATCCTGATAAAGAGGAACCTGTCTTTGCAAGTGCTCGAAGAGCACTTATTCAACAAGGTGTGAGCTTGGTTGACGTTAGAACCTCAGCAAGGGTGAGGACTTAATGACAACATTTAGGCTAGATGATAGTGAAGGGCCAGGCACGCATGTATTTATAATCGGAGTGGGGGCATATCCACATTTGAAGGATGGGATAGGGCAAACGCATCCAAAGCACCGAGAAATGAAGCAGCTTACTTCTCCGCCAAAATCTGCTATGGCAATGCTGGAGTGGTTTGACAGAACGCTTAATAATCCTCAAGCTCCGCTCAAGTCTATTGAGGTGTTGATTTCGGAGCCGCAAGCGTCAACATACACCGATGCGAATGGATTGGTCGCGGAAATAGCGGCGGCAACATGGAATAATTTCGAAGCTTCGGTACAAGCTTGGTTTGAGCGTGCTAATGCAGATTCCAGCAACGTCGCGATTTTCTACTTCTGTGGGCACGGAATTGGCGATGGCATCAATACCTATCTACTTATGGAGGACACAGGATCTAAAAAGGATCTTTTGATGAGCGCGCTGCATTTAAGCGCATTCAGGATCGCCATGGGGGCATGTAAAGCTCAGAAGCAAGTTTATTTGATAGATGCCTGTCGTACCGTCGATTTGGCAACAGTGTTTACGCCCCATATGCCAGCGCAGTCTGGATTGGAGCCTGGAAACGTATTCGAAGTCTTTGAAGGATCGAATCCAGTCTTGTACTCTGCCCGCCAAGGTGAGCAAGCTTTCGGCGAACCCGAAAACGTAAGCGACTTCACTAAAGCGTTACTTGAAGGGCTGACCCGCTGTGCCGTATTTAGACCTAATGGCAAGCATTGGGCCGTTTCGCCTCAAGAGCTTCAAAAAGCGATCGCTGCACTGATGGACGATTTTAGCGGCAAGCCTCAATGTCCAGCTGACGGAATTGTCGGAACGGGTTTTCAAATACATGTTCTTTCTGGACCTCCAGAGGTTGTAGTACATGTGTCGCTTGATAACGAAAAGGCGAATGCATCTGCTGAGATTAGTTATACCACCAAAGAGAGGCGCGGCACCCGCATGGACAAAGCACACCCGTGGAGGACCTTCATCCCTTGTGGACAATGCTTCGTCGAAGCGCAGTTTGCACCGTCAAGCAAATTTAGTGCTGTAACATTAGAGACAACTCTTTATCCCCCCTTCCAAAACATTTTGCTGGAGGTTCAATGAATCCTGAAATCTGTTTTGAGAGTTCCTCAAGCGGCTTACTTGAACCTGCTCGCGAATTCCTATGCTCGATATGGCCACTCTATCCCGAGGAAGAGCAATTATCACTGGGAGATCCGATCTTTTCTAATCGTACGGTATTGGTTGGTACTAATCTTCCAGAAAGCGAAGAGTCGGTGCTTGAGTTGCCCAAGGCTGGTACTTACGTCGTTGAACTCAGATATCCAAATGGCGCATCATTACGATCTACTATCGTTGTCGTTGAAGGTGAGCGGTATCGATATTTGGTCCCGACTTCTAAGCAACAGGTGTTTAAAAAATCATCACCGCCGCCAAGCCCAAACGGGGTTCCTCGGGTACTAAGTGCTGCGCTTAAGTCTGTAGGACTTCAGGCTCCTGATTTAGAAATCAAATCGGTGCCTCAAAAAAATGTTATTCCGCTTAAAAACTTGCGTGAGTTCGTTACGGAAATTGACAGCTCTTCTCGAGAAAATGAAATCGTAGCGCGAGTTCTAACTGCTGATCTAACTTTCTCAATGGTTCTGCCGAATGGTGTAGTTCACAGCTTTAGGAACGGTTATGATCGCAAATGGCTTGTGATTTCAAGCCGTGGGAAAAGCCAAACTTTGGTGGCATATCCATTCGGTTGGGCGGGAAGGGATGGTGACGCATTCAGCTTGTCTATGAATCGCGTGGCGGAAGATGGCGTCGAGGCGACGAAGTGGTCGGTCTTTCTGAAACTGATGGATCCGGTTTACGGGTCACTGGTTGAGCATTTAACACGACGTGATGTTCAATCTAGCGTTGGAATTTCACAAAGTCTGCGTGGGCAAGCTACGTCAGCATTGTATGAGAAAGAGGACAACCCTTTCGCTGCTGTAGCTGCCGCTTACCTTTTTGCTCTAAATCGCAGTGATCTGGAGTCAGGTAGAGAGTGGATGGAAAACCTTTGCAATCGGTTTGAATGGCTCCCGGACGGACCCATTGCACTTGGATGGAAATTGCTGCGTAATGGGGGGCGTAATACTGAGACCTGGCGTGAAGCGCGTAATCTGTTTATTGCATCACTTGGGCGTGGGCTGCCTTACTATACAGTTGGGCTCCATATTCTTGTTGAGGCGCTTACGACGCTCCTAATGGCGGACCCATCAGACAAAGAGGTTGAAGGAATGCTTACGGACATGAGGGCGGTTGATGTCGCTTGTGTTAGAGACGAGCCTTTTATTACATTCCAAGTGCAAAAGTTCTTGGGATTGCCAGTGAAATACTAAAAGAGGATTCCAATGTTGTCAGTAAGTTCATTGCCGGCTAGTTACGGTGATTGTTTGTGGATTGAATATGGCTCCCAAGCTGAGCCAAGTGTAATCCTCATTGATGCAGGGCCAACAGTGCCGACTGCTCTCAAAAAAAGATTGACAGACCTTGCAGAGCGCAAAGGTGTGCTTGAACTGGTAGTGGTAACTCACGTCGATGCGGATCATATCGGAGGCATGTTGACGCTTCTTCGAGAAGGATTTTATGGTGTTCCGATTCGAGATTTCTGGTTTAACGGATTTCGACATTTGCCAGGACCAGAGACCTTCGGTGAAAAGCAAGGTGAGACCCTAACTGGTCTACTACTGAGCAACAGCGTGGCGTGGAACGTTGACCGTAAGAATGATGGCTTTATGGTCGATGATGGTAAGGAACAGGTTATAAATCTCCCAGGTGGGGCTAAGATTGCCCTCTTGTCCCCAGATGCTAATCAGCTCGCGAGGTTGAAAACCGAATGGATTAAGGTTTGTGGTGAGGCAGATTTGTATGGCCACATTGAGGAACAGAAAATTTATTTTGGAAAGGAAGGTCGAGAAGGGTTTGGTGGAGCAGGTATTTTGAATGTTGGACAATTGGCTAACGAAGATTTTGAAGAAGATACCGCTGTGGCCAATGGGAGTAGCATTGCGTTCGTAGTAGAGTACGATGGTGCTCGAGTCTTATTCGGGGCCGACGCTTTTCCGTCGCGTTTACTTTCGTCTCTTGAAGATCATTATGGTAGTGCTCCTTATCATTTTGATCTAGTGAAAGTTCCTCACCATGGTAGTGAGAATAATGTCTCAATAGATTTCGTTAAGGCTCTTGATTGCCCTCGCTACCTATTTAGTAGTAATGGATCTCGCTACAAACATCCATCAAGGCAAGCAGTGGCGCGGGTTGTTAAATACGGTAAAAATCCTAATCTAATATTTAATTATCGTACAGAATTTAATGCCATTTGGGATGAGGCAATTCTCAAGCACATTCACGATTTCTCAACAACATTTGGTGATGAATCTGGTGTTACCATTAAGATCGATAAGCCAGCTAGTGACATTTAGTCGGCACGTACCCAATACTCGTAAGAGTGGCCGTAGACTTCTGGTGAATTCATGTGAATCAGCCTAAGGACGAGATCTCCGCGCTGTATCTACGCCGTGATGGCATGTAGCCTGGCCATTGAATTCGTAAAATCGACGCTTGCTTGCTCAAGAATCCATACTTCTAGCTTTTCATGGTGGATTCGAAGTAAATCTAGGGGACGATTCGTATAGTGCTTCTCAACCGTAGCACTGGGCTTATGCCCTTGAATTTGGGCAATCACACCAGCAGGAAGGTCGAGCCATTCCGACAGTGACTTGAACGATCGCCGCAGCCCGTGCAGGGTTAGCCCGTCGATGCCAGCAACCGTACACACCGATTTGAGCTGATAATTTGGACTGGTGATATGTCCACCTTTCGTACTCGAGAACACCCAGTCATTGCGCCGGGGTAGGGAAGCAAGAAGGGTTGCTACGTATGGAGTCAGCGGAATCTCGCGCTCGCCCTCTACCTTGTCCCTGATCGTAAGCCCCTTCCATCGAACGTTCAGATCGTCCCAGCGCATTGCCATGATTTCTCCCGGCCTCGCTCCAGTGAGAAGCAGCGTCTGCAGGTAAGCCGCCATCACCGGGTTTCCAAGACTACGGACTGCCGCAAACCATGCTGCCAGCTGTTCCCGCTGTAGCGAGTCACGTTTGACGCCAGGCTTGCCCAAGACCTCCCGAGCCCTCTTGCTGCGGGCAGCATTGGCGGTAACGGCGCTGCCGTAGACAGGATGTTCCATGCACCAGTTCAGAAACGCCTTGAGCATACGGTGCGCAAGTCTTGCACTTGTCGGCCTTTTGGCCGCCTCGACCTTTGCCCACGCCTCGATTCGTTCTGGTACGAGATCGACAAGGCGAACATGGGCGAGAGCCGCGAGTGGGCCAGGTTCCGTCACCTTCTTCTTGCTTCGCGTCCGCGGTTCCCCACCTTCCTTGATGAGTTTGAAGTGGTCAGCGCGGTGGCGCTCGCCCCAGTGCGGCGTCCGGTCCGCAACGTACGTTTCCCAAATTGTCTTCAAGGTGAGAGCGTCTCGTGCTGCCGCATGTTTCGCAGCCTCTTCAGCTGCAGCCTTCTCGGCTGCAGCCGCCTTCATGGCCTCGATTTCGTCTTGCTTGACTTGGCGCGGATCCTTACCGCTGTCGACGATAGTTTGCAGCCTCCTGGCCTCGCTCTCGGCCTGTTCGATCGTCCAGGCCTTGGGCGAACCGATGGTCATGCGAATTGTCTTGCCAGCCAAGGTTGATTGAAAGATGAATGCTTTGGCTCCGGTGCTGGTGGCGCGCAGCGCAAGCTGATGTACTGTCGCGTGCCACAGGAACGACTGCGATTTCCCGTCCTCGCACCTGAACGCTTCGATGCGGCCTGCTGTTAGTTTTACTCTCGACATTCGTTGCTATGCTCTTGTCCGTTCATGAGGTCCATGTAACGGCTGTGTAAGTGAATTTTGAGTATATCAATGAACTCCCATCAACACCAAGAGGCATTGAAAAAATCATAAGCCTATGATTTTTCAGGGTTTTGTCGAAATCTTCAACATTGATCAACACGCCTGAATAGCGATTTCTGCGGACTCATAATCCGTTGGTGCCCGGTTCGACTCCGGGGAGGCCTACCAAAAACCCGCAATGAATCAGGGGCTTGCGCAACATCCGCCAAGCCCCTGATTTTTTTGGTCTCAATGCCCCAGCAGCATCTTCGCCACCGGTAACCACGCCGGCCACAGATATAGGCTGACGTGCGTGACCTGCCAGCCAAAACTCCAGACCAGACCCATCACGTAGGCTGGATGCAACCGCCCGCGGGTCAGCAGGTCGTGCACACCGATGCCGAGCGCGAGCACGTCGTTGGTCAGATGCAGGATCAGGAACGTCGCCCAGAAACTCTGCCCCCAGTAGCCGAACGGGTAGGCGGCGCTGATCGTACCGCCCAGCCAGCGCGCAAAGCCCGCTGTGCTCAGTTGCAGGATCGCCAGCATCATCAGGCGCTTGTGTGCCGCCACCCGCCTGCGGAAAACGATGCCCGCCACGCTCAGGCCAACGAAACCAATCAAATCGCCCAGTTGCACGCTCAGGAATGCCGGATCGCTGTGCGGCGTGCCGAACTTCAGGTTTTGGATCGTATAAGCCGTCAGCGGGCCGACGATGGCGAGCACGCCCACACCGAATGCCATCGCGATGCCCAGGCGCCGGTGCAGGGCGGGCTTCCCTGCGCGAACGAGCAGGATTTGCGCGGTGAACGCGACCAGCCATGTGGCGAACACGGCGGAATGCACGTGCAGGATCACGGGGTAGGGCGGGTCATTGTTCGCGATATGCTGCGCGATCTCACGACCGAAGCCGAGCAGCATCCCGATCCAGATCAGCGTGATATAGATGAGAAAGAGCGAACCGTCGGCAGGGTGGGTGGGTGCGAATTCCAGGCGTGTCCGTAGCGGTTTTGCGGCTGCATCCGAAAACATCGTGCGTCCTCGTTCAACGAAAGTTGAAAGGAGTCTGGCCGACCAGCTGTTCGAGTGGCAATTACGAAAACGCCCAGGAGCGTCAACATTTTTGAGGCAACTTATGCATGAAAAATGCGACGCCATCTCGGCAGCATACCTATGCCGATTTGCGTCAACGGTTCGGCGCAGCGGCGCCGCGCGTCAGCCGCCGCCCGGGTGCGGCGCGTCCAGTTCGCCGGCGATCGTGGGAATCAGCTCGGATACGGTCGGGTGGATCGCCACCACGTGGGTCAGCTGCCGGCAGGTCATCCCGGCAGACATTGCAGCCAGCACCATGTGCACGGCCTCGTCGCCGCCGGGGCCGAGGATGGCGGCCCCGAGGATCTCGTCCGTCTGCCCATCCGCGATGATCCGCATCGAGCCCTGGGCCTCGCCTTTTTCGACGGCGCGTCCCACGCGCGTCATGGGCCGCTTCCCGACGCGAACGGTGCGGCCCTGCGCCAGCGCCTGTTCCTCGGTCATGCCGACGCGTCCAAGGGGCGGATCGATATACAGTGCATAGACGGGGATGCGGTCGTTCACCGAGCGCGACTCGCCGTCCAGCAGGTTGGCGGCGACGATCTCGTAGTCGTTGTAGGCCGTGTGCGTGAAGGCGCCGCGCCCGTTGCAGTCGCCCAGCGCCCAGATGCCCGGGACGTTCGTACGCAACTGCTCGTCGACCTCGATATGGCCGTGCGGACCGGTGCGCACGCCGGCCTTGTCGAGGCCCAGGTCGTCCGTGTTCGGCACGCGGCCGGCCGCCACGAGGATGTGGCTGCCGACGGTCTGTTCCTTGCCGCCATGCGTGATCACCGCGCCGCCTTCCGGATGCGGGCGTACCTCGATGCATTCCGCGTCCAGCCTGAACGCGATGCCCTCGGCTTCGAGGATGGCGCGGATCTCGTCCGAGACGTCGCTGTCCTCGCGCGGCATGAGGCGCGCGCCGCGTTCCACCACCGTCACCTGCGAACCGAAACGGCGGAACATCTGCGCGAATTCCAGTCCGATGTAGCTGCCGCCGATGACGACCAGGTGGCGTGGCAGTTCGCGCAGCGTCACCATGTCGCTGCTGCTGAGCCAATCGATGTCCCCGAGTCCTTCGATGTTCGACGCCGAAGCGCGGCCGCCCACGTCGATGAAGATCCTGTCCGCCTCCAGAAGACGGTCGCCTGCCCGCACCGTGCGCGCGCTCTCGAAGCGCGCATGGCCGTGGATCAGCGTGCAGCCGGGCAGCCCGGTGATCCAGCGCTCGAGTCCCGCGCGGCTCTTGCCGACGATGGCGCGGGTCCGGTCGTTCACGGCCGCCATGTCGACCACGGGCGCGCCCGCGATCGTCACGCCGTATTCGCCGGCCCGCGCGGCCAGGCGGGCGACGCGGGCGCTCGCCACCATCGCCTTGGTGGGCGTGCAGCCGACGTTTACACAGGTGCCGCCCACGGCACGGCGTTCGATGACGGCAACGGTCATGCCGGCCGTTCCCAGGCGGTTGGCCAGGGCGGACGCCGCCTGGCCCACGCCGATGATCACTGCGTCGAATCGTTCGGTGACGGCTGGCATGGCTGCTCTCCTTGTCGACGCCGGCGCGGGTGTCCGGCCGGGCGTTCTATTGTAGGACGTTCGGCCGGGCGGCCGGCACTGGCCGGATTGCGGGGTGCATATCAGCAGCCATACATCTCCGACTGGCACCGCAACCTGGAAACGATCGCTTCCCTGAGCCTGGCCGGCCCCGTCACCTCCACCTCCGGCGCCAGGCGCAGCAACTGGCCGGCCCCATGCTCGACCGACTCGACCGGAATCCGCAACGCGACCCGCCCATCCCGCCGCCGCGACGGCCGCGCGTCCGCCACGGCACGGGCAACGGCGGTATTCAGGTAACGCAGACTCTTGAGCCCGGCCGGCGTCGCCAGCACGTCCGCATGGTCCGTATAAAGCTCGGCCTCGAAGCGCGCGACGGACTCCGCCCAGTAGCGCGCCAGGTCGAACCGCGCCGGCCGTTTTGCGCGCTGCTCCAGCATCGCCGCGCGTTTCACGTTCGAGATCCGGTACGTGCGCGGCTTGCCGTCCGCCGCGGCGACGAGGTACCACGCACCCGCCTTCAGCACGAGCCCCAGCGGATGCACGACCCGCTCGACCTCGTCGCGCCAGCTCTCGTAGCTCATGCTCAGTTGCCTCTCCGACCAGAGTGCTTCGGCGACGACTGCCAGGCACGGCACCGCATCCGCCTCGCGATACCAGTCGACCGGGTCGAGGTGAAAGCGCGACTGCATCTTCTGCGCTTCCGAGCGCGACGATTCCGGCAGCGACGTCAGCAACTTGAGTTGCGCGCCCTGCAGCGGCTTGTCGAGGCCGAGGTCGGCTGCCGGGCCGGCCAGGCCGCTGAGGAAGACGACTTGCGCTTCGGCCGGGGTCAGGCCGGTCAGTCGCGTGTTCCAGCCGTCGAGCAGCCGGAAGCCGCCGGTGCGGCCCCGTTCGGCGTAGATCGGCACACCGGCGGCGGTGAGCTGGTCGATGTCGCGGTGCAGCGTGCGCACGGAGATTTCCAGCGCCTCGGCGAGCGCGGCGGCGCTCATGGGGCCGCGTGTCTCAAGCATCATTTGGATGGAAAGCAGGCGGCTGGCGCGCATGGTCGGGCGGAATATATGACATCAGGTGGCAGATATTCTATTCGATACTGCCTGCATTGATACCAACGAGGAGCCCGCCATGCCACCGACACATCCCCAGGTCGTCGAACTGCGCCAGTACACGCTGCACCCGCGAAAGCGCGATGCGCTGATCGAGCTGTTCGACCGTGAATTCGTCGAGTCCCAGGAAGCGGAAGGCATGAGCGTGATGGGCCAGTTCCGCGATCTGGATGATCCGGACCGCTTCGTCTGGCTGCGTGGTTTTGCCGACATGCCGTCGCGTGCACGCGGCCTGCAAGGCTTCTACGGCGGTCCGGTCTGGGCGGCCCATCGCGACGCGGCGAACGCGACCATGATCGATTCCGACGACGTCCTGCTGCTGCGCCCGGCGTGGCACGGCGCCGGTCTCGCGCATGATCCCGCACGCAGGGCAGGGGGCGCGGACGGCTTCGTGGACATCACCGTGTTCACCCTGAACGATGTCGCGGGCCCGGCACTGCTCGACGTCTGCCGCGAGCGCATGACGTGCGTTCTGCAAAGGGACGGGGCGCTGGCGCAAGGCTGGTATGTCACCGAACCGAGCCCGAACAATTTCCCGCGCCTGCCCGTGCGTGAAGGCGAGCACGTGCTCGTCAGCGTGGCCGTGTTCAAGGAGCCGATCGAACGGAACGTGACGCCGGCCCTGTCGCAGTGGCTCAAACAGCCGCCCCATTCCATGAAACTCGCGCCGACAGTCCGTTCGGCCATCCATGCATAAGGATCCCACCATGAACGATTTCGATTTCCTCGTCGGCCACTGGACAGTCCGCCATCGGCGTCTCAAGGAACGCCTCGTCGGATGCACCGAATGGGAAGAGTTTAGCGGGACATGTTCCCTGCGACCGCTATTGGACGGCCAGGCGAACGTCGACGACAACGTGCTGGAAACGCCGTCAGGCACCTATCGTGCGGCCTCGATCCGCGCCTATGATCCGGCGACGGATCAGTGGTCGATCTGGTGGCTCGACAGCCGCCAGCCCCATGACCTGGGCGTCCCGGTCGTGGGCGCGTTCAAGGACGGCACCGGTACCTTCTTTGCCGACGACACCCTGGACAGCCAACCGATCCGCGTACGCTTCCTTTGGACGGACATCACGGCCGCGAGCGCCCGCTGGCAGCAGGCGTTCTCGAAGGATGGCGGCGCGACGTGGGAAACGAATTGGGTCATGAAGTTCGAGCGCGCCGTTTCTTGAACGTTCCGCGCAGCAGGCCGTCCGCGACGCCGTCCCCGGCAAACGCGCGCTCGCCCGCCGACGCACCGTCCGGCAGCCGCCGCGCATCGGTCTTGTTCGGCCATGCGGGACGGCCGGGGTTCGGTGTCGGGACGGTGTTCAAATTGGGGTTATTCCGCGTCAGCAGGACGACGTCCAATTTGTTCGCCATTCGCATTAACTGATACCGATTGGCAACACTGCTTTTCAGTTTTATTGCATGCACCTAAATGGTGAGGTATCTTGCTGTATCGCAAGAATCTCTAAGAAACTCACCATGTCGGTGCCCCCCACTGAAACCTCGCTGCAGCCCTTGGTCCGGCTCCTCGGCTATGCCCGCTATGTCTTCGCGGGCTTGCTGCTCATCACGGTCATCCTGCTCGTATGGCAGCGCTATGGCATGGAAAAGGTCGTCGAGTTGACCGGCGATCACGTTCCGCTGTGGGTAGAGGATGACCGGTCGGGCGGTGGCGCTTCCGTGGCCTCGCTCGAGCGCAAAGGGCAGGACCTCATCGTGCACTGCCATATCGCGTCGAAGAGCCCATGGCCGTACTGTAAGTTGAGTTTCAATTTCCTCAAGGGGGAGAAGGGCATGGACATGTCCCGTTTCGACTTCTTGACCATCGAGGGGCGATATGCCGGGCCGGGGGCGTCGAAATTCGGCCTGGTGCTTGCGGATATCGAAGAAGGGCTGACCCACCTCGACCAGTGGCAAACCTACAAGATCAACCAGATCGATGCGCTCGACCTGCCGCCCGATGGCAAAGTCTTCGTGATACCGATCAAGTGGTTTGGCGTGGCGCAGTGGTGGAAGGACATGGCGAAGCCGACGCTGGCGCATTCCGCGGTCAATGTCGACAACGTCGCGCGCGCGGAATTGATGATCAATGGCGGCGGCAAGGAAGGCGAGCACGTCTTCACCCTGCACGCCCTGCGCCTGCACGGCAAGATGATCAGCCGCGACACGCTGCTGATGTGGATCGTGGCCGCATGGGTATCGTGCGCCGTCGGCTGGCTCGCGATCCTCACGCTGTCGCTGCGCTCGCAACTGCGGGACAGCCGGGCGGCCGTCGCGCTGCTCAGGACGGTCAACAAGGCGCTCGAACTTGAAGCGCGCGACCTGGCCGGGCAGGTGCACATCGATCCGCTCACGGGCGTGCTGAACCGGCAAGGCCTGCGTGCGGCGCTGATGAGCACGTCGAGCCTGCTGGCCGATCCGATGGCCGTGATCTTCATCGACATCGACCACTTCAAATCGATCAACGACACGCATGGCCACGACGTGGGCGACGATGTCCTGCGCAAGTTCGCCAACGTCATCGCGTCCGGTATCCGTTCGTCCGACCGCCTCGTGCGCTGGGGCGGCGAGGAATTCCTCATCGTCTGTCCGGTGACCAACGTGCACCAGGGACGGACTCTCGCGGAAAACCTGCGCCGTGCGCTGCACCAGCAGGCGTGGCCGGCGGATCTGCATGTCACAGCCTCGTTCGGCGTGGCGCAGCATCACGAGCGCGATGAAGTCGGTGTCGTCATCAAGCACGCCGACGAAGAGCTGTATCGCGCCAAGCAGGGCGGCCGCGACCGCGTTTGCGCCTATGTTCCGGCCGACATGATCGCTAACGCCGCGGCGGCCTGACGTCATAGCGTATAACGATTATGTCCGCGTCCATCGCCTCGCTTCAGCCGTTAGCCCGTATCGTCGGCTATGCCCGTTACGTGTTCGGCGGGCTATTGCTGCTGACGATCGTTCTGCTCACCTGGCAGCGCGTCGGCATGGAGGAGGTGGTCGAGCTGACCGGCGATCATTTCCAGGTCTGGATCGAGGATGATCGCAGCAGCGGCGAAGGCGGCGCTTCGGTCGGGGTGATCGAAAAGAAAGGGCGCGACCTGGTCGTGCATTGTCATGTCGTCCCGAAGTACGGATGGCCATATTGCAAACTCACGTTCAATCTTCTCAAGGGGAATGTGGGTATGGACATGTCAACGTTCGATTACATGACCATTGACGGACACTATTCCGGCACCGGGAACCCGGACTTCAGTATGGCCCTGGCCCAGGTCGAGAAAGGGTTGACGCGGCTCGACCAGTGGGAGACCTTCAAGGTCCACCAGGTCGATAAACTCGATTTGCCGGCCGACGGCGAGTTACGCATTCCGCTCAAATGGTTCGCTGTGGCACCCTGGTGGAAGGACATGGTCAAGCCGTCGATGGAGCACGCGGCCGTCAATGTCGACAATATCGCGCGCGTCGAGTTGCTGATCAGGGGCGACGGCAAGGACGGCGTGCATGTGTTCACGTTGCGCCGACTGCAGTTGCACGGCAAGGTGATCGCCCTGAATACATTGCTGATGGGGCTGGTGAGCGCCTGGGTCCTGTGCGCCGTCGGCTGGCTGGTGGCCGTCACGCTGTCGTTGCGTACGGAATTGAAGGACCGGGAGGCGGCCATCGCCTTGCTCAAGGAGGTCAACAAGGCGCTCGAGCTCGAGGCCCGCGACCTGGCCGGGCAGGCGCACATCGATCCGCTCACGGGCGCGCTGAACCGGCAGGGCCTGCGGGCGGCGCTGATGAGTACGTCGAGCCTGCTGGCCGATCCGATGGCCGTGATCTTCATCGACATCGACCACTTCAAATCGATCAACGACACGCATGGCCACGACGTGGGCGACGATGTCCTGCGCAAGTTTGCCAGCGTCATCGCGTCCGGCATCCGTTCGTCGGACCGCCTCGTGCGCTGGGGCGGCGAGGAATTCCTCATCGTCTGTCCGGTGACCAACGTGCACCAGGGACGGACTCTCGCGGAAAACCTGCGCCGCAGGCTGCACCAGCAGGCGTGGCCGGTTGGCCTGCGCGTCACGGCATCGTTCGGCGTGGCACAGCACCACGAGCGCGACGCGGTCGGCGTCGTCATCAAGCACGCCGACGAGGAATTGTATCGGGCCAAGCGGGGCGGCCGCGACCGCGTGTGCGCCCATATTCCAGACGAAACGACCGCGCCCGCCGAGGCGGCCTGACGTTACCGCCCGAACTACAGCGTTATGTCGGTCCCGAGCCGTTTGAGGATCTGCGCGATCCATTGCGGATGCGCGGGCCAGGCCGGGGCGGTGACGAAGTTGCCGTCCGTGACGGCCTGGTCGACCGGGATGTCGGCATATTCGCCGCCGGCCAGCTTGACCTCCGGCGCGCAGGCGGGATAGGCCGACACGCGCTTGCCGCGGATGACGTCGGCGGCTGCCAGCAGCTGGGCGCCGTGGCAGACGGCGGCGATCGGCTTGTCGGCGTGCGCAAAGCCCCGCACCAGCGCGATCACCTGCGGATCGAGGCGCAGGTATTCCGGCGCGCGGCCGCCCGCGATGACGAGGGCGTCGTAGTCGTCCGCGCTCGCTTCGGCGAAATCGGCGTTCAGCGCGAACTGGTGGCCGGGCTTTTCCGTGTAGGTCTGGTCGCCTTCGAAATCGTGGATCGCGGTCTTGACCTTGTCGCCCTTCTTCTTGCCGGGGCAGACGGCGTGCACCGTGTGGCCTACCGCCAGCAGCGCCTGGAACGGCACCATGGTTTCGTAATCTTCCGCAAAATCGCCGGTCAACAACAGGATCTTTTTCGCTGCCATCGTGTGTTCTCCTTGAAGAGGTTCCCCTGGACTTGCCTCGACAAGATACCATCGTCGCGCGGGCGCCGTAAGGCTTGATGTTCGGCACGGTTTGTTGCCGGAAGCGGACCCGCACCAAGGGAGCTCGCTCCGCGCCCGATCGTGGACGGGCCGGCGCCGGATTGAAAGCGGCTCAGGCCGCCGGCACGCATTCCTCGAGCACGCGCGCACGCAGGGCCGCCAGCGGCAGCGGGCGCGCCAGCAGGTAACCCTGCACGTAGTCGCAGCCGGCCTCGCGCAGCCATTCGAACTGCTCGGGTTCCTCGACGCCCTCGGCGACCACGGTCAGCCTGAAGCCGTGGGCGAGGGCGATCACGGCGCCGGCGATCGTCGTGCCCGACGTGGGCAGCAGGCGGACGAAGCTGCGGTCGATCTTGAGGTGGTTGATCGGGAAGGTCTGCAGGTAGGCGAGCGACGAATAGCCGGTGCCGAAGTCGTCGATCGACAGGCGTACGCCCAGCGCGCGCACGTTGTGCATGAATTCGACGGCGCCGTCCAGGTCTTCCATCAGCATGCTTTCCGTGAGCTCCAGCTCGAGCCGGTCCGCGGGCAGGCCCGTGTGCGCCAGCGTGCTTTCGACGACGCGGATGAAATCCTTGTCGCGCAGCTGGCGCGCGGAGACGTTGACGGCCATGCTGAGCCACGTGCCGGTCTGGCGGTACAGCGCGACGGCGTCGCGGCAGGCGCGGTCCAGCACCCACTTGCCGACTTCGACGATCAGGCCGCTTTCCTCGGCGATGGGGATGAATTCCGCCGGCGAGATATAACCCTGATCCGGATGCGGCCAGCGCAGCAGCGCTTCCACGCCGACCATCTTGCGCGAGCCGCAGGCGTATTGCGGCTGGTAGCACAGTTCCAGCAGGCCGGCCTCGAGGTGGCGCCGCAGGTCGCGTTCCAGGCGCGCGCGCCGCTGCGTGGCGAGGATCATGTCGCGCTCGAACAGGACCACGTTGTCGCGGCCCTTGCCCTTGGCGCGGTACAGGGCGGCGTCGGCGTTGCTGAGCAGTTCGCTCATCGTGTGCGCGTCGTCCGGGAACACGCAGGCGCCGATGCTGGCGGTGGGCATCACTTCGATCCCCTCGACCTGCAGCGGCTGGCGCAGCGCGGCCACGATGCGCTGGCCCGCGCGTTCCAGCTCGGCCGCATCGTCGAGCGGGGCGACGATGACGGCGAATTCGTCGCCGCCGATGCGGCCGATGCGGTCGCTGGGGCGCGCCGTCGCGCGTAGCCGGCTTGCCACCTGTTGCAGCAGGCGGTCGCCGGCGGCGTGGCCGGCGGTGTCGTTGACGACCTTGAAGTTGTCGAGGTCGATCAAGAGCAGGCCGATGCGGCCGCCGCCCTCGGTGCGCATGGCGATTTCGAGCTCCAGCGCTTCGTAGGTGCAGCGGCGGTTCGGCAGGTCGGTCACGGTGTCCGTGTAGGCCAGGTGCTTCAGCTGCGATTCGGCGCGGCGCATGCGGGCCTTGGTGCGGCGCGTGAGCATGGACGTCGTCACCAGCGCGCCCAGCGAGGCCAGGGCCAGCAGGGCGCCGTAGCGCAGCAGGCCGTTGCGGATGCCGACCGTGTCGGCCGTCAGTACGACCCGGCCCAGCGCCATGCCGCGGTAGCGGACGGGCCGCGCCACCGAGAGCGGCGTGAACAGCGTCCAGTCGCGCAGCAGCGACGGCGTATCGTCGACGGCACCGTTGCGGTAGGCGGCGAATTCGACGTCCTGGCGGTCGTACACCGTGGCGGCGGCGAGGAACGACGAGTGGCGGAACGAACGCAGCATCTCGTGCGCCGCGTCCTGGTCGTGGAACATCAATGTGGCCGCAACGTTGTCGGCGATGATCGCGGCCTGCACGGTGAGGTCGTCGGTGAGGTTGCGGCGCAGCGCGACGAACTGGTAAGCGAGCAGGATGCAGCAGGCCACGCCGAGCGCGGCGGCCGCGGCCAGCAGCTGGCCCATGCCGAGCATGCGGCTCAGTTCTCCGGGGCGGCGTGCCGTCGTCGGGTTCATAACACGTTCCTCGCCAGGCGCAGCAGGTGGGAAGAAAAGCGCAGGCCGCTCTTCGCCGCTTCCTGCGTGTCGATGTCGAAGCGGATGTGTTCATCGTCCTCGACGAGCGTGATGGCGGCCTTGCCGCCGGCGCCGTCGCGCACGACGAGCACGCCCGCCGCCAACGCGGCCGGCCGCTCCATCGAGCGCGCCAGCACGGCGATGTCGCAGTGCGCGGCTTTCGGATGCGCCAGGTCCGTCACGGTCCAGGGGCGGTCGTTGACCGGCTTGCCGTTCAGGGCGCTCAGCGCGGACCACAGCGGATTGTCCGGATTCACGCACACGAACAGCGGCCCCTTGGCGGCGGCATCCGGCCAGGTCGTGAACATTGCGAAGTTGAAGATGTACGCCGCCTTCATGTCCTTGCCCTCGACCTGGGCGCGGCAGACGCCGGCCGCCAGGCCCAGGCCGGTTGCAATCGCCAGGATAGCGAGGGCGCGGATCATCGTCAGAACCGCCAGTCGAGTTTCGCGGCCAGCGTGCGGCCTTCGCGCGCGAGCGCGGTCTGCACGAAGGCGGGGCCGGCCACGTCGGCATAGCGCTTGCCGGTGGCGTTGTAGGCGCTGAGCGACAGCTCGGTGCGCGGCAGCAGCCGCAGCGCGGAGAGCGTGACGTTGGCGACGCAGTAGCCGCCGGCCGCGCCCTGGTCGGCCAGGCGCTTGCCGCTGCACTGCAGCTCGGCGCCGACGCGGCCGCCGCGCCAGCCCAGCGGCGCCGTGAGGTTGGCCTTGGCCAGGTGGCGTGGCGAATCGATCAGGGGCACGCCGCCGGTGCCGCGCGCCAGCTGCCAGGAATAGCTGGCGCGCAGGCGTACGGCGCCGAAGTCGCGGTCGAGCGCGGCTTCCAGGCCGCGGGCATCGGCATGGTCGATGTTGCGGAAGATGAGCATGCCCGTGCCCGGCTCGATCTGCTGGCTGATCAGGTCGTCCACCGCGTAGCGGAACAGGGACAGCGTGGCGTGGCCGCCGCCTGCCAGGACGTGTTCCAGCACCAGCTCGCGCGTCGCGATCTTTTCCGGGCGCAGGTTCGGGTTGGGGAGCAGGCCGCCTGCCATCTCCGGCAGCGCGTAATACATCTCGTAGGCGTTGGGCGCGCGGAAGGCGCTGCCCGCGATCAGCTTGACGGTGTCGGACCGCGTCGCCTTGTACACGACGGCCACGCGCGGGCTGAAGCGATGCATGTCCGGGTCTTCGCGGTCGTCGTAGCGCACGCCGGCGTTGACGAGGAAGCCGGCCGGCAGGCGGATCTCGTCTTCCACGAACACGGCGCGGCGCATCGCGTCGCGGTGGTCCTGCAGCAGCAATTCGTAGGGCTGCTGGTTGTAGTTGTACTGGTCGCGGTGCGCGTCGCGTCCCAGCTCGGCGCCGATCACGATCTTCTGGCCCGGCAGGTTCGTCAGCGTCGCGTGCGCGCTGGCTTCGTACCAGCGCGCGTGGGCGCCGTCGACGTTCTGGCGGACCACGCCCTCGATGTCCGGATACCAGCCTGGCCCCTCGTAATCGGCCTGGCCCGACTGCAGCTGGACCGCCAGCGCCAGCGCGGGCGCGAGCTGGCGGTTCCACGCGAGGCCGATGATCGTCTGCGTGTCGCGGGTCTGGTTCGGCGTATTGAACACGGCGCCGAAGGATCCCGTCGGGATCCCCTTGGTGCGCGCGACGTGGCTGGCCGTGAGCGTCACGCCGCCAAAGCTGCCCTTGGCGAGGAAGTTCTGGGCGCGGTCCCAGTCGAGGTGGCGGGCGATGCCGTTGTTGGTCTCGGGGGCGTCGAACTCCGGGTAGTACAGGTCGCGGCCCGCGCGGTTGAAGGCGCTGGCGGACAGCAGCAGGTCGGCGCCGTTCTGGCCGTGCCAGCCGTAGCTGGTGCGGGCCTTGCGCTCGCCCTGGCCGGCCGCGGTGACGGCGCCCTGGACGCCGGACAGGCCGCTGCCGTCGCGCGTGACGACGTTGATCACGCCGAACAGCGCGTTCGAGCCATACACGGCCGAGCCGGGACCGGGCACGAATTCGATGCGCTTGACCATGTCCATGTCGATCAGGCCCGCGGTGCCGATGAGGGCCTGGTCGTACACGGCGTCGTTGATGCGCATGCCGTCGACCAGCAGCAGGAAGCGGCTGTTGTAGTCGCCCGGACGCAGGAAGCCGCGCGCGCCCAGGTACGTGTAGTTGCGGTCGTCCGTCACGTACAGGCCGGGCAGCGTGGCCAGCGCGTCGGCCAGCGTGCGCCAGCCATGGTCGCGGATGTCGGAGGCGATGAGCACGACCGCGGACGATGGTGCGTCGCTGATCGGCTGGGCGAATTTCGATGCGGCCGTGACGACCCGCATCTGCATCAGTTCCTCGAGGGGGATCGTACTCAGCGCACGGATGTCGCCGGTTTCCATGTCGGCGCCGGCGAGCGCGACGGTGGGCCAGGCCAGCACGGCGGTGCAGACGATGACGGACAGGGTGCGTGACGACATGGACGTGGACATGGGATGACAAAGGCCTGCGGTAACAGCCCGTCTTCTGTAAATTGTTTCAAATAATCACATGTCAGTACTATAGAGAAACTTTCGCGGCGTGGCACCGAAAAGTTGCATCGAAAAGACAGAATAACGCATTTATGGCAAGCATCATTCCATATTGCACCAAAAATGGGCGGTTACACTCACTTGCAATTGATACTGTTTCACTCTTTCCACATTGGCGCATGACCGTTACTCTGTACACATATTTGTTACAACGATATGTAAGGGGAACACCATGCAAGCATTTGCTATCCGTCACACCGCCCGTGCCGCCCTCGTCGCCGCGGTCCTCGCCGCGCCATTTGCAGCCCAGGCCGCACCCGACCACCATCCGCGCGCCGAAGCGCAATGCCGCAACTGCGCCACGGTCGTCTCGAACCATACGTACAAACGTGAACCCGAGCGCGCCAGCGGCGTCGGCGGCGTGGGCGGTGCGGTCGTCGGCGGCCTGCTGGGCAACCAGGTAGGCAGCGGCCGCGGCCGCACCCTGGCCACGGTGGCGGGCGCGGTGGGCGGCGCCTATGCGGGCAACCGCATCGAGCGCAACATGAAGGCGGAAACCTATACGGACGTGCGCGTGAAGATGGCGGCCGGCGGGTACCGCACCTTCACGGAGAAGGGCGTGCCGCGGTTCCGCAATGGCGAGCGCGTGCGCGTGCTGGATGGACGCTTGGTGCGCTGACCGCCGTCATTCCCGCTTTCGCGGGGACGACGTTGCTTAGGGCCGCGTGGTCCTCACGTTCTTGATCACGAACCCGCTCGCCGGCAACGTCGGAATCCTGCGCATGCCGACCGTCAGGTCCTGCGGCGGCACGTCGTAGGCGATCTCGCCGGCGAACAACTGCAGCGCCGACTTCACCAGGTCGCCCGTCACGAATTCGCCCGGGCAGCGGTGGCCCGAGTAATGGTCGCCGCCGCCGTGCGGTACGAAATCGAAACCGCTGCTCTGCCGGCGGTCGAAGCGCTCCGGCCGGAACACCTCGGGGTCGCCCCAGATCGCGGGGTGGTGGTTCGTGCCGTACAGGTCGAACAACACCCACGTCCCCTTTTTCACATGCATCCCGTGCCAGTCGAAGGCGTGCAGGGCGCGGCCGCCCATCGCCGGGATGAACGGGTAGTAGCGCCGCACTTCCTGCATGAACCACGTCGTGTACGCGTCGTCGCCCGCCGCGATGCGCGCGCGTGATTCCGGATGGTCGTGCAGCGCCAGCAGGCCGAACACGATGTAGCGCGCCACGGCCACCGTCGGGCGCAGCAGGTTGATGAGTTCCACGCCCGCGTGCTTGCGGTGCATGGGTTCCCCGTCGGCGTCGCGGTGGCGTGCGATCACGTTCAGCGGACTGTCGAACGCCGGCTGGACCTGGCCGGCGCGCACGGCGTCGACGAGGGCGCGGGCCCATTGCTCGGTGCGGGCACGCGCGAGGTGGCCGCGCCAGTTGCGCGGGCCGGCCGAACCGGCGCCCGCGATCATCCGCGCGAATTCGCGCGTGCGCTCCCGCGCGTCCTCCGCGCTGACCGGAATCCCGGCCCAGTGGCACACGGCGCGGCACAGCACTTCCTGCGCGGCCTCGTGCACGACGACCTGCGAGTTGCCCGTCCACTGCGCGAAGCGCGTGCGCCATTCGGCCGCGGCCAGGCCGACGAGGCGCTGCCGCTCCAGGGGGCTGAACAACGACATCAGCATGGCCTTGCGCTTCTTGTGCGCCTCGCCGTCCAGCGCCATGACGCTGCCGAAGTCCTGCAGCAGGGCCATCGTCGTCGCCGGCAGCGCGTGGCGGCGCGTGAAGCGGCCGGGTTGATAAAACATGCGGCCCGCGTCCTCGCCGCGCACGCACAGCACGCGCCGCAGCATCAGGCGGGTCGCGAACATGTCGCTGTCCAGCGCGGCGTAACGGCGCGGCATGAACTCGTAGCCTTGCGCCAGAAAGGCGATCGAGTTGTCGAAACCCGGGGCGCGCGGTGCGGCGTCGAGGGCGTCGGCGTGGTGGTGGTCGGTATTGCTCAAGACTTCTCCTGCGGTGGTGATACCAGATACTCGGTGCGTCAGTGCGGCACGGGCACGAAGGCGGGATCGGGCGTGTCCTGCAGCGCGCGCGGCAGGTAGATGGTCACGGTCGTGCCTTCTCCCTCCCGGCTCGCCAGCCGGATATGGCCGCCGCTCTGCTTGACGAAGCCGTGCGCCATCGACAGGCCCAGGCCCGTGCCCTTGCCCTCGGGCTTGGTCGTGAAGAACGGTTCGAACGCTCGCTCGATCACGTCGGGCGGCATGCCGCTGCCCGTGTCGCTGACGGCGATCGTGACGAATTCGCCGGGGCGGATGCCGGGGTAGGCCAGCTGGTCGGCCGGATCGACCGTGATGTTGGACAGCGTGATGGTGACGGTGCCGCCGCCCTCCATTGCATCGCGCGCGTTGATCACGAGGTTCAGCAGCACGTTTTCCAGCTGGTTCGGATCGACGAGGACGTTCCACAGGTCGGGTGCGATGGTCAACCGGATCGCGACGCTGTCGCCGACGGCGCGGTGCAGCAGCGCGTCCATGCGCTCGATGAGCTGGGCCAGGTTGACGACGCTCGGGTGCAGCGGCTGGCGCCGCGCGAAGGCGAGCAGCTGGGCGGCCAGCTTCTTGCCCCGTTCGACGGCGTCGAGGATGTTCAGCAGGCGCTTGCGGCCGTTGTCGTCGCTGCGCAGCATCAGCTGGACGTTGGCGCTGATGATGTGCAGGATGTTGTTGAAGTCGTGCGCCACGCCGCCGGTCAGCTTGCCGACGGCTTCCAGCTTCTGTGAGCGCAGCAGCGCGGCGCGCGCTTCCTCCAGGCCTTGCTGGCGCTGGCGCTCGCGTTCCGCCGTTTCCTTGCGCGGGCGGATGTCGCGCACGAACGCCGTGATGCCGTAGCCGTGCTTCGTCGCCAGCGGCGTCATCGCGACCTCCACCGGGATCGCGTGGCCGTCGCGCGTCAGCGCCGTCGTTTCCGTCGGGCCCGTCAGCATCGCGCAGGTGCCGCTCTGGGCGAACTGCACCAGGCAGTCCCGCCACGCCGCGCGCCCGGACGCCGGGACCAGGAGGTCGAGCACGTCGTGCCCCACCGCTTCGTCCTCGCGCCAGCCGAACAGTTTGCAGGCCTGCAGGTTCCAGTCCGTGATGCGGCCGTCGGGTGCGATGGCGATGAAGGCGTCGTACGCCGTCTGCAGGATCAGGCGCACGCGCTCGCGTTCGGCGTCGATGCGGTCGCGCGAGGCGCGCAGTTCCACCGTCATCCCCTGTGCCAGCTGCAGCGCGCGGCGGCGTTCGGAGGCCAGCAGCCAGACGACGAGCGCCAACAGCATGCCCAGGCCGATGCCCGTCAGCGCGATCGCGACGGTCGTGCGGCGCTCCAGCGATGCCTCGAAACGGGGCATCGAGTGGATGGCGACGGTCCATGTGCGGCCGGCGCTGTCGACCGTCGTCTGGTAGCTCAGCAGCGGCTTGCGGCCGGCGGGGCCGGCGCCGGACGACCGGTAGAGCAGGGCGTCCGCGGTGGGCGCCAGGCCATCGTAGATCTCGACGAGCAGATCGTCCGCGTGCTCGCCCCCCAGGCCGCGCATCAGGTCGTTCATCCGGAACGGCGCGTACACCCAGCCGATGATGGCGGCGCGCCGGGCGTCGAGCGAGTCGTGCACGAGGCCGGCCTCGTACACCGGCATGTACATCAGGAAGCCGGGCTGGCCGCCGTTGCCGCCTTCCTGCACCAGCACGACCTTGCCGGTGGCGGCCGCATGGCCGGTATCGCGCGCCTGCACCATCGCCGCGCGCCGCACCGGCTCGCTGAACATGTCGTAGCCGAACGCACGCAGGTTGCGTCCCGAGAACGGTTCGATGCGCGTGATCGACGTGATCACGGGGCGCAGCCCGGGCGGTTTGATCGCATAGTCGCGAAAGCCTTCGGCACGCATCGCGGCGACGTGCGTGTCGAGCCGACCGGGCGGGACGATCGCGGCGATGCCCAGCGCCTCGATGCCGGGGAAGTGTTCGTTCAGGCGCAGCAGGTCGTAGTACTCGGCGAATGCACCGCGGTCGATCTCGACCGAGCCGCGCAGGAAGCCGCTCGTGGCCAGCAGCACTTCCTCGTAGACGTCCATGCGCCGGTCGATGCTCGCCGCCATGTCGCGTGCGCGGAAATTGAAATTGCCGGCCAGTTCCGCCGCCGCGGTCCGCTGCGCATTGCCGGCCACCATATAGGTCACGATCAGCGCGGCGAGAAACGCGAGCGCGGCCAGGAGCAGGGGAAGGTGGACCGGGCTGCGCGGCGACGGGCGGGGGGCTGGAACGGGCGATGGGTCTGGACGCGGCATGAATGCAGTACGCTGTACTCGACAAGGGAAAAGGTGGCAATGGTCCATTGCCGGCAGGGCAAGCGTGCCGTCATGACAGGATACGCGGGTGCCCACGAAATCGGCGCACAACAGGGCGCGTACCGTCCGGCTACAATGAGCGTTTTACGCCATGCCGATGCCTTTCCACTTCTCCACGATGAGCCTGCTGCAGCGCGTGCGCCGGGGGGCCGCGCTGGCCCTCGTCGCCGTCCTCCTGTGGGCCGCGCTCGCGCCCGTGCGCTACCCGACGCGCGAGCGCACGTTCGTGTTCCCGCGCGGCGCGGCCATCCTGCGCGGGGAGGATGCCGGCCTGGTGCCGGCCGAGGTGCAGCTGACGCTGGGCGTGCGCGACGTCCTGCTGCTGCACAACCGCGACATCGCGCCGCACGTGTTCGGGCAGGTGCTCGTGCTGCCGGGCCACGCGTTCCGCCTGCCGTTCGAGCAGGCCGGCGACTACGTGTACGCCTGCGACGCGGCGCCCGGCCATGCCGTCACGGTGCGCGTGGGCAATCATCCCGATCCCGGCTGGGCGCGCCTCGGGTGGCGCCTGCGTGCCCTGGCCGAGGCCGTCCGCACCCTGCCGATCGTCGCGCCGGACGACTGACGGGACGTGCAATCGTGCTCCGTCCCGCGCGGCGAATCTGTCATGATGCGCGCATGGCCACGATCACGTTACCCCTGTTCCCGCTCAGTACGGTCCTGTTTCCGGATGGCGTGCTGCCGCTACAGATCTTTGAGGTACGCTACCTCGACATGATCAGCCATTGCCTGACGGAAGACGAGCCGTTCGGCGTCGTGCTGCTGACGCATGGCCAGGAGGTGCGTACCCCGCAGGGCCCGGAAAAGTTCGCGTCCGCAGGCACGCTGGCCTCCGTGCAGGACACGACGGCCTCCACGCCGGGGCTGCTGCAGGTGGTGTGCCGCGGCGGCGCGCGTTTTAATGTCCTGGAAAGCGAACGCCGCACGAACGGCCTGTGGATGGCCGAGGCGGAATTGCTGGAAGACGATCACATCGTGCGCATCCCGTCCGACCTGAAAGGCGCGGCCGATGCGCTCGACCGCGTGCTGGCGTCACTGCACGACGTGCCGCAGAGCCGCTGGCCCGTGCAGCCGCCGTTCCGCCTGGACGATTGCGGCTGGGTGGCCAACCGCTGGTGCGAGCTGCTGCCGCTGCCCAATCACCAGAAGCAGAGCATGCTCATGCTGGACAATCCGATGATCCGGCTGGAGCTGCTGCATGACGTGCTCGACGAGCACGGCTTGATCACGTCCTGATTGTTCACGCGTTATAAAACGTCGCCATTCCCGGACTGGCCCTCCGCCTTGGCGGGAACCCAATTTTGCGTGCACTGCGACGATGCGTGCGAATTGGATCCCCGCCTGCGCGGGGATGACGTTGGGTAAGGTGCGCAGTGATTCTTAGGCCGCGACGCTGACGGCGCTGCTGGTCGAGGACGTGTCGCCGTCGTCCGAATACGCCTTCAACAACTGCAGCGCATGGGCGAATTCGCGCATCGGGTCGCGCTCGTGGTGCGGTTTGGCCGTCTGGCCGCTGTCCGATTCGCCGGCCCGCTTCGTCTCGTACGCCGCCTGTTCCTGGGCGCTGACGGTACCGTCGCCGTTGGTGTCGGCCGGCTCGGTCGAGTCGCCGGTGCTGCCGGTGCTGCTCGTGCTGCCGCCCGCGCCGCCCGCGCCGCCCGCGCCGCCCGCACCGCCCGGCGGCGGACCGGGCGGGGGACCGTCCGGCCGCATGCCGCCGCCGTTCACGCGCGACGCGTCGAACTGGGCGTTGAGCTGGTCGGACAGCTTCGTCATCGCATCCGTGAGCTCGCTCTTGGTGACCTTGCCGTCGCCATCGCCGTCGAGGGCGCTGAACGCGTCGTCGATGTCGCCCGACTGCATGCCGCCGCCATCGTCCGTCGCCGAGAGCGCGCTCTGCAGGTCGGTCTTCTCGATATAGCCCCGGTTCTTCGTATCGAGTTTGGAAAAGACGGAATCGGCCCACGTCGACAGGCCACCGCTGATGCTCGCTACCATGCTGAATCCTTTATTTAATGAACTATTTATTCAAAGAATTATCGGTCCGGTAAGCGATTTAAAGCTGTAAAGGCGCGTAAAGGTAGGTAAAAACACGGATTTCATATACAGGGGGTAGGATTTGAGGTAACCTTGAGCGCGATTTAGATTCTCTACGTCAGCCTAAGCCGCCGCTCCCGGCCAAGCCCGCGCGAGGCGCGTCCCGTCACCCCGGTTTACCCGCGTTGGCCCAGCCTGGGCTGCAGCCCGGCCGTAGAACGCAACGATTCATTGCCCGAAAGAAAACATGTCTGAAACACCGACCACTATTGAAGCTGGCGGCGCGCCGACCGTGCGCTTCGCCGATTTCGGCCTCGCGCCTGAGATCCAGCGTGCGCTGTCGGACCAGGGCTATGTCCATCCGACCCCGATCCAGGCCCAGGCGATCCCCATCGTCCTGCAGGGCCGCGACGTCATGGGCGCGGCCCAGACCGGCACCGGCAAGACGGCGAGCTTCTCGCTGCCGATCATCCAGTTGCTGCTGCCGCATGCCAACACGAGCATGTCGCCCGCGCGCCATGCCGTGCGCGCCCTCGTGCTGACGCCGACGCGCGAACTGGCGATCCAGGTTGCCGAGAACGTCAAGGCCTATGCCCAGCACACGCCGCTGCGCTCCACCGTCGTCTTCGGCGGCATGGACATGAAGCCGCAGACCGAGATCCTGCGCCGCGGCGTCGAGATCGTCATCGCCACGCCGGGCCGCCTGCTCGACCACGTGGAGCAGAAGAACATCAGCCTGGCCCAGGTCCAGATGCTCGTGATGGACGAAGCCGACCGCATGCTCGACATGGGCTTCCTGCCCGACCTGCAGCGCATCATCAACCTGCTGCCGAAGAAGCGCCAGAACCTGATGTTCTCGGCCACGTTCTCGCCGGAGATCAAGAAGCTGGCGTCCAGCTTCCTGAACGACCCGCTGACGATCGAAGTCGCGCGCAGCAACGCCACCAACACCTCGATCACCCAGGTGCTGTACAAGGTCGACGAGGAGCAGAAGCGCAACGTCGTCGAGCACCTGATCCGCGCGCGCGACCTGAAGCAGGTTCTCGTGTTCTCGAACACCAAGATCGGCGCGTCGCGCCTGGCACGCTACCTCGAGCAGGCCGGCATCAAGGCCTCCGCCATCCACGGCGACAAGACGCAGCAGGAGCGCATCGCCGCGCTGGACGCGTTCAAGAACGGCGACATCGACGTGCTCGTCGCGACCGACGTCGCGGCCCGCGGCCTCGACATCACCGACCTGCCGTGCGTGATCAACTACGACCTGCCGTACAACGCGGAAGATTACGTGCACCGCATCGGCCGCACGGGCCGCGCCGGCGCCACGGGCGATGCGCTGTCCGTGTATTCGGACAAGGACGAGCGCCTGCTGGTTGACATCGAGAAGCTGATCAAGCAGACCATCACGCGCGGCGAACTGACGGGCATCTCCCCGTCGCGCGGCGTCGAGCGCAGCGAGCGCCCGGGCGACCGCCGTGGCGGCCGCCGCGAATCGGACAGCCCGCGCGCCGAGCGCACGGAACGCCCCGACCGCGCCCCGCGCAGCTACGGTGCGCCGCGCCGCGAAAAGATCGATCCGTGGTTCCTCAAGCCGTACGAACCGGCGGCGGCCCCGCGCAAGGAAACGCCCGCGGCACCGGCCGCATCGGGCAAGCCGAAGCCCAAGCTGGCGGCGCTGCTGGGCGGACTTCCGAAGCCGTAGGGTGGACACCCCGTGCCCACGCGTGACGCTAGCACATCGCGAACGTCACGCGTGGGCGGAGGGCCGCCCACCCTACGCCAACGCCGCCTCCACCCGCTCCAGCAGGTCGCCATGCTTGTACGGCTTGGCGAGGATATTCAGCCGCTGGCCTTGCCCATGTCCCGGTAATTCGTCCATGTAGCCCGTCGTGACGAGCACCGGCAGGCGCGGGCGCAGCCGGCGCGCTTCGTCGATCAGCTGCAGGCCGCTCATCCCGCCCGGCATGATCACGTCCGTGAACAGCAGGTCCACCCGCGCACCCTCGCGCAGCAGGTCCAGCGCCTTCTCGCCGCTGGCGGCCGTCAGCACCGAATAACCGGCCATGCCCAGCACGCTCTCGGCCAGTTCGCGCACGTCGTCATTGTCTTCCACCACGAGCACGCTGGGCCGGCTGCCCGCCATGGCGTCCGCTTCCGGCGTCGTGGTCTCCTGGTCCGGGCCCGCGCCGGCACCGTCCTGGCCATTGTCGGCCACGGGGAAGATCATGCGCACCGTCGTGCCTTCGCCCGGCTTGCTGTCGATTTCCAGGCGGCCGTGCGACTGCTGCACGAAGCCGTGCACCATCGCCAGGCCGAGCCCCGTGCCCGGTCCCTTGGTCGTGAAGAAGGGCTCCGTCGCGCGCCGCAGCACCTCGGGCGGCATGCCGATGCCCTTGTCGACCACGCACAGGTCGACATAGGAGATGCGCTCCTCGCCGCGCACGATGGCGGTACCGACCGTCACCTGGCCGCCGTCCGGCATGGCGTCGCGCGCGTTGATCAGCACGTTCAGCAGGGCCATCTCCAGGTGCGTCGGATCGAGGTGGCACAGCGGCAGGCCGGGACGCAGGTCGAGCCGCAGGTCGACCTTGTCGCCCAGGGTGCGCACGAGCATCTCGGAGAATTCCACGACGAGGGTATTGAGGTTGACGGCCTTGGGTTCCAGCCGCTGCTTGCGCGCGAACGTCAGCAGCTGCTGGGTGAGTTTGCCGGCCCGCATGGCCGCGCGCTGCGCCCGTTCCAGCGCGGCGCGCGCCGCGTCGGGTTTCTCGAGGCTGATCAGCGCGACTTCCAGGTTGCCGTTGATGACTTGCAGCAGGTTGTTGAAGTCGTGCGCCATGCCGGCCGTCAGCTGGCCGATCGCTTCCATCTTCTGCGCCTGCAGGTGCGATTCCTGGCTCGTGCGGCGCTCCGTGATGTCCATCTGCGACGCGAAGAAGTACAGCAGCTGGCCGTCCTGGTCGAAGATCGGGCCGATGAACAGGGCGTTCCAGAACGGCGTGCCGTCGGCCTTGTAGTTCAGGATGTCGACGGCGACGGCGCGCTGCTCGGCGACCGCCTTGCGCACCTCGTCCACCGTGTGGCGGTCGGTCTGCGGACCCTGCAGGAGGCGGCAGTTGCGGCCGACGACGTCGTCTTCCTTGTACTGCGTGAGGTCGAGGAAGGCGCCGTTGCAGAACACGATCGGGTTGTCCGGCTGGCGCGGATCCGTGATAACCATCGGCATGCGCGTCATCTCGACGGCGGCGAAGAAGATGTTGCCGCGGTCGTCCAGGCCGTCGCGCTTGATGTAGGTGGCCTGCCAGTGGTTGACGCCGGGGGTGCCCATGGGCTCGTAGGCGTTGCCTTCGACCTCACCCGCGGCGGGTACGCCGTAGCTCTGGCCGCCGCCCTGCACGTCGACGTTCTTGTTGCGCGTATCTTCTTTTTTGGGACCGAGGACCATACGATTTCGCCACATGAAGGCTTGGGATGCCGTTCATTTTGGCGGGGCGACGGTCGGCGCTCTGTACGGATGCGCACAGAGCGCCGCGGCCTCAGGCGGACGGCGCGGACAGCAGCGCCAGCACGGCTTGCGCCTGTTCGCGCCAGGTCATCCACGTCATGCCTTGCGACGCCGGATGGCGCCCCTCGGCATGCAGCGCGAGCCAGGCGCGCACAGCGTCGGCCAGCGCCGCGCCGTCCAGGCCCGAGAAGTAATACGCATGCTCGCCCGCCACTTCGCGGAACACGGGCAGGTCGCGCGCCAGCAGCGGCAGGCCGTGATGCGCCGCCTCGATCAGCGGCAGGCCGAAGCCTTCGCCCTCGCTGGGGAACAGCAGGCAGGTGCTGGCCAGGTAGACTTGCTGCAGCGTGTCGTCGTCGATGCCGTCCAGCCACAGCAGGCGGCGGCCCAGTTCCGGGCTGCCGCGCAGGCGTTCCATGATGCGGGGCAGTGTGCGGCGGTCGGCGTCGGCCAGCGGCTTCCAGCCTTCGCGCCCCACGATCACGAGGTTCACGTCCGCCCCCGCGGCCCACAGCTGCTCGAAGGCCTCGATGGCCTGCAGGTGGCCCTTGCGCGGCTCGATCGTGCCCACCATCAGGAAGCTCGGACGCGATGCCACCTGCGCTGCGACCTGTTCCGCGACCGGCGACCGCGGCGCCCCGTGCGGCTTTTCCAGTTCCAGGTCGGCGCCCAGGTGCAGCGCCGTCAGCAGCTGGCCCGGCCGGCGCGCCGTGTCGCGCGTCGCCAGCCATTGGGCGAGGTCGTCGCACACCGCGTGCGAGATGCAGATCAGGCGGTCCGCCTCGCCCGCCACGCAGTCGAGGAACGCCGCGTGCGTGACGTCGGCATGGGGCGGGAAGAATTCCGGCCGCAGCACGGGCAGCAGGTCGTACACCGTGAAGTTGATGGAGACGCCGCGCGCGCGCCAGGCGGCATACAAACCGCTGCGCGCGGCCGTCATCGCGGCATGCGGCGAATGGTCGGCGCAGTAATAAATGTCGCCGGCCAGCACGTCCACGACGGGGTCCGGGCCCTGCAGCACCAGGTCGATGCCGAGCAGGCGCGCCGCGTAGTTGCGCGCGTAGCGGTATTGCGGGTGGCTGCCGCTCTCGTCAAGGTACACCGGTTCGACGCGCCAGCCGATCGCGCGCATCCTGAGCAGTTCCTGCAACTGGTTGCGCACGACGCGCTCGATGCCCGTCTTGAGATCGTGGCGCGCGATCGTCGTCACGTCCAGCAGCAGCTGGCGCGGCTGCAGCGGGTCGGGCGCGCGCGCGATGCAGCGCGCGAGACGCTGCAGCAGGGCGTCGTCGTCGTCGAGGCCGGGCGTCGCCAGCAGCGCGCGCAGCAGCGCGGGACGGCCGTGGCGCTGTTTCTGCGCATCGCGCGCGAGGGCCGCCTTGTACATCAGGCCCACACGTTCCGGGCTGTTGCGTGTGCCCATCAGCGCGAAGCCGGCGGCGCCCAGCGCAAGGCGGCGCGCGTCGTCGGCGCGTAGCGTTTCCAGCGCGGCGACGAGTTCATTTTGTTCAAACACGTCCGGCAGCATCCACACGGCGTCGTGCGGGAATTCCGCCATCGCGCCGTTGGCGTTGATGATCACGGGCAGGCCGTAGATCATGCAGTCGAGGACCGTGCCCGACGTCTCGCCGCGCGAGCTGGTGCGCAGCTGCACGCCGAGGTCGGCGGCCTGCAGCCAGCGGAAATAATCGTCGTCCGACGTCCAGCCGGAGATGCGCACGCGTTCGCCGGCATGGGCGGCGGCGATGGTGTCCGTCATCTGGCGGCCGTAGTCGCCGCCGTGGTTGGCGCCGACGAACACGAGGTGGCAGCTGGTGTCGCCGTGCAGGCTGGACGCGAGCCAGGCCTGCAGCAGTTCCAGGCAGTGCTTGGTGGGCGCGACGAAGCCGAAGTTACAGACGACGAAGGCGTCGTCCGCGATGCCGAGCGCGCGCCGCGCCTGCATGCGGTCGTTCTCGGCCGGCACCGCGCGGGGCAGCTGCGCCGGGCTCCAGTCGGCGCCGGCCTCCGGGCCGTACCACTCGCGCGCGAGCTGGCGCGCGTAGTCGGAGTGGACGATCACGTGCGACGCGTCCTGCAGGATCTCCAGGTTGCACGGGTAGTCCTGCTTGGCGCGTTCGAGGCCGTCCGGCGCCATGCTGGCCTGCACGGCCGCGTAGCCGTGCGAGTGGAGCAGGCTGCGCGTCCACACGTCCGGCATCGCGCCCGTGACCTGCTCGTACGAGAGCATGCCGCTCAGGAAGAAGTCGTGCAGCACGACGACACCAGGATGGCGCTGCAGCAGCGGCATCATGTGGCTGTGGAACGGGCTGTTGCCGAACTGGTAGACGATGTGCCGGTAGCGGTCCGGATGCGCGTCGAGCCATGCGGGCGGATGCCGCGGCAGGTGCGCGAGTTCCGGCGGCAGCGCCACCTCCGCCTGGTGGACGATCAGTTCCACGTCGAAGTGGGGCAGCAGCGTGGGCAGCACGCGCACGGCGTAGTCGGCGACGCCCGTGCGTTCCGGCGGCAGCGGCGACAGGAAGGCGATGCGCGGCTTGTCGGGCGCGTCTTGCGCCGGCGCCGGCGCGGCCGCATGCGCTTCCAGCGCGGCGATCGCGCGGCGGGCGCTGTTGTCCCAGCTGAACTTGCGGGTCTGGACGGCGCCGTGCTCGCGCAGGCGCGCCTGCAGCGCCGGATCGTCGAGCACCTGGCGGATGCGCGCCGCGATGGCGGCCGGGTCGCGCGGGTCGAACAGCGCTTCCGGGTTGCCGATCACTTCCGGGACGCTGGTGCTGTCGGCGCCGATCACGAGTGCGCCGCACGCCATCGCTTCCAGCGCGGGCAGGCCGAAGCCTTCATGCAGCGACGGGAACACGAACAGGGCGGCGCCGCGGTACAGGTCGATCAGGTCGGCGTCGCTCACGTAACCCGTCAGGACCATCTCGTCCGGCGCGAGGCCGTGGCGGCGCGCGAGGTCGCGCAGGCGCTGGCGCTCGCCGTCGTTGATCTTGCCGGCGATGAGCAGCTGGTGCGCGGCGCGCTGCACGGGCGGCAGCATGCCGTAGGCGGCGACGAGGCCGTCGATGTTCTTGCGCGCGTCGAAGCCGCCCGGCGCGCACATCAGGTAGGCGCGGCGGATGCCGAAGCGCGTGCGCAGCGCGGCCGCGTGCGCCGCATCGAGCGCGGCGGGGCAAAAGGTCTCGTCCACGGCCGTCGAGATCGAGACGACGCGCGCCGGATCGAGGCCCAGCGCGTCGATGGCTTCCTGGCGCGAGTAGTCGGAAATCGCCAGCAGCAGGCCGGCCTGGCGCAGCGAGGCGATCTTGCGCTCGTAGTAGTGGCGCTGTTCCGGCTGGGCCAGGTATTTGTCCGGGTTGAGGAACGGGATCAGGTCGTACAGGACGGCCGCGGTGGACGCGCCGTCCGCCAGGCGGCCGATCGAGACGACGGCGTCGTCCACATAGCCTTCGAACAGGCTGGTGACGAGCACGGCGTCCGGGCGCAGCTGGGCGATCGCGTGTTCGCGCAGCAGCTCGGACGCGCGCGCGCGGGGGCCGTTGTGCGGATGCGATTCGGCCGTCGGGCCGACGATGTCGAACACGCAGATGCGCTGCGGCGGCACGAGGCCGGCAAATGCCTGGCGGATGTCGTCGATGGCGTTGCCCAGGGCGGCGTTCAGCACGAGCCAGACCTCGTGGCTGCCGGCATTGCGCGCCACGCCCAGCGCCAGCGCGAGCGAATAGCGGCCGATGCCGCGGTAGCGGCTTTCGGACTGGGCGCCCTGGAGATCAATGACGATCCGCATCGTTCATCCTTGCTTGTTCCTGTTTCAGTTGGCGCAGCTGGCGGTACGCGCGCGCGGCGCGCGGCGACAGCTCGCCCGGTTCGTCGTCCAGCCGCACGCGCGCGGCGCCGCTGTTGTCCAGCATGAGCGTGTACAGGCGGGCTTCCAGCGCCGGCACCTTGCGCAGCACGGCGCGCGCGGCGCGCTTCATGCCCGGACGGCGCAGCACGGCGCCGCCGGCGCTGCGCACCAGGCCCTTTACGCGCGTCTTGATGCCGCTGCCGATGCGGCCTTCGCGCTGCGCGCTGCGCAGGCGGAGGGCGAGCGTCATCGCGCGCCGCAGCGGTTCGGTGATGCGCCACGAGGTGCTCGACAACAGGTCGACGACGCGCTGCGACATCTCGGCCGCATGCGCCTCGGCCCGGCCGATGCGCTCGTCCAGCCGCGCCAGCGCGTGGTGCAGTTCCTGCGCCTGTGCCTGGGCGCTCGCCAGCTGCTGCGCGAGGTCGGTGCCGTGCCGTTCGACGCGGGCGAGGATGTGGTGGATCTCGGCGTCGCGGCCGGCCAGCTGGTCTTCGTAGCGCAGCGCGAGCTGGCCCAGCGTGATGCCCCAGCGGGCGGAGAAGGCGTCGTCGAAGCGGGCCAGCGCGTCCGGGTCGGCGGCCTTCTGTGCGACCACGGCGTAGTCGGGGCTGACGCCTTCGAGCACGTTGATCAGGCCCACCGGCGCGCCCGTGCGCAGTTGCGGATCTTCCTGCAGGCGCACGATGCGCTGGCGCGCGAAGCCCGCGTGTTCGGCCGCGAAGCCAAGCAGGCCAGGGGGCAGCGGGTGCAGGTGCGAAGGATCGAGATAGAAGCTGGTGGCGCCGACCGTCAGGTTTTCCGGGTTCGGCGTCTCCATGACGAGCAGGCCGCCCGGACGCAGCGCGCGCAGCGCTTCGGCGATCAGTTCGCGCACGAGGTCGAACGGCAGGTGCTCGACGAGGTGGAAGGCCGAGACGAGCGCCAGGCTGGCGTCCGGCTGGGCGCGCAGCGCGGCCAGCGCGTCGCCGTGCTGCGCGGCGAGGCCGCGTTCGCGGCACGCGGCCAGCATGCCCTCGTCGAGGTCCACGCCGCGCGCATCGAAGCCGCTTTCGCCCAGCAGCTCCAGCCATTCGCCGCGGCCGCAGCCCAGGTCGAGCGCGACGGCCGGCGCATCCGCCTGCAGCAGCGGATCGGTGAAGGGAGCGTAGGCGCGCAGCCGCTCCTTGATGGTGTCGCGCGAACCGCGGTAGCGGTCTTCGAAGGCGCGGTAGAACGATGTCTGGCTCATCGCCGGATCTCCACTTGCGGCTCCAGCCAACTGCTGCCCACGAACTCGCGCCGGTTCATGTTCATGACCATGAAGATGGCCGCCAGGTCGCGCCATTCGTAGTTGTCGGCCAGATGGGTTTCGTTGCTCGTCAGGGCGGTGGTGATCGAATAGCTGCCCGGTCCCAGGTTGAGCGGGAAGCGGAAGCGGTAGTCGATGGTTTCGCCGGCCGCGAGGTCCGTCAGCGGGTGGTCGAGGAAGTGCGTGTTGGTGCCGAAGATCTGCTGGCCCAGGCGGTCCTTGATCATGTAGCCCAGCACGAGGCGCGGCAGCGGCTTGTTCACGCGCACGCGGATGCGCAGGGTGGCCGGCACGCCCACGTTCAGCACTTCCAGCACCCGGCCTTCCTCGTTTTCCAGCGCGACGTCGACGACGTTCGCGTGGCCGTTGCCGGACGTGGTCTGGACGCGGCCTTCCGGCGTGCGCACCTGTTCCACCGTCGTGCCTTCGCGCTCGGCGATCAGCGCGTTGTAGTAGTCCATCACTTCCTCGGGCGTGCCCTGCTTGGCCAGGCGCCCGCCGTCGAGCAGGATCGCGCGGTCGCAGATCGACTGCATCGCGGCGCGGTCGTGGCTGACGATCAGCAGGGTCGTGCCCTGCTTGCGGAATTCGCGGATGCGGTCGAAGCTCTTGTGCTGGAAGTAGGCGTCGCCGACGGACAGCGCCTCGTCGACGATCAGCACGTCCGGCCGGCGCACGGTGGCCACGCTGAACGCGAGGCGCATCTGCATGCCGGACGAGTACACGCGCACGGGCTGGTCGATGTAGTCGCCGATCTCGGCGAACGCCTCGATCTGCGGCATCAGTTCCTCGAGCTCGTGCACGCCGAGGCCCAGCAGCTGGCCCGCCATGAAGACGTTCTGGCGGCCCGTGAAATCGGGGTGGAAGCCCATCCCCAGTTCGAGCAGCGCGGCCACGCGGCCGCTGATCGCCACGCCGCCCGTGGTCGGCTGCGTCGTGCCGGTGATCAGCTTGAGCAGCGTGCTCTTGCCGGCGCCGTTGATGCCGATGATGCCCACGGCGTCGCCCGGCGCCAGTTCGAAGTTGATGTCCTGCAGGACCCACTTCAGCTTGTGGCGCGGCTGGTTGCCGGGCAGGATCCATTCGGCCAGCCGGCTCCAGCGGTTGCCGTACTGTTTATAGGCCTTGCCCAGGTTTTCGACTCGGATCGCGCCCATCACAGTTCATCCACCATTTCGCCCGCGCGCTTGCGGAACAGGTGCATCCCCAGCGCGCAGAACAGCAGCGCGAGCACCGTGACCGGCAGCAGGCCTTTCCAATGCGGCAGCCGGCCGTCCAGCAGGATGCCCTGGCAGGCCTGCACGACGGCCGCCATCGGGTTCCAGGCCAGCAGCGGACGGATGTCCTGGGGCAGGGCCGTGGCAGGATAGACGACCGGCGTGAACCAGAACCAGAACTGGAGCACGATCGCGAAGAACTGGCCGACGTCGCGGAAGAACACGTTCAGCACGCCCAGGATCATGGCCAGGCCGATCGCGAACAGCACCAGCACGCCGAGCACGGGCACCAGCGCCAGGTACTGCCAGCCGGGGAACGAGCCGCTGACGGCGAGGAAGACGGTGAACAGGCCGAAGATGATCGCGAAATTGACCAGCGCGTTGAGCACGACGACGATCGGCAGGCAGATGCGGGGAAACTGCAGCTTCTTGATCAGGTTGGCGTTTTCGAGGAAGACGTTCTGGCCGCGCGACGTGATCTCGGCGAACAGGCCCCACGTGAGCACGCCCGCGCACAGGTAGATGCTGTACGCGAAGTGGCCGGTGCTGCCCTGCAGGCGCGTGCCCATCACCTGCGAAAAGATGACGGTGTACACGACGATCATCGCGAGGGGATTCAGGATGGTCCACGCGGCGCCCAGCAGGGAATTGCGGTACTTGGCCTGGAATTCGCGGCGCACGCTACCCGCGATGAAGCCGCGATAGCGCCAGACGCCACCCAGCATGGAACGGGAAATCATAGGGAGACGAAAGGAGGAAAACCGGATGGTAAGTTGTTGATTATAACATGTTGCAGGTCGCTAATTTACGTCTTACCAATTGTTACGAATGCCGGCGAACGTCAGCCGTCGATGAGCTTTTGCAGCGCGTCCGGCTTGACGATGATGATGCGGTGCGTGCCTTTTTCGATGATGCCCTGCTGGGCCAGCGTGAGCAGGGCGCGGGTCACCGTTTCGCGGCTCGTGTTGATCATGTTGGCGATGTCCTGGTGCGTCGGCAGGTTTTCCACGACCTGCACGTTGCCGTCCTTTTGCTCCTTCAGCAGGTTGAGGAACGTGTAGATGCGGCGCGACGTGTTGTGGATGCTGAGCAGGGCGCGGAATTCCGAGTCGCGCTGCACTTTCTCGGCCAAAAAGCGCAGCATCTGGTTCGCAACCGGCGGCGAGTGGGAAAACAGGTACAGCGCCGTCGCGCGCGGCAGCAATGCCACCAGCACGGACGACAGCGCCACGACGGACGCCGAGCGCATCGAGCCGTTGATGACGGCGATTTCGCCGAAGAAGTCGCCCGGTTGCAGCAGGCGCAGGCCGATCGCCCGGCCGTCTTCCGTGACGTCGACGACTTGCAGCGAGCCCGTCAGCAGGAACAACAGGCTGTCGCCGGCCGCGCCTTTTTGCAGCACGATCTCGCGCTTGGCGTACTGGCGGATGCGCAGGTCGGACTTCACCCGCTGCATGTGCTCCTCGCTGAGGTTGGCCAGCAGCGGGATCTTGCGCAGGTGGATGTGCACGTTGACTTCCTGCGGCGCCGGTTCGTTGGCGGCCGCGGCCGGATCCGGCACCAGCTCCTTCGGGACGATGTCGTTGTCCGTCTCGTTCTTACGTTTGCTCGACGATGTCATTCGCGTCTCAGATCACTTGTAACAGTCCGAAAACCAGGGCGGCGGCCAGGATGCCTGCCGTGTTGGCGCCCATGTCGCGCCAGCAGAAACTGCGTCCGGGCACCATTTTTTGCAGCAATTCGATCGCCAGTCCCGCCACCAGCAACCCCAGCAGCCAGACCGCGCGCCGGGGCCATGCGGGTTCGATATGCAGCGCGAGCGCGCTCAGTCCGGCAAACGCGATGAAGTGCAGTAGTTTGTCGTGTGGCAATAACGGCAGCCAGCGCGCCGGCAGCAGGCAGCCAAGGACAACCGCGGCTGCGGCAGCCAGGAAGACGATCAGTTCCCAGGACATATCGGTCGATTGCTTGTACACCGAATCCCGGCGTCAGAAATTATCCCATCGCAGACTTAGCTGCAGAGCCCGACTATTATATTGGAACAGCGAGATGTTCTCGCGATTGAACGTGCCGCGCCATTCCAGCACCAGGCTGGTGTGCGGCCGCAGCAGCCACTGGCCGGCGGCACGTACCGTCGTCGTGTCCTGCCGCCGGCGCTTGTCGATCAGGTTGGGGGAATAGATCTCGCTGCTTTGCCACATCTGGTGGCTCAGTCCTGCTTCCAGGCCCAGGCGGCTGGTCACCTCGCCGGACCATTGCAGGTTGCCGAACCAGCCCTTGCGGTCGCCGCCGGGACGGTCCGCCGCGCTGGCGTCGTGCAGCCGGGTCAGCGTGGCCTGGGTCAGGCCGAATTCGCTGCGATAGCCGAAGATGCCGCCGATTTCCACCGTGTTGCCGTCGTAGGCCGGGCGTGTCGGATACGCGACATGGCTGTAGTTCGCCATGGCCGCGAACTCGACCCCGGGTGCCAGCCGCGCCGGCGGCGGCGCCAGGCGCGCCTGGATCTGCTGCTGGCGCTGGTACAGGGTGCCGTCGAGCGTCACGTAGCCGGTCGCCGCGGTGCCGCGCAGCCGCCAGGCGAACGGTTTCCACGTGTGTTCGACGGCGGCCAGCACGGAGGCGGTGTCTTGCGCGCGGACGCTGTCGTGCCGGCGCGTGTAAGCCTGGACGATGACGTCGCCGTCCGCCTCGCCGAGCGGTCGCAGCCAGGACGCGGCCAGCTGGCTGAAATCGTCGGCCCGGGGCAGGGAGGACGGGTCGAGCTGGTATTCCGTCCGGGTGCTGCCCGTCCCGATCGTGAAACGCGGATCGCTCGCGCCCTGGTTGACGTTGTCGTCGTGCCCGCGCGTGGCGGCCAGCAGCCAGACGCCGCCCCTGCGCACCGGCGCCTTGCCGCAGCCGGTGGCGCGGTAGCGCGCGATCACGTCCTCGATGCCCGCCGGCACGGCCATGCGCTGTTCGAGGCTGGAAAACAGGCGTTCCGCCTCCGCCGCGTTGCCCAGTTCGCACTGGCTGATGGCGAGGTCGAGCCACGCGCCGGCATGGCGCGGTTCGCGCTCGAGGACGCGCTGCAGCAGGGCGGCGGCTTCCTCGAGGCGGCCTTCGCCCAGGGCCAGCAGCGCCGCGGCGTACAGGTCGCCCGGCCGGGCCGGCTCGGCGGCGATGGCGAGCGGCGCTTGCTGGGCGCGAACCGTGCCGGCGGCAAGACACGACGACAGCGCCGCGGCCAGCGCGGCGCACATGGACAGGCGCCTCATGCGTTGCGCTCCAGCGTATAGATGCGGAGCGACCGCTCCTTGCCGCGCAGCTGGCGCTCGCCCAGCGGCAGCAGGCGGTGGCGGCGCGCCCGCGACGCCGTGCCTTCGCCGATGATCACGTCGTGCGGGTAGTCGCGTGCGGCCTGTTCCAGGCGCGCGGCCGTGTTCACGCTGTCGCCCACCGCCGTATAGATGCTGCGCGCGGCCGTGCCATAGTCGCCGGCCATCGCGGTGCCGCTTTCGATGCCGATGCGCACGCGCAGCGCCGGCTTGCCGTTGGCGACGCGTAGCGCGGAGAAGCGCGCCACTTCGCGCAGGATGCTGGCGGCGGCGTCCAGGGCGAGATCGGCGTGGTCGTCGTCCGGCAGGGGTGCGCCCCAGAACGCGACGAGGCCGTCGCCCGTGTATTTGTCGAGCGTGCCGCGGTGTTCCAGCACGGGGCGCGTCAGGCAGTCGAGGAATTCGGTTGTCAGGCGCGACGCGTCTTCCAGCGACAGCGACTCGACCTGGCCCGTATAGCCTTCCATGTCCGCCACGAGGGTCGTCACCTCGAGCCGGCGCGGCGCGAGCGGGTCCTGCAGGTCGCTGCGCAGCAGTTCGTCGACGACGGCGCCGGCCACGTATTGGCGCAGCGTCCCCAGCAGCTGGCGCGAACGGCGCTGCGCCAGTTCCCATTGAAACGGCACCGCGACGGCGAGCAGGTACAGGCAGCAGAACAGCGGCGCCGCCGGCGCGAAGACGGGATCGCGCGGCGCCAGCAGCCAAACGACGCCGAGCCACACGAACGCGCTCGCGCCCAGCAGCAACGCATTGGCGGCCGCGGCCATGCGGGGCAGCGTATAGCCCGTCAGCAAGACGACCGCCAGCGTGAAGGCGAACGCGATGGCGCGGCCGGGCAGCGGCGCGGGGGCGCGACCCTGCTGGCGGTCCAGCAGCGACGTCAGCATCGACGCGTGGACCAGCAGGCCGGCGCTGGAGGCGCCCAGCGGCGTGGAAATGCGGTCGCCCAGGCTCAGCGAGGACGAGCCGATCAGCACCAGCCGGTCGCGCGCCATGTCGGGCGGCATCCGGCCCGCGAGCACGTCGCGCGCCTTGACGACGTCGTACGCCGACCAGGCGCGGGAATAGGGGATGCGCTCCACTGGGCGCACCGGCGGCACGGCGGCTGTCGCGGCGCCGCAACATTCGAGTAAGGCGAGCGAGAGCGTAGGATAGACTTGGCCCTGGTACATGGTCCGCATCGGCAGGCGGCGCAAGGTGCCGTCCGCGTCGGGCAGCACGCCGATGTTGCCGGCGTGACGCGCCAGTGCGAATGTCGCGTGGTTGGCCAGGTAGCCGTGCGCGCTCGGGGTGCCGTCCGCCGCCCGGGCGGGCAGGCCGCCGATCAGCCGGCCGCTCGCGAGGGGCGCGGCGTCGTGCAGGTAGTCGAACATCTGGGCCAGCACGACGGGGCCGTGGCTCGCCAGCATGGCAAGGCGCATGTCGCCGGACGTATCGGCCGGTTTCTCGAGCAGGATGTCCAGTGCGACGCCGCGGGCGCCGTCCGCCAGCACCAGTTCGACCAGGTCGGCGATGCGCGCGCGGGGCCACGGCCACGGCAGCTGCGCGACGCTGCTTTCGTCGATGTCGATCACGAGCACGCGCCGTTCCGGTGCCGTTTTCGCCTGCAACTGGATGGTTTTGTCGCGCAACCATTCGTTGGCCGCGGCCGTGAAAGCGGGGCCGTCATGCCACTGCAGCCAGCCCCCGATGGCCAGGGCCACGAGCGCGATCAGGCCGCGCAGGACGCCTGTATCGCGCAAGGTGGTACGCAGGAAACCGGGGAATCTCATCAATAAAGAAGACGAAGGGCGCAGGACGCTGGCGAATGTCGAAGTATAACTGCTTGTTAGTCTGGAATTATATGTTGCTTGAACCAATCCTCAGTGCAACAATCGTTACTTGTGACGACGGTCACAGACTTTAGCATTTGCGTCAGGACAATGCTAGTTATGGAGGACTCTATGCTGAAAAAACTCGCCCTGGCCGCCGGCCTGATGTGGTCGCTTGTCGACATGGCGTACGCCGCCGAGGCCGGGCGTGTGGTATTTACTGCCGGACAGGCCCAGGTCGGCCGCCACGCCGCCGCCCTGGATACCGCGGTGGGCGAGGGCGACGAACTGTCGACCGGCGCCGACGGCTATATCTATATGAAGACCGTCGACAACGGTTTCCTGATCCTGCGCCCGAACAGTACGGCGCGCGTCGTCACGTATTCGATCGACAAGGCCGATCCGTCGAAGACGCAGGTCAAGCTCGAGCTCCTGCAGGGAGTGGCGCGGGCGATTTCCGGCCAGGGCGTCAAGCAGGCGCGGCAGAATTTCCGCTTCAACACGCCCGTCGCCGCGATCGGCGTGCGCGGGACCGACTTCACCGTGTACACCGACCAGCAGACCACCCGCGTGACCGTGCTGTCCGGCGGCGTCGTGATGAGCGGCTTCGGCGCCAACTGCACGGCCGCGGGCACGGGCCCCTGCGAGGGCCGCAGCGCACGCGAGCTGTTTGCCGCCCAGGCGGGCTTGCTGCTGCAGGTGGAGCGCGGCACCAGCGTGCCGCAACTGCTGCAGAACCCGGCACTGGCGCCGGACCAGACGGAAAAGCCGCGCAGCGACGAACCCGCCGCCAAGCAGGCGCTGTCGGCGACGCCGGCGGCCCAGGTCAACCTCGATCCGCAGCGCTCGGAGCAGTCGTTGAACAGCGCGCGTCCGGTGACGCCGCCGCCGGCGTCGAACAACCCGCCGCCGGTCGTCACGCCGCCGCCCGTCGTGATCAACGACCCGGCGCCGCCGAAACCGTTGCCGCCGTCGCCGTCGGAGATCTTCTGGGGCCGCTGGCAGACGCTCGCCGGCCTGCCGGCGCAACCGGGGCGTATCGGCGATCCGGATGTGGAAATTGCCACGTATTACGCGCCGTATGCCATTACCCGCGTAAAGAATACGGAGCTCGTACTTCCGAGGGACGGCACGGCCGCATTCAAATTGATGAGTGGCGAAGCGATCATGTCGAATAGCATCGGCGACCGCCCTGCCAATATCCAGTCGGGGCAGTTGAGTATGGACTTTTCCAAAAGAACGTTTTCGACGTCATTGGACGTGAGAGCGGGAAATGATCGTGCCGACGTCATCGGCAACGGCGTGATTACCGACAAGGGGATGCTGTATGAGGGAATCGGCTCGCCCACCATCATCCGCGGCTATCTGGGCGGTTCGAACGCCGAACAGGCGGGTTATATCTTCAAGAATTCCGCCACGCCCGGTATTACCGTCAGCGGCGCCACGCTGTGGGGACGCTGAAAATACCGCCAATTGCGTGGAAATCCGTGAGTATCGGAAATAACGTGTAAATAAATTGTATTAATGAAGTAAAAATTCGTAGCTTTGTGATGGCTGTCACAACGTTACTTTGGTGGTCTGGCAATATACTTCGCAGTTCTGCAAATAGCGTTCCGTATCTCGGCACGCGAACCGGTAGCAGACTTCGGTTTAAACCACAATCTTTAAAGGATTTCACATCATGGCAGCACAAGACTACACCAGCGTAGTGCAGCAACTGTACGTTTCGTACTTCGGCCGTCCGGCCGACTACTATGGCCTGCAGAATTTCTCGGCAGCCCTCGACAAGATGGGTGCAGACACGGACTTTGCTAAGGTGCAAGCTGCTGTGCAGGCCGACAAGGCAGGCACCACCGAACTGTCGAAACTGGTGAACAGCTTCAACGCGTCGCCGGAATCGGTTGCCCTGTACGGCAACGACAACAGCCAAATCGGCATCGGCAAATTCGTCAACGCCATCTACCAGAACGTCCTGGGCCGTGACGCCGACAAATCCGGCTTCGACTTCTGGGTCAACGCCATCACCACCGGCGAACTGACCAAGGCCAACGCCGCCGCCGCCATCACCCAGGCAGCACTGACCAACACGTCGGATCAGGGCAAGCTGGACGCACTGACCGTGCAGCACAAGCTGGCCGTCGCCACCGCCTTCACGACCGCACTGGACACCCCGGCCGAGATCACCTCGTTCGCCGGCGACGCAGCCGCTGCAGCCGCACGTGCGCTGCTGCTGGGCGTGAACAGCAGCACCGACGTGACCGCATACCAGGCCAACATCAACGACACCATCGAAAAGCTGGGTAACGTCGTCAATGGCCAGACCTTCTCCGTGACCACCGGCATCGACACGCTGGTCGGCACGAGCGGCAACGACGTGTTCAATTCGCTGAACATCGCAGCTGACGGCCACACCCTGTCTGACACCCTGAGCCAGTTCGACTCGATCGACGGCGGCGCAGGCAAGGACACGCTGAACATCTACACCGACGGTACCAACAACGCTTCGATCCAGGCCAACACCACGATCAAGAACATCGAAACCGTCAACATCTTCAATACCGGCGCTGCTGCTACCGGCCTGACCGACGCTTCGCAATACGCTGGCGTGACCGCCCTGTGGCAAACCGGCAATGCTGCCGACGTCACCAAGCTGGATGCAACCACGACCGCTGGTTTCCACAACCTGGCTGTCGTTGTTGGTGGCGTGACCGTCACTGCTGCCGACGCGGCTACTAGCGCAACCGTCGCCCTGGACAAGGCAGCGGAAGGCGCAAACCTGAACGTGGCTTCGACCGGTTCGGGCAAGCTGGCTTCGGTCATCGTGGGCGGCACCGTCGTCAAAGGCAACATCAATCTGGACATCACCGGTGGTAAGGACGTCCAGTCGCTGATGGTCAACACCGCTGTTGCCGCCAACCTGACGGTCAACAACAACGGCACCGGCAAAGTAGTTACTGCGGTCGATGCCAGCGCAAGCACCGGCGCCATCACCTACGTCGCTGCGGACACCGTTGCCAACATCAAGACCGGTTCGGGCAACGATGACGTGACCTTGGCCACCGTCACTGTCAAGGACAAAACCAACGCCACCGTCAATACCGGCGCAGGCAACGACACCATCACCGTCGACGCAAAGGGCGACGGCATCGTGACGATCACCGCTGGCGATGGCAACGACACCGTAAAAGTCATCGGCCGCAACACCGGCGCGCTGAACGTCGACCTGGGCGCAGGCAACGACACCTTCACCTCGACCGTGGCTATCGGCGCGAACGACAAGATCGACGCCGGCGCAGGTACCGACACCCTGCTGCTGAATCTGGTCGGTTCGGCCAACGTGGGCGCCTTCAGCAACTTCGACGCATTCGACGCCAAAGGCCTGAGCAAAGCCCTGGACATCGACATCCTGTCGCTGAAGAACACCGTGACCGAAATCGTCGCCAGCGGCGACGTCGGCCTCGGCGCTTCTCTGGAGAACGTGGGTGCAGGCGTGGGCTACCGCGTCACCGGCAATACCGCCGGTAATGTGCTGACCATCAACCAGAAAGTCGCTGGCGACCTGACCGTGACGCTGGACATCGACGAATCGGGCGATGCCAAGACCACGACCGCTGCCGATGCTCATGCAGCCGTGAACGCCAAAAACGCCACTGGCGTGAAAGTCGTGTTCGACTCGTCGTTCGTCGACGCATCGAAAGCTGCAGGCGACAACGCCGCTGCACTGAACCTGACCGCTGGCGCAGCGAAGACCATCGCTGTCACCTCGGGCGGCGCCAACGCCGAAAACCACCTGGCGCTGACCGCCAGCGACGCGCTGACCTCGCTGACCGTCACCGGTGCAAGCAAACTGGTGATCGACTCGATCGCCAGCGCAGGCAAGCTGGCATTGATCGACGCATCGGCTGCAACCGGTGGCCTGACCGCCTCGCTGGCTAACGTCGACGGCGGCGGCACCATCAAGCTGGGCACGGGCGCTGACATCATCACCATCACCAACGCTTCGACTGGTAATGGTGTCGAGTCGATCTCGGGCTTCGAGAAGACCGCCGCCGCTGCCGTGGGTTCGGACGCGGACGCCGCGAAGGCCGCAATCGCCGCCGCCGACGTGCTGTCGTTCGCTGGTAAGGTTGCTACCGACGGCGGCCAGATCTCGCACGGCGTGCTGAGCTTCACCGGCGCGGGCCCGTCGACCCTGGATGCTGCTATCGGCCTGGCCAACACGGCCGCTGCGGGTGCTGGTACGGCTGTCGTGTTCGAATACCTGGGTAACTCCTACGTGTTCGTGCAAGGCGACGTCGCCGCCGACACCGTGGTCCAGCTGGCTGGCATCACCGGCATCAAGAACTTCGCCGAAGACGGTTCGACCGACCACTTCTTCATCGTCTAATCGATGCTTCGGCTGCCATCCGCTCCGGCGGATGGCACTGAATGACAAGGGCAGGGCGGGTTCGGCGGAACGGTTGTCGCGACTTCTGTAGTGCTGTCGAATGCGGAGCATATCTGCTGGGTGTCGGCCGGATGGATAACACGCACCGGTCCCGGAGCCAACCATGTCCTTCAGGGGCCATGCTGCAAAGCGTGGCCCTTTGTGTTTTGTCTGTTGTTACCAACGTAGCGGCCCAACCTCTCCGAGATTTAATCAAATGCGTTATTAAAATGTGATCCTCGTCACATTTTCTCGATCTTTTAGGCGATAATGTCGCGTCTGCTTGATATTGGATATTTCCATCCATCAAGTACCTCAACGACGGCCTGAAGATGAACAATAAACAATCCCAACCCAAGAACGAGATCGAGCTCGCGCTACGCAGCTTCAAGAGCACCTTCGTGACCGTGGGCACGTTCAGTGCCATCACGAACCTGTTGGCCCTCGTGCCTTCGCTGTACATGCTGCAGGTCTACGACCGCGTGCTGGCGAGCCGCAACGGGGTCACGCTGCTCATGCTCACCTTGATCATGCTCGGCGGCTTCCTGCTGCTCTCGGCGCTGGAAATGATGCGCAGCTTCGTGCTCGTGCGCGTGGGCGCCAAGTTCGACATGATGCTGAACAAGCGCGTCTACACGGCGGCCTTCGAGCAGAATCTCAAGAAGGCGGGCGGCAACGCCGGGCAGGCGCTCAACGACCTGACGAACCTGCGCCAGTTCCTGACCGGTAACGCGCTGTTCGCGTTCTTCGACGCGCCGTGGTTCCCGATCTACCTGATCGTCATCTTCTTCTTCGAGCCCTGGCTCGGCCTGTTCGCGCTGTGCGGTACCGCCGTGCTGATCGTGCTGGCCGTCGTCAACGAAAAACTGTCGCGCGCGCCGCTCAGCGAAGCCAACACCATGGCGATCATGGCCGGCACGCTGGCGACCAACAACCTGCGCAACGCCGAAGTCATCGAATCGATGGGCATGCTGCCCAACCTGATGAGCCGCTGGTTCAAGCTGCACAGTCGCTTCCTGAACCTGCAGGCGGACGCCAGCCAGAAGGCCGGCGTCGTCGGCGCCATCACCAAGTTCGTCCAGTCCTCGCTGACGTCCGGTGTGCTCGGTTTCGGCGCGCTGCTGGCGATCGACGGCCGCATCACCCCGGGCATGATGATCGCCGCGTCCATCCTCGTGGGCCGCGCGCTGGCGCCGGTGCAGCAGGTGATCGCGGTGTGGAAATCGTGGGCGAGCACCCGCAGCGCCTATGGCCGCCTGGCCGAGCTGCTGAACGGTAATCCGGAGCGCAGCGCCGGCATGGAATTGCCGAAGCCGCAAGGCATCCTGACGGTCGAAGGCGTCACCGCGGCGCCGCCGGGCGCGGCGCAAGCCGTCGTGCGCGGCCTGTCGTTCGCCATCGCGCCGGGCGACGCGCTCGGCGTGGTCGGCCCGTCCGGCTCCGGCAAGTCGACGCTGGCGCGGCTGCTGGTGGGCGTCTGGCCGGCTGCGGGCGGCAAGGTGCGCCTCGACGGCGCCGACATCTACAGCTGGAACAAGGGCGAACTGGGCCCGAACATCGGCTATCTGCCGCAAGACATCGAACTGTTCGGCGGGACCGTCAGCGACAACATCGCCCGCTTCGGCGAAGTCGATCCGGAAAAAGTGGTCGAGGCCGCCAAGCGTGCGGGCGTGCACGACATGATCCTGCACCTGCCGAAAGGCTACGATACGCCGCTGGGCGACGCCGGCGCCGGCCTGTCCGGCGGCCAGAAGCAGCGCCTGGGCCTGGCCCGCGCCATGTACGGCGATCCGGCGCTGATCGTCCTCGACGAACCGAATTCGAATCTCGACGAGATCGGCGAACAGGCGCTCGTGCAGGCCGTGCTCGACCTGCGCCGGCGCGGCAAGACGATCGTCCTGATCACGCACCGCACCAGCATCATCGGCGCCACCAGCAAGCTGCTCGTGATGCGCGACGGCGTCGGCCAGATGTTCGGCCCGACCGACCAGGTGCTGGCCGCCCTCCAGGAAGCGAACCAGAAGGCGGCGCAACAGCAGGCCGCCGCCCAGCAGCAGGCCGCCCAGCAGGCCGCGCAGGCGCGTGCCCAGGCCATGCAGCAGGCGCCCGCAACGACGGAACAAGGAAGCAAATAATGAAGCTCGTGAAACACAACGATGCGCACAAGGAAGCGGGCAAGCCCGCGGCCACCGAAGTCATCACCCATGACGTCGAGCCGTTGACCGTCAACACCGACGCGCGCGCCTATGCGCGCCTGGGCTGGCTCATCGTCCTGCTCGGCGTCGTCGGCTTCCTGCTGTGGGCCGCTTTCGCGCCGCTCGACAAGGGTGTGCCGATGTCCGGCACGGTCGCCAAGGAATCGAACCGCAAGGCGGTGCAGCACCAGACCGGCGGCACCATCCAGGAAATCCTCGTCAGGGATGGCGACGTCGTGAAGGCGGGGCAGGTGCTCGTCCGCATGAACGGCGTGACCGCCAAGGCGGGCTACGACATCACCGAGGCCCAGTACCTCAACGCGCGCGCCACCGAGGCGCGCCTGCTGGCCGAGCAGGCCGGCGCGAAGACGATCCGCTTCCCGGACGAGCTGACGAAGCGCGCCGGCGATCCGCGCGTGGCCGAGACGATGACCCTGCAAACCCAGCTGCTGGCCTCGCGCCAGGCGTCGCTGCAGAGCGAGCTGGGCGGCGTGGACGAGAACATCGCCGGCCTGAAGTTGCAGATCCAGGGCCTGCAGGAAGGCCGCGAGAGCAAGAAGGCCCAGATGGGCTTCCTCAAGGAACAGCTCGCGGGCATGCGCGACCTGGCGAAGGATGGCTACGTCGCCCGCAACCGCCTGCTGGACCTGGAGCGCACCTATGCCCAGCTGCAGGGCGAGATCTCGGAAGACATCGGCAACATCGGCCGCGCCCAGCGCCAGGTGATGGAACTGACCCTGCGCAAGGCGCAGCGCGTGCAGGACTACCAGAAGGAAGTGCGCACCCAGCTGAGCGAGACGCAGAAAGAGGCCGAAGCCCAGGGCGCGCGCATGAGCGCCCAGCAATTCGAACTGTCGAACGTCGACGTCAAGGCGCCGGTCGACGGCACCGTCGTCAACCTCGCCGTGTTCACCAACGGCGGCGTCGTGCCGCCGGGCTTCAAGATGATGGACATCGTGCCGGCCGACGACCCGCTGATCGTCGAGGGCCAGCTGGCCGTCAACCTGGTCGACAAGGTGCACAAGGGCCTGCCGACCGAGCTGATCTTCTCGGCCTTCAATGCCAACCGCACGCCGCGCATCCCGGGCGAGGTCGAGACGGTGTCCGCCGACCGCAGCGTCGACGAGCACACGGGCGTCCCGTACTACAAGGTACGCGTGAAGGTGACGCCGGAAGGCGCGAAGATGATCGCCGCCCACCACATGGCCATCCGCCCCGGCATGCCGGCGGAACTGTTCGTCAAGACGGGCGAGCGCACGATGATGAGCTACCTGCTCAAGCCGGTCTTCGACCGTGCCCATTCGTCGATGAGCGAGGAATGACGATGGCGCGAGCGATCAGGACGGCCGTGGCCGCGGCCGCACTGCTGGCGCTGGCCGCCGGCAACGCGGGCGCGATCAGCCTGCAGCAGGCCTACGAGGCGGCACTGAAGAACGATCCGCAGTACCGCATGCATTACTTCGAGAAGGAATCGGCGAAGGAAAACGAGATTCTCGGGCGGTCGAACCTGCTGCCGCAGGTGTCGGCCAGCTATTCGGCGAACCGCAACGTGGCGGACCTCGACCAGTATTCGTCGCAGTACAACATGTGGTTCCCGAGTCATCCGCGCTACATCAGCCGGTCGTCCGCCATCCAGGTGCGCCAGCCGATCCTGAACCTGGACGGTGTCGTGCGCTACCGCCAGGGCAAGGTCCAGGCGAAGCAGGGCGCCCAGCAGTTCGAGGCGGATACGAACGACGTGATCCTGCGCGTCGTCGGCGCCTATGCCGATGCCCTGTTCGCCGAAGACCAGGTGGAGCTCGCGCGCGTGCAGCGCGACATGTACCAGGAACAGATGAAGGTCAACGCGCGCCTGTTCGAAAAAGGCGAGGGCACCAAGACCGACATGCTCGAGACCAAGGCGCGGTTCGACCTCGCCGAAGCCCAGCTGGTGGAAACGCAGGATAACGCCCAGGCCATGCGCGACACGCTGGCCGGCGTGATCGGCATGGAACCCGGCACGCTCGACAAGCTCGGGACGAATTTCCACTTCCAGCCGCTGAAGCCCGCGTCGATGGACGAGTGGCGCAGCATCGCGCTCGCGCACAATCCGCAACTGCTGTCCGCACGCCTCGGCGTCGAGAACGCGCGCCTGGAGATCCAGCGCAACAAGGCGGGCCACGCGCCGCGCGTGGATTTCATTGCGGCGTACAGCAAGGACGACTCGGCGTCTCTGCAGACTTACCAGCAGAACTCCGTGAACCGCACGATCGGCGTGCAGGTGAACATCCCGATCTACCAGGGCGGCGCCATCAGCGCGCAGACGCGCCAGGCCGCCGACAACTGGAACCGTGCCCAGTCCGACCTGGACAACCGCACGAACCAGGTGCTGGTCGAACTGCGCAAGGCGTACGACCTCGTGCAGAACAGCGTGGCCAAGGTCACGGCGCTGGAAAAGGCCGTCGCGTCCGGCAAGGAGCTGATGGTCGCCACCGAGCAGAGCATCAAGGGCGGCGTGCGCATCAATCTCGACCTGCTGAATGCCCAGCAACAGTTGTACTCGAGCCAGCGCGATCTCGCGCAGGCGCGCTATTCCTACCTGCTCGGCCTGCTGCGCCTGCGCGCGGCGGCCGGCACGCTCGGCGACAGCGACGTGCGCGAAGTGGCGGCGTATTTCCGTTGACACGCTCGTCGCCAGGCATGCACGAGGCCCGCTGCGTTCCGCGCAGCGGGCCTTTTATTTCCAGGAAGGCAAACTAGGTTTGGAACCTCGGTAGGGTGGGCGGCCTCCGCCCACGCGAACGCTTGCCATTCGCCGGCGCGCGTGGGCACGGGGTGCCCACCCTACCTGCTATCCAAGAAGTAACAATTGCGTCTTGGAATGTGAGCGATTACTTCTCTTAAGAAATAGTATCCATGAGGAACGCAGTCCGTTGCGCCTGAGTTTGGTGCGCCTCCCGTCCATCAATTCATGTAGCATGAATTCACAACCGTTAGATGGAGGCAGCGATGGCTGACAATGTGAGTGAGATTCAGAAGCTGTACGTGGAGTATTTCGGACGACCCGCGGATCCGGAAGGCTTGAACTTCTGGGTCAGCGCCATGAACCAGGATCCGAACGTGATCACGCAGATCCAGCACGACTTCGCGACGTCGGCTGAATACCAGGCGAATTACGGCGGCAAGAGCAACCACGACGTGGTGGAAGCGGTGTACCACAACATGTTCGGCCGCGAAGGCGATGCGGAAGGCGTGAAATTCTGGACCGACGCCCTCGACAACCACATCCTCAGCATCGAGCACGTGGTCAGCGAGATGGTCAAGGCGGCGCAGACGGCGCACAATGCCGACAGTATCGTGTTCAACGGCCGCCTCGCCGTCGCCGTCGAGTACACGAACCACCTCGACACTGCGGCCGAGATCTCGGCCTACATGGGGCCGAAGGCGTTCGACATCTCGTCGGGCCTGATCGACTCGATCGTCGACCTCGCCAGCGCCGCCATGGCGCGCGACCCGGGCGTCATCGATGCCAATATCGCCCAGATCGTGGGCAGCGCACAGGGCGTCGAAGCCCCGCACTTCGTGGCTTGAACCGGGTGTGGATGGCACGCACTCTGCGCAAGACGCGCTCGTGAACCGAAACGTGCCGGCTCCCGCTGCAGTATCGAGCGGGAGTTTTTTATTGCGCGGCCGCGGCGTCCCCGGCGGCGGATTCGACCGTTGCCTTGCCACCCGCGCAATGCGGGCACGATTTGCCGACCACATACTCCGGCGCCAGCTGCTGCCGCGGCGTCACGACGGCGCGGCACGCGAAGCATTGCACGGTTTCCGTCGGTTCCAGCTTCGGATTGAGGGCGGTACGGTAGTCGAACACGAAGCAGTCGCCCGTGTAGTGGTCGCCGCCCACTTCCTCGAAATACTTCAGGATGCCGCCGTCGAGTTGATAAACGCGGTCGTAGCCGATGTTCTGCATGTGGATCGCGGCTTTTTCGCAACGGATGCCACCCGTGCAGAACGTCACGACGGTCTTGCCCTTGAGCTCGTCCTTGTGTTTCTCGACGACTTCCGGGAATTCGCTGAACTTGTCGATGCGGTAGTCGAGCGTGTTGTCGAACGTGCCGACGTCGACTTCGAACGCGTTGCGAGTTTCCATCATGACGACCGGGACGCCGTCGTCGTCATGGCCCTGGTCGAGCCAGCGCTTGAGCGTCTTCGGCGCCACGGAGGGCGCGCGGCCCAGTTCCGGCTTGATCAGCGGCATGCGCATCGTGATGATTTCCTTCTTGATGCGAACCAGCATGCGGCGGTGCGACTGTTCGGTCGACACGCTTTCCTTCCACTCCAGGTCGGCCAGGCGGGCGTCGCTGCGCACCCAGGCGAGGTACTGGTCGATCTCCGCGCGCGGGCCGGAGACGAACATGTTAATGCCCTCCGGCGTCAGCAGGACGGTGCCCTTCAGGCCCAGCTCGTTGCACTTCGCCTGGTATTGCGGGCGCAATTCTTCGAGGTTGTCGAGGGTGACGAACTTGTAGGCGGCGATATTGACGTGCATGATCGTTAAAGCGGAGGAGCGTGGAATGAAGCCCTCTATTATAAGCCAGCCGCAGTGCCATGCGTGGCGACAGCACCACAGACAGCATGCTGCCCCGCTTGGCTCGACAGTTAACCTTTATAAAAGTTCGCTGGCGCATATGAGCCGCCGCAAACAGCCGTATTGACGTCTCCCCTTAGGATGGTTTGCATCTTTCAACGAGGGGTGAATCATGACGAAGCCAACGTTGTTCAAGGCCGGTCTCGCAGTCACCGGCGCCCTCCTGTTCGCGGCGCACGCGGGCGCGCAGGAAGTGATCCCGGTCGAGTTCCCGCAGGAAGTGAATATGGTGGGAGCGGGGGCGTTCGGGTTGCCGGACTTCCCCGGCTCCGAGGACTACCATCCCGAAGGCGCGGGTTTCCTGCACGCGAACTTCGGCAATGGCATGTGGTTGCGCGTGATCGGGCCCGAGGTCAGACTGAACGTGCTGCCGTCCGATATGAACCTGCCGGAGACGTTTGCCCAGCTGAAGAGCCTGCGGGCCGGCTTCCTCTACCGGGCACGGCCGACGCGCGACACGGACGTCGACGATGCCGTCGTGCGCCAGATGCGCCGGATCCCGGCCGCGTCCGAGCTCGGCATCTTTGCCAGCTACGACATGCCGATGGCCGGCGACCCGCTGCACAAGATCGTGTTCAGCGGCGACGTCGCGTGGAACACGAACAACCTGTACACGGGCGCCACGGGCAGCATCAAGGCGACGTATTTTTATCCGTTTCCACAAGGCATCGCCGGGCGGCCGGTGCTTGGCTCGGCCGGTTTCAGCCTGTTTTTCGCGAGCGACCATTTCGCGGACCGGTATTTCGGCATCAACGGTGCGGATCTCGCCGCGTTCCCGGAGCGGGGCGGCACGCCGTACCGGGCCGAGGGCGGGCTGATGTCGATCCGGGTCCCGTTCCAGCTGTCGTCGCAGTTCGACCGGCACTGGGGCGTGACCCTGGCCGGGCGCTATGAGCGGCTGCTGGGGGATGCGAAGGACAGCCCGATCGTGGACCGGCGCGGGAGTTCGAACCAGTGGGTGTTCGGCGGGGCCATCAATTATGCGTTTTAGCGGCCTTCCGCGTGGGCACGGAGGGCCACTCCGCTACTTCCGCGTGGGCACGGGGTGCCCACTCTGCTACTTCCGCGTGGGCACGGGGTGCCCACCCTACTACTTTCGCGTGGGCACGGGGGGCCAACCTGCTACGGGTCCGTAGGGTGGGCGGCCCTCCGCCCACGCGCACGCCCACGGCATGTCGACGTCACGCCGAGATCAAGCGCGGAACGCTTGTCAAGACCATCACCGTGCCTGGATGCAACCCTCCGATTCGGCCGTCCGAGGTAAAATGACAGGATGACTTCCCCGATCTTCACCCACCTCCGCGTCCATACCGAATACTCGATCGTCGACGGCCTCGTCCGTATTGACGACCTCGTGGCTGCCGCCGTCAAGGACCAGCAGCCGGCGGTGGGTGTCACCGACCTGGCCAACGCCTTTTGCCTCGTGCGCTTCTATAAAGCGGCGCGCGGCAAGGGCGTCAAGCCGATCGTCGGGGTCGATGCGTGGATCACGAACGACGAAAACCGCGACAAGCCGTTCCGCCTGCTCATCCTGTGCAAGAACAAGACGGGCTATCTGCAGCTGTGCGAACTGCTGTCCAAGGCGTGGCTCACGAACCAGTACAAGGGGCGGGCCGAGATGCGCGTCGAGTGGCTGGAAGCGCTCGCGACGTCGGTCTCCACGCTGGAGCCGGACGTGCCGCAATCGAATGGCCTGATCGTCCTGTCGGGCGCGCAGTTCGGCGACATCGGCCAGGCCATCGACAACGGCGACCTGGACAAGGCCGAGGCGTGCGCGCGCCGCTGGGCGCAGATCTTCCCGGGGCACTTCTACGTGGAGATCCAGCGCGCCGGCCAGCCGAACCAGGAACAGCAGGTGCGCCATTCGGTGGCGCTGGCGAACCGGCTCGGGCTGCCCGTCGTCGCGACGCACCCGGTGCAATTCATCAGCAAGGACGAGTTCATCGCCCACGAAGCGCGCGTCTGTATCGCCGAGGGCGAGATGCTGGCCAACGCCAAGCGCGTGCGCCGCTTCAATGAAGGCATGTGCTTCAAGTCGCAGGCCGAGATGGCGGAACTGTTCAAGGATCTGCCGGGTGCCTTGGCCAACTCGGTGGAGATCGCCAAGCGCTGCAACGTCACGCTGACGCTCGGCAAGCCGCAGTTGCCGAACTTCCCGACGCCGGGCATGACGATCGACGAATTCCTCGTCGCGGAAACGAAGAAGGGCCTGGAAGAGCGCCTCGTCGAGCTGTACCCGGATCCGGTGCAGCGCGAGAAGGAGCGCCCGCGCTACGAAGCGCGCCTGGAGTTCGAGAACAACACCATCATCAAGATGAAGTTCCCGGGCTACTTCCTCATCGTGGCGGAGTTCATCCAGTGGGGCAAGAACAACGGCGTGCCGATCGGTCCCGGCCGCGGCTCCGGTGCGGGTTCGCTCGTCGCGTACGCGCTCAAGATCACCGACCTCGATCCGCTGAAATACAACCTGCTGTTCGAACGTTTCCTGAACCCGGAACGCGTCTCGATGCCCGACTTCGACATCGACTTCTGCCAGGAAAAGCGAGAGCTGGTGATCCAGCACGTGAAGGACCTGTACGGCCGTGACGCCGTGTCGCAGATCGCCACGTTCGGTACGATGGCGGCGAAAGGCGCGATCCGCGACGTGGGCCGCGTGCTCGACTTCGGCTATAACTTCTGCGACGGCATCTCGAAGCTGATCCCGTTCAAGCCGGGCAAGCAGGTGTCCATCGCCGAGGCGATCGAAGAAGAACCGATGCTGAAGGAGCGCCTCGAAAACGAAGAAGAAGTGAAGCAGCTGCTCGATCTCGCGCAGCAGGTCGAAGGCATCACCCGCAATATCGGCATGCACGCGGGCGGCGTGCTGATCGCCCCCGGCAAGCTGACGGACTTCTGCCCGCTGTACACGCAGGGCGGCGATGCCGGCGTCGTGTCGCAGTACGACAAGGACGACGTGGAGGCGGCCGGCCTCGTGAAGTTCGACTTCCTGGGCCTGACCACCTTGACCATCCTCGACCGCGCCGTCAACTACATCCGCTCGCTCGATCCTGCCGACAAGGATTTCGAGCTGTCCAAGCTGCCGCTGACGGACCGGCCGACCTATAAACTGCTGACCGACGCGAAGACCGTCGCCGTGTTCCAGCTTGAAAGCCGCGGCATGCAGGGCATGCTGAAGGATGCGCGTCCCGACCGCTTCGAGGACATCATCGCGCTCGTGGCGCTGTACCGTCCGGGCCCGATGGATCTGATCCCGGACTTCTGCAAACGGAAACACGGCGAAAAGTTCGATTACCCGGACCCGCGCACGGAGTCGATCCTGTCCGAGACCTACGGCATCATGGTCTACCAGGAGCAGGTGATGCAGATGGCGCAGATCGTCGGCGGCTACTCGCTGGGCGGCGCGGACATGCTGCGCCGCGCGATGGGCAAGAAGAAGGCCGAGGAAATGGCCGAGCACCGCGCGATCTTCCGCGCCGGCGCCGCGAAGGACGGCCTGACGACGGAAAAGGCCGACGAGATCTTCGACCTGATGGAGAAGTTCGCGGGCTACGGCTTCAACAAGTCGCACGCGGCCGCGTACGCGCTGCTGTCGTATCACACGGCGTACCTGAAGGTCCACCACACCGCCGCGTTCATGGCAGCCAACATGTCGCTGGCCATGGAAGACACGGACAAGATCAAGATCCTCGTCGAGGACTCGATCGACATGTGCGGCCTGACGATCCTGCCGCCGGACGTCAACGAATCGCAGTTCCGCTTCACGCCGGAAGGCCCGCCGCCGTCCGTCACGGGCAAGCCGGTGAAAAACATCCGCTATGGCCTGGGCGGCGTGAAGGGCGCGGGGCAGGGCGCGATCGAGGCGATCATCGCCGCGCGTGAAGCGGGCGGCAGGTTCAAGGACCTGTTCGACTTCTGCAAGCGCGTCGACCGCAAGCAGATCAACCGCCGCACGATCGAGTCGCTGATCCGCGCGGGCGCGATGGACTGCTTCGGCATCGACCGCGCGGTGCTGCTGGCATCGGTCGCCTTCGCGATGGAAGCGGCGGGACAGGCCGCCGCCGCCGCCAACCAGGTCAGCCTGTTCGGCGGCGACGATTCCGACCTCGTCGCGCCGCCCGACTACGTGAAGGCGACGCCGTGGACGGACCGCCAGAAGCTGGCCGAGGAAAAGACCGCGCTGGGCTATTACCTGTCCGGTCACATGTTCGATTCGTACGCGCAGGAAGTGCGCCGGTTCGCCAAGACCAAGCTGAAGGACCTGGAACCGTCGCGCGACCCGCGCATGCTGTGCGGCGTGATCACGGGCGTGCGCACGCAGCTCACGCAGCGCGGCAAGATCCTCATCGTGTCGCTGGACGATAAGTCCGGCGTCGTCGAGGTCACCATCTACAACGAGCTGTTCGAACAGCACAAGAACATCTTCCGCGAGGACGAGTTCCTGCTCGTCGTGGGTAAAGTGTCGGAAGACCGCTTCAACGGCGGCCTGCGCATCACGGCGGAAAAGGTGTTCGACATCGCGACGGCGCGCATCCAGTACGGCCACAAGGTGGAGATGGACGTGGCCTGCACGATCGCGCCGGCGAAGCTGGCCGAGATCCTGCAGCCTTACCGTCACGAGAACGGGCTGCCGGTCAGCCTGCGCGTGACGCCGCAGGGCATCCCGTGCACCTTGCAGCTGGGCGACGCCTGGCGCGTGGCGCCGTCGGACGAACTGAAATACGCGCTCGAGCTGCACCTTGGCGCGAAGGAAGTGGCGGTCGAGTACTGAGGCCGTCATGCGTCGAACGGCGGGCGCCCGTGCCCGCCATCGACCTCCTCTATTTTCGGAGGACGACGATGCCGGCCCGTTGCCTGGAAAACAGCACCGTGCGCGCGCCCACGAGCGCGCGCATGCCCGGGATGCGCATCACCTTGCCGAGCAGGCCGCGCAGCTCGCGCCGGTACAGCGCGATGTAGAGATACTGGGCGTGCGGATGCACGGACCAGCCCGTGAAGCCAGCCTTCTTCGCGCCGCGGATGATTTTCGCGGGATCCATGTCGCGCTCCGTCGTGCCGAATTCCTGCATGATGGCCGCCGAGCGCCGCCCGTGGCCCAGCCCCGGTTCCGACGTGATGCAGATGCCGCCGGGCTTCAGCACGCGGGTCCAGCCTGTGCCGCAGCCCTTGTCCAGCAGGCGGCCGCCTTCCGGCATCAGGCCCATCATGGCGCCGAGTTGCCCGCCGTGGGTCGCCATGTGCAGTCGTGAAATCGAAAAAGTCGCTGTTCTAATGGATGCCTTGCCGAAGCCATGTGTGCATATGGCAAGTTAATTTGCTAACAGGTGTTGCGCCGCCGCCGCGTCCGACTAAAAGTGACCGCTAACATTCATTACCGTTTTAACTGAGCCATTGTGTTTGAGTGTGGTCATTGGTAAATATTGATCTACGGATATTTTCCGTGTTTACCGCGTCAGGAGACGGCGCCGATCAATATGAAAATTACATTTCGTCGTAAACTCTTCCTCCCCTTGTTACTCAGCTGGGTTTGTCTTCTTGCCGTGTTCACGGTGAACGCGCTGCAAAGCCGCGCATTGCGCCTCGAGGAGCGCAAGATCCAGTTATCGAACGCCAGCGAGATCGCCGCGTCCATCGCCAAGGAGTACGCGGCCCTCGCCGCCGCCGGCAAATTGTCCCTCGACGATGCGAAACAGCAGGCGCTGGCCCGGACCCGGGCGCTGCGCTTCGGCGCCAACGGCTACTTCACGGTCTACGACGACAAGTCCGTGCTGATGCATCCGATCAAGCCGGAACTAATCGGTTCCCCGCTCGGCAATGTCGTCGACTCGAACGGCCATAACCCTTATTCGGACGGCATGGCCGCGGCGCAGGCGAACGGCGCGGGTTTCATCGAATACTTGTGGGCCAAGCCGGGCTCGGACAAGCCGGTACCCAAGCTCACCCATGTCCAGGCGTATCGGCCCTGGGGTTGGTATTTCATGAACGGCCTGTACATCGACGACCTCGATCACGCCTTCTATGCCCAGCTGGCTGGCGCAGCCGCCTGGCTGGCCGTGATCGGCGCGCTGCTCACGGGCCTCGTCTGGATGATCGTGCGCAGCGTCGAGCGTTCGATCGGCGGCGATCCGGAAGACGCTGTCGCGGTGGCGCAGCGCATCGCGTCCGGCGACCTCGGCATGGATGTACCCGTGCGGGCCGGTGCCGAGGCGAGCCTGATGGCGGCCATGAAACGCATGCGCGACGCGCTGGCCGGCATCGTCGCCGACGTGCGCTCGGGCACGGACCTGATCGCCACGGCATCGCGCGAGATCGCCAGCGGCAACCTGGATCTGTCGAGCCGCACGGAAGAACAGGCCAGCTCGCTCGAAGAGACGGCCGCGTCGATGGAAGAGCTGACGTCGACCGTGAAGAACAGCGCCGAGAACGCGCGCGAAGCGAGCCGGCTGGCCGATTCCGCCGCCGAAGTGGCGGGCCGCGGCGGCGTCGTCGTCGCGCGCGTGGTCGATACGATGGCGTCGATCAACGCGTCGTCCAGCAAGATCGTCGACATCATCGGTGTCATCGACGGCATCGCGTTCCAGACGAATATCCTCGCGCTGAATGCCGCGGTCGAGGCGGCTAGAGCCGGCGAGCAGGGCCGGGGCTTTGCCGTCGTGGCGAGCGAAGTGCGCAACCTGGCCCAGCGTTCCGCCACGGCCGCCAGGGAAATCAAGGCCCTGATCGGCGATTCCGTCGCGCGCGTGGACGATGGTGCGAAGCTCGTGGAGGAAGCGGGCGCGACGATGCAGGAGATCGTCGCGAGCGTGAACAAGGTCAGCACGATGATCGGTGCAATCAGCAGCGCCACGCAGGAGCAGGGCGAGGGCATCGAGCACATCAACCGGGCCATCGCCCAGATGGACCAGGTGACCCAGCAGAACGCCTCGCTCGTCGAGGAAGCGGCGGCCGCGTCGGAAGCGATGCAGGAGCAGGCCGCGAAGCTGGCCCAGGTGGTCAGCGTGTTCCGCGTGGACGCGGCGCCCGTGGAGACCCGCTTGGCCGCTACGGCGCCGGCCGCGCGTGCTCGCGCAACCCGATCGTTGCCTGCGTAATCTTGTTGGCAGCGCGTTCGAGGACGACCTTGCGGTTGCAGGTCTCCTGGTCGCGCTGCGCCTCGCGGTGCCACAGGTGGAATACCTCGGTGGCAAAGGCGCCGTCCTTGCGGCGCACGCCCGCGTGGAACAGCCGCACGACGAGGTCGGAATCTTCATGGCCCCAGCCCGTGAAGCTCTCGTCGAAGCCGTTCACCTTCTCCAGGTCGCTGCGCCAGACCCCCAGGTTGCAGCTCTTGATACGCCGCCAGGTGAATTTGCGCGACGTGCGGCCCAGGTCGGGCCAGCGCAGCCCCAGCGGCTGCAGCGTCTTGTTCAGGTCGCCCCGCAGCCGCCATCCCAGCCGGGTCAGCGGCGCCGTGGCGCCTACATCGATCCCGTCGTCCAGCACCCGGCGCGTCAGCGCTTCCGACATCAGGATGCGGCTGCCCGACACGAGGCACGCGGGCTCGGCCAGCATTCGATGGCGCGCGATGAAATCGCGTTGGGGGATACAGTCGCCGTCCAGGAAGATGATGTAGTCGCCCGTCGCGGCCAGCGTGCCGCGGTTGCGCGCCATCGCGGCGCGAAAACCCTGGTCGGGTTGCCAGACGTGGCGCAGAAGCACCGGTGACGCCGCCGCCAGCCGCTCCACGCAGGCACGCGTGTTGGCAGTCGAGCCATCATCAGCGATAATGATTTCGAAATTCTTGTCGTTCTGCATAAAACATGCCCGCACCACCGCCTCCAGCGCGTCTGGCCGGTTATAGGTGGTGATCACGACCGAGATTGTCTGTGCGTGAAGCATAAGGTCCAGTGTACACTCCCATATTTTGGGCACGTCGCTAAACCTCGACGGTTTTACGAGGTGCCATCAGGGGCAAGAGTATCCCACAAGAACATCGATGAACAGCAATCCGACGAACACGAGGGAGCCGATGCGGGTCTGGATCGGCACCCTGGCCTTCCTGTTACCCTTTTTGAGCCTCGTCACCTCGTTCGGTGTGAATCTTGCGAGTTTCCTGTTCCTGGCCAGCGCTTTGATATTCTTCAAACCGAGCCGGGATGCGCTCGTGCGCCACTGGCCGCAGGTACGCTGGGTCGTGCTAGCCTTCCTGCTGCACTTCCTGTTCGTGCTCGCCTGCGCGCTGCTGCGCGGCGAACGGCTCAGCGTGCAGGAAAAGCCGCTGCGCATGCTCCTGTCGGTGAGCGCGCTGGTCCTCGTCGTGGCCATGCGCGCGCCGCGCCGGGCGCTGTGGTGGGGCGCGAGCGCAGGCGCCGTGGCGGCGCTGCCGTTCATCGCCTGGCAGCGTCTCGTGCTGCACATCGACCGGCCGGGCGGATTCGTCAATTCGATCACGTTCGGCGACTTGGCGATGCTGCTGGGGCTGCTGTCGCTGGCCGGCGCGATCGACATGCGCGAGCGCCCGCGCGATGCGGTGCTGGCCGGCGCCGGCGCGCTGGCGGGACTCGCCGCGTCCGTGCTGACGGGCACCCGCGGCAGTTGGGCAGCGGTGGTGCTGGCGCTGCTGGTGCTGGGGCGCCACGTGCGCGGGATCGACAGCCGCCGGGTGCGCGCGCTGCTGGCCGGCGGCGTGGCCGTGCTGGCCGCGGCCTGGTTCACGCCGGCGCTGGGCGTGCAGGAGCGCTTCGCCCAGGGCATCAGCGACGCCCGCATCTGGTACGAGGGCGGCACCGTGTGGACGAACGTCGGCACCCGGCTGGAGTTGTGGAAGGGTGCCATCATGCTGATCCGCGAACATCCGGTGCTGGGCATGGGTTTCGATGCCTGCCGCGTCCGCCTGGCGGAATATGCGCAGGCCGGCCGGCTCGATCCGTTGGTGCTCCAGCTGCCGCACCTGCATAATGACGTGTTGCAGGCCCTGGCGACGGGCGGCGTCGTCGGTTTCGTCCTCTGGGCCGCCACGCTGGTTGCGCCCCTGCGGTTCTTCCTGCGCCGGCTCGGCCAGGATGCGCGCGGACCGCAGTTCGCGGTCGCGCTGGGCGGAGCGTTCGTGGTGCTGGGCTATGTCGGCTTCGGGCTGACGGAAGTGATTTTCTGGTCTATGAAGGGCAGTCTGTTCTATGCGCTCATGGTGTTTCTGCTCATGGGCTTCTGCCTGAATGCGAAAGAAAAAATTGGATAACAGTGTCATCATCAAGCGCCTGTGGGCGATCCTGAAACCCTATCGCGGGCGCGCCTTCCTGTCGCTGCTCGCGATGGCGTTGACGGCCGCCACCCAGCCGTTGCTGGGCGAGGCCCTGAAGCTGCTGATGGACATGGGCTTCAAGAACAAGGTGCCGTTCAGCCTGTGGTGGATCCCTGGCGTGCTGGTGTCGATCTTCGTCCTGCGCGGCATCGGCACGTTCGCCACCGCCTATTACAACAACTGGGTGCTGTCGCGCGTGCTGAACGACTTGCGCGCGCAGGCGTTCGCGCGGCTGCTGCGCCTGCCGGTCGCGCGCTTCCACGAAGAGTCGACCGGCAAGGTGATCAACACCGTCGTCGGCGACGTGCGCCAGGTCGTGGACATGATCCAGTCCGTGTTCATCTCGTTCGTGCGCGACGTGCTCGTCGTGATCGGCCTGCTCGGCTCGCTGCTGTGGCTGAACTGGATGCTGACCCTCGTCGCGATCGTCGTCGTGCCGCTCACTGCCGTGATCGTGCGCACCACCAGCCGCCGCCTGCGCCAGCTGAACCGCGAGAACCAGCGCGTGACGGCCGAGATGACGCAGGTCGTCGAGGAAGCGGCGCGCGGCCACCAGGTGATCCGCGTGTTCTCCGGCGAGCAGTACGAAAACCGCCGCTTCTACGAGCGCAGCGAAGCGCTGCGCGGCTTCTCGCAACGCATGACGGTGGCGTTCGCGGCGACCACGCCCGTGACCCAGATCGCCACGTCGCTGGCGTTGTCGGTCGTCGTGGTGCTGGCGCTGCGGGCCGACATGACGGTCGGCGAGTTCACCCAGTTCGTCACCCTGATGCTGATGCTGCTCACGCCGCTGAAGGCGCTGGCCGAAGTGAACGGCCCGATGCAGCGCGGGATCGCCGCGGCGGAAACCGTGTTCGCCCTGATCGACGCGCCGGTGGAACACGATCCGGGCACGCGCACCATCGCGCGCGCGCAGGGCCACGTGCGCTTCGAGCACGTGAAGTTCCGCTATCCGAACGCGCAGTCGCTCGCGCTGGACGACGTGTCGCTGGAAGTCAAGCCGGGCCAGACCGTCGCGCTGGTCGGCATGTCGGGCGGCGGCAAGTCCACGTTCGTGAACCTCGTCACGCGCTTCTACGAACCGGAATCCGGCCGCATCCTGCTGGACGGCATCCCGTACCAGGACATCCAGCTGCCGTCGCTGCGCGCCCAGCTGGCGCTCGTCAGCCAGAACGTCGTGCTGTTCGACGACACCCTGCGGGCCAACATCGCGTACGGCGTCGAGCACGTGGACGAGGCGCGCCTCGCGGCGGCCATCCACGCCGCGCACCTGGACGACGTCGTCGCGCGCCTGCCGGAAGGCGTCGACACGATGATCGGCGAAAACGGCATGCGCCTGTCGGGCGGCCAGCGCCAGCGCGTGGCCATCGCGCGCGCCATCTACAAGGATGCGCCGATCCTGATCCTGGACGAGGCCACGTCGGCGCTGGACAACGAATCGGAACGCGCCGTGCAGGCCGCCCTCGACACCCTGATGGCCGGCCGCACCACGTTCGTGATCGCGCACCGCCTGTCGACCATCGAAGGCGCCGACCTGATCGTCGTGATGGAACATGGCCGCATCGTCGAGCAGGGCACGCATGACGAATTGCTGTCCCGCGGCGGCATGTACGCCAACCTGTATCGGTTGCAGTTCTCGGCGCTGGTGGAAGAAACATGACGGAGAAAGATCGCACCCTCGTCATCTCGCCGAACTGGATCGGCGACGCCGTGATGGCCCAGCCCCTGCTGCGCCTGCTCAAGCAGGCCCACCCGGAGCGCGCCATCGACGTGCTCGCGCCGCCGCAAGTGGTGCCCGTGTGGCGCCGCATCCAGGAGGCGGACGACATCCTGGTGACGCCGTTCCGCCACCGCGCGCTGCAGCTGGGCGAACGGTGGCGCTATGCACGGATCCTGAAGGAGCGCGGCTACAGCGACGCCTACGTCTTGCCCAACACCCTGAAATACGCGCTGATCCCGTGGCTCGCGCGCATCCCGCGCCGCGTGGGCTACAAGGGAGAAATGCGCTACGGGATGGTCAACGTGATGCACCACGACGACAAGCCGCGCCGCTCGATGGTGCCATTCTACGCGGCCCTCGCGCGCGAGCCCGAGGTCCGGCTGCCGGGCAAGCTGGTGCGGCCCTACCTCGTCGTCGGCGGGGAAGAAACGGAACAGGTCGGCAAGCGTTTCGGCGTGGACTTGTCCCGTCCCCTGGTCGCGTTCGCGCCCGGTGCCGAGTTCGGCATCGCCAAGCGCTGGCCGCCTGCGTACTACGGCGCGCTGGCCGCGAAGGTCGTCGACGCCGTGCCGGGCGTGCAGGTGGTGCTGCTCGGTTCGCCGAACGACCGCGAGACGTGCGACCAGGTCCTGCGGCATGTCGCGGGTGCGGCCGGCGCCGCGGTGCGCAACCTGGCCGGCCAGACGTCGCTCGACGACGCCATCGCGCTGCTGGCGCGGGCGAGCGCCGTCGTCTCCAACGATTCCGGCCTGCTGCACATCGCCTCGGCGCTGAACCGGCCGGTCGTCGCCTTGTACGGCTCGACGGATCCGGATTACGCGCCGCCGCTGTCGGAGGTGGCGCGGACGGTGTCGCTGCGCCTGGCATGCTCGCCATGCCGCAAGCGCGAGTGCCCGCTCGGGCACCACGATTGCATGAACAAGATGAGCGTGGAGAGGGTGTGGAGCGAGCTGGTGCCGATTCTGGTGCCGGTGCGGAATGGTGCCGTAGCCTGAACTGGGCCCCTGCCTGCGCAGGGGCGACGGTTCATCGGCCGCGTAATCCTTCGCATACCTGGTCGGCGATGCTGCTGACCACGTCGTGCCGCTTGCGCGCCTCCGACCGCTTCTTCGACGGGATGCTGTCCAGGTCCGGCGCCGCCACCGGCGCGCAGTCGAGTTCCCAGTCGCCGTCGGCCCGCCTGCGCGCGCCCAGTTCTACCCACAGCTGGTCATAGTCGGCCAGCACGCGGCCGTTGCGGATCGCCTTGTAGATCACGCGGTTGCGGTTCGACACCATCACCATCCGTTCGCACCCGTAGCCGTGGCCCAGCTGGCGCACCAGCGTCGCCATCAGCTGCTTCGGGCGGATGCCGTGCAGCTCGCGCGTGGCCGTGCGGATCGCCTCGCGTGCATCCTCCGTCTTGCCGCCCTGGATGCAGCCGATGCTGACGGCCGGGCGGCCGTCGCGCGGCGCCACCGTGAACGCCACCGTGTACAAGGCCTTGTCATCCTGGGTCAGTTGCAGCACCAGTTCGCCCTCGCGGTCGAACATGTTCACGGTGCGCAGCTGGACCTGGTAGGACAGGCCGCTTTTCCCCGCCGCTTCGGCCAGCACGACGGGCCCCAGGCTGGCGCGCGCCAGCACCTGGCCCAGGCCGCGCTGGAACATGAAGTCGTAATGCGCGCGGATCGCCTCCAGGCGCGTGCGGGCATCCAGCACGTGGCTGATGTACGGACGGTAGACCTTGTACAGGAAGCGCGGGCAATTGCGCACGTATTCCGAGAATGCCGGATGTGCGTTGAGCAGGTGCAGCCACCGCGGCGTCTGGCGCGGATGCAGCGCGGCGCGCATGCAGATCTTGGCGTATTCGCGGGTGGACTTGAAGCCCGCCAGGTGCGGCGGAACGGCGGAGCGCAACGTGACGGCGGGGAAGGCAAGCGGGCGGTAGCCTGCATACATACCGGACACCGCGGGTAGCGGCCGGCGAGGGAAGTCGGACATGTGAGTCACACCAAGGTTGCGTAAAGTAACGCTAAGTAACGTAGTGTAACTAAAGAAATTCCGACGGTAAATACATATTGATCACATTTAATGTAGCGGTAACACGACCGCACGCCGGGGCGCGCGGTCGTGTTTCAGCGCGCGTGGATCAGCTGGCGTAATGCGCCGGTTCGACGTCGTCCGCCCGTTTCGACAGCAGCTCGCGCTCGCGCAGGTAGCGGGCCAGCGCATCGTCGAACGATGGCAGCAACAGGCCGCGCTCGCTGCTCATCGCGCTGTTGCGGGGACGGGCGGCGCGCAGGCCGAGTTCGCCGGTCGTGCGTTCTTCCAGCCGGCCGTCGTCGACGCCGGCCGCGGCACACGCCTGGCGCGCCAGGTCGGCCCAGCTCATCGCGGCGCCGTTGGTGAGGTGCCAGAGGCCGCATTCGCGGTCGATCAGCAGGTCGAGGCAGGTATTCACCAGGTCGGGCACGTACGTCGGCGACACGATCTGGTCGGCCGCCGCGGCGAACGGCCGGCCCGCGTCGAGCGCGTCGAGGGCCTGCGTCACGAAATTGTGTTCGTCCCACGGACCGAAGAACGCGCTCGTGCGGATGACGAGGGCCTGCGGGTCGGAATCGAGCACGCGCCGTTCCGCGTCCGCCTTGCTGCGGCCGTACACGCCCAGCGGCGCCACCTTGTCGGACTCCACGTACGGGCGGTCGAGCGTGCCGTCGAACACGAGGTCGCTGGAGAACGTCATGAAGCGCAGCGCATGCCGGATGGCGGCCAGCGCCAGCACGGTCGGGCCGTGCGCGTTTTCGCGCATGCAGCGGTCGACGTCGCCCTCGGCATCGTCCACGCGCACGTAGCCGCCCGCGTTGACGATGGCCCAAGGCTTGAAGCGCACGATCGCCGCCTCGACGGAGGCCGGATCGGCGATGTCCATCTCCTGGCGCGTGAGCACGTGGTAGGCGAGGTTGCGGCGCTCGCAGATGCGGGCGAAGGCGCGGCCCAGCGTGCCCGTCGCGCCCGTGATCAGGATCGGCTGCGGGAACGTGGAGCGGAACGCGCCGCGTTCGGCGATGTCGGCGACGGCGGTGCGGGTCGCCACCGGCTTCGCGAGGAAGCGGCCCGGACGGCGCCACCAGCCCTGGCCCTGCAGCACCGGATGCGCCAGCGGCCGGCCGCTGGCCAGTTCGCGCATCAGGTTCGCGACCGCGGTCGGGCGCGGCTGCGGACCGCGCACGTCGAACGGACCGGGCTCGTAATAGCCCTTGCATTCGGTGACGAGGCAGTTCCAGTCGAACGAGCCGAGCAGGGCCCACACGGTGACGGCGCGGATGTCGGCGCCGCCCTGCTGGACCTTCTTGGCGGCGTTCCAGATCTCCACGAGCCAGCGCAATTGATCTTCACGGTTGGCATCGATGTGCGCCTCGGTGACGGCGACCGGCAGGCCGTAGCGGTCCCATGTTTCCTGCAGCAGCGGCCCGATGCCGGGCGTCGGCGTGGCCAGCACGCGCGGGCATTCGATGTCGGCGTGGGGGACGCCGCGGTAATGGGTGCGGTGGCTTTCCGGATAGCGCTCGACGCGGTGGTCGAGCCAGCGCTCGCTGGTGATGTAGTAGTTGACGCCGATGATGTCCGGCGGGCAGTTGTTTTCCTTGAACCACAGCAGCTCGTCGGCGCCGGCGCCGTTCTCGAGCAGGTAGTCCCACAGCGCGTGGCCGGGGTCGATCTTCCCGCACAACATGTCCCACGCCAGCCAGCGGCGTTCGTTGAAGAAATTCGCGATCTCCGCCATCTCGGGCGTGCCATAGGTGCGCGACAAGTCGTCGGTCTGGACGAGCTTCGCGTTCGGGTTCACTTCGCGGATCGCGCGCATCGACAGCACGACGGCGCGGCACTGGTTGATGAGGGCGCGGATGAAGCCATCTTCGCTCGTGTCATGCGGATACCAGACGCCGTTGAGGCCGGAAAAGCGCGCGGTCGTGCACGGTTCGTTGACGGGAGTCCAGTACTCGACCCAGGGGTAGCGGCGCGCGACGGCGCCGGCGTATTCCGCCAGTTTCTCGGCGAAGTCGGGGGACATCAGGCTCGTGTGGCGCGGGCCGCTGCCGTGGTGGACGAGGCCGACGATGGGCGTCACGCCCAGTTGCTGCAGCACGGGCAGGCGTTCGTCGGACCACGACCAGTCGGCGGAGTCGATGCCGTCGGGCGCGGTGCGTTCCCACAGCACGGGGTAGCGGATGGCGCGGATGCCGAGTGAAGCGAACCGCTCCAGGTCCTGAAGCCGTTCGGCATGTCCGTTGCGTTCCATTTGGGAGAAGTACTGATCGCGTACGCGGTTGACGGTGCATTCGAGGCCGCCCCAGAGCTGGAGCGGCGAGCTTGCTGGCTGGATATGGTTGTTGAGATTCATGTGCATGTCCTGCTGTTGATCCAAGACGTAAGCCTAGACGCCGATGCCGGCTTCTTGTGTGGGATGGCGAACATATAGACCGGATTTAGGACAAGTCCTACGTACTATCGGTCTTTGCTATGACTCCCGTCTTGACATGCCGACCGTGCGCCCACACGATGCGGACAGGAGGGCACACGATGTACATGGTCTACTGGACGATCGAAGAAGATGGGCACCCGGCCCCGCATGCGCAGCCGTTCGACACGACCGCGATGGTCGAGGCGATGCGCTTCATGGAAGACCTGCGGCGGCGCCAGCGCGAGGGCGAGCGCATCCGCTTCGTGACGATGTGTTCCGAGCATCCGGACGTCGTCGGGCATCCGGGCGTGGACGTGACGGGGCCGGGGTATGACTGGAAGAAGCGGCGGCGGTAACTGTTGGACGTTGGCCTATGGACGTCGTCCCTGCGGAGGCAGGGACCCAAGTGTTGCGGGCGCAGCCGCGGGACATGCACATTGGGTCCCCGCCTGCGCGCACTAGTGGCCGGAATATTGTTTTCAAAAACCGTCAGAAATAGCATCGTCATTCCCGCGCAAGCGGGAATGACGGTTTTTCCCTATGGCGGGCCTATTTTCGACGGTAAAAATTATTCCGGACAGCAGTGCGCCTGCGCGGGGGCGACGTTACAGGCTGGCGGCTTGTTCCTTCAGTACATGCTTGAGCACCTTGCCGTTAGCCGCCGCCGGCAGGGCCGCCATCATGACGATGCGGGCCGGCCGTTTATAGGGCGCCAGCCGTTCCGCCGCCCATGCGCGCAGCTCGTCCACGGACGGCGTGCGGCGCGGATCCGGCTGCACGAACGCGACGATCTCTTCGTTGCCGTCGGCGGCCGGGCGGCCCACGACGGCCGACTGCGTCACACAAGGGTGCGCGTTCAGCACGGTCTCCACTTCCAGCGGATAGACGTTGAAGCCGGACCGGATGATCAACTCTTTTGTGCGGCCGACGATGAACAGCGCGCCGTCCGGATCCTGGCGCGCCATGTCGCCCGTGTTCAGCCAGCCATCGGGACGCAGCACCGCGGCCGTCGCTTCCGGATTGCGGTAATAGCCGCGCATCAGGTTCGGCCCGCGCACCCATAATTCTCCCGCCGCGCCATCGACGATATCCGCGCCTGCCTTGTCCACGACGCGCACCTCGACGCCGGGAATCGGCAGGCCGACGGACGTGTCGGACCGCGGCGCGTCCAGCCGAGTCTGGCTGACCGTGGGCGCCGCCTCGGACAGGCCATAGCCATTGTGCAGCGGCACGCCCAGCAGGCGCTCGACGGCCGCCTTCAGCACCGGATCGAGGGGCGAGCCGCCGGCGTAGGCGAAGCGCAGCCGCGTCGCGAGCGGGGCACTGTCGCCGACGTGCTCCAGCAGCCGCGCATACATCGCGGGCACGCCCTGCACGATGGAGAGTCCGGCGTCGCGGATGGCCGCCAGCATTGCCTCGGGCGTGAAGCGGGGCGTCAGGTGCAGGCAGGCGCCCGCGCTGAGCGTGCCCAGCATCACCGACGTCAGGCCGTACACGTGCGAGATCGGCAGCACGCCCCACGCCTTGTCGGCCGGGGTCAGGCCGCGCAGCCGGCTCGACACGGCGGCCACGAACAGCAGGCTGCGGTGGCTCAGCATCACGCCCTTCGGCGTGCCGGTCGTGCCCGTCGTATAGAGCAGGGCGGCGACATCTGCATCCTGTTCGGGCGTACAGTCGTCGTTCAGGGGGCCCACCATCAGGCCGTCGTCGAACGACGCGGCCGCGCGGGCCGCATGCGCCTCCGCTTCCGGCGACACGGCCGCCGTGTACACCGCGAGGCGCGCGCGCGCGTGATCCCGGATCGCGTCCAACTCGGGCGCCGTCAGGCGCGGGTTGACGTTGACGATCCAAGCGCCCACGGCTGCGGCGGCGAAGATGAGTGCGATCTGGTCCGCGCAGTTTTCGCTGGCCAGCAGCACGCGGTCGCCGGGACGCACGCCGCGCGCGCGCAACTGGTCCGCGCGGCGGTCGACGAGGGCGGCCAGCTCGCGGTACGTGAGCGTGCGGCCGGCGTCGACCAGGGCCGGGGCGTTTGGCGTGTGGGCAGCCGCGTTGCGCAGGATGGCGTCGATGCGTGCGGGGAGCGAGGCCAGCAGGGAGTGAATGTCGATCATGGCGGCACCCGTGGAGTTTCCAACGGTATATTATTTCAGAAATTCATCCGCACAGGAGGAGACATGGCAGAACCCATGGTACCCGCGGCCGGCAAGACGGTGATCCCGATCGCGGTCCAGGGCCCAAGCCGCCAGCGCAAGCGCGAGGCGCCGAAGGGCCGCCGTGCCGGCCCGCAGGCGCTCGCCGACGTGCAGGCGGTGCTGGGGGATGCGCCTCGGCGGCGCGACCTGCTGATCGAGCACCTGCACAAGATCCAGGACCGCTACGGCGCCTTGTCCGCCGCGCACCTGGCCGCGCTGGCGCAGGAGCTCAAGCTGGCGCAGTCCGAGGTCTACGAGGTGGCCACGTTCTACCACCACTTCGACGTGCTGCGCGACGGCGAGGCTGCGCCGCCCACGCTCACCGTGCGCGTGTGCGCGGGCCTGTCGTGCGAACTGGCCGGCGCGCGCGATTTGTTGAATCGCCTGCCCGCGATTCTCGGCACCGACGTGCGCGTGCTGGCCGCGCCGTGCATCGGCCGCTGCGACAAGGCGCCCGCGGCCCTCGTCGGCCAGCGGCCCGTCACCCATGCGAGCGCCGAGTCGGTGCTGGCCGCCGTCAGCGCGCGTGCGACCACCGACGTGCACACGGGCCACCTCGACTACGACGCCTACCGCGACGCCGGCGGCTACCGGCTGCTGCGTGCGTGCACGGAATGGCGGTTCGATCCGGAAAGCGTGATCGTGACCTTGATGGCGTCCGGCCTGCGCGGCCTGGGCGGCGCCGGTTTTCCGGCCGGGCGCAAGTGGCGCATCGTCAGGAACGAGCCGGGCCCGCGCCTCATGGCCGTCAACATCGACGAGGGCGAGCCGGGCACGTTCAAGGACCGGCATTACCTCGAGCGCGACCCGCACCGCTTCCTGGAAGGCGCCCTCGTCGCCGCGTGGGCCGTGGGCATCGAGACGATCTACCTGTACCTGCGCGACGAATACCACGGCCTGCGCGCCATGCTGGAGCGGGAGCTCGACCGGCTGCGCGCCGATCCGCCGGTGCCCGACCTGCCGGACATCGTCCTGCGGCGCGGCGCCGGCGCGTACATCTGCGGCGAGGAATCCGCGATGATCGAATCGATCGAGGGCAAGCGGGGCATGCCGCGCCTGCGCCCGCCGTACGTCGCGCAGATCGGCCTGTTCGGGCGCCCCACGCTGGAACACAATATGGAAACGCTGTACTGGGTGCGCGACATCGTCGAGCGCGGCGCGGAATGGTTCACGAACCGGGGCCGCCACGGGCGGAAGGGGCTGCGCTCGTTTTCCGTGTCCGGCCGCGTGCGCGAGCCGGGCGTGAAGCTGGCGCCGGCCGGCATCACGATGCAGGAACTGTTGAACGAATACTGCGGCGGCATGCAGGAGGGACATACGTTCTATGCCTACCTGCCGGGTGGCGCGTCGGGCGGCATCCTGCCGGCCTCGATGGCCGACGTTCCGCTCGATTTCGACACGCTGCAGCGCCATGGCTGCTTCATCGGTTCGGCCGCCGTCGTCGTGCTGTCCGACCGCGACACGGCCCGCGCCGCCGCGCTGAACACGGTGCGCTTCTTCCGCGACGAATCGTGCGGCCAGTGCACGCCGTGCCGCGCCGGCACCGCGAAGGCCGTCGCGCTGATGGAGCGGGCGACGTGGGACACCGCGCTGCTGGCCGAGCTGTCGCAGGTGATGCGCGACGCGTCGATCTGCGGCCTGGGCCAGGCGGCGCCGAATCCGTTCGACTGCGTCATCAGGTATTTTCCGCATGAGCTGGGGGGATCATGAGCGTGACGTTCGAACTCGACGGCCGGGAAGTCGAAGCGCAACCGTTCGAGACGATCTTCGAGACCGCGGCCCGCGCCGGCATCGCCCTGCCGCACCTGTGCCACAAGGACGGGCTGGAGCCGGCCGGTAACTGCCGCGCGTGCGTCGTGGAAGTCGACGGCAAACGCACGCTGGCGCCGTCGTGCTGCCGCCATCCGGTGGCCGGCATGAAGGTGCGTACGGACAGCGAGCGCGCCGTCGCCGCACGCAGGATGGTGCTGGAGCTGCTGCTGTCCGATTTGCCGGGTACGGTCCGCACTGCGCCCCGCACGCGCGACGACGAGGTCGCGCAGTGGGCAAATAAGCTGGGCGTGGGCACGCCGCGCTTTCCCGCCACGCGCGCGCTGCCGCCGGCGGACGCGAGCCATGCCGCGATCGAGGTGAACCTCGACGCCTGCATCCAGTGCACGCGCTGCGTGCGTGCGTGCCGCGACGAGCAGGTCAACGACGTGATCGGCCTCGCCGGACGCGGAGAAAACGCGCGCATCGTGTTCGACCAGGGCGATGCGATGGGCGCGTCCACGTGCGTCGCGTGCGGCGAATGCGTGCAGGCGTGTCCGACGGGGGCGTTGGCGCCGGCGCGCGGCGCGGCACTCGTCGTGCCCGACAAGCAGGTCGATTCCGTGTGCCCGTACTGCGGCGTAGGCTGCCAGCTGACGTACCACGTGAAGGACAACCGCATCGTGCGCGTGGAGGGCCGCGACGGTCCCGCCAACCACGGCCGCCTGTGCGTGAAGGGGCGCTACGGCTACGACTACGCGCACCATCCGCAGCGGCTCACCAGGCCGCTGATCCGCCGCGAAGGCGTGCCGAAACGCGGCGACTTCACGATGGACCCGGACCGCGTGCTGGACGTATTCCGCGAGGCGACGTGGGACGAAGCGCTCGAAGCGGCCGGCGGCGGCCTCGCGCGCATCCGCGACGCGCACGGCGGGCGCGCGCTGGCCGGCTTCGGCTCGGCCAAGGGCAGCAACGAGGAAGCGTACCTGTTCCAGAAGCTCGTGCGCACGGGCTTCGGCAGCAACAACGTCGACCATTGCACGCGGCTGTGCCACGCGTCGTCCGTCGCCGCGCTGCTGGAAGGGATAGGCTCGGGCGCCGTGTCGAACCCCGTGATGGACGTGACGCGCGCGGAGGTCGTGCTGGTCATCGGCGCCAACCCGACCGTCAACCATCCCGTCGCGGCCACGTGGATGAAGAACGCAGCGAAAATGGGGACAAAGCTCGTGGTCGCGGACCCGCGCCGCTCCGACCTCGCGCGCCACGCGCACCGCTTCCTGCAGTTCAAGCCCGACACGGACGTCGCGCTGCTCAACGCCATGATGCACACGATCGTGGAAGAGAACCTCGTCGACCCGGCGTTCATCGCCGACCGCACGAGCGGCTACGACGCGCTGGCCGCGAACGTGGCGCACTACAGCCCCGAAGCGATGGCGCCCATCTGCGGCATCGCCGCGGAGACGATCCGCTACGTGGCGCGGCTGTATGCGACATCGAAGGGATCGATGATCCTGTGGGGCATGGGCGTGTCGCAGCACGTGCACGGCACGGACAATGCGCGCTGCCTGATCGCGCTCGCGCTGATGACGGGCCAGATCGGCCGTCCCGGCACGGGCCTGCATCCGCTGCGCGGCCAGAACAACGTGCAGGGCGCGTCGGATGCGGGCCTCATCCCGATGATGTATCCGGATTACCGCCGCGTCGACGATGCACGGGCGCAGGCGAAGTTCGAGGCCGCATGGGGACGGAAGCTGGACGCCAAAGCCGGCCTGACGGTCGTCGAGATCATGGACGACATCCTGGCAGGCGGGATCAAAGGGATGTACATCATGGGCGAGAACCCGGCCATGTCCGACCCGGATGCGAACCACGCGCGCGAGGCGCTGGCGGCACTGGAACACCTCGTCGTGCAAGACATCTTCCTGACGGAGACGGCATACCTGGCCGACGTGATCCTGCCCGCATCGAGCTTCGCCGAAAAGACCGGCAGCTTCACGAACACGGACCGCGTCGTGCAGCTGGGCCGCCAGGCGCTGGACCCGCCGGGCGATGCGCGCCAGGACCTGTGGATCATCCAGCAGATGGCGCACCGCCTCGGGCTGGACTGGGCATATGCCGGACCGGCCGCCGTGTTCGACGAGATGCGGACCCTCATGCCCAGCATCGCCGGCATCACGTGGGACCGGCTGGAACATGACGGTGCCGTCACGTACCCGTGCCATGCGGCGGGCGATCCGGGCGAACCCGTCGTGTTCACGCGCGAGTTTCCGCGCGAAGGCGGCCGCGCGCGCTTCGTCCCGGCCGACATCATCCCGGCCGACGAGCGTCCCGACACCGAGTACCCGGTCGTGCTGATCACGGGCCGCCAGCTCGAGCACTGGCACACGGGCAGCATGACGCGCCGTGCCGGCGTGCTGGACGCGCTGGAGCCGGACCCCGTCGCGCTCGTGCATCCGCTCGACCTGGAAGCGCTCGGGGGGCGGCCGGGCGACGTGATCACGATCGCGTCGCGCCGCGGCGAGGTCGCGTTGTATGCGCGAGCCGACGACGGCACGCCGCGCGGCGCCGTGTTCGTCCCGTTCTGTTACTACGAGGCGGCCATCAACCGGCTGACGAATGCCGCCCTGGACCCATACGGCAAGATCCCTGAATTCAAGTATTGCGCCGTGCGCGTGCGGCTGGGCGGCGAGGTCGTGCACCCCGGTTCCTACGGTGGCGGCCAGATTTTGGGGGACGTGGCAGAATTGCAGACATGACATCTTTTTATCGTCCCCAACTGTCCCAGGCCAGCGCCGGGCTCACGCATCCCGTGACGGCCATCGATGAGCGCGGGCGCCGCGAGACGCTCTACATTCCGGCCGAGCGCCCGCTGACGGTCTACGTGGACAAGCGCGAACTCGTCACGCTGATGACCCTGGGCGCGGCGCCGGAAGCGCTGACGCTGGGCTACCTGCGCAACCAGCGCCTCGTGCGGTCGCTGGACGACATCGTGTCCGTGCAGGTCGACTGGTCCGTGGACGCCGTGGCCGTCGTCACGCGCGGCGGCATCCAGGACGTGGCGGCGCGCACGGCCAGGAAAGTCGTCACGACGGGCTGCGGGCAGGGCTCCGTGTTCGGCGGCCTGATGGACGAGGTCGACCGCATCGAGCTGCCGCCCGACGCGCGCCTGCGCCAGTCCGTCGTGCACCGCATCGTCGAGACGGTGCGGACCCAACAATCCGTGTACAAGCAGGCCGGCTCCGTGCACGGCTGCGCGCTGTTCACGAGCGACGGCGACCTGCTGTGGTTCATCGAGGACGTGGGCCGCCACAATGCCGTCGACGCCATCGCCGGCCTGATGTGGCTCGAGGGGATGGACGGCGCCGACAAGGTGTTCTACACGACCGGGCGGCTGACGTCCGAAATGGTCATCAAGGGAGCGCAGATGGGCATCCCGTTCCTGCTGTCGCGCTCCGGCACGACGCAGATGGGCCATGCGGTGGCGGAGCAGGTCGGCATGTCGCTGCTTGCGCGCTGCAGCGGCCATCACTTCCTGCTGCTGTCCGGCGCGGAGCGTCTCGTGTTCGAGCCGGACTGGCTCGCCGCGCTGGAGACGGCGCGCACGTTGCGAACGGCATGAATGCGATTGCCGACGCCGTCGCACGCGCGTTCACGCTGCTGTTCACGGGGGATCCCGACCTGTGGCGCATCGTCTGGGTGTCGCTCAAGACGAGCATCGTCGGCCTGCTGCTGGCCACGCCGCCCGCGATCCTGATCGGCTACGTCGTCGCCATGCGCAAGTTCCGCGGGCGGCGCATCGTCATCTGGCTGGCGCAGGCGGCGCTGTCGCTGCCGACCGTCCTGATCGGCCTCCTGCTGTACCTGCTGCTGTCGCGCCACGGGCCGCTGGGCGGCCTGCAATGGCTGTTCTCGCAGCCCGGCATCGTGTTCGGCCAGTGCGTCGTCGCGCTGCCCGTGCTGCTCGCCTTTACGCTGGCGGCCGTGCAGGGGCTCGATGCGCGCTATGCCGAGACCGCGATCGCGCTCGGCGCGTCGCCCATGCAGGTGATGGTGCGCGTGCTGCACGAGGCGCGGTTCGGCGTGATGGCGGCCGTGCTGTCCGGCTTCGGCCGCGTGATCTCGGAAGTGGGCTGCGCGCTGATGGTGGGCGGGAACATCGAAGGCGAGACCCGCACGATCACGACGGCGATCGCGCTGGAGACGAGCAAGGGCGAGTTCGCGCAGGGCATCGCGCTCGGCATCGTGCTCGTGTCGATTGCGTTGCTGATGAACGGCGCGCTGATGCTGCTGCAGGGCGACGCCCACACGGTCCGGGAGCGCGCATGAGCATCAGCATCCATTCGCAGATTTCGGCGGCCGTCTACGAGAACGAGAACGAGTCACGGCTCGCCTCGCAGCGCGACGAGCGCCGCAAGGCCTTGCTGGGCGTGCGCGGCCTGCGCAAGCGCCACGGCGACCGGCTGCTGTTCGACATCGACCGGCTCGAGATCGCCACGCACAGCGCCTACGTGCTGACGGGGATGAACGGCGCCGGCAAGAGCACCTTGCTGCGCGTGCTGGGCGGCCTGGAGCGGGCCGAGATCGACAGCCTGCGCTTCGCCGGCGAGGACGTCCTGCGCGTGCACCCGTATCCGCGCGCACTGCGCCGGGCCATCGTCTACGTGCACCAGCACCCGATCCTGTTCTCGACGAGCGTGGCCGACAACATCGGCTACGGCCTCGTCGTGCGCGGCGAAAACCCGGAGGCCGTGCGTCCCGTCGTGGAGGAGGCGATGGCCTGGGCCGGCGTGGCGCACCTGCGCGACACGGACCCGACCCGGCTGTCGGGCGGCGAAAAGCAGCGCGTGGCGCTCGCGCGTGCAAAAGTGCTGGCGCCGCGCCTGCTGTTGCTGGACGAGCCGACGGCCAACCTGGACGGCGCCGCGCGCGAACAGGTGATCGCCTTGATCCCGACCATGATCGAAGCGGGGAGCAGCGTCATCATCGCCTGCCACGACCGCGACCTGATCAACCTGCCCGGCGTGCAGCGGCTTAAGCTGCGCGACGGGCATCTCGAATACCGCTAGGAGAATCGATGCAGCGCCGTTCCATCCTCATCATCATCGCCGGCCTGGCGGTCGCGACGCCATTCGCGCATGCACAGTCCGACAAGGTGCTGCGACTGTCGACCACCACCAGCACCGAGAACTCGGGCCTGCTGGGCTACCTGCTGCCCGCGTTCGAGGCGAAGACTAGCATCAGGGTCAACGTGATCTCGGTGGGCACCGGCAAGGCGCTGGAGCTGGGCAAGAACGGCGACGTCGACGTGACGCTCGTGCATGCGCGGGCGCTGGAAGACAAATTCGTGGCCGAGGGCTGGGGGATCGACCGTCACGACGTCATGTACAACGACTTCATTGTCGCGGGACCGGTCGCCGACCCGGCGGGGGTGAAGGGCAGCCGCGACGTCATCGCGGCCTTCAGGAAGATCGCGGCGGCCAACGTGAAATTCATTTCGCGCGGCGACAATTCCGGCACGGACGTGATGGAGAAAGGCTACTGGCGGCAGGCCGGTACGAAGCCGGCCGGCAGCAACTACGTCAACGCCGGCCTGGGCATGGGCGAGGTGCTGAACATGGCGGCGGAGATGGGCGCGTACACGCTGACGGACCGCGCGACGTATGGCGCCTATCAAGCGAAGACGGGGCTGGCCATCCTCGTCGAGGGCGACAAGCGGATGTTCAATCCGTACGGGATCATTGCCGTCAATCCGGAGAAGCACAAGGGGATCAACTACAAGGGCGCGAAGGCGCTGATCGAGTGGATCACGTCCCCGGAGGGGCAGGCGAAGATTGCCTCGTTCAAGCCGGCGGGCGAGCAACTGTTCTTCCCGTCGGCTAAGTGAAATTGGGCCCCTGCCTTCGCAGGGGCGACGTGCGGACTGTAGCGGTAAAGCCAGCACGTCGTCCCCGCGAAGGCGGGGACCCAAGTTCGTCGAGCAGCCGTAGAGTGGGCACCCCGTGCCCACCGTGCTTGAAGATCACGCCAGCGCGTGCATCACCGCATCGACCGGAATCGCCTTGACCCAATCGCGTCGCTGGTCCGCCGTGATGACGGTGGAGTTGGCCTTGTCGACCGGGGCCCATTCCGGCGTCTTCTGGCGCATCAGCGCGACGACCGGCACGCCGACGGCATTCGCCAGGTGCATCACGGCCGTCTCGACCGACACGATCAGGTCGCACTGCGCCAGCATCGCGGGCAGCTGGAAGAAGTTTTCGTTGGCGCTGAACAGTTCCGTGCGGTCGAGCTGGCGGCGCGCCAGCATGGCCTTCACGTTGTCCACTTCCTGCGGCACCGCGTTGACGATGAAGCACGCGTCGCGCCATTCCGGCTGGGCGCGCATCGTCGTGATCAGTTCGGCCACGCGCTCGACGGGCCAGCAGCGCTTGCGCGTCTTGGCGAACGGGTTGATGAAGACGAGCTTGCCGCGGCGGCCGTCGAAGCCCCATTCATGCAGGCGCGCCTTCGCACCCTCGACGAACTGCCCGGGAATGTGCACGAACGGGATGCGCCCGGCCGGCGGAATGTCCACGCCGGCCAGCTGGCGGAACCAGTCCGCATGCACGTCGCTGATGTGCGGCGCGCTCGCGCGGTCGGCCACGTCCGGGTCGAGGCTGGCGTCCAGCTTGCGGTAGCTGAACCAGTGGATCAGGCCTTGCAGGCCGTGCGGCTTCTTCAGGCCGAGCACGAAGCCGTCCGGACTGATCTCGCGCGCGAGGTCGGCGTAGAAGTGCGGACGCAGGGTGCCGAGCGAGACGACGATCGGGTAGTGTTCCTGTTGCGCTTCCCGGATGGAAGCCTGGAACAGCTCCGGCGAATAATTCTGCTTGTAGACCTTCCCGATGAAGTCGCAGGCGTCGAGCCAGTCGTACAGGACGTTCTTTTTCAGGTGCGGCCACTGCGAGGCGTCGCTCGTGCGCCGCACTTCGTCCACCCACAGGTGCAGTTTCAGGTGCGGGTAGGCGCGCGCGAACGCCTGGAAGCAGTTCTGCAAATAGGTGTAGTCGCCCAACGCCAGGTGGGCGATGAACAGGATCTTGTCCGATTTCTTCAGCAGATCGGTAGGAATGAGAGGTACGTTCATTGTCTCTTACGGGTCGCCTGCCAGTTGTTGTCCGACGCCGCCAGCGGTATATCAGGGTCTGCGATTCAGCAGCGCTAACCGGTCGGCTGGCTGCGCATCTGCTGGTGAGGATGCACACTACCGCCAACTCTCGAAATCTTCAACAAATTGTCTCGAATTGTAGTCCAAACCGGGACACTGCGTTGCCCCTGACCATATTTTTGGACGCATTGTCCTGTGCGAGCAACATGAACTGAACAGGATGACAAATCCTTGTCCTGGAGACGGCGAAACTGGCGTATTAAATTAACATCAGCGCGCCGTGCCGTCGGCACTGCGCGCTGGATTCTACGCCATGCGAACTCGCGCTGGTGATTTAGACGGACAACAGGCGCACGACGCCGCTCAGGCCGTGCGGTTGCCCGGCCGTCAACGGGCATAGCACGCTCAGGCGGGAGACCGCCTCGCCGGTCGGGAAGGCGACGCGCAGCGGCCCGGGAGCGCCGGTGGTTTTTTCTGCGACTTTCCTGCCGTCGATGAAAACCTGACACGGGCCCGTGACCTCGAGGAGTTCCAGCCTGCCGCCGTGCTTGCGCACGCGGGCGAAGGCCCGGACGTCGGTGGCGTACAGCATGTAGCCGGTCTGCTCGGCCGCTTTGGCGCGGGTGCCGGGCGTGATCCATCCCCACGAATTCATGTCGGTGCCGGCGGGGCGCAGGTTGGGATCGATCGGCGTCGAACTCGGCGGCGATGAGCGCCAGCCATCGAGGATCTGTACGGGCGCAGACGTGGCCTGGTACGGCCACGGCCGGGCCGTGCGCACCTCGACGTCGAGCACCGCTGGTTCGAGACCGGGCGCGCTGGCGCGCAGCCTGAGGATGCCCGCGCTGCCTTCGCGGGTCTGCACGATCACCTGGGCCAGTCCGTTGAACAGGGCGCGCGTGTCGCCCTTTTCGCTGCTGGTGTCGTTCGGGTTGCCGTTGCCCAGGCCGATGATGTCGGCGCCCTCGGCCCGGAACACGATCTGGTGCTGCGCCAGCGGCACGTGGCGGCCCTTCGCATCGAGCGCTTCGACCTGGATGGGCTGGGCGTCGAGGCCGTCGCCCAGCATGAACCGGCGGTCCGGAGTGAGCTTCAGCGCGACCGGCGCGCCGGTGGTCTCGACCTCGAACCGCTTGGCCACCTTGCCGCCGCGATAGCCCACGGCGGCCAGCTTGCCGGGCGCATACGGCACCTGCCAGCGGTTCATCTCGTAGATGTCGCCCTTCTGGCGCCCTTGCGAGCGGCCGTTCAGGAACACTTCGACTTCATCCATGTTGTGGAACGCCATCACGGTGATGGGCTGGCCTTCCTTGCCGGCCCAGTTCCAGTGCGGCGCCAGCCGCAGCACCGGTTCCTTGCGCCACTGGGCCTGGTGCAGCCAGAAGGCGTCCTTCGCGAAGCCGCACAGGTCCATGATGCCGAAGAACGACGAATTCGACGGCCATTCGTGCGGCGTGGGTTCGCCGTGGTAGTCGAAGCCGGTCCACACGAACGCCCCGGCCACGAACGGCCGCTCGGCCACGGCTTTCCAGCCGATCCGGTGCGTCGAACCCCAGGAGGACGCGTCGTCGTCGTAGCCGGCGAAGATGTGCTTGTCGGGGACGGTCACGTATTCGCCGCGCGTCTGGAAGGCCGAGGTGTCTTCGGACGACGTCATCGGCACGGTCGGGAAGGCCTGGTGGAAAGCGTCGTAGGCCTGGTACTGGTAATTGAAGCCGACGACGTCGACGGCCTGCGCCGCGTTGGCGGGCTCGAACTGGCCGGCGTTCATGGCGGCCGTGGTGGGACGCGACGTGTCGAGCGCACGCACGGCGGCGACCATGCGGCGCACCATCTCGTAGCCCTGCTCGGTGCCCTGGACCGGTTCTTCGTTGAACACCGACCACAGGATGATGGACGGGTGGTTGCGGTGGCAGCGCACCAGCCAGGTCAGCTCGTCGATGTGCTCCGGCGACGGGTTGAACACGCGGTTTTCATCCATCACGAGGAAGCCCAGCTCGTCGCACAGCGCGTAGAAACGCTTGTCCTGGGCATTGTGCGAGCAGCGGATCGCATTGACCCCCAGTTCCTTGAGGCGGCGCATGCGGTAGTCGAGCAGGCCGTAAGGCACGGCCACGCCGACCCCGGCATGGTCCTGGTGGATGCACACGCCTTGCAGCTTGACGTGCCTGTCGTTGAGGAAGAAGCCCTGCCCGGGGTCGAAGCGCTGGGTGCGGAAGCCGCAACGGGTGACGACTTCGTCGAGCAGCCTGCCGTCCTGCAGCACGCGGGTACGCACGCTGTACAGGTTGCGTTCTTCCAGGCTCCACAGCCTCGGCGCGGCCACGCGCATGCTGCCGGTGACGACCTGGCGCGCCAGCACGCCGACGTCGGCCGGGGCGCTGAAGCTGGCCACTGCCTTGCCGTCGGCGTCGACGAGGACGCTCTCGACCCGCACCCGCTGCGCGCTCTTGCGGATGTTGTACAAGGTCACTTCGAGCGGAATGGTCCATTGGCCGTCGGCGTACACCGGATGGGCGAACACGCCGTCGGTGATGATGTGCACCTGTTCGCGCTTGACGAGCCACGTGTTGCGGTAGATGCCGGCGCCTTCGTACCACCAGCCCTGCATGGCGTCGGCATCGGCGCGGATCACCAGCGAGTTGAGCGCGTCGCCGTAGGTGGCGAACGGGGTCAGGTCGATGTAGAGCGAGCTGTAGCCGCTCCACGTGTGCGCCACCTGCGTGCCGTTGAACCAGACGGTGGCGAGGGTCGCGATGCCGTCGAGCTGCAGTTCGATGTGCTTGCCGTGGTCCGCCTCGTCCAGGCGGATCAGCGTGCGGTACCAGCCGATGCCGCGCTTGCGGTAGCCCTGCGCCACGTTGGCGTTCTGCTCGGGCACCTGCGCGCTGGCGAAGTCGTGCGGCAGCGCGACGCTGTCCCATTCGGAATCGTCGAAGCCGGGCGCGGCCGCGCCGCCGGCATTGCCGGCCTTGGCGTTGGCATAGGTCCAGCCATGGCCCCGGATGACCGGAAACGCGATGTCGCCTTCATGGAAGCGCCAGCCCTTGTTGAGCGACACCACCGTGCGCCCGGGCGCGGGGCGCGCCTCGCTGGTTGCCGCGTAGGCGGCGGACTGGCCGAAGACCGAGGTGGTGGCGAGCGCACCGGCGCTCTTGAGGAAATTGCGTCTGTTAAGCATCCTGCAACCCTATCAAGGGCGGCAGCGGTTGTCGACTATGGAAAAACCCGATGCCGCTTATGATTTTCGGCAGCGTTACATCAGGATCACGTCGTACTGTTCCTGGTGATAGCCGCGCTCGACCTGCAGCGAGATCCGCTTGCCGATGAAGTCGCCGAGCATGGCCAGGTGCTGCGACTCTTCCTCGAGGAACAGGTCGACCACTTCCTGCGACGCGACGATGCGGAATTCGCGCGGGTTGAACTGCTTGGCTTCGCGCAGCAGTTCGCGCAGGATCTCGTAGCAGATCGTCCGGCTCGTCTTGACTTGTCCCTTGCCGCCGCAGGCGGGGCAGGGCTCGCACAGGATGTGGGCCAGCGATTCGCGCGTGCGCTTTCTCGTCATTTCGACGAGGCCCAGCGCCGAGAACCCGCTCACGGACACCTTCGTGCGGTCGCGCGACAGGGTCTTCTTGAGCTCCGCGAGCACGGCGTTGCGGTGCTCGGTGTTCTCCATGTCGATGAAGTCGAGGATGATGATGCCGCCCAGGTTGCGCAGCCGCAGCTGGCGCGCGATGGCATGTGCCGCTTCCAGGTTCGTCTTGAAGATCGTGTCGGCGAAATTGCGCCCGCCGACGAAGCCGCCCGTGTTGACGTCGATGGTCGTCATCGCCTCGGTCTGGTCGACGATCAGGTAGCCGCCCGATTTCAGGTCCACGCGCCGGCCCAGCGCGCGCAGGATCTCTTCCTCGACGCCGTACAGGTCGAACAGCGGGCGCTCGCCCGTGTAGTGCTGCAGGCGCGACAGCACGCTCGGCGTGTACACCTGGGCGAATTCGACGAGTTTCAGGTAGTTCTCGCGCGAGTCGACGAGGATCGCGGCCGTCTCGTCGTGCACGAAGTCGCGCAGCACGCGCTGGGCCAGGCTCAGGTCCTGGTACAGCAGGCTCGTCGCGGGACGCGTGCGCGCGCCCGTCATGATGGCGCCCCACGTCTTGCGCAGGTAGTCGACGTCGGCGGCGAGGTCGGCGTCGGACGCGTCCTCGGCCTGCGTACGCACGATATAGCCGCCTTTTTCGTCCGGCGGCAGCAGGCCCGCGAGGCGCGCGCGCAAGGCTTCGCGCTCGGATTCCTTCTCGATCTTCTGCGAGATGCCGATGTGTTTGTCCTGCGGCAGATAGACGAGCATGCGGCCCGCGATCGAGATCTGCGTCGACAGGCGCGCGCCCTTCGTGCCGATCGGGTCCTTGATCACCTGGACGGTCAGCACCTGGCCGTCGAACAGGATCTTTTCGATGGGCGTTGGAGGGGCGCTGCTGCTGCCGTTCGCGCCGTCGTGCGGCCTGGCCTCCCAGATGTCGGCCACGTGCAGGAACGCGGCGCGTTCGAGGCCGATGTCGATGAAGGCCGACTGCATGCCTGGGAGTACCCGCACGACCTTGCCGAGATAGACGTTGCCCGCGAGACCGCGGGTGAGCGTACGCTCGATGTGCAGCTCTTGTACGGCACCCTGAACCACCAGCGCGACGCGCGTTTCCTGGGGGGTGATGTTGATCAGGATGTCTTCAGTCATGAGGCTGGGTTCTAATTGTTGTCTCTGGTCACATCATACACGTAGGGTGGACACCCCGTGCCCACGCGTGACGTATGCGATCCGTTGGCGTTACAGGGCGCTGACGCCCGCTTTCTGCAATAACTGCGCCGTCTCGAACACGGGCAAGCCCATGATGCCGGAATGGCTGCCTTCGATGTGCTCGATGAACAGGGCGGCGAGGCCCTGGATGCCATAGGCGCCGGCCTTGTCGTAGGGTTCCGGCGTCGCGCAATAGGCGCGGATCGCTGCCGGCGTGAGCTGGGCGAAGCGCACGTTCGACACCTGCGTCACCTGCTCGAACACGTCCGTGTAGTGCAGCGCGACCGACGTCAGCACCTGGTGCGTGCGGCCCGACAGGCGTTCCAGCATCGCATGCGCTTCCTTCGGATCGGCCGGCTTGCCGAGGATCTCGCCGTCGATGGTGACGGTCGTGTCGGCCGACAGCACGGGGCGCAGCGGCATGCGGCGCAGGTGCAGCACGTTCCACGCGAACGCGCCTTTTTCGCGCGCCACCCGGGCCACGTAGTCCACGGCGGGCTCGCCCGCGAACATGTCTTCGCTGACGTCGATGCCGCGGGCCGGATCGGAGCGCAGGCTGAGGATGTCGAAATCGATGCCGACCTGGCGCAGCAGTTCGCGGCGGCGCGGGCTCTTCGAGGCGAGGTAGATTTTCTTGTCGGTCTGTTTCATCGGCTCATACCCGATGGTAGGGGTGGTTCTGGGTGATGGACCAGGCACGATATAACTGTTCTGCCAGCATCACGCGCACGATACCGTGCGGCAGCGTCATGCTGGAGATGCGGATCAGACCGTCCGCGCGTGCCTTGAGTTCCGGATCGAGGCCGTCGGCCCCGCCGATCAGGAAGGCACAATCGCGCCCGTCCTGCTGCCAGGCCTCCAACGCTTGCGACAGGCCCACGCTGGTGAGATCCTTGCCGCGCTCGTCGAGGGCGACGATGCGCACGCCTTTCGGCAGCACGGCCTCGATGCGCTCGCGTTCGAGTGCCATCGCGGTGGCCGCCGTCTTGCTGCCGGACCGTTCGACCGGTTTCACTTCCTTCAGCACGATACGCAGCTCCGGCGGCATCCGCTTCGCGTATTCCGCGAAGCCGGTCTCGATCCAGGCCGGCATCTTGTGGCCGACCGCGACGATGAACAACTGCATCGCAGTTTATTCTTCGGTTTTCTTGATGCGGCGGATGACTTTCTTGGCCGGTGCGTCGCCCTCGGCCGCGGCTTTCGTCGCGCGCTTCGGTGCGGCAGCAGCCTTGGCCGCCTTGGCGGCTTTCGCGTCCGCGGCAGCGGTCTTGGACACGGCAACCTTCACGGTGCCGCCTGTCGGGATCTTCTTGGCGGCAGGTTTCCTGGCGGCCGGCTTGGCGTCAGCCGACTTCTTCGCGGCCGGCTTGCGCTCGCGCACCGGTTTCGCGTCTTCCTGCTCCTGGTTCGCGGCCAGGTGCTTCGACTTGGTCTTCGGTGCGGCCGCGTCCTGGCCTTCGGCCGTCGACTTGCGCTTGGCGGCGCCCAGTTTCACGGGCTTGTCGCCCCAGATTTCTTCCAGGCGGTAGTACTGGCGGATGGCCGGCTGCATGATGTGCACGATCATGTCGCCCAGGTCGACGAGGACCCATTCACCCGTGTCTTCGCCTTCCAGCCCGACCACGTCGCCGCCTGCTTCCTTGACCTTGTCGCGCACCGAGGCGGCCAGCGCCTTGGTCTGGCGATTCGACGTGCCCGACACGACCGCGATACGGTCGAACAGGCTGGTCAGGTGCGTCGTGTCGAACAGAACGATGTCCTGGCCCTTGACGTCTTCGAGGGCGTCGACGACGAGCGTTTGCAGTTTCTTGATATCCATTAGTTTTTGTACAAGTTATGTTGTTGAATATAGTCTAGCACTTGCGGCGCAACGAGCGCGCTTATGTCAGTACGGGGTTCGGCGTGCAGGGCTGCGCGCACCTGCGTGGCCGAAATGTCGATGGCCAGCGTGTGCGCCAGGCACACCTTGCCCGCCGGGCTGGCGCGCACGTCGTCGAACGACGCGCGCCGCTGCGCCAGTTCGGCTGCCACGGCGGGCGGCAGCGCCGCATCGTCGAGCCGGTAGCCGGGGCGGGCGGCGACGCCGAAATTGGCCAGCGCGAACAGGTCGCGCCAGTCGCGCCAGGTGTCCAGCTTCTGCAACTGGTCGGCGCCCATCAGGAACACGATGGACGTATCCGGCCCGAGCTCGGCGCGCAGGCCGCGCAGGGTTTCGACCGTGTACGTGGCGCCATGACGGTCGATTTCGCGGGTATCGATCGTCACCGGCGCGACGCTCCCCGCAAACGCCAGCTTCAGCATGGCCACGCGGTCGGCGTCGCCCGCTTCCAGGCCACTCTTCTTTTGCCACGGCTGGCCGGCGGGCAGCACGCGCAATTCGTCCGGGTGGAGCTGGCGCGCGAACAACTCGGCCAGCGCGACGTGGCCGTGGTGCACCGGGTCGAAACTGCCGCCCAGCAGAGCAACACATCGCGTCACGGGGCGAGCCAATCCCGGTGCGGCAGGAAGTCGGTGGTCAGCTTGTCTTCCGGGCTGCCCGGCTCCGGATGCCAGTCGTAGCGCCATTTGACGATCGGCGGCATCGACATCAGGATCGCTTCCGTCCGGCCGCCCGACTGCAGGCCGAACAGGGTGCCGCGGTCCCACACGAGGTTGAACTCGACGTAGCGGCCGCGCCGGTACGCCTGGAAATCGCGCTCGCGTTCGCCGTACGGCTGGTCCTTGCGGCGTTGCAGGATCGGCAGGTAGGCATCGAGGAAGCCGTTGCCGACGCTCTGCACCATCGCATACGACTGCTCGAACCCGAGTTCGTTGAAGTCGTCGAAGAAGATGCCGCCGACGCCGCGCGCTTCCTTGCGGTGCTTGATATAGAAATAATCGTCGCACCAGCGCTTGAAGCGCGGATGCAGTTCGTCGCCGAACGGCGCCAGCGCGTCGTGGCAGACCTGGTGGAAGTGGCGCGCGTCATCCATGTCGCCGTAATAGGGCGTCAGGTCCATGCCGCCGCCGAACCACCAGACGGGATCCTTGCCCTCGGCCGTCGCTTCGAAAAAGCGCACGTTCATATGCACGGTGGGTGCGTACGGATTGTGCGGGTGCAGCACGAGCGACACGCCCATCGCTTCCCAGGCGCGTCCCGCGAGCTCCGGCCGCGCGGCCATTGCCGACGCCGGCAGGCTGGCGCCGCGCACGTGCGAAAAATTCACGCCGCCGCGCTCGATCACATTTCCGCCTTCGATGAGGCGCGATACGCCGCCGCCACCTTCGGCCCGTTCCCACGTGTCGCGCAAGAAGGACTTGCCGTCGACGTCTTCCAGCGCTTGCACGATGCGCGCCTGGAGGTCGAGCAGCCAGGCCTTGACGGCGGCCGGATTAATTGTAGCCATGTGGAAATGTGAGAGAAAAAAAGCGAACGGGGATTGTACACTGATGAACTGGATCGTGACAGGCACCCGCCAACACCGTTTCCAACACCCCTCCGGCGCGAATAAAAATCCTGCGCAAATCTCTATAATTTTCTGCACTTTTCCAGCTTTTTTCGTTACGAATGCAAGAAACGCGTACGTATTGCTAATAGTCTAGGTCGAAAGAAACCGATTTCACGCCAGCCGCATAGGCCGGTGTCGGAACGAGTTAATAACGAAAACGACGGAGACCTTCATGGAACACACGATCCCTCTTCGGCCGCGACCTTGACGCGGTCCGCGCCCGGGCGGTAACGCCACCAGTCATTCCCCATCCATCATTTCGATCGTGACGGACCGTCTTCGGCCGTGCCCGGCGGGGTGGTGCATCGCAGCAAACGACCGGCAGCAACGGTTCAACTTTCTCGGAGTCCAAGTATGAAGAAGCAATATCTTGCGCTGGCCTGCGCTGTGGCGGGCCTGGTGGCAGCGTGCGGTGGCGGTAGCAGCCCGTCCTCGCAATCGCCTTCCTTTGCCGCCATGATCGGCAGCGCGTCCGGCGGCGGCGCAAACGTTGCGACGACGGGTAGCCGATGGCAGAGTGTCAAGTACGGCGGTAGCGGCTACGTGACCGGGCTGATCTTCCACCCGACCAGCCCGAACGTGCTGTATGCGCGCACCGACATGGGCGGGGTCTACCGCAGGGATACGGCCACTTCCGGCTGGACGCCGATCACGGACAGCTTCGGCATCCGCGAAGAATTCTATAACGGGGCCGAAAGCGTGGCCCTGGATCCAACCGACGACAAGCGCGTGTACCTCGTCACGGGCATGTACGACTGGTCGGGACCCAACGCCCGCCTGTATATTTCCACCGACCGCGGCGACAACTGGACGCACGTGGACCTGCCGTTCCGCGCCGGTTCCAACGATCCGGGCCGCGCCATCGGCGAGCGCCTGATGGTCGATCCGAACCAGCCGTCGGTCCTGTACTACGGTTCGCGCACGTCGGGCCTGTGGAAGAGCTCGGACTACGGCCAGACCTGGAACCAGGTCACGTCGCTGACGTCGTTCCAGTATCCGGGCGACCAGATCGGTTCCCTGCCGGGCCGTACCTCGGGCGGCATCGAGAGCGTGCTGTTCGACACCTCGACCACGGGCGCGGGCACGGCCACGCAGACCATCTACACGGCGGTGGCCCCGGATTACGCCGCCGCGGCCGGCCTGACCGCCAACCTGTACAAGTCGACCGACGGCGGCGCGACCTGGACCGGTATCGCGACGCCGGTCACGGGCTACTATATTCCGCACATGGTGCGTGCCAAGGACGGCATCATCTACGTGGCGTTCACCAGGGACATGGGCCCCGGCGCCGGCGGCCCGGCCCGCCTGTACAAGTTCGACGGTACGAACTGGACGCTGCTGAAGAGCTACGATACGGAGCAATGGGTGAACTTCGGCATGGGCGGCCTGTCGGTCTCCGGTTCCGGCCCGACCACCCGTATCGCGCTGGGCGTGTCGAACTCGTGGGGTAACTGGCAGGGCCAGCCGGTCGTGCAGGTGTCGGACGACGCCGGCCTGACCTGGCGCGAGATCGCGTCGATGACCCCGCACACCCCGTCCGACGTGGACTTCTCCGGCTGGGTGGACGACGTCGAGATCGATCCGAACAACCCCGACCACATCCTGCACGTGTTCGGCGGCGGCATCTGGGAGACGAAGACCGCATCGGCCACCACGCCCACGTGGAACCTGGACGTGACCAACCTCGAGGAAACCGCGACGATCAGCCTGACGACCCCGCCGAAGGGCGCCAACTATGCGCTGCTGCGCAGCTCGGGCGACATCGGCACGCATGTGCAGACCGAGGTGCTGAAGAAACCGACGCGCGGCCCGCTCGGCTACTTCAGCAACGGCCACTCCGCCGACACGGCCTGGTCGAATCCGGCCTACATCGCGGCGGTCGGCACCGGCGGCTGGGTCCAGAACAACCCGCGCGGCGCCTACTCGACCGACTCCGGCGTGACCTGGACGCCGTTCGCCAGCAAGCACCCGGACGCGGCATCGAACGACCACCAGGGCGGCGAGGAAACGATCGCCGTGACGGCGCCGGGCAAGGCCGTGTGGGCGCCATCCGGTGCGCGTCCGGCGTACACGACCGACAACGGCGCCACCTGGACGTACACGAACCTGCCGGACCTGCCTGCGGTGGGCATCGGCCGCGGCTACCGCGTCGTCGCCGACCGCAAGAACCCGAACAAGGTCTATGCGTTCAACTCGGGCGGCGCATGGTGGAACCAGTGGTCGGACACGTCGCACTTCTGGTACTCGAACGACGGCGGCCACACCTTCACCGAGAGCACGACGTTCGTGAGCGCGGGCGCGCGGGTGGCGGCGTTCTACCAGTCGTCGATCGCCGTCAATCCGAATGCCGAAGGCGATGTCTGGGTGGTCGACGGTTTCAGCATCCTGCACTCGACCGACTCGGGCGCAACCTGGACGAAGCTGGACGTGACGGCGCCGGACTGGGGCAGCAACGAGACGTGGAGCTACCCGCAGGTGTACGGCGCGACGTCCATCGCGCTGGGCAAGGCGCCCGCCGGTGCGACGTACTCGTCCTCGATCTACATCGTCGGCATCATCAACAACGTGTGGGGCGTGTACCGCTCGGATGACGGTGCCAAGACCTGGCGCCGGATCAACGACGACAAGCACCAGTACGCCGGCATCAGCAACCTGGCGGCCGACCAGACCGTACCTGGACGCGTCTATGCCGCCGGCGCGGGCCGCGGCGTGTTCTTCACCTACTGATGATGGCAATGCCGGCGCCCGCGATGGCGCCGGCGGTATCGAATATTTTCGGAGACTTTCATGAAATTCAAATCCATTCTCGCCGCCGTCGCCTTCATGGCAGCAGGCAGCGCCGGCGCCACCGTCCTGAACTTCGATGGCCTGACCGAGATGATGTACGGCGACGGTTTCCCGCTGGCCGCCAGCATGACGTACAACGGCCCGAACCTGACCTATGTGGAATCGGGCTTCCAGGTCACGCTGAACGCGCCGGGCGCGGACGCGGACGCGGCCCACGTCGGCGACGGCACGTACGAGCCGTCGACGTACAACTGGCACGACGGCATGGAAAACGGCTGGGACACGTTCGTCACGCTGACCCGCGTGGGCGGCGGCAAGTTCAACCTGAACAGCTTCGACTACTTCATGGATTGGAGCGACGTGTCGGCCGACGGCGTGTCGGTCGGTTCGATCCAGGACTCGGGTACGTGGAGCACGGTCCTGACCGGCATCACCGAACTGCGCATCGGCTCGGGTGCCTACAACCAGATCGACAACGTCAACGTGGAAGCGGCCGCGCCGAGCGGTTCGGTGCCGCTGCCGGGGACGCTGGCGCTGATGCTGGGGGGACTGGCCGCGGGTGGCGTGGCGCGTCGCCGGAAATAACGTCGTTCCCGCGGAGGCGGGAACCTAATTTCGCCTTCGAAGTCGATTTTCTTGCGACTTCTCAGCATCACATCGAGTCCTCGACCCGACCATGCCGTTTTCGGAACCGGGGACTCGAACATGGACAAGTCGAGCTACGTCTATATGCTCGCAAGCGAACCTTACGGGACGTTATACGTCGGTGTAACGTCCGATCTTGTCAAACGCGTTTGGCAACATCGCCAGGGTTTCGTCGGTGGATTCACGAAAGACCACGGTACGAAACACCTCGTCTGGTACGAGGTACACGCCGATATCATGCAGGCCATTACGCGCGAAAAGCAGATCAAGCGATGGCGGCGGGATTGGAAGGTCAATCTCATCCAGGGGATGAATGCCGGTTGGCGGGATCTCTACGATGAGATTTGCAGGTAAGTTACGAAAACTTGGATCCCCGCCTGCGCGGGGACGACGTGTTCAATGTGTTGGCCTCAAAACCGTCGTCCCTGCGAAGGCAGGGACCCAATTTCGCTAAAGCAGCGCTTACGCCTGCTTGATCCCACGCCACCCGATGTCGCGCCGATACTGCGCACCATTGAAGTGGATCTTCTCGACGGTCTCGTACGCCTGCTTCTGCGCCATCTTGACGCTGTCGCCCAGGCCGACGACGCACAGCACGCGGCCGCCCGACGTCTGCAGCGTGCCGCCCACGATCTGGGTGCCGGCGTGGAAGGTGACGCATTCCGGCGTTTCGGCCGGGATGCCGTCGATGATGTCGCCCTTGGCCGGCGCGTCCGGATAGCCGGCCGCCGCCATCACGACGCCCACCGCCGTGCGGCGGTCCCATTCCAGTTCCACCTTGTCCAGGGTGCTGTTGCAGGCGTGTTCGAGCACCGTCACGAAGTCGCTCTTCAGGCGCGTCATGATCGGCTGCGTTTCCGGGTCGCCCATGCGGCAGTTGAATTCGATGACCTTCGGCACGCCGGCCGCGTCGATCATCAGGCCCGCGTACAGGAAGCCGCTGTACGGGATGCCGTCCTTGGCCATGCCCTGGATGGTCGGGTTGATGATCTCGCGCATCACGCGCGCGTGGATCGACGGCGTGACGACCGGTGCCGGCGAGTATGCGCCCATGCCGCCCGTGTTCGGGCCCTGGTCGTGGTCCTTCAGGCGCTTGTGGTCTTGCGACGTGGCCAGGGCGATGACGTTCTTGCCATCGCACATGACGATGAAGCTGGCTTCTTCGCCGGCGAGGAATTCCTCGATGACGATGCGTGCGCCCGCGTCGCCGAAGCGGTTGCCCGACAACATGTCGTCGGCCGCCTGGTGCGCTTCTTCCAGCGTCATCGCGACGACGACGCCCTTGCCGGCGGCGAGGCCGTCGGCCTTGATGACGATCGGTGCGCCCTGGGCGTCGATGTAGGCGTGGGCCTGGGCGACGTCGGTGAACGTCTGGTACTGCGCCGTCGGGATGCCGTGGCGGTGCATGAAGGCTTTCGCGAAGTCCTTCGAGCTTTCCAGCTGGGCCGCTTCCCTGGTCGGGCCGAAGACCTTCAGGCCGCGCGCGCGGAACAGGTTGACGATGCCGGCCGCCAGCGGCTGTTCCGGCCCGACCAGCGTCAGGTTGACGTGTTCCGCGACGACGAAGTCGGCCAGCGCGGCCGGGTCGGTGATGTCGATGTTGATCAGGCGCGCATCGCGCGCGGTACCGCCATTGCCCGGTGCGACGTAGACCATCTGGACGCGATCGGATTGGGCCAGTTTCCAGGCCAGGGCATGTTCACGGCCGCCAGAGCCGACTACCAGGATTTTCATGGATTGCTTTCGCTGCTTACTCTTCAATGACTGCGTTCGTATAGACTTCCTGCACGTCGTCCAGGTTTTCCAGGGCGTCGAGCAGTTTCTGCATCTTGAGCGCGTCTTCGCCGGTGAACACCGTCTCGGTGTCCGGCTTCATGATGACTTCGGCGGAATCGGCCTTGAAGCCGGACTTTTCCAGGGCTTCCTTGACGCCGGCAAAGGCGTTCGGGTCGCACAGCACTTCGAAGCCGCCTTCGTCGTCCGGGATGACGTCGTCGGCACCGGCTTCCAGCGCCGCTTCCATCAGCTTGTCTTCTTCGACGCCGGGTGCGAACAGGAACTGGCCCGTGTGCTTGAACATGAACGCGACGGAGCCTTCGGTCCCCATATTGCCGCCGAACTTGCTGAACGCGTGGCGGACTTCGGCCACCGTGCGTACGCGGTTGTCGGTCATGCAGTCGACGATGATCGCCGCGCCGCCGATACCATAGCCTTCGTAGCGGATTTCTTCGTAGTTGACGCCTTCCAGGCCGCCCGAACCGCGCTGCACGGCGCGGTTGACGTTATCCTTCGGCATATTGGCGTCGGCCGCTTTTTCGATGGCGAGGCGCAGGCGCGGGTTGGTGTTGGCGTCGCCGCCGCCCATGCGGGCCGCGACGGTGATTTCCTTGATCAGTCGGGTCCAGATCTTGCCGCGCTTGGCATCAGTGGCGGCTTTCTTGTGCTTGATGTTGGCCCATTTGCTGTGTCCAGCCATGTCGAGTCTTCCTTAGACAGGGAACCTCGGCAAACTGCAATCTTCGAGGTCCCGGGTATTGATAATCCTCGACATTTTATCATAGCGCATCCGTCTAAATACTGTCAGGGAAACAACAACGCCGTGCCTAGTCCGACCAGCCCGAGCCCCGTCGCGCACGCCACCACGTGCCCGCCGGGCAGCAGTTTTTCGGCGAGGATCAGCGCGATGAGCCCGGCGATGACGGGCAGGTTCAGCACGCCCGCCGGCAGCACGAGCGCGAGCAGCAGCCAGCAGCAGCCCGTGCAATACCGCGCATCCGCGACGCCCATGCGGAACGCGCCCCACATCCCGCGGCGCCAGTGTGTCAGGACGAACGCCAGCGGCGCGCGGCAGTTGTCGAGGCACACGTGCTTGGCGGGCGTCCACTGGTAGACGCCGGCCGCGACGAGGGCGAGGGCGCCGACCGTCGGGTGCGCGATGGCCATCGTCTCGTCGAGCCCGCCGGCGTCGTGCAGCTGCCAGTCGGCCAGTGTCGCGGCGAGGGCGCAGCAGGCCCAGACGAACAGATAGCCCAACATGAACAGGAACGTGGACGGATAGACCCAGCGCTCGCGCACGAGCCGCTTCACGCGGGCGTACAGCAGCACGGACGGCGCGGCCGCCGGCAGCATCATCGCGGCGATGACGACGGTCCATAGCGCCAGCAGGCGCGCGAGGTCGTCCTCGTGGTACGGCCCGACCCGGAAATGGGCCGCGTTACCCGTCCCCAGCGGCGACAGGCGACCGACGCGAAACAGCAGAAACGCCCAGCACAGCGCCGCGAGCAGCACGAGCAGGGTCAGGACGACGGTGCGGTCGGCACCGGGGCGGCCGACGCCGCTGGCGCGGCTCATCGGGGGCGCGCTCCGGCCGGTTGCGCGGTTGCGTGGTGTGCCATGGACATCTCCCGAAAAGTTGAGCTGTGATGCGGTTGAGTATCGACAGCGATTGGACCGCATCCGGCCGGCTGCGTTCGGAGGCGTCCTCAGCCGGCTATGCGGATTCCCCGTACAATCGTCGGATGAGTAAAACCGCAGCCGACTTACCTGTTGTACCGACCATACGCCCGGCCGCGCTGGGCGGCCTGGCGATCGCCATCGGCGGTGCCGTTCTGTTTTCCACGAAGGCCATCGTCGCCAAACTGCTGTACCGCTACCACATCGACGCCGTCACATTGATCGCGTTCAGAATGCTGTTCTCGCTTCCGGTGTTTGCGGCCGTGGCGGTGTGGAAGATGCGGACCGAGCCGCCGCTCGCCGTGCGCGACCGCTGGCGCCTCGCCGGACTGGGCCTGATCGGCTACTACCTGTCGAGCTACCTCGATTTCCTCGGCCTGCAATACATCTCGGTGGGCCTGGAGCGCCTGATCCTGTTCCTCACGCCGACGTTCGTCCTCCTGATCACGGCGCTCGTCTTCAAGCGCCGCATCGGCCGCGCGGAGTGGATCGCGCTCGCGCTGTCGTACTGCGGCATCGTGCTCGTGTTCGCGCACGACCTGAAGGGCGGCGGGGGGAGCACGGTCACGGGCTCGCTGCTCGTGCTCGGTTCGGCGGCGTGCTACGCGGCCTACCTGCTCGGCACGGGCGAGATGGTGCGCCGCATCGGTTCGCTGCGCCTCGTCGCGTACGCGATGTGCGTGTCGAGCGCCGCGTGCATCGCGCAGTTCTTCATCCTGCGGCCCGCCAGCATGCTGGTGCAGCCGCTGCCGGTTTACGGGCTCTCGCTCGTGAATGGGATATTCTGTACCATCTTCCCCGTCTTCATGACGATGGCGGCGGTCCAGCGCATCGGTGCGACGACGGCATCCCAGGCCGGCATGATCGGTCCGGTGTCGACGCTGTTCCTGGGCTGGGCGCTGCTGGGAGAACCGATCACGACCGTGCAACTGGCCGGAACGGGCCTGGTGCTGGGCGGGATCTATTTGCTGTCGAAGAAAAAAACACCCTGACAAACCGAAACGGAACGGAACATGAAACCTCGCATCGCCCTGATCGCCCACGACAAGAAAAAAGACGACATGATCGCCCTCGCCGCCGAGTACGTGGATTTCCTGCGCGGCTGCACGCTGTCGGCCACCGGCACCACGGGCGGCCGCCTGATCAACGAGCTGGGCCTGGAGGTGACGCGCATGCATTCCGGTCCCGTCGGCGGCGACCTGCAGATCGGCGCCCAGCTGGTCGAGGGCGAGATCGACTGCGTGATCTTCCTGCGCGACCCGATGACCCCGCAGCCGCACGAACCGGACATCAACGCGCTGGTCCGCGCCTGCGACGTCCACAACATCCCGTGCGCGACGAACGTGGCGAGCGCCCATCTCGTGCTGTCGCAGCTGCAGTCGAAGGCCGACTGATTCCCGGGGGAGAGCGGCCATGACGACGGCAAAGGCGATCCGCTTCGCGCGCACCGGCGGGCCCGAGGTGCTGGAATACGTCGACGTCGAGGTCGGCGAGCCCGGCCCCGGCGAGGCACGCGTGCGCAACCACGCGATCGGCGTGAATTTCATCGACACGTATTTCCGCTCCGGCCTGTACCCGCTCGACCTGCCGAACGGCCTCGGCCAGGAAGCGGCGGGCGTCGTCGAGGCGGTGGGCGAGGGCGTCACGCACGTGAAACCGGGCGACCGCGTGGCGTACGCGGCGCGCCCGAACGGCGCCTACAGCCAGCTGCGGGTGATGCCGGCCGACGTGCTCGTGCATCTGCCGGACGCCATCCCGTTCGAGACGGGCGCCGCGATGATGCTGCAGGGCCTGACCGTGCAATACCTCCTCAAGCAGACTTATGCCGTGCAGCCGGGCGAGACGATCCTGTTCCACGCGGCGGCCGGCGGCGTCGGCCTGATCGCGTGCCAATGGGCGCGTGCGCTGGGCGTGAACCTCATCGGCACGGTGGGGTCAAACGAGAAAGCGGCGCTGGCGCGGCAGCGTGGGGCGGCGCATGTCATCAACTATCGTGACGAGGATGTCGTGCAGCGCGTACTGGAGATCACGAACGGAGCAAAGGTGCCGGTCGTCTACGATTCGGTCGGCAAGGACATGTTCACGCGCTCGCTGGACTGCCTGCGGCCGCGCGGGCTGATGGTCAGCTTCGGCAATTCGTCGGGACCGGTGGCGCCGTTCTCGCTGAACGAATTGTCGGCGCGCGGCTCGCTCTACATCACGCGGCCGACCCTGCAGTCGTATGCGGCCACGCGCGCGCAGCGGGAGGCGATGGCGGCCGACCTGTTCGACGTGGTGGCGAGCGGTAAAGTGAGCATCGACATCCACCAGCGTTTTCCCCTCGCCGACGCGGCCCAGGCCCACATCGCCCTCGAAGGGCGCCGCACGACGGGCAAGACCATTTTGCTGCCATGAGAGAATTTAGCGACGACAACGAACCGCCGATCGATCCGCAACCGGCGGCGGAGCCGCACTTCGGGCGCTTGCTCGTGGTGCTGATGCTGGCGGTGCTCTTGATTATCGGGATTACGTTCCTGTCGGAAGCGTACCTGGGATGAAACCAACGTCGTCCCCGCGCAGGCGGGGACCCAAGTTTGCATGAACGCACAGGAAATTGGACCCCCGCCTTCGCGGGGGCGACGGTAATTTTGCGGCACTTAGCCGTTCTGCCGGGGCTCCTGCTTCAACTCGATCACGCGCGACCCGCCATTCGGTCCCGGGAACCCTTCGAACGCGCTCTGCACGAGGGCCGGCATCACGGCCGGGGTCGACATCTGCCGGCTCACGTTGCGCACCGTGACGTCGAACAGGCGCTTGCCGTCCGCGGCCGAGGCGATCGACAGCTGCAGTTGGCGGTGGTAGCGGTGTTCTTCCTGCACATCGTACGCTGGTACCGGGCCCCAGAACGGATCGTAGAACGGGCTGTACCAGCCGCCCCAGTAGCGCCGGCGCCAGCCCATGTAGGCGAAACGGGGCGAGTAGTACGTCGGCGCGAAGGTCGGGTACAGCACCTGCGTGGGCACGTCGATGGTCGAGAAGCGCATCGATACCTTCAGCGCGGGCGCCCCCTGCGCCTCGTGGAAACCGAGGCGGGCGAGCTGGGCGCGCACGAGGTTTTCGTAGCTCTGCAGCTCGAGCGTGTTGTCCTGCGGAGGCGGCGTCTCGAACGCATAGCTCTTGTCGGGCAGCTGGGCGGGCCACTGGTTGAAGGTGGTGACGTCACTGCGGATCGTCGTCGCGCAGCCGCCCAGCAACAGGCTCAGCGATGCGACCGCCGTGATCATGGTACGTTTCATGACGAGCTCCATCTATTCGGTTCCCGATGTGTCGGGTTTCAATTCCTGTAATCGGTCTTGTTCAGGAGTACATCTTATTCCTGATGCGTGATGTACGTCGATACATTTACGCGTGGTTACTACCTGTACATGGCGATACATTCGAAAGGTACGGATCGTGGTGTAAAGCTGTTGGTAAAATAAGCATCCCACCAACGGCTTTGCGGACTCCCGACCATGCGCACCGATACGCCCCAGACTATCTACCGGAAGGATTACACTGCCCCCAGCTACCTGGTTGATACCGTCGAACTCGGCTTCGACCTCGACCCGGCCCGTACCGTCGTCGCCAACCGGATGACGGTGCGCCGCAACCCTGCCAGCGCGCAGCGCGAAATCGAGCTGTACGGCGAAGACATCGAACTGGTGACCTTGCGCCTGAACGGCCGCACGCTGGCCGAGGGGGATTACGTGATCGAAGGCACCCTGCTGCGCATCCCCAACGCCCCGGAAGAAGCGACGCTGGAAATCGAGACCATCTGCGTTCCGGAGAGCAATACTACCCTCAGCGGCCTGTACACGTCCAATGGCAGCTTCTATACGCAGTGCGAAGCCGAGGGTTTTCGTCGGATCACGTATTTTCCAGACCGCCCGGACGTGATGGCGCGCTTCACCGTCATGCTGCGCGCCGACAAGGACAAGTACCCGGTGCTGCTGTCGAACGGTAACCTGATCGAGGAAGGCGACCTTCCCGACGGCCGCCACTACGCGCTGTGGGAAGACCCGTTCAAGAAGCCGTCGTACCTGTTTGCCCTCGTCGCCGCGCGCCTCGTCTGCCAGGAAGAGAATTTCGAACTGGCCGACGGCCGCACCGCGCTGCTGCAGGTCTGGGTGGAAGAGGGCAACCTCGACAAGACGGACTACGCGCTGCAGTCGCTGAAGCACAGCATCCGCTGGGACGAGCAGCGCTGGAACCTGGAACTCGACCTGGACCGCTTCATGATCGTCGCCGTGGGCGACTTCAACATGGGCGCGATGGAAAACAAGGGCCTGAACATCTTCAACACGAAGTTCGTGCTGGCCAATCCGCGCGTCGCGACGGACGTCGACTTCCAGGGCATCGAGGCCGTCGTCGGCCACGAATACTTCCACAACTGGACGGGCAACCGCGTCACGTGCCGCGACTGGTTCCAGCTGTCGCTGAAGGAAGGCCTGACCGTGTTCCGCGACCAGGAATTTTCGGCCGACATGATCGGCACGAACACGGGCCGCGCCGTCACCCGCATCGACCAGGTGCGCACCCTGCGCCAGGCCCAGTTTCCGGAAGACGCGGGCCCGATGGCCCACCCGGTCCGTCCCGACTCCTTCGTCGAGATCAATAATTTTTATACCGTCACCGTCTACGAAAAGGGCGCCGAGGTCGTGCGCATGTACCAGACCCTGCTGGGCCGCGAAGGCTTCCGCAAGGGCATGGACCTGTACTTCCAGCGCCACGACGAGCAGGCCGTCACGTGCGACGATTTCCGCCTGGCGATGGCCGATGCCAACGGCCGCGACCTGACGCAGTTCGAGCGCTGGTACAGCCAGGCCGGCACGCCGGTCGTGCAGGCCGAAACGCGCTGGGACGAACAGGCGCAGACCTACACCCTGCGCCTGGTCCAGTCGTGCCCGCCGACGCCGGGCCAGGCCGAGAAACTGCCGTTCCACATCCCGGTCGCCGTCGGCCTGCTGGGCCGGGACGGCCGCGACCTGCCGCTGACCATCGACGGCAAGGACCATGGGACGACGGCCGTGCTGGAGCTGACGGAAGCGGACCAGACCTTCGTCTTCACGGGCGTGATGGAACAGCCTACGCCGTCGATCCTGCGCGATTTTTCCGCCCCGGTGATCCTGAAGCATGGCTACAGCGACGCCGAACTGGTGCACCTGTTCAGCCATGACAGCGACCCCGTCAACCGCTGGGAAGCGGGCCAGCGCCTCGCGATGAGCCGCCTGCTGAAGCTGGCCGGGCAGGTGGCCGGCGCCGGCAACGTCGTCGACCGGCTCGACCTGGACGACACGTTCGTCGACGCCATGCGCAAGATCCTCGTGGACGACACGCTCGATCCGTCCTTCCGCGAGCAGGCGCTGCTGCTGCCGACGGAATCGATGATCGCCGACCAGCTGGACGTCGTCGACCCGCTCGCCATCCACCTGGCGCGCCAGTTCGTCCGCGCCGACATCGGCGCGCGCCTGCGCACCGAGCTGCTGGCCCAGTACGACGCCAACCAGACGCCGGGCGAGTACAGCCCGGATGCCGGGTCGATCGGCAAGCGCGCCCTGAAGAACCTCGCGCTGGCCTATCTGAATGCCGCGCCGGACGAGGCGAGCCTGGCCCTCGCGCAGAAACAGTTCGACGGCGCGACGAACATGACGGACCGCGTGGCCGCGCTGTCGGCCCTCGTGCATGCGCGCGCGCCCGCGGCGGCGGATGCGCTGCAGCGCTTCTACGACGAGTTCCAGGGTGAAGCGCTGGTCGTGGACAAATGGTTCGCGATGCAGGCCGCGGCCCCGACGACCGACGTCAACCGCGTACGCGAATTGATGACGCACAAGGCCTTCACGCTGCGTAACCCGAACCGTGCGCGCAGCCTGGTGTCTACGTTCTGTGCCGGCAATGCGGTGGGCTTCCATGCGCCGGACGGCAGCGGCTACGCATTCTGGGCCGAGCAGGTGATCGCGCTGGACGCGCTGAACCCGCAGGTCGCCAGCCGCCTTGCCCGCGCGATGGACCGCTGGCGCCGCTACACGCCGGACCTGCAGGCCCACATGAAGCGGGCGCTGCAGCAGGTCGCGGGGCAGGCGAAGCTGTCGAACGACGTGCGCGAAGTGGTCAGCAAGGCGCTCGCGAATTGATGGGATGCAGGGTGGGCACGGGGTGCCCACCCTACGGTTGTTTTTGTCGCGATCGTGAATACATGACGGACCGTAGGGTGGGAGGCCTCCGCCCACCATGGCGCAACCACCGCAATAACGAATTTCCACAAACCAAAGGAAGTCCATGAAACGTGTCAGCCTGACGCAATACCTCGTCGAGGAACAGCGTCTCCACAACAATATCCCGGCATCGCTGCGCCTCCTGATCGAGGTGGTGGCCCGCGCCTGCAAGACCATTTCCCACTCGGTCGGCAAGGGCGCGCTCGGCGACATCCTCGGCAGCGCGAACACGGAGAACATCCAGGGCGAGGTGCAGAAGAAGCTCGACGTGATCTCCAACGAGATCCTGCTCGAAGCCAATGAATGGGGCGGCCACCTGGCGGCGATGGCATCGGAAGAAATGGAATCCATCCACCCGATCCCGAACCGCTATCCGATGGGCGAATACATGCTGCTGTTCGATCCGCTGGACGGCTCGTCGAACATCGACGTCAACGTCTCCATCGGCACCATCTTCTCCGTGCTGAAGGCGCCGGAAGGCATGACGGCCCCGACCGAAGCCGACTTCATGCAGGCCGGCAGCAAGCAGGTCGCGGCCGGCTATGCCGTGTACGGCCCGCAGACGATGCTGGTGCTGACCACGGGCGCGGGCGTCAACTGCTTCACGCTGGACCGCGAGATGGGTTCCTGGGTCCTCACGCAGAAGAACCTGCAGATCCCGGAAGAGACGAAGGAATTCGCCATCAACATGTCGAACCAGCGCCACTGGTATCCGCCCGTCACGCGCTATGTCGACGAAATGTTGGCTGGTAAAACCGGCCCGCGCGGCAAGGATTTCAACATGCGCTGGATCGCCTCGATGGTGGCCGACGTGCACCGCATCCTGAACCGCGGCGGCATCTTCATGTACCCGGCCGACCAGCGCGACCCGTCGCAGCCGGGCAAGCTGCGCCTGATGTACGAAGCGAACCCGATGGCCTTCATCGTCGAGCAGGCGGGCGGCGCCGCGACGGACGGCAAACAGCGCATCCTCGACATCGCGCCGCAGAAACTGCACCAGCGCGTGCCCGTGTTCCTGGGCTCGAAGAGCGAGGTGGAACGCGTGACGAGCTACCACCAGGAATAATTTTCAGCGTGTCCGCATAAAATTGCCGAGCCGGACTAGCAAGTTTGCGGAGTTGTTGTTAGAATGCGGGCTCCTTCGCGCTGCAGCTCATCTGATGAGCGAAGCGCGCGAGACCTCGGGTCGCCAACAGTCTGATGGCAGGTAGCACGGACACAGGTTAAACGGTTGTTCCGGTTTAGCCGCTGTAGCTCAGTCGGTAGAGCAGCGCATTCGTAATGCGAAGGTCACCAGTTCGATTCCGGTCAGCGGCACCAAAATTCAGCAGTAAGATCAAAGGGTTACAGGCGAAAGCGTGTAACCCTTTTTTCTTTTCGGCGCCACTCTCGGGCTTGTGTAACCGCTGTGTAAGCCGCGTGCACCTATACTGTTGGCCAAGGTGGATACGAAGTTGATCCACCAAACCCGACATGCGATCAGCAGATCGACCCGTTCGTGCTCTTGCCTGTTGGTACGTCAAGACCAAAATAGCAAGAATATCCCTCCTTCTCGGTGTAGGTGCAGGAGAGGTCGCCTTTGTTCCTCTCTCGGTAATCCTCGGCACCGCTACAAGGGGTCTTTGTGTCTGGCCCAATCTGGTCGAACAGCCCCTTCGCGAGTGGCCCCTTGAACATGAACGCCACCTTCTGGTCCTTTTTCGTTGGGGGCATCATGTCACCCAGCTCGCCGCCGTACACTTGGTAGTCGCCCTTCAGCGGCTTCGGGCGGCCGTCCCAGGCTTCCGGCTTCTCGGCGGCCTGGGCTAGCGTGTACAGGGCAAAGGCCGCGACGATGAACACCGCGCGCGCGCTCATGATGCGTACCTCGGCCAGAGCTCAACGTGGAAGTGGTCGTTGTGGTTTATGACAGTCTTCACGCGCGCGGGACCTAGCGCTTTTTGCGCCACCTCGTCATTGAAAAAAACGATCCTCGTCCACGGGTGATCTAGGAACAGACGAATCAGCGTGACCGTGGCCTCCTGGTCGTACACCTTGTCCTTGTAGTTGCAGCGAGCGCCTTGGCCCGTCACGTAGTCTTTGCGCACCGGGCGGCAGTCCATCTCGATACCGAGCTGGTGCGTTTTGTGTCCGTCGAACGGCTCGCCTCCGTCGATGCTGATGTTCCCGATCCCGAACTTCCGGTCACACATGGCTTGCCACTCTCGTTCGATCTGGAAAATGAAACTGAGCATGTTGGGGTGGGCGTACTGCGCCAGATGGCCGGTGCCAGGCACTTGGTGCAGGTTCCCGTACACGTAGTAGCCCGCATCCTCGGGCGCTTGCGGCAGCATGAAGTAGCCGCGCTGGTCTTTCGGTTGAATCGGGATCGCCATGGCGAGTTCCTTAAGCGCACTTCTTGGCAGCAAGGTCCCAGCCACCGGAGGTGCTGCCACTGGCGCCCCCGCTGATCTTCTGCTGGGTATAAGTCCACTTGACCTTGGAAAAGCACAGTCCTATCTCGTCCTGGACCAGGCCGCCGTCACGCATTACCTGATCCATATGGGAGATCATGACGTTGTCCAGCTCGATCTGATAGTACTTCACCGGTTTGCCGTCACCGTCGGCTCGCATGAATTCCAGCCTGGCTTTCGGGATCGTTTTACCTGTCGAGCAGTGCTGCATCAGGACAGGTGATGCAAGGTCAGCCAGCTTGGTGAGAGACAACGTACGGTGTTCGCTGTGCCCGGCCGTATGGCCGCCGGCAGTCGATACGCTGGTGCTCCTGGGTTGCGTTACGCCCCAATGAGCGGAGGCGATCTCGATCCAGCCCTGATGCGCAAAATCGGCCGATTCTCCTTTGATGCCATCAATTTGCAAATATGCATCGATTGCCATGTCTGATCTCCGATGAGTTGAGTGCATCGAACATTCTTCTGTAGTCAGTCGTGTCGACGGTTGGGACGGCGCAATCGATTGGCGAGATAGGTTTGCTGCTTTGTGTTATTGCAAGCATGTCTTTCTGCCTTGGTCGCGCCGTTTTGCTTGTTGTCAGCCTGCCTCATCCTGTATTGATGACAAGGAAACGATGCTATATTGCCGGGATGGCCAAGATGAGACCGTCCGGCCTGACGCCGCCCCAGCCGTTTTTCCTACCCGACCGGTCGCGATGCTCTTTAATTCCTTCACGTTCCTGCTCCTGTTCCTGCCCGGCACCGCGATCGGCTACTTCCTGCTGGCACGCAGGATTCACGTCCAGGCCGCCGCTTGGCTGGCGCTCGCGTCGCTGACGTTTTATGGCTGGTGGAGCTATTACTACATTCCGCTGCTGCTGGGCTCCATCGTCTTCAACTACTGGATCGGGCAGCGCATCGGGCACGCGGCCGGTCCGGCGCGAAGGCGGTGGCGGCCGGCGGCCGTGGCCACCGACCTGGGCCTGCTCGCCTATTACAAGTACGCCAACATCGTCGATTTCTGGCGCCGTTGGCACATGACCCTGTCGCGCTTCCTGCGCGACTACCTGTACGTGCCGCTGGGCGGCAACCGCAAGGGACCCGTGCGCCGCTACGTCAACCTGATGACGACGATGCTGCTGGGCGGCCTGTGGCATGGCGCGGGCATGAACTTCGTCATCTGGGGCGCGCTGCACGGCATCTATCTCGTGATCAACCACGGCTGGAATGCGGTGGCCGACAGGCTGCGCCTGCCGCGCGGCCGCGCCTGGGCCGTGTTCAGCTGGGCGCTGACGTTCGCGGCCGTGTGCGTGGCGTGGGTGTTCTTCCGCGCCACCAGCTTCGACAAGGCGATGACGATCCTGCACGGCATGGCCGGCCTCGACGGCATCGGCCTGCCGGCGTCGATCGGCCTGCAGCTCGGACCGCTGAAGGCGCTGCTCGAGCAATGGGGCGTGACGTTCTACCTGGGCGGCGGGTCGCGCTTCATCGAGACGTGGCAATGGGTCGTCATCGGCGGCTTCATCGCGTTCTGCCTGCCCAATACCCAGCAGATCATGGGCCGCTACGAAGCGGCGCTCGGCACGATGGCCGGGCCGCGCCTGGCCGCCCGCTGGCAGCTCTGGCAGCCGTCGCGGCGCTGGAGCTTGTATATCGGGGCGATCCTGCTCGGCAGCCTGCTGTCGCTCAGCCGTCCCGCCGAATTCCTGTATTTCCAGTTCTAAGTCCGGGGGAGCCCAATGGAACAGATCCAACGCTACGACGACGAGGCCCCGGTCCTGGTGGGAGCGCCGGCGACCGCCGCGGCGCAAGCCCCGGTGTCCTACAAACGCTTCACCGCATGGTGCGCGACGGTCGTCGCTGCCGGCGTGCTGCTGGTGACGGGCTTCGTGGCCGTCATCGACCCCTACCACCTGTACGGGTTCGTCGACAGCCCGGCACTGAACCACGTGAAGCCGTTGCCGGAACAGTACCGCGAGCAGATCAAGCTGGCCCAGGCCACGGCCGTGCGGCCCGACCTGATCCTGCTGGGAAATTCGCGCGTCGAAGTCGGCCTCGATCCGGACAGCCCGCAGGTGAGCGCGCATGGCCGCACGGCGTACAACATGGGGCTCTCGGGCACGAGCCTGACCACCTCCGAGCGCATGTACGTGCAGCTGCGCGAGAGCGCGGCGCCGGCCGCGATGGCCGTGATCGGCGTCGAGTTCCTGGATTTCCTCGTCAAGCCGGACGAAGCCCCGGCGCCGCCTGCGTCCAGCGGACCGTTGCCGTGGCAATGGCGGTTCGATACGCTGTTCTCGATCAAGTCCGTGTCCGACGCGCTGCGTACCGTGCGCCTGCAGAAGGCGGCCGATCCGGAGACCATGACGGGGCGCGGTCAGACCCCGCTGCGCAACTACCACCAGTTCGCGCGCCAGGAGGGCTATTACGCGATCTTCCAGCAAAAGGCCGGGGACAACGCGAAGAACCTCGTGCGCAAGCCGCACAACCTGTTCGTTGCCGGCACGAACCGTTCGGAAAGCATCGACCGCCTGCGCACGCTGCTGGACACGATGGCGCGCGACCGCACCGAGGTACACCTGGTGATCTACCCGTACCACGCGCAGTTGATGGCCATGTTCGAGGAAGCCGGCCTGCAATCCACCATGGACGACTGGAAGCAGCTGCTGGTGCGCGAGGCGGACGCCGTGCGCGCCCGCTATCCGAATGCCCGCATCAACGTGTGGGACTTCAGCGGCTATGGCGGCATGCGCTGCGAACGCATCCCGGCCCCCGGCGACGCGCATACGGCGACGCGCTGGTACTGGGAAGCCGGCCACTTCAAGTCGACGCTGGGCGAGCGCATCCTGCAGCGCATCCTCGGCGGCGAAACGGCGTTCGGCTTCCGCCTCGGCGCGGACACGCTGGCCGCCAACCGCCAGCGCATCGCCGCCGAGCGCGCGCAATGCGCCGGTGACTATCCGCAAGTCTTTGCCGGTGCGCGCGACCTCGTCGCGCACGCCCGCGCGTCGGCGCCCTGAGCGTCCCGCTCTCTTCCGTCCTGCGCTTTGTTATATAGCGCACAGTCCGGATCGACTAAAAGTTATATTTTTTTTATTGAGACACCGCATTGCGTCGGTGTCGCTCCGACATCGCGCTTGGGCGCGACGTGAAGGACCGCCTATCGGTCGAACTTTTGAACGGATGCACGGTCAAGAAGATCGGTTATCTCCGCATTGGTCAAAATCTTACAAGAGGAATTCATCATGGATAATCAGAAGTCGAGCGAAGCAAAAGGCAGCAACCTGGGTTCGGGCAACCAGGGCAAGGACAGCAACCTGCCGAACGCCAGCGGCTCGGGCAATATGGGCAGCGCGGCCGGTTCGGGCAGCCTGAACAAGAGCAGCCAGCAGAGCCAGGGCAAGGACCAGCAGAGCTCGACAACCGGCAGCAGCACCGGCGGCGCCACCGCGTCCAGCACCGGCGCCGTGGGCGGCACCAGCAATGCCGGCAGCGCATCGTCGTCGGGTCCGGGTTCCATGGGTTCGATGAGCGCCTCTGGCTCCAGCGCCAGCGGCACGAACTCGAGCATCGGCGGCAGCTCGCTGGGTTCGAGCAGCAGCGGCAGCCAGAACAGCCAGAGCGCCGCCACCGGCTCGGGCATGGGTGGCGATTCGAAGGACCTGGGTGCGCAAGTGAATGCCCGCGCGCAAGGCCTGCACGATTCAATCGACAAGGCCGCCGACGCCGCCAAGCCGATGGTCGACAAGGCCGTCAACAGCGTGCAGCCGGTCGTCGACCGCCTGGCCTCCAGCGCCCACGCCGGCGTCGACAAGCTGCAGGGCGTGCTGAGCGGCGCCTCGCTGAACCTGGGCCAGCGCCAGCAACAGCTGACCGACGCCTATGGCCAGTGGAAGGAAGCCAGCTTCGAGTACGTGCGCCAGAAACCGGGCACCGCCATCGCCATCGCCGCAGCCGCCGGCTTCGTGCTGGCCAAGCTGCTGGGAGGCCGCAACCGCGACTATTAATTACGCCGTCGTTCCCGCGCAATTACGCCGTCGTTCCCGCCTCCACGGTAACGACGGAAGATGGCCGCAAGCACCAACAACCCACCCCCCAGCATCATCCACGCCCCCGGCTCCGGCACGGGCGACACCGGCGTGATGGTCAGCGTCGTCCCCGCGCCGAAAAAGTAATAGTCGTCCACCGGGTAATCGTGTCCGTAACTCGACCTGGCCACGTACCGGTCGCCGCTCACGAACTCTTCCGTGTGATATTCCAGCTGCGTCGCGTCGTTGTCACGCCAGCTCGCGGTGATGTCGAGGGCATCGCCGCCGGGGCGGAAGGAGAAGACGTCGAGCTGGCAGTCATGGTCGACGGTCCCCCCGCCGCATCCGGCGAAGTCGCCGGACCACAGCCGCATGTTCATCCACAGCGAATCCAGCTCGGATTCATGGATGACACCGTCCCCGTCGGCGTCCTCGCCGACGATCCTGCCCGTGACGGCCACGTCGGTGCGCAGCACGCCGGAATCGTGGAGGTCGTAGAAGCCGCGGTATTCGAAGTCCCACGCCGACGGTGCGGCGTGGGCGGCAGTGCACAGCAGCAGGGCACCACCCAGCAGGGTTGGGATCTTCATCGCGCAAGCCTAGACCGATGGCGCCGCCTGCGGCGCCACCTTGCCTGCGTTCATTTCACCACGGTTTCCCGGCTCGGCACCGGCGGATGCGGATGCCGCCGCAGCCGCTGCGCCAGGCGTCCGAACCAGTGCTCGATGTCGTCGACGTAGGTGAACACGGCCGGCACGACCAGCAGGCTCAGCAAGGTCGACGTGATCAGGCCGCCGATCACCGCGACCGCCATCGGCGAGCGGAAGCTCGGGTCGCCCGACAGGCCCAGCGCCAGCGGCAGCATGCCGGCGCCCATCGCGATCGTCGTCATGACGATCGGGCGGCTTCGCTTGTGGCAGGCGTCGACGAGCGCGTCGAAGCGGTTCATGCCGGCCTTGCGCGCGAGGATCGCGTAGTCGACGAGCAGGATCGAGTTCTTCGTCACGATCCCCATCAGCATGATCAGGCCGATCATCGTCGGCATCGACAGCGCGTTACGCGTGAGCAGCAGCGCGACGAACGCGCCGCCGATCGACAGCGGCAGCGCCGCAAGAATCGTCACCGGCTGCAGGAAGTCCGTGAACAGCAGCACCAGCACGCCGTAGATGCACAGCACGCCGATCAGCATCGCGAGGCCGAAGCTGGCGAACAGGTTCTGCATCTCCTGCGCGTCGCCCAGTTCCGCGATCGACACGTTCGGCGGCAACTCCTTCAGCGCGGGCAGGGCGCGCGCTTCCGCGTTCACCTCGCCCAGCGAGCGGCCGTTGAGCTCCACTTCCAGCGTCACGTTGCGGCTGCGGTTCAGGCGGTCGATCTGCGCCGGGCCGCTTTCCATCGTGATGGTCGCCACGTTCGCCAGCAGCACCGGGCCGTTCTTGCCGGGCACCGTCAGGCGGCCGATGGCATCCAGGTCCGCGCGCACGGTGTCCGGCAGTTTTACGCGGATCGGCACCTGGCGCTCCGACACGTTCATCTTCGACAGTACCTGGTCGTAGTCGCCGGCGGTGGCCACGCGCACGGTCTCGCCGATGCTCGCCGCCGTCACGCCCAGGTCCGCGGCGCGCGCAAAATCGGGGCGCACGATGATTTCCGGGCGCACGAGCGACGCGCTGGAACTGACGTTGCCGACGCCAGGCAGCGTGCGCAGTTCGCGCTCGGCGCGGCGGGCGGCGGCCGTCAGCGCAACCGGATCCTCGCTGCGCAGCACGAGCTGCATCTTGACGCCCGTGTCGGGCGGGCCGACCGTGAAGCGGGCGCCGGGGACGTCGGCCAGGCGCGCGCGCAGCGCCGATTCGACGGCCGACAGTTTTTCCTTGCGGTCCGCGCGCGCGACGGTGGTCACCGTCAGCACGGCGCGCCGCGCTTCGGCCGCCGCGCCGGGCGCGAACGCGTCGCCGCTGGAACCGCCGCCGATCGAGCTGAACACGCCCTTGACGTTCGGCGTGCCCATCGCCACTTGGCGCACCCGTTCCGCGACGGCGCGCGTCTCCGCCAGGGTGGACCCGGGCGGCAGCTCGACGTTGATCTGCGTTTGCGAGCGGTCGGCGGGCGGTACGAAGCCGGTCGGCAGCAGCGGCACGAGCGAGATCGAGCCGACGAAGAACAGCGCGGCCGCGATCATCGTCAGGCCGCGGTGGCGCAGGCACCACTGCATCGTGCGCATGTAGCGGCGCATGATCGCGCCGTCGCGCTCCTCCGCGTGCGGCAGCGGTTTCAGGAGATACGCGGCCATCATCGGCGTCAGCAGGCGCGCGACGAGCAACGACGCGAGGATCGCCAGCACGGCCGTCCAGCCGAACTGCTTGAAGAATTTGCCGGGGATGCCGCTCATGAACGCGGTCGGCAGGAACACGGCGACGAGCGAGAACGTCGTTGCGATCACGGCCATGCCGATTTCGTCGGCCGCTTCCAGCGCGGCCTGCATCGGCGTTTTCCCCATGCGCAGGTGGCGCGAGATGTTCTCGATCTCGACGATCGCATCGTCCACGAGCACGCCGACGACGAGCGCCAGCGACAGCAGCGTGACCATGTTCAGCGTGTAGCCGAACAGGTATTGGCCGAGGAACGCGGGGATCACGGACAGCGGCAGCGCGGCCGCCGCGACGAGCGTCGCGCGCCAGTCGCGCAGGAACCACCACACGACCAGCACCGCGAGCACGGCGCCCTCGTACAGCATTTCCATCGACGCGTCGAAGTTGTCCTCGACGGGCGCCGCGTTGTCGATCGTTTCGCGCAGCACGACGTTGCCGTGCTTTTGCTGCAGCTCGGCGACGGCCTTGCGCACGCCGTTCGCGACGTCCATCTCGCCAGCGCCGCGCGTGCGGAAGATTTCGAAGGCGACGACCGGTTTGCCGTCCTGCTCCGCGATGGCGCGCGGCTCGGCGACCGTGTCGGACACCGTCGCGATCTCGTTCAGGCGCACGTGGCGGCCGTCCGGCAGCGGGATCTCCATGCGCGCCAGTTCCTGCGCCGTCTGCACGGTCGCCAGCGTGCGCACGGATTGCTCGGCGCCGCTCACGTCGCCGCGGCCGCCCGGTTCCTCGCGCTGCACGTTGCGCAGCAGGCGCGAGACGTCCAGTGCCGACACGCGCAGCGCGGCCATCTTCTGGTCGTCGAGCTCCACGCGCACTTCGCGGTAGACGCCGCCCACGCGCTTGACCGCGCCGACGCCCGGCACGCTGAGCAGGCGTTTGGACACCGTGTTGTCGACGAACCAGCTCAGGTCGGGCGCGTCGAGCGCCGGCTTGCCGTGCGCGTCGGCCGCCTGCGCCGTGAACGTGAGCACGACGCGGCCCGCGGTCGTCGTCTTCGTCACGCTCGGGTCGCGCATCTCCGCGGGCAGGTCGGCGCGCACGCGCGAGACGGCGTCGCGCACGTCGTTGACGGCGTCCGACAGGTCTTTCTCGAGGATGAACTCGACGGTGATCGTGGCCACGCCGTCCAGCACGCGCGCATAGATGTTCTTGACGCCCTGGAGGGTCGCGACCGAGTCCTCGATCTTGCGTGCCACCTCCGTCTCCAGCTGCGCCGGCGCGGCGCCGTCGAGCGTCGCGACGACGGTGACGATGGGCAGTTCGATGTCCGGGAAGTCCTGCACCTTGTTCGCCTTGAACGCCAGGATGCCGGCGAAGGTGAGGAGGGCGAACAGCATGATCGCCGGGATCGGGTTGCGGATCGAGAGCGCGGAAAAATTCATGACCGTGCCCTCAACGCGCCGCCAGCGCCGCCGGCGCGGACGCCGGCGCGTTGCGTACCAGATCGCCATCGTTGAGGAAGCCGGCGCCGCTCGTGACGACCAGCGCGTCCGCGGGCAGGCCGTCCGTCACTTCGACGCGGTCGTCGAGCCGGCGGCCCGTCGTGACTTTCAACTGGCTCACGCGGCCGTCCGCATTCAGGCGGAATACGTACGCGAAGCCGTCGCGCACGGCGACGGCCTGCTGCGGCACCGTCAGCGCGGCCGACTCCCCCAGCGCGAACTGGCCGCTGGCGAACATGCCGGCCTTCAGCGGCGCATTGGCCGACAGCGCCGGCGGCAGGTCGACGTAGACGAGGGCGACGCGACTCTGCGCATCGACGGTCGGCGCGACCGTGCGCACGCGGCCCTGCACCCTGGTGCCGCCGGCCGCCTGCACGACGGCCTTCTGGCCCGGCTTGATGCGCGGGAGCTCGGCGGCCGTCACCTCGGCGCGCCATTCCAGGCGGCCCTGGCGGATCATGCGGAACATCTCCGCGCCCACGCCGGCGACGGCGCCCACGGTGGCGTTGCGCGCGGAGATCACGCCGGCATCCGGCGCGACGATCTTCGTGTACTTCAGGCGCAGCTGTTGTTGTGCCAGCGTCGCCTTCGCGGACGCCACGCGCGCGGCGGCCGTGCGCTCGGCCGTCATGTATTGCGTGATCTGCTGTTCGCTGAGCGCGCCCGAGCTTTGCAGGGCGCGCGCCCGCTTCGCATCGGCGCGGGCGGCGGACGCATTCGCCTCCGCTTCCTGGACGGCGGCTTTCGCCTGCGCGACGTCCGCCTCGACCGGCGCCGAATCGAACACGGCGAGCACCTCGCCCTTCTTGACGACGTCGCCCACGTTGACCTTCACCTCCTGCAGGCGCAGACCGTTCGACTCGCTGCCGATCACGGCTTCCTGCCACGCGGCGACGTTGCCGTTGGCGGCAAAGCTGAGCGGCAGGCGCGATTGCTCCGGCTTCGCCGTCGTGACGGTCAGCGCGGGGCGCGGGGCCGCCGCCTTCTTGTCGTCGGCGGCATTGCTGGAGACGAGGACGCCCACGGTGCTGGCCAGGATGGCGGCGATGGAGACGGCGAGGGCGGGCCGGGACATGCGGCGGAGTTGGGCGGGAGTCATGGCGTTCAAAGTAGATGGATGCCGAAGCGTTTCAGCAGAAGGGCGAACAGGAGTATGCTGGCCACCGTGATCGCGATCCCCGCGCCCAGCGCCGGCCAGAAGCCGAGGCGCGCCAGCAGCCACGGGAAGGCGGCGAACATGGGGAGTGTCGGGATCACGTACCACAGCGTGTACCAGGCGTGGTTGGCGATCTTTTCCTGGGGCTGGCGCTCGACGTGCAGCCAGATCAGCGTCAGCACGGTCACGAGCGGCAGGGACGCGACCAGGCCGCCGAGGCGGTCGGAGCGCGCGGCAGCTTCCGACACCAGGACGACGACGGCGGCGCTGATCAGGTATTTCAAGACGATCCAGGACATGGCGGAACCAGAAGTCAAACTGCGACAGTGTAACAAAGCACACTCGAGGACGCCTGTTCCGTACGGTCCCGGCTGTCATGTTCCGTTACAAATCCTTACCACTGAAACGTCGCGTCGATATTCCCGCTCATCCATTCGCGGTTAAATGGCGGCCAACATGGAGCTCAACATGATCCGACGCGCATCGCTTGTCCTGCTGGCCGCCTTGATGGCGACGGGGGCTGCATCGGCGGCCGATGGCGCATCTGGCCCCGATGCGCAGGCGCTGCATGTGCTCAACCGCCTGGCGTACGGCCCGCGTCCCGGCGACGTCGAGCGTGTGGCAAACATGGGCGTGCAGCGCTGGATCGACCAGCAGCTGCACGCGGAGACGATCCCGCTGCCGGCCGACCTGAACGCACGCCTGGCCGCACTGGACACCGTGAACCGCAGCGCCGGCGAATCGCTGGCCGAGTTCCTGGAACTGCGGCGCGCCGTGCGGATGGACGACGAGGGCGCGAAACAGCGCCGGCGCGAGGCCGAGATGCGCGTGGCGCGCCAGGCCGCGGAAGCCCGGCTGCTGCGCGCCGTCGAGAGCCCGCGCCAGCTGGAAGAAGTCATGGTCGACTTCTGGTACAACCATTTCAACGTCTTCGCGGGCAAAGGAATCGACCGCGCACTGGTGACGAGCTACGAACGCGACGCGATCCGCCCGCACGCGCTCGGCTCCTTCCGCGCGCTGCTGGGCGCGACTGCGAAGCATCCGGCGCTGCTGTTCTACCTCGATAACGTCGTGTCGTCGGCGCCGCGCCCGGAAGCGAAGGGTAAGGCGCGGGGGCTGAACGAAAACTATGCGCGCGAACTGATGGAGTTGCACACGCTGGGCGCGGACGGCGGCTACACGCAGCGCGACGTGACGGAGCTGGCGCGCATGCTGACCGGGTGGACGTTCGACCAGAAGCGTCTCGCGCGCACGGGCGAGACATTCCGCTTCGACGCCGGCCGCCACGATGCCGGCACCAAGACGTGGCTGGGCCGCGCGATCGCGCCGGCCGGCCAGCAGGAAGGGGAGTATGCGCTGGACGTGCTGGCCATGCACCCCGCCACCGCGCGCCACGTGAGCCGCGAGCTGGCGCAGTACTTCGTCAGCGACGAGCCGCCACCAAGCCTCGTCGACCGCATGGCGGCCACGTGGCAGAAGTCGCAGGGCGACATCCGCGCCGTGCTGGCGACGCTGTTCGCGAGCCGCGAATTCATGGACGCGGGGAGCGTCGGCGCGAAGTTCAAGACGCCGTACCAGTTCGTGGTATCGGCCCTGCGGGCGAGCGGTATGCAGGTGGCGAACGTGGGGCCGCTCGTGAATACGATGAGCCAGCTGGGCATGCCGTTGTACGGCTGCCAGACGCCGGACGGGTACAAGAACACGCAGGACGCGTGGCTGAACCCGGACGCGCTGACGCGGCGCATCGCCTTCGCGAGCGCGCTGGCCGGCGGCAAACTGCCGCTGGCGACGGTGCCGGCCGATGCGCCGCCGGCGCCGCTCGATCCGGTCCGGCTGCAGGCGACGCTGGCCGGATCGATCTCGCCGCGCACGCTGGGCATCGTCCAGCGCAACCCGGACAACCTGCGGGCTGCCATGCTGCTCGGCAGCCCCGATTTCATGCAGCGCTGATTCCATCGGAGGAGCTCATGCGACGCAGGCATTTTCTCAACGCGCTGGGTGCCGGCCTCCTGCTGCCCGCCGGCCGCGGCGCGTGGGCCGTGAGCGCACCGGCCGCCGGCCCCACGAACAAAAAACTCATCGTCGTGATGCTGCGCGGCGCCGTCGACGGCCTGAACGTCGTGGCGCCCGTCGGCGACGGGAACTACCTGCGGCTGCGGCCCACGATCGGCCTCGCGGCGCCCGGCATGGCGGGCGGCGCGCTGGACCTGGACGGCTACTTCGGCCTGCATCCCGCGCTGGCCGGCCTGCAGCCGCTGTGGGCCGCGCGCAAGCTCGCGTTCGTGCACGCCAGCGGTTCGCCGGACGCGACGCGTTCCCACTTCGACGCGCAGGACTACATGGAATCCGCGACACCGGGCCGCAAGAACACGCCGGACGGCTGGATGAACCGCCTCGTGGCCGCGCTGCCCGGTCCGCAGTCGCCCAGCCGGCTGCTGGGCATCGGCCCGGTGCTGCCGCGCATCCTGTCCGGCCACGCGGCTGCGGTGAACCTGCCGAACGTCGCGGCCGCCGCGCGCGCGGACCTGCTCGACCGGCCGGCCGTCAAGGCCGCGTTCGACGAACTGTATGCGAACCACCCCCGCTTCGGGCGCGCGTACGCGGAGGGGCGCAATGCCCACCGCGAAGTCATGGATGCCCTGGAACAGAACCAAATGAGCCGCGAGATGCAGGCCGCCGACCGCGGCGCCCCGCTGCCGAACGGTTTTCCCGACGATGCCGCCCGCCTGGCGGGCCTGATGCGCAACGACCCGAAGATCCAGCTGGCGTTCGTCGCGCTGGGCGGCTGGGACACGCACGCGAACCAGGGCGCCGCGACCGGCCAGCTCGCGAACCGGCTCGCACCGCTGGGGCAGGGCCTGGCCGTGCTGGCCGAGCGCCTTGGCCCATTGTTCGACGACACGGTCGTCGTCGTGATGTCCGAATTCGGCCGCACGGCACGCGAGAACGGCAACGGCGGCACCGACCACGGCCACGGCAATGTGATGTGGGTCATGGGCGGCAAGGTGCGCGGCGGTAAGGTGTATGGCGACTGGGATGGCGTCGGCGACACGAAACTGAACGAGGGGCGCGATTTGCCGGTTACGACCGACTTTCGTTCGGTGTTAGCGCAAATATCTGAAGAACATTTAATGTTAGGCGACAAGCGTCTGGAACAGGTCTTTCCCGCAATGCCGCAAAAACGTGCTGGATTCCGTATCGTTGGTGCCTGAGTCTCTACTCTAGAGGCTGCCCTCTACATATAGTAGTTCTACCGTATTGCGGTGCACAAAAATTAGGGCTATAGTTGCACCTGTCTCCTCCAGTTTTTCTCCGAAAACCTGGATTCAGCCCGCACCGCAAGGTCGCGGGCTTTTTTTTATCAGAAATTGTCCGACGCTAACATTTGTGGGCGCATGCAATGGCGCATGCCTTTCTTTTGTTCAGTCGGGAAGCGCGGCGCGAACGGCCGCGCGCGCGGGATGGCTCAGGCGCCGGTCGTCTCGGCGTCGTCGCCTTGGAAGGCGCCGGCGCGCCAGGTCAGCACGAGCGTGTCGCGGTGGCCGTCGGCGCCGATGGGCTGGATCGGCGTCGATTCGTGGATGACGGCAGCGTCGTCCAGCAGCAGCAGCGTCCACGGTTCCGTCATCGTGAAGCGCTGGCCTTTCGGGCCGTCCGCCTCGAACACGCGCGTCTCGCCACCCTTGATGTTCTCGCGCCCGATCAGGATGACGGCAACGAAGTCGACGCCGTCGCGGTGCGCGCCTTCCGGCGTGGGGCGGCCGATGCCGTCGGCGGTATCGATGCGGAACTGGTGCGCTTCGACGTACCAGGTCTGCCGGCCTTTCACCTGCGAGCACACGGCGCCCAGCGCGCGCAGTAGCTTCGGCCAGGCCGGCTGCTCGACGGTGGACGGTTCGATGGGGACGAACAGGCGGTGCATGCCGCCGTGCAGGGCGTTGTACTCGACCGGTTGCCAGTGCGCGCGGTGCGGGCTTTGCGTGAGGGTCTCGCCGCTGTCGACGAAGCACGAATGGCGGCGCCGGCGATAGCGCCCACCGTCTTTCAGGTAATTGTCGAGTTCCAGGCGGTTCCAGCTCGGCGCCAGCGCCTTCAGCTCAGCGAGCGAACATCCGGCCAGTTGCGCCACGTCGGCCGGGCGCAGCAGCGCATAGCCGTCGCCGCGCAGCGCATCGGCGATGCGGGCCGGGTCGGTATAAGGTGGTTGCGGTGTTGTCATCCCGGTAGCCTAGCACTTTTTGTGCGCGGCCGTGCCGGCCATCACCAGTTCCTGACGAGCGTCAGCCGGAACGAGCGCGCCTCGATCGGGTGGAAATGCACGTCCTCGCGCGGCACCGTTTCGCCGCGCAGCTGCGACGCATAGTAGTAGTCGATCGCGGACGCGCGCCGGTTCGCCAGGTTGAACCCTTCCAGTTCCAGCCGCAGGTCGCGGCTCACGCGAAAGCCGAGGCGGCCGTTCAGGGTCGTGCTGGCGCGCGAGCGCACGCTGTCGTCTTCGACGAGGGGACGCGGCCCGAAGTACCGCAGGCGCAGTGCGCCTTCCCATGGGCCGACCTGGCTCACCGTCAGCGCGAGCTGGGCGACGCCCTCGATCGCCTCGGGGATGCGGTCCTGCCCCGGCGCGACGCCGCGCGAGCGCGCATGCGCGTAAGCGGCGTCGAAGTCGACCGACAACCATTTATACGGTTTATAGTAATTCGAGAACTCGATGCCGATGCGGCGGCTGGGCGGCCCGGCCTCGGTCGTCCCTTCGTCGCCCACGTACGTCAGCTCGGAATCGAAGTCCAGGCGGTACAGGGAGAGGGCCGTCTGCATCGTCGGGATGGCTTCGGTGCGCAGGCCCAGCTCCATGCCGCGCGAGCGCACGAGGCCGGGCGCCGCGAGCGTCCCGCGCGCATCGTTGCTGTGGAAGCCTTCGCCGTAGTTCACGTAGAACTCGGCTCGGCGCCAAGGGCCGAACACGACGTTGGCGGACGGGCTGGCCAGCGAGTCGCTGCCGTCGACGCCGCCGGTGCGCACGCGGAAGCGGTAATCGTCCGCGCGCACGCCCACCGTCGAGCGCAGCCACGGGTTCCAGCGCGTGGCGTTCTCGATGAAGGCGCCAAGACTCGTCTCGACGATGTGGTCCGCGCGCGTCACGGACAAGGTCTTGCGCGCGGCCGTGCGATACAGGCCGTTGAAGATGTTGTCGTTCTGCGCTTCCAGGCCGACGGTGATGTCCGACGTCGACGTCCCGCCCCGGTGCACGTGCCAGCTGTGCGTGGCATTGACGCCGCTCGTCACGCGCCGGTCCGGCTGGGCGAACTGGTCGCCGTTGACCGGGTCGTTCATGAAGTACGTGAAGTCGGACCACAGGTCGAGCTGGTTGCGGATGACGTAAGCGCTGACCTTCGACGCCGAATCCTGGCCCGTGCGGCGCCATACGCCCGACAGGCTGAAGCGCTTCGCTGCGCCGCCGTCGGTGGCGTCGATCGCGTCGAAGCGGCCAAGCTGGCCGGCGGCCACGGCGCGCTCGGGAATCTGGTCCGTCGCATTCCACCGGCCCCGGTACGCCATCGCCGTCACGCTCCAGCCGTTGTTCGCATAGCCGCGGCTGTAGCGCAGCACGCCGTTCAGCTTCTGGTAATCGTCCGGGTGCATGTACGGGCCGTCGTTGTGCAGGGCTTCCAGCGCATACGTCAGCACGCCGTCGTCGATCTCCTTCGATGCCGCCAGCGCCGTGCGCGCGTAGCCGTCCTGGCCGATGCTGATGGTGGCCACGTTGCGCGCGAGGCGGTTCGCGTACGTGATCGATGCACTGCCGGCCGACGCGAAATCGCCTTCACTGGCCGAGTACGGGCCCTTCTTGTAGTCGAGGCGCGCCGTCAGTTCCGGGATCAGGAAGTTCAGGTCGGTCCAGCCCTGGCCGTGCGCGTGGCTGCGCTGGTTGACGGGCATGTCGTCCAGGTACGTGGCCAGGTCCGTGCCGTGGTCGAGGTTGAAGCCGCGCAGGAAGAACTGGTTCGCCTTGCCTTCGCCGCTGTGCTGGCTGACGATCAGGCCCGGCGCCGCTTCCAGCAGTTCGCCGGGCCGGTACACGGTGCGCATCGCCAGTTCCTTCTGGTTGACGGTGCCGGCGCTGGCGGCATCCGCGATGCCCAGCTGGCTCGTGCGCGCGCCCTCGACGAGCACGCGCTGGATGACGGGATCGTCCGCCCACGCGCAGGCGGGAACGAAGGCGGCGGCAAGCAGCAGGGCGATCGGGCGCATCAGTGGACGGGGAGTTCGGTGCGGCTGCTGGTGAAGCCGAACGTACGCAGGCTGCCGCTCGCCGTCAGGTTCGCGGTGTTCTGCTGGTCGGGCAGGAAGTCGCTCAGCACGGCATCGTGGATCGTCTCGACGTTCACCACAGGCGTGCGCACCGCTTCCTGGAACACGACGACGCTGTCCGTGTCGACCGTCACGCCGACCCAGTTCAGCGGCAGGCGGCGGCCGTCCCTGTCGGCCAGCCAGAACTGCTTTTCCACGTACTTGCGCAGCACGGCCTGGTCCTCGGGATCGGACAGGTCGAACTGGCGCTGGTACAGTTCCGTCAGCAGCGCCTCCACGTCGTGCGCCATGTACGTGTGCACGACTTCCGTGCTGCCCGTGCGCTCGTTGTAGCTGATGTCGGTGATGCCGGCGTGGAAGCGGTGCGCGGAGGCGTGCAGGCATACGCACGCGCACAGCAGGACGAGGATGCGACGCAAATTCATTCGATACCTTCTTATGCATGCGGTTTGTTGACATCCGCGTGGGCACGGGGTGCCCACTCTACTTCTTGAGCTTCTCGTTGAAGTCTCTCATCAGGTTGTTCTTGTCATGCTCGGTCTTGTACAACTCCAGGCGCGACGGCATCGCCTTGCGCGGCCAGCTGTTGTTGCCGGTGTCCGTGTCGGCTGTCTCCCAGTACGGGTCCTGCGTCAGCGCGACCATTGGCTCGTCCGTGATGATCAGCTTCGTGATCTTGGTGGGAGTGTAGCGCCACACCTCGGCCGGGATGCGCTCGATGGTCTTTTTCCCGCTCTGCAGGGTGATCTCCAGCACGAGAGGCGTCACGAGGCCGCCCAGGTTGCTGAAGTCGACGAGGTACAGATGCTTGCCTTCCTTGAGCAGTTTCTTCTCCCAGTCTTCCAGGTCGCCGATCGCCTCGTTGTACTTGTTGCGGTCGTGGTTCGTGACCGTGAACTCGTCATGCTCGTTGTAGAAGTCCTTCAGTTCCGGATGCGCGTCGACGCGGCGCGGCAGGGTGCCCTTGTTGCGCTGGTCCGTGATCGAGATCGGTTCCGCATCGCGTTGCGCCTTCTTCCACGCTTTCTCGATCTCGGGATCCTTCGTGCCGACCGTGTATTCGCTGATGCCGTCGACGCTCACGTCCACGTGGTCGGTCGTGTAGAACCAGCCGCGCCAGAACCAGTCGAGGTCCGTGCCCGACGCATCCTCCATCGTGCGGAAGAAATCGGACGGCGTCGGACGCTTGAACTTCCAGCGCTGCGCGTATTCGCGGAAGGCGAAGTCGAACAGCTCGCGGCCCAGCACCGTCTCGCGCAGGACGATCAGCGCGGCCGTCGGTTTCGCGTACGCGTTGTAGCCGAGGGCGGCGATGGATTCCGAGTTCGTCATGATCGGCACCTGGTTGGTGCTCTTCATGTAGTCGACGATGGCGCGCGGTTCGCCGCGCGACTGCGGGTAATGCTCTTCCCACGCCTGTTCGGCCAGGTATTGCAGGAAGCTGTTCAGGCCCTCGTCCATCCACGTCCACTGGCGCTCGTCCGAGTTGACGATCATCGGGAAGTAGTTGTGGCCCACTTCATGGATCACGACGCTGATCAGGCCATACTTGGTGCGGCTGGAGTACGTGAGCTCGCCCGTCGTCTTGTCCTTCGTCGGACGCGGGCCGTTAAAGCAGATCATCGGATATTCCATGCCGCCCACCGGACCGTTCACGGAAATCGCGACGGGATACGGATAGTCGAAGGAATACTTGTTGTACTCGGCGATCGTGTGGATCACGGCGGCCGTCGAGTATTTTTCCCACAGCGGATTGCCTTCCTTCGGGTAGAACGACTGCGCGAGCACATTGGTCGCGTCCTTCTTGAAGCCCTGCGCGTCCCAGATGAACTTGCGGCTCGACGCCCACGCGAAATCGCGCACGTTCTTCGCGCGGAAGCGCCACGTTTTCGTGCCGCCGGCGCGGGTCTGTTCGCGCGCCTCGGCCTCGGCCTGCGTGGCGATGACGACGGGCCTGGTCGCCGTGCGCGCCTGCTCCAGGCGCTGGCGCTGGGCGGTGGTCAACACGTCGCCCGGGTTCTGCAGCTCGCCGGTGGCGGCCACGATGTGGTCGGCGGGGACGGTCAACTGCACGTCGTAGTCGCCGAATTCCAGCGTGAATTCGCCGGTGCCGAGGAATTGCTTGTGCTGCCAGCCCGTTACATCGTAGTACGCGGCCATGCGCGGGAACCACTGGGCGATCTCGAACAGGTCGTTCTTGTCTTCGTCGAACTTCTCGTAGCCGGAGCGGCCGCCGAGCACCTTCTGCTCGTTGATGTTGTAGCTCCAGTCGATCGAGAACGCGACCTTCGCGCCCGGCTTCAGGGGCTGCCGCAGGTCGATGCGCATCATCGTGCGGTTGATGACGACGTGCAGAGGGCGGCCGCCCGCATCCTTCACGGCGGCGATTTTAAAACCGCCGTCGAACGTGCTCTTTTCCAGCACGGAGCGCAGCGCGTCGAATTTATAGCCGTCTTCCGGCCCGCGCGCCTTGGCCCAGGCGTCGCGCGAGGGGACGGTCGCCGTCATGCGCGCGTCGGAATCGCGTTTATAGATGTTCTGGTCGAGCTGGATCCACAGGTAGGACAGCGTGTCGGGCGAATTATTGTGATACGTGATCGTCTCGGTGCCGCTGATGGCGCGCCGGCTTTCGTCCAGCGTGGCGCGGATCGCATAGTCGGCGCGCTGCTGCCAGTACGCGTGTCCCGGGGCGCCGGAGGCGGTGCGGATCGTGGTCGGGGTGGGCAGCAATTCGTCGAGCTGGCGGAATTTGTCGTCGAAAGGTTCCGCCGCGATTGCCGCCATGCTGAGGCATAGCGCCGCCAGGCCGATCGGGAAACGTATCATATTTACCCTGCATTCATGGTTGAAAGAAGGAAAATATTCTAGTCTTGACGTTCCGCCATTACTGTATTTGATGTGTAACAAGACTGATACATACGGATGGGCGTGGCGCGTGCGATACGGTCGGACACGCGGACACATGAACGGACACCAGGCGGACACCGCCGGCGGACAGGTCAGTCGATCCGCGCCGCCGCCATCCCGCGCAAGACCAGCGTGACGAGCACGATCAGGAGGCCCAGCAGCACGAGCACGGTATCGAGCCGCAGCTGCGCCTGCAGGGCCAGCGCATAGGTGGACGTCATCAGGAGGATGGCGAGGTTCTCGTTGAAGTTCTGCACGGCGATCGACTGGCCGGCAGGCATCAGGCGGTGGCCGCGGTGCTGCAGGATCGCGTTCATCGGCACGACGAACAGGCCGGCCAGGATGCCGATCGCGAGCAGCAGCGGCAGCGCCACCGCGACGGAATGCACCCACACCATCGCGCACAGCCCGCCGCCCATCACGGCCCCCAGCGGCATCACGGACAGGGAACGCACGAGCGGCACGGCCTTGCCGGCGACGGCGGCGCCCACCGCGACGCCGAGCGCGAACACGCCCTGCAGCGCCGCGGCACGGTCCAGCGTGAGACCGAGCACGTTCTGCGCCCACGTCAGCAAGAGCACCTGCAGCACCATGCCGCTGCCCCAGAACAGCGACGTGACCCCCAGCGAGATGCGGCCTTCGCGGTCCTGCCACAGCGTCCGGTTGCAGCGATAAAAATCGGCGAGCAGCGCGGGCAAGGGACGGCGCGCGTCGGCCGGGCGGGCGCCGGCGTGCATCACGGGCAGGTTCAACAGCGTCGCCAGCAAATACGTCATGACGATCACGGCAACCGCCATGCCGACGGGCGTGGCCCGCCATGGCAAGGTCAGGTGCAGCAGCCACGCGATCGTCTGCGGATTGGCGGAAAGGGCGCCGCCCAGCACCGTGCCGAGGATCATGGCGAGCACGGTCGTGCCCTCGATCCAGCCGTTGGCCGCCACGAGGCGGCGCGGCGGCAGCACCTCGGCCAGGATGCCGTACTTGGCGGGCGAGTATGCGGAGGCGCCGAGCCCCACGATGCCGTAGGCGAGCAGGGGATTGGCCTTGGCCAGGATCAGCGAGCAGCCGAGCATCTTGACGGTGTTCGTCAGCAGCATCACGCGGCCCTTGGGAAAGCGGTCGGCGAAGGCGCCGGCGAACGGCGCCAGCACGATGTACGACAGGACGAAACCCATCTTCAGCATCGGCGTCATCCACTGCGGGAACGACAGCGTGGCGACCAGCGACACGCACAGGATGAACAGCGCGCTGTCCGCCAGCGACGAAAAGAACTGGGCGCCGACGATGGCGAAGAATGCGGCATTCATGGAAGCGGTATATCACAGCCGTCCCGGAGGCCGGATTCGCTTGCTGTAAATACAGAAACTTTGCAATTGCGACAATTGGTTAGATTTGCATATAAACAATAGTTTTATACTTAAGAAATTATCTATACAGGTTGGATGGCGCTTGGACGCTTTCACACTCATCGTGGCCGCCGCGCTGGCGGCATTGACCATGGCTGCCAGCATGGGGCTGCTGTACCTCGCCAGCGCGCGCCAGGCCTGCCTCGTCGACTGGACGGTCGCCGCTGCGTTATTCGCACTGAGCAACGGGCTGGGCGCCATCGGCCTGCACCAGCAGGCGGGCGCCATTCTGTTCATCGCCTGCGTCAACGCGCTCCACATCGGCGGCCATTTCGGCATGCTGGCCGGGGTGCGGCGCCACCTGCACCTGGCGCCCGGCTGGCGCTGGGGCGTGCTGCTGATGGTCGCCGTGCTGGCGGCGCATGCGCTGATGTTCGCGCGCGGCGCGCCGCTGTACCGGCTCGTGCTGTTCACACCGTTCGTCGGCGCGCTCAATCTCGGCGCCGCGTGGCTGCTGTGGCGCCGCAGCGAGCGCGAGGCGTGCGCGGCGCATACGCCGCTGATCGTGCTGCAGGTGCTGTCCGCACTGCAGCAGGTCGCGCGCATGGCGATCATGCTCGTGTACGACGGCCACCCGCCGGGCTTCCTGGGCGGCGATTTCTTCCGCACGTCCGGCGCGCTGGCGATACTGGTGTACATGTCGCTGGCGACGATGTGCTGCGCGCTGATCGTCAGCCACCAGCAGACATTGGCGTTGCGCCGCGCCTCGCTGACGGACGTGCTGACCGGCTGGCTGAACCGGCGCGCCCTGCACGACGTGGCCACGCGCGACTTCCGCCGCTGCCGCCGCAACGGTTCGACCATGTTCTTCATCACGTTCGACATCGACCACTTCAAGCCCATCAACGACCGCTACGGCCACGGCGTGGGGGACGCGGCGATCTGCCACGTGACGGCACTGTCGGCGCGGGTGCTGCGCGGGTACGATGCGCTGTTCCGCATCGGCGGGGAAGAGTTCGCGGTACTGGTCGTCGGCGAACATGCGGGGAACGTGGGCACCATGGCCGAACGCCTGCGCGAGGCCGTGGTGGCGGCGCCGCTGACCGTCGAGGGGACGCCGGTCCCGATGACCGTCAGCGTGGGCGTGGCCGCGCTGGATGCGCACGACCAGAAATGGGAAGACATCCTGAGCCGCGCGGACGTGGCGCTGTACCACGCCAAGCAGAACGGCCGCAACCGCGTCAGCGTGCATGGCCGCGATGTCATCGGCCGCGGCCAGGCGGCGCGGCTGCAGGCGGTGGTGGCCTGAGCCGCTTCGTGCACTTTTATTTCATCCAGACGGCGTAGTTGTTACCCGACGTCTGCAACGTCCAGCCGGCACCCGGGCTCCAGCTGTTCGGGCCGATCTTCATCGCCAGCTGGTGCGTCGTGCCGGTGATGATGGCTGCGTACAGGCCTTGCGTCGCCTGCTGGATCGTGACCGCCGACGTCGAATTCACGCCCGCATTCTTGCGCGCCGCCATCAGCGCCGCGATCTGCGTCTTGAGATTCCAGTTGTAGATGTGCGGGTAGAACACGGTCGGGATGCCCGGATGCGACAGGATGTAGGCATACCCTTCCAGCACCGAACCGCAGGGCACCGGCCACAGGTTCTGGCCCGTGCCGCAGCTTTCGGCCGGGCCGGTGTCGTGGTTGTCGACGAACGTCACCGACATCGCCGGCCACCAGCCGATGGCGCCCTGCGGCTTGCCGTCGGTCGCCTTCAGGCGCCAGTAATTGCCGTTGGCGAGGGCGTCGTTGAGGATGCCCTTGGTCGTGAAGTCGAACGCGCCGCAGCTGTTGCTGGTGCCGTTGATCCAGTCCATGATCGCCTGCCGGTTCGCGTTCAGGTTGTTCAGGTCGAACGAATCCGGCCACATCTCGCCGACGCAGAAATCGGGTGCGAACGCGTTCGAATACTGGCCCGCGTAGCTCGCCGAAAAGCCCTTCACGTAGTCGAAACGCAGGCCCGAGAAGCCGACCGGCTTCAGCGTGTAATTCAGCCAGTTGATGATGCCGTTCTGGACTTCGCCCACGTTCTTGTGGTCGAGGTCGCGCCCGGCGGAAAAGCCCTGGCCCGTGTCGGCGTTGCCGAGGCCGCAGTTGCACTCGTCGCCGTTGACGATGGAATAGGTGGTCCAGTTCGGGTTCGTGAAGTCGGACCAGCCGGTGGTGCCCACGCGGTGGTTGACGACAACGTCGACGATGGATTTGACGCCCTTGCTCTTGAATGCGCTCACGACGTTCGTCAGCTCGGCCGCGCTGCCATATTTGGAATCGAGCTTGTTCAGCTGGCGCGGCAGATAGCCTTCCTTGGCGCTCGAATCCGACGGCGGCGGGAACCACACGTGGGTGAATCCCATCGCGCTCAAGTCGCCGACCTTGTTCAGCAGGGTGTTGTACCAGTCCGGGCCGGTGTAATTGGCCGAGTTCCAGTGGAAACCCTGCAGGACGATGGCCGTGCTGCCGCCGGCCTGCTGGGTGGGGGTGGCGGCCCCTGCCGGGGCCATGGACGTGATCATGCCCGCCGCCAGCAGGGCGACGATGGTGCTCTTCTTCATGCTTCTCCTCCGATGTGATACGGGTAAGGTCCCGGCGAACAACGGAGGTCGTGCAAAAGTCCGTTGCTCAGTCAGGTACTTTTACTACGTATCGGGCGATCATTCTGTGATGTTTTCGTGCCCGACGGGGGAGATTCTTAGCTATACGTATTTTCGTGTCAATCTAATTTGCATGAACTGTGTAGTTTTAATACTTTCGATTTGCGCTTTCGCAAATGAATTCCTCGAGCGTCGTCGCGCCGCGGACGGGGTCGTCCGGCCAGCGGTCCTGCTCGTCCAGCACGGTCCCGGTCATGCACGTATAGCTGCGCGCCGCTTCCGCCGAAAAGCCGAGCTGGCGGAACGTCTGCTCCCAGGCGTGGCGCGGGACGACCTCGACGTCGACGGGGCGGCCGAGTGCCCGCGCGAACGCGTCGGCGACGTCGCGCGGCGTGTAGCGGCGCGGGCCTTCGATGTAGAGGGTCTCGGTCCGGTCCGCGGGCTCCATCAGCCGCTGCGCGGCGGCTTCGCCCAGGTCGCACGGCGCGACCATCGGGATGGCGGCATCCTCCGGAAAGAAGCTGGGCAGCTTGCCGCGGTGGCGCACCGTGTCGAGCATCTCGGTCCAGTTGCTCATGTAGTAGGCGCCGCGATTGACGGCGACGGGAACGGCCTGCGCCCGCAGCTTTTCCTCGAATTCGAACAGCACGGTGAGGTCGCCGCACGGCTCGCCGGCGCGCGCGCCGAACGTCGAGACGGCGATGGCCTTGCGCAAACCGGAGCCCGTCACCGCGTCGACGATGGCGGCGGCGTTCGCGCGCTCGACGGCGTCCGTGTCGGTGAACGGCGCAGCCGGTGGATTCAGCAGCAGCGCGGTGGTGCCCGTACGCAGGATGGCGCGCAGCGCGGGCACGTCGCGCACGTCCGCGACGGCGACTTTCGCACCGGCATCGCGCAGCCCGGCCGCATGGCCGGCATTGCGCGTGACGACCGTGACGGGTTCGCCCCGGCGCAGCAGTGCGCGGGCCGTGGCCGAGCCGACGTGGCCGGTGCCTCCGATGATGATGTGCATGACGATCTCCTTTCGTAACCGTAGAAAGGAAGATCTTAAGAGGGAGTCCTGACAGTTTTTGTCAGGAGCGACAGAAGGTCAGCGGCCGATCATCAGGTGGGGCGCGGTTTTCTGTTCGTACGTCGGTGAGCTTCGCCGACGAACGTATCCTCAGCTATATTTTGCTTTACTTGGGCTGACGTAATCGGGGAATCAGGCGTGCCCGCGGTCGTTTCGTGCAGTCGCACGATCTTGTGTAATTCGTCGTCCAGTGCGGCAGCCCTCAAGTTGAGTGCCCGAATGTAGCTGGAAAGTTCTTCCTGCTTCGCGAGGGCATTATGGATGGCCTTTGAAAACTCCGTGTCATGGTGCGTCGTGATTATTCGGTCACTGACTCTTCAGTTCCTTATTGCGCATGGCCAGGTTGAGCACGTCGCGCCGGATGAACTCGACGGTCTCCGCAAGCGGCTCATCGACCGCGTTTCGAATCGCTTCCGAAGGCGTAGAGCAGATCGTATTCGAACACACAGTCGTTCGGCCGGAAGCCATTCCGCACCACATCGGAGAAGCTTGCCTGCGCCGCTTCCAGCCACTCGCCTTCGTGAAAAATCTCGATATGACAGTCCATGCCCGGCTTGTGCTTTAAAAGTGCATTAAAAGATACTGGAAGAGTATATCAATCGAAGCCACGTACGGGAAAATCCGCATCCCGCTGGATCCAGTTGCGCGGCGAATACGCAGTGCGCGCATCCGTCACGTGCAAGGTAAACGCGTGCCGCGAGACAGGCGACCGGTTCGGTGCGCTGTAGTGCGGCAGCAGCCCATGGAAGCAGACGAGATCCCCGGCCTTGGCCACCAGCGGCACGGCCGTGCTGTCGTCCGGCCACGGCGTGCCGTCCAGTTTTTCCATCGCGATGGCGTCGCCGTCGCGCAGGAAACGCTCGCGCAGCGGGCCGCAGTGGCCGCCCGGTTCGACCCACAGGCAGCCGTTCTCGATGGTCGCGTCTTCCAGCGCGAACCAGAACGTCGTCACGCTGATCGGCGTGGAATCGAAGAACGTCGCGTCCTGGTGCCAGCGCACTTCGCCGCCGATGCCGGGCTGCTTGAAGATGTACATCGATTGCCAGATCTGCGGCTGTTCGAGGCCCAGGTCGCGCGCGACGGCCGCCAGCTTCGCATCGTGCGTAAACGCCTTGAACACGGGGTCGAGGTCGTGCATGGCGTGGCCGATCTTGTTGATCGACAGGGCCTTGGCCTGCTTCAGCCGGCCGTCCGGGCCGAAGGCTTCCTCTTCGAAGAAGCAGCGGATCGTGTTGTCCGAGCCGAGGAACCAGGCGTCGCTGGCTCTCGCCTGGTCGCGCGTGGTGAAGATGGCGCGCGACTCCGCTGGGTCGAACGCGTCGACGATGTCGCCGGCGCGTGCGCGCAGGCGCGCGATCTCGTCGGGCGCTTTGAAATTCGGGATGACGATGTAGCCGTCGCGCCGGTACCGGTCGCGTTGTTCGGGAGTGAGCATGGCTTGGTCCTTCGACTAGACCATGCCATTGTAGATCAGGCGGCCACCGTCCACGCACCGTCCGCATACACGCGCTCGTCGTCCAGGTACACCGCGTCCGTCACGACGAACACGTCGATGTGGTAGCGCGCATCCTTGCGCTTGAACCCCGGTTTCGCATACACGCCATGCTTGGCGCCCAGCGACAGGTGGATGCCGCACATGCGCTCGTACGTGCCGATGTCGTCCACGCGGCGCTCGCGCGTGAAGGCGCGGTTCATGCCGAAGCCGAGTTCGCGCACCCAGACTTCGCCCTCGTCGCGGCGGATGATGTCGAGGACTTCCTGGAACGCCGGCGTGACGTTCTCCGTGCCGACCACGCGGCCCTTCTCGATGACGAGCGTGATCGGTGACTCGGGCCGGTTGACGAGGTAGGACGTGTCGCCGAACACGTGGACTTGCGCGCGCCCGCTGACGGCTTCCAGGTCGCGCGCTTCCGTGAACACTTCGCCGATCGGGAACTGGCCGCCGACATTGTGCATCGCGCTGTAGTCGCCCACGTTCAGCTTGGCGCTCTCCAGCGGCGAATCGAATACGAGGACGTCGCCGCCGCCATGCACCTCGGCACGGCGGGCACGGTCGATGCGGGCCTTCAGCGCATGGCCCACGCCGCGGAAGTAGGCGGGATCGTAGGCCAGCGCCTCGATGTAGTGCCCGCCCTGCGCGCCCGGCATGCGCGACAGGTGCACGTGCTCGATCACCTTCAGGCCCAGCTTGAAGAGTTCCACGCGCAGACGGAAGCCGTCGAGGCGGAAGTTCGTCGACTGCACCAGGACGACGAGATCCTGCGGCGCCAGCGTGCGGAACGTCGCGAGCACCTCGTCGGGGGCCACCGTGTCGAAGTCGACGAAAGAAGCGTCCGGCAGGTTCGCGCGGTACGCGGCGACGAGGGCGCGGGCCAGGGCCGTGCGGGTGTCGAAGACGACCAGCGCGCGCCGCTCGGACGTGTGTTCGAGCGCGATCGCGAGCACGTCGCGCAGGTGCGCGGTGGCGGAGTCGATGGCGGCGGCGGGCAGGGCGTCGGTGGTCGTCATGGCATGGGTGAAGGGGAAGACAACCCGGCATTATACCCTTGCGGCAGGTCACGATCAGGCCGGCCGGAATGCTGCACAGTCTGGCTGTCAGGAGCCCATCATGTTGATTCGTAAAGGAAATTTCCTAAAGCTCATTCTGTTTGGCGTGCTGCTGGTTTGTCTCTCGGCGCATGCGGCGGCGTTGCGCGCACCGGAGACCGTGGCCGCGGAATTCTATGGCTGGTACCTGCAGACGCTCGACGCCGACCAGGATCCCCTGAGCGACCGCTACGACCGCCTGAATGCATACGTCGCGAAGCCCCTCGTCGACCAGCTGGTGAAACGCCTGCAGGAGCAAAAGACGGCGGCCGGCGACTACTTCCTGCAAGCGCCGCGCATCCAGGGCGCATGGCTGCGGGGGCGCGTGCAGGCCGTCACCCTGCGCCGCCAGGCGCGCAGCGCCGACGTCCTCGTCACCCTCGACGGCGACGGCGACGCGAAACATGAAGTGGTGCTGACGATGGTGCTGGACAACGGCACCTGGAAGATCCGCCACGTGAACCGCGCGGCACTCGATGCTGCCGAAAGTTCCACTTCCCGCGCCGCTATTTGATCCCTGAAGCACAGCCACGCGCTACTCCGTGAACAGGGCGCCGTCGGCTTGATCCCGGCGCTATGATTTCAAAACGATAACGGTCCCGACGTTGGGGGGACCGTCGAACTTTTGACGATCAGACGGTGGGAGCGCATGGCATACCGATGGGAAACGCCGGCCAGTATCTGGCTGGAGGATGAGCGCAACGGACAGTTCGAGCTCGTGTCCAGCGACGGGCTGGGCCGGATCGACTGGCAGGCCGCCGCGCGCGGCCGCCTGGCCGATTGCGCGCACCTGCTCGGCGCCTCGCTGCCGCGGTCCTGCGACCACGCCGCCATCTATCCCGAGGGGTTCGCGTTCTGTCCCACGTGCGGCCGCCCGCTCGACCGCCTCGGCGTCGCGCCCGAGCGCCATCCCGACTGGTGGGGGCCGTATGCGGATGCGCTGCTGCCCCGGCACGTGCCGCATGGCCTGCCCGTGACGTCGCTGGCGCTGGGCGACAGCCTCGAAGAGCGGCCTCCCGCGCCGGAAGTCGGCCGCTTCGACGCCGCCATGCCGCCGCCGCCGAACGCCCATTGCGTATTCGCAGCCGCCACCTTCGGCTTTCCCGAACAGCGCCTGCTCGCGCTGGCGCCGGGGCGGGGCGTGCTGCAATACTGGGATCCGCTGGCGGAAGTCTGGCACGTGCTGTTGCCGGAAGAGGGCGCGGCCGACCTCGCGTTCGGCGCATCCGATTACGGCTGGCTGCCCACGTCGCATCTGCAGGTGCCCGCGCGCCGCGGCGACGTGGCGCTCGTGCCGACCGCGCGCGGCCTGTACCGCCTCGCCATCAATCCGGTCAGCGAGACCTGCCGCACGGAGGCCGTGCTGGCCGCGCCGGTCGTCGCGGCGCCCGGCCTGATGCGGCGCCAGCTGGGCGTCCTCGTGCGCAATCCGGGCGGCACGCTGGGCCTGTGCGGGCTCGGCGCCGACCTGTCGCCCGGGCCGCAATTCGATTGCGGCGCGTTGCCGCTGACCGGCTGGACGCGGCCCATCGGCTACGACGGCCAGCTGTTCTGGCTGCACGGCGAGGGCCAGCTCGCGTGGCGGCCCGGCGAGGCGCCGCGCTGGCTCGCGTGGCCGGACACGTGGCTGCCCAGCCTCGACCTCGGCGGCCCGACGTTGAGCCGCGACGGCCGCATGTGGCTGATCGGGCATGACGGCTTGTCGTATTCGTTCCTCGAACTGGGCGCAGAACGAGTACAAGCGCGCCCGCAGCGCGAACCGATCGACGGCGCGCGCCTCGGCTTCGCCAACCTGCTGTTCCGGCGCGGCCATCCCGTCGTCGACGAACCGTGGTCCGGCGAGCACGTCGAGGACCAGCACGAGGACGATTCCCTCGTCCTGCCGCTGCTGCGCAGCTTCAACAATAACCGCAGCCAGCCCAGCGGGCTCGTGCTGCGCTTCCACAAATACACCGGCCGTGCCGAAGACGCGCTGGCCAACCGCGTGATCGCCCGCACCACGGTGGAGTGGATCGGCCGGCGCAACGTGATCCTGGACGAAGTGGCGCGCCTCGCGCGGCCGCTCGAGTGCGTGCCCTTCGTCTACGCCAACCGCCTGTGGCTGCACCACCCAGACTGGAACCGGATCCGCGGCTGGAATCTGGAAGCGCCGACGTGAGGGCCTTCGTCCTTTTCCTCGCGCTGTGCGGCGTGATGCCCGCCTGGGCCGTGCCGCAAGTGGCTCAGGTTATTCTGGTGCAGAATTCCGGCTGGATGGAGCCGTTCTACACGGACCCGCAATCGCAGTTCAAGCCGCTGGTCGCGGCGCTCGCGGGCAATGTCGCGCAGCCGGGCGACGCGCTCGTGCTGGCCGCGTTCAACCAGTCGCTGCCCGGCGCGCCGTCGCCGCGCGCGCTGCTGTCCGAGCAGGTGACGAAGGACACGCCCGCGCACGTGCGGGCCGCGCTGGCGGGGCTGCAAATGGCCCGCAAACCCGGCGGCACGGCGCTCGCCGACACCGACCTGGGCGAGGCCGTGGAGACGACCGTCACCAAAGTCCTGGGCGGGAAGGCGGGCCTCGTCTGGCTCGTGACGAACAACCGCAACAGCCCGAACAACGACCAGGCGACCGCGCAGCGCAACCGCGAGTTCTATGCGCTGATCCACAAGGGCGCCGCGATCACGAAGGCGCTCGCCTTCCCGCTGCGGATGCCCGTGCAGGGCCAGCACTACCACGCGAACGGCCTGATGGTGTACGTGTTCGCGGTCGGTCCGGAGGGTGCGCGCGCCCTCGACGCGATGCTCGCGGCGGGACGCGTGCAGCGCGTGATCACCGAACCGCCCGCGCGCCTGAAACCGCTCGACCGCGACACGGTGCGCCTCGTGCCGCGCAAGGTCGAGAACGCACCCGGCGTCGAGTTCTCGATGGATGCGGCGGGCCGCCTGCGCGCGGACGTGTCGCCCGCCGCGCGCACGCCCAGCGCGACGATCCAGTGGCAGCTGCAGAACACGATGTATCCGTACACGATCGCGGGGGCGACGATCTCCGCGCGCTCCATGCTCGGCGGCGAGAACCGCCCGATCGCGCTGAAGACGAATACCGTCACGCGGCTGGCGCCGGGCCGCGCGGAGCCGCTCGCATCGACGGTGCAGCTGCCCGTCGCGCAGCTGCCGGGCAAATGGTCGATGGCGGCGCTGAAATCGGCCGGCTCCGCGTACGTGCTGCCGGGCCGGATCGAACTGCACCTGCAGGGCCAGCGGCTGGAACTGTCGCAGGCGTTCCGCGAGCGCATGGCGGCGCTGTTCCCGGGCGATCCGCTGCCGGACATCTTCACGCCGCCGGCCGACATCCAGGCCTCGACGGCCGTGCTGCCCGTCGAGGTGCATGTCCATTACGGCTCGGGGCCGCTCGTCGCCTTGCTGGCCGGCGGCCTCGCGCTGCTGGCCGCCGGCGCGGGCGCCGCGTATGCGTACGGCCGGCCGCGCCGGGTGCAGCTCGTCGTGGAAGACGAATTGCGCACCGTGCACACGCGGGCGGGCGCCACGCAACCGATCTACGACAAGGCGGGCAATGAAGTGGCCCGCCTGAAGACGACCTTGTTCGGCCACCAGTTGCTGGACCTGCGCGAAGGCGCGCAGGTGCGGCTCGGCCGATGAACCCACGGGAACCCTCCACCATGCAGAACGACCAGACCAAGCCCGCCCCCGACACCGCCGGCACCGACCCGGGCTTCAAACTCCCCGGCCAGACGGCGACCACGCCGCAGGACAGCCTGCCGAAGACGACGCCCGACACCGCGACGCAGCCCGTCGAGATCGCGCCCGGCGGCGCCACCAACACGAGCGCGGCGCCGCTGCGCGACACGGCCGGGCGCGACATGGCGATCGGCGCCGTCGCCTTCGTCGTGCTGCTGGTGATTTACTTCTTCGTGCGCAACGCCTACGTGCACCACCTCGTCGTCAAGCGCGTGGCGCCGTCGGCGGCCGGGAGCGCGGGCTGGCTGCTGTTCGTCGGCATGGGCTTCCTGTCGGCCGCCGTCGTGCTGGCAATCGTCAACGCGAGCAGATACCTGACGCCCGCCATCACCGGACCGCTGGTCGTCGTCGGCGTCGTCACGCTGGTCGCGGCCTTCTTCGTCGGCCGCCGCTGACCTTTCAAAGAGAACACCATGGCAGATTTTCCCGATCCCGCATCCCTGGGCAACAAGGCAGAGTTAAAAGTCGACCTGCGTCCGACGCTGTTCATCGGCGCCGGCGGCACCGGCATGGAAGTCATGATGCGCATCCGCCGCCGCATCCTCGCGGCCGTATGGAACCGCCGGCATCCGACCCGCGTCGAATCCATCGCCGACTTCCCCGTCGCGCGCTTCCTCCATTTCGACCTCGATGCGAACGCCGTCATCGACGAGGGCAAGTCGCAGCGTACGGACCCGTGGTTCGAGCTTGTGAAGTTGTCCGATGAAGAGCGCCTCGTCGAACCGCTCGACCTGCCGCAGTACCACGAGTCGGACGACAGCCTCGCGCGCTTCCCGCTGATCGAAAACTGGATGCCGCTGCGCCCGAAGAAACTGCGCTCGCTGGGCATCGATCCGTCCAAGGGCGCGGGCCAGATCCGCGCGCTCGCGCGGCTGTACCTGTTCGACAAATACCCGAAGCTGCGCGGCCGCATCAAGGGCGCGTTGAATTTCCTGAGCAGTAACGCGGGCATCGAGCGCAAGGAGAATTACCAGCGCCTCGGCCTGCAGGTCGACACGTCGAAATTCCGCATCGTCGTCATCGCGTCCAACGCGGGCGGCACGGGTGCCGGCAGCGCCATCGACCTGGGCTGGATCGCCAAGGCCGTCGCGCGCCAGGAAGTGTCGGACAGCCAGGTCGACCTCGTGATGTTCCTGCCGTCCGGCTATGCGAAGGCGAACAAGGAGCGCACGGAGGCGAACGCGTACGCCACGTTGATGGAGCTGGAGACGAGCATGCGCGACATGAACGCGCGCGTGCAGTGGATGGAACCGGACAGCATCGTCGGCCGCGGCACGCCGTTCGACGACGTGTACTTCGTCGACACGGCGAACCTCGCGAACAAGGCGACGCAGGACGTGAAGGACGTGTACCAGATGGTGGCCGACACGCTGTTCGAGGATTTCGCGTCGGCCGACTTCGCCAACCGCAAGCGCTCCGTCGCCGTCAACCAGCAGCAGCACAAGCTCGGGCCGTACAACCCGCGCGTGCCGGAGCAGCGCTTCGGCGACATGCGCCTGTCGTACTCGAAGGTGTATTCCGCGTTCGGCCAGTCCGTGCTCGACACGCAGCAAAGCCTGCGCGAAGACATCCGCGCCTACGAACTGGCGGCGCTGATGGTGAAGGCGTTCTTCGGCCTCGTCGCGGCCGATGGGAGTGCCGCGCGGCGCGCGACCGACCAGGAACGGGACGCGTTCATGCGCGAGCAGATGGGCATGGCCGAGCATCCGTTCACGGAATTCCCCGATTTTAAAAAGGGCACCGTCGACGTCACGCCGTTCCCGGAATATGCGCTGACGGACATGCTCCTGCTGGACAAGGACCAGCGCTCGCTGCTGGAGCGCGTCGAGAGCAAGGTGCAGCTGGAGATGGACCGCATCATGGCCTCGTACGACCTCAAGCTGTGGCGGGAAAAGGTCGTCGAGCTGCTACCGAACCTGGAACGCGACGCCATCCGCGAGGCCGGCGCCACGGCAGAGACGAGCGAGGACCGCATCAAGCGGCATACGGGCGAGCTGCTCGCGCAACTGCGCCTGAACGTGCGCGGCCGGTTGTACATGCTGCTGGACGACCGCAAGCAGGGCGGCCTCGAATTCGTGCTGTCGCTGCTGGAGCAGGTGAAGGCGCGGCTCGCGCAGCGCGACCTGGCCAGCGTCCAGCGCAACGGCAAGCGCTACCGCGACGTGCGCGACGCGCTGCGCACGCGCCAGGTCGAGGAATCGCTGAACCACCTGACGCAGGCCGCGGGCCGGCTGTTCGGCAAGGATGCGCAGGCGAGAGAGATCATGAACCACCTGAAGCGCGATATCGCCGACTACCTGCGCTTCCACCTGCTCGCCGTCGCGGCGGGACAATCCATCGAGGTGATGCAAAGCCTGTCGTCCTGGCTCGGCGAACCGCAGGCGCCGGACGAACACGGCCAGGTGCGCTGGAGCGGCGTCGCCGGCGAATTCCAGGAAGGGCGGCGCAACGTGGGCGCGATGCTGGCCGCGGTCGACCAGCGCATCGGCCAGCTCCGTGCCGACGCGCGCCAGGAACACGCCACCTACATCAAGCTGGCGAGCGACGTCCTGCCGGAACCGGTGCGCCTGACGGGCGACGTGAGCGCGTGGAGCGAAGAGGTGCTGCTGGAATTCGGCGGCTCCGCGCGGCTGTTCCCGCAATTGGGCGACGAGAGGCTGCGTGCCGACCTGCTGTTAAAACTGTTCCGGCGCGCGCAGCTGCAGCTGTCGGGCGAGCAGGCCGTCGCCGAGCTGCCGGACCCGCTCGTGGAACGCCTGGGCGCGATGTCGCCGCAAGAGCGGCATCGCATCTTCTCCGAGTGGATCAAGAGCGCCATGCCATGGATTAACGCGCGCTTCTCGGCCGAGTTCACGCCCAGCGCGGACCAGTTCAAGTGCTTCATCGGCGTGGGCGATCCGGCCGCGTGGCGCAGGCTGGAAGGGGAAATCCGCGCCGCCGTGCCGACTGGGTTCTTCCACGGCGACCTCGTGTCCGTCGTGAACACGGGCGTGCCGGGACGTGCGGTGTGCTATATCGAGCTGTCCGGCTACCCGATGACGGTGCTGCGCGGCCTGCCGACGTGGCGCGCCAGCTACCAGATCGAAAACCCGAAGATTCCGACGCACCTGCATTTCGATTCGACGCGTTTCCGCCACCCGATCTCGCCGTCGATGGACGAGCTGAATCGCCTGGCCGACGACTACGAATTCTTCCTGGCTGCCGTCGCGCTGGGCGTCCTGCGCCGCAAGCAGGACGCGGGCGACCGCGAGGCCGCGTTCCAGCCGCGCGGCCAATACCTGTTCGAGGTCGAGCAGGGCTCGGGCGAATGGCTCCAGATCGGCAACGAGTACGCGATCCGCTCCAACGGCCTGCCGCCGTACTACCGCGAGCAGGTGATCGCGGCGACGCGCCAGCGCCTGGCTGCGATGGGCCCGCACCAGCTGGCGCTGCTGGCCGCGCTGATGCGCCACTACCAACTGCGCGTGTACGAGCCGAAGCTGGAAGTGGACGAAACGGGCGCGCAACTGCCGTCGCCTTCGCTGCCGTACATCACGGCGCGGCGCCTGTACGACCAGTGGATGCGGCGGGCCGTCGGCATCGACCCGGCGCTGTCGCCCGCGCAGGTGGAGGCGGCGCTCGCGCAGCTCGACACGTGGACGGAGACCGTGCCCGATTCGGCGTCCGACGCGTACGCGTGGGAAGTCGAACGCCCCACGGACAAGCGCGTGATCCGGCCCGAGTTCCTGTCGGCCGACGCGCGCGCCGCGCAGGCGCTGGAACGGCGTGCGGCGATGCCGGTCATGCCGTCCGCGCAGTTCGCGCCGGCCGCGCCCACCGTCGTCGCACCGACGCCGGGCGCCCCGGATGCAGTGCCTTCGCCAGGCCTCGGGCCGGCCGCGTACGTCGTCGGCGCGACACCGATCCCCGTGCGCTACAAGCTGTTCGTCGGCGGCGTGCAGCGCGGACCGTTCGCGCTGGACGAGGTCGTGCAGCAGCTCACGCGCGGCGAGATCGACACGGGCACGCGCATCTGGAACATGCAGTGGAATCCGCGCGCGGACAAGTGGAAGACCGTGGCCGACATCCCGGAACTGATGGCGGCCGCCGGCGCCGCGATTCCCGATCCGGACGACGACGGCATTCCGGACCCCGAATAAGGACGCACCGTGCAGGACGAAGCAATCTACCGCTGCATCAACACCGCCTGCGCACGCGGCATGCCGCGCCGCGTGCAGTACTGCCCGTATTGCGGGACGGCCCAGCAGGCGGGCGCACCGCCGCCACCGCAGGACGATGGACGTGTACGCCGCGATGCCGCCGATAACGTTACAACTGCCGCTGCCGCGGCAGCCGGGGCGGAGGCCGTCGCCGGATTGTCGGGCTGGTCGGATGCGCCGGATACCGTGCAGGAGGCGCCACCGCAGCCGCCGCCGAAGCCGACGCCGTCCGCGACGGCCTTCGGCCACGGCGGCCGCCCGGTCGAGGCCCATACCGCGCCGCCGCCGGAGCGGGGCCGCGGCATCCCGTGGTCGCCGCACCCGACGCCGCCGCCTTCGCCGGCACCGGCGGGCCGCCAGCCGATCCGTCTGCGCTGGTGGATCGTCGCGCTGGCCGTTCTGTGGGGCGTGTGGCTGTGGGCCAAGCCGTCGGCGAAGAAGATCGACAAACGCATCGACGGCGCCATCGCGCTGGCGCAGGCCTGCCAGGGCAAGCAGGCGCAGGCCGAGCTGATCGCGCTGCGCAGCAGCCGCGCCACGCCGCAGCAGCTGGAACGCCTGCAGCGCGAACTGAACGAGGCGTCCAGCGCGTGCACGCGCAAGCGCCAGCGCGCGAGCGCGTGGGCGGAGGCGCGCGGTCCGATCGAATCTTCGCTGGCGTCGGGCAGCGTCGAGCGGGCGCGCACGCGCCTGCAGGCGTTCACCAAGCGCTGGGGCGAGGACGACAACACGCGCGCGCTCAAGGCGCGCATCGACGCCGCGCGCGCCGAGCATCCGCTGGCTATTCCGCCAGACGCGCAGTAACGGGAGTCACGCGTTGCGTGTAAATCCGTCCTCGCTCCAGGCTTCGCTGCCCACGCCGTGGCGCACGAAGAACAGGCCATCCGGATCGTACTTGCGCTTGACCTGCGCGAGCCGCGGATAGTTGGCGCCCCAGAAGGCGTCCTGCCAGCCGGCCTGGAAATAATCGCTTTCGGAGACATAGGAACCGGCCTTCGGCGCCACCGCGAGCAGCGCGTCCATCGCCCGGCCGATCGCCTGCGCGCGGGTGCGCCCGCGGACCGCATCGACGGCGCCGCCGGGCATGCCGGGGAAGCGCGGCCCGTCGCCGCCCGCGATGATCGCGAGCGCGAACGCGTCCAGCACGGCGGGGTTGGTCGCGGTGTCGCGCGCCGCATCGATGTCCGCCTGCGGCGCGCCGGCCAGGCCCTTGTTGAAGTGCAGGCCCACGCTCCAGTGCCGGCTCGCCTGGAACAGCGCGTCGGCGAGGCCGGCCTGGCGTTTCGGATCGAGCAGCCCGGCCGGCAGCCACGCCGACTTGTAGCCGTGGATGAACCAGCCCTCCTGGTCTGTGTCGCCCTTCCAGATCACGTGGTGCGCGGGCGCGCCCGGACGCGGATCGGCGACCATGAAGCCGGGCGCGTGTTCGCGGAAGAACGCCGCGTCCCACATATGCCGCGCGGGCAGGGCCAGCACCTGGAACGGCTTCTCGAACGTGTAGCCGGGATGCGCGCGCAGCCAGTCGAGCAGCGGCGCCCACGTGCGGGAGGCAGCAGCTTCGTCGAGGTCCTGGAACACCATCGAGACGTCGACGGTGTTGTCGCCGTGGATGCCGATCTGTTCGCCCCAGTGCGGATTGAACAGGTCCTTCGCATAGAACTCGACCAGCTTGCCGACCAGCGCACGGAATGCGGCATCGTCGGCCGCGCGCATCTTGCAGAAGACGGCGCCGAACGTGGCCGGCAGCTCGCGGGTGCGCAAGGTGAGGCGCGTGACGATGCCCACGCTGCCGCCACCGCCGCCTTTCAGGGCCCAGAACAGGTCCGCGTTCGTGCACGCGTTGGCGATGCGGACCTGGCCGTCGGCCGTCACGACTTCCGCCTCCAGCAGGCCGGCCGCCGCCGTGCCGTAGCGCTTGGAAAAGCTGCCGAAGCCGCCGCTTTGCACGAGCCCCGCCACGCCGACGGTCGTGCAGCCGCCGCCCTGGACGTAGCGGCCGCCGCGCGTCGTCACCGCATCGTAGGCGTCGATCCACATGGCGCCCGCGCCCACCGTGACGGCCGGCTGCGGCGCGGCCCCGCAGTTGCGCGCGACGAAGGCGGGTTCCAGGCGGACGTCGTTCATGTGCCGGGTCCAGACGAGCAGCGAATCGGGCGCGTCGGACGTGCCCTGGTAACTGTGCCCGCCGCCCTTGACGACGAGGCGCAGGTCGTGGGTGCGCGCGAAGTTCACGGCCGCGGCGACGTCGGCCGGCGTGCGCGCCGCGACGGCGTACGCGCTGGGCTGCGAGGACCAGGCGTCCAGCCAGCCGCTCGTGTGCGTGAAGTTCGGCTGGTCGCCCATCTCGAAACCGTTTTTCAGCCGCGCCAGCGCGGCCACGCACGAGGGCGCATCCGCGCTTGCGGCGCAGCCGGCGAACGGCGCGTCGAGCTTGACGAGGCGGCCGCCCACGCCGCGTTTCAGGTCGTCCCACGCGGCGGCGGACGGCCACAGCGGATCGCCCGGCCGCACGCGCCGCCGCAGCGGTGCGGCGGCCGTGGCGCCTGCGAATGCGAACGGCAGCGTCGCCGCGGCCTTGAGAAGGAATCGTCGTTTCACGGTGTCTCCTGACTGGATCGAATGCCGGTCAGGCTACGCCGGCATGCACGCGCGGGCGAGCGGAATGTGGCGAACCGGGAGACGGCCGGGGCGAACCGGACGTCAGGCCGCCGCCTTCGGCAATCCGAACACGAGGTCGAACGCCCAGTTGAACGCGAAGCTGTAGAGGACGAAGAACGCGACGAGGCCGATGTCGAGCAGGAAGGCGTCGACGAGCGACGTGTCCAGCGCCCACGCGAACATCGGCACGATGGCGAGCACGAGGCCGCCCTCGAAGCCGATGGCGTGGACGACGCGGCGCAGCAGGCTGCGGCCGCGCGTGGCTTGCCGCGCTTCCCACGCTTCGAACAGCGTGTTGTAGACGAGGTTCCAGACGACGGCCGTCGCCGACGCGAGGACGGACGCGATGCCGGCGGCGCCCGCGTCATGGTCCGCGAGGCCGGCCAGGCCGGCCGTCGTGCTCGCGATGGCGATGGCTTCGTACAGTGTGACGTAGACAATCTTGCGTTTGATGCCCTGCATGGTGTTGCGCTTTCCAATCTCGATGGCGTCAGGATATGTCGGTCGAGTTGATGTATAAAGTCAGGATCTTTCAACTTTATTGACAGGTCATGGCATTCACCAGCGACAGCGTGCGTATCTTCCTGGCCGTGCTCGACCACGGCTCCTTCTCGGCGGCGGCCCGTGCGCTGGGACGCGTGCCGTCGGCCGTCAGCATGGCCATCGCCCAGCTCGAGGCGGAGCTGGATTTGATCCTGTTCGACCGGTCGGGACGCGACCCGCGTCCGACGCACGCCGCGCGGGCGCTGGAGCCGCGCGCGCGCCACGTCGCCAGCGAAATGCGGCGGCTGCAGGCGGACGCGCTTGCGCTGCACGGCGGGCTGGAACGGCGGCTGACCCTGGCCGTCGTGCCGGAACTGATCGCGGGCCGCTGGAGCGTGCCGCTGGCCGTGCTGGCGCGCGAATTTCCGTCGCTCGAAGTGGAAGTGCTGTCGGCGCCGCAGGCGGATGCGCTGCGCCTGCTGCACGACGGCGGCGTGCAGCTTGCCCTCGTGTTCGAGCGCGAGCGGCTGGACGACCGCGAGGCGTTCCAGGAAGTGGGCAGCGAACTGCTCGTCGCGGTCGTGGCGCCCGGCCATCCGCTGCTGACGGGCGGCGCGCCGCGGCTGGAAGACCTGATCGACCAGCGCCAGATCGTCGTCGCGGGCCGCGATGGCGCGGGCAGGGATCCGCGCTTCGTGCACGCGCGCGACGTGTGGCGCGTGGACAGCTACCTCGCCACCCTGAACCTCGTGCAGGCGGGCCTCGGCTGGGCGTATCTGCCGCGCGCGCTCGCGCAGCCGCTGGTGGCGGCCGGGAGCCTCGTGGAGATCGGCTTCGACAACATCAGCAATGCGCTGCGCCTGTGGGTCGACGTCGTGTGGTCGCGCGAGCGGCCGCTGGGCCTGGGCGCGCAACGTTACGTGGACCTGATGCGCGAGGACTGGCGGATGTCATAGCCGGGTCATATTGAGTCCCTATCGTGTTGCGATTTCAATCACGCACGAAGGGACACCCAGATGATCGGATCGAACGGCCGGGCGCTCGGCGCCATCGCGCTGGCGAGTCTGCTGGCGGCATGCGGCTCGACGCACATCGACGAGGCGACGAAGGACGGCTACGTGAAATACGCGTGGGTCGTGATGGGCGACGGCGGCAAGCCGGTCGCGCGCGCGGCCACCACGTACGGCACGTGCCCGGTGATCACGGTCGACGGCGCCGATACGCGCATGACCCTGCGCGCGGCCGCAGGCACGCCGGCGCAGCGCACGACGGCGAGCGCCGCCGCGGATTCGAAACCGTCCGCGTTCCCGCTCAACGTCTGCGAGGCGGCGGTGGCGGCGGATGCGAAAGAGGCGCACGTCGGCAGCAGGGCGCTGCCGCTGCCGAAGGCGGCGCCGCAACGCATCGTCATCCTGGCCGACACGGGCTGCCGTTTGAAGAAGGCCGACAACGCCTGGCAGTCGTGCAACGACGCCGACGCGTGGCCGCTCGCGCAGATCGCCGCCACGGCCGCGAAGCTGCGGCCGGACCTCGTCATGCACATCGGCGATTACCATTACCGCGAAAACGCCTGCCCGTCCGACATTGCCGGCTGCAAGGACAGCCCGTGGGGCTATGGCTGGGACACGTGGGAAGCGGACCTGTTCAAGCCGGCCGCGCCGCTGCTGGCCGCGGCGCCGTGGATCGTCGTGCGCGGCAACCACGAGGAATGCGCGCGCGCCGGCCAGGGCTGGTTCCGCCTGCTCGACACGCAGGCCTACGGCGCGAAGCGCACCTGCGACGATCCGGCCAACGACGCCATCGCCAACTACACGGCGCCGTATGCCGTGCCGCTCGGGAGCGACACGCAGGTGATCGTGTTCGATTCCGCCAAGGCGGGCAAGGCGGCGCTCGCGACGAACGATCCGCAATTCCTCGCCTATCAGGACGAGTTCAAGACGGTCGCCCAGCTGGCCGGCAAGGCGAAGACGACGAGCCTGTTCGTCAACCACCACCCGATCCTCGGCTACGCGCCGCTCGCGGGCGGCGCGCCGGCGGGCGGCAATGCGGCGCTGCTGTCGGTGATGCGGCAGCTGAACGCGACCGCGTACTATCCGGCCGGCGTATCGCTCGCGATCCACGGCCACGTGCACGACTTCCAGGCGATCAGCTTCGCATCGAACCACCCGGCCACGTTCGTCAGCGGGAACGGCGGCGACAACCTCGACGTCGCGCTGCCCGACCCGTTCCCGGCCGACCTGCCGCCGGCGCCGGGCGTGACGGTCGACCGCATCACGCACGGCAATACGTTCGGCTTCATGCTGATGGAGCGCGCGGGCAGCGGCTGGACCTACAAGGCCTACACGAAGACGGGCACCTTGATGGCCACGTGCGCGCTGGCCAACAACCGCCTCAATTGCGACAAGGCGGGCTTCCTTGCGGGGTAAGTCAGTGATCGTCGCAGGCGTGCTGGCGGCATCCATCGCATTCGCCGGCACGCCGCAACTGCCCGCGATGCCCGGCGTGGCCGGCCCGTTCTCGCCCGCGCCCGCGCGCGTGGCGCTGGGCCGGCAGGTGTTCTTCGACACGCGCCTGTCCGAGCCGGCCGGCACGAGCTGCGCGAGCTGCCATGATCCCGCCCAGGGCTTCGCGGGCAACCACGGCTCGCGCATCGGCGTGGCGCTGGGCAGCCGGCCGGATCTCGTCGGCAGGCGCAACGTGCCGTCCGTGCTGTACGCCGCCTACGTGCCGCCGCTGTTCTTCTACCAGGACGACGACGCACTCGCGCCCACGCCGTTCGGCGGCCTGTTCACGGACGGCCGCGTAGACTCCCCGGCGGAACTGGTGCGCCATCCGCTGCTCGATCCGCTCGAGATGCACAACCGCAGCGACGCCGATATCGCCCGCAAGCTGCGCACGGCGCCGTACGCGGACGGTTTCAAACGGACCTTCGGCCCTGACGTATTCAGGACGACGGCCAGCACGCTGGCCGCGCTCGGCGCCGCGATGGACGCGTTCCTGCAAAGCCGCGACATGTCGCCGTTCTCGTCGCGCTACGACGCCTGGGTGCAGGGCAAGGCAAAGCTCACGGCGGAAGAATTGCGCGGCCTGAAACTGTTCAAGGACCCGGACCGCGGCAACTGCGCGAGCTGCCACAAGTTCAACGAGACGTCGACCAATCCGGCCCGCTCGCTGTTCACGGATTTCGGCTACGATGCGCTCGCCGTGCCCCGTAACCGGGCCATTCCGGCCAACCGCGACCCGCGCCACTTCGACGAGGGCCTGTGCGCCACGGGGCGTGCAAAAGGATGGAAGGAGCCCGGGCAGTGGTGCGGCTACTTCCGCACGCCGAGCCTGCGCAACGTGGCTGCGCGCGAGCGCTACATGCACAACGGCGTCTTTTCCGACCTGCGCGACGCCGTCGCGTTCTACGCCACCCGCTCGATCGAGCCGGAACGCTGGTACGGGAACGGCCGTCAATTCGACGACGTGGCGCCGCGCCACCTCGGCAACGTCAACGTGGCTACCATGCCGTACAACCGCCGCAAGGGGATGAAGCCGGCGCTCGACGATGCGGACATCGACGCCATCGTCGCGTTCCTGCGTACGCTGACGGATGCGCCGTTCGAAGCGTCCGCCGCGGCGCGTGGTGCAGGTGTATATTCGGCAACAAAGGAGGGTGCAAGATGAAACGGATATCCATCATCGGCGCGCTGCTGGCGGGCTGTCTCCTGGCGGCGTGCAACCGTGGTACGGACGACGTGGGCCCCGCCCAGCAGGCCGGCAAGGCCATCGACGACGCGGGCGCCCGCGCGCAGGCGAGGGTCGACGAGGCCGGCGCCCGCGTGCAGGAAAAGCTCGATCACGTGAACGACAAGATCGAGCGGATCAACGAGAAGGTCGAGGACAAGGTCCAGGCCCAGGTCCAGAAGGCCGACCAGGCCGTGCGCGAGGCGCGCGCGGGCGCGAAGGAAGCAACGGAGCGGGTCGGGGAGAAGGTCGAGGAGGCCGGGGAGAAGATGCAGCAGGCGGCGAAGTAAACACGTAGCCTAAACCTCGTCGTTCCCGCGAAGGCGGGAACCCAAGTACGCCGCGTCGACGCCAGGGAACTTGGGCCCCCGCCTGCGCGGGGGTGACGGTGTTTTTACGACGCCATCCGTAACTCCGGCACGTGCCCCGTCACGATCGATAGATCGACGAGCCCCGCGCGCCACGCCTTCTCGATGTCGTGCTCGACCTCGTCCAGCGCCGCCGGAGCGAGGCCGGACACGCCGCACACGCCGTACGCGCGGTTGCGGCCGTGGCCTTTGGCCAGGTACAGCGCCATGTCGACGATGTTGATCGCGCGTTCCCACGAGATGGGAGTGCCTGGCACGAGCGGGAACGGCGCGAAGCCGATCGATACGTTGACGGAGAGGCGCGTGCCCTGGTAGTCGATCGTGCGTGCCGGGATGCCGGCCAGCAGGCGGCGCGCCACCTCGTCGAGGCTGTTTCGCGGCACGGCCGGAAGGAAGGCGAGGAATTCCTCGCCGCCCCAGCGCACGATCATGTCGGTCTCGCGCAGGATCTCGCGCAGCGCGTCCGCGATCTCGCGCAGCACGGCGTCGCCGGCGCCGTGGCCGTACGTGTCGTTGATGTGCTTGAAGTGGTCGACGTCGAGCAGGAACATCGCGCTGACCATGTCCTCGCCGCTCGTGCCGCCGTTGTTGCTCATGCCCCGGCGCCCGATGTCCTGGTGCGAGCGCATGAATTCCTGGAAGTGGCGGCGGTTGTACAGCGCCGTCAGCGGGTCGCGCGCGCTCTGCTGCTTGAGTTCATGGTTCTTGACCTCGAGCTGGGCGTTGGCGTGCCGCACCTTGCGGTACAGGATGCCGACGATGACCGACGCGAGCGCGAACACGAGCGCCAGCAGCCACCAGATGCGCTGCTGCAGGCGGCGGTTGTCGATTTCGGTCGACTTGACCTGGTTTTCCTGGCGCAGCATCTCGATCTGGCGCTGGCGCTTGTCGGCCTCGTATTTTTCCTGCAGCTCCATCATCGCCTTCTGGCGGCGCGTCTCGAACAATTCGTTCGACAGCGCGCGCTCGCGGTGATACGCGGCCAGCGCGCCGGGCAGGTCGCCGGCGCGTTCCAGCGCGTCGCCGTATTCGACGAGGACACCCTGCTGGTCGGGCTTGTTGCCGGAGCGCTGGTACCAGTCCATGCCCTGCTCGATGTGCTTCTTGCCCTCCGCCAAGCGGCCCATGCCGAGATAGGCCTGGCCCACGTTGACGCGGGCCGTGGCGGCGAGGGCGTCGTCGTGCAGCTTCTGCGCCTGTTCCAGCGCCTGCTGCGCGTACGCGAGCGCGCGGCGCCAGTCCTGCTGCTTCAGGTACGAGTCGGCCAGGTTGACGAGCGTGTTGGCGATCATCGCGTCGGCGCCGATGCGGCGTTCCAGCGCGAGCGCCGACAGCAGGGCCTTCGTGCCCCGTTCCATGTCGCCGCTGTTGGCGGCAAGGATGTATTCCGTCGTCTTGAAGATCGCCAGGCGGCCCGGCGAATCGATCGCCTCCGCCAGCTGTTCCGCTTCGCCGATCGCCTCGAACCCCTTGTCGAATTCGCGCATCTGGTTGTACAGGTAGGCCAGCGACTTGAGCGCGACGGCGATCTGCAGCTTGTTGCCGCTCTGGCGCGCAAGCGTCACGGCGCCCTGCATCTTGGTCAGCGCGACGGGGAAGTTGCCTTCCTCGGCGAACGATTCCCCCGACGAGATCAGCACGAGGATGCGCAGGTCGACGTCGGGGCTGTGGGCGGCGAGGCGTTCGGCTTCCCACACCAGCTGGTGCGACTGGCTCATTTCGTTCAGGCCGAACAGGGCATAGGCCTTGGAGAGCAGGGCGCGCGCGACGAGGCTGTCGTCGTGCGCCTGGCGGCCCAGTTGCAGCGCCTGTTCGCACAGCTGGACGGCTTCCACGTGCTTGCCGAGGCGGTGGCTCAGGTCGCAGGACAGCGTGAGCAGGCGGGCGTGTTCGGCGGGCGTGCGGCGCGCCTGGGCGGCGAGGCCGGCCAGCAGCGGCACCGCGTGCTGGGGCGTGACGCGGATGATTTCCCCGAGTTCGGCAAAGCGCGCACGCACAGGTTCGTCCGGCATAGCGGCCGCCGGCGTGCTTCCGGAAACGAGCAATAGCAGGGCCAGCAGCGCACGGCTGCGTCGGTGCTGCGCTGCACGAGATAGACCTGCCAATATGCCTCCCGAGGAAGTGTGGTCCCTTAATTTAGGACATCTGCATATACAATTATAGGCTCTTGCAATTGAGAAATATCAATTAATGGAACGATTATGCGGAAAAGACACAGGTTTCGTATTCAAGAAGCCGCGTCGTCACAAAAATAGTGTTTAACTAACAAAATTTCTGCAGCGGCAACGATATCAAGGAGGTAAACAACGCGGTCAAACGCTCAGTTGTTGCAGCAAATACAGCCGCTGGTACAGGCCGCCTTCAATGCGCATCAGGTCGTCGTGGCTGCCCGATTCGCTGATGCGGCCGTGGTTCAGCACGACGATGCGGTCGGCGTCGCGGATCGTCGACAGCCGGTGCGCGATGGCGATGATCGTGACCTGGCCGCGCAACTCGTCCAGCGCCTGTTGCACGATCTGCTCCGTCTGGCTGTCGATGCGCGACGTGGCCTCGTCCAGCAGCAGGATGCGCGGCCGGCCGGCGAGGGCGCGCGCGATCGCGATCAGCTGCTTCTGGCCGGACGACAGGCGCGAGCCGCCTTCGCCCAGCGGCGTGTCGTAGCCCTGTTCCAGCCGCGCGATGAACTCGTGCGCATGCGCGGCGCGCGCGGCCGCCTCGATGGCTGCCTGCGACAGGCCGCGGCCCATGTCGATGTTCTCGCGTGCCGACGCCGCCAGCAGGAACGGATCCTGCGGCACGAGGCCGACCTCCGCGCGGAAACGCTCGTTGCCGATCGTCGCCAGCGGCTCGCCGAACAGGGTGATGGTGCCTTGCTCGACATTGTAATAACGCAGCAGCAGCGACAGCAGCGTCGACTTGCCGCTGCCCGTGTGCCCGACGATGCCGAAGAACGCACCCTGCGGGATGTCCAATGACAGGTCGTGCAGCACGGTCTGGCCCGCCACGTAGGCGAACGAGAGGCCGCGCACGCGCACGGCGGGGACGTCGGCCGCGACGGGCTTGCGTGCGGACACGACGCGCCCGGCGGCATGCTCGGCAGCACCCGCTTCGTCGAGCAGCGCGGCCACGCGCGCCGTGGCGACGACGGCCTGCTGCAGGCCCGAGAACTGCATCGTGATCTGGATGAGCGGTTCCACGACGCGCGCGATGTAGCTGATGAACGCGTACAGCACGCCCACTTCGACGGCATTCATGCTGCGCTGGCCGAAACTGTAGATGACGACGGCCAGCAGGACCACGTTGAGGAAATCGAGCGCGGGCCGCAGCAGGAAGGCGTTGGCGCGCAGCTCGGCCACGCGGGCCGTGTAGTGCTGGTCGTTGGTGTGGGCGAAGCGCTGGCCGAAGCGGTGCTGCGCATTGTTCGCCTGCAGCACGCTCATGCCGCCGATGGATTCCGCCATCTGGCCGTTGATGTCGCTGCGCAGCGCGCGCGCGCGCGTGACCGCCGGCGCGGACAGCCGCTGGTACAGCCACACGATGCCCAGGACCGCGGGCACGAGCGCCAGCACGATCACCATCAGGCGCCAGTCCAGCCACGCCATCGCGATGGACGTGCCGACGAGGACGATGCTGGAATCGAGGATCACGAACAGCACCTGGATGTACAGGGTTTTCACCGCCTCGGTGTCGTTGGTGACGCGGCTCACGAGCTGGCCCGTGATGGCGCGGTCGAAGAACGCCATCGGCAGGCGCAGCACGTGGCCATAGACCCATTCGCGCAGGCGCTGCACGGCGCGCATCGCCATGCCGGACAGGCGCACGAGCTGCAAAAAGCGCAGCCACGACGCGGCCATTCCCGTGACGACGACGCCGGCCAGCAGCCACCCCATGCGCGTCCAGTCGAGGTGGTGCGGCAGCAGGTGGTCGTCGATCAGCTTCTTGCCCAGCAGGGGACCGACCACTTCCAGGCCGGCCGCGAGGATCAGCCACAGCGTGGCCCAGCCGAGGTGGGCGCGGTCCGGATGGGCGGCGCGGCGCAGCAGGCTTGTCGCCTGGCGCGCCTGCGCCGCAGTTACACTCTTGTTCGCGCTTTTCTTGACGTCTTCAGATGGCATCGAGGCTGGCCTCCAGTTGCTGGTAGCGCCACTGGCTGGCATACCAGCCGTCCAGGGCGAGCAGTTCGTCGTGCGTGCCGCGCTCCACGATGCGGCCTTCGCGCAGTACGACGATCAGGTCCGCGTTCACGACGGCCGACAGGCGGTGGCTCGCGATGATCGCCGACAGTTCCGGGCGTTCGCGCCGCACGTCGTTCAAATGGTCGAGGATGTTCGTTTCCGTGCCCGTGTCGACGGCGGACAGCGCGTCGTCGAGCAGCAGGAGGGCGCTTGTGCCCAGCAGCGCGCGCGCGATCGCCACGCGCTGGCGCTGCCCACCCGACAGCGTGATGCCCTTCTCGCCGACGGGCGTGTCGTAGCCGTCCGGGAAGCGGAGGATGTCGTCGTGGATCGCGGCCATCTTCGCCGCCTGTTCGATCTCCGCGCGCGATGCGCCCGGGTGGCCCAGGGCGATGTTTTCCGCGATCGATGCGGAGAACAGGAACGATTCCTGCGGCACCCAGCTGATGTGCGCGCGCAGCGTGGCAAGCGTGTATTCGTCGAGTGCGTGGCCGCCCCACGTCACGCGGCCGTGCTGCGGCGTGGCCTGGCGCAGCAGCACGCGCAGCAGCGTGGACTTGCCCGCGCCCGTGGCGCCCACGAGGCCCAGCGTCTTGCCCGGTTCCAGGCGCAGCGAGACGTCGTCCAGCGCGGCGCGCGCGTCGTCGCTGTAATGGAAGCGGACATGGTCCAGCACGAGCGGGCCGCGCGCGAGCGTCTCCAGCGTCCCGCGGTCGTCGACGGTCAGCGGCGCATCGAGCAGCGGCTGCAGGCGCGCGAGGGCGGCGCGTCCGCGCTCGATCAGCGACAGCACCCAGCCCGCGGCGAACATCGGCCAGATCAGCTGGCCGAGGTACATGGTAAAACTCGTGAGGCTGCCGATCGTGATCTGGCCCTGCCACACGAGATAGCCGCCGAGGCCCAGCGTGAGGCCGGTGGCGGCGGTGAGCGTGAGGCCGACGGCCGGTTCGTACGCCGCTTCCCATTTCTGCGCGGCGAGGCTCGCGTCGGCGGCGCGCGCGGCCAGTTGCGCGAACTGGTCGGCGCTGCGCTGTTCCAGGCCGAGGGCGCGCAGGGTGCGCACGCCGGACAGCGTCTCCTGCACGTGGTCGTTCAGCGCGGAGAAGCGCTTCAGCGAATCCGTCGACGCCGTGTGGATGTGGCTCGAGATGCGCCAGAACGCCAGCGCCATCAACGGGAACGGCAGCAGGGCGATCGTCGTCAGGCGCCAGTCGACGCCGAGGAACATGATGCCCAGCACCATGACGAGCGTGAGCGTGCCGTCGAATCCGGCCAGCATCGCTTCGCCGGCCGCCTGCTCGATGGCGTCGATGTCGTTGGTGCCGAGCGCCATCAGGTCGCCCGTGCGCTGGCGCTGGAAGAAGGCGGGGCCTTGCGCGGACAGGCGGTCGTACAACTTCGTGCGCAGTTCCACGCCGAGCCGGTAGGACGCGGAATACAGGCGCAGGCGCCACGCCACGCGCAGTCCATAGATCGCGAGGCCGAGGCCGAGCAGTTGCGCGATCTGGATGAGCAGGTCATGGCCGCCGAGGCGGTGCGCGGCGAGGCCGTCGATCATCGCGCCGACCTTGCGCGGCACGAGCACGGTGCACAGGGCCACGCCGAACAGCATCACCGCCGATGACGCATAGGAACGCCAGTGCCGGCGCACGAAGCCGCCGATCAGCTTTGCCAAACCCATTGAAGATCCTGTTCTTGTTGTTGGTGAGTGAAAAAAGAAAAAGCGGGCCAAGGCCCGCTAATTTACTATTTTTGACGCACTCTTGCTGGTAGGGTGGGCACCCCGTGCCCACGCGTGACGCATGCATTAGGCGAACGTGCCCACCATATTATTTCTTGCGCTGCGAGCGCGAGGTCTTGCCGCCGTGCGTCACGACGCGCAGCGGCGGCGTGCTCTCGGTCGGCGTGACGATCGGCAGTTCCACGTGCGGACCTGCTTCCAGCGGCACGGTCGATGCGATCGGATGCTCGGCGGCGGCCGGCTTCGGTGCGACCTTGTTCAGCGCTTTCGCGAGCGGCTTGGCCCTGGCGGGCGGCACCTCGTCGGCGATGGCCGTTTCGACCGGATCGGCGGCCGGCGCTTCCGGTTCCGCGGACACCGCTTCGGTCACGGTGGTCGTGATCGGTTCGGGCGCCTGCGGTTCGGTCTGGGGCTCGGCCTGCGGCGCGGCCGCTTCGTCGGCGCGGCCGATGGCCTGGGCACCTGCATCCAGCGCCGCTTCGGCCAGCGCGCAGCCGGTATCGACGGCGGCGCTGACGATCTCGCTGTTCACGGTGGCCGCATCGGCCGTCGCGATGGCTGCCTGCTCCATGAACTGGGGCACGGACGTCGGGATGTTCGCGGTCGCGGCGGGCACCAGTTGCAGCGGCTGCTGCGTGCTCCAGCTGCGCTCGTGCGTGCCGGCGGCAATGCCCAGCAGCTCGCGGCCGTAGGAAAAGAATTGCTGCCACTGGCCCTGGGCCGTGGTGCCGATGGCCAGGAAATCGCGCGGGTTGGTAATTTCGAGCAATTGCTTGAAGGTTCCCGTAGCTTGTTCGACCGACGCGCGGGAGGTCTTCATGTTGAGCGCAATCAGCTGTTCGGCGCTGTCGATCGCGCGCTGGCTCAATGCCCGGAACACGTCGAGCTGTGCTTCCCATTGGGACTTGCGGACGGCGGACAACTGTTCGGAGAATGAAGTCATCTGGGTTCCTTGTCTTTCAGGTTGTAACCATTCGGTTTATGACGCACTGCAATAAGTCTAGTGTAAAGGGGTTCATGCGGGATGAAAAGGGAATTCTATGTTGTTTTTGCAAGGAAATCTTGCGGTGCAGCATTGAGGTTTGATATATATCATTGACAAGATGATCAGCGTGGTAATCTGATGAGGTCCCAACCATCAGGAGCCCCGCGCATGGATCTCGTTCTCCGCAACGCCACCCTGGCCGATGGCCGGAAGGTCGACATCGCCGTCGCAGGCGGCACCATCGCTGCCGTCGAGCCCGCCTTGCCGCAACGGGGCGCGCGCGAGATCGACGTCGGCGGCGACCTCGTGACGCCGCCGTTTGTCGACGCCCATTTCCACATGGACGCGACGCTCAGCTATGGCCTGCCGCGCGTGAACGAATCGGGCACCTTGCTGGAAGGCATCGCGCTGTGGGGCGAGCTGAAGCCGCAGCTGGCGCAAGAGGCGCTCGTCGAACGCGCGTTGCAGTATTGCGACTGGGCCGTGGCGCGCGGCCTGCTGGCGATCCGCAGCCACGTCGACGTGTGCGACGACCGCCTGCTGGCCGTGGAGGCGCTGCTCGACGTCAAGCGCAAGGTCGCACCTTACATCGATTTGCAACTCGTCGCGTTCCCGCAGGACGGCCTGCTGCGCAGCAAGACCGCTTTCGACAATCTCAAGCGCGCCATCCGGATGGGCGTGGAAGTCGTCGGCGGCATCCCGCATTTCGAACGGACGATGGCCGACGGCGCCGAGTCCGTGCGCCTGCTGTGCGAATTCGCGGCGGAGCAGGGGCTGATGGTCGACATGCATTGCGACGAAAGCGACGATCCCTTGTCGCGCCACATCGAGACCCTTGCCGCGGAGACGCTGCGCCTCGGCCTGCAGGGCAGGGTCGCCGGCTCGCATCTCACGTCGATGCACTCGATGGACAACTATTATGTGAGCAAGCTGCTGCCGCTGATGGCGGAATCCGGCGTCGCCGCGATCGCGAATCCCCTCATCAACATCACCCTGCAGGGCCGCCACGACACGTACCCGAAACGCCGGGGCATGACGCGCGTGCCGGAATTGCTGGCGGCCGGCGTGCCGGTGGCGTTCGGCCACGATTGCGTGATGGATCCGTGGTACGGCCTCGGTTCCGGCGACATGCTGGAAGTCGCGCACATGGGCCTGCACGTCGCGCAGATGACGGGCCAGGCCGCGATGCGACTGTGCTTCCAGGCCGTCACGGAAACGCCCGCGCGCATCCTCGGCCTGCCGGGCTATGGCATCGCGCCGGGCTGCCGCGCGGACCTCGTCTGGCTCGACGCGGGCGACCCCGTCGAGGCCATCCGCCTGCGCGCCGCGCGCCGGCTCGTGCTGCGTGCCGGCGAAGTGATCAGCGAGGCGCCGCCGGCGCGCGCGCGCCTGCGCCTGCCGGGCCGGCCGGCGTCGGTTGATTTCCGATTGGAACGATTGAAGCGGGCGGAGCAGTAACGGGCGGCACGAAGTCTTTCCTACCTTTATTCAGCGGAAATTTTCTACGTCCGGTTACCGGATCGGCATCCGTGCAGCCGAATCCCAAGGTAGAATCTTGCGCTTTCGATACGTCCCAGCAGGTCACGCAGTGAAAGATATCCAGATTCGTCCCGCTACTGAAACTGATTTCAATGCTATGTGGACCATTTTCCAGGCGCACGCGGCCGAGGGTGAAACCTATGCCCAGGACGCGGACACGAGTCGCGAAGACACCTACGATTACTGGTTCGCAGCCGAGGCGTCGACCTATGTCGCGGTGCGCGGCGAGGAGCGGATCCTCGGGATGTACAAGCTGCAGCCGAACCACGTGGGACGCGGGGCGCATGTCGCCAATGCGTCGTACATGGTCAGTCCGAACGCGCAGGGCGTCGGCGTGGGTCATTTGCTCGGCGAGCACAGTATCGGCGAGGCCCGCCGCAAGGGCTACCTGGCCATGCAGTTCAACTTCGTCGTCAGCACGAACAATCCCGCGATCCACCTGTGGAAGCGGCTCGGCTTTTCCATCGTCGGCACCTTGCCGAAGGCGTACCGCCACCGCCGGCTCGGCTATGTCGATGCGTACGTGATGTACAAGCTGCTGGAAGACCCCGCGCGCTGGCCGCTGCCGGAAGAAGACTGATGCCGGTGGATATCCTCGCGACCCCGCGCCTGCGCCTGCGCACCGCCGACCGCGACGACGCCGACTTTTATCTTGCGCTCGTCAACGATCCCGGCTTCCTGGAGCATATCGGCGACCGCGGCATCCGCACGCGCGAGGATGCCGTGCAGGCCCTGCTCGACGGCCCGATCGCGATGCAGGCCACGCGCGGCCACTCGCTGTACGTCGTCGAACTGAAGGACAGCGGCACGCCCATCGGCATGTGCGGCCTGATCAGGCGCGAGACGCTGGACGGCGTCGACATCGGCTACGCCTACCTGGCGCGTTACTGCGGCCGCGGCTATGCGTACGAGGCCGGCATGGCCGTGCTGGCGCTCGCGCCCGCGCTGGGCCTCAAGCGCGTGCTGGCCATCACGTCGCCCAACAACCTCGCGTCCAACGGCCTGCTGCGCAAGATGGGCATGCGGTACGAACGGTTCGTCCACCTCGTGCCGGGCGACGCCGGCAGCAATTTATACAGCATGGAATTCTGATTCCGGTCACTGCCGGGTCGAACCCCACGGGAAGAACCAGGTCAGCGGCTTGTCCACGCGCGCGGCCCACGAGGCCTCGTTGTGGCGCGCGCCCTCGGCCTTGTAGAACATCAGGTCTTCGTTGTCGCGATAACCCTTGGCCAGCATGGCGTCGCGCATCTTCGCCGTGTCGTCCAGGCCGTCGTCGCGCGTGCCGGCGTCGAGGTAGAACTTCACGGGCACGCGGTCCGGCACCTTCGCCAGCAGCGCCCCGTTGTTCCACCAGAACGAGCTGGAGACGCCGCCCGCCTTCGAGAAGATGTCCGGGTGGCGCTGCGCGATCAGCACCGAGGCGATGCCGCCCAGCGACGAGCCCATGATCGCCGTCGTTTCCTTGCCGGGCAGGGTGCGGTACGTGCGGTCGACGTACGGCTTCACCGTCTCGACGATGAACGCGTCGTAGGCATTCAGCTTGCCCCCGCCGTATTTCGGGTCGCAGCAGGGCGTGTATTCGGGGATGCGGTCCGGCGTGTTGTCGATGCCGACGACGATCACCTCGTCCATCACGCCCGTCGCCACGAGACGGTTGACCGTCTCGTCGATGCCCCATTCGACGCCGTACGATGCCGTCTTCGCATCGAACAGGTTCTGGCCGTCGTGCATGTACAGCACGGGGTAGCGCTTCGCCGCGTTCTCGCCGTAGCTGGGCGGGAGATAGATGCGCAGGGCGCGCTTGTTGTCCAGTTGCGGCGACGCGAAATCCTTCACGATCGTCACCTTGCCGAACGGCGGGCCGAAGAACGGGTAGATGTCGACCGTGCCGCCCGCCGCCAGTTTATAGACGCCACCGATCGACACCTTGTCCGCGCCCAGCGTGGGCTTCATCTGGATGTCGCCCAGCGCGTCCGGCCACGTGAACGTCCACACGTTCAGCGGGCCGCCTTCCGGCTTCGCGGGCACGCCCTGCGACCAGCCGGCGGCGCCCTTGTCGGCGCGGATCTGGATCGTGTCCTTGCCCGCGGCGTAGTGGATGCGCACGGTGGTGGCGTGGGCCTGCGCCAGCATGAGGCCCGCCGCTGCGGCGGCGATTGCGATTCGTTTCATCATTTCGTTCCGTTGGTACGCAGCAGCCGCACGCCGTAGATGTCGAAGCGGTTCGACGGACCGTCGACGCCGCCGGCCGCGCTGAAGCTGCGGTTGCTGTCCAGATAACTCATGTTGTAGAAGTCGCTCATCTCGATCCGGTACGCGACGTTCGCCTTCAGGCGCGCCGCCAGCGGGGTCGAATACACGGTCGGGGTGTTCGCCTTCTCGATGCGCGCGTGCGGCAGTTGCACGACGCCTTGGGCGACGATGCGTCCCGACTCATCCTTGAGCGCCAGCCATTTTACGCCACCGCTGATGCCCAGGTTGATCTGGTTGGCGCCGTTGTGATAGCGGACCTGCACGGCGTAGTCGCCCGCTTGCGGGACGCGCACGTCGCGCACGTCGAGGCGGTCGGCCGGCTGGCCCCAGTTGGCGCGATGTGCTTCGGCGAAGCGCGCATTGCCCGGTGCGATGGCCACGCGGGAGTCTACGCGCGGGTCGGTGGCGGCGATCGCCACGCTGGCGCCTGCGCAGCGCGGCACGCTGTGGTGGCTGCGGTTGCCGGACGACGTGTATTGCGCTTCGGCGGCGTAGCATGCCGCGGCGCTGTTCTCGCGGTCGGTCCATGGGCCGGCGCTGAGATTCGACGCCACCAGCTTGCCGTCGCGGTAGATGTTGTACGTGATGCCCGCCTGCTGGTCGGCCGGCACGATCGTCACCGTCGTCGTCCCGCCCGCGCGCGCGACGCCATCGATACGCGGCTCGCGCGGGCCGAACACGGTCGGCGTTTCCGCGTACGGATCGGCGCTCACGCGGCGGATGGCCGTGGTGCCGTCGACCAGCTTGCCCAGCTGGACCTCGATGTCGCTGTGCGCATCCAGCGCGCTCCACGGGATGCTGCTGCCGGCCGGCTTGCCGTCGACGAGGATGCGCTCGACGGCGTAATAACCGCTGGTGCCGGCCGCCGGCACGGGCGGCAGCCGCAGTTTCACATTGACGGCGCGGCCCTGCAAACGCAGGTTGTACAGCGCGATGTTGTCGCCCGCCGCGAACACGCCGCCGCGCAGCTTCGCCGTGACGAACGGCTTCACCTCGATGCCTTCACGTGTCGTGGAAACGCCGAACACGTCGCGGATCACCATGCCGAGATAGCCGCCGACGGACCACAGCTGGCGCTTCGAATTGATGACGGGGCCGATCAGGTTCGGATGCGCCTCGTCCAGCAGCAGCGGCTGGCCGGACAGCCACTCCAGGTTTTCCATGTTCGACATATTCAGCGCCGCGCCCCGCATCAGCGTGTCGTACGCGGCATCGGCTACCGCGACGTTGCGGCCCGCGATCGCGGCGCGCAGGCCGTACGCGGTGACGAACGGCCACATCGCGCGGTTGTGGTAGACGGGCAGGTCCTGCTGCTGCGGCCAGATGACGGGCGCGCCCATCGGGCCGTGCGGATAGCTGGCGAGGATTTTCTGCGCCCGCGCGCCGTCCGCGACGCCGGTGATGATCGCGAGCGACTGTCCCAGCCAGTCGAACTTGTGCAGCGGCGCGCCGTCGAAGTGCGGGGCCGTGAGGCTGCTGTACATGCCGGCGTCGTCGAGCCACAGGCGCGTGTTGATCGCGCGCTTCAGGTCGCGCGCCCACCCCTCGTAGCGCGTGGCGCGGCGAATGTCAGCCCGATCCCCGTGTTCGCGGGCCAGTTGTGCTGCGAGCGTCAGCGCCTTGTAGTGGCCGACGTTGGTCGACAGCGCTTTCGAACTGGCCATCGATGCCAGGTCGTCGGTGATCCATTTCGCGTACGTCTGGTCGCGCCAGTCGAGGAACGATTCCTCGCCCGTGTACAGGCCCGTCGTCTTGTCGAACGCGGCGATGCGGTCGTTCTCGATCGTGTTCGCCAGCGCCTGCAGCGCCTTCGTCGCGAACGCCGCGCGCTCGCTGGCCGGCAGCGTCTTGAGGACTTCTTCGGCCGCGAAGGCCCACGTGATGCGGTCCGTGCTGACGGGCCAGCTGCCGCCGCTGCCCGTGTCCTGCACGATCTGCAGGCCGTCGGGCGTGCCCGCGACCTGCGGCGCCTTCGGCACACCGGCGCGCCAGCCGGACAGTTTGAACAGCAGCGAATTGCGCACGCGTTGCGGATCGAGCATGGCGAGACCGAGGTCGGCTGCGTACGACAGGTCGCGCGTCCACACGTAATGCCATTTCTCGCCCGTCTCGAAGCAGTCGCACGGGATCGCGGCGCCGCCGTTGTAGTTCCCGTCGCGGATCTCCTTCACGGAGTCCAGCTTCATCTCGTGGCCGGCCAGCGCGAACAGCGCGTCGAACGCGAGGTTGCCGCTGCGGACGACGGGCAGCGTGGCGTCTTCCTCGTACGTCGTCGCTTGCGGGCCCGGGTCGCGCAACTGCATCGTCGTCGAATGCGCATAGCTGCGCAGCGGCGCCTGCGGATCGCGCACGGAGAAGCGCGCCGATTCTTCCTTGCCGTCCCAGGTGGGGAAGGTCAGGGTGGCCGTCGCGCCCGCGCCCGCGTGCGGATCGGCGGCCGCCGCGGCCGCGGGCGTCTCGACCTGCGTCACCGTCAGCACGGGGCGCTTCGGGTCCGACACGTCGACGCGGAAGCGGAACGTGGTCGTCGTCTTCGTGAACAGATAGTCTTCCGGCCCCGCTTCCGTCGCGAGCGGATAGGCGTCGCCCAGCTTGACGCTGACGCTGGCGGCCGGATTCGCGACCCATTCCGCGGCCCAGTCCTTGCTGCCGATCTTGAAGGCGTGGTTGCCGGGGCTGACGAGGATGTCGGCCTGATAAATTCCTTTGCCCTGATGGACCAGGACGTTGTCCGTGCCCCAGCCGTTGAAGGCGCCGCGCACATAGATGTCGTAACGCAGCGGCGCGGCTTCGGCCGCGATGGCGGCGACGGATTGGGCGAAGAGGGCGGCGGCGAGAACGGTGTGCTTGATCATGGCAGGATTCAGAGTTCGAGGATGACAACGGATTTCGCGGGCAGGCGGATTTCCTTGCCCAGGTCGAAACGCTTGCCGGTCAAGACGTCGGTCCCGGCCGCAACCCCGGACAGCATCTCATGGAAGCGCCCGGCGGGCAGCACGGCTTCCTTCCCATTCGCATTGAACGCGACCATGACCTTCTTCTTGCCGCTCGGTTTCCCGTCATAGCGGAAGTAGACCCACGTATTGTTCTGAGGCCCGTACTGCATCAGCTTCCCGTCGTGCACGACGGCCGCGCCCTTGCGCCAGTTGACGAGCTTCTTCACGAACGCCTGCGCCTCGCGCTGGCGCGGCGTGAGGCCGGCCCCGGTGAAGGCGTTGACCTTGTCGCCGGCCCAGCCGCCGGGAAAGTCGCGGCGGTAGCTGCTGTCGTCGCGGCGGTCGACGGTGCTCGTCATCAGGAGCTCGTCGCCCACGTAGAAATGCGGGATGCGGGGCATCGTCATGATGAACGCGAGGTCCATCTTCCAGCGCTCGACGTCTTCGCCGACGACGCTGTACAAACGCGCCATGTCGTGGTTCCCCTCGAACAGCACGAGGTTCGACGCGTCCGGATAGAGATAGTCCAGCGACAGCATCTCGTACACGTCGTTGAAGACGTTCTCGTTCTTGCCGCCGGCGAGGGCCGTGCGCATCGCCTCCGTCAGCGGGAAGTCCATCATGCTGGGCATCGAGGTGGGAGCGCGCTGCCAGTGCGCGACGACGGGCGGCAGCTTGCTCCATTCCTCGCCCACCATGTTCAGGTGCGGATACTCGCCCAGCACGCGCTGCGTGTATTGCGCGAGGAAGCCGCCGTCCGAATAGCCGAACGTGTCGATGCGCAGGCCGGACAGGCCCGCGTACTCGATCCACCAGATGCTGTTCTGGATGAGGTAATTGGCGACGAACGGGTTGGTTTGGTTCATGTCGGGCATGCCGGGGCTGAACCAGCCGGTCGTGAAGTTGCTGGCGTCTTCCTGCGCCGCGTACGGGTCCTGCACGGCCGTCCGGTGGTGCATCGTCGCGACGAAACGGCCGTCGTTGTGGTTGATCCAGTCCGGCGTCGGCAAGTCCTTCATCCACCAGTGATGCAGGCCGATGTGCGACAGCACGACGTCCTGGATCACGCCGATGCCGTGCTTCTTCGCTTCGTTCGACAGGCGCACGTAGTCCTCGTTGCTGCCGTAGCGCGGGTCGATCCGGTAGTGGTCCGTCGCCGCATAGCCGTGGTAGGACGCGGCCGGCATGTCGTTTTCGACGAGGGGCGTGGGCCACAGCTGCGTGAAGCCCATGCCCGCGATGTAGTCGAGGTGGTCGATGATGCCCTGGATGTCGCCGCCGTGGCGGCCGTGGCCGAGCTTGCGGTCGAGTTTATCCGCGAGGGCGGGCACGCTGTCGTTCGAAGGATCGCCGTTGGCGAAGCGGTCCGGCATCAACTGGTAGATCGCGTCGGCTTTCCCGAAACCGTTGCGCCCGGCCGAGCCGGATGCCCGCGCCAGCAGGCGGTAGATGTGGCGGGTCGGACGCGCGCCGCGGAAATCGATCGCGACGTCGCCTGGCTGCGCGTCGGAGGCGATGTCCAGGTCGATGAACAGGTAGTTGCGGTTGGCCACGCGGGTGACGGCCGCGATGCGCACCCCGGGGTAGGCGATGGCCGGTTCCAGGTCCGCGATGGCGGGGCCGTGCACCATCAGTTGCAGGCGGTGGTCGTGCATGCCCGTCCACCAGAACGGCGGGTCCATGTGGTCGATGACGGCCGGTGCGGCGGTTGCGCCGGTAAGGAAGAGGCTGCCGAGCAGCAGGACGGCGAGGCGGGGCGAAATGCGCAATGTGGTCTCCGGAGCGTAGTCGGACTACAGCGATTTACTCAGCTTGTTGCCTAGGAGTAATGCGCTTATTACATTATTGCTCGGAGAATACTACAGACACTTGAGCGCAGCAACGCAACCAACCTACCGAGTCTCTAGTTTTGCTACACGGTTTTGCGAGCGACGGGCAAGTACGAATGTGGGTAAATCCCAACATTCCGTAAAACTACTACGCGAGTTTGCCTCAAAAAGGTGCAAAACACTCCTAAATTGATGTTCGGAAATCGATTTGTAGCGCGACTACAATGCCCGCATGCTTATTCTGTAGCTCGAATACAACGAGAAAAGTCGTTTTTTAGTCGATTTGGCGTAAAACTCCTACATTCCCGTAATCGAAGGCAACTCACGTTGACAGTGCATCTAGTTTTAATACAGAATCCTTGACAGAACGTACGTACTTATAAACGTTTGCTTTTTGGCTCCCGGAGCGGGCTCAAGCTGCCGTCGTCGGGAAAAACAATGAGATCTGATGATTTGAGGGGACAAATGAAGATTTTTAATGGCAAGCACGCGCGTAACATCAATGGCGCACTTGTGTTCAAGCTGAGCCCGGTTGCCGCCGGTTGCGCCGTGTTCCTGTCGGCGCTCGGCACCAACGTCTACGCCCAGGACGCCACCGTCTCGCAAGCCGCCCAGGCGACGGACGCCAACGGCAACCCGGTCAGCACGGTGACCGTGACCGGTATCCGCCGCGGCATCGAGGCGGCCATCTCCATCAAGAAGAATTCCAACTCCATCGTCGAAGCGATCTCGGCGGAAGACATCGGCAAGCTGCCGGATGCCACCGTGGCCGAATCGATCTCGCGCCTGCCGGGCGTGACCGCGCAGCGCGACAAGTCGTCGGGCCGTGCGTCCGCGATCTCCGTCCGCGGCCTGTCGCCGGACTTCAACGGCACGCTGCTGAACGGCCGCGAGCAGGCGTCGGCGGGCGACAGCCGCGGCGTCAAGTTCGACCTGTACCCGGCCGAAATGCTGGGCACCATCACGATCTACAAATCGCCGGACGCCAGCCTGATGGGCCAGGGCATCGCCTCGACCATCGACCAGCGCACCGTGATGCCGCTGGACTTCGGCAAGCGCACCGTTGCCGTCGGCTACAAGGCCATGCGCTTCGGCGAGCACAACAACGGCCTGGGCACCGGTACCGGCTACCGCTCCACGCTGACCTACATCGACCAGTTCGCCAACCGCACGATCGGCGTGGCCCTGGGCGCCGTGAAGTTCAACGACACGGGCGCCGAACAGTTCCAGGCCGACGGCTGGGGCGGCGGCGCGGGTTCGGCCACGTACAACGGCCAGACCGTCAAGGTCCCGAACGGCTTCAAGACCGACGTCCAGCGCGACCCGCAGACCAACAAGGGCGTGATGGGCATCCTGCAATTCCGCCCGAATAAGGACTTCGTCACCACCGTCGACCTGTTCCACTCGAAGAACACCGACAACACCAAGAAGACCGGCCTGGAAGGCTCCGTCTGCGGCAGCACCGGTTCGTACGACCCGAACGGCGTGCTGACCAACGCCACCATCGTCGACGGCGTGGCCACCTCGGGCACCTGCACGAACTTCAAGGGCGACGTCCGCAACCACATCGAAGCCGTCACCGACACGCTGAATTCGTGGGGCATCAACAGCCGCCTGCGCCGCGAAGGCTGGACCGTCACCGGCGACATCGCCGGCTCCAAGGTCACGCACGATTCGAACCGCTACGAGACGACGGCGGGCCAGCCGGGCGACGCGACGAACCTGTCCACCATCTCCTGGACCGGCTACAACGGCAAGGACAACCTGGCGCCGACCTACACGACGTCGCTGAACTACGCCGACCGCGGCCAGGTCGTCCTGACCGACCACGCGGGCTGGGGTGGCGGCCTGACCGGCAACCCGCAGGCCGGCTACGTCGCCGTGGGCACGACCACCGACGAGATCAAGTCGTACCGCCTGTCCGCCAAGCATGACATGGAACTGGGTCCGCTGACGGCCGTCGAATTCGGCGTCAACCGCACCAACCGCAACAAGGGCCGCGACCAGAACGAAGGCAACCTGGTCGTCGGTACCGGCCCGTACGGCTCGGCACCGGTGCCGGGTACGGACGTCCTGGTGACGCCGCAGTCGGGCATCCCGGTCGTCGCGTGGAACCCGCTCGGTTCGCTCGGCACGGTCTACCAGCTGCTGCCGAAGGTCGACCAGCCGATCCAGACGGACAAGAACTGGGATGTGTCGGAGAAGGTCTCGACCGGTTACCTGATGGGTAACCTGGAAGGCGAGCTGTTCGGCCTGTCCTACCGCGGCAACATCGGCGCGCAGTACATCCACACGAACCAGAGCTCGACCGGTACCGTGGTCGACACGAGCAAGTGCGCCGGCGTCGCCGGGCAGGCTTGCCCGGCCTACGTCGTGCGGGGTCACCACTCGTACAACGACTTCCTGCCGAGCCTGAACCTGGGCTTCGAACTGCCGTACGACCAGATGTTCCGTGTCGGCCTGGGCAAGACGCTGTCGCGCACCAAGATGAGCGACCTGCGTCCGGGCGGCGGCGTGAGCCTGAACACGTCGTTCCACGACGGCCCGATCCTGTCGGGCAGCGCCGGCAACCCGAACCTGGAACCGTTCCGTGCGAAGGCGCTGGACCTGTCGTGGGAAAAGTACTTCACCGTCAACGGTGCCAAGGGCTATGTCGCCGTCGCCGGCTTCTACAAGAAGCTCGACACCTACGTGCTGACCGTCCCCAAGACCGTCGACTTCGCGACGAGCGGCCTGCTGAGCGCCAAGACCCCGCTGCCGGCGTCGGGTCCGAACGCCGGTTCGACCGTCGGTATCCTGAACACCCCGGTCAACGGCACGGGCGGCAACATCAAGGGTATCGAGCTGACCGCGTCGCTGCCGTTCGCCATGTTGTCGAAGTACCTGAGCGGCTTCGGCGTCGAGGTCAACCACTCGAGCACCCTGAGCTCGGTGAACCTGCTGACGACGGGCCTGACCGTGATCGACACGGGCGGCGTCGCGACGATCCCGCTGCCGGGCCTGTCGCGCCAGGTGACCAACCTGCGCCTGTACTACGAAGCGCATGGCTTCCGCGCGTCGATCGCCGCCAAGCACCGCAGCGACTTCCTGGGCGAGATCAGCGACTTCCAGGACAACAACCAGCTGACCTTCATCCGTGGCAACACGACGGTCGACGGCCAGCTGACGTACGAGTTCGGCGACAACACGATGCTGAAAGGCCTGTCGCTGACGGCCGCGGTGAACAACTGGACGAACTCGCCGTTCATCCGTTACGCCGCGAACCCGAGCGAGATCGCCGAGAAGATCACGTTCGGCCGTACGTACAGCCTGGGCGCGAGCTACAAGTTCTAATCCGGTACAAGTTCTACTCCGTTATCCGGCTGTCGTCCGTAGGGTGAGCACCCCGTGCCCACGTACCGCGTGCGGCGCGCAAACGTCCGCGTGGGCGGGGGCCGCCCACCCTACGGTATCCTGTCGACGCCGACAGTTAATTGAAACACCCCTGCCGGCCCTGGTCAGCGGGGGTGTTTTTTCATGATCGCGAGACCGAGCATGCAAGTACCTCATCTGAACACCATCGTCATCGTCGGCGGCGGCACCGCCGGCTGGATGACCGCCACCGCCCTGGCCACCGCGCTGCGCGGCCGCTACCGCATCCGCCTCGTCGAGTCCGACGAGATCGGCATCGTCGGCGTCGGCGAAGCCACCATTCCGATGATCCAGCGTTTCAATACCGTCGCCGGCATCGACGAAGCCGAGTTCTTGAAAGCCACCAACGGCACCTTCAAGCTCGGCGTCGAGTTCGTCAACTGGGGCCGCCTGGGCGACCGCTACACGCACGGCTTCGGGCGCCTGGGCCAGGACCTGTGGATGGTCGGCTTCGAGCAGTACTGGCACAAGATGCGCGCGCTGGGCCAGGCGCGCGACCTGGCCGATTACTCGATCACGCGCGCCGCCGCGCGCGCGAACAAGTTCATGCTGCCGCGCGCGGACCTGGGCAATTCGCCGCTGGCCGAGATCACCTACGCCTACCACTTCGACGCCGGCCTGTACGCGCGCCACCTGCGCAAGTTGTCGGAAGCGCGCGGCGTGGAGCGCACCGAGGGGAAAATCGTGCGCGTGACGCAGCGCGCGCACGACGGCCACGTGGACGCCGTCGTGATGGAAAACGGCGAGCGCATCGAGGGCGACCTGTTCATCGACTGCTCGGGCTTCCGCGGCCTCCTGATCGAACAGACCCTGAAGGCGGGCTACGAGGACTGGAGCCATTGGCTGCCGTGCGACCGCGCCCTGGCCGTGCCGTGCGAATCCGTGCCCGCGCTCACGCCGTACACGCGCGCGACCGCCCACAAGTCGGGCTGGCAGTGGCGCATCCCGCTGCAGAACCGCATCGGCAACGGCCACGTCTACTGCAGCCGCTACATCAGCGACGACGAGGCGGCGCACGTGCTGCTGTCCAACCTCGACGGCAAGCCGCTCGCCGACCCGCGCCCGATCCGCTTCACGACGGGCATGCGCAAGAAGGCGTGGGACAAGAACGTGGTGGCGATCGGCCTGTCGAGCGGTTTCCTGGAGCCGATCGAATCGACGAGCATCCACATGATCCAGGACTCGATCCAGCGCCTGCTGGACTACTTCCCGGACCAGGGCTTCAGCGCGGCGGACGTCGAGGCGTTCAACCGCCTGTCGCGCTTCCACTACGAGCGCATCCGCGACTTCATCATCCTGCACTACTACGCCAACCAGCGCGACGACGCCGCGTTCTGGCAGGAATGCGCGCGCATGGAGATTCCGGCCACCCTGCGCGACAAGATCGACCTGTTCCGCACGCACGGCCGCCTGCGCCGCGTTGACGGCGAACTGTTCACGGAAGTCGGGTGGCTGCAGGTGCTCGTCGGGCAGAACATCCATCCGCAAGCGTATCACCCGCTGGTCGACGTGCAGTCGGAAGAGGGCATCCGCGAGTACATGGAAGGCGTGGCGGACGTGATCCGGCAATGCGTCGATTTCATGCCCGATCATGCGGCGTTCATCGACGGGTATGCCAAGGCACCGAAGATGTAAGTGTTTTCATCTGGAAATTTGTACCCGAACTACATTTATAAGAAGTATGTATTTACTAGAACTGCTTCTAAAATGTCTTTTTCTGGTGCATCTTGTGGGTGAAAACCACAATCTCTTCACTTAAATCTCTGTCTCGTTGACATGTAATCTAGTTTTAATACAGAATCGGTTCCGAACGTTCGAGCCCGTGGCCGGCGCACGCTTCGGCAAAAGGCTGACGTTCCTCTTATAAGCACACTGATTCTGTCGAGGGGACATATGAAGATTTCGAAGGGCGGTCAGCCCGTATTCCAACTGAGCCCGGTCGCCGTGGGTTGCGCCATGTTCCTGGCGCTCGCGGGCGCCCAGGCATCCGCGCAGACGCAGGCGGCCGACGGCGTCCAGGCGGCGCCGGTCAACACCGTCACCGTCACGGGCATCCGCCGCAGCATCGAGGACGCGATCGCCGTCAAGCGCGATGCGACCAGCATCGTCGAGACCATCTCCGCCGAGGACATCGGCAAGCTGCCCGACATCAGCATCGCCGAATCGCTGGCGCGCCTGCCGGGCCTGTCGGCGCAGCGCGTCAACGGCCAGGCGCAGCAGATCAGCATCCGCGGCACGTCGGGCGACCTGTCGACCGCGCTGCTGAACGGCCGCGAGCAGGTCAGCACGAGTGCGAACCGCACGGTCGAGTACGACCAGTATCCGTCCGAGCTGATCAACGCCGTCACCGTGTATAAAACGTCGGACGCATCGCTCGTCGGCCAGGGCCTGTCCGGTACGGTCAACCTGCAGACGATCAAGCCGCTGTCGCTGCGCGAGCGCGTCGTCACGCTGAACGTGCGCGGCGAGAAGAACAGCCAGGGCAAGCTCAGCACCGGCTCGAAGGACAAGGGCAGCCGCATCAGCGCATCCTACGTCGACCAGTTCCTGGGCCGCACGCTCGGCGTGGCGGTCGGCTACGCACGCGCCGACAAGCCGAACGAGTCGAAGCAATTCGAGACCTGGGACTGGGTCGACAATACGTCGTCCGTGCCGGGCAAGACCGTCAAGGTTCCGAAAGGCATCAAGTCGCTGGCGCAGACCGGCAACCAGGTGCGCGACGGCCTGATGGGCGTCGTGGAATGGCATCCGATCCGCGAATTCACGTCGACGATCGACGCGTACCACTCGCGCTTCAAGCTCGATGAAGACCGCCGCGGCATGGAAGTGCAGCTGACCGACGACGGCAACGTCTCGTTCACGCCGGGCACCATCAACGGCAACGGCGTCATGACGGCCGGTACCGCCAACAACGTGAACCCGGTGGTGCGCAACAACCACTACCGCCAGAACGACACGCTGACGGCCTACGGCTGGAACAACAAGTACATCGCGGGCGACTGGACCTTCGTCGCGGACCTGAGCCACTCGCAGGCCGACCACAAGGAAGAACTCGACGAGATCAACACCGGCCTCGCGGCGCGCCAGACGATGACGTTCGACTACGCGAACGGCACCATCCCGAACATCGGCCTGACCGGCGTGTACGACAACCCGGCGCTGCTGGCCATCGGCGGCCAGTACGGCGACGGCTACGTCAACGCGCCGCACCTGAAGGACAAGCTGAACTCGTTCCGCCTCAGCGCCGAATACCGCTTCGACAGCAAGCTGTTCAACAGCATCGAATTCGGTGTCAACGCGTCCAAGCGCGACAAGCGGAAGCAGCACCTCGAGACCGGCTTCACCAAGCTGGGCACGGGCGCCATCGCCGCCGGTGCCGTCAACGGCTCGCAGTCGCTGTACGCGCTGCCCGATACGCTGAGCTGGGATATCCCGGCCGTGCTGGCGCAGAACTTCGGTCCGTACACGCCGGCCGTGCTGGTGCCGTGGGGCGCGACCAAGAACTGGACCATCACCGAGAAGGTCCAGACCGGCTACGCCAAGCTGAACATCGACACCGAACTGATGTCGATGCCGCTGCGCGGCAACGTCGGCATCCAGGCCGTGCACACCGACCAGAGCTCGACCGCCAAGACGCTGCGCGCCTGGCCGTTCGCCGACCTGGTGCCGCTCACCGACGGCAAGAAGTACAACGACTACCTGCCGAGCATCAACCTGATCTGGAGCCTGCCGGAACAGCAGATCATCCGCTTCGGCGCCAACAAGACCCTGGCGCGTCCGCGCCTCGACGAGTTGAACGCGTCGCGTGAAGTCGGCCTGACGCACCAGAGCACCGGTACGCCTTACGGCAACGGCGGCAATGCGCAGCTGGATCCGTGGCGTGCGAACGCGGTCGACCTGTCGTGGGAAAAATACTTCGGCAACAAGGGTTATGTGCAGGTGGCGGGCTTCTACAAAGACCTGAAGTCCTACATCTACACCGTCACCGAGCCGCGCGACTTCTCCGAGTACCAGCTGCAGGGCGCGACCAGCAATACCGGCACGATGACCCAGCCGAAGAACGGCAACGGCGGCAAGCTGCAAGGCCTGGAACTGGCCGCGTCGGTGCCGCTGGACATGTTCACCCCGGTGCTCTCGGGCTTCGGCATCACGGCCAACGCGGCGTTCACGACGAGCGAGATCTCGATCAAGAACCAGAGCTTCGGCGACATGAGCATCCCGCTGCCGGGCCTGTCGAAGCGCGTGTTCAACGTGACGGCCTACTATGAGAACGACGGCTTCTCGGCCCGCGTGGCGCAGCGCTACCGCAGCGACTACGTGGCCGAGATCGGCGGCGTCGGCGGCGCGACCGAGCTGACGTTCACGAAGCCGGACCGCGTCGTCGACCTGCAGCTCGGCTACGACTTCAAGCAGGTCAAGGGCCTGTCCGTGCTGTTCCAGGTGAACAACCTGACCGACACGGCGTTCCAGACCTACTCGGGTTCGACGGACCGTCCGCGCGGCTACACGAAGTACGGTCGCCAGATGCTGTTCGGCTTCAATTACAAGCTGTAATCGGTCGGGGGCGCCCAGCCTCCGATGCAGTCTCCATGCCCCTTGCCGTTGTTGCGGCAAGGGGCATTTTGTTTGTGGCGCAGAGGAGGATGGCCTTCCATGGCTGCGTCATGAATGTATTTTTGCTACAACAAGTGCCTTCAAATTTCCTTCATAAAAAGCGCGCTTCTCGCTATTTGTTGGAAAACTACATTTTTTGATTGGCATTCCGTCTACGTTAATTTCAGAATCGACCTCGCTGTTTGAACGCTGAAGCCGGCCGTGCTTCAGCACTAATCACATCAAAGACTCGAGGGGATACATGAAGATTCTGTGTAGCAAACATACGGTGGGAGAACATGCAACGTGCGTGTTCAAACCGAGTCCGGTCGCCGCCGGTTGTGCCGTATTCCTGTCGGTGCTGGGCGCCAACGTCCAGGCACAGGATGCGGTACAGGCACTGGATGCCAACGGCAACCCGATCAGCCAGGTGACCGTGACGGGCATCCGGCGCGGCATCGAAGCGGCCATCTCGATCAAGAAGAATTCCAACTCCATCGTCGAGGCGATCTCGGCGGAAGACATCGGCAAACTGCCGGACGCGACCGTCGCCGAGTCCGTCTCCCGCCTGCCGGGTGTGACGACCCAGCGCGACGCCCGCACGGGCCGCGCGGCGTCGATCTCCGTGCGCGGCATGTCGCCGGACTTCAACGGCACCCTGCTGAACGGCCGCGAACAGGCGTCCGCGAGCGACAGCCGCGGCGTCCGTTTCGACCTGTACCCGGCCGAGATGCTGGGCACGATCACCGTGTACAAATCGCTGGACGCCACCCTGATGGGGCAGGGCATCGCCTCGACCATCGACCAGCGCACCGTGCTGCCGCTGGACTTCGCCAGGCGCACGGTCGCCGCCAGCTACCGGGCACAACGCACCGGCGCGCACAACGAGGACCTGGGCAGCGCCAGCGGCTACCGTACGTCGCTCGCCTATATCGACCAGTTCGCCAACCGGACGGTCGGCGTGGCCCTGGGCGTCGTGAAGTTCAACGACAACGGTCCCGAGCAGATCAACGACGACGGCTGGGGCGGCACGACGGGCACGGCGACGTACAACGGCCAGGCCGTGACGGTGCCGAACGGCTTGCGGACGGACGTGATCCACAACCCGAACACCAATAAAGGCATGATGGGCATCCTGCAATATCGTCCGAGCAAGGACTTCCTGACGACCATCGACCTGTTTCACTCGAAGAACACCGACAGTCCCAAGCGCACCGGTTTCGAAGGGTCGACCTGTGGCAGCACGGGTGGATATGACCCGGTGGGCGTGCTGAGCAACGCGAACATCGTCGATGGCGTGGCCGTGTCCGGCACCTGTTCGAATTTCAAGGGCGACATCCGCAACAACACCGAGGTCGCGGTGGACACGCTGAATTCCTGGGGCATCAACAGCCGCCTGCGCCGCGGCGACTGGACCTTCACCGGCGACGTGTCCGGGTCGCGGGTCAGGCACGACTTCACGCGCTACGAGACGACGGCCGGCCTCGTCGGCAACACGCCCAACGCCGACCTGGACAGCATTTCGTGGACCGGCTTCGACGGCCGGAGCAATCTGTCCGCGCTGTACAAGACCGCCCTCAGCTATACCGACCGTAGCCGCATGCTCCTGACCGACGTCGACGGCTGGGGCGGCGGCCTGACGGGCACCCAGCAGTCCGGCTACGTGGCCATCGGCGCCACGATCGACGAGATCAAGGCGGCACGCTTCAGCGTCCGGCATGACGTGGAGCTGGGACCGCTTACCGGCATCGAATTCGGTCTCAACCGCACCAATCGCACCAAGAGCCGCGACACGGACGAGGGCAGCCTGCTCATCGGCACGGGCCCGTACGGCGCGGCGTCCATGCCGGGCAACGAGACGGTCGTGACGCGCCAGTCGGGCATCCCGGTCGCGTCGTGGAACCCGCTGGGGTCGCTCGGCTCCATCTACCACCAGCTGGCGAAGGTCGACCAGGTGATCCAGACCGACAAGAACTGGCACATCTCGGAACAGGTCTCGACCGCGTACGTGATGGGATCCCTGGAAGGCGAGCTGTTCGGCCTGCCGTACCGCGGCAACGCCGGTGCCCAGTACATCCACACGAACCAGGGCTCGACGGGCCTCATCGTCGACAACGGGCGTTGCGCCGGCGTCGCCGGCCAGGCCTGCCCGGCCTACACGATTGCCGGCCACCATTCGTACAACGACTTCCTGCCGAGCCTGAACCTGAACGTCGAACTGCCGGCCGACCAGGTGCTGCGCCTGGGCATCGGCAAGACCCTGTCGCGCCCGAACATGAGCGACATGCGCCCGGGCGGCGGCGTGGGACTGGATGCGACGAACCCCGCGGGGCCGATCCTGGCCGGCGGTTCCGGCAACCCGAAGCTGGAACCGTTCCGTGCGAAGTCGTTCGACCTGTCGTACGAAAAATACTTCGAAGCGAACGGCGCCAAGGGCTACGTGGCGCTGGCCGGCTTCTACAAGAAGCTCGACACCTATATCCTGCGGGCGCCGCAGCGTGTCGACTACGCGTCGACCGGCTTCCTCGTTTCCGGGATCCCGCTGCCGGCGACCGGTCCGAACGCCGGGTCGACGGTCGGCATCCTGACCACGCCGAGCAACGGTTCGGGCGGCAACATCAAGGGGCTGGAACTGACGGCGTCGCTGCCGTTCGCGATGCTGACCCGCTACCTGGGCGGCTTCGGCGTCGAGGCCAGCTATTCGAGCACCCTGAGCTCGGTGACCTTGCCGCGCAGCGGCATCACGGTGATCAGCAACGGCAACATCAACGCCATTCCGCTGCCGGGCCTGTCGCACACGGTGACGAACATGCGCGTCTACTACGAAAAGGCCGGCTTCCGCGCATCCATTGCAGCCCGCAAGCGTGGCGACTTCGTGGGCGACATCCACGACTACAAGGACGACGCGAGCCTCACCTACATCAAGGGCAACACGACGGTGGACGGGCAGCTCACGTACGACTTCGGCGACACGACCATGCTGAAGGGCCTGTCGCTCACGGCGGCGGTAAACAACTGGACCAATTCGCCGTACATCCGCTACAACGGGGACCCGAGCAGCGTGGTGGAAAACGTCCGGTTCGGCCGTACCTACAGCCTGGGGGCAAGCTACAAGTTCTGACCCGGCAGGCGTTGTTTCATGCGCGGATGTCGCTGCCGGGCGTCATCCGCGTGAAATTCTGGCAGCGGGGGAGGGCCCAAAGTAGTAAACTGTAGGATTGCTTACGATTTTTGAATATTCCTCCATGCAAGACACACAGCTCCCGACCTTCGCCGACCTCGACATCCCCGCACCCATCCTCAAGGCACTGAAGGAGGTCGGCTACGAGACGCCATCTCCGATCCAGGCGGCCACCATTCCCCTCCTGATGGAGGGACGCGACGTGCTGGGGCAGGCGCAGACGGGCACTGGCAAGACGGCCGCCTTCGCGCTGCCCGTGCTGTCGCGCATCGACGTCAAGAACCCGGCCGTGCAGGCCCTCGTGCTCGCGCCCACGCGCGAGCTCGCGATCCAGGTCGCCGAAGCCTTCCAGAGCTATGCCGCGCACCTGAAGAATTTCCACGTGCTGCCGATCTACGGCGGCCAGAGCTACGGCCCGCAACTGTCGGCATTGCGCCGCGGCGTGCAGGTCGTCGTCGGCACGCCGGGCCGCGTCATCGACCACCTCGACAAGGGCTCGCTCGACATCTCGCAGCTGAAGACCCTCGTGCTGGACGAAGCGGACGAGATGCTGCGCATGGGCTTCATCGACGACGTCGAGCGTATCCTGCAGGAGACCCCGCAAGGACGCCAGACGGCGCTGTTCTCGGCCACGATGCCGCAGCAGATCAAGCGCATCGCCAAGACCTACCTGAACGAGCCGAGCGAGGTGACGGTCGCCGCCAAGACCACGACGGCCACCAACATCACCCAGCGCTACTGGCTCGTCGCGGGCATGCAGAAGCTGGATGCCCTCACGCGCATCCTGGAAGCGGAGCCGTTCGACGGCATGATCGTCTTCGCGCGCACGAAGCTCGGCACCGAGGAACTGGCGTCCAAGCTGCAGGCGCGCGGGTTCGCGGCGGCCGCCATCAACGGCGACATGGCCCAGCAACAGCGCGAGCGCACGATCGAGCAGCTCAAGAACGGCAAGATCGACATCCTCGTCGCCACCGACGTCGCCGCGCGCGGCCTGGACGTGGAGCGCATCAGCCACGTGATCAACTACGACGTGCCGTCCGATCCGGAAAGCTACACGCACCGCATCGGCCGCACGGGCCGTGCCGGCCGCAGCGGCGACGCGATCCTGTTCATCACGCCGCGCGAGCGCGGCCTGCTGAAGGCGATCGAACGCGCCACGCGCCAGCCGGTGGCGCCGCTTACGCTGCCCACCATCAAGGCCGTCAACGAAGTGCGCATCACGAGGTTCAAGGAGCAGATCGGCGAGACGCTGGCCGCGGGCGGCCTGGAGGTGTTCCGTTCCCTGATCGAGGACTTCGAACGCGAGCAGAACGTGCCCGCGATCGACATCGCGGCCGCGCTGGCCAAGCTGTATCGCGGCGACGAACCGCTGCTGCTGGAAAAGCCCGATCGCGAGCCGAAGCCCGAGTTCCGCGAACGTGAGGAGCGTCCGGCACGTCCTACGCGCGCGACCTTCGCCGACGAGCGTCCGGCGCGCGCGGGCAGGGAAGGATTCAAGAAGGAACGCGTCGAGCGCGCGCCGGAGCCGGGCATGGCCACGTACCGTATCGAGGTAGGCCACTTCCACGGCGTCAAGCCGGGCAACATCGTGGGCGCCATCGCCAACGAAGGCGGCGTGCCGTCGAAGGAAATCGGCCGCATCGAGATCTACGACGACTTCAGCACGCTCGACATGCCGGCCGACCTGCCCAAGGACCTGCTCGACCATCTGAAGAAAGTGTGGGTGGCGGGCCAGCAGCTGGGCATCACGCGCGACGGCCAGGAACCGCCGGAGCAAAAGCCGGCGAAGCGCAAGTTCGCCGACAAGAAACCCCGCAAGTAAAACACCGGGGTCAGAGCCCGATTTTTGGCAATTGCTCAAAAACGGGCTCTGACCCCGAAGTGTCGATCTGTTGTTTGACTACATTTTCTGTGGCTTCCCTTTAGATTACGGGCTGTTATCGCATTGACACCCAGAAAACCCCATGTTACTTTGCTACATGTAGCAGCCTGGCAGGAGTCCAGGCGCGTAAGGGGACACAGATGGAAATGCAAACACATGCACTCAAGCCGCGGCTGACGTTCTGGCAGCTGTGGAACATGAGCTTCGGCTTCTTCGGCATCCAGTTCGGCTTGGCGTTGCAGAACGTGAACACGAGCCGGATCTTCGCCACGCTGGGCACCTCGATGGACGACCTGGCGCTCGTCTGGCTCGCGGCGCCCGTCACGGGCCTGCTCGTGCAGCCGGTGATCGGTTACCTCAGCGATAACACGTGGCACCCGCGTTGGGGCCGCCGCCGTCCGTTCTTCTTCCTCGGCGCCGTGCTGGCCGCAACGGCCCTGTTCCTGATGCCGAATTCCGTCGCCGTCTGGATGGCCGTCGCCATGCTGTGGCTGATGGATGCCTCGATCAATATTTCGATGGAGCCGTTCCGCGCCTTCGTCGGCGACAAGCTCGACACGTCGCAGCAGACCGCCGGCTTCGCGATGCAAACCTTCCTGATCGGCTGCGGCGCCGTGATCGCATCGCTGCTGCCGATCGTCTTCACGAACTACCTCGGCGTCTCCAACGTGCCCGTCGACGGCGGGGTGCCGGATTCGGTACGTTACTCGTTCTACGTCGGCGGCGCCGCGTTCCTGCTGGCCGTGACGTGGACCGTGTTCACGTCGACCGAACTGCCGCCGCCGGACCTCGACCGCTTCGAAGCCCAGCGCAAGCATTCGCGCAGCTTTAGCGTCGCGCTGCGCGAGATCATGGGCGGCTTCGCGCACATGCCGAAGACGATGGTGCAGCTGGCGTTCGTCCAGTTCTTCTCGTGGATCGCGCTGTTCGCGCTGTGGATCTATACCGGTCCCGGGATCGCCGACAACGTCTACAACACGACGGATCCGCTGTCGCCGGGCTACCAGGACGCGGGCAACTGGGTCGGCGTGATGTTCGCCGTCTACAACGGCATGTCCGCCCTGGCCGCGTTCGTGCTGCCCGTGCTGGCACGCCGCACGAGCCGCAAGGCGTGCCACGCCGTCTGCCTCGCGATCGGAGGCCTGTCGCTGGCCAGCGTGTTCTTCATCCACGACAAGCATCTGCTGCTGATCCCGATGCTGGGCGTGGGCGTGGCGTGGGCAAGCATCCTCACGATGCCGTATGCGATCCTGGTCGCCGCGCTGCCGCCGAACCGCATGGGCTATTACATGGGCCTGTTCAACTTCTTCATCGTGATTCCGCAGATCGTCAGCGGCCTCGTGCTCGGCTGGTTCACGAAGCATATGTTCGGCAACCACGCGGTACTTACGCTGGTGCTGGGCGGCGTGTCGATGGTCATCGCGGCCGTGCTGGCGCTGTTCGTCACCGACCGGGCGGAACGCGCCGCGCACCGATAGCGGCGCCATCGTCGGGACGAGTGTCGTATCCTTACGGGTTTGACAACAAACCCCCGACAGGAGCTAGACATGACAATTCAGACGATCGCGACGACCCCGTTTGCCGGGCAACGCCCCGGCACGTCCGGGCTGCGCAAGAAGGTGACGGAGTTCCAGCAGCCCGGCTACCTGGAAAACTTCGTCGAGGCCATCTTCCTGACGCTGGGCGCGCTGGGTAATGTGCAGGGCCGCACCCTGGTCCTCGGCGGCGACGGCCGCTATTTCAACCGCGAAGCCATCCAGACCATCCTGCGCATGGCGGCCGCCCACGGCGTGGGCCGCGTGCTCGTGGGCCGCGGCGGCATCCTGTCCACGCCCGCGGTCAGCTGCGTGATCCGCAAGCGCGCCGCGCTCGGCGGCATCGTCCTCTCGGCCAGCCACAATCCCGGCGGTCCCGACGGCGACTTCGGCATCAAGTACAACATCGACAACGGCGGCCCGGCACCCGAGAAGATCACCGACGCGATCTACGAACACACGAAGACGCTGACGTCCTACCGCATCAGCGACGCCGGCCCGGTCGACCTGGACAAGATCGGCAGCATCCGCCTCGAAGACATGGAAGTCGAGGTGATCGATTCCGTGGCCGACTACGCCGAGCTGATGGCCGGCCTGTTCGATTTCGATGCCATCCGCGCCCTGTTCCAGCGCGGCTTCACGATGCGCTTCGACGGCATGCACGCCGTCTCCGGCCCGTACGCGAAGGCCATCATCGAAGGCATGCTGGGCGCGCCCGCGGGCACCGTCGTCAACGCCGAGCCGTTGGAAGATTTCGGCGGCCACCACCCGGACCCGAATCCCGTCAACGCGGCCGAGCTGATCGCGCTGATGGACGGCCCGGACGCACCGGACTTCGGCGCCGCATCGGACGGCGACGGCGACCGCAACATGATCGTCGGCCGCAAGCTCGCGGTGTCGCCGTCGGACAGCCTCGCCATCATCGCCGCCAATGCGACCGCCGCACCGGGCTACCGCGACGGCATCAAGGGCATCGCACGTTCGATGCCGACGTCGCAGGCCGCGGACCGCGTGGCGGCCGCGCTGGGCGTCTCCTGCTTCGAGACCCCGACCGGCTGGAAGTACTTCGGCAACCTGCTCGACGCGGGTCTCGCCACCTTGTGCGGCGAAGAGAGCTACGGCACGGGCTCGATGCACATCCGCGAAAAGGATGGCGTGTGGGCCGTGCTGTTCTGGCTGAACCTGATCGCCGCGACGGGCAAGTCCGTGGGCGAGATCGTGCAGGAACACTGGGCCCGCTTCGGCCGCAACTATTATTCGCGCCACGACTACGAGGCCGTGGACGCCGCCGCCGCCAACGCGATGATGGACGACTTGCGCGGCAAGCTCGCATCGCTGGCAGGGCAGACGCTGGGCGACTTCCGCGTCCAGCTCGCCGACGATTTCACCTACACCGACCCGGTCGACAACTCCGTGTCTTCTCGCCAGGGCGTACGCATCGTCATGACGGACGGCTCGCGCATCGTGCTGCGCCTGTCCGGCACCGGCACGGAAGGCGCCACCGTGCGCCTGTACCTGGAACGCTACGAGGCCGACCCGGCCCGCCACAACTTCGACACCCAGCAGGCGCTGGCGCCGCTCATCGCCATCGCGGAGCAGGTGTCGCGACTGAAGGAGCGGACGGGCCGCGAGCAGCCGAGCGTGATTACGTAACCCCGAACCCGTCGTCCCCGCCTCCGCGGGACGACGTTTATCACCACTAACAGGACATCCGCATGAAACTACCCGTTCTCGCCGCCTCCCTGATGCTCGCCTTCGGTGCAGCCTCGGCCGCGCCCGACCTGTCGCCGGTCAAGGGCAAGCCGTTCACCTGGGATAACGCGACCGTCTACTTCATCGTGATCGACCGCTTCAACAACGCCGATCCGTCGAACGACCACGCCTACGGCCGCAAGAACATTGCTGCCGTCGCGCGCGGCTTCATGGGCGGCGACCTGGCCGGCATCACGGCCAAGATCAAGGAAGGGTATTTCACGGACCTGGGCGTGGACGCGCTCTGGATCTCGCCGCCGGTCGAGCAGATCCACGCGTCGACCGACGAGGGCACGGGCGTCAGCTACGGCTTCCACGGCTACTGGGCGCGCGACTTCACGGCCGTCGACGCCAACGCCGGCACAGCGAAGGACGTGCGCGACCTCGTCGAGGCGGCACATGCGCGCGGCATCCGCGTGCTGCTCGACGTCGTGATGAACCATACCGGTCCAGTCACGCCTGAAGACACGGTGTGGCCGGCCGACTGGGTGCGCACGTCGCCGACCTGTACCTTCAAGGACGTCAAGGGCACGGTCGATTGCACGCTCGTGAAGAACCTGCCGGACTTCCGCACCGACAGCAATGCGAACGTCGACCTGCCGCCGTTCCTCGTCGCGAAGTGGAAGAAGGAAGGGCGCTACGAGCGCGAAACGAAGGAGCTGGACGACTTCTTCAAGCGCACGGGCTACCCGCGCGCGCCGCGCTACTACCTGATGAAATGGCACGCCGACTGGGTGCGCAAGTACGGCTTCGACGGCTTCCGCGGCGACACCGTCAAGCACACGGAACCCGGCGTGTGGAAAGACCTCAAGAAGGTCGCGAGCCAGGCCTACGAGGACTGGAAGCGGACACCGGCCGGCAAGGAGGGCATCGAGAAGATCGGCAACCAGCCATTCTTCATGGTGGCCGAAGCGTACGGCCACCCGATCGCGGACGGCCGCCCGTTCGCCTACGACGACGGTACGAAGGTCGACTATTACGACAACGGCTTCGACAGCATGATCAACTTCGCGCTGCCGGGCGACGCAACCCAGAGCTACGAGACGCTGTTCTCCAAGTACTCGGGCCTGCTGAACGGTCCCTTGACCGGCGTGACGGTCCTGAACTACCTCGACTCGCACGACGACGGCCACCCGTTCGACGCCATGCGCGCGCACCCGTTCGAGGAAGCGAACAAGCTGCTGCTGGCACCGGGCCAGGCGCAGGTCTATTACGGCGACGAGACGGCGCGCGTGCTGAAGATCGAGGGCGCAACCGGCGATGCGAACCTGCGCTCCTTCATGAACTGGGACCAGTTGAAGAACAACGCCCACGTCGGGCTGCACGGCGTGGCCGAGGTGCGCGACTACTGGGCGCGCCTGGGGCGCTTCCGCCACGCGCATCCGGCCGTGGGCGCGGGCGTGCACCAGATGATCGCGTCCAGCCCGTACACGTTCAAGCGCACGTACGAGAAGAACGGCGTCTCCGACCGCGTCGTCGTCGCCCTCGACCTGCCGCAGGACCGTACGGTGGCCATCCCCGTGACCGGCGTGTTCGGCGACGGGCAGACGGTGCGCGATGCGTACACGGGCAAGACGGCCGTCGTCTCGGGCGGCAAGGTGCAGTTCGATACGCGCGCACCGGTGGCGCTGATTTCGCAGGATTAATCGGGGCGTCACGCGTGGGCGGGGGCCGCCCACCCTACGTGCAACCCAGCGGTAGGGTGGGCACCCTGTGCCCACGCGTGAGGTTTGCCGATTGCCGGCGTCACACGTGGGCGGGGGCCGCCCACCCTACCCCAGCCACGGGTGGGCGGCCAGCCACCGTCCCAACTCGTTATCGTTCGCGCACTGCAGCTTGCTGAAGATGTTCGCCCGGTGCGTCTCCACCGACCGCGGCCCGCATGGCGGCACGAGCAGCCGCGCGATTTCCTTGTTCGGCTGGCCGAGCCCCACGAGCCGCGCGACTTCCCGTTCGCGCGGCGTCAGCTCGGCCCACAGCCGCAGCGCGTTGGCCCGTGCGCGTGCTTCCGCGATGGCGGCCGGCAGTTTGTCGAGCAGGTGCTGCGTGTCCGGCTTTTCCACCCAGTCCCACGCGCCCTGGCGCACGGATTCCAGCGCGGTCGGGATGTCGCCGTGGCCGGACAGGAACAGCGTGACGAGCGGGCTGTGCGCCGCGCGCAGGCGGTCGAACACGGCCAGGCCGCTCATGCCGCCCAGGCGCAGGTCGAGGATCAGGCAGCCCGGCTGGCGCATGTCGACGGCGTCCAGGAACGCTTCTCCCGATTCGAACGCCTGCACGGCGAGTCCTTGCGAGAACAGCAGCAACAGCAGGGAGCGGCGCAGGGCTTCGTCGTCGTCGACGACATAGAGCGTGAGTGGGATGTCTTTCATGGCGCGATCGGAAGCGTGAAGGAAAAGGCGGCGCCGCCGGCGGCAGGGTTCTCGACGGACATGGAACCGCCGTGGGCCTCGACGATGGTGCGGCAGATGTTCAGCCCGAGCCCCAGGCCGTCGGGGCGGGTGGTGAAGAACGGCGCGAAGATCTGCTCCAGCTGTTCGGGCGGGATGCCCGGGCCCGCGTCGGTGACGGTGACGCGCACGCCCTGGTCCACGCGCCGGCTCGCGACGTCGATGCGCCCGCGCGGGCGATCCTGCATGGCATGCATCGCGTTGTGGATCAGGTTCACGAGCACCTGTTCGAGCAGGACGCGGTCGCCGCGCACGAGCGTGTCACCGGCGTCCAGCGACAGCTGCAGCGCGATCCCGGCCTGCTGCAATTCCGGCTTGAGCAACTCCACCGCATGCGCGATGACGCCATCGACCGCAAGGTTTTCGTAATGCCCCCGCTTGGGATTGATGAACGCGCGCACCCGCTTGACGATCTCGCTGGCGCGCTTGCTCTGTTCGACGATCTCGTCGAGCGCGCCGGCCAGCATGTCGGGCGGCGCGGACTGCGCGGCGAGGGCGCGCGCCGCGACGGCGAAGTTCGACAGCGCCATCAGCGGCTGATTGAGTTCGTGCGCGAGCGTGGACGCCATCTCGCCCACGCTCGCGAGGCGCGCGCTGCGCTGCAGGCGCACTTCCTGGTCGCGTTGGCGGGCCTCGGCCTGCTTCTGCGCCGTGATGTCGACGACGGAACTCATCCAGCCGCGGTGCACGCCCTGCGCGTCCACGAGCGGCGCCGTGTAGACCATCGTGATCACGTCGTGGCCGTCCTTGTGGCGGATGCGCGATTCGAAGCCGTGCGGGGCGGCGCGGCCCTGCAGCGCGTCGGCGCTTTCGCGCTCGTGTTTTTCGTGGTCGTCCGGATGCCAGTAGGGATACGGCGGCCGGCGGCCCAGCAACTCGTCCGCGCTGTAGCCCACCATCGCGCACAGGGCCGGATTCACGTAGATGATGGTGCCCTCCGGGTCGCGCGCGCGCATGCCCACGAGGAGCGAATCCTCCATCGCCTTGCGGAACGCGTGCGCTTCTTCCAGGTCGCGGGTGCGCTCCTCGACCCGGCGTTCCAGTTCGATGCGGGCCGAGCGCTGCTCGCGGAAGCGCTTTTCGCGCAGGCGCCAGTACAGCACGCCGAGCAGCAGCAGCGCGACGGCCAGTGCGGCCAGCATCAGCGCCAGCTGGCGCGCCTGCACGACTTCCTTCATGTCCGTCGTGACGGTCAGCGTCCAGCCCAGTTCCGGCAGCGGCGTGTCCAGCGCAAGCAGGTCCAGGCGGCGGCCGCCGACGGTCGTGTGCACGACGAAGCCGGGCGACGCCCCGCGCGACTCCGTCTGCCACGGCAACACGTAGAACCGTTCGCGGTTGCCGTACTGGCGGTGTTCGGCGATCCAGTGCAGGTCGGCGGCGGACACGGGCCGGATCGCGTGGAACAGCCAGTCCGGCACGGCGGAGAGAAAGACGATGCCGCGGCTGTCGCGCAGCACCACCGGGTCGGCGCCGCGCATCCATGTGGCCTGGAGCGGCTCCAGGCTGATCTTCACGACGACGACGCCCAGGATGGCACCATGCGCGCGCACGGGTTCCGCGATGAACAGGCCGGACTGGCCCGTCGTGAGGCCGAGGCCATAGAAAATGCCGCGCCGGCCCTGCACGGCATCCTCGAAGTACGGCCGCTGGCGGTAGGACTGGCCGACGAAGCTGGACGGCAGGTTCCAGTTGCTGGCCGCGAGCGTGAGGCCTGCGCGGTCGACGAGAAACAGCGCGGCGGCGCCCGTCGTCGCCTGCAGGTCGGCGAAATAATCGTTCACGCGCGCCTGCAGCGCCCCGTCGCGCGGGGTGCGCAGCAGGTCTTGCACGTCCGGGTGGCGGGCCGCCGCGTGCGGCAGGAAGTCGTGCTTCTCGACGAGGCCGCGCAGCCCCAGCACGTGCGCGGCCGCGGCCTGGCGCAAGCCTTCCGTCTTGGTCTGCAGCTCGTGGCGCTCGGCCCAGTTCCCCGACGCCGCGATGACGGCGAGCGCACCGGCGCCGATGAGGAGGTTGAGCAGTTTGGCCATGACGCCAACGATAGCAGTTGCGCGGCCTTTAGAAAACCGCCTCCGTAGTTTTACGGAGGAGGGCGCGCCGGAAGTTGCGGATGTGCGCGCGGCCCTCGGCTGGGATAGTGGGCATACCAAAAGAGGAGACAACCATGAACACCATCACATCCAAGGCCGGCGCCCAGGCAGCCGCCGGCGCCGGCGAACGCATTTCCGGCGCGCGCCTGAAGGCCATCTTCATCGGCTCGGCCGGCAACCTCGTCGAGTGGTTCGATTTCTACTGCTACTCGGCCTTCGCGCTGTACTTCGCGAGCTCGTTCTTCCCCAAGCAGGACCCGACGGCGCAGATGATGTCGACGGCGGGCATCTTCGCGCTGGGCTTCTTCGTGCGCCCGATCGGCGGCATCCTGTTCGGCCACATCGGCGACCGCCTCGGCCGCAAGACGGCGCTGATGACGTCCGTGCTGCTGATGTGCTTCGGCTCCCTCCTGATCGCCTGCGCGCCGACGTATGCCGCGGCCGGCATCCTGTCGCCGTGCATCCTGCTGCTGGCGCGCCTGCTGCAGGGCCTGAGCCTCGGCGGCGAATACGGCGCCAGCGCGACGTACCTGTCGGAGATGGCGGACTCGAAGCACCGCGGCTTCTACAGCAGCTTCCAGTACGTGACGCTGATCGGCGGCCAACTGCTGGCGCTGATCCTGCTGCTCGTGCTGCAGAATTTCCTGCTCGACGCCGGGCAGCTGCGTGCCTGGGGCTGGCGCATCCCGTTCTTCACCGGCGCCTGCCTCGCGCTGCTGGCCCTGCGCATGCGTCACAACCTGCCGGAAACCGGATCGTTCGAGGCCGCGCGCAAGGAAGCCAAAAAAAGCGCCAAGCCGATGGGCGGCCTGAAGCAGCTGGCCCAGCACCCGCGCGAAGTGCTGCTGGTGATCGGCCTGACGATGGGCGGCACGCTCGCGTTCTACGTCTACACGACCTATATGCAGAAATTCCTGCGCCTGTCCGTCGGCCTGACCGACTCGCAGACGACCGCCGTCTCGGCCGCGTCGCTGCTGTTCGCGATGTGCCTGCAGCCCCTGTACGGCGCGCTGTCGGACCGCATCGGCCGCAAGCCGCTGCTCATCGGCTTCGCGCTGCTGGGCACCCTGTTCACCGTGCCACTGTTGACCGGCATCCGCCACGCCAGCGGCCCGTGGCAAGCGTTCGGCCTGATCGCCTGCGCCTGGATGATCGTGTCCGGCTACACCTCGATCAACGCACTGGTCAAAGCCGAGCTGTTCCCGGCCTCGATCCGCGCCACCGGCGTCGGCGTGCCATATGCATTCGCCGTCTCCGTGTTCGGCGGCACGGCCGAGTACCTGGCGCTGTGGTTCAAATCCGTCAGCCTGGAAAGCGGCTTTTACTGGTACACGACGGCCGTCATCGCCTGCACGCTGGTCGTCTGCTGGTTCATGCGCGATACCGGCGCGCTGTCGAAGATCGACGCGGAAGCGCGCGGCCAATAAGCGCCGGCGTTGTCGATGTGGAAAGAGCGGCCCTGCGGGGCCGCTTATTTCGTTGTAACCACCCGAATCGGGTCGGAATCGCTTTTTGGTGCATTTCAATCAATGGTATCCTACGCGCAATAGAGGAGACCTTCGCGAGAAGAGCAACACCATGACGCTTGAGCCCGACACCGAACAGAAGCACACCCGCGCCGCGTATTCCGACGGTCCGCGCCTGCTGGCCGACATCGGCGCGACCCATGCGCGCTTTGCCCTGGAGATCGCGCCGGGCGTGCTGCGCAACGTGGCCGTGCTGCTGTGCGACGACTATCCGGGCATCGTCCCGCTGCTGAACGCCTACCTGGCCCAGACCCAGGCCCAGAGCGGCCATGTCCGTATCACCCACGCGGCGTTCGCGCTCGCGAACCCGATCAGCGGCGACTTCATCCGCATGACCAACCGCGACTGGCAGTTCTCGACGGAAGAGGTGCGCCGCACGCTCGGCCTGACGACGCTGCTGATCGTGAACGACTTCACGGCGCTGGCGATGGCGCTGCCTGGCTTCAAGCCGGAAGACCTGCTGCAGATCGGCGGCGGCAAGCCGATCGCGAATGCGGTGGCCGGCGTGCTCGGTCCGGGCACCGGCCTGGGCGTGTCCGGCGTGATCCCGACAGTGGACGGCTTCGTCACCCTCGGCAGCGAGGGCGGCCACGTCAACTTCGCGCCGGCCGACGAGCGCGAATTCGCGATCCTGCAATACGCCTGGCGCGAATGGCAGCACGTCTCGAACGAGCGCCTGATCTCCGGCCCCGGCATGGAAATCATCTATCGCGCGCTCGCGCTGCGCAACGGCGTGGAAGCGCCACAGCGTGATGCGGCCGCGATCATGGCGGCCGCATTGGACCAGAAGGATCCGCTGTGCCTGGAAGTGCTGGAATGCTTCGCCGGCATGCTGGGCGGCGCGGCCGCGAACCTGGCCGTCACGCTGGGCGCGTTCGGCGGCATCTTCATCGGCGGCGGCATCGTGCCGCGCATGGCCGAGTGGTTCAAGACGTCGCCGTTCCGCACGCGCTTCGAAGCGAAGGGGCGCTTCTCCAGCTACCTCGCGCAGATCCCGACGTACGTGATCATGATGCCGACGCCGGCGCTGTACGGCGTGTCGAGCATCCTGTCGGAACACCTGCGCAACCGCAGCGGCGCGAACACGCTGATGGAACGCGTGCAGCACCTGCAGGCGGAACTGTCGCCGGCCGAGCAGCGCGTGGCGCAGCTCGTGATCGAGCATCCGCGCAAGGTCCTGTCCGAGCCGATCGCCGAGATCGCGAAGCTGGCCGACGTCAGCCAGCCGACCGTGATCCGCTTCTGCCGTTCGCTGGGCTTCGCGGGCCTCGCCGACTTCAAGCTGAAGTTCGCGGGCAGCCTGACGGGCACGATCCCCGTGCGCCACAGCCAGGTGCGCATGACCGACAGCACGCACGACCTGTCGGCGAAAGTCATCGACAACACGGTGTCCGCGATCCTTAAATTCCGCGACCAGCTGGACGTGAATTCGATCGACCGCGCCATCGACATCCTGCGCAAGGCGAAGCGCGTCGAGTTCTACGCGATGGGCAATTCGCGCGTCGTGGCGCTGGACGGCCAGCACAAATTCTTCCGCTTCCGCATCCCGACGTCGTCGTACGGCGACGCGCATTTGTTCGCGCTGGCGGCCGAACTGCTCGGACCGGGCGACGTCGTCGTCGCCATCTCGACGACGGGCCAGCTGCCGGAACTGCTGGACGCCGTCGACGTCGCGCGGGCCGCCGGTGCCGACGTCATCGCCATCACGAGCAGCAAGTCCCAGCTGGCGCGCAAGGCGAGCGTGTGCCTCGCCGTCGACCACAGCGAGGACAGCACGACGTTCCTGTCGATGATCTCGCGCATCCTCCAACTGCTCCTCATCGACATCATGGCCGTCGGCATTTCGCTCGGCCCGGCCGGTGAAGCGGCGGAGGGCGACAGCGAACGCCGCCGCCTGCTCATTTCCCACCTCGACATCTGACTTGGACCGTCCTGGCGCGCGCAGATCGAAGGAACCGGCCGCCACGATCGCCTTGACGGCATTGGCGATGGCCGCGTTCGCGGCCAACTCGCTGCTGTGCCGCATCGCGCTGCGTGACACGCATATCGATCCCGCGACCTTCGGCGCCATCCGCGTGACGTCCGGCGCGCTCGTGCTGGCGCTCGCGATGCGCGTGCGTGCGCGTCCGGCGGCAAAGCCGGACTGGCGCGCCGCCACCATGCTGTTCGCCTACGTGGCCGCGTTCTCGTTCGCCTATCTCACCTTGCCGGCAGGGACCGGCGCGCTGATCCTGTTCGGCGCCGTCCAGCTGACCATGTTCGCCGTGGGCCTCGCGGGCGGCGAGCGGTTCGCGCCGCGCGGCTGGGCGGGCCTCGCGCTCGCGCTGGCCGGCTTCATCGTCCTCGTATTGCCCGGCGTGGCCGCGCCGCCCTTGACGGGCGCCGCGCTGATGGCCGTCGCGGGCATCGCGTGGGGCGCGTACTCGCTGCGCGGGCGCGGCGTGCCCGACCCGCTCGCGGCCACGGCATCGAACTTCCTGCGCGCCACGCCGCTGGCGTTGGCGCTTGGCCTGATGTGCGCGGCACGCGCGCAGGCGGATGCGGCCGGCGTGCTGCTCGCGATCGCATCCGGCGCGCTCACGTCGGGGCTCGGCTACGTGATCTGGTATGCGGCGCTGCGCGGGCTGTCGGCACTGCAGGCCGCGAGCGTGCAACTGTCCGTGCCCGTGATCGCGGCCGTCGGCGGCACGTTGTGGCTCGATGAAGCGTTCACGACGCGGCTGCTGGTGGCCGTCGTGGCGATCCTGGGCGGGATTGCGCTCGTGCTGACGGACAGGGCGCGCAAACGTTAGTCCTGCAGCCCAAAAACGTCATTCCCGCGGAGGCGGGAATCCAAGTTTGCCGGCGTGGTCACGCAAGCGGAATCGGGTTCCTGCCTTCGCAGGGACGACGACTAGCGCCGCCGGAACAGCAGGCTCGCGTTGACGCCGCCGAACCCGAACCCGTTCGAGATCGCATACTCCGTCGCGATCTTGCGCGCCGCGCCCGCAACGATGTCGACGCCTTCCGCGGCCGCATCCGGCTGCACGAAGTTGAGGGTCGGCGGCGCCACCTGGTCGCGCAGCGCGAGCACGGTGAAGATGGCTTCCACGCCGCCGGCCGCGCCGAGCAAATGGCCGGTCGCGGACTTGGTGGCCGAGACGGCGGGGCCCCGGCCCGCGCCGAAGATGGTCTTGATGGCGGCCAGTTCGCTCGCGTCGCCCACCGGCGTCGACGTCGCGTGCGCGTTCAGGTGGCCGATGAGATCGGGCGCCACGCCCGCCTGCCGGATCGCGAGCGCCATCGCGCGCCGTCCGCCGTCGCCGTCTTCCGGCGGCGACGTCATGTGGTACGCGTCGGCGCTCGTGCCGTAGCCGACCAGTTCCGCGATCGGCACGGCGCCGCGGCGCAGCGCGTGCTCCAGGTCTTCGATGACGAGGATGCCGGCGCCTTCGCCCATCACGAAGCCGTCGCGCGCCGCGTCGAACGGACGGGATGCCTGCGTGGGATCGTCGTTGAAGCTCGTGGACATCGTCCGGGCGGCGGCGAAGGCGCCGAAGCTGACCCGGTCGATGCAGGCCTCCGCGCCGCCGCACACGGCGACGTCGGCCTCGCCGGCGCGGATCAGGCGCGCGGCATCGCCGATGGCCTGGGCGCTCGCGGCGCATGCCGTCACGGGCGCGCCCAGCGGGCCGCGCAAGCCGTGGCGGATCGAGATGTGCCCGGCCGCCATATTGGCGAGGAAGCTCGGCACGGTGAACGGCGACAGGCGGCGCGGGCCGCGGCCGTCCGTGGTCCGCACGGCTTCCACGACGGCGCCGAAGCCGCCGATGCCGGACGCCACGACGGTGGCCGTGCGTTCGCGCTCGTCGTCCGTCTGCGGCTGCCAGCCCGCCTGCTGCAAGGCTTCCCTGGCAGCGGCGAGGGCGAACATGCTGAACCGGTCCATCTTCTTCTGGTCCTTCGGTTCCACGACGCGGTCGGGATCGAAACCCCACGGGCGGTCTTCCGCCAACGCGGGCACGACGCCGGCGACCTTGGCCGCGATCCCTTCCGTGATCTCCTCGGACAGGCCGGCCAGGCCGGACTCGCCGCTCAACAGGCGCGCCCACGCGGCCTCGACGCCACATCCCAACGGCGATACCAGGCCCATGCCGGTCACGACGATACGTTTCGCAGTCATTCCATGCTCCCCAACGGTTTGCAAAATGCGCCATATGACGCAGAATTCAAGCGCCAGTATAGGGAGGTGGCGTCGTAAAAGTTGGTGGATCGCGCCAATCAATATGCAAAACGCGCCATAATCATGGGATGATCACCCTCTCTGCCCACTTCCTGCACGGGATGCTGCACGCGATACGCACCCGGCATGGCGCCGACGTCGCGGCCCAGGCGCTCGCCGGCGCCGCCATTCCGCCATCGTTGCTCGACCAGCCCGACGCGCGGCTCACGCGCCAGCAATACGTCGCGCTGTACCGGACGATCGCGGCGACGCTCGACGACGAGATGCTGGGCCTGTGGTCGCGGCCGATCCGGGGCGGGACGCTGAAATACCTGATGCTCAGCCTCCTGGATGCGCCGACGGTGCTGGTCGCGCTGAACCGCCTCGTGCGCTTCTGGAACCTGCTGCTGGACGACTACCGGCTGCAGATCTCGACGAAGAACGACCTGGTGCGGCTGGCGCTGGTGGAGCGGGCGCCGGGGACGCCCGTCACGCCGCTGGCCCACGAGCTGATGATGAAGCTGATCCACGGGATCGCATCGTGGCTGCTCGGCCGGGAGCTCGGCCTGCACCGCGTCGAATTCCGTTTCCCCCGCCCGCGGCACGCGGAAGACCATGCGCTCCTGTTTCCCGGCGAAGTGCGCTTCGATGCGGACGTGACGGGCATCGAGTTCGCCTACCAGGATTGCGCGGAACAGTTCAGGCGCGAGAAGCACGAGTTGTGGGCATTCCTGAAACGCGCGCCGGAAGACTGGACGTTCAGCGCGGGCCAGCGCGGCACCCTGATGGCCAGGACGCGCGCGTATCTCGAGCAGCACATCGCGCAGCCGGTGACGATCCAGGATCTCGCGCAGGCGCTGCACGTCTCCGTGCGCACGCTCAACCGGCGCTTCGCGGAAGAGGGCACGCGCTTCCAGCTGGTGAAGGACGGCCTGCGGCGCGACATCGCCGTCCACCGGCTCGCCAATTCGAACACGGGCGTGGCGGCGCTGGCGTTCGACCTGGGCTTCGCCGACGCCACCGGTTTTTGCCGCGCCTTCAAGCAGTGGACGGGCAGCAGTCCGACCGATTACCGCAAGGGGAGCCGTCAGGGCGAGTGAGGCGTCCAGCCGCCCAGCACCCAGGCCGGATCGCGGTAGTGCGCGATCGTGTCCGCGTCGCGGTCCTTGTCGAGCCGGCGCGATGCCGGATGCCGCTTGCCGACGTCCACCGGCTTGCCGTCCGCCGCGCGGCTGTTGAATTCCAGGAACCGCACGTGCGACGCATCGCCGTCGACGGGGCCCCAGCCTTCCGGCGCGATGCCGATCAGGGTCGCATCCAGCAGCACCGCTTCCGCATACGGATAATTGCGGCCCTTGTTGTCGGGCAGGCGCGCCAGCGCAGTCTCGCCGCCGGTCGCACGGAACGTGCAGTGGTCGAACACGTTGCCGTGATTCGCCTGCGTATTCCGGATCCACATGAACGCGCCGCGCGAGGCGATCTCGCAGTGGCGGAAGTACGCGGGACCGCGGCCGAGGATCGTGTCGCCGGTGCCCGTCAGGCGGATGTTCTCGAAGTACGCGCTGCCGTTCGTCTGCAGCGCGTCGCCCGCGCCTTCGATCGTCACGTTCTTCACGATCGTGCGCTCGCCGTTGAGCAGCAGGCCTTCCGCCTGGCCGTTCGCCGTCGTCGCGATGGTCAGGTTCTCCAGCACCATGCCGCGCACATGGTCGAGCGCGAACGCCGCGCGCCGCGACGGGAACGTGCCCGGCAACTCGTTCGTGCCGACGTTCGGCGGATGCGGATTGAACACCTCGTTGTTCGCGTAATGGATGCGTACGCCGTCGCGGCTCTCGCCTTGTACGGTGACGTCGTGCTTGTTGCGGGCGTAGACGATCTCCTCGTAGTCGCCGTTCTTCACGAAGATCGTGACGCGGCCGGCGTGCCGGTCCGGTACCCAGTCGAGCGCGCCCTGCACGGTGTCGAAATCGCCGCTGCCGTCCGCCGCCACGGTCACGCGGCGCGCATCCGCGGCCGGCGCACGGGCCTTCGTCGTGAAGCGCCAGTCGTCGACGCCCTTGAAGCTGCCGTCGGCCACCGTCAGCACGCCCGGGTCGATCCGCACGTAATACGTCTTCCCGTAGCGGAGCAGGTTATGGTGCGGGGTGATCGTGGCCGCGTTGCCGTGCACGATCACGGGATAAAAATGAAAGCCGTCCGTGAAGCCGCCGATGATCGTCAGCTGGTAGTTGCCCGCGGCAGGCTGGACGCCCGGTGCGGACGGCGTGCCCGGCGTCGTGTCGGCATTGGTCCGGCGCGGCCCGCCGTAGTCGTAACTCGTGGCGAGGTAGGGCGGATACGGGCCGGGCGCGCGTTCGGTGGGGCCGGGCGGGATGCCCAGGTCCAGTTCGTCGACGAGCTTGTCGTCGGCCGCGTCGTAGATGCGGATCCTGCCGGCGTGGCCGATCGTCGGCGGGCTGGCGAAGCGGAGTACCAGATGCGTGTCCGGATTGACGTCGGTGGCGCCGTTCGATGGAAACCGGGTGGCGGCACCGGCCGGGGTGCAGAGGGCGAGGACGGCGAGGAACGCGAGTTTCATGGTCTCCGTGGTGGGCAGCCTGTCGTCGGACCATTGTAGAGCGGCTGGACCAATGTTGCAATCGGTCCAGCCGCGCTGTCGTCGTCAGGCGAAATCCGCGTCCAGCACGATCCGGTAGCTCGCCTTGCCGGCACGCAGATGGTCCATCGCCTCGTTCACGCGGCGCATCGGGAAGTGCTCGACCTTCGGCGCGACGTGGTGGTGGGTCGCGAAGCGCAGCATCGTGTCGATCTGGGCGCGGCTGCCCGTCGGCGACGCGGAGATGGCGCGCTGGCCCATGATCAGGCTCATGACCTGCACGGGCACGGGCTGCAGCACGGCGCCGAGGAAGTGCAGGCGGCCGCCGGGCGCGAGCAGGGCGATGACGGCGTCCCAGTCGAGCGGCGCGTTGGCCGTGATGAATACGAAGTCGAAGCTGCCGGCCAGGCGCTGCATGTCGGCGTCGGACCGGCTCGAGGCCGTGTGGTGGGCGCCGAAGCTCAGCGCTTCCTGCACCTTGCTGGGCGAGGACGTGAACGCCGTCACGTCGCAGCCCCAGGCGTGGGTGAACATCAGCGCCATGTGACCGAGGCCGCCGATGCCGAACACCGCCACGCGCGCCGTCGGCGGCACGTGCAGCTGCAGCAGCGGCGCGAACACGGTGATGCCGCCGCACAGCAGCGGTCCGGCGTTCTGCGCCGCCAGCGCGCCGGGAATCGGGATGGTCCAGATCCAGTGGGCGCGCACGCGGTCGGCAAAGGCGCCGTGGTGGCCGACGATGGTCGCCTGCACGCTGGCGCACAAGTGAAAATCGCCGCGGAGGCAGGCCGCGCAGTGCTGGCAGCTGCGCACGTTCCAGCCCACGCCCACGCGCTGGCCGATGGTGAGGCCCTTGGCCGCGGCGATGGCGCCGAGCGCGGCCACGCGGCCGATGGCTTCGTGGCCGGGCACGAACGGGTACGCGGTGATGCCCCACTCGTTGTCCAGCATGGAGAGGTCGGAATGGCAGACGCCGCAATGCTCGACCTCGACTTCCACGTCTTCCGGTCCCAGCGGGCCCGGGTCATATGCGAACGGTGCCAAAGGGCCGCCGGCGGACTGGGCGGCCCATGCGCGAATATTGCTCATGCCAGTGCTCCCGTGTTGAGGACGAAAAAATACTAGCACCGGCAGCGCGACGGGCGCGCGCTCTTCACTCCTCGACGAACACGACAGCCGTGCGCGGCGGCACCGAGAACGCGCCCGTCGCGGCATCGAACGTCGCCTGCGTGGCCCGTTTGTCGGCCACGTGTTCGGACAGGAACACGGGGTGCAAGCGCATGCGCTTGCCGATGGCCTCCGGATCCGCCACCGTGTGCCCGACCTTGTCCACGTTGATGACGTAGGTGATGCCGGCGAACCCGGCGCCGGCCAGGCCGCGGCCGTCCAGGTGCGCGGCGACCACCGTCGGGACCTGCGCGCTGCCCGTGTTGAAGAAGCGCAGGCGCTGGCGGATAGCGGCCGCCGTCGGCAGCCGGAACAGCGTGGAGCTGGCGCGGATGGCGAGCAGGTCGCGGAACGCGTCGCGCGTGAAGGCGATGTCGGCGGGCGCCGGCTTGATGGCGGCGTCGGCCAGCAGGGGCTGCAGCAGTGGCCAGTCGCGGCCGTTGTCGTCCGCGGGCGGCAGGCCGGTGCCGAAGTGATTGTCGCGGTAGGTCCAGTCGATGCGGTTGAACCAGTCGCCCGAATTGAAGCTGTTGCGGTCCAGCGATTTCGAGCGCAGCACGTCGATGCCCGCGTGGTAGTACGCGACGCCCTGCGCGAAGGCGTCGACCGCCATGCCCAGCACCTGAACGCGCGCCCGTTCCCGGCTCGTCGTCGAGACAGGGAGCTTGAACACGTCGATGTCGAACAGCGTCTGGTTGTCGTGGTTCTCGACGTAGTTTACGACCTCGCCCGGCTCGCTCGCATAGCCGGCCGGCTGGCCGTTGTAGTCGATGGCTTCCAGCCGCACGGTCTTGTCGTCGAACGTGTGCAGCGGATACGAACGGAGCGAGCCCGCGAGCCCCGCGCGCACCAGGTCCGCGGCTTTCAACAGGTCGGCGGCGGGGCGCGTGCCGGCATGTGCGTTCGGATCGTAGACGAGGCCATTAATCCAGCCCTGGCGGCCGAACATCGCCTCGCCCGAATCGCCCGCGGAACCGCCGCGCACGGCGTCACGCAGGCGGTCGTTGAACGTGCCGATGCCGCTGCCGTTCAGCGACAGCTGCGACGCCTGCATGAAGCGGGCGCCGTCCGCCACTTCGCCGAAGTTCCAGCCTTCGCCGATCAGCTGGACGTTGCGGCCCGCGGCTGCGTTGACTTTTTTCTGCAGGTCTTCCATGACGGCGCGCGGCTGGTGGCCCATCAGGTCGAAGCGGAACGAATCGATCCTGTATTCCTTCGCCCACAGCGCGACGGAATCGATCATCAGCTTGCCCATCATGCGGTGTTCCGTCGCCGTGTTGTCGCAGCACGTCGAGCGTTCGATCGCGCCGCTCGCGTCCAGGCGGTGGTAGTAGCCGGGCACGACGCGGTCGAGGACGGATCTCTCGTTCTGCCCCGCGATGAACGTATGGTTGTAGACGACGTCCATGCCGACGCGCAGGCCCGTCCTGTGCAGGCTTTGCACCATCTGGCGGAACTCGACGATGCGGCGCGCGCCGTCGGCCGGATCGGTCGCGTAGCTGCCTTCCGGCGCGTTGTAGTGGAACGGGTCGTAGCCCCAGTTGAAGCAGTCCGTCTCCGCCGTGCGTTTTATCAGTGCCTGCTGCGTGTCGCCGTCCGGCGTGCCGGCCGGTTGCGGCACGGCGCACGCCGTCTCGGGCACGCTGCCGATGTCGTACACGGGCAGCAGGTGGATGTCCGTCAGGCCGCTGCGCGCCAGTGCCGCGAGATGCTTCATGCCGTCCGAACCGGTATCGGTGAACGCGAGGTATTTGCCGCGATGCGCGACCGGCACGCTCGCGTCGTCGCGCGAAAAGTCGCGCACGTGCAGTTCGTACACGACCATGTCGGTCTGGTGTTTCACCGTCTGCGGCGCAGGTGTCGTGTCCCAGCCGGCCGGCTTCAGGCGCGGCGCGTCCAGGCGTGCGATGTAGCTGCGCTTCGAATCCGTCGTCAGGCTGATCGAATACGGATCGGTGACGAGGTTGCGCACGATGCCCGCATCGACCGGCACGTCGACCGCGTACTTGTAATACTTGCCGGTCAAATCGCCCGGCAGCGCGGCGCGCCATGCGCCCGTGCGGCGGTCGAATTCCATCTGGTAGACCGCGCGCACGCCGCCCGTGCCGCCGTCGTACACGCAGACGGCAGCCTGCTGCGCGGTCGGTGCCCACACCGCGAAGCGCGTGCGCCCGCTGCCCACGTCCACGCCCAGTCGCGGCAGGTCGGCGGCAGCGGCGTACAAATCGTCCAGCGCGCCGGCCGCCTGGATGCGCGTGGCGTCCAGCACGCGGCCCGCCGCATCCTCGCGCACGAGCACGAGCTGGCCGCGGTGCAGGTCGGGCAGCCTGGTCGCATCGGCATCGCCCACCCGCAGCACCGGGCCCGGGGCCAGGTAGGTAAAACCGGGCGGCACGGGGCCGGAGAACAGGTCGGGACGGATCGCGCCGTCCGCACCGGTCACCAGTTCGCCCTTCGGCGCCGCGATCGTGCCGCGCGCCGCGTGATACAGCTTGACGTTGCCGGCGGGCGCGCTGCCCGGCCACTGGATCGTCCTGCCGTCGAGCCAGACGGCGCGCGCGTCGTATTGCGCGGCGGCCGGATGCAGGACGGTCTCGAAGGTTTTGCTGTCGCAGGCGTCCGGGCCGATGGCGGCGTGGGCGCCGGTGGCGGCCAGGCAGGAGAGCAGGGCGCCGGCGGCGCGGAGAGTCGTTCGGGTCATGATGGCAGGTGTTTTGTTGACGCGACAGGCTAACACTTGTTGATGTAGTTTGACTACCGATTCGTGGTGATTATTTTTGTGCGAAATATTGTAAGTCAATGATTTAAATGAAGATTTGCTATAGACGTCGATTTTTGCGCCGATTGTCATCGAGGATTTCATCCTGTATATTGCGTAAAATTACTGGAGAGACACCACATGACCACTTCCTCGCACGACAAGAATCCGTGGTGGCGCGAAGCCATCATCTACCAGGTTTATCCGCGCAGCTATCTCGATACGAATGGCGACGGCGTGGGCGACCTGCCGGGCATCACCGCCAAGCTGGATTACATCGCCAGCCTGGGCGTGGACATCGTCTGGCTGTCGCCGTTCTTCAAGTCGCCGATGAAGGACTTCGGCTACGATATCGCCGACTACTGCGACGTCGACCCGCTGTTCGGCACCCTGCTTGACTTCGACGCGCTCGTCGCGAAGGCGCACAGCCTCGGCCTGAAGATCATGATCGACCAGGTAATGGCGCACACGGCCGAGAACCATCCGTGGTTCGTCGAGAGCCGCTCGAGCCGCGACAATCCGAAGGCCGACTGGTATGTGTGGTCCGATCCTCTCCCGGACGGCAACCCGCCCAACAACTGGCTGTCCGTATTCGGGGGCCCGGCGTGGCAGTGGGACAGCCGCCGCAAGCAGTACTACATGCACAACTTCCTCGTGAACCAGCCGCAGGTGAACTTCCATAATCCGGCGGTGCAGCAGGCGCACCTGGATTCGCTGCGCTTCTGGCTCGAGCGGGGCGTCGACGGCGTGCGCATGGACGCCTGCAACTTCCACTTCCACGACCGTACACTCCAAAGCAATCCGCCGGCCCTCGTGCGCGACACGTCGACCGTCACGGACGTGAACCCGTACGGCATGCAGGCGCACATCCACGACAAGACCCAGCCCGAGAACATCGCGTTCCTGCAAAGGCTGCGCAAGCTGCTGGACGAATACGGCGCCGTCGCGATCGGCGAAGTGGGCGCGGACGATTCGCTGGCCGTGATGGCCGACTACACGTCGGGCGGCGACAAGCTGCACATGGCCTACAGCTTCAACCTGCTCACGCCCCAGTTCTCCAGCCGCCATATCCGCCGCCAGGTCGAGGAGTTCAATGCGCGGGTGAAGGATGGCTGGGCGTCGTGGTCGGTCGGTAACCACGACAGCATTCGCGTCGCCACGCGCTGGTCGGCAGGCGAATGGACCCCCGCACTGTCCAAACTTGTGCTGGCATTGCAGCTGTCGCTGAAAGGCACGCCGTGCCTGTACCAGGGCGACGAACTGGCGTTGCCGGAAGCGGACGTGCCTTACGAGCTGCTGCAGGACCCGTACGGCATCACGTTCTGGCCGGAGTTCAAGGGCCGCGACGGCTGCCGCACGCCGATGCCGTGGACGAGCGCAACGCCGAACGCCGGCTTCACCACCGGCAAGCCGTGGCTGCCGGTGCCGCCGGAGCACGTGGCGCTGGCCGAAGAGGGCCAGGACAAGGACCCGCAATCGACGCTGAACTTCGCGCGCAACATCATCCAGTGGCGCCGCGGCCTGCCGCAACTGACGCGCGGCGACATCGCGTTCTTCGACGTGCCGGAACAGGCGCTGGCGCTGCGCCGCGACGAGGAAGGCTTCCCGTCGGTGCTGGCCGTGTTCAACGTGACCAATGCGCCGCTGACGTTCGACTGGCCGGCAGCCGCCGGGGCGAAGAAGCTGGAAGGCCACGGCCTGTCCGGCGACGTGAACGGCACGACCGTCACGCTGCCACCGTACGGCGGCTGGTTCGGTACAATCGCATAATGGAAGAACAACCAGACAATACACGTACGGCGTTCGCCGACGGCCCGCGCCTGCTGGCCGACATCGGCGCGACGCACGCGCGCTTCGCGCTGCAGACCGCACCCGGCACGTACCGCTCGGTGCGCGTGCTGAAGTGCGACGACTATTCGGGCATCGTCCCGATGCTGCGTTTCTACCTCGCCGAACACGCGGACACGCGCCTGCACCACGGCGCGCTCGCGCTCGCGAACCCCGTCGACGGCGACTACGTGCGCATGACGAACCGGCCGTGGGAATTCTCCACGGACGCCGTGCGCCGCGAGCTCGGGTTGGACACGCTGTTGATCGTGAACGACTTCACGGCGCTGGCGATGGCGATCCCCGGGCTGAAGGAATCGGACCTGATGCAGGTCGGTCCCGGCAAACCCGTGCCGGGCGCCGTGCTGGGCGTGCTCGGACCGGGCACGGGCCTGGGCGTCTCCGGCGGCATTCCGACCGTCGACGGCTTCGTCACGCTCGGCAGCGAGGGCGGCCACGTCAACTTCGCACCCAGCGACGAGCGCGAGTTCGCGATCCTGCAGACCGCGTGGCGGGAATGGAGCCACGTGTCGAACGAGCGCCTGATCTCCGGCCCCGGCATGGAGATCATCCATCGCGCGCTCGCCGAGCGTAACAAAGTGGAGGCGCCCGCGCGCACGTCCGCCGAGATCATCGCCGGTGCGCTCGACGACGATGATCCGCTGTGCCTGGAAGTGCTGGAATGCTTCTGCGGCATGCTGGGCGGCGCCGCGGCGAACCTGGCGGTGACCCTGGGTGCGTTCGGCGGCATCTTCATCGGCGGCGGCATCGTGCCGCGCCTGGGCGAGTGGTTCAGGACGTCGCCGTTCCGCACCCGCTTCGAAGCGAAGGGCCGCTTTTCGAGCTACCTGTCCGACATCCCGACGTACGTGATCTCGACGCCGCACGTGGCATTCGACGGTGTCGCGAACATCCTGTCCGAACACCTGCGCGGCCGCAGCGGCGGCAACACGCTGATGGACCGCATCCACAAGCTGCGCCCGGAACTGACGCCGGCCGAGCAGCGCGTGGCGGCCCTCGTGCTGGAGCAGCCGCGCCTCGTGCTGAACGAACCGATCGCCGGCATTGCGAAGCTGGCGGACGTGAGCCAGCCGACCGTGATCCGCTTCTGCCGCTCGCTCGGTTTCCTCGGCCTCGCCGACTTCAAGCTGAAGTTCGCGAGCAGCCTGACGGGGTCGATTCCCGTGCGCCACAGCCAGGTGCGCGGCAGCGACAGCACGCACGATCTGTCCGCAAAGGTCATCGACAACACGATCTCGGCGATCCTGCAGTTCCGCGACCAGCTGGACGTGCGCGCCATCGACCGCGCGATCGAACTGGTGAGCCGCGCGAAGCGGGTGGAGTTCTACGCGATGGGGAATTCGCGCGTGGTGGCGCTGGACGGCCAGCACAAGTTCTTCCGCTTCCGCATCCCGACCGCGCTGTACGGCGACTCGCATTTGTTCAAGCTGGCGGCCGAGCTGCTGGGGCCCGGCGACGTCGTCGTCGCGATCTCGAACTCGGGCCGCCTGCCGGACCTGCTGTCGGCCGTCGAGGCGGCGCGCGCGGCGGGTGCCGACGTCATCGCGATCTGCAATAGCCAGTCGCCGCTCGCGCGCCGCGCGGACGTGCTGCTGGCGGTGGACCACGCGGAGGACAGCACGCACTTCCTCGCGATGATCTCGCGGATCCTGCAACTGCTCCTCATCGACATCATGGCGGTCGGGATCTCGGTCGACGTCCATCATGCGCGGGCGTTGCCGCCGGCGGCGACGGAAGGCGAAGGGGAAGGGCGCAGGGCGCTGATCTCGCACCTCGATAGCTAACGCATGTAATTGGTGGGCTCGGGGAGCCCACCCTACGGCAGCAAACGCGTAGTAATTGGTGGGCTCGGGGAGCCCACCCTACGGCAGCAAACACGTAGGGTGGGCACCCCGTGCCCACGATGCGTCACCGGCGCGCTTCGATCTTCGGCAAAAACGCCGCCAGTATCCCCAGCAACGGCAGGAACGACGCGATCCGATACACCGTCTCGATCCCGGATACGTCGGCCAGGTGCCCCATGGCCGCGGCCCCGATGCCGCTGACGCCGAACATCAATCCAAAGAAGATCCCGGCGATCATGCCGACCTTGCCCGGCACGAGCTCCTGCGCGAACACGACGATCGCGGAGAACGCGGACGACATCACGAGCCCGATCACCACCGACAGCACGCCGGTCCAGAACAGGTCTGCATACGGCAGCGCCAGCGTGAACGGCGCGGCGCCGAGGATCGACACCCAGATCACGCGCTTGCGGCCGATGCGGTCGCCGATCGGGCCGCCCGCGAACGTGCCTGCCGCCACGGCCGCGAGGAACACGAACAGGTACAGTTGCGCGGTGCCGACGGGGACGTGGAATTTCTCGATCAGGTAGAACGTGTAATAGCTCGACAGGCTCGCCATGTAGACGTATTTCGAGAACACGAGCATGGCCAGCACGGCCAGCGCGCGGATGACGGTCGCGCGCGGCAGCGTCGAACCGGCATGCGCGCCGGCCTTGCGCGTGATCGTCTTGAGGTGGCTGCCGTACCAGCGCGCGACGCCCACGAGCACGATCACGGCGACGAGGATGAACAGCATGAACCACGCGATGCGGCCCTGGCCGCGGCCCACGATGATGGCGGCGGCCAGCAGCGGGCCGAATGCGGAGCCGAGGTTGCCGCCGACCTGGAACAGCGACTGCGCGAAGCCGAAGCGTCCGCCGGACGCGAGCCGCGCCACGCGCGAGGCTTCCGGGTGGAAGGTCGACGAGCCGACGCCGATCATGCCCGCGGCCAGCAGCAGCATCGGAAACGTGCCGGCGACGGCCAGCAGCGCGACGCCGGCCAGGGTCACGCACATCCCGGCCGGCAGCAGGAACGGGATCGGGCGCTTGTCGGTGGCCAGGCCGATCCACGGCTGCAGCAGCGACGCCGTGCACTGGAACGTCAGCGTGATCAGGCCGACTTGCGTGAAGCTGAGCGCGAACTGCTCTTTCAATAGCGGGTAGATCGACGGCAGCACGGCCTGCACGCAATCGTTCAGCAGGTGCACGAAGGCGACGGAAAACAGGATCTGGAGGACGGTCCCGGGCGCGGCGCTGGCCGGCCCGGACGCCGTGACGGAAGGCGAAGTGGGCGTGGTCATGGTGGTTTTTCCGATGAATGGCGGTCCAGTGTAATATCGGTAATTTAAGCGCATATTCCATTTATCATCGCCCAAGTGACAATCACGCCTTCTCCCCGCTACCGCCAGAAGTTCCGCAAGCTGCCGCGCAGCGTGACGGCCGTGCCGTCCGAAGTGCAGCACGGCGAACTGGTCGAAGCCCACAGCCATCCGTGGGTGCAGCTGCTGTACGCCAGCGAAGGCGTGATGCGGGTGCGCACGGCGCTGGGCGTGTGGATCATCCCGCCGCGCCGCGCACTCCTCATCGCGCCCGGCATCGTGCACGAGCTGACGATGCTCAGCCGGGTCAATATGCGGACGCTGTACATCGAGAAGGAGGCGGCCGGCGGCCTCGTCGACGGCTGCAAGGTGCTGGAAGTGAGTCCGCTGCTGCGCGAGCTGATCCTGGCGCTGTCGGCGGAGCCCGTCGACTATCCGCCCGGCGGGCGCGGCGAGGCGCTGGCGCGGCTGATTTTGTCGGAGCTGGAGGCCATGGAGACGGTACCGATCGCCGTCCCGTGGCCGCGCGACCGCCGGTTGCAGGCCCTGTGCGCGGACATCATGGCGCATCCCGCCAGCCAGCGCCGGCTCGACGACCACGCGCTCGACGCGGGCGCCAGCGCGCGCACGCTGATCCGGCTGTTCCCGCGCGAGACGGGCCTGCACTACCGCCAGTGGGTGCAGCAGGTGCACCTGGCGCACGCATTCGAAATGCTGGCGCGCGGCGAGAGCGTGGGCAGGATCGCGGAGGCACTCGGCTATGCGAGCCCGAGCGCGTTCACGAGCATGTTCCGCAAGCTGCTCGGCAAGACGCCGCAGCATTACCTGGCAGAGTGGCGGGCGCGGGTGTGAAGCGATGAGGGGGAGGCGCCGCCGACCGGGGGAGGAGTGGCGCCACCGTCCGCGCGAACGGGCGGTGACGCTGCACGGTCAGCGGCAGCGTCCACGATAGACGCGTTGACGGGGGCCGGTTTGAGTTCGGTCAACGATGACGACCTCGCGTCGCGTGCCGGTTCCACATCGAACGCGTTGGCGCGTGTCCCGGGATCTTCCGTTCGGCCGTGCTCGTTGGCTGCGCAAGAAGGAATGCTGGCTGCCGCATCTGCAATGCGTGCTCGACTCCAGAACCGTGCGCGACGCGGCGCGCATCGTCAACGTGCACCGGACGACCAGCTTCCGGTGGCGCCACCGGTTCGTGCCAGGCGCGATGCGCGACCGGCCGAACACGCTGTCGATCATCGTCGAAGCGGACGAGACGTACCGCCTCGAGTCGCAAAAGGGTTCGCGCAGCCTGACGCGCCCGGCGAGAAAGCGCGGCGGCGTGGCAACACGGCGCGGCATCGACGGGGAGCACGACTGCCTGCTCGTCGCACGCGATCGCAGCGGCCGAGCGCTGGATTTCCATACGGGGCGAGGCCCGGTGCCGGTGGCGCAATTGCACGAGTGCCTGAAGCCCGTGCTGCCTGGCGACACTCTGCTGATCAGCGACGGGGCCACGGCCTACGAGTGCTTTGCGGCCCAGACCGGCATCACGCACGAGGCCGTCAACGTGAAGGCCGGCGAACGGGCGCGCGGCGCCATCCATATCCAGAATGTGAACAGCTGGCACAGCCGTTTCAAGAACTGGCTGGTGCGGTTCCGTGGCGTGGCAAGCCGCTACCTGATCAATTACTCTGGATGGCAGCGCGTGCTGGACGACCGTCGCCTGACGACGCCGGCGCAGTTGCTGTGCGCTGCGGCCCAGTCCGGCTAAACGGCCGGGTTACCGAATTATCGCGAACACAGCCTATTTTTTGCGCTGGCGCCGCGCGGGGATCGATCGGCATCCATCCAGTGTCGGGTAGGTATCGACCCATCCGACCACCCACTGGACCAGCTGTATTTTCGAATAGTTGCACTGAAAGTTCGAAGTGGGCATGGCATCGAGCGGGTCATTGAATTCGTTGTACTCGAGGTTGAAGACCTTCCCTTCCGGTATCGGCACGAGATCGGGGGCGACCACGGTGTCGGGTGCGTTCTTCAGGCGCACGGGGTCGCTGGTGACGAAGCGGGCCCGGCTGGAATGCGTATCGCGCCGGGGCAGGTAAAACAGGTTCATGGGCTTGTGCAGCACGTCCGCAAAGCGCTCGGGCCGGTCGAAGCGCATCATGTCGGCCGGAACGCGCAGGTCGGCTGCGCTCGACTGGCACGCGGGGTCCATGTCGACAAAGATCCACGTAGAACTCTCGTCCTCGACCACGAGCATCGGCAGCGTCGGCTTCGACCTCTGCCTGCACCAGGGTTCGTGGAACCAGATGTCGATGGAATCCATGTCCCCGCGACGCTCAGGCCGAGCACGTTTTGCGTTGGCGGCGGCGTCGTAATCGATGAATGCCACGTTGGGGAAAAAGTCGTTGGGCTTCTCCGCACTTCTGTTTTCTTCCCATCGTCCTACTACGCGCCGGGTCGTGCCGCTGTATGCGGATAACACCGGTTTGAAGCCCGGTAAATCCTCTCTCAAGCGTCGATTCACCGCATCGTGGTGCACCACGATTGGTTGCCAGTCGGGTTTGGAGCCGCGTTCGACGACCACGTATTGCGCATGACAGGTTTCCTGGTCGCCGTCGAGGGAGCGGTAGCAGTCGAAGTAGCGTTGCAGGTCGGCGCCGTTCGAATAGCTGTGCAATGGCCCATTTGGGAGATAAAAATACTTCTCGTCCGTGTTGCGGGTCGGGATCGGGATGCATCCCTGCAGGAGTGCGGCAAGGCAGAGAATGAATGCCAGTCGGATTTTCATGCCGTTTTTGCAATAAAAATGCAAATCCTAGCCGAAGTAGTCCACTCAGTCCATTGTTCTGTCAGCGCGACTGCAGTTCGACGTTGCGGATATTGCGCCGCCATTCGGCCAGCGATTGCACGGAATCATTGTCCAGGTCTTCAACGAGGATGTCGTCGCCCTCGTACGACACGAGGAAGCTGGCGCGGCGGTGCACGTTCTGCTTGCGGTCTTCCACGAAGCTCAGCTGATAGTACTTTTTTCCTTCGATGACGCGCGGGGTCGGATCGTCCTCGATGACGGCCCCGTGCGCCGCGCCGTGCGCGCGCCGTTCGATCTGCTCCGACCACGTCTTGAGTTCCGGCAGCGCCATCAGCACGGCGATCGCCTGGTCGCGCGTGCGCGTGGGCGCGGCCGGCGCCTGGACGGCGGCCGGCTTCGGCGGCGGCGCCGGTTTTTCGCCCTTGCAGGCGGCCAGCGCGGCCAGGGCGAAGAGGGCGGCGCTCAGCAGGCGGAACGAACGTGCGGACATGGCGGTTATCGAAAGGTAAAGAACCAGTCTAAACCAACTGGTGTTGCCCGGCAACTTGGAACGCCTGGCTTCACTTCAGCCCGGCGTTGCTGAACAGCTCGGTCGTCCAGTCCGTGAACGCTCGCATCGCCGGAGAGAGAAAGCGGTGATGGGGATAGAGAAGTGATACCGGGACGGGCGCTGGCCGCCTGTCGGCCAGCACCTCGACCAATTCTCCTGCTTGCAAATGGTCCGTCACCAGAATCTCGGCCAGCTGCATCAAGCCGAGGCCGTCGAGGCACAGCTTGATGTACAGGCCGGTCTCGTTGACCGCTACCGTGCCGGGGACCGGAACAGCGATGCCGACCCCGTCCTCAACGAAATGCAGCGCGCTCCCCCGTCGCGTCGTGCTGGAAAAGTAGTGGACCGCCTGGTGTCGCTGCAAATCCTCCAGATCCACGGGAATACCCTTTTCATCCAGGTAGGATGGCGCCGCGCAGGTGATCCAAGGCAGCTCGCCCAAGCGATGGGCGACCAGCGTCGAGTCACTGAGGCTGCCGGTACGGATGACGCAATCGACGCCCTCCTGGATCAAGTCCACCTGGCGATCATTTACGCCGATCATCAGGTAGATATCCGGATACCGCCGCTGGAATTGTTCCAGCTGCGGCAGGATCAGGGCATGTGCAATACCGCCCGGCATATCCACGCGCAGTCGTCCTTGCGGACGCTCGGCAGGACCGTGCAGACTGGATTCCGTGTCGTCGATCAGGTCGAGTATTTCGCGGCAGCGGTAAAAGTACCGCTCACCTTCCGGTGTCAGGCTGAGGTTTCTCGTGGAACGGTTCAGCAGGCGTGTCTGCAAATGTTTTTCGAGCCTCTTGATGATGCTGGTGACCGATGATGCCGGTAAGCCGAGGGTCTCCGCCGCGCGCACAAAACTCCTGCTTTCGACCACGCGCAGGAATACCTGCATTGCTTGTACACGATCCATGTTTCGGCGAGGCCCTCGTTTTGAAAAGCGGACTATACCTCAGAATTATTCGACTTTTTTGCACGCTGAAAACGCTCGTGCCTACTTTTTCCGCATGCGTGTTCTCTCTAGACTAAGGAATCGTCACCACAGAAGGAAGACATCGACATGCCCGATCAACACCGTCAAATACTGGCTCCCTTGCCAGCCGCCTCCTCCCGAATCCTGGTTCGCGGTGCGACTGTCATCAGCATGGACAGCGAGGTCGGTAATCTGCCCCAGGGAGACATCCTCATCGTCGACGGTGCCGTTGCCGCCGTCGGCTTGCACCTCGAAGCAGAAGGCGCCGAGGTGATCGATGCGGCCAACATGATCGCTATCCCGGGCATGGTGGACACCCACCGCCATTCGTGGGAAGGGCAGCTGCGTCGGATAAACTCGAATGCGGCATCGCTCGAGGACTATTGCAACGCTACGCATTTCTCCTTCGCCAAATATTACCGGCCACGTGACATTTATGTCGGCAACATGATCACAGCACTGAGCTGTATCGATGCGGGTATCACGACCGTCATCGACAACTCGCACAATAGTCGCACTGCGGCGCACTCCGACGCAGCGGTCGAAGCGCTGCTCGATACGGGCATTCGCGCAGTCCACGCGGCAGGCGCGCCCGTCTCGGGTACATGGGACACGGCGCACTGGCAAGGAAACCTCGCCCGCCTGCAAGACAAGTATTTCAAGAACCATCCGGATGGGCTGGTAACGCTGGCGATGATGGCGCAGCTCGAACCGGATCAATGGGCGGTCGCACGCGAACTGGGCATTCCGATCGTCACGGAGTTTTTTGGGGGCGGCATGGCAGCCGAGCTCGACGATTTGCATCGGAAAAACCTGCTCGGTCCGGACAATATCTTCAATCACTGCACTTGCCTGCCTGACGCCGGCTGGAAAATCCTGCGGGAGGCAGGCGTGCGCGTGAATGTATGCCCACGTTCCGATGCCCACTATGGCATCGAGGACGGCATGTATGCATGGCAGGCGGCGTTACATCATGGTATTCGGCCGGGCTTAAGCGTCGATAACGAAACGTCGTACAGCGGCGATATGTTCATGGAAATGCGCGTGGCCTTTTACTTGCAGCGGGTGATTGGCGCAAGCCGGCGTCTCGGTGGTCACCACCATGCGGAGGCGCCAACCAACGCCTTTCGATTGCTGGAGGCAGCCACGATCGACGGCGCCGCATGTGCTGGCCTGGGGCACCGTATCGGCAGCTTGACGCCCGGCAAGCAAGCAGACGTCGTACTGATTCGTGCCGATGATCTCAACTTGTATCCAGTCAATAATGCCATTGGTACTGTCGTACATGCTGCTGAACGCAGCAATATCGATACTGTCATCATTGGCGGACGCATCCGCAAGCGTGGTGGCGTTGTGCTTGGCGTTGATCGAGAAAAATTACGGTCGGTGATCGACGAATCGTGCACGCATCTGTTCAATGCCGCGGGTTATCAACCAGATCCGTTCGCCGAATCGTTCGCGCCGATTCACCTTGCGTAAGCGGAGCGTTCATATCTCCCGGTCAACGTGACCCGGTCAACGCGACCCGTCTGAACTGAACGTTGCGTGCTCTCTCCGTACTGATCGTGAACCCGGTGCAGCCATCGGCGCTGCACTGGTACTTGATCGTGCCAAAGCCCGTGGCATAGTCGCGTTCGCCGTTGAAACCGAGCGTGACCGTGCCGCCCGGGTAGGTCAGCACGAGGTCGCCGTCCCTGCCTGCGATCGAATACAGGACGTGCAGCTCGTCGCTGTAGAAATCGCCTTCGAGCCGCTGCAACTCCGCTGCGGAAGGCAGGGGACGCGCGGTACGCATGGCGGGAACATCCTGCTGGCCCCAGTGCAGGACGCCGCCCGCGACGATGCCATCCTTGCCGGGCGGATCGAAGCTGAAGCGGGCATCGGTCGCCCTGGCAAAGAAATCGCGCTCGCCATAGGCAAACACGGGCATTTTCGGGAAGCCCATGCCGAGCGCCATCAGCCGCCCGTTCTCCTTGGTGAAGGTGATCCCGGATTGCGGCGACGTCGCGTAAAAGCCGACCAGCGCATCCAGCCGCGCTGGGTCGAGCTGGACTTCCTTCAACGTCTTCGCGGGCGCCACGGGCGCGGCCGGCGCCGCGCCGGGTACGCGGTCGAGGGCCATGTCGGCGATCCTGCGCACGGTCTGGTACGTATCGATGTCGGCCGTGTTGGCGAGCACCACGACCGACAGACGCTGGTCGGGAAAACGCCAAAGCTGGGTGCTGTAGCCGCCGATCGTGCCGCCATGCTCGACGAGCCGCAAGGCGCGGTAGTTGTGGACAAACAGGCCGGAGGCGTACCCGATCGGCTTGCCGTCATTGAGCACGCCGGTGACCTGCATCTGCCTGACCACGTCCATTCCGCCGACGCGTCCGTCGTAGAAATTGCGATCCCATAGGGCCAGGTCGCCCAGCGTCGTCAGCACGCCGCCGTCGCCGACCGGCGAGATGTTGACCGGCGCGAACTGGTAGCCCCCGGTGTCGCCGGGCACGTACGACAGGACACGGCCGGGCACGAGGGTACGGTAGTCCTGCTGGAACAACGTGTGCGTCATGCCGAGCGGGACGAAGATGCGTTCGCGTGCAAATTCGGCAAACGGTTTGCCGGCCACGTGCTCCACGATCCGCGCGAGCAGCACGTAGCCGGTGTTCGAGTAATCCCATTCCTGGCCGGGTTCGAAGTTGAGTGTGCGCTGGCGCCTGATCAACGCCAGCGCCTTGTCCTCGGCGATCACGTCGCCCGGGCGCAGGCCCGCCATGGCCATCAAGTCGAAGTAATCGCGCAATCCGCTCGTGTGGTGCAACAGGTGGCGAATGGTGATCTTCTTGCCGAAGTCCGGCACGTCGGGCAGGTACCTATGAACGTCGTCGTCGAGCGACAGCTTGCCGTCGTGTGCCAGCAGGTGGATGGCAAGCGCGGTGAACTGCTTGGACATCGAGCCGATGAAGAAGGCGGCGGACGGCGACATCGGCACGCCGCGTTCGATGTCGGCCATCCCGTAACGCTTCGTCAGTACCACCTTGCCGTCGCGGATCACCCCGACCACGGCGCCGGGCACGGCCGGCCGGTTCCACTGGGCGAACAGCGCGTCGATCTGCCGTTCCGGCGACGTGGCGGGGCCGGCGATGCCGGTCAGCGGCAGCGCGGCCAGCAAGGCCGCAAGCAGTGCAAATCGTTTCACGTGTCGTTCCTCCGTGCCAATGTGGTAAGGGAAGTATGGCAGATGCTGAACAAAAACGGACGAGAGTGGCAATAATTTTTTCTTATTGTCGGAATTAATGATTGCTACCAATTGGAAGTAAACATTGCGCATTATTGGAATTTAATGCTACAGTCCGGCTGTCATATTGAACAATCAACCAGCCGGGGTCCCATGTCGCCACGCCGCACCATCCTTGCCTCCCTGATCGTGTCGGCCTCCGCCCTGGCGCAGGACACCCCGCCCGCGCAAGTCGACGTGCGCGGCAAAGCGACCGACTACGACCCACGCCGCGACGACACCGCGGCCCGCATCGTCGTCCGCCACGAGGACCTCGTGAAATACGGCGACACGAACCTGCTCGACGTCCTCAAGCGGATACCGGGTGTGACGGTGAACGGTGCCGCCGGGCGCGGCGGCGAGGTGCGGCTGCAGGGACTGGGCAACGGCTATACGCAGGTGCTCGTCGACGGCGAACGTGTGCCGCCCGGCGTCGCGTTCGACACGCTGGCGCCCGATGCCGTCGAGCGCATCGAGGTGCGGCGCGCGGCCAGTGCGGACCTGCCGACCCAGGCCATCGCGGGCACCATCAACATCGTGCTGAAGAAGGTCGTCCGGACCCGGGAGCGCGAGTTCAAGGCCGGTATCGAAGCGGGCCGCGACACGCGCAGCCCGAATGCGAGCCTGCGCGTGGCGGACAAGCGCGACCGGTTCTCGTATTCGCTCGCGCTGGAGGCGATGCGCAACGACTTCGATGGCGACGTGCCCGCACGCGAGGAAGGATTCGACGCGGCCGGCCGCCCGACCTTGCTGCGCACGACGGCCAGCCGGGAACAAGGTCACCTGGCGACGCTGAGCCTCGTGCCCCGGCTCGCGTGGACATTGGACGGCGGCGACACGCTCGCGCTGGAGGGACTCGCGACATTGAACCGCTTCCGCGTCGGCGTCCGTTCTCCGGTGACGACATGGCTGGGCGAGGCGGCGCCGTATCCGCGCCAGGACATCCGCATGAGCAACGACATGGGCTCGGTGCGCGCGGCGCTCGAGTGGGTGCACCGCTTCGAAGGCGGGGGCCAGCTGGAGACGAAGTTCAATGCCTCCGGCGGCCACACGGACAATGGCAGCGACCGCGATGCGGGCGGCAATCCGGCCGTCGGATCACTCCGCCGCGACATCGACTCGACGGGCCATGACCGCGACGTCGGCACGACCGGCAAGGCGACCTTGCCGCTGTGGGAAGGCCACGCGCTGGCCGTCGGCTGGGACGCAGGCCGCGCGCACCGCGAGGACGCCCGCCGCGAACGCGATCCGACGCAACCATCGCTCGTCATCCCGCACGGCGACGAGCGCTACACGGGCACCGTCACACGTTTGGCCTTGTACGCACAGGACGAGTGGCAGGTAACGCCCGCCTGGTCGGCCTATCTCGGCACGCGCTGGGAGGGCGTGCGCATCCGTGCCGACGGCGCCGGCTTCGGCAGCGCGCGGTCGTGGTCGAGCGTGTTCAGTCCCATCGTCCAGACGCTGTATCAATTGCCGGGGAAGCGCAACGACCGTGTGCGCCTCGCTGTCGCGCGCACGTACAAGGCGCCCGGCATGGAGGCGCTGCTGCCGCACCGCTACACAACCGTGAACAACAGCCAGGTCGAGCCGGACGTGCGGGGCAACCCGAACCTGAAGCCGGAACTGGCGCTCGCCATCGATGCGGCCTATGAACGCGAATGGGCACCGGGCGCGCTGTTCTCGGTGAGCGCATCGCAGCGCCGCATCGACGACACCACGCGCAACCTGGTCCGCTTCGATGCGGCCGCAGGCCGTTGGGTGTCGCAGCCGGAAAACGTGGGCAGCGCGACGACGCGCACGCTCCAACTCGAAACGCATTTCCCGGTGCGGACGCTGGAACTGCGCGGCGACGTCGCGCGCAACTGGTCGCACGTGGATGGCGTGCGCGGCCCGGACAACCGGCTCAACCAGCAGGTGCCGCTGTCCGCCAACCTTGGCGCCGACTGGCGGCGCAACCGGTTCTCGGCCGGTGTCAACTTCGCGTTTCGCCAGGGCGGCACGGTGCGCGTTTCCACGAACCAGATGGTGTACCTGCACGCGCAGCGTGACCTCGACATCTACGCGGCCTGGAAACTGGGCGCGGGATCGACACTGCGCGTGACGGCCGTGAACGTGCTCGGCTCGGACTTCGTCAACGACAGCAGCTACGCGACGCTGGACGGCGTGCTGCGCAACCGTATCGTCAACGTACGCCGCCCCAGTGTGCGCGCGGCGTTCGAGGCCCGGTTCTGAGCCGTCAGCCTGCGACCCGCAGCCCGTGCTCGTCGCACCAGCGGCGCAGCGCGGTCTGCGTTTCCTCGGTGCGGAAGCGCTGCCACGACTCGGTGGCGCCGCGCTCGTCGAGCAGGCGCTCGAAGCCGTCGGTGTCTTCGGCGCGGACGAGGTCGCGGATCGCCGCCTGGTCGCCCGCGAGGTGCGTGGCGGCGAAGCGGAACACGAGCTGGTCGCCGATGCCGAGCGTGCTCGCGGGCGGCACGGCCACGTAGTCGCTATCTTCCGTGCTCCTGCCGGCGCCCGCGTCGGCCGGCATTGGCGCTTCCTCGTCCATGTAGTCGTCGTTGAGCAAATGGATCATGCCCGTCGCGCGCGCGACGAGGGCCGTGGCGCGGCCTTCGCCATCGTCGACGACGAGGGCCGCGTGTTCGAGTTCGTCCAGGTTCACTGCCGCCATGGTGCCTCCGCTTTGCAAGTCGATGCCGCCAGTATGCAGCGGCTGCGGTTCAAGGCTCGCACGGTTAGTCCGGACAAAAGAAAAAGCCCGCAGGGCGCGAACCCTGCGGGCTTCCGGTGCGACGTAGTACGGCGCGGGGACCGGTTATTACATCATGCCGTCCATGCCCATGCCGCCCATGCCGCCCATGCCACCCATGCCGCCAGCGGCCGGCTTGTCTTCGACGACTTCCGAGACCATGCAGTCGGTGGTCAGCATCAGGCCGGCGATCGACGCTGCGTTCTGCAGGGCCGAGCGGGTGACCTTGGCCGGATCCAGCACGCCCATTTCGACCATGTCGCCATAGGTGCCGTTCGAGGCGTTGTAGCCGTAGTTGCCCTGGCCGTTGATGACGGCGGCGACGACGACCGACGGCTCTTCACCGGCGTTCTGGACGATCATGCGCAGCGGCTCTTCCATTGCGCGCAGGACGATCTTGATGCCGGCTTCCTGGTCCGGGTTGTCGCCCTTGACCTGCAGTGCGGCGCGGGCGCGCAGCAGGGCCACGCCACCGCCCGGGACGATGCCTTCTTCGACGGCAGCGCGGGTGGCGTGCAGCGCGTCTTCCACGCGTGCTTTCTTCTCTTTCATTTCGACTTCGGTCGCGGCACCGACGCGGATCACGGCAACACCGCCGGCCAGCTTGGCCACGCGCTCCTGCAGCTTCTCACGGTCGTAGTCCGAGGTCGCTTCTTCGATCTGGATGCGGATCTGCTTGACGCGCGCTTCGATCGCTTCGGCGGCACCGGCGCCATCGATGATGATGGTGTTTTCCTTGCCGACTTCGATACGCTTGGCCTGGCCCAGTTCGTTCAGCGTGACCTTTTCCAGGGTCAGGCCGACTTCTTCCGCGATCACCTGGCCGCCGGTCAGGATGGCGATGTCTTCCAGCATGGCCTTGCGACGGTCGCCGAAGCCCGGGGCTTTCACTGCAACGGTCTTCAGGATGCCGCGGATGTTGTTGACGACCAGGGTCGCCAGCGCTTCGCCTTCGATGTCTTCGGCGACGATGACCAGCGGACGGCCAGCCTTGGCGACTTGCTCCAGCACCGGCAGCAGGTCACGGATGTTCGAGATCTTCTTGTCGCACAGCAGGACGAACGGATTCTCGTGAACGGCAACCTGCTTGTCCGGGTTGTTGATGAAGTACGGCGACAGGTAGCCGCGGTCGAACTGCATGCCTTCCACGATGTCCAGCTCGTCGTTCAGCGACTTGCCGTCTTCGACGGTGATGACGCCTTCCTTGCCGACTTTTTCCATCGCCTCGGCGATGCGCTCGCCGACGGACGAATCCGAGTTGGCCGAGATGGTACCGACTTGCGCGATCTCTTTCGAGGTCGTGGTCGGCTTGGCGATCTTCTTCAGTTCTTCGACGGTGGCGGCGACGGCCTTGTCGATGCCGCGCTTCAGGTCCATCGGGTTCATGCCGGCGGCAACGAACTTCATGCCTTCGCGGACGATGGCTTGCGCCAGCACGGTCGCGGTGGTGGTGCCGTCACCGGCGTTGTCGCTGGTCTTCGATGCGACTTCCTTCACCATCTGCGCGCCCATGTTCATGAGCTTGTCTTTCAGTTCGATCTCTTTGGCGACCGAGACACCGTCCTTGGTGACGGTCGGGGCGCCGAACGAACGTTCCAGCACGACGTTGCGGCCTTTCGGGCCCAGGGTGACCTTGACTGCGTTGGCCAGGATATTGACACCCTCGACCATCTTGGCGCGTGCTACGTCGCCGAACACTACATCTTTAGCTGCCATATTTGATTCTCCGATTTTTCAGGAAGTTATTGGACGAATTACTGGGCCACGACGGCCATGATGTCTTCTTCGCGCATGACCAGCAGCTCTTCGCCGTTGACCTTGACGGCCTGGCCCGAGTACTTGCCGAACAGGACGCGGTCGCCGACTTTCACTTCCAGCGCACGGACGTTGCCGTTCTCCTGCACTTTGCCGTTGCCAACGGCCAGCACTTCACCTTGGTCCGGCTTCTCGGCCGCCGCATCGGGGATGATCAGGCCGGATGCAGTCTTGGTTTCCTGGTCGAGACGCTTCACGATCACGCGATCGTGCAATGGGCGAAGGTTCATGCAAAACTCCTTTTAGTTGGTTTGACGAGCTATCCAGGGACCGCAGCCAGCCATCCTCGGGATCGACTCACTGCGGCGTAGAAAGGTTTGTTAGCACTCTCTACTAACGAGTGCTAATTATAGGGACGATAATTTGGCATTTCAAGCCACAGCGTTCGGGTTTTAACGGAATTTTTTGCGGTTTCGCAACCGATTCGGACGGGCCGGGACAATACGGAAGGCGCGCCGCCGGATGCGCGACCGGGCGGCGGTTGATGAATGCATAAGCACATGAGGGTAACATCGAACGTCCGCGACAGGGCGCACGATCGCACGGGAGCGCGCGCCTGTTGACGAAAAATTCAAGACGATCCTATAGTTACGGATGATTTCCGAATTCCAAGACCTCTCCGATAAGATCGACCGGCTCGCCCAGTTGACCCAGGCGCTGCGCAGCGAGAACTATTTGCTGCGCCAGGCGAACGCCTTGCTCAGCGCGGAAAACGTCGACTTCAAGAACCGGCTGATCGCGGCCCAGCAGCGCGTCGAAGCCCTGCTGGCGCACCTCGAACCCGCGCCCGAAACGACGACCGACGACGCCGAGGCCCCGCAATGATCCAACTGGACGTAACCATCATGGGCTTGCCGTATCGCCTGGCGTGCCGCGACGGCGAAGAGAAGACGCTGCGCGAAGCCGTGGCCTATCTCGACGGCAAAATGTGTGCATTGCGCGACTCGGGCAAGGTCAAGGGCACGGACCGCATCGCCGTGATGGCGGCGCTGTCGGTGGCCGCCGAATTCCTGTCCGTGAAAGCGCCGCAGGGACCCTTGGCGGACCTGACGATCCTGGAAGTCAAGCAGAAACTCGAGGCGATGCACACGGTGTTGGATGCCGCACTCTCGGCCGACCAAAACCTGGCCTGAGCCTAAAAACGTTTGACATGCCCGGCCATCGTAGTAAACTGCCGTCTACCCTGCGGTGTTCGAGATTTGCCATATATTCCTTGAACCATTCTTTCGCATAGGTTGTGGAACATGTTTGGTGGGCGCGATCGTCGCTAGTTCGACGAACCCGAAATTGAACTGACTACGACCACCTTGAGCCATCAGGTTCGGGATGCCGGCAAAAACGGCACAGGCGGGGATATATTCCGAAGCGGTTGCGTACGATAAGTTCGCAGCCGCTTTTTCATTTGTGCTGACGAATGGAGACCCGCGCATGCGCTACTGGTTGATGAAATCCGAACCCGATGAAGTGAGTTTCGCCGACGTCCTCAAGGCGCCCGGCAAGACGGTCGCCTGGTTCGGCGTGCGCAACTACCAGGCCCGCAATTTCATGCGCGACCAGATGGAGGTCGGCGACGGCGTCCTGTTCTATCACTCCAGTTGCGCGGTGCCGGGCGTGGCGGGCATCGCGAAGGTGGCCAGCGGCGCGTATCCCGATGCGTCGCAGTTCGACCCTTCCAGCCATTATTTCGATCCAAAGGCGACGCGCGAGCAGCCGCGCTGGATCTCCGTCGACGTGACGGCGGTGACGGAAGGGCGTTATCTGCCGCTGACCGAGATGCGCGGGGTGGCGGCGCTGGAAGACATGGTGCTGCTGCAGAAGGGCAGCAGGTTGTCCATTTCACCGGTCACGAAAGGGCAGTGGGACAAGGTGCTGGAGATGATGGGCGTTGCGTGACGCTTGGTGGGCTCGGGGAGCCCACCCTACGATGATCGGAGTCGTAGGGTGTGTAAAGGCAAAGTTAAAATGTCCGCTTTCAGCAAAGTAGAAATGTCCGCTTTTTGGGGCGTTCAAATGCGCTTTTGAGCGGACATTTTCTTTGCCGCCGTCACACCCTGTGCGATGACGGTAGCAGGTTGGTCATGGCGGTAGTTACGATTGCGCGCCTTCTTGTCGAGGGTGTGATGAATAGTTTTGCTATCGACATAAGTCACGTTGGCCCGGTCAGGCTGCTCGATAGCGGTGTATGCGAGTACGTGACTGTCTGCCCGAATCTCAACTCGGCCATCGGCATACGTATGGATATTGATGGACTGCCCGATCAGCTGACGTAACGCTGGCTTGTCTTCGAGGCGATAGAGCCGCTTGCCATGCTGCAGGGTGAGTTTGGCAGTGAGCTTACGGTGGTCGCACAGTGACAGAATCAGCGCCAGATCCTCGTCGGGACGCAGTGGCGCATGGACGTCGAGCGAGCTGCGCGGAACCCGGGAGAAGGTCGCGTTGTAACGTTGAATGAAGTCGCCACTCCAGACGTTGGCGGCTTCGATGTCACTGATGCCGTCCAATCGCAGGGCCTTGACCAGCCGGTCTTGCAAAGTACGGTTGAGACGTTCCACGCGGCCTTTGGCTTGCGGGGAATTCGCACAGATCAGTTCGATGCCGAGTTCGTCGAGCGCACGCTGGAACTGGGTCTTCGTACGACTCGTTGCCGACGGCGAGCGGAACACCGCTGCTCGGTCAGCATAGAAGGCTTGCGGCTTGCCATGCTGTTCGATGTATCGCCGAGTGGCCGCGAAATAGCTGGCGGTCGTTTCAGTCTCCGCGAAGTGCAGATGCAGGATCTTTCCCGTCGCGTCGTCGACATAAACCAGCAAGGTACAAGCGTTGTCGCGCTTTTCAAACCAGTGATGACGGCTACCGTCTATCTGGACCAACTCGCCGACGCAAGGCCGTCGTTCCCGCGGCTGGTACAAGCGTGCACTTCGGGCCGCTTTCGGAATCCATAAGCCGGCCTCAATCATCAAGTTGCGTAAAGTTTCCTTCGATAGGCACAAGTCGTGCCGCTCCCGCAACTGCTCGCACGCCAGCGTCGGCCCAAAATCGGCATAGCGCTCGCGCACCAGCTGCAATGCCTTTTGCGCCAACTCGGGCGCAAGCCGATTATTGCTCGGCTTGCCCCTGTGCCTGGAGATCATTCCACGTTCGCCGTCTTCGTCAAATCGCTTTTGCAGCCGTCGAACCTGCCGCGTCGTGATTCCCAACCGCTTCGCTGCAATGACCGCCGTGATCTCACCTTTGGCACAAGCCGCGATGATATCGGCGCGCTCCAACTCTTCCATCGTAATGCTCCCGACTTTGCCCACACTCGACTCCAAACCGTTCGGAATCGACAGCATGAACTATCTAGCAAAAGCGGACATTTCTACTTTGCTAGAAGCGGACATTACAACTTTGCTCTTACAGGGTGGGCACCCCGTGCCCACGCGGACGTTCGCAGATGGTCAGGCGTGCACGGCCCGCTTGTTCGCACCGGAATACGCCCACCCCAACATAATGAGCCCCGCCACGATCATCGGCAGCGACAACACCTGCCCCGACGTGATCGGCAACCCCATCACATGCGTCTCCCAATCGGGCACGCGGAAATACTCCGTGAAGAAACGCGCGCAGCCATACAGCAGCGTGTAGAGCGCACCGACGGCGAGGCGCGGCCGCGGCTTGCGCGCGAACAGCCACATGATCACGAAGACGAGGATGCCGTCGACGAGCATCTGGTACAGCGGCGATGGATGGCGCAGCCCTTCCACGCCCGGCCACAGCATCGCCCACGGCAGGTTCGGATCGGCCAGGCGACCCGGCAGCTCCGCGTTGATGAAATTACCGAGACGGCCGCACGCATAGCCGATGGGGACCATGGGCGCGATGAAATCGTACACGTCGAGCAGGTTGCGGCCGCGCTTCCTGGCCCACAGCGCCATCGCGATCAGCACGCCGAGGAAGCCGCCGTGGTACGACATGCCGCCGTGCCACGTCATGAAGATCTCGGCCGGGTGCGAGAAATAATAGTCCGGGCGGTAGAACAGCACTTCGCCGAGGCGTCCGCCGATCACCACGCCCAGCATCCCGTAGAACAGCATGTCGTCGAGGTCGGTGTTGGTCCAGCCCTGCGCCTGCACGTGGGCCTGCGTCTTGATGCGGACGCGGCCGAGCAGGATGAACAGGGCGAAGGCGACCACGTACATGATCCCGTACCAGTGGATGTCGACGGGGCCGATGCTGAAGGCGACCGGGTTCGGTTGCGGGTGAACGAGCATAATTAAATTGTCCTCAGTAGTTCCAGGAAGCCCTTGAGCACCGGCGAAGGATTATCGCGGCGCCATGCGATGCCGGTCTCGACCAGCGGGGTCGGGTCGGCGAGGGCACGGTATTCTACGCCCGGCCGCATCAGGTTCGACACGGATTGTGGCACAAGTGCCAACCCCATGCCTGCGGAGACCAGACTCACGATCGTTTGCATCTGGATCGCCTGCTGGCCGATGGCCGGCGTGATGCCGGCTTCACGGAAGCAGGACAGGATCGCGTCGTGCAGCGCGGGCGAGATCTCGCGCGGAAAAATAATCAATGGCAGGGCGGGCAGGTGGCGCAGCGCGACCGGCCCCTTCTTGCGCAGCAGTCCCGCGGGCGCGCACAGGATCAGCGGCTCGTCCAGCACCTTCATGTAATCGAGCTCGGCGCGTGCGCGGTCGGGCAGCGGGGGGATCAGGAGGCCGGCGTCGATGCGGCCGCGCAGCAGTTCGTCCACCTGCACATCCGATGTCGCTTCCTGCAACGACAGCTGCACGCCCGGATAGCGTTCGCTGTAGCGGCGCAGGAACGGCGGCAGCACGCTGTAGTCGGCCGAGGTGATGAACGCGAGCGCCAGCCGGCCCGCTGCCCCGCTGGCAGCGCGCCGCGCCAGTTCGGGCAGCAGGGCGGCCTCGTTCAGGATGCGGCGGGCTTCGGGCAGCAGGGCGCTCCCGGCCGGCGTCAGCGCGACCGTGCGGCGGTTGCGCAGGAACAGCGCGGTGCCGAGGCCGTCCTCCAGCGCGGCGATCGCCTGCGACAGCGGCGGCTGCGTCATGTGCAGGCGCGCGGCGGCGCGGCCGAAGTGCAGTTCCTCGGCCACGGTGACGAAGTAGCGCAGCAGGCGCGTTTCGATGTTCATCGTATGGGGGGCGTGTCTGTGATTCGCGCAGCATATCAGAAGCACGCGTGACCGCCCATTTGACGCGAGCCGGTCCGCGCGGCATGCTGGGAAAATCGTCCCATCAGGAGCCGACCATGCCTTACAACCGCCGTTCCCGCCACGTGACCGAAGGCGTCGCCCGCAGCCCGAACCGCTCGATGTATTACGCGATGGGCTATCGCAAGGAGGATTTCGACAAGCCGATGATCGGCGTCGCCAACGGCCATTCCACGATCACGCCCTGCAACTCGGGCCTGCAGAAACTGGCCGACGTGGCCATCGCGACCATCCGCGATGCCGGTGCGAATCCGCAGGTGTTCGGCACTCCCACCATTTCCGACGGCATGTCGATGGGGACGGAGGGCATGAAGTTCTCGCTGATTTCGCGCGAGGTGATCGCCGACTGCATCGAGACGTGCGTCAACGGCCAGTGGATGGACGGCGTCGTCGTGATCGGCGGCTGCGACAAGAACATGCCGGGCGGGATGATCGCGCTGGCGCGCACGAACGTCCCCGGCATCTACGTGTACGGCGGCACGATCAGGCCGGGGCACTGGAAGGGCAAGGACCTGACGATCGTGTCGGCGTTCGAGGCCGTCGGCGAATTCACGGCGGGGCGCATGAGCCAGGAGGATTTCGACGGCATCGAGCGCAATGCCTGCCCGTCGTCCGGGTCGTGCGGCGGCATGTACACGGCGAACACGATGTCGTCGTCGTTCGAGGCACTCGGGATGTCGCTGCTGTACTCGTCGACGATGGCCAATCCGGACGACGAGAAGGTGGGATCGGCGGCGGAGTCGGCGCGCGTGCTCGTGGAAGCCGTCAAGCGCGACCTGAAGCCGCGCGACATCATCACGAGACGATCGATCGAGAACGCGGTGGCGGTGATCATGGCGACCGGCGGCTCGACGAACGCCGTGCTGCACTACCTCGCCATCGCGCACGCGGCCGAGGTGGAATGGACGATCGACGATTTCGAGAGAGTGCGCCGCAAGGTGCCCGTGATCTGCAACCTGAAGCCGTCGGGCGAATACGTCGCGACGGACCTGCACCAGGCGGGCGGCATCCCGCAGGTGATGAAGCTGCTGCTGGACGCGGGCCTGCTGCACGGCGATTGCATCACCATCACGGGCCGCACGCTGGCGGAGGAACTGGCGAACGTGCCGTCCGTGCCGCCGGCAGGGCAGGACGTCATCCGTCCGCTGGACCGGGCGTTGTACAGCGAAGGGCACCTGGCGATCCTGAAGGGGAATCTGTCGCCGGAAGGCTGCGTGGCCAAGATCACGGGCCTGAAGAATCCCGTGATCACGGGGCCGGCGCGCGTGTTCGACGACGAGTACAGTGCGATGGACACGATCCTCGCGAACAAGATCAACCCGGGCGACGTGCTCGTGCTGCGCTACCTGGGCCCGCGCGGCGGCCCCGGCATGCCGGAGATGCTGGCGCCGACCGCGGCGCTGATCGGCAAGGGACTCGGCGAATCCGTCGGGCTGGTCACGGACGGTCGCTTTTCCGGCGGGACGTGGGGCATGGTCGTGGGCCATGTGGCGCCGGAAGCGTTCGAGGGCGGCACGATCGCGCTCGTGCAGGAAGGGGATTCGATCACGATCGACGCGCACCGGCAGCTGATCCAGCTGAACGTGCCGGACGACGAGATCGCCCGCCGGCGCGCGGCGTGGGTGCGGCCGGCGCCGCGTTATACGCGTGGGGTGCTGGCCAAGTTTGCGGCGCTTGCGCAGCCGGCGAGCAAGGGGGCGGTGACCTGCTGAGCATCCGAAGTCGGAGCGCGTTGAGCCGTCGTCCCCGCGTAGGCGGGGACTCAATTTCTCATGAGCTGGCGATACGCGTGCAACTTGGGCCCCCGCCTTCGCGGGGGCGACGTTGACATGTTCGTATGCATTGACACGTTCGTACGTTCATACGCTCGGAGAACATGTCATATACGCCACATGGCCTGTTCGCCAACAAAGCACGCGTGTTAAGCTGCCGGGCGCCTTATTTGCGCTTGCCGAAGCTCTGCTTGACGCGCTCCTTGCGCCGCTTTTCGTCGAGGTCGTGGGCCTTGCGCTTGTCGAGGCCCAGCATCTTTTCGATGAACTCGAACCAGATGAAACCGGCGACCATCAGGCCGACGATCCACCACCAGGACAGTTCGGCGAAGCGCCAGACCTCGAAATAGCGCAGGACGACGAGGACGAGGATCAGCAGGATCAGGGGCATAACGGAATTCCTTTCGAGCGGCCATGTTACAACAGTGCTGCTGATAAGCAACGGAATACTGCCATCTGGTCAACGACAATCTGTATCATCCGTTACCAGGTATGTCCAAGCCGCTATGCGCTGGGAAACACGATAGAATTCGAATTAAAGAAATGCCCCCAACTGGAGAGAGTCGATGAAACGTACCATGATGTTGTTCGCTGCAGTCTCTGCCCTGGCTTCGACCGGCGCCTTCGCGCAAGACGCGGCCGCCCTGGCGAAGGCCAAGAATTGCATGGCTTGCCACTCCGTGCAAACCAAGCTGGTCGGCCCGGCCTACAAGGACGTCGCCGCCAAATACGCAGGCCAGAAAGATGCCGAAGGCAAGCTGGTTGCCAAGGTCCTGAAGGGTGGTTCGGGTGTCTGGGGTCCGGTCCCGATGCCGGCCAACCCGCAGGTCAGCGAAGCGGAAGCGCACACGCTGGTCAAGTGGGTCCTGGCGCAGAAATAATTCGCGGCAGGGTGGGCTCACCGAGCCCACGCGTGACGTTCGCGTCATGTTGGCTAAAAGCGCGCCATGTTTTGCAGGCGCGCTTTTTTATTGCGAGGAAAACGAACTAGCGGATGACGTCCAGTTTGGTCCGCTTGCCGCCCTTGTAGGTGAACAGGGTCAGCGCGCCATCCTTGATGTCGCCGTTCGCATCGAACTGGATCGTCCCGGTCACGCCCTCGTACTTGATGTTCTTGAGGACCGGCAGGTATTTGGCGGGATCGGCCGATTTCGCGTTCTGCATCGCCGTCGCCATCACCATCACGGAATCGTAGACGTACGGCGCGTACAGCTGCACGTCCATGTTGAACTTCTTCTTGTAGCGCGCGCGGAAGTCTTCCATGACTTTTTCCTGCGGACCTTTCACGCCGCCCGCTTCCGCGCAATAGACCTTGCCTTCGCCGAGGCCGTCGCCGGCCAGGCGGCCCAGCGCGTCCGTGCACATGCCGTCGCCGCCCATGAACACGGCCGTGATGCCGAGCGCCTTCATCTGCTTGAGCATTGGGCCCGCGACGGAATCCATGCCGCCGAAGAAGATCAGGTCCGGCTTCTTGGCCTTGATCGACGTGAGGATCGCCGTGTAGTCGGTGGCCGTGGCGCTCGTGAATTCGCGGCCGACGACCTTGATGCCCGGTTTTTTCAGGCCCTTCGCGAACTCGTCCGCGACGCCCTGGCCGTACGTCGTGCGGTCGTCGATGATGGCGATGTTCTTTGCGTGCAGCGTGTCGATCGCGTACTTGCTCAGCGTGCTGCCCAGCTTGGCGTCGCTGGCGACGACGCGGAATGCGCCCGGGAAGTGCTGGCGCGTGTAGACGGGGGCCGTCGTGGCGGGCGAGATCTGCACGATGCCGGCGTCGTTGTAGATTTTCGACGCGGGCACGGTGGTGCCGGAATTCAGGTGGCCGATCACGCCGTTGACTTTCGCATCGACGAGCTTCTGCGCCACCGCCGTGCCCTGCTTGGGATCGGCGCCGTCGTCTTCGGAGATCAGTTGCAGTGTGACCTTCTGGCCGTTCAGCGTGACGCCCTTCGCGTTGAGCTCGTCGATCGCCATGCGTGCGGCGTTCTCGTTGTCCTTGCCGAGGTGGGCGCTGGGGCCGGAGATCGGCGCCACGTGGCCGATCTTGACCACTTGCTGCGCGCTCGCCGTGCCCGCGAAGGCGAGGGCGATGGCGAAGGGAATGAGTTTCGTAGTGACCTGCATGTTCTCTCCAGGAAGAATGTTATGTGCGCCGAGCAAAGTTACTCTAATTTACGCTGCGCGCAAAGCGTTCTAATGGCGAGAGCGATAGCGTTCAGTCGCGCGAGCGCAGGTGCGTGAGTTCCTGCGCGACGGCGCGCGCGACGACCTGCTCGACCGTCACCTGCAGACCGTCGCGCAATTCCGTCGCGAGCCGCGTCACCACGTGGTCCAGCACGGGCGCCATGCTGCTGCGGACCTGGTCTTCCAGCACCAGTTCGACGCGGTCCTGCAACCGGTCGAGCACGCGCGCGACGAGGCGTTCCTCGAGGGCGCGCCAGGCGTCGTCGTCGAGCTCGCGCCGGGTGGGCTGCTCCGGTTCCGGCTGTGCTTCCACGGCCGGTGCCGCCGCGCTTTCGGGCACGACCTCGGGCACGACCTCGGCCACGACCTCGGTGAGGACGGGGATGCTTTCGTCGTTGAAGGGAATATCGCTCATGATTGCCCCGCCACGAAGTGGGTCAACGGATAGGACTGCTTCTTGTAGGCGACGTAGCGCGCGCGGCCGGCGGCGGCGTCTTCCTCGTCCGTCGAGATGATTTCGAACACGCGCGCGAACTGCTCGAAGCCGGCCGGCGTGCGGCGCGTCAGGTTCACGAGCATGTCGCGGTGCGGCAGCTCGACGCGTTCGTCGGCGGTGACGATCACCGGCGTCTCCGACGCGAGGGGATCGCCCGCCATCACGTGCGGGATGAAGTCGGTGCCGGACAGCGTCCACAGCGCCTCGTTCAGGGCTTCCGCCTGCGCGGGGCTGTCGGCCAGCAGGACGAGCTTCGCGCGCGCCGCGTACGCCTTGCGCGCGAGGCGGCAGACGTAGCTGAGCTTGTCGGGGATGTTGGTGTGGAAGTCGATCCGGGTCATGGGAGTCGGAGTCATCAGAACTGGAAATCCGGTGGCGTTTTCTTCGGCTGCGGCTGCTGGCGCGGTTGTTGCCGTTCCGCCTGCGCGGCGGCGGCATCGGGCGCCTTCGCCTCCGGCAATCGTGGCGGAGGCGAAGGCAGGTTCGCCGGCGCGGCTGCTTCGGCGCTCCCGGTCTGGTAACCCGGCGGCAGCATCGTCTTGCGTGGATACGACGCCGCATCGAGCGCGTCGTTCCACGCGCCTGCCGCGAAGCCCGTCACCTGGCGGGTGCCGACGGCGAGCAGCGGCAGCTCGTCCTTGCCACCGGCGCGCTGCAGCTGCTCGCGGTCTTGCGCCGTGTTCACGGTCTTTTCCGCGAACGGGATGCCGCGCGCGCGCAGCAGGGCGCGGCCCTGGTCGCAGGCGTCGCAGCCGGCCGTCGTGTACAGGGTCACCGGATGGAGCCGAACGGCGCGCGCCAGCTCGTACGGCAGCGACGGACTCGTTACCGGTTGGCTGTCCGGACGCAGCACCTGGGCCGCTACTTTCGGTGGAGGCGTATCGCTGTAATGCGTGACGCCGGCCGCATCCTTCCACTTGTACGTCTGGCCCTGCGCGGCGGCAGTGGCGGCGACGAGTGCGAATGCGGCGGCGGCACGCATGTGACTCAGGCCTGCATCCCGTTGTGGCGCAGCAGCGCGTCGATCTTCGGTTCGCGGCCGCGGAAGGCCTTGAACGATTCGAGCGCCGGGCGCGAGCCGCCCACGGCCAGGATCTCGCGGTGGAAGCGCTTGCCCGTCTCGTCGAGCAGCGAACCGCCGCCCGCTTCGACGGCTTCCTCGAACGCGGCATACGCGTCCGCCGACAGCACCTCGGCCCACTTGTAGCTGTAATAGCCGGCCGCGTAACCGCCCGCGAAGATGTGGCCGAACGAATGCTGGAAGCGGTTGAACGACGGCGGGATCAGCACGGCGAACCTGGTGCGTACCTCGTCGACCAGTTCCTGCACGGTCTTCTGGCTGGTCGGGTCGAAGTCGTAGTGCAGGTGCATGTCGATCAGCGAGAACTCGACCTGGCGCAGCGTCTGCATGCCGGACTGGAAGTTCTTCGCCGCGAGCATCTTGTCGTACAGCGCGCGCGGCAGCGGCTCGCCCGTCTTCACGTGCGCCGTCATGCCTTGCAGGACGTCCCACTCCCAGCAGAAGTTTTCCATGAACTGCGACGGCAGCTCGACGGCATCCCATTCCACGCCCGAGATGCCGGACACCGACAGCTCGTCGACTTCCGTCAGCATGTGGTGCAGGCCGTGGCCGAATTCGTGGAACAGCGTCGTCACTTCATCGTGCGTGAACAGCGACGGCTGCAGCTTGCCGTCGACCTCCGCCGGCGGCGTGAAGTTGCAGGTCAGGTACGCGATCGGCGTCTGCACGATGCCGCCCGTGGTGAGCCTGCGCCCGCGCGCGTCGTCCATCCACGCGCCCTGGCCTTTGCCCGGACGCGCGTACAGGTCGAGGTAGAACTGGCCGATGAGTTGACCGTTCTTCTCGATGCGGAAGAAACGCACGTCTGGATGCCAGACCGGCGCGTCGTCCGGAGAAATCGTCACGTCGAACAGCTTCGAGATCAGGCCGAACAGGCCGGCGACGACCTTCGGCTCCGGGAAGTATTCCTTCACTTCCTGCGCGGAGAACGCGTAGCGCTTCTCGCGCAGCTTTTCCGACGCATAGGTCACGTCCCACGCCTGCATGTCGGCGATGCCCAGTTCGTCCTTCGCGAACGCGCGCAGCTCGGCCAGGTCCTTCTCGGCGTATGGACGGGCGCGGCGGGCGAGGTCTTCCAGGAACTCGATCACGTGTTCCGGCGTCTCGGCCATCTTCGGTTCGAGCGAGACGTGGGCGAAGCTCTGGAAGTCGAGCAGCTTCGCCTCCTCGTCGCGCAGTTTCAGCAGCTGGGCGATGTTGCCCGTGTTGTCCCACTTTTCCAGCTCGGAGAACACGGCGCCCATCTCGGATGCCTTGGTGGCGTTGGCGCGGTAGATCTGTTCGCGCAGCTCGCGCTTGTCGGCGAATTGCAGGATCGGGAAGTAGGACGGGAAGTGCAGGCTGAATTGCCAGCCGGTCTTGCCGTCGCGCTCCGCCGCGGCGCGCGCGGCCGCCTTGACGTCGTCCGGCAGGCCGGACAGGTCGGCTTCGTCGGCGACGAGCAGTTTGTAGTCGTTGGTCGCGTCCAGCACGTTTTCCGAGAAGCGCGTGGACAGTTTCGCCTGCTCTTCCTGGATCTCGGCGAAGCGTTCCTTCTGTTTCTCCGGCAACTCGGCGCCGCCCAGGCGGAAGTCGCGCAGGGCGTTCTCGACGATGCGCTTGCGGGCCGGCGCCAGGTTCGCGAAGTCGGCGCTCGCGCGCAGCTGCTTGTATTTGTCGAACAGCGCCTCGTTCTGGCCCAGCTCCGTCCAGAACTCGGTGATCTTCGGCTGGTTCTCGTTGTAGGTGGCACGCAGCTCGGGCGTGTCCATCACGTGGTTCAGGTGGTTGACCACGCCCCAGGCACGGCCCAGGCGTTCCGTCGCTTCCTCGAGCGGGACGACGAAATTGTCCCACGTGACCGCGCCTTGCGCGGGTGCTTCGGCCTGGGCCACGGCGGTGCGTGCTTCGGCGATCAGTTGCTCGATCGCCGGCGTCACATGCTCGGGACGGATCAGGTCGAATCGCGGCAGGCCCGAAAAATCGAGAAGGGGATTCGCGAGGAGGGGATTGGTCGTTTCGGTCGTCATGTCAGAGTCCTTATATTCAATCTCACCGCCATCTTACTACCTGGGCCTACCGTGCGTTACGCCGACGCATACGTCGCGTGGGCACAGGTGCCCACCCTACGATGGTTGCCGGTTGGGTGGGCTCCCCGAGCCCACGCGGACGCATTCAGCCGCGTTTCGCGACGCGTTCGGCCGACTCCAGCGTATTCATGAGCAGCATGGTGATGGTCATCGGACCCACGCCACCCGGCACCGGCGTGACGTGGCCGGCGACTTCCTTGACGCTGTCGAAGTCGACGTCGCCGCACAGCTTGCCTTCGTCGTTGCGGTTGATGCCCACGTCGATGACGATGGCGCCCGGCTTGACCATGTCGCCCGTCAGCGTGTTGCGGCGGCCGACGGCGGCCACGACGACGTCCGCCTGGCGGGTGTGGTAGCCCAGGTCCGGCGTACCGCTATGGCAGATGGTGACGGTGGCATTCTGTTGCAAGAGCAGCAGCGCCATCGGCTTGCCGACCGTGTTGCTGCGGCCGATCACGACGGCATGCTTGCCGCGCAGGTTCACGCCGGTCGTCTCGATCAGCTTCATGCAGCCGTACGGGGTGCACGGGCGGAAGCCTTCCAGGCCGGCCATCAGTTCGCCGGCGGACAGCACGGAATAGCCGTCCACGTCCTTGCTGGTGGCGATGGCTTCGATGACTTTCGTTGCGTCGATGTGCTTCGGCAGCGGCATCTGCACGAGGATGCCGTGGATGGCCGGATCCGCGTTCAGGGCGGCGATGCGGTCGAGCAGGGCCTGCTCGGAGAAATCGGCCTCGTACTTTTCCAGCACGGAGTGGAAGCCCACGTCGCCGCAGGCCTTGACCTTGTTGCGCACGTAGACGTGGCTCGCCGGATCGTCGCCGACGATGATCACGGCCAGGCCGGGCTGGTGGCCGGCAGCGGTGAGGGCGGCGGTGCGGACGGCGATGTCGGCGCGCAGTTGTTGGGAAAGTTTGACTCCATCGATCAATTGGGCGGTCATGGCGGGGGCTCGTGTGCTGGACAAAAACGAAATTATAAGCGCCCACGAGGGTATCGCGCGCCGCCCGGAGGCGTTCGTTGTCATATTTATCGACGTGCCTGTGTCGGGCGGAACCCATATTTCATGCGTCCGACATGGCTTTCATCTCACATTATGAAATTGAATATCATATTTTGAAAATTGAGTGTTCCACTGGTAGAATCGACACGCTTTATTCAAGGGATAGTCTTTTCGCCACCAAACGTCCGGGATAAACGGGATCGGGTGGGGCACCACACTCAAGGAGACGTAGCAAATGTCAGCTCAACTCGACCAGTTGACGGCACAAGCCGCCAACGACCCGGACACGCTCGAGACCAAGGAATGGCTCGACGCGCTTGAAGCGGTCATCGAATTCGAAGGTACCGATCGCGCGCACTACCTGCTGGAGCGCCTGGTCGATCTGGCGCGCCGCCGCGGCGCCCACGTTCCGTTCTCGAGCAACACCGCCTACGTGAACACGATTCCGGCCCACCTGGAAGCGCACTGCCCCGGCAACCTGGAATACGAAGAGCGCCTGCGCTCGTGGATGCGCTGGAACGCCATGGCGATGGTCGTCAAGGCCAACCGCCTCGACGGCGACCTCGGTGGCCACATCTCGTCGTTCGCCTCGCTGGCCAACATGCTGGGCATCGGCTTCAACCACTTCTGGCACGCCGAGACCGAAGACCACGGCGGCGACCTGCTGTACATCCAGGGCCACTCGTCGCCGGGCATCTACGCCCGCGCCTTCCTGGAAGGCCGCCTCTCCGAAGAGCAACTGCTGAACTTCCGCCAGGAAGTCGACGGCAAGGGCCTGTCGTCGTACCCGCACCCGAAACTGATGCCGGACTTCTGGCAGTTCCCGACCGTGTCGATGGGCCTGGGCCCGATCATGGCGATCTACCAGGCACGCTTCCTGAAGTACCTGGAAGCCCGCGGCATCGCCAAGACCGACAACCGCAAGGTCTGGGTCTTCTGCGGCGATGGCGAGATGGACGAGCCGGAATCGATGGGCGCGATCGGCATGGCCGCGCGCGAAAAGCTCGACAACCTCGTCATGGTCGTCAACTGCAACCTGCAGCGCCTGGACGGCCCGGTGCGCGGCAACGGCAAGATCATCCAGGAACTGGAAGCGGACTTCCGCGGCGCCGGCTGGAACGTCGTCAAGGTCATCTGGGGCCCGGGCTGGGACGCCCTGCTGGCCAAGGACAAGGACGGCATCCTGCAGCGCGTGATGATGGAAACCGTCGACGGCGAATACCAGAACTACAAGGCGAAAGACGGCGCGTACGTGCGCAAGCACTTCTTCGGCAAGCACCCCGAGCTGCTGAAGATGGTCGCGAACATGACCGACGACGACATCTGGCGCCTGACCCGCGGCGGCCACGATCCGCACAAGATCTACGCGGCCTTCAAGAACGCCCAGGAAAACAAGGGCACCCCGACCGTGCTGCTCGTGAAGACCGTCAAGGGCTTCGGCATGGGCAAGTCGGGCGAGGCGCGCAACACGGCGCACCAGACCAAGAAACTGGACGACGAAGCCATCCGCGAAATGCGCGACCGCTTCGCCATCCCGATCCCGGACGACAAGCTGGCCGACATCCCGTTCTTCAAGCCGTCCGACGACGCGCCTGAAATGAAATACCTGCACGAGCGCCGCAAGGCCCTCGGCGGCTACCTGCCGCAGCGCCGCCAGCAGGCCGACGAGAAGCTGCCGGTCCCGCCGCTGTCGAGCTTCAAGGCCGTCACCGACCCGACCGCCGCCGGCCGCGAGATCTCGACGACGCAAGCCTATGTGCGTACGCTGACCGCGCTGCTGAAGGATCCGGCCATCGGCCAGCGCATCGTCCCGATCCTCGTCGACGAATCGCGTACGTTCGGCATGGAAGGCCTGTTCCGCCAGATCGGTATCTTCAACCAGCAGGGCCAGTTGTACGAGCCGGTCGACAAGGACCAGGTGATGTACTACCGCGAAGACAAGGCGGGCCAGATCCTGCAAGAGGGTATCAACGAAGCGGGCGGCATGTGCTCGTGGATCGCCGCGGCGACGTCGTACTCGACGAACAACCGCGTGATGATCCCGTTCTACACGTACTACTCGATGTTCGGCCTGCAGCGCGTGGGCGACCTGGCCTGGCTGGCCGGCGACATCCGTGCCCGCGGCTTCCTGATGGCCGGTACCGCCGGCCGCACGACGCTGAACGGCGAAGGCCTGCAGCACGAAGATGGTCACAGCCACATCTTCGCGGCGACCATCCCGACCTGCGTCCCGTACGACCCGACCTACGCGCACGAAGTGGCGGTGATCATCCAGAACGGCCTGCACCGCATGGTGGAGAAGCAGGAGGATGTGTTCTACTACATCACCATCATGAACGAGAACTACGAGCAGCCGGGCCTGAAGCCGGGTACGGAAGAGGGCATCATCAAGGGCATGTACCTGCTGCAGGAAGGCGATAAAGACGCCAAGCAGCGCGTGCAGCTGATGGGCTCCGGCACCATCCTGCGCGAGTCCGTGTTCGCCGCCGAACTGCTGAAGAACGACTGGGGCGTCGCCGCCGACGTGTGGTCGTGCCCGTCGCTGACGCTGCTGGCCCGCGACGGCCAGGACGCCGACCGCTGGAACCTGACGCACCCGCTCGATGCGCCGCGCGTGCCGTACGTGACCCAGCTGCTGCAGGGTTCCGAAGGCCCGATCGTCGCGACGACCGACTACATGCGCCTGTTCGCCGAGCAGATCCGCGCGTACATCCCGAGCGGCCGCACGTACAAGGTCCTGGGCACCGACGGCTTCGGCCGCTCGGACAGCCGCGCCAAGCTGCGCGAGTTCTTCGAGGTGAACCGTTACTACATCACGGTCGCCGCGCTGAAGTCGCTGGCCGAAGAAGGCAAGATCGACGCGAAGGTGGTGGCGGACGCGATCGCCAAGTACGGCATCGATCCGAACAAGCCGAATCCTGTGACCCAGTAATGCTCTGGCGCGTACGCGCTAAAGTACGTCGTCCCCGCGCAGGCGGGGACCCAATTTCCGATGGTCCGCCACGAAATTGGGCCCCTGCCTTCGCAGGGGCGACGGATGAGCTAACGATAAGAATACGGAGCTAACACACTATGAGCATTGTGGAAGTCAAAGTCCCCGACATCGGTGACTTCAAGGAAGTCGAAATCATCGAGCTGATGGTCAAGCCGGGCGACACGATCAAGGTCGACCAGTCGTTGATCACGGTCGAATCGGACAAGGCCAGCATGGAGATCCCGTCGAGCCATGCGGGCGTCGTGAAGGAGATGAAGGTCAAGGTCGGCGACAAGGTCGGCGAAGGTTCGCTCGTGCTGCTGCTCGAGGAAGCCGCGGGCGGCGCGGAAGCTGCTCCGGCCCCGGCACCTGCCGCCGCACCGGCACCGGCGCCTGCTGCCGCCGCACCGGCTCCGGCTCCGGCACCTGCCGCCGCGCCGGCACCGGCACCGGCCGCCGCACCGGCCGCCGCCTCCGCCGCGCCTGCCGCGAGCTTCGCCTCGGCCCACGCCTCGCCGTCCGTGCGCAAGTTTGCGCGCGAACTGGGCGTCGACCTGAACAAGGTGAAGGGTTCCGGTCCGAAGGGCCGCATCACCCAGGAAGACGTGCAGGGCTTCGTCAAGTCGGCACTGGCCGCAGGCCCGACGGCCGCGCCGGCCGCAGCCGGCGGTGGCGCAGGCCTGAACCTGCTGCCGTGGCCGTCGCTGGACTTCTCCAAGTTCGGCGAGACCGAAGCGCAGCCGCTGTCGCGCATCAAGAAGATCTCCGGCCCGAACCTGCACCGCAACTGGGTCATGATCCCGCACGTGACGCAGTTCGAAGAAGCCGACGTCACCGACCTGGAAGACCTGCGCGTCGAATCGAATGCCGCGTATGCCAAGGCCAAGTCGCCGGTCAAGCTGACCATGCTGGCGTTCGTGATCAAGGCCTCCGTCGCCGCGCTGAAGAAGTTCCCGAACTTTAACGCGTCGCTGGACGAAGCCAACGGCCAGCTGATCCTCAAGAAGTACTACAACATCGGCTTCGCGGCCGACACGCCGAACGGCCTCGTCGTCCCGGTCATCAAGGACGCCGACAAGAAGTCCGTGTCGCAGATCGCCACCGAGATGGGCGAGCTGTCCGCACAGGCGCGCGAAGGCAAGCTGTCGCCGGCGAACATGCAGGGCGCGACCTTCACGATCTCGTCGCTGGGTGGCCTGGGCGGTACCGCGTTCACCCCGATCATCAACGCGCCGGAAGTCGCGATCCTGGGCCTGTCCAAGTCCTCGATGAAGCCGGTGTGGGATGGCAAAGCTTTCCAGCCGCGCCTGATGCTGCCGCTGTCGCTGTCGTTCGATCACCGCGTGATCGACGGCGCCGCCGGCGCCCGCTTCACGACCTACCTGGCCGACGTCCTGGCCGACCTGCGCAAGACGCTGCTGTAAGGAGAGCCCATGAGCACCGTTGAAGTCAAAGTCCCGAATATCGGCGATTTCAAGGAAGTCGAAATCATCGAGCTGATGGTCAAGCCCGGCGACACCATCAAGGTCGACCAGTCGCTGGTCACTGTCGAATCGGACAAGGCCAGCATGGAGATCCCGTCGACCCACGCCGGCGTCGTGCAGGAACTGAAGGTCAAGGTCGGCGACAAGGTGAGCGAAGGCTCGCTGCTGCTGACCGTCGACGATGCCGGCGCGGGCGCAGCTGCTGCACCCGCCGCAGCCCCGGCACCCGCCGCGGCCGAGCAGGCACCGGCCAACAAGCCGGCCGATTCGTATGCTCCAGCCCACCCGACCCCGTCGGCACCGGCAGCCCCCATTCCGAACGCGGCCAGCTACACCGGCCCGGTCGACGTCGAATGCGAGATGATGGTGCTGGGCGCCGGCCCCGGCGGCTACTCGGCCGCCTTCCGCTCGGCCGACCTGGGCATGAACACCGTCCTCGTCGAGAAGTACGCGACGCTGGGCGGCGTGTGCCTGAACGTGGGCTGCATCCCGTCCAAGGCGCTGCTGCACGTGGCGCACATCATGGACGAGACGGCGCACATGGCCGATCTCGGCGTGTCGTTCGCCAAGCCGGACGTCGACATCGACAAGCTGCGCGCGTACAAGGACAAAGTCATCAAGACGATGACGGGCGGCCTGGCCGGCATGGCCAAGGCGCGCAAGGTCAACGTCGTCCAGGGCGTGGGTAAATTCCTGAGCCCGAACCACATCGAAGTGACGGCTGCCGACGGCGCGAAGAAGGTCGTCGCGTTCCAGAAGGCGATCATCGCGGCCGGTTCGGCTGTGGTAAAACTGCCGTTCGTGCCGGAAGATCCGCGCATCGTCGACTCCACCGGCGCGCTGGAACTGCGCCAGGTGCCGAAGCGCATGCTCGTCATCGGCGGCGGCATCATCGGCCTGGAAATGGCGACCGTGTACTCGACGCTGGGTGCGCGCATCGACGTCGTCGAGATGATGGATGGCCTGATGCAGGGTGCGGACCGCGAGGCCGTCAAGGTCTGGCAGAAGTTCAACGCATCCCGCTTCGACAACATCATGTTGAAGACCAAGACCGTCGGCGTGGAAGCGCTGCCGGAAGGGATCAAGGTCACGTTCGAAGCCGCCGAGGCGGGCCAGCCGGCACCGGAAGCGCAGGTCTACGACCTCGTGCTGGTGGCCGTGGGCCGCAGCCCGAACGGCAAGAAGATCGGCGCGGAAGCGGCCGGTGTGGCGGTCACCGACCGCGGCTTCATCCCGGTCGACGGCCAGATGCGCACGAACGTCCCGCACATCTTCGCCATCGGCGACCTGGTGGGCCAGCCGATGCTGGCACACAAGGCCGTGCATGAAGCCCACGTCGCCGCGGAAGCCGCGCACGGCGAGAAGGCCTACTTCGATGCGAAGGTGATCCCGTCGGTCGCGTACACCGATCCGGAAGTGGCATGGGTCGGCCTGACGGAAGACGAAGCGAAAGCCAAGGGCATCAAGGTCGAGAAGGGCCACTTCCCGTGGGCCGCATCGGGCCGCGCCGTCGCCAACGGCCGCTCGGAAGGCTTCACGAAGCTGCTGTTCGACGCCGAGACTCACCGCATCATCGGCGGCACGATCGTCGGCACGAGCGCCGGCGACATGATCGGCGAAGTCGCGCTGGCCATCGAGATGGGCGCGGACGGCGTGGACATCGGCAAGACGATCCATCCGCACCCGACCCTCGGCGAGTCGATCGGCATGGCGGCGGAGGCCTACGAAGGCGTCTGCACCGACCTGCCGCCGCCGCGCAAGCGTTGATGTAAGCGTTGTACGTCGTAAAGGAACCGGGGCCGTGTGCCCCGGTTTTTTTTACGGTCGATTTGTTCCGTCAAGCCGGCGTTGCAGCATGTCCTTTGCCACGGCAAGCGCGTTGTCCGGCGTCGCCGCGACATCCGGTGCGACGCCCACGCCTTCCCAGTTGGTGTGGGTAATGGGACTGATGGTGCGCGCACTGGGTATCGCGGCGAAAAAATGGTCGCCGAGGCGGAAGGGACGTGTCGGGTGGGCGCCGCCCCAGGTCCGTTCGCCGATCAGCGTGGCGCGTTTCAGCGCCTGCATCGTGTAGGCGAAGTCTTCGCCGGCCGACATCGTGCCGGGACCCGTCAGGATCAGGACCGGCTTCTTGCCGCCATAGCGCTTGCCGTCCAGCTGATCGACCGACCAATGCTGCGTGGCGACCCCGGTATCGCGGTCCCAGATGTCGTTGAGGCGCGTACGCTCGTCGACGAAATAGCTGACCAGTAGAGCCACCCCGTCCGGTGTGCCGCCGTGGTTGTTGCGCAGGTCGATGATCAGACCATCGGTATCGGCGAGCTTGTCCATCGCAGCCGCATATCTTGGGGCCACGAGGAAAGGCGGCGGGAAGCCGGAAAGGTCGAGGTAGCCGATCCTGGGGCTCAGGCGATCGACTTTTTCCACGCCGAGGCTGGACGCGAGGATACGCTGGCGCACATCAGGGGGCGCGATCCGCTCCCACTCGGCCAGCGTCGTGGGGCGCGGCCCGACTTCACGGTCGGGCGGCACCAGCCCAGGGTCGAATCCCACGAACAAATGCTTGTCATGAAGGACCTCGGCAAGGTCGGCCGTGAGCTGTTTTGCCAGTTGTTCGCCATCCGTGATCCCATCGTACTTGCCCTCGCGCTGGCGCTGCTGCAGGACCGTCCCGACCTGCCTGGCCTTGTCGGGAAAGACGTAGTGATCGTTCAGCTTTGCCACGAGCGCATCGATCGCTTGCACGCGCATCGCCCTGTCGACGGCAACCTTGGGCGGCGGCTCGGGCGTGGCGGCATGGGCGCCGAGCGTGGTCAGCAGCAGGAAGCACGGTACGACGATCCATCTCTTTTTCATCATTTTTCCTTTGGCAGGGAGTAGGAAACGATTTATTCACGGTATCAGCAATAAAGCGAAATCAGAGTAGCATAAAAACTACAACAGAATGGTAATATCTTTGACAAGTAATCAGCCTGCATATTGACTTGCACTACCGGGCGATCGGCGAAAGCGACCGCATGACGCTCAAGTTCGTGAAGCCATGAAAAACCGGGGCACGCGTGCCCCGGTTTTTTTACGCCGGTCGAATCGTTACGGCTTGGCCGCGTACAGTCCGATTTCGGACAGCGTCGTAAAGGTGCTGTCGCCGTTATTGGAAGTGATGTTGAGCCGGTACCAGCGATAGGCGCCCGGGCTCGCGATCGTGTAGCTCTTCTGCTGGATGCGGGAGGCGAACGCCTGCCCGCTCTGCGTGTCGAGCGTCGTCCAGTTCACGCCGTCGTTGGAACCCTGGAACTGCCAGTCCTTCGGATCGCGCGGCACCAGGTCGGTGGAGCTGATGACCGTGTAGCGCTGGACCGTCTCCGTGTGGCCGAGGTCATACTGCAGCCAACCCATCACGCCCTTGTAGAACCAGTACGACCCCGAGTTCTGGTCGAAGACGTACTTCGCGTTGCCCGGGTTGTTCGCACTGTCGTTGGGCGTGCCCCCGGTGGCGACGTTCGCCAGCGGATGCACGGGCGTGACGCTGTCCTCCGGAGAATTGGCGCTCGTGCCGGCCGCGTTCGTCGCCGTGACGGTGTAGTAGTAGGTCGTGCCGTTGGTCACCGACGTGTCGATGTAGCTGCCGCCCGTGACGTTGGCCGCGATGGTCGTGTAGGGGCCGCCGCTGGACGTGGCGCGCAGCACCGCGTAGCCGGTGGCGCCGGACGACTGCTGCCAGCGCAGCGGGACGGCGCCGTCGCCCGGCTCGGCCAGCAGCGTGGCGGGCGCTTGGGGAATGGCGGCGGGCGCGCCGCCGTCGCCGCCCGTGATTTGCACGTTGCTGAAGGTGGAGGTATTCAGCGTGCCGTTGGCAACCGAGGCGACCACCAGGCCGGCATAGATCGTGTCCGGCAGCGGGCCGTCGATGCGGCCGACGTCGGTGGCGGCCCAGTTGGTCCCGTCGGGAGACAAGTAACCCGTGATCATGTTGCCGATGCGCTCGAGCTTCACCCAGTAAGAGGCGGTGGAGCTTGCAATGGGGAGCACCTTGTTTCCGTAGTTATTGCCGCCGTAAACAGCGAGATTCTGCATGTTCTGTTCGGCCTGGATCCGGTTGGTAATGGCCATCCAGGCGCGCGGCGCACCCTTCGCAAGGCTCGTGCGCATCATGACGCCGGCTTTCGCGGACGGGCTGGTGTTCTGGAGCGACTCCACTTTCGCGATGATGGCGCCGTCTCCGGTGAGCGCCTGGTACGCGAAGTGGCAGCTATCGTTCCCGCCCCAGATCTCGGCGCCTCCCCCTTTCACGGTCCATTTGCCGTCGGCGTAGGTGGCCGAGCCGGCCGGGGCGGCCCCCCCGATGTCCGCGTCGGCAAAGCCCGAGGTGATCGAGCTGGTGGCGGGAATGGACAACGCCGGCGGGGGCGTCGCCGTCGACGTGTCGACGTCCTTCAGGAACACGAAGCTGCCGCTGTCCACCGGCATCCACTGGCGCCGCTGCGCGATGAACGGTGCCTGCATGCCCTTGCGGTTGACGTAGGCGTTGTAAATCTGGTTGAGCACGATGTTCCCGCCTCCCCAGCCGTTCCACCCGCGGTTCGTGTTGTCGGCGGTGTAGTAGGCGTCGGTGGTGCCGAACGGGAGGAAGGGGGTGGGCTCGAGCTCGTTCACCCGCGCGAAATATTCGCCGGCCGCCAGCAGGCGGTTGTCGAAATCGGAATAGACGTCGATGCCTTGCTTCCACAGCGCCTCGGCGAGCATGACCAGCGATTTCAGCTGTCCGTGGGCATGCCCCTGGTCGCGCAGGGAGTCGCCGAGCATGCCGATGTCGTTGGAACTGCGCAGGCCGATGTGGGCGAGCGTGCGGGTCTGGGCGACGACCCGGTCCAGGAGCTCGGTGTCGTCGTTGAAGATGGCCATCAGACCGAGCGCGTTCAGGGCCAGCGCGCCCTTGTTGGCGGCGCCGAACATGTTCTCGCCATACGGATTCGATGCCGGAATCAGGACATTGGCGAAATATGCCTTGACCGTGGCCGTGTCGGCCTCCGTCCAGTCCGGCCAGGTGCCGCGCAGGATATCCGCGCCGCCCACGAACATGTAGGCATAATCGCCCAGGTCGAGCATCGATTCGCGGCCCGCGAACCCGGTCTGGACGGTCGCCCACTGCATCAGGATGTCGTGTGCCTTCTTCGCGTAGTCCTTGTTGCCGGTGAAATACCACATCCGCGACAGGTTCCAGATCGCGACCATGTCGTTGCGCCATGGCCAGAGATTCACGTCGGGGGCGCGGCTCACGGTCGCGTACGGACCCGCCATGACGTAGGTGAGCCTGGCCTTGCCGTCGTTCGCCAGCTGGTCGTAGGCGGACTTCCACGGCTGCCTGCCTTGGGCGACGTATGACTTGAGCGTCATGAGATCGGCGGCGGTGAGGGGCGTGCCCGGGTGCGTGAAACCGGTGACCTGCGCCACGCCGTCACCCGGGAGCATGGCGGTGCTCAACATGAGCAGCGCAGCGGTCAGACTGGTTCGAGCAAACATCCTGGAGTTTTTTTTCATCGGTAGCCTTCATTAATGAACATCCAAACGGCGCGCCGATGGCGCGCCCCGACAATGTCACGTTCAAGGGCATACCGGGCGTCCCCGTCGCCTTGCCCGCAGCCTCGCCGCGAGGCGAGGCGAGGCGAAGTGTTTTGTTCGAGCGTCAAACTATTAAATTATCGCAGTCATATTGCCGTACGGCAATAGATTTACGTATGTATATGGATGAATGTGGCATTAATTTAACATTAACGCCGACTGGCATGCAGTTCATCTTGCAGTCGTGTGTCTTGTCGTGGGAATGTGCGCATTTCTACCGGCCGGCCATCTGCTATGTTGGTTGTCGCTGTCCGTCCCCACTCAAAAAAGAAAGACGCGCATGGCCAACTGCAAACACGTCGTTTCCTTGCTCGCGGCAATCGCGCTCATGCCTGCGCATGCATCCGGGAGCGAGCCCGCGAAGGTTGTCGTCAGGGGCAGGCACGATCCGTCCACGGTCGTCGTCAAGGGTGTGCGCGATCCGTCGGCATGGTTCCGGATCGAGAGCCAGCACCTGATCGTGTATTCGAACGACGACCCGGATGACGTCATCGAACTGGTCAACAATCTGGAGCGGCTCGACGCCGTGCTGCGCCTGTACCTGAAGCCGTTCCTGGACGGGCGGGAGGCGCTGCCCAAGCTCACGCTGTACTTCCAGGCCCGGCCGGACCTGCCGCCGGAGATCGGCGCGGTCGACGGCTCCACCACCAGCCTGACCAGCCGCTGCGCATCCGGGACGCTCGCGTTCACGTTCGGCCAGGCGAAGAGCTGGAAGCTGGACAATGCGTCGCTGCTTCGTCCGGAAGACGATTACACGCTGATGACGAACTTCGTCGTGTACGCGGACACGTTCCTGTACCGCCATACCCGCATCCGCGCGCCCGCATGGTTCCTTACCGGCTTCGATGCGTATTTCGGCGGCATGCGCTTCACCGACGACCAGATGCTGGTCGGCCGCGATGCGGGCACCTCCTACAACCTGCTACAGGAGATCGACGAGGGCCGGACCAGGCGGCTGCGGTTCGACGACGTCCTGCACGACCGAACGGTGCCCGGGATGTTCAAGGTCGGCACGAACGGGTATTACCGGCAATGGGAATTTCTCGCCCGCTCGTTCAACCTCGTGCACTACATGCTGTCGTCCGAGGAGAACCGCAATAAGATGGGTAAGTATCTCGAACGGGTCAACGAAGGCAGCGATTCCGCCGACGCGTTTGCCGACGTCTTCGGCTTGTCGGGACAAGAGCTCGACGTCGCGATGTGGCGTTACCGCCAGGCGTCCATGAAAATCCTGCAGGTCGAGGTGCCCGACCTGCCCCGGGCCCATATCGAATTCACCCGCCTGAGCCGCATCGAGGCCGGGTTCGTGCTCGACAACGCCGCGCTGAAGACGTGTCCCGCGCCCGCCGCCGGCAAGACCTTGCTGGCGCGCGTGCAGCAGAAGGCGGCGCAGGCGCCCGCCGTCGATTTCGCCCAGATCACGCTCGCCCGTGCCCAGGTCGAATGGGGCGATCCGCTCGATGCCATCGCCTACCTGACGCGCGCCGTCGGGAACGATCCGTACGACCCCGAGCCGCAGTATCTGCTGGGCCTCGCTCATGCGAAGCTGGCGGACCGCGCTGGCCCCGACAGGCAGGACCAGCTGGCGGCGGCGCGCGCGAGCCTGACCGAAGCCGCCCTGCTGGCGCCGGAAGCGCCCGACGTGTCGTATGCGCTGTTCCGCATCGCGCTCATGGACACGGCGCCGGCCGACAAGGAGATCGGCAGGGCGATCGACGCATGGCGCCACGGGCACGACGTCGTCGCGTTCGCGCGCGCGGCCGCGCTGGCCCATGCATGGCTGGGCGATGCCGCCGGCGCGTACCAGGTGTTCAATACGCTGGCGCGCAACAAGTGGGATCCGGAAAACGCCGCGTGGGCCACGCGCTGGCTCGCCAGACTGGAGAAGGGCGTGCCGCGGGATGAACTACTGGTGGCGATGCGCGGCGAGCGGACGGCGGTGCCCGGCGCCCTGTCGTGGATGCACGATCGCCGCTAAGTGTGTAACAGCGCATCACCCCGGCGGCACGACAGTCTTTATGCTTGTCGTCTTGCGACTCGCCCATGATGCCGTTGATTTGCAGAATCAATGCTTTGGCCGGCGACGCCCGGTGTCATCCCACAACCGCTCCATCGACAAATACGTGTACGACGCCGTCCACCCGATCAGCAGCATCCCGTTCAGCGCCTGCATGCCCGCCAGCAGGCGCAGGTCGCCGTGCGGCAGCACGTCGCCGTAGCCCAGCGTCGTGTAGGTCTCGGCCGAAAAATACAGGCAGCGCGTGAACGGCAGCGGGCCGGGGTCGCCCATGTGGCCGACGCCGAAGCGCGTCGCCAGCAGGTAGTAGGCGAGGCCGTACAGCAGGATTTCGATGAAGTGCGCGCCGAACGCGCCGACGATCACGAACACGAGCCGCATGCGCGGCGGGATGCGCAATGCGGGCAGCGCGGCCGTCATCAGGCGCAGCACCTCGTAGTGGATCACGGTCGTGGCGATCAGCAGGAACGCGCAGGCGGTGATGGCGATGCCCATGCTCGGACTTTCCGGGACGATGTTCGATGCAAGGGAGCATAGCAAAGGTCGGCGCTACGCGATGAAAAGACCGGGACTGCGCGTCCCGGTCTTCTTTAAGCAGGACGCCTGCCGCGTCTCACGGCTTCGCCGCAAACAGCCCGAGCTCCGACAGCGCCGTCGAGGCGGTATCGCCATTATTGGCCGTGATGTTGAGCCGGTACCAGCGATACGCGCCTCCCCCCGCGACCGGGTAGCTTTTCGGCTGGAGACGGTTGGCGAACACCTGGTTGCTTTGCGCGTCGAGCGTCGTCCAGCCGACGCCGTCGTTGGAGCCCTGGAACTGCCAGTCCTTCGGATCGCGCGGGGCCATGTCGCTGGCGCTGATGACGGTGTAGCGCAGGACTGTCTCCGTGTGGCCCAGGTCGTACTTCAGCCACCCGGTCGGGGCCCCGTAGAGCCATTTCGTCGCCGAGTTCCGGTCGAAGGCCAGTCCGGCGTTGGCCGCGTTGTTGGCGCCGTCGGTGGCACTGCCGCCGGTGGCCACGTTCGTCAGCGGATGCACCGGCGTGACGCTGTCCTCGGGAGAATTGGCGCTCGTGCCGGCGCTGTTGGCCGCCGTGACGGTGTAGTAGTAGGTCATGCCGTTGCTCACCGAATTATCCGTGTAGCTGCCGTCCGTGACGCCCGAAGCGATGGTCGTGTAGGGGCCGCCGCTGAACGTGGCGCGCTTGACCGTGTAACTGGTGGCACCGAAGGACTGTTGCCAGCGCAGCGGAACGGCCCCGTCGCCGGGTTCGGCCAGCAGCGTGGCGGGCGCGGCCGGGATGACGGCCGGCGCGCCACCATTCCCGCCCGTGACCTGGACGTTGCTGAAGGTGGAGGTGTTCAGCGTGCCGTTGGCATGCGAGACGACCGCCAGGCCGGCATAGATCGTGGCGGGCAGCGTGCCGTCGATGCGGCCGACGTCGGTGGCGGCCCAGTTGGTGCCGTCGGGCGACACGTAGCCGGTGATCATGTTGCCGATGCGCTCGAGCTTCACCCAGTAAGAGGGCACGGTGTTCGCGATGGGCAGGGCCTTGTTGCCATAGTTCGTGCCGCCGTAAACAGAGAGGTTCGGCATGTTCTGTTCGACCTTGACCTGGTTCGTCACGAGCATCGTGGCGCGCGGCGCTCCCTGGGCCAGGCCGGTGCGCATCATCACGCCCGCCTTGGCGTACGGGCTGGTGTTCTGGATCGTCTCGACTTTCGCGATGATCGCGCCGTCGCCGGTGAGGGCCTTGTAGGCGAAGTGGCCGCCATCGGCCGTGCCCCAGCTGTCGGCGCCTGCGCCCACCACGGTCCATTTACCGTTGGCGTACGAGGACGTGCCGGCCGGGGTGCTGTTTCCGATATCGATATCATTCAAGCCCGAAGTGATCGAGGCCGTCGCGGGAATGGCGAGCGCCGGCGCGGGCGCGGCCGTCGAGGTGTCGACCTCCTTCATGAACATGAAGCTGGTGCTGTCCACCGGCATCCACAGGCGCCGCTGCGCGATGTAGGGGGCAGGCCTGCCCTTGCGGACCGCGTAGGCGCCATGGATCACATTGAGCGCGATGTTCCCGCCGCCCCATCCGCGGTTCGTGTTGTCGGCGATGTAGTAGGCGTCGGTGGTGCCGAACGGGAGGAACGGCGTCGGCGCGAGCTCGTTCACCCGTGCGAAATATTCGCCTGCCGCCAGCAGGCGCTCGTCGAGATCGGCATAGACGTCGATACCCTGTTTCCACAGCGCTTCGGCGAGCATGGACAGCGACAACAGCTGGCCATGGGCGTGCCCCTGGTCGCGCAAGGAATCGCCGAGCATGCCGATGTCGTTGGAACTGCGCAGGCCGATGTGGGCGAGGGTGCGCGTCTGGGCAACGACCTGGTTCAGCAACGCGGTGTCGTCATTGAAGATGGCCATCAATCCGAGCGCGTTCAGGGCCAGCGCGCCCTTGTTGGCGGCGCCGAACATGTTTTCGCCGTAAGGGTTCGACGCCGGAATCAGGACATTGGCGAAATATGCCTTGACCGTGGCCGTGTCGCTGGCCGTCCAGCCCGACCAGGTGCCGCGCAGGATGTCCGCGCCGCCCACGAACCTGTAAGCGTAGTCGCCCAGGTCGAGCATCGACTCGCCGCCCGAGAACGCCGTCTGGTTGGTCGCCCACGCGATCAGGATATCGTGCGCTTTCTTCGCGTAGGCGTCGTTGCCGGTGAAATACCACATCCGCGACAGATTCCAGACAGCGATCATGTCGTTACGCCATGGCCAGAGATTCACGTCGGGGCTGCGGCTCACGGTCGCGAACGGACCCGCCATGACGTAGGTGGACTGCGATTTGCCATCGGCCTTCAATTGGTCATAGCCGGACTTCCATGGCTGCCTGCCCTGGTCGACGTAGGACTTGAGCGTCGCGAGATCGGACACGGTGAGCGGCGCGCCCGGATGCGTGAAACCGATGACCTGCGCCGCGCCATGACCCGGCAGCGCGGCGGTGCTTGCCAGGAACAGTGTCGCGAGGATGTGTCGGATGCCCATAAACTCTTCTCCAGAACTGATTTTCATCGGTACCCCTTCATGAGTGAACATCATTAACCGGCGACACCTCAGCCTCGCGACATCGTGCGCCGGGACTGTCACGTTCAAGGGCGTACCGGGCGTCCCCGTCGCCTTGCCCGTGGTCTCGCAAAACTGCGAGATATTGATTGAGCAACAACATCTATATGGCTGAGTTATGGTGGATATGTATATAGAGTTATAATGGTTAACGATAACATAAACAGGCGTGGAGATTGTTCTGTTGAACGCGCGTGTTGCGACGTCGTCAGCCTCATGCTGGTTTAATATCGGTTTGGCCCATAGCGGGCAGACACTCGAATAAGGAACACGCATGAGCATCGCATTCATCGGCCTGGGCAGCATGGGCCACCACATGGCGGCCAACCTGCTGAAGTCCGGCCAGCCCGTCCACGTCTGGAACCGCAGCCCCGCACCCGTGCAGGCGCTGGCGGCGCTTGGCGCGAAGCCGGCCGCGACGCCCGCCGAGTGCGGCATCGCCGACGTCGTCTTCACCATGCTCGCGGACGACGACGCGACGCGCGCCGTGCTGCTGGACGGCGGCGTGCTGGCCGCGATGGCGCCCGGCAGCATCCACGTCAATATGTCCACCGTCTCCGTCGCGTTCGCGCGCGAGATGGCGGCGCTGCACGTCGAGCGCGGCGTCGGCTATGTCGCCGCGCCGGTGCTGGGCCGCGTGGACGTCGCGGCAGCGGGCAACCTGAACATCCTCGCCGGCGGCAGCGACGAATTGATCGCGCGCGTGCAGCCCCTGTTCGACCTGATGGGACAAAAGACGTGGCGCTTCGGCAGCGAGCCGGAACAGGCGAATGCGATCAAGCTCGCGTGCAACCTGATGCTCGCCTGCGCGATCGAAGCGACGGGCGAGGGCGCCGCGCTGGCGCGTGCCCACGGCGTGCCGGCCGCGGATTTCATTGACCTCGTCACCAGCACGCTGTTCGCCGGTTCGCCCGTGTACAAGGGCTATGGCGGAATGATCGCCGGGGAGCGCTATTCGCCGGCCGGCTTCAAACTGTCGCTGGGCCTGAAGGATGTGCGCCTCGCGCTGGAGGCGGGGCAGGGCAAGGGCTTGCCGCTGGCATTCGGCGAGACGTTGAAGTCGACCCTGCAGGATGCCGTCGCGCAGGGCGATGCCGATCTCGATCTGGCCGCGCTGGGCAAGCACGCGGCGCGGCGGGGCGGATTGAACTGATCACAAAAAGTTCGCGGCAACCGATTGGCAGCGTGGCGTCATGGACGAAGGCCGGTCATGTTGCGTCGTATTGACGCTAAGTAATAAATAAACAACAAAGATTCCTTTTTGTAATGACAAAGTTCTTTTTGGAATGATATATTGATCTAAGTTAGACAAAATTAAGGAAATCTGCGATGAACGCGCGCTCCCGACTCGCCCTTGCCCTGCTTGCCAGCTTCGCCCTCAATGCCAACGCCAGCGTCATTACCGTACAGGTGGCGACCACGTCGCCCGCGGCACAGGCAAACGCGGCTGCATACAAGCTGGCCGTGGATGCCGCCATCGCCAATCCCGCCGCGTACAAGGGCAGCAAGTCCGTCGCAGTGTACGACAACCTGGCGGTCAAGAACTACTTCGGCGGGATCAGCAATTACGCCTTCGAGTCCACGATCGATTTCGGCGTCACCGCAGCGCAGGCCGGCACGTGGAACTTCCGCACCGGCGTCGATTTCGGCTTCGGCGGCGCCCTGTTCGTCGACGGCGTTGCCCTCGCCTACAACACGCACGACATGTGGTGGGCCAACACCTACGGCGCGGCGAACGGCAGCCTGCAGGGCGCGCTCAATCTTGCGGCGGGCAACCACGTCCTGAAGATCTACGGCATCGAAGACTGCTGCGACGGCGCCATGCAGGCCCAGTTCAAGGCCGCGAATGCCGCCGCCTACGCCACGTTCGCCAGCACCGACCAGCTGAACGCCGTGCCGGAACCGGCCGGCATCGCGACGTTCGGCCTGGGTGCCGGCGCCATCGCCTTCATTCGTCGCCGCCGCAAGCAGGCGTGATATGCCGCGGTGCGGCATGCGATCACGTTGTTAATGGGAGTCCCTGGGCGTAACATCGGCGCTTTCCTACCGATGAGCTGCCCACAATGACAATACCAACCCGCATCCTCACCGCCGTCCTCTCCCTCCTGGCCATTAACGCCTGCGCGGCCGACGCCGCACCGGCGACCTCACACACCGTCGTCCTGCGCGCCGCGCGCATGTTCGACGGCGCCAGCGGCAAGCTCGTCGAGCATCCCCAGCTGACCATCGTCGGTAACAAGATCGTCCGCATCGCACAAGTCGACAAGGCGGACGTGCCGGTCGGCGCCGAGGTCATCGACCTGGGCGACGCGACCCTGCTGCCGGGCTTCATCGACGCCCACGTGCACCTGTCCGGCCAGGGCAGCGACAACTGGTACGGCGACTTCTTCGACAACATGATGCGCTTCCCGGCGGAGCAGGCGCTGTACGGCGCCTATTACGCGCGCATCACGCTCGAGGCGGGTTTCACGTCCGTACGCGACGTCGGCTCGACGGACTGGGTCGCGCTTGGCCTGCGCAACGCCATCGACGCGGGCAAGGTGCCGGGGCCGCGCATGCTCGTGTCGAACTATGCGGTCGGCTCCACCGGCGGCCATGCGGACCAGGACCCGATTCCGCCGCATAAACTGCCGCTGGCCGGGCCGCTGCAGGGCGTGTGCAACGGGCCGGAAGAGTGTCGCGCCGCAGTGCGCTACCAGATCAAGTACGGCGCCAACGTCATCAAGTTCATGCCGTCGGGCGGCGTGCTGTCGCTGTCGGATCCCGTCGATGCACCGGAGCTGTCGCAGGACGAAATGAATGCCGTGATCGGCGAGTCGCACGCGTGGGGCCGCAAGGTCGCGGCGCATGCGCATGGCGACAAGGCGGCGAAGATGGCGGTGGCGGCCGGCGTCGATTCGATCGAGCACGGCAGCTTCATCGAGGACGACACGCTGCGCGCGATGAAGGCGAAAAACGTCTATCTCGTGCCGACGATCTCCGCCATCGCGCACGTCGAGGAAAAGATCGCCACTTTCCCGCCCGTGATCGCGGAAAAGGGCCGCGCCGCCGCGGCGCACCTGCGCCAGACGTTCCGCCACGCCGTGCAGATCGGCGTGCCGATCGCGCTCGGGACGGACGCCGGCGTCGGCGCGCACGGCACGAATGCGCGCGAATTCCGCTACATGGTCGAGAACGGGCTGACGCCCGCGCAGTCGCTGCTGGCCGGTACCGCCAACGCGGCTCGCCTGCTGGGCACGTTTGAGCGCGTCGGCACGCTGGAAGCGGGCAAGCTGGCGGACGTGGTGGCCGTTCCCGGCAATCCCATCGCCGACATCACGGTCACCGAGCGGCCGGTGTTCGTGATGAAGGATGGGATCGTCGTACGCAGGAACGCCGCACGCTGATCAGCGATGGGCCGGCCGCAGCCCTACGTCCGGCTGGCCCTCCACCGCAGGCTCGGACACCTCGCGTTCCAGCACGGCGCGGTACAACATGCCGGCCAATGCACCGCCCAGCAGCGGCGCGAGCCAGAACAGCCACAACTGCGCGAGCGCCCAGGTGCCGGCGAACAGCGCGGGCCCCGTGCTGCGGGCAGGATTGACGGACGTGTTGGTCACGGGGATGCTGATCAGGTGGATCAGCGTCAGCGCCAGCCCGATCGCGAGGCCGGCAAACCCGACCGGCGCCCGCGTGTGCGTCGCGCCGAGAATGATCAGTACGAACATGAACGTCATGACCACTTCGGTGATCAGCGCCGACCCCAGCGAGTAGTTGTCGGGCGAGTGCGCGCCATAGCCGTTGGCGGCGAAGCCGGCCGCCGCATCGAAGCCCGGCTTGCCGCTCGCGATGGCGTACAGGACGGCCGCCGCTGCGATTGCCCCGGCCACCTGCACGAGGATGTACGGGCCGATCTGGCGGGCGGGGAAGCGGCCGCCCGCCCAGAGACCGACGGTCACGGCCGGATTGAAGTGGCCGCCGGAGACCGGACCGAGCGCGTAGGCGCCTGTCAGCACGGTAAGCCCGAAGGCAAGCGCGACGCCGGTGAAGCCGATGCCGACGTCAGGGAATGTGGCGGCCAGCACGGCGCTGCCGCAGCCGCCCAGCACGAGCCAGAATGTGCCGATGAATTCGGCGAGACATTTACGATACATGGCAACCTCCCGAGATGAGGGCGCCACGTCACCGCGCCCGCGGGGCGTGACGCTTTCACCATTCTAGGTGCCGCGCGGCGGGCCGCCAGAAAAATCGTGCAGCAGCCCGCCTGTGCGCCGTGTGCGTCCGGCGTTCAGGTGCGGACCGGACGTCCTTCCACCGCCGGCTCGGTTTCGTCGCGTTCGAGCAGGATGCGGTACACCGCGCCGGCCAGCACGCCGCCCACCAGCGGCGCGAGCCAGAACAGCCACAGTTGCGCGACCGCCCAGCCGCCGACGAACAGCGCCTGGCCCGTGCTGCGGGCCGGGTTGACGGACGTGTTGGTGACGGGGATGCTGACGAGGTGGATGAGCGTCAGCGCCAGCCCGATCGCGAGACCGGCAAAGCCCACGGGCGCACGGGTATGCGTCGCGCCGAGGATGATCAGCACGAACATGAACGTCATCACGAGTTCCGTGACGAGGGCCGCGCCGAGCGAATAGCCGCCCGGCGAGTGTTCGCCATAGCCGTTCGACGCGAAGCCGCCCGCGAGGTCGAAGCCCGGCTTGCCGCTCGCGATCGCATACAGCACTGCTGCTGCCGCGATCGCGCCGCATACCTGCACGACGATGTACGGAACGATATTGCGCGCCGGGAAGCGGCCGCCCGCCCACAGGCCGACCGTGACGGCCGGATTGAAATGGCCGCCCGAGACGGGACCGAACGCATAAGCGCCGGTCAGCACGGTCAGGCCGAAGGCGAGCGAGACGCCCGCGAGGCCGATGCCGACGTCGGCGAATTTGGCGGCCAGCACGGCGCTGCCACAGCCGCCCAGCACGAGCCAGAACGTGCCGAGGAATTCGGCGAAACATTTACGAAACATGGTGTGATCTCCCGGAGAGTGAAGTGCGCGACTTGTCGCAAAAGAAATTGTACAACAACAACGTTGTCATAAGATGATAGTTGACATCGTTACATTTCGCGGCTTTTCCCACGGCGCCATTTGCTAAGCTCGGCGGGTTCAATCCCGAAGGAAACATCATGGAATTCAAGCAGGCATGGCCAGTCGGACTGGCATTCGCGATGACGACCGCCGCAGTGACGACCGCCGCGGTAGCGACCGCCGCGGCAACCGAAGCCCCCATCCAGAGCGTCACCTTGTACCCCGGCAGCGCCACGGTGGAGCGCGTCGCGCAGGTGGCGGCCGGCGCGACGCAGGTCGAGATCACGGGCCTGCCCGCCAACTTCGACAAGGACACCGTCCGGCTGCAGGCGGATGCCGGGATCCAGGTCGGGCAGGTCGTCACGCGCGACCAGGCGCGGGCCGACAGCCCGAGCGCGCGCGAGGCGGACCTCGAGGCGAAGGTACAGGCGCTGCAGGACCAGGTCGCCGCGATCGATGCGGACATCAAGTCGGCCCAGATCGTGCAAGGCTATCTCGAGAAGTTGGGCACGGGCGGCGACAAGCCCGCGCCGGTCGATGCGAAGAACCTGGCCGGCACGCTGGACGCGATCCGCAAGGGCGCCTTCGATGCGCTCGAGCGCGTGCGCAACGACGAGACGAAGAAGCGCGCGTTGACGAAGCAGCTCGACGCGGCCCAGCGCGAGCTCGCGCAGGCGCGCGCCGGCGCGCGTGCCGGCCGGACGATCACGGTGCAGGTGGCGGCCCGGCAGGGCGGAAAGATCGTGCTGACTTACCAGGTCAACCGCGCGGGCTGGAAGCCGGCGTACCGCGCCGCGCTGGATTCGAGCGCGTCCACCATCGACCTGGAACGGATGGCGACCATTTCGCAAAAGACGGGCGAGGACTGGACCAATGTGAAGCTGCGCCTGTCGACCGGTCAGCCGAGCCTCGTCGTGTCCGCGCCCGATCCGATGCCGTGGCTGCTGGATTACCAGCCGCCCACCGAGAATATCGTCGCCCCCACCACTGCCATGTTCCGCGCCATGCCGGCACCGGCACCCGCGGCGCCCCCGTCACCGCCCGCCGCCAGGGCGGACGATTACATCGCCCCCATCCTGGAATCGCAGGGAAATTTCACGACCGAGTTCGAGGTGCCGGCCCGCGTCACCCTGGCATCGGACGGCCGCGAGATCGCCGTCAGCCTGTCGCGGCAGACCCTGAAGGCGGAGCAGCGCGTCCTGGTCGCGCCGCGGAGCGGCAATGATGCGGCGGTCCTGACGGCGCAGGCGGCGCGGCCCGACGGCGTCTGGCTGCCCGGCCAGGTACAGCTGCAGCGCGACGGCACCTATGTCGGCGCGCTGCGCTGGGACCCGCAGGCGGGCGAGCGCTTCCGGCTGGCGTTCGGGCGCGACCCGCTCGTGCGCGTGAAGGTCGAGGACCGCGACCGCAAGTCGGGCCAGACGGGCTTCTTCAACGGCGCCAACCAGCGCCGCATCGCGCAGACGTATGTCGTGACGAGCACCCATCGCCAGCCGATCGACGTGCTGGTGCTCGAACCGACGCCCGTCAGCGAATCGGACAAGGTGACCGTCAAGACGGCCCTGCGTCCGGAGCCGGACGTCCGCGACTGGGAGCAGCGGCGCGGACTGGTCGGCTGGACGCGCACGCTGAAGCCGAACGAGACGGCCAGGTTCGACGTCGACTACGTCATCGATTATCCGAAAGAGGGCTACGTGCAGGGCTTGCCCTGATCACGGCTGCGGGTTCCACCCCGCGCCGCCGCCGTAGGCCGCAAAGACCCTGGCGCGCGTCGCGAAACGGTTCGCCACGTCCGCATCGGACAGCACGTAGCCGCCCACGCGCGTGCGCAGGTCGAGCGGCGTGCCGGCCAGCGTCGTGCTGCCGTACTCGCGCCAGCCCGCGTCCGCGCTCGCCACGGCCGGATTCGGCGCCGGCTGGTTATTGACACCCTGGCCCGCCCAGCCGGCCGGCGCCACGTGGGCATCCATCCGGCAGTTCACGAAGGCGACGTTGTCCCACGTGCCCGTCGTGCCGGGGCTGCGCGCCAGATACGTCGCGCCGGCCGGCACGTCGCCGTGGTTCGGGCCGGGGCCGGGGCCGTGCGTCAGCGCGCTGTTCAGGAAGACGTAGCCGATGTCCGTCGCCACGGGCACGCGCGCCTGCAGCACGTAGCCGCCGCTCGATGCGTTCGCACTGTCGCCCACGCTGCGGATCTCGCTGTTCTCGAACAGGGCCGCGTGGCTGCCGCCCCAGATGAAGTCGACGTTGCCCGCGACGAGCGTGTCGTAGAACCACGCCCAGCCCTTCAGGTTCAGCGTGTCCTGCTCGCTCGTGAAGTTCGCGTGCTTCGCGACGAGGCGCGTGTCGCTGTTGAAGTACAGCGTCTCCGCCTGGCCCGAGATCGAGGCCGAACGGAGCGTCGTGTTGTCGATCGTGAGCGTGTCGAGCACCAGCATGTCCGCGTTCTCGACCAGCATCACCGCGCGTCCTCCCGCCGGCGAGCCGGCGACCGTCGGCGCCTGGCTCGACCCGGTGCCCGGGTTCAGCGTCTCGTTGTTCGTGTAGCGGATCACGACGCCGTCGCGGCTCTCTCCCTTCAGCGTGACGTTGTCCTTGCCGTTCAGGTACAGCAGCTCGTCGTAGGTGCCGTTCTTCACGGCGATCGTCACCGGCGCCGTCTTCGCGAAGTTCTGCATCGCGTAGTTCAGCGCGCCCTGCACGGTGCGGAAATCGGCGCTGCCGTCGTCGTCCACGGTGACGTTGCTCGAGGTCGGCGCGGCCGCCTTCGTCGTGAACGACCAGCCACCGAGCTTGCCGATGCCGACGAACGGCAGGCCGCCCAGCGTGGTATTCGTGAACACGCCGTCGGCGATTGCGACATAGTATTCCGTGCCCCAGGCGAGCTTGCCCGAGTGCGGCGCGATGCGTACCGTGTCGCCGTCGATGCGGATCGGCGCCGTGTTCACGCGCCGCACGAGCGCCTGGCCGGGGTAGCCCAGTGCATCCGTTTCGCCGCTCGTGCGGATCACGTCGACCAGGGCATCGTCGGCCTTGCCGAAGATGCGGATGCTGCCGTTGGCGCCCAGCGTGGGCGGGCTGTCGAACGTCAGTGTCAACACCGTGTCGACGTTGACGGCGCCCGCCTGCGCGGCCGGGCTGCTGGCGCCCTGCAGCGGATACGTCTGGGTCGGCTGGACGAATTGGGCGCCGATGGTCGCCGCGATCGTGCGCGTGAGGCCCGGTTCGGAGCCGCTCGTGAACACGATGCTGGCGGCGCCGGCGGACAGCGGCGTCAGGGTGACCGTGTTGCCGTTCATGTTCGCGCTGACCACGGCCGGATTGCTGGACGCGACGGTAAAACTGTCGGCCGTGCCGTCTGCCGTGACGGCGGTGACGGCGACATGCAAAGGCGCGTCGCCCGCTTCGGCCGTGTAAGTCGTCGCGGCCGGATCGAGCGTCAACTGCACGGGTTTCTGGCGCGGGTCGCCCACGCGCACGTCGTCGACCTGGAACGATTTATTGGCCGTGTACAGGCCGATCAGGCCGCGCTGCGCGAACGACGCGTCGGTCACGCTGCCGAGGTTCTTCCCGTCCAGGTAGACCGTGAGCGTGGTGCCGATCATCTCGAAACGGACCGTGTAGAACTGGGCATCCATCGCGATCGGCATCTTGACCTGTTTCGGGCGGCTGAGCGTCCCGTTCAGCATGCGCGCGATCTCGACCTGGGTGCTCGTCGTGCTGTTCTGGACGTTCAGGCCCGCGCCATACCAGTTGGCCGCATCGACGTAGCGCGCGACGAGGTACAGCTGTTTGTTGCCGGTCGTGCCGTTGGCCATCGGGCGGATGCGCGCTTCCACGTAATAGTCGTTCGATGGTACGCCGCCGAACGCGTCCGGCTTCACGAGCGCGAGCACGCCGCCCGTCGTCGCGGCCGTGTACTGCAGCACCTTGCTGGCGCTGCCCGCGGCTTCTTCCGTCACGCCGAACGTGCCGTTCGGGCCGGAGGTCGGCGTAGATAAGGGCAGCAAATTCCACTTGGCCGTGCTGCCGGACTGGAAATCGTCGCAGAAGTACAGGCCGGTGGCGGGGCAGTTCAGGGTGGGCCCCGTGTCGATGGTGGTTTTACCTGTGCCGGTGATCGCCGTCGCCAGCTTGCCGCCACCGGCCTGCGCCAGCGCATTCGCCTTGACCAGCGCGGCGGGGCGGGGTGTGTAGGCATACGGCGGGGTCCACGTCGTCGCGCTGGACACGGCGCATGCACCCAGCGCCGCGCCGTTCAGCAGGGAGCCGGTGTCCTTGAAGGTGCCGGCCGTGGCGTCGCCGGGATTCCTCACCACGCTGTCGCAGCCGCTGGCGCCCGCGATCTCGAACACGTTCGCGTTCGACAGGATCTTCGCATTCGCGCCGGGGCCCACGCTGTAGCTGTTCTTGTACACGTCGGCCGTCTTGCTGCCCACGTAGTAGTTGTTGAAGAGGTGGACCTGGCCGAAACGCACGCGCGGCGCACGCGACTGGATCGCGCGGAACACGTTGTTGCTGAAGGTGACGCGCAGCTTGCCTTCGTCCGCCGTGGCGGTAGGACTGGAGCCGACCAGGTTGTTCTTGTCGTGCTCGCCGAACACGTTGTACGACACGGTCACGTAGTCGGACGCGTTGGTGATGTCGACGGCGCCGTCGTGGCACTGCTTCACGTGGCCGTTCTCGATCGGCAGGAAGTTGTCCGTGACCGGCGCGTCGGTGAACGAGTTGTGGTCGATCCACACGTGGTCCGAGCCGGAGATGCCGATGGCGTCATAGGCCGCGTTCCAGTTGCCGGTCGATCCGTCCGTCGGGTCCCACACGGGGCCGACGTCGCACGGGTTCTGGATCTTGAGGTTGCGGATGATGATCTGGCTGACGTTCGACAGGATGATGTGGCCGTTGACGAGGCCCGAATTCGCGCCGTCGCCGATCAGGGTCGTGTTGTTCTTGAGGCGGATCGCGCCGCGCGCCGACTGGTCGGCGGTGCTCGTGTACGGCTTCCCATCGGTCATGTCGACGAGGCCGGACAGCTTGATGATCTTGGGCGTCGTGCCGCCGTTGGCGATGGCCGCGAGCAGCTGCGCGCGGTTCGTCACGGTGTAGATCTGGTCGGTGGTGGCGTTGGCGCCGGCGATGGTGCCGCCGCCCTGGCTCGCCCAGCCGTCGGGCGGCGCGATGGCGCGGGCCGGATCGGTGGCGGCGGTGGCGCCATTGACGGTAAGGCAGAGCGCGGCGAGCGCGAGCGCCGCCCCGATACGTGCGTATCTCATGGATGTCTCCTTGGCAGACGGTGGCTCAGGCGCGGCGGCGGCTGAATGCGAGGCCGGCGGCGCCGGCCAGCAGCAGGGCGGGGACCGCGGGTTCGGGGACGTCCGCGGCACCGATCCGCGCCGTGATCGAACCGTAGTCGCCATGCCACGCGAGCCCGCCCAGGTCGACGGCGATGGTGTGGCCGTCGACGATGCTCAAACCGGGCACGCCGTCGGCCGCGCCGCCGTCCAGCAGCGTGAAGCTCGCGATGGCGGCGGGGAGCGTCGCGCCGAAGTCGAAGGTCAGCTCGTAGTCGCCGGTGGGGACGGGCATGTTCTCGTAGATCGTGAGCATGCCGTCCTTGGCGAAATCGAAGCCGAACAGGAAGTCGGCCGTGAGGAATTCGACGCCGCTGTCGGTCGGGTCGAGCGTGCTGGTGTTGCTGCCGGGTTCCTGGACGAACAGGTGGTCGAGTCCGAGGACGTCGGCCGCGCTGCCGTTGTAGGTGGCGGTGATGCGGGCGTCTTGCAGGGAAAGCGGTGCTGCCTGTGCCTGGCCGCTGGCAAGGGCTGCCAGGACCAGGGTCTCCAAGATTGTAGTCGTTTTCATTGTTATTCCCGATGAGCCATGGCGGTGCCTGGCCGGATGCCGGGCCGCCAGGTCGGGAAATGTTAGCACGGGAACATTTAAATTGGTCGGGCCAGTTGAATTAAATTTGGACCGGAGATGAAATTGGCTTGGCCAATTTAGACAGGTGCGTCGTGGGCTCGGGGAGCCCCCCCCTACGTGTTGGCGGCACCGTAGGATGGGCACCCCGTGCCCACCAACAAGCAAAAACCCCGGCCCGCATGACGCGGAACCGGGGTTTTTTCATCGGTGCTCACGCACCGTGCGGTGCTATCAGGCGCCGACGCTTTCCAGTGCCTTGTTGAACGTCGCGCTCGGACGCATCACGGCCTTGACCTTGGCATTGTCCGGCTTGTAGTAGCCGCCGATGTCGACCGGCTTGCCCTGGATCTCGATCAGCTCGGCCACGATCTTCTGCTCGTTCTCGGCCAGTTGCTTGGCGAGCGGCGCGAAGTAGGCGGCCAGTTCGGCGTCTTCCGTTTGCGCGGCCAGTTCCTGAGCCCAGAACATCGACAGGTAGAACTGGCTGCCGCGGTTGTCGAGTTCACCGGTCTTCGGCGACGGCGACTTGCGGTTGTCCAGCAGCTTGCCGGTGGCGGCGTCCAGCGTCTTGGCCAGCAGCTTGGCTTTCGCGTTGCCGGTCTTCAGGCCCAGGTCTTCGAGGCTGACGGCCAGCGCGAGGAATTCGCCCAGCGAGTCCCAGCGCAGGTGGTTTTCCTCGGTCAGCTGCTGCACGTGCTTCGGTGCCGAACCGCCGGCGCCCGTCTCGTACATGCCGCCGCCGGCCATCAGCGGGACGATCGACAGCATCTTGGCGCTGGTGCCCAGTTCCAGGATCGGGAACAGGTCGGTCAGGTAGTCGCGCAGGATGTTGCCGGTCACCGAGATGGTGTCCAGGCCGCGCCATGCGCGCTCCAGCGTGAAGCGCATCGCGCGCACCTGCGACATGATCTGGATGTCCAGGCCTTCCGTGTCGTGATCCTTCAGGTACGTCTTGACCTTCTTGATCAGTTCATTCTCGTGCGGACGGTACGGATCGAGCCAGAACACGGCCGGCATGCCCGAGTTGCGGGCGCGGGTGACGGCCAGCTTGACCCAGTCGCGGATCGGCGCGTCCTTCACCTGGCACATGCGCCAGATGTCGCCCTTCTCGACGTTCTGCGACAGCAGCACTTCGCCCGTCGCCAGGTCGGTGATGTTGGCGACGCCGTCTTCCTGCACTTCGAAGGTCTTGTCGTGCGAGCCGTATTCCTCGGCCTGCTGGGCCATCAGGCCGACGTTCGGGACGGTGCCCATCGTGCGCGGGTCGAAGGCGCCATGCCATTTGCAGAAGTTGATGATCTCCTGGTAGATGCGGGCGAACGTCGATTCCGGGATCACGGCCTTGACTTCCTTCAGGCGGCCGTCGGCGCCGTACATCTTGCCGCCGGCGCGGATCATTGCCGGCATCGATGCGTCGACGATCACGTCGTTCGGCGAGTGGAAGTTGGTGATGCCCTTGGCCGAGTCGACCATCGCCAGCGCCGGGCGATGTTCCTGGCACGCGTGGATGTCGCGGATGATTTCTTCGCGCTGCGAATCCGGCAGCTTGGCGATCTTGTTGTACAGGTCGGCCATGCCGTTGTTGACGTTCACGCCCAGTGCCGCCAGCGTCTCGCCGTGCTTCTCGAAGGCTTCCTTGTAGAAGGTGCGGACCGCGTGGCCGAACACGATCGGGTGCGAGACCTTCATCATGGTCGCCTTCACGTGCAGCGAGAACATCACGCCGGTCTTGTGCGCGTCTTCGATTTGCTGTTCGTAGAACTCGAGCAGGGCCTTGCGGCTCATGAACATCGAGTCGATGATCTCGCCGTCCAGCAGGGAGACCTTCGGTTTCAGCACGATGGTCTCGCCGCTCTTGGTGACCAGTTCCATCTTGACGTCGCGCGCGCGGTCGAGCGTCATCGACTTTTCGCCGTGGTAGAAGTCGCCGTGGGTCATGTGCGACACGTGCGTGCGCGACGCCTGCGACCATTCGCCCATCGAGTGCGGGTTCTTGCGGGCGTATTCCTTGACGGCCTTCGGCGCGCGGCGGTCCGAGTTACCTTCGCGCAGGACTGGGTTCACGGACGAGCCGATGCACTTGCCGTAGCGGGCCTTGATCTCTTTTTCCTCGTCCGTCTTCGGATCGGCCGGGTAGTCCGGGAGGTTGTAGCCCTTGCCCTGCAGTTCCTTGATGGCTGCCTGCAGCTGGCCCACCGATGCCGAGATGTTCGGCAGCTTGATGATGTTGGCGTCCGGTTGCAGCGTCTTCTTGCCGAGTTCCGACAGCGTGTCCGGCACGCGCTGGTCCGGCGGCAGGCGGTCGGCGAAGACCGCCAGGATACGCGCCGCGACGGAGATGTCGCTCTCTTCGATGCGGATGCCGGCGGGTTTGGCAAACGTCTCGACGACGGGCAGGAAGGCGTGGGTGGCCAGCAGGGGCGCCTCGTCGGTTAGGGTATAGATGATGGTCTGATCACTGCTCATACGCTGGTTCCTCGATGTGCGGGAGGGTTTGGAGTTCTAATACTAAAAAAACATCGGCTGTCCGGGCCACGCGCCAATGGTGGTGAACAGATCGAGGATCATACTCCGTCAAACATCGATCCGGCGGCCACAAACGTCGTATGTTGCCTTACGACTAAGTCTTATATAAGACATAGGACAGCCGCTATTATGCACGACCTTTTCGCAAAGGCGAAGCAGATCGTGAAAGGCCTTTTCGTAATGCGGGATTTACATCTGGCGGAACAGGTCGGCGTAGTTGCGGCTGACGACCAGTTGTTCGTCGCGGCCCTTCAGTTTCACCAGCAGCCGGCCGCGGAAGTCGGTGCGCGTGCCGGCCACGTGGCGCGCCGCGACGATCACGCCGCGGTGGATCTGCCAGAACTGCTGCGGGTCGAGCTGGTCGCGCAGCTGGCGCATCGGCGTGCGGATCAGGTGCTCGCCGTCGGCCACGAACACGCTCGTGTACTTGTCGTTGCTCTGGAAGTAAATGACTTCGTCGATGGCGATCAGCCGCGTTTCCTGGCCCTGCGCGGCGCGGATCCACTGCAGCGGCGCGGCCGGCGCGGGCGCGGCGGCGGGCGTGGAGGGCGCCATGCCGAGCTGGCGCAGCAGGCCGGCCAGCATGTCGGCCGATGGCGCCGCCGGTGCGGGGGCGGACAGCGCTTCCTTCAGGCGCAGGGCGGTGCGCTGCAGCCGCTCCAGGCGGATGGGTTTCAATAAATAATCGAACGCGGCGTGCTCGAAGGCCTGCAGCGCATACGCCTCGTGCGCGGTCGTGAACACGACGCGCGGCGCATTCTTCTCATCGACGAGGCGGGCCGCGAGATCGAGGCCGTTCAGGCCGGGCATCTGGATGTCGAGGAACAGGATGTCGGGCGCCAGCTCGTCCACGAGGCGCAGCGCTTCGATGCCGTTGCCGGCGCGGCCGGCGATGCGCAGTTCCGGCCATGCGATCGCCAGTTGTTCTTCGAGATAGGCCAGCAGGTGCGGTTCGTCGTCGGCAAGCAGGGCGCGGATGGGGTCGATGATGGCACCTCGGTAAAACGTTATGCAGGCAGGATCAGACGCGAGATGACGCCTCCGTCTTGATTTTCGAGCAATTGTACTTGAGCAAGATTCCCATGCAAGGTGCGCAGGCGCTCGCGCAAATTCGACAGGCCCACGCCGCCGCCCGGGCGGCGCGCTGCCGCCGTCAAGCCCGCCCCGTCGTCGGCCACTTCCACGCACCAACCCGCATCCGTCCGGCGCGCCCGCACGACGATCGTGCCGCCATCCACCTTCGGCTCGATGCCGTGCATGACGGCGTTTTCCACCAGCGGCTGGATCAGCATGGGCGCGATGGCGGCGGCGCGGCAGGCGTCGTCCACGTCGATGCGGTAGCGCAGCCGGGCGCCCATGCGGACCGTCAGCAGGTCGAGGTAGGCGCGCGCGAGGTCGATCTCGGCGCCCAGCGTGGCGTGCTCCGCGCGGCTGGCCGACAGGCTCGCGCGCAGGAAATCGATCAGGCGCTCGAGCATGTGGCGGGCCCGGACCGGATCGGAACCGATCAGGCTCACGACGTTGGCCAGCGTGTTGTACAGGAAGTGCGGTTCGATCTGGGCCTGCAGGGTGCGCAGCTGCGCTTCCGCGAGCAGGCGCGCGGCCTCGGCGATTTGCTCCTGCTGGCGCGCCGCCTCGATCTCGCGCGCGACGCGGCGCTCGCCGGCCGTGAGCACGCCGGCCATCAGCAGCGCGACCACGATGGCGCCCGGCAGGTAGCGCGCCATCAGGCCCGTGTGCAGCAGTGCGTCGAAGGTGCTGCGTCCGCCGAGCACGGCGTCCGTGACGGCCAAGCCGAGCAGGGCGCAACACGCCGTCAGCAGCACCCTGGCGGCCCGCATCGCCGTGCTGTTCCGTCCGGGCGCGACGCGGCGCAGCAGGTGCACCACGCCGTGGATGAGGAAGCCGATCACGTTCGACGCGAACAGCATTTCGGTCAGCAGCGTGGCGACCGGCGCGCGGCTGCCGAACAGCAGGGCCACGCACGTCAGCGCGACGCCGACGATGCCGTTCCACACGAACGTGTAGACGAGGTTGCGCAGCGGCGAAGGGCGCCAGCGCCGGAAGGGCGCGAACCATTCCAGCGGGTGCATCGAGGGCGTGGCGGGTGTGGTCATGGTGTTCCTGTCTCAAGCAGCCTGAAAGTTACCATGGAAGCAATGCGGCGTGCGATAAGGCAGCCGGGCCTGCGCCACCGGGGCCCCTCGGCCACGCGCGTCGTGGAACACGAGCGTCGTGCCGGCCTTGTCGGCCTTCGCCTGCTCCGCGCGGACCGGGTGCTTGAGGAAGGCGTCGGCGTTGCCGTACAGGGCGACCATGACCTGGCCCGACGTCGACTTGACATTGTCGACGTGGACGACGAGATCGGCGGCATGCGTAACCTGCGCGGCGAACGGAGTGGCGAGGGCCAGGGTCGGCAGGGCGGTGCGGATCATGATGGGCTCCAGTGTCGTTGTTGGTAAACGCACTGTAGCCAGGGGCGTCATCGCGCGGGGGGCGATGCGACGATATGCGGTGGAGGGGCGTGAAATGCGGCGTTGTGTCGCGAAACGTAGGGCGGGCTCCCCGAGCCCGCGCGTAACGCCAACAAACCGCATGCGTCACGCGTGGGCACGTGCCCACCCCATTCAGCGATATGCAGTCCAGGCCTGCGGAATCTCGATACTGCCGCTCTGTGCGGCATCCGCATACGCGCGCATCTCGGCGACGACGGCCTCGAGCTGCTCATTGCTCGGGTTGGCGAGGAAGCCCTTCATGCGCTCGTGCAGCGCGGCCTGCTGGTCGCGCCATTCGTAACGGGACGACTTGCTCATGCACCCTCCTTGCGGCGAACTGCCGTCTTGCTATTTGTATTGTTGTTCATGACATCCTCCTTCAAAGACCACAGGCTACTTGTTCCCACCGATTAGGTCGGTGCGATGACGCACATTGTCTTTGCTAAAAGGAATTAAGTTCTTTGCGGCAGGATGCTGTAATAAAACAATTCGAGCCGGCCTTCGAGGTCGCGCTTCGCCTTTTCCTGGTCGACGACGTGCTGCGGGCGCATGAGGTTCATGAACATTTCGCCCGTGATGGTGCTCATCAGGTGGCAGGGCAACAGGTCGAGCGGCAGGCCGGGACGCAGTTGAGCGCGGATGTCCGGGCGGGCGAAGAAGCGGGCCAGCATCTCGCGCGTCATGCGCGGGCCGCTGTTCCAGAATGCCTCGGCCAGTTCCGGATTCGTCGGCGCCTCGGCCAGCACGATGCGCTGCAGGTCGATCGCTTCCTGCGACGTGATCAGTGCGTACATCTGGTGCGCGAAGTTGTCGATGATGTCGCGCAGCGGACGGGTATCCGTCTCCATCGGCTGGCTGCGGAAGAAGCGGTGGCGCTTGGCGGCCAGCACGGCGGCCAGCAGGCCTTCCTTGCCGCCGAATTTCACATAGATCGTGCGCACCGCGACGTGCGCCGCGCGGGCGATCGATTCGAGGCTCGTCTTCGTATAGCCATTCTTGAGAAACAGGGTGCCCGCGATATGCAGCAACTCCTGCGTGCGCGCCTCGACGTCGGCGGCCTTGGGCCGGCCCGCGCCCTTGCCGGGGCATTCGGATGCGTCATGCATATGTTTGTCCATGGGCTCCATGCTAGTGGAATCTCTAATGAAATGCAACCGTTTCATTTCTTGACTTTGGCAAAAACTTGTCGAATAATGCGATGGACTAATTTCATTTCTTTCGGAGCTAACATGCCTGATACGCAAACCACGGTCGACCACAAGCCGGCCGCAGCCGTCCCACCGGCACCGGCCAACGCCGCCAAGGGGCCTCCGAAGCGCGTGCTGATCGTGGTGGGCCTGATCGCCGCCGCCGCGCTGGCCGCCGGCGGCCGCATGTGGTACCGCAGCCATAACTTCGTCGAGACCGAAAATGCCTACGTCACGGGCCACGTGCACCCGGTGTCGTCGCGCATCCCGGGCGTGGTGACCAAGGTGCTGTTCGAGGATAACCAGGTCATCAAGGCCGGCGACGTGCTGGCCGAGCTGGACCCGGCCGACCAGGGCGTGAAGGTCGAGCAGATCCAGGCCCAGATCGCCAGCGTGCAGCAGCAGATCGTGCAGGCCGACGCCGCCATCCAGCAGGCCAGGGCGCAGGCCTCGGCCGCCCGGGCGCAGGTCGTGCAGGCCCAGGCCAACCTCGTGCGCGCCAAACAGGACGCCGAGCGCTACGGCCAGCTGTACAACACGCAGATGAAGGCTGTCTCGAAAGCGGAAGTCGATGCCGCCACGGCCGCCCGCGCGGGTGCCACGGCCGACGTCACGGCCCGCCGCGACAACGCCAGCGCCGCCCAGGCCCAGATCGCCGCCGCCACGTCGGCCCGTGGCGTGCTCGAGGCGCAGGTGAAAGTGCTGGAGGCGCAGCTGAAGGACGCCCGGCAGCAGCTCGGCTACAACCGCATCGTGTCGCCGGTGTCCGGCCGCATCGGCAAGCGCAGCGTGGAAGTCGGCGCGCGCGTGCAGCCGGGCCAGCAGCTGGCCGCCATCGTGCAGGACGACGTGTGGGTCGTCGCCAACTTCAAGGAAACGCAGCTGCCGGGCATCGTGCCGGGCCAGCAGGTCAGCATCGAAGTGGACGCGCTGCCGAAGCACGAACTGGTCGGCCGCGTGGACAGCTTCGCGCCGGCGTCGGGCAACCAGTTCGCGCTGCTGCCGGCCGATAACGCGACCGGCAACTTCACCAAGATCGTCCAGCGCGTGCCCGTGAAGATCACGTTCGCGCCGGAAGACCTCAAGAAGTACGCGGGCCGCCTCGTGCCGGGCATGTCGACTGTCGTCGAGATCGACCTGCGCCAAAAGGCGACGCAACAGCAAGCTGCCGCCAAATAACCGAGGAACCGTGATGTCCACGACGATCACCAAACCGATGGCGCCGCACGCGCCGCCGGGAGCACCTGCAAATGGTGCGCGCATCGACGCGCGCACGTGGATCGCGGTGCTGGCCGGCATGCTGGGCGCCTTCATGGCGGTGCTCGACATCCAGATCACCAACTCTTCGCTGCGCGACATCCTCGGTACGCTGTCGGCCACGCAGGAAGAGGGCTCGTGGATCTCGACCGCCTACCTGTGCGCCGAGATCGTGGTGATCCCGATGACGGCGCTGTTCGTGCGCGCCCTCGGCCAGCGCCGCTACCTGATGCTCACGACGGCGCTGTTCCTCGTGTTCTCCACGCTGTGCGGCGCGGCCTGGAGCCTGTCCAGCATGATCGTGTTCCGCATGATGCAGGGCTTCACGGGCGGCGCGCTGATCCCGATGGCGATGACCCTCGTGATGACGCGCCTGCCCCCGGCCAAGCGCGCGGTCGGCATGGCGATGTTCGGCCTGACCGCCACCCTGGCGCCCGCGATGGGCCCCACGCTGGGCGGCTACCTGACCGAGTTGTACGGCTGGCCGTCGATCTTCTACATCAACTGGGTGCCGGGCGTGCTCCTGATCGCCGGCATGTACTGGGGCATCGACCGCGAGCCCATGGACCTGAAGGCGCTGGTCAAGGCCGACTGGCTCGGCATCGCGTTCATGGCGGTGGGCCTCGCGAGCCTGACGATCTTCCTGGAAGAGGGCAATTCGAAGGACTGGTTCGAGTCCGGCTTCATCATCACGTTCGCGTCGCTGGCGCTGGTCGGTATCCTCGGCTGGATCGTGATCGGCTTTTCGCGGCCGGAGCCGTTCGTCAACCTGCGCCTGTACGGCCAGCGCAACTTCCTCGTCGCGACGGTGCTGTCGGCCGTGATCGGCATGGGCCTGTACGGCTCGTCGTTCCTGCTGCCGCTGTTCCTGGGACAGATCGCGGGCTACTCGCCGATGCAGATCGGTGAAGTGATCGCGTGGGTCGGCCTGCCGCAGCTGTTCGTGATGCCGTTCGTGGCGCGCCTGTCGCAGAAGATCGACAACCGCATCCTGTGCTCGTTCGGCCTCGGCCTGTTCGGTGTGTCGTGCCTGATGAACGCGTACATGGATGCCAGCACGGGCTACGACCAGCTGATGCTGTCGCAGATCATCCGCGCGCTGGGCCAGCCGTTCGTGATGCTGACGCTGTCGAACTTCGCCATGGCCGGCATCCCGCCGAAGGACATGACGTCGGCATCGAGCCTGTTCAACATGACCCGCAACCTGGGCGGCTCGGTCGGCATCGCCCTGCTGGCAACGGCCCTGACGAACCGCGAGCACTTCCACTCGGAGCGCCTGGGCGAGTCGGTCTCGCTCGTATCCGCCGCCACGCAGGCCCGCCTCGACGCGCTGACGCAATCGTTCCTCGCCAAGGGCTTCGACCCGGCGACGGCGGCCCAGCAGGCCATCGGCGCCATCGACCGCATCGTGCGGCGCGAGTCGTTCGTGATGGCCTACAACGACGGCTTCTTCATCGTCGGCATGATCCTGCTCGTGGCGATCATTCCGCTGTGGTTCTCGGACAAGCTCAAGTCGCCCAGCGGCGGCGGTGGCGGTGGCCACTGAACCCAATAAATGGATAAAGTATGAAAACTGTTTATATCAAATCTGCCGTCGCGCTGGCCGTGGCTGTGCTGCTGTCCGCCTGCGGCACCGTCGGCAAGGATTTCGTCGCGCCGAAGAGCATCGATACGCCGGCCTTCCGCCACGCCGCGGCCGAACCTTCGGACCGGGCGGCACGCCTGCCGGCCGCATGGTGGACCGTGTTCGGCGACAAGGAGCTGGACCAGCTGGAACAACGCGCCCTGCGCGACAACCCGAACGTGCGCGCCGCCGCGCAGCGCCTCGTGCAGGCGCAGGCGCAGCTGGGCGTGACGCGCGCCAGCCAGTTGCCGACCGTCGGCGTCTCCGCCGGCGTATCGAACTCGCGCACGTCGGCCGAAACGCCGATGGGCGTGACGTTCGGCGGCCGTTCGATCAAGGGCAACGAATTCAGCGTCGGCGCCAATTTCTCGTACGAGCTGGATCTGTGGGGCCGCGTGCGCCGCGCCGTGGAAGCGGCCGACGCCCAGGCGCTCGCCGCGCAGGACGACCGCGACGGCGTCATGCTGATGCTGTCCGGCCAGGTCGCGACGACGTACTGGCAGCTGCGCGGCCTCGATGCCGATATCGCCATCCTGAACGATGCGCTGGCCACGCGCCGCGAATCGCAGCAGCTGATCGAGGCGCGCTTCAACGCGGGCCTGTCCAATGAACTGGACGTCTCGCGCACCCGCATCGAGCGCGCCAACGCCGAGGCGGACATCCAGGAAGCCCAGCGCCAGCGCAACACGCTGGAACACGCGCTGGCCGTGCTGGTCGGTGCGTCGCCGAGCGAGCCTGTCGTGGCCCCGGCCGCGGGCACCGCGCTGCCGCAACCGCCCGCGATCCCGGTCGGCCTGCCGGCGAGCCTGCTGGGCCAGCGTCCGGACCTCGCCGCGAGCGTCGCCACCCTGAAGGCGTTCAATGCGCAGGTGGGCGTGGCGGAAGGCGCGTACTATCCGAGCCTGTCGCTGACGGGGAATTTCGGCTATGCGTCCGAGACGCTGAGCAACCTGGCCAAGGGTAGCGCGCGCCAGTTCTCGTTCGGACCGCTCGCGCTGTCGCTGCCGGTGTTCGAGGGCGGCCGTATCGAGGCCAACGTGAAGCTGGCCAGGGCGCGCTACGACGAAGCCGTCGCGAACCACGAAGGCCGCCTGCTGACGGCGCTGCGCGAAGTGGAAGATGCGCTGTCGGACGTGCAGCAGCGCCAGAAGCAGGGCGACGTGCAGGTGCAGGCGCAGCAGGCCGCCGCGCGCGCGGTGCAGGTGGCGCAGGCGCGCTTCGACCGCGGCGTGTCGACGTATCTCGACGTTACCGACGCGCAGCGTTCCGCGCTGGCCGCCGACCGCGCGGCTGCGCAGATCCGGACGCAGCGGCTGCTGGCCGCGGTGTCCGTCGCGCGGGCGCTGGGTGGCGGATGGACGCAGGCCGCGCCCGAAGCGACCGTGGCGTCGCGCTGATGACATTGGGTCCCTGCCTTCGCAGGGACGACGAGTTCATACGTTGCGTGTGAGCCGTCGCCCCTGCGCAGGCGGGATAGTGCCCCCGGCACTATCCCGCCAAGTTTTCATGCATCACCCCTGAAGAGGATTACAATCCCCCGATTGTCAACCTCACAAGGGACCCCAATGAAGCATCTCCTCGCCCCCCTGGCGCTGGCCGCAGCGACCCTGTGCGCCACCGTCCACGCCGCCCCCGCCACCGCGCCGCAACTGCAGACGATGGCCAAGCGCTTCGCCCCCGTCGACCTGACGGCCGACACGGCAAAACTGTCCACCGGCGACCGCGTCGCCATCGCCAGATTGATCGAAGCGGCGAAGATCGTCGACACGCTGCAGCTGCGCCAGCGCTGGTCCGGCAACGAGGCGCTGTGGGCCGCGCTGCAGAAGGACACGACGCCGCTGGGCAAGGCCCGCCGCGACTACTTCTGGCTGAACAAGGGCCCGTGGTCGATCATCGACGGCAACGCATCCTTCATGCCCGCGGAATGCGCCGGCATCAGGATCCCCGCCGAGAAGCCGGCCGGCGCGAACTTTTATCCGGAAGGCGCGAGCAAGCAGGAACTCGAGGCGTGGATGAACGGCCTGCCGGCCGCCGACAAGGAACAGGCCCAGTGGTTCTTCACCGTGATCCGCAAGGACAAGGCAGGCAAATTCACCATCGTGAAGTACTCGGACGAGTACCGTAGCGAGCTGCAAAAACTGTCGAAACTGCTGAAGGAAGCCGCGAACGCCACCGACAACGCGTCGCTGAAAAAATTCCTGAACCTGCGCGCCGACGCCTTCCTGTCGAACGACTACCTCGCCTCCGATTTCGCGTGGATGGACCTGGATTCCCCGGTCGACGTCACCATCGGCCCGTACGAGACGTACAACGACGAACTGTTCGGCTACAAGGCCGCGTTCGAAGCGTACGTGAACGTGCGCGACCAGAAGGAGACGGAGAAGCTGAACTTTTTCGGCAAGCACATGCAGGAGCTGGAAAACAACCTGCCGCTCGATGCCAAATACCGCAATCCGAAGGTCGGGGCGATCGCGCCGATGGTCGTGGTGAACCAGGTCTACGGCGCCGGCGACGGCAACATGGGCGTGCAGACGGCCGCCTACAACCTGCCGAACGACGAGCGCATCATCCGCCAGCGCGGCTCCAAGCGCGTGATGCTGAAGAACGTCCAGGAAGCCAAGTTCGAGGCGACCCTGACGCCGATCTCGAAGCTCGTGCTGCGTCCGGCCGACCAGGAGGACCTCGATTTCGACTCGTTCTTCACGCACATCCTCGCGCACGAGATCATGCACGGCCTGGGCCCGCACGCGACGACGCAGAACGGCCAGCCATCCACGCCGCGCCAGGACCTGAAGGATGCCTACTCGACCATCGAGGAAGCGAAGGCCGACGTCACCGGCCTGTGGGCGCTCACCTATATGATGGACAAGGGCCAGCTGAAGGCGTCGCTGGGGCAGGGCACGGCTGCCGAGCGCAAGCTGTACAACACCTACCTCGCATCGGCATTCCGCACGCTGCACTTCGGCCTGACGGATTCGCACGCGCGCGGCATGGCCATCCAGATGAACTATCTGCTCGACAAGGGCGGCTTCGTGTCGCACGGCGACGGCACGTTCTCCGTCGACTTCGCGAAGATCAAGGGCGCGGTGGCGGACCTCGACCGCGAGTTCCTGACGATCGAAGCGACGGGGGATTACGCCCGCGCGCAGGATCTCATGAAGCGCTATGTCGTCATCCGTCCGGACGTGCAGAAGGCGCTGGACAAGATGAAGGCCGTGCCGAACGATATCCGGCCGGCGTTCGTGACGGCGGCGAAGCTGGTGCCCGCGCACCGCTGATTACACCGTCATACCGTCATCCCCGCGCAAGCGGGGATCCATACTGAGCCGAACAGGATACTCAGTATGGCTTCCCGCTTTCGCGGGAACGACGTCGCTATTTTCGGCAATAAAACCCTGCCAAAGGGCAGGTATTAGACCTGCCCCAACATCAAATTTGGCATTTGTGTGCTATATTTGGAATCGTTTCCTTTTGGAAATATTTATTCCGATCCCACCACGCGAGCACACAATGACAACCACTGGACTCACGATCGGCAAACGACTGGCTTTCGGTTTCGGCAGCGTCCTCGCCCTCATGGCGGTGCTGGCCGGCCTCGCCATCCACCGCGTCGGCCAGATCGACGACATCCTCATCCGCATCAACGACGTCAACAGCGTCAAGCAACGCTATGCGATCAATTTCCGCGGCAGCGTGCACGACCGCTCGATCGCCATCCGCGACGTCGTGCTGGCTTCCACGGCCCCGACGGCCCAGCGCCACGCCGACCTGATCAAGAAACTGGACGACGACTACCAGCGCTCGGCCGCGCCGCTCGACCGGCTGTTCGCGGCGCGCAGCGACATCCTGCCGGAAGAAAAGCAGGCGCTGGCCGCCATCAAGGACGTCGAGCGCCGCACGCAGCCGCTGATCGCGCAACTCATCGCCCTGCGCCAGGCCGACAACACGGCCGAAGCGACGGCATTGCTGGACAAGCAGGCCGGCCCCGCCTTCGTCGACTGGCTCGCCAGCGTCAACCGCCTCATCGACCTGGAGGAAAAGCTGAACAACGACGCGGCCGCGCAGGCGCGCGCGCTGTCGCACAGTTTCTTTGCCTGGATGCTCGCGATACTCGCCGTCGCCGCCGCTGCCGGCACGGCCGCGGCCTGGTTCATCAGCCACGGCCTGCTGCGCCAGCTGGGCGGCCAGCCGGACTACGCCGTCGAGATCGCGGGCGCCATCGCGGCCGGCGACCTGTCCGTACCGATCGAGACCCGTGCCGAGGACCGTTCCAGCCTGCTGTACGCGATGAAAGGCATGCGCGACAGCCTCGTGAACATCGTCAGCCAGGTGCGCGCGGGCACGCTCACGATCGCCAATGCGTCGACGGAAATCGCGGCCGGCAACCAGGACCTGTCCGAGCGCAGCGAGCGCCAGGCCGGCACGCTGGAAGAGACGGCGTCGTCGATGGAAGAATTGACGGGCACCGTGCGCCAGAACGCGGACAACGCACGCCAGGCGAACACCCTCGCCGAGTCGGCATCGGGCGTGGCCCAGCGCGGCGGCGCCGTCGTGGCGCAGGTCGTGCAGACGATGGCGTCGATCAACGAGTCGTCGAAGCAGATCGCCGAGATCATCGGCGTCATCGACGGCATCGCGTTCCAGACGAATATCCTCGCGCTGAACGCGGCCGTCGAGGCGGCCCGTGCGGGCGAGCAGGGGCGGGGCTTCGCCGTGGTCGCGGGCGAGGTGCGCAGCCTGGCGCAACGTTCGGCCGCGGCCGCGAAGGAAATCAAGACGCTGATCAGCGATTCCGTCGCCAAGGTCGACGACGGCGCCAAGCTCGTCGACGAGGCGGGCAGCACGATGGAAGAAATCGTCACGAGCGTCAAGCGCGTGACGGACATCATGGCCGAGATCAGCCATGCGAGCCAGGAGCAGAGCGCCGGCATCGAACAGGTCAACCGCGCCATCGGCCAGATGGACGAAGCGACGCAGCAGAACGCGGCGCTCGTCGAACAGGCCGGCGCCGCGGCGTCCGCGTTGCAGGACGAAGCCGCGAACCTCGCGCGCCTCGTCAGCATTTTCAAGCTGGATGCGCAGGCGGCGCGGCCGTCCGCGAGCCTGGCCGTCGTGCCGGCCGCGCGCCAGGGGCGTATCGCCGCCGCGTGATCAAACCCGCACGACGAGCTTGCCGAAGTTCCGCCCCTGCAGCAGGCCAATGAACGCTGCGGGGGCGTTTTCCAGCCCGTCGACGACGTCTTCCTTCACCTTGATCCTGCCGGCCGCCAGCCAGCCGGCCATGTCGTCGCGGAAGGCGTCGAAGCGCGTCCCGTAGTGATCCAGGATGATGAAGCCCTGCATGCGGATGCGTTTCGACAGCAGGGTCGCCATCCACGTGGCGAGACGGTCCGGGCCTTCGGCAGCGCCGCCGTTGTAGTGCGAAATGAAGCCGCACACGGGCACGCGCGCGTTCACGTTCAACAGCGGCCGCACGGCATCGAACACGGCGCCGCCCACGTTCTCGAAATACACGTCGATCCCGTCCGGGCAGGCCGCCGCCAGCAGTTCGGCGAAGCGCGGATCGCGATGGTCCACGCACGCATCGAAACCCAGTTCTTCCACCGCGTACCGGCATTTGTCCGGACCACCGGCGATGCCGACGACGCGCGCACCCTTGATCTTCGCGATCTGGCCCACCACCGCGCCGACCGCACCGGTGGCCGCCGCGACGACCACGGTCTCGCCGGGCTGCGGCATGCCGATGTCGAGCAGCCCGACGTACGCCGTGAAGCCGGGCATGCCGAGCGTGCCCAGCGCCAGCGACGGGCGCGCCAGGTCGTCCACGGGCATCAGGCCGCTGCCGTCGGACAGCGCATACTCTTGCCAGCCCGCGGCGCCGACGACGAGGTCGCCGGCCTTGTAGTCCGGATGGCGCGATTCGACGACGCGGCTGACCGTGCCGCCGACCATCGTCGCGCCCAGCGGCACCGGATCGGCATAGCCAGGGCCGACTTGCTCCATCAGGTTGCGCATGTACGGGTCGAGCGACAGCCATTCGGTACGCAGCAGCACCTGGCCGTCCCGCGGCACCGGAACGGGTGTGTCTTCGAGACGGAAATTCGTCGGAGTCGGAACGCCTTGCGGATGGGCGGCAAGGACGATACGGCGATTCGTCATGGTGGTCTCCTTAATTGGATGCGGGGCGCGGGCCGTAGCGCACGACGAGCAGTGCGCCGAGCGTGAGCGCGACGGTGGAGAAAATCGGACCGCCCGGCGCGCCGATCCGGTCGACGAGGATGCCGCCGCCGACGGCGCCGCTGGCGATGGCAATCTGGAATGCGGCGACGAGCAGCCCGCCCGCGCCCTCGGCCTGGTCCGGCGCGGCGCGCACGATCCACGTCTGGAAGCCTATCGGGAAGGCGCCGAACGCGAAGCCCCATGCCGCGATCGCCGCGATGGTCACGGGGACCGACGTGCCCGCGACCCACAGCGTGGCGGCCAGCAGCGCGATCAGGGCGGCGCCGGCCACGATGGCGAGGCGCTCGCTGCGCTCGGCCAGGAAGCCGCCGGCGATATTGCCGAAGAAGCCCGCGATACCGTACGCGAGCAGGGTCGCGGAAATCGCACTGACCGACAGGTGCGTGACCTGTTCCATGAACGGGCGGATGTAGGTGAAGCCGGCAAAGTGCCCGGAAATCACGAGCAGCACGGCGAGCAGCGCGACGCGCACGTTGGTCCGGCCCAGCAGTTCGAACAGGACTTTGACGTTCGGGTTGTCCTTCGGCGGCAGCGCGGGGATGGTGACGCATTGCGCGGCCAGGGTGAAGACGCTGACGACGCCGGCCGCCACGAAGGCGCTGCGCCAGCCCCACAGGTCGCCCATGTACGCGCCGACCGGCGCCGCGCACACGGTGGCGACGGAGACGCCGGTGAGGATGAGCGACATGGCCCGTGCAAACAGGTGCTCCGGGACAAGGCGCATCGCGAGCGCGGCGGCCATCGACCAGAAGCCGCCGAGGCCGATGCCCAGCAACGCCCGCGCCGCGATCAGCACCGGCAGGCTGTGCGCCGTCGCGGCGAGCGCGTTGGACAGCACCAGCAGCGACGTCAGCGCGAGGATCACCCGCTTGCGGTCGAGGTTCCGCGTGAGGACGGGGATGGTCAGCGCGGCCGCGGCGCCCACCGCCGCGGTGGCGGTGACGGCCTGGCCGGCGGCGCCGTCGGACACGCCGAGGTCGGCGGCCATCGCCGTCAGCAGGCTGGCCGGCAGGAACTCGGCCGTCACGAGACCGAACACGCCCAGCGTCAGGCTGGCGATGCCGCCCCAGTTCGCGTCTTTCGCCTGGGCCGCGACGCGCGGTGGCGCGACATGCGCGTCCGCGACATGCGCGTCTGCGACATGCGCGTCTGCGACATGCGCCTCCGCGACGTCGATGCAGGTGGATTCATTCATCGGATACCTCGGGATATTGTGGAAATGGCAGTGTAGGGCTAAGATTCTGGACTTTCCATGCCATTCAATCCGAATCTCATGACCATTCGTCCAAACAGGGATCCGAAGACCGGCCAGGACGCCCTGACCGAAATCCTCCTCGGCCTGCGCCTCGACGGCGTCGAATACGGCCGCTGCGTGATGCGCGAGCCGTGGGCCGTCGCGTTCCCCGCCAAGCGGGAGGCGAGCTTTCACTTCGTCGCGCAAGGCAGCTGCTGGATGCACACGGCCACGAAGGGTTGGCTGCAGCTGAATCCGGGCGACGCCGTGCTGCTGCCGCACGGTACGGCGCACGTCATGGCCAGCAGCCCGGACCTGCCGGCGGTGGAGATCGACTCGCTGGCGCGCAAGGCCGTGTCGGAAAACCTGTATCTCGTGAGCGGCGCGGGTGCGCAGGATGCGGCGGCGGAGCAGGTCCTGTTCTGCGGCGCGATGCGGTTCAATCTCGACCCGCTGCACCCGCTGCTGGCGATGATGCCCGAGGCGATGCGCGCCGCCGACCTGGGCCAGCGCGACCCGGCCGTGCACGCGATGCTGGAAGCGATGGAACGCGAAGTCGCGCTCGACCGCATCGGCGCCTGCGGCATCCTCGCGCGGCTGGCGGACGTGCTGGCCGCGAGCATCATCCGCGCGTGGGTCGAATGCGCGTGCAGCGATGCGAGCGGGTGGATCGCGGCCGTGCGCTGTCCGCAGATCGGACGCGTGCTGGCGGCGATCCACCGCCAGCCGGAGCGCGACTGGTCGGTGAGCGAACTGGCCGGCGTGATGGGCGCCTCGCGGTCCAGCTTCATCGACAAGTTTTCCAGCGCCGTCGGCGAAACGCCGGCCAAGTACGTGGCCAAGGTCAAGATGTTCCAGGCGCGGCACTGGATCGCGCGCGACGGCATGCGCGTGGCGACCGTCGCGAACCGGCTCGGCTACGACTCCGAGGCGTCGTTCAGCCGCGCTTTCAAACGCGTCATCGGGCATCCGCCCAGCGAGGCGCGCGTGGCCGGATAGGCAAGATTACGCTTTTAAACAGGCGCAAAAATATTGCTGAAAAAGGGGCTTCAACCGGATTTAAAATTGCCGTTAGGCATTTTAAATATCCAACGGGAAGTCCTCCATGTCCAAAGCCGTCCTCGCCGCAGCGCTGCTGTGCGCAACCCTTCCCGCCGCCGCCGCCGACCTCACGCCGCTGGAGCAGCGCTGGCTCGGCGCCGCGCTTCCCGTCCTCGCGTACTCGCGCAGCCTGAACCTGCCCATCGATGTCGTCGTCCAGCCGCAGGCGGGCCCGAACGACGTCCCGATGGCGATGGGCTTCGCGGGCGGGCGCTGCAAGCTCGTGCTGTCGCTGCGCGGCAATCCGGATGCCGAGCGCCAGCTCGACGGCGTGCCGGCGGCCGGGCAGGGCGAATTGATCGAGGCGATGGCGGCCCACGAGATCGGCCATTGCTGGCGCTATGCGCAGGGCGCGTGGCATGCGCTGCCGGCCGGTTTCGTCGAGGTGAACGAAGAGACGGCGGACGATCCGTCGCTGCTGGCGGCATCGAAGGCGATGCGCGAAACCCGCCGCGAGGAAGGCTATGCCGACCTGGTGGCGCTGGCCTGGACGCACGCCCGTCACCCCGGCGACTATGGCCGCATCTACGCGTGGCTGGAAAAGCTCAGGCACGACCAGCCGGTCGCGCGCAACGGCCACGATACCCGCGCGTGGGTGCGCCTCGCGCGCGACGGCGCGCGCTTCGGCAGTGCCGGCAAGCCGTTCGAGGACGCGGCGCCGTTGTGGCGCGAGGGGCTGCTGAGCGACGACTAAGCCCCAACTCGTCATTCCCGCGCAGGCGGGAATCCAAGTCCTTAAGCTACGGCCGCAAAACTTGGCGGGATAGCGCCGGTGGGGCTATCCCGCCTCCGCGGGGGCGACGTTGACTGCATTTATGGTTTGTCCGACAAGTGTACGGTGCCGCACAGAGGTCCCTGGCGTGCGGGCGTTAAATCTGGCTGTCACAACAAACAACACAGGGACAAGACCATGAAAACGCTGATTGCGACCTTGCTCGCGACGGCTGCAGGCGCGAGCTTCGCCGCGGCACCGACTGCGGCACTCAACCACGACCCGGCGACCTACCGCAATCTCACCCAGAAAGCGGAGTCGGAATACCGGGCGGCGACAGCGAAATGCGACGCCCGGAGCGGCAGCGACAAGGACATCTGCATGGCCGAAGCCCGGCTGGCGCGCACCCGCACCGAAGCCGATGCACTGTCCAGGTACAACAACACGGCAGCCGGCCGCGCCCGCACGCGCACCAACGTCGCCGACGCCGAGTACGACCTGGCCAAGGCGAAGTGCGACGCGAAGAGCGGCGCCGACAAGGACAGCTGCATGGATAACGCGACATCCGTGCACACGGCCGCGCTGGCCGACGCCAAGGCCGACCGCGCAGGCACGACGAGCAGCGGCGCCAGCGGCGGCGGCAGCCAGGCTTCCGGCGGCGGCCTCGTGACCAGCACCGACACGCGCGACCCGGCCAAGGCGGCCGCCGTCGACAAGTGTGCGCAGATGGGCGCCGATGCGAAGACGGGCTGCCTCGTCGAAACGAAACCGTCGGCCGTGCGCGACACCGCCGCGGATGCCGCATCAAAGACGCGCGACACTGCCGCGACCGCGGGCGACAAAGTGAAGGCCGCGGCCGCGACAGTTGCTGAAAAGACGAAGGAAGTCGCGCACTCGGCCGTCGAGAAGACGAAGGAGGCCGGTTCGACCGTTGCCCAGAAGACCGACAACGCAATGGACCGTGCCGGCGACCAGACGGCCGACAAGACCCGCAATGCCGCCGGCAAGACCCGCGTGGCCGCCTCCGATACCGCCATCACCACCAAGGTGAAGGCCGGCCTCGTCAAGGAACCGAACCTCGATTCGCTCGGCATCCATGTCGAGACGGAAAAGGGCGTCGTGATGCTCAGCGGCTTCGTGAATTCGAAGGAACAGGCCGACAAGGCCGTGAAAGTCGCGAAGGGCGTCGACGGCGTAGCCAGCGTCAAGAGCGCCATCAAGGTCAAATAAGCCATACCACTTTCTGCCCCTCTGCGGCCCGCCGAAGTTGGCGGGCCGTTTTTTTTGCTGATCTACCACAAGTTGTCACGAAGCGGCCGGAAACGCATTTACGTTGGATACGGCACGGTATAATCGCGGCCGTGAACAGACTCGAAGCTTTTGGAACCATCGCCGCCCAGGCGGCGCGCGGTGAGATTTCCTTCCCGACCAGCGTGAACGCGGTGCTGCGCCTGCAGCACGCGCTCAACGATCCCGATTGCCACCTGGAGGACGCGATCCGCCTCGTGCTGGGCGAGCCGCAGCTGGCGGCGCGCACGGTGGCGCTGGCCAATTCCTCGACGTTCAACACGAGCGGGCGTCCCGTCACCAACGTGCGCTCGGCCGTGACGCGGGTCGGCTACCGCAACCTGCAGATGCTCGTCGCCAGCCTCGTCGTGCGCCAGTTCGGCGCCCGCATCGAGGATCCGGACCTGCGCGCCAAGGCCGAGCAGCTGTGGGAACACACGGTGCAGGTGGCCGCGCTGGCCCACGTGTTCGCGCACCACGTCACCTTCGTCAATCCGGACACGGCGATGTTCGCCGGCATCGTCCACGAGGTCGGCGGCTTTTACCTGCTGTCGCGCGCCGACGGCTTCCCGGGCCTGCTGGACGACGATCCGGAAAAATGGGCCGAGCTGTGCGAGGACGTCGTCACGCGCGAAGTGGCGCGCAAGCTGGCGCTGCCCGATCCGGTCGCCGAGGCGATCTTCGAGCTGCGCGGCGCCTGGCTGCACATGCCGCCCGCTTCGCTGCTCGACACGCTGCTGCTGGCGAACATGTACGCCAGCGTGCCGTCGCCGCTCGGCACGGCGCGCGCGCCCTTGCCCGAACACAGCGAGAGCGCGCTCGACTACCTGCTGGACGAGGAGACCCTCCAGCGCATGATCGAGGAAGCGTCGGAGATCGCCGCGTCGATGGGCGGCGCGCTGCTCGTCTGACGGACGTCAGCCGCCGAGCTGGCGGCAGAACTGCGCCGTCGCCTCGTCCATCGGAAAGCACGATTCGATGTGCAGCCCGTCGATGGTGACGTCGCGCGGCGTGCCGAACGTCGTGATCGTCGAAAAGAAGCTCAGCGTCACGCCGCGGTGACGGAATTCGGTCGTCAGCAGCGGCGCCGGCGGCGTATCGAGGTCGCGCAGCCGCCAGCGCGACGGCACGTTCGGATACGCGAGGATCTCGTCCAGCAGCGCCCGCGCCTTCGTATCCGTCGGCGACCCCGCGACCAGTGCGTGCAGGTGGCCGATCAGCGTGCCGCCCACGTCGTCCCAGTTCGCCAGCGCGCCCCGCAGGTCGTCCGGATCGAACACGGCGCGCAGCATGTTCGCGTGCCTGCTCGCCCGCCCGTCGAGCACGAAACCGTTCACGCGCTGCGCCGCCTGGTTCGTCGCGAGGATGTCCCAGTGCCGGTTCATGAGGAACGCGGGATACGGTTCCTGCTGGCGCAGGATGAAATCGATCGCCTGGTTGATGCGGCCCATGGCCGGCGTGTCGAGCCCCGTCTCGGGATAGCTCGGCGCATAACCGCCCGCGCGCAGCAGCGCGTTACGTTCGCGCAGCGGCATGTCCAGCACGTCGGCCAGGCGCATCAGCAGCGTCCTGCTGGGCTGCGCCTTGCCCGTTTCGATGCAGCTGAGGTGGCGGGCGGAGATGTTCGCGTCCAGCGACAGGTCGAGCTGGCTCAGGCGCCGCGCCGCGCGCCATTCGCGCAGGAGCAGGCCGACGGGGACGGGGGCGAGGTCGAGAGGCGTCATCCGCCGATGATAACCCGGCCGCGCGGCGCCGGGCCATGACGTCCGAGGTCATGGGTCGATCCCGAAGGACAGGCTCGAAAAGATCGTGTCGTAGTCGATGCCTTCGTCACCGTCCAGCGGCGTGGTCCACACGACGTTCAGCAGCCAGTGGCCCGGCGGCGGACGATGCAGCCGCACGAGGCCTTCGCCATCCGTGACCTGCGCGGCGACGGGCTGCGCGTCGTGGTCGAGGTCCGTCAGTTTTACTAGTGCGCGCCGCAACGGACAGCCTTTGAACATGACTTGCGCCGTCAGCATGCCGCCGTCCGACGGCGATGTCATCAACACGATTTCCAGCGGCAGGCCGAGGCGCTTCGTGGCCAGGTCCTGGCTGCCTTCGCCGGGCGCGCCGGCCTGCACGAGCGCCTTCGCCACGCGCCGGTAACGTTCGAAGACATCGCGTCCGCGCGCGGCCGCCGCGGGCCACAAACCCTCTTCCCGCACGTAGGCGTCGAACCGGTCGGCCGGCAGATGGCTCAGCGCGTCCGCGTCCGTTTCCAGTACCAGCAGATGCAGGCCCGGCTCCGCGGGCGCGAGCCTGCCGTCGTTGCGCAGGTCGATGACCTCGCCGGCCGGCGTCCATGCGGCGAAGCGCTGGATGCGGCGCGACGGGATCATCGACGTGCGGCGCGCGTCGCCGTGGCCCACCTGCATGCTCAAGGCGGTGCTGGCGCCCACCGACACGACGAAGCTGTCCGGATTGACCCAGAAGTCGTGGGCGCGGGCGTTCATGCACAGGCACAGGATGAGGAATAAGCACACCCTCATAGGAACGGGAACACCGTGTCCGAGTGCGCCTGGTCGTCCGCGCGCACGCCGTCCGTGACGGCATCGTTCATGCCGCCGGCGAGTAGCGAGCGGTACACGTTCACTGCGTCGTAATGGAGTGTCCGGCCGCCGCAGTCATGCAGTCCGAGTTCCACGCCGAACAGCTGCGTGCACGCGGCGACCGCGCTGTCGACCCACAGCCGGTCGTCGGCCAGCAACCGGGCCAGCGGCAGGTAGCGCTGCCCGGGCGGCGCGGCGGCGTCGATCATGAGCTGGTTGCCGCAGCGGCCGTCGTAGCCGTCGTACAGCGCGAGCGACTTCGCGATGACGGGCACGAATTCGGCCGCCGTCTCCGGTGTCGCCGCGTTGTAGCGGAGCTTGTAGGCGTCGGCGTCCTCGTCGCTGCCCAGGTGCGCGAGCAGGCCGTTGCCCGTCAGCGGCCGGCCCATGCGGTCGATGCGGACGTCGTCGACGAGCGTATCGGCCCACACGGCCAGCACGGGGCCGCCACGGTTGACGAGGCCGAGGTCGACCTCGAGCACGATCGCCATCGGCGTCCAGCCCGCGAGGAAGTTGCGCGCCGGGCCGCCGTCCGTGTGGCGCCACTGGTCGAGGATCGCCGCCGTCTGCGCCGGCGTGTACGCGGGACAGCCCGCCGCATCGCGCGGCACGCGAGGGAGCGTCGCCGCGGCCAGGTCGAACGCGGCGCGCGAACCCTTCACGTTGTTGAAGAACGGGTCGTCGCGCAGGCCCGCGAACAGCCGGCTGCGGCCGCTCGCGCTCGCGAGTCCCGCCAGCCGGCCCGGGTCGCCCTGGATGGTTTCGTCGCGGCCGATCAGGCAGTCCGCCTGCGTCTTCGACGCGAAGTGGCACACGATGTCGGTGCGCGCCGTCGTGTCGGGAAAGCGCGGGCCGCTGTCGATGTGGAACGCATATTCCGCATTCCTGTCGAGCGCGTGGCCGACGATGGTCATCACGAGATTCAGCCGGCGGCCGTCGGCCGAGGTCCACGCGTAGATGTCGCCGATGTCCACGCGCGGGTCCGCGATGACCTTCGGCGAATCCAGGTGGTCGGATGCCGACGTGAATGCGGAGGACAGCATGAGCGCCGCCGCGAGCGCGAGCCGGGCCGGCATCATGCGGCGACGCCGCGCGCGGCGTCTTCCAGTGCGCGCATCGCCTGCAGGTACGGACCGGGGCCGTGGCTCAGGCGCGCGACGCCGAGGGCGCGCAACGTGGCCAGGGGCGGCGTGCCGGCGGCGGCCATCAGGTTGACGGGCAGGGGCGATGCCTGCACGAGCCGTTCGATCAGCGCCGCATCGACGAGGCCCGGCACGAACAGGCCATCCGCGCCGTGCGCGGCGTACACGCGGGCGCGCGCCAGGGTGGCGTCGAGCAGCGCGTCGTCGTGCTCAAAGGGTGCCGTGAGCAGGAAGCCGTCCGTACGGGCGTTGATGAAGAGCGGGACGTCGAGCCTGTCGGCGGCGTTGCGTGCCGCTTGCAGGCGCAGGGCCTGTTCGCCGGGATCGCGCAGGCCGCCGGCGGCGATGCCGTCTTCGAGGTTGCAGCCGACGGCGCCGGCGCGGATCGCTTGCGCGACGGTGTCGGCGACCTCGGTCGGCGTGGCGCCGTAGCCGCGTTCCAGGTCGACGGTCACGGGCAAGGCGACGGCGCGGGCGATGCGTGCGATGTTGGCAATGGCCAGGTCACGGGGCACGTGTTCGCCGTCCTCGTAACCGTTGGCGGCGGCGACGGCCCAGCTGGCGGTGGCGATGGCCTGGGCGCCGGCGGCGGCGATGGCCTTGGCGCTGCCGGCATCCCAGCAGTTGAAGAGGACGAGCGGCGCGCCCGGCGTGTGCAATGCGCGCAGTGCGTGGGCTTTGCGGACCTGGGCTTTGAGGACCTGGGCCTTGAGGATCTGGTCGGACATGGTGGTCTCCTGCGTTGTTGGAGACCACAGTGTGGCGATCGAACGCGGCGCGCTCAATCACGTGCGAGGTCATGCCGGCATGACCTCCGAGGTCATGGACAATGCAGGATGCCCGCCTGGTACGCGCGCGTGGCCGCCAGCAGCCGGCGGTCGCGCAGCACGTCCAGCACGGCTTTCACACGCGCGTTGCGCATGGCCTCGCGCGCTCCCGCCAGGGCGAACTGGCGGCGTGCGGGGATCGGCAGCGGCAGCACGCGCACCTCGTCCGGCTCGGGATACGTCGCGAGGCGCGGCAGGATCGACCAGCCCATGCCGCGCGCCACCATCGCCGCGATGCTCGTGTCGTTGCCCAGCGTGCGCTCGGCCGTGGCGACCAGGCCGGCCGCGCGGCAGCGCGCGAGGATCGCATCCGCGCCCGAGCAGCCGAGGCGGATGAACGGCAGGCCGTCCAGCTGGCCCCACGTCACGGGCAGCGTGAATGCGCGCGCGGCCGGGACGACGAGCACGTAGTCGTCGGCCACGTACGGGTGGACGACGAAGCCGTCTTCCACGGGCAGCTGGGCGATGCCGACGTCCGCGCGGCCCGCACGTAGCGCGGCGACGACTTCCAGGCGGTCGTTGCAAGAATCGTCGATGTCGAGCACGAGTCGCGGATGGCGGGCCGCCAGCGCTTCGGCGACATATGGCAGCAGGTGCGTGCCGATGCTGCGGAAGCACGCGATGCGCACCCGGCCTTCGATGGCGCCGTCGTCACGCACGCTGGCGCGCAGGGCGTCTTCGAGCCGCAGCATCGCCCGGGCCTTGTCCAGCACGCGCAGGCCGGCTTCGGTGGGCAGCGAGCCGTCACGCGCACGCGCCAGCAGGCGCGTATCCAGTTCGCGTTCCAGCTCCGCGATCGCATGGCTGATGCGCGACTGCGTGCACCCGAGTTCCGCCGCAGCCGCGCTGAAGCTGCCGTGGTCCGCCACCGCGACGAGCATGTGAAGTTGGCTGAGCTTCATGGGCCATCGAAATCTGTCATGGATGAACCGGCAATTATCCGGCATTTCGGTAGCGTCATGGAGACGTGGCGGCGACCATGTGGTTTTTCATGAAAGGACACACCCATGCACACCTTCGCCAATGCCGCCCTGGTCATCATCGACGTCCAGCAGGGCTTCCTCGACCCGCGCTGGGGTCAACGCAACAACCGGGAGGCCGAGCGCAACATCGCCGCGCTGCTGGCCGCGTGGCGCAAAGGGGGACGGCCGCTGTTCCACGTCCAGCATGGTTCGCGCAGCGAACAGGGCGCGTTCCATCCGGGCACGCCGGGCCACGCGTTCAAGCCGGAAGCGCGGCCGCTGCCGGGCGAGATCGTCATTCCGAAGGATGTGAACAGCGCCTTCATCGGCACGGACCTGGAAGCGCGGTTGCGCGCGGGCGGTATCGAGACGGTCGTGCTGTGCGGCCTGACGACGGACCACTGCGTGTCGACGACGGCGCGCATGGCCGGCAATCTCGGTTTTCAAACGTTCCTCGTCGAGGATGCCTGCGCGACGCACGAGCGCACGGGGCCGGATGGCACGTGGTTCAGCGCGGAGCAGATGCATGCGACGGCGGTGGCGAGCCTGCATGGCGAATTTGCCACGGTGACGAGCACGGCGGCCATGCTGCGGGAATAAGAGGAAAAATTCTAGCGAAACTGCCGGAAACGATGATACTGTAGAGAATCATACATTTCTATTGAGAAATATCATGCGCATTGCCCCGTTTGCCCTCGCCATCGCCGTCCTCGGTTCCGGTTCCGCCCACGCGACCGTGCTGAATTTGATGGCGCCGGTCGGCGGCGCGAACCTGTATGCGATCCACGACTTCACGGCGCCGTCCAGCGACGTCGAAGGCGCGGTCGTGGCCGGGGGCAATGTGACGGTGTCCAGCTATTCGATCAACCATAACGGCAAGAACGCATTCGGCAAGGACGGCTATGCGCTGGTCGCGGGCGGGAACCTGTCGTTGACGGGTGGTTCGATCGAGAACGGCAAGGCGTATGTGGGCGGCACGAGTGCGCTGACGTGGGCCGCGACGCCGCAGATGGCGACGAGCAATCCGGTCGACTTCAAGGCGGCGGCCGGCTATTACACGGGCGTGGCCGATGCGCTGTCCGACCTCGACGCAACGGGCGCGGTGACACGTCTATGGAGCGGCGTGCAGGTGACGGGCAGCGGGAAGGGCGGCGTCGACATTTTCAACGTGTCGTCCGACCTGTTCGCGAATTCCAGCAGCTGGACCCTCGACAAGCTGGTACCCGGCGAGACGCTCGTCTTCAACGTGAGCGGCAGCGCGGGCACCTTCAACAACGGCGGCATCAGCTTCGAGCCGCTCGCCGGCTACAACGTGCTGTTCAACTTCTACGAAGCGCAGACGATCGACGTGCGCGGCGTGATAGGCAGCGTGCTGGCGCCGTATGCGACGCAGACGGCGAACTGGGGCGTCATCAATGGGAACGTGATCGTCGATACCTGGTCGTCCACCGTGCAGGTCAATTCGAATCATTACTTCAATCCGGTCGATATCGCCGGATTGAAGTTCGACCAGGGCGGCGATGCGGCGTCGGCCCATGTGCCGGAGCCGGGCAGTATCGCGCTGGTCCTGGCAGGATTACTCGCTGCAGGCGCGACGAGAAGGAAACGCCGGCAGGACTGAGATCGTTTGATCCGTCGTTCCCGCGCAGGCGGGAACCCAAGTTTTACGCGTATCGACATGCGTGCAAAATTGGATCCCCGCCTGCGCGGGGATGACGTGCCTATTTTGCAGGTACGTGTTCATGTCGTCGGTCAGGCCGGCACCGCCACCGCGCCCCGCCGGCCATGCGCGCGCATCGCGAGCGCCAGCACGACGCCGGACAGCGCGAGGCTCGCCGCCACCCATTGCGGAGACGCATACGAATAGCCCAGCGTCAGCGGAATCCCGCCGAGGAACGCGCCCAGCGCATTGCCGATATTGAAGCCGGACTGGCCCAGCGACGAGCCCAGCATCTCCGCTTCGCGCGAGTGCTCGATCAGCAGCATCTGGATCGGCGGGCCCAGTGCCAGCGCGTTCGCGCCGACGGCAAACGCCAGCACCATCATCGCCGGCTGCGACGACGCCAGCAGCGCGTTCATGCACAGCAGCGCAACCATCGTGATCAGGAGGATGATGATCGCGGTCAGCGGCGGGACGCGGTCCGCCAGCTTGCCGCCCACGTTCACGCCGACCGTCATGCCGACGCCCACCGCCGTCATGATCAGCGGGATCGTATTCGCGTGGAAGTGCGTCACGTCCGTCAGCAGCGGGGCGATGTAGCTGAGCCAGGCGAAGAAGCCGCCCGTGCCGATCGACGTGATGCCCAGCGCGAGCCACAGGTTCGGCTTGCGGAAGATCTTCAGGTCCTGGCGCAGCCCTGCGCCCGGCGTCGCCTCGAAATACGGGATCAGCTTGTGCAGCATGATCATCGTCGCGAGGCCGATCACGGCCACGATCAGGAACACGAAGCGCCAGCTCATGTTGTGGCCGAGCCAGGTGCCGGCGGGCACGCCCAGCACGTTCGCGATGGTCAGGCCGGAGAACATGCTGGCGAGCGCGGCCGCTTCCTTGCCCTTGTCCGCGAGACGCGTGGCGACGACGGCGCCCACGCCGAAGAAGGCACCGTGGGGCAGGCCGGCCAGGAAGCGGAACAGCAGCATCGTGTGGAAGTTCGGCGCGAAGGCCGAGAGCGCGTTGAATGCCGTGAACATCAGCATGAACCAGATCAGCACGCTGCGCGGCGGGCGGTGCGACAGCATGCTGACGAGCGTCGGCGCGCCGACGACCACGCCGACCGCATACGCCGAAATCAGATAGCCCGCTTGGGGAATGGAAATGTCCAGGCCGGTCGCGATATCGGGCAGGATGCCCATCATGACGAATTCCGTCATGCCGATACCGAAACCGCCCAGGGCCAGGGGCGCCAGGCTTTTCTTGATCATGTGTGTAGTCTTTGCTGGAGGAAGCCGGACATTATGGCGGCTCGCTTCAGGCGAGTCCGCTTTCGAGTCGTGATGTCCGGTATAGCCTCACATGATAGCGGTATCAGGCCGAGTCTGCTTGCGGGTCGTCGTTTTCCGCGAGCCAATGAATGCGGCCATTGCCCGCCTCGCTCAACCGGGCAATGAGTGCGGCGGCCTTGTCGTCCGGCAGGTGGAAGGCGAATGAGACAACATCCGCATGCTGGACGGCGTCCAGCGTGGCGCCGGCGGTGTCCAGTTCGCGGCGAATGAGACCTTCGAGCGGGTAGGGCGCGTCGCAGCGCAGGTGGCGCTGGCGGATGATGGCGATTTTCTGCGCACCCAGCAGCGCCTGGGCGACGCTGTCCGTGTAGGCGCGCACGAGGCCGCCCGCGCCCAGCTTGATGCCGCCGAAATAGCGCACGACGGTCGCCAGTACGCCTTCCAGATCCTGGTGGCGCAGCACGTCCAGCATGGGACGGCCCGCCGTGCCGCTGGGCTCCCCATCGTCGACGGCGGCCGATTGCCCGCCCGCCAGCAGCGCCCAGCACACGTGCGCGGCGCCCGGATGCGCCGCCTTGAGCCCCGCGACGATCTTCTGCGCCCCGGCCCGGTCGGGCATCGGCTGGACGCAGGCGATGAAGCGGCTTTTCTTGATGATCAGTTCGTGGTGGACGGGGGTGAGGATGGTCTGCGGCATGGGGCCAACAGCTTACTGTATTTCCGCGCAGATCGCATGTGGAAGTAAAACTACATGTTGTCTATAGGGAGTGCCTTGAAGTCGCCGATTTGTGATGTTACTTTACTACAAATCAACTTGGAGACCTCATGAAGAAGCTTGTTCTTGCCATCTCGGCCTGGTTGCCCGCCCTGTGGGCCGGCGCCGCGCCCTACGCCATCCAGCATGTGGAACCGATGAACTGGTGGGTCGGTATGAAGTCGTCGGACTTGCAGGTGATGGTGCATGGCGAGAAAATCGCCGAGCTGGAGCCGGCGCTGGCTTACCCCGGCGTGCGCGTCGCCGGCGTCGAGCGCACGGACAATCCGAACTTCCTGTTCGTGAACCTGAAGATCGGGGCGACGACGAAGCCCGGCGAACTGGAACTGCAGTTCAAGCGCGGCAAGGACGTGGTGACGACCGTGCCGTACCGCCTGGAAGCGCGCCGCAAGGATTCGGCGCAGCGGCGCGGCTTTGATTCCGGCGACGCCGTCTACCTGATCGTGCCCGACCGCTTTGCGAACGGGAACCCGGCCAACGACGATGCGGGCATGCGCGAAAAGAGCGATCGGCGCAATCCGGACGGGCGCCATGGCGGCGACCTGGCGGGCATGCGGGCGCAGCTCGATTACATCCGCAAGCTCGGATTCACGATGGTCTGGCCCACGCCGCTGCTGGAAAACAACCAGCAGGCGTATTCGTACCACGGCTATGCGCTGACCGATTACTACAAGATCGATCCGCGCTTCGGCAGCAACGAGGACTACCGCAACTACGTGGCCGCGGCCAACGCGCGCGGCATCGGCGTGATCCAGGACATCGTCGTGAACCACATCGGCACGGGCCACTGGTGGATGCGGGACATGCCGTCGTCCGACTGGATCAACCACGGCAGGACGTTCGTCAAGACCAACAACCAGCACACGGTGGCGCAGGACATCCACGCGGCGCCGGAAGAGAAGGCGCGCTTCGTCGACGGCTGGTTCGATACGTCGATGCCGGACGTGAACCAGAAAAACAAGCTGGTGGCCCGCTACCTGATCCAGAACACGCTGTGGTGGATCGAGTACGCGAACCTGTCCGGCATCCGCGAAGACACGTATTCGTATGCCGATCCGGCCTTCCTGAACGACTGGAACCGCGCCGTGCACGCGGAATACCCGCACCTGAACGTCGTCGGCGAGGAGATGGACGACCGCCCGTACATGGTCGCGTACTGGCAGAAGGGCGTCGTCAACCGCGACGGCTTCCGTTCCGAACTGCCGTCCGTGATGGACTTTCCGCTCGTCGACACGGCCCCGAAAGCGCTGACGGCGCCGGAAGACAGCGGCCAGGGCCTCATCAGGATCTACGAGACCATCGCGGCCGACTACCTGTATGCGGACCCGCTGAAGCTGATGGTCTTTCCGGATAACCACGACCGTCCGCGCGTGCTGGCGCAGGTGGACGGCAATATCGACCTCGTGAAGACGGACCTGATCCTGATGGCGACGACGCGCGGCATTCCGCAGATGTTTTATGGGACCGAGATGCTGATCCAGGGGCCGAAGGAGCGCACCGACGGCGTCCTGCGCGCGGACATGCCGGGCGGCTGGGCGGGCGACCAGGTCGATGCGTTCGCGGGCACGGGCCTGACGGACGCCCAGCGCGGCATGCAGCACCTCGTGCGCACGCTGTTCAACTGGCGCAAGACCAGTTCCGCCGTCAAGACCGGCAAGCTGACGCACTACATCCCCGGCGATGGCCACTACGTCTACTTCCGCCACGACGGCAGGCAGACGGTGATGGTCGTGCTGAACAAGAATCCGCAGGACACGCAGCTGGACCTGTCGCGCTTCGCCGGCATGGTGAAGGATGCGCGCCAGGGCCGCAACGTGCTGACCGGCGCCGCCGTCGACCTGCACGCGCCGCTGGCGCTGCCGGCCATGACGTCCGTCGTCATCGAGTGGTGAGCGGGACTCAGTCGACGGCGCAGGCGCCCGCGCCCGAGCGCGCGAGCATCTGCCCGATCTGCGCGGCGGCGCACGGCCGGCCGTACAGGTAGCCCTGCGACTTGTCGCAGCCGTGCGCGCGCAGGAAATCGTGCTGTTCCTGCGTCTCGATGCCTTCGGCCACGATCTCCATCCTGAGACTCCGGGCCATCGCGATGATGGCGCGCGTGATGGCCGCGTCTTCCGGATCCTGCGGCAGGCCGCGCACGAAGCTGCGGTCCACCTTCAGCGCGCGCACGGGGAAGGTCTTCAGGTAGCTCATCGACGAATAGCCCGTGCCGAAGTCGTCGATCGCGAGCTGGATGCCGGCGTCCGTCAGCGCGTGCAGGCGGTCGACGATGTCGGTGGAGGCGTCCATCAGCATGCTCTCCGTCAGTTCCAGTTCGAGCCAGCACGGATCGACGTCGGCTTCGCGCAGGGTCGCCAGCACGGCCGCGACGAGGTTGTTTTCCTTGAGCTGGCGGCCCGACAGGTTGACGGCCACGCGCAGCGGATGGCCTTCCGCGTGCCACCGCTTCAGGTCGCGGCACGCTTCGCGCAGCACCCATTCGCCGATCGGCACGATGAGGCCCGTGTCCTCCGCGATGGGGATGAAGTCGTTGGGGCTGACCATGCCCAGTTGCGGATGGATCCAGCGGATCAGCGCTTCGACGCCGACGATGTCGCCCGTCTTGAGGTCGACCTGCGGCTGGTAGTGCAGCACGAACTCGTCGCGTTCCAGCGCGCGCCGCAGGTTGTTGTCCAGCTTGAAGCGTTTATGGGCATCGTCGCGCATGCTGGGCGTGAACATGCGCCACGCGTTCTTGCCGCCGTTCTTCGCGTAGTACATCGCGGTGTCGGCGTATTTCAGCAGCGCGTGCATGTCGGTCGCGTCGTCCGGATACACGCTGATGCCGATGGACGCGCCGATGTGGATGTCGTGGCCGTGGATGTGGATCGGGTCGGCCAGCTTGAGCAGGCATTTTTCCGCGATCAGCGACGCGACCCCGACCTGGCTCACGTTCTCGAGGATGATGCCGAATTCGTCGCCGCCGATGCGCGACAGCACGTCGCCGAAGCGCAGCGTCTCCGACAGCCGGCGCGACACGAGGCGCAGCAGCTCGTCGCCGATGTCGTGGCCGAGCGTGTCGTTGACGGTCTTGAAGTTGTCCAGGTCGATGAACATCAGGATCGTGCGCTCGTCGAACTTGCGGGCGCGCGCGAGGACCGATTCCAGCCGCTCGTTGAAGAAGTGCCGGTTGTTGAGCTGCGTGACGGGATCGTAGTGCGCCAGCCGGTCCAGCTTGACCTCGATGCGCTTGCGTTCGTTGATCTCCGCTTCCAGTTCCAGTTCGCGCTTCTGGATGCGGTCCAGCATGCCGTTGAACGTGCGCGCCAGCAGGCCGATGTCCGCCGCCTGCGACACCTCGGCGCGCAGCGAATAATCGCCCTGGCGCGAGATCTGCTCGCTCACCGCCGACAGCGCGCGGATCGGGGCCGTGAAATAGCGCTGCAGGCGCGACAGCGCATAGTACGAGAGGCTGAGCAGGGCCAGCGTCATCGGCAGCGCCAGCGCGAGGTACAGCGCGAGCTGGCGGTACACGCTCGTCACGCTGCTGCGCACGACCACGGTGCCCAGCAGGCGGCTGCCGACCTGGATGCGGCGCGTGACGCTGACGCCGCGGACATCCACCACCGTCTCGCGCGCACGCGGGTCGTGCGCGGCGGGCGGCGACTGCGGATCGCGCACGAAGTTGACGAACGCCTTGCCTTTCGCGTCATAGGCGACGGCCGATTGCACGTCCGGCGCGACGCGCAGCGCGGACAGGATGTCGCCGGCCGCCTCGGCGTCGGCGAAGGCCATGGCCGCCGTCAGGTTCTCGCCCACCATCGTCGCCTGCGACTGCGTCTGGCGCACCAGCGCGGCCGTGAAGAAGTACAGCTGGATGCCGATCAGGAACAGCGTCGACAGCAGCATCACGCCGCCGCTCGTGACGAGGTAGGTCCATTTGAGCTTGGTGCTCAGTGCCTGCCGGTTGATCCATTCGATGAGTTGTTCCATGCGGGCCGTCCGGGTCTAATAAATGGCGCGCGCCAGCCGCAGCACCTTGGAGCTGAGCACGACGCCGGCACCGCGCGCCGCGGCGCCATTGAATTCGAAGGCGATGCGCCGGTCGTCCAGCACCAGTTCGAGCATCACGCCCTTGCGCGCGGCGCCGCGCGTATCGGCGATCGTCAGCACGCCGGCCGCGCGGGCGCTGTCCGCGAGCGCCGTCATGTCGTCGGACTCCGACGCGCTGATGTACAGGATGTGGCATTGCATCAGCGCCTCCGGACCCGAGTGCGGATACACGATGGACAGGCGCGCATTCCCGAGCGGCTTGCCTTCGAGCGTGGCGAGCGCGCTGCCGAACGGATCGCGCCCCAGCACGCACAGGCGCACGACGCCGTTCATGTTCGGCAGGGTGCTGAACTGCGCGATGTTGTAGATGAACGCCGCCTTCGCCGCGTATTCGTCGGCCGCCTGGGGTTGGGCTTGAGCCTGCGCGGCCGCCTGCAGCAGCAGGCAGGCCAGGAGCAGGAGGCGCGCGAGGCTGGGCCGCATCATCGTCAGAACCTGACAGTGGCCATGAAACGCAGCGTGCGCCCGTCCTGTCCGATCGCGTCGAGGTGGCGCGGCGGCGTGCCGTTGTCGTAGTGTTCCTCGCTGGCGGAATCGGCATGGCGTTTGGCGAAGACGTTGAGCACGCCCGCGGACAGCTCCACGTGCGAGCCCAGGGTGCCGACGAGATTCAGGTCGACGAGGCCGAAGCCGCCCACCTCGCCGCCGCGCACCGTGCGGCGCCGGCTCGTGTAGCGGTACTCGGCGTGCGCGCGCAAGTGGTCGCCGAGCGGCGGCAGCGCGACATTCAGCTTGAACAGCCGGCGCGGCGAATTGGGCAGCCATGCGCCACCGGCGTCGTTGCGCGCCGACTGCACGTTCGCGCTGCCCTTGAGGGCGCTGCCGTCCTCGCGCAGCCATTCCGCTTCCACTTCGACGCCCGTGGCGCGGGCGGCCTCGATGTTCGAAAAGACCAGCATGCCGTTGACCGGATCGGTGGCCAGCGCCAGCATGTCGCGCATGCGGTACTGGAAGACGGAGGCGGTGGCGCGGAAGCGGTCGGTCGGAAAATATTCCGCGATCAGTTCATAGGTCTTGATGCGCTCCGAGCGCAGCGCCGGATTCGCCCGGAAGTCGAACGTGTAATAGCGCTCGTAGGCGTTGGCGGAGCGGAAGGCCGTGCCGTACAAGGCCTTGAGCGTGACCTGGCTCGCCGTCTTGTAGAGCAGGGCCACGCGCGGATTCGTCGTGGCGCCGCCTTCGGAATCGTAGTCGTGGCGCACGCCCGTGTTCAGGATGAGCTTCTCGCCGAGCCGCATCTCGTCCTGCAGGTAGACCGCGGTCTGCCGCTTGGGATGGGCGACGTCGAGATTGAGCTGGTACGGATCGACGTCGTAGTTCGCCATCTGCCGCTTGCTGTCGCGCGTGTATTCCGCGCCGGCGATGAGCTTGTGGCCGCGTAGCGCGCTGCTGATCACGCGCACCTCCGCGCCGCTGCTGAGGCTCTCGGCCGTATCGATGCCGGGCGTCGGGCCCTCGCTTGCGGACCCGGTCACGTTGAGGGTCTGGTAGCGGTAGCGGGCGACGCTCACGCCGGCGAACAGGTCGAGCGTCTCCGAGACGGCGCGGTGCCAGGACAGGGCGGCGCCCGCGTATTCGTCCAGCGACCAGCTGCGCGGATCGTTGAACTGCTGGCCGTAGGACGCCGTCGGAATGCCTTTTGTGCGGCTGCCGAAATAGGCCTCGGCCACGACGCCGCCCGCGCTCAGTTTCGCGAACAGCCGGCGATAGCGGTCGTAGTCGATCCCGGTGGCGACGCCGTGGTTGCTGGCCGCGTCGTCGTATTCGGGAAAGTACACGTCGCGCCCCGGACTGTCGTACACCGACGCGCCCAGCAGCAGCTCGGTGCCGCCCGGCGTCCCGCCGCCGTACGTGTTGCGCACTTCACGGCCGCGGCCCGTGAACCGGCCCACGCTGACGGTCTGCCCCTTGAGGGCCCCGCCGCTTTTCGTGAGCACGTTCACCACGCCGAAGAACGCGCTGCTGCCGTAGATGGCGGAACCGGGACCCGGCACGAATTCGACGCGGTCGATGAGGGCCAGGTCGATCGGGAACTCGGTGCCGATGGCACCCTGGTCGTAGACGACGTCGTTCAGGCGCCGGCCGTCGATCAGGACCAGCAGCCGTGTGTTCAGGTCGCCCGGATTGCCCAGGCCGCGGATGTTCGCGTAGTTGTAGTTGCGGTCGTAGGACACCGTCATGCCGGGCACGCTCTGCAGGATCTCCGCGAGCGTGCGGTAGCCGCGCTGGCGGATGTCCTCGGCCGTGATCACGGTGACGGACGACGGTGCCTCGCTGATCTTCTGCGGAATCTTCGACGCCGTGACGACCTCGAGGTTGAGCAATTGTTCGAGGGGCAGGGCGTTCAGATCGGGACCTTGCTGCGCCAGTGCGCCGGCCTGGAAGCCAGCCGCCAGGAGGCCGATCGCACGCGACAGATGACGGGACGGAGACGTTTCCTTGTTCGGCAACATGGCAGGTCCTTGGGGGAATGCTTGGCAGAGCGCCCGAGCGGCCCAGTGTAAGGACATGCAATACCGAATTGTTGACTAGAACCAATTAATTGGCCGGTGCAACTAATTCCGAGGGGAGGGATAGGAAGAATCTGACAGAGAAGCGGAAAAGCAAAAAGCCCATGAACCGAAGTTCATGGGCTTTCTGGTGTTCGTGGTAGGCCGTGCTGGGCTCGAACCAGCGACCAACGGATTAAAAGTCCGCTGCTCTACCAACTGAGCTAACGACCCGACGGGCAGCATTATAGCGGCTCATCGGCACACGGCCAAGTGCTTTCGTGAAAATTGGCAACAATTGTTGAAGTGGCCAGGCAAATATCGGTCGTGCGACGGCCTCTCGAAATGCCGCACAGGCATTGATTTCCGGTATGATCAGTTGATTTTCAGATATTAATGCGTGCCGTGATCCCGACCGACTCCGATACCGCCACCGACCTTTCCCTGCGCGCCCTGAATCTCGTCAACAGCGGGATCATCGTGCTGGACGCCCACCACAAGATCGTGCTCTGGAACGGTTGGATGGTGCCGCGTTCCGCCCGCGCCGCCGCGCGCGTGCGCGAGCGCTCGCTGTTCGAGGTGTTCCCCGAACTGCGCGGTTCGCGCGTCGAAGCGGCCGTGCTGGCCGCATTGGCACCCTCGGCCGATGGCGCGAGCACGACCATCCCGCAGGCGGAAAGCCGGGCTCCATTCCCGCTGCGCGAGGCGGGCAGCTTCGACGGCCCGCGCATCGACCAGGCCGTGACGGTGACGCCGTTCCGCGATGGCGAGCAGCGCTATTGCATGATCGAGATCCGCGACGTCAGCGGCGCCGTGGAACGCGAAAAGCGTCTCCTCGACCACGCGGAATCGCTGCGCGCGCGATCGTACGTCGACGGCCTGACCGGCATCGCCAACCGCCGCTACTTCGACGTTGCGCTGGACCGCGAACTGCGCCGCGCGCAACGCGTGAAGGGCGAGCTGTCGCTGCTGCTGATCGACATCGATTCCTTCAAGGCCTACAACGACCATTTCGGCCACCAGCAGGGCGACGCCTGCCTGTCCACCGTGGCCCAAGCCCTCGCTGCCAAACTCAAGCGCCCGGCCGACGTGGCGGCACGCTATGGTGGCGAGGAATTCGCGGCGATCCTGCCGGACACGTCGCTCGAGCAGGCCAGGCTGCACGCCAACGCGATTCGCGAACACGTCGCCGGACTGGCGCTGCCGCACGCACCCGCGGCCCACTGGCCGATGGTCACGCTGAGCATCGGTGTCGCAAGCTTTGACCGTGAACGCCTGCATGAGGTTCCCGCACTGATCGAGGCCGCGGACAAGGCCTTGTATGCGGCAAAGCGTGGTGGCCGCAACCGTGTCGTGGTAGACGGCGACGTATCCGGCTGACGGGTCATTCAGCACGTCGCCATGACGTGCATATCGGATCACGCAGCCACGCATAGCGATACGGGATCCCGCCCGTCGTCGGCGCACGCGTGTCATTTCTCGTCGATCTGATTTAGCGTAAATACAGACTGTTTCGTGATGCGGCCCTTGCCGCCCTTGTGGCTGCCAACCGGCGCCCTAGACTGAATTGCCGCCGCCGGCAAAGACCCGTACCGCGGCATTGTCCATCACGATCCGAAGGAGACATCATGCGTCCGCTTCCCTTGGCACTTTCCGCATCCCTGCTGTTGTTCGCGCCCGGTGCCGGCGCGCAGTCGGGGAATTATCCGATCAATGACGACGCGCCGATCTCGCGCGTCGAGGTGACCGCGCAGCCGCGCCCGGCATTCCGCATCTGGGACTACCAGGTCGAGGAGGTCAGCGGCGCGTACGCGTTGTCGAACGGCTGGCGCCTGAACGTGAAGCCGGCGCGCGACGGCATCGTCGCCCAGATCGACAAACAGCGTCCGATGCGCCTCATCGCGCAATCGCCCGACCGCTTCGTTTCGCGCGACGGCAACGTGATCATGGAATTCAACAAGGGCGACACCCGCGAAGACATGATGATGAGCTATGTGCCGAGCGACGTTACCGATCCGCGCCTCGCGCAGATAATCGTGGTGACGGCGAAGATGGCGCAGCGCTGAGGCGCCGGCCGCTCAGCCCGCGTCGCCGGGCGGGGCCGGCGGCTGGTCGATCGCATCGGCCAGCCTGCGCATCAGCCGCACCAGGTTGTCGAAATCCTCCTGGTCCCACGACGCGAAGACGGCGCGGGCCATCTTGTCGCGCGCGGCGTCGAGCGCGTCCGTCATGGCCTTGCCCTTGGGGGTGATCGAGGCCAGGCGGACCCGCGCATCCGCGTCGGAAGCGCGCCGTTCCACGAGGCCCAGGCTGTCCAGCTTGGCCACCTGGCGGCTGACGGTGGTGTAGTCGCGTCCCGACCGTTCGGCCAGCTCGACGACGCCGATCGGCCCCAGCCGTTCGATCCCGACCAGCAGCGGAAACAGTGCGCGGTCCAGCCGGACGCCGGCCTGGCGGATGAGTTCCTCGTCGCGTTGCGGCCGGTTCATCGCGCTGACGATGCTGATCAGCGACGTGTGCAATTCACGCAGCCGCGCCGATATATGTGTATCTTGCACATTATTTTTCGTTGCCATATACTCCTCTCCAGTTATGTGCATTTTACACATAAGACACTGGGAGAGCGACATGGACTTCGATACCGATGTACTGATTTGCGGCGCGGGTGCCGCCGGCCTGACCCTGGCCCTTGACCTGGCGCGGCGGAGCGTCCCGTTCCGGCTGGTCGAGCGGCAGGACACGCCATTCCACGGCTCGCGCGGCAAGGGCATCCAGCCGCGCACGCTGGAAGTCTTCGAGGACCTCGGCATCGTCGACCGGGCGGTGGCGCTGGGTGGGCCGTATCCGCCCCAGCGCATCCACGCCGCGGACGGCAGCCATGCCGATGTCCCGATCGCCGCGGAGCAGGCGGCGACGCCGGCGGAGCCCTACGCCACGCCGCTGATGCTGCCGCAATCCCTGACCGAGCAGGTGATGCGCGAACGCCTGCTCGAGCTGGGGCGGCGGGTCGAATGTGGGCTTGCGCTCACGGGCCTGGAGCAGGACGCGGATGGCGTCACGGTCACGCTCGCGGGCCGCGGCGGCGAGTCGCGCCTGCGCGCGCGCTACGTCGTCGGCACGGACGGCGGGCGCAGCACGGTACGCCATCTGCTCGGCATCGGCTTCCCCGGCAAGACGCTGGGCGTGCGGGCGCTGGTGGCGGACGTCGCCTTGACGGGACTTGCGCGCGACGCCTGGCATCGCTTCAACGGGGACGACATGGCGCGCCGGCTCGAGGTGTGTCCGCTCGCGGGAACGGACCTGTTCCAGATCCAGGCGCCGGTTCCGCCGGAGGGCGACGTCGACCTGTCGGCGCAGGCTCTCGATGCGTTGGTCAGGGACCGGACCGGCCGCGACGACGTACACGTGGGCAGCGTGTCCTGGGCCTCGACGTACACGATGAACGCGCGCCTGGCCGACCGCTATCGCGCGGGACGCGTCTTCCTTGCCGGCGACGCCGCCCACACGCATCCGCCCACGGGCGGGCAGGGATTGAACACCAGCGTGCAGGATGCGCACAACCTCGGCTGGAAGCTGGCAGCCGTGCTCGCAGGCGCGCCGGACGATCTGCTGGATACGTACGAGGCGGAGCGCCGCCCCGTCGCCGCCGCGATGCTGCAGCTGTCCACGGCGCTGCTGGACGCCGCGCGCCGCGGCGGAGAAATGCGCCGCGGGCGCGAAACGCGGCAGCTCGACCTGGCGTACCCCGATTCGCCCCTGGCGTTCGCGCAGCCGGCCCGTGCACACGGTGTGCGGGCCGGCGCGCGGGCGCCGGACGCCGTCGTGCTGGGTGCGGGCGGGCAATCCACCCGGCTCTTCACGTTGTTCGCGGGGCCGCACTGGACCATGCTCGGCCGGGACGTGCCGCCCGGCGTGGCGGAGGCGTTGCGGCGCGCGGGCCTGCGCGTGCACCTGTTCGGTGCGCGCGGCGACGTGGTGGACGTGCATGACCAGGTCGAGGCGGCCTATGGACTGCAGCCCGGCGAACTCGTGCTGGTGCGTCCGGACGGCTACGTCGGCGCCACCGCCGGCTCCGCCCACGTCGACGCGCTCGATATCTACATGCGGCGTGCCGGCCTGTCCTGAACACGCCGCCAGCGCCAGGCCAGCAGCGCCAGCAACACCAGCCACGCCGCCACGGTGATCTGGGCGAACACGTCGCCGATGCGGCTGTAGACCGTGCCGCCGCGCCCCGTCGGCAGGTCGCCCACGAGCATGCCCGGGGCGTGCACGGTGCGGCGTTCGGCGACGATGCGGCCGTGCGCATCGCTCAGCGTCATCAGGCCTTGCGAGGCCGAGCGCGCGACGGCGAATCCGTTTTCGACGCCGCGCACGACGGCCATGCGGCCGTGCAGGTAGGCGTCGCGGTCGAAGTCCCACGCGGGCACCAGCATCAGGCCGACGTCGCGCCGGCCGTACAGGCGCAGGTCCTGGGCGAAATCCATGTCCTTGCAGATCGCGATGCCGGCATGCACGTCGCCGAGCCGCGTCACCAGTTCGCCGGTGCCCCGCACGTAGTCCGCTTCGTAGCCTGGCACCATGCGCTTCTTCAGGTAGGTGTCGACGGGCGCGCCGGGCCGGTACAGTGCGGCGATGTTCAGCCGGCCGCCCTGCGGCGCGGGCCCGTCGAGACCGGCGACGACGCTGCTTCCCGCCGGCGGCGCGAGGACCGTGCCGGCCGCGAGGATTTTTTCCGGCACGACGATGGCCGCCGGCGCGTGCGCGGCCGCCGCGGCGATCTGGCGCGCGAACGCGGCCGCGACTTCCGGTGCGGCCTCGGGGCGATTCAACACGCGGCCGGCGTAACGGTCGTCGCTCAGCAGCGCGATGCGCACGGCCGGCCCGGCCGGCTGCGCCAGCTGCCACACGCCGTAGGCCAGCGCCGCAAGCGCGGGCACCGACCATGCGAGGGTCCCGGACAGGTCGCGCGGCTTCACGTACAGGACGGCGAGCCCGGCGGGAATGACGGCCGCAAGGAAGGAGAGGCCGGCCACGCCGGCCAGCGATGCCGTCTGCAGCAGCGGCACGACGTCGACCAGCGTGTAGCCGAGGGCGAAGAAGCTGCCGTTCGGCGACACGAGGCTGTGCAGGTAATCGATGGCGGCGAGCATCGCGGCGAATCCGAGCGGGGCCACGCCGGCCGGAAAGCGCCGATACAGGGCGCGCATGAACAGGGCCGCGAGCATGAACACGAGCGCCTGGGCGACCGCGAGGCCATACACCATCGGCAGGAGCTGGCCATAGAACCACATGGGACCCGCCTCGGCCATCCATGCCGGCACGAACAGCAGGAGGGCGACGTCCCGTGGGCGCGGCGCGCGCAGGGCCATCACCAGCAGCGGCACGAACGCCGCGAGCGCCAGCCAGCCGAACTGTCCCGTGTCGCGGCTGATTGCCAGCACGGCGCCGCACAGCAGCGCGGTAAGGATGTGCCATCGTGTCATTCCTGTTCTCCCTTCAGGTAGATGCGCGCCGCCGAGCGCAGGCACAGCGCCGTGAATTCGGTCCGCGACAGGTTGAACCGTCCGGAGCGGTGCAGGTCCACGAGTCCCTGCAGCACGCCCCACACGCCCATCGCCAGTTCCAGCGGCGGCCCGGCACGCACGAGTCCCGCCGCCTGGCCCTCCGCGAGGCGCTGCGCGAAGCCGCCGATGACCGGAGAGCGCCCCGCTTCGAAGTCTTCCGGGTAGATGCGTTCGGCGCGTGTCTTGAGCACGAAGGCGGCGTCGAACAGCGCCGGTTCGTCCAGCGCGAAATCGACGAAGGCCGTCGCGAGGGCGTCGAATCCGGCCAGCAGCGGCAGGCCGGCGAACATCTGGACACGGCGTTGCCACATCTCGAGCGCATGGGCGCCCACGGCCTGCAACAGGGCGGCCTTGTCCGCGAAGTGGCGGTACACGGCCATCGGCGTGATGCCGGCTTTCTGGCCGACGGCGCGCAGGCTCAGGCCGTCCAGTCCCTTTGCTTCGAGTTCGCTGATGGCGATTGCGAGAATGCGTTCTTTCGTGGTCATGTATACACTGTATACATTTTTTTATCGCAACGCAAGGGATAGGACGTCACCGGTTTACCCACGAAAACCGGAAGGGTTCCCACGACGGGACCGGGACCTTGTCGATCGTGGCCGCCACGAAATGGCATTTGCGCGCAGTGGCCAGCGCGGTCCGGTCGAGGATGGGTTCGCCGCTCGAGCGGGCGACGCGCGCATCCGTCACCCAGCCATCGACGTTGATCAGCACCGCCAGGATGACATCGCCGGCGACCCGGCGCTCTTCGGCGAACCGCGGCAGCCGCGGGCGTTCGCAGTTATCGGGATTCACGACGGCCCGCACCTTGACGGGAATGTGTCCGCCGCCGCCGCCGCCGGCTCCGTCGCCCTGGTCGCCCGCCCCGGCGGTGCCCGTGCCGTCAGGCTTGCCGCCGGCCAGTTCCACCGGCAAGGGAATAGCGACGATGGTGGCCGCCACTTCCGTGCGCGGCACGACCTCGATGTCGCGGGGCGGCGGCGCGGCGGTTTCCCGTGCCGGCGGCCGGGGCTTGTTCTTGCGCCGCGGCGGCAGCGGGGGAGATGGAGGCGGCTCGACGACCTGCGGCGCGACGTTGGACAGCAGCATGACGGTGTACGGCGTCTGCGGAAGCACGATGCGATCGGCGGTCACGAAAACGAACAGGACCAGCGCGTGGAGGGCGGCGACGAAGGCAATCCGGGGCAGCGCGCGCCTCGCGCGGTCGAATGCGATGGACGTTGGCACGAAATCCCCCTCTGCGACGGCGGCTATCTATGTTATGGCAACAATGTCATGTTGCCAATGCGCTGGGCATGGAGTGGATCTGAAAAACCCTGGAAAACAAAAAGCCCACGGACCAGGCCGTGGGCTTTCTGAGTATTCGTGGTAGGCCGTGCTGGGCTCGAACCAGCGACCAACGGATTAAAAGTCCGCTGCTCTACCAACTGAGCTAACGACCCGAAGAGGCCGCATTATAGCGGCTCGGCCGCCGTCCGGCTAGCGTCCGCGCCGGTCCGGCCGTACGGGCGGCGTCGCGGCGGTGATCGCGAAGCTGCCCAGGACGAAGGCGGCGGCAAACGCGGCGGCAAGCAGGGTCGACAAGGTACGCATGATGACTCCCGGCGAATGGCGGATGCGATGTTACCAAGTATAAGTAGCAGGGGATGCTGATTGGTTGCTGAAGGACAACAGGATATTCTGAAAGGCAAAACAAAAACGCTAAGCTCGTGAAAGCTGGCGTTTTCGCTGAATCTTGGTAGGCCGTGCTGGGCTCGAACCAGCGACCAACGGATTAAAAGTCACTGGGTCGGCACGGATAACCTTTATTAATCAATGACTTGCAACGCTTGTTAGATGCGATAACCAGTCAGCCAAAGGGGAGGGATGGTAACTTATCAGGAGGGACGTCACAAGTACGTCACATAGTGAGGCATGCACCTTACGGCTGGACAGCAGGCGCTGTACAACGTGAATAATTGAGGACATTCCTCTAATCGGCCAGGCTCGACGCCTATCGAGCTCGGGCGGCGAACTCATGTGAATACCGCCTGTGCGGCCCATACTCTTGGGCGACAGCCGCAGACGTTGCAAGCACGGACATCTGCTCAGCGGTCAAATCACAATGACGCTATCAATTTTGCGCCGCATTCGGTCACGTCTCCGTCATAGGCATAGGACTTGCCTTCATGTCGCGCACCTGCTCCATCAGGTTTGATTGCAAAGTTACCTTTACACTTTGGGCACTGTGTCATGTCAGACTGAAGTGCTGCGATCACACCCATCACAGTTGTGTCCGAGGATGCGCTGATGACCTGGCCACCGTGATCGGTTTTGTCGTTGAGGCGAATGACGCCACGTCCTTGATGTTTCATTTGTGAATTCTATTCGTTTATCGCTGCAGCTCGAAATTTAAACGCGAATGGCTTGCGGATGCAATCCCTATCTTTATTTGATTATATAAATCAAAAGATTTTGACCAATACCAGTGCATGATCTTGAATTCAGGCGTGAGACTAATAAGATGTGGTATAAATCTTTATCTGTTCAATTGTTGCTGATTCGCTTTTTCCATTTAGGTGTAGGTCGATCATGCTGCCGGGGCCAAATATCCCGCTAGGGAACTCGCAGCTTCTTAATCCACAGCTCAGATTCCGACGAGTGTCGATGTTCGATTGAACCTCCCAGAATTTCGTTTCTTTATCAATTCCGAATCCATCTATTTCTAGATAGCCGGTGAAAGGGTGGCGTGCTAGCCAGTCGGCCTTTGGTGTGTTATCAGGCGTTCCATCAGGATATGGCGTTCTTGTTTCCGTAAGTAAACGCTCAGGAATGCTTAAATTAATAGTAATAGTGCTGACGCTAAGTTTATTTTCCCAGCTTGTAGATGCCGTGAGTCCTAAATCTTCCCATACACACCATTCGGTTCCGGTCTCGTCACAATGTGGCTTTCTCTTAAGTATATTTTTCCATGTTGTTAACGGACGACCGAATTCTAGAAGTTTCCCGTCAAAAAAGATACTTGATTCCTTTATAAGGATTTCCGGTTTTGCGTATCTTTTCACACGCCGGGCAGGTGGAGGGACTTTTATAGCACCTGTCGCCAGCGCAGCTTGACGTTGGACTTCGTTCCACCGATCTAACATCGTAGGTCCTATTTCTTTCGTGGAAGGTGATTGGCCACGAGGCTCTACGCCTTTGGATATGGTGGTGAACAAAGATAGCACAAGTATTGATCCACTAAGGATTATTTTATTCATTTTTTAATTTGATTCTTTTCGTTGAAAAGCACGGTAAAATTTTTATTTATGTAATCCCAAGATTCTTGATTTGTTTTTTTGGCGTTGTTTATAGAGTCGAGAATTTCCTTTTTATGTGCTTTTTCGAGCGCCTCCCACTCTGTAGCAGACTCTCCCCGTTTCACCTCCTGCGGATGTCTTTTTGCCCAATCTGCTACTAATTTGTCTTGCCAATTCGTATCGAATGGATGAGCCAGAAAACCTCGAGCGATCAGTGCTGGGTCGGCTGTTGCGTCTCCTTTCCACCAATGGGCAGCAACGGCTGATCCAACTTTTTTCACCGCTTCTTTCGCCAATTCGGCTGCTAGGGTGTGGAATGGATGATTGTCATGGTCTTTTGCTAGTTGAGAATGTGTTGGATTAGTCGATCCGTTTGTATTAGGGTCGCCTGCGCGGACGATTTGTTGATCGTCAACGCTATTTCCAACAAGGTGAAGCAAGGTGCTGTAGACGAAGTTATAAATATTGGAGATCAATCCAACAGTGTAAAAAGGGATTGCTTCGATGTATTTAAATGCCGGTTTTTCTGCAAGCCAATCTCTTCCTCCTAGAAAATATTCATAAGCCTTCAATACGCGTGGATCACTATGCGCACGCAGTAAGATAAGTATGATTCGATCTGCTTTCGTGCGCTCACCAGGTTCGGTTGGTTTGAACTTCCATTCAACCTTGAATAATATATCTGCGATAGTTCCTGCTGTGCTGGCAATAACGTCATCAGAATCAAACATCCCAGTAACGACGGGAAGACTATGCTTCCCAGGTGCGGATGATGTCCATGGGAGAACATGAACGTGTCCCACTTTCCTTAAGCTAAGTTCGACAAAATTACTGTGCGCGAAGTAATCTTCAAGTACATGAAGTGCTGCGCCAAAGTGTCTGTATCCCTCCGGCCCTGGGCCAGCGGTTAGCGCCTTGTTTATCTCGCTAGACATGTATGCGGCGGAAGAATCGATATACCTCTTCATTGATTTTTGCGGATCTATCGAAGTATATTCTATGGAAGCTATCGGCTGGAAATCTTTGTCGATTGCATGCGGATCAGACGCGTTAGTGGAGTTGTTGGTTGGATTGTCGATATGTTCTACAGGACGGTACACTCCTAACATGGAAGGAGTTACTTTGAAAATATTTTTTTGCTCTGGACTTTTGACAAATTCGGCTTCGGCAAAAATGTCTACTAGCTCTGTTAGCTCTTGGCGAGAAAACGCTGCGGGAAAATTTCGTGGTGCTTCAGGCATTCGGACGATAGAAGGATCGAGTAATTGTGAGTAATCGCGCAACCAGTTTCCGAAGTAAATCTGCTTGATTATATTTTTTTCTTGAAAATGTATAGAGGCTTCAAATAAGGCATGCTCGATCGACTGATGGCCGAACGACGAAGTTGGTCGTTCTTGATTGTGTTCACCCATGCCTGCGCCAAAAAATTCGATATTGCCATTCTTGCCTTCGTTACGCTGTGCATCCTCGTTTTGGGATTTTTGTATGGCTTGCTGTACCGCGTGGTAATCGACTTTAAGTTCGCCGTTAAAAGTGGGGGAGCGATAACTTGCATATGGTGTGGAGCTGCTATTGCAAAAATCAAAAAAGGCAATGTTATAGGCGAATTTCGCACCCTCATCGCCTTCTGCGTCTGGCGCAATTGCGGAAGTGCCGTCCGGATTTTTCTCAGCCAAATCGCTACGTAGTACTAAATCAATATAGTGGCCAAATTCATGTAGTAGCGCGGTCAGCAGTTCCCATGAGTCGTCGTTACCCGCTGCAGCGCGATCAGCAGCCGCCCGATGTACCAGAATTTCACGTGTTTCGTTGTCGAATGAAGCCGGATAATGGCAACTCATCATTACCTTAATGGTCGGTTGTTTGAGTGAACCATTTTTCAGTCCTTCGTATAGCTTGATATAGGTTTCTGCAGGGATGTCGTAGCCAAATATAGGCGCCAAAAACATAACGAATTCGGCGTGTGTAAAGTTTTTTGCTACCTGCTTGATCTGATTAAATGCAAACGAACTTTCGAGGTGTCGATCGGTTTCTACAACTGCATTGGCGTTGGGAGCGAGCGAGAAAGCTTGTCTTTTCTTGTTAGGCTCAACAGCGACACTTTTCGAAGGCAAGGTCTCAAGATTGCCGTGGAAAAGAACAGGCGATGAAGTGAAGAACTGCGTTTGATCGCTGATTTCGAGCATGTGATTAGCGCCCTGCAGCCTCACCCCTTTCTTGCCCCTGATCGTCACCCAGTCCGACTCGCTCAAGAGCGCAAGCACCTTGTTGGCGATGATCTCCACGTCGTCCTCTTGCGCCTGTACGGACACCTTGCCGCCGGCGGCGATCAGCTTCATCCCAGCCTTGTGCACGAACAGCCGGAAGGTCTTGCCGATGCTTGCGAACACTCCTTCAGTGCTAGCAATCGATAAACTTTTGCCACTGGTAATGGCCGTATGACGGCTGCTGGCGATGTGAGTGGACTGTGCAGAGCTCAGCTCGATACCTGCCGGACTGGCGACGACCAGATGTGGTTCGGCCAACTCTTTGAACTTTCCTGTGCCGCATCCCTGGATGCCTTGGCTCTGGGATTTAAGGTCCTTAACCGTATCCTCTTGCTGAAGTTCTTGCTTGTCCTGCGCGCCGTAGTGCTGTGCTAACCCGACCAGTTGTTCCTGTAAGTCCGCTGCGATCGATAGCCGCTTAATCGTTTCGCCCATATCCTTGATATGGGATGCGGCGTTCGGCCGTGTTTCCGTCGTTATAAGCATGCCTTGGCCAGCACGCGCCACGCCCCAGGCATTGGTCGCGATTTCCCAGCCTTCGCCACGTGCATCTTTGCGCCCGCTAGTGTCTTCGATGCGCGTAATATGTCCAAGCGACAGCTGGCTGCACTGATGATCGCTCTTCAACTGCGCCTGGATCTTGCCTGGGGTGTCGTCCAGCACCAGATGGTTGCCACGCCCACTCGCTTCGCCCGCCCGCAGTTCGCGGCTGCGCAGACCACTCAGGGGCTGTTGCTCCGGCAGCTGCCACGGCGGCATGTGCGTGTAGTTGTACAGCACACCAAGGATCAGCGGATGGTCGATATTCCCGTTCACGAAGACCACGCCCACTTCCTCGCCGACCCGCGGCAGGCGAATAAGCCCGAACTCGACACCGGCGCCCGGCGACATTACGCGCAGCCAGGGCGAGCTGTTCTCGTCGTATTTGCCGAGCCGGTCCCAGTGGAACTGGACCTTGACCCGCCCATAGCCATCGGTATGGATCTCGGCGCCGGCCGGCCCGACCACGATGGCGGTCTGGATGCCGTGATAGGTGCACGGCTGGCTGTTGTAGTGACGGCCCGGGCGCCACTGGATATCCTTGCGCACGCAGTGAAACGAGTTCTCGTAGTTCGATGGCGCGCCCGGCCCGGCCTGGTAATTGTTGCTGGCTTCGTGGTCGACGGAGAGGATCAGGTAGTCGCGATCACGGATGCTGGGCTGGGCCGGCTCGCCGCGCTTGGGAACGCGCAGCTCGGCGCTGAAGTGGTCGGCAAGCTTGAAGCACCGGCCCGGCTGGGCGGTACGATCGTTGCCGCGGGCTCCGAAGCTTTGCGTGTTCGCGTCGCGCTCGCCCATGCGCTGCTGCGCGAGCTGTTCGCCCTCGTCATGGGTGCGAAAACCGTACGATCCGGTGTATTCGTAGATTTCGTAGGGGAAGACGTCACCCTGGTTATTCAGGGACTCGGCGGTCGAGCGCTGCGCGACCGGGTTCTTGTAATCGAAGCTGGCCAGAGTCGTCTGGCCTGATCCGAGGCGACGCACGGGACTCCATTCGCGGATGCCGTCCTCTTCGAGCGAGCCCGCTTTGTCGCGGAACGGAATTTCGCCAGAATCGTCGATCCCGGTCGGATCGATGGGTTGCGCGAGCGTGCTCCTGTCGCTGAGCCAGAGCGTGTGCCCATCCGCCCGGTGCTCGTACCAGTAGTGCAGCCCGAGTTCCTCCCAGCGGCGGTGCAGGTGGTTGTAGTCGGTTTCGTCATACTGGTTCGCGCAGGTCATGCGCGGGTACTCAGCGACGATGACCGGATTCCAGTCGGCCTGGCGGTAGTGGGCAAAGGTCAGCTCGGTCAATTCGATGGCGCTCTTGCCGTGGAACGACCGGTTGTCCTTGCGCAGCTTGGCGAATGCCAGCCATGGCTCGAGGACCATGTGGTAGAACGCGAAGCCGCCGTCGGTGCGAAGGAAACGGAATTCAGTGACATAGCCGTTGAAGTAGCGCAGCGAGCCGTCTTTGCGCACGAGCGAGATCGTGACCATCCTGGCCATCATCGCCTTCAGCGGAATCTGCGCGTCGTCCGACAGGAGTTCGACCTCGAAGCGGAAGCACCGCGAGACTTCCTCGTGCGCCTTGAGCCGGTTCGGCAGGAGAATGCGATCCGGACCGTCGTTGTAGGGGAATTCCAGACGCATCAGGCGGTCGTGCTGCGCATCGTGACTGAACGCCGACAGCGCAGCTCCCGCCGCGATCGCTTGGCTTTCGCCCATGTGTTACCTCCGATGGGTTATCAGGTATCAGATTTTCCATCGGCTAAGGTAACCAACCGCTTTTCGGGAGACCTTGATTTTAAGTAATTAGGAACTGAGCTGTTGTCCCGATGGGCAGCGACATTGCAGCGAACTTTCGCCACGCATGCTGATTTTGCTCAGCTTGATTGATCTCAAGGCGAGCTGACGAGCGGGTCCTACATTTTTCCTTTGGTTGCCAGCAGGGGCAGCCGATCAGGTACGTGAACACGAAGGCCTCGCGCAATGCGCTGAAGCGGGCCAGCATAACGGACTTCCGCTGGCATGACCTACGGCACACCTGGGCCAGTTGGCGGATCCAAAACGGCACGCCGTTGTACGACGTGCAGGAGATGGGCGGCTGGAAGTCAGCCGCAATGGTGCGGCGGTACGCGCACTTGGCGCCGGCACACATGGCGCGGCACGCGGCGGTAGTAGACGGACTGCTGCGCGTCACAAGTACCGCACAGTAGGTAGAAGAGCGGACTGCCGCAGATACAAAAAAAGGCGTCACGATTACTCGTAACGCCTTGATTTGATACCGCAAATTCTTGGTAGGCCGTGCTGGGCTCGAACCAGCGACCAACGGATTAAAAGTCCGCTGCTCTACCAACTGAGCTAACGACCCGAAGAAGGCACGCATTATAGCGGGCCGTTTTGATTTACGCCAGAGCTAACGTAAATCAGTGCGCCACGGTGGACTTCAGCACTTCCTCCGCCGTCGTCACGCCTTCGGCCACCTTGTAGGCACCGGCGATGCGCAGCGGCTTCATGCCGTCGGCCACGCTTTGCTGGCGCAGCGCGGCCAGGTCAGTCTTTTCCTGCAGCAGTTGCGAGAAGGTTTCCGTCACCGTGACGAGTTCGTACAGGCCCGTGCGGCCGCGGAATCCCGTGTGGCGGCATTCCGGACAGCCGATCGGCCGGTACACGGTCGTCGGCTTCGGCAGGTTCCAGGTGCCGCCCAGGGCCTGCCAGACGTCGTCCGACAGTTCGCCGTCCGCGGCCTTGCAGTGCGGGCACAGCGTGCGCACGAGGCGCTGGGCCATGATGCCGATCAGGGTCGCTTCCAGCAGGTAGTAGGGCACGCCCAGTTCCAGCAGGCGCATGACGGCGGACGGGGCGTCGTTCGTGTGCAAGGTCGACAGCACGAGGTGGCCCGTCAGCGCGGCCTGGATCGCCATCTCGGCCGTCTCCAGGTCGCGGATCTCGCCGACCATGATGATGTCCGGGTCCTGCCGCATCAGCGCGCGCACGCCGTCGGCGAACGACAGGTCGATGCCCGGCTGCACTTGCATCTGGTTGAACGACGGCTCGACCATCTCGATCGGGTCTTCGACCGTGCACACGTTGACTTCGCTCGTGGCGAGCGCCTTCAGCGTGGTGTACAGCGTCGTCGTCTTGCCGGAGCCGGTCGGGCCCGTGACGAGGATGATGCCGTGCGCGCGCTGCGTCAGCGCATCCCAGCGTGCCGCGTCGTCGGGCGGGAAGCCCAGTTCCGGCAGCGTCTTGACGACGACTTCCGGGTCGAAGATGCGCATCACGAGTTTTTCGCCGAACGCCGTCGGCATCGTGGACAGGCGCAGCTCGACTTCCTGGCCGTCGTTCGTGCGCGTCTTGATGCGGCCGTCCTGCGGGCGGCGTTTTTCGATGACGTCCATGCGGCCCAGCAGCTTGATGCGGGCCGTCATGGCGATCATCACGACGGCCGGCACCTGGTACACCTGGTGCAGCACGCCGTCGATGCGGAAGCGGATCGCGCCGGCGTCGCGCTTCGGCTCCAGGTGGATGTCGGACGCGCGCTGCTCGAACGCGTAACTCCACAGCCAGTCGACGATGTTGACGATGTGCTGGTCGTTCGCGTCGACCTGTTTATTCGTCTTGCCCAGTTCGACCAGTTGCTCGAAGTTGTTGCGCAGCGCGAGGTCCTGGCCGCTGGACTTGTTCGCGTCGCGAATGGATTTCGCGAGGCTGAAGAATTGCGAGATGTATTGCGCGATGTCGAGCGGATTCGCGATCACGAGCTCGATGCGGCGGCGCGAGAGGCGCGCGATCTCATCCTGCCATTCGGTGCGGAACGGATCGGCCGTCGCCACGACCAGCGTGCCCGGTCCCAGTTCCACCGGCAGGATATTGAAACGCGCCGCATAGCTGGCCGACATCACGTCCGCGACCTTGGTGAAATCGATCTTGAGCGGATCGATGCGGAAGAAGGGCAGGCCGACCTTGCCGGCGCACCATTCGCTGAGCACGTCCAGCGTGAGCAGTTTATGGGGAGCCTTTGCCGACACGATCTTGCACTGCGCGACCGCCGTCAACGGGTGCATCGACCCGACCGCATTCTTGAGGAGGCTTTGCGCCTGGGCGAAGTGCGGCTTGACGGTCGATTTCTCGACGATGCCGTCGGCCAGCAACCACGAAAAAATGGTTTGCAGGTCGAGGGCTTTGGGCTTTTGCATGTTAGTTCGCGGCGGGAGCAAGCATGCCCTTGACCCAGGACTTGGCCGGCAGCTTCGTCGCCGCCACGATCTGCGCGGCACGTGCGGCGAGGCGGTCCTTGTCGAGATCCGGTTTCGTCTTGAAGCACAGCGCGACGACGTTGCCGTCGTGGACCTCCGGCAGGCAGATCACGTGGGCGAACGCGAAGCGCATCGCCTTGATGTTCTTCGCGAAGCTGGGGTGGTCGCCGAACAGGTTGACGGTCATGACGCCGCGGTCCGTCAGGCAGGCGTCGCAGGCCCGGTAGAACTCGGGCGTGTCGAGCACGGGGCCGCGCGCGGTGGCGTCGTACAGGTCGCACTGCAGGGCATCGATCGTGTCGTGGTTGGCCTCGTCGAGCACGAAGTCCATCGCGTCCATCTCGCGTACGCGCAGGCGTTCGTCTTCCGGCGGCAGTTTGAACATCGAATGACAGATCGCGATCACGGAGGGATTCAGTTCCACCGCGGTTACCTGCGCCTGCGGGAACTGGCGATATGAGAACTTGGTCAAAGCCGCTGCGCCCAGGCCAAGCTGGACGATGGCGTGCGGGTCGTCGATGAACAGCATCCAGGCCATCATCTGCTGAGCGTACTCGAGTTCAGGCCAGTCCGGCTTGCGGATGCGCATGGCACCTTGCACCCATTCGGTACCGAAATGGAGGTAGCGCACACCGTCCTGCTCGGACAGGGTGACGGGCGCAAACTTGGGCTTGCGGGCGGGACGGCGCGACGATTCGGCCTGTTCGATGGATTTGCGTTTGATGAGCATAGGATGAGCGAAGGAATCATCCTATTATCGGGGGCGGGAATCCGCAGCGCAAGAAGCGCCGTGCAACCGGGCTCAGCATCCCGGATTGGTCGGGTCCCAGAAATAAAAGTGGCCGGCGGGCGTCCAGGGGCGGTGAGGCCGCAGTGTCGAAGACAGGAACAGCGACATCTCCAGATAATCCTCGCGGGTCTGGGGGCGGACGACCAGGTCCGGCTTGCCGTCGCCGTCCAGGTCGCCGATCCAGACGATGAAATCGTCGATCGGAAGGGGCGTGCCGAGCTCGTCGCCCGACAGGACGGCCAGCGTGCGTTCGATGCCATCGAAGCGCATCCGCCATGTCACGCTGGGGAAGGACGGGCAATTGACCGTATTGCAAAACGTGGCGGGGACCTGCCGGACATCCGCGCGGATCTCGAGCGGCACGCCGTCGATCGACACCCGGCGGACGGCCGTTTCGACCCCGGCGCCGGTGACCGTCGCGCCCGCGGCCTGGAAGCGGTGGTTGACGTACCAGGTACGCACCGGCCCCGCCTCGAGCGAAGGGAGTCCGCGGACGAGAAACAGGGCGGGCCTGGACGCATCGGTCTTCGCGATGAAGCCCGACGCCGACGTGCCGTCGCTGGTCGGGACACTGGCCCGCTCGATCCGTAGCCGGGCCGGCTGCAGCGTGCAGTCCCGCTCGCAGTACATCGCCCGATACTGCCCGGCAGGGAAGTCCGGGCGCGCCGTGAATGCATAGCCTGCGGCAGTCGCATGGACCAGGTGAATCCGGGGCGGAGATACCGGCCGGGCGGGTGCGCACACGACGGCGAGCAGTGCCGCCATCGCGCCCAGGAGGCGGCGTGTGGGCATCATGCCACGCAGGCGTGCGGCGCCTGGACCGTCGAGTGTCTTGCCCTGTGCGCGGCGCCCGCCACCGTCTCTCCGTGCGGCGCGACCGCGATACCGGTGACCACGTCCAGGTGGGGCAGTCCCGTGCGCATGTCCGCGAAGACGACGATTCTTCCCGCCCGGCTCACCAGCCGGCTGGACACGATGGCCGCGGCCAGCGTATCACCGTCGATGCCGACAAGATATTCGTCGGCGCCCAGGCGCAGGAGCAGGTCGCCGGGGCGGATCGACTGCTCGACGGCGCGCCCGAGTGACTGCATGGCTACCTCCGCGACAGCCGCGCCGTCGCAGCGTTCCAGTGCCTCGCGGTTCGCGAGCCTGACGAGAACGACGCATCCTGTCGCGTCCGGCAAGGGAGTATTGCTATCGGGCGGACACCGTTCGGCGGCGCGCGCCGCGTCGTCCGCGCGCTGCTGCGGCACCGCGCACAGGTCGCGGACGATGCGTTGCGCGAACCGGGGCGACAGCTCGGCCAACTGCAGCACGCGTGGCCGGTCGAGCAGGAGGATCACGCTGTCCGTCTCTGCCTGGATCGCCGGCACTGCGCCCGTCTCCGCCAGCATCCGACGGAGATCGGGCAGGGCGCCGCGGCCGTGCCGGGTGACGATTCCATCTTCCGTGACCTGCAGCGTACCGGACAGTGCCAGCGCGGCCAGGAACTGGCCCGAGCGCGACCTCTCCAGGGCTTCGCCTGCGCCAAGCATGATGACCGGCGCGTCTCGCAGGGCGTCGGCGCACGGCGCCATATCGTCCGGCACGCCCACCTCGGCCAGGATGCGGGACGACCATGCCGTGGCCGTAGCGTGTTTCATGTGCCTCATTTGATGATGGCGATGCCGATGAAAATGAACAGGATGATGAAGGCGGCCCAATTCATGAACCGCGCGCCGCGGGCGGCGGCCTGGCGGAATGTTCCCGAATCGTTGTCGTTCATGGTGGACTTTCGTTGCCGTTACTGGCCGGCGCAACCGGGCTTGGCCTTGCATTCTTCCCAGATCGCAAGGCGCGTTTCGTAGTTTTTCGCGCGGGCGGCGGCGATGGCCTCTTCCGTTGTGTCGACGCCCGCGGTCGTGGCAATGGCCTGGGCTAGCGCGGCCAGTTCCTGTTCCGCGGTCTTTGGCTGGCGGTAACCGATGACGATTTCACCCACGTGACCGTAATTGTCACGGACCTTGCGCACGTCGACCTGCGTGAAGCCGCTGAAGTCGTATTCGGGCAGCGGAATCGGGATCAGGGCCGGCACGAGCGTGTCCATTCCGCCCGTCAGCTTGGCAATGTCAGGATAAAGACTGAAATAGTTGGTGACATCCACCCTGTCCGCGCCGAGCTTGTTCACGCCGACGGCCGCGACGGCGAGCGTGGCGAGCAGGTTGACGTTGTCCCTTGTTTGCAGGCGATCGGTGAGGGTGGCGGGATCGCCCTGTTTCGAGGCCCAGGCCTTGTACAGGCCGTTCTGCGTTGCCATGAACGTGGCCATTTGCGGCGGATCGATCCTGAAGGCGCGATCGATGAAATACATGATGTTCGGGCCCGACTGGAACCCTTTCGCAGCACTCAGCTTCGTCACCTCTTCGGACAGCGGCGTGATGATCTTTCCGTTCCAGGGCAGCAGCGCGCTGGGGCGGGGCGTGATTTTAGCCCCGCTGGCGTCGACGTATTGATAGCCGAACTTCTTGATGCGCAGCGCTTGCAACGGCGCGTCCACAGTTTTTTTGTTGGGATCCCAAAGATCGGCGGGCCGCACTACGATGACGTGCGTATCGCCGACGTCGAGGTGAACCGGTTCCGCCATGACGGTCGACGACAGGACGGCGGCAAGGAGGGGAACGAATGGACGCATGGGTTAACCCTTCAGGTGGAGTTTGGTTCGGATCGTTTCGCAGGCGGCGGCCTGTCTGGCGAAGGCGCCGATTTTTGCTGTCTCATTTGCAAGATTACCTGAACACGATGCGAGCGAATCATTCTTTGCTGAAAGTGTTGCGTTGGCGTTGTCGACCTGCGCTTTCAGGCGCCCGATCTCGGTGCGCGCCGCAGCCAGTTCACTGACCATCTTTCCGGCCTGCGCAACATATTGCTGTTTTTGCCATGCGATGACGCCGGCGAGTGCTGCACAGCAGGCGAGTGCCAGGACGGCAAGGACGGCAAGCCACGGGCGGCGGGGTTGTTGCAGGACGATTCCCGGAAACGCATCAAAGATTTTCATCGGATTCCTTTCGGTTCATGGCTGGGTTGGCGGGGCGGCGGCCGGCGCGGCGCCGGTCGGGTAGGCGAGTCCGTTGCCCGGGTTCTGGGCGCTGCCTGAGCTCGTGTTCTGCATGATCGGCGCGTAGTTGCCCTTGACGTTATTCGGCAGGCCGTTCCGTGCCTGCTCCATGAGCTGGCCGGTGAACTCGCTGAAGTCGATCCGGGTGAAGTCGAGGCTGCTTACCTGCTCGGGGGTGAGACCGGTACAGTCGGAGATGTTCAACCCCATCTGGGTCTTGCCCTGGATGTTGATGATCTTGGCCAGCACGGAATTGAACGAGCAATAGCGCTCCCTGTGCTCGACACATTGGAGCAGCGCCGTCTTGCTGCATTCCTCGCTCAGGAAGACCGTCAGGTTCGCGCCCTTGTGCATCTGGAAGACCTGTTCGTCCTGGCTGCACTGGGCGAGTTTCATCATGTACTGGAGCGCGAGCGACAAGGCGAACGAATACGGGTCGAAGGCGACGAATCCCTCGCCCGCTTGCAGGCCGAAGGTGCCGCTCAAGTCCATCGTCGACGAGGCCAGGTTGGCACCTTCGAAGGTGCCGGTCCCGTACGTGAAACCGTATGCGCTCAACGTGAACCCGTTGGCCGCGAAATTCGTGCCGATGGCGGTCGTGAAGCCTTCCGCCGCATCCAGCTGCACGACGTGGGACGCGTTTTCGACCGCCGCGATCAGGCCCGACGAAAAATACTGGACGTTCTGGTACATCGCGTCGAAGACGTAGGGTGAGGCCGTGTCGATCAGCTTTTCGCCGGCATACTTGGCGACGCTGAAGGCGGCCTCGCCCGCGATCTTGGACATGAAACCCCGGTTCGACACGGCGCCGGGCGTACCGGAACAGCAGTTGCGCAAGCCGAAATAGCCTTTCGTGCAGGACTCCGGCACGCCATTGAAAATGGTGTGGCCCGGCTGGGCGTAGACCTGGGTTTCGCGGGCGACTTCCATCGCCAGCGCGGCCTTGGCGAACGTGTTGTTCTGGTTGGCCGGCGCCGTCATCAAGCTCGTGTCGAACAGGGCCCCCGAGCACTCCAGTGTCGTGCTCGTCTGGGCCGCGCTCGTCATGCATTTGTACGTGTAGTTCCAGGACGTGCATGCGCCCGTTTCGGGCTTGTGGTCCGTGCACACGCTATTGACGACGGCGCAGGCGGCGTTGTTCTCGTAAGGTGTGCAGCTGTTGGTCGGCGTCGGCACGTCGCAGGCGAATTCGTACGAGTACTTCCAGCATGCTTGCGGGATCGACAGCGCGCCGGCCGGAAGCGTCGCGCCGGCGAGGCAGACCACGTTACCGTCCGTGAGCGTCTTGCAGGGCGTGGCGTCGATGCAGGTCTGCGATCCGGGAACGAGGCTGCAGGCACCGGGGGCATAGGTATCGGCCAGTGCAGGCGCGGAGAGCATCTGGAGGGCCGCGGCGATCAGGTAGCGGCGCATCACGGTGCTCCCAGCCTGATCCCTGCGCTTTGCTCGTAGGGCGTGCAGTTGTCGATCCAGTTTGTCTGCGTCAGCACGGTCTTGCACTGGCTGCCGACAGGTGTGGTGCCGCCCGGGCAGGAGTAGTGTAGCGCGGCGTCGCTCGACGAACTCGCCACGCACATCGCGCCGTTGAGTGTTTGGCCGGTCGGGCAGTGGTAATTCGCCGCCGCCGGACTGCTGCTGCTGGAGACGCACTGGTCGCCGGACAACGTGCCGGTGGCGCAGCTGTAGACCGGCGTGGCCGGACCGTTCGAATCGATGATGCAATTCGATCCCGACAACACACCTTGCGTGCACTGGTAATTGATCGTGGCCGTCGTCGTGGTGACGCAACTGCTGCCCGAGACGGTCCCGCCGGACGGACAGGAAGCGGTGCCCACGGCCGGCCCCGTACAGATATAGCCGATGATGGAGCCCATGTAGTTGCACGTGGCGCCCGCGACCGGCGCCCCGGCACCGAACCGGCAGGTATTGTTGCCCACGTCGACCGAGCCGGGCCAGCAGGTGTACGTGATGGTCGCCGTATACGAGTTGACGCACTGGCTGCCGCTGAGCGTGCCCGTCGCGCAGGAATACGTCGAGGTCGCGGGCACGGTCGACTGTCCCATGCAACTGGTCCCCGACAAGGTTGCGCCGCTGGGACAGGTGTACGTCAGCGCGGCAGGATCAGACGTGCTGCTCATGCAGAGCGTCCCGGACAGCGTCCCGCTTGGACACGAGTACATCACCGATGCCGGGACGGACGTCGTCCGCACGCAGTAGGCGCCCTGCAGCGTCCCTTCCGTGCACGAATACACCGGTGTGGCCGCTGAATACGTGGTCGTGACCGCGACGGCCAGCTCGCGGGTGCACACGTGGGAGTCCGTCGAAATCGTCTTCGAGCAATTGTTCGTTTCGTACTCGGCCGGCTTGGTGATAACCGGCGTGGACACGCAGTTCTGTGTGATCGCGGAGGACGCATTGGCTTGTGCATCACGGCTCAGCTGGAAGATCGGATCGCTGGTGGTGATGGCGTTCCGGAACCCGAAATTCGACTGGCCGCCGCCGTAGGTGTCGGTGCAGTTGCTTCCGGTCCCGACGATAGCGCCGGCACTGCCCACGACCTGCTGCTGCGAGTTGCTGAGCGGGATGCAATCGTTGTTCATGAACTTGACGGCGGCGCACTCCTGGTCCGCGATCGGATCGCCGATGGGGACGTAGTTGCGGCACGCCTGGATCCTGGCATTGCCCAGGCCCGACAAGGCCCCTTGCGCCCCCGAGGTGCCGAACAGCGGCGAGGTGGACAACGGTGAAGAAAAGGCGCCGAGGCCGGCCGGCATGCTGCCCGGCATCGTGGTGCCGCTGGACGACCAGGCCGCTGCATTGACTCCGGCCGGGTTGACGATCTGGCCGGCCGACTGCGGCATGATCGACTCCGCAAACGCCTTGCCGTCGGTCAGGGTTTGCGCGTTCTGCGCGACGGCACCGGTGTGGACGGCGCCCGCGAGCAGCAGTGCCGGGAACAAGTGCCGCGTATTCAATGTCCGCTCTCGTTCGTCGTGCGGCGGGCCTGGTACCGCGCCCTGAATTGCTCCGCGGTCAGGCCGCCACTGGCGAGCGCATGCGCAATCGCCGCCTTGACTTCGGCCGTGTCGACCGGTGCCGTCCCGTCCGGGCAGGACGCGTCCGCTGCGACGAGGCCGGGCGTGCCCTTGCATGCGCGCTGTGGCGGCGTGCCGTCTTCGCAGATGTTCACCTGGCCGCCGAACTGCCCCCAGAACGTGTTGCTCGATTTCTGGTACAGGCCGTAGCCGACCCGGCCGCATGCCGGTTGCGCCACGAAGCGCGCGACACGGACGAACTCGACCGTGATATCGCCCCGGCTGCCTGACGCCGCCCGGATATGCCGGGCCACGCGTTCGGCCTGTTGCGACGGCGGCAGCGGCGCGGTCGCGCGGCCTACGCGCAGTGCCTGCACCAACGGACTGTCGGGCGCGATCTGCGCGCCTGCCGCCGCCGGCAGCAGCAGGAGGGCGAGCACCCGGATGGACAAGCGCATCATCGTGACTCCTTCATGACGGGTTCATACAAATCGACATCGCCCTGGCTGAACGGCAGATAGGGGACGCTCTGGAATTGACGGAAGCGGTTGGCCCGGCGCGATTGCTCCAGCAGCCGCCGCTCGGCGGCGGCAAACGTCGCGATGTCCCGCACGGCACGTTCCGCTTCCTGGCCGCCCGACTGGGGCACCGTGTTGGCGTAGCAGGTCCTGGCAAGCGCCGGCAGGTCCGGTGTGCCGGTACGCCCGCCGAGCTGGTTGACCAAGCGGTATTTGCAGTAGAGATGGGCGCGATCCGGACCGGCTCGCTGGGTGATGTCCTCGAGCCAGCGGTAGCCGTCCGGCACGCCGGTCGCGAGCGAATCGCGCAGCATCCTGATCCGCTCTGCGACGGGGCGTTCGTAGCCGTACGCCGCGTTGGGAATATTGGCCAGGGCGGACTGGCAGAATTTACCCAGCCGCAGTGCGAGGTCGATCTCGCCGCAGCGGTATTCGATGAAGGTGGCCAGTCCGCACACCCGCCCGGAGGCTTCCACGCCGGCATCCACGGCCTGGTGCGCCAACTCGCGCGCCGCATCGGCATCGGGCTGCTGGCCCTTGCCCACCCAGGCCATGTGCGCCAGGTTCAGGATGGCCGGCTGGTAGCGGCGCGAGGCGGCGGCGGCGTAGTAGTCGCGCGCCAGCGGCAGGTTGCGCGGCGCGCCGAACAGGCCGTATTCGTACACGAAGCCGCTGAAGTTCTGCGCCTCCGGCACGCCCTGGCGGCTGAGCTGCAACAGCTTTTTCAGCACGGCGTTGCGGTCGTTGCCCGTGCGGCTGGGGAGGGTGCGGATCAGGGAGACGATTTCCGGGCCCTGCGCGGACACGACCGCAAAACTGCCGTACTTGAGGGAATTGCCAAACTGGTCGAGCGCGGGCAATGACTTCCTGACCCGGTCGAGCACCGACTCGTCGACGGCGGCCTGGGTGGCGCGGTTCGACTGCGTCAGCGCCGACGACAGCTGTTCCACGCGCCCCGATGCGAGGAGCTGGCGGTTCCATTGCATCTCCGGCGTGTCCGGCGCCGCTGCCGGCGGGCTCTCCGCGCGGCTGCCCGGCGCCACGGCCACGGCAAGCGTAACCATGGCGGCGCCGGCGGCCGGCCGGGCGCGGTGCATGACATGTCGGCGAACGTGGTCCATGAGCATGGGTAGGTCTGGAAAGTCAATTTATATTAAGAATTATACCCTTGATAACGTTTAATGTTAATTTAAATTGACTTTTTTTATGCGCGTGCGTACGATCGCTCATGCAGTTATGTCAACATTTCCCTGTGGCGGCAGCCGCACTTATGATCGAATTCACCCTACCCGAGTACCCCGAGCTGTTCAGCGACCGCCTGGACGAGGACGAGCGGCTGGCGCTGATGCCCATCACGACCGGTTCGAACCGTACCGTGGAGTGCGTCCTGCTCCGGGTGTTCGCGTTCGCCGTCGCCAACAAGGCGTCCGACGTGCACATCTCCGGCCATGAACTGCAGGGCCTGACCGTCCAGATCAGCATCCGGACGCCGGTCGGCATGGTGAACTTTCGCTACGATAAGGACAGGAACGGCAAGCATTTCCGCACCAAGCTGTTCGAACTGACGAACACGCCGCAGGGCGGCAGCACGCCCGACCTGCTGTCGACGCGCTTCTCGCTCCGTTTTCCCGCGTGGTGGGCCGCAAGCCAGGGGCTCGTCGAGGCCCGGGGCGAAGCCTATGACATCGACGTCCGGGTCGAGTACGCGCGGACCTTCGATGGCTGGAAGTTCACCAGCCGGATCATTAACCAGCAGACGGCACCGAGCCTGGAGCAGCTCGGCCTTCCCTACGCGCTCGAGTCCGTGATACGGCGCGTGATCTGCGAACCGAGCGGCCTGGTCCTGGCGACGGGACCCACCGGTTCGGGCAAGTCGACGCTGCTGAACGCGATGATCCGCTACCTGATCAACGGGCAGAATGCGGTCGTCACGATCGAGAATCCGGTCGAATACCGGCTGCGCGGGCCCGGGCCGATCACGCAGATCCAGGTGCACGGCGAAGTCACGTTCGCCAAGGCGCTGCGCTCGGTGCTGCGGCAGGACCCCGACATCATCCTGATCGGCGAGATCCGTGACGTGGAGACGATGGAGGTGGCGCTCGACGCCGCCTCGACGGGGCACCTCGTGCTGTCGACCTTGCACGCCAACAGTGCGACCGACGCCGCGTCGCGCGCACTGGACCTGCTGCCCGACCGCACCCGCGACGCGGTGCGTCTCGCCGAGTCGTTGAAGCTGATCATGGCGCAGCGCCTCGTCTACCGCTTCGAGTCCGAGCCGGCGCCGCGGACCCTCGGCACCTACGAGCAGTCCTGGCTCGAGGACAATGGCCTGGAGGTCGTGCGGCCGCTGCAGGAAACGGTCTCCCAGACGCGGCTCGGCAAGTCGGCCCTGATCGAAGCGATCGAGATCGATTATCCGATCAGCCAGGTCATCCGGGGCGACCGGTTCGACTCCGACGCGATGTACCGGCTGGCGTCGCAGCAGCTGCACTACGAAACGCTCGTGATGGCCGGCGTGCGCGCGGTCGAGGAGGGCTACGCGAAGCTAGGTGATTGCAGGACGAAGCTGGAAACCAACCGGTCGGCGGGGGCCGCGCCGCCGCTGCGCACCACGCTGGCTCGCCGTTACGGCCTGACGTACAGCGACGTGGCACGCGGCATCGACCAGTTCGTCGCAGACCAGGAGATGAGCAGGGGAACCAGCCTGGATGACGTATTCGAAAGGATGTTCAGATGATGAAACGACTTTTACCTGCCCTGGTCGTCGTGTTGCCCCTTGCCGTGCAGGCGGCGCCGCCGGCCCCCGCCCTCGCGGACCAGATGCGTCCCTACCAGCAGGTCAAGACCGTCGAAGGCGATGAATTCCGGGTGCGGGCATTCTTTTCGCCGGGCTGCAATTTTTCCAAGCAATACTTCCCGTTTTTCGTGAACCTGTCGAAAACGCTGCCCCGGGACAAGCAGTTCGCGTTCACCCCTGTCGTGAACAAGGCGGACGGCCTCACGTATGCGTTCGCGTTCGCGGCGGTCCAGCGCTTTTATCCACGGTACGTGAATAATTTTGTCGAGGCGTCGCTGCGCGGGGTCCAGGACATGGGCCTGTCGACGCGGAACTGGTTCGGTCTCGAACGCATCGGGCGGGCAGCGGGCATTCCCGTGCCGCTGGGACGCCTTGTCGAGGATAATCTGCCAGTCCTGCAACGGGACGTGGCAGATCTGACGCTGCTGCAGTCGAAACTGAAGATCACCAACACGCCGAGCGTCGCCGTGGCCGGCACCTATATCGTCACCCCCGAGTTCGCCGCCGGCGACAGCAATCAGTTTAGCAATCTCGTCAACGCCGTCATCTCGATGACCACGTTGCACGAGTGACATAGCCCGTACCCCCATTACACCACGTCATTCCGACCGGCCTGTTCCAGGCCCGGCGGTGTCCCATGCCGCGCGTGCATATAGTGTAACAAATATTAACATTTCCGTGATGATCCCTCAGGGTAATTTTCGTCTAGAATCTATCGGAATCTCTCTGGTTTGGTAAAATGGACAACAGTAGCGTTTTTTCAATCTGTAGATTGTTGCTACACCGAGCATTAGTTACCTGATATATTTGTCTACTTGTTTTCAAATTACCGTTTTGTAATCTTTCCTGTGATGCCCAACCGTCATTACCTTCACAAATCATGCTAAGAACCGATCAGAAAGCAGCGATTCGTCAAGGTTTCGATATGGGCTTCTCCGACACACGCATTGCCCGCAGCGTTCCCGATGTGAACCACATGCAGGTGTACAACTACCGGCACAAGCTGCAGATTCCCACCAATGCCATCGTCAACCGGCGTTACGACATCTGGACGGAACTCATCTACAAGGGCGTGAGCATCGGCCAGATCGCGCGGATGTACGACGTCACGGAAAAGAGCATCAAGGTCCTGCTCTGGAAAAACCGGGATATTTCGCTGGTCGAGGCCAAGGCCAAGGTCATGAAACTGCGTGAAGAAAACCAGTTGCTCGAGCTGGGAGATGGCATTCCGTGTCTCGGCGACCTCGGCTTGCCGTTCAGTCCCATCGCACCTGAAGACAAGGCCGCGTAGGGCACTCACTTGCCGCAGACTTCCCGCAACCGTACGGCCGGATGCGGGTGGTGGTCGCCTTCCTCCTGATAGCCCTTCAGGAATTCATCCCAATGATGCGCAACGGTCTCGCGCATCGCATCGCACCCCGTCACGCGCACGGCGATCCGGTCCGCATCGATTTCGCGGCCTTCGGCGGCCTCGCTCGTCCACCGTGTCCAGAAGCGGTAGGCATCGAGACGTGCGATATGGCCGAGTTCGTGCGCCAGGATGAAGCGGACGTCGTTATCGGTGAACTTTGCCGGATCGAGCATCTCCGGCGAGATGACGATCACGGCATTCCCCGAGAATGCGCCCACCGACGCCGGTGCGGCGCCGATGACGAACGTCGGCTTGACATCGACCCGCAGGCGCCGGGCGTAATCGTGAAACTGCGCCGCAATGAATTGCTCGCGCACGGTAACTTCCGGCATCCCGGGGCCCAGCTTCCGATAGACCTGGTACGGCCAGTCGTACAGCATGATCAGCAGGACCGCCGAATACAACGTATTGGCGAGCTTGCCCGTGAAGCGGGGTGGTTGTCGGGTGAACGCGAAAGCCAAGGTGGGTCAGGCCCCGATGGGGCGAGCCAGAACCGGTTTTCTGGATTCGCGCAGTGTCGCCATTATTTCTTGCGCTTCATCGTCTGCCCCTCCAAGGCGCACGCGGCGCCATGATAGGCGGAGCTCCCCTTGCCCTCGGTAATTATTACACGCTCCCAATTGGCGTCGAATCCGGCTTGCAGGGCGCATTGTTCCCCACCTTCGGTCTTGACATGCAATTGCAGCTGAACATGCGAGGAAACGTATTCTCAAAGTACATCCTGGGGTCAGGGTTTTATTTGCGATGCCGAAGCTTTCTTCCCGCAGTCTCCATTTCCTGGAACAGCACATCGGGCGTGAAAACCTCGCCAGTCAGGCTGATATTTCCCGCATCCAGATCGCGGACTTTGCCATGACTGGTTTCCCAGGCCTCGACAAGCCATGCCGATGCCGTGCCACCGGAAAAACGGGCCAACACGCCGGCGGGATGCCCGTCACGGGTCTGGACCGGGCGCACAGCGGAAAACGCGGGCCGCTTTGCAAGCCCGGGCGGCTTCAGGTTCTTCGATGTACTGCCTTCGACCAGAACCGGTTTGTGGGATGCCGAGTCGTCCACGATGGCGCACAAGGAATTCCGCTTGATGCATGCGCTGAGCAGATCGAAATGAACTTTATCCTGAGGCGAAATTTTGCCATCCAGATCCTGAAAGGAATAGTTCAATTTTTTCTCGGCGCCTTCACAAGGATTCTCCTTGGCGCCGGCGCACAAGGCATGGGTGGCGAGGCTGAGCGGGACGGCAAGCAAGATTGTTTTGGCCAGCATCGCCATCATTTCTTGCGCTTCACTGTCTGTCCCTCCCAGCTACACGCGGCGCCGTGATAGGCGGCGCACCCCTTGCCCTCGGTAATTTTCACGCGCTCCCAATTGGCGTCGAATTTCGCTTGCAGGACGCATTGTTCTCCACCCTCGGCCTTGACGTAGGGCTTGATCACGAGTGTCGTGTCGTTCATGGTGCCGATGCCTGATATCGTGCCGGAGCAGCTACCCTGCGTGACTGTCGCCGAGGCAGCCACGACGCCTTTCTCGCCATCGAGGACGATAGTCTTCAATTCCGTTGTCTTCGACGAGAAATCGCCTTCCGCCAGCATGTACTGGGCATAGGAATTCGACACTACCGTGGCCACGGCAACAAACCCGAACAGAATCCTCTTTATCATTGTTTGCCTTGCTGATTAATTTCCATATTTCGCCCTGTATAACGCGCGCGCTTCGTCCGCAAAGCGGTTGCCGTCAGCCATCGCGGCCCCCATGCGATTGTACGCGTCCTGTAACGTGATTTTACCGTCCTTGTAGAGGGCAGCGTTTCCCGCGATGACTTTCTGGCCCAGTACGGTGCGTACTTGTGCATGCGGATTTTTTGCCAGGGCTTTTAGAAACGTCGGGCCCGCCCCGGAGCCGAGATTATGCAAGGCATAGACATTGGCATCGTCATTGGTGCCGCCCAATTTACGCCCTCGCTCCACGTTCGCTTTCGTAAACTCGGCCAGCAGTGCAGCCTGAAGTTCCTCGTTTTTTCGATAAGCGGCTGCGCTCCTGTTATCGAGATTCTCGGCGTCGGCGATGCCGTATTTCTGTCCGTAGCGTTTTAACGTATCCGTCCAGCTATCATCCGTAAACTGCCCATAACCATATGCACTGGAGATAGCCTTCACCCCGTCGAATTGACGGACCGTGTTTTTTTCTTCGTCTTTTGCAATGGGCCGTGCATCCGATCTGAATTGGCTTTCGAACCGGGCGATCCGGGCCATGACACCGGGGTCGACACCGGCCGCATGTGCTGCATCCACGAGGCGGTGCTTTGCCCGGTCCCAATGTTGATTCAGCCTGACCTCATTCGCTTTAGGTCGATGGGTCTTTCCCTGCGCGGTTTTTGCCCGCTGTGTTGGCGGAGCGTTTGGCCTGCTGCGCTCGGCATGCCCGGAGGCGGCGCCATGCGCGTGCGGGTCGCGTGGCGCTTCGTGCATCCCGTTTGCAGCGGGCGGTAACCTGTTGCCACGGATGACCACCCGCGACATGGTCAGGTCGTCCGCTGTGATGTCCGGTGTCGGCGCATGCGCGGCGGCGTCGCGGTTTTGATAAGCATACGCATCCGCATAGACGCGTCCGTCGGGATCGGCATCGTTCATGACTTCGCCGTCGCCATTCCATGACGCGATGACCGAACCTCGTTGCCCGCCCAACGACGCTGTCAGTTCCCCGGCCTTCAGCATGGCTTTTATGTCGTAGCCGGCGAACGCGTCGTTTGCCGTGGCCGGATCGGTGGATAGGAGCCTCGCATGATCGTCCGCGCTGCTCGCGGGACGGATCAATGGTGCTGCCTCGGCAACGCCTCCCGCCGGACGCGTCTCAGGGGCAGCCACCTGTCCGGCCAGCATGGCGCTGCTGGTGCCGAGCAGGTATTGATGCGCCCGCATGCGGTCTTCCGGCGCCGCCTGCCCGTCCGTCGCCATCGACAGCGCGGCCCGGTGGCGCGCCAACGCCTCGCCGCCTTCGCCGGTATCCTGGCGAGCCTGCTCGAGATAGCGGCGGGCAGCCGGCAGGTTGCCGAACGCGTGGCCCTCGTTGAGCTGGAACTGGCGGAACGCCGGGTTCGTCCGCATCTGGTGCGCGATGTCGGCGCCACCGATTCTCGCGCTCAGCGCCGGCAGCCCCGCAGACTTCCGCACCGCTTCGCCGGCGGCGTCCGACGCCGATGCCGACGTCGACAAGGTATCCGCATACTGCTTCTGGATGCCGGCCGACCGGTGCAGCGCGCGTGCCTCGGCCGCGTCGGGACGCGCATCGCCGTCGCCCCGCATGACGCTGTCGACGCTGTGCGCCAGGGATCGCGATTGCGCCAGCGGATTGCCGTCGGCGGCGCCCTGCGCCTGGAACGCTGTCCGCACGGCGTTGCCGGTCGCCGCCGACACCCCGACCTTGCCGAAGTCGCCCGTGGCGAACGCATCCTTCCAGCCCGCCAGGTTGTCCGCGCCGTCCGACAGCGCCTGCATCTTCAGCTGCGCCGATGCGATACCCTGCGCCGCGTCGTGGCGCATGCCGCCGAACTGCGTGCCCGGGGCGAACGGCGGCGCACCGATCGATGCCTGCCCGGCCATGGCCACGCTGCTGCCCGTCGCGGCGGGGACGTTGCCGGCGGGCGGCGGATCGGCAGGTTTGGGGTCTTCCTTGCGGCCAGAACCCATCGACTCGCCCAGCCGGACGAGGGCGGCCGATTGACCGAGCGCGAAGATGGTCGACATCAGGATCGGCAGCGTGGCCATCAGGTGGCTCGCGGTGCCGATCTGCAGCGAGAAATTCTTGTAGACCTCGACCGCGTTCGACTGGTTGATCACGCCGCCCTGCGCCAGCGCGCGCAGGAAGCCCGACACCGAGATGTACATCATCCCGTTGATCAGTTCGGCGCCGACGTTCATGATCAGCAGCGGCCAGACGATCATGTGTGCGGCGACCTTCATGTTGCGTGCGGCGCCGGTGCCGGAAAACATCATGAACAGCACGAGCACGGGGCCCAGGCCGATGATGACGGCCGTGATCTGGTTGGCGAATGCGCCGGCATACATGAGGGCATCGAAGCCGTTGGCGGCGGCCTGGATGTTGTTGCGTTCGATCTCGTTCGACTGCACGGCCATCGCCAGGCACGTGCTCTTGTTCGTGCCGTCGGCGCGCAGGCATTCCAGGTCGTTCCTGACGAGCTCTGCAAACAGCAGGTTGATGAGCTCGACGTCCGTCTGCGCGCCCGTGCCGCCCGTGATCGAGTCGGCCGAGCGCACCGCGGCATACGCGGCCGCGATCCCGTCGATGGTGTAGTCGCCGGCGGCATTCGGCTGGTCGGCCGCGTTCACGGCACCCTGGACGACGCGCTTGAACTGGTCGGAATTCAGCGCCGTGTCGATGTCCTGGCCGACCTGTGCGGCGGCGTCGGCACAGGTGGCGATGTGGTTGCTGCCGACCTTGATGTCGGTGACGAAGGCACTCGTGTTCTGGGCCGCCTCGGCCAGCAGCACGCCGATCGACGTGCGCTGCGCGCCGAGTGGGGTCCAGACGGTAATCGGTGCCGGCCCCGCCTGGGCGGCGGGCAGGTTGCCGGCGAACAGGACGTGGTTCGCGATGTCCGCGTAGTTCACGCCGGCGTCGGCATTCAGGCAGGTGCCCAGCAGCGAGTTCACTTCGGACGCGATGCCGCCCAGCCGCAGGATGGCGATGCGGGATGTCAGCAGTGTCTTGAGCGGGTTGATGAAACCCTGCTGCTTGGCCGAGATCGCGTCGTAGTCGGTGCCGGTCGACTGCATGGCCGTGTGCAGCTTGTCGCCGACGATCTTCGAGATCAGGCTCGCCGTCGCGGGCACGACGGAGATGAGCACGGGCACGTTGGCGACCGTGGTCGTGGCGCCGGCCAAGCCACTCTCGACCGTGACGGTCGACTTCATCGACGAACTGGTCAGGCAGATGGCAAGGCAGAACGGGATGATGAGCGCGAACGCGCGCCTGGCCAGGTCCGGGCCCACGCCGCCCGCGGCCGCGCCCGCACCGGCGACGGCCGTCATGGAGAACAGCGACCACGTGGCGGCCATGAGCGCGAAGCCCCAGATGGTCGCGTTCTCGCGGCATATCATCGCCACGGCGTTCAGGATCGCGTAGAGCGTCGTGAGGTCGCCGTTGGCCGTGTAGATGACCTGGTTCGGGAACATGCACTTGCCTGCTCGTCACTGCGTGCTGCGCGCCCACCAGCACAGCAGCAGCACGAGGACCGCAAGACCGGCGGCGATCCACGCATATTTTTCCTTCCTGCTGATCTTGTGCGCAGCGAGGGCCGCGTAGGGATTATTGTGGCGATCGGCAGGCTGTTGATGGTTCTCGTTGCGCATGGCTGGCTCCTTCAAAGCTGAGAAAATAACGACGCCCGGTATCAGGGTTCGAATGCCGTGCGGCAGAAATAGAATTCGTCCTTGATCGAACTTTTCGCTGCTTCCTTCCAAAGCTGTTCCCGGCTGCGTTTCGGATCTTCCCAGTTGATCTGGAACCCGGCCCAGAACGTCTTGCACAAGTCATCGGCGCCCGTGCTCTGATGCGGTTTGGAGCAGTAAATCAGCGGCACGGTCTCGAACGCGAATTTGTCGATGGTGCCTTTTTGCAGGTAGGGAAGCCTGCGGTATTCGATCGCACAGCGGAACCCTTCGCTGCGCAACTGGTCGACCGCAGCTTGCGCGGCTTTTCCCTTGAATGGATGGGCGGCGGCGAAATCGTTTTCGATCTCGATTAGCTTGTCGGATTGCCTGAGCGTTGCGTCCCACATCTCGTCGATCGCCTTTGCCGACCGCGCCTGGGCATACGCTGCGGAGCAGACGACGGCCAGCGACAGACAGCAAACGAAACGGGGGATTGATGTTTTCTTCTTCAATGCGTCACCACCATATGTTCAGAAACTGAGGTTGGAAGTTGGAAGCGGCGGCCGATAGCCGGGAATCAGCCCCTTCAAGGACCAGACTTTCGTGTCGTAGATGTCGTTGATATCCAGATTTTTGTATTTGGAGGAATCGCCCGAAGTCGAGGCGTAGTCCGTCATGATGTCGCGTGCCGCCTGCATGCCCCGGGTGGTGAAGTCTAGCGCACCGCCGGTCGATATCCCGAGGAACCTGCTCGCTTCCTCGACCGAGCCTTCGGGCGTGATCGGGTCGCGCGTGAACGGCGACGGCAACTCGGCGGACGGCGACAATACTTGCATGCTCGGCGCCATCAGGTTATTCACCACCTTCCTGAAATTGAGTTCCATGCGTTCGTTCTGTTTCGGCGCCAGTCCGCCGGAGCCGTGGCCATACCGTTCCTCGGCATCGTGAAAGTCTCGCACTTCGCCGTCGGTCATCGACCGGGCACTGGCCACGGCCTGGTTGACGGTCGACATGACGCCGGCCCGTTGGGCACCGGTCAGTTTTACGCCGCCAACCGTTTCGAACGCGCGGATCAACGCGCCCGCGGCCGCCTTGGTCTGGTCTTCCGAGATGTAATCCGGATTGCTGCCGTGCAGGCCATGGCCCATGGGTGCCTTGTACGTGACCGCCACCCCATTGACCATGTGCGAGTGGAAAATGGAGTCGACGAGGCCATGCATGGCGATGCCCACGCGAGCGTCGTCGTTGCGATATTTCGCGATTTCTTTCTGATAAAAAGCGAGATTCTCGGCAACCGGTTTTCCGTTGAGTGCATGGATGGCGCGCTCGCTGAATTCGCCCGCCTCGGCGGGGGCATACCCCTTCGAAAGCATGCTGCGCACGCCGTTCGTATAACCGTCGAGAGCGGCCACCTGGTCGGGAAACTGGGAAAACGCCGCGATGGCCTGGATGCGCTCGGGAGACAATCCCACCATTTTTCCGATCATGAGCGGCAGATAATAATGACCGCCCCACTGGGCCGTATGCAGCATTTGCGGTTCATTGCCTTCCATGGCGTAGCCCAGGCCGTCGAGCACCTCCGCAGCCCCGGGCATCGCGGATTCCGGCGCGCCGCCTGGCGCAGCGTTTCCCGGCTCCATCGTCTCCGGCTGCACGAAGAAGCGTGTGCCGCCAGGCAGGTGCAGGCCGCCCTGATGCAACTCGTTCCCGCTGTAGGTCTGCAGGACGCCGGCATCGTCGTCCGCTCCGCTCGCGGGACGGATCAATGGCGCTGCCTCGGCAACGCCTCCCGCCGGACGCGTCTCAGGGGCAGCCACCTGTCCGGCCAGCATGGCGCTGCTGGTGCCGAGCAGGTATTGATGCGCCCGCATGCGGTCTTCCGGCGCCGCCTGCCCGTCCGTCGCCATCGACAGCGCGGCCCGGTGGCGCGCCAACGCCTCGCCGCCTTCGCCGGTATCCTGGCGAGCCTGCTCGAGATAGCGGCGGGCAGCCGGCAGGTTGCCGAACGCGTGGCCCTCGTTGAGCTGGAACTGGCGGAACGCCGGGTTCGTCCGCATCTGGTGCGCGATGTCGGCGCCACCGATTCTCGCGCTCAGCGCCGGCAGCCCCGCAGACTTCCGCACCGCTTCGCCGGCGGCGTCCGACGCCGATGCCGACGTCGACAAGGTATCCGCATACTGCTTCTGGATGCCGGCCGACCGGTGCAGCGCGCGTGCCTCGGCCGCGTCGGGACGCGCATCGCCGTCGCCCCGCATGACGCTGTCGACGCTGTGCGCCAGGGATCGCGATTGCGCCAGCGGATTGCCGTCGGCGGCGCCCTGCGCCTGGAACGCTGTCCGCACGGCGTTGCCGGTCGCCGCCGACACCCCGACCTTGCCGAAGTCGCCCGTGGCGAACGCATCCTTCCAGCCCGCCAGGTTGTCCGCGCCGTCCGACAGCGCCTGCATCTTCAGCTGCGCCGATGCGATACCCTGCGCCGCGTCGTGGCGCATGCCGCCGAACTGCGTGCCCGGGGCAAACGGCGGCGCACCGATCGATGCCTGCCCGGCCATGGCCACGCTGCTGCCCGTCGCGGCGGGCGCGTTGCCGGCGGGCGGCGGATCAACAGGCTTCGGGTCTTCCTTGCGGCCAGAACCCATCGACTCGCCCAGCCTGACGAGGGCGGCCGACTGGCCGAGCGCGAAGATGGTCGACATCAGGATCGGCAGCGTGGCCATCAGGTGGCTCGCGGTGCCGATCTGCAGCGAGAAATTCTTGTAGACCTCGACCGCGTTCGACTGGTTGATGACGCCGCCCTGCGCCAGCGCGCGCAGGAAGCCCGACACCGAGATGTACATCATCCCGTTGATCAGTTCGGCGCCGACATTCATGATCAGCAGCGGCCACACGATCATGTGTGCGGCGACCTTCATGTTGCGCGCGGCCCCGGCGCCGGAAAACATCATGAACAGCACGAGCACGGGGCCCAGGCCGATGATGACGGCCGTGATCTGGTTGGCGAATGCGCCGGCATACATGAGGGCATCGAAGCCGTTGGCGGCGGCCTGGATGTTGTTGCGTTCGATCTCGTTCGACTGCACGGCCATCGCCAGGCACGTGCTCTTGTTCGTGCCGTCGGCGCGCAGGCATTCCAGGTCGTTCCTGACGAGCTCTGCAAACAGCAGGTTGATGAGCTCGACGTCCGTCTGCGCGCCCGTGCCGCCCGTGATCGAGTCGGCCGAGCGCACCGCGGCATACGCGGCCGCGATCCCGTCGATGGTGTAGTCGCCGGCGGCATTCGGCTGGTCGGCCGCGTTCACGGCACCCTGGACGACGCGCTTGAACTGGTCGGAATTCAGCGCCGTGTCGATGTCCTGGCCGACCTGTGCGGCGGCGTCGGCACAGGTGGCGATGTGGTTGCTGCCGACCTTGATGTCGGTGACGAAGGCACTCGTGTTCTGGGCCGCCTCGGCCAGCAGCACGCCGATCGACGTGCGCTGCGCGCCGAGTGGGGTCCAGACGGTAATCGGTGCCGGCCCCGCCTGGGCGGCGGGCAGGTTGCCGGCGAACAGGACGTGGTTCGCGATGTCCGCGTAGTTCACGCCGGCGTCGGCATTCAGGCAGGTGCCCAGCAGCGAGTTCACTTCGGACGCGATGCCGCCCAGCCGCAGGATGGCGATGCGGGATGTCAGCAGTGTCTTGAGCGGGTTGATGAAACCCTGCTGCTTGGCCGAGATCGCGTCGTAGTCGGTGCCGGTCGACTGCATGGCCGTGTGCAGCTTGTCGCCGACGATCTTCGAGATCAGGCTCGCCGTCGCGGGCACGACGGAGATGAGCACGGGCACGTTGGCGACCGTGGTCGTGGCGCCGGCCAAGCCACTCTCGACCGTGACGGTCGACTTCATCGACGAACTGGTCAGGCAGATGGCAAGGCAGAACGGGATGATGAGCGCGAACGCGCGCCTGGCCAGGTCCGGGCCCACGCCGCCCGCGGCCGCGCCCGCACCGGCGACGGCCGTCATGGAGAACAGCGACCACGTGGCGGCCATGAGCGCGAAGCCCCAGATGGTCGCGTTCTCGCGGCATATCATCGCCACGGCGTTCAGGATCGCGTAGAGCGTCGTGAGGTCGCCGTTGGCCGTGTAGATGACCTGGTTCGGGAACATGCGCTTACTTGTTCGTCGTGCCGGACAGGATGGCTGCCTGGTTCAGCAGCGTGGCGATTTCCAGGACGGAGCGGTCGTGGTCGCAATCGTGCTGCCGCTGCATGAAGTCGACACGCAGGCGTTCCGTCGCCTTCCGGGACTCGTCCGTCAACTTGTAGGAATTGTTGTTGCCGACCGCGGCCGCCGCCCGGTACAGCGCCGTGCCCAGTTGCGCCGCCACGCAGTTGCGGATGCCGACCCGCATCCTGCGCGCCATGCTCTTGCGCGCTTCCGGGTTGCTGCTTTTCTGGAGGAGGGCGATGATCGGATAGTTCGCCTGGTGCAGGAACTTCATCTGGTCCGACGAGAACTGGCCGCTGGCGCCGCCGTTGATGATCCCGACGATCGAGTTCGACGCGACGGACGTGTCGTCGGCGGAGCCGAACAGCATGCGGTTGATCCAGCCGTCGATGCCCTCGTAGTTGAAGTCCGTCTCCTGGACACTGGTGCAGATCTGGTGATCGAACCCGCCGTTCGTGGGTGTCGTGCCTGCCGGGTCGCGGCATTGGTAGAGGTGGAGCGGAACGTCCGGACGGGTCGATCCCGTTCCGCCGCCCGTCACGAAATCGTTGAGCGTGATGGTCGCGTTCCCGTGGCAATCGATGCGGGGGATGGCAGGAATACTGTGCGCGAGAGGGATGCTCTGGGTCGTATCCGCCGTGCCAGCGGGATTGAACGTATGGCAGGGGATGCCGGCGATCTCGTACCCGAGCAGCGACATCAGGATCTTGTTGTTCAACGAATTCGGGTCGCTCGAATCGTCCACGCTGCCGTCGATGTTGGGCAGGCCGAGCAGGCCCAGGACGGAACTCGACCCGGAAGCAACGATTGCCTTGGCGATCTGGTTGCCGACCTGCGCGTTCCCTTCCGCCGATTGTGAGAGGAACTGCGCCGTGTTCGCATTGAACGCCTTGAGGCCGGCCGCCATGTCGGTGAACATGGATTTCATGGTCGATCCCACCAGGCCGCTCCCGTCGGTCGCGCTGGCGATGGCGCTCTCGGCCGGTTGGATCAGCAGGTGCGCCATGCCGCAGGAATTCTTGGCCAGGTTGTTCATGTTCTGCAGCAGGCCCTGGAACTGGTCCATCAGCTGGCTGAGCGACGGCGAGATGGCGCTGATCGCGGCCTTGAACGCGAGGCCCGCCGCGTTCGAGGCGACGCTGCGGAAAATCCCGATGAGTTCCTGGCCGTTGAGGAACGTGAAACTGCCGCCGTACAGGTCGACGTGTCCGCACCCTGCGCTCAGCCGCGGCGGATCGAACGACACGATGTTGGCGTTCTGTACCGGCGCACGCATCGAATACCCGCCGCCGTAGATGCCGACCCGGTCCCGGGTCGTGAACGTGCCGGGCGCCGTCGTGTTCGACATGAACATGGAGTTCAGGTCGGCCATGATGCCGGCGTGCGCGGTGGCGCACAGAAGGAACAGGGACAATGCGGTCAGGGCAGGGCGTACTTTCATGATGGGCTCACTGATATTGTTTCTGCAGAAGCGGCTGAAGCTTGCGTTTGATGGCGGCGGGATCCTTCGCGTCGAGCTGCAAGGTGCGCAGGTCCTCGGTCGAGGCCACGCCGCGGTCCCAGACGGCGAGGTCGCGCATCGTGTCGCGCGACAGACTGCCGGTCGAATAGCCGGAATACGCGATCTGTTTCACCAGTTCGTCCTGCGCATAGAAGCCCTGCGCGATCACGCGGTACTGGTTCTCGTCCTTGCCGTCCCGGTAGCCATGGGGGCGATGCACGTAGACGATGGATGGCGTGAGTTTCAGGTCGAGCTTGCGGAACAAGCCGTTGTCCTTGACGATCGGACCGTTGTAGCCCTGCGGCCGGGTGCCGTCGAGCGACACGATGAGGACCTCCATGCCGAACCGCGCCCGCAGCGCACTCACGACCGGCACCTGCATCGCGCAGAACCTGCACGTGCCTTCGACGAACATCACGAGGCCGCCGACGGCCGCCAGTTCGCGCGCGGCCTGCTCCTGGGCATTGCGGTTCGCCGCGCGCACCGACTGCGCGCCGGCGCTCGCATAGGGAATCCTGTTGTTTTCGTTGAGCAGCGGGTCGGCGTTCGTGACCTCGGTGACCTTCTCCGAGAACCGCTGCGACTTATCCATCGTGATGCGCCGGACGTACAGGTAGGCCGCGACGTTGTCGTCGGTCGGATCGTCGATGGCGCGTTCCTCGAGGACCTTGTAGTTCTCCCGTAGCCAGCTCACGGTAACCTTGCGCTCCTCCTGCTTTTGCGGGGGCGGCGGCGCGGGCGGCCGCGCGTCGGGCCGCTTCGTCTCCTTGCCCTTCACGACGTAGGGCTGGTAGTGCAGGAAGGCGTCGCCGTACGCGTCGTCCACGCGGACGTCCTGCGCGTGCGCGGTGCAGGCGGTGGAAAGCAGCAGAGTCAGGATCAGGTCACGCATGTCAGTAAATGCGATAGCCCTTGCCGGCGACGACGTCGCGCGGCAGGTAGCCCCAGTAACGGGAATCGTTCGACAGCCGCGCCGTGCCGATCATGAAGTAGCGGCCGGGCGGGATCACGTCCTCGCGCTCGAAATCGGCCGGCTTGCGCCGGTACAGCACGGCATCGTCGAGGCCCTCGGTCACGAGCCTGCCGTTGATGAAGACGCGTCCGGCGCGGATGCTGAGCCGATCGCCCGGCACGCCGGCGACGCGCTTGAGGACGAACTCTTCGCTCACGTACGACAGCGCGCCGGTCGCCGTCGCCTTCCAGAAGAGGTAGTCGCCGCGCTCGATCGTCGCGGGCGGGCGGTGCACCAGCAGGGCGAGATGGAGTTCGGGCAGGCAGTTCACGGCGTGCGGATCCCAGGACAGGCTGACGAATGCGCGGCCGTGGCCGAGATGCAGCGCGGCCGCGCACGCGACTCCGGTCGCGACCGCGGCCCACAGCCGCGCGGGAGTAACGGCAGCGCGCGGTGGCCGTCTCATACCAGCTTCCTCCAGCAGGTTTTCTGCATCTCCGGCTTGTGCCCGCGGCAGGCCGGCGCGCCGGTGCCGTCCGCGATCGCCATGGCGCCGTCGACCGCGAGGCGCGCACACACGACGGCCACGAGCACGATGGCCAGGCGACTGGCGCGGCTCATTTGCCCGGCCCCTTGCGCGCGACGGCCGCCGCCAGTTCCGCGGTGATGTCGCGGGTGCCGGCGGGCAGGGCGGCGATCGTCATGTTCCCGTACTCGTCGCGGCCGCCATCGATGACCACATAACCCTGTTCCGTGTAGCCCCGCATGACCTGGACGATCGGTTGCGTGATATCCGCCTTGAGCGCCTGCGCGTCGGTGCTGTCGCGTTCCAGGACGGCCTGCAGGATGACGGCGTTCTTGTCCGCCACGAGGTACTTGCCGTTCGGCGTCGTGCCGTTGAGTTTGCCGCCGGCGTAGAAGCACACCGCGCACAGGCCGGCGGTGGCGAGCAGTTGCACGCCCAGCGGGACGGTCTTGCGGTGCGCGTCAGCCATTCAGGATCTCCTCGAGTTCCTGGCGGATCTCGGCATCGCTCAGGTGCTCGGAGCGGAGCTGGGCGACGATGTCCTTGAGCCACTTGCCGCGCTTGCCGCGCGCGTCGCTGATCACCATGTTGACGGCGTCGGCGGCCGGCACGCCGCTGCGCATCAGCTGGAACACGACGTCGCGATCGGCGCCGTCGGTCGAGAACAGGGCGGCGGTGAACCGGTCGACGTACAGGCGCACGACTTCATACGTGCTCTCGCCGCAGATCAGGATCTCGGAGCAGATCCCCTTCTGCGTCTTCACGTCCTTGATCAGCTTGTTGAAATAGGCATCGCCAGCGAACTTGGTCATGACGCCCTCGGCGACGATCTTGTCGATTTCCTCTGGTTCCTGCTCCATTACCAGCTTCCACACGGACTGGCTGAGGATCACTTCGCCGGTGGGATTCGACGCCAGGTCGCGGGGGCTCTGGGTGATCACCCAGATCGAGCCCTGGTCCTTGCGCGCCTTGCGGTACAGGCCTTCCATCACGGCGGCGGCCCCCTGGTCCTTCAGCAGCTGCCACGCCTCGTCCAGCATGATCAGCTTGCGGCCGCTGAGTTTCTTCATCTGGCGCATGATGGTGTTCATCACGAAGAACAGGACGCACTGCTTGAGGTGCTCGTCGCCGTCCAGGCCTGACAGCTCGAACACCGTGAACTGGTTGTTCGCCGCCAGGTTCGATTCGCCGAGGAAGTAGCCGCCCCGCGTGGGGGAATCGACGAAGTTGCGCAGGCGCGGCACGAGGTTGCACGCGGCCAGCTGCACTTCGCTCTTGAACTTGCTGTCGTCCGTGTTCTGCTTGATCGTCTCTAGCGCGTCGATGACCGTGTTGATGTCGGCCTTGCCGCGCGACCGCCCGTATGCCGCCTTCACCGCTTCGCTGACGGCGATCCGCGCGCCGGCCTCGATCTCTTCGTTGAAATAGGCCGCCTTCAGGATCAGGGCCGTGATGTCCGGATGCTGTTCGAGGAAGTCTTCCTCGCTGAGTCCCGTGAACGGATTCAGCGACGGCGGCGTGGCCGAGTCGAGCGTGAATTCGATGAAGTCGCCGCCGACGCTCTCGCAGAACTTCTTGGCCGAGCGACCGTTGTCGAACAGCGACACCCGCGTGCCGGAGGCCAGCTCGTTGGCGATCATGTACTGCATCTTGAATGACTTGCCGACGCCGCTGGCCGCCGCGAGGATGCCGTTCTTGTTCTTGTTTGACAGGAAGGGGTCGAAGTAATACGCCGAGCCGCGCCGGGTGAGATACACGGAACCCATGCGGTCGCGCGCCGCGCTGGCGTTGCCGCGGTAGTCGCCGAAGATGGGCATCAGCTTGGCTGCCACGCTGGCCGGGACCAGGGCTTCGGTATCGAGCTTCTCGGCGATCTTCGTCGAGTAGTTCAGGGGCAGCGACTGGACGAACCGCACGCCGATCGTGTCGGTCACGTCGCGTGCGTCGAAGTCGAGGTTGTTCATCGTGGTCTTGAAGTCGGAACGGGCCTGCGCCAGTTCCTGCTTGTCATGCGAGAACACGAACGCGGTGATGCTCGCGAACGTAAGTTTGTTGGTGCCGTCCTTGCACGTCTGCTGCAGGTACACCAGGTCGCTGGCGATCTCCGCGCCGTTTTCGGCGCCAAGGGAAAACCACAGGTTGTTGTCGGTCCGGTTGCGCGACTTGATCGCCCTGGCGATGCGCTCGAGCTCCTTGCGCTGGTTCGCCACGCGCACCGTCGCATTCAGGATGAACGGCGTCTTCACGCGCACGCCGCCACCGTCCTTGGTCGCGCCGCCGTTCAGGGGCGCGCCGATCAGGAGGTTCGCCACGCCGTGCGCGATCATCGGCGGCAGCGCCTTGGGCACGACGGCCGCGCAATACAGCCGCTTGTTGAACACGGCGTATTCGTCCGCCGAGAAGTCGAACACCTCGTCCGGGCCGAACACCTGGTGGCGCAGTTCCATCACGTCGTCGAGCGGCAGCTCCTTGCGCCTGTCGTAGATGTTCACGCATTGCCGATAGATCGCAAGCACCTCGGACGGGGTGCGCGCCTGCACGTCGAGGAAGCCACACGCCTTGAGGCCGGCGAGGAATTCGTTCTGGGCGACGAGCGCCAGCTCGAGGGTCGTGTCGTTGACGAGGTTCACCGGCGTCATGAACGACATGATGAGGGATTTGCGGTTGACCGCCGGCATATCGGCCAGCGCGCCGATGCGCTTCGCGTTTTCGTACAGGCGGGCCTGCCGTTGCATCAGCTCCTGCAGGAGCCGGTTGCCGGAGGCCTTGCCCCGGACCAGGTTGTACGGAACGTCGTGGTCGGGGATGTTGAGCAGACTGATCTGCAGCAGTGCGTCGTCCGGCGCACTCTTGTAGATGTTCTGGATGAGCCCGGCGAACTCGGTCCCGCCGCCCGACAGCGGACTCATTTCGTAGCAGCGTCCGACATAGATGCTGTCGCCCTCGGGCTTCGTGACGATCAGGTTGCTCTCGCGCGCATACGACTCCAGGTACACGAAGCCGCTGCTGACTTGCGTCGGGATATCGGGACGGTTAACGACGATCATGGTTCGGTTCCCAGGGATGACATGGCGGAAGCTCCGCCATGTCCGGTTACGGAAAGACTTACTCGGCCACCACGACGCTCGGCACGGCCGGGGCTGCCACTTGCGCCTGCGCGATCAGTTGCATCTGCGCGGCGTTCGGCATGCTGGTCGACACAGTGGTCAGGAAGCCGGGGCCGACCAGCGCGATGGCCAGCACGCCCAGGATCAGGCCGATCGTCTTGTAGCCGCCGCCATGCGCCAGCTGCCAAACGGCCGCCACCAGGACCACGAGGGCCAGCATGATGGTCCAGGTGCTTTTCAGCATGTTCTGCAGCATGGTGACGACCGCGTCGAACGCGCCGGCGGTCAGCGCCGAACCGCCGTTCATCGCGGCGACACTGGCGAGGAGGGCGAGCGGCGCGCCGACGGCGACCAGCAGGCATCCGGCGCGTTGCGGGGTGAGGTCTTTCAGGAATTTCATAGCGATTACCTTTCTGTCTTCAGAACATTGACGCCACCACTTTGCGGTCCAGCGGGTGACATGGCTGACCCTGCCGTGCCATCGGCGGGGCCGTCTGGCTGGGCGAGATTCGTTTGCTGTGCAAGCGGCACGTCGGCGTCCGCCTCCACGGGGGTGCTGTTTCTTGGACGGTGCGGATAGGCACCGGCGGCACGCGCGCCCTGGCCGGCCTCGAAGCCGGTCCAGCGCGAGCCCCGGACTTCGCGGTAGACGATCATGTCGTCCTGCAGGCTGTCGTTCTCGTCCACGAAGCGCTTGATGAAGACGCGCTGCACGACGGGCGCCTTGCGCACCGGCAGGCCGGCAACCGGATCGCCCCCGCCATGCAGGCGCTGGTGCGGGAGCAGGGCCGCGCCCGCCGCGGGCAGCGTGTCCGCCGCCTGCGGCGCCGGTCCGTCGGGCGCGATGCCTGTGGCCCGGTCGTAGTCGCTCATCCGGAATTCCTTGTCGAAGCGGCTTTCTGGCAGCGGTCCGTTGGTGCTCTTTTCCAGCGCCTTGAACGACCGGCAGTATGCCGACGGGTTTTCCTTGCGATTGCAGTCGAAGCTGCTTTCGCCGATGGGGTTGAAACTGCAGCCGGCGACGGCGGTGGCGAGCGCGGCCGCGGCCAGGATCTTGATCGAATGGTTCATCAGTTCGTCTTTCTCATCGGATTGAGCTCGACCGTTTCCTGCAGAATCCAGGTGACGCGCGTGCCGGCATTCACCTCGATGACGGGAAACATTTCCTTGGCATAGTCGAGATAGAACCTGGCCAGCGCCTTGCTCGCTTCGTTGACGCCGCCGCCAAGCGCGCTGCCGGCGACGAGGCTCGGGTTCGGCCACTGGATGCCCTGGCGGTCGCCGCTCTGCATGTTCTGGTTGTAGCCGGGCAGGGCGGTCGGGCTGAACGCGGTGCCGAGGCCGGACGCCACGCCCGCGAGCGCGGTCTTCGCCAGCAGCGAGCCCTGCTTGGTCACCACGCGGCCGGAGATGCCCTGGATGCCGTCCAGGTCCACGCCGTAGGCCTTGATCTTCGCCTCGTACACGTTGCCGCGCTTGTCGACGCACGACATCACGTTCGAGATGACGTTGGCCCGTTCGCTCGACAGGATCGCGATCCCCGTGCCACTGATGAAGCAGTCGTTGAAGTCGGACACGCGCCAGCCGTTCGGCAGGATGGCATCGCCTTTCAGCCGGCTCACGAACGGCGCGCCGACGTTGTTGGCCGACAGGACCGTGCCGCTGGCCGCACCGCCGGACGAGTTCGATCTCGCGTTGATACCGGTCAGCATGACGCTTTCGAGCGCGGTGTTCGTCGGTATCGTCAGCGTCGGCGTGTCGTCCGCGGTGTGGCGCGCCGGCCGGGCCTCGCTGTCCCAGACCTTCATGGCCGTCCTGCGCAGCTTCACGGCGTCGTGTTCCGGCGGCAGCGCGGCATCGGCGTACGGACTGGTCGCGCCGCCCTTGTCCTTCCCGGCCGTGCCCGGCTGGCCGAAATCGACGGGCGCCGGCAGGTTTTCGTACGGCGCCGCGGCGGACGCCGGACCCGTGGCGCCGGCACCGCCGGCTTGTGCCGCGGAGGCCGCCGGCAGCGCGGCGCGGCCTTCGATCTGCGCCATGCGTTCGTTCATCCGGCGCAGCTGTTCGTCCATCGACTTCGATTGATCGTGGGCTTCCTTCGCGTCGGTGCGGGCCTTGTCGAGCGAGGCCAGCAGATCCTCGAGGCCCTGGTTGCGGTTCGACGAGGGCAGCGCGCTGAACGTGTTGCCGCTGTTCGGCAGCGTCCCGCCGTGCTCGGCGTTGGCTTTCGCCGTCGCCGTGGCGACCCGGCGCACCTGCTCCTCCTGCATGCTCTGTTCGCGCTCGCGCGAGTTCACCACCATCAGGATGCCCCCGCCCACGATGATGGCCCCGATCGCGTACTTGAACTTGGGGTCCATCTCCATCCATTGCTGCCTGTACTTCGCGATCACGCCCGTGTCCGACATGTCAGCCTCCCGATGCCTTGCGGGTCAGCACGATCACCCTCGTGTGCTCGCTGGGCGCAATGACCGGCCTGGGGAAGATCGAGATGGCGAGCACGTTCTCGCCGTCGAATTCCTTTTCCTGCAGCGCCGCCCGGTTCGGGCCGGGATTGGCGACGTCGTACACGTAGATGTCCTTGTCGGCCGACGAGTACATCCGCTGCGGCGTGACGACCAGGCCGTTCAGCGCGATGGGGCCGGCCGCGATGTCCGACTGCGAGTACCCCTGTGGCGCGGCGCCGAGGGCCACGTCTTCCATCACGCCCTGAATAGCCGCGACGTAGTCGCCGCCCTTGACGGGCCGCCGTTCGCCGGACTGCAGGCTGGCGTCGCGCACGAGGATCGTCTGCGCGGGAATGTCTTTGGGCACCAGCTGCAGTCCCAGCACGGACGGGCCGTCCGGCTGCTCGAAATACACCTGCACGGCGCGCTTCACGCCTTCCTTGAACTGAACATAGACGTTGTTGCTGGTCGGCCGCTTGTCGACCATGAGCTCCTCGGTGCCGACGACCTTGGTGTTCGGCCACGGCAGCTGGATCCGGTTCTGGTCGCTGACGCTCACGTACACGGTCTGCGAGCCGCCGTTCGTGACCTCGACGATGCGTGCGCGGGTGAAATCGAGCGCGTGCGCGTCGGCGCCGGCGATCTTCATCACGCCCGGCAGGACGACTTCCGGCGCGCGGGTGTCCTTGATGGCCGCGTCGGGATGCACGGCAAGACGGTCGGCCTTCGGCGCCGCAGGGGTCTTCAGCGTCGCCTTGACCTTGCGTACCGGGAACTCGGCCGACGCCGTCGTGCGCACGGGGACGGGCGCGAAGGTCGCGCTCGCGGTCTGCTGCGCCTGCGCCGGGATGGCCGCTGCGCCTAGCAGCAGCAGGGAAATGGGCATCGGGTATTTCATCGTTTCTGCGCCTCCAGCCACGCGCTGTTGTGTGCACTGTCGCCGCGGTAGGACGTGACGTCGTCGATCACGGGACGGTAGTTGTCGATGTGAAGCGCGTATTCGAACACGTAGGGTTCGGCCGTGTCCTTGGCCGCGTTCACGGTATGCACGTCGCCGAGCACGAAGTGCTTGTTGATCTTCGGGTCGTACTCGTGCGAGCGGAGCACGAAGTAATAGGAGCCGAGCTCGCGCTGGTCGGCCAGCAGCCGGGCCTTGGTCTCCACTTCGGCGCTGAGCTTCGTGTACATCGCCGGTGCCAGGAACGCCTGCAGGAAATTCTTCTGGTACTCGACGTTCGCGGGATTCACCTGGGTCAGGTTGCTGGTCACGGCGACCAGGATGGCGCGCTGCGCGCCGATGTCCATCGTCGTCTTCTGGATCTCGCTGCTGGCCGGCATGCCCGGCGTCTGCAGGATGACGATCTTGCTCTGGCTGAACAGGACCGCGGTCAGGATCAGCGCGATGGCGACGAGGCCCACGTTCGACGTGATGACGAAGTTCACGGTCTTCTGCAGGCCGGCGATCGAGATGCTTCGTTGTTGAATGTCCATGTTTCCAGTTCCTTCAAGTCACGACTTCATTCGTGTCGTCGGCGCTGTGTGGTATCCGCAGGCCGGCGTCGGCGCGCGCGGAGCGGGCGTCGTCGCGGACGACGGCGACGATCTGCAGCGCCGCGGGGTTGACGATCCTGCTGTCGCCGATGAACAGCTTCTTCTTGCGGTTGAACGCGGCCGAATAGCCTGCCAGGCCGACCCGGTACAGCAGGACCTGCAGGTGCCCCGGCAGGTTGTTGCTCTTCCACTGGATGTACGCTTTGGTGAGGAGGTACCCCAGCACGGGGATGCCGATGTAGGCCACCCAGCCGAATATGCCGCCGGCGACCATCGCGGCGAATACGGAGCCGATCAGCAGCCATGCATCCCCCAGTTGCGCGCCAGCGAACGCCACGTCGGCCTTGCCGTGCTTCGGTACGCGTTCCACGCTCATTGCAGGCCTCCGTCGCGATGGCAGACGAGATGGTCGCGCCAGTCGGCGGCGCTGCTGCTGGCCAGCTCGGGCACGCAGATTTCATCGGCGCGCACGACCACTTTGGGCCAGTCGAGCGAGGCGGTCGCGCGGTAGTGCCGCGTGCGCGCGGTCGTGACGCGGCGCTTGAGCTGCTCCGCCAGCGCCTGGTCGCGGTAGGCGAGCAGGGCGGCTTCTTCCTCGGCGGAGAAGAACACATAGGCCTGGCGTTGCGGCGCACCCACGAGGACGGCCTGCGTGCGCAGGCGGCCGTCGGGGACCGGTGCGCCGTACACGTATTCGCCGCCGTCCACCGGCTCGATGACAGCGGCGCCGCTTGCATAGGGCGCGCGTTCCACGAAAGCGGCCGGGGCGGCGCCTGCGTGAACGCACGACATGGCGAGGATGAACACAACGGGTTTCATAGGCATTGTCTTGCTGAATTTGTAATAATTTTAATTTTAATTTACTTTAAAGTCAATCAAAATTAAACTTTTACTGCGTCGCGAAAGCCTGGGTGTAGGCTGCGGCCGCGTACCGTCGCACGGCGGCGACCTTCGACTGCTGCGCGAAGAACTTGAGCGCGTTCGCCACGCTCATTTCGCCCGTCACCTTGCTGTAGTCGGCGGGCGCGGTGCCGGGACCGACCGTCACCACGAAGCTCGGCACGGCGTCGACCCGGTAGCGTTCGAACATGAGCGGGTTGATCTGCCAGCGCGCGCCGGCCTGCCCGCAGCAGGCCGCGTTGATGTGCGCCACGCGCCGGCGGGTGGCGTCGAGGTCGTCCCAGAACCCGTTGAGGACCAGCGTGAAACCGGCGCGGCGGGCGTCCCGGGACAGCGGGATCAGGGTGGTGTCGGGCAGGCGGCCCGAGACGAACACGTAGCCGCCGGGCTGGCTGGCCGCACCGGTGGCGCGCATGCTCTCGAACAGGCCCTGCGCGCCGGCCGCTGAGGCCAGCGTGCAGCAGAGCGCGGCGCACAGCGCTTCACATAGGCGAATAGACGGGCGCACAGCAGTCCTTCTTACGGAAAATAAAGTAGCCATAGTCCTTGTCCTGCGGCCGTGCCGCGCCTTTTTCCTGGAGCACCAGGGGGCGGCCGAACGGCGTGCACATGTTGTCGGGGAAGGGGAACACGCGGTTCGTCTTGTACTGCCGCTTGTCCATCAGGAATTCCGGTACGCCCAGCGCGCCGCACGACCGCAGCGCATCGGCGCCGGCGGTCGACTGCTGCACGCCGGTCGCATGGAGCTTGGCGAACAGCCGCGCCGTCAGCAGGTGGGTGACCTGTTCCGGGGTGTTGGCCGTGGCCACGTTGCCGGTCACCGGGTACAGCGGCCCCCAGGCGCCGGCCACCCAGAACAGCGACGCGATCGGGAAGCCGAACGTGGCCGCGATCGAGTCCGGCGCTTCGGCCGCGATCGAGGGAATGCCGGCGAAGGCGTACCCGTATGGCGTGAGGATCATCGCGAGCGCGTCGTCGTTCCAGGTCGGATCTGCCCAGCTGATGAACGGGGCGTCGAATCCGCGCTGGTCCAGGCACGGGGAATCGGAAATCACGCCCAGCGCCGTCAGGACCGGATTGACGTACTCGTTGATGTGCAAGAATGCGCCCCTGCCCCCCAGGCCGGACGATGCCGGGGTGCGCTTCATGGTCCCGTATTCCATCTCGTTGTAGGGCGGCGAGATGTCGACGCCGCCCAGCAGCGGCATGCAGCCGGGCTTGTTGGTGACGTCGACCATGAAGACCGGTTCCCAGAAGCTTACGGGGGTGCCGGCCGTGAGCGAGCCCAGGCACAGGCACGTCGCCGACCCGCCTGCGCCGCTGTCGTAGTCGTCGCCGGACACGCCGAAGTTGACCAGGTTGCCCGCCAGGCTGATGGGAAACATGCAGTCGTAGCAGACCTCGGTGATCAGGTTGGGAAACTTGCCGGTGCAGACCGGACCGATGCCGGGCTCGGCGTTCGTGGCCGGGGCCAGGAAGGCGCCGGCCACCAGCAGTATTGCCATCCATCGTTTCATTTTCGTATCCCGAAGTCGATGCGCAGCTGGCTGCCCTGCTGGGTGAGCTTCGCCGGCACGCTGCGCAGTTCGATGCCGTACAGGCGCTGCAGTTGATTGATGATCAGCTTGCGCTGGTCGAAATAGAACGGCACCGTCGGTGCGCCGTTCCACATGACGTTCCTGAACCGCACCCGCAGGTCGTAGGGGGAGCCCGCCGTCAGGACGATCTTGAGCCGCTCGCGTTGTCCCGCCGCGAGCGCGTACCGGATCTGTTCCTCGTCGCGCCCGTCGATGAACACGAGGCCCGTCGTGAGCGGCTGGATCTTCAGCGGTTCGATGACCGTGCCGCGCCGGACGACGATGCGGCCGGTCTCGTCGCGGTAATCCTGCGGCATCACGAAGCGCAGGTCGTGCAGCTCCGTGCGGTAGCGTGCATCGCTCGGCACCCCGAGCGGCGCCGGATGCTTGATGGCCTCGATGGTTCTGGCGCGGTAGTCGTTCCAGAAGCGGGCCAGATCGCCGTTGGCCTCCCTGGCGCGGATGCGGTTCTTCATTTGCGTGCGCGCGTCGCGGTCGACGGGGCCCGTCCGGCCACTCACGCCGAGGTCTTCGGCGCGCGCGAGGGCCGCGACGGCGAGCAGCAGCACGGTGCACAGGAGGCGCGTCATTCGTTCCCCCGGACGGCCATTGCATGGGCGCGCTGGAGCCGCTCGAACCGGCGCCGCACGGCGGCGATGTAGCGGGCCTGGGCGGCATGGTTGTCGGACGCCGGCCCGGTGTTGTAGATACCGACGGCGCGCCAGGTCGGGCCGACCAGCGCGACATAGCGCGCGAAAATCCAGGCGCCCACGAACACGCTGCCGCAGTCCGTCATGAGGTCCCGGCGCGTGACCCCGTACCGCGCCAGTTCGGGCAGGTGGACCGAGTTGACCTGCATTTTCCCGAGCGCGCGATTGCCGTCCGCGAGGACCGGTCCGAGCGCGTCCGCCCGGTTGCCGGATTCCTGCTCGGCCATCGCGCGCAGCAGGTCGGCGTTGTGGCCAAAACGCGCCGCGGCGCGGTCGAAGCAGTCGGCGCGGACCGAGGCGGCGGCCAGCGCAAGCATGGCGGCGATCAGCTGGCGAGCCATGAGCCGAGCATCCTGCGCAGGAAAGCCTTCAGCCAGTACACGGCCTGGAGAAGGATGGAGAGCGCGACCAGGTAGATGCCGCCCGATACGAGCAGCGGCGCGAACGGTCCCAGGTCGCTTGCGGTGAACGTGACGAAGAAGCCGAGCAGGAACAGCGCGATCGACGCCAGGTGGTACATGCTGTAGCGCGATTCGTTCAGGATGATGCCGAGGACGTTTTTCATGAAAGCCTCCTACGCTTGCGTGCAGGCCAGCACCGCGCGCGCGCCGCGCATGAGTTGCTCCTGCTGCGCGAGTGCCGACTGGATGTTGGCGAGATTGTTCTTCTTGGCGTGGGCCATCAGCATCTCGGCGCGCATGACGAGGGTCATCGCGCGCGCGACCACCTCCGCGCGCGCGGCCGGCGTCATGTGATGGGCCTGCGCCTGCAGGTCGACGCCACGCCCCGCGTTGGCGAGTTCCAGCGCCATCTGCGCATAGGAGCCCGCCTTCGCGGCGAACGGATCGGAGATGCCGAGCGAAAGCAGCAGATCGGTTTCGCGGCGCACGCCGAGCGCGGAGCGGTTCACGCCATCGGCGTTGCGGTTGATGATCTCGTGCATCTGGTCGTTCAGCGACGCCAGCGCGGTGCCGAGCAATTCGCGGTCGCGCGCCTCGGCGACCTCGTCGAAGGTCGACGCGACGAGCGCGAGCGCGCCCGCGGCAGCCGGGGCGGGCGCCGTCACGCGCCGGCGCGTGAGCCAGGCGAGGGCCCTCATTTTTTTGCCAGCGCCGCCAGGCGCGCCTCGATGGCCGGCGCCGGCAAGGCACCGGGGATGATGGACCCGTCCTCGAGCACGATGGCCGGCGTGCCGAACACCTGGTATTTCGCCGCCAGCGCGGCATTGCGCTCGAGCGGATTCGCGCACGACTTGTCGGCCGGCTTGACGCCGCGCAGCAGGTAGCCGTTCCAGGCCGCGCCGGCATCGGGGGCGCACCAGATGCTTTCCGCGATGGCCGCGGCATTCGGATGCAGGCCGGTCAACGGAAGGGGCAGCACGAACACGGAGACGTCCTGCAGCTTGCCCAGCTCGCCCTGCAACTGGCGGCAGTACGGGCAATCCGGATCGGAAAACACGACGAGACGGCGGCGGCCCGTGCCGATCCGGATCGCGTCCGCTTCGCGCAGGTCCGACATGCTGAATTTGGGTCGGTTCGCGTCGCGCAGGGCACTGGTCAGGGACCGGTTCGCCTTCAGGTCGACGACGTCGCCGTTGATCAGGATGGACAGGTCGTCATTGATGTAGACAACCTCGTTGCCCCGGACGACCGAATAGAAGTTGCCGAAGGCTTTCTTTACGACGGCATTCTTGGTCTCGGGGTATTTCGCGTGCAAATCCTGCATGAAATCCGCGCGCGCCTGGGTGCAGCAGGCCAGCAGGGCGGCAAGGGCGAGTGTGCGCATGGGGAACCTCAATTGGCTAGCGCGACGTCGATGCCGGTCGCGCCAGCCGGGCGCTCCAGTTCCAGCGCGACGTCGGCCGTGGTGAAAGGAAGGGGTGGATGGGCGTAGGCGTCGCCACCGATGACGGTGTCGGCGCCGGGCGCGTCGTGCCAGTGCACGGCGAGTGCGGGGTACGCACGCGCCGCACCCGAGCGGTTGGTCAGCCGGAACGCGATCTTCACGGTCCCGGCAGCGGTCGCCACGGCCGAGAAACCCGTGATCGTGACCGCGTCCGCGCCGGCGTCCGCGGCGCGCGCGGGGGCGGCCGGTGCAGTCGCCACCGGGATGACCGGGCCGGCGCTGGCCGGCACGGCGGCGCGCGAACCGGGGCGCTGCAGCAGGGCGAGCCCCGCGACCGCGACGAGCACGGTGCCGCCGATGGCGATGCACATCCGCTGCGCGTGCCACGCCGGCCCGGGCCGGGCTGCGTCCGGCGTCGCATCTATGGTCTCGCCGGGTCCGTCGTCGTCGAGTACCGCGTCGCGGTATTTGTAGACGTCGACGCCACACGCCGGGCAGGCATGGCGGACTTGTTCATCGCTGAAAACGATGGCGGCCTCGTGGCCGGCCGAGCAACGGAAGGTCGGCATGGGTCCTCTACGAGTAATTGTTGACGATGACCGTGACGTATACGGCGCAGACGGGGACGAGCGAGATCGATGGCCAGAACGTCCGCTCGAAGTTGCTCACGACGAGGTAATACACCGCGATGACGGTCGCCGCGAACATCTTGAAGAGCACGACCGCGGGGGCCAGGCCCAGGTGGCCGGTGAGCCAGAGAATGAGCGGATTGGTCTCGGACCGTCCGGCGGCATATGCACACATCGTGCTGTGCAGGTCGAATACCTGAAGCAGGACCAGGACGATGCACAGGCACGCCAGCAGCCGGCGTTCGGCAACTCGTACGGACAGATCGTGTGTTGTCAAAATTTCCTCGCGTAACCAGCATATCGGTGGCGGTACGAGAAAAGTTTAATTTCGATTGATAAAAAAATCAATCAAAATTAAGAAAATAGATTTTTTTGCATGTGATTCGCGCAGGTTGGTGCGTCATTGGAAGGTTGGCTCAGCGAGGAGCCGTCGGGCTGCTTGGTTGTACAGACGCAATTCTATAGGCCCACATAAAAAAAATGCAACATATATGTTGCATTTTTAATCATTCATTTTAACAATTTATATTTCAATAGGTAAATTATTGTTGGTGCGGATCGGGTCGGGCCGGCACCAAAGCAAACGCCCGGCGCAAGGGCCGGGCGTTCTGGAGCGATGAACCGACGGTGCGGAGAAGGGAGGCGTCCCCCGGCACCGGAAGATGTATTACTGATACTGGTCCGGTTCGACCGACACGCGCAGGCGCACACGGTTGCCCGGGTCGCGGTTCATGACCGTCGTGTAGGTGTGGCCGCGGTAATCGTAGGTCACGTCGTAGCCGTTCGTGCGCTCCTGGATGGAGTCGACGGTGCGGCAGCGCTGCACGGCCTGTTCCTGCACTTGCGGGCCGTAGTTGCGGCCGTTATTGTCGACGTTGTCGCCGACCATGCCGCCCGCGATCGCACCGGCCGCGGCAGCCGCGACGCGACCGTTGCCGCCACCCACCTGGCTGCCCAGCAGGGCGCCGGCGATGCCGCCGATAACGGTGCCGGCCTGGCTGCGCTGTTGCGGCACCTGGGCCTGCACGTAATCGGTACGGCATTCCTGGCGCGGCGTACGCACCTGCTCGATGCGCGGCTGGACGCGCGTCACGCGGCCGAAGTCCTCGAAATCGCCGGCCTGTGCCTGGGCCAGCGGCAGGGCGCACACGCCCAGGGCGGAGAGAATCAGTTTGGCTTTGACGTTCATGCTCATACCTCGTTTTGGTGGTGCTGCTGATCTGTTGGTATCGAAAGGCGTTTCGCCCACCACTGAATCTTAGCGCTGGTTGGCCCGTGTTTCCGATCCGTGTGGCAACAAAATGTAACAGCAGGTATACGCGCCAAAACGCCCGGTTCAGAGGAGAAAAGCGTGGAAAAAGCGCCAACAATGGATGAAAAAACTCGTCTTTTTTTACAAATATGAGCGGCTCGTCCATATTCGGGTTGATTCGCTTACCACAAAACGTTACCCTTAGGAGACTTAGGGTTTTATTGGCGCGTGGAAATCAGACCAGGAGAAAGCGAACAACCCCGCCGCTTCCGCAAACCACCGCGCGCTGGAGCAGCAGAACCAGACTGGGTGACTTGAGGAAAAAATGAGTTTGTTGATGAGAGTACCGCCGAATCTTGTGCAGTCCATCCGCGCTTACCGTGCACCGGAGCTGCAGAAGGAGGCGATGCGCCTTGGTCATCATTTTCTCTATGCCCTGTGCACGAATGCGCTGACGAAGCAGCAGGTCTGTGCCCGCATCGGCGAGCAATTCTTCTTCCCCAAACCCTGCAGCAAGAATTTCGACGCGCTGCGCAACTGTCTCACCGAAGTCATCGCCGAGGCCGGACCGCAGCCGGGCTTCATCGCCGTGCTGGATCAATTGCCGAATACACAAAAATTCGACAAGGAAGCACGCGAAACCCTGCTCGACGTCTTCCGCGACGCGGCCGAGTTCTGGGCTGAGAAAAAAGTTCCGTTCCGCGTATTTTATTCCTTCGAAGAGCCGCAATCGCCCCAACCCGTGGGGTGGGTGGGGCCCCACGCGTTCAAGTAAGCGCGGCGTTGCCGTCATTTCCTTCCTTGGGTCCGCCCATCGGCTCGGGTTACAATGCGCGCTTATGAAAAATATCGTGATCCTTATTTCTGGCCGCGGCAGCAACATGGAAGCCATCGTGCGCGCGCAGCAGGCCGAAGCCTGGCCGGCCCGTATCGCCGCCGTGATCAGCAATAAGCCGGACGCCAAGGGCCTGGCATTTGCCGCGTCCCACGGCATTCCGACCGCCGTCGTCCCCAACAAGGAATTCCCGACCCGCGAAGCGTTCGACGCCGCCCTGCAGGAAACGATCGACCGGTTCAATCCGGACCTCGTCGTGCTGGCCGGCTTCATGCGCATCCTGACGGCGCCGTTCGTCGAACACTACGCGGGCCGCATGCTGAACATCCATCCGTCGCTGCTGCCGCTGTTCCCCGGACTGCACACGCACCGGCAGGCGCTGGACGCGGGCGTGGCGGAACACGGCGCGACCGTGCATTTCGTCACCGCCGAGCTGGACCACGGTCCGGCCGTGATCCAGGCGCGCATCCCCGTGCTGCCGGGCGATACGGAAGACAGCCTGGCCGAACGCCTGCTGGCCGAGGAACACGTCATATATCCGAAAGCGGTGCGCCTGTTCATCGAAGACAGGCTCAGCATCGAAAACGGCGAGGTCCGGATCGCCGTGACTCCCTGAATCCACCAAGGAACACCCATGAGATTGCCACCCGCGATACTCGGCAATGCTGAAGAGGTATTGCGCGAGATCCTGCGCTTTACTTCCCCTGCCGACGTCACCCTGTCGCGCTACTTCAAGGACCACCCCCGTCTCGGCGGACGCGAACGCGGCGCCATCGCCGAATGCGTCTATGCCGTCCTGCGTCATAAATCGTTCTTCACCGATTTCGCCGGTACCGGCGCGTCGATGCGCCGCCTCACGGTGCTCGGCATGGCCGAAGCCATCGGCGCCGACTCGCTGGGCGGCCTGTCGGAAGACGAAATGGCCCTGCTGACGCGCATCAAGGAGATCGACCGTTCGCTGCTGCCGCCGAAGAAACTGGCGAACCTGCCCGACTGGCTGTACGACAAATTCGTCGCCCAGTACGGCGAGGAAGAGACGCTGGCGCTGGCCGCCGTGCTGAACACGCCGGCGCCGCTGGACCTGCGCGTGAACTCGCTGAAGACCGACCGCGACAAGGTCATCGCCGAACTGGCGACGGCACCGATCGCCGCCGAACCGACGCCGTACTCGGCGCTGGGCCTGCGCATCTGGAAGAAGCCGACGCTGCAGAACCTGCCGCTGTTCAAGGAAGGCGCGATCGAAGTGCAGGACGAGGGCAGCCAGGTGCTGGCCCAGCTGCTGGGCGCGCGCCGCGGCGAGATGGTCGTCGACTTTTGCGCCGGTGCCGGCGGCAAGACGCTGGCCATCGGCGCCATCATGCGCAGCACGGGCCGCCTGTACGCGTTCGACGTGTCGGAAAAGCGCCTGACCAAGCTGAAGCCGAGGCTGGCGCGCAGCGGACTGTCGAACGTGCATCCGGTCGTCATCGCGCACGAACGTGACGCCAAAGTGAAGCGTTTGGCCGGCAAGATCGACCGCGTGCTCGTCGACGCGCCGTGCTCCGGCATGGGCACCCTGCGCCGCAATCCGGACGTGAAATGGCGTCAGCAGCCGCAAGATATCGTCGAATTGACGGAAAAACAGGCATCGATCCTGGACGGCGCCGCGCGCCTCGTGAAATTCGGCGGCCGCCTCGTCTACGCGACCTGCAGCCTGCTGGATGAAGAAAACACGGGCATCGTGCAGGGCTTCCTCGCCACGCACCCGGATTTCGAGCTGGTGCCGATGCACAAGGTCCTGGCCGAGCAGCGCATCCCGCTGGAGATGGGCGATTACCTCAAGATGCTGCCGCACAAGCACGGTACGGACGGCTTCTTCGCCGCCGTGCTGGAGCGCAAGGCCGCGCCCGCCAAGGCCGCTGCCGACGAGCCCGACGAAGACGCTGCTTCGGAGTAATTGGGGCCGATGCCGCTGACCAACCTGATCGACGACCTGTTGGATGACCTGAGCCGCCCCGGCATGCCGTGGCAGGTCGGGTCCATCGTCGCTTCGATCCTGTTCGGCTGGCTCAGCGCGCAACTGGTCCGCGTGTGGTGGCGCCGCCGCCGCGGCGAGGACGGCAGCCTGCTGCACACGGGCGTGGAAAGTTTTACGCGCGTCGTGGCGCCGCTGCTCGTCGTCGGGTTGCTGTACCTGGCGCAGGTGGTGCTAACCAAAACCCACTTCCACACGAACATCGTCAAGGTGGCGATCCCCGTGTTCTGGTCGCTGGCCGCCATCCGCCTCGTGTTCTACCTGCTGCGCCGCGTGTTCGCGCGCCGCGGACAGCTGGGGCAGGCGCTCGTCACATTCGAAAAGATCTTCGCGCTCGTCGCGTGGCTCGCGGTGGCGTTGTACATCACGGGCCTGTGGCCGGATATCTTCGATTTCCTCGACAGCTACAAGATCCAGTTCGGTCCGAAAAAATCCAGCAGCGTGACCCTCGCCGACATCGCGCAGGCCGTCGCGTCCGTCGTCGTGATGCTGATGCTGGCCCTGTGGGCCGGCGCCGCGCTGGAAGAGCGGCTGATGGGCGTGCACGCGCTGCACAGCTCGCTGCGGGTGGCGCTGGCGCGTCTGGGCCGCGCGCTGATGATCGTCGGCGCCGTGCTGCTGAGCCTGAACCTGGTCGGCATCGATTTGACCGTGCTGTCCGTGTTTGGCGGCGCCCTGGGCGTCGGCCTCGGTCTCGGCATGCAGAGAATCGCCAGCAACTACGTGTCCGGCTTCATCATCCTGCTCGAACGGAGCCTGTCCATCGGCGACATGATCACGGTCAGCACGTTCACGGGAAAGGTCACCCAGATCAACACGCGCTACACCGTGTTGCAGGGCCTGGACGGCGTCGAGACCGTGTTGCCGAACGAGTTACTCATTTCCGGCCCCGTGCAGAACCAGTCGCTGACGACGCGCAGGGTGCGCGCGTCGACGAAGATCACGGTTGCCTACGGTTCCGACCTGGAGCAGGTGATGCCGTTGCTGGTGGCGCAGGCCGTCGGCACGCCGCGCGTGCTGGAAAATCCGGCGCCCGGCATTTCGCTGTCGCGCTTCGGTCCGGACGGCTACGAGCTCGACCTGGGTTTCTGGATCGCCGATCCGGAGAACGGGCAGGGCGGTGTCGTTTCGGAAATCAATAAAAAGGTGTATGCCCTGGTGCAGTCCGGTACCGTCAAACTGGGCTTTCCATCTGTTGATACCCGCCTCCTCGACTCCCATATAGCATCGGTTGTGGCGCGGATCACGCAGCCGGCGCAGAATTCTTAGCCGGGTGCGCGTCGATTGCGTCACGGCGTGCCGTGCGGCACCGGTTACGCGTAAAATGCATCTTTGCGTCATGCACGAAAGCGTGACACTCTTGTCATAGTGACTGTTTCATAGAAAGAACAGCATCCTCTCATCCTTAGTGGAGTATCGATGAATTTTCTCAGCAACATCCTGCACGCCGTGCTGTCCTTCCTGGATGGCGGTCTGTTCGACCTGTCGGTCTGGCAGATGGTCGTGTACACGCTGGTCGTCACGCACATCACGATCGCCGGCGTGACGATTTACCTGCACCGCCACCAGGCGCACCGCGCGCTGGACCTGCACCCGATCGTGAGTCACTTCTTCCGCTTCTGGCTGTGGCTGACCACGGGCCAGGTAACCAAGGAATGGGCTGCGGTGCACCGCAAGCACCATGCCAAGTGCGAGACGGTGGACGACCCGCATAGCCCGGTGACGCGCGGCATCAAGGAAGTGTTGCTGCGTGGCGCGGAGCTGTATCGCGCCGAAACGAAGAACCAGGAAACGCTGGACAAGTACGGCCACGGCTGCCCGAACGACTGGATGGAGAACAACCTGTACACGAAGTACAGCTGGCTGGGCGTGTCGATGCTGCTGCCGCTGAGCGTCGCGCTGTTCGGCGTCGCCGGCATTACGATCTGGGCCGTGCAGATGCTGTGGATCCCGATCACGGCGGCCGGCATCATCAACGGCATCGGCCACTACTGGGGCTACCGCAACTACGACTGCAATGATGCGGCCCGGAACATCATGCCGTGGGGCATCCTCATCGGTGGTGAAGAGCTGCACAACAACCACCACACGTTCGCCACGTCGGCCAAGCTGTCGAGCAAGTGGTACGAGTTCGACATCGGCTGGGCCTACATCCGCATGATGGAAACGGTGGGCCTGGCCAAGGTCAAGAAGACCATTCCGAAGCCGAAACTGCAAAAGAACAAGCTGGAAGCCGACTTCGACACCCTGCAGGCCGTCATCGCCAACCGCTACGACGTGATGGCGAAATATGCCAAGTCCGTCAAGTACGCGTTCCGCGAAGAAGTGGAACACCTGAAGCAAAAGGCCGAGCTGGAATCCCGCTTCCTGAAGAGCTCGCGCAAGCTGATGCAGCGCGAACCGGCCAAGCTGCAGGCGCCGCAACAGGCCCAGCTGGTCGAACTGTTCCAGCACAGCAAAGCCCTGGAAACGATGCACCAGATGCGCGTGGAACTGGGCGCGATCTGGGAGCGCTCGCACTCGACCCGCGACCAGCTGCTGCACCAACTGCAGGACTGGTGCACCCGCGCCGAAGCGTCGGGTATCAAGGCGCTGCAAGAGTTTTCGATGCGCCTGCGCAGCTATGCGTAAGCAGGCATGACATGGCCGGCATGGCCGGCCCATGACGAACACCCCTCGTGCAGGGGTGTTTTCTTTTCCGGGGCCCGATCGGCGGCAGTGCCTGAAATGGCTGGTGCATCGAACGGCGCGCGCGTATGATCGCCGAAAGGGAGGGTATCGGCGTCAATCGGGCGTGTCCTGCCAAGTCCGGAGAACCTGTCATGATAGAACGTCAACGCCGTTCCGACGAAGCGACCGCAAACGCCGTCGCGCGCGGCCTGAATATCCTTTACGTCCGTAACGCGGACCTCGCCCAACGCTACATGGAACACAAACACGTTCCACTCCAGGTTATCCACCGGGTACTGACCCGCCCTGACTTGCGCCGCCGGCTCAGCCCGGAGCAATCGGTTTCGGAAGCCATCACGCCTTCGCCGCCGGACGAGTCCGGGCGATAGGCCGCGCCCGCACTAGGGTCTGTCTGACTGAGTGAACGAAATTTTGTTTGGTTGGTCAGATGGCGATGAGCCGAACTGATCTAACTGAACAGCAATGGCGGCAGCTGGAGCCACATTTGCCGCCCAATCCACGTCACGGTCATGCGTATGTCGGGCATCGACATGTGATCAACGGGATCTTGTGGCGATTGCGAACTGGCGCGCCCTGGCGCGACATTCCGCCTCGCTACGGTCCCTGGCAGACCTGCTACGACAGGTTTGTGCGCTGGTCGCGCAACGGTACATGGCACCGCCTTCTCAAGATCATGCAAGCGGCAGCGGATGCGTCTGGCCGCATCGACTGGGATGGCGCTGCGCTTGACGCGACCCATGTGAAGGCGCAACGAAGTGCGGCCGGCGCCCGGAAGACGCTTCCTTCGTCAGAAAAAAGGGGGATGTAACTGACGAGTGGCTGGGACATTCGCGTGGTGGCCTCACCAGCAAAATCCATCTCTGCGTAGACGGGCATGGCTTGCCTTTATCTTTCGTAGTCACAGCCGGGCAATGCAGCGACGCGGCGAACATCGGCACCGTCCTTGATGCCATCTCCGTGCCCCGATCGGGACGAGGGCGTCCGCGCAAACGCCCGACGTGCCTACGTGTCGACCGGGCATATGGCGCGCGTCATTATCGGCGAGAGATCCAGCAGCGGGGAATTCGCTGCGTCTGCCCGGAACGACTCGATGCACAGAAAAACCGGCTGCGCAAAGGGCGTCGGGGCGGATCGCCACCGCGCTTCGACGCTGAAGCGTACAAGGGGCGTAACGTCGTCGAGCGCGCCATCAACCGATTAAAAGACTTCCGCGCCGTCGCAACGCGATACGATAAACGCGGCCATAACTTCTTCACCGCCGTGCTTGTGGCGACAATTGTTTTATGGCTGCTCTGAGGTCAGTCAGACACGCCCTAGGTGGCGTGCTGTCCAGACTCGGGCGACAGCAGCTCGGCGTCGGCGTCTTCCCGCGCGGTGGCATGTTCGGCCCGCATGCTGTCGTCGATCGACTGGCGCTCCTCGGCGGCCAGCTCGGGCGGATCCAGCATGTCCGCCAGCATGGCGGCGAGTTCAGGCGTGTCCCACGGGGTGCCGCTGCGTTCCTTGATGTGGATATAGTGCCGGATTTCGCTGTCCTGCTCGGACGTGAGCGGCAATCCGCGAAAGGTATTGGAAGGTCTGGATTCTTTCATGATGCTCTCGATTCATATCCCGTTTCCGGGCCTGGCCCGAGGGCGCTCTATGCGCGTCATCGAGATGGCATGGGGCGGTGCTGGTGGTCATTCGACTCTACGCGCATCCGTCACGGGCGGGCGCACGGCAGTTCGGCGTGACGATCAGCGGCAGAACGCTACCGGCGGATAGCCGCAAGCGATCATCGTTCCGACGTCCGGATTTGCCAGGTAATCCAGGTGCGCCGTCACCGGGTTTTCGATCAAGCCCAGCCACGTGCTGTCGTTCGACACGAGCACGTCGGCGACAGCCACGTCCGGCGCCGCGTAGCGGGCGGGCAGCAGGCGGTAGGACAGCAAATCGTTCGGATCGGTGAAGGCGACGACGGCTAGGCGCTGCAGGGTGTCCGCGCGGCGGTTGGGCTGGCGCCGGCGCAGTTCCAGGAAGCGCTGCAAGGCGTCGGCCACCCGCATGTCCTGCGTGGCGATCGCCCGCTGTGCCGCCGCCGACTGCTCGGCCAGGCCCAGGATGGGCAACTGGTTGCCGGCCATGAACAGCAGTCCCAGCCGGCGTGCCGCCTGCTGGCCCAGCGCCCGCGTCTGCGGTTGCCACGATTCCAGCATGGCGCTCAGGGCGTCGAACAGCATCTTGCTGCCCAGGCTTTCCGCGACGACGACGAGCGGTGCCTCGCTGTCGGGATCCTGCTCGAGCACCTGCGCGATCGTCCGCACCATCGCATCGCGGATCGCGACGTGGCTTTCGCCCTGGTAGATGACGGCGTCGGACAGGCAATCGTTCAGCAGGTTGTCCTTGACGTAGCCGTTCAGCGAGGCGCGCTTCGGCTTGCAGGCGCCGGCCGCGGTGCAATCCGTCGGCTTGCCCGTCATGTCGACGTCGAGCTGGTGCTTCAGGCCGGCCGTCAGCGGCGACCAGACCAGGGCGTGGAAGCGGACCGTGCCGCCGGCGAGCCTGCGCGTGCGCTCGACGACTTCCACGCGCGGCGCCGCCGTGGTGCTGGCAGGTGCCGGCGCGTGCGCTTCGACGATGCCCGTGATGCGGTCGATCTGGCGCTCGGCCCAGGCCGTGTCGTGGGTGCACATGCCGTGGACGAGGAGCACATCGACGGGGCGCGTGCCGGCTTCCGCAACGCTGCTGGCAATGCCGGGAAAGGTCGCGCTGCCATGCACGACGACGGGAGGGCGGTAGGGCGTGGAGCACGCCGCGAGGCCGGCAAGGGCGGCCAGGACAGGCAGGAGCGACAGTCGGGTAGGCCACAGATGGTGCCACATAAGGCGATTCTCCAGCGAAGGTGGACGATCGACTATAACGACGCGGGAGAGTGGATCAAATGACCCCAATCAATGGCTTAGAAAAACAAAAAAGCCGCGCGCGGTGAAGCGGGCGGCTTTCTTTGAAGAGAACCAGATTACTTGATCTTGGTTTCTTTGTAGACCACGTGCTTGCGAGCTTTCGGGTCGAATTTGGTGATTTCCATCTTCGCCGGCATCGTGCGCTTGTTCTTGGTCGTGGTGTAGAAGTGACCGGTACCTGCGGTCGATTCCAGTTTGATCTTGTCGCGGCCAGTTTTTGCCATGATGACTCCCTAATTAGATTTTCTCGCCGCGGGCGCGCATATCGGCCAGCACAGCGTCGATGCCGAGCTTGTCGATGACGCGCAGGCCGGCGTTCGAAATACGCAGGGAGACCCAGCGGTTTTCGGATTCTACGAAGATGCGGCGGTTCTGCAGGTTCGGCAGAAAACGACGCTTGGTTTTGTTGTTGGCGTGGGAGACGTTGTTGCCAACCATCGGACCCTTGCCAGTAACTTGGCAAACACGTGCCATAGCGCACTCCTTGAATAAACTTCCACAATCGGAAAAACGAGAGTATAGCTCGAAAACCGTCGAGTAATCAACAACTTGCGGAAAAAAATTGTTAATCGATAAATCGACGACATTTAACAATCGTGAAGTTTCGCAATGTTTGCTTCGTAAGGGCTTGTTTACACACTGTTATTCGCGCGTCCGACGTGTGCAACGAGCGCCCGCAGGGCGGCCGTGATCGGCGCCGCGAAGCGTGGTTCCGACGCAATCCGGTCCGGATCGACGCGGGAGCCGATGACGGGAATGCGCAGGCAGGCGTCGAGGACGAGGTCGGCCGACATCGTGCGCAGCGTCTCTTTCAGCGCCTCGTCGGCATGAAACGATTGATACGACGGATTCAGCACGGCGACCGGCTTCCCCGCGAACGGCGCGTGGTTCACGACCCAGTCCAACGTGTTCTTGATGGTGCCCGTGACCCCATGCGCGTACTCGGGGCTGGCGATGAGGAGGGCGTCGGCCGCCGTGATCGCCTCCTGCAGCGCGCGCACGCCGGCAGGGATCTCGGTGCGCTCGGGATTGAACAGCGGGAAATCCAGGTGGTGTTCGAAGAGGTGGACGGCGACACCGTCGGGCGCGAGGTCGCGGCAGGCGCGCAGCAGGCCGCCGCTCATCGAACGGGTGCGCTGGCTGCCGCAGAGGGCGAGGATACGGATGGGCATGAGAGCATCTTAGCTCAGATGAGCTCAGATGAGCTCAGATCTGCCCATGCTCCGCGAAGGAATGGATGAGCGGCCCGGCCACGATGAAATGGTCGAGCACGCGGATGTCCACGAGACTGAGCGCCTTGACCAGGGCGCCCGTGAGGCGCAGGTCGGCCTCGCTCGGCTCTGGCACGCCGGACGGGTGATTGTGCGCGAGGATCACGCTGGCCGCGTTGTAGTCCAGCGCCTCGATGACGACTTCGCGCGGATACACGCTGGTCTGCGTGAGCGTGCCGCGGAACAGTTCGCGGTCGGCGATCAGGCGGTTCTTGACGTCCAGGAACAGGACGACGAACGATTCGTGACGCTGGCCGCCCAGCTTCATGCGCAGGTAGCGCTTGACGAGCTCGGGCGAGCCGAACGCCTCTCCCGCCTGCAATTGTTCGGCGATGGCGCGGCGGGCCAGTTCCATCACGGCCTGCAATTGCGCATATTTCGCCATGCCGAGGCCGTGCACCTCGGTACAATCGTCCAGCGTCGCGCCGAACAGGCCGTGCAGCGAGCCGAAGTGTCGGAGAATGTCGCGGCCCAACTCGACCGCGCTCTTGCCGCGCACGCCCACGCGCAGCAGCAGCGCCAGCAGTTCCGGATCCGACAACGCCTGCGCGCCCTCGCGCACGAGCCGTTCGCGCGGCCGGGTCTGCTCCGGCCAGTCTTCGATTCCCATCCGACCCTCCATGCAAGATCGTCCATTATTCGCGCGACGGGAACAGGGTGGTTTGGGCATGCGCAAGCCCGTGATCGTGACGTTTTTGCAAGTGCAACAGATCGGCGACAGAAATCGCACCGGCTGAGGCGGGACGGGCACAGGTGGCTTACAATAGCGGTTTGCGTGCGACACGTTGTCGCGATCGCCGCCTTTGCGGCAGTTAGTTGAAGCTGTATCCATCCTGCAAGCCAATCGGTAAACTCTTGATTTGATTGATGAAATCACATCGAAGCTGGCATCAAAACACCGAGGGCTCCCTAGTTGCGTCCGCAATTTCGGGAAAATCAAACAATTACCTTGTTAAAAGTTCAGGTCTAACCCGTCCAGATCAGCGATTTTTTGCTGATCCTGACGCCGCGAGGACCGCTCTATCGCTCTAAAAGGGCTCGCAATGTGTTGTTTCTCTACGACAAGTTCCAAAGCAACTCAAAACAATCTAGAGCCTCGGCGTTTCTTGCTGAGGGATTCAGGACAAGGCATCTCTTGTCTTGTTTGCAGCGTGGAACAGCAAGATCGTGCAAGTTCTGCGATGCCTTGTCACGCCCCTGTCCCGTCCTGTGGACGAGCGGGAGCCGTGACCGGGTGTACGACCGCCCGTCACCTAATTGGACATGCGTTTCCGGTAACGGAAAGGTGTGAAGCTCCGATGACAATGTAACCCCCGTGTAAACGGCGTTCTACCGCGCGAGCGTGAGAGCGGAGACTGCCAGCAGAAAGGCGGTAAGGGGCTAGGTGAGGCTGCATGGGTAACGTAATGTGAACTGACGCTTGAACCCTCGTGACTATTGACAGGCCCAATCTGCTGGTGGCCTGAACCAAAAGGTGTGTGGTTGGATGTCCCTGTGCAAACTGGGGATACGTCGTCTTTGAACCACCGGGGGATAGTCGGACCCTAAACAGTCATGTACGGCGCAACAAGGCCGTGCTGGTATCGCAGGGAACGTGGTAAGCCCGACTCGCCGCCCGTCTCGGAACACTGGGGAAGGCAAGCAACCCGTAAGGGAAGCCCATGGCGGAGCGGGTATGGGAGGATGGAAAAAGCGAATGCCGGCCTGTAATGGGTTGGATAGGGATTCAGAATTTGTCCCGGCGTGAAAGCGCGCAGACTTCCATCTGGTGCAATAGTCGTCAGCGGCTACATAGACAAACGAGGTTCAGCAATGGGAGTAATCGAGTGCAAAGCAATCGGTTCTGCGTCCTCGCTCGTCCCAACTGAATGGGCTGCCATCGATTGGCAGCGCGTTCAAAGGAACGTGAGAGTCATGCAGATCCGTCTGACGAAGGCTACAGAGGAAGGCAACTGGCGCAGGGTGAAATCCCTGCAACGGTGGCTGACCCGCTCGTTCAGTGCGAAAGCGCTGGCAGTAAAACGAGTGACCGAGAATCAAGGTAAGCGTACCGCGGGTGTCGACCAGCAGTTATGGGATACACCTTCGCAGAAGTTTGCGGCAATTGCGCAGTTGCAGAAGCGCCGATATCGGCCCTTGCCACTACGGAGGGTCTATATTCCCAAGTCCAATGGGAAGGAACGTCCACTGGGCATTCCGACCATGAAGGATCGAGCCATGCAAGCGTTGCACCTGCTGGCTCTCGATCCGGTACTTGAAACGGTGAGCGACCCGAACTCCTACGGATTTCGGAAGAATCGCTCGACGGCGGATGCGATGTCTCAAATCTTTCTCCAGACGTGTCGAAGAACTTCGGCGCAATGGGTGCTGGATGCGGATATCGAAGGCTTCTTTGACAACATCAATCACAACTGGCTGATCGACCATGTTTGCATGGACAAAACGATCCTTCGGAAGTGGTTGAAGTCCGGAGTCATCAATCGGGCGCAGTTTCTGGCAATCACAGCGGGAACGCCGCAGGGCGGCATCATCAGCCCTGCACTGGCAAATTGGACGCTGAACGGATTAGAGGTGCAGTTGGTTGAACACCTCGGTTCAAAATTCGGCAAGTCAAAGATCGAAAAACTCAAAATCGGTGTCGTGCGATACGCGGACGATTTCGTGGTAACCGGCGGTTCGGAAGAATTGCTGGAGACAGAAATCAGGCCATGGCTCGAAGCATTCCTTGCAGCTCGGGGATTGCGACTGTCCCGGGCCAAGACGAGTATCGTGCACATTGATCAAGGTTTTGACTTCCTGGGGTGGAATTTCCGGAAATATCAGGGAAAACTGCTGATCAAACCAAGTAAGAAAAACGCAAACGCGTTCTATGAAAAGTTGAGGAAGACGATCGGAGAACGTCTGATGGTGAAGCAGGAGGATCTGATCCGAATGCTGAATCCGATGCTACGGGGCTGGGCGCAGTACCACAGTCCCGTCGTTGCCAAACAGGCTTACTCGCGCATGGAGTCGCTGCTGACTTGGCGGCTCCTGCGGTGGGCCAAACGCAGGCATCCGAACAAGAACCTCGGCTGGATTCGCAAGAGATATTGGCGATCGGCTGGTGATCGAAATTGGGTGTTTGCGGCGGACGTTGTCACGAAAGAGGGCAGCAAAGAGGTGATGGAACTGTACTCGCTGGCGGGGACAGCCATCGAGCGTCACAAGAAGATCAAGGGGGAATTTCATCCCTACGATCCGCAATGGGAAGCCTACGGTGAAGCCCTGCGGCAGGAGCGCATGTTGAAGAACATGCGCTACCGAAAGCAATGGGCAACGTTGTACATGGAACAACGCGGCTTGTGTGCGTTGTGCGGATACGAGATGGACATGGAGACCGGATGGCATGACCATCACATCGTTTACCGTGTGGCCGGCGGCAGCGATGCCCCTGAAAATCGCGTATTATTGCACCCAAATTGCCATACTCAAGTACACAGCCTTAATTTACAAGTCGTCAAGCCGGCTCCTGCATAGGAGCTTTTATTACGCTTGAGCCGTGTGCGGTGAAAGCCGCACGCACGGTTCTTAGGGGGGAGGGGTTCTGGTAACAGGCCCTTCCTACCCAACACGTCAACCGAACACGCAACAATGTCCTCCACTAACGCTCCCGTCGTCACCGAATCGTCGTACCTGACCCTCCATTACCGTCTTGCCACCGCCGACGGCAAGGACATCGTCACGACCTTCGGCAGCACCCCGGCCACCCTGCTGCTGGGCCAGGGCCAGCTCGCACCGTTCCTGGAGCAGCGCCTGCTCGGCCTGGCCGAAGGCACGCACACGACGTTCGACCTGACCGCCGCTGAAGGATTCGGGGAGCGCAATCCCGACCTGATCCAGGTCGTGACGAAAAAGACCCTGGACGAGAACTCGGAACCGGATGCCGATTACCAGGTCGGCGACCTCGTCGACTTCCGCGCGCCGGGCGGCGGCCGCTTTGCCGGCGTGCTGCGCGAGATGCGCGCCAACGACGCCGTGTTCGACTTCAACCACCCGCTGGCCGGCCAGCCGCTGAAGTTCGAAGTCCAGCTGATTTCCGTACTCTGACCACAGCCATCACCGAACCATGGACAACGAGATCCTGTTAGCCCAGCCGCGCGGCTTTTGCGCCGGCGTCGACCGTGCGATCGAGATCGTCGAGCGTGCCCTGCAGCAGTTCGGCGCGCCCATCTACGTGCGCCACGAAATCGTCCACAACGCCTACGTCGTCAACGACCTGCGCAACAAGGGCGCCATCTTCATCGAAGACCTGGACGACGTCCCGGCCGGCAATACGCTCGTGTTTTCCGCGCACGGCGTGTCGAAGGCCGTGCGCGAGGAAGCCGAATCGCGCGGCCTGAAGGTCTATGACGCCACCTGCCCGCTGGTCACCAAGGTGCACGTGGAAGTGGCCAAGATGCGCAAGCAGGGCGCCGAAATCGTCATGATCGGCCACGCCGGCCACCCGGAAGTCGAGGGCACGATGGGCCAGGCGGAAGAGGGCATGCACCTCGTCGAGACGGTCGACGATGTGGCGAAACTGAACGTCGGCAATCCCGACCTGCTGGCCTATGTGTCGCAGACGACCCTGTCCGTCGACGACACCGCGGAGATCATCGCCGCGCTGAAGGCCCGTTTCCCGAACATCGTGGAGCCGAAGAAGGGCGACATCTGCTACGCGACGACGAACCGCCAGGAAGCCGTGAAATTCATGGCGCCGCAGGTGGAAGTCGTGATCGTCGTCGGCAGCCCGAACAGCTCGAACTCCAACCGCCTGCGCGAGGTGGCGGAAAAGAAGGGCACGCCGGCCTACATGGTCGACAACGCCGCCGGCATCGATCCGGCCTGGATCGCCGGCAGGCAGCGCATCGGCGTCACGGCCGGCGCGTCGGCCCCGGAAGTGCTCGTGCAAGCCGTCATCGAGCGCCTGAAAGACCTGGGTGCCGCCAGCGTGCGCGCGCTCGAGGGCGTCGAAGAGCACGTCACGTTCCCGCTGCCCAAGGGCCTGGACGGCGGCAAGGCCGCAGCCTGAATCACCCCCGGTTTGATCCAATGAACGTATTCGACCTGCGCCCGCGCTCGCCCTCCGGTTTCGACACCATCCCGCTGGAATTCTTCCAGGATTACCCGGAACCGGGCGTGAATTTCATCGACGTGGGCTGCGTCTTCGACAACCCGACCCACTGGCAGCTCGCCATCGACGCGCTGACCGAACGCACGGCCCACCTCGACGTCGACTTCCTCCTCGCGATGGACGCGCGCGGCTTCATGCTCGCGGGCGCGCTCGCGTACCAGCGCGGCATCGGCTTCGCGATGGCGCGCAAACCGGGCAAGCTGCCGGGCGCCGCGATCGGCATCGATTACCGCCGCGAGTACGGCAGCGCCACGATCGAGATCCAGCCGGAGCGCATCAAGGGCCAGCGCGTGCTGATCGTCGACGACGTGCTGGCGACCGGCGGCACGATCGAGGCGGCGGCCACGCTGCTGCGCCGCATCGGCAAGGATGTCGTCGGTGCTGCCGCCCTGTTCGACGTCGCGTTTTTCAAGGACAAACGCAACCTGACCATGCCGGTGGTGACCCTGCGCGACGTGTAAATCCCGGCAACGCATCTGTTATGATGACGCTCGGAATTATGTTGCTTGGCTAGCGGCACTCGTACCACGGGTGCCGTTTTTGTTAGTTCGAAAGGAAACCACACAAGCATGGAAACTTTTGTCCAACAGATCCTGAACGGGCTGGTGCTGGGCAGCATGTATGCGCTCGTCGCACTCGGCTACACGATGGTCTACGGCGTGCTCAACCTCATCAACTTCGCCCACGGCGACGTGCTGATGATCGGCGCCATGGTCGGCCTGTCGATCCTGAAACTGCTGGACGGCGTCTTTCCCGGCCTGCCCGGCGGCGTGCAGCTCGCCATCGCCATCGTCGGCGCGATCCCCATCACGATGCTCGTGAACGTCCTCATCGAACGCATCGCCTACCGCCGCCTGCGCAACGCGCCGCGCCTGGCCCCGCTGATCACCGCGATCGGCGTGTCGATCCTGCTGCAGACCTTCGCCATGATGATCTGGGGCCGCAGCCCGCTGCCGTTCCCGCAACTGCTGTCGTCCGACCCGGTCAATGTCGGTGGCGCCGTGATCTCGCACACGCAGATCTTGCTGCTCGTGCTGGCCGCCGCCGCGATGGTCGGCCTCGTGTTCCTCGTCGAAAAGACCCGCATGGGCCGCGCGATGCGCGCCGTCGCCGAGAATCCGCGGGTGGCCGGGTTGATGGGCGTGGACTCCAACCGCGTCATCGTCGCCACGTTTGCCATCGGCGCCGCGCTGGCGGCCGTCGCCGGCGTGATGTGGGGCGCGAATTACGCATCGATCCAGTTCGCGATGGGCACCGTGCCGGGCATGAAGGCGTTCTCTGCCGCCGTGCTGGGCGGCATCGGCAATATCTACGGCGCCATGATCGGCGGGATCGTCCTCGGCATCATCGAGAGCCTCGGTGCCGGCTACATCGGTGACCTGACCGGCGGCTTCCTCGGCAGCCATTACCAGGACATCTTCGCGTTCATCGTGCTGATCCTCGTGCTGACCGTGCGTCCGTCCGGCATCATGGGCGAGCGCGTGGCCGACCGCGCGTGAGGAGATCACCCATGTCTCTCCTGACTTTCGACACCGTCCACAAACCGCGGCAATCGTACGCCAGCATGGCCGTGCTGCTGGCCGTGATGCTCATCTTCCCATTCGTCGCCGCCCAGTTCGGCAACTCGTGGGTGCGCATCCTCGACATGGCGCTGCTGTACATCATGCTGGCGCTGGGCCTGAACATCGTCGTCGGCTTCGCCGGCCTGCTCGACCTGGGCTATATCGCGTTCTTCGCCGTCGGGGCGTACCTGACGGGCCTGCTCGCGTCGCCGCAGTTCGCCGCGCTGCTGGAATCCATTGTGAACTACCACCCCGAACTGCAGGACGCCATCGTGCGCACCTTCGGCGAGGACGTGCGCACCAACGGCATCCACCTGTCCGTCTGGTTCGTCGTGCCGCTGGCGGGGCTGACGGCCGCGCTGTTCGGCGCGCTGCTGGGCGCCCCGACGCTGAAGCTGCGCGGCGACTACCTCGCCATCGTCACGCTGGGCTTCGGCGAGATCATCCGGATCTTCATGAACAACCTGAACGATCCGATCAATTTCACCAACGGTCCGCAAGGCATCAACCTGATCGATCCGGTCCGCATCTTCGGCGTGTCGCTGGCCGGCGAGGCGGGGTCGCGCGCGACGGTGTACGTCGGCGGCTACGGCATCCCGTCCGTCAACGCCTATTACTTCCTGTTCCTGCTGCTGTGCATCGTGACGATCTTCATGACGAGCCGGTTGCAGCATTCGCGCCTGGGCCGTGCGTGGGTCGCGATCCGCGAAGACGAGATCGCCGCGAAGGCGATGGGCATCAACACCCGCAACGTCAAATTGCTCGCGTTCTCGATGGGCGCGTCGTTCGGCGGCGTGGCGGGCGCCATGTTCGCGGCCTTCCAGGGTTTTGTCTCTCCAGAATCGTTCTCGCTGACGGAATCCATCGCCGTGCTGGCGATGGTCGTACTGGGCGGCATCGGCCATATCCCCGGCGTCGTGATGGGCGGCGTGCTGCTGGCCGCGTTGCCGGAAGTGCTGCGCCACATCGTCGAACCGGCGCAGCAGGCGCTGTTCGGTAAGGTCGTCATCGAGGCCGAGGTGCTGCGCCAGCTGCTGTACGGCCTGGCCATGGTCTTGATCATGCTGAACCGTCCGGCGGGCCTGTGGCCGTCGCCGGTCAAGGAAGACCGCCCCAATGCGGCCATCGCCAAAGAGGAAGAGAGCGAGGCATGAGCGACATCCTGCTGAACATCTCCGGCGTCAACAAACGCTTCGGTGGCCTGCAAGCCCTGACGGACGTCGGCATCAAGATCATGAAAGGCCAGATCTATGGCCTGATCGGCCCGAACGGCGCCGGCAAGACGACCTTCTTCAACGTGATCACGGGCCTGTATCAACCGGACACGGGCACGTTCCAGCTGGACGGCAAGCCGTATTCGCCGTCGGCGCCGCATGCCGTCGCCAAGGCCGGCATCGCGCGCACGTTCCAGAACATCCGCCTGTTCGGTGAAATGTCCGCGCTGGAAAACGTGATGGTGGGACGCCACGTGCGCACGCACCAGGGCGTGTTCGGTGCCATCTTCCGCCACGGCGCCGCGCGCCGGGAAGAGGCCGCGATCCGCGCCCGCGCGCAAGAGTTGCTGGACTTCGTCGGCATCGGGCAGTTTTCCCAGCGCACGGCGCGCTTCCTGTCGTACGGCGACCAGCGCCGCCTGGAGATCGCCCGCGCGCTGGCGACGGAACCGAAGCTGCTCGCGCTGGACGAGCCCGCGGCCGGCATGAATGCGACGGAAAAGGTCGCGCTGCGCGAGTTGCTGGTCAAGATCCAGGGCGCGGGCGTCACGATCCTGCTGATCGAACACGACGTGAAACTCATGATGGGGCTGTGCGACCGCATTTCGGTGCTGGAGTACGGCAAGCTGATCGCGGAAGGGCTGCCGGCCGAGATCCAGAAGAACCAGGCCGTCATCGAAGCCTATCTCGGAGGTGCCCACTGATGGTCGATCATGTTCTGAAAATTTCCGGCCTGAAGGTGGCGTACGGCGGCATCAAGGCCGTCAAAGGGATCGACCTGGAAGTCAACCGCGGCGAACTCGTCACGCTGATCGGCGCAAACGGCGCGGGCAAGACGACGACCTTGAAAGCGATCACGGGCACGCTGCCGCCGTGCAAGGTGGAAGGCACGATCGCCTATCTCGGCCAGCCGCTGAATGCGAATAAGTCGTTCAAGCTCGTCGAGCAGAAGCTCGCGATGGTGCCGGAAGGCCGCGGCGTGTTCACGCGCATGACCATCCACGAAAACCTGCTGATGGGCGCGTACACGCGCAACGACAAGGCTGCCATCGAGGACGACATCGAGAAGTGGTACACCGTGTTCCCGCGCCTGAAGGAGCGCTCCAGCCAGCTGGCCGGCACGTTGTCCGGCGGCGAGCAGCAGATGCTGGCGATGGCGCGCGCGCTGATGTGCCATCCCACGCTGCTGTTGCTGGACGAGCCGTCGATGGGTCTTGCGCCGATCATGGTCGAGAAGATCTTCGAGGTGATCCGCGACGTGTCGAAGCAGGGCATCACTGTCCTGCTCGTGGAACAGAACGCGAAGCTGGCGCTGCAGGCGGCGCACCGCGCCTACGTGATGGAGTCGGGCGCGATCACCATGACGGGGAATGCGCAGGACATGCTGCATGATCCGCGGGTACAGGCGGCGTATCTGGGAGAATAAATGGCGGGCACGGGGTGCCCACGCGTGAGGCCAACAAAACAAACGGCCCGGAACCGCTTGCGCGGTCCGGGCCGTTCGGCTTCCGTGAGAGGGGGAAGCAGCGGTGTGATCTTACAGCTTAGGCAGCAGCAGCCGAGTTGGCGGCAGCGCCAGCCTTGCGGGTGGCTTGCGTGAACTGCGACACGGCGGCGTTCAGGTTCGATTCGATCGCCTCGACGGCCTGCTTGGTCGTCTTGGTGAACTGCTCGTAGCCGGCGTTGGCGTTGCTGATGGCGGTTTTCAGGGCCGAGACATAGGTCTCCGAACCGGCCGGGGCGTTCTTGGTCACTTCGTCGACCAGCGAGATCACCTTGCGGTTGACTTCGGCGAACTGGCTTTCGGCGGCTTTCGAGAATTCGGCGCCGGTGTCGGCGGCGATCGATGCCACCTGGCGGCTGTAGGCCAGGGCTTTTTCAGCAGCCGGTTGGGCTTGCGAAGCCGACACGGCGAAGAATTCCTGGGCATCCTTGACAGCCAGCAGCTGGCGCGTGGTTGCCGACGAGTCTTCGATGGCGGCCTTGACGGTGTTGATGTTCAGGTCCACCAGCTTTTCCACGCCTTCGAAAGTCTTGGAGGTCAGGGCCGAAAACAGGGCGAACTGGGATTCGAGGTTGGCTTTGGTCGCGTTCGAAAACTGCTCAGGGAATGCAAACATATGGTTCTCCAGTAATGGATCGTTATGAACTTTTGCTTTTCAGGTGTCTTGGGACACCTGCATGGACCAGTGAAGCGATGAAACAAGGAAAAACCTGGCACTGCTTGATAATGCGCGTTGATTGTGCGCCGCAACATGAAGCCATTTTTCCCGGTTTTCGATTATGCGTCAAGCACTTTTGATGCGTCGCACAATTCAACCGCACTCTCTTGAGTAAGATCAATAGATACAAACGTTTGCATGGTTTTTGTTTGCGCCGTTACAACACTTTAGTGCTTTGCAGCAAGCGCAAACGGGTAAGGTCAGCCATGTTAGACTTGCCAAATGATCATTCGACCGATGCCGCTGTTTTTCGTTGTTCTCTGGAGCACCGGTTTCATCGCCGCGAAATACGGCTTGCCGTATGCGCCGCCGATGTCCTTCCTCATCCTGCGCTGCCTGGGTGCCGTCCTGATCTTGTTGCCCGTCGTGCTGTTGACGGGTGCCGCCTGGCCACGCGGGCGCATCCGTCACGTGGCGGTGGCCGGGCTGCTGCTGCAGGCGGGCTACCTGGGCGGCGTGTGGGGCGCGATCAAGCTTGGCATGCCGGCCGGGCTGTCCGCGCTGATCGTGGGCATGCAGCCGATCCTGACGGCCATCGCCGCGCCATTGATCGGCGAAAAGGTCCGCCCGCGCCAATGGCTGGGGCTGGGCCTCGGGTTGTGCGGCGTCGGCCTCGTCGTGGCCGCGAAGATCCACCTGAACGGTTTGGCGCCGGCCGCGATCGCGCTGTGCGTGCTGGCCCTGCTGTCGATCACGGCGGGCACGATGTACCAGAAGCGCTTCTGTCCGACATTCGACCTGCGCACCGGCACGGTGATCCAGTACGCGACGTCCGCGCTCGCGCTGCTGCCGTTTGCCGTACTGCTGGAAGGCTTCGGCCCGCACATGGAGAATATCCAGTGGACGCCACAATTTCTTGGGGCGCTGCTGTGGGCGATCCTGGCGCTGTCGATCGGCGCCATCTTCCTGCTGTTCCGCCTCATCAGCCGCAACGACGCGACCCGCGTGACGAGTCTGCTGTACCTGACGCCGCCCACCACCGCCCTGATGGCCTGGCTGATGTTCGGCGAGAAGCTCAGCATGCTCGGCCTGGCCGGCATGGTCGTCGCGGTGCTGGGCGTCGCATTCGTCGTCAAAAAATAAAAGGAGAGTGCATGATCACGAGCGCACAACAACAGGCGGTGGACGCCGCCATCACCTCGCGGCGTTCGATCCGCGCGTACCTGGAGACGCCGGTCGCGCGCGAGGATATCGAAGCCATCCTGGAAGTGGCGGCGCGCGCGCCGTCCGGCACGAACACGCAGCCGTGGAAAGTCCACGTGCTGACGGGCGCCGCCAAGGAACGCCTGTCCGGCCGCATCCTGGCCGCCTACGCGGACCCGGCGCAGAGCCGCGAGCACGTCGAGGAATACGCGTACTACCCGCGCGAGTGGGTGTCGCCGTTCGTCGACCGGCGCCGCAAGGTCGGCTGGGATTTATATGCGCTGCTGGGCCTCACGCGCGACAACAAGGCCGGCATGGCGGCCCAGCACGGCCGCAACTACCGCTTCTTCGACGCCCCCGTCGGCATGATCTTCACCATCGACCGCATCATGGAGCAGGGCTCCTGGCTCGACTACGGCATGTTCCTGCAGAACATCATGGTCGCCGCGCGCGGCCGCGGCCTCGACACGTGCCCGCAGGCCGCGTTCACGCAATTCCACCGCATCATTTCCGACGAGCTCGGTCTGCCCGAAAACGAGATGGTCGTGTGCGGCATGGCGCTCGGATTTGCCGATCCGGACAAGGTGGAAAATACGTTGGTCACGGAACGCGAACCGGTGCCGTCCTTTGCCCGTTTCCTGGACTAGCACGCTATACTTGCCTTCGCAAGCTATTGAAAAATCAAGAGATTTCTACAACGCATCTCATTTTGCGTTGTAGGAAAAAATGGGCGTAGATGGTACAGTCGTCGGGTGCGCACTTGCGCTCCCCACGTCATCCGCTACACTGCATTCAGTGCTCTTCAGTTCGCGTTCAAGGATTTTCAGATGCTTAAGCTCGCGTTGGCAGCCGCCATTTCCATGATGTTCGTGCTCGAACCCGCCGCGGCCGCGACCAAGCACAAGGGGCATGCGGCCGCGACGAAGCGCGTCAAGGCCAAGCGCACCAACCTGGCCAAGGTCATCGCCGACGACAACCGCCAGCGCATGGTGCGCCGCATCGAGATGGTCCATGGCAAGCGCCGCGTCGTCGTCAAGCGCGTCCGCCGCGCCGCGCCGGCCGTCGCCATGCTCAGCGCGGGCGACATCGCGGGCCTGAGCCGCACGCATGATCCGCTCGACCTGCGCTCGAACGTCGCGTACGTGCTGGACCAGCAGAGCTCGGAAGTGCTGTTCGAAAAGAATGCCGCCGTCGCGCTGCCGATCGCTTCCATTACCAAGCTGATGACGGGCCTGCTCGTCGTCGAGGCCCGGCAAGACCTGGACGAAGTGCTGACGATTACCGAGGCCGACGTCGACCGTCACAAATTCACCAGCTCGCGTCTGCCCGTCGGTGCGCGCATGACGCGCGGTAACCTGCTGCATATCGCACTGATGAGCTCGGAGAACCGCGCCGCCGCCGCGCTGGGCCGCAATTATCCGGGCGGGATCAATGCCTTCGTCGACGCGATGAATGCGAAGGCGCGCGAACTCGGCATGAACGACACGCATTACGTGGATTCGAGCGGCCTGTCGAGCCAGAACATTTCCAGCGCGCGCGACCTGGCCAAGCTTGTCAAAGTGGCGCACCAGGAGCCGCTGCTGCGCCAGTACACGACGGATCCGAACTACGTCGTCCAGGCGAGCGGCCGGGCGCTGCAGTACCACAACACCAACTACCTCGTCGCGTCGCCCGACTGGAACATCGGCCTGCAGAAGACGGGATTCATCAACGAAGCGGGGCGCTGCCTCGTGATGCAGGCCATGATCCAGGGCCGCAACGTGATCATGGTGTTCCTCGATTCGAAGGGCAAGCAGTCGCGTACCGCGGATGCGGGCCGCATGCGCCGCTGGCTCGAAGCGCTCAAGCCGGCCGCCTTGCCGGCCAATATGTCGCCCACTGCAGCCGCAGGTGTGCCCGTGACCGTGTCGGCGACGGTGCCGGCGTCGGTGTCCGCCGGGACGGCGGCGCCGGTCGTTCAGTAACGGTCAGCTCGTCCCACCGACACGGTGGCCGAGGGTCGCGGAAATCTGCGCCGCCGTGTTCACCAGATCTTCCAGCCAGTCGTCCTGCAGGCGGTCCGCCGGCGCCGAAATCGACAGTCCTGCGACCAGCTTGCCGCTGTCGTCATGGATGCCGGCGGCCATGCAGCGCACGCCCAGTTCCAGTTCCTCGTTGTCGCGCGCATAGCCGCGGGCGCGCACGAGCGACAGTTCGCGTTCCAGGCGCGTCAGGTCCGTGATCGAGTTCTTGTTGTGGCCCGCGAGGCCCGTGCGCGTGGCATAGGCGCGGATCGCCTTCGGCTCGTCGATCGACAGGAACAGCTTGCCGGTCGACGTCAGGTGCAGCGGACCACGGCCGCCGATCGCGCGCACGACCTGCATGCCGGAGCGCTCGGAGAAGGCGCGGTCGATGTAGACGATCTCGTCGCCCTGGCGCACCGACAGGTTGACCGTCTGCTTGGTCTTGTTGTGCAGCGCCCGCATCAGGTCGACGGCCGCTTCGCGCACGGACAGCCGGCTCTTGACCACGTTGCCCAGTTCGAGCAGCCGCATGCCGAGGCGGTAGGTGCCCGGTTCCACGCGGTCGACGAAACGCGTCACGACCATGTCGTTCAGGATGCGGTGCGCCGTCGACGGGTGCAGGCCCGAAACCTTCGACAACTCTTTCAGGCTCACGGGGTCGGGATAACTGGCCAGTACGTCGAGCAACGCCACCATGCGCTCGATGACCTGGATGGAAGTCTTGGCCGGTTCAGGGGTTTCCAGTTTCGTCATGTGGTTGGTGCAGTGCGGTATATTTCTCTACTTTATACCATAATGTGAAAATATTAGGTAATGATGTTGCGCGTGGACCGAGCTGTGTGCGCATAATGGCGTTTCTGTACAGATTGTCGAACATACATGGATCAACCGAGCAGCGAGTTCAAGAGTAAGGGCGGCCTGGGCCGTATTGCGGGCGCGTTCCGCTATTCGATGGAGGGCTTCCAGACCGCCTGGAAGAACGAGCACGCGTTCCGGCAGGAGGTGATGGTCGCGGTGCCGCTCACCGTCGTCGCGCTGCTGCTGAAGGTTTCGGCGTTCCAGAAGCTGGCGCTGATCGCCGTGCTCGGGCTCGTGCTGCTCGTGGAGCTGATCAATGCGGCCATCGAGGCCGTCGTCGACCGCGTGTCGCTCGAGCGCCATCCGCTGTCCAAGGCCGCCAAGGACCTGGGCAGCGCGGCGGTGGCGCTGGCGATCACGATGGCGGGCGCGACCTGGGCCGTCGTCCTGTACAACCGTTTTTTATGACGTACCCTCTCACACTAAGGAGAACAAGATGACTTTACGCCTGGGCGACACGGCTCCGGATTTCGAACAGGATTCCACCATCGGCCGCATCCGCTTCCACGAGTGGGCGGGCGATTCGTGGGTGGTGCTGTTCTCGCACCCGGCCGACTTCACGCCGGTGTGCACCACGGAGCTGGGCCTGACCGCGAAACTGAAGCCGGAATTCGACAAGCGCAACGTCAAGGCGATCGCGCTGTCCGTCGACCCGGCCGAGCAGCACAAGGCATGGATCAAGGATATCGAGGAGACCCAGCAGACCGTCGTCGGCTTCCCGATCATCGCCGATGCCGACAAGTCGGTCTCGCAGCTGTACGACATGATCCACCCGAACCAGTCGGCCACCGCGACCGTGCGTTCGCTGTTCGTGATCGATCCGGCCAAGAAAGTCCGCCTGACCATCACCTACCCGATGAGCACCGGCCGCAACTTCGACGAAGTGCTGCGCGTGATCGACGCCCTGCAGCTGACCGACGGCTACACCGTCGCGACGCCGGGCAACTGGAAGGATGGCGATGACGTGATCATCCCGCTGACCATTCAGGATCCGGAGCAGCTCAAGCAGAAATATCCGAAGGGTTTCAATGCGCCGAAGCCGTATCTCCGTCTGACCCCGCAGCCGAACAAATAATCGGCGTACGCGGTATGCATGGTGGGCACGGGGTGCCCACCTACGGCCCGAATGACGCGTAACGCTTGCATTAACGCATAGCCCGCATAAGCAAATAAGGAACGTGTTGTTTGTTTTGCGGCTGAGGACCATTACCCTTGGAGCCATTCTGGGGGTAAAGCATGTCCATTCAATACATTTTGTCGGGATTCGCCGTTGGCTTGCTGGTCGGCATGACCGGGGTCGGCGGCGGTTCGCTGATGACGCCGCTGTTGACGCTGCTGTTCGGCGTCACGCCATCCGTCGCCGTCGGCACCGACCTCGCCTTCGCCTCGATCACCAAGACCGCCGGCACCGTCACCCACCGTTCGCGCGGCACCGTGCACTGGGACATCGTCGGCCGCCTGTGCCTTGGCGCGCTGCCGGCCGCGCTCGTCGCCACGCTCGCCCTGCAATATTTCGGTCCGCTCAATGCATCCATCGGCAAGGTGATCCGCTATTCGATCGCCGTGTCCGTGCTGCTGACCGTCGTCGCGATCCTGTTCCGCGGCAAGATGCTCGCCTGGGTCAACGCCAAGCCGTCGCGCCAGCTGCAGGGCCGCAGCCTCGTCGCTGCCACGGTCGTGTCCGGCGCGGTGCTGGGCACGCTCGTGACGATCTCGTCGATCGGCGCCGGTGCGATCGGCGCCACCTTGCTCGTCATGCTGTACCCGCACCTGACGCCCGCCGAGGTGGCCGGCACCGACATCGCCTATGCCGTGCCGTTGACCGCGATCGCCGCGTTCGGCCACTGGTGGCTGGGCTCGATCAACTGGGCGCTGTTGTCGGCGCTGCTGATCGGCTCGCTGCCCGGCATCACGATCGGCTCATGGGCGGCCCGGGCCGTGCCCGAGAAAGTGCTGAGAGGATTGCTGGCGATGACGCTGGCGGGAGTGGCGGTCAAGCTGCTCCACTGACGAGAAAGGCGCCGCGAGGCGCCTTTCCTGCTTTTTGGATCTTGCTAATGCGGGAAACGTCTATGCAAATGAGGAATGCTTCGTTTGTAATATGTCTTTCCAGTGAGATTATTTCGTTCCGTTAGAAGAAATTGTAATAAGGCGTAAGATGACCACTTTACTATCGCGAAACAGCGCCAACCGGGTGCTTCCCGGCTTTGGGCTCTCGCTCGGGTTCACGATTTTCTATCTGGCGCTGCTGGTGCTGATCCCGCTGTCGGCCATCTTCCTGAAGACGTTCACGATGAGCTGGGACGCGTTCGTGAGCGCCGTGACGTCGCCGCGCGTGATGGCGTCGTACCGCCTGAGCTTCGGCGCCGCACTGATCGGCGCCGCCATCAATGTCGTGTTCGGCGGCATCGTCGCGTGGGTGCTCGTGCGTTACCAGTTCCCCGGCAAGCGCTTCGTCGATGCGCTGGTCGACCTGCCGTTCGCGCTGCCGACCGCGGTCGCCGGCATCACCCTGACGGCGCTGTATTCGTCCAACGGCTGGATCGGCAAGCACCTGGAACCGCTCGGCATCAAGGTCGCGTTCACGCCGCTGGGCGTCGTCATCGCGCTGACCTTCATCGGCCTGCCGTTCGTCGTGCGCACGGTGCAGCCGGTGCTGGAAGACGCGGAGCGCGAACTGGAAGAGGCCGCCGCGAGCCTGGGCGCCGGCCCGTGGCAGACCTTCACCCGCGTGATCCTGCCGAGTGTCGTGCCGGCGCTGCTGACGGGCTTTGCCCTCGCGTTCGCCCGCGCCACCGGCGAATACGGTTCCGTCATCTTCATCGCCGGCAACATGCCGATGGTCTCCGAGATCACGCCGCTGTTCATCATCACCAAGCTGGAGCAGTACGACTACACGGGCGCCACGGCCATTGCCGTCGTGATGCTGCTCGTGTCGTTCATGCTCCTGCTGGCCATCAACCTGCTGCAGGCCTGGGCGCGCAAGCGTGCGGGCAAATAATATGAGTGCCGTTCTCGACGATCACCTGAAAGACAAGGCTGCCGCGGTGGCGAATGCGCCGCGCAAGGCCACCAATACGCTGGAGCCAAGCTGGGTGCGCTACGCGCTGATCGCCGTCGCGCTGATCTTCCTCACGCTGTTCCTGTTCGTGCCGCTCGTGGCCGTGTTCACCGAAGCCCTGAAGAAGGGCTGGGATGTGTACAAGGAGTCCGTGCTCGACCCGGACGCGCTGTCCGCCATCAAGCTGACGTTCATCGCCGCCGGCATCGCCGTGCCGCTGAACCTCGTGTTCGGCGTGGCGGCCGCGTGGACGATCGCCAAGTTCGACTTCCCCGGCAAGAGCATCCTGCTGTCGCTGATCGACCTGCCGTTCTCGGTCTCGCCCGTGATCGCGGGCCTGATCTATGTGCTGCTGTTCGGCTCGCAGGGCTGGTTCGGCCCGTGGCTGATGGACCACGACATCAAGATCCTGTTCGCCGTCCCCGGCATCGTGCTGGCGACCGTCTTCGTCACGTTCCCGTTCGTCGCCCGCGAACTGATCCCGCTGATGCAGGCGCAGGGCAGCGAAGAGGAAGAGGCGGCCCTCGTGCTGGGTGCGTCCGGCTGGAAGACCTTCTTCAAGGTCACGCTCCCGAACATCAAGTGGGGCCTGCTGTACGGCGTGATCCTGTGTAACGCCCGGGCGATGGGCGAGTTCGGCGCCGTGTCGGTCGTCTCCGGCCACATCCGCGGCGAGACGAACACGATGCCGCTACAGGTCGAGATCCTCTACAACGAATACAACTTCACGGCCGCGTTCGCGATCGCGTCGCTGCTGGCACTGCTGGCCCTCGTGACCCTGGCGGTGAAAACCTTTATCGAATGGCGCATGCACCAGGCACAGAAAGCCAGCGTGCAGGACCACACCACGGAGTAAGACATGACGATCGAAGTCCAACACATCCGCAAGCAGTTCGGCCAGTTCACGGCCCTGGACGACGTGTCGCTGAAGTTTGCCGACGGCGAGCTGACGGCGCTGCTGGGCCCGTCAGGCTGCGGCAAGACGACGCTGTTGCGCATCATCGCCGGCCTCGAATTCCCCGACGCGGGCCGCGTGCTGCTCGACGGCGACGACGCCTCGAACCGTCACGTGCGCGAGCGCCAGGTCGGCTTCGTGTTCCAGCATTACGCGCTGTTCAAGCACATGACCGTGTTCGAGAACGTCGCCTTTGGCCTGCGCGTGAAGCCGCGCAAGGAGCGCCCGTCGGAAGCGGTGATTCGCGAGAAAGTGAAGAAGCTGCTGGAGCTCGTGCAGCTGGACTGGATCGCCGACCGCTATCCGCCGCAGTTGTCCGGCGGCCAGCGCCAGCGCATTGCCCTGGCGCGTGCCCTCGCGGTGGAACCCCGCGTGCTGCTGCTGGACGAACCGTTCGGCGCGCTCGATGCGAAAGTGCGCAAGGAACTGCGCCGCTGGCTGCGCCAGCTGCACGACGAGCTGCACGTGACGTCGATCTTCGTCACCCACGACCAGGAAGAGGCGCTCGAAGTGGCGGACCAGGTCGTCCTGATGAACAAGGGCCACATCGAGCAGCTGGGTACGCCCAGCGACGTGTACAACCATCCGGCGTCGCCATTCGTCTACGGCTTCCTGGGCAACGTCAACCTGTTCCATGGCCGCGTGAACGACGGCGTGCTGGCCAGCGGCGACGCCACGTTCCACGCGCCGCAGTTCGCGGACGTGAAGAACGGCGAAGGCATCGCCTACGTCCGTCCCCACGACCTCGACGTCGAGCGCTATGTCGCGGGCGGGGAGGGCGTCGCCGTGAAGCTGCGCCGCGCGCACGCGATCGGCCCGCTGGCCCAGCTGGACCTGGAGCGCGCCGACAATGCCCAGATCATCGAAGCCGTCATCCCCAACGAGCGCTACCGCGAACTGGGACTGCGCGACGGCGAGACGCTGCTGGTGAAACCCAGGCGCATGCACGTATTCGTCGACCAAGGAGAAGGCATTTGAATTTCCAACAGCTGCGTTCGGTGCGCGAAGCCGCGCGCCGCAATTTCAATCTGACGGACGTGGCCAACGCCCTGTTCACGTCGCAGCCGGGCGTGTCGCGCCAGATCCGCGAGCTGGAGGACGAACTGGGCGTCGTCATCTTCGAGCGCAACGGCAAGCGCCTGACCGGGCTCACGGATCCGGGCAAGGGCATCCTGAAGATCATCGAGCGCCTGCTCGTCGAAGCGGAGAACCTGCAGCAGGCCAGCAGCGAATACGCCGCGCAGGACAGCGGCACGCTCACGGTCGCCGTCACCCACACGCAGGCGCGCTACGCGCTGCCGCAGGTGGTGCAGGCGTTCCGCACGACGTTCCCGAACGTGCGCATCGCCCTGCAGCAGAGCGCGCCGGATCACATCGCGGAATGGGTGTTGTCGGGCCGCGCCGACATCGGTATCGCGACGGAAGGCCTGTCCACGTTCCCCGACCTCGTGTCGTTCCCGTGCTACCGCTGGAGCCACCTCGTCGTCGTACCGGATGGGCATCCGCTGCTGCAGCGGTCGCCCATCAAGCTGTCCGACCTGGCCGAATTCCCGCTGATCACGTACGACGTGGGCTTTACCGGCCGCAGCCACATCGACGCGGCGTTCGCCGCCGCCGGCGTGAGCCCGGACATCATGCTGACGGCGATGGACTCGGACGTCATCAAGCAGTACGTGTCGCTGGGGATGGGTGTCGGTATCGTCGCTTCGATGGCATTCGACCACGGCCGCGACCGCGGGCTGCGCGCGATCGAGTCGTCGCATTTGTTCGCGCCGAACGTGACGCGTCTTGCGGTGCGCCGCGGTGCCTACCTGCGCGCGTATGCCTACGACTTCATCGAGCGCTTCGCCCAGGGTTTCACGAAGTCGGATATCGAGAAGGCGCTGCATCCGGTTGTAGCGGATTAAAAGCCGCTACACACAATCGAACGCAACATAAAACAACGTCGTCGCTGCGAAGGCAGGGACCCAAGTCTGCTCGCGCAGCCGGCACGCAAAATTGGGTTCCCGCCTTCGCGGGAACGACGTTCTCTTTAGCGCTGCCCACGCAACGCGTCGGCGCACTCGCGCACGAGCGCGGGACCCCGGTAGATCAGGCCGCTGTACAACTGCACGAGCTGGGCACCCGCATCGATCTTGGCCTTCGCATCGCGTCCGCTCAGGATGCCGCCCACGCCGATGATCGGCACGGCGTTGCCGACTTCCGCCTTCAGCGCACGGATCACGATGGTCGACTGTTCGAACACGGGCGCGCCCGACAGGCCGCCCTGTTCGGCCGCATGGCGCATGCCTTCCACGTCGCGGCGGGCCAGCGTGGTATTGGTGGCGATCACGCCGTCGATGCCGTGGCGGACGAGGGCGCCGCCGATGTTGCGGATCTGGTCGCCATCGACGTCCGGCGCGATCTTCAGCGCCAGCGGCACATAGTGGCCGTACTTGTCGGCCAGGCGCGACTGTTCTTCCTTCAGCTGCGACAGCAGGGCATCCAGTTCGGATGCGCCCTGCAGCTGGCGCAGGTTCTTCGTGTTCGGCGACGAGATGTTGACGGTGACATAGCTGGCGTACGGATACACCTTTTGCAGGCATGCGACGTAATCGTCGGCCGCGCGCTCGATGGGCGTGTCGGCGTTCTTGCCGATGTTCAGGCCCAGCACGCCCTGGCGTTCCTGGTAGAAGCGCGACGCCTGGACGTTGGCGACGAAGGCGTCGACGCCGCCGTTGTTGAAGCCCATGCGGTTGATGATGCCGCGCGCGGCCGGCAGGCGGAACATGCGCGGGCGCGGGTTGCCGGGCTGGGCGCGCGGCGTCACGGTGCCGATTTCGATGGAGCCGAAGCCGAGCGCGGCCAGGCCGTCGATGTAGGCGCCGTCCTTGTCCAGGCCGGCAGCCAGGCCGACCGGGTTCGGGAACGTGATGCCCATGACCGTGCGCGGATCGGGCTTCGGTTTGCGGACAATGCCCGTCAACCCCAGCGCGGCGGCGCGGCGCAGGGCGGGGAGCGTGACGTTGTGGGCCGTTTCGGGGTCGAGGGAGAACAGCAGCGGGCGGGCGAGGGCGTACAGGAGATTATCGGACATGGTCGGCTATCGAGAATTCGCGACATTTTACCTTGTGTGGCAGCAATACCGCATGTCCTTGGGGGTTTCAACGATCCAGAACACCCCATGCGCCGTCAATACGGGCTTCCAACGGCCTGAAATTGATCTTGTACGCCATCTTCGGGCTCTGCTCGATCCAGTAACCGAGGTAGACGTAGGGCAGGCCCAGTTCGCGCGCCTGGCCGATCTGCCACATCACGTTGTACGTGCCGAACGACGCACCGGCCACGTCCGGGTCGAAGAACGTGTAGACGGACGACAGGCCGTCCGACAGCACGTCGATGATCGACACCATGCGGAGCAGCCCGTCCGGTTCGCGGAATTCCACGAGGCGCGTGTTGACGCGGCTCTGCAGCAGGAATTGCGCGTACTGGTCGCGGCTGTCCTGGTCCATGCCGCCGCCCACGTGGCGCGTGGTCTGGTAGCGCAGGTACAGCGCATAGTGCTCGTCGGAGAACGACAGGTTGGCCACCATCGCCGTCAGGTCCTCGTGACGCTTCCATGCGCGCCGCTGGCTGCGATTGGGCGTGAAGCGCTCGGCGGCGACGCGCACCGGGATGCAGGCCCGGCAGCCGTCGCAATAGGGACGGTAGGTGAAGATGCCGCTGCGGCGGAAACCGTTGCGCACGAGTTCCGAATACACGTCCGCATTGATCAGGTGCGACGGCGTGGCGACCTGCGAGCGGGCCTGGCGTGCGTCGAGGTAGCTGCAAGGATACGGTGCCGTCGTATAGAACTGCAGCGTGGAAAATGGCAGATCATTCAGGTGCGTCATGCAAAGCTCTCGGAACGACGTGTGTTGAACCCATTGTAGCCAAAGACGGCGCCGCGCACCGTTAGGCCGTCAACGGTGGCGCGACTTCCCAACGTTCGATCGGCGGTTCCTGGATCGCCTGGCGCAGGTGCTGCAGGAAATCCCGGCGCGGGATCGGCACCGCGCCCAGCGAGGCCAGGTGGCCCGTCTCCTGCTGGCAGTCGACCATGTTCACGCCGTGGCTGCGCAAGAAGGCGACGAGGTACGCGAGCGCGACCTTCGACGCATCCGACACGCGCGCGAACATCGATTCGCCGTAGAACATGCGGCCGATGCACACGCCATAGGCACCGCCGACCAGTTCGCCGTCCAGCCAGACCTCGGACGAGTGCGCATACCCCATGCGGTGCAGGCCCGTGTAGCCGGCGATGATGTCTTCCGAGATCCACGTGCCCGGCCCGTCCTTGCGGGGCGCGGCGCAGGCGCGCATCACCGCTTCGAAGGCGCCGTCGAAGCGCACGACCCACGGCCCGCCGGCCTGGCGGCTGCGCTCGATCTTGCGCAGTGTTTTCTTCAGGCTGTCGCTGACCTTGAAGCGGTCGGTGTACAGCACCATGCGCGGGTCGGTGCTCCACCAGAGGATCGGCTGGCCCTCGGAAAACCAGGGGAAGATGCCGTTCCGGTACGCCTGCAGCAGGCGCTGCGGCGAGAGGTCCGCGCCGGCTGCGAGCAGGCCCGGCGCGTCGGTCGTCAACGCTTCGGACACGTCGGGGAACGGCGTATGGGCCTCGAGCCAGGGAATCATCGTCGTACGCCCTGTCAGTCGGGTTGGACGGGCGCCCGCATCGGACCCGCGATGTCGCGGGTGTGGAATCCATAGGTGCCGCCGGCCTCGCGCATCTGCGCGCGGTCGGCGAAGAACAGTTCGAGCGTCGTGCGGATCGTGGGGAAGGCCAGATCGGCCCACGGGATCTCGGCTTCGCTGAACAATTGCACGTCCAGGCTTTCGATGCCCGGTGCAAAGTCCAGGTCGACGAGGCGCGCCAGATAGAACATATGGACCTGGTGCACGTGCACGACGTTCAGCAGGGTGAACAGATTGCCCAGCTCGATGTTGGCGCCCGCTTCCTCTTCCGTCTCGCGCGCGGCGGCCGCGCTCGTGGTCTCGCCGTTTTCCATGAAACCGGCCGGCAGCGTCCAGTAGCCGTAGCGCGGCTCGATGGCGCGCTTGCACAGCAGGACCTTCAGTTCGCCGTCCTGTTCCCACACGGGGATCGAGCCGATCACCATCTTGGGGTTCTGGTAGTGGATCGTGCCGCAATGGGTGCACACGTAACGCGGACGGTTGTCGCCTTCGGGGATGGCCACCGTGACCGGGTGGGCGCACTCGGAGCAGAATTTCATAGGAAGCAGATAAATTAAGTTGCCCTTACTTTACCACTGTATTGGGAGCGACTGGGCCGCAATCCGCCCGCGACGCGCGCCTCGGCGGAGGCGGCTTATGCTGCGATCCGGGCGGGCCGGAGAACTGCGATTGCCTAAAGTGTGGAAGGTGCGTATAATACGAATCATCAGACGCGGGGTGGAGCAGTCTGGCAGCTCGTCGGGCTCATAACCCGAAGGTCACAGGTTCAAATCCTGTCCCCGCAACCAGATTCCAAAGCCGCTGATCCTGTTCCGGATCAGCGGCTTTTTCGTTTTGGGTCGCCCTTTCGACTCGCCTCAAGCGTGCCCGCGATCCCCGCAACATCCGCCGCCCAGCCCGGTCGAAGTCTCCGGATGCGTTAATGCGGAGTGAACGATGATTACTGTGGAAGACATCAACGACGCGTGGGGCTGGACCGGCCTCCACGCGGTCGAGGTGCTGGGCGAGAACGCCTTCGGCAACCTGATCGTCCGCGACGAGGACGGCATGTACTGGCGCCTGTCGCCGCAAGACCTGCGCTGCGAACCGGTGGCCGAGGACCGCGCCGCCCTCGACGCCCTGTCGTACAACCAGGAATTCCTCGACGGCTGGTACATGCACGACCAGGTGCGCCTCGCGGAGACCACGCTGGGCCCGCTGACGGCCGGACGCAAGTATTGTCTGAAAATACCCAGTGCGCTGGGCGGGCACTACGGGCGCGACAACCTGGCCATGGTGCCCTTGCCCGAACTGATCCGGTTCGCCGGCGAGGGCGCGCAGCAGTTCGACGGGCTGCCGCGCTGGCAGGACTATCACTAGGACCTAGAACCGCCGCAGCAGGCCGACCTGGAACAGGTCGCGGTCGTTCGTCTTGCGGAACGTCTTGATGCGGTTGAAGTTGACGATGGCGCGCGTGCGCGCGGACAGCGCGTCACGGGCTGCTCGTACCACAGCTGCGCCGCGGCGCCGCGCCGGTCGACCCGCGCGCCGTCGTCGCCTTCGAACAGGAATTTGGTGCCGATGCCCCAGCGGTCCTCATACTGCCTGCTCGCGTCCGGCGCGGACTTCGAACGTGCGTCCGCGCATCCACTGGTAGCCGGTCGCGTTGCCGCCGTAGATGCGGCCGTTGCCGAATGCCAGCGACAGATAGGCGCCGCGGTCGGCGGGATCTTGCGTGCCGGCGTGGGCCAGGGCGGCGTGGACCAGCAGCACCGCCGCCATGCATGTCCGTGCTTTCATGATGCGCTCCGCTTGTTTCAGGCTACGAGCAGTCTGGACAAGCGGAGGGGCCGCGCCTTGTGGCGGCACAAAGCGGCGTCAGCCGGTGGGCTGGTTCAGGCTGGCCCAGAGGTAGGCCGCGGCCATCGTGCGGTGCGGGCGGTAGGCTTCGAGAAATTCTTCGGCCTCGCGCATGCCGGGCCGCTCGCCGCCCGTCAGCCGGCCGATGGCGTTGCGCACGGCCACGTCGCCGTGCAGCGAACAGTCGGCGTAGCCCCAGCCGCGCAGCAGCGCATAGTTGATGGTCCACGGGCCGATGCCCTTGACCGCGAGCAGGCGCTCGCTCACGCCGGCCGGTTCATCCGTGCGGTCCAGCGGCAGCGTGCCGTCGGCCACGAGACGGGCGAAGCGCAACAAGGTCTCCGCCTTCGCGCCGGAAAATTTACGGCTGGTCAGTTGTTCGATGTCGAGACGGGCCACGTCGGCCGCTTCCGGATAACACCAGAGGCCGCTCGAATGCGCGCGTCCCGCCAGGCCGATGAACGTGCGGCGCAGGGAAATGGCGAACGGCAGGTTGATCTGCTGGCCGATGATGGCCCACGTCAGCGCTTCGAACACGGTGGCCGACTGGATCACGCGCAGGCCAGGCTGGCGCGCGACGACGGGGCCGAGCAGCGGATCGGCGCGCACGGCCTGTTCGAACGGCGCGGGGTCGATGCGCAGGCCCAGCATGTTCACGAGGGCGTCCTGGACCGCAGCCTCCGAGGTGGCGCCGTCGCTGTCGACGACGCACTCGGCACGGTCCGCGTGCAGCGCGATGTCGAGCAGCGTCGGCACGCCGTCCAGCAGCACGCCCTTGCGGATACGTCGCGCCTGCGCATCGACGATTTCGGCCAGCGCATCGGCATCGCGGCCGTGGAACGTGTACGCGTCCGCGTGGCGATAGCCGGCCGGCAGCGCGATCGTGTGGCGGCTCATTTGCTGCTCATTTTGGTGGAGACCGGCACGGGCGCATCGCGGCCGAAGCGCGGGACGAAACCCGTGACGAACGCGGTGCCGACCAGCGTGATGGCCGAGCCCACGATCGTGTACCAGCCGATCGCCTCGCCGAGGAACAGCGCGCCCCACAGGATGCCGAAGACGGGGCTCAGGAACGTGACCGTCAGGGCGGACGTCGTGCCGACTTCCTCGATCAATTTGAAATACAGGATGTACGCGATGCCGCTGCACAGCACGCCCAGTGCGATCACGGCGCCGACGATGCCGACGGTCGGCGCGCCGGCCGGCGGGAACAGGGGCAGGGCGGGCAGCACCATCAGCGCGGACGTCCACATCGTGCCGTGCGCGTTGGCGAACGGCTCCACGCTTTGCGCTGTGCGCGCATACAGGCTCGCGACGCTGTAGCTCAACGCGGCCACCAGCGCGGCGGCGACGGCGAGGCCGGCGCCGGGGCGGCTCGTCGCGTGGTCGAAGCCGACGAGCAGAGCCACGCCGACGGTGCCCAGCACGAGGCCCAGCGCCGTGCGGGCGCGGATCGCCTGGCGTCCCCACACGGCGCCGAGCAGCGCGCCCCACATCGGCGCGGTGGCGTTCAGCACGGCCAGCACGGACGCCGGCAAGGTGCGCGCCGCGAACGCGAACAGCAGGAACGGGAACGCGGAGTTGAAGAAGCCGAGGATGAAGTAATGCTTCCAGTGCGCGCGCATGTCGAGGCGCTTCTTGAGCACGACGCCGACGATGGCGAGGAACAGCGCCGCGAACAGCACGCGGAATTCGATGAGCACCGCGGGGCCGAGCGTCGGCGCGCTGATGCGCATGAAGAGGAAGGAGCCGCCCCAGATGGAGGCAAGCACGATGAGGCGCAGCAGGTTGGCAGTGTTCATGGTTCCCGGGAGGATAGACGCAGGGGCTTCCCCGGCCTTCCCGTTTCTTGCGCTTGAATTGCGCGACGGGGCAGGGGAATTGGTAATGATACAAAAAGCGTGGAGGTGTTGCTGGCGGCCGGCTGATTTGCGGCTGGTTGAACGCGTGGGCACGTGGTGCCCACCCTACGTTGGCGTTACAGGTAGGGTGGGCTCCCCGAGCCCACGCGGATATGAAAAGGACCGCAAACGCGGTCCTTGTTGATGACGCTTAGCCGTTGGCGCTCACGGCACCAGCGGCTTCTTCGCCGCCCGCCTGGCCTTGACCTCGGCGATCGCTTTCTCCACCGCGGACAGGCGCTGCGGCAGCGCCGGATGATTGGCGCTGTAGCCGTTCAACACGCTGGGCGGATAGCTCTCGGCCAGGCGGTTCCAGAACGCGGGCGCGTCCTTGACGTCGTAGCCGGCGCGCGCGGCCAGGTAGATGCCGAGGCGGTCGGCGGCGGCGTCCGCGTCGGCCGGCATGGCCTTGATGCCGCCGCTGCCGATCAGCATCGACGTGTCGGGCGTGATGCTCTTCAGGTTGTCGATGATGCTGCCGATCGTCGCGCTGTTGCGTTGCGAGGACGGGTGGCCAAGCATGTTGTGGGCCATCGTCTTGGCCAGCACGAAGGCCAGTTCGTCGTCGTCGTGCGTAAAGTTGATCATGCCGCGCGTGACGAGTACGCGGCTGCCGTCGCCGTACGCGTTGACGTTGTCCGCGTTGCCCAGTTCGATCGCGAAGGCGCAGGCGCGCGTGACGGGAATGGTCAGCTGGCGCTCGCTGCGGCGGCGCTCGATCGTCATCGGCAGGCTCGCCTGCGATGCGAGGATCTTGCCGAACAGCGCGCCCGCCTGGGACAGCGCATGCTCTCCGGCCGGCAGCGGCTTGCCGGCGGCGGCGAGCAGCACGTCGCCCTCCTGCAGGCCGGCGCGCGCGGCGCCGCTGCCGGCCAGCACGTCGGTCACCTGCAGGCGTTCGTCCATGCCGAAGGCGACGTGCGCGGCTTCGTTGTATTCGCCTGGATAGGACCAGCGGTTCTTCGCCGTGAAGCCGAGGAGGTTGCGCGCCTGGCCCTTGCACAATTCGGCATTCTGGATCAGTAGCGGCGCCGCGACCTTGTACAGGCGCTCCTGCAGGGCCGCCATCTTCGTCAGGGTGTCCGCGGCGGCGGCCATCTGCGGGCTCAGGGCCGGAGCTTCGACGGGGCGTTCGGTGACGCGCGGCGTGGCCGACGGTTGACGCGGTGCCTGCGTGGCGCAGGCCGACAGCAGCAGGGCTGCGGTGATGCCCAGCGCGGTCGTCCTGAAACCCGCGGGGCGCTGACGAAGATGTCCGGTCATGTGCTCCTCATAGTTTATTGTTTGCCGGTGGAGCCGAATCCTCCTGCGCCCCGGTCGCTCGTTGCGAAATCCTCCACGACGTTGAAGCCCACCTGCATGACAGGCACCACGATCAGCTGCGCCAGGCGGTCCATCGGCTGCAGGGTGAACGTGGCCTGGCCGCGATTCCAGGTCGAGACCATCAGCTGGCCCTGGTAATCGGAGTCGATCAAGCCTACCAGATTCCCCAGAACAATGCCGTTCTTATGGCCGAGTCCACTACGGGGCAGGATCATCGCCGCATAGCCCGGATCGCCGATGTGGATGGCGAGGCCGGTCGGCACCAGCACCGTCTCGCCGGGGGCGATGGTCATGGGCGCCTCGATGCAGGCACGCAGGTCGAGGCCGGCGCTGCCGGCGGTGGCATAGGCCGGCAGGAAGTCCTTCATGCGCGGGTCGAGGATTTTCAGGTCGATATTCTTCATGGAGTGCTTGTGTGGTACGGGTGAATCAGGCCAGCAGCGAACGTTGTTCCAGACGCTTGGCAATTTCGGAAACGAGCTGACGCGCCAGTTCCAGCTTGGTCGCGCGCGGGAGCACCGTGTGGCCGCTTTCGTCGAACAGCACGATCGCATTCTCATCCTGCCCGAACGTCTGCGGGCCGATATTGCCCACGAGCAGAGGAATGCCTTTTTTCTCGCGTTTCACCGCGCCGTATTCGATCAGGTTTTCCGATTCGGCCGCGAAGCCGACGCAATACGGCCAGCCGTTCAGCGACGTGGTCGCGGCGACGGTCGCGAGGATGTCCGGGTTCTGCGCGAAGTGAAGTTGCGGGGCGTCGCCGCTGCCGTCCTTCTTGATCTTCTGGGCGCTGGCATTGTCCACGCGCCAGTCGGCGACGGCCGCCACGCCCACGAAGATGTGCTGGCCGGAGACGGCGGCCATGACGGCGTCCAGCATCTGGCGCGCGCTCTGCACGTCGATGCGGCGCACGCCATGCGGGGTGGGCAGCGACGTCGGTCCGGAGACGAGCGTGACGTCCGCGCCGGCCTCGCGCGCGGCGCGCGCGATCGCATAGCCCATCTTCCCGGATGAGAGGTTCGTGATGCCGCGCACGGGGTCGATCGCTTCATACGTCGGACCGGCCGTGATCAGCACGCGTTTTCCCGCCAGGAGCTTCGGCTGGAACGACGCGACGAGTTCCTCGAGCAGTTCGTCCGGTTCGAGCATGCGGCCCATGCCCGTCTCGCCGCAGGCCTGCGAGCCGGCGGCCGGGCCCAGGATGCGGACGCCGTCGTCGCGCAGCTGCGCGACGTTGCGCTGCGTGGGCGCCTTTTCCCACATCTCGACGTTCATCGCCGGTGCGACGAGCAGCGGCACGTGGTGCGGGCGCGCGAGGCACAGGGTCGACAGCAGGTCGTCGGTGGCGCCGTGCGCGAGCTTGAACAGGAAGTCGGCCGAGCAGGGCGCGACGAGGATGGCGTCGGCATCGCGCGTGAGGTCGATGTGCGCCATGTTGTTGGGGATGCGGCCATCCCACTGGTCCGTGAACACGCCGCGGCCGGACAGCGCCTGCATCGTCACGGTGCCGATGAAATGGGTGGCCGCCTCGGTCATCACGACCTGCACGTGCGCACCCTGTTTGGTGAGGGCGCGGCACAGTTCCGCGGCCTTGTAGCAGGCCACGCCGCCGGACAGGCCTAGGACGATCTTCTTGCCCTTCAGGTCCATGCTCATGGTTCCTCCGTGCTCAGTGTTTGTTCACGCGGCGCAGCTCATCGATGATGAACAGGAAGGCGCCGATCGTGATCGCGGTGTCCGCGATATTAAAAGCCGGGAAGTGGCCGACGCCGCGCCAGTAGAAGTCGAGGAAGTCGATCACGTGGCCGTAGGCGACGCGGTCGACGAGGTTGCCGAGGGCGCCGCCCATGATCAGCGCGAGGGCCCAGCAGAACATGCGCTGGCCCGCGTGCTTGCGCAGCAGGTAGATGATGAAGCCGACGGCCGCGATGGCGATGCCGGCGAACAGGTAGCGCTGCCAGCCGCCCTGGTCGGACAGGAAGCTGAATGCGGCCCCCTTGTTATACGCGAGGACCAGGTTGAAGAAGCTCGTGATGGACTTCTCTTCGCCGTGCATGAAGGTGCGCGTGATGGTGATCTTGCTGATCTGGTCGAGCAGGATGACGATGAAGGCGATGCCGAGCCACGGCGTCAGGCTGCCGCCCGAGCGCGACGAGACGGCGGAGAATGTTGGTTTTTTTTTGCTGGCCATGTCGATGGTCGTAAAGGTAAAACCCCGGGCACGCGGCCCGGGGCGCTGGTACGTCAGGCGAAGCGGCGCTGTTCCCCGCTGCCGAACAGGTTGCTCGTGCAGCGGCCGCACAGGCCCGGATGCGCGTGGTCATGGCCCACGTCGCGGCGGTAGTGCCAGCAGCGCTCGCACTTGGCGGCCGCGGACGGCGTCACGGTGACGGCTTCCTCCGCGGCGTCGGCGACCTGTTCGACGGTCGCCTGCGACGTGATGAACACGAACTTCAGGTCGTCGTCCAGGCTGGCCAGCGTCGCGTACTTGTCGCCGGCCGCCCTGAGCGCCAGTTCCGCCTGCAGCGACGAGCCGATCGCGCCGGATGCGCGCACTTCTTCCAGCTGCTTGGTGACGTCGGCACGGACGGCGCGCAGCAGCGCGTACTTGTCCAGCAGCGCGGTGCCGTCCGCGATCGCCGGGAAGGTCCACAAGGTCTGCGTGAAGATGGTCTCGTCGCTGTCCTTGTAGGCCTGCTCGCCCGCGAACACGGCCCACGCTTCCTCCGCGGTGAACGACAGGATCGGCGCCATGATGCGCAGCAGAGAATGCGCGATGTGCCACAGCGCGGTCTGCGCCGAGCGGCGCGCGTGCGAGTTCACGCCCGTCGTGTACAGGCGGTCCTTCAGGATGTCGAGGTAGAAGCCGCCCAGGTCTTCCGAGCAGAAGTTCTGCAGGCGCGCGACGACCGGGTGGAATTCGTAGCGTTCGAAGTGCTTGGCCACGTCATCCTGCAGGCGCGCGGTCTCGGCCAACGCGTAGCGGTCGATCTCGAGCAGCTCGGTCGCCGGCACGGCGTTCTTGACCGGATCGAAGTCCGACGTGTTCGCGAGCAGGAAGCGCAGCGTGTTGCGGATGCGGCGATATGCCTCCGTCACGCGCTTCAGGATCTCTTCGGACAGCGCCAGTTCGCCCGTATAGTCGGTCGACGCGACCCACAGGCGCAGGATGTCGGCGCCCAGCGTGTCGCTGATCTTTTGCGGCGACAGCACGTTGCCGAGCGATTTCGACATCTTGCGGCCATGTTCGTCCACGGTGAAGCCGTGCGTGAGCAGCGCCTTGTACGGCGGACGGCCATTCAGCATCGACGACGTCAGCAGCGACGAGTGGAACCAGCCGCGGTGCTGGTCCGAGCCTTCCAGGTACAGGTCGGCCGGGAAGTGCGACTGCGCCGCGTGCGAGCCGCGCAGCACGGTCTGGTGCGTCGTGCCCGAGTCGAACCACACGTCCAGCGTGTCGCGGTTCTTTTCGTACATCGCGGCTTCATCGCCCAGCAGGTCGCGCGGGTCGAGCTTGTGCCAGGCGTCGATGCCGCCCTGTTCGATCAGCCTGGCCACCTGCTCCAGCAGCTCCGGCGTGCGCGGGTGCAGGTCGCCGGTTTCCTTGTGCAGGAAGAAGGCCATCGGGACGCCCCACTGGCGCTGGCGCGACAGGGTCCAGTCCGGACGGTTGGCGATCATGCCCTGCAGGCGCGCCTGGCCCCAGTCGGGGAAGAACTGCGTCTCGGCGATGCCGGCCAGCGCGGATTCGCGCAAGGTCGGGCCGCCGTCCTTCGGCTTGACGTCCATGCCGGCGAACCACTGGCTCGTCGCGCGGTAGACGATCGGCGTCTTGTGGCGCCAGCAGTGCATGTAGCTGTGGTCGAACATCTTCAGCTCGAACAGGGCGCCGGCTTCGGACAGGGCGTTGCAGATCGGCTTCGATGCTTCCCAGATCGTCATGCCGCCGAACAGCGGCAGCGTGCTGGCGAAGCGGCCGTCGCCCATCACGGGCTTCAGGATCTCGTCGTCCTTCATGCCGTGCGCCTTGCAGGACTGGAAGTCTTCCAGGCCATAGGCCGGCGCGGAGTGGACGACGCCGGTGCCGCTGTCGGTCGTCACGTACTCGGCCAGGTAGACGGGCGACGTGCGGTCGTAGAACGGATCGGCCGCGTGCAGCGGGTGCTTGAAGCGGAGGCCGCCCAGCTTGTCGCCGGTCGTCGTCGCGACGATCCCGCCTTCCAGCTTGTAGCGCTGCAGGACGCTTTCGGCCAGGTCGTTCGCCACGATCAGCAGGATCGGTTGGCCGTTGCGATCGGCTTTCACGAGCGCGTACGTCACTTCCGGATGCACGTTCAGCGCCTGGTTCGACGGGATCGTCCACGGGGTCGTCGTCCAGATCACGATGAAGCCGTCGCCCGCGGGCAGCGCGTCCAGGCCGAACGCCTGCGCGACCTTGTCCGGTTCCGCGAACGGGAAGCCGACGTCGATCGCGGGGTCGCGCTTGTCCTGGTATTCCACTTCCGCCTCGGCCAGTGCCGAGCCGCAGTCGAAGCACCAGTTCACGGGCTTCAGGCCGCGGTAGACGTAACCCTTGTCGAGCATCGTGCCGAGGGCGCGCAGCTCGTCGGCCTCGTTACTGAAGTTCATCGTCAGGTACGGATTGTCCCATTCGCCCAGCACGCCCAGGCGGATGAAGCCGGCGCGCTGGCGGTCGACCTGCTCGAGCGCGTAGGCGCGGGCCTTTTGCAGCACCTCGGCCGTCGGCAGGTTCTTGCCGAACTGTTTTTCGATCTGGATCTCGATCGGCATGCCGTGGCAGTCCCAGCCTGGCACGTACGGCGCGTCGAAGCCGGCGATGGTGCGCGATTTGACGACCATGTCCTTGAGGATCTTGTTGACCGAGTGGCCCAGGTGGATGTCGCCATTCGCGTACGGCGGACCGTCGTGCAGGACGAATCGGGGACGGCCGGCGGCCGCCTTGCGGACGCGTTCGTAGATCTTCTTGTCCTGCCATTGCTTGACCCAGCCCGGCTCGCGCTTGGCGAGGTCGCCGCGCATCGGGAAGGGGGTGTCGGTCATGTTGACCGGGTATTTGCTCTCCGGCTTCTTGTTGCCTTGTTGGCCTTTCTGGCCTTGCTTGGTATCGGACATGGTGATTTCTAAAGTGGACTGCTGTTATTCGTGATGACGGGACGGCAGGCTGTTATGCCGTCCTTGGCGTCGTCGGGACTGCAAAAGTCCCGGTCAAATTCGGTCGGTGGCCGTGAGGGCGCCGGCGCGCCGGGCGAACCAGGCGCGTGCCTGCTGGGCGTCGCGCTCGATGGCGACCGTCAGTGTGGGGAGGTCGACGTATTTTTCTTCGTCGCGCAGCTTGGTGAGGAATTCCACGCGCACGAGCTTGCCGTAACAGGGCTGGTTCCAGTCGAAGACATGGACTTCCAGCAGCATGCGGCCAGCGTCCTCGACGGTCGGACGCACGCCGAGGCTGGCGACGGCCGGCAGCGGCTGGTCGGCCAGGCCGTGCACCTGTACGACGAAGATGCCGGCCAGGGCGGGGCGGTGGGCGACCCGCAGGTTCAGCGTGGGGAAGCCCAGCGTGCGGCCCAGTTTCTGGCCGTGGATCACGTGGCCGGACATCGAATACGGGTGGCCCAGCAGGGCGCGCGTGGCGTCGAAATCGGCGGCCGCGAGCGCGGCGCGCACGGCCGAGGACGAGATCCGGGTGGAGTCGTGCAGCACGGCCGGCAGGCTGTGCACTTCGAAGCCGTAGCGCTGGCCGGCTTCGGCCAGCAGGGCGACGTTGCCGGCGCGGCGGGCACCGTAGCAAAAGTCGTCGCCGACCATCAGCCATTTCACGTGCAGGCCGTCGACCAGCACGCGCCGCGTGAATTCGTCCGGCGACATCGAGGCGAAGTGCTCGTTGAAGTGTTCGACGATGACGCGGTCGACGCCGGCGTGTTCCAGCGATTCCAGCTTGTCGCGCAGGTTGGCGATGCGGGCCGGCGCCTTCGACAGGTCGCCGCTGCGCTGCGCAAAATATTCGCGGGGATGAGGTTCGAACGTCATCACGGCGGCTTCCAGCCCGAGCTTGCGGGCGCTCGCGGTCACGTGGGCCAGCAGCGCCTGGTGCCCGCGGTGGACACCGTCGAAGTTGCCGATCGTGAGCGCGCAGGGCGCGCGTGCCCTGTCGTTGGGAAGTCCGCGAAATACCTTCATTGGATGGTTCGTGCTTCTAGGCGAAATACCAGATTATACGGCAAAGGGCATGTTGCACAGCGCAACGCCTTTGCCGCGGCGGATGAGGTAGCGTTGCCCCGAATAAAAAAAGCGCAGCCTGCGTGACGCAGACTGCGCTTTTTGTTCAGCCCGGGGCAGGGCGATCAGCCGGAGATCGGCTTGTTGATCGCCATGATGAAGTAACGGGCCACTTCCGCCGTGCCATCGGTACCGCGGACGGTCTTGAGCGTGTTGATGGCTTGCTGCTTCTTGCCGGCGACGGCATACGCTTCGCCCAGGTGCAGCTTGACGTCTTCCGGATGCTTCAGGTCCTTGGCTTTCGACGCTGCTTCCAGCATCTTCAGGCCCTTGTCGGCCTGGCCGGACTGGACCAGTGCGTAACCCAGCGATGCGAGGCCGTCGTTGTCGGCGTCCTTGACCAGCTGCGCTTCGGTCGCGGCCAGGTTCTTGTTCTGGTCGGCCAGGCTCTTTTCGGCCAGGTCCTTCAGGCGCTGGTGACGCGCGGCGTCCGGGCCGGTGCCCAGTGCGCCTGCCTTGTAGCCCTTGTCGATGACCTTCAGGGCTTCAGCCGGCGCGCCGGCCTGCAGCACGAGCTGGGCCATTTCCATGTATTCGCTCGGCTTCTTCAGCAGGCCGTTGGCCAGCTTCAGGCGGTAGATGTCCACGGAGAGGCGGCCCGAGAAGCCCGGCTTGCTCTGCACGCGGTTCAGCAGGTCGGTCCAGTACTGGGCCTTCGGATAGTTGGCGGCCAGTTTCTCGATGGTGTTGACGTAGCCGGCCTTGTCGTTCTTCTTGAGCTGGATGTTGGCCAGCATGCCCAACTGGTCTTCGCTCAGGCGGCCGTTCTTCTCGGCCGTGCGCAGTTCATTCTCCAGTGCCTGGATGTTGCCCTGCTTGTAATAGTTCTGCATCAGGTAGGCGCGCAGCTTCGGATCGTCGCGCTCCTTCAGCTGGCGTTCGATGGCGGCGTTGGCCTTGCCCAGGTCGCCCGCGCGCATGTAGATGCCGATCAGGCCTTCCGAGAACTGGGCTTTTTCGGTCGCACTCAGCTTGCCGGAACCGATCAGGTATTCGAAGGACTTGGCGGCCGTGTCGTAATCGCCGGCGGCCGAAGCGGCACCGGCACGGGTGCGTTCGATCAGGTACGTCTCGTTGGCCGACTTGCCTCCGACCTTGTCGAGGTCGCGCAGCTTTGCCAGGGCTTCCTTGTTCTTGCCCGACTTCATGAGTTGTTGGGCTTCCTGCAGCGGCTTGCCGATTTCGGGACGGAGGACCTCCGCGGCGTAGACCGGGGCCAGGCCGACCACCGGAGCGGCGGCGGTGAATCCGAGGGCGGCCGCTACGAGGCCGAGGTGTGCGAGGCGGAATTTAGCCATTATCGAAATTCTCTCATTCAAAATAGACACGGCAGGGAAACCCTGCCGTGTTCATTATAGCCAAAGCGATTACTGGAACTGTTCGTTACCGACCATACCGATCTTGGTGACACCAAGACGCTGGGCCGATGCCATCACGCCAGCGACAACCTTGTACTCGACCAGCTTGTTCGGACGCAGGTGCACTTCCGGCTGATCAGCTTGGGCTGCCACATTGGCGAGCTTCGCTTCCAGGGTGGCACGATCCGGGACGGGCTGGTTGTCCCAGAGGACGGTACCGTCGAAGTCCACGTCGATCGTGATCACTACCGGTTCCTTGGTCGGCGGCGGCGGATTGCCAACCGGCATGTTCAAGTTAACCGAATGGTTTTGCTTTGGAATGGTGATGATCATCATGATGATCAGCACCAGCATGACGTCGATCAGCGGCGTCATGTTCATTTCCATCATCGGTTCCGGATCTGCTCCTTTAGCTCCGGACGAACCAACGTTCATACCCATGGTGTTTCCTTTCAAATCTTGGGAAACCAGCGTGACAGCGGTCGAAACCGCTATCACGCTGGCGGGTTGCGTCCTGGTGGATCAGCCCTTATCAGGCGGTTCGGTGATGAAACCGACCTTCTGAATCCCGGCACGCTGGGCCGTGTACAACACCTTGCCGATGAATTCGTAGCGCGTTTGCTGGTCGCCACGAATCTTCACTTCCGGCTGGGGCACTTTCACCGATTCCTTGGCCAGGAAATCGAACAGTTCGTCGGTGTTGGCCAGGTGCTTCTGGTTCCAGTACATCTCGCCATCTTTGTTGACGACGATGTTCACGTCTTCCGGCGTGGTTTTGACAACCTGGTTGGTCTCGATCGGCAGGTTAATCTTCTGCAGGTGGAGGACAACCGGGCTGGTGATCAGGAAGATGATCAGGAGAACCAGCATCACGTCCACGAGGGGCGTGGTGTTGATCTCTGACATCACTGCATCTTCATCTCCGCTATCGGAGCCAACACTCATGCCCATGGTTTAGCCAACCTTTTTAGCAGCGGCGCCTTGAGCACGTGCAGCTTCGGAGGTGTGCATTGCGCCCGAGATCAGGACCGAGTGCACGTCTGCGCTGAACGAACGGACGTCTTCCATTGCGGTCTTGTTACGACGGACCAGCCAGTTGTAGCCCAGAACGGCCGGAACTGCAACGAACAGACCGAATGCGGTCATGATCAGTGCTTCACCCACCGGACCTGCCACTTTGTCGATCGACGCGTTACCGGTCATACCGATGTTGGTCAGTGCGTTGTAGATACCCCAGACGGTACCGAACAGACCGATGAACGGCGAGGTCGAGCCGACGGTTGCCAGGAACGACAGGCCATCCTGCAGACGCGACTGGACTTTGTCCACGGCGCGCTGGATCTGCATGGTCACCCAGGTCGACAGGTCGATCTGCTCGAGCAGGGCGCCGTCGTGGTGCTGGGTTGCCTTGGTGCCGGTTTCAGCGATGAAGCGGAACGGCGAGCCTTCGGTCAGTTGAGCCGAGCCGGCAGCGATCGACGGTGCTTTCCAGAATTTCTGGTTGGTTTCCTTCGACTGCTTGAAGATCTTCATCTGGTCCAGCAGCTTGGTGACGATGATGTACCAGGAACCCATCGACATGATGGCCAGGATGATCAGGGTCATACGCGAGACGACGCCGCCTTCCCACACAGCCTGGATACCGAACGGGTTCTCGACTTCTTCTTTCTTGGCTTCGCCGCCAGCTGCCGGAGCCGCTGCCGGTGCCGAAGCGGCAGCGTCGGCTGCCGGTGCTGCTGCGTCAGCCGCCGGTGCCGCTGCCGGTGCGCTCGCTGCTGCCGAGGCCGGAGCGTCGGCGAAGGCCGGAGCGGACACCAGTGCCGATGCCGCAGTGACCGAGAACAGGAGAGCCGCTACGGTAGCGGACAAACGGGTATTCTTAAACATGCTTCCTCCAAAAATTTAAAATGAACAGTTCGCTGAACTAATAACAACGAAAATCATGCTTTTGAGACGATACGCTGTCTCTGGTTATTCCAGCGTCCAGACGTACTGAACCGGCTGCCAGGACTCGATGGCCTGGCCGTTCTCAGTTGCCGGCTTGAACCGGCACTTGCCCAGTGCCACCTGAGCAGCCTTATCCAGGTCGCGGAAGCCGCTGGACTTCGTGACCTTGGAATCCTTCACACCACCGTCCGAACCAATCAGGAACGAGATGGTCGACACACCCGTTTCTTCGTTACGCAGCGACGACTTCGGATATTCCGGCTTCGAGCACGTATTGAAGTCTGCGACTGCCGGGGTGCGGGCCGGACCGGCCGGCTTGGCTACCGGTGCCGGTGTCGGAGGCGCCGGCGGTGCCTTCACGATTTCGGTCGTCGCCGGTTTCGCCTGCGTCGTGTTAGCGATCACATTTTGCTGCGGCGGCGGGGTTTGCACTTGCACTTCCACCGGCGGGATGAACGGCGGAGGCGGCGCTTTCATTTCCGGCGGCGGCGGCGGGGGCGGCGTCTCCGGAGGTGGCGGCGGTTTTACGTCTTCAATGATCTTGGTCTCCACTGCCTCGGCCATCTTGCTGACCATGCGTTTGCCGAGACCAGTAACGATCCCGTAAGCAACGACCAGGTGCAAGACGATGACAACGGCGATACCAGTCAAATTCTTCCCGGGGTTCTTCTCATGCGAAAAATTCATCCTGCTTTCTCCAATACCAACCTTTTTTTGTTGCTACTAAACCCACAAAACACGACAAAAAGCTAAGAGCCGCATCCGGGACATCGGCGAATTATACCTACGAATTCTTTTTTGCACATACATTTTTACGCCCTCAAAGAGAGCCTATTTGTCTGTAAAAACAGGCAAAGAAAGTGATCAATAAAGAAGGGGCGCGGGTATGCCGATGGAGGTGGAAGTTAGTTGTTTTGCAATGTTGAGCGGACCCCTTTCATAATGTGTGGAAGATAAGGCTGCTGCCCTCGAAACGCCGAATTTTCCATGCCTATTTTGCAGCTCAGCAAATATAATAAGAAATTATCATGGCGTTTCTGCCAACTATATCGAAGTTCCAAGCGCGAGGGCGTACTGTTGAAGCGGTTTTGACCCCGGATAAAAGGGGCCAGTCATAACAAGTCCTTATGTCGATACAGGCACTTGATATGGCTCATTCGCCACGTCAGATGTTAGTTGAACTACATCACAAGGGGAAGATGATGTCAACAGGATGGAAGAAAAAATGCCCGCGCCGAGTAGCGCGGGCCGGAAGGTCAGTAACGCGCGCGCTTCTCGCGACGGCACTCCAGGCTGCTCACGACACGCCCGGATGGGTCAACGGTCTCGAGGCGCACATCGAAGCCCCATAGCCGTGCGACGTGCTTCAGGACCTCATGCGCCTGCTGGTTCAGGGGGCGGCGCTGGAACTGGGTGTGACGCAGCGTCAGCGCACGGTCGTCCCGCGTGTTGACTTGCCAGACCTGGATGTTCGGCTCGCGGTTGCCGATATTGTACTGATCGGCAAGTTGCTGGCGGACGTAGCGGTATCCGGCCTCGTCGTGGATGGCCGAAATCGTCAGCTTGTCGCTGCGGTCGTCGTCCAGCACGGCGAAGAAGTGGAATTCCCGGATCAGCTTGGGCGACAGGTACTGGGCGATGAAGCTCTCGTCCTTGAAATTGCGCATCGCAAAGTCGAGCGTCTTGAGCCAGTCGCTGCCCGCGATGTCCGGGAACCAGGCCTTGTCCTCGTCCGTCGGCTCTTCGCAGATGCGCTTGATGTCCGTCATCATCGCAAACCCGAGGGCATACGGATTAATGCCATTGTAATAGGGGCTCGTGGCCGGCGGCTGGTAAACGACGTTCGTATGGCTCTGCAGGAATTCCAGCATGAACCCGTCGCCGACGATCCCTTCTTTATAGAGCTCCTGCAGGATCGTGTAGTGCCAGAAGGTCGCCCAGCCTTCGTTCATGACCTGGGTCTGGCGCTGCGGGTAGAAATACTGTGAGATCTTGCGCGTGATCCGCACGAGCTCGCGCTGCCACGGTTCGAGCAGCGGGGCGTACTTCTCGATAAAGTAGAGGAGGTTTTCCTCGGGCTCGGGCGGGAAGCGGGGCGGCGGCTGGTCCTTGATCTGTTCCTCGCGCCGCGGCAAGGTGCGCCACAGCTCGTTGACCTGCGACTGCATGTATTCCTCGCGCTCTTTCTGGCGCGCCGCTTCCTGGGCGACCGACAGCTTGGCCGGCCGTTTGTACCGGTCCACGCCATAGTTCTGGATCGCGTGGCAGGAATCGAGCAATTCCTCGACGGCGTCGATGCCGTGCCGCTGTTCGCACTCGGCAATATAGTTCTTCGCAAAGACCATGTAGTCGACGATGGCGTCGGCATCGGTCCAGGTCCGGAACAGGTAATTGCCTTTAAAGAAGGAATTGTGGCCATATGCCGCGTGCGCGATCACGAGCGCCTGCATCGTCAGGCTGTTTTCCTCCATCAGATAGGCGATGCAGGGATTCGAGTTGATGACGATTTCGTAGGCGAGGCCCATCTGGCCCCGTTTATAACTCTTTTCCGTCGTCAGGAAATGCTTGCCGAACGACCAGTGGTTGTACGAGACGGGCATGCCGACGGACGTGTACGCGTCCATCATCTGTTCGGCCGTGATGATCTCGAGCTGATTGGGATAGGTGTCCAGGCCGAACTTCCTGGCCACCCGGCGGATTTCCTCGTGCGCCTGTTCGATCAGGTCGAACGTCCATTCCGACTGCTCGGGCAGGGCGCGCGGGTTGTTGGGATCTCTTGGCATAGCGGGCCTCGCTACTTGGGCTGCTTCTTGAACAATTCGCGGAACACCGGATAGATGTCCGCCGGCGTCACGATCTTCTGCATGGCGAAGTTCTGGTGATCGGCCGCCACCTCGGCGTACTGCTCCCACAGGTTCTGGGGCGGGCCGTCGGTGATCTCGACATACGTGTAGTACTGGACCATGGGCATGATCGCGTTGGTCAGGATCTGCTTGCACAGCACGGAGTCGTTGTCCCAGTTGTCGCCGTCCGAGGCCTGGGCCACGTAGCTGTTCCAGTCGCCGTTGCTGTAGCGTTCCGTGATGACCTTGTTCAGCAGGTGCAGCGCCGACGACACGACCGTGCCGCCCGATTCGCGCGAGTGGAAGAACTCGTTTTCGTCGACCTCGGCCGCCGCCGTGTGGTGGCGGATGAAGACGACGTCGATGTGTTCGTAGACCCGCTTGAGGAACAGGTACAGCAGGATGAAGAAGCGCTTGGCGGTGTCCTTGCGGCTTTCATCCATCGATCCGGACACGTCCATGATGCAGAACATGACGGCTGCCGTGGACGGTTTCGGGATCTTGATGCGGTTGCTGTAGCGCAGGTCGATCGGGTCGATGAACGGGATCGCCAGCAGGCGCGTGTGCAGGTGATGGATCTTGTGCTTCAGTTCGATCACCTGCGGATCGTCGTCCTCCGCACCCTGTTCGCGCAGGTCGCGCAACTGGTGCTCGAGCGCCGTCAACTGCTTGCGGGACGGACCGCCCACCGCGATGCGCCGGCCGAGCGCGCCGCGCAGGGAGCGCAGCACGTGGATATTCGACGGCGTGCCGGAGATGTTGTAGCCGGCGCGCTGGTTCTTGTATTCGACGACCTGGGTCAACTGCGTCTTGACCATGTTCGGCAGCTCGAGGTCTTCGAAGAAGTAATTCATGAATTCTTCGCGGGACAGCTCGAAGATGAAATCGTCTTCGGTCGTCTGCTCGCTGTTGCCCGCACGGCCGCGTCCGGCGCCGCCGCCACCGCCGCGGGGGCGGTTGATCGTGTCGCCTTTCTGGTATTCCGTGTTGCCGGGGTTGACGGTCTCCCACACGCCGCCATGGGCGTGTCCGAAATGCGGCTCGCTCACGTCCTTGACGGGAATCGAGACCTTCTCGCCATTCTCTACGTCGGTGATCGAGCGACCCTTGATCGCCCGGCCCACCGCATCCTTGATTTGCGCCTTATAGCGGCGCAAGAAGCGTTCGCGGTTGACCGCAGACTTGTTCTTGCCCTGCAAGCGTCGGTCGATGAGGTAAGTCAAAACAGGCCTCCTGCTGAAAGTCGCGGCGGGCCGGATTTCTTCCCGGTCCTTACATAATATAACGCGCCGCGTCGTCACGTGGTTGGCGTCGCGGATTCCGGTGACCGGCTGCGTGCCGGTCGACCGGTCCTGCCCGGCGGGCGCTCCACCGCCCGCCCCACGCTCCTGGTTTTGCGATGGCCTTTACGAGGACTTCCTTACGCGTAAGTACCACTCGCAGAGCAGGCGGACCTGCTTGGGCGTATAGCCTTTTTCGACCATACGGGCCACGAAGTCGGCATGCTTGGTCGCATCTTCCGCGCTGGCTTTCGCGTTGAACGAAATCACCGGGAGCAGTTCCTCGGTATTCGAGAACATTTTCTTCTCGATCACGGTGCGGAACTTCTCATAGCTGGTCCACGCAGGATTCTTGCCGCCGTTCGTCGCCCGCGCGCGCAGCGCGAAGTTGACGATTTCGTTGCGGAAATCCTTCGGGTTCGAAATGCCGGCCGGTTTCTCGATCTTCTCGAGCTCGGCGTTCAACGTTTCGCGGTCGAAGCTTTCGCCCGTGTCCGGATCGCGGAATTCCTGGTCCTGGATCCAGAAGTCGGCAAACGTGACGTAGCGGTCGAAGATGTTCTGGCCGTACTCGGAATAGCTTTCCAGGTAGGCCGTCTGGATCTCCTTGCCGATGAAGTCGACGTAGCGGTTCGCCAGGTGTTCCTTGATATAGGACATGTAGCGCTGCTCGGTCTCGCCCGGGAACTGTTCCCGTTCGATCTGCTGCTCCAGCACGTACAGCAGGTGCACCGGGTTCGCCGCCACTTCGGTGTTGTCGAAGTTGAAGACCTTGGACAGGATCTTGAACGCGAAGCGGGTCGACAGGCCGTTCATGCCTTCGTCCACGCCGGCGTAGTCGACATATTCGTGCAGCGACTTGGCCTTCGGATCGGTGTCCTTCAGGTTCTCGCCGTCGTACACCAGCATCTTCGAATAGATGCTCGAGTTTTCCGGGTCCTTCAGGCGCGACAGGATCGCGAACTGGGCCATCATGCGCAGCGTGCCCGGGGCGCAGGGGGCCTTGTCGAGCGAGGAATTGCGCAGCAGCTTGTCGTAGATCTTGACCTCGTCCGACACGCGCAGGCAGTACGGCACCTTGACGATATAGATACGGTCGAGGAATGCCTCGTTGTTGCGGTTGTTGCGGAAGGTTTTCCACTCGGATTCGTTCGAGTGCGCCAGGATGATGCCTTCGAACGGGATCGCGCCGAAGCCCTCGGTGCCCTTGTAGTTGCCTTCCTGCGTGGCCGTCAGCAGCGGGTGCAGGACCTTGATGGGCGCCTTGAACATCTCGACGAATTCCATCAGGCCCTGGTTCGCCAGGCACAGGCCGCCCGAGTAGCTGTAGGCGTCCGGATCGTCCTGGGCATAGTCTTCGAGCTTGCGGATGTCGACCTTGCCGACCAGCGAGGAAATGTCCTGGTTGTTTTCGTCGCCCGGTTCCGTCTTCGAGATCGCGATCTGCTTCAGGATGGACGGATAGCGTTTGACAACGCGGAACTTGCTGATGTCGCCGCCGTATTCATGCAGCCGCTTGACTGCCCACGGACTCGGCACCGCACGCAGGAAGCGGCGCGGGATGCCGTAGTCCTCTTCGAGGATGGCGCCGTCCTCGTCCTCGTTGAACAGGCCGAGCGGCGATTCGTTCACCGGCGAGCCTTTCAGCGCGTAGAACGGCACCTGTTCCATCAGGTGCTTGAGTTTTTCCGCGATCGACGATTTACCGCCACCGACCGGCCCCAGCAGATAAAGAATCTGCTTGCGCTCTTCCAGGCCCTGGGCCGCATGGCGGAAATAGGAAACGACCTGTTCGATCACTTCCTCCATGCCGTAGAACTCGCGGAATGCGGGATATACCTTGATGACCTTGTTGGCGAAGATGCGCGAGAGGCGCGGGTCGAGGCGGGTGTCGACCAGGGTGGGTTCGCCGATTGCGGCCAGCATGCGCTCGGGAGCGCTGGCGTAAGTCAGGGGATCTTTTTTGCAAAGCTGAAGGTACTCAGACAGGGAGTATTCCTCTTCCCGGGTACGCTCATAGCGGGCTGCGTAGTTATCAAAAATGGTCATGTGAATGTCCTCTAATGTGCTAACACTGATCACGTCTGGCGGCTGACTGAGACTGCCGCCCAAGCCCGGTCTTGGCAGGTGGGACGTCGAAAACCTGCTGCGCGTTGCATTTTTGTCCTGCGATGCTCGCTGTACCAGCGTACAGCTGCGCTTCTCGAACAAAACTGCTGCCGCTCGCGGCGGTTTTCGAGATCCCCCAAAGCGTTCTTGTTGGGGTCGCCGTCTGGATTTGGAGGTCAGAAGATCTGACACAAAACGAAGGGCGATGTTCTTGTTCTCATCCGGTTTTGACCGGAGCCTCGTGGTACCCGCCGTTGTGGATCCAGGCGGGTGGCGAGGCCCCTCGCCGGTTTGTTAGCGCCCGCTGAGAGCGTCTTCTTACGCTTATGAAATTTATTATCTGCCTATTAGTTCTCGAAGTCAAAACAGTGTCGTGCACGTGTATCCGGCCTTTCCAAGTCCTTGTAACGAATAAGGAAATAACCTTTTTTAAGATCATTGCGAACCACGCCTTTACACCTTTTTTGGTATTTCGGACATGGTTTCCAACCAAGACTTTTGATCCCGTCAGCCACGATCATGTTTATTAATCGTTAAGTAAATAGTGCACCATCTTGCTAAGCAGTGGCGCACGCGTATCGTGTATGGACATATCAGGAATTCTTCAGTGAAATGAGAGGGTTGCATCGATGCGCTACACTGGCTGCCTGATTCCATTCCACCGATTCAACGCGGAGATCCCATGCTGAACGAACAGCTGCGCCATATGTTGCAGGCGATGCCGAAAGCAGAATTGCACATCCACATCGAAGGCTCGCTCGAGCCCGAGCTGATTTTTGAGCTCGCGCAAAGAAATGGTGTGTCTCTTCCGTATGCATCGGTCGAAGCGTTGCGTCAAGCGTACGCTTTCACCGATCTACAGTCGTTCCTGGATATATATTACGCAGGCGCAAGTGTTCTGCTGACCGAGCAGGACTTTTATGACATGACGATGGCCTACTTGCGCCGTGCCGCCGCGGACAACGTCCGCCATGCGGAGATCTTCTTCGACCCGCAGACCCACACGGCGCGCGGCGTGCCGTTCCAGACCGTCGTCGACGGCATCTGGCGCGCCTGCCAGGACGGGCCGATCAGCGCCACCCTGATCATGTGCTTCCTGCGCCACCTGTCCGAGGAAGAAGCCATTGCCACGCTGGAAGAAGCGCTGCCGTTTCGCGACAAGATCATCGGCGTGGGCCTCGACTCGTCCGAGGTGGGCCACCCGCCGGAAAAATTCGCGCGCGTGTTCGAGCGCGCCCGCAACCTCGGCCTGCACCTCGTCGCGCACGCGGGCGAGGAGGGGCCGCCGGCGTACATCGAGAGTGCGCTCGACGTGCTCAACGTGGAGCGCATCGACCACGGTGTGCGCTGCCTCGAGGATGCCGACCTGACGGCGCGCCTGGTGCGCGAACAGATGGCGCTGACCGTGTGTCCGCTGTCGAACATCAAGCTGCGCGTGTTCGACGTGATGGGCGACAGCAACCTGCGCCGCCTGCTCGACGAAGGCCTCGCCGCCACCGTGAATTCCGACGACCCGGCCTATTTCGGCGGCTATATCAACGACAATTACCTGGCCGCGTTCGACGCACTGCCGCTCGGCGTGAATCACGCGCGCCAACTGGCGAAGAACAGCTTCGCCGCCGCCTTCCTCGAGCCCGAGCGCAAGCGCGCGTACCTGGCCGAAGTGGACGCCTTCTTCGACGCCGCACAGGCCGCGTAACCGCCATGCTGATCCAATCCCTGCGCATGACCGCACGCGACTGGCGTGCCGGCGAATTGCGGTTCCTGCTGGTGGCGCTGGTGGTCGCCGTGTCGGCGCTGGCGGCCGTCGGCTTCTTCGTCGACCGCATGCGCGCGGGCCTGAACCGCGACGCGCGCCAGCTGCTGGGCGCCGACCTGCTCGTCAACGCCGACCAGCCGCTGCGCCAGGACTGGCGCGACGAAGCGGCGCGGCGCGGCCTGCTGCTGGCCGACACGGTGACGTTCCCCAGCATGGCGCAGTCCGGGCAGGGCGATGCGTCGCAGGCGCTGCTGGCGTCGGTGAAGGCCGTGTCGACGACTTATCCGCTGCGCGGCGCCATGCGCGTGACGACGAGCACGCTCGATGCGAGCGAAGCCCTCGGCGACATCACGCACGACACCCCCGCGCCGGGCACGGTATGGGTCGACGTCAACCTGCTGCCGCCGCTGCGGATCAAGGTCGGCTCGACGATCCAGCTCGGCGACAAGCCTTTCAAGGTCGCGCGCCTGATCGCGTCGGAGCCGGACCGCGGCGCCTCGTTCGCCAATTTCGCGCCGCGCGTGATGCTGGCGCTGTCCGACCTGAAAGCGACTGGCCTCGTCGACAACTATGCGCGCGTCACGTACCGCATGCAGGTGGCGGCGAAGTCGCCGAACGACCAGGCCGCGATCGCCGGCTACGAGCGCTGGCTGCGCGGCCGGATCGCGGCGGACAACGTGCGCGGCGTGCGCATCGAGACGCTGGAAAACGGCCGTCCCGAAATGCGCTCGACGATCGACCGCGCCGAGCGCTTCCTGTCGCTCGTCGGCCTGCTGTCGGCAATGCTGGCCGCGGTGGCCGTCGCGATGGCCGCGCGCCGATTCATGCAGCGCCACCTCGACGCCTGCGCGATGCTGCGCTGCCTCGGCATGACGCAGAACGAGGTCGGCGCGCTGTTCCTCATCGAGTTCGTCATCGTCGGCCTCGCGGGCAGCGTGCTCGGGGTGCTGGTCGGCTTCGGCGCGCACTTCGTGCTGCTCGAGATGGTGAAAGGCCTGGTTCCCACCGAGCTGCCGCCCGTGTCGCTGCTGCCCGCGCTGCAGGGCATCGCCACCGGCATGCTGCTGCTCGTGGGCTTCGCGCTGCCGCCCGTGCTCCAGCTGCGCAACGTGCCGCACAACCGCGTGATCCGGCGCGAGCAGGCGGCACCGAAGCCGCTCGCGCTGGCCACGTACGGCTTGGGCGCGGCCGTCTTCGTCGGGCTGCTGCTGTGGCAGGCCGGCGACCTGCAGCTCGCGCTGCTCACGGCCGGCGGCTTCGTCGGCGCGTTCGGCCTGTTCGCGCTCGTCGGCTGGCTCGCGCTGCTGTCGCTGCGCCGCCTGCGCGGCGCGTTCCGCCACCAGGCGTGGCGCTTCGCCATCACGTCGCTGCAGCGGCGGCCCGGCGCGACGGTCGTGCAGATCGTGTCGCTGTCGCTGGGCCTGATGGCGCTGCTCGTGCTGACCGTCGTGCGCGGCGACCTGATGTCCGCGTGGCGCACGGCGACGCCGCCCGATGCGCCGAACCGCTTCATCATCAACATCCAGCCCGACCAGCGCGACGGTGTCGCCCGCACGATCCGCGCGGCCGGCGTGCCCGACCCGACCTTGTATCCGATGATCCGCGGCCGGCTCGTCGCCGTGAACGGCAACGCGGTGACCGCGACCACGTACACGGACGAGCGGGCGAAAGGCCTCGCGGAGCGTGAATTCAACCTGTCCTCGACGGCGGACCTGCCGGCGACGAACGAGATCGTGGCGGGCCGCTGGTACCGCGACGCGCCGGGCGTGGCCGAAGCCTCGGTCGAGCAGGGCCTCGCGAACACGCTGCGCCTGAAGCTGGGCGACACGATGCGCTTCGACATGGGCGGCCAGATCGTCGACGCGCAGATCACGAGCCTGCGCAAGCTGGAATGGGGATCGATGCGGGCGAACTTCTTCGTCATCATCAACCCGGCCGCGATGAAGGATGCGCCGACGACGTACATGACAGCGTTCCACCTGGCCGCGCGCGGCATCGGCCTGGCCAACACGCTGACGCGCGCGTGGCCGAATCTCACCGTCATCGACGTCAGCGGCATCATCCGGCAGGTGCAGGAAGTGCTGGACCAGGTCGTCGTGGCGGTGGAATTCCTGTTCATGTTCACGCTGGCCTCGGGCGTGCTGGTGCTGTACGCGGCGCTGATGGGATCGCAGGCCGAGCGCACGCGCGAAGCGGGCCTGCTGCGCGCGCTGGGCGCCACGCGCGGCCAGCTGGCGCAGGCGCAGCGTATCGAGTTCATGCTGGTCGGCGGCCTGTCCGGGTTGCTGGCGGCATCGGGCGCGGCGGCGCTGGGCTGGGCGTTGGCCAGGTACCAGTTCAAGTTCCCGTGGACGTTCGATCCGACCGTGTGGGGCGCGGGGCTGGTCGTGGGCGCCGTGTGCGCGCTCGTCGGCGGCTGGCTCGGCCTGCGCAATGTGTTGCGGCAGCCACCGTTGCAGACACTCAGGGAAGCTTGACGTTCCAGTGGTGCGTGCGTTGCGCTATCATGGACGGATGTCCGATACCAACGCACCCCAAGAGTCCCAGGACGCGCAGGAAGAGACGCGCAGCCTGTACGAGATCATCGGCGGCGAAACCCGCCTGCGCGAACTGGTCGACCGTTTCTACGACCTGATGCAACTGGAGCCGGATTTCGCCGGCATCCACGCGATGCACCCCGTCCCCAATGACAGCTCGCGCGAGAAGCTGTTCATGTTCCTGTCCGGCTGGATGGGCGGGCCGAACCTCTTTATCGAACGCTACGGCCACCCGATGCTGCGCGCGCGCCACCTGCCGTTCGCCATCGGCACGTCCGAGCGCGACCAGTGGCTGCGCTGCATGGCGATGGCGCTGGAAGATCTCGGCTACGACTACGAATTGCGCCTCGCGCTGATGCAGTCGTTCTACCAGACCGCCGACTGGATGCGGAACCGTCCGCATTAATATGCCAACGCTTGAATTCATCGTGCTCGCCGTGGCGCTGCTGGCCGTGCTCGGCCTGCAGGTCGTTCTCTTGAGTCGCGCGCGCCGCGGCGGCGATGAGCGCCACGCCTTCGAACGCCTGGAGCGCGAGCTGCGCCAGGAATTGCAGACCAGCGCCCAGTCCACGCGCCAGGAACTGGCCGCGCATCTCGCGCAGAACCAGGCCGCCACCGTGCAGCAGCTGGACGGCATGCGCCAGCAGATCCAGTTGAATTCGCAGGGCGGGCGCGAGGAACAGGCGCGCGCGCTCAAGCGCTTTTCCGACACCTTGAACGGCGCGCTCGCGAACCTGACGGAATCGAACGCGCAGCGCATGCTGGAGATCCGCGCGACGCTCGAGGCCAAGATCCGCGACCTGCAGAACGATAACGCCAGGCGCCTGGAAGAGATGCGCCAGACCGTCGACGAAAAGCTGCACGCGACGCTGGAGACACGCCTCACGGAATCGTTCCGGCAAGTGTCCGACCGGCTGGAAAAGGTGCACCAGGGCCTGGGCGAGATGCAGCAGCTGGCCGTTGGCGTGGGCGACCTGAAACGCGTGCTCGTCAACGTGAAGACGCGGGGCACGTGGGGCGAGGTGCAGCTGGAGATGCTGCTCGAGCAGATCCTCACGGTCGACCAGTACGCGAAAAACGTCGAGACCGTGCGCGGTTCGAACGCGCGCGTGGAATTCGCGATCAAGCTGCCGGGCTCAATCGACGGCGGTCCTCCGCTGTGGCTGCCCATCGACGCCAAGTTCCCCAAGGAGCAGTACGAACGCCTGCTGGAAGCGGCCGAGCAGGGCGATGCCGACGGTGTCGCGCGCTCGGGCGCGGAGCTGGAGCGCGCCGTGCGCGGCGAAGCGAAGACCATCTGCGAAAAATACGTGGCCCCGCCGGCGACGACGGATTTCGCCATCCTGTTCCTGCCGACCGAGGGCCTGTACGCGGAAGTGATGCGCCGCCCGGGGCTGGCCGACGACCTGCAGCGCACCTTGCGCGTGACGATCGCGGGGCCGTCGACGCTGGCGGCGCTGCTCAACAGCCTTCAAATGGGCTTCCGCACGCTGGCGCTGGAAAAACGCTCGTCGGAAGTGTGGCAGGTGCTGGGCGCCGTGAAGACGGAATTCGGCAAGTTCGGCGACGTGCTGGCGCAGACCAAGCTCACGCTGGAACGCGCCGCGAAGAACATCGAAAGCGCCGAGGTGCGCAGCCGGCAGATGGCGCGCAAGCTCAAGTCGGTGGAGGCGTTGCCGAGCGAGGCGGCGCAACTGATGTTGGGCGGGCAAAGCGTGGACAACGACGATTGAATCGTGGGCACGGGGTGTCCACTCTACGATTATCGTTGGGTGGGCACCCCGTGCCCACGCGTACGTTTGATCGACCGCCGGCATGGCTGTTGATCCGTGGCGTACGATGGGGTGATGACCTACTATCGACGAACCCGAATCGGCAATACGTTCTTCTTTACGCTCGTCACCTATCACCGACGCCCCATTCTGTGCCACCCAACGATTCGACGATCGTTACGTCGCGCGATCGATGACGTGCGCAAAACCCGTCCGTTTTCGATCGATGGCTGGGTGTTGATGCCTGACCATCTCCACTGTATCTGGACCCAACCTGCGGGCGACTCCGATTTTTCTACGCGCTGGTCACTGATCAAACGATCCGTTTCACGCTTCTCATCGGATGTCGCGCTTGATCCAGACTCGCGTAGCGCTTCCAAACGCAAGCATCGCGAATCAACGATCTGGCAACGCCGGTTCTGGGAGCATCTCATCCGCGACGATGTCGATTTCGAGCGGCATCTCGATTACATCCATTACAACCCGGTGCGGCATGGATATGTGGCGCGTGCGGCCGATTGGCCGTATTCGACGATCCATCGGTACGTACGTCATGGCGTATATCCGATCGATTGGGCGGGTGGACCGGATCCCGGATGGGGCGATTTCGAGTAGGGTGGGCTCCCCGAGCCCACGCGTGACGTATGCGGTTTGATGGCGTTTCGCGTGGGCTCGGGGAGCCCACCCAACGGCGTTAGATCAGGCCCTCGAACAACAACACGTCGACCATGTCGCCGGCCTGCACCGTACCTTGTTCGTCATGCAGTACCACCATGCAATTCGCCTCCGACATCGACCGCAGGATCCCCGACCCCTGCGCCCCCGTGATCGCGACGGTCGGCTGGCCATCCGCGCCGCGGGCCAGGATGCCGCGCTGGTATTCCGTGCGGCCCGGTTTCTTGCGGATCGTCGCGGCCGAGCGGGCGCGCACCAGTTCCAGTGGCGCCTCGGCCCCCATCATGCGCAGCAGCGCCTCACGCGCGAAGAAGTAGAACGACACCATCACCGCCACCGGATTGCCCGGCAGCCCGAACAGGAAGGCGCTGCGGCCGTTCGAGGCGATGCGGCCGAAGGCCAGCGGGCGGCCCGGGCGCATGCCGATCTTCCAGAACGTCACGTCGCCCAGGCGCGCCATGATCTGCTTCGTGTAGTCGGCGGCGCCGACGGAGACGCCGCCGGAGGTGATGATGGCGTCCGCGTTCTCGCACGCGTCGCGCAACGCCTGTTCGAGCGCCTGCGGATCGTCGCGCACGACGCCCATGTCGATCAGGTCGCAGCCCAGGCGCTGCAGCATGCCGTAGATCGTGTAGCGGTTGCTGTCGTAGACGCAGCCTTCGTCCAGCGGCTGGCCGATCGAGCGCAGCTCGTCGCCGGTCGAGAAGAACGCCACGCGCAGGCGGCGCTGCACGGGGACTTCCGCCACGCCCAGCGACGCGAGCAGCCCGAGGTCGGCCGGACGCACGATCTTGCCGGCGCGTAGCGCGGCGCTGCCGGCCTTCAGGTCTTCGCCGGCCAGGCGGCGGTTGTCGCCGGTGCGGATGGTGCCGGGTGCGATGACCATCGTGTCGCCCTCGACGCTGACGAATTCCTGCGGCACGACGCTGTCGCAGCCGGCCGGCATGACGCCACCCGTCATGATGCGCACGCATTCGCCCGCTTGCGGGCTGCCGTCGAACGCGCGGCCGGCGTACGCGGTGCCGATCACGCGCAGGCGCGCGGGCGCGTCGGCCGAGAGGTCCGATCCGCGCAGCGCGTAGCCGTCCATCGCCGAGTTGTCGTGGGCCGGCACGTTGATCGGAGAAATGATGTCGGCCGCGAGCACGCGGCCCAGCGCGGCGCGCAGCGCCACCATCTCCGTCGCGCGCACGGGCGTGACGAATTCGCGGATGATGCGCTGGGCGTCGCGCACGGGCAGGGCGTCCGGGTCGTATGCGGACAGGCAGCTCACCACGTCGGCCAGGCGCGGCACTTTCAAGGGTTCGAGTTCGCGCAATTCGTCGAGCGTGTTGATGTTGCGGAAGGCGTCGGCGTCGTCGAACAGCACCTCGGTGACCTTGATCTGCGGGTACCAGCCGTCCATGCGGCGCCCGCCGCCATCGAGGTAGGCCGACAGCACGGGCTCCAGGCCGGCCTTCAGCAGGCAGAACACGGGATGCACCTGGCGCCGGCCGTTTTCTTCGGTGACGGCGACGGCGAGATCGGCACCGGCCGCGCGCAGGCCCTCGTGCAGGCGCTCCGCGAGGTCGGCCGGCAGGAACGGCGAATCGCACGGCGCCGTGAGCAGGTAAGTCGTCGCGCAGCGGCGCAGGCCTGCCTGCAGGCCGGCGAGCGGACCCGCGTAGTCCCGCGTATCGTCCGGCCAGACCGGTACGCCGTACGCGGCATACGTATCGAGGTTGCGGTTGGCGTTGATGGCGACCGTCGCCACCTGCGGTTCGAGGCGCGCCAGCACGTGCGCGGCCATGGTCGTGCCGCCGAAGGGCTGCAGGCCCTTGTCGACGTGGCCCATGCGCGTGCCGCGGCCGCCGGCGAGAATCAGGCCGCTGATGGATTCCTTGTTCATATTATTATCCGCCGATGTAGGACATTTCGATTTTCTGTGCGCTGGCCGCGCGCGGGGAGAGGCCCGCCGTGTTGACGGTGCGCGTTTCGGAATAGCGGTCGGCGCGCGCGCGCCAGAGCCGGGCGATGGCCGTCTGCATCTCCTGGTCCGTGCGCCCGCCGCGCAGCAGCTCGCGCAGGTCGTGGCCGCGCGTCGCGAACAAACACGTGTACAGCTTGCCCTCGGTGGACAGGCGGATGCGCGAACAATCGCTGCAGAAGGCCTGCGTGACGCTGGAGATCATGCCGACTTCGCCCCCGCCGTCGACATAGCGCCAGCGCTGCGCCGTCTCGCCCGCGTAATTGGCGCCGATCGGTTCCAGCGGCATCTCGGCCGAGATGCGGCGCACGACTTCGCTCGACGGCACGACTTCCGTCATGTTCCAGCCGTTCGACGCGCCCACGTCCATGTATTCGATGAAGCGCAGGATCGCCGGCGTGCCCTTGAAGTGGCGCGCCATCGGCAGGATCTGGCCGTCGTTCATGCCGCCCTTGACGACCATGTTGACCTTGATGGGGCCGAGGCCGGCGGCGTGGGCGGCGTCGATGCCGGCCAGGACATCGGCCACGGCGAAGTCGACATCGTTCATGCGCTTGAACACCGCGTCGTCGATGGCGTCGAGCGAGACGGTCACGCGGTCCAGGCCCGCGTCCTTCAAGGTCTGCGCCTTGCGCGCCAGCAGCGAGCCGTTGGTCGTGAGCGTGAGGTCGAGCGGGCGGCCGGACGGCGTCTCGATGGCGCGCAGCTGTTCGACCAGGCGCTCCAGGTTCTTGCGCAGCAGCGGCTCGCCGCCCGTCAGGCGGATCTTTTCGACGCCATGGGCCACGAACAGCCGCGCCACGCGCGCGATCTCTTCGAAATTGAGCAGCGCCGCGTGGGGCAGGTAGGCGTAATCCTTGTCGAAGACTTCCTTCGGCATGCAGTACACGCAGCGGAAGTTGCAACGGTCCGTGACGGAGATGCGCAGGTCGTGCAGGGGCCGCCCGAGGGCGTCGGCGAGCAGGCCGGTCGGTGTCTCCAGCGTGTCGGGGACGGCCAGCGCGGGCGCGCGCGCGTCGGCCACCATGATGATTTTTTCAGCCATGCCAATACGATAGCAGAAGGCCGGCCAGGGCGCAGGCGAGGATGGTCTTGATCGTCCCGGTTCTGTAGCGCAATAACGCCACCGCGGCGGCCGTGCCGATGGCGATCGCGTCCCAGCGCGGCGCGCCGTGGTCGAGGAAGACGTGGGCGCCGAAGAACACGGCCAGGCTCGCGATGACGCCGACGACGGCCGCCGAGATCGCCGTCAGCGGCGCCGTCAGCCGCACGTCGCCGCGCGTGGACTCGACCAGCGGTCCGCCGGCGAGGATGAACACGAATGACGGTAAAAACGTGAAGAACGTCACCACACAAGCCGCGACCATGCCGGCCAGGAAGCGGGCGTCCGACCCGAACAGCGCGTGGGTCCAGCCGCCGACGAAGCCGACGAACGCGACGATCATGATCAGGGGCCCGGGCGTCGTCTCGCCCAGCGCGAGACCGTCGATCATCTGGCCGGCGTCGAGCCAGTGATACTGTTCGACGGCGTGCTGCACGACGTAGGGCAGCACGGCATACGCGCCGCCGAACGTCAGCAGCGCCATCTTGCCGAAGAACGCGCCCATGCGCGGTAGTTCGCCGTCCGGTCCGTAGACGAGGGCCAGTCCCGCCCAGCCTGCCAGTCCGAGCGCGCAGCCGGCCACGCCGACAGTCGCCAGGCGCCGCCAGGTGAAGCGCGCGTGGGCCGGCGTCGGCGTCGTGTCGTCGATCAGTGCCGCCGGATGCGGGCCGCCGCCGGCCGCAGTGGCGTGGGCGTTGCCCGGGTCGAACAGCGCGGGCCGCAACCGGCCGCCGACGAACCCCACCACGGCCGCGCCGAGCACGATCAGGGGGAACGGCACGCCCAGCAGGTCGATGCCGATGAACGCGGCGAGCGCGACGCCGACCAGCAAGCCATTGCGAAGCGTCCGGCTGCCGATGCGCCACGCGGCGGCCAGCACGATCGCGACGACGGCCGGCTTGATGCCCGCCATGATCCCGGCGATGGCGGGCACCTGGCCCCACGTCATGTAGATCCACGACAGCGCGATCAGGACGACCAGCGACGGCAGCACGAACAGCACCCCGGCCGCGATCCCGCCCGGCACGCGGTGCAGCAGCCAGCCGATGTAGATGGCCAGCTGCGTCGCTTCCGGTCCCGGCAGCAGCATGCAGTAATTCAGCGCGTGCAGGAACCGCCGCTCGGAAATCCAGCGGCGGCGTTCGACGAGCTCGGCATGCATCATGGCGATCTGCCCGGCCGGGCCGCCGAAGCTGATGAAACCCAGCTTGAGCCAGTAGCGCAGGGCGGTGCGGAAGGAAACGGGAGCGGGCGGGGCGGACAAGGCGGTGGGCGAACGAATGGATGAGTTGCCCATCTTACACGCATCACGCGGGTGGACGATGGTTCCCTGAGCCCACGCGTGATGCCGGCGTAATGCAAACGCCCGCGTGGGCACGGGGTGCCCACCCTACGAACATATCGATATCGTAGGGTGGGCACCCCGTGCCCACAACACGTTTGCGGATCGCATGCCCACTCTACGATCCAAGCCCAATTTGCCTTTCTAGAAAAAAAGGAAGCCCGCAGGCTTCCTTTTTACGGCGACACGTTCAGTTTATTGACGCGTATCCACCTGGATCAGCGGCTCGTTGACCGGCGGCGGCGCCGGCTTGCGCGTGCGGCGCGGACGTGCCGGCGGCTCCGCCTGCGCGGCCGCTTCCTGGGCGGCGCGCAGCTTTGCCGGATCCGTCGACGCCAGCGTCAGGCCGGCCTTCTCCAGCACCTCGTTCAGGTCGGCCGGCGCGGCGGCCACGGGGGCCGGTGCGACGACTGGGGCAACCGGTGCCGCTTGCGCGACGACAGGCTGTTCAGCCTCGGCAGGCGCCGGTGCCGGTGCCGGAGCCGGAGCCGGAGCAGCGGCCGGGGCTTCGACAGGCGTTTCGACCGGCTGGGCGCCAACATCGGCCTCGGCCTCGGCCTTGTCGGCCACGGCAGCGGCAACCGACTCGGACGTCGGGAACGGCCACGGCGTCTGGGCGGCCGGCGCCGCCTCGACGACGGGCTCGGCCGGTGCAGCAGCCTGCGCAGCCGCAGCCGCAGCGGCCTGCTCGGCATGGACGCGGGCAGCTTCCGCCTGCTCGGCAGCAGCCTTCTCGGCCGCGGCTTTCACGGCTGCAGCCTTGACCGATTCCGAGGTCGGGAACGGCCACGGACCCAGGGCAACCGCCTTGGCCGGTTTTGCTTCAGGCTTGGCTTTCGCAGCCTTCGCTTCGGCCTGGACCTTGGCGGCTTCTTCGTCGGCCACCGGCGTGAAAGCCGGGGCTTCGCCTTCGACGACGTCCTGCTCGGCGCCCTCGACCTGGTCGCGGTCGCGACGGTTGCGGTTACGGCCGCCGCGACGGCGACGGCGGCGCGGCTCGTCGCCGTGCGCGTCGGTGTCCAGTTCGTCGCCATCCGGGCCTGCGGTCGCTTCCGCCACGTTCGCCGTCACCGGCTTCAGTGCTTCCGGGATCTCCGGCTCGCCGGCCAGCGTGATGGCCGCCTGGGCCGCCACGGCCTGGGCCGCGTTCAGCTCCTCGGTCTTGGCTTCCACCGGGGCGCGCTCGGCGCGTTCGGTGCGTTCCGTACGCTCGGCACCTTCACGCGGCGGGCGCGGCTGGCGCGGTGCGCGTTCCGGACGTTCGCCACGCTCCGGACGCTCGCCGCGTTCGGCACGTTCCGCGCGCGGGGCCTGCGGTTGTGCATCCGCCGTGACGGCGGCCTGTTCGCGCGGCTCGCGGGCTTCGCGCGGTTGACGCGGCTGGCGCGGCGGACGTGCCGGCTTGCCTTCGGCCTCGACCGGCTTGGCGCCTTCCACGGCGGCGTTCACATCGCGTTCCTCGCGCTCGGCGCGGTTGCGGCCGTTGCCGCCGGCGGTGGCGTTGCGGCCGCCGCGGGCATTGCGCTGGCCACGGTTGCCACGCTCGCCGCGTTCGCCGGCGGCCGGTGCCGCTTCAGCGGGCTTGGGCGGGGCGACCGGTGCGGGCGGCGGCGCGATCGGGGCCGGACGGCCGAAGAAGAAGTTGCGCAGCTTGGCCAGGAAACCTTCCTGGGCCGGCGGCGTCCAGGCGGCAGCGGCGGGCGCGGCGGCAGGTGCCGGGGCAGGTGCCTCGACCGGCTTGGCCGGCTGGCGGTCGACCATCGGTGCCGGCTGGGCCGGGGTGATCGTCTTGACGACGGCTTCCTGGCGCGGCTTGGCTTCTTCCTTCTGGCGCTTGGCGAACGCCATGTCGGTGTCGGCCGACTCGGCCATCGTGTAGCTGGCGGCGTCGTCGTCCAGGCGCGGATCGTCGTGCTTGATGCGCTCGAGCTTGTAGTGCGGGGTTTCCAGGTGCTTGTTCGGGACCAGGATGACCGTGATGCGGTGGCGCGTCTCGATCTTGAGGACTTCGCCGCGCTTTTCGTTCAGCAGGAAAGCGGCGACGTCGACCGGGACCTGGACGTGGATCGCGGCCGAGTTCTCCTTCATCGCCTCTTCCTGGATGATGCGCAGCACCTGCAGGGCGGACGATTCGGTATCGCGGATGTGGCCGGTGCCCGAGCAGCGCGGGCAGGTCACGTGCGAACCTTCCGACAGCGACGGACGCAGGCGCTGGCGCGACAGTTCCATCAGGCCGAAGCGGGAGATCTTGCCCATCTGGACGCGTGCACGGTCGTGGTGCAGGGCATCCTTCAGGCGCTGTTCCACTTCGCGCTGGTTCTTGGCGACTTCCATGTCGATGAAGTCGATGACGATCAGGCCGCCCAGGTCGCGCAGGCGCAGCTGGCGGGCCACTTCGTCGGCCGCTTCCAGGTTCGTGTTGAACGCGGTGGTCTCGATGTCCGAGCCGCGCGTGGCGCGGGCCGAGTTGACGTCGATGGAGACGAGGGCCTCGGTGTGGTCGATCACGATCGCGCCGCCCGACGGCAGCGGGACGGTGCGCGAGTACGCGGTCTCGATCTGGTGCTCGATCTGGAAACGGGAGAACAGCGGCACGTCGTCCGTGTAGCGCTTCACACGGTGCGCCATGTCGGGCATCACGTGGCTCATGAACTGCTGGGCCTGGTCGAAGATCTCGTCGGTGTCGATCAGGACTTCGCCGATGTCGGGCTGGAAGTAGTCGCGGATCGCGCGGATGACCAGCGACGATTCTTGATAGATCAGGAACGGACCCGGGGCCGACTTGCCGGCGCCTTCGATCGCGCGCCACAGCTGCATCAGGTAATTCAAGTCCCACTGGAGTTCTTCGACGTTGCGGCCGATGCCGGCGGTGCGGGCGATGACCGACATGCCCTGCGGCAGGTCCAGCTTGTCCATCGTCTCGCGCAGTTCCTGGCGCTCCTCGCCTTCGACGCGGCGCGACACGCCGCCGCCGCGCGGATTGTTCGGCATCAGGACCAGGTAGCGGCCGGCCAGCGAAATGAACGAGGTCAGGGCCGCGCCCTTGTTGCCGCGTTCTTCCTTTTCGACCTGGACCATGATTTCCTGGCCTTCGCGCAGGGCTTCCTTGATCGTGCAATTGCGGACGTCGACGCCGTCGCGGAAATAAGAGCGGGCAACTTCTTTGAAGGGGAGGAAACCGTGGCGCTCTTCGCCGTAGCTGACGAAACAGGCTTCAAGAGAGGGTTCGATGCGGGTGATGACGCCTTTGTAGATGTTCGACTTTCGCTGTTCGCGACCGGCGGTCTCGATATCGATGTCGATCAGTTTCTGGCCATCGACGATCGCTACGCGCAGCTCCTCCTGCTGGGTAGCGTTAAACAACATACGTTTCATTTTTATAAACTCCGCGACCCGTGGGCCGTTTCATGCCGTCTTTATGCAAGAGCGGCGAAAGTACAGGGATGTACGCGGTGAAGGGAGTGTTGGCGGTGGTATGCCCGGGGTGTGGCACGGTATTGCCGGCCACAGGGCGCAGTGGCGTCGAACGACATTGCCTCGCGCACGAGCGTCCTCGCCGGCCCGGGCGGCCCGATCGGGGCGGCACAGGGGCAGGCAAGCGGTGCGACACAGCCAGATCTTCAGTGGGCGCGCATGCCGGGGAGCCGAAGGGTGCTGCCGAAACGGGCGCTCCGGGGCGTGAAGACCGCGGTGCGTGCTGCGCACCTGCTTGATCTTCCCGGATGACTGTCTCCAACAACACTGCTACAGCTCACGACGGTCTAGCGGCTCCTTACTTCGGGTCGGGCGAACGGCAAGCGTTATCGACGCCATCACCCGGCAAGCCGACCCTGCGGCCGGCTTGCCGGTACTTATCCTTACAATTCCAAACAATCCAATCCTGCATCCTGTGCGGCTACCCGGTTGCAACTGCGGTGCAACCCAGGTCCGCACAGGAATGTGCGTACACGTCTAGAAATCCTTGAAATCCGCCGCTGCGCTTTCGCATTGTCGCTGCGATGCCGCGACACTACTGCCGCTTGCGACGGTTTGGGGATTCCGTTTTTTTCCATCGAATTTGCATTTTGGCGGGGCCGATGGAGACGCCCCTGTGTAAAATATCGTTTTAATTCTTACACCTGCAGAGGTTTGACCGCCGCCTGTCGATTATATATTCAAAATGAAGGACTTAGAGAGAATTTCTGGGAAGACAGAGCGAATGACCATGCAAAACGATGTTGTTCCCCCTTCATCACAGACAGATAGCCGCCCCCCTGCCACTGCTCAGTTTGTCACAATCACCGAGGAAGAAGCAGGCCAGCGCATCGATAATTACCTGCTGCGCGTCTGCAAGGGTGTCCCAAAAAGCCATATCTACCGCATTCTCCGCTCCGGCGAAGTGCGCGTGAACAAAGGCCGCATCGATCAGTTGTACCGCCTGGTAACGGGCGACATCGTCCGCATCCCGCCTGTCCGCATCGCCGAGAAGGCCGCGGGCAGCGCCCCTGTGCCGGGCGCGGAATTTGCCATCGTGCACGAGGACAGCCACCTGCTCGTCATCGACAAGCCGGCCGGCGTGGCCGTGCACGGCGGTTCGGGCGTGTCGTATGGCGTCATCGAGCAATTGCGCGCAGCCCGGCCGGATGCCAAATTCCTGGAACTGGTGCACCGCCTGGACCGTGAAACGTCCGGCTTGCTGTTGCTTGCCAAGAAACGCTCCGCGTTGACTAACCTGCACGAGCAAATGCGCGACGGCACAACCGACAAGCGCTACCTGACGATGGTGGCCGGCGACTGGCGCAATCCGCGCCAGCACGTGAAGCTGCCGCTGCACAAATACACGACGCCGGACGGCGAGCGCCGCGTCGTCGTGCAGGCGGGCGGCCAGGAAGCGCATACGGTATTCAACCTGCTGCGCAAATGGCCGGCGTTCGCGCTGCTGGAAGCGGAACTCAAGACGGGGCGCACGCACCAGATCCGCGTGCACCTGGCCTCGAGCGGCTTCCCGATCCTCGGTGATGAGAAATACGGCGATTTTGCGCTCAACAAGCAGCTTCAGAAGGCAAATGATGCACGCGGTGCCTTGCGCCGCATGTTCCTGCACGCGTACCAGATCACGTTCCAGCACCCCGACACGGGCAAGCCGCTCACCCTGAAGGCGCCGTTGCCGGCGGAATGCGAGCGTTTCTTGGTAAGCTTGGGGCCAGCGCAGGAACTCAAAACACGCAGCACCCATCGATAACGCGGAATGAGGAGCCGGCGCCACGAGCGCCGGGAGACATGGCAAGAAAGCAATTCGATCTGATTGTCTTCGATTGGGACGGCACGCTGATGGACAGCACCGCCACCATCGTCAAATGTATACAGTCTGCAGCCAAGGACCTGGGCCTGGCTGTTCCGAGCGACGCCGCAGCGTCGCACGTGATCGGCCTCGGCCTGGGCGAAGCCATGCAGGCCGTCATGCCGAACATCGAGCCGGCCCTGTATCCGCGCATGGTCGAACGCTATCGCTACCACTTCCTGACGAAAGACCACGAACTGGTCCTGTTCCAGGGCGTGCGGGCGATGCTTGACGAGCTTTCCCAGGAGGGCTATTTCCTCGCAGTGGCGACCGGCAAGAGCCGGGTCGGCCTGAACCGCGCCCTGAACGCGGCGGGGCTGCTGTCCGTGTTCGATGCGACCCGTTGCGCCGACGAGACATTTTCCAAACCGCACCCGGCAATGTTGCAAGAATTGACAAGGGAACTCGGCCAGGACATGCGGCGCACCGTTATGATCGGCGACACAACGCATGACTTGCTTATGGCAAATAATGCCGGCGCCGCCGGCATCGCCGTCGAGTATGGCGCCCATCCAGTCCAGCAGTTGCAGGCATGCCATCCGGTTTTCACGGCAAAGAACGTGCCCGAATTGCATCAGTGGCTGGTCGAGAACGCATGAGCGATACCGAAGACGTCTACATTTGCGATTCTGAGACCGTCGAGGACGGCGGCAAGGGCGTCCGTTTCCCCGTATTGGCATTCGGTGACGATGCCACCGGTTTCGTCGTACGCTTCGGCGGCAGGATCTACGCCTACCTGAACCGTTGCGCCCACGTGCCGATCGAACTGGACTGGTTCAAGGGCGAATTCTTCGAATCGAGCAAGCTTTATCTCATGTGTTCGACGCATGGCGCCATCTATTTGCCCGAGAGCGGGGCCTGCGCAGGCGGTCCTTGCCGTGGCGGCAAACTGCGGCCGATTACCGTGCGGGAAGCCGATAACCGGATTTATTGGCAACCGGACCAGCATATCCGTCCGCCGGCATCCGGCCAGTCCGGTAGCCAGATGGGGTAACCACACCAGGTAACTATGAGCGACAACACCAGGAACGACAATCCGAACGACAACCGAACGGCCGCACCGCCGACCTTCAGCAACTGGGAACGCGAGACCCTGGAACGCCTCGTCTTTGCCACCGTGCGCGAGCAGCGGGCCGCGCGCCGCTGGGGCATCTTCTTCAAGATGTCCTTTCTTCTGGTGGCATTTTTCGCGATCTGGGCGTATTTCGACTTCAACTTCGGCAGTTCGGACATCGAGGCGCTGGGCCGCCACACCGCGCTGATCGAGATCGACGGCGCCATCGAGGACGAAGGCAGCGGTGCCGCCGATACCGTCATCCCGTCGCTGAACAAGGCATTTTCCGATCCGGGCTCGGCAGCCATCGTCCTGCGCATCAACAGCCCAGGCGGCAGTCCCGTGCAGGCGGGCATCATCGTCGACGAAATCCAGCGCCTCAAGAAGGGATATCCGAACAAGCCCCTGTACGTGGTCGTGGACGAGATCTGCGCATCGGGCGGCTATTACATCGCAGCGGCGGCCGACAAGATCTACGTCAACAAGGCCAGTATCGTCGGGTCGGTCGGCGTCTTGATGGACGGCTTTGGCTTCACCGGCCTGATGGACAAGCTCGGCATCGAGCGCCGCCTGCTGACGGCGGGCGAGAACAAGGGCTTCCTCGATCCGTTCAGCCCGCAGTCCGACAAGCAGAAGCAGCATGCGCTCGAGATGCTGAACGAAATCCATGAGCAATTCATTGCCGTCGTGCGTGCCGGACGCGGCAAGCGCCTGAAGGAAAATCCGGAAATCTTTTCCGGCCTTTACTGGACCGGGGCCAAGGCGGTCGAGATGGGCCTCGCGGATGGCTTCGGCACCGTGGACACGGTTGCACGCGATGTCGTGAAGGCGGAAGACATCATCGATTACACGGCGCACGAGGGCTTGCCGGAGCGTGTGCTGAAGAAATTTGGCGCGTCGGTCGGCGCCGGTGCGGTGCATTCGATGTACCGGGGTGCCGTACCCAGCTTGCGCTGAGCACGGGCATCGGGCGACTGATATGTCTCAATATTGGGCTTGAAACTTACAAACGGTGGGCTATAGTTGGTGTGTAGCTGTTTCGGCGCGAGCGACAAGAAACCAGCCTGTTCTTGGCGTTGCTGGAACCGCTTCAGACCCGCATCCGTGCGGTTTCGAGAGAATTCAATTCCTCAAGCTGGAGTCCCAATCGGGAAGGAAACGACGGCGTACGCCGTCGTTTTCATTTTGGGCGTTCGTCGTCGGGCGCGCCTGGAATCGATTTCACATTTGCTAACGATGTGGCTGACGACCGTGACGTCGAGCGCGGGCCGCCATGCACGACCACTTTCCGGCTCAGGAGTGCGCCCTCGTCCGCTTGCTGCGATGTCTCGGCGATAACGCTATCAAGACTGCCCGGCTCAGGCTGGTGAAAGCCGCCTGACTCCAGCCAGGCCTGAAAACGGCGCTGAGCCTGCTCATACCATACGGCGCGCATCGGCAGCTGGTGTTCAAAACAATGTACATGCGGGATGTCGCCACCGCGCGTCCAGCGCGCCAGCGCAAGCCGAGTCGGGAAAATCGCGGCGTATTCAAGGGCCACCTTCGTCCCGCTGCTTGTGGCCGAGGATGAAGACGGGGTGCTATGGTTCTGCTTTTTTTCGATCTGCACGTTTGCCTCGTGGTTTGGGGGTTAATCCGATGTGCCGGATGGTGCGGCCCACCCTTAGTCCTACACTCAGTAACTGTAGGTCGATTCCTAATCAGGTTTCAGTGTATCAACGGGACATAGTCAATTCTTGAGATGTGTCAAACGAATTCTTGCTTCGAGTTGAAACCCCTGGGTTGCTGAACTTTGACGCTTGCAATCCTTCTGCTACAGTCTCGCCCCATGAGTAAACTATCCCTCGACCGCGTGCTCCAGTCGCAAGGCTTCGGTACACGCAAATATTGCCGGGCCCTGATCGAAGACGGCGACGTGGCCATCAACGGCGAAGTCCACGACAAGTACAAGACCCTCGTGGAGACGGACGGCCTGGTGCTGACCGTGTTCGACGAAGAATGGGTCTATCGCGAACACGTCTACATCGCCTTGTATAAACCCTCCAACTTCGAGTGCTCCCGCAAGCCGAGCCACCATCCGGGCGTGCTGACCTTGTTGCCGGAACAATTTACCTGGCGCGACGTCCAGCCTGTCGGCCGACTCGATCATGACACGACGGGCCTGCTGCTGATGTCGGACGACGGCCCGTTCATCCACGCCCAGTCTTCACCCAAGCGGCACATCCCGAAGGTGTACCAGGCGACCACCCAGGAGCCGGTCACCCAGGCGCTCGTCGACCAGCTCCTGTCGGGCGTGCAATTGCACGATGAGCCCGCGCCGCTGGCGGCCCAGTCCTGCGTACAGCGGGGCGATCATCAGCTGGAGATCGTGCTGGAGCAGGGTAAATATCATCAGGTCAAGCGCATGCTGGCTGCGGCGGGCAACCATTGCGCCGCGTTGCATCGCTCGCAGATCGGCGGGCTGACGCTCGAGTCGCTGGGTTTGCAGGAAGGGGAGTGGTGTTATCTGGAGCAGGCGCAGCTGGATGTGCTGGTGCCGGGCTGATGCGGTGATGCGCGGCGGCGCGCATTATCGTGCTGCCGTGCGACATTCCATGCGGATTTCCGCGACACTCGTCATCGACTCTTGTCGCTGTTTAACCCCGACGATGCCGATGCCCGCAAGAAATCACCGCCTCTTCCTCCTGCTTACCTTCCTCGCGATACATCCGGCCATGGCTCAGCAGACCGATCCGGGTCTGGCCGATTGCGCGCGCGTGACCGATGCCGCCCAGCGGCTGGCGTGCTATGACCGGCTGGCCGGCGTCGCGCCCGTGCCTGCGGCCGCACCGGCACCGACGATCCAGAATGCGGACGTGGTCAATGCCCGGGTCGCCGACGCGCCGCCCGTTCCGGCCGCAGTCGACGCTTCGCCCGGCACCATGCGAGATTTCAGCCTGGCCGATCATTGGGAACTGGACCAGGAACACAAGCGTGGCGTCTTCAATTTCCGTCCGCATCAGGTGAACTACCTGATGTTCACCCGCACCGCGCATCCCAACAACGAACCCTACCGGCCGTTCCGCCGCATCGCCGACCTGACGAGCGACCTCGCGCACTCGGAACTCGTGTTCCAGCTGGGATTCAAGATGAAGCTCGTCGAAAATGCTTTCGCCAAGCCCGTCGATCTGTGGTTTGGCTATACCCAGAACAGCTTCTGGCAAGCCGGCAATCACGAGGCGTCCAGCCCCTTCCGCGAGACGAACTATCAACCCGAGCTGATGGCCGTCACTCCACTGCATTTCAGTATATTCGGGATGAATGCGCGCTTTCTTAATCTCGGTCTGGTGCACCAGTCGAACGGCCAGACCTCGACATTGTCGCGCAGCTGGAACCGGGTCTATGCGCAGGTCGGACTGGAGCGGGCAGGGTGGACCGTACTGGGGCGTGTCTGGAAACGCGTCAACGAGGCGGCGGCCAACGACGACAACCGCGACATCGTCGATTACATGGGGCGCGGGGATGTTGTCGTGACCTACCGCAGCAATGGCAACGATTACTCGGCCCTATTGCGGCGCAATTTTTCCACCGAGCGTGGTGCTGTCCAGCTCAGCTGGGCGTTTCCGCTGGCGGGGCACATCAAGGGGTATGCACATCTGTTTTCGGGGTATGGGCAGAGCCTGATCGATTACAATTATTACCAGAACACCGTGGGGCTGGGGTTGCTCGGTACGTTCTGAGCGGGTGGACTACAACGGCGGCCCGATCTCCATTGAACCAGCCATGAAACTCTCCACCCTCAAGGACAATACGCGCGCCGGCCAGCTCGCTGTCGTCGCGCGATCTTAAGACCGCCCACATCGCAGACTGCAGCGCGCCAACTCTGGAGGCGGGACTGGACGACTGGAACTTCATTGCGCCATAGCTGGCCGCACTGTACGCTAACCTGGACGCCGGCCGTGCCCATCGGACTTTCGATTTCGACCTCGGCTGTGGCATGGCACCGCTGCCGCGCCTTACTAGAGCCAAATGACTGCGCACCGTATTCACTGCGCATCCGACCTCGGCGGCGATCCGCCGCAGACTCAGGCCTTGCCTCTTCAATACCTCCATTTCCATGTACACCTCGTTGGGTATCAAGGCCGCTCCGCAAAGCGACCATGGTCTCAGACCGGCGTATCAATTTTCAATCGCTGGGGTGTATCAATTTACATCCGCTGCTGACAGCAGGCAGGCATGGCGCCCGGACCGGGACGAGCAAACCGCATCCACGGCATAAGGTCTATCCGTATCTGCTGCGCGGGGTGGCGGTCGCGCGGCCGAGCCAGGCGGGGAGCACGGATTTGACCCATATCCGGCTGGCGCGGGTTTTTGCCTACCTGGTGGCGATCATGGACTGGTACTCGCGTCGGATCCTGGCCTGGCGCATCAGCAACAGCATGGATGCGTCGTTCTGTGTGGACTGCCTGGAAGACGCCTTGCGTCACCACGGCAAGCCAGAGGTATTCAACAGCGACCAGGGCTCGCAATTCACCAGCGATGCCTTCATCGGCGTACTCAAACGCGAAGGCGCGGCGATCAGCATGGATGGGCGCGGGCGGGCGCTGGACAACATTTTCGTCGAGCGCCTGTGGCGCAACGTGATGTACGAGAACGTGTACCTGAAGGGCTACGCCAACATGGCCGAGCTGACAGTCGGTCTGGCGCAGTATTTTGCGTTCTACAACGTCGAACGTCCGCATCAGGCCCTGGGGTACGAGACGCCGAATCATGTTCACCGTGCCGGTGTCGGAGGCGGTGCGTTGATCGTCGACAAGTTCGGCGACGCCGACCAGGAGCTGGAAAAAGATAGCAGTACAAGGCAGCGCCGGGCAGCTGCTGAGGTGGAAACGGACACAGCTTAAATTAGCCGGCTGAGTGTCTTGACTGACGGGTCCACTTTAGTGGAGAAAAAAGCTGCCTGAAACCCGAGATTTAGACTCTCACCGATTCAACCAGGTGTTTCAAATTCATTGACGTGCTCTGGATCGAGTAGAAAGTGGCTCGCCTAGGTAAGGGGGCGGGATATCCGATCGTCCCCATAAGGATTGGCATTGGCGAACAAGCCGTTGCCGAAGGACTTGTCGACCATGAGAACGCGGTGGGGGAGGCGGATAACGACACTTTTTCACCTGAGATTGACAATGCATGGACACAACAGTTTGTGGCTGAGTCGAACCGAAAAGTTGCGGTTCGTATGTAAGTCGGATATAAGACTGTTGGTCACATTTAAGACGAACTATGAAAACGGCAACTGTAGCTGGCTCCAGCGCGACAAACATTATCTCCGACAGAATTGAAGGGTTTGACTTTCTACGAGGCATCTGTGCGATCGCAGTAGCGTGTTATCATATCTTCAACTGGCGCGACGGCATCATGTTGAACGGAATTGGCCGCTACGGGGTGTATGTATTTTTTGTGCTTAGCGGGGCGAGCATGTACGTCGCCTACAACCGCAAGTTCGCGCAAGGGTATGATGCTGGCAAATTTATCACATTGCGTTTCCTGCGACTGGCGCCATTGCTCAGTCTAGTGCTGGTGTTTACGGTTTGCGTAGCCTTGGCGAAGAAACAGCCGGTCGGCTATCTTCTCGGAGATGCGCTACTGAATATCTCGTTCACGTTTGGCTTGGGCAATCCGGGCGCTACCTCTGCAATTACCGGAGGGTGGTCACTGGGCATTGAGTTTGTATTCTATCTAGTATTTCCGTTAATGCTCGCGGTCACCAGAAGCCGTGCCTGGCTATTGGTACTGGTGCTTTCGTTCGTAGTGCAGCAGGTGTTTATCAACCGGACCCTTGGCGGTGCATCGCTTGCCTCGAATTGGGTTTCGTACGCACAGCCGTTGAGCTTCGTTTTTTACTTCGTTGCAGGCTGCTGTATCGGTCGCTTGATCGAGTCAGGAACAATCCGCTATTCGCCGTTGTGGATCATCGGCTTCGTTGCAGCGGGCGTGCCGCTACTGTCGATTCATGTCGAAGATAACTTGGTGGGTCTGTATGGCATCGTGCTGTGTCTGTCCGCTGTCATTCTTTCCCTATGCTCGGGCGGCCTGCCGATGGTGGGTGGCGTATCGGCTGTAGCCGATACGCTTGGCCGGTTGAGTTACGGTGTGTACCTCATCCATCCTCTTATTTTCGGTGTCGTAAATCGAATTCTGGCGAAACAATCGACGATCGTTATAGCAGTGACAACCATCTTGGTGAGCTCGGTCGTAGCCTTGATCCTGGAGCGCTACTACGAAGCGCCGGTCCGGGGGCGCATCAGGAAGGCGATGGGCGTTTGAAAACGCGGGAAATCGCTGCCTTTGGTCTACTCGACCTGCGAAATGCGGTGCTGGTATTGCAATAAGCGTTTTGATGCTGCCGACGAGGCCGTAGAATGTCTGAGACAAAGTCGGATACCATTGCTTGTTCTTCATCGGCATCGTCGGCGTGACGCACCGTTTTCCCCATCCTTGAATATCGCTTTGTATCGGTTGGCCGAGGGCGGGAATGACCGTAATTTTTTTCGATGGCCTTAGAAAATCAAATAGAAAGGCGCGAACGCAGGTAGGCGCATTCCAAGGCGAGTGCTTCCTCGTAGCGGATGCCATAACGGCTGCCGGCCGTGCGAACTATGCGCATTTCGTCGGTTTCGTATAATTCGCCGGATTTAGTTCCGTCGTCTGCTGCGCCCTCTCGCTCAGCCAGTACGGGGCGTGCGTAATCATCCCACTCGTCGTAGCAGAGCAGGCCAATGTCAAACGGGTCGATACCGCGTGCCTCAAATGCTTCCTTGACACGCTGCGCCACGACGCCGATGTGCCAGCGTGCACCATCACCCTTGAGCGCGACCGCATCCTTGAACTTATATCGATAGAACTGGACCTCTGCCCAAGCTTCCAGCCATGCAGTCGGAATAGGTTCGATGTGCTCCTTGTCGCGTTCGTCGGACGTGTTGATTGTACCCGTGCCGGAAAAGATCTCCTTCCAGCGGAAGCCGGCGTCACCGATCGTCATCGAGTTGTCCTGGCGCGGTATCAATCCCTTGGAAGTTAATGACGCGATTTCGCCTCCCGCCGCAGTGTTCCAGCCGTGGTAGTCAGCCACATGAATGAGCGCCGCACCCGCGCCATATGCAGACAAGTAATTTCTGCCGGTCCTTGTAAAGCTGATCTCGGCGCCATTGGAATTATGCTTGACATTCCCCTGGGTACCGAAGAAAGTTTTCGACCCATCGGCCGCCCAACGTTCTTTGCCAGCGCCGTTGATTTGCAGTTCGCACGTCTTTTGGCTGGAACCGTCCGGATCGGCCACCAGGTCAACAAAGCCGGGGTAAGCCATCGATAGACGGGCCGGTGCGCCCGCCATCTTGGCAATGTTCACGGCGTTCGGAAGGATGCGAATCATCATGTATTCGGACGGAGTTGGGGGGCGGTTGTGAGCGAAGCCAATCAGCGATACCGCGGCAGGTGTCGTTGCAATGGGACCGATAGCAGGCCCTGAGCTCTCGCCATAGCCGCCGATTAGGCGAATGTTCGCAGCATGGAGTTTAGCCGGAACATAATTCAGCATGGTTCCGGTCCAAAGTTCCCACCAGCAGCTGATGAAATCGATCTCGGTTGCGGCTTGAATGTAGATCGAATCCTTACCACGGAGGAATTTGCAGTTTTCAAAAGTGGTTCGTGTAGTGCGATTGTTGGCGCCAGTTGGATCCGGTCGAAACCATACGTCATGGACACTGCCCTTGTTCGTCATGACATTTTCAAAGCGGTGGTAAAATCCTCCGGAATCGGAGCCGCCTACGGTCGGACCCGGCTGCAGCATAATTTGATGTGCGCAGTTCTCGATAAATACGTCGCGTACTGTCTGGTAGGATTGGCTGGTGAACGTCGTAGTCTGCTCGATACTTTGTGGAACGCTCCCGTAGCCAATGGTCGATGCTGCACCATTGCCGTCAATCTGCAAATCGCGCACGCTCGAAAATAACCGTGCGTTCCGGACTACGATCATCGACGATGAGTAAGCCCGGAGAATGGTTCCAGCGCCTTCCCCTTCAATGATGATGCCGTTTCGCGTTGACGTGGCGCCGCCAATGCTGGGAATGAGAATTCCATCCTTGAAGCCATCTGAGCCGGGCTTGCCTTCAAGTCGGTAACCGCCGAGAGGCAGAAATAGTCGTCCACCACCACGTTTCACCAAATGGTCCATCGCTTTGGAGAAAGCGCCGGTCATGTCTGAACTGAAAGTGTAGGCCTTTGCATCGGCGCGCTGCGCATCGGTCATGAAGTCAGTGATGCTGATGTGTTCCATTAACTTTTCTCGAACCGTGCGTGCAACTGCGCCGATGCCGGCTTGTATGAAACCGATCAGTGAGGCGCCGACTGGCTGTCCAAGACGGTTTTGAAGCGCGGCCGTCAAGTCGTCGCTGTAATTTTCGAGCGTATCGACCGTGTTCCCGCGGGCGTCCTTAAGGACGATTTTGTAATTGCCAGTCCAGAAAATGAACGCAGAACCTGTCGAGTCCAGTATGACGGGATTCGCGTTTGGAATTGTCCTGGCAGCATCTTTAAAAGTCGGCTTTGGAGTTGATGTGCCGGGTGCATAGGTGTAGAGCTTACCGTTCGCGAGCGGTAGTGCAGTTCCCGGAAAGAAATACTGCTGCTTGCCAATTGACGTTGGGGTCGTTATGGTCTCCCCTGACGAAGTTTTGGCGAAAAGGCCTGCAACCGCACTTGCGCCGATGAGCAGTGCGCGCCGCGGCCTGTTGAAAATACCTACCATTGTTTGCTCCTTTGAAATTGCAAGAAAGTTTAACGGCCTCGTGTAAAATTACTGCGCACGATCTTCTTTTTGCCAAAATATTTGAATGGTATGGGTAGATCTGCACAAAGTTGACCGGCATCCTATCGGAGATTTTGTCCCTCAGCATGTCAAGAAATCATGAATAGTTGATTTTATCCTCAAGACGCTGTCTTGCTCGCGTTCAATCAACGGTAGGCGGTTGTATGGTCTAAGAGGCCATGATTGGACAGACGAGAAAGGGGATGTGCCCGATGTTTTCTCAATAGCAATATTTCATGCTTTATACGTCGGCAATCTCTACGTCCGGCACCGTTAGTTGCCCTTAAACGGGTTTTGCGGCTACTGCTATATTTTCGAGTTCGTCGCCAATGGGTTGTATTGACGAATGAAACATATCCTTTCCTAATAAATTCTCAATCTACCAGAGTAATTATTCTTTTAAAAATCACGAAAATTCACGAATTTGTCACATGGCGAAGAGTGAAGATGTATAAATGCAATGACTTCTTATAATTTCTGACAATTTATTTCCATATTGCAATCATTCTATGATGTACATGCTGAATTTTTATTGGGTAAGCCAAGATGCTAACAGTCAACCATATAACAAAGTCTTTTACTCGCTCGTTACCCTAAGGTAAAATGGCAGACTGTTCGCGATGCATCTAGTCCACCCCTCTCGATAACCAATGTTCAAGTTCACCAAGAGTTTTATGGCCGTGGCGCTGGCCGTGGCTTCTATTGACGCGTCCGCCCAAACTGCCCTCAACAAGTCTGACCTGTTCGGCCAGCAAGGCACCGATGACAGCACGACAATGACGGCGCCTGTAGCTACCGCGCCGAATCTGGTGACGACGTCAGCGAGGAAAGTTATTATCACGAATTCGCCGACCGGTCAGGCAGCCGAGGCTGCAGTCGAAGCCCGGGACTCGTCTGTTGCCGGAAAACGCAACGGCACCGGCACCGGCAGCGAGATGGGACTGCAACCTGGCGTCGAAAGACAAAAAAACGAGAAGGTTCGGGAGCTCAGCGAATTCCAAAAATTTATTTCTGACAATATCGGCCAGGTTCTACCGATCTTCGGGTCCGAGTTTTTTGTCAATACGGCTTCCACGTTCGCGCCGATCATGAATTCTCCGGTCCCTAACGATTATCCGCTCGGTCCGGGTGACGAGTTGATGATCCGCGGCTGGGGTACGATCGACATCGATTATCGTGCGACCATTGACCGGAACGGCACGATCAATATCCCGACCGTCGGCTCGGTGGCACTGGCCGGTGTAAAGGCAGGGAATGCTGAAAATGTCATCCGTGCTGCGATCGCCAGGCTGTACAAGGGGGTGACCGTCAATGTCAATTTCGGCCAGTTGCGAGCTATTACCATTTACGTGGTTGGCCAGGCGAACCGTCCGGGCACGTATACCGTGTCGAGTCTGTCGACCCTGGTGACTGCTCTGTTTGCCAGTGGCGGTCCGAACGCGAACGGCAGTATGCGGCGTGTGCAGGTCAAACGTGGGGGCATGGTTGCGGCCGAGCTCGACCTCTACTCGTTCATCGCCAAAGGCGACAAATCCGCAGATATCAAACTCCTCGATGGCGACACCATTTATATCCCGCCTGCGGGCGGGTTCGTGGCGCTTGTCGGCAAGGTCAACACCCCTGCGATCTACGAGCTGAAGAACGGTAACGAGACAGTCGAATCCATGCTCGACTATGCCGGCGGCTTGCCAGTGGTGGCTGATCCGCGTCGTGCGTTCCTGGAGCGCATCGATCCGAACAAGAGCCGTCCACGCAGCGTGGAAGAGTTTGCGTTGAGCGGTGACGGGCTGAAGCGCTCGCTGAAGAGTGGCGACGTGTTGAACGTGACATCCATCACCCCGGACTTCTCGAACGCCGTGATTCTGCGCGGTAACGTCGACCAGCCAGTGCGCGCACCGTTCAAGCAGGGTATGCGTATCACGGATTTGATTCCGACCCGGGAATACCTGATCACCCGCAGCTCAATCAAACGGCAGAACAATGCCATCGAGACCGGCAACGACGAAAAGGACACGACCGAAGATGTCAACAGCATCGCTGCACATATCGGTGGACTTATCGATGCCGTCAACTGGGACTATGCCGTCGTCGAACGCGTGAATCGCTCGGACCTGAGCGTCCAGTTGGTCCCGTTTAACCTTGGCAATGTATTCGCCAACCCCAACGGGCCTGACAATCTTCAGTTACAGCCTGGCGATACTGTGACGATCTTCTCCCAGAGCGATGTGGCTGTGCCAATGGACAGGCGCCAGGTGTTCGTTCGCGTTGAGGGCGAAGTGAGGGTGCCTGGCGTGTACCAGATGACGGCAGGTGATACCCTGCAAAACCTGATTGCGAAAGCTGGCGGTCCGACCTCAAATGCGTACATGTTCGGTACCGCGTTCTATCGCGAAGAAGTTCGGAAGGAGCAGCAAGCGAATCTGAAGCGCGCGGCGGATCGTCTCGAAGCACAAATGCGCAGCGAAGAATCGACGCAAGCCGCGAACTTGCGTGCGATGAGTTCGACCGATGCGGCAGCGGCCACGGCGCAACTTGAAGCCGAGCGCAAGATTGCTCAGGAGCGTATTTCGCGTTTCCGCAACCTTCAGCCGTCCGGCCGCATTGCGTTTGGGCTGGACCCCAATGATCGCTCGTTCGCACATTTGCCGCAAGTCGCTTTGAAGAATGGCGACCGTCTGGTTGTGCCTTCGAAGCCGGCCTTTGTCCATGTGTTCGGCGCGGTCAACGTCGAGGCTTCTCCGCTGTGGAAACCGAATACTCGCGTCAACGATTACCTCAAATTGGCGGGCACGGCGGTCGATGCCGACTTGGATAACGTATTCGTGCTGCGCGTCGACGGCACCGTTGTGTCGTCGGCTTCGCAGGGCTGGTTCTTCGGCAAGATCGGCGGCGTCGAAGTCATGCCAGGCGACACGATTGTGGTGCCGGAAAAGTTCGATCGCCAGACGGCGTGGAGCAAATTTACTCAAGGTGCGCGTGAATGGACTCAGATCCTGGCTAACTTCGGCCTCGGGGCTGCGGCGGTCAAGACGTTGCGTGACTAACACATCGTTTATGGGCAACTCGATCCGTTGCCGAAATTTTATGTGCGATTCCGATAATACGTCGGTATGCGAAAACCCTTCTATTGTTTAAATTATGAAACTGGCGAATAAACGAATCCTTATCACCGGTGCCGATGGTTTTATCGGTTCTCATCTTACTGAGCACTTGGTGCGTAGCGGCGCAAACGTACGCGCTTTCGTCCAATACAACAGCTTCAACTCGTGGGGATGGCTCGACGACTCGGAAGAACAAGTAAAGAAGTCGCTCGATGTGTTTGCTGGCGACATCCGCGATCCGCATGGCGTACGTACGGCAATGAAGGGGGTGGATGTGGTGCTGCATCTCGCGGCCTTGATCGCGATCCCGTATTCGTACCATTCGCCCGATACGTATGTGGATACTAACGTCAAGGGAACTTTGAACGTGGTGCAAGCCGCGCGTGAACTGGGCATCGAGCGCGTCGTTCATACATCGACAAGCGAAGTGTATGGCACGGCCCGCTTTGTTCCCATCACCGAGGAGCATCCGCTTCAAGGGCAGTCGCCATATTCGGCAAGCAAGATTGGAGCGGACCAGATCGCGCAGAGCTTCTTCCATTCGTTCGACACTCCGGTCGCCACGATCCGTCCGTTCAATACCTATGGCCCACGCCAGTCCGCGCGCGCGGTAATCCCGACTATCATTACCCAGGTGGCATCCGGCGCAAGCGAGATCAAACTGGGCGCCGTGCATCCGACCCGCGACTTCAACTATGTGCAAGATACGGTGCGGGGCTTTGTCGCGGTGGCCGAAAGTGATGCTGCTATTGGCAAGGTGATTAACATCGGCAGCAATTACGAAATTTCGGTGGGCGATACCGCGAAGCTGATAGCCGATCTGATGGGGCGTGAAGTCGAGTTCTACACCGACGAGCAACGCTTGCGTCCGGCCGGCAGCGAAGTTGAACGCCTGTGGGCGGATAACAGCCGTGCCAAGGCACTGACTGGCTGGGAACCCCGCTTCCCGGGCGTGGACGGCCTCAAGGTGGGTCTCAAGGAAACCATCGACTGGTTCACCAAGCCGGGAAACTTGGCACGCTATAAAGCTGGTATTTACAACATCTGAGGTCGAAATGCAGCTTGCCGATTCCATCGCCGAACGTATCCGTGGCGTAACAGGTGTTCCACGTACAGCGCTGCACGAGCCTGCCTTAAACGGTAACGAACTTGCTTACGTGACCGAGTGCATCCAGACTGGTTGGGTTTCCTCCGTCGGTAGTTTTGTGGACCGGTTCGAACGGGACTTGGCGGATTATACGGGCGCACGCCATGCGGTGGTCGTTAGCAACGGCACTTCCGGCCTACAGGTGGCATTGCTGCTTGCTGGCGTGATGGCGGGCGATGAAGTACTGGTGCCGACGCTATCTTTCGTCGCCACCGCCAACGCGGTGAGTCACTGCGGAGCTCATCCGCACTTTGTCGATAGCAATTACACGACCCTCGGACTTGATGCCGAAGCGCTTGACGCCTACCTACGCGACACCGCACAAGTGCGCGACGGCATTTGCATCAATCGCCGCACCGGTAGACGCATCGCTGCGGTGGTGCCGATGCACACGTTCGGACATCCAGTCGACATGGCTAAGCTCCTGGAGGTGGCGCAGCATTTTGCGATCGAGATCGTGGAAGACGCCGCGGAGTCGCTGGGCAGCTTTATCGGCGATCGACATACCGGGCTGTTTGGCCGCTGTGCGATGCTCAGCTTTAACGGAAACAAAGTGGTGACCACCGGCGGCGGCGGCGCCATCATCACCGACGACAGCGCCTTGGCCAAGCGGGCCAAGCACCTGACGACCACCGCGAAGTTGCCGCATGCCTGGGAGTACGGTCATGACGAGGTCGCCTTCAACTACCGCATGCCGAACTTGAACGCTGCCCTTGGTTGCGCTCAATTGGAGCGTCTCGATGCCTTCCTGGAGGCCAAGCGCGAGCTGGCGGGGCGCTATGAACAGGCGTTCAAGGACATTCCCCAAGTGGAGCTCTTCACCGAGCGCGCCGGGACACACGCCAATTATTGGTTGCAAACCCTGCTGCTTAAGCCCGAGCACGCGGACGAACGCGATGCAGTGCTGCGTGCGACTAACGACGCCGGCCAGATGACCCGTCCGGTATGGCGGCTCCTCCACACGTTGCCGATGTACGCGCACTGCGAAGCGATGCCGACCCCTGTTGCGGCCGATCTGGCGCGCCGCATCATCAATATTCCCAGCGGTCCGCAGTTGGTTGCAGGTGCATTGTGACGGAACGAAAGAAGATTGCGGTCGTTACAGGTAGCCGGGCCGAGTACGGACTGCTCTACTGGGTTTTGCGCGACCTGCAGGCCGCGCCCGACCTCGAATTGCAATTGATCGTCACCGGCATGCACATGGCGCCGGAGTTCGGGATGACGGTGCGCCAGATCGAGCAAGATGGGTTTCCGATCGCACGTCGCGTTGAAATGCTGTTGTCGAGCGATACCCCGGGCGGCGTTGCGAAATCGATGGCACTGGGACTTATTGGGATGTCGGACGCGATCGAAAGCTGTCGCCCGGACGTGATGCTTGTGCTGGGTGATCGTTTCGAGATCCTGGCCGCAGCCCAGGCGGCAATGTTGCATAACGTGCCGCTCGCGCATATCGCAGGCGGCGATACGACCGAGGGAGCATTCGACGAATCGATCCGCCATGCGATCACGAAGATGGCTCACCTGCACCTCGTGACTAACGAACTCTCGGCGCGCCGCGTGCGGCAATTGGGTGAGGATCCAGCCTCGGTGCAGGTCGTCGGTAGTCCCGGCCTGGATCATTTGCACCGGCTGCCGCTGCTGGACCGCGCCGCACTCGAAGCCGCCTTGGGCGTGGCGCTCGGGCAGCGTAACCTTCTAGTCACGTTTCATCCGGTCACATTGGAGCCGGAAGAGGGCGTTCGTCAACAGGAGGAACTGCTGACGGCGCTCGCAACGCTGCCGCTGGATACGGTGATCTGGTGTACCCGGCCGAACGCCGACACCGGCGGACGCAGCCTGGCGCAGGCGCTGGATCAATGGGCTGCCGGCCGCGTAAACGTCCATGTATTTTCGTCGCTTGGGCAATTGCGTTACCTGAGCCTCATGGCATGCGTCAATGCGGTTGTCGGCAACTCGTCCAGCGGCCTGTATGAGGCGCCGTCGTTCAAGGTTCCGACGGTGAACATTGGAGACCGCCAGCGTGGCCGCACCGCCCCCGATTCTGTGATCCAATGTGAGCCGGAGCGTGGCGCGATTGCCGCCGCACTTGAGCAGGCCCGGAGCATGGATTGCTCGGCCGTCCTCAATCCGTATGGTGACGGGCACTCGGCGCCGCGTATTGTTGCCGCCGTGCGGGCATTGGCCACCGCTAACACCTCGTTGAAGAAGACTTTCCACCTGTTGTGAAATCTATCGTGCATAAACCCGTATTCATCATCGCCGAAGCGGGAGTGAACCACAATGGTTCGCTCGACCTGGCCCTTCAGCTCGTGGACGTTGCCGCCGATGCAGGCGCCGATGCTGTAAAATTTCAGACGTTTAAGGCAGAGGCCCTCGTAACCGCCCAGGCGGCGAAGGCGGACTATCAGGTCAACAACACCAAGGAAGAAGGCTCGCAACTGGACATGTTGCGCCGCCTGGAGCTGTCGCCGGCCGATCACGAGCAGGTTCTTGCCCACTGTAGCAAACGCGGCATCCGCTTCATGTCCACTGCGTTCGACGCGGACAGTCTTGCAATGCTAGCGCCGCTGGGAATGCCCGCCATTAAAATTCCGTCGGGTGACATCACCTGTGCGCCCATGCTTCTGGCAGCTGCGAGGTTGCGCCAGCCGCTGATCGTATCGACCGGCATGTCGACACTCGCCGACATCGAGTACGCGCTGGGTGTGATCGCTTTCGGTCTCACGAGCAACGAAGCCCCGCGTAGTCGGCGCGACTTCGAAGCAGCTTACTGCAGCGATGGCGGTCGTGCGGCGCTCGACGAGTTCGTTACACTGCTGCATTGCGTGACCGAATACCCGGCGCCGGCCGCAAGCGTAAACTTGCGTACGATGGATACGATGGCCGCCGCGTTCGGCCTGCCCGTCGGTTATTCGGACCATACCCTTGGCCTTGAAGTATCGATTGCGGCCGTTGCGCGTGGCGCTTGCGTCATCGAAAAACATTTCACGCTCGACCGGGCCTTGCCAGGGCCGGATCATCTCGCCTCGCTGGAACCCGGCGAACTCCGCCAACTGGTGGCGTCCATCCGCAATGTCGAGTTGGCCCTGGGCTCGCCCATCAAGCAGCCGCGGGGACAGGAAGTGCCGAACCGTGCGATTGCCCGCCGCAGCGTGGTCGCGGCACGGCCGATCGCTATGGGCGAAATAATCCGCGACGACATGCTCGGTGCCAAGCGGCCCGGTAGTGGCATTACACCGCTGGATACCTGGGAACTGATCGGTCGCACCGCCAACCGCGACTACGCACTGGACGAGCTGATCGAACCATGAACCTGCCGGTGATCGTCATCGGGGCCGGTGGCCATGCCACCGTGGTCGCGGATGCATTGCTCGCATCTGGACGCCAGGTGCTGGGCCTGACCGATCCGGAACCCGCGCGTCATGGCCGCCACATCTGCGGCATTCCCGTCCTCGGGGACGACTCGATTCTGAAAAACTACAGTCCTGCCCAAGTCGAGCTCGCGAATGGGCTCGGCAGCCTTGGAGGTGAAGCGATGTCGTTGCGTCGCCGCGTACAGGAGAAACTGGAGGCAGCGGGGTGGCAATTCTGTAATGTGCGGCATCCGGCTGCCATCGTATCGCCGTTCGCACGCGTCGACGCCACCGCGCAACTCATGGCCGGATGTGTCGTACAACCGGGCGCCATCGTAGGTAAGGGCGTCATCGTCAACACGGCTGCGGTGGTCGAGCATGACGTCACGGTCGGCGCTTGGAGTCACATCGCCCCGTGCGCCGTGGTGTGTGGCGATGCCCGCGTCGACGAGGCATGTCACGTGGGCGCGGGCGCGGTGGTGCGCCAGGGAGTTGCGCTTGGCCCGGTCACACTCGCCGGCGCAGGGGCAGTCGTCATCAAGAGTTTTGCCGGGAATGGGACCCTCGTTGGTGTTCCCGCACGACCAATCGAAGGATCAGAATGAAGAGTTGGGAAAAAGCGCTTATCGCTCCGTCCACTACCGTGCGCTCCGCGCTCGAAACCATTAACCAAGTAGGGTGCCAGATCGCGCTTGTCGTCGACGAATCGCGCCGCCTGCTCGGCACCGTCAGCGACGGCGACGTCCGCCGGGCGTTGCTGAACGGTAAGACATTGGCCGCACTGGTTTCCGAAGTCATGCACACCAAGCCGACCACGGTAAACGACCATGATAGCCGTCATGCACGGTTATCGAAAATGCGCAGAAGCGTACTCCACCAGTTGCCCGTCATTAATAGCGAAGGCATCGTGGTCGGGCTTGATACCGTGGACGACTTTCTCACCGTGCCGCAGCGGGAGGAGTCGGTGGTCATCATGGCTGGTGGCTTGGGGAGCCGCTTACGCGAGTTGACGGAAAATACGCCCAAACCCATGCTGCGCGTCGGTTCTCGCCCATTGTTGGAGACGATCGTACGTGCTTACGCAGACCAAGGTTTTTGTGATTTTTATCTTGCAGTTAACTACAAGGCCGAACAAATTGAAGCGCATTTTGGCGACGGCTCCGAGCTGGGGGTGCGTGTGCATTACCTCCGTGAAAACAAACGGATGGGGACCGCAGGTGCGTTGAGCCTCCTTCCTGAACGGCCGACACGGCCTTTCGTGGTAACGAATGCCGACCTGCTTACAAAGGAAAATTTTGCCTTCATGGTCGACCAGCATATCGAAGCCGGCGCGGATGGAACCATGGGCGTGCGCGAGTATGATATGCAGGTGCCATTCGGCGTGGTAGTGGAGCGTGACGGGAAAATTCAGTCAATCCAAGAAAAGCCGCTACAGCGCTTCACCGTCAGCTCAGGCATGTACGTACTGTCACCCCAAGCCTTGGACTTGGTACCCAATGATCAATTTTTCGATATGCCATCCCTATTCGATGCAATGATTGCCAAAGGGATGTTGACTCGTTGCCATCGAATCAACGGCTACTGGCTCGATATTGGTCGTTTGCCCGACTTCGAACAAGCAAACCGTGATTTCGATGAAATATTTCTTTGATTCAACACGACCGACTGCCCAATGTGCTGGCGAACAGAACTACAAAGAGGCGAGGTAGGTACTTAACCACTTGCTTCCACGAATGGGCGCGTTATAGAATCGCTGATTGTCCAAATTGAACCCACTGTGTACGGGTAACTCGACCAATTCGTATTTGGACATGATTTGTTTTCTGAGTAAAGCCATTCACATATTAATAGCGCTTTCAACATCGAATCCGGCCGGACAGCAATGTTGATTGAATCGGCGCTTGTCGAACGATCGATCCGGCGAAGTAACTCTGTACTCTTTACGACGCGAGGAGAAAACCTTCGTGTTAGTGCCTGGTCCCGGGAGCACAGTTTGCGCGTTCCGAAACACAAGCGTCCTGAATAACGCTGGCCTATTGAATTATCCAATGCTTTGCATTCCAAAAGAAGAGGTTCTGGCACTCATACCCGCCCGCGGGGGATCGAAAGGCTTGCCAAGGAAGAACGTCCTTGTGGCCGGGGGGCGTCCACTCATCGGGTGGACGATCGCAGCCGCGCAGGGATCGCAAGTAGTCGGTACGACCGTCCTCACGTCCGATGACGAAGAAATCATGACAGCGGCGCGGGCCTGCGGGTGCGCCGTGCCATTCCGGCGCCCGGAACATTTGGCATCGGATACGGCCTCCACGATGGATGTCGTGTTTCACGCGCTTGACCAACTGCCGCAGTTCGAATATTTGGTATTGCTGCAGCCGACTTCGCCGTTGCGTACCGCGACCGATATCGACGCCGCTTTCGACTTGATGATCCGTTGCAACGCGCCGTCCTGCGTTTCAGTTGCCGATGTCGAACAGTCGCCGTATTGGATGTACCGGGTCGGCGAGGATGATCGGCTGGACGCCGTGCTGCCGCCGCCGGAAGGGATAACACGCAGGCAGGACTTGCCGCCGGTGTACACGCTGAATGGTGCGATCTACATCGCGCGGATCGACTGGTTGCGGCACGTGCGTAGTTTTGTCAGCGCCGAAACTGTGGGCTACAGGATGCCGATAGAACGCTCGATCGATATCGATACTCGTGAAGATTTCGATAAGTTTCGTAATATTGTTGAACGAAAAATGTAATAAATGTACTTGCCGGTTTAATTGGTCTGATATCAATTCCGTATGAGCGGGTTGGAAAACTGATCGAAAGTACGCAGATTGAGGAATTGCATGTCATCGGTAATTTATTGGTGGGTGCCGAGACCTCAAACTCACGAAAAATTGACTTGACCCTGACGCCGGTCTTGGGTAGTCCGAATGCTGGCGGCGGGAATTTGAAACAACCAGAGTATGATTAGGCGGTAGCTTAATATGGATGAGAAGCAACAATCAGGTACGTATTCGCGTGCGAATGATATGCAGGATGAGGTGAAGGTCGTCGACCTATTGATCGTGCTCGCAAAGCACAAACGCCTCTTGCTTGGCTTGCCGATTGTCGGGGCGGTCCTGGCTGCGGTAGTGGCAATGATATTGCCACCGGTTTATCGTGCGAATGCAACCTTGCTGCCGCCGCAAAGCTCGACGTCGGCTGCGGGGGCACTGCTGTCGCAGTTGGGGGGAGCCGCCACCCTGCTTTCCGGTGCAGCGGGTATCAAGAACCCGAGCGACGTCTATATTGGCATGCTCAAGAGCCGTACGGTCAGCGACAAACTGGTCAAGCGTTTCGACCTGCTCAAAGCCTACGAAACCGAGTCCCCCGAGAAGGCACGTATGCGCCTGAGCGGGAATACAAATGTCACTGCGGACAAGAGTGGTTTGATCATCATCGAAGTGGATGACCGCAATCGCGAGCGTTCGGCGCAAATAGCCAATGCCTATGTCGAGGAACTCATGAATCTTACTAAGGTTCTGGCAGTCACGGATGCGGCGCAACGGCGGCTGTTCTTTGAACGCCAGCTAGCCCAGGCAAAGAATAATCTGGCCAGCGCCGAAATGCACTTGAAGCAAGTACTGGACGCGCACGGCATGGTGAGTGTCGATGTCCAGACTCAAGCCCTTCTTACGACCGTCGCGCAGCTGCGCGCCAAGATTGCCGCCAAAGAGATCGAGCTCAATTCCATGCAAGCGTTCATTACGCCGAATAACGTCGAGTACAAGCGAACGGAAGAGGAACTGCGCAGCCTGAAGGCCCAGCTTAACCAAATGGAAAACGGACGGTCGGATGGTGCACGGAATCAGACGCCCGGCGGCCTGGAAAACATCCAGGCTTTGCGCGACGTGAAGTATTTCCAGATGTTGTATGAACTGCTCGCCAAGCAGTACGAGGTCGCTCGCCTCGACGAGGCCAGTAACTCGTCCGTTATCCAAGTGCTCGACATGGCAGTTGTGCCGGAAATGCGTGCGGCTCCGAAACGCACCGTGATTGTATTGATATCGACAGTGCTGGCGCTGGTTGTCGCTGTTGTGGTGGCGTTTATCAAAGAAGGTCTGGAGCGTGTGCGGCGGAACGCGGGAGGCAACGGCGACTGGGAGAAGCTAGCTGCCCACCTGCGGTTTCGGAAGACAGCACATCAGAAATGAGGCGGCACGCGGCGCGCTTGCAAGAATGCAAAGCCGTTAGCTTGGTGGCGCTATTGGAATCAAAAGCTTTCAAATTAATGCGGAGTTGTTGTGGATCTTGGTGAAAAAGCGATTGCAGTGATCGGTCTTGGCTACGTTGGCCTCCCGCTGGCGGTCGAGTTCGGCAAAAAGCGAAAAGTGGTCGGATTCGATATCAACAAGGCACGAATCGATGAACTGCGCTCAGGCAAAGACAGTACGCTCGAGGTGGCGCCGGAAGATCTGGCCGTTGCAACCCAACTGGAGTACAGCAACGATTTGCAGGACTTGACTTCGTGCGACGTTTTCATCGTCACCGTGCCGACCCCCATCGATAAGGCGAATCGTCCGGACCTGCTCCCGCTTGTCAAGGCAAGCGAAACGGTGGGGAAGGTGTTGCGCGCCGGTGCGGTCGTCATCTATGAATCGACCGTTTACCCAGGCTGTACCGAAGAAATTTGTGTGCCCGTACTCGAAAAAATGTCAGGACTGCGCTACAACCGCGACTTTTTCTGTGGTTACAGCCCTGAACGTATCAACCCCGGCGACAAGGTCAACACGCTCACGAAGATCCGCAAGATCACCAGCGGCTCGACGCCGGAGGTGGCGCAGGCGGTGGACCGCCTGTACGGCTCGATCATCACGGCAGGTACTTTCCCGGCCGCCAGCCTCAAGGTGGCGGAAGCGGCAAAAGTCATCGAGAATACCCAGCGCGACCTGAATATCGCACTCGTCAACGAATTGTCCGTGATCTTCGACCGGCTCGACATTGATACCCTCGACGTGTTGGAAGCCGCTGGCAGCAAGTGGAACTTCCTGCCGTTCCGGCCAGGGATGGTCGGGGGCCATTGTATCGGTGTCGACCCGTATTACCTGACCCACAAGGCCGAGGAAGTCGGTTATCACCCGCAGGTGATTCTTGCCGGCCGCCGGATTAACGACAACATGGCGCGCTATGCTGCACGCAACGTGATTCGCCTGATGCTGCGTAACGGTATCGACGTCGCCCGCAGCACGGTCGGCGTGCTTGGCATGACCTTCAAGGAGAACTGCCCGGATATCCGCAACAGCAAGATCGCCGACCTCGTCAGGGAATTGCAGAACTGGGGCGTGAACGTGATCGTTACCGATCCCTGGGCCAGCGCGGAAGAGGTCGAGCACGAGTATGGCATCCGCTTGGGTACCGTCAGTGCCGACGCGCCTGTCGATGCCGTGGTGGTGGCTGTCGGCCACGATCAGTATCGTGGCCTCACGCCGGCACAGCTGCGCCCGCTGTGCCGCGGCGCAAAGCCGGTGCTGGCGGACCTGAAATCCTTGTATCCGCGCGCCGACGCCGTCGACGCGGGATTTACCATTTTCCGACTTTGACTATTATGCATAACTATCCCAAGATCACCGGACGCAAGATTCGCGTTGCACTGGTCGGTTGCGGCAGGATCGCCGCTAACCATTTTGCCGCCATCGAAAAACACGCCGAGAGGATCGAAATCGTCGACGTGTGCGATGTGGATCCGGTAGCGCTTGCGCAGGCCGTGCAGCGTACCGGCGCAGCCGGCCACGCAAGTCTCGACACCATGCTCGCCAGCACGCAGGCTGACATGGTTATCCTGACGACGCCCAGCGGCCTGCACCCGGAACAGACGATCCAGGTGGCCGCCACTGGACGGCATGTGATGACGGAAAAACCGATGGCCACGCGCTGGCACGACGGCTTGCGCATGGTGAAGGCGTGCGATGACGCCAACGTGCGCTTGTTCGTGGTCAAGCAGAATCGCCGCAACGCGACGCTGCAGTTGCTCAAGCGTGCGATGGACAAGGGCCGTTTCGGCCGCATCTTCTCGGTGTCGGTCAACGTGTTCTGGACGCGTCCGCAGGAGTACTACGACAGCGCAAAGTGGCGTGGCACCTGGGAATTCGACGGTGGCGCTTTCATGAACCAGGCCAGCCACTACATCGATTTGCTCGATTGGCTGATCGGTCCGGTCGAGAGCGTGATGGCCTATACCGCTACGCTGGCGCGCAACATCGAGGTGGAAGACAGCGGCGTGGCCGCTCTGCGCTGGCGCAGCGGCGCGATGGGGACGCTCAACGTGACGATGCTCACCTATCCGAAGAATATGGAGGGTTCGATCACCATCTTGGGCGAGAAGGGGACGGTGCGGATCGGCGGCGTTGCCGTCAACGAAATTCAGCGCTGGGAGTTCGCGGACCACGACGAGGACGATGAACTGCTCAAGAACGCAAGTTACGAGACCACGTCGGTATACGGGTTCGGACATCCGCTGTACTACGACAACGTGATCGAGTGCCTGCGCGGCGAAGCGGAAGCGGAAACGGATGGCCGCGAGGGCCTGAAGTCACTCGAACTGCTCATCGCGATGTACCTGTCTTCGCGCGACGGCAAGCGCGTCGCTCTGCCGCTCGAATACTAAAATATTGATTTCGTGGCGCGCACGCTGCGCGTCGACGTACGACATGCCGAGGAGGCGATATGCAATTTACTGTACATCCAACTGCCATCGTGGACGAAGGCGCCCAAATCGGGGAGGGTACGCGTGTATGGCATTGGGTCCATATCTGCGGCGGTGCCCGAATCGGGAACGGCAGTTCATTCGGCCAGAACGTATTTGTCGGTAACGACGTCGTCATTGGCAATAACGTCAAGGTCCAGAACAACGTCAGCATCTATGACGCAGTCACGCTGGAGGATGACGTATTTTGCGGTCCGAGCATGGTGTTTACCAACGTTTACAACCCACGCTCCGCAGTGAATCGCAAGAACGAATACCGGCGGACCGTGGTGAAGAAGGGGGCGACGCTGGGCGCCAACTGCACGATCGTATGCGGTACCACCATCGGCGAACATGCGTTTGTCGCCGCAGGCGCGGTCGTGAACCGTGACGTCAAACCGTATGCGTTGATGGCAGGCGTTCCGGCACGGCAGATCGGCTGGATGGGCGAGTCCGGCGAGCGCCTGGATCTTCCATTGAGCGGAAATGCGCGGTGCACCTGCCCAGTTTCCGGTAATTCCTATGTGCTGGCAGACAGCGTTGTAACCCGAGAGGCAAAATGATTCCATTTATCGACCTGAAATTGCAGTACCAGACCCTGAAACCGCAAATCCAGGAGCGTATCAATCGTGTGCTGGACCATGGCCAATACATCATGGGGCCGGAGGTCCGTGAACTGGAGCAGCAGCTCGAACAGTACACAGGCGCGCGTCATTGCATCACCGTGGCGAGCGGTACCGAGGCATTGCTGATCTCCTTGATGGCCTTGGGCGTCGGCCGCGGCGACGAGGTCGTGACGACGCCGTTCACGTTCGTCGCAACGGCGGAAGTCATCGCCCTGCTCGGCGCAACGCCGGTCTATGTCGACGTCGATCCGAACACCTGCAACATCGACGTCGCAAAACTCGAGGCGGCGCTCACGGAGCGTACCAAGGCCATTATTCCGGTAAGCCTATATGGGCAGCCGGCGGACATGGACGAGATCAACGCGCTGGCGGCCGCGCACGGCAACATTCCGGTGATCGAGGATGCCGCGCAAAGCTTCGGCGCAACCTACAAGGGGAAGCGCAGCTGCCATCTCTCCACGGTCGGATGCACCAGCTTTTTCCCGAGCAAACCGCTCGGCTGCTACGGTGACGGCGGCGCGATCTTCACGGACGACGATGAGCTCGCCCGTGCGTTCCGTGAAATCCGCGTGCACGGGCAAAGCCAGCGCTACGTGCACACCCGTATCGGTGTCGGCGGTCGGATGGACACGATTCAGTGTGCGGTCGTGTTGGCCAAGCTCGAACGCTTCGAGTGGGAGATCGAGCGTCGGCTACATATCGGCCGCCGCTACGACGAATTGCTCGACCAGTGCGGCATCGCGCGCGTGGCGCAACGCGCCGACCGTACCAGCGTGTATGGCCAGTACACCGTCATGGTGGACGACCGTGCACAAGTGCAGGAAGCGCTGAAGGAAGCCGGAATCCCGACCGCTGTTCATTATCCGGTGCCGCTAAATGAACAGCCGGCATATAAGGCGTTGTCGAATGGACCGCAGACCCTGGCCGCGGCCGCGCTCGCCCAACGTGTGATGAGCCTGCCGATGGGACCGGACCTGGATGAGCAGGTGCAGCTGAGGATCGTCGACGTGCTGGCAGGAACGCGCGCCGTCCGATGAAGCCGTTCAAGAAGCTTGGCGGGAACGCAGGTATCTACTTGGGCGCGAACGTGCTCAACGCCGGTGTTCCTTTCCTGCTGCTTCCCCTACTGACCCGGATTTTGTCGCCTGCCGACTACGGCGCCATCGCGATGTTTGCCATTGTACTGAGCATCATGGGCGCCTTTACCGGACTGAGCGTACATGGCGCGATCTCGGTGCGGTATTTCCAGATGGAGAAAGAACGTCTGGCAGAGTACGTCGGCGCCTGCATGGCGATCCTGGCGGTGAGCACGGCACTCGTCTTCATCACGGTCCTGCTGTGCGCGCAGCCGGTGACTGAACTGAGCGGACTGCCTTTGGATTGGGTGCTGGTCGCGATCGTCCTGTCGGGCCTGCAGTTCATCGCCAATATCCGGCTTGTGCTGTATCAGGTGAGTGGCCAAGCTAACCGGTATGGCGCATTCCAGATCGGACAGACCGTGCTGAATGCGACGTTGTCGCTCATTCTGGTGCTCTCGGTCGGATTGGCATGGCAGGGCAGGCTGATCGGCCAGGCCACGGCAGTGGCGCTGTTCGGCGTTGCTGCAGCCTATCTATTGTACAAGGATGGTTTGCTGCTGCGTCCGCATAACCTCAAACTGCTGGCCGGTGACGCGCTGCGCTTTGGCGTGCCGATGATACCGCACACGTTAGGTGCGTTGCTGATCGTCGCCGTCGACCGGATCGTCATCACCAAGGTGCTGGGGCTTGCGACGGCCGGAATTTATATGGTTGCGCTCCAGATGGGGCAGGTGGTGGGCCTGTTGACCGACTCCTTCAACAAGGCCTACGCACCCTGGCTGATGAAGCGACTGGCAGACAAGGACAACGTGCCGCGCAGGGCGATCGTACGCGGGACGTACGTTTATTTCGTGGTGGTGGTGAGTGTCGCGTTGGCGATCGGTGCCGCGGCGCCATGGTTCCTTCCTTTGTTGGTCGGGAACTCGTTCGCACCTGCCGCGCAGCTGATCATCTACACGACGCTGGGGTTTGCCTTCAGCGGATGTTATTACATGGTTACCAACTACATCTTTTTCGAGTCAAAAACCGCGCTGCTGGCAATGGTGACTGCGGTCGTCGGGCTTCTGAACGTACCGCTCACCATTGAATTGGTCAAGGCGAACGGTGCTGCCGGTGCCGGCATGGCTTTCATGTTGACGCAGTTTGCCAGTTTCGCGGGCACGTGGTGGCTCGCCCATCGCACGCATCCGATGCCATGGCTGCGCGCTATCGTAGGCACCGCTTGACGCGGTTGCCGCAACAAATTTCGTGATGCAAGAAGAATTGTCGCTTCGCCAGGTATTGGCCATCGAGGATACGCCCGGCCTCGAAGAATTTGTTTGCCCGGACACGGGCATTGTCTTATGGGCACTGATCAGGTCGGTCTTCATACGGACGATCATGTCCGACCGGCTCTACGGTACGGCACTCGAGTCCCAGAGTGGACACCGTGGCGCGCTGGGCGGTGCCTCCAAGGTCACGAAGGCTACGCGGATCGCGCGTGCCTTTCTCCATAATGCCATCACGCCCATCGGCGCAAGCCCGGTCGTCGTGATGTCGTCCGGTGCGCGCGTCGCCTGGCATGATGACCATTACTTCAATTGTCTGGGTGAATACTTTGTGGACAGTGCGCCTCAGTCGACGCTTCTGATCGAAGAAATGTTCAAGTGGCGGTGGCCATTCCCGCGCCAGCGCCGCAAAATCCTGCTACATACCCCGTTGCGCGTGACGGGTGCGCTGAGCGGCCGGCGCAACGCCGCCCGCTACCGTCCCGATAGCGAGGCATTGGTAGAACTTGCCTTTGCACGTGCCAAGACCTTATTGGACTACAAAGCCACCGATGCCCAAAAAGCATGGTTGGTACGGTTGTGCAGCACGGCGGGCGGCTCGCTCGCTACCCGCGTCGACAGTTACCGCCGCATTCTTACCCGTGCGGGCGCCAAGCTGCTGGTGAAGGAAGAGGCATGTTATGGCGGTCCCGATAACGCAAGTGCCATGATCGCGGCGCGACAGTTAGGGATTGCAACAGCCGAATACCAACATGGCTCAATTTCCGCTGGCCATAACGTGTACAATTTTGGTGCAGCACTAATGGAGAGCGCTGCGTTCCGTAAGACCTTGCCGGATTACTTTCTTTCCTACGGACCGTGGTGGTCAAGCCAAGTCAATGCGCCGGTAAAACATGTCTCGATCGGCAGTCCGCACCGCGACACCGTGGTTGACGCGGGTAAGACCGCGGCGGACAGCCGCAATGTCCTCATATTAGGCGACGGCATCGAAACCGCGCACTATCTGTCGATGGCCAGCGCGCTGGCCAAGCAGCTTGCCGGTCGCCTCGATGTCGTGTTTCGCCCGCATCCTTTGGAACGTGCCGCAGTGATTGCCGCGCATCCGGACTATGTAGCGGGGGCCGTCATGATCGACCGCAATCAGGATATTTACCAATCGTTCAAGACCAGTTGCGCGGTCGTCAGTGAGGTGTCGACCGGACTGTTCGAAGCAGTCGGCCTAGTAAAGAGTATTTTTATTTGGGATACGCCGAAATCGCGTTTCGCGTACCCATCACATCCATTTTTCAGGTTCCAGACAGTCGACCAACTGGCAGAGGCCGTCATCGCCGGTAGCGGCGCCATGGACGCCGCGCGGAACGAGCAGATCTGGAGTGCCTGCTGGCGCACCAGATACCGGGATTTCCTGGCTGCCGTGGGCGCGATCCAATCGCACGGTGGCGACTAATTTCATGATGAAGAGTTATTGATGATCGTCATTATTGACTACGGCGTAGGTAACGTCGGATCTGTTTTGAACATGTTGCGCAAAGTCGGGGCTCGGGCGCGTATCAGCGCCGACAAGGCCGATATCGAAGCAGCGGACAAGCTGATCTTGCCTGGCGTTGGCCATTTCGGTCGCGGCATGAGCAAGCTGAATGAAACCGGCTTGGTGTCCACCATAACCGACCAGGTCATGAAACATGGCAAACCGGTACTCGGTATCTGCCTGGGCATGCAAATGATGACGCGCGGGAGCGAAGAGAGCGACGCGCCCGGCTTGGGATGGGTTGATGCCTACACCCATCGATTCCCGGACAAGCCCGGGCTGCGCGTCCCGCACATGGGGTGGAACGTCGTGCGTCCGCACGGTTCGGCGAAACTGTTCGCGGCCCTCGGCCAGGAAGAGGCGGAGCGGTTTTACTTCGTGCACAGCTATTTCGTCCGTCCGGCCGATCCTGCCCACGTGGCCGCATCGTGCGACTACGGCGTGGACTTTGCAGCTGCGTTCGAAGTCAACAATATTTTTGGTGTTCAGTTCCATCCTGAAAAGAGCCATTTGTTTGGCATGGAAATGTTCCGTAGATTTATCGCGTTATGACGACAGTATTCAACCGAGTAATTCCTTGTCTTTTGTTGCAGGATGGTGGCTTGGTCAAGACCCAGCAATTTCGTCGGCCCCGTTATGTGGGCGACCCGATCAACGCCGTCCGGATCTTCAATGACAAGTATGTCGACGAACTTGTCTTCCTTGACATCGACGCCTCCCGTACCGGTGCCGAGCCGAACTACGACCTAATCCAGCGTATTGCCGGCGAATGCTTTATGCCGCTCTGCTATGGTGGCGGCATACGCACGCTGGACCATGCGCGTCGCATCGTGGCCATGGGTGTCGAGAAAATCGCGGTCAACAGCATGGCCATCGATAACACGGCGTTGTTGTCGGCCATGTCGGCGGAGCTGGGCGCAAGCAGCGTGGTGGCTGGAATCGATGTAAAGCGTGATTTTTTCGGTCGCAATCGTGTATTTCATCCCGGCAAACGCCGGCTAACCCGGCTCGATCCGGTCGAACACGCCAAGGCATTGGTGCGAGCGGGCGCCGGCGAAATTTTCCTTAACAGCGTGGACCGCGACGGGCAGGGCACAGGGTTCGATAACGACCTGATCGCGCACGTGTCGGCTGCCGTCAACGTGCCGGTCATCGCCTGCGGCGGTGCGGGTGGCCTGGCCGATATGCGTACGGCGGTACAGAGTGGTGCGTCGGCTGCGGCGGCCGGCAGCCTGTTCGTATTCTATGGTCCGCACCGTGCGGTGCTCATCAATTATCCGGCTTACGCCTCGGTGCGCGAGCTGTTTTCGAAATGACTACTCAGATTCAGGAATGCAAGCGGTGCCTCATCGATGCGAATGCGGCCGATGTCGTGTTTGATGCTGATGGAAACTGCAATTACTGCACCAATATGCTGGCCAAGCTGGCGGCCTATCAACCTGCCAGTCCCGACGTGCTTGAAGCCAAGCTGCAGCAATTCATTGACGCTGTCAAGCGCGAAGGCGCCGGCAAGCAATATGACTGCATCGTGGGGATCAGCGGCGGTGCAGACAGTGCCTATGCGCTTTACCTCGCAAAAAAACACGGCCTGCGACCGCTGGCCGTGCACATGGATAATGGCTGGAATTCCGAGCTCGCCGTCAACAATATCGAGAATCTCGTGCGCAAGCTCGGCGTGGACCTCTACACCCATGTGGTCGAGTGGCGCGAATATCGGGCATTGCAGCAGGCCTTCTTCGATGCCGATGTGATCGACGTTGAATTGTTGTACGACAACGCAATGTTGGCCGTGAACTACGGTCTTGCCAAGCGCTACGGCATCAAATACATCCTCTCTGGAAGCAACACGACCACGGAAGGCATGCGCGTACCGCGCAACTACAACTGGAATAAATACGACCGCAAGAACATCTTCGCTATCGCGCGCCGCAACAAGACCCGTGTGCGCAGCCTGCCGACGATCGGTGTGGCCGGTTTTGTGTACCACCGCCTGTTGCGTGGCACGAAATGGGTGCCATTCCTCGACTATATCGACTACAACAAGCAATCCTGTATCGATTTGCTGGTCAAGGAACTCGGCTATCGTCCTTATCCCTACAAGCACTATGAGTCGATTTTTACGCGGTTTTATCAGGGCTATCTGCTTCCGAAAAAATTCGGCATCGATAAAAGACGCCTACATTTCTCTTCCCTCATCTGCTCGGGTCAAATGACACGCGATTATGCGAGTGAGTTGTTGCAACACAGCCCCTATCCCGATCCGGACGACCTTGATGCCGACATCGATTACTTCCTGAAAAAGATGGGGTGGAGCCAGGGCGACCTCGACGAGTACCTGCGTCGAGCACCGCGCGCGCATGACACCTATGCAAGCGAAGCTCATTGGTACGCGAAATTACAGTCATTACAACAACGTTACATTCCCGGCCGATAATTATGGGTAGCGTCAGGATCAGCCACCTTGTCCTCGGTACCGCCTTCATCCTGCTGGCGTTCATCCTGTGGGCCACCAGTGATGCGTTGTTCGCCGCGCATACGAACGGACTCATCTATTATTTCTCGTCCGATGGCGGGGAGTATTTCCGTCTGTACGACATGCTTTATGCGGACGTCGAGCTCCTGGACAGTCCGACCTTGTTCATGGTCGGTTCGCCGATCCTCATGCTGAAGCTGGCGGAAGGCAACCTGTGGATTGTACAACTCGTCAACCTAACGGTAATGGCCTGCACGTTGTGGACCGCAGTTGATTGCCTGCCGGATTTCCGTAGTCGCATCAGGTTCGTCATCGGGACACTGCTGTTCCCTTATTTCCTGTTCGGATTCCTTGCCTTGAACAAGGAAGTGTACGCCATGAGTTCTGCAATCATGCTGTGTGTTTATTACTCGGCAGGGAAAAGGCGGCATCTGTTCCTGGCATTATTGCTTGGAGGAATAGCGCGCTACTATATGCTGTTGAGTATCCTCTTCGTGATTGTCGCCGTTCCCCGCGCGAAGCCCGTGCGCTATTGGGTCGTCATTGGTGCCGCACTGGCTATTTCGTTCCTGGGGCCGATCGTAAAATCGTTGATTCCTTCGTATTCGAAGGACGAGGTGCTTGATGTGGCCGGACTGACCGGCGTCATATTTACCGCGATGATCGATCATGGCGCGTATTTCATTGCCTACCCGATCAAGTATTTGTTCTTGCTGCCGCAACGACTGTACAGCTGGTTCATCGATCCGACGCGTAAAAGCAACACAATGGAGGCATGCGTGTCGCTCATCACTATGTTCGTGATGTTCCGCATCGCTCTCCTTGTCCCAAGCCGGCGTTTTCGGAGCTCGCCGCTGTTCAGGTACATCGTTATCGGAGCGATTGCGCCTTTGCCCATGATGTGGAGTGATATCATGCACTGGCGTTATTTTTCGTTCGTTTATTTCTTTTATCTCTTTGCACTCGTTCAATACCGGACCGTCTCGCCAAAGGCCGAACCGAACGACGGCCTGAAAACATGAGAAAACTCGGTCATATAGTCATCGTTTCGCCTTCCTATGGGGGAGCGGAAAAGCGCTTCTTCGACATCTTCACCGCACTGGTGCGCAGCAAGCATTCAATCCGGTTCGTTGCGCCATCAGGCCTGATCAAAAAGCTACAGGCGGATTATCCTGAACGCAGCGATATTTTTCCCTCAATGATTCCGGTGCCGCTCGCAGGCTGGAGCCGGCTCGGGTTTATCCGGAGTTTTCGCCGCGTGTTGCGAACAATTCCAAAAGGATCGCACTTCCATTACCCTTTGAATTGCCTGTGGCCGCTCCATTTTTTGCGTGGCGACAAGATTTCGATGTCCGTAGTGGATTGTACGACGGTTCCGACGATCTTTTCGCGGAAACAAGCGGACGTGTGGCATAGGCTTTCGTTCGCTTTCGTCGAGCGTATTGATGTGCTGAGTCCTGCAGTTTTCAAGGCGACCCTTAAGCCGTGGTTGCACGACCGGATTCGACTGACGCCCGGCGGCACCTATCTGGTACCTCCAGCATATGGTGCATCGGCCAAGCTTCCCCAGATAGCGTTCCTCGGACGCCTCGTGCCCGGCAAGGGTGTGGAAGACTTGCTACGCGTGCTCCCTGAATTGTGGCAACAATTGCAGACGCGCTTCGGGACCGTGTGCCGATTCAAGATCGCAGGATATGGGGCACTGGAAACGATGGTTGCGCAAAACGTGGTACGACTACGTGAATCTGGTATCCCGGTCGAATTTGCGGGATATCAGGAAGCTACGCCACTCCTGGCTGAGTCCGTGCTCGTGTTGTCACTCCAAGAAGTGACGAATTTTCCATCTCGCGTCGTGCCTGAAGCATTGTTGGCTGGTTGTGCCGTCATCGTCCGCAATACTGGCGATTCCCGTGAATTCGGTACCGGACTGCCGGGGCTCGAATATTGCAATGCAGAACTTGATGCTGCCGAACTGGCAGAACTGATATCAAAGTATGTAGCAAAAGTGATTTGGGACGCCGATTTTCAGAAAACGATCCGTGCCGAGGCTATCAAGCGATTCTCATCGCCCGAATATATCGACTATTTTGCGACAATCATCCTCGATGCACCTGCCCAAGCAAGCGAGGCGCGCGTAGAATAGTTGCCCTAGACAAAAACACTGCGATAGGTTGTGTAATTGTGGTAATTATCAAGCAAGGTGCCGGGCAAATGAGAAGCGAGAATCAAACTATTAGGTACCGGATTGGCGTTATTGCCAATACTGTGTTCTCATTAATTAACTTTCGTGGTCCGTTAATTAAGGCGATGAGCAAACGTGGTATGACCGTATATGCGTTCGCTCCAGATTACGATGAACGGACGCGCGAGGCCGTCCGCGCGCTGGGTGCGACGCCGGTCGATTATTCGCTGGCGCGTGCGGGAATGAATCCGTTCCGTGATTTTGCCGACCTGCTGAAGCTCGCGCGCCAGCTGCGCGAGTTGGAGCTCGATGCCTCCTTCAGCTATTTCATCAAGCCGGTCATTTACGGAACCTTGGCGGCTTGCCTCGCCGGCATCCCGCGCAGGGTTGCGATGATCGAAGGCGTGGGCTACGTGTTCACCGAAGGCGAGCGCTTCGGCTTACGACGGCGTGTGTTAAGGACGCTGGTCGTCCAGCTGTATAAGGTGGCGCTGAAGCAGACGCAACGGGTCTTCATGCTCAATCCCGACGACCGCAAGATGTTTGTCGAACTGGGAATGGTGGACCCGGGCAAGGTACGCCTGCTGAACGGCATCGGCGTCGACCTCGACCAATTTATCGTCGAGGAAACCTCTGCGGAAACGGTATCGTTCATCCTGATTGCACGGCTCTTGAAGGAAAAAGGCGTCTACGACTACATTGAGGCGGCCCGGATCGTGCGCCGCCAGTACCCGCGCGTTCGCTTTACACTGCTGGGAAGCGTCGATCTGAATCCCGGCTCCATCAGCCAGGAAGAGGTGCGCGCCTGGGTCGACGAAGAATTGATCGAATGGCCGGGCCATGTCCATGATGTCAAGCCCTGGATCGCCCAGGCTAGTGTGTTCGTCCTGCCCTCGTATCGGGAGGGTTTGCCTCGTAGCACTCAGGAAGTCATGGCCATGGGCAAGCCTGTCATCACGACCGACGTGCCGGGCTGCCGCGAAACTGTCGAAGATGGAGTCAACGGCTTTAAAGTACCGGTGCGCGACCCCGCGGCCCTGGCCGAGGCGATGCTCACCTTTATTCGATCGCCCCATCTAGTCGCACCGATGGGCCGGGCCAGCAGGCGCAAGGCGGAGCAGACGTTCGACGTGCATAAGATCAATGCTGAGATCCTAGAGGCAATGGGAATTTGAACACTGAGGGGTTATTGGATACTTTGGCATCAGCGCTCGCACCCTGTTCCGGCACAAGCATTGCTTGCGCCGGCTCCATTTCGCCCGGTATATTTCCACGCATTAACTATCGAATGTCAGTCAATTCCTAAGTGTCAAAACAAATCAAATTAACGTTGAAGTACTCTTGGTATGGATGGTTGATGCTGGGTGCCAGCGCATTCGCTTCGACGCCAGGCGTCCAAGGTCAGTCCGGTTATGTGAACATGCCAAGTGCTTGGGTTGAGTCGGATGGTACGGTTACGACCGGCTACGGTTACGACCAGCCCTACGGTAGCTTCTGGATCAGTTCGACCGTGCTGCCTTTCCTGCAAGTGACTGGGCGTTATGTATCGATTACCGGCATTCCCGGCTTTTCGAGCGTGCGTGATCAATATGGCAGTGGTTATGGTCGCTACAAGGATAAGGTCGTTGACGCCAAACTGCGGATACTGAGCGATTCGGGCTGGCTCCCGGAAGTGGCCGTCGGTGCCACTGATCTGCTGGGCACCGAGTTGTTCAAGGGGCAGTATGTCGTAGCCAGCAAAGTTTTCGGCAGCGCCAAGAATGTTGAAGCCAGCATCGGCTACGGACATCGCCGCCCTGACGGGGTATTTGCGGGTATACGTTGGGCGCCCCTGGCTGCGCCCGGTTGGGCCGTCGTGGCCGAGTACGATGCCAACGACTACAAGAAGGACTTTCAGGCGTCCCGCACTGCTGCAGGCAAACGCGAAAAAGGCCCCGCCGTCGGCCTCGAATACCGCTGGGGCTGGCTCGGCGCCCAGGTCGCCCGGCATCGCGACCATTTCAGTGCCAACGCCTATCTCAGCATCCCGTTCGGCGAACGCGAATTCGTCCCCAAGCTGTACGAACCTGCCCCGTTCGACCCGAAGCAGGCGCCGCCGCGCGTCACGGGCGAGGAATGGCAGCAGCAGCCCAGCCATGGCGCGGCGCTCGTGCAGGCGCTGATCAAGCAGGATTTCAAGAACGTCCGCGTCACGTTCGAAGACGGCACGCTGAAGCTGTCGTTGACGAACAGTCGCATCTCCAATCTCGGCCGCGCGGTCGGCCGTGCGGCGCGTACCGCGCTTGCCTTTGCGCCGCAAGGCACGCGCCGGATGCAAATCGCGTACACGAAACTGGAACAGCCCATCGCGACGTATGAATTTACCGATCTGCAGAGTCTGACGGACTATTTGACCGGGTTGTCGAATCGCGAGGCCTTCCTGCAGACCGTCATCGTGCGTTATGCCCAGCCGAGCGATCAGATCGGAGAGGACCAGCACGGCATGCTGGCTGCCGTCGCGAACGAGGGCGCCTTGCAGGTCCAGGTCGGTCAGGACGGCAACACAGTCCAGCTGGCATCGGAAGACCGCGAGGCGAACCGCTTCAAGGTGTATCCCAAGGTGTCGATGTTCTTCAACGACCCGAGCGGCGCCTTGCGCTACGAACTGTGGGCTGCAGGTACCTATGACCGTCGCCTGGCCCCGGGCCTGTTCCTGAACAGCGATTTCAAGCTCACGGTGTACGAGACCGTGTCGGGCGTCACGCAGGCGTCCAACAGCCTGCTGCCCCACGTGCGCTCGGACATCGCCGACTACAAGCGCGGCGGTCGTTTCAAGCTGAACCGGTTGATGCTCAACAAGTACATGATGCCGTCCGAACGGGTGTACGCGCGCGTCTCCGGCGGTCTGTACGAAGAGATGTTCCGCGGCATCGGCGGCCAGGTGTTGTACCTGCCGAAGGACAGCCGCTGGGCCGCCGACGTGAACGTCGACGCCCTGCAGCAGCGCGGCGTGAAAGGGTGGTTCGACAAGCGCGACTACCAGACCGTCAGCGGCTTCGCGTCCCTGCATTACAAGTTGCCGTACGACGTCACCGCGACGGCCCGCGCCGGCCGCTTCCTCGCCAAGGACAACGGCGTGCGCATGGAGTTCAAGCGGCGCTTCCCGTCCGGTGTGGAAATCGGCGCCTGGTACACGAAGACGAGCGGCAAGGACATCACGAACCCGGGCTCGCCGTCGAACCCGTACAACGACAAGGGTATCTTCCTGTCGGTGCCGCTGAACATCATGCTGCTGTCCGACACGCAGACCACCGCAGGCGTGGCCCTGTCGCCATGGACGCGCGACGTCGGCCAGATGGTGGCGAGCCCGGGCGACCTGTACGACCTCGTCGAGCAGCCGCGCCGCGACATGAACACGTTCGACGGTCTCGGCAACTTCGCCGAGCGGCGCGACGAACAGAACCTCCCGGCCGTGAATCCGCCCGTGGACGCCATGCCGAACCCGTGGCCGCTGTTCCGCATGCGCGTGGAACAATCCGTCAAGTCGACGCCGACGCTGCCGCAATGGGGCAACGGCGCCATCATCGGCGGCGGCGCGATCCTGGCCAGCGCACTGCTCGACAAGCCGGTCGATCGTTTCATGAAGAAGCACCAGGGCTCCAGCGTCGCGCGGGCCTGGAACAATATTGGCAAGGCGACGCCGGTCGTCCTGGCAGGCGCCGCGGCCGGGGCCGTCGCGTTTGGCGATGCGCGCATGCAGAACATTGGTATCATCTCGCTCGAATCGGTCGTCGGGGCCGCGGCCCTGTCGATCGGGGCGAAGCATCTCGCCGGGCGTGCCCGGCCGATCGACGGGAAGGGACAGTGGGGCAAGGCCGCGGACAAGTCGAATGCGTCGTTCCCGTCCAATCACGCCAGCGTGGCGTTCGCGGCAGTGACGCCGTTCGCCCAGGAATACGATGCCCCGTGGCTGTACGGCCTGGCCGCCGCCGGCTCGCTGGGCCGCACGGCGGGACGCCAGCACTGGGTCTCCGACGTCGTGGCCGGCGGCGTCCTCGGCATGGCCGTGGGCGGCTGGCTGTGGCAGGCGCAGCGCGACAATGTGCGTTCGAGCTTCGCCGTGACGCCAGGCACGAATTCCGTTAGCGTGGCGTGGTTCGGGACTTATTGATAAAATGTAATCTTTGATCGCGCGGTGGCACCGGATATCCGGGCCGGCCAACCTGGCGCTCGACCGGCCCGTGCGGATCTGTCAACCGGGGAGTGACTATATGATTTTGACGACAGGCGGCGCCGGCTTCATCGGCAGTAATTTCGTGCTGGACTGGTGCGGCTTGACCGACGAGCCGGTCATCAACCTCGACAAGCTGACGTATGCCGGCAACCTCGAGAACCTGGCCAGCCTGCGCGACAACCCCAGGCACATCTTCGTGCAGGGCGACATCGGCGACGTGGACCTCGTGCGGCGCCTGCTGCAGGAACACCAGCCGCGCGCCGTCGTGAATTTCGCGGCCGAGAGCCACGTGGACCGCAGCATCCACGGCCCGGGCGAATTCATCCAGACGAACATCGTCGGCACGTTCCACCTGCTCGAAGCCGTGCGCGAATACTGGAGCGCGCTGCCGGACGACCGCAAGGCCGCGTTCCGCTTCCTGCACGTGTCGACCGACGAAGTCTACGGCTCGCTCGGCAAGGACGACCCCGCGTTCCGCGAGACGAACCGTTACGAACCGAACAGCCCGTATTCCGCCAGCAAGGCGGCCAGCGACCACCTCGTGCGCGCGTATCACCACACGTATGGCCTGCCGGTGCTGACCACCAATTGCTCGAACAACTATGGTCCTTACCACTTCCCGGAAAAGCTGATCCCGCTGTGCATCCACAATGCACTGGCCGGCAAGCCGCTGCCGATCTACGGCGACGGCCAGCAGATCCGCGACTGGCTGTACGTGAAGGATCACTGCTCGGCCATCCGCCGCGTGCTCGAAGGGGGCCAGCTGGGCGAGGTCTACAACGTCGGCGGCTGGAACGAGAAGGCCAACCTCGACGTCGTCAAGACGCTGTGCGCGATCCTCGACGAACTGAGCCCGCGCGCGGACGGCCAGTCGTACGCGACCCAGATCACCTTCGTTACCGACCGCCCCGGCCATGACCGCCGCTACGCGATCGATGCAACCAGGCTCGAGCGCGAGCTGGGCTGGAAGCCGGCCGAGACGTTCGAGACGGGCATCCGCAAGACGGTGCAGTGGTACCTCGACAACCAGGAATGGGTGCAGCACGTGACGAGCGGCAGCTACCGCGCCTGGGTCGGCCAACAATACGGTGCTTGAATGAAGATTCTCCTGACCGGCAAGAACGGCCAGCTCGGCTTCGAACTGCAGCGCGCGCTGGCGCCGCTCGGCGAAGTCATCGCCGTCGGCACGCAGGATTGCAACCTGGCCGACGCCGACGCGCTGCGCGCGCTGGTGCGCCGCGTCGCGCCGGACGTGATCGTCAATCCGGCGGCGTACACGGCCGTCGACAAGGCCGAGTCCGACGAAGCGGCGGCCCGTGCCGTCAACGCCGTCGCCCCGGCCATCCTGGGCGAGGAGGGCGCGAAGCTGGGCGCGCTCGTGCTGCATTATTCGACGGACTACGTGTTCGACGGCACGAAGCAGGGCGCCTATACGGAAAACGATGCGCCGGCGCCGCAGAGCGTCTACGGCCGCACGAAGCTGGAGGGCGAACAAGGCCTGGCGGCCGCCAATCCGCGCCACCTGATCCTGCGCACGAGCTGGGTCGTAGGCGCGCACGGCGGCAATTTCGCCAAGACGATGCTGCGCCTGGCGGGCGAGCGCGACAAGCTCACCGTCGTCGCCGACCAGTTCGGCGCCCCGACGCCGGCCGCGCTGCTGGCCGACCTCAGCGCCCACCTCGTGCGCGAGCATGCGCGCACGCGCGGCACCGGCTTCCCCTATGGCACGTATCACGTCGCGGCGGGTGGCGAGACGAGCTGGCACGGCTATGCGCAATTCGTGATCGGCGAGGCGCTGGCGGCCGGAAAAAATCTCAAAACCAGTGTGGATGCCGTGGCGCCGCTGGCCACCGAGCAGTATCCGACGCCGGCCAGACGCCCCCTCAATTCGCGGCTCGATACGAGCCGCTTCCGCACGACGTTCGACCTGCGCCTGCCGCCGTGGCAGGAAGGCGTGCGCCACGTGCTCCGGCAAATCCTGTAAGAGGCAGCCATGTCCCAAATCAAGCGTAAAGGCATCATCCTGGCCGGCGGTTCCGGCACTCGGCTGTATCCGGTGACCCAGGCCGTCAGCAAGCAGCTGATGCCGGTCTACGACAAGCCGATGATCTACTACCCGCTCAGCACCTTGATGCTGACCGGCATCCGCGAGGTGCTCGTTATCAGCACGCCCCAGGACACGCCCCGTTTTGCCGACCTGCTTGGCGACGGCAGCCGCTGGGGCATGAGCATCCAGTATGCCGTCCAGCCGTCGCCGGACGGCCTGGCCCAGGCCTTCATCATCGGCAAGGATTTCGTGGGCAACGACCCGAGCGCGCTCGTCCTGGGCGACAACATCTTTTACGGTCACGACCTTGTAAAACAACTGCACAGCGCCAACGAGCGCACCGACAGCGCCACCGTGTTCGCCTACCACGTGCAGGATCCCGAGCGCTACGGCGTGGTCGAGTTCGATGCGGACCACCGTGCCCTGAGCATCGAGGAAAAGCCGAAGGCGCCGAAATCGTCGTATGCCGTGACCGGCCTGTACTTCTACGACAACGACGTGTGTAACGTGGCGGCCGACATCAAGCCGTCGGCGCGCGGCGAGCTGGAGATCACCGACGTCAACCGCTGCTACCTCGAGCGCGACAAGCTGAACGTCGAGATCATGGGCCGCGGCTTTGCCTGGCTCGACACCGGCACGCACGACAGCCTGCTGGAGGCGGCCAGCTTCATCGCGACCTTGCAGAAGCGGCAGGGCCTGCAGGTGGCGTGCCCGGAAGAGATCGCCTACCGCCAGGGCTGGATCGACGCCGCCGCGCTGCAGAAGCTCGCCGCACCGCTGGCCAAGAACGGCTACGGCAATTATCTTTTGAACCTGTTGAAATAGTCCGCCCATGCCATATACCGTTACCCCGACCGCCATTCCAGACGTCCTGATGCTGGAGCCGAAAGTCTTCGGCGACGCGCGCGGCTTCTTTTACGAAAGCTTCAATGCGCGCGACTTTGCCCAGGCCACCGGCGTCGACGCCCAGTTCGTGCAGGACAACCATAGCAAGTCGGCCAAGGGTGTATTACGCGGATTGCATTACCAGATCCAGCATGCCCAGGGCAAGCTGGTGCGGGTGGTGCGGGGCAGCGTGTTCGATGTCGCGGTCGATCTGCGCAAGTCGTCACCGACTTTCGGCCGCTGGGTGGGCGTGGAGCTGAGCGGGGACAATCATCGCCAGCTGTGGGTGCCGCCGGGCTTCGCGCACGGTTTCGTCGTCCTGAGCGAATCCGCCGAATTCCTGTACAAGACGACGGATTACTGGTATCCGGAGCATGAGCGCAGCCTGTCGTGGAACGATCCGGCCATCGGCATCGGCTGGCCCATCGATTTCGTGCCGCAGCTGGCGGCCAAGGACCAGGCCGGGAAACTGCTCGCGCAAGCCGAAGTGTTCGACTGAGCGCGGGGCAGTACCTGCCAAAGAAAACGGCCGCTGTTGCGGCCGTTTTCCTTGCAGTGCCCAAACCGGAACGCGCACGCGTTCCAGATCGTAGGGTGGGCGGCCTCCGCCCACGCATAACATCAACGCGACTCGTACGTCACGACTCGTACGTCACGCGTGGGCACGGGGTGCCCACCCTACGGGTTCTTCTGAACTGAACGGCATTACGCTGTTCCGGCGTGGATCAGTGGTGCGTCGTGGTCGAGTGGTTCGTGGTCGAACCGTTGTCCGACGAAGCGACGGCCACGGCGGCGACAGCGGCGCCAATCGCGGCCACGGTGCCGACCGACAGACCAGCGATCGCGGTCGTGCCCATGAAGCCCGTACCCGTTGCGGCGGTGCCCGCGGTACCGGCAGCGGAGCCGGTGCCTGCGGCGGAGCCCGAGGCGGTGCCAGTCTGGCCGGTAGCGGCAGTGTTACCCGCGTTGGCGGTTGCGGCTTCTTGAGCCAGGACCTGGGCCGACAGCAGGCTCAGAATGGCGGTCGTGACGAGAAATTTCTTCATTTCGTATCCTTTGTTCGATTAACGGGGCACCTGCGCATGGCAATGTTGCTTGACTCATTATATAGCAAGCCAACATTGCTTTGATTCATCAAATGCCGGTTTTATGGCTAGCTCAGCCGAAAATGTCATCTTTTTTCGACATAAGCAATTTGCAATTTTGACAGATAGTGGAACACATTCCTATCACTTTTACCGAGTGTGTTGTGTGTTCACATTGGTATGCCCGTAGAAGAATGCACATCGTAAACACGATATGCAGGCTGTTTGCCGTCCTTCTTTTTCTCTAGGTCTGCGGCAACATCTGGAATAATGCCAGCCTGAACCAAAGTAACGGAGTGCGGGATGGCGGAAGACAGCGACGCGGAACGGACCGAACCAGCGTCAGAGAAGCGGCTGAGGCAGGCGCGCGAAGACGGCGACATTCCCCGTTCGCGCGAAGTTGCGACTTTTACCGTTTTGATGACGGCCGGCGCCGGCATGTGGATGCTGGGCGGCGGGCTCGTCAACACGCTGTCGTCCGTGCTGGAGCGCGGGCTGTCGCTCGACCGCGAGCAGATCTACAACCCGAACGTGCTGGTCGAACGCATTCTCGCCGACGTGGTTCGCGTGCTGCTGGCCTGCCTGCCGCTGGCGGGCGCCATCATGCTCATGATGCTGGCGGCGCCCCTGCTGATCGGCGGCTGGAATTTCAGCGCCAAGGCGTTCACGCCCAATTTCGGCAAACTCAATCCGATGCGCGGCCTGGGCAACATGGTGTCGACCAATGCGCTCGTCGAGCTGCTGAAGGCCGTCGCCAAGACGCTGCTCGTCGGCGCGGTCGGGTGGTTCGTCGTGATGAGCCAGAAGGATGCCGTGATCGGCCTCGTCGTCGAACCGTTCGGTACGGCCGCGCCGCACCTGGGCAGCATCCTCGCCAAGGCATTCCTGACCATGGTCGGCGCGCTGGGCGCCATCGCCATCCTCGACGGTCCGTACCAGATGTGGCATTACGCCGACAAGCTCAAGATGACGCGCCAGGAAGTGATCCAGGAATCGAAGGAATCGGACGGCAACCCGCAGATCAAGGGCAAGATCCGCCAGATGCAGCGCGAGATGGCGCAGAAGCGCATGATGTCCAACGTCCCGACCGCCGACGTGGTCGTGACCAACCCGACCCACTTCGCCGTCGCGCTCAAGTACGCGGACGGGCAGCGGGGCGCGCCGCGCGTCGTGGCCAAGGGTACCGACGAGGTCGCGGCGAAGATCCGCGAGATCGCGAAGGAAAACAAGGTCGCGCTGCTGGAGGCGCCGGCCCTGGCGCGTGCGCTGTACAAGCACACGGAAATCGACGACGAGATCCCGGAAGCGCTGTACTCGGCCGTGGCCGAAGTGCTGGCCTACGTCTTCCAGCTGCGCGCCTACAGCAAGGGCACGCTCGACCAGTATCCGGACCGTCCGAAGAAACTGCCGGTTCCGCCGGAAATGGACCCGTTCAACCCCGCGTCGCAGAAGCCGGGTACCGATGCGGGAGCCGGTACGCCGCACTGATCACGCCGGCACATCGCATGCGTCACGCGTGGGCGGAGGACCGCCCACCCTACGGCCGGCATGGTGCCCCCAGGGTGGGCACCCCGTGCCCACGCGAACGCCAGCACGCTAGGGTGGTCACCCCGTGCCCACGCGAAAGCCAGCGTGACGCGAACGCCGCCCACCCACGAATTGCGAGGTTATTCCCCGTCTCCTTCCCGCATAGTTTCCGTGGGGCATCAGCAATAATGGCGTATCCCTGAATGATGGAGTACGCATGAACGGTTTCAGATTGCCAGCCTGGCTGCAACAGATCGGTGCCCGCAGCAACGCGCTGGCGGCGCCGATCCTGATCATCCTGCTGCTGGTAATGATGATCCTGCCGTTGCCGGCATTCGCGCTCGACCTGTTCTTCAGCTTCAACATCGCGATGTCCGTGATCGTGCTGCTGACCGCGTTGTACACGGTCAAGCCGCTCGATTTCATGGCGTTCCCGGCCGTGCTGCTCGTGACGACCATGCTGCGCCTGTCGCTGAACGTCGCGTCCACGCGCGTCGTGCTGACCGAGGGCCACACGGGCGGCGCCGCGGCCGGCAAGGTGATCGAGGCATTCGGCCACTTCCTGATCGGCGGCAACTACACGGTCGGTCTCGTCGTCTTCATCATTCTCACCATTATCAACTTCACGGTCGTGACCAAGGGTGCGGGCCGTATCGCCGAGGTGGGCGCGCGCTTCGCCCTCGACGCGATGCCCGGCAAGCAGATGGCGATCGACGCCGACCTGAACGCCGGCCTGATCGGCGAAGAGGATGCCAAGCGCCGCCGCTCCGAAGTGTCGATGGAAGCCGAGTTCTACGGCGCCATGGACGGTGCGTCGAAATACGTGCGCGGCGACGCCGTGGCCGGCATCCTCGTCACCGTGATCAACGTCGTCGGCGGCCTGATCGTCGGCATGGTCCAGCACGACATGGCCTTTGGCGACGCCGTCAAGAACTACACGCTGCTCGCCATCGGTGACGGCCTCGTCGCGCAGATCCCGTCGCTGATCATCTCGATCGCGGCCGGTATGGTCGTGTCGCGCGTGGCCAGCGACAAGGACGTGGGTTCGCAAGTCGTCAGCCAGCTGTTCGCGAAACCGGAAGTGCTGTACATCACGGGCGGCATCATCGGCGGCATGGGCCTGATCCCGGGCATGCCGAACCTCGTGTTCCTGCTGCTGGGCAGCACGCTGTTCGGTGGCGCCTATCTGCTGGAAAAGCGCCGCAAGAACATGCCGCCGGAAGAATTGCAGCGCGCGGGCGGCGGTGCGGGCCCGGCAGGCTCGCCCGGCGGAGGCGCCGCCGCGGCCACCACGCCCGCGGAGCAGGAAGAGGCGAGTTGGCAGGACGTCATGCCGGTCGACACGCTCGGACTGGAAGTGGGCTACCGCCTGATTCCGCTCGTCGACAAGGCGCAGAACGGCGAACTGCTGAAGCGCATCAAGGGCATCCGCAAGAAGTTCGCGCAGGAAGTCGGCTTCCTGGCGCCGCCGGTGCACATCCGCGACAACCTGGAGCTGAAACCGTCGGCCTACCGCATCACGCTGAAGGGCGTCGAAGTGGGCAGCGGCGAGGCGATGAACGGCCAGTACCTGGCGATCAACCCGGGCATGGCGAGCGGCACCCTGCCGGGCCTCGTGACGACGGACCCCGCGTTCGGCCTGCCGGCCATCTGGATCGACGCCGCGCTGAAGGACGACGCGCAGAGCATGGGCTATACCGTCGTCGACGCCGGCACCGTCGTCGCCACGCACCTGAACCACCTGATCACGACGCACGCGTCGGAACTGCTGGGCCGCATGGAAGTGCAGGCGCTGCTCGACCACCTGGCCAAGGATGCACCGAAACTGGTCGAAGACCTGGTGCCGAAGGTCGTGTCGCTGTCGACGTTGCAGAAAGTGCTGCAGAACCTGTTGCAGGAAGGCGTGCACATCCGCGACATGCGCACGATCATCGAGACGCTGTCCGAGCATGCGGGCAGCACGAACGATCCAAACGACTTGACCGCGCTGGTGCGTGTGTCGCTGGGCCGCGCCATCGTGCAGCAATTGTTCCCGGGCACGAACGAACTGTCCGTGATGACCCTGGACAACCGCCTCGAACGCCTGCTCGTGCAGGCCCTGAACGCCGGCGGCGACGGCACGGGCATCGAGCCTGGCCTGGCGGACACGATCGTCCAGCAGGCTGCCAATGCTGCGCAGCAACAAGAGGCGATGGGACTGACGCCGGTGCTCCTCGTGCCGGGGCCGCTGCGGACGCTGTTGTCGCGGTTCCTGCGTCGGGCGTTGCCGCAGCTCAAGGTCTTGTCACACTCGGAAATTCCCGAATCCAAGACAATTCGTGTCACGAGCCTCGTTGGCGCGAATTGATTGGCGTAAGGAAATTTGTTGGGATTCTTTCGAGGCCGCAGCGCAACAATCGCTTCGCCAATAGTGCCAAAAGTCGATTGGTAGAGTTGATTTATGCTAACATCCTTGCGCTCTAACGCTTAGCGCGCTCAAGAAATCAGTCTGAGTAGACCGGTTCACCCAGCCGAATCGGTCAGTACCCCTCAATCGTCATTTGCCCAACACGCTGCAAAGACAGTCTGCGAATGTACAGGAAGTAAAAGATGCCGGAATACCAGTTTGTATTACTTGGGTTGACCGCATGGGTGGCGAGTTTCGTCATCAGCCAACTCATCGTCCGTTCTCAAAAGTGGCATGGACGCCTGACGCACGACCACGACCTGGGCGGCGTGCAAAAGGTCCATACCACCGCCGTGCCGCGTATCGGCGGCCTGGCCGTGATAGGCGGCATCCTGCTCGGCCTCGTGCTGTTCCAGCAGATCTTTCCGGGCCAGGTGAGCACCGGCCGCGCATCGCGCATCTATCTGCTGCTCGGCGCCAGCCTGCCGGCCTTCCTGGCGGGCCTGATCGAGGACTTCACCAAGCGCGTGTCGGTCCGCGTGCGGCTTGTCGCCACCGCGCTGAGCGCACTGGTCGCAAGTCTTGCACTGGGCGCCACTGTCGGCGAACTGGACATCTGGGGCCTGGATGCGCTGCTGACGATCGCGCCGCTGGCGATCGTTGCCACCGCAGTGTTCGTGGCAGGCGGTTCCAACGCCATCAACATCATCGACGGTTTCAACGGCCTGTCGGGCAGTACGATCATCATCATGGCGATCGGCCTGGCCGCCGTCGGGCTGCAGGTCGGCGACAGCTTCGTTGCCGTGCTCGGTGCGCTGTGCGCGGGCGCCACGCTGGGCTTCCTGATGCTGAACTATCCGTCCGGGAAAATGTTCCTCGGCGATGGCGGGGCGTATTTCCTCGGTTTCTGGGTGTCGGAAATGGCGGTCCTGCTGCTGGTGCGTCATCCGGAGCTGAGCGCCTGGCAAATTCTCGCTATTTGCGGTTATCCGATCATCGAAGTGCTGTTCAGCATCTATCGCCGCAAGTTCGTCCGCAAGGTCAGCCCCGGCGCGCCGGATGCATTGCACCTGCACGGGCTCGTGTTCCGCCGTCTCGTTTTCAAATATGTGCGCCGTGACGCCGCTCGTCCCTGGAAGCGCAACGCGATGGTGCCGTGCTTCATGGCGCCGGCGGTGGCGGCTTGTGTGGCGGTCAGCGTCTGTTTCGGCCAGTCGACCCCGGCGGCCGTGGCGATCGTGGTTGCCCAGGTCGTGTTGTATATCGCGGTATATGGCCGTCTCGTGCGTGGACGCTGGACGGTGCGGCGCAGTGACAGGGCGGAGCAGGCCCTCGACGTTGGAATTGAAGTGCGCTGAGAAATTGGTGCTGCTAAATTACAAGGACCGCGGTTTCACATTGAGACCGCGGTTTTTTTACGTCCTGAACAGTGTCAGCGAGCCCGTGTCCTGATCCACCAGTCATTGAACCACATCGCAAACTGGAAGAGCAGACCCGTGGCAAAGAGGAAGTCGGCGGTTCGCCCGACCTTCAGGGCCGCGGCGAGCACCCCTGCAATGAGAAATACGGTACGGAAGATGGGAATACAGCGGTCCAGCACCTCGCATACATGAACGAGGGCGGCTTCAGCACCGGGGGTGCCGGGTTGGCGCTTCGGTATTCTCAGTTTCATCTGTTGGCCTTTCGATGTAAGCCAAGTACACGGTGTTTACGCAGTCTAGCACGACCATAAAATTCGTTGTTACATTTGAACACAATTTGCGATCAAGACACTGATTCGTTCTGTTCTATTACGCTTGTCATGTCAAAATTGCCACAAATATTAAAAGTTGAACAATTGACTGTTTGAGAATTGTCTCATAGATGAGAGATTGTGCCCGTACCGATGATCTTGTTGCTGTGTTCCAATTCTCTCACCATTGTATTTACGTGGCAATTAACTTCTCTGGCGATCGGTGCAGGTGTGCCATCCGCGCCGCGTGGATGAAATAAGCGCCTTTCCCCGTCCTGTTCCCGCGATGGTTTCCTACCGGCATCGTCAATAATCCTCACTGTGAATGGGCGACTGTGCCCGCATGACCGGATAGCGAACCAAGCCAGCAAGAGCGGAGAACAACGATGAACGTGAAGAAATTTACAGCGGCGACTTCCCGCGAGGCCCTGCGCAAAGTGCGCGAGGCCCTGGGGCCGGACGCGGTCATCCTGTCGAACCGCCCGGTCGATGGCGTGGTCGAAATCCTGGCACTGGACAACGACGACGTCGCGTCGCTGGCTTCCCCGGCACCGGAATCGGAAATGGCCGCGCCGCGCCCGAACCTGCGCATCCAGGAACCGACGTTCGACGACTTCGAGCCGGCTCCCGCCCCGGCCCCGGCACCGCGCCCGGCAGCCCGTCCGGCACCGCGCGCTTTCCAGGAAGCCCCGGCCGCGCGCCAGCCGATGAATTCGCTGTACGACCTTGACGAGCCCGCCGCACCGGCCGTGGCACCGACCTACGCCAACCGCCGCGCCCCGCAAGCGGCGGACGTTCCGGCCTTCGACATGTCCGCGATGACCGCGATGATGTCGGCCGCGATCGCCCAGGCGAAGGAATCCGCCGCCGCCGAAATGCACGGCATGATGAACGAGATCCGCGCCATGCGCGGCATGATGGAATCGCAGCTGGCCGAGCTGTCGTGGGGCACCACCCAGCAGCGCGAACCGCAGAAGGCCGCCGTGCTGCGCGAGATGCTGGCCGCCGGCTTCTCGGCGAGCCTGTCGCGCTACCTGGTCGACAAGCTGCCGGCCGGCAAGGATGCCGCCGAATCGCTGCGTTGGGTCAAGACGGTCCTGGCACGCAACATCACGACGATGGCCGACGAGGATGCGATCCTCGACCGCGGCGGCGTGTTCGCGCTGGTCGGCCCGACCGGCGTCGGCAAGACGACGACGACCGCCAAGCTGGCGGCCCGCTGCGTGATGCGCCACGGCCCGGAAAAGCTGGCGCTGATCACGACGGACGCCTACCGTATCGGCGGCCACGAGCAACTGCGCATCTACGGCAAGATCCTGGGCGTGATGGTGCACTCGGTGAAGGACGAGGCCGACCTGCGCATCGCCCTGAAGGAACTGCGCAACAAGCACACCGTGCTGATCGACACGATCGGCATGTCGCAGCGCGACCAGATGGTGACGGAGCAGGTCGCCATGCTGACGGAGTCGGGCGCCGACGTGAAGCGCCTGCTGTGCCTGAACGCGACGTCGACGAACGAGACGCTGAACGAAGTCGTGCGCGCCTACCAGGGCACGGGCCTCGCTGGCGCCATTATGACCAAGATGGACGAAGCCGCCTCGATCGGCAACGTGCTGGACGTGCTCGTGCGCCAGAAGCTGAACCTGCACTACATCTCCAACGGCCAGCGCGTGCCGGAAGACCTGCACCTGGCCGACCGCGCGATGCTCGTCGACCGCGCCTTCCGCACCAGGCGCGACGCCGCCGCCCAGATCGCCGACGCCGACCTGCCGCTGATGATGGGCGGCCTCGGCAACCTGAACAACGACCGTTCGCTGCGCGAGGTGTACGTTGGCTAGTTTCGACTTCGACCAGGCGGAGGGCCTGCGCCGGATGCTGGCCGGCCCCAAGCCGCGCATCGTGACCTTCCTCTCCGCGACGCCCCACGACGACAAGGGCGCCATGCTCGTCAACCTGGGCGCTTCGCTGGCCCAGTCCGGCAATGACGTGATGATCGTCGACGCCTGCACGCGCGACTACGGCGTGGCCCAGCGTCTCGGCGTCGACCGTGGCCCGAGCCTGCTGCAGGTCGCGCGCCAGGAATGCGCGCTGAACCAGGTGATCCACCCGGTGCCGCAAGGCTTTTCCGTGGTGAAGATGGCACATGAACTCGTCGTCCCCGCGCAGGCGGGGACCCAAGTTTCTTCGAGCAGCCGGGTACGCCAGCAAAATTGGGCTCCCGCCTACGCGGGAGCGACGGATGAGATGCGGCGTCTGGCCAAAACCTTCGACGTTCTGGTCCAGCAATCGTCCGGCAGCATCATCATGGTCGACGGCGAATTTTCCGACGATGGCACCTTCCCCGTGCCGATCATGGCCTCGTCCGAGATCGTCGTGCAGGTGTCGACGAGCGCCACGTCGATCACGAACGCATATGCGCTGATCAAGCGTTTGTCGCAGCATCTCGGCCGCCGCCCGTTCGGTATTCTTGTCACGGGCGCCACCGAAGCCGAGGCGAAGGTGGTATACGATAATATGTCATCTGCGGCAACTCGTTACTTGGCGGTAACGCTGACCTCGATGGGCTCCGTACCGGCGGACGAGTACCTGCACCGCGCCGCGCGCCTCGGGCGCGCCGTGGTCGACGCATTCCCGCTGGCCGGCGCTTCGGTGGCGTTCCGCCGCCTGGCCGGGCGCTTTGCGCGCACCGGCATGCAGCAGGGACGGGCCGCCTGAAGCGGCGAAGAATAATTAATTACTGGAACCATGTACACGGTCAAAGGGAAAGCGGACAAAAACTCTCTGCTGACGGAGCACATGCCGTTGGTGAAGCGTCTCGCCCACCAGATGAAGGCCAAGCTCCCGCCGTCCGTCGAAGTCGATGACCTGGTACAGGCCGGCATGATGGGCCTGCTCGATGCGATCAACCGCTACGAGGAGAACCACGGCGCGCAGTTCGAGACCTATGCGGTGCTGCGCATCCGCGGTGCGATGCTGGACGAGCTGCGCAGCAGCGACTGGATGCCGCGCTCCACGCGCGCCAACATGCGCAAGGTCGAGTCGGCCATGGCCGCGCTGCAACAGCAACTGGGCCGTCCGCCCAGCGAATCGGAGGTCGCGAAGTCGCTCAAGCTGTCGCTGGGCGATTACCAGGACCTGCTGGGCGATTCCGGCGGCCACCAGCTCGTGTACTACGAAGACTTCCACGACGACGACGGCGGCGACGGCTTCCTCGACCGCTATGCCGTGGACGACGACGATCCGCTGAAGAGCCTGCTCGACACGGACTTCCGCCAGACCGTCATCGACGCCATCGACGCGTTGCCGCCGCGCGAGAAGATGCTGATGGGCCTGTACTACGAAGAAGAACTCAACCTCAAGGAAATCGGCGCCGTGATGGGCGTGTCGGAATCGCGCGTTTCGCAGCTGCACACCCAGGCCGTGGCGCGCCTGCGCACGTATCTGCGGGAGCGCTCGTGGACCTGACCAGCCTGCTCGGTCTTGCGCTGGCGCTGGCCGGCATCTTCGTCGGGCACACGCTCGACGGCGGCAAGTTTTCCTCGCTGTTCCAGCCCGCCGCGTTCGCCATCGTCGTCGTCGGCACGTTCGGCGCCGTGCTGCTGCAGACGAAGTCGCAAGCCTTCGTGCGCGGCGTGCGCATGCTGCGCTGGGTGTTCGTCACCCCGCCGGACCGGCGCCATGCGCTGGCCCGCGAAATCCATTTGTGGAGCCTGTCCGCGCGGCGCGACGGGCTTTTGTCGCTCGAGCAGTACATGGCCAAGGCCGACCCGTTCATCCAGAAGGGCCTGCGCCTCGTCGTCGACGGCATCCAGCCCGACAAGCTGCGCAGCCTGATGCACACGGAAATCAACAACTACGAATTCCGCGAACGCCAGGCCGCGCGCATCTGGGAATCGGCGGCCGGCTATGCACCCACCGTCGGCATCCTCGGCGCCGTGCTGGGCCTGATCCACGTGATGGAAAACCTGTCGGACCCGTCGAAACTCGGCGCCGGCATCGCCGTCGCGTTCGTGTCGACCGTGTACGGCGTGGGTCTCGCGAACCTGTTCTTTTACCCGGTCGGCAACAAGATCAAGGGCATCGTCAGCGAGCGCGTGGCCCAGTACGAAATCCTCGCCGACGTCTTCCACGACATCGCCACCGGCGACTACACGCGCGTGCTCGACGAGCGCGTGGCGTGCCTGCTGGCCGAACACTGATCCGGAACCATGGCGCGCCGCAAGAAGTACGAGCAGGACAACGAGAACCACGAACGCTGGCTGATTTCCTACGCCGACTTCATCACGTTGCTGTTCGCGTTCTTCGTCGTCATGTACGCGGTGTCCGTGGTTAATATCGGCAAGTACACGGTGCTGTCGGAAGCGCTGGGCGACGCGTTCGGCGGCCGCGGCGCGGCGAACAAGTCGAATACGATGGTCGAGGTCGAGGCATTGCCGCTGTCGGCCATCCTCGCCCACAAGCGTGCGGAAGCGGCCAAGCGCGACCGCGAGCGCCTCGAGCTCCTGGCGCAGAAGCTGGACAGCATCCTCAAACCCCTCGTCAACACCGGCAAGATGCGCGTCACGCAGACGGCGCGCGGCGTCACGCTCGAGATCAATGCGAGTGCCCTGTTCGACGAGGGCGATGCCACCCTGACGCCCACCGCGCAGGAGACGCTGCGCACCGTCGCTGGCCTGCTGAAGGACGATCCGCACGGCATCGAAGTGGAAGGTTTCACGGACAACACGCCGATCGGCAACCCGGCGTTCGCATCGAACTGGGAATTGTCGGCCGTGCGCGCCACGACCGTCGTGCGCCTGTTCGCGGCGAACGGCGTCGCCGAGGAACGCCTGGCCGCCGTCGGACGCGGTGCCAACCGGCCCATCGCCTCGAACGACGACCCCGCCGGACGCGCGCGCAACCGGCGGGTGGCCGTCACGATCCTGTCCGGCGCATCAGCCTGAGTTTTCGCCATCTATCGTAGGGTGGGCGGGGCTGCAAGGCCGGGGGCCTTACATCCGCCCACGCGCGACGCGTGCGATGTGTTGGCGTACGCCTGGGCACGGCGTGCCCACCCGACGAATCCACCGGGGCGCGGTAAAATGGTTTGAACGCGACAGCACTGTCGCTCGAACGAGGAGACCGGATGAACCTGCACGCAAGCCTGAGCGTCGACGCGCGGCACGACAAGGTATGGATCACCTTCAAGGCGGAAAACCGCGGCGAGCGCCGGGTCTGGCTGCCGCGCGCGCTGACCGATGATCCCCGGCCCGGCGGCCGCGTGTTCGACGTGCGCGTGCATCCGGGCGGCGCGCCCATCGCCTACGTGGGCGCCAACGCCGCGCGCGGCGGCGCCGACTGGTTCGAGCTCCCGCCGCACTCGGCTCACACGCACACGGTCGACATCACGGCCGACTACGCCTTCCGGCCCGGCGACCACACGTATGAACTGCGCTACGCCGGCCTGGCCCTGGCCGACATCCACCATCCCGAAGCCACCACGCCGCTCGTCACCGAACCCGTGCTGTTTCGCCACATTGCCCCTTAACGCCTGCGTACGTTACGGCGCGGCGTGTTCTCGCCGAAGTATTCGTGCGAATCGGCATTGTCGATCGCGCGGTCGGGATTGCTGCCCGCCAGCGCGCCCGCCGCGGCCTGGCCGTAGACCCAGTCGTCCGTCCCGGCCACCACCGTGAAATGGCTCATCTCGTGCAGCAGCGTGCCGGCCCTGGAATCCGTGCCCGTCATGGGCGCGGTCCAGAACGCCTTGCACACGTGGATCGTGTACGGCCGGTTCGGATAGACAAAGGCATACCACGGCTGGGTGCACGCGCAGTCGACCGCGATGGGCCGCGTGGCGAAGGCGTCGCGGATGGCCTCGAAGTGGCGGGACACGGTGGCCGCGCGCGCCTCGTCCAACGGACCGAACCATCCCGTGTAGCGGTCCGCCAGCGCGCCGGCCCGCAGGTAGGCATCGCCATCCTGCACCATCGATTGGGCGGCCTGGACGCTGGAGGCGATGCTCTCCTGCTGTGCGTTCGAGCAGTGATCGAACGTGAGTCCGCTGCCGGCGGGCGTGCTCCGGGTGACGGGTTCATCGCTGGACTCCGGCATGCCGCGCGGCAGCCGGCCATCGATCCAGACCGACGCCGCGAGCGGGGCAGCCGCCGCCTGCAGACGGTCGGCGCGGTAGCGGATGGTGTACGCGCCCGTGATGTCCATCCGGTAGAGCGCGGACAATTCCACGCGGCTGCTGCGCGCCGCACCGGGTGCAAGCGCGATGAGATCGGCGGACGTGGGCGGCGCCCGCTTCACCTGGATGCCGAGATAGGTGACGGGCAGGCCGTCGCGCGTGACGTCGAACAGCGGCGCCTGCACGCCCGCGAACGGCGTCTGCCACTTCGGCAGGGTCTGCCAGGTGCGCGACGTGTTGCGGATCGTCACCGTCACGACGATGTCCTGGCTGCCCGCCACGCTTTGCCGCGCGGGCGTCAACTCGACGACGAGGCCGCCTTGCGGCGCAGCCTGGCCGGCGCCGCTTAGCAGCAAGGCCGACAGCAGTGCGGCGATCCGGTATGCGTTGCCGTTCATGGAGCCTCCAGATGCAATCAAAACCTTTCTTGTACCGCGGCACCGAAATCCCGATCTTGCAAATTCACAGTATTTATCGCCGCGAGACCGCCCCGTTAGCGTTCAATTTGGTACATTGATGCAACATATTGACCGTTGATGTAAGTATTGCTCGATCTACATTTAATAAACTGCTATCATCTATTGATTCTCTGGATACGAAAGTTTCAACAGGGAATCTTCCGTCCAAGCCGGCGCGGCCTTGCCCACGGCGTCAATCGCTTCAGCACATGAATATCGAGCACGACAGCCAGGGATCCCGCGTGAGCGGACTTCGTACGCACGGCCGGCCAACTGCGGGCAGGGCGGCATGAGGCGGCACGCGCGCAAGATTCCGTCCACGGTACGGCTGTCCATCCTCACCACCCTGCTGGCGCTGTTCATGGCCTGGCTCGCGCTCGGCAACGCGGCGCGGCTGCCGTGGGATCCGCGCTGGTACCTGACGGCGCACACGGCGATGGAAGTGTTTTCCGTCGTCGTGGCGATGCTCGTGTTTGCCACGGGCTGGCACGGCATCGGCCGCGACATGCCGATCCGCGTGGCCCTGCTGTCGCCGAGCGCACTGGCCGTCGGCCTGCTCGACATCGGCCACCTGATGTCGGTCCACGGCATGCCCGGCGTGGCGGGGCCGGGGTCGGTCGGATACGGCATCGAATTCTCTCTGCTCGCGCGCGTCGTCAGTGCCGCGGCGCTGCTCGTCGCCGCGTTCGCGCCGCGCGAGCGCACGGTCGGCCGGCGCGTGCGCGGCTGGGCGCTGCTGGCGGCGCTGGGCATCGTCGCGCTCGGCTTCTGGCTGGCCGTGGCCGATCCGCTGGCGCTGCCGGCGACGTATGTGGAAGGGCGGGGGCTGACGTCGTTCAAGATCGGTTGCGAGCTGGTGCTGATCGTGCTGAATGCCGTCGCCGCGCTGTTCCTGCTGCGCCGCGCACTCGTCACCCGCCTGCGCACCGACCGCTACCTGGCCGCCACGGCGGCCGTGATGGCCCTGGGCGGCGTCAGTTTCGCGCTGTACGTCCGGCCGGACGACGTCGTGAACATGGGCGGCCATGTGTACAAGGTGATCGCCTACCTGTGCCTGCACCGTGCGATCTGGGTGGCGGCCGTGCAGGCGCCGTATCTGCGGCTGCAGCGGTCGGAGCGGTCGCTGGCCGAGAGCGAGGCCAGCTTCCGCAGCCTGATGGAATGCGCGCCGGACGCGATCCTGCTCGTCGGCGCGGAAGAGCGCATCACGATGATGAATGCGCGCGCGGAAAACCTGTTCGGCGTGTCGCGCGAGACGGCCGCCGGCCTGCCGCTGGACGTGCTGGTGCCCGCCGCCGCCGGCGACGCCGAGCTGGATTGCCGCCGCCTGTACGGCGCCGCCTTCCCGGCCGAGGTGCGCCGCGCCGGCATGCCGGGCGGCCAGCAGGTGGCGATCGTGCGCGATTTGTCGGAGCGGCGCCGGCTCGAGCGCGCGCTCGTCGAGCAGCTCACCCACGACGCGCTGACGGGCCTGCCGAACCGCAACCGCATCCTCGAGACGCTGGACGAGGCCATCGCCGCCGCGCGCCAGGACGGGCGCACGCTCGCCGTGCTCGTGTTCGACCTGCACGAATTTCGCAAGATCAACAGCGGCTACGGCTATGGCGGCGGCGACGATGTGTTGCGCGAATGCGTCGTGCGCCTGTCGTGCCTGCTGGCCGGCGGCGACATGCTGGCGCGCCAGGGCGGCAACGAATTCATCGTCGTGCAAAAACAGTCAGGCGAGACCGCCGCCGCGGCGCTGGCCGCCCGGCTGCTGGAGTCGATGCGCAAGCCGTTCCTGCTCGACGCCCAGCGCGTGTTCCTGGCCGCCAGCGTCGGCATCGCACTGCCGCCCGCAAACGGCTGCGGCGCGCACGAATTGCTGCAGATGGCGCAGGTGGCGATGGCCGCCGCGCGCGCGGAAGGGCCCGCGCGCTACCGTTTCCATACGGACGCGATGGCGCAGGCGATCCGCGAGCGGGTCGACCTGGAAGCGCTGCTGCGCCATGGCATCGAACGGAACCAGTTCGCGCTGCAGTATCAACCGCGCGTCGACCTGGCCAGCGGCACGGTGATCGGCGTGGAAGCCCTCGTGCGCTGGCGCCATCCCGTACTCGGTCTCGTGCCGCCGGCGCGCTTCATTCCGCTCGCCGAGGAGACGGGCCTGATCGACGATCTCGACATGTGGGTGCTGGACGAAGCCTGCGCGCGCGCGGCCGCGTGGCGCGCGCAGGGATTGCCGCCGCTGCGCGTGTCGATCAACCTGTCGGCACGCCAGTTCCAGCAGGCCGGCCTGGCGCGGCGCGTCCAGGCCGCGCTGGAACGCAGCAGTTTGCCGCCGGCCGGCCTGGAGATCGAGATCACGGAGTCCACGGTCATGCGCGACACGGACGAGGCGACGAGCGTGCTGCGGTCGCTGAAGGCGCTCGGCGTCGCGCTGTCGATCGACGACTTCGGCACCGGCTATTCGTCACTCAGCTACCTGAGGCGCTTCCCCATCGATGTGCTGAAGATCGACCGCTCGTTCGTCAGCGACGTGACGACCGACCCGAACGACGCGGCCATCGCGTGCGCCATCATCGCGCTGGCGCATACGCTGAACCTGGAGGCGGTGGCGGAAGGTGTCGAGACGGCCGAGCAGGCGGCTTTCCTGCGCGAGAATGGCTGCGATGAAATCCAGGGCTATTACTTCAGCCCGCCGGTGTGGCCGGAGCAGATCGAAGCGATGCTCGAAGGTAGGGTGGGCGCCCCTGCGCCCACGCGCACGCTGGCGTGACGCGAACGTCACGCGTGGGCACGTTCGTATGCGAGGCCCCCGGCCTCACATACCCCACCCCACTAGCCTATTACTTCAGCCCGCCGGTGTGGCCGGAGCAGATCGAAGCGATGCTCGAAGGTAGGGTGGGCGCCCCCGCGCCCACGCGCACGCTGGCGTGACGCGAACGTCACTAGCCGACCACGAACCGCCGCGACGGACCCGTCGACATCGTCTGGCCGGCCGGTCCGTACACGCCGGCGCCGGCGGTCCCGGGGCCGCGCAATTCGCTCAAGGCCGCCTGGGTCTGGCCCAGCTGGCGGTTGACGATCATGCCATTGACGCGGTTGAGTTCCTTCGCCTCGCGGGTGAGTTCCAGCAGGCGGTTCCAGGCGTCGCGATATTCGGCGTTGCCGCCCACCGCCAGCCAGGGCTCCATGCCGGCCTCGCCGGCGGGAAAGCCGGCGGCGCCGAGGGCCTTGTGGCGCACGCGCGACAGGGTCGCGGCACGCTGCGCCAACTGCAGCTTGTTGGGGGTGATGGTCGAGAGGCCATCCGCATCCGCACTGATCAGGAACTGTTGCTCGGTTTTCATCAGCTCCACGATGGAACCGATCACTTGCTGTTCGTCGCGCAGGGTTGCGCCAGGGGATGCAATGGCCATTGGTTATCTATTGTTTGCGGGAATGCAGCAGATCGCGCACCGTATCCAACAGGCCGTCCGCCACTTTCTCGGAATTCACATGAAACTGGCCATCCGCGATGGCCGCCTTGATGCGTTCGACCTTCTTGCTGTCGAACACTTGACTGGTGCTGCCGGCCGCGAGGGCCTGGCCTTGCGAGGACAGGCGCACGGTGTCGGCCGCTGCGGGCGTGACCGATTTCGCGGCGGCCGCGTCGCTGCTCTTCGCAGTCGTCGCCGGCGTGTTGTTGGCCTGGACGCTCGTGTTGTTCTTGAGTGTATCGTTGATTTTCACAGCATCATCCTTCTCAGGTCGGAGCAGAAAGCCCGGGATCTGCCTCAGTAACGGCGCCCATGCCAAAAACTTTAGGAAATGTCGAAAAACCTGCTGCGCGTTGCATATTTGGTTTGCGATGCTCGCTGTACTTTTCGTACAGCTGCGCTTCTCAACCAAATCTGCGGCCGCTCGCGACGGTTTTCGAGATTTCCGACCGGGGACATCAAAGAAAGTGCGGACGCAAGCCACACTTTCAACGATCCTGCTCCCTTGCTGTCATCAAAACGCCACTTCGACCATCCCGCCGTCCCGCGCCGTGCCGCTCACGACCGAGCCGGATGGCGTGCGCACCTGCACGATCTGGCCGTCGCTGGCGTTGCCGATGGCCTTGCCTTCGGCTGATACTGAAAATCCATTTCCACCAGTAACCAAACGTACGGCCTGGCCTTGCTGCACGACGGGCCGGCTGCGCAGCGTGTCCTGGCGCAACGGCGTGCCGGCCACCAGCGACACGGTCGGGGTGCGGCCGATCGCCTGGGCCATGTCCGTGATGATGCCGTTCGGCATGGCGGCAATGTCGCCTTTCATCAACACGAGCTGGCTCTGCTCGATCGGCTGGCCCTGGGCCAGCGGCAGCGCGGCGGCCACGTAGTCGGCCTGCACGTTCACCTGCGCCTGCACGTAGAGCGTCCAGTTCGACGGTGCCGTGCAGCGTACGCCCACGGTCGTCTTGCCCCAGGCGCGCGCGCCCGGCTGCAGGAACGCTTCCGGTGCGGGGCAGGCGGCCAGCGCCGTGCGGGCGTCGATCGCGCCCACTTTCACCGTCACGGTGCCGGGCAGGCCGGCCGTCTGCGTCCGCAGGAATTGCTCGACGACGGTGCGCAGCGTGTTGACGTTTTGGCGGCCGGCAGCGGGCGCCGTCTGCGCGTGCGCCAGCGCGGCGGAGCCGATGAGCAGGGCGGTAATGAGCGTGCGTTTCATGAGTAAGTGAGCGATACGGTTTTTTGCGACGGTGCCATCTTAGGTCCCGCACGCCGCCATCGAATCGCCGAATAGCCGGGTTTTGGGTCGCTTTATTGCCCGATTGGAAGAGTCCGCCGGTCCGTATGATCCATCCTGTCCACCACCCCATGCCTGGAGTAATCATGATCGGCAAACTCGACGAGTACCTGCGTTTCAATGAAACCGCGCTGAGCCTGCGCTCGCAGCGCCAGGAATTGCTCGCCTCGAACATCGCCAACGCGGACACGCCGAACTTCAAGGCGCGCGACATCGATTTCTCCAGCGCGCTGCAGGGTGCGCTGGCCCGCGCGACGAACGCGAGGCCGCTGAACACGACGGCCGCCGCCCATTATCCGAACGGCCAGGCGGCCGCCGACGGCAAGACGCTGGGCGACGGCGCCACGCCCGTGCTGTACCGCACGGTGACGCAGGGCGCGGTCGACGGCAACACGGTCGACATGGACACCGAACGCACCCAGTTCGCCGACAACGCGCTGCGCTACGAAGCCGGCATCACGATGATTAACCAGCAGATCCGCAACATGCTCGCGGCCATCCAGGGAGGCCAGTAATCATGTCCTTATTTAATGTCTTCAACGTGGCCGGCTCGGCGATGAGCGCCCAGGCCCAGCGCCTGAACACGACGGCCAGCAACCTCGCCAACGCCGACAGCGCGACGAGCGCCACGGGCGAAGCCTACCGCGCCAAGCAGGTCGTGTTCGAGGCCGTCCCGATGGACAGCGGCACGGGCGTCAAGGTGCGCGAAGTGGTCGAGGATGCGTCGCCCCTGAAGCAGGTGTACGACCCCAAGAATCCCCTCGCCGACGACAAGGGCTATGTGTCGATGCCCAACGTGAACGTGGTCGACGAGATGGTCAACATGCTGTCGGCGTCGCGCTCGTACCAGACGAACGTCGAGACCATGAACGCGGCCAAGACCATGCTGCTCAAGACACTGACCCTCGGCCAGTAATCCGATCCACTCTTTCTGACACGCTCCCATGGCGACCGTAACCGATACCACCAGCACCCCCATCACCGACCTGATGTCGACGATGAACGCGAAGAAGCCGACCAGCACGGACGGCGTCTCCGCGGACACGGACAAGTTCATGACCCTGCTGGTGACCCAGCTGCAGAACCAGGATCCGCTGAACCCGATGGACAACGCCCAGATGACGAGCCAGCTCGCGCAGCTGCAGACCGTGACGGGCGTGAACAAGCTGAATACGACCCTGGAATCGCTGCAGTCCAGCTACAAGAGCTCGGAAGCGATGCAGGCGACGGGGCTGATCGGCCACGGCGTGCTCGTCGAAGGCAGCGGCGTCACGCTGTCGAGCGGCAAGGCGATCCTGGGTGCCGAACTGGCCACCGATGCCGACAATGTCAAGATCGTCATCAGCGATGCCAAGGGCAACGAAGTGGACACGATCGACATGGGCGCGCAGAAGGCCGGCGTCATGCCGCTCGCGTGGGACGGCGTGCCCGATCCGAAAAAGCTGGACAGCAACGGCAAGCCCGTCACGCTGGCCGACGGCAATTACACGTTCAAGGTCGTGGCGACGCGCGCCGGCGCCAACCTGACCGACGCGAAAGGCCTGTCGTTCGACAGCGTCGCCAGTGTCACCACCAACAGCGCCGATGGCGTCAAGCTGAACCTGTCCGGCAAGGGCGCGCTTACGCTGGCCGACATCAAGCAAGTCCTCTAAGCGCGGTCGGTACCGCGAAACGAACGAATAACAGGAGCACAACATGTCCTTCCAACAAGGCCTGAGCGGCTTGAACGGCGCAGCGAAATCGCTGGACGTCATCGGCAACAACATCGCCAACTCGAGCACCGTCGGTTTCAAGGGTTCGAACACGCAATTCGCGGACGTCTACGCCCGCTCGCTGAACGGCGCGGGCGCGACCCAGGCCGGTATCGGCGTGAGCGTGGCGGCCATCGCCCAGCAGTTCACCCAGGGTAATATCGAGACGACGGCCAACCCGCTCGACATCGCCATCAACGGCGCCGGCTTCTTCCGCACCGAGATTTCGGGCACCGTCCAGTACACCCGCAACGGCCAGTTCTCGCTGGACAAGAACGGCTACATCGTCACGCCGCAGGGCGCCAACGTGACGGGCTATGGCGTCAGCCCGAACGGCCAGATCCTGGCCAGCACGCCGAAACCGCTGCAGATCAGCACGGCCGACATGAAGCCGGTCGCGACGACCAAGGTCGATACGTCGATCAACCTCGACTCGCGCGAAGCCGCGCCGACCCTCCCGTTCAATGCCAACGACGCCACCACGTACAACAAACAGGTGCCCGTGAGCGTGTACGACACCTTGGGCAACGAGCACACGTTGTCGCTGTTTTATGTAAAGAGGCCGCCGGCCAATCCGGGCTCGGGGCCGTCGGGAATCTGGGACGTGTACGCTGGCGCCGACGGCACCGAGATGGCCAACGTCATGGCGGCGAAGGCGTCCTCGAGCGACCCGGCCGCACAAGCCGCGCGAGACACGTGGCTTGCCGCGACGAAAGCGGCGCCGCCGGACCCGGCCGCCATCGCACAAGCGCTGTCCGGCTATGCTGCCGCGGCCTCCGCCGCCGTCAGCGCCGCTGCCAGCGCGGCTGGTGCTACGCCGGCCACCGTCACTGCGATCCAGACGGCCGCCACTGACGCGGGTGGCACGGCCGGCTATACCCCGGACCAGGTCGACAAGGACATTGCCGCCGCCGTGTCGGTGACGCCGGTCGCAATCGGCACGCTGAAGTTCGATTCGAACGGCGCGCTGTCGGCCGCGCTGATGTCGCCGCAGACGCTGCCGCTGGCCGTGGACTTCCCGGTCTATCCGGCGACGGGCGCCAAGGAAACCCTGTCGATCAAGCTCGGCTTCAACGGCAGCACCCAGTATGGCTCCGACACCAGCGAAAAACTGACCACGCAGGACGGCTACAAGCCGGGCCACCTGCAGCGCTTCGCTGCCGGTGCCGACGGCACCCTGCTGGGCCAGTACAGCAACGGCCAGACCAAGGCGCTGGGCCAGGTCGTCCTCGCGAATTTCACGAACGCGGGCGGGCTGGAACCGATCGGCAACAACTCGTGGGCCGAAACGTCGGCCTCCGGCACGCCGCTGCTGGGCACGGCGGGCACGGGCGGCTTCGGCGTGCTGCAGTCGTCGGCGACGGAAAGCTCGAACGTCGACCTGACGGCCGAACTGGTCAACATGATCACGGCCCAACGCGTCTACCAGGCCAATGCCCAGACGATCAAGACGCAGGACTCGGTGCTGCAGACGCTGGTGAACCTGCGCTAACGCATGACACTGAGTTAACGCATGAACGTCGCCCCTGCGCAGGCAGGGGCCCAAGTTTGCGTGCACGCATGCAGAACTTGGATCCTCGCCTTCGCGGGGACGACGTGCGAACGGAGAAGAGAATTCATGGACCGCCTGATCTACACCGCCGCCTCCGGCGCCAAGCACATCCTGGAACAGCAGGCCACGACGTCGAACAACCTGGCCAACCTGTCCACGACGGGCTTCCGCGCCCAGCTGGATACGTTCCGCGCCGTGCCCGTCGTCAGCGAAGGCTTGCCCACGCGCGCATTCGTCGTCGACAACACGGTCGGCGCGGATTTCACGGCGGGCCCGCTGCAGGTGACGGGGCGCGATCTCGACGTGGCCATCAAGGGCCAGGGCTGGATCGCCGTGCAGATGCAGGACGGCACCGAAGCCTATACGCGCAACGGTTCGCTGCAGATCAGCCCCAACGGCATCCTGCAAACCGCGAACGGCCAGACGGTGATGGGCGAGGGTGGTCCGATCGCGATTCCGCCGAACACGACGGTCTCCGTCGGCAAGGACGGTTCGATCGCGTCGCTGACGACGGACACCGTGCCGGCCACGTCCACCATCGTCGGCCGCCTGAAACTCGTCAATCCGGACCAGAAACAGCTCGTGCGCGGCGACGATGGCTTGTTCCGCCAGCAGGACGGCACCCCGGCGCAGGCCGACCCGGCCGTGACGGTGACGAGCGGCGCGCTGGAAGGCAGTAACGTCTCCGCCGTCGACTCGATGGTGAACATGATCTCTTTGGCACGTTCTCTCGAGACACAGATGAGCCTGTTGAAGAACGCGGAGAATAACGCGGCGAAAGCGACGCAGATCCTCGCTTTGACTTGATTTCTTCTGGGACATAATTTCATGGTGGGTGACGGGTTTGCCGTCGCCGTGTAGGGGCCCCTGAAAACCGTCGAAGGTTTGCAGGCGCCCATAGGAGAACACCATGATCCGTTCGCTTTACATCGCGAAAACTGGCCTGGAAGCGCAGCAGACCAACCTCGACGTCGTCACCAACAACCTCGCCAACGTCAGCACGAACGGCTTCAAGAAGTCGCGTGCCGTGTTCGAGGATTTGTTGTATCAAAACGTGCGCCAGCCCGGCGCGCAATCCTCGCAACAGACGCAGCTGCCGTCCGGCCTGCAGATCGGTACCGGTGTGCGCGCCGTCGCCACCGAGCGCCTGCACACGCAGGGCAACCCCCAGCAGACCGGCAACTCGAAGGACGTGATGATCAACGGCTCGGGCTTCTTCCAGGTCCTGATGCCGGACGGGACCACGGCCTACACCCGCGACGGCTCGTTCCAGACCGATAACAACGGCCAGCTCGTCACCTCCAGCGGCTATGTGTTGCAACCGCCCATCACCGTGCCCAGCAACGCGCTGACGATGACCGTCGGCCGCGATGGCACCGTGTCCGTCACGACGCCGGGCACCGTGGCGCCCACGCAGATCGGCTCGATCCAGGTGGCGAACTTCGTCAACCCGGCCGGCCTGGAATCGCTGGGCGAGAACCTGTATGCCGAGACCGGCTCGTCCGGCACCGCGCAGGCCAGCACCCCGGGCACGAACGGCGCCGGCGTGCTGATGCAGGGCTATGTCGAAACGTCCAACGTGAACGTCGTCGAAGAGATGGTCAACATGATCCAGACGCAGCGCGCGTACGAGATCAACAGCAAGGCCATCACCACGTCCGACCAGATGCTGGCAAAGATTTCCCAGTTATGAAAACGGTGAGTAAAAATTGGATCCCCGCCTTCGCGGGGACGACGACCGCCGCCGTGGCGACGCTCGCCATGGCGCTGGCCGGCTGCGCAGCCACCCCGACGTCGATCGTCAAGGGCCCGACGTCGGTGCGCCCGATGCTGGCCGATGGCGGCACGCCGACCGAAGGCGCGATCTACAATTCCAACACGTTCCGCCCGATGTTCGAAGACCGCCGCGCGCGCCACATCGGCGACGTGCTCACGGTCAGCATCGTCGAGAAGACGGCCGCCAACAAGAGCGGCGCCAGCACCGGCAACAAGTCGGGCAGCGCCGAGCTCAGCGTGCCCGGTCCGCTGCAGGGCCGCCTGGGCGGCAACCTCGCCACGAGCAGCGGCATCAAGTATGCCGACGGCGACACCCAGACCGCGTCGAACGCCTTCACGGGCACGATCGGCGTGACGGTGTCCGAAGTCCTGCCGAACGGTAACCTGATCGTCGTCGGCGAGAAGCAGATCGCCATGAACAAGGGCGTCGAATTCATCCGCTTCTCCGGCATGGTGAATCCGGATTCGATCCAGGCCGGCAATATCGTGCAGTCGACGCTGGTCGCCGATGCCCGTGTCGAATACCGCACCAACAGCCAGATCGACCGCGCCGAGATGACCTCGATGATGTCGCGCTTCTTCCAGTCCCTGTTGCCATTTTAACTATTCGTAACGATTCGGGGTCAGAGCCCGGTTTACACGGGTGGGCTCTGACCCCGACTGACTACTGACCCCGACTGACTACGGGTGGGCTCTGACCCCGACTGACTAAATATGAACTTCAAAATCATCGCCCTCTGCGCCGCACTGCTTGGTCCCCTGATGGCCACCACCGCCCACGCCGAGCGCCTGAAAGACCTCGCCAGCATCGGCGGCGTGCGCCAGAACCAGTTGTCCGGCTACGGCCTCGTCGTCGGTCTCGACGGCACCGGCGACCAGACGACGCAGACTCCGTTCACCGTGCAGTCGATCACGGCGATGCTGCAGCAGAAGGGCATCAGCCTGCCGCCCGGCGCGCAGCTGCAGCTGAAGAACGTGGCGGCCGTGATGGTGACGGCCTCGCTGCCGGCATTCGCGCAGCCGGGCCAGACGATCGACGTGACCGTCTCGTCGATGGGTAACGCGAAGAGCCTGCGCGGCGGCACGCTCCTCATGACGCCGCTGCAGGGCGCGGATGGCCAGGTGTACGGCATGGCCCAGGGCAACGTGCTCGTCGGCGGCGCGGGTGCGTCGGGCGGCGGTGCGCAGGTGCAGGTCAATCAACTGGCCGTCGGCCGCATCTCGGGCGGTGCCACGGTCGAGCGCGCCGTCGCGTCGAACCTCGGTGCCGACAACCAGGTCAAGCTGGAACTGAACACGACGGACTTCGCCACCGCCAGCCGCGTCGTCGAAGCCGTCAACGACAAGTTCGGCCCGGGCATCGCCACGGCACTGGACGGCCGCGTGATCCGCGTGCGCGTGCCGTCGTCGAGCGACCAGCGCGTCACCTTTCTCGGCATCCTGGAAGGTATGGACGTCAAGCCGGCCGAAGCGGCCGCGAAGGTTATCCTCAATGCACGCACGGGCTCCGTCGTCATGAACCGCTCCGTCACGCTGGACCCGTGCGCGATTTCGCACGGTAACCTGTCCGTCAGCATCGGCGCGGACACGCAGGTGAGCCAGCCGAACCCCGGTTCGCTGGGCCGCACCGTCGTCACCCAGACGCCGCAGGTGTCCGTCAAGAAGGACGCCGGCAAGGTCATCATGCTGAACGGCGGCGTGTCGCTGGCCGAAGTCGTCAAGGCGATGAACGCCATCGGCGCCACGCCGCAAGACCTGCTCGCGATCCTGCAGGCCCTGAAGGCGGCCGGTTCGCTGCGCGCCGAACTCGAAATCATCTGACCAGCGAGGCCACCATGCTCGGTTCCACTTCCGACCTGTCCAGTAAATTTGCGCTCGACGCCAACAGCCTCGGCGACCTCAAGCAGTCGGCGAAAGCCGGCTCGCCGGAAGCGCTGAAGGGGGCCGCCACGCAGTTCGAATCCATGTTCGTCAACATGATGATGAAGAGCATGCGCGACGCGACACCGCAGGACGGCATGACGGACAGCCAGGAAACGAAGACGTTCACGGGCATGCTGGACCAGCAGATGAGCCAGAAAATGGCCAAGCGCGGCATCGGCCTGGCCGAGGTGCTCGTGCGCCAGCTGACCGTGCAGCAAAAGGGCCAGCAGCTCATGCAGGACATGAACAAGCAGGCGCTGGGCATCGGCGGCGAACGGCAGGCGGGTGCCGCCGGCGGCGCCGCCGCGCTGCGCATGCAGGCCGATGCGGACACGATGCCGACCGACCGCGTGGCCAGGACGGGCGCGGCCGGCGTGACGGGCGCCGCGCGCGGCACGGACAACGCCAACAAGCCGGCGCACGTGCGCGCGTTCCAGGAAAAGCTGGCCGACGCCGCCGAGGAAGCGGAACAGGCCACGGGCGTGCCCGCGAAATTCATGATGGGCCAGGCCGCGCTCGAAACGGGTTGGGGCCGCCGCGTGATCCGCAACGCGGACGGCACCTCGAGCAACAACCTGTTCGGCATCAAGGCCGGCCCGGGCTGGAAGGGCAAGGTGGCGACGGCTGTCACGACGGAATACATCAACGGCAAGCCGCACACGCGCGTGGAGAAATTCCGCGCCTACGATTCGCATGCGGACGCGTTCAAGGATTACGCCCGCTTGCTGAGCAATAACCCGCGCTACGAAAAAGTGCTGGCGCACGGCGGCGACGCGGCCGCGTTCGCGCACGGCCTGCAACGCGCCGGCTATGCGACCGATCCGCAATACGCGGCCAAGCTGTCGCGCATCATCAAGCACTCGCTGGCGTAGGTAGGGTGGGTACCCTGCGCCCGCCATGCGTTACCACGACGCATGCTTCTGGTGGGCTCGGGGAGCCCACGCTACGGATAGTTCTTGATAGGACGACAAGAATAAAGTTTTGGCGGAACTTGCCGTCAATGACATAGCAGAAAGAAAACCACCATGTCCCTCCTCAGCATCGGCAAAACCGGTTTGTACGCCGCCCAGGCAGGCCTGGCGACGACCGGCAACAACATCACCAACGCCAACGTGGCCGGCTACAGCCGCCAGGTGGTGGTGCAGGCGACTGCGATCTCGATGGGGGGCTCCAACGGCTACATCGGCACCGGCACGGAGGTCGCCCAGGTCAAGCGCTATTCGGACGATTTCCTCAACGCCCAGGTGCGCACGGCCCAGGCGGCGAGCAGCGGGCTGGACGCCTACCAGGCGCAGGTGCAGCAGATCGACAACCTGCTGGCCGACACGACGTCCGGCCTGTCGCCGGCGCTGCAGGACTTCTTTTCGGCCGTGCAGAACCTCACGGGCGACGGCGCGGGCGTGTCGTCGCGCGGCTCGTTCATGACGTCGGCCGACACGCTGGCCGCCCGCTTCCAGAGCATGACCGGCCGCCTGGAGGAAATCCGCAAGGGCGTCAACACCCAGCTGACCGCGAGCGTCACGACGATCAACACGTATGCCAAGCAGATCGCCCAGCTGAACGACAAGATCGGCCAGCTGACGGAGGCCGGCGGGCTGAACCCGCCGAACGACCTGCTGGACAAGCGCGACCAGCTGATCATGGACCTGAACAAGCAGGTCAAGGCCACCGTCGTGCCGGGCGATAACTACAGCCTGACCGTGTCGATCGGCAACGGCCAGCCGCTCGTCGTCGGCGTGAACGCCTTCGAACTGGCGGCCACGAATTCGCCGACCGACCAGACGCGCGTGACGATCGGTTACGTCACCCACGGCAAGGTCACGCCGATGGCCGAGAGCGCGCTCACGGGCGGCGAACTGGGCGCCGTGCTGCAGTTCCGCAGCCAGTCGCTGGACCTGGCGCAGAACTCGCTGGGCCGCGTCGCGATCGCCCTGGCCACGACGATGAACGACCAGAACAAGCTCGGCCTGGACGGCAACGGCAACCCGGGCGGCGACATTTTCTCCATCGCGCCGGCCGACGTGACCAAGAACATCAACAACAACCAGACGAGCACGACGGCGATCAAGGCCACGGTCGTGGACGCCACGCAGCTCACGACGAGCAACTACAAGGTCGACTTCGACGGCACGAACTACAACGTGTACCGCCTGTCGGACAACAGGAAGACGGTGATCTCGCCGTACCCGCAGACCCAGGCGCAGGTCATCGACGGCCTCGCGTTCGACATCCAGGGCGTCGCCGACAAGGGCGACAACTTCCTCGTGCGCCCGACGCAGAACGGCGCCGCCAACTTCAAGCTGGCGCTGACGGACGGCGCGCAGATCGCGGCCGCCGCGCCGATCGCCACGAGCGTCCCGCTGACCAACAGCGGCACGGGCAAGATCAGCGCGGGGGCGGTCGACAAGAATTACCTCGGCGCGCCGCTGACCGGCAAGGTCACGCTCGCCTTCGACAGCACGACGGGCACGCTGTCCGGTTTCCCGGCCGGACAAACCGTCACCATGACGGGAAAGACCGGGACGACGACGTACCCGGCCGGCGCCGCCCCGCTCTTCGAGGACGGCGCCAGCTACACGGTGGCCGGCATGAGCTTCACCATGAACGGCAAGCCGGGCAATGGCGACACCTTCACCATCGAGCCGAACACGGGCCTGGGCGACACGCGCAACGCGGGCCTGATGGGCGATTTGCAATCGAAGAACATCCTCGACGGCGGCAAGGCCACGTACCAGTCGGCCTATGCCACGCTGGTGTCCACGATCGGCAACAAGACGCGCGAAGTGCAGGCCAATGCGGAAGCCGCGGCGGCCCAGCTGACGCAGGCGGAGGCCGCCGCCAACAACGTCTCCGGCGTCAACCTCGACGAAGAGGCCGCCAACCTGCTCAAGTACCAGCAGGCTTACCAGGCGTCGGGGAAGGTGATGCAGATCGCCGACACGATCTTCAACGCGCTGTTGCAGATCGGCCATTGATTAACGGAGCCACGCCATGACCTTACGCATCAGCACCAACGCGATCTACCAGGCCGGCACCACGCAGATCAACACGCTGCAGAGCCAGATGGCCAAGACGCAAATGCAGCTGTCGACCAACAAGCGCATGCTGACGGCCGCCGACGATCCGATCGGCTCGGCCAAGGCGCTCGAACTAACGCAGTCGCAATCGATGAACACGCAGTTCGGCACCAACCGCACGAACGCGAAGTCGTCGCTGTCGCTGGTCGACAAGACGCTCACCGACGTCTCGAACCAGATCCAGGACATCCAGACGCTGATCGTCACCGCCGGCAACGGCGGCTACACGCAGAGCGACCGCGAGGCGCTGGCCATCGAACTGGAAGGGCGCATGGCCGACCTGCTCGGCTCGGCCAACACGACGGACGGCGCGGGCACCTATCTGTTCTCCGGCTACAAGACGACCACGCAACCGTTCACGCAGACTCCGACGGGCGCGACTTACCAGGGCGACCAGGGCCAGCGCATGCTGCAGGTGGGGTCGGCGCGCAAGATGGCGATCAGCGAAAGCGGCAGCGCCATTTTCGAAGCGAACGTCACCGGCAACGGCACCTTCGTCACGCAGGCCGCCGCCACGAACACGGGCGCGGGCATCATCTCGCCGGGCGCCGTGACGGACGCGACCAAGCTGACGGGCCACGATTACGCGATCGCCTTCCAGGTCGCGGGCACGCCGGCCGTGACGACGTACACGGTGACGGACAACTCGACGTCGCCCGGCACCGCCGTGCTGAGCAACCAGCCCTACACGGCGGGCGCCTCGATCGCCTTCGATGGCGTCTCGTTCGACATCAAGGGCGCCCCGGCGAACGGCGACGCGTTCACCGTGCAGCCGAGCCAGAAGCAGTCCGTGTTCACGACGATCAACGACCTGATCCAGACGCTGCGCAGCCCGTCCGACGGCTCGGCGGGCAAGGCCGCGCTGGCGAACAAGCTGAACACGGCCAGCCTGAACATGAAGAACGCACTGGACAACGTGCTGTCCGTGCAAGCCTCGGTGGGCGCGCGCCTGAAGGAAGTCGACTCGCTGGACAGCACGGGCGACGACCTCAACATCCAGTACCAGACCACGCTGAGCGACCTGCAGGACCTGGACATGGTCAAGGCGGTGTCGCTGTACACCCAGCAGCAGCAAACGCTGCAGGCGGCCCAGGTGTCGTTCAAGACGATGTCGGGCCTGTCTCTCTTCAACTACATTTCTTAGAACCGGGGTCAGAGCCCGGTTTTTGGCAATTTCCCCAATTAACGCGGGGCGGCGGGTGGTGGTGGCTGCCCCGGCCGTTGGCCGCCCACGCGCGGGATCTTGCGGCCCGCCTCGATCCCCTGGTTGAACAGGTTCTGCAGCGGCGTGCCGAGGTACGGCAGCGTGAGGCTGATGATGAGGAAGCCGGCGCCCAGCGTGATCGGGAAGCCGATGCCGAACAGGTTCAGCTGCGGCGCCGCGCGCGTCAGGATGGCCAGCGCGATGTTGGTGATGAGCATGGCGGCAACGATCGGCATCGCGATCTGCAGGCCGGCCGAGAACACGCGGCTGCCCCAGCGCACCATTTCCAGCGGCGCGGACAGCGACATCGGCGTGGCCGAGATCGGCAGCGTGAAGAAGCTCTCCGCAAGCGCCTCGATCAGCACCAAATGGGCATTCATGGCGAGGAACGCCATCGTCGCGACGAGGGCGAGGAACTGGCTGATGGCCGACGAGCGCCCGGCCGAGCTGGGATCGAAGAACGTGGCGAACGAAAAGCCCATCGTCGAGCTGGCGACCTCGCCCGCGAATTCGACGGCGGCGAACACGAGGCGCATCGCAAACCCCATCGCCACGCCGATGAGCAGTTCCTGCGCGATGATCAGGATGCCCGCCCACGACGTCGGATCGACGGCTGGAACGGGCGGGAGCGTGGGGCCGATGATCGCGGCCAGCAGCACGCCGAGCGTCGTCTTGATGAGGATGGGGACGGCCGTGTTGCCGAACACGGGCGCGACCGCGACGAGCCCGAGGATGCGCGTCAGCGGCCACAGGAGGCCGCCGATCCACGCATAGAGTTCGGTAGTGGTGAAGGAAATCATGCCGGGGTTTCGGGTAGGGTGGGCGCCCCGTGCCCACGCGTGACGCCCGCGTGGCCCGCGGCCGTCTTCGAAGCCGGGTCCACGCGCGGCGCCATTACCCGATCATCTGCGGGATGCCGCTGAACAGGGTGCGCATGTAGTCGGTCATGACCGTGATCATCCACGGCCCCGCGAGCACGAGCGCGATGAAGACGCCGATCAGCTTGGGGATGAAGGACAGGGTCTGTTCGTTGATCTGCGTGGCGGCCTGGAAGATGCTGACGACGAGGCCGATGACGAGCGCGACGAGCAGCAGCGGCGCCGACACCATCAGCGTGACTTCCATGGCCGTGCGGCCCATCGCGATGACGCTTTCCGGAGTCATATCGTCCTCCCTAGTAAAAACTCTGGGACAACGAGCCCAGCAGCAACTGCCAGCCGTCGACGAGCACGAACAGCATCAGCTTGAACGGCAGCGAGATCACGGCCGGCGACATCATCATCATACCCATCGACATGAGCACGGACGCGACGACCATGTCGATGATGAGGAACGGGATGAAGATGGCGAAGCCGATCTGGAACGCGGTCTTCAGCTCGCTCGTGATGAAGGCGGGGATCAAGACGCGCAGCGGCACGTCTTCCGGGCCCTGCAGCGCGGGCGTGCGCGAGATTTTCACGAACAGGGCGAGGTCGGACTGGCGCGTCTGCTTCAGCATGAAGCCCTTCAGCGGCGCCGCGGCCTTGTCCATCGCCTCGCCCATCTGGATGCGGTTTTCCTGCAGCGGCACGTACGCTTCGGTGTAGACGCGGTCGAACGTGGGGCCCATCACGAACAGCGTGAGGAACAGGGCGAGGCCCACCATCACCTGGTTCGGCGGCGCCGTCTGCGTGCCGAGCGCCTGGCGCAACAGGGAGAGCACGATGATGATGCGCGTAAAACTCGTCATCATCAGCAGCGCCGCGGGGATGAAGGTCAGTGCCGTCATCAAGAGCAGCGTCTGCACCGGCAGGGAATAGGCGGTGCCGCCGCCCGGGGCCGGGCTCGTCGTGAAAGCGGGGATGGCGGGCGCCGCCACCGCCGCCGCCAGCGGCAGGGCGATCAGCCCCGTCGCCAGCAGGAGTCGTTTATTGAGCATCACTTGCGTTTGTCGATCGTTTGTTTGAGCCAGTCGGCGAAGCTGTGCGCGGCGGGCCCCGTATTTTCTTGCGGAGCAAGCGCGGCGTTCGTACCGCCGTTGTCGCCATTCTGCCCGTCCTGGCGCGGCATGGTCGCCAGCGCGTTGATGCGGCCGGGTGATGCACCGACCACGATCCATTCATTGCCCACTTCGACGACCACGATGCGCTCGCGGCCGCCGAGGTTCAGCGAGCCGACGACGCGCAGGTTCGCGTTGCCGCCGCCGACCTTCGGGCCGTAGCGCTTGAGGAACCAGGCAAGAGCGCCCAGCACGGCCAGCACGAGGACCAGCGCCAACAGGGTCTGCAGCAGGCTGCCCGTCGACGTGCCCGCAGGCATCGTGACCGGAGGGACGGTGGCACCGGGCGCGGCAGGGCGCGGTGCGACGACGTCGGGGGTGGCGGTCACTGCCGGGGCGGTGATGTCGGGCTGGACGGCGGGCTGGACGGCGGGCGTCTGCGTGGGAACGGCGGCGGGCGCCGCGGCGGAGGGCGCGCCGGTACCGGCCATGGCCCGCGGTTGTGCCTTCGCGGGGGCCGTGGGCGCAGTCGTTCGTGGAACTTGCTGGGGCGTCTGTTGTGCCGGTGCCGGTGCCGGTGCCGGTGCCGCCGCCGCCGCAGGTTCGGCCACGACGGGTGCAGGTGCCTGCGCAGCTGCCGCCGGCGCGGCATCGGCCGACCGTCCCGCTGCCTGCCCGGTCCCCGGCTGGGCCGCGCAGGCGGCCAGCGGCAGGGCGAGGGCGAAGGTGGTCAGCAGGCGTGCCGTCATTTGTTGAGTTTGCGGATGCGCTCCGACGGGGTGATGATGTCGGTGAGGCGGATACCGAACTTGTCGTTCACGACCACCACCTCGCCCTGGGCGATCAGGCAGCCGTTGACGAGCACGTCCATCGGCTCACCCGCCAGGCCATCCAGTTCGACCACGGAACCCTGCGCGAGTTGCAGCAGGTTCTTGATGGCGATCTTGGTGCGGCCCAGTTCCACCGTCAGCTGGACGGGGATGTCGAGGATGAAGTCGATGTCGTTCGGGGTGTCCGGACGGGGGCCCTTGTTCGAGAAATCCTTGAACACGGCGGCCGAGGCCGCCTGCTGCTGGTTCGCCAGTGCGGCGGCTTCCGCAGCTGCCTGCTCGGCGATCGCGGCGCCCCAGTCGTCGTCGAGGCTGTCTTGGTCGTCTTGAGTGTCGGACATGTTTCTCTCCTGTGTTGCTTACTTGTTGAAGGTTTCGCTGTTTGCCAGCAATTTCTCGACCTTCAGTGCATATTGTCCGTTGAACACGCCGTAGCTGCAGTCCATGACGGGCACGCCGTCCACGGTGGCCTGGAGCGTTTCCGGAACGGAGATCGGGATCACGTCGCCGACCTTCATGTTCAGGATTTCGTCGAAATTGGCCTTGCCGTGGCCCAGCACGGCCACCAGTTCCACTTCCGCCACCTGGATCTGCTGCGTCAGCAGGCGGATCCAGCGCTTGTCGACTTCCAGCGCCTCGCCCTGGATGCTCGACGTCAGCGCGTCGCGGATCGGTTCGACCATCGAATAGGGCATGCAGAAGTGGATCTGGCCCGACACCGAGCCGAGCTCGATGGTGAAAGTGCACGATACCACGACTTCGTTCGGGGTGGCGATGTTCGCGAACTGCGTGTTCATCTCCGAGCGGATGTACTCGAATTCGATCGGGTACACCGGTTCCCACGACTTGGCATACGCCTCGAACACGATGTCGAGGATGCGCATGATGATGCGCTGCTCGGTCTGCGTGAAATCGCGGCCTTCCACGCGCGTGTGGAAGCGGCCGTCGCCGCCGAACAGGTTGTCCACGAGCAGGAACACGAGGCCCGGATCGAACACCATCAGCGCCGTGCCGCGCAGCGGCTTCATGTGGACGAGGTTCAGGTTGGTCGGCACGACCAGGTTACGGATGAACTCGCTGTACTTCGACACGCGCACGGACCCCACCGACACTTCGGCGGAGCGGCGCAAGAAGTTGAACAGGCCGACGCGCAGATACCTGGCGAAACGCTCGTTGATGATCTCGAGCGTCGGCATGCGGCCGCGGACGATCCGCTCCTGCGTTGCCAGGTTATACGTGCGGACTCCCGAGGTGTCTTCAGGCGCCGCGACGTCGTCCTGATCGCCGTTGACCCCTTTGAGGAGGGCATCGACTTCTTCCTGTGAGAGAAAATTATCGGCCATGATGCTGCGTTTACCGTAATGACTTCTGCTTTACTGGATGATAAAGGAAGTGAACAGAACGTCGGTCACTTGCTGTTCGTCGCCGTGCGGCATGAAGGGCTCGCTGACCGCCGCGAGGATCTCGCCGGCCAGCTGCTGCTTGCCTTCCACCGTGCTGATCTCGGACGCCTTCTTGCCCGACAACAGCAGCAGCACGCGGCTGCGCACCTTGGCCATGTTGGCCTTGATGAGCTCGACCTGCTCCGGTCCCTCGACCTGCAGGGTGAACGCGACCTGCAGATACTGGTCGCCATGTTCCGGCTGCAGGTTGACCGTGAAGGGTTCGACGGCCACGTATTCCGGCGGCGCCTCGTCGTTCTTCTTGTTCTTGCTGCTCGAGTGTTCCTTCCTGGCCGGCCCGGCCGCCGCTTCCGCGCTGCTGCCGTGCATGAAGTACCAGCCGGCACCGCCGCCCAGGCCGAGCACGACCACGGCCGCGCCGATCATGATGAGCAGCTTGCCTTTACCGCCGCTGGCCGCCGGTGCCGCATCCGCTTTCGGATCGGCTTTGATTTTTGGATTCGCTTTCAAGAGTCTTCGGTCCCACTGTTGGATCGTCCCGTCATTATGTCATTATCGGGAAAAAGTGAGCAGCGGCAACGGTCGAAAAGAGGGAGGAACCTGGGGTATCTCGTTGTTTCTTGACGGATTTGTTGTCGAGGCTATATTCAAACGTTGGGTGGCCACTCCTGTGCCCACGCGAACGCCGGCATGATGCAGACGTCACGCGTGGGCACGGGGGGGAGGGGTCCCCACCTTACGCGAACGTATCGACCATGCCGCGGTCACGAATGATGCGCGTGGCGGGCCGGACGGTTGCTTCACCCGCCGTGCCGTTCTCGCCATTGCCGCCGTTGCGGCGGCCGTTGTTGCCCCTGCCGAAACCGCTCGATGCCATCGCCTGGTCCTGCTGCGCCTGGCCGCCGTTCGACATGCCCGCGTTGACGGTCGCATTGCCCAGCGCGATGCCGCTCTCGCCCATCATTTCCTGCAAACGGGGCAGGGCGTTTTCCAGCGCCTGGCGGACTTCCAGCTGGTTCGACGAGAACGTCACGTCGGCCTGGCCGTTGGAGACGGACAGCACCACCTGCAGCGGACCCAGGTCCGGCGGATTCAGGGTCAGCGACGCGGTCTGGTCCTCGGCGCCGACCATGTAGATGACCTTCTGGCCGACCTGGTCGTTCCACGCATCCGTGCCGACGTGGGCCGACAGCTCTTCGCTGGCGGCCGCGGCGGCCTGGGCCGCTTCCAGCATGGCCGGCTGCAGCTGGGCGGCCGCGACGGTCGCCACCGGTGCCTGTTCCTTCCGGGCGAGCAGCGCGGCGTCGCGCGCCTGCTGCAGGCTGAATTCGGCGGCGTCCAGCTGCGGCTTGACCTCCGCCTTGACATTGCCCAGCGTGGCGCGCGGGTCGGCCGAGGCCGCCGCTTTGTCCGCGCCGAGGTCGGCACCGGCGGCCGCGAGGGCCGGGTTCTTGATCGACGTGGCCGAGAAGATCTTCGCGCCGGCCGCATCGACGCCGGCTTCCCTGGCCACGGACTTCATCGCGGCCTGCAGCGCGGCCAGCTGGCCCGCGTCCGTGCGCTTGCCCTTGCCGGACAGCGCGTCGAAGGCCTGGGCCGCGGCCGTCGTCTTGCCCGCGTCCGCGCCCGGCTTGTGCAGGCTGGCCATCAGCGCGAGCATGGCGCTGGCCGGGTCGCCCGCCTTGGCCGTGCTGTCGTCATCCGACTTGTCGTCGTCGTCCTTGCCGGCATCGTCCTTCGCGTCGGCGCCGTCCGTCTTGCTGTCGGCCGGCTTCGCGGCCTGCTGCGGCGCGGCGTCGTCGTGTTGCGCGGGTTTCTCGGCTTCGGCCGGCTTGGCCTCCTGCTTCGCGGCGGGCGCGGGGGCGGGCGCCGGGGCCGGCATGGACGCGAAGGTGTTGCGCTCCAGTTCGCCGCTCAGCAGGGCGCTGAACTGGCTGCCGTCGCTGCCGCCGTTGCCCGGGGTGTTCGGACGCTGGTTGATGCCGTTGGCCGTGTTGAGCTGCGGGTTAAAGGAAGTCGTGGTCATGTCGCTAGTCGCTCAGGTTAAAGGCGCCGGTCAGCGCCTGGCGCGGACTGTCCGGGCCGCGTGGTCGTCCATCATTTTCTGGTCGCGCTTGTTTTCGATCGCAAGCGCCTCGGCGGCCGCGCGCTCGTTCAGGGTCCGGTACGACAGGCGCTTGCGCTCGCTTTCCTGCCAGCCCTTCTTTTCCATGTCGGCCTTGACATGCGCATGCTTCAGCACTTCGCGCTGGCCGTCGATCGCCTGTTCCAGCTTGCCGAGGAAGGCGACGAAATTCTGGTACGCGAACGGGGTGATGCCTGCCATTTGCGCCGCGTCGAGCCGGTTCGCATAGTCGTCGCGGTAGCCGAGCAGCATCTGCAGCTTCTGCTCGCCCTCGTCGACGGCCTTCAGCGCCGCGCCCAGGCGCTTCGCGCAGGCGTCGGACTCGCGCTGGGCGAGGTCGATCAGGGTGTCGAGTGCGGATGCGGTGGCCATGGTAGATCAAGTATACCGATGAGCTTGACGGACCAATCAGCCGAACAGCGAGGTCAATTCCCCCAAGCTCTGCAACATGCCCACGTTGTCGTGGATTTCCTGGCACAGGAAGGCCTCGATCCGTTCGTGCAAGGCAATGGCCTTGTCCAGCACCGGGTCCGTGCCGGGCGCATAGGCGCCCACGCTGATCAGGTCGCGCGAGCGTTCGTAGCGCGAATACAGTTGCTTCAAGGTGCGCGCGGCCTGCTGGTGCTCGCGCGACGTGATGCCGTGCATCGCGCGCGAGATCGATTGTTCGATGTCGATGGCGGGGTAGTGGCCCGCCTCGGCCAATTTGCGGTTCAGCACGATGTGGCCGTCGAGGATACCGCGCGCCGCGTCGGCGATCGGGTCCTGCTGGTCGTCGCCTTCCGACAGCACGGTATAGAACGCCGTGATCGAGCCGCCGCCCGCCTGGCCGTTGCCCGCGCGTTCCACCAGCACGGGCAGTTTCGCGAACACCGACGGCGGATAGCCTTTCGTGGCCGGCGGTTCGCCGATGGCGAGGGCGATCTCGCGCTGGGCCATCGCGTAGCGCGTGAGCGAATCCATGATCAGGAGGACGTTCCGGCCCTCGTCGCGGAAGTGCTCGGCGATGGCGGTCGCGTAGGCGGCGCCCTGCAGGCGCATCAGCGGCGGCGAGTCGGCCGGCGCGGCCACGACGGCCGAGCGGGCCAGGCCTTCCTCGCCCAGGATCTGCTCGATGAATTCCTTCACCTCGCGGCCCCGTTCGCCGATCAGGCCGACGACGATCACGTCCGCCGTCGTGTAGCGCGCGATCATGCCCAGCAGCACGGATTTGCCGACGCCGGTACCGGCGAACAGGCCGAGACGCTGGCCGCGGCCTACCGTCAGCATCGAATTGATGGCGCGTACGCCCACGTCCAGCGTTTCCGAGATCGGTACGCGGTCGAGCGGGTTGATGGGGCGCGCGTTGAGCGGGCCCATGTGTTCCGTGGAGACGGGACCCTTGCCGTCCAGCGGCCGGCCGGCGCCGTCGACGACGCGGCCCAGCAGGCCCCAGCCGACGGGCAGGTGGCGCGCACGGTCCATCGGCCGGCGGCGCGGATGCGTCACCGTGCCGGGCTTCGGCATGCTCGCTTCGATCGGGAAGACGCGCGAGCCGGGCACGACGCCTTCGACGTCCGACTGCGGCATCAAGAATAAACGTTCGCCCTCGAAGCCGACGACTTCCGCTTCGATGCGGGCACCGGACGCAACCGGAATCATGCAGGCGGCGCCGACCGCGAGCTTCAGGCCGACGCATTCCATCACGAGGCCGGCCACGCGCGTGACGCGGCCCGACACCTGCATCGGCTCGACCAGATCGACCACGTTGGCGCAGTCGTTCAGGTAAGCCTTCCAGCGGCCGGTATGGGTGTTCATTCCAGCCAGTCCAGGTCCTTGCCGAGCGCGTGCGTCAGGCGCTGCCAGCGCGCGCCGATCTGGGCGTCGATCTGGTTGCTGGCCGTGTCCACGCGGCAGCCGCCACGGGACACTCCCTCGTCTTCGACGATGCGCCAGCCGTTCTTGTCCAGCTCGTGGCCGATGCCGCTCTTGACGATCAGCGCGTCTTCCGGATGCAGCATCAAGAGGGCCGGTTGTTGCAGGTTCGGCAGGTAGTCGATGGCTTCGCGCACGACGGGGATGATCAGGTCCGGCTTCACGTCGAATGCCGTGCGGACCATGCCGCGCGCGAGGTGCAGCGCGAGTTCCAGCACGTCGTTGGAGATGGCTTCATCGGCTTGTGTGACGGCATCGCCGAACGTCGTGGCGAGCTGGCGCAGGTGTTCCAGTTCCTCGGCCGCTTCGGCACGGCCCAGCGCAAGGCCTTCCTCGTAACCGGCGGCGTGGCCTTCGGCCTGGCCCGCTTCGAGACCTTCCGCATAGCCTTCGTCGCGCGCGGCGGCGCGGAGCGCTTCGAGCTCTTGCGCGGTCGGCAGCTGGATCATGGGCTCCGACTGGGGCGGCGGCTCGTACGCGCGCGCGGCGGCCGCGGCAGCGGCAGCCTCCGCTTCGCGCTGGGCACGGACGCTGGGACGCTCGTCGCCGAACGACGTCATTTCCCAGCGTTGATATGCAGACTGAAACTCTTTTGAGATGGCCATCAGACGAACGAATCCTCACCTTTGCCGCCCAGCACGATCTGACCTTCGTCGGCGAGACGCCGGACGATTTGCAGGATCTGCTTCTGCTGGGTTTCCACTTCGGACAGGCGCACGGGACCTTTCGATTCCAGGTCTTCGCGCATCATTTCCGCCGCACGTTGCGACATGTTTTTGAAGATTTTATCGCGCAAGTCCTGCGACGCGCCTTTCAGCGCGATGATCAGCATCTCCGACTGCACTTCACGCAACAGCAACTGGATGCCGCGGTCGTCGATGTCGATGATGTTGTCGAACACGAACATCTCGTCCATGATCTTCTGCGCCATGTCGTTGTCGTAGTTCTTGATGTTCTCCATGACGGAACTTTCCTGCTCGCCGCTCATGAAGTTCAGGATCTCGGCCGCGGTGCGCACGCCGCCCAGCGATGACTTCTTGATGTTCTCGTTGCCGGACAGGAGCTTGGTCAGCACGTCGTTCAGCTCGCGCAGGGCGGCCGGCTGCACGCCGTCCAGGGTGGCGATACGGAGCACGACGTCGTTGCGCAGGCGGTCCGTGAAATGGGCCAGCACTTCGCAGGCCTGGTCGCGTTCGAGGTGCACGAGGATCGTCGCGATGATCTGCGGGTGCTCGTTGCGGATCAGTTCGGCGACGGACGGCGAATCCATCCACTTCAGGCTTTCGATGCCCGAGGCGTCCTTGCCGCCCAGGATGCGGTTCAGCAGCACGGCGGCCTTGTCGTCGCCGAGGGCCTTGGTCAGCACCTGGCGGATGTATTCGTCGGAATCGAGGCCGACGGTCGACTGCAGGTCCACGCGCTCGCGGAATTCGCCCAGCACGCTCAAGACTTCCTCGTGCTGCACGGCCTTCATCTGCGCCATGGCGGCGCCCAGCTTGAGCACTTCGCGCGGGCCGAGGAATTTCATCACTTCGGCCGCTTCCGATTCGCCCAGGGCCAGCATCAGGATGGCTGCCTTGGTCGTGCTTTCCTTGTCCTTGTCCTTGTCGCTCATTACTCGGTCCCCAGCCATTCCTTGATCACGTTGGCCACGATGCGCGGATCGTTCTTGGCCATGTCTTTTGCCATTTCCAGGTTGCTCTTGTAGACCTGGACCTTCTGCTGTTCTTCCTCTTCACGCTGGATGCGGGCTTCTTCGTCCGGGTCCGGCTCCGGTTCCGGCTCCGGCTCTTCCGGTTCCGGTTCGGGCGGGATCGCCACGGCTTCGTCGAACTTCTTGATCGCCGGCTTGAGCAGCGGCCGCACGAAGCGGAACCACAGGAAGGCCAGCACGAGGGCGATGAAGACGTAGCGTGCGATGTCCTTCGCCAGCGGCAGGTTGGCGGGATCCTTCCACCAGTCCGGCGCCTGCTCTTCCGGCTTGTCGACGCCGTCGAACGGGGCGTTCGTCACGTTCAGCGTGTCGCCGCGCGCCTGGCTGTAGCCCATCGCCTGCTTGACCAGTTCGTTGATCTGCGCGACTTCGGCGGCGCTGAGCGGCTTGACGACGACCTTGCCCGTCTTCGGATCGACGGTGCGGCGGTAGTTCACCACCACGCCGACCGTCAGGCGCTTGATGCCGCCCATCGGTTTCTGTTCGTAGCGGATGGTCTTGTCGACTTCGTAATTGGTCGTGGAATCCTTGCGGCTCGGGCCGGTGCTCGCCTGGGCCTGGGCAGGCTGGGCGCCGCCGTCCAGCGGTGCGGTCGCCACGCCCGGCGGCTGGTTCGACAGCGCGCCCGGAATGCCCGACGGGTTGGTGCTGCCCGGACCGGACTGCTCGGACGTCTGCTGGCTGCGGATCGCCTGCGGCTCCGGCGGCGAATTCGGCTTGTACATCTCGGCCGCGGTGTCGGTCTGGGCGAAGTCGACTTCGGCCGTCGCTTCGGCGCGCACGTTGTTCTGGCCGACGAGCGGGGCGATGATCGACTGGACCTGCTTGACGATGTTCTGCTGCAGCGCTTCGACGTACTTCAGCTGGTTCGGGTCGAGCTGCTTGCCGTTCTTGTTGGCGCTGTCCGACAGCAAGGTGCCGTTCTGGTCGACGACGGTCACGTTGGCCGGCGTCAGTTCCGGGATCGACGACGCCACAAGGTGCACGATCGCGCTGACTTGCGCCTGGTCGAGGGCGCGGCCCGGCTGCAGGTTCAGGAGGACCGATGCGGTCGGCTTCTGCTGGTCGCGCACGAACACGGACGGCTTCGGCAGCGCCAGGTGCACGCGGGCCGAGCTGACGGCGGACAGCGACTGGATCGAGTTGGCCAGCTCACCCTCCAGCGAGCGCTGGTAGTTGACCTGCTCGACGAATTGCGACGTGCCCAGCTTCTGGTTCTCCAGCAGCTCGAAGCCGACGTTGCCGGCGCGCGGCAGGCCCTGCTGGGCCAGCTTCAGGCGCAGGTCGTGGATGCGGTCGGCCGGCACGAGGATCGCGCTGCCGCTGTCCGAGAATTTGTACTTGACCCCCATCTGGTCGAGCGAGGCGGTGATGGCGCCGCCGTCCTTGTCGGTGTAGTTGGAGAACAGCACCTTGTATTCCGGCGCCGACGTCCACAGCCACAATGCCGCGACGATGGCCACCACGCCGGCGATGGCGCCGCCGATGACGATGCGTTTACCGTTCGTCGTCTGCCAGAACTTCGGCTTCTCGTCGGCCGGGGTTGCGATGTCGCTGTCGAGGAGTTCTTCCGCTGTCGTTGCCATGTTGGGGGGAGGGAATGGGTGTATGAACGCCATTATGGAGCCGTACGGCAACATTCAAACCCCGGAATAAGGCCCTGTTTACCGTGCTGCTCGAAGGCAATCGTTGCCCGGGCGCTGATATTCTGACAGCCTGAATCGATTTGTTTGACAGGCACTGGGAGAACGGACATGAACATCGGCGGCATCGACAGCAGCCGGATCGAAGCGATGATGGCGCAGCTGAAGTCGGCGGCACAGAAGCCGGCCGGCCCGGCGTCGCCGGCGGAGGCGCTCGGCGGGCTGGGCGGCATCGGCAAGCTGGGCGCTCCCGATGCGGCCGAATCGTCGACCAGGGTCAGCTTCTCGGATGCGCTGCAGGCGTCGCTGCAGAACGTCAGCAATTCCCAGATCCAGGCGGACGAGATGGGCAAGAAGTTCGCCGCCGGCGACGATTCCGTGAGCCTGTCCGACACGATGATCGCCATGCAGAAAGCGAGCATCAACTTCCAGGCCACGGTGCAGGTGCGCAACAAGCTGGTGTCGGCTTATCACGACATCATGAACATGCAGGTGTGACGATCACTTGACCTCGACGCGCCCCTGCATCACCGGATGCAGCGTGCAGAGATAGTCGAACGACATCTTCGCTGGCACCACCCAGCGCCAGGTCTTCCCGGGCTGCAGGTCGCCCGACTTGACGCCGGCCGCCGTCACGTTGTGGACGAACATGTCGCGGTTCTCCCACACGATCGTATCTCCCTTCCTGACCTGCACAACCTGCGGCGTGAACTTCATGCCGTCGATGACGACGTGGTGTTCCGCCGCGCCGGCCATGAGGGGCAGCGCACACGACGCGGCGAACAGCGTGGCAAATGCGGTCTTCACTTGAGTTCGGCCTGGATGTGCTTGGCATGCTCCAGGTGCGCCACGAACGCCGGGCGGACCTTGACGAGCAGGGCCTTCAGCTCGGCATTCGAGGCGTTCGGGATCAGCGTCTTGTCGAGTGCGCCAAGCACGGTCTCGTGGTACGTCACCTCGTTGTCGACATAGGCCTTGTCGAACGCCTTGCCGGACAGGGCGGCCAGCCGGGTGCGCGTCGCCGCGCCGTCCTTCGTCAGGCTCTTGCTGGTGTCGTTGTCCTCGGGCGTCACGTGCAGTTTCTGCACCAGCGCGACGGCCTGCTGGTTGACGCCCGCGTGGTCGGCCACCATGCGCTGGGCGAAGGCGCGCACGTCCTTGTTCTGCGTTTTCGTCTCGGCCTGCTTGCCGGCGTCGATATCGACCGTATTGGCGGCGACGACGATGGCGGCGATCTGCGCATCGTTCGGGCCGGCCGCGTGGGCGGTGGCGCTCAGGGCGAGCAGGGCGGACAGCAGCAGCGGGGCGGATTTGTTCATGGCGGACTCCTTGAATGAATGGTTTAGGTGAAACAATCCATTCGATGCACGCTTTGGCGCGCGCGTTCCCGTTTCGTGTCAGGTGGACGGTTCCGCGTCCAGCCTGCGCCGGACCGCGTCGACGATCCGGTCGCAGCGCGCGCCGTCGAACCCGAACGCATCCTCGATCGCGAAATCGATCTCGCGCGCGAGCGCCTCGCGCAGCATGGCCCGCGCGCGGAAATAACGGGTGCGCACGGTCGCTGCGGGAATGTCGAGCGTGGCCGCCGTCTCTTCCACGGTCAATTCCTCCACCGCACGCAGCATGAACACCGTGCGGAAGGCGGCCGGGAGCTTGTCGATGCCCGTTTCGATCAGGCGCCGCGTCTGGGCGCGCAGCGCGGCCAATTCCGGCTGCGCCGGCTCGTCCAGCCGGTCGCGGGGCAGGATCGCATCGTCCGAACCGAAATCCGCGCCCAGTTCGATGACGTCGGCGAGCCGCCCGGTCTTACGCTGGCGCATCAGCGCGGCATTGACGACGATGCGGGTGAGCCAGGTGCCGAGCGCCGACTCGCCGCGAAAGCCGGGCAGGGCGCGATAGGCCTGCAGATAGGCATCCTGGAGCGCATCCTCGGCTTCCGCATCGTCGCGCAGGACGCTGCGCGCGACGCGGTACAGGCGGCGGTTGTAGCGCCGCATCAAATCGGAGAACGCGTCGCGGTCGCCGGCGCGGATACGGCGCAGCAGCGCGTCGTCGTCGAGGGAAGAGGGGGGCGGTGCGGCGGCCTGCATGGGATCTCCTGGTCGTATGCCTGACGATTGGATGCAGGCCGGCGGACCGGCGTTCCGAAGTTTTAATCAATTTCCCAAAACCGGGCTCTGACCCCGGTTTTGGGAAATTTTATGCCAGGCCAGCCAGGCGGGCGTTGCGCTCGCGTTCCAGCTTGGTGATGTAGCGTTGCACGGCGGCCAGGTTGCCGCGCGAGATGTCGACGAACTGGCAGCCGAGGCGGCGGCTCGTTTTGTTGTTGAGCAGCGTCATGTCGATCGAGTTGCGGACTTGCAACGAGCAGGTCACCGGCCCGATTTCGGGCAGGTCGATGCGGCAGTTCGGGAAGGTGTCGCCGATGGTCGTGCCGAGCTGCAGCTTGCTGTCGTGGATCGCGACACCGCCACAGCTGATGTCGGCCAGCGGGAACACGGCGGTGCCGCCGCCCAGATCGGCCGGCAGGGGGATCGTCGCACGCACGGGATTCGTCACCGGCGTCGGCATGCGGTAGAACTCGCGCCGCTGCAGGCGGATCAGGCTCGCGGGAATCGCGGCGGCCAGCGCGGTGCCGCCTTCGAATTGCACTTCGCGCAGGTTGTCCAGGCCGAACACGATGCGGATCTTGTCCAGCGATGTGTCGCACCGTACCGTGCCGGCCGCCACGATGCGCGTGTTCTGCTCGGGGTTGACGGAGCGGTCGATGACGACGGTGCCCGCATCCGGATCGACGGCCAGCAGCGACGTGACGCAGACGTCCGCCTCGCCCTTGATCAGCATGCGGATCAGCTGGTTCTTTTCGGCGATCTGGCGCAGCAGGGCCACGATCTCCCTGGGCGACTCGACTTCGTAGTCGTGCCAGGCTTCTAATTCGGCGTCAGTGATTGCTTGCATCTGTGTCAACCGGAGTGCTTTCTTGGGGTGGGAGGTGGCGTGCCGTGTCCGGTGCGGGCGGTGGTGTCTGCCCGGAAACTTGCGCGGATTCAATATAATAGAGCCAGGCCAATAGTTCGGCAATGGCGCGGTAGAGGGCCGGCGGGATCTGGCGGTCGAGGTCGACTTTCATCAGCAACGCCACCAGTTCCTTCGATTCGTGCACGAACACGCCGGCCTCTTGCGCGCGGCCGATGATCTGTTCGGCGACGAGACCCTTGCCCTTCGCGACGACCTTCGGCGCGGCATCGCCGGCGCCGTACGCGAGCGCCACGGCGCTCTGGCGGCGCGTCGGCTTATCGTTGTCCATCGTCATGGACGGTGAGCGTGGAGAGCGGCGTGCCGGCCGCGTCGAGCGCGTCGGCCAGGCGCGCGCGGTGCGCATCCAGCAAGCCTTTGACCGATTCGTCCTGGGCGTCGAGGCGGATGTGCAACTGGCCGCCGGACAGCACGACGCGCGCCGCCACCTCGCCCAACGCGCCGAAGCGCAGGCGCAGGCTGCTCTGCCACGTGCCGCCGTTCTCATCCTCGCCGCCGTCCTGGCGGCCGGACGCGTCCCGTTCGACGTCCCATTGCATGTCGCGGCCCGGCCACAACTGGCCCTGCCAGGCGGCGCGGCCCTGTTCGTGTGCGTTCAGCTGCAGGTTGATGAACTGGGCCGTGTTCGGATCGGTGGGCGGCGGCATGCCGCGCGCCTGCGGCTCGGCCGCGAGGTCGGCGCGGGGGCGGGCGCCTTCGGCCCATTCGGCCACGTGCGATTCGTAGAACAGGCCGCTCTTGCCGAGGCCGTCCTTCAGTGCCTGCGCGATGGCGCCGGCGTCCAGCGACGGCCCGCCCAGCAGCGGCGTGCGGCCGACCGCGGCGGTGGCTCGTGTGTCCGCTTTCTGCGCGGCCGCGATGACGTCGCCCAGCATCTTGCCAGCCGTGCTGATCGACGTGCTGGCGCCGTCGGCCGCGCCGCCCGGCAGTTGTGCGAGACCGCGCGCGCCGGCGAGCAGGGCGGCCGTGCGCGTGAGCGCGGCGGCATCCTTGCCTTCGAGATAAGCGAGCGTAGACTCCTGCGGGCTGGCGCCTTCCGGCAGCGGCGGGCCGGCTTCGGCGAAGGCGGGGGCGCCCTGGCCCGTCCGGACCTGGAACGTGGGGCGAGGCGCGACCGTCACGAGGGTCAGCGGCACCTGCGTGCCGACCTGCGCGCCCTGGGGCAGCGGCATGCGCGCCGCCATGTCGTTGATGCGCACGACGAAGCTGCCGTCGGGCAGTTTCGCCAACACGTCGGCTGCCATCGACTGGCCGACGAGGTTGGCGAGCGCGCGCGCAAAGGCCTGCTGGCGCGGGTCGCCGACGGGTAAGGCGGGACGGGCTGCCGCGACCGGGGTCAGCGAGACGCTATCGCGCGGCAGCATCGTTCAGGTCAGACGCCGTAGGCGCGCGCGACGCGGCGTTCGACGGTCTTGTTCGAGATCATGGCCTGCAGCTTCGCCATCCACGGCTGGGTCAGGTCGCGGATCTTGCGGTCGGAATCGAGCATCTTGCGGATGGCGTTGACCTTGCGCACGCGTTCCTGGCCGGCCAGCGCCGTGTCGCCGTTGTCCTTCAGCTGGCGCACGCAGGCGGCGCACTGGTGTTCGAGCTGGAGCAGGCGGTCCCAGTCGGCCGCGGTGGCGGCGGCCAGCATCTGGTCGGTGATGCCGACCATGGCTTCGTACAGCGAGGCGATTTCGGTATTCGTCATCATCGTCGTGGCTCCGATCATGCGCTCGCCAGGGTCGAGGCCTTCGGCATGGCCGTGGGCGCAGCGACCTGCTGCGGCGGCTGGACCTTGTCGCCGATTTCCACCCACGCGCCGCGCAGGTCGGCCAGCAGGCCGTGCACTTCGTCGATGATGGTCACGTCGTTCTTCAGGTTCGCGTGCAGCAGGCGCCGGCTCATGTAGTCGTACAGGGCGTCCAGGTTGGCCGCGATCTCGCCGCCGGCGTTCTTGTCGAGCGAGGCGCGCAGGCCGTTGTCGATGATCGAGATGGCTTTCGAGATGGCCGAACCCTTGGCGGCGATGTTGCCGGCGGCGATGTTCGTCTTGGCGCCGAGCAGTGCGACGAGGGCGCCGTCGTACAGCATGACGATCAGCTTGTGCGGCGAGGCCGACGTGATGCCGGTCTCGAGGCTCACGTTGTGATAGGCGTTGACGCCGCGTTTCATCGTTCCAAACATGGTGGTTCTCCAAAAATCCAGTTATCGGTTGGCCGCGAGGGCTGCCAACTGCTGCGTCAGATAGCTTTGGGTGCTCTGCATCGACTGCAGCATCGTGTCGAGCGAGGTAAATTGTTTTCGATACATGGCTTCCAGCTGGGTCAGGTGATCGCTGAAGGCGTCGCGCTGCTTGGCCACTGCCTTGATGCTGGCGTTCAGGCCGTCGGTCTTGCTGTTGAGTACGCTGCCCGAGCCGGTGAAGCTCGCGGCGAGGTTCGTCAACTGGTAGGCATAGCCTTGCGAAAAGGTCACGGTGCCGCGGTCGCCGGTGGTGCCGGTCTTGACCGTGAGCTGGATGCCGGCTGCCGGCGAACCGTCGGCCGCCGTCAGCGACTGGCCGTTGCCGGTCGCGGCGACGTTGCCGATGGTGCCTTCGATGTCGGTGCCGACGGCCGGCGTGGCGCCGCCGAAGAGGTCGCTGACGGCCGTGCCCGTGACGCCCGCGATCGAGATGTTCGACGTCGAGCCGTACTTGCTGGATGAGATCGACAGGTGGCCGGTGCCGTCCACCGAGGTCTCGACCGCGTCGCCGGCGCCCGCGAACGTGGCGTTGCCGTTGATGGCGGCGCGCAGCATCGACGCGAGCTGGTCGTTCGCATAGATGCCGGCCGGGATCGTGATGTTCTGGACTTTCGAATCCGTGGCCGGATCCGTCTGGTTCAGCGTGATGGTCCAGGTGGTGTTCGAGGCGATCGTCGTCGAGCCGGACAGGGGATTGGCGCCGGTCAGCGTGCCCTGCGTGGCCATGTGCGTGATGTTCACGGCATACTCGCCCGGCTTGGTGGCCGCCGTCGATTTGTCGAACGTGATGTTGCCGTCGCTGGCCGCGCCGACGGCCGCGAACAGGCCGCTGATGTCGCTGAAATTGCTGGACATGGCCTTGTTCAGCTTGGTCGAGTCGAGCGCCAGGCTGCCGTCCTTCTGGAACGAGACGCCGATCTGGCTGAGGTTCGACAGGCTGCTGTCCAGGCCTTCGACCTTGGTGCCCAGCGCGCGCCGCAATTGGGTCTGGATCGAACGGACGGCCGAATCGCCCTGCAGCACGCCGCCCGTCTTGGTGTCGGCGTTGTAGCTCGAGAGACCGGAAATCGTCTTGTTCAGGTCGTTGTAGGCCTTGACGAAGCCGTTGATGGCATCCGTCACCGCGCTCTTGTTCTGCGACACGGTCAGCGTCGTGCTGCCGGTCGTGGACAGGTCCAGGCTCACGCCCTGGATGATGTCTTCCACCGTCGTGTCGGCACTGCTGACCGCGATGCCGTTCATGGTCAGCTTGCTGTCCTGCGCGCCGCTCGTCTGCGTGAGGGCCTGCGTGCCGTTCGGATCATAGGCCAGCAGGCTGGCGAGGCCGGCGTTGACGGGGCCGCCGTCGGCGCCATCCACGGTGATCTTCATGGCCGACTTCTCGCCCGTCTTGTTCGACGTGATCACGAGGTGGTACGGGTTGTCGCTGCCGTCCGAGACGATGGTGGCGGTGACGCCCACGTTGGCCTTGTTGATGGCGTCGCGGATGCCCTGCAGGGTCTGGTCCTTCGTGTCCAGCGTCACGGTGCCGCTGGCCTGGGCGCCGTCCTGGGTGAACCCGGCGCCGATGTAGCTGCCGGCGCTGCCCGCCGTGAGGCCGGCCGCGCCCGGATTGTTGCCGCCGACAAGAATCTGGCTGCCGTCTTTCGAACTCAGCGTGATGCCCGCCGTGGCGGTCGTGTCCGAGCCCGCGTTGGCCGCGCCGGGGGCGAGGCCGATGCCGCCCGTGACGGTGCCGCTGACGGCTTCCGCGACGTTGATGTTGGAGCCGTCGGCCGCGAAGAACTGCAGGTCGTGGGTGGCGGCCGAGCCGGTGAACGTGATGTTGGCGGCGGCCAGCTGGTTCTTGACGTTGTTGGTGCCGAGCGCGGTGTCGAGCGACGCGGCCGTGACGGTGGTGCTGCCGTCCGAACTGGCCAGCTGGACGCCGCCCACGGTCAGCGCATAGTTGCCGCCGGTGCCGACGACCACGTCGCCGAAGGTGCCGAACATCGTGGCCGAGGTGGACGTGATGCCGGCCTTGGCCGTGACGCCCGTCGTATCCGTTTCGTCGTTGATGGCCGAGGCGAGGTCGCGCGCGCTGCGCGTCGTGCCGTTCGTGCTGATCGCGGTGCCGTTGATAGTCAGCGAGCCGGTCGCGATGCCGGACGCTGCGCTGGCCAGGCTCAGCGCGGCGCCGGCCACGCCGAACGTGCCGCCGCCGATGCTGCCGAACTGGAACGTGAGCGTCGTCTTGGCGCCGTCGCCGATCTGCGCCGTATTGCTGGCCTGGCCGCCCGTCATGAGGCTTTGCGCCTGCGCGAGCTGGCTGACGTTGATCTTGTACTTGCCGGGCACGGCGCCGGCGCCTGGAGTGGCCGTCAGGAGATCCTTGTTGCTGGACGTGCTGCTCAGCGCGCTGAAGGTATTGGCCGAGTTCAGCGTCGTCAGCGCACCCTGGAAGACGCCGACTGCCGCACTGACCTTGCCGTACGCCTGCAGCTTGGTCTGGTAGTCAGTCGTTTTCTTGTCGTAATTGTCGAGCGGCGCCGATTCGGCCGACATCAGCTTGCTGACGAGACCGTTGACGTCGAGGCCGGAGCCGATACCAGGTGAGCTGATTCCCACTTGTTTCTCCTGTGAAAGCGATAATGTAAGTCATTATCGACAGAAGCAAACCGTACTTGAGAGTGGGAAATGTGCGTTATTTCCGTGCCAGAACAATTTGGTAGGAAAAATGCAATAAAGAAAGGGAATAGGGCAGGAAGCGCGGGCCGCGGGCCCACGCTTCACGGTGAAGCGCACATTGAGCGCTCAGGCCGTCTGGTTGATGAGGAGGCCCTGCTGCATCTTGTCGATCGACTTGGCGATCTGCAGCGCTTCCTTCGAAGGGATCTGACGGACGACCTCCTTCGTGCTCTGGTCGATGACCTTGACCACGATGTCCTTGCTGTCCTCGTCGATCGTGAATTGCAGGCTTTGCGACGAACCCAGCATGGCGTCGTTCATCTTCCTGACAGCGGCCGACACATCCTCGCGCGACGGCTTGGCGGCGTCCGCAAGCTTGCTCTTGCCGGCCGACTCCGTCTCACCCGTTGGCGTCGCCGGCTGGGCCGGACGATCCTCCACTCGGGGAGAAACAGGTGAACCCACTGGTTGTATGTTCATGATGAATTCCCTAGCAAAAATTCCCCGGCTGAATTTCTCCAGCCGAGGAATCACTTTACACCGCTATCGGTGGCTTATTGCGACTGATTAGCCACGCAGCAGCGACAGGACACCGTTCGGCAGCGAGTTGGCCTGGGCCAGCATCGAGGTGCCGGCCTGCTGCAGGATCTGGCCGCGGGTCATGTTCGCGGTTTCCGAAGCGAAGTCGGTGTCGACGATGCGGCTGCGCGATGCCGACAGGTTCTCGGTCGACGACTGCAGGTTCGAAATCGCCGAGCTGAAGCGCGACTGCAGTGCGCCGAGCTGGGCGCGCTGGTCGTTGACCTTGGCCAGGGCGGCATCGGCGATCTTGATTGCCTGCTGGGCGTTGGCGAAGCTGCCGACGTCGATATCCGACACTTTTTTCAGGTCCGACGAGGCTGCCAGACCGAAGCCGCTGGTGTCGGTGGCCGAGAAGCTTTCGCTCGAGTCGAGCGTGATCGTGCCCTTGGCGATGCTCGGCGTGCCGACGACCGCCGACACCGCGGCGAACGCACCCGCGGCGCCATCGCTGTCGTAGGCGGCGATCTTGCCGTCCGCGGCCGTATCCAGTTCGGTCAGCTTGATATCGTTGCCGCTGGCGTTGGTCAGCTTCAGGCCCTTCGCGTCCGCATCATACGATGCCGTCACGCCCGTCTTTGCACTCTGCGCGTTGAACGCGCTGATTGCCGCCGCGTAGTCGTCCGCCGTGCCGGAGCCGGAACCGATCTTGAACGCCACATTGATGTCGGTCGAATTGTCGGACCCCAGCGCCAGCGTGTAGGCGACGCCAGCCGTGCCCTGGAACCCCACGCTGGTGGTTGCAGTCGCGGTCACGCCGGAATCGGCGGACTTGTTGTTGATGGCGGCGGCCGCATCCTTGGCGGTGCTGTTCGCGGAGATGTCGACCTCTGCCGTGCCCTGGCTGCCGTTGATGACCATTGCCTTTAGACCGCCGACGATCGCGCCGGTATCGATCTGGCCGTCGGTGGTCGTCGTGTTATTGCCATAGACGGACGTGCTGAAATTCGAGCCGGTCATCGAGATCAGCTGGTTGGCGTTGGCGCCGACCTGGAAGTTGGCGGTGCCCATCGAGCCGTCCAGCAGCTTGGTGCCGTTGAATTCGGTGGTGCTGGCGATGCGGTTCAGTTCCGAGGTGAGCTGCGACACTTCGGTCTGCAGGGCTTTACGGTCGCTGGCCGAGTTCGACGAGTTCGAGGATTGCACGGCCAGTTCGCGGATACGCTGCAGCATGTCGCCCGAGCTCGACAGGGCGCCTTCGGCCGTCTGGGCCATCGACACGCCGTCGTTCGCGTTGCGGGTCGCCTGGTTCATGCCACGGATCTGCGAATTCATACGGTCCGAAATTGCCAGACCGGCGGCATCGTCTTTGGCGCTGTTGATGCGCAGGCCCGACGACAGGCGCTGGATCGAGGTGTTGAGCGAAGATTGCGAGGTGGACAGGTTACGCTGAGCGTTCAGGGATGCAACGTTGGTATTGATAACGGACGACATGGTGTCTCTCCAGACTTGGTCTTGCAGGGTGTGGCGACGTGCCACTCATGATCACTTTGGTCTGCCACGCTGTTCCGTGACATTCAAACCGCTGTTGATGCTGGTAACGGTGCTCTACGGAAAAAGTTTAGAGGGCGAGAGCGAAAAAAATCGACATTTTTGTGTCGCCGCTGGAAGCGGGCCTGCCTTGGCGGCGACGAATTCGGGAACTTTAGGGCAAAAAAAAATTTATTTTTCCGTGGCCGGGCTTGTCAGTCAGCCACCATCACGCGGTTCTTGCCGCTCTGCTTGGCCTGGTACATGGCCTTGTCCGCGCGCGCCATCAGGCTGGCCTGCTCCTCGTTCGGATGGCGCAAGGCCACGCCGCACGAGAACGTGATCAGCATCTTCTCGTTTTCGTGCAGGAAGAAATGCTTCGTCAGCTCGCGCTGCACGCGCACCATCGCGGCCGATGCCGCTTCGACATTCGTTTCTGGCAACAGGATGAGGAATTCCTCGCCGCCGAAGCGGGCGATCACGTCCATCGAGCGCAAGGTGTCCCGCACGACTTTCACGAGGTGGCGCAGGGCGTTGTCGCCCGCGAGGTGGCCGTAGGTGTCGTTGAGCTTCTTGAAATTGTCCAGGTCGAGCAGGGCCACGCACAGCGGCGTGCCGCGGCGGTCGGCGCGCGCGCTTTCGCGCTCGAACACGTCGTCCAGGCCGCGCCGGTTGAGACTGCCCGTCAACTGGTCCTCGCGCACCAGTTCGCTCATGTGCTGCAGCTTCGCTTCCAGATCCTTGATGCGCGCCTCCGCTTCCTGCACCTCCTGGTGCGCGGCCAGCATGCGGTCGCGCGAGGCCATCGCCTCGGCCTGCACGATTTTCGTTTCGCGCAGCACTTCTTCCAGCACCACGTTGAGTTCCTCGATATTGCCGGCACCGCGGATGCGCTCGGAAAAGCCGCCGATCTTTTCGTGGAAATCGCCCGTCGACGCGGCCACGGAACCGAGGCGGTCGATGAACGTCATCATCATGTTCTTGACGGTCGCCTTGACGTCCGCGATGCCGTGTTTCAGCTGCCCCTGCTTGTAGATGACATCCTTCAGGCTGCGCGTCGCGTCTTCCAGCGCGCGGTGGTCGAGCGGACCGGCGATCAGGTCCTGCACGGCGGCGATCTGGCCGCGCATCCAGCTGTCGTCGTCCAGCAGTTCGGATACGTTTTCCAGCAGCAGCTTAAACAGGCGCAGCAGCAGTTCCTGCTGTTCGGCCGTGTCGCCGCTCTTCAGTTCGATCTGGTAACACAGGTCTTTCAGGCGCGTCGCGATTTCCTGCAGCGCTTCCTCGCTGTGCGCGGCCTTGACGGCGGCGCCCAGCGATTCCGCTTCGCCCGACAGGTTCGGCGTGCCCGCCAGCAGCGACGCGACGGCGAACGTCAGCGTGCGGCTGAGCAGGTCGCGCAGCAGCTTGGCTTCGCCGTTCTCCACGCCCAGCGACAGCGCGGGGTGCGTGTGGCGGCGCAGGTGTTTCTCGGCCAACTGGGACAGCGTGCGCGCATAGCCGTCCCAGTCGCGCTGCTTGACGGCGCGGTTGAAGCGGGCGCCGAACTCGGCCAGCTCGCCGGGCGTGTCGGCCAGCCTGTGGGCGAAGCCGGACAACACGTTTTCCGCGCCCGGGTCTGCGGGTGGGGACGGTGGCGGCAGGACGTCGACGCCGGCGATCTCGTTATAGATCTCGCGGTAGGCGTCCGGCGTCGGCGCGATGCGCCGCGTGGCGAGCCGGCGGAACGCTTCGCGCGCGATTTCCGCCGGGTTCAGGCCGGGAATCCCCGGCGGGCGTGGTGGACTGGACATTTTGGACGTTGCAATATGGAATTCTTATTGTCGTCATGGTAAGCCGCTGCCAAAAAATCAAATCGCGGATAAAACGCGGAATTACCACTCAGTCTTTACGACTGTATTGACGAAGCGCAAATCAGTCAATGAGCTGGTTGCGGATGGCGTAGTGGGTCAGTTCGGCACTGGTCTTGAGTTTCATTTTGGCCAGCAGGCGCGAGCGGTACTCGCTGATCGTCTTCACCGACAGCGAGAGTTCGCGCGCGATCTCGCTGACGGTCTTGCCGGAGGCGATCATGGTGAGGGTCTGGTATTCGCGGTCGGACAGCGCTTCGTGCACGGGCGCGTCGTGGTTCTCGCCGAGCTGGGCCGCCAGCACCTGGGCCAGTTGCGCGCTGACGTAGCGCTGGCCGCCGGCCACCTGGCGGATCGCGTTGACGAGTTCCTTCGGCGCGCTCTGCTTGGTCAGATACCCGGCCGCGCCCGCCTTCAGCGAGCGGATCGCGTACTGGTCTTCGCGGTGCATGGACAGCATCAGCACGGCCAGGTCCGGTTGTTCGCCCTTGATCTGCTTGAGCACTTCGATGCCGTTGCGGTCGGGCAGGGAGATGTCGAGCAACACCACGTTGCAGCGCGATTTGCGGAACAGCTTGACGGCGTCGAGACCGGTCTCGGCTTCGCCCGCGACAACGATGTCGCGCTGTTCGGCGAGGATTTGTTTCAGGCCTTCACGCACGATGGCGTGGTCGTCTGCAATAAAAACGCGGATGCTGGCTTTTTCTGTCATGCTCGGGTGGTTTCGCTGCGTCCGGCCGCGGGGGCGGCCAGCCTGATCTTGACGACGACCATCGTGCCGCCTCCAGGTGCCTGCGACAGGGTGAGCGTGCCGCCCAGCGCCCGGGCGCGTTCGCTCATGCCGCGCAGGCCGAACGACTGGGGCTTCAGGCGGTCGGCGGGCGTGATGCCGCGGCCATTATCGCAGATGCCGAGCGTCAGGTGCTGGCGCTGGCGGCGCAGGCTGACCGTCACGCGCGTGGCGCCCGCGTGTTTCGCGATATTCGTCAGTGCTTCCTGGAAGATGCGGAACAGCGCGGTCGCCTGGTCCGGATCGAGGTCGATTTCCTTGTCGGCGCTGCGGAACACGCAGGCGATGCCCATCTGCTTTTCGAATTCGCGCGCCTGCCACTCGAGCGCGGCGACGAGGCCCAGGTCGAGCGTGCTGGGACGCAGGTCCAGCGAGATGCGGTGCACGGCCTCGATCGTGCGGTCGACGAGGTCGTCCAGGTAATCCGCCTTGTCGCGCAGGGCCGGATCGTCCGGCAGGCGCGCCGCAAGCATCGACAGCGCCATCTTGATCGCGGTGAGATTGCCGCCCAGGTCGTCGTGGATCTCGCGCGCGATGCGGGCCCGTTCCTGTTCCTTGACCTGCTGGATGTGGTCCGTCAGCTCGGCCAGCCGCGCACGCGACCGCCGGGTTTCTTCCTGTTCCAGCTTGCTCGCGGTGATGTTGGTCATGATGCCGTCCCACTGGACACCGCCACCGTCCAGCGGCAGGGGCGTCGCGCGCAGGCTGATCCATTTGACGTCGTTCCACGCCTCCACGCAGATGCGGCCTTCCCAGTTCCACGCGGCCAGCGCCGTCCTCGACGCCTCCATCGCATCCTGGTAACCCTTGCGGTCCTCCGGCAGGATCAGGCCCAAGAAGCGCTCGGGGTCCTGTTGCAGTTCCGACACCGACAGGCCCAGCAGCGCCGTGCACCCCTCGCTCAAATACGGGTACGCCATCGTGCCGTCCGCATGCAGCACGAACTGGTAGACGAGCCCGGGCGTGTGGTTGACGACGGCGTTGAAGCGCGCCTGGTATTGCTCGAGCGCCATGCCGGCCGCCAGTTCCAGCGACAGGTCGTCGCCGATCGCGACGATCAGCGACCGGCCGTCGCGCACGACGCGCAGGAAGCACAGCTTGATCGGATACGTGGTCCCGTCGGCGCGACGATGGCGTGTGCGCAGGCTGACCTGGTCGCCGATCTCCTGGCCCAGCGAGCCGATGAGCGCAACGAGTTCGCCGCGGTCGAGCTGGGGCGCCAGGTCGAGCGGCGTCATGCCGCACAAGGCCTTGAGCTCATGGCCGAGGTTGCGGCGCGCGGCCTGGTTGACGTCGACGAGGCGCAGCGTGTCGGCGTCGAACAGATAGATTTCCGTGGTGGACGCCTGCATCGCGGGCGCGAGGATGGGGGCAGGGGTCGAGGTGTCCGGGCTCATGGTCATGTCATTGGTCTGTCGGTTGGCGCCGGCGCGCACGCCATTGGACCACGAACCGGCGCAGCACCCGCACGAGGCGGCTGGCATGGCGGCCACCTGCGTCGGCCGGCCTTGCGCGCAGCCGGCGCAGCCGGCGCAGCAGGCGCCGGTAGCCGAGCCGCAGGCCGCGCGCCGCCCGGCTGGCCAGATGGCACGCGTGGCTCGTGCGCCAGTAGTCGAGGCAACGGGTCTTGGCGCCCATGAACCAGCCGTGGCAGCGCGCGAACCAGCCGACCGCCAGCAAGGTCGGCAGGGTCAGCACATAGATCCGCGCCACGACGGCCGCGCCGCCCACCTTCGCCACCACGATGGTCGCGATGCCGGACAACGCGTGGCCATGGGCGATCGCGAGCAGGGCCAGCAGCTTGACCGGAAACAGCAGCAGGCCGGGCAGCACGAAGGCGCACAGGGCGGCGTACGGCGGCAGGGTGCGCACGCGGACTTCCAGCGCCGCCAGCGCCGGCCAGCGCGCGAGCGCCCGCGTGAGGCGCATGCCGGTATCCCAGCACCATTCCTCGACGAGCAGCACCACGGCCGCCAGGTACACCAGCGGCGCGAACATCCGGCTGCGTGGAAGGGCTCGTGTCATGGCCTCATGATACGGGAAACGAGAACGGCACAGGGGCGCGCGCGCGTTGTCGAAGGCGCTACAATAGACGCATGAACAAGGCATTTGTAAAAGAGTCCGATAACGACGACGATGACGAGGCCCTGGCGCTCGCCCAGGCGATACCCGCCGGGTCCAAGAACTACATCACCCCGGCCGGCCACAAGGCCATCAAGGACGAGCTGCTGCAGCTGATCGACGTCGACCGTCCGGAAGTCGTGCGCGTCGTGCACTGGGCCGCGTCCAATGGCGACCGTTCGGAAAACGGCGACTACATCTACGGCAAGCGCCGCCTGCGCGAAATCGACCGGCGCATCCGCTTCCTCACCAAGCGCCTGGATTCCGCCTTCGTCGTGGACCCGTCCGTCCACTACGGCAACGACCAGGTGTTCTTCGGCGCCACCGTCACCTATGTCAACAAGGCGGGCGACGAGCATACCGTCACCATCGTCGGCATCGACGAACTGGACCCGCTGAAAGGCAAGATCAGCTGGGTCTCGCCGGTGGCGCGCGCACTGACCAAGGCGCGCGAAGGCGACGTCGTCACATTGCATACGCCGCAAGGCAATGACGAGCTGGAAATCCTGAGCGTCGAGTACCCGGAGCCTGTCGCGGACTGATCCGGCTGGTGGCACGGGGCGCGCGGCGCGATGGTGCCGCCGCTGATAAGATGGCGGTTTCTGCGTCCCGCATCCCATGACCCGTTCCACCGACGTTGCGTCCGAAGCCGATCCGCTGGCCGACCTGCGCGCGGCCACCGCCACCCGCCACGCGGCCCTCGATGCCGGCCTGCCGATCGGCGCTCCCGGCGCCTCCCTGCACGACTACACCGCCCATCTGGTCCTGTTGCGGACCTGGCTCGTGCCCCTGCACGCCTGGCTGGCCGGATTCGCGGATGGCCCGCCATTCGAACACGCAACACGCCTGGCCCGGATCGACGCCGATCTCGCCGAGGCGGGGCACGCGTTGTCGACTACGCCGGCGGGCACCGGCACGGATGGCGCCGCCTGGCCGGCAACGGCAAGCCCCGCCTACCGCTGGGGCGTGCACTACGTCATCGAAGGCTCGCAACTGGGCGGTGCCGTGTTGTACGAGCGCCTGCGCGAACGCCTGGCGCCGCACGGGCTGCGCTACCTGAAGGGCGACGACGCCGGCCCCGGCCCCCGCTGGCGCGTCTTCATGCAGGCACTGCGCGCCAGCGTGCGTACGCCGGGCGAGATCGCGGACGCCTGCGCGGGCGCGTGCGCGGCCTTCGACCGGATACTCGGACTGCGCAGCGATCCGCGTACCGGTCTTGCGCATCCGGCATTGCCGCCTGCAGCCCCGGCGGAACCGCCGCCGGCACGCGCCGGCACTGCCTGAGCCGCCTGGACGCTCATTCGATGGCTTCGGCCAGCCGCAGCATCCACGCCTTGCCGTGGTCCTGGCCGCCGTCGGCGAGCACGTCCTGTGCCACGCTCAGCGTAAAGACCTTGGCATCCGTGAACCAGCGCAGCTCGGAGACGGCCTGGCCCGTCGGCGCGCGCCGGATCGCGAACTGGGCCGGGCAGCGGGCAGTGCCGTGCCGCACGGAGGCATTCATCAGCTCGCGCACGCCGAGGACGCCGCCGCCTTCGGCCACGTAGGCCCACTCGTGCAGCATGACGAGCACACCGTCGGGACGCCGGTACACGCGCTTCACGCTGCTCCATGGGCCGTCCAGGCCCGGTCCCTCGGGCACCACGCCCACCAGCGTGTAGCCGGCGAGATCGCTGGCCGCGACATCCGCAGGCGGCACTGTTGCATGCGCAATGAAGCGATCCAGCGCGCCATCCGGCGGCAGCGCCCGCCCGTCGGCGCTTTCCAGGTCATGCGCTTCCTCGGACGTCATGTCGCCGTAAAGTACGCCGTCGCCCGCGCGCAGGCGCCTCATTTCGTCGTCGACCGCGCGCCGTAATTGCGGCGGCAGCGATGCCAGATCGACCAATTTGGCTTTTCCGGGTTCAATTTGCGGTACGGGATCGGCCGCGTCCGCTTTTTTATGGCTCTCCGCGCCGGCGTGAACAGTCAATAAGAAATAGCCGATCAGAAAAACCATAAGGTATCGGATCAATAACGCACTGTGTTCAGCGATCGGTGGCCGTATGCTCATTTCCGTTTCCAATAATAATTTTCCAAATCGACACGTCATTTTCTACGCCTCGGTACGATGGTTCGGCCGATTGAATATGCGGGATCGCGTCCTGTTCCGGTTTGTGCCACGCCAATAGTGTGTATCTGGTTTCCGGGGTTAAATAATTCCCAAGAATTAATATGTCGATAGAAAGTAAATGCATAGAATCCGGAAAGTTGAGGTTGCATAAAAATCCTCATATTTAAATAACGCATCATTATTTCGATCCGAAAAGAAAATGAGGAAATGATGAGGCAACTTTACGAATATCACCCTGTCGTCGGCTATCGCTACATTCCCCGTCTGCGGGTGCGGATCCCGCATGAAGGCGGCGGATATCTCATCCAGGTCAACGAACAGGGATTCCGCGCCGACCGCCCCTTCGTGCGGGCACGTACGCCCGGGCACCGGCGGGTCCTCGTGTTCGGCGATTCGTTCACGGCGGGCGATGCCGTGCCCAACCGCCAGCGCTATACCGAGCTGCTGGAGGCGCGGCTGCCCGGCGCCGGCACGCCGCCCGTCGAGGTCTACAACTTCGGCATGTCGTCGACGGGGACCGACCAGCAATACCTCATCTGGCGCGAATTCGCCCGCGACATCGAGCACGACCTCGTCGTGATCGCCGTCTTCGTCGAAAACATCCGGCGCGTTGCCGCACAATTCCGTCCGCACCACGACGAGCACGGCGTCGAGCGCCTGTATGCCAAGCCGTATTTCCGGATCGAGAACGGCACGCTGCAGGTGTGCCAGGTGCCGCCGCGGCGCGAACCGTACGAGGAACACGAGCTGGACGCCGCGCAGGCCGCCGCCGTGGACCATGGAGGACGTTTCCTCATGCTGCGCAGGATGGTGACGAAGCTGGGCATGCGCGACATGGTCCAGCACCTCACGCAATACCAGCCGCTGCCGCACTACGACTCGCCCGCCAGCCCGGCCTGGTGCCTGATGCGCGCGATCCTGGCGCAGTGGATCCGGGCGCTCGACGGGCCCGTCCTGCTGATGCCGCTGCCGTTGCCGCAGCACCTCGACGAAACGTGCGATGCCGCGCCTTACCAGGCCCGCTTCGCGGAACTGGCCGCCGACGTCGGCTGCCGCCTGCACGACCCGCTGCCCGACCTGCTGCGCATCGCGCCCGCCACGCGGCGCCGGCTGCGCTGGGAGAAGGACATCCATTTCACGCCGGCCGGCCACGACGCGCTCGCGCGTTCGCTCCAGCCCGTCATCGCGGGCATGCTGGGCGCAGGCCTGGCCCGCGCCAGCTGAGGAGGCGACATGGGCAAGACCATCCTGGGCATCGCCGGCTATTACCATGACGCGGCGGCGGCGCTGGTGCACGACGGCGAGATCGTCGCGGCCGCGCAGGAAGAGCGTTTCACGCGCCGCAAGCACGACCCGTCGTTTCCCGTCAACGCCATCAATTACTGTCTCGAAGAAGGCTTCGTCGATGCGGCCGACCTCGATGCGATCGTCTTCTACGACAATCCGCTGCTGACGTTCGACCGCGTCGTGCAGAACGCCTGCGCCGGCGCCCGGCACGGCGATGCCGCGGGCGCGCGCGACCTGTTCGTCCAGGCAGCGGGCGCGGTATTGGGCGACAAGATCTGGGTGAACGAGCACGTGCGCCAGACGCTCGGCACGCTCGGGCGCGCCGGCCGCGTGCTGTTCGCCGAGCACCACATGGCACACGCCGCCAGCGCCTTCTATCCGGCGCCGTTCGACAGCGCCGCCGTGCTCACGATCGACGGCGTCGGCGAATGGGCCACGACCACCCTCGGCACGGGCCACGGCCGGAAACTGGAACTGTTCGCCGAGATCGACTACCCGCATTCGCTGGGACTGCTGTACAGCGCGTTCACGAGCTTCTGCGGCTTCAAGGTCAATTCCGGCGAGTACAAGCTGATGGGGCTGGCGCCTTACGGCCGGCCGCGCTACGCCGGCCGGATCCGCGAACACCTGATCGACGTCCGGACCGATGGCTCGTACCGGCTGGATATGAATTACTTCGGCTGGCTGGACGGCATGGCGATGCCCGGTCCGCGCTTCGCCGACCTGTTCGACGGCCCGGCGCGCCTGCCCGAGACGCCGATCACGCGGCGCGAGATGGACCTCGCGGCCAGCATCCAGCAGGTGACCGAAGAGATCGTGCTCAGGACGGCGCGCCACCTGCGCCGCCTGAGCGGGGAGCGCAACCTCGTGCTGGCGGGCGGCGTGGCGCTGAACTGCGTTGCCAACGGCAAGCTGGCCGCGGCCGGGATCTTCGACGATATCTGGATCCAGCCGGCCGCGGGCGACGCGGGCGGCGCGCTCGGCGCGGCCCTGCTGGCGCACCACATGGCGTTCGAGGCCCCGCGCCGGCGCACGGACGGGGCGGGCGACGCCCAGCGCGGCAGCTATCTCGGGCCCCGCTATTCGAGCGAGGAAATCCTCGCCTTCCTCGACCGCAAGGGTTATCCGTACCGGCGCATCGAGCACCGAGAAGAACGTCTGGCCCTCGTCGCGGAGGCGCTGGCGGCGGGCAGGATCGTCGGCTGGTTGTCGGGGCGGATGGAATTCGGGCCGCGCGCGCTGGGCGCCCGATCGATCCTCGGCGACCCGCGCAACCCGCGCACGCAGGCGACGATGAACCTGAAAATCAAGTTCCGCGAATCGTTCCGCCCGTTCGCCCCGGCCGTGCTGCGCGAGCGCTGCGCCGAGTACTTCGACTTCGACGGCGACAGCCCGTACATGCTGATGGTGGCGCCGGTGAACGCGACGCGCCGCCGGCCGATGGACATGCGGGCATTCGATGCGGGCGACGACGACATGATGGCGGTCATCAACCAGTCGCGCAGCGACGTCCCGGCCGTCACGCACGTCGATTACTCGGCGAGGATCCAGACGGTCGACAGGGACAGCCACCCCGAGTTCCGCGCCCTGATCGAAGCGTTCGAAAACCTGACGGGCTGTCCGCTGCTCGTGAACACGTCGTTCAACGTGCGGGGCGAGCCGATCGTGTGCAGCCCGCAGGACGCGTACCGCTGCTTCATGCGCACGGAGATGGATTTGCTGGTGCTGGAAGACGTCGTGCTGTGGCGCCGCGAGCAGCCGCCGTTGCCGGATGACGAAGACTGGAGGAAGACCTATGAGCTCGATTGACGACAAGGCACTGCGAGCGGGGTTGCGTACCCTTGCGGCCCCGCTGTTCGATGCCCTGACCGCCCACTGCGCGCCCGGCCAGGCACCGTTCCCGCTGGGCCCGAATCCGCGCCTCGCCAGCTATTACACGCAGCGCACGCACACGACAATGGACTTCGACGATTTCCTCGTGCCGTCATGCCTGGACGCCGAGGGGTTCGGCGCGCGCCTCGCGGCGCACTGGCGCGCGCACGGGCATCCGGAGCTCGCCGCGCACGCGCCGCAGGTGGCCGAGGCGGCGCGGGCCCTGCATGCGCTGTACGTGGCGGCGCGGCCGCAGGCGGAACTGTCGCCCTATGTCTACCAGATGTTCTGAGTAGCGGCGTATGGGCAACCTCGATGTGGATATGGCGGCCGTGGCGCTGGCGCAAGCGCTGCCGCCAGGCTTTATCGCCGTGCCGGCCACCACGCTACCCGGCGGCGTCGAGGTCCCGGCATTCGCCGTGGCGCGCTGGCTGGCCGCTGCCACGCCCCCAGGCGGCTTGCATGGCATCGCCCGATCCGCTCGAGCGGCGCTGGTTCGTGCTGTCGAACGGCGAGCGCATCATTGATGCGGCGGGCAATGCGTTCAGCTGGGTGTTCGACGACGTGCAGGGCAACGCGGAAGGCATCGTCGCGCGCACGTTCCCGACAGGCTCGCCCACCCTGGCGACGGCGCCCGGCGCGCCGATGCGGCAGGGGATGGGCTGGTGGCCGCGGGCGCGCCGCAGCTGGTGGGGTAGGGCACTGGCGCGCGGCGGCAGCTGGTGGGGTAGGGCACTGGCGCGCGGCGGCAGCTGGTCGTCGCAGGAAGGGGCGGGGATCTTTACCGTCGTCGACGGGCGGCCGCAGGCGGTGCGGGCGTACGTCGGGTTCCGCTGTACGCTGCCGTCGTAAAAGCCGAGGCCTCACGGGTACGCATCGTGGGCTCGGGGAGCCCACCCTACGCAAGTTGCCAGCCGTTGGGTGGGGTATGTGAGGCCGGGGGCCTCGCATACGAACGTGCCCACGCGTGACGTGCGCGGTCCGCCGGCGTAACGCGTCCGGGAATTACGCCCGCTCGCGCTCCACGCGGTTGACGCCGGCCACGCGGCGCAGGTTGCGGATCAGGTGCGCCAGGTGCACGCGATCCTTGACCTGGATCGTGAAGCGCAGCTGGGTCAGCATGTGTTCGTCGTCCTCGTCCATGCCGACATACGTGATGTTGGCGTCGGACTCGCCGATCTCGGCGGCGACGCGGGCCAGGATGCCCTTTTCGTTGTTGATCAGCAGGCGGATGCGGCAGTCGAAACGGCGGTTCAGTTCGCTGCCCCACTGGACCGGAATCCAGCGGTCCGGTTCCTTCAGGCGCAGGCGGTTCGCCTGCGAGCAGTCGGCCGTGTGCACGACGAGGCCCTGGTCGCGGCGCAGCTGGCCGATGATGTGGTCGCCCGGGATCGGCTGGCAGCACGGTGCCAGCTGCACGGCCACGCCTTCGCTGCCGTAGATCGTCACCGGATCCAGCTCGGCGCCGTGGCTCGGCTGCGCGGGGACGGACGCGACATCGCCGCCCAGCAGGCTCACGATGTGGCGCGCCACGAGGGCGGGCATGCGCTTGCCGATGCCGATGTCGGCGTAGACCTCGTCCATCGACTTGGCCGACGATTCCGCCAGCAGGCGTTCGATCATCGAAGGCAGAAGTTCGGTCTTGATGCCCAGCTGGCCTAGCGCCTGGCCCAGCAGTTCCTGGCCCAGTTCGACGGATTCGTTCAGGTTGATGGTGCGCAGGTGGTGGCGGATCGCCGAACGCGCCTTGCCCGTGCGGACAAAGCTCAGCCACGTCGGGCTGGGGCGCGAGTCGGGATCGGTCTCGATCTCGACGATGTCGCCGTTGTGCAGTTCCGTGCGCAGCGATGCGGGTTCGTGGTTGATCTTCACGCCCACGGTGTGGTCGCCGATGCCGGTGTGGATGCTGTAGGCGAAGTCCAGCGGCGTCGCGCCGCGCGGCAGGGCGATGATCTTCGACTTGGGCGTGAACACGTAGACGGAGTCCGGGAACAGGTCGACCTTCACGTGCTCGAGGAATTCGGCGGAGTCGCCCGTCTGCTGCTGGATGTCGAGCAGCGATTGCAGCCACGCGTGGGTGCGTTGCTGCAGGTCGGTCATGTTCTGGTCGCCCGTCTTGTACAGCCAGTGCGCGGCCACGCCGGATTCCGCCGTGCGGTGCATTTCCTGGGTGCGGATCTGGAATTCGACCGGGGTGCCGTACGGACCAATCAGGGTGGTGTGCAGCGACTGGTAGCCGTTGATCTTGCGGATCGCGATGTAGTCCTTGAACTTGCCGGGCATGGGCTTGTACAGCGCGTGCAGGGCGCCGAGCGCCACGTAGCAGTTCGGGACCGTGTCGACGACGACGCGGAAGCCGTACACATCCAACACCTGCGAGAACGACAGGTGCTTGCTGCGCATCTTTTTATAGATGCCGTACAGGGTCTTTTCGCGGCCGTAGACTTCGGCCGGCAGGCCGGCGACGGACAGTTGGTTCTTGACGGCGTCGAGAATCTTCCTGACCACTTCGCGGCGGTTGCCGCGCGCGGCCTTGATCGCCTTCGACAGCGTGCGGTAGCGCAGCGGGTACAGGTGCGAGAACGACAGGTCCTGCAGTTCGCGGTAGATGTCGTTCAGGCCGAGGCGGTGCGCGATCGGGACGTAGACTTCCATCGTCTCGCCCGCGATGCGGCGCTTCTTGGCCGGCGCCATCACGCCCAGCGTGCGCATATTGTGCAGGCGGTCGGCGAGCTTGATCAGGATGACGCGCACGTCCGACGCCATCGCCAGCAGCATCTTGCGGAAGTTTTCCGCCTGCGCTTCGACGACGCTCTGGAACTCGATCTTTTCCAGCTTCGACAGGCCGTCGACGAGGTCGGCGACCTGCGGGCCGAAGCGCTCCAGCAGTTCCTCTTTCTTGACGTCCTGGTCCTCGATCACGTCGTGCAGCAGCGCGGCCATGATCGCCTGGGCGTCCAGCTTCCAGTCGGCGCAGATCTCGGCCACGGCGATCGGGTGCGAGATGTACGGCTCGCCCGACTTGCGGACCTGGCCGAGGTGCATCTCGTCCGAGAAGCGGTAGGCTTCCTTGACGCGCTTGAGTTCGACGGGGGTGAGGTATTCGGCCAGCTTGCCGGCCAGGTGCGTGATCGACGCGACGCCGGGAGCGGGCGCCGGTTCGGCTTCCTGCGGTTTGTTGGCCGGCCGGCCGGGCCGGCCCGCCTTGTTGTTGGTGCCCGAGTGGAGGGAGTCCGGTGAGGATAAGCTCATACGTAATGACAATCAGCCGCAGTATGGAAACAGCATAACAGAATCACGGGCTGGGATCAGTCGAGGTCAGAGCCCACCCGATAAATTCGGGCTCCGACCCCAAGAGCGTATGGACCGCATATAAGCTCAGGCACCGCCCGACTTACATCGGGACTTTTTTCAGCATTTCCAGGCCGACTTTGCCGGCAGCGATTTCACGCAGCGCGACGACGGTCGGCTTGTCCTTGGCTTCGACTTTCGGGGTGTGGCCTTGCAGCAGTTGGCGGGCGCGATAGGTCGCGGCCAGGGTCAGCTGGAAACGGTTCGGGATGTTTTTCAGGCAATCTTCGATGGTGATGCGGGCCATATGGTGCTCCTAGGGATCAGATAACTATTCGGTCGGGCTGTTCAAAGCGACTTCGATGCGGCAGACAATATGCGAATGTTCTGTCTAGTCAGTCGGGGTCAGAGCCCAAGCGCGAAAACCGGGCTCTGACCCCGAACATCAATCTCAGTCGGGGTCAGAGCCCAAGCGCGAAAACCGGGCTCTGACCCCGAACATCAAGAAGAATGGATTCCCAACTGGGCAAAGAGCGAGGCGTTGCGGGCGGCCTGTTGGGCGAAGCGCGAACGTGTCGCTTTGACAATCGCCTGCAGCTCGGACAGGGCGACGTTGAACTCTTCGTTGATGATAGCATACTCGAACTCGGGAGCGTGAGCGATCTCGCCGCCCGCGGCCAGCAGGCGTCGCGTGATGATGTGCGGCTCGTCCGTGCCGCGCTTGTGCAGGCGCTCTTCCAGTGCCGCGATCGACGGCGGCAGGATGAAGATGCCGGCCGCGTCCGGGAACTGCTTCTTCACCTGGCGCGCGCCCTGCCAGTCGATTTCCAGCAGGATGTCCGTGCCCGTCTTCATTTCCTGTTCCACGGTCAGGCGGCTCGTGCCGTAGTAATTGCCATGCACCTCGGCCCATTCCAGGAATTCGCCGCGGTCGGCGCGGGCGACGAAATCCTCGGCGGTGGTGAAGTGGTATTCGCGGCCGTCCTCTTCGCCCGGGCGCGGCGGGCGCGTCGTCGTCGAGATCGACAGCTTGATGCCCGGTTCCAGCGCCAGCAGCGCATTGACCAGGGTCGACTTGCCGGCGCCGGACGGGGCGGCGACGACGAACAGGCTGCCGGAGAAAGCGGAGGTGAGCATGGTGGATTCCTTTGTTACGTGTTAATTCGATGGTAATGCATAGAACGCCGGGATGGGTTCCCCCATCCAGGCGTTCGACACGACCTGGAGGCCGTGATTGTTTAGTCAGTCGGGGTCAGAGCCCACCCGTGAAAACCGGGCTCTGACCCACGATTATTCAAGATTCTGTACCTGTTCCCGCATCTGCTCGATGAGCAGCTTGAGCTCCATCGACGCATCGGCCAGCTCCTTGACGGAAGCCTTGGCGCCCAGCGTATTCGCTTCGCGGTTCAGTTCCTGCATCATGAAGTCGAGGCGCTTGCCGACCTGGCCGCCCTTCTTGAGGATGTGGCGGGTCTCGTTCAGGTGGGCCGTCAGGCGCGACAATTCTTCCGACACGTCGATGCGGATGCCGTACAAAGTGACTTCCTGGCGGATCCGCTCGAACACTTCCTGGCGCGTGAGCACTTGCGGGTTGCCGTGGCCGGCCAGGCCCAGCGCGTCCTGCATGCGCTCGATGGCCTTTTGCTGGAACTGGGCGATGACCTGCGGGATCAGCGGGGTAATGCGCTTGACGATGGCTTCCATCGCCTCGATGCGCGAGACCAGCATCGCTTCCAGCGCCGCGCCTTCGCGCTTGCGGCTGTCGACGAAGGCGGCGATCGTCTTCGCGGCGAGGGCGGCGACGTCGGCCTGCAGCGACTCCTGGCCGATCTGCGCTTCTTCGATCACGCCCGGCCAGCGCAGCAATTCCGCGACCGTCATCAGCGGGGCGGACACGAAGTGGCGCGTGACCTCGGTCTGCAGCCGCGCGAGGTCGGCCAGCAGCGTCTGGTTCAGGGCCTGGGAGCCGGTCGTGGCCTTGCGGCCGAACGACAGCCGCACCTCGACCTTGCCGCGCGTGATGGCCGCCATGATGGCGGAGCGCAGGTCCGGTTCCAGCGCGCGCAGCTCGTCGTTGATGCGGAACTGGAGGTCGAGAAAGCGCGAGTTGACGCTCTTGATCTCGATCGTCAGGGTGCCGGCAGCGCCTTCGCTTGTGGCGACCGCATAACCTGTCATGCTAGAAATGCTCAATGGAGTCCCCGATTTCCGGGAATTCGCAAAGCCGCTTGTCCGGCCGCGGCGCGGTGCGGGTGGCGCCGCGCGCTGTGGTTTTGCGAGATTCCCTTATTCTTTACAAAGCGGTGATTTATCCACACAATCGCCGTGTTTAGCAAGGAATACTTTCCCAAATGGCTGCCCAGAATAATGCTCCCCTGCCCGATGGGCTGGAAATTGGCGGATATCGCATTGTAAAGAAAATTGCGTCCGGCGGGTTCAGTATTGTTTATCTTGCATATGATGGCGACGGCAACGCCGTGGCGATCAAGGAATACCTGCCCAGCGCCCTTGCGCTGCGGGCGCCGGGCGAGCTGGCGCCCGTGATCGCGAAGGCCAACCTGCCCGTGTTCCGCATCGGCTTGAAATGCTTCTTCGAAGAGGGGCGGGCGCTGGCGCGCATCATTCATCCGAATGTCGTGCGGGTGTTAAATTTTTTCCGCGCCAATGACACGGTTTATATGGTGATGGCCTATGAATCGGGCCACTCGCTGCAGGAAGTCGCCGCGCGCCTGGTCGCGAAAGGCAGCCGCGCCGGCGAACCGTTCATCCGCCAGGTCTTCAACGGCGTCTGCGCCGGCCTGCGCGACGTCCACGCGAACAAGCTGCTGCACCTCGATCTCAAGCCGGCCAACATCTACCTGCGCACGGACGGCTCGCCCCTGCTGCTCGACTTCGGCGCCGCGCGCCAGACCATCCACACGGACGCGCCCACGCTGGCGCCCATGTACACGCCCGGCTTCGCGGCGCCCGAGTTGTATGCGAAGGGAAGCGCGCTCGGGCCGTGGACGGACATCTACAGCATCGGCGCCGCCATGTTTGCGTGCATGGCGGGCGCGCCGCCGCAGCCGGCCGACCAGCGCCGCGCGGCCGATACGGTGGGCGAACAGATCGCGAAGCTGGAGGGCGCCTACACGCCGGGCCTCGTGGCGATGGTGAAGGCGTGCCTCGCCCTCGATCCGCTGGCGCGGCCGCAGAGCGTGTTCGCCGTGCAGAAGGTGCTGCAGGCGGGTCTTCCTGCGACGCCGGCGGCGCTGCCGCCCGAGACCGAAGATGCGGCGCCGGCTTCCGGCTGGCGCGGCCTCGTCGAACGCATCGGCTTCGGCCGCGGACGCGCCTGAGGAACCATCATGCAATTCTCCGTCTACCAGCAAAGCCACATCGGCGGCCGCAAACTCAACCAGGACCGCATGGGCTACCTGTACACGCGCGACGCGCTGCTGCTGGTGCTGGCGGACGGCATGGGCGGCCATCTGCGCGGCGAGGTCGCGGCCACGATCGCCCTGCAAAGCATTGCCACGCGCTTCAAGGCGCAGGCGACGCCGTACGTGCGCAAGCCAGAGCGCTTCCTGCAGGAGGCCCTGCAGCAGGCCCACGAGGACATCCTGCGCTACACGCGCGAGAAAGCGATGCCGGACAGCCCGCGCACGACGATCGTCGCCTGCCTCGTGCAGCACAACAGCGCCGTCTGGGCCCATTGCGGCGACTCGCGCCTGTACTGGCTGCGCCGCGGCCAGGTCCTCGGGCGCACGCGCGACCATTCGCACATCGAGTACCTGATCGCGAAAGGGCAGGCCGATGCGAGCGAGCGCGCCACGCACCCGGACCGCAACAAGCTGTACAACTGCCTGGGCGCGTCGACGCCGCCGAAGGTCGAGCTGTCGCGCGCGTCCGGCCTGGAACCGGGCGACGTCCTGCTGCTGTGTTCCGACGGCCTGTGGTCCATGCTGCCCGACACCGAGATCGCGCACCGCCTGTCCGCGCAGCCGATCACGCAGGCGGTGCCGGCGATGATCGCGATGGCCACCGCCATCGCCGGCAGCCGCGGCGACAACACGACGGCCCTCGCCATCCAGTGGCAGGGCGCAGGGACGCCGGCCGCCGCGGGTGATCCGAGCGTCGTCTCGACGCAGATGGTGCCCGACGGCGAAGTCACGAGCCGTATCGATGCTCCAGCGGCGGCGCCGGCACCGGACGACCCGTTCGACGAGGACGACATCGAGAAGGCCATCGCGGAGATCCGCGATGCCATCGAGAAGTCGTCGCACATATTGAAATAAATCGAAATAACCAACCACGAAGGACATCCATGACCCAAACCCTCCGCCCCAGCGGCCGTGCCGTCGACCAGCTGCGCGCCATCCGCATCACCCGCCAGTACACGAAGCACGCCGAAGGTTCCGTGCTGATCGAATGCGGCGACACGAAGGTGATCTGCACCGCCAGCATCGAGGAAAAAGTGCCGGGCTTCCTGAAGGGCAAGGGGCAGGGCTGGCTGACCGCGGAATACGGCATGCTGCCGCGCTCCACGCACACGCGCATGGACCGCGAGGCGGCGCGCGGCAAGCAGTCCGGCCGCACGCAGGAAATCCAGCGCCTGATCGGCCGCTCGCTGCGCGCCGCGTTCGACCTGGAAGCGTTCGGCGAACGCACGCTGCACCTGGATTGCGACGTGATCCAGGCCGACGGCGGCACGCGCACCGCGTCGATCACGGGCGCGATGGTGGCGGCCTATGACGCGTTCTCTAAGCTCGTGACGGCGGGCCTGGTCCCGGCCGTGCCGGTCAAGCATTTCGTCGCCGCGATCTCGGTGGGCGTCGTGGGCGGCGTGCCCGTGCTGGACCTGGACTACATCGAGGATTCGGGCTGCGACACCGACATGAACGTCGTGATGACGGAGGCCGGGCACTTCGTCGAGGTGCAGGGCACGGCCGAGGGCGAGGCCTTCGACCGGGCGGGGATGAACCGCCTGCTCGACCTCGCGGAGCAGGGGATCCGCGAGTTGGTGGGCCTGCAAAAGCAGGCGCTCGGCCTGGCAGTTTGATCGCCGTAGGGTGGGCTCCCTGAGCCCACGCGTAGCGCATGCGGTTTGCCAGCGTTACGCGTGGGCGGAGGCCGCCCACCCTACGAGAGCAGCCCGGTTATCGCGAGTTGGTGGGCCTGCAAAAGCAGGCGCTCGGCCTGGCAGTTTGATCGCCGTAGGGTGGGCTCCCTGAGCCCACGCGTAGCGCATGCGGTTTGCCAGCGTTGCGCGTGGGCGGAGGCCGCCCACCCTACGAGAGCAGCCCGGTTAGCCAGCTCGGATGAAAGGGTAATCCACCCAGGCCGGCCACGCCATAAAACACGCCGATCGCCGTCGGCACCAGCGCCGCGAGATACAGCCAGCGCTGGCGCGTCAGCGTCGTGACGGCCAGCAGCGACAGGGCCAGCGCCAGCGCCGCGTCGGACAGGTCGAACTGGTCGTCGCGGTAGTTCAGCGCATCGTACGTGTCCTGGTCCTGCTTGGCCTGCGCCAGCACCTCGTTCTTCTTTTGCGCCTGGTCGTGTTCCAGCTTTTCCAGATCCGCGATCGCGGCCGTGTAGCCAGCCTGCTCGCCGGACGGGCGGCCGGCAGCGGCCAGGCGCACCTGGAGCAGGGTCGTATGCGCCTGTTCCTGGCGCAGGTTGCGGGCCTGGTAGAAGGCCCAGTGGTCGATCTTGTCGGCCTGTGCCTGCTGCATCGCCTGCACGATGTTGTCGTCCTTGACCTTGCAGACGCCCATGAAGGACGCCAGCAGCGCCACGGTCAGCGCGACCTTGCGGTCGAGCTTCGAGTCGCCGGTGATCTCGATGCCTTCCATCCGTCACTCCTTCGCGTTGCCGGTAACCGGCAGTTTCAGCCGGCCCGTGTGATAGTCGTATTCATAGAGTTCGCCGTAGCGGCCCCATTCGATCGCCACTTCCAGCATGCGCTTGGCCTGGTCCGCTTCCAGCGTGTCTTCCAGCAGGTCGATGAACGGATCTTCCGGCAGCGCGCCGCCCGGCTCGTCCTCCAGCTGGCGCCGGATGCGCGCGGCCAGCGGCACGTTCTTCGACAGCTGCTGGCCGAACAGCGTCTGGCGCAGCGCCTGGTCGGCCTGGGCATAGCGCAGGCCCAGGCCGGTCAGCGCGATGTCGCCGCGCTCGACGTGCGCGAGGCCCAGCAGGTTCAATGCCTCGTAGGTCGGGAACAGTTCCTCGTCCGGCAGCCCGGTGTCTTCCGACAGCTGCGGCAGGTCGGCGCGGCCGTCGTACGGGGCGCCCGCGAGCAGGTCCAGCACGCTCTCCATGCGGCCCACGTCCGTGTCCGGCAGGCGGTAGTCGATGGCGGCCGGACGCGCCGTCGCGGGCGCTGCGGCGGGACGCATCGTCATCAGGCCATAGACCTCGTCGACGAGCGCGCGCACTTCCGGCGCGTCCGCATTGCGCGGGCGCGGCAGGTCGATGCGGATCTCGTGGCGCACGCGGCCCGGATCGCTCGACAGGATGATGATGCGGTCCGCCATCATGACGGCTTCCTCGATGTTGTGCGACACGATCAGGATGCCGCGCGTGGGGATCCGTTTGCCGTCCCACAGGTCGAGGATGTCGCCCCGCAGCGTCTCGCCCGTCAGCACGTCGAGCGCGGAGAAGGCTTCGTCCATCAGCAGCACGTCCGGGTGCGTGACGAGCGCGCGCGCGATGCCCACGCGCTGGCGCATGCCGCCCGACAGCTCGCGCGGCAGCGCGCTGCCGAAGCCGGAGAGGCCGATCAGGTCGAGCATCGCGTCCGCCCGCTCGCGCCGCGCGGCGGGCGCGACACCCTGCGCTTCGAGCCCCAGCTCCACGTTCTGCTGCACCGTCAGCCAGGGGAACAGCGCGAACGATTGAAAGACCATCGCGACGCCGGACAGCGGCCCGCGGATGGGACGTCCGCGGTATTCGACCTTGCCCGCGTCGGCCGGCACGAGGCCCGCCACGATGCGCAGCAACGTCGATTTGCCGGAGCCGGATTTGCCCAGCAGCGCGACGATCTCGCCATCCGCCAGCGTGAAGTCGACGCCTTCGAGCACGGTGCGCGGGGCGCCGTCGGCGCTGCGGAAGGCCTTTTGCACGGCCTGCAGTTCGATCAGTTTGTCGGTCATCTTGTAGTCCCTTTCAGCGGCTGCGGTCTTCGGCCAGCAGGTACAGCCGGCGCCAGAAGAATCGGTTCAATACCATGACGAATACGCACATCACCCCGATGCCGAGGGCGATGCGGTGGAAGTCGCCGGCGTCCGTCATCTGCTTGATGTAGCTGCCCAGGCCATCGGCCACGAGCGACGTCTTGCCCCACGTGACGTATTCCGCCACGATGCTCGCGTTCCACGAGCCGCCGCTGGCGGTGATCGCGCCTGTGACGAAGCTCGGGAACACGGCCGGCAGGTACACGCGCTTCCATTTCAGCCAGCCGGTGAGTCCCAGGTTGTCGGCCGCGAGCCGCAATTCGTTCGGCAGCGTGGACGCGCCCGCGACCACGTTGAACAGGATGTACCACTGGGTGCCGAACACCATCAATGGGCTGAGCCAGATGTTCGGGTTCAGGCGCAGGTGCACGAGCGCGTACACGACGATCGGAAACATCAGGTTCACGGGGAACGCGGCGAGGAATTGCGCGAGGGCCTGCACGGCCTGGGCGTAGCGGGGACGCAGCCCGATCCACACGGCGACCGGCACCCACACGAGCGATGCGAGGCCGATCAGCAGCATCACCCGCACGAGCGTGATGCAGCCAAGGCCCACGACGCGCAGCGCCTCGCCCCATCCGACCTCCGCGTGGATGAACAGGATGAAGCGCCATGCGCCCAGCAGCGCGAGCGCGAGGACGATGCCGTCGATCGCGCGCGCGGACAGCGTGAAGCGGGAAACGCGCGGCGCCGCGTCGACGGGTTCCGGCGTGCCGAACCAGCCGAGCGTGCGCGCGAGCGCCGCCCACATGCGGTCGGTGAGGGCGCGGATCCACACGCTGCGGCGGCCCCAGTCCAGCACCCACGATTGCTGCGCATATTCTCCCTGCGATTCCTCGAAGCGGAATTTGTCGGCCCACGCCAGCAGGGGACGGAAGAACAGCTGGTCGTACAGCAGGATGCCGGCGAACATGGCGGCGATGGCCCACGCGATGGCGCCGCCGTTCTTCTGTTCGATGGCGACGGCGATGTAGGCGCCGATGCCGGGCAGCTTGATGTCCTGGCCCGCCACCGAGATCGCCTCGGCGGCGACGAGGAAGAACCAGCCGCCGGACATCGACATCATCATGTTCCACAGCAGCGCGGGCAGCGCGTACGGCAGTTCCAGGCGCCAGAAGCGCTGCCACGGCGACAGCCGGAACACGCGCGCCGCTTCCGCCAGTTCGGGCGGGATCGTCTTCATCGACTGGTACAGGCTGAACGCCATGTTCCACGCCTGCGACGTGAAGATCGCGAACACGGCGGCGCACTCGACGCCCAGCAGATTGCCGGGGAAGAGGGCGATGAACGGCGCGATGGCGATGGCCTGGAAGCCCAGGATCGGCACCGACTGCAGCACGTCCAGCAGCGGCACCATGATCTTTTCCGCGCTCTTCCAGCGCGTGGCGACGACGGCGAACGCGAACGTGAACAGCAGCGCGGCACCCAACGCGCTGAACATGCGCAGGATCGTGCGCAGCAGGTAGTACGGGAGGACCGCCGGATCGAGCGAGATCGGCGTCGGCTGGCCCAGCACGAACGGGCGCGCCATCTGCATCGCGCCGTACGCGGCCAGCGCCAGCACGACGAGGACGAGCGGCAGCAGCGCCCAGTCCCAGCGGTTCGGCGTGGTCGCGAGGAACGAGCGGCCGTTTCGTCCAGGGTATAACAGGGAACTACGAAACATCGGTATCTCCGTCGGTGAACGGCATACCTTTCATTCGCGCTTGGTGATTCGTGTGTCGTGGATACCATCATCCCCCCTGGGGCGAGATGACGGCAGGAGGAGAACCTGCGTTATCTTGCCGGGGCGGGACCGGCATTCAGCCGGCAACAACTGCCACTCGAACAAGTGCCCATGAAAGGGACTCCATGAAATGAAAACGGTCGGATTTTACGTTGCAGCGCATCAATACGGCATTACGATCTGGTAATGTGCCACTACGTGTCGACATTACCTGATCGTAATTTTTAGGCCCCGTCACTCGCCTATACTGCACCGCAGCGCTATAGTCCACTTAACACCAAGAGTCGAATCATGCCGAACTGCCTCGTGATCGAAGACGATACCGAAACCCGCGACTACCTCTGTAGCGGGTTGCGCGCGGCCGGCTATGCCGTGCAGGCGGAAACGAATGGCGAAGCGGGCAACCGCCGCCTGCAGGAGACGCGCTGGGACGTCGTCGTCCTCGACCGGATGCTGCCCGGCCAGGTCGACGGCCTGGGCATCCTCGAACAGATGCGCGCGCGCGGCGACGGCACGCCGGTGCTGATCCTGTCCGCGCTGAACAGCGTCGACGAGCGCGTGCGCGGCCTGCGCGCGGGCAGCGACGACTATCTGACCAAGCCGTTCGTCATGTCGGAACTGCTGGCGCGCGTGGAAAACCTCAGCCGCCGCAACAGCTGGTCGCGCGAAGCCACCGTGCTGCAGGTGGCCGATTTGCAGCTCGACGTGCGCACGATGCGCGTCACGCGCCAGGGCACGACGATCACGCTGCAGCCGCGCGAATTCCGCCTGCTCGAATACCTCATGCGCCACGAGGGCCAGATCGTCACCCGCACGATGCTGCTGGAAGGCGTGTGGGAATACCACTTCGATCCGCAGACGAACGTCATCGACGTGCAGATCAGCCGCCTGCGCAGCAAGATCGACAAGGATTTCAGCCCCGCCCTGATCCACACCGTGCGCGGTGCCGGCTATGTGCTGAGCGCCGCGCCGACCTATGGCCCGTCCGCCCGCTAGCAGCCGGTTCGGCCTGCGCGGCTCGATCGCGTTCCGGCTGGCGGTCGGCTACGGCCTGCTCCTGGCCGCATCGATGGCGACCCTGTCCGCCATCGTCTATTTCGGCACGGTGGGCGTGTTCGAGCACTCGATCGACAACAAGATCATGGCCGTGGAAACGCACCTGGCCGATGCGTGGGTCCGCGACGGCCGCGCCGGTCTCGTACGCGAAATCGACGCCCAGCTGCACGACCTGATCGACACCGATACCGAGGTGGTCGGCCTCGTCGACATGAAGGGCCGCCTCCTGGCCGGCAATCTGGGGCGCTGGTCCGGCGAGCTGCCGGCGGCCGGCGAGCTGGCGTTCGGGCAGATGGAACGGAGCGGTACGCCCGTCTCCGTGCGCGTGATCGCGACGCGGCTGGACGACGGCAGCCGGCTCGTCGTCGGCCGCGACCTGATCGAACTCGACGCCATCCGCAGCGTCGTCGAGCGCGCGCTGCTCGTCAGCGGCGCCGTGTCGATCCTGCTCGCGTTCTTCGGCGCCCAGATCTTCCGCTCGCGCCTGGAAGCGCGCATCGGCCGCATCCGCCGCACGACGGCGCGCATCGCGGCGGGCGAGCTGTCCAGCCGCATCGTCGTGATGGGCAACGACGAATTCGCGCGCCTGGCCGACGACATCAACCGCATGCTCGACCGCATCGAAGCGCTGATGGAAGGCGTGCGTCACGTATCGAATTCGATCGCGCACGACCTGCGCACGCCGCTGTCGCGCGTGCGCTCGCGGCTCGACCGCGCGCTGCAGGCCTCGGCCGAGCCGCACGCGCTCGTCGCCGACGCGCGCCTGGCCATCGAAGACATCGACAGCGTCATTTCGCTGTTCGACAAGCTGCTGCAGATCGCCGCGCTGGAATCCGGCGTGCGTGCGGGCACCTTCGAAAAACTCGACCTGGCCGCCATCGCGCACGACATGACGGAATTGTACGAAGCGGCCGCGGAAGAGCAGGGCGTCGCGCTGCGCTTCGCGGGCACGCCGACGATCATTCGCGGCGACCGCGACCTGCTGGCCAGCGCACTGGCCAGCCTGATCGACAACGCCATCAAGTACGGCCGCACCGGCGGCCGGGTGGACGTGGAAGTGGCCACCGTCGACGGCGCGCCGGCATTGACCGTGCGCGATTACGGCCAGGGCGTGCCGCTCGAGGACATGGACAAGCTCACGCGCCGCTTCTACCGCGTGGACCAGAGCCGCCACCTGCCGGGCAACGGCCTGGGGCTGTCCATCGTCACCGCCATCACCCAGCTGCACGAGGGTACGCTCGCGCTGCGCCGCCTCGAACCGGGGTTCGAGGCGAGCATGGTGTTCCCGCGGGCCTAGCGTGCCCGGCTGCGCGTATCGCGGGATGAGCGGTAAAATACGCAGTTCTTCGTCCAGACCGAGACAGCAATGACCCAACGCCTCATCCTTGCCTCCAACAACGCGGGCAAGCTCAAGGAATTCGCCCAGTTACTGGGCCCGATCGGCTTCGAACTGCATCCGCAGGGCGAGTTCAACGTCCCCGAAGCGGAAGAACCGTTCGGCACCTTCGTCGAGAACGCGCTGCAGAAGGCCCGCCACGCGGCGCGCCTCACCGGCCTGCCGGCCCTCGCCGACGATTCCGGCGTGTGCGTGAACGCCTTCGGCGGCGCGCCGGGCGTGCTTTCCGCGCGTTTTGCCGGCGAGCCGAAGTCGGACGCCCGCAATAACGAGAAGCTGATCGCCGACCTGGCGGCGCACGCCGACAAATCGGCGTATTACTACTGCGTGCTCGTGTACGTGCGCCACCCCGACGATCCGCAACCGGTGATCGCGGACGGCGTCTGGCGCGGCCAGATCGTCGACACGCCGCGCGGCGCGGGCGGCTTCGGCTACGATCCGCACTTCCTGCTGCCGGAATTCGGCCGCACGGCCGCCGAGCTGGCGCCGGAAGAAAAGAACGCCGTCTCGCACCGCGGCCAGGCGCTGCGCGCGCTCGTCGACAAGCTCGGGAAACTGAAATGATTCCGATCAAGCCCGTCGGGCCGGCGGCCACGCCTCGCAACGCGGCGTCAGCCGCGCTGCAATACCTGCAACCGGGCGCGCTGAACCTGACGGCGCTGCCGCCGCTGGCGCTGTACATCCACTGGCCGTGGTGCGTGCGCAAATGCCCGTACTGCGACTTCAATTCGCACGAGTCGAAGGAACCGATTCCCGAACAGGCTTACCTGGACGCGCTGCGCGCGGACCTGGAACAATCGCTGCCGCTGATCTGGGGCCGCAAGATCCACACGGTGTTCATCGGCGGCGGCACGCCCAGCCTGATCTCGGCGGCGGGGCTGGACCGGCTGATGTCGGACCTCCGCACCCTGCTGCCGCTCGATCTCGACGCCGAGATCACGATGGAAGCGAATCCCGGCACGTTCGAGGCGGAGAAATTCAAGGCCTTCCGCGCCAGCGGGATCAACCGCCTGTCGATCGGCATCCAGAGCTTCGACAGCAGGCATTTGCAGGCGCTGGGCCGCATCCACGACGCCGAGGAAGCCATCCGGGCCGTCGGGATCGCCCAGGCCAACTTCGACAATTTCAACCTCGACCTGATGTATGCGCTGCCGGGGCAGACGCTGGCGGAGGCGCAGGCCGACATCGACATGGCGCTGTCGTTCGCGCCGCCGCATCTGTCGCTGTACCACCTGACGATGGAACCGAACACGGTGTTCGCGAAGTACCCGCCCGAGCTGCCGGGCGACGACGAGAGCGCCGACATCCAGGACATGATCGCCGGGCGCACGGCCGCCGCCGGCTATGAACACTACGAGGTCTCGGCGTATGCGAAGCCGGGCCACCGCGCGCGCCACAACCTGAATTATTGGAAGTTCGGCGACTACCTCGGCATCGGCGCGGGCGCGCATTCGAAGCTGTCGTTCCCGCACCGCGTGCTGCGCCAGGCGCGCTACAAGCAGCCGGCGTCGTTCATGGAAGCGGCAGGGAAGGGCAATGCGGTCGCCGAGGAACACGAGCTCGCGCGCGCCGACCTGGGCTTCGAATTCATGCTCAACGCGCTGCGCCTGACGGAAGGGTTCGACCCGAACCTGTTCGGCGAACGCACGGGCATGCCGATCAACGCGATCGAGAAGGCCTTGAACGAGGCCGAAGCGAAGGGCCTGATCTACCGCGACTTCCGCGTGATCCGGCCGACGGAACTGGGGCAGCGCTTCCTCAACGATCTTCAGGAGATGTTCCTGGCCGAGTGACAAAGAGCGCATTTTGGAAACGGCATGGTCTGCTAAGGTGCCGGCTTCGACACACGCACAGACCATGACGCCTCCTTTCATGCAACGCTATCTCGCCGCCAGCACCCACATCGATTTCGACACGCCGGACGTCCTCGCCACCGCCCGCCGGCTGGCCGAAGGCGCGACTTCCGAAGCGGACGTCGTGCGCGCCTGCTTCGAATTCGTGCGCGACACGATCCGCCACAGCGTGGATTTCAAAGCGAATCCCGTCACGTGCAAGGCGTCCGACGTGCTGCGCCACGGGACGGGCTATTGCTATGCGAAGAGCCATCTGCTCGCCGCCCTGCTGCGCGCGAACGGCATCCCGGCGGGGCTGTGCTACCAGCGCCTGTCGGTCGGCGACAGCGGGGCGCCGTACTGCCTGCACGGCCTGAATGCCGTGTACCTGAAGGACGTCGGCTGGTACCGCATCGATGCCCGGGGCAACAAGCCCGGCGTCGACGCGCGCTTCGAACCGCCCGTGGAAAAGCTCGCGTTCGCGACGCGCACACGCGAGGAACGCATGCTGCCGGAGATCTGGGCCGAGCCGCTGCCCGTCGTCGTCGAGACGCTGGAATGCTACGATACGTGGGACCAGGTGCTGGCGAACCTGCCGGACGTCGTGCTCCTGGATTGACCGCGGCATCCATCTTAAGGAAAGGACAAGCATGTTCAGTCACATCATGATCGGTTCCAACGACCTCGATCGTTCGAAGCGTTTTTACGACGCCGTGCTGGGCGTCCTCGGCGTGGGCGAGCCGTTCCCCAACACGAACCTGACGGGCCAGCGCCGGCTGTTCTATCGCCACGACGGGGGCTCGTTCTGCATCACCGAGCCGATCGACGGCGCCGAAGCAACGTGCGCGAACGGCGCCACGATCGGCTTCAAATGCGCGTCGCCCGAACAGGTCCACGCGTTCCACGACACGGCGGTCGCCCAGGGCGGCACGTCGATCGAGGCGCCGCCTGGCCTGCGCGAGAGCAGCCTGGGGCCGCTGTATCTCGCCTACGTGCGCGATCCGGACGGTCACAAGCTGTGCGCGCTGTTCCGTCCCAAATAGGCGTTGGATAACGGCGCGAAACGTGCCGGGCATCCCCGAGGCCGTGTGTTACAGTCTTGCTTGCATAAGTTTCAATGAAAGGCAAGCTGGCCGATGCCACCCGCACCGCCACGCATCCTCGTCGTGGATGACGAAGAAGCCATCCTGTACGTATTCGAGCGCTACCTGAGCATCGCCGGTTATCGCGTGTCCGTCGCCGACAACGGGCGCGACGCCGTCCGCTTCGGCGAGGCCGGCCCGATCGACCTGCTGATCACGGATTTCCGCATGCCGGGCATGAACGGCATCGAAGTGATCCACGCCCTGCGCGGCCTGCAGCCCGAACTGCCGGCCCTTGTCATCTCGGGCAATCCCATCGAGGCCGGCACGATGCCGCCGGGCGTACGCTTCCTGTCGAAGCCCGTGTCGATGTCCGACCTGCTCGACATCATTCCCTCCCTGATCCAGCAGCCAGTCTAGGCCGGTCCTGCGTCTTCGTATCGGCTGAACAGACCGGAACGGCGGTACTGCGGGGTGGGGCGCTCCCTCACAATACGTGCCATGAAGCACTTCGACCAACTTGTGCGCCGCCTCGTCGCCGAGGGGCTCGGCACCGCCCTGCTGCTGGCCGTCGTCGTCGGCTCCGCCGTCAAGGGCGACCGGCTGGCGGGCGGCAATGCGGCCATCGCGCTGCTCGTCAATTCGATCGCGTCCGGCTGCGGCCTCGTCGTGCTGATCCTCGCGTTCGGCGCCGTTTCGGGCGCGCACCTGAATCCCGTCGTCACCCTGTCCGAAGCCTGGCAGCGCAACCTGCCGGGCGCGCTCGTGCTGCCGTACCTGGCCGCGCAGGTGGCCGGCGCGTTCGCCGGCGTGGCGCTCGCGCATTCGATGTTCGGCGAACCCGTGTTCGCAGCCGCGACGCAGGCGCGCACGGGCGCCGGGCTGTGGTGGAGCGAAGGCGTCGCCACGTTCGGCCTGCTGGCCACGATCATCGGCTGCGCGCGCACGCGGCCCGGCGCCACACCGTATGCGGCGGCCCTGTTCATCGTCGCGGGGTACTGGTTCACGGCGTCGTCGTCGTTCGCCAATCCCGCCCTCACGCTGGCGCGCGCGGCGACGGGCACGTGCGCCGGCATCCGGCTCGCGGACGTGCCGGGCTACGTGCTGGCCCAGCTGGCCGGCGCGGCGGCGGCGACCGTCATCTTCGGCTGGCTGTATCCGCGCGCACGGCAGGAGACCACGGCGGACGCGCCGGGTCTTATCCGCGCTGTCCGGCAGCCAGCGCCGTGAGCGTGCGCGCGAGGCCGCTCACCACGCGCGCCATGCCGGCAAAGACGACCTGCTCGGGCGGCTCGTCCGTATCCGGCGCGGCATTGTCCGCCTGGCGGAACGGGAAGCGCGTGAACGACGTGTCGGTGAGGACGAGGGCGGGCAGGCCGGCGCCGGGATGGTGCCACCCGGCGCGGTCGGACAGGGTCACGCCCTGCATGTAGGCGGGCGTCGCGAGGCCGTGCGCCGGGCCGGCCGCGACGCTCTGGAATGCGGACAGCGCGTCCTGCACCTCGCGCGACGATGCCAGGCTGCCCACGTAGGCGATGAAGCTGCCCGGACGCTCGGCGGACGGGAGGGCGTCGTCGACGCCCGGAAGCGCGGCGGCTTTCGGCGCGAGGAAGAACACGAAGCGGATCTCGGTACCGCTGCTCGGGCGCACACTCGCCAGCAGGCGCGCCAGTTCCAGCACGGCCGCCGTTCCGGGCGCGCCGTCTTCGGCGCCGTCATCGCGGGCGCCGACGATGAACGTGCGCGCCGCTTTTTCGCCCGGGGGCACGCTGGCCAGCACGGCTTCGATGCGGCGTTCGTGGCCGGCCCCGCCGCGGTCCCGCACGGCGTAGCCGGCCGCCTGCAGCACGTTGCCGATGTAGGTGGCGTCCTGCGGGCCGCCCACGAGCGCCATCACGTGCGCGCGCAGGCGCATGGCCAAAGGCGGTTCCGGCATGGCGGCGCCGGGGTTCACGGTCATCGTCGCCAGCACCACGAGCAGGACGATGGCGACGATGGCTTTCCAGTGTGCACGAAAAAAATGTCGCATGGCGTGGGGCGCGGCGCAAGGGGCGACCGTGCCGGACAGGCCGGGCTCGGCGCGCGTTGCGGTCCTGGCGGACGCCGTCCGGCGACGGCTGCCGGGGCCGCCCGTGCATGCAATGGAAAACCGGGGCCGGCCTGCGATTTCATGATACCGAAATCGCGGCCGGCCCCGGTCGGGATCGTGCCAATGGCGCGCGGCAATAACTTTGCCTGCGCTTGAAACGTCATCCCCGCGCAGGCGGGGATCCAAGTTCATGCGCTGCGGTGGCGCGTGCAGATTGGGTTCCCGCCTGCGCGGGAACGACGGGCTAACTCAGCGTGCCGCCGTCGCCGGCCCCGCTTCGCTCCAGCCGCCCCCCAGCACGCGGTACAGCGTGACCTGGTTCTGCAGGCGCAGCAGGTTGGCCTGGATGGCCTGCTGCTGCGCGGTGAACAGCGAGCGCTGGGCGTCCAGCAGGTCCAGGTAGCTCGCGGTGCCGTTGCGGTAGCGGAGGTCGGACAGGTTGAAGCGGTCCGTCTCGGCGGCCGCCACGGCCTGCTGGGCGCGCAGCTGTTCGCTGTACGTGGCCTGGCCGGCCAGTGCGTCCGCCACTTCGCGGAACGCGGTCTGGATCGACTTTTCGTACTGCGCGACGGCGATGTCGCGCTGGGCACGGGCGCTCTCGACGCCGGCGCGGGTGCGGCCGAAGTCGAACAGCGGCAGGATCGCCTGCGGCGCAAACGTCCAGCCGAACGTACCGCTCTTGAACAGGCCGGAGAGCTCGGAACTGGCCGTGCCCGCGCTGCCCGTCAAGGTGATGCGCGGGAAGTAGTTCGCGCGCGCCGCGCCGATGTTGGCGTTGGCCGCGATCAGCTGCTGCTCGGCCGAACGGATGTCCGGACGGGTCGCCAGCAGGTCGGACGGCATCCCGGCCGGGAGGTCCGGCAGGTTCGTCGTCGCGAGCGTGGCGCCGGTCGGCAGGTTGCCGGGGATCGTCTGGCCGATCAGCAAGGTGAGCAGGTTCAGGTCCTGCGCGCGCTGGCGCTGGGCCTGGGCCAGCGTGGTGCGCGCCTGTTCGACGAGCGACACGGCCTGCTGCAGGTCGAGCTTGGACGAGACGCCGTTCTCGAAGCGCAGGTTGGTCAGGCGCAGCGATTCCTCGCGCGTCTTCAGGGTCTGCTGCGTCAGGGACAGCAATTCCTCGTCCGCGAGGAACGTCAGGTACGTGTTGGCGACCTGCGCGATCAGGCTGATCTGCGCCGTCTTGCGCGCCTCCTCGGTGGCGAGGAATTGCGCCAGCGCGGCGTCGGACAGGTTGCGCACGCGGCTGAAGAAGTCCAGCTCGAACGCCGACACCGAGAGGCCGGCCTGGTACACGCTGCTGATCGGCTGGTCCTTGCCCGTCGTCTGGCGCTGGCCCGTGATGCCGGCGTTAATGGCCGGGAACTGGTTCGAGCGCTGGATCTGGTACTGCGCCCGTGCCGCCTCGATGTTGAGGATGGCAACGCGCAGGTCGCGGTTGTTTTCCAGGGCCAGCGTGATCAGCTGCTGCAGGCGCGGATCGGTGAAGAAGCGCTGCCACGCGATGGCGGCGGGCGCCTCGCTCGCGACGGCGTTGCCGCTGTTGACGGTGCCTTCCACGGTCGGGAAGGCACCCGCCACCGGCGCTTGCGGCCGCTCGTACTTGGGCGCCAGGTTCACGCAGCCGGCCAGTACCAGGGCCAGGGCCAGGGGAGTGAGTCGTTTCATGTTGTTCATCAGATTTTCGAGTCGATGACAGTGTTTTCTTCTTCGTGCGCGTACTTCTTGCGCTGGCGTTCGCTGCCCTTGAAGAATCCGCGGATGACGACGAAGAACACGGGCACGAAGAACACGCCCAGTGCCGTCGCGGTCAACATGCCGCCCATCACGCCCGTACCGATCGCGCGCTGCGACGCGGCGCCGGCGCCGCTGGCGACCACCAGCGGCAGCACGCCGAGGATGAACGCGAGCGACGTCATGATGATCGGACGGAAGCGCAGGTGCGCCGCCTGCAGCGCCGCTTCGAACGGCGACTTGCCCTGCGCCTGCAGGTCCTTCGCGAATTCCACGATCAGGATCGCGTTCTTCGCGGCCAGGCCGATGATGGTGATCAGGCCCACCTTGAAGTACACGTCGTTGGACAGCCCGCGCATCGATGCCGCGAGCAGCGAACCGAGCACGCCCAGCGGCACGACGAGCAGCACGGCCACCGGGATCGACCAGCTTTCGTACAGCGCGGCCAGCGCCAGGAACACGGCCAGCAGCGCGAAGCCGATCAGCACGAACACGGTCGAACCGGCGAGGATTTCCTCGCGCGACTGGCCGGTCCATTCATACGCGAAGCCGGCCGGCAGCTTGGCGGCCAGCGCCTGCATCTCGTCGAGCGCCTGGCCGGTCGAATAGCCCTGGGCGGCATCGCCCGTGATGCTCATCGACGAATAGCCGTTGTAGCGCGAGGTCTGCATCGGACCCGTGATCCATTGGGTCGTCGCGAACGCGGACAGCGGCACCGGCTGGCCCTTCGTGTTCAGGGCGTTGATGCGCAGCAGGTCTTCCGGCTGCATGCGCTCCGGCGCGTCGGCCTGCACGATCACGCGCTGCAGGCGGCCGGCGTTCGGGAAGTCGTTCACGTACGCGGAACCGAGCGACGTCGACAGCGCCGTGTTGATGGCGCCGAACGTCACGCCCAGGGCCTGCGCCTTGTCGCGGTCGATGTTCAGCTTTAGCTGCGGCGCATCTTCGAGGCCTTCCGGACGGATGCCCGTCAGCACCTTGCTCTGCATCGCCATGCCGAGAAGCTGGTTACGCGCCTGGAGCAGGGCGGCGTGGCCGAGGCCGCCGCGGTCCTGCAGGCGGAACGAGAAGCCGGTGCCGCGGCCCAGTTCCGGGATCGGCGGCGGGCTCACGACGAAGATGAACGAGTCGCGCAGCGCCATCATGTGGCCCGTGATGCGGCCCGCGAGATCCTGCGCGCTCTGGCCCTTGCCCTTGCGCTCGTCCCACGATTTCAGCGGGATGAACGCGAGGCCCATGTTCTGGCCCTGGCCCGTGAACGAGAAGCCCGTCACGGCGACCATGTCGGCCACTTCCGGCTGCTTCAGCACATAGTCTTCCAGCGCGTGCAGGACGACGTTGGTGCGGTTGGCGGTGGCGCCCGGCGGCAGCTGGATGTTGGCGATGATGTAGCCCTGGTCTTCGTTCGGCAGGAACGAGTTCGGCAGGCGCGCGAACATCAGGCCGACGATGCCGACCAGCAGGACGAACACGACCAGCGCGCGGCCGGAACGCTTGAGCATCTTGCCGACGATGCCTTCGTAGCGCTTGGCGCCCGTCGTGAACGTGCGATTGAACCAGCCGAAGAAGCCTTTCTTCTCCATGTGGTGGCCCGCTTCCACGGGCTTGAGCAGGTGCGCGCACAGTGCCGGCGTGAGGGACAGCGCCATGAACGCCGAGAAGCCGATCGACGACACCATCACGATCGAGAACTGGCGGTAGATGTTGCCGACCGCGCCCTGGAAGAACGCCAGCGGCACGAACACGGACATCAGCACGACGGTCACGCCGATGATGGCGCCGGAGATCTGGCCCATCGCCTTGCGCGTGGCCTGCAGCGGGGGCAAGCCTTCCTCGGACATGATGCGTTCGACGTTTTCCACCACCACGATCGCATCGTCGACGACGATACCGATCACGAGGACCATGCCGAACATCGTCAGCACGTTGATCGAGAAGCCCATCGCGAGGAGTGTCGCGAAGGAGCCCAGCAGGGCGACCGGGACGACGATGGTCGGGATGATCGTGTAGCGGAAGTTCTGCAGGAACACAAACATCACGATGAACACGAGGATCACGGCCTCGATCAGGGTTTCCACCACCTGGCTGATCGAGATCTGGATGAATTTCGTGCTGTCGTAGGGGATCGAGTACTTCATGCCTTTCGGGAAGTACTTCTGCAGCTGGTTCATGCGTGCCTTGATCAGCTTCGCGGTTTCCAGCGCGTTACCGGTCGGCGACAGCTGCACGCCGATACCCGTCGACGGCTTGCCGTTCAGGCGGGTCGACGTGGCGTAGGCCTGGCCGCCGATCTCGATGCGGGCGACATCCTTCAGGCGCACGGTGGAGCCGTCCGGATTCGCGCGCAGCACGATGTTGCCGAACTGCTCGACGGTGGCCAGCTGGCCCGTGACGACGACGGTCGCGGTGATCTGCTGGCCCTTGGCCACGGGCAGGTCGCCGATCGTGCCGGATGCCACCTGGGCGTTCTGCTGGCGGATCGCGGTGTTGACGTCATCCGGCGACAGGTTGAAGCCGACCAGCTTGGCCGGGTCGATCCAGATGCGCATCGCCTTCTCGGTACCGAACAACTGCGCCTGGCCGACGCCCTTGATCCGCTGGATCTCCGGCAGTACGTTGCGCGACGCGTAGTCGCCCAGCGCGACGGTGTCCCAGGACGGGTCGTCGGACGAGAGAATCGTGAACAGCAGGAAGTTCGAACGGGCCTTGTCGACGCGCACGCCTTGCTGGGTCACCGCGGCCGGCAGGCGCGGGGTCGCGCGCGCGAGGCGGTTCTGGACGTCGACCTGGGCCAGGTCGGGATTGGTGCCGGTCTCGAAGCTGATCGTGATGGAGCCGGTGCCGTTGGCCTGGCTGGTCGACTCCATGTAGATCATGCCTTCGGCACCGTTCATCTCGCGTTCGATGACGGAGATGACGGAATCTTCCAGCGTTTGCGCGGAAGCGCCCGGGTATGCGACGCTGACGACGATCGACGGCGGCGCCACGGTCGGATATTGCGCGATCGGCAGCTGCTTGATGGCGACGCCGCCAAGCACCATGATGAACAGCGCGATCACCCAGGCAAAAATGGGGCGGTCAATAAAAAAACGTGCCATTGTGGTTCCTGTTTATCTAGCCTTGCCTGCTTACTTGCCGGCGGGCGCGGCGGACGCCTGCGCATTGGCCGCGGCCGGAGCTGCCGGGGCGCCAATCGGCGTCCAGGGCACCGGCTGCACCGGCGTACCCGGCGGCAGCATCTGCAGCTTCTGGAAGCCGTCCACCATCACGCGCTCGCCTTCCTTGAGGCCATCCGTGACGACCCAGTTCTCGCCGTTCTGCGAACCGATTTTCACCGTGCGCGGGGTCGGCTTGTTGTCCGCGCCGATCACGGTCAGCGTATCGCCGTTCGGGCCGCCGCGGGTGACGGCCTGCTGCGGCACCAGGATGCCGTTCGGCAGCTCGGCCTGCGCCAGGCGCACGCGCACGTACTGGCCCGGCAGCAGGGCGTTGTCCGGGTTCGCCGCCTGGGCGCGCAAGGTGACCTGGCCGCTCGTCGGGTCGACGGTGATGTCCGAGAACAGCAGCTTGCCCTTCGTCGGCAGCACGGTGCCGTCGTCCGCGACGACGGTCACGGGTACGCTGCCGCCGAGGCCCTTGTCGCCGGCGTTCTTGCGCAGGCGCTGCAGTTCGGCGGCGGATTGGGTGATGTTCAGGTAGACGTTGTCGGTCTGCTGGATCAGCGCCATCTGCGTCGCTTCGGTGGCGGAGACGAGCGCGCCTTCCGTCACGAGCGCGCGGCCGATGCGGCCCGAGATCGGGGCGTACACGTTCGCGTAGTCGGCGTTGATCTTGGCGATGCGCACCTGGGCCCTGGCCGAATTGACGTCCGCCTCGGCCTGCTTCTGGGCGGCGACGGCGTTCGTGAATTCCTGCTTGCTGACGGCCTGCGCCTCGACGAGCGGCTTGTAGCGCTCGACCGTGGCGGAGGTCGACGTCAGGTTCGCCTGGGCACGGCCGAGCGCGGCCTGGGCAGCGTTCAGCTGGGCCTGGTAGGGCTCCGGATCGATCTGGAACAGCGACTGGCCCTGCTTGACCAAGCTGCCCTCGGTGAACAGGCGCTTCAGCACGACGCCGTTGACGCGGGCGCGGACTTCGGCCGTGCGGATTGCCTCGACGCGGGCCGGCAGTTCGGTCTCGAGTGCGACCGGCTGGATCTTCGTGGTGATGACGCCGACCTGGGGAGGCGGCATCTTGGCGCCAGCGGCGCCTGGACCGGCCTGGGCGTTATCCTTGGAGCCGCAGGCCGACAGCATGGCCACGGCGACCAGGGTGCACGCGGCGATCCTGGACAGGGTGAGGGAGGAGGAGTTGGCAGAGCGCATTCAATGCTTCCTTCTTGTGGAAAAAAGAATAAAACCGTCCTGCGACACTTCTTCGGCACAACAGGCGGTTTTACTACTGACTTTTGGGAAAACCCCGATATACTATCACGAGTGTATGTTTAATGTTTCCTACCTATAAAAACGGAGAGTCAGGCGGATGGCCCGCAGAACCAAGGAAGAAGCGGCAGCGACCCGCGACAGCATTTTGGATGCTGCTGAAAAATTGTTCGTCGAACAGGGTGTTTCTCGTACAACGTTGCAGCATATCGCAACCGCGGCCGGTGTGACGCGCGGCGCCATTTATTGGCACTTTGACGACAAGGGCGCATTGTTCAACGCGATGATGGAGCGGGCGATCCTGCCGCTGGAGGCGGAGATGCAGGTGCTTGACCAGGTGGAGTCGGACGACCCGCTGGTCGACCTGCGCAACCACATGCTGGCGGTGCTGGACCGGACGGTCAACGATCCGGGGGCGCGGCGCGTGTTCGAGATCGCCACGCTGAAGGTGGAGTTCGTGGGCGAGATGGATGCGGTGCGGCAGCGGCGCAAGGACAATATGGCCAACTGGAAGAGCCGTGCCGAGCGCCGCATCCGGCTCGCCATCGACAAGGGGCTCATCTCGCGCGACATCGATGCGGCCCGCGTGGCGCTGGGGCTATGGACCATGATCGATGGGCTGATTCGCAACTGGATGTTCGATCCGCAGGATTTCGATTTGCTGGCGTTGGGGAAGTGTGTGATTGATCCGTATCTGGAGGGGTTGCGGGCGGGACGCGGCTAGCCCTAACGTTCTTTAGAGTAGCTATCGCGTGTCTGCTTGCGTGGTGGGCCGTCCTTCACGGCCTAGTCGACCTCATAATGATGTCATCAGTCGTGCGCCGCACTCCGTCACATTTCCGTCGTAGGCATACGGCTTACCCTCGTGCCGTGCGCCTGCGCCACCGGGCTTGATCGCAAAGTTACCCTTGCACTTCGGGCACTTCGGGCACTGCGTCATGTCGTCCTGAAGTGCCGCGACCATGCACATTACGGTTGTGCCTGAGGATGCACTGATGACTTGGCCGCCGTGGTCGGTTTTGTCGTCGATGCGGATCACACCACGTCCGTTATGTATCACGTCAATTTCCTTACTTGGCTTATTCCAGACTAACTGGAAAACTATTGGGTTGTCCATTTGGAGCGGTAAAGAAAAAAATATTAGTTATCAGCGTCCGACCAGCAAGGTCGTTTCTCTAATGGAACTTTTGATTCATCAAAACTTGAAATCTCCCGCATGGTTTTGGCGTCGTAAAGGATTTCCCGCCCTGCAAAGTGCCTCCCGCCGCAGTCAATGGCTATTTGACTTCCATTCATCCAGAACCAATAATCTCGAATGAAAGGCATGCATTTAAGTGAGCTACGGTTTCCATTGTGATAAATTATTAACTCTTCAGAGCCGGCCCCATCATCACCTTCTGCTGTCCAAGTATTCATAACGAGCCAGGCCACGGTTTCCCTGTTGGCTGCTAGTTTTAATAGGTTGGCATTTCCTTTGTTCGTTATTTGTGTGTCCCGCCCATGTTCGTTAATTATATGCACGTTTCGTTTGCTGTCGAGATAAACCTTCCTTAATGTTTCTCCGCAAGCGTTTGTCGCGGGGATGCAGGTTGTCAAGAAAACGATAAATCGGAGTGCATCGTTCATTATGCGATCCTAAATATTTAACGGCGTGCTGTGTACGATTGATCCCGCTTTTTAACCAATCCTTTACTATTTTTTCGCCTGACCCGAGAAAATTGTCAATGTGATATAAGCGTATGCTTCCTCCCGAATCATCGCCCACTCTTTCTCCTGGTTCCTTAATACTTACTTTGGATTTTACCTGGCCAACTGGAAGAGCCGCGCCGGGCGCCGCATCGGCCTCGCCATCGACAAGGGACTGATTTCTCGCGACGTGAATCCGACTCAGGTTGCGCTGGGGTTGTGGACCCTGATCGATGAGATGGTTCGCAAGTGGATGTTTTATCCGCAGGATTTCAATTTGCAGGCGTTGGGGAAGTGTGTGATTGATCCGTATCTGGAGGGGTTGCGGAGCGGCGACGTGTAGAGTGGCTCGAAGTGCTTGCGCACCGATGATTAGGCGACTGAGGATTCGACAAAACCATCGAGCTCAGGCCATAAGCTGTATTGGTCCATTCAACCTGCACTGGCACGGCGCGTGCCGATCAATTTACATCCGCATTCAGTCACGCAGTCTTCCACCGCCACCGCCACGCCGCCCACTGAAATGGTGGGGTGAGCGGTGACGATCTTGTTTACTCCATGCGGTTTGCCGCCCGGGTAGTACAGCGGACACTCCACCAGATCGCCTAGTCTAGCGATGGGTTTTCCGTCCACATCGTGCAACGGCGAGCCGCTGATGACCTTCCCGCCGTGGTCGGTCTGGTCTCCAACCACGATAATTTTTAGCAGCATTCTGTTTAGTCCTCGGGGTGGATTACATATTCTTTCTGGCAGAAAGATTGCGCTTGTATATACTCCGGGAAAAGAATTAGGTTTTTCCCGTCAGTCCAAAGCCGGTATGAGCTGTTCTTTAAGTAAAAATCGCATCGTTTGTCATCGTTCTTCAGTATTTCCTTACTGTGTTCGAGCATGGTTTCAGCCATTTCCTCGTCCAAATCAATTAAATCCTTGTTCGTCGATGTGCTGGTAACGAGTTTTGCTTTTGAGTAGGCTTGCGTAAGTAGGCTTCTGGCTGGTATGAGATTTCCAGTTGGGAGTGAGAACACACGAGCCTCCTTCTCGATATCGGGAGACCCCGCGCATACTGTTGACTTGGCAAAAACAACACTAAGGTATTTTCTAGAGAGAAGAACTTTTTCAAGAGTTAATTCATATCCCCATGGGCGACCTTGGGCGGCAGAGCCGCATTGTTTCGCTTCGCTGCTGAACGCGGCAGAAGTAGTCATCAAGGCAGCATTGACTTTCCGGACTCCGTCCTTGTTCATTCCATTGATTTGATTGAAGGAAATCTTTTGAATTGAGGTGTTGTGGATTGGTCTTTTATTGCTTACTTTGTATTGAAAAGGTATAGTTGCCTGTTCTTGAGATACAGCGATTGATAATGCTAAGTCTGTTGCAATCATATGTGCCTTTGACGATGCTGTGTGGTATTTGGCTGACAAATTTTTGTGGTTGCACAGGATGTTTTTATCATCTCTGAAAGTTATGCTAGCCGGTATAATTATTTAACGTCTTTTACTCGAAATTTCCAAACGTTCTCCGGCTCGATAAATTCAAGCGTTACTGAATGTCCAGTAGGGACAAATTTGTCTTTGTCGATAACATATTCGTCTAGTGTGACACCTGACGGTAGATCTACTCCAGGTGGGTAGATGTAATCTGCATTATTGAATAGCGGACGCTTAAAGGCATCTAGTCGTACAGCCAAGCAAGAGGCAAACAAACTCGGCAATTTATAGGCAATAACTTGATGTTTCGATCGCATTTCCATCAAATACACCGACCAATGACGAACCGCGGTACCACTTGATGCAGAGGACTGGCCTTCGACGCAAGCGAACGGAAAATGTTCGTACGCTTTCACGTCAGACCCGAGGTCATCATTTACTGTGAACTCCCCAGGAAATGCTCTGGCCCGCGCTAAGTCGATCCGCTTTCCTTGCCAGGACACTACAGTATTACGTGAGCCTGAAAAGTGAAACGGCGTTGTTGTCGTAAACAGGCTGTTCTGCGTTGCGTAATACGCCTCATATCCATCGTACACGGTTTGTGACCAAGCTGATAAGGGCCAGTAAACGATGCCAGCAAACATCAAGAACGGCTTTTTCATCGGTACGCCTTTCCGCCGGAAGTGGTCAGGTAATCGGAATCGTGGAGCCAGAATATTGTTTTTCCATGTGCAGCAGTGGACCGCCAGACCGCGCTAAAGCGGCCACGTTCTTTAGAATTCACTTCCTCACCAGTTCTTCGATTCCGAACTTTCCAATATAATATTCGCTCAAAAAGCTTTTCTTCGACGCTGAATATGTTATGGCTTGGATCGCCGAAACGGAAGCCGTCCTTGACTTTTGGGTGATTCGCGTAATTTGTCTTGAAGTCAAGACCGTCCCACCAATAAGCTCCATTCGAAGGATCGGGGCCGTCTTTGGTCCACGCCTTGACGGCAGCCTCCAGCGCTAGCTTCATCCCCGAGTCTTGGGCGATCTCATCGGTATTTTTGGTTTTCATGAACCGTTCATAACGCCTATTCTTGCCATTGATTGCATATGTGTAGTTTGGGTCGGCCTGGATCAGTTCGTCTACGGTCTTTTTGCCCCAAGCGCGAGCACGGTTCGATACGGCAAATGCAATTCCCGAAATCTCATCAGGATCGTTTAAAGTCGAAGCTTCGCCATAAGCGATGGCAGCAAGTCTTTTGATGTTGGGCTCCATGCCACTCATGCTTGCTCTCTCCGAATATTGTTTAATGCGTGATTTACTGCAGCGCCCGTTGTTTTGATTTGCTTGATATTGAATAATGGCATATCAGAATGGCCCTCTTGAGTATGGCGAGTAGTCGAGGTGTCGCGATGTTGCAGATACGCGTAGGCAACCGCGATCAGGCTAGGCTTGCATAGGCTTGAATTTTCTTGACGATCGGGCGGGTTTTTGGAGAGATAACATTTCTTTTATCGCTTGCATTCTTATTTCTGGCTAATCCAGGATGTGTGCCTGATTTCCTGATCAACCGGAAATCCAGGCGTGCGTCCGGTTTCGTCAAGAATGCCTTCGATTAATTTTTCCTCCATGCTGTCTATCCGGTAGCTAAAGCCGGATACTGGTTTGCCATTCGAGTCCTCGAACGAAAAGTACTGTTCTAATTCTTTAGCATCATGATCGCCTGCCTGGACAGACTGTGCGCTTAGTGTTGGAATATCCAGGTTCTTCGCTGCCGAGAACCTGTGACTTGTAGCGTGTGCGATGAAAGTCCCGTTGGTTCCATGCTCGATACCGCACGTGGCAAATTTTGCGTAACTACCGCCACCATTAATGACAATTTCTTCCTTGGCGCTGATGGTGATACGGTTGGCCGTATGTGATATCTCCAGCTTAGCCAGCAACTTAATGTTATCTGAGAGGGCCTGTATATCGATGTCGCCTGCTGCGGCAACCATCTTCATACCTGCTTTCTGAACAAACAAGCGGAAAGCTTCCCGAATGCTGGCGAAGATGTTCATGTTCGAGACCAGGGAAATGCTTTTCCCGGTTGTGATGGCCGCGTGCCCGTTGCTGGCAATGTGGGTGTCTGTGGCTGCCGTGGTCACAATTCCTGCGGCGCTTGCGAGCACTAAATGTGGTGTAACCATTTCTGGAAACCGGTTTTTGTTAGAAGATGTGCCTTCAATCGCTTCGTTTTGTGACTGCAAAATCGATACGATTTCATTCTGATTGATATTGGCCTCGTGAGTTCCATTCTTTTGGGCGACCTCGGCCAATAGTTGGTGTTGTTCGACAGCTATTGCGAGACGACGTGAAGCTTCGTCCATGTCCTTGATTGGTCCGCGAGCTGCACGCCTTGCTTCAGTTGTTAACAGTAAACCTTTGGCAGCGCGAGCAACCCCATGGCCGTCGGTACGTAGTTCCCACCCTTCGCCACGCTCATCCTTGCGGCCGCCGTTATCTTCAATGCGAGAAATATGTCCGAGCGACAGCTGACTACACTGATGATCGCTTTTCAACTGCGCCTGGATCTTGCCAGCAGTATCGTCAAGGATCAGGTGATTACCTCGCCCACTGCCTTCGCCTGATTGCAACTCCCGACTCCGCAACCCGCTCAAAGCCTGCTGCTCAGGCAACCGCCACGGCGGCATGTGCGTAAAGTTGTACAACGCCCCAAGAATCACCGGATGATCGATGTTCCCATTGAGGAAGACCACCGTCACTTCCTCACCAACCCTCGGCAATCGAATATTCCCGAATTCGCTCCCGGCCCCAGGCGACATCACGCGCAGCCATGGCGAACTGTTCTCGTCATAATTGCCCAGCCTGTCCCAATGAAACTGCACCTTGACCCGCCCGTATCCATCGGTGTGGATCTCCGAACCGTCAGGCCCGACGACGATCGCCGTCTGGATACCGGGGTAGGTGCACGGGCGGCTGTTGTAGTGCCGGCCCGGACGCCACTGGATATCCTTGCGCATGCACCGGAACGAATTCTCGTAATGCGACGGTGCGCCCGGCCCGGCCTGGTAGTTGTTGCTGGCTTCGTGGTCGACGCTCAGGATCAGGTAGTCGCGGTCGCGTATGCTGGGCTGGGCCGGCTCGCCGCGCTTGGGAACGCGCAACTCGGCGCTGAAATGGCCGCCGAGCTTGAAGCACCGGCCCGGCTGGGCAGTGCGATCGTTACCCCGGGCTTCGAAATACTGCGTGTTCGCATCGCGCTCGCCCATGCGCTGCTGTGCGATCCGTTCGCCCTCGTCGTGGGTCCGGAAACCGTACGAACCGGAATTCTCGTAGATCTCGTACGGGAAGACGTCGCCCTGGTCATTGAGTGACTCGGCGGTCGACCGCTGCACGATCGGGTTCTTGTAATCGAAACTGGCCAGGGTCGTCTGGCCGGAACCGATGCGACGAACGGGACTCCATTCCCGAATGCCGTCGTCTTCGAGCGAACCGGCTTTGTCGCGGAACGGAATTTCTCCGGAATCGTCGATCCCGGCCGGATCGATGGGTTGCGCGAGCGTGCTCCTGTCGCTGAGCCAGAGCGTATGCCCATCGGCCCGGTGCTCGTACCAGTAGTGCAGCCCAAGATCTTCCCAGCGGCGGTGCAGATGGTTGTAGTCGGTTTCGTCGTACTGGTTGGCGCAGGTCATGCGCGGGTAGTCGCCGACGATGGCCGCATGCCAGTCGGCCTGGCGGTAATGGGCAAAAGTGAGCTCAGTCAATTCGATGACGCTCTTGCCGTGGAACGACACGTTGTCCTTGCGCAGCTTGGCGAATGCCAGCCATGGTTCGAGCACCATGCGATAGAACGCGAAACCGCCGTCGGCGCGCAAGAATTGGAATTCGGTGACGTAGCCGTTGAAGTAGCGCAGCGAGCCGTCTTCGCGCACGATGGAAATCGTCACCATCCTGCCCATCATCGCCTTCAAGGGAATCCGTGCGTCGTCCGACAGGAGTTCGACCTCATAGCGGAAGCAGCGGCAGATTTCTTCGTGCGCGCGCAATCGATTCGGCAGGAGAATGGGATCAGGCCCGTCCCCCCGGGGGAATGCCAGGCGCATCAAGCGGTCGTGCTGCGCATTGAGACTGAACACCGACAGCGCAGCGCCTGCCGCGATCGCTTGACTCCCATCCATGCAATGCCTCCAATGGTTTGTCAGGTTTCTGATTTCCGCCGGTTAAGGTACTCAACCGAATGGCCGCTAACTTTGATTGGCAGCAAGAAGCTGAAGGGCCGCCCGAATCTCCGGCCGGCTCGCCTTGCCTTCCGTACCGGTCAGGAATGAATTCCATCCAAGACGTCGCCGATCCTGCCCTTTGGTCCTCAAGGTCAGCGGTTTGAGACACGGCTTGCTCAGCAAAAGCCTGACTTCATATTGGACGGCGGGCACGGCAAACAGGCTGACCATTTCTTTCAATGCCGCGTGAGCCCGCCCATGCGGCAGGAATGCATTTGCCTGCTCCTCATCCAGGGGGCCGATATGCAGGCGGACGCGCAGATCGTTTCGCCAGGTGCGCCCACCCAGCGCGGCGCCATGGCCGAGGGTGGGATCGGTGACGCCAAGCGTGCTGCGGATCCCGGCCCGTATCGGATCCCAGGCGCCGACGAATTCTTCGACGCGCACGGGCACGCCAAAGTACTCGCCGAGAACACGTTCCACGGTCGAAGCGGCAATCGGGCGTGTCCTGAGCAAGCCGGCGTAGAAGGCGGCGACTTCCGCTGGAATCGATGCGAAGGGCCGGTCCGGTCCGAAACTCGTGGGCCGAAGACCGCCCAATGCGGCCAGGAGCGGAAGCAGATCGTCCCGGGCGCGCGTGTCCAGGCCATGCTCGACCCGGTATTTTCCCCATGCCTCGTAGAAGAGGCCGATGGCCCGGTTCGAAAACAGGTCGATGAACGGCTTCCAGCTTTCGTCGGCGGCCGCGCCCGTCCTGGCGGCTGCCCGTTCGGTGTCATGCAGCGGCAATGTGCCGCTCGCGCCCAGCAATCCGATGAATCCGGGGGTGATGTGAATGCGGGGCGTGCCGGCAGCGCCGATTGATTCGACCTGCATGCTTTCGATCTCGCTTGCCGGAAAAGCCAGCGATACGCTGTTTTGAAAGCGCAGCACCTGGTTGAACGCCTGGGGGTACGGAATACCCTGTCGGCGCAGCATCCGTACAAGGATGTTCAGCAGTTGTGCGAAGCTGTACCGGTACGGCGCCGCGAGCAGGCGCTCGATCACGACAACGGCATGCTCCCACTTCGTGGTTTGCATCGGAACAGCTCCTCTCCGGTTTGGTGTGACAGGATCACCACCTCGATAAAACTGTTCATCTGGACATACAGCGCGAAGAACTGGTCGATGACCTGCACGAACAGGTGCAGGCCGGCGCCGACGAAGGCCTCTTCGTCGATCGTCAGGTGCACTTCGGTCCCGTGTGCCAGTGAGGCTCCGCGCTTGTGCCTGATCCACGCCGTCGTCTCGGCATGTTCGAGGCCGACGACGCCGGCGATCTGGCGCCGCGAGACTGCGGACCCGGTGAAGTCGTACAGCGCGAGCATCTCGCGCAGGCCGTCGGCCCCTTCCAGCGCCAGGGCGCGGTGGTTGAGCGTCAGGTGGGAGATGAGGCGCCAATGGGCACCCTGGCCGTTTGCCAGGCGATGGGGACGCGTGGGCCTGCGCAGGAAACGTATCCTCCCGCCCTGCGCCGCGCCGGGTATCGTCAGGTCGCCGTCGGTCGACCCGCATTTCAACAGGCAGGGCAGGTCGCGGTTGGTGCAGGTGAGGTCGATCGACAGCGTCGTCTGCTCGACGTCGAGCGGCTCGCCGTGGCTATCGACGAGCGCGATGACTTTTTCATGGCCCGGGCTGGTGACCGCCAGCGTGTCGTCATGGCGCAGTATCCAGTAGCGGCCCTTGTGCGCATCGCTCTCGCCATGGCGCAGCGCATAGAACGGACGGAATTCGATGGGGGCGATGTCCTTGCCGCGCTGCCGCACCATGTGGACCCGGTCGACCGAATACACTTCGTACCCGGATGCATGCGCGGGATGGGCAAGGACCGGGTATTCCGCGGTGCGCTGCGTGTATCCGACCGGGACCCCCGGCTGCCTGAACAGATTGACGACCGGGGTGCAGCCGGTGAGCAGGCTTTGTGCCGACAGGCCCGCGAGCATCCTGGCCTGGTCCGATCCCGGCGCGATGCCCGCCAGCGCGAGGTGCAGCGTGAAGCCAGTGCAGTCCGATGGCAGCCGGGCGCGGAGCGCGGCGAGGTCGATGTCGAAGAAGTTGAATTTTTCCGGGAACGCGAAATACTCCGCGAGGAGCCGGTAGGCACGGTGCGAGCGGGCGTCGAACGGGATCAGGGCGTCGTCGTCGCCAAACCCGACCGCCGACACCGGTATCGCGCCGAGCGGCATCCAGGCGCCATTCGCGCCCGCCTGGACGTACGCCGATGCCGTGCGCATGAACAGCGCATCGCGCAGCGCCGCGCAGAACGACGCGTCGCCGTCGAGATATACCCGCATGCGCGCAGGGGTAGCGGCTGGAACTTGGGCCGCGAATTCGATGCCGATCGCCGCCGACACGCCCGGCGCGACCGAGGTCGACGACGGCGCGCGGATCACCGCATCGAAGCGGGCGGACGCGATGGCGACCGGGGATGGCGCGACATCGTATGCGGTCTGAAATTTGCAGTGCACGCCGCGGACCGGTGCCGATTCGAGCAGCGTCCCGCGCGGCACTGTTCCGGCGCCGCCGGCGGCCGGAAGGAAGCGCACGATCGCGCACGACGGAAACGGCCTCAGATAATGCGGAAACAGGAGGTTGAGCAGCGCTTCCGTAAATTGCGGATAGGCGTCGTCCAGGCGCTTCGACACCCGCGCGCACAGCAGGGCGACGGACTGGATCAGGCGTTCGACATGCGGATCGTCGCACGCCTCGCCGCCGAGCTGCAGCTTGGCCGCGACTTTCGGATAGCGCTCGGCGTATTCGCGGCACAGCTGCCGCATGGTGACGAGCTCGCGTTCGTATTGCGCAAACAGTTCGTCCATGATGTGTGTGCCTAGGGAGCGTTACGCACGCTCTGGATCGAATAGCGTTGGAGCGACGGCTGGAACACGGCGTTGAAAAGCATCGGATCGGCTACCGGCGCGTTTTTCAGTTGGGCGGTGATCACGAAGTCGACCCGGTTGATGGCGCCTTTCCTCGGCTGCAGCGTCGCCGTCACCTTGTGCAGCCTCGGTTCGTGCCGCTCGATGGCCAGCCGGACCGCGGTGCAGATGCGTTTCTGGTCCGTGTCGCTCGTCATGCACATGCCGGCGAAATCGATCAGGCCGTAGTTCACGATGGATCCGCTGACTTCGGGATAGCCGGCCAGCGTATCGGGCAGCAGGGCGGAACGGGTGTTGAGGAGCGCTTCCAGATCGCGTGTAATGCTCTCCTTCCACGTGTGCAAGGCGTCGTCATCGGCATCCAGACGGTCGAACAAACCTGGCGTGAAACTCTGCATGCTGGTTTCCTTTAAAGCCGCCATTATTCCCCTCTTGCTGAGAATAAAGTTGCGCCCTCTCAACAGACCGATGCGCAATGCCCGCCATGCTTTCTTGAGCAAATTTTGAACGGGGAGGCAACGATGAGCTTGGGCGCGAAGATCTTGTGGTCCGAGGGGTTGACGCTGGGACCCCAGCATTTCCAGAGGCAGGACCTGTATCACGAGACGCGGTTGCTCAGGATGGCGTCGGCGCTCAATCCGCATTTCTGGGGCGCCCGTCTACTGGAGTGGAACAGGGATGCGCTGGGCCACAACCTGCTCGAAGCCCAGGCCATGTCGCTGATCTTCCCGGACGGGGCGGTCTATGAGGCACCTGCGACGGACTTGTTGCCGGTTCCGGTCGACCTGACCCAGCTGCCCCAGGACATCAATACGTTCACGATGTATGCCGCGCTTCCGACCATTCGGCCGCATGGCGCGAATGCGGAGGAAGGCGGCCGCTACGCGCTGGCCGAGTCGGAGACGTCCGACCTGTTCAGCGACGCGGTGCCGATCGACGTGCCGTTCCTGAAGAAGCGGGCCCGGCTCGTTTCGCATGCCGAGCCGCGCGATGGCCACGTCAGTTTTCCCGTGCTGCGCATCCATCGCGATCCGCGCGGCGGTTTCGAGGTCGATCCGACGTTTGTCCCGCCGTGCGTGGCGATCGGTGCTGCCCGTCCGCTCCAGCAACTGCTCGACGGCCTGATGAGCGCATTGACCGCGAAGATCGTGTCCCTTCATGCCGCGCACCGGAAGACGAACGCGTCCACCTTCGAGGTCCACGCCGGCGACATCACGTCCTGGTGGATGCTGAACGTCATCAGCACCGCGAACGCATCCCTGCAGCACTGCGCGCGTTCCCGCGTACAGCATCCGGAGGCGCTGTACGAGAAGCTGCTCGCGCTTGCGGGCGGCCTGATGACCTTTTCGGACAGGTACGCGACGTCGGACTTGCCGGCCTACGACCACGCGGATCCCGGCGTCACGTTCGCGCAGCTCGATGCGGTGATCCGGGACCTCGTCGATACCGTCATCTCGGCCAGGTATTTCACGATTCCGCTCGTGGCCGAGGACAATCGCCGCACGCATTTCAGAGGTGCGCTCGATCCGGCGAAGCTGACCCAGGACACGCAGCTTTGCCTGGCCGTGAGCGCCGACATGCCGGCGCTCGAGCTGGTGTCCGCCGTGCCGATCCGGTTCAAGATCGGATCGCCCGACGACATCGAACGCATCGTCGCGTCGGCCCTTCCCGGCATCGCGCTGACGCACATGCCGCAGGTGCCGGCCGCCGTGCCGGTCCGTCCCGATACGTATTACTTCTCGGTGTCGACCAGGAACGGCCTCTACGACAATGCGTTGAAAGCGGAAGCGATCGCGATCTATGCCCCGGCCGGGATGCGTGACCTGAACATCGAACTGATCGCGTTCACGCAGTGATCCCGGCCCTCATCGGCCTTTCGTACGCGGGTGCAGCCGCGCAAAGCTGATGCAAGCACCCAGCAGCGCGATGCCCGCCGCCGCGGCGAGGGCATACGTGGCGCCATGCTGCTGACGCGCTGCGGCATCGAGCAGGTGAACCGGGCCATCACGCAGATGGACACGGTGACCCAGCAGAACGCGGGACTCGTGCAGCAGGCGGCCCATACGGCCCAGAGCCTGCAGGAACAGGCGGCCGTGCTGGGGCAGCTGGTCAGCGTGTTCCGTCTCGACGCGGTCGAGGCGCCGCGCCTGATGCTCACGCGTTAAACAAAAACGGCAGCCCGCGGGCTGCCGTTTGACTTGCGCGGTCCGTGCGGATCAGCGCATCTCTTCGATCATCTTCTTCAGCTTGCCGGAGTCGGCGCAGAACGCGCGGATGCCTTCGGCCAGCTTCTCGGTCGCCATCGCGTCTTCGTTCAGCATGAAGCGGAACGTCTTTTCGTCGAGGGCGATCTTCTCGATGTCGGCATTCGCGTCCGCCACCAGCTTGCGCTCGACGGCGCCTTCGGTGTCGGCCAGCTTCTGCAGCAGGTCCGGCGAGATGGTCAGCAGGTCGCAGCCGGCCAGTTCCAGGATCTGCGACGTGTTGCGGAAGCTCGCGCCCATCACCTCGGTCTTGTAGCCGAACTTGCGGTAGTACTGGTAGATGCGCTTGACCGACTGCACGCCCGGATCGTCCGCGCCCTGGTAGTCGGTGCCCGTGGATTTCTTGTACCAGTCGTAGATGCGGCCGACGAACGGCGAGATCAGTTGCACGCCCGCTTCGGCGCAGGCGACGGCCTGGCACAGCGAGAACAGCAGCGTGAGGTTGCAGCGGATGCCGTCCTTCTCGAGGATCTCGGCGGCGCGGATGCCTTCCCACGTCGATGCGATCTTGATCAGCACGCGCGAGCGCTGGATGCCGGCCGCTTCGTACAGGGCGATCAGTTCGCGGCCCTTGGCGACCGTCGCTTCCGTGTCGAACGACAGGGCGGCGTCGATTTCGGTCGAGACGCGGCCCGGCACGAACTTCAGGATCTCGGTGCCGAACGCGATCAGCAGGCGGTCGACGATTTCCTCGGTCGACGCGTTCGGGAAGTCGGCGATGGTCTTTTCCAGCAGCGGACGGTATTCCGGCTTCTGGACGGCCTTCAGGATCAGCGACGGATTCGTCGTCGCGTCCTGCGGCGCGTAGGCCTTGATCGATTGGAAGTCGCCGGTGTCGGCCACCACGGTGGTGTACTGCTTGAGCTGTTCGAGTTGGTTCATGATGCGGCAGGAAAGAGGAGTAGACGGCTATTGTACCAATCGTCGGGCCTGTGTTGGTGGGCACGGGGTGCCCACCCTACGGCATATTGGATCGTAGGGCGGGCTCCCCGAGCCCGCGTGTGACGTCCGCGTCATTCAACAGTCGGTCGCCTCGAGAAACGCCGCCACCATGGCCTCCAGCCCGGCCTTGTCCTCGCCGGAAAAGCGGTCGAGCAGCGGGCTGTCGATATCGAACACGCCCACCAGCCTGCCGTTCTTGACGAGCGGGATAACGATTTCCGAATTCGACGCCGAATCGCACGCGATGTGGCCCGGGAACGCGTGCACGTCCGGCACGACGATGGTTTCGCGCTTGACGGCCGTCGTGCCGCACACGCCGCGGCCGAACGGGATGCGGGCGCACGCCGGCTTGCCCTGGAACGGGCCGACGAGCAGGTCCTGGCCGTCGCCCGATTTCGCGGGCACGGTGAGGTAGAAACCGGCCCAGTTCAGGTCGGCGAGCGTGTCGTAGACGAGTGCCGAGAACTGCGACGCGTTGGCGATGAGGTCGCGCTCGCCCTCGAGGACGCTGGCGACCTGGCGTACCAGCAGGTCGTAGTCGGGGCGGGTGCTGCGTTCGGGATTGATGTGCATGGCGGACGATGCTGCGTTGTCGAAAGTGCGTATTTTACGGCAGTAAAAATAGATTGTGATTGACATCTATTTTGGAAAATGGATTATGATTGACATCCATTTTGGAGGAAACCATGCGAGTCAATCGAATCCAGGCGGAGGAAAACCGCCAGGCCGTCATCGACGCCGCCAGCCGCCTGTTCCGCGAACGGGGCTTCGACGGCGTCGGCCTCGCCGAGCTGATGGCCGCGGCCGGCCTCACGCACGGCGCGTTCTATAAACAGTTCAAGTCCAAGGACGACCTGATCGCCCAGGCCTGCGACCGCGCGCTGGAGACCGGCATCGACGGCTGGCGGCGCGCGGCGGCGGACGCCGGGGAGAGCGCCTACGCGGCCCTCGTACGCCGCTACCTGACGCCGGGCCACCGCGGCCGCGTGGGCACCGGCTGCGTCATCGCCTCGCTCGGCCCGGACGCGGCCCGCCACGGCCCGGAACTGCCGCGCCATTTCGAGGCCGGCGTCAAGACCTTCGTCGACATCCTCGGTGATGCCATGCGCAGGAAAAACGCCGACGCGACGCCGGACGACGCGCTGGCCGCATTCGCCACGATGGTCGGCGCGCTCGTGCTGGCGCGGTCCGTCGACGACGACGCGTTTGCCCACCGCATCCTCGACGCGGCCACGGCCCGTCTTCTCGACTAAGGACGTCCATGCTTTCCACAAATCTCGCCCAGTGGATGGGCCGCCGCGGCCTGCACTACGGCTGGCTCGTCGCCGCCATCACCTTCCTGACGGCGCTGTCGTCGTCCGCCGCCCTCGGCCTGCCGGGCGCGCTGCTGAAACCCCTGAGCCATGAATTCGGCTGGACCGTCGACCAGATCTCGTCCGCGCTCGCCGTCCGTTTCGCCCTGTTCGGCCTGATGGGACCCTTTTCCGCGCTGCTGATGGAGCGCTTCGGCCTGCGCAACGTGATGGTGACGGCGCTCGCGGTCATCGCGGCCGGCCTCGGTCTCGTGCGCCAGATGACGGACTTCTGGCACCTCGTGCTGCTGCTGGGCGTGATGCTGGGGATCGGTTCCGGCATGACGGCCCTGGTCCTCAACGCCGTGGTCGCCAACCGCTGGTTCGAACAGCGCCGCGGCCTCGTGATGGGATTATTGACCGCCAGCTCGGCGACGGGGCAGCTCGTGTTCCTCCCCGTCGGCACGTGGCTGATCGAGCATGGCGGCTGGCGCCTGGCGCTGCTGCCCGTGATGGCCAGCTGCGCGCTCGTGGCGATTCTCGCGCTGCTGTTCGTGCGCGACCATCCGCAGGAACTGGGGCTCGCACCCTATGGCGGCGACACGACCGTCAAACCCGTCGTGCCGGCGCGCGCACCGGTCTCGATCCGCACGCCGTTCACCACGCTGGCCAGCGTGCGCGCCGACCGCGTGTTCTGGGTATTGTTCGGCAGTTTCTTCATCTGCGGCCTGTCGACGAATGGCCTGATCCAGACCCACTTCATTTCGCTGTGCGGCGACGCGGGCCTGGGCGCCGTCCCGGCCGCGTCCGTGCTGGCGATGATGGGCACGTTCGACCTCGTGGGCACGATCCTGTCCGGCTGGCTGTCCGACCGCTACGACAGCCGCTATCTGCTGTGCTGGTACTACGGCATGCGCGGGCTGTCGCTCGCGTGGCTGCCGTCGGCCGACTTCACGCTCACGGGCCTGACGTTGTTCGCCATGTTCTATGGCCTCGACTGGATCGCGACCGTGCCGCCGACCGTGAAGCTGGCCGCGCAGGCCTGGGGCAAGCGCGCGCCGATGATCTTCGGCTGGGTCTTCGCCGGCCACCAGCTCGGGGCGGCCGTGGCGGCCTACGGCGCGGGCCGCATCCGCACGATCGCGTTCACGTATTCGCCGGCCGTGTACACGGCGGCCGCGGCGTGCGGCGTCGCCGCGCTGATCGTGCTGCTGGCGCGGCGCCGCGCTTCCGCCCCCGTCCCGGTGGCGGTCAACTAAGTGAGCGCGACGCGCGCGCGGCCGGACGCGTCGAGCTTGACGGTCACGAGGCGCTCGCCGATCCGCACCTTCGCCGACTGTCCCGGCTTGCCGCGCAGCGCGACGCGCGTGGCACGGCCGCCGGCCCAGTCCAGGTCGACCTCGATGCCGCCGCGTGCCCGAATGCCGTGCACGGCACCTTCCGGCCACGCGCGCGGCAGCGCGGGCAGGATGCGGATCTCGCCGCCCCACGATTGCACGAGCATTTCCAGGATCGCAGCCGTGCCGCCGAAATTGCCGTCGATCTGGAACGGCGGGTGCGAATCGAACATGTTCGGGTAGGTGCGCTGCCGGTCCAGCAGGCCGCGCAGGATGCCGTAGGCGCGCTCGCCGTCGCCCATGCGCGTCCACAGCGCCAGGCGCCATGCCGTGGCCCAGCCGGTGGACAGGTCGCCGCGCGTGTTCAGCGTCGTCTTGGCAGCCTGGATCAGCTCCGGCGTGTCGCGCACGTTGATCTGCTCGCTGGGATAGACGGCGTACAGGTGCGACACGTGGCGGTGATGCTGTTCCGGCGCCTGGCCGTCCCAGTCATCCAGCCACTCCTGCAACTGGCCCTGGGCGCCGACGCGGTCCGGCGCCAGGCGTGCCCGTTTCGCTTCCACCGTCTTGCGGAAGTCCGCGTCCGGATCGCCCACGCGCTCGTGCGCGGCCAGCGTCCACGCGAACAGGTCGCGCACGATCTGGCGGTCCATCGCCGGACCCGCGCACACGGCCACGTCCGGATGGTGCGTGTTTTCCGGCGAGATCGACGGCGACGTCACGAGGCCGCGGCCTTGCGGGTCCTCGACGAGCACGTCGACGAAGAACTGCGAGGCGCCCTTCAGCAGCGGGTAGATGCGGGCCAGGAACGCATCGTCCGGGGTGTACTCGTAGTGGTCCCACAGCGTCTTGCACATCCACGCGCCGCCGCAGGGCCACATGCCCCAGTTCGGGCCGTCGATGGGCGCCGCCGCGCGCCACAGGTCGGTATTGTGATGCGCGACCCAGCCGCGGGCGCCGTAGCTGTCGCGCGCGACGTCGGCGCCGTTCACGGCCAGCTCCTCGACCATCCTCACGACCGGCTCCACGCATTCGCCCAGGTTGGCCGCTTCCGCCGGCCAGTAGTTCATCTCCGTGTTGATGTTGATGGTGTACTTGCCGCCCCACGGCGGGTAGATGCCCTCGTTCCAGATGCCCTGCAGGTTGGCGGGCTGGCTGCCGGGCCGCGACGACGAGATCAGCAGATAGCGGCCGTATTGCAGGTACAGCGCGGACAGCCCCGCGAGCGCGGCGTCGTCCGTCCGCGGGACGGCGGCGATGCGCGCATCGGTGGGGATCGCGGCGCCGGCGTCGGCGCGGCCGATGCGCAGCGACAGGCGCGAGAACAGTGCGCGGTGCGCCTTGACGTGGTCGGCGCGCAGGCGTGCATATGGCTTGCGCGCGGCGGCGTCCAGGCGCGTGCGCACGGCCTGCACCGGGTCGCCGCTCGTGTCGCGGAAGTTGACGAAACTGGTGGCGGCGCCGATGAGCAGCGTGACCTCGCGCGCACCGCGCACGCGCAGGCGGCCGCCTTCGACGTCGACCTTGCCGTCGCCCATGGCCTGCACGCGCACGGCGTAGCGCAGCACGCCCTTGACGCCGGCGGCGTCCGCGTTGCGGCCTTCGACCAGCAGGGCGCGCGGACCGTCCGCGCGGATCGCCAGGCTGGCCGGCCGCTTCGATTCTTCCAGGTCTTCCTTCACGTCCCAGGGCGCACCCGTGGCGGCCGAGGGGTCGTCTGCGGACTTGCCGTCGTAATTGGCCTTGCCGTAATCGACCTGGCGCGGGTGGCGGTAGCCGACGTCGAAATCCAGCGTGCCGCCGCCGCTTGCCTGCAGGTGCAGCACGATCACCTGGTCGGGCGCGCTCGCGAACGTCTCGCGCAGGTGGCGCGCGCCGCCGCTCGTGAAGCGCGTCGTGGCGATGGCGGTGTCGAGGTCGAGCGAGCGGCGATACGCAGCCGCCGGGGTGAGTCCATGGAAGTCCAGCAGCAGGTCGCCGGCGGCCCCGTACGGCATCTGCGTGGCCGGCTTCGAGATCAGCGATTTTGCCACCAGGTCGCGCGCCTCGATGAAGCGGCCCTCGTCGATCAGCGCGCGCACGCGCGGCAGCGCGGTCTTGAATCCGGGATTGTCGAAGCGGTACGGACCGCCGGCCCACAGCGTGTCTTCGTTCAGTTGCAGGCGCTCCTGCAGCGGGCGGCCGTACACCATCGCGCCGAGCCGCCCATTGCCGACGGGGAGGGCCTCCACCCATGGACCGGCGGGGCGCTCGTACCACAACGCCAGTTGTTCCTTGTTGCCCTCCGTGCGTGCCACGACGGTGGCGCCGGCCGGGCCGGGGTACGCCGCCGCGAGGCCCAGCGTCGCGAGCACGCGCCGCCGGGCGGGATTCATCTTCGTCACTGCCGTCTCCTTGTCATGGTGCTGATCGCACGATCCTAACAGTTTGATGACAGGGAATGTATAGCGATAACACTCAGCGGTATGACGATTTTTGCGTCAACGCGGGACAGTCCCTTTGTATTCACGCCGCGCCTCGCACACGTGGCGGTGGTGCTCGTCGGCCCAGGCGACGAGGCCCTTCATCGGCACGAGGAAGGAGTGACCCAGCGGCGTGAGGTCGTACTCGACCCGCGGCGGCACTTCCGGATAGACGGTGCGGCGCACGAAGCCGTCCTCCTCCAGGCGCTTCAGCGTCTGCGACAGCATCTGCTTGGAGATGTCGCCCAGCGCGCGCATCAATTCGTTGAAACGCTTCGTGCCGCCCTCGAGCGCATCGAGCACGAGGATGCTCCACTGGTCGCCGATGCGGTCCAGCACGTCGCGGATGGGGCAGGGTTGGTCGAAGGGGCGGTCGGTGGCGAGCAGGGTGGTCTTGGACATGGCGTGTTCACGGGTAATGGTCAGTTTCCGCTGACCTGATCATGCCGTTCTGACTTCTTGTGCGGCATATGCAGGCTGGCATAAGATGATTCTACGGTCTCGATTTTAGACCTATCCTCAACCACAGACCAAAGGAATTCCATGGCACGCATCGCTCTCATCGGCGCCACCGGCAACGTCGGCACGCGCATCCTGAACGAACTCGTTTCGCGCAACCACCAGGTCACGGCCATCGCCCGCGATCCTTCGAAAGTCCCGGCGCGCGCCGGCGTCACGGCGGCGCGCGGCGACGCCGCCGATCCGGCCGGCCTGGCCGACGTGCTGAAGGGCCACGACGCCGTGGTCAGTTCCTTGCGCTTCCTCGGCACCGATCCGCAAGCGCTGATCGGTGCCGTGCGCGCGTCCGGCGTAAAACGTTATCTCGTCGTGGGCGGCGCCGGCAGCCTGTTCGTCGCACCGGGCAAGCGCCTCGTCGACCAGCCCGATTTCCCGGCCGCGTACAAGGACGAGGCGACGAAGGGCGCCGATTTCCTGGATGCGCTGCGCGGCGTGACCGACCTCGATTGGACCTTCATCTCGCCGTCCGCGCTGTTCGTGGCGGGCGAGCGTACCGGTAAATTCCGCCTCGCCAAGGACGAGCTGCTGGTGAGCGAGAAGGGCAGCACGATCTCGTACGAAGACTACGCCGTCGCGCTGGCCGACGAGATCGAAAAACCGGCGCACGTGCGCGAGCGGTTCACGGTCGGCTACTGATTTATTTCCACACGTCGAGCCGCCGGCCTTCGGCACACGCCGCGATGAGCCGGTCGAGCCGTGCGGCCCGCGTCTCCGGCTTCTTCGCGCTCGTCACGACGTGGATCATGCGCTTGCGGGCACCGGGCGGGCACGCTTCGAAAAACGCCCACGCGGCCTTGTGGCGCCGGAAGCGGGCAAGGTCCTCGGGCGCCAGTTCGGCGGGCGTCTCGCGCTCGTGCGAATACACGCGCGAGCGGTCTTCCGAACGTTGCGCGAACGCCGCTTCGCCGGCCGGCGTCATGAGGCCCAGTGCGCGCAGTTTCGTCACCTTGTCGATGTTCACCGCGCTCCAGATCGAGCCGGTTTTACGCGGCGTGAAGCGGATCGTGTAGGTGGCGTCGTCGACGCGCTTGCGCACGCCGTCGATCCAGCCGTAGCACAGCGCCTGGTCCACCGACTCGGACCAGGTCATGCACGGCGTGCCCGTGCCGACCTTGTGGAAGCCCACGAGCAGTTCTTTCGCGTCGTGGGCGTGGGCCGCGAGCCAGGCGCGGAAGTCTTCTGCTTTCTCGAAGAAGACGGGGGAAGACATGAGATGAACGTCAGCCGATGAAGGAGTCGAACTGCAGGTCGAATTCCTGCAGCGCCTTCTGCGCGTTCTGCATCTTCTTGCGGAACTCCGGACCGCGCTGCAGCGCGAGGCCGACCGCGAGCACGTCGATCACGACGAGGTACGCCAGGCGCGCCGAGATCGGCGTGTACGGATCGGTCGCGAACACGAGGTCGATCGGGATCAGCAGGCTCGCCATGTCCGCGAGCGGCGTGCCGGACGGCGCCAGCACGATCACTTCGGCGCCGCCGCGGCGCGCCAGTTTCGCGGAGCGCGTCAGCGACGGGTTGTTGCCGCGCTGGGAGATCGCGACGAGCGCGTCGCCCTCGCGCAGCAGCGCGGCCGCGATGGCGTGGATCGCCGGGTCGGTGTACGCGACGGTCGGCACGCCCGAGCGGAAGAATTTATGCTGCGCGTCGGCCGCGACGAAGCCGGATGTGCCCTGGCCGTAGAACTCGATCTTGTTGGCGCGCGACAGGATGTCGAGCGCCTTCTGGATCAGTTCCGGTTTCAGGTTGTTGCGCAGGTCGAGCAGGGTGTTGATCGAGCGGCTGCAGATCTTGTTGACGAGGTCCGCGGCCAGGTCGTCCTGCGCCGGCTGCTCGCTGGCGCCGGGCAGCGCCAGCGCGAGGCCTTGCGCGAGCTTCAGCTTGAACTCGTGCCAGCCGTCGTAGCCGAGCGTGCGGCAGAAGCGCACGACCGTCGGCTCGGACACCTGCGCGCTGCGCGCCAGCGCCGTGATGTTCTGGCTCACGGTGGCGCTGGGCGCGGCCAGCACGGCGAGCGCCACCTTGCGCTCGGACTTGGACAGCGAGTCGAGCTGGGTACGGATCGAATCGAGCAGCACGGTAATTCCTCAGTCTTCCGGCAGCGCCTCTTCGCGCCACTGCAGGCCGTCGCGGCCGATCAGCGCGGAAGACGAGGCCGGGCCCCACGTGCCGGACGTGTACGGGACCGGCGTCGTGTCGTCCTGCTCCCAGTATTCGAGGATCGGCTCGACCCATTCCCACGCGGCTTCCAGTTCGTCGCCGCGCATGAACAGGGTCAGCTGGCCGCGCAGGACGTCCAGCAGCAGGCGCTCGTACGCTTCCATGCGCGGGGACTTGAACTGTTCGCGGAAATCGAGTTCGAGTTCGGCCTGCTTCAGGCGCATGGAGTCGCCCGGCGTCTTGGCCATCAGGTTCATCGACAGGCCTTCGTCCGGCTGCAGGCGGATCACGAGGCTGTTCGGCTGGAAGCTCGACGTCGGCTGGTTGAAGATCGAATGGGGGATCGGCTTGAAGCGCACGACGATCTCCGCGAGGCGGTCGGCCATGCGCTTGCCGGTGCGCAGGTAGAACGGCACGCCGGCCCAGCGCCACGTGTCGATCTCGGCCTTCATTGCGACGAAGGTTTCCGTTTTGGATTGCTTGGGCGCGCCCGGTTCGTCGCGGTAGCCCGGCACGGCCTGGCCGTCGACATAACCCGAGCGGTACTGGCCGCGCACGATGTTCTGCGACAGCGTCGTCGGCGTGAAGCGCTTCAGCGAGCGCAGCACCTGCAGCTTGGCGTCGCGCACGGCGTCCGGCGCGATCGACGTCGGCGGTTCCATCGCGACGATACACAGCAGCTGCAGCAGGTGGTTCTGCAGCATGTCGCGCAGCGCGCCCGAGTTGTCGTAATAGCCCAGGCGGTTGCCCACGCCGATCTTTTCCGCGATGGTGATCTGCACGTCGGAAATCCACTCGCGGCGCCACAGCGGCTCGAACAGGATGTTGCCGAAGCGCAGGGCCAGCAGGTTCTGCACGGTTTCCTTGCCGAGGTAGTGGTCGATCCGGTAGATCTGCGATTCGGCGAACACCTTGCCGACGTCGGCGTTGATCTGCTTGGCCGATGCCAGGTCGCGGCCCAGCGGCTTTTCCAGCACGACGCGCGAATTCGCCGTGGCCAGGCCGACGGCGGCCAGGTTTTCGCAGATCGTCGCGAACAGCTGCGGTGGCGTCGCGAGGTAGTACACGCGCGTGAGCGAAGAATCCTTGCGCAGCGCTTCCGCCAGCGCCGCATAGGTCGCCACGTTGCCCGCGTCGACGGCGACGTAGGTGATGCGGTCCAGGAACGTCTGCCATGCGCCGGCATCGACGTTTTCCTTCACGTGCGTTTTCGCATTGGTTTCCACCATCTCGATGAACGCTTCCTGCGACATCTCGTCACGGCCGACGCAGATGATACGCGCCGTCGCGGGCAGGTCGTTGCACACGTCACGGGCATACATCGCCGGCAGCAGCTTGCGCATCGCGAGGTCGCCGCTGCCGCCGAAGAAAACGAGATCGAAATCGGAAAGTGCCATGGTGTCTGTCGAGGAGTGAAATGCTGTAAATTTACTACACGAATATGGATAGCGCAAGAAATTTTACTACGCAAATGCGTGCAGTGGCAGGTAATGGTGCCACATCCGTGGCGGTGTGGGTGCGACGGAGAAAAGGTGGGCACGGGGTGCCCACCCTACGGCAGCAAGTATCGTAGGGTGGGCTCCCCGAGCCCACGATGCGCAGCCGTCAAATCAGCCGCGGTATTCGGCCTGCTCGACGCCAGGCACGTCGACGGTAAACGCCAGCACCTTGCCGCTGTGCGGATACTTCGCCAGCTCGTCGTTCGAGCGGCCCTTGCTGGCGCTGGTGACGAACAGCGTGCGCAGATCGGGGCCGCCGAACGCGACGGACGTCGGGCAGCGCACCGGCAGCTCGATTTCCTGCAGCAGCTCACCGGTCGGCGACAGCTTGACGATGCGGCCGCCTTCGAACATCGCGGACCAGTAATTGCCTTCGCTGTCCACCGCCGCGCCGTCCGGACGGCCGCCGTAGTCGGCCGCCTTCTTGTCGTCGGAGAAGGTGACGAGGTTGCGGCGGTTCGATGCCGTGCCCGTCTTGACGTCGTAGTCGTACGCGTCGACGCGGTGGCTCGTCGTGTCCGAGTGGTACATCGTCTTGCCGTCCGGGCTGAACGACAGGCCGTTCGAGTTCGTCATGCCGCCGGCCCAGGCGAGGCGCAACTCGCCCTTGTCCAGCACGTACATCTCGGCCTTCTGCTGGTCGCGCGGCTCGTACATCGTGCCGACCCAGAAGCGGCCCGCCGGGTCCGTGCGTCCGTCGTTGAAGCGGACGATGGACGTGTCGTACGGCGCGGCCACGATGTCGTCGATGTCGCCCGTCGTCGTGTTCAGGTAGACGAAGCCGGCGCGCGTGGCCAGCACGAGGTTGTTGTCCTGGTCGACGGCGATGGCGGACGGCTCGGTGTCCGTGTTCCAGCGCGAGTACTTGCCGCTCGACGGATGCAGGCGGTGCACCGACTTGCCGTCGATGTCGACCCAGTACAGCGCGGACTCGACCGCATGCCAGACGGCCGATTCGCCGACCAGCATCCGTTCGTCATGCACGATGTGGAATTTTTCGGTCTTCATGGCACCTCCTCAGACGGCCGCTTTGGCGCGGGCGATCAGGCCGTTGGTCGAACCGTCGTGCTGCGCCGGTTGCGCCTCGCCGTTCAGCTCCGCCTCGATCTTCTTGGCCAGCACCTTGCCCAGTTCCACGCCCCACTGGTCGTAGCTGTTCACGTCCCAGATCGCGCCCTGCACGAACACCTTGTGCTCGTACAGCGCGATCAGCGCGCCCAGCGTGGCCGGCGTCAGGTACTCCATCAGGATCGTGTTGCTCGGACGGTTGCCCGGGAAGGTCTTGTGCGGCACGAGGCGTTCGATCTCGGCGGCGTCTTGTCCGGCGAGATCCTGGCGCACCTCGTCCGCCGTCTTGCCCTTCATGAAGGCTTCCGACTGCGCGAAGCAGTTCGCGAGCAGCGCGGCGTGGTGGTTCTGGAATTCGTGCGCGGGACGCAGCGCGGCGATGAAGTCCATCGGCGTGACGTCCGTGCCCTGGTGCAGCAGCTGGAAATAGGCGTGCTGGCCGTTCGTGCCCACGTCGCCCCAGATCACCGGGCCGGTTGCGTAGTCGGTGATGGTGTCGCCGGCGCGCGTGACGCGCTTGCCGTTGCTTTCCATGTCGAGCTGCTGCAGGTAGGCGGGGAAGCGGTTCAGGTCCTGGTGGTACGGCGCGATCGACACCGACGGGCAGCCGAGGAATTCGCGGTTCCAGAAGCCGACGAGGGCCAGGATCATCGGCAAATTCTGCTCGATGGGCGCGGTGCGGAAGTGCTCGTCCAGCGCGTGCGCGCCCGCGAGGAAGTCGGCGAAATAGCCGTAGCCGACGCACAGCGCGACCGGCAGGCCGATCGCCGACCAGACCGAATAGCGGCCGCCGACCCAGTCCCAGAACGGGAACATGTTGTCCGGATCGATGCCGAACTTCTTGATGGCTTCGACATTGGTCGACACGGCGACGAAATGCCTGGCGAGCGCCTCTTCCGATGCGTTCTTGAGGAACCAGCTGCGCGCCGTGTTCGCGTTCATCATCGTCTCGGCCGTCGTGAACGTCTTCGACGCGATGATGAACAGCGTCGTTTCCGGATTCACGCGCGACAGCGCGGCGTCCATGTCGTGGCCGTCGACGTTGGAGACGAAGTGCATGGTCAGGCGCGGATGGGCGAACTGGCGCAGCGCCAGGCAGACCATCTTCGGGCCGAGGTCGGAACCGCCGATGCCGATGTTGACGATGTCCGTGATTTCCTTGCCGGTGTGGCCCAGCCACGAACCGTTGCGCACGGCGTCGCTGAACGTCTTGACGCGGGCGAGGACGGCGTGCACGTCGGCCGTGATGTCCTGGCCGTCCACCGTGATCTGCTTGTCCTTCGGCGCGCGCAGGGCGGTATGCAGCACGGCGCGTTGTTCGGTCAGGTTGATCTTGTCGCCGGCGAACATCGCGTCGCGCAGCTGCTCGACGCCGCGCTCGCGCGCCAGGTTTGCCAGCAGTGCAAGCGTGCGCCCGTCCAAACGGTTTTTTGAATAGTCTAGGAACAGCCCGGCGGCGTCAAGCGAGAGGCGCTCGAAGCGCTGCGGGTCTTGCGCGAACAGGTCGCGCATCTGCCATTGCCGGGCGTCCTGGGCGTGGGTCTGGAGGGCCTGGTAACTGGTGGTGCTGGTCAGGGGTGGTTGGCGCATGGTGATGGACGGTATGATGTCATTTTGTGCAGGTTAGCGAATCATACAGGAAGCGGGCGTAAATTCACTACAAAAAATCGCCACACAGTGCGAGTCTCCCGTGTTCACCTTTCTTCGCTCATTGATTAGTGAGCGGGAATCTCCATTTCGTAGTAAAATTTCAGAAATCTAATTCACAAGGAACAGATCATGGCGCTGCACCCCGTAGTAGAACAGGTCACCAACCGGATCATCAAGCGTAGCCGGCCCTCGCGCCAGGCGTATCTCGCGCATCTCGACGCCGCGCGCGTCAAGGGCGTGCAGCGCAGCGTGCTGGCGTGCACGAACCTGGCACACGGGTTTGCCGCCTTCCCGGCCAACGACAAGCTCAAGCTGCGCGAGGCCAAGCAGCCGTCCGTGGCGATCGTTTCCTCGTACAACGACATGCTGTCGGCGCACCAGCCGTACGAAGCCTATCCGAAGGTCATCAAGGACGCCGTGCGTGAAGTCGGCGCCGTGGCGCAGTTCGCCGGCGGCGTGCCCGCCATGTGCGACGGCGTCACGCAGGGCCAGCCGGGCATGGAACTGTCGCTGTTCTCGCGCGACACCATCGCCATGTCGACCGCCATCGCGTTGTCGCACAATATGTTCGACGCCAGCCTGTACCTGGGCATCTGCGACAAGATCGTCCCGGGCCTGCTGATCGGCGCGCTGCACTTCGGCCACATCCCGGGCATCTTCGTGCCGGGCGGCCCGATGGCGACCGGTATCTCGAACAAGGAAAAGGCCGCCGTGCGCCAGCGCTACGCGAAGGGCGAGGCCACGCGCGAAGAACTGCTGGAAGGCGAGGCCAAGGCCTACCACAGCGCCGGTACGTGTACCTTCTACGGTACCGCTAACAGCAACCAGATGCTGATGGAGATGATGGGCCTGCACCTGCCGGGCGCCGCCTTCGTCCATCCGGACACCCCGCTGCGCGAGGCGCTGACCCGCGCCGCGGCCCAGCATGCGGTCAAGATCTCGCAGCAGGGCGGCGAGTACATGCCGATCGGCCACATCGTCGACGAGAAGTGCATCGTCAACGCCATCGCCGCGCTGCACGCGACGGGCGGCTCCACGAACCACACGCTGCACCTCGTCGCCATCGCGCGCGCGGCCGGCATCATCATCGACTGGAACGACTTCGACGAGCTGTCGAAAGTGGTGCCGCTGCTGACGCGCGTGTACCCGAACGGCGACGCCGACGTGAACTACTTCCAGGCCGCCGGCGGCCCGACCTTCGTCATCCGCGAACTGCTGGACGCCGGCCTCGTGCACGACGACGTCAACACCATCCTCGGCCGCGGCCTGCGCAACCACTGCAAGGAACCGTTCCTGGACGGCGACAAGGTCGTGTGGCGCGACCTGCCGGAACAGAGCGGCGACGAGTCCGTGCTGCGCAAGCATACGAACCCGTTCAGCGACAATGGCGGCCTGATCCTCGTGCAGGGCAACCTGGGCCGCGCCGTGATGAAGATCTCGGCGGTCAAGAAGGATCACCACATCGTCGAGGCGCCCGCGCTGACGTTCGATTCGCAGGAAGATTTCATGCACGCCTACAAGGCCGGCAAGCTGAACCGCGACTTCGTCGCCGTGCTGCGCTTCCAGGGCCCGCGCGCCAACGGCATGCCGGAACTGCACGCGCTGACGCCGGCACTGGCCAACCTGCAGGACTCCGGCTTCCACGTCGCGCTGGTGACGGACGGCCGCATGTCGGGCGCATCCGGTAAAGTCCCGGCCGCGATCCACGTGTCGCCGGAAATCCTGGCCGGCGGCCCGCTGGGTCTCGTGCGCGACGGCGACATCATCCGCGTCGACGCGACCCAAGGCACGCTGGAAGCCCTGGTGCCGGCCGACGTGTGGGCATCGCGCAAGATGGCGACCGCGGACCTGAGCTCCAGCCACATCGGCATGGGCCGCGAACTGTTCGACGTGTTCCGCAAATCGGTCAGCGCGGCCGAAGAGGGCGCCGCCCACTTCCCGCTGCCGTCGCCGATCGAGACGACCGTGCCCCTGCACGAAGGCACCGACAGCGGCGAGATCATGCCCGGTTCGGACGAAGATTTCCTGTTCCGCAAATCCAAATAAACAAAGTGAGCGCAACGATGAGTAACGAAATGACCCTGCTGGACATCATGAAATCCGCCGTCGTGATCCCCGTGATCGCGATCGACGACCCGGACCATGCGGTCCCCCTCGCCAAGGCGCTGGTCGCCGGCGGCATCCGCGTGCTCGAAGTCACGCTGCGCACCAGGCACGGCCTGGAGGCGATCCGCGCGATGGCCCAGGTGGAAGGCGCGATCGTCGGCGTCGGCACGCTGACGCAGCCGGAAGAATTCGCCGCGTCGCGCGATGCGGGCGCCGTGTTCGGCGTGTCGCCGGGCCTGACGCCGTCGCTGATCGAGGCAGCGAAGAAGAGCGGCCTGCCGCTGCTGCCGGGCTGCATGACGCCGTCCGAAGTGATGGTGGCGCGCGAAGCCGGCTTCAAGCAGCTGAAACTGTTCCCGGCCGTGCCGGCGGGCGGCGTCGGCATGCTGAAGGGTATCGGCGGCCCGCTGCCGGACGTGACCTTCTGCCCGACGGGCGGCATCTCGATCGAGACGGCGCCGCAATTCCTCGCGCTGAAGAACGTCGCCTGCGTGGGCGGCTCCTGGCTGACCCCGGCGGACGCGATGAAGGCCGGCGACTGGGGCCTGATCACCGAGCTGGCGAAAGCCGCATCCGCACTGAAAGCGGCCTGATCCGGAATATGCGGCGGCGCCTCGTCCGGGGCCTGACCCCGGCCGAAATACGCATGGCGTCGCTGCTGTTCGGCGGCGCCATCGATGCGTCGCGCGTGCGCGTGCACGGGCGCCGCTACCTGCCGCTGGTGCAGCCGAAAAACTGCGCCATGACGCCCAACGGCAGCATGTATTTCCACCCCTCCTGTTTCCTGCCCGATTATGGCGCGGGCGATCCGCACACGATCCACTGGTTCATGCACGAGATGGTGCACGTGTGGCAGCACCAGCTGGGCTACCCGGTCCGGTTGCGCGGCGCCTTCCGCATCGGCCTGTCGTACCGCTACGAACTGCGTCCGGGCGCGCGCCTGTCCGACTACAACATGGAAGCCCAGGGCGACTTGCTCGCGGATTATTTTGCGCTGAAATACATGCGCAACCCGCGCATCATGCGCCAGCGCCGGTATGCCCACCAGCTCGACTTGTACGAACAGGTGCTGGCCCGCTTCCTCGCCGACCCGCGCGACCCGGACAACCTGCCGCGCGGCAGCGCACGCCGCTTCGCGCGGATGGTAGCGTCTGTCTCCGCCTGAGCTTGCGTAGCCTCAAAATCTGACGGTGCTGCCGTCGTAGGCTTTCGCCTTGCGCTCCGTCGAGGTCATCATGTCCGTCCCTTATCGCATCCCCGTGCTGCTGTGTGCCTGCTGCCTGGCCGCGCCGGCGTGCGCCCGCGTCGGCGCGGCCGAGGTGCGCGAAGGCCCGCGTGGCGGCCCGTGCTTCACCATCACCCCGCGCGAGGAACGCCTGGGCACGCCGGAATTCCGGTCGATCGTCGTGTGGGAGGGAACACGCCCGGTGTGGAAGATGACGATGCCGAAGGAGCGCACGTTCCCCCTCACGTTCGGCATGTGCGTGCCGTACGGCGGCAAGGTGGCGTCGCTGCCGCGCACGACGCCCGCGCCGCTGGCGCCGGGGCGGATCTACAGCCTGCGCATCGAGGCGCAGCCGGGCAAGGGCAGCGCCGCGTCCAGCTACGAAGCCAGGTTCTGCCTTGCGCGGCAGCATGACGGCAGTGCGGTCGTGCACCAGATCTGGAATGGCGACAGGGAAGGGCCGCGCATGTACGGGTGTTTGCCGCCGGGCGATTGACGCCGTCGTCAGCGGCCGGCGTCTTGCGGCGTCGGCTGGTACGGGCGCCGCTACTGCAGCAGCGCCATCACCATCGAGGCCAGGCTGTTGGTCTGCTTCAGCATGGCCGTGCTGGACTGCATGAGCATCTGGTTCGCCGTCATGTCCGACGACTCCGTCGCGACATCGACGTCCATGATGCGGCCGGTGGCGGCCTGCGTATTGGTCGAGACGTTCGCCAGGTTGTTGTAGACGTGGTCCAGGCGGTTCGCGACCGCGCCCAGTCCGGACCGCAGCGCCGACACGGCGTCGAGGGCGTCGCCCAGCTTGCCGATCGTCGCGGCCGGATCGGCGAAGAGCGTCATCGTGCCATGGACCGTGATCGTGCCGCCGAAACCGTCGGGGACATTCGTCGTCGTGGGGATCACGATGTCGGCGAGGGTGTGGCCCGGCGTTGTGTTGGTGGTCGAGCTGTCGCCCGCGAAACGGGTGACGATGGTAACCACCGTATTCCCGCTGCCGTCGAGCGAGGTGATGTCGCTGGTCGTCGCGGCCTGCAGCAGGAGGTCGACGTTGTGCAGTTGCGGCGAGAAATCGGCATGCATCGTTTCCGCACTGTCCGCGCCGATCTGGAACGAGAGGCCCGCCGTATCCCCGAGTTTTCCGCCCGACGTCGCGGAGGTGTTCATCAGCGTGGTGCCGCCGAAGCCAGTGTTGCTGAAGATGTTCGACAGTTCGTCCGTCAGTGAATCGTATTCCGCCTGCAGGGCGTCCCTGTCGGCGCTCGACGACGAGGTATCGCCGGCCTGGGTCGCCAGGTCCTTCATGCGGATGAGGATGTCGTTGACTTCGTTCAGCGCCCCGTCGGCGGTTTGCAGCAGCGAGATCGAATTCTGCGTGTTGCGCATGGCCACGGTCATGCCGCTGCTTTGCGCTTTCAGGCGCGTGGCGATTTGCAGGCCGGCGGCGTCGTCCTGCGCCGAATTGACGCGGTAGCCGGTCGACAGGCGCGTCATCGACGTCGACAGCCAGGCCTGGGTGCGGCCCATGACCTTCAATGCGGACAGCGATGCGAAATTGGTGTGAAGACTCAGCATTTATGAAACAGTCAATGATCTCCTGTTAATAGGGCGACCGGATTCCGCTTCGTATTAAATATTGAATCAATATTCTTTCGATTTTGCAGTTTTCGACGTTTCTGCTTCAGGGGCGGCGGGCGCGCGGTGCTCAGTGGATCCGTTCAGGTAATTGTCCTTGATGCGCACATAATGCTCGGCCGAATAGCGCAGGTACGCGATCTCGGCCTCGGACAGCGCCCGCACCTTGACGACGGGCCGGCCCATGTACAGGAAGCCGCTTTCCAGCGTCCTGTTCGGCGGGACGAGACTGCCGGCGCCGACCATGACGCGGTCCTCGACGACCACGTCGTCCATCACGATGGTGCCCATGCCGATGAGGCATTCGTTCCCGATGCGGCAGCCGTGCAGGATGACGGCGTGGCCGATGGTGACGTAGTCGCCGATGACGAGCGGCGAGCCGTCCGGCCTGGCGGGCGTCTTGTGGGACACGTGGCCCATCGTCAGGTCCTGGACGTTGGTGCAGCGGCCGATCACGATGTCGTTGACGTCGCCGCGCAGCACGGCGTTGCACCAGATCGAGCTGTCCGCGCCGAGGCGGACGCTGCCGATGACCTGGGCCGAGGCGTGCACGTAGACGCGCTCGGCAAGCTGCGGAGAGGTGTCGAGGTAGTTCGAGAGCGGCATGGTGAAGTCTTTTAACGGTGGGTGATCAGGCCGGCGGTTCCCACAGCTCGACCTTGTTGCCTTCGGGATCGATGACCCAGCCGAACTTGCCGTATTCGCCGTCGTCCGTCCTGTCGAGCACATTGCAGCCTTCGGCGCGCAGGGCCTGCAGCAGGGCGGCGAGGTTGTCGACGCGATAGTTGATCATGAACGGGGCCCGGCCCGGCGCGAACTGGTCGCTGTCCGCAGGGAACACGGACCAGGCGGTGGCGCCCTTGGGGTCGGTCCAGTCGAACGCGGCGCCGCCCCACGGCTGGACGTCGATGCCCAGGTGGCGCTGGTACCAGGCGCCCAGCGCGGCCGGGTCTTGCGCCTGGAAGAAGATGCCGCCGATGCCGGTCACGCGTTTCATGTCAGTCTCCGCCGTCGTCAAAGAATGATTACTGCGCCCCCAGCGCCCCCAGCCGTTCGCGCGCATGCGCCTGCCCCGGTTCCAGCGCCAGCGCCTGCCGGTAATTCGCGATGGCAGCGTCGCGCTCGCCGGCCGCCTCGTATGCCTGGCCGAGGCCGTCGTAGAGGAAGTCGAAGCGTTCCGGATACAGTTTGACGCCCAGCCGGAACACGTGCATGGCATCCGCGGCGCGCCGCTCGCGCAGCAGCTTCATGCCCCAGTCGTGGGCTTGCAGCGGGTCGAGGGCGAGGTCGGGATTCTGTGCGTGCAGGCGGTCGTAGATGGTGGCGATGTGCTCGAAGCCCTGCTGGCCCAGTTGCTCGAGGAACGTGTCCAGTGTCGGCGGCGCGCCCGTGGCGCGGCGTACCGCGAACGAGACGAAGCCGGCCGGCGGACGGTTCGCGGCGACGGCGTCGTCCAGTTGGCGGCGGGCCGGGGCATCGTTGCGCAGGCGGGCGTCGAGGAAGCGTTCCACCATGCGCGCCATCGCGCCGTAGGCCTGGGCCGATTGCGCGCGCGTGCGCTGGCCAAAGGCGGCGTCCGGCGCCATGCGCAGCGACCACGACGAGAAATCCATGTGGCTCGCGGCGTCCAGCGTGGCGAGATACACGTCGGCATAGCGCATGCGCCCCAGCAGTTCGGAGCCGATCGCGCCTTCGTCCTGCAGGCGCGTCATGTACAGCAGCGGGATGCCCAGGCGTTCCGGCGTGACGTAGCCCGCGGCGCGCGGGCCGCCGTTTATGTAGTCGTACGCGGCGCGCAGCGAGCCGTCCAGCGTGACGAGCGCGCGGATGCGGTCGTCGCGGGCCGCGGCCAGCACGCTTGCCAGGCTGCCCCAGCTGTGGCCGACGACGGCGATGCGGTTCGTATCCGCCTGCGCCAGCGTCTGGACGTAGCCGACGAGGAAGCCGATGTCGTCCGCCTGCGCTTCGGCGCCCTCCAGGCTCGCGGTCATCCTGTGCGAGCGCGGACCCAGCGACGGCGTCGCGATCACGATGTAGCCGTGGCTCGCGAGGTATTCGCACAGGTCGGTGTTCTCGATGGCGTAGGCACTGTGGCTCGGCGCGTAGATCACGACGGGGAATTTACCGGGGCGCTCGGGCGCGTCCCGAAGGGCGCGCACGGGGCTGGCCAGGTCGCGCTGGACCTGCGGGGTGCGCGTTTCGACGAGCGCGTCGGTGGCGCGGCGCACCTGGTCCGGCATGCGGCTGAATTCCTCTTCCGTCGCCACGGTCGTCACGTAGTCGCGGTAGGTCAGCGCGCCGCCCGTGCCGATGGCCGGATACCAGATCAGCGTCTGCAGCGGCCGCGACCGGTCGCCGCTCGTCGCCTGCGCCGTGACGGGACTGCGCGGATGCTGGTAGACGCGCGCCCGGTCGTACTGCTGGCGGACGTGGAAGCCGACGCGGTACGGGCCGGGCGGGGTGGACGGCGTGAAGTCGGCGGCCGTCGCGGTGGGCGCGAGGACGAAGGCGAGCAGCAGGGTGGTCAGTGTCCGGAGCATGGGTCGTCGGCGGGTGTTTCTTTGGTTGCAAGATTATATGCTGAATTGGCATGATATTTGGCGCGACATGTGAATCCGTTAAAATGTCGGATTCTTCTTCACACCCTTCCAACATCATGACTCAGGACGAACTCAAGCAGGCAGTGGCGCGCGCCGCCATCGAATACGTGGTCGACGGCGAAATCATCGGCGTCGGCACCGGCTCCACCGCCAACTTCTTCATCGACGAACTCGGCAAGATCAAGTCGCGCATCAAGGGCGCGGTGGCGTCGTCGGAAGCGACGGCGACGCGCCTGCGCGGCCACGGCATCGAGGTGTTCGACCTGAACGACATCGAATCGATCTCCGTCTACGTCGACGGCGCCGACGAGATCAACGCCACCGGCGCCATGATCAAGGGCGGCGGCGCGGCATTGACGCGCGAAAAGATCGTTGCCTCCGTATCGGGCAAGTTCGTGTGCATCGCCGACGGCTCCAAGCTGGTCGAGACGCTGGGACAATTCCCGCTGCCGGTCGAGGTGGTGCCGATGGCCGCGAACGCCGTCAGCCGCAAGCTGACCGCGCTGGGTGGCCAGCCGCGCCTGCGCACCAAGCCGGGCAGCACGGACGCGTTCGTCACCGACAACGGCGGCTACATCCTGGACGTGGCCGGCCTGTCGATCACGGATGCGGTGGCGCTGGAATCGGAGATCAACCAGATCGTCGGCGTGATCGCCGTCGGCCTGTTCGCCCGCCGCGGCGCCGACGTCTGCCTGCTGGGCACGGGCGAAGGCGTCAAGAAGCTGACGTTCTGAGCATGAACCGCCTGGCGCTCATTTGCGCGGCCGTCGCGGTGCTGGGCGGCTGCTCCACGTTCCACCGGCAGATGCCGGCCGCACCAGCCGCATCTGTGGCTGCGGCCGATACCGCGCCGGCCATCGAGACGATTCCGTTCCGCATGGGCGTGTCGTCGGCGACCGTCGAGAAGATGGCGAAGCAGCAAGGGTGCACGGGCGGGCAGGGTGCCGGGCTCATCACGGAGCCGGGGCCGGTCGAGGTCTATCGCATGCGCTGCGACGGCGGGAAGGTTTTCATGGCGCGCTGCGAGCTGCGCCAGTGCAGGCAGATGTAACGTAGGGTGGGTGGCCCTCCGCCCACGCGTGACGTATGCGAATTGTTGACGTTACGCGTGGGCACGGGGTGCCCACCCGACGGAATCAGGCGGACGGCGGTACGTAGCCGGCAGCCTCGTCGGCACCTTCGCCGAAGAAATGGCGTTCCATTTGCGTGGCCAGGTATTTGCGGGCGCGCGCATCGGCCATGTTCAGGCGGTTTTCGTTGATGAGCATCGTCTGGTGCTTCAGCCAGCCATCCCAGGCTTCCTTCGACACGCTTTCATAAATGCGCTTGCCCAGTTCGCCCGGGTACGGCGGGAAGGCCAGGCCTTCGGCTTCCTTGTTCAGTTTGATGCAGTGGACGGTGCGGGCCATGTTCTTGCTCCTGGTTCGGTATCGGAAAACGTGATTATAAGGCCAGGTTGGAAAAGCTACAGACGTTGACTTCGTCATTCCCGCGAAAGCGGGAATCCACGCCGAGGCCCAAGATTCGGTAATTCGGAGGCGATGCGAAGTGTCCAAGAGCTCGACTTTGGATCTTCAGCATGGGTCCCCGCTTTCGCGGGGACGACGGTTTTACAGCTGCTTGATCAGGATTTGCGACCTGCGTTGCCAGTTGTACATGTGCGCCCGATCCTTGGGCAGGTCGTCGACGGTCGCCGGCACGAACCCGCGCTTCTTGAACCAGTGCGACGTGCGCGTGGTCAGCACGAACAGCTTGGACATGCCGGCCGCGCGGGCGCGGTTTTCCATGTGTTTTAGAATGCGCTCGCCGTCGCCCTGGGTCTGCGCGTCCTGGCTCACCGTCAGGCAGGCCATTTCCGCCATCTTCGATTCCGGGAACGGGTAGAGCGCGGCGCAGCCGAAGATGACGCCGTCGTGCTCGATCACGGAGAATTGTTCGATTTCGCGTTCGATCAGCTCGCGCGGACGCTTGACCAGCGTGCCGTCCGCTTCGAGCGGTTCGATGAGCTTGATAATTCCGCCGACGTCCTCAATTGTGGCCTGGCGCAGGCTCTCCAGGTTGTCGTGCGTGATCATCGTGCCCACGCCGTCGTGGGTGAACAGTTCCAGCAGCGCGGAGCCGTCCGTCGAGAACGGGACGATGTGGGCGCGGTCGACGCCGCTGTTGCACGCCTTGATCGCGTGCTGCAGGTAGAACGACGCGTCGTTCGGCAGGAAGCCCGCCTGCAGCACGGCTTCGGCCTGGTGCGACGACAGTTCGCGGATGTCGCCGCCGCCGGCGTCCTTCATCAGCGGCGTCTCCGTGATGAAGATGAGCTTTTCGGCATGCAGGGCGATGGCGGCGGATACCGCCACGTCTTCCATCGTCAGGTTGAACACCTCGCCGGTCGGCGAGAAGCCCAGCGGCGACAGCAGGACGATGTTGTCCTCGGTCTCCAGGATGGGCTGGATCTTGGCGGCGGCGACCTTGCGCGTTACGCCCGTCAGCTCGTGGTCGACGCCGTCGATCACGCCGAGCGGGCGCGCGGTGACGAAGTTGCCGGAAACGATGCTGATGTGCGCATTCGACATCGGCGTGTTGGGCAAGCCCTGGCTGAACGCGCCCTCGATGTCCAGGCGCAGTTCGCCGGCGGCTTCCTTGGCGCATTCCATCGCCGCGCTGTCGGTGACGCGCACGCCGTTGTGGAAGCGGCCCGCGACGTTACGCAGCGCGAGCTGTTCGGCGACCTGCGGCCGCGACCCGTGCACCAGCACGACGCGGATGCCGAGTCCGACCAGCAGTGACAGGTCCTGCGCCAGCACGGGCAGGGCGCCGGCCGACACCAGTTCACCGGGGAAAGCGACGACGAAGGTCTTGCCGCCGAATGCGTGAATATACGGCGCGACGGAGCGCAGCCACTGGACGAATTGGGTAGGGTTTTCCATTTGCCGCATTATAATTCGCTGCGCGACTTGCGCACCAAATCCTCGTAAAAATCAATGTCTGAACAGAGTAACAAGCCTGCGCCCAAGCCGGCGCGCGCCGCATCCCCCGACCGTTCCTCGCAACCGCCGCGCGGCGACGCCCGTCGCGGTCCGCGCCCGCCTGCGCGCGAGGGCGCGCTCGCGAACGCGCTCGCGCAGGCGCAGGTGCGTCCGTCGCCAGGCTCCACCTTGCGTGCGGACGCTCCTGCGCAGGGCCGTCCGGCCAAGCCGCGCGAAGGCACCCAACGTTCACGCGAGGAGCGCCCCGCGCGCAAGGACGCGGTGCGCAATCCGCTCCCCCCGATCACCTTCCCGGAAGACCTCCCTGTCTCGGGCCGCCGCGCCGAAATCGCGAAGGCGCTGATGGAGAACCAGGTGGTGATCGTGTCCGGCGAAACCGGCTCGGGCAAGACGACGCAGCTGCCGAAGATCTGCCTGGAGCTGGGTCGCGGCGAAAAGGGCATGATCGGCCACACGCAGCCGCGCCGCATCGCCGCGTCGTCGACCGCGAAGCGCATCGCGTTCGAACTCGGTTCGCCGCTGGGCGAGCACGTCGGCTACAAGGTCCGCTTCAACGACACGCTGTCGTCCGGCGCCTGGGTCAAGCTGATGACGGACGGTATCCTGCTGGCCGAAACCCAGACCGACCCGCTGCTCAAGGCCTACGACACGATCATCATCGACGAGGCGCACGAACGCAGCCTGAACATCGACTTCCTGCTCGGCTACCTGAAGGAGATCCTGCCGCGCCGGCCGGACCTGAAGGTGATCATCACGTCCGCGACGATCGACGCCGACCGCTTCGCGCGCCACTTCGGCACGCCGGAAAAGCCGGCGCCCGTCATCGAAGTGTCAGGGCGCTTGTACAAGGTCGAGGTGCGTTACCGCCCCGTCGAACGCGACCAGGAATTCGCACCCGCCGCCGACGGTAAATCGATGTCGAAAGCGCAGGCCGCGCGCGACAAGCGCGACCTGATGGATGCCGTCGTCGACGGCGTCGACGAATTGTGCCGCCTGGGTCAAGGCGACGTGCTCGTGTTCCTGCCGGGCGAGCGCGAGATCCGCGACTGCGCCGAGGCGCTCCGAAAACACCATCCGCCGCACGTGGAAATCCTGCCGTTGTTCGCGCGACTCTCCGTCGAAGAACAGGACCGCGTGTTCCGCACGACGAACGCGCGCCGCATCGTCCTCGCGACGAACGTGGCCGAGACGTCGCTGACGGTGCCCGGCATCCGCTACGTCGTCGACGCCGGCCTGGCGCGCGTAAAACGCTACAGCTACCGCAACAAGGTCGAGCAGCTGCAGGTCGAGGCGATCTCGCAGGCCGCCGCCAACCAGCGCGCGGGCCGTTGCGGCCGCGTCGCGGACGGCGTCTGCATCCGTTTGTACGAGGAAGACGATTTCCTGCAGCGACCGAAATTCACGGACCCGGAGATCCTGCGCTCGTCGCTGGCGGCCGTCATCCTGCGCATGAAGTCCCTGCACCTGACGGACGTGGAGACCTTCCCGTTCGTCGAACCGCCGCAGGGCCGCGCCATCGCCGACGGCTACCAGCTGCTGCAGGAACTGGGCGCCGTCGACGACGCCAACGAACTCACGGCGATGGGCCGCAAGCTGGCCAAGCTGCCGCTCGACCCCCGCGTGGGCCGCATGATCCTGGCAGCCGTCGATAACGTGTGCCTGACCGAGATGCTGATCATCGCATCCGCGCTGTCCGTGCAGGACCCGCGCGACCGGCCGATGGAATACCAGCAGCAGGCCGACGAGAAGCACAAGAAGTTCGCCGACGAAAAGAGCGAATTTTTGAGCTTCCTGAAGATCTGGCGCTGGTTCGAGCAAGCCATCGAGCACAAGAAGACCAACCGCCAGCTGCAGGACAACTGCCGCGAGAACTTCCTGTCGCAGGTGCGCCTGCGCGAGTGGCGCGACGTGCACTCGCAACTGCTCACGATCGTGAAGGAGCAGGGCTGGCGCCTGAACGACGCCCCGGCCACGTACGAACAGCTGCACATGGCGCTGCTGACCGGTTTGCTCGGCAATATCGGCTACAAGATGGAAGACGAGGGTGGACAAACCGGCGGCGCCTATCTTGGCGCGCGCGGCATCAAGTTCCACATCTGGCCCGGTTCCACGCTCGGCAAGAAGGCCGGCAAATGGATCATGGCGGCGGAACTGGTCGAGACGACGCGCCTGTACGCGCGCTGCATCGCCCAGATCCAGCCGGAGTGGGTCGAGAAGATCGGCGGCCACCTGCTGAAAAAATCGTGGGGCGAGCCGCGCTGGGAAAAGCGCACGGCGCAGGTCACGGCGAGCGAGCGCGCGACGCTGTACGGCATCGTCGTCTACAGCCAGCGCCGCATCAACTACGCGCAGCACAATCCAGCCGAGGCCCGCGAGATCTTTATCCGCGACGCGCTGGTCGGCGGCGATTACGAGACGCGTTCGCCGTTCTTCGCGCACAACCACAAGCTGATCAAGGAAATCGAGAACCTCGAACACAAGTCGCGCCGCCTGGACGTGCTCGTGGACGACCAGTTGATCCATGCGTTCTACGATAGCGAGATCCCGTCGGACGTGGTGAACGGTGCGGGTTTCGAGAAGTGGTACAAGGACGCGTCGCGCGACAACCCGAAGTTGCTGTACCTGAACCGCGAAGAACTGATGCGCCACGAAGCGGCGGGCGTCACGACGGAGCTGTTCCCGAAGACGATGAACGTCACCGGCATCGAGATGGGCCTGTCGTACCACTTCGAACCGGGCAGCCCGCGCGACGGCGTGACCCTGGCCGTGCCGCTGTTCGCGCTGAACCAGATCCCGCGCGAGCGCGCGGACTGGCTCGTGCCGGGCATGCTGAAGGAAAAAGTGCAGCTGCTATTGAAGTCCCTGCCGCAGAAGCTGCGCCGCCACTGCGTGCCGCTGCCGGAGTACGCCGCGCGCTTCTTCGAGCGCAACGAGGACCCCGTGCGCTTCGGCCGCGGGGACCTGATCGACGCGCTGATCGCGGACATCCACGCGCAGACGGGCGTGCGCGTGATGACGACGGACTTCAAGCTGGAGACCTTGCCGGCCCACCTCTTCATGAACTTCAAGGTGGTCGACGAACACGGCCGCCAGCTGGACATGGGCCGCAACCTGGCCACGTTGCAGGCCGAGTTGGGCGGCCAGGCGCGCCAGAGTTTCCAGCGCATGGCGGAGACGACGCCGGCCGCCGGGCAGTCAAGCGCCAAGCCGCTGGCCGCGCCAGCCGCGCCGGCAGCGGCGAAAGGCAAGCCCGCACCGGCCGCACCCGCCGCGCCGACCGCCCACACGAACATCACCGGCTGGACGTTCGGCGAGCTGCCGGAACTGCTGGAGATCACGCAGGGGAAGATCACGCTGATCGGCTTCCCCGCGCTCGTGGACAAGGGCACGTACTGCGACCTGGAAGTCTTCGACGACCCGAACGTGGCGGCGCGCACGCACCGCATCGGCCTGCGCCGCCTGTTCGCGCTGCAGTTCAAGGACCAGCTGAAATTCGCGGAAAAGAACGTGCCGGGCCTGCAGCAGATGGGCATGCAGTTCATGTCGGTAGGTACGCCGGAAGAGCTGCGCGAGCAGATCGTCAACAAGGCCATCGAGATCGCCTGTTTGCAGGACCCGCTGCCGCATGACGCCGCCTCGTTCAACAAGCGCAAGGACGAGGGCAAGGGCCGCATCGGCCTGCTGATCAACGAGACGGCGCGCCTCGCCGGCCAGATCCTCGCGGAGTTCCACGGCCTGCCGAAGCGCCTGCAAGGCCTGCCGCCGGCCGTCGCGAGCGACATGCAGGCGCAGTTGCAGGGCCTCGTGCACAAGCGCTTCATCGCGGAGACGGAGTACAGCCAGCTGGCGCACTTCCCGCGCTACCTGAAGGCGATGAACGTGCGCCTGGAAAAACTGCGCGGCAATCCGGCGCGCGACGCGCAGCTGATGGCGGAGTGGCAGACGGCGGCGACGCAGTTCCAGCGCACGGTGAAGAACCAGCCGCTGAAGAACCTCGACCCGCGCATGATCGAGTTCCGCTGGATGCTGGAAGAACTGCGCGTGTCGCTGTTCGCGCAGGAGCTGCGTACGCCGATGCCGGTGTCTTCCAAGCGCCTGCAGAAAGTGTGGGAGTCGATGCTGCGCTAGTCAACACCGGGGTCAGAGCCTGATTTTTGGAAATTGCCCAAAATCGGGCTCTGACCCCGAAGTTTGACCCCGAAGTTTGCTACAGTTGACATCTCATCACTGCCAACGACTTTGCCATGACCGACCTCGTGCTCGCCATCGTCCACCACCTGATCGTATTCGGCATCGCGTCCGCCCTGGCCGCCGAACTGGCGCTGATGCGGCCCGCCGCGATGTCGCCGCAGACCGTGCGCCTGCTGGGGCGCTTCGACGCGGCGTATGGCGTGATGGCGCTGGCGATCCTGATCGTCGGCTTCCTGCGCGTGGCGTATGGCGCGAAGGGTGCCGCGTTCTACATGCACAACCCGATGTTCTGGGCCAAGATCGCGGCCTTCGCCGCCGTGGGCCTCATCTCAATCAAGCCCACGTTGCGCATCCTCGCCTGGCAAAAACGGGCGAAGGCGGATGCGGCGTTCGTGCCGGCGCTGGACGAAGTCACCGCGCTGCGCCGGACGATGCTGCTGGAGATCCACGTGTTCGCCCTGATCCCGGTCTTCGCGGCAATGATGGCGCGCGGCGTCGGGTACTGATTCTCAGGCGGCTGCCGCGCCGGCCGGCAGCATGCGCACGGACGCCATGTCGCCCACCAGCCGGCCGATGAACCAGCCGTTGAAGACGCCGAACAGGCTGCACACGATGCAGGCGAACAGCGTGTCCTGACGCAGCTGCGGCGCGACGGCCAGCGTCACCGACGCCACGTACTTCGTGAAGAACACGGCCATCATCATGACGAGCGGCAGGCGGCTGCCGCGCACGCGCACATGGCCCGGCACCGTGCTTGCCGCGATGCGCTCCGAACCCGCCAGCCCCGCCGCCAGCGCCATGCCGGCGGCAGCCGCCGCCCACGCGGCCAGCGCCCATCCACCGAGACCGAATTTCGTGCCGATGTCCTGCAGCGACAGCAGCAGCATCACGGCCGGGATCATGACGAGCTTGCGGACTTCCACGTCGCGGTCGCGCATGGCGGCCATGCCGCGGTAGACGAGGAAGGCGAGGATCGTCCAGACGTACAGCGGGGTGTGGGTCAGGATCTGGATCAGCATGGTCGGCTCCATCAAGTGCGTTAAGTTGATGCCACTGTGCCAGCGCCCCCGCATGCCCGTGCGCTCATGCGACGACATGTTGCGATCGCGGCGCGAAATGCGGCTGGGCGGCGCGAAATGCAGCGTCTTTACACAGCTTTACGGTGGTTGACCGCGCTTAACGTTTCCCCATCCGACAATGCGCCTTCCGTAACCCAGGGGGACACATGGATCATTCACACCACAGCCTTGCCGAAGACCTCGAGCGCATGCTCGCCACCCAGGCCAGCCGGCGCCAGTCGCTGCGCTGGCTGTTCGCGTCCGCGGCCGCCGTGCCGCTCGCGAGTTGCGGTGGGGGCGGCGGATCGTCCGGCGATATCGTGGCGTCATCGACGACGTCGACGGGCAGCACCACCACCACCACCGGCACCTGTTCCGTCATTCCGGAGGAGACGGGCGGCCCGTACCCGGGCGACGGCACCAACGGCAACGGCAACGGCATCGCGAACGCGCTGGCGCTGTCCGGCATCGTGCGCAGCGACATCCGCACGAGCGTTTCTCCCGGCAGCAAGACGGCGGCCGGCATCCCGACGACCCTGAAACTGCAGATCGTGAACGTGGGCGCGAGCTGCGCCAGCGCGGCCGGCGCCGCGGTCTACCTGTGGCACTGCGACCGCGACGGCAATTACTCGATGTACGCGAGCGGCCTGACGAGCGAGAACTACCTGCGCGGCGTGCAGGAGGCGGACAGCACGGGCAGCGTGACGTTCACGACGATCTTCCCGGGCTGCTACTCGGGCCGCATGCCGCACATCCACTTCGAGGTCTACCCGAGTCTCGCGAAGGCGACGAGCGCCGCCAACCGCGTCAAGACCTCGCAGTTCACGTTCCCGATGGCGACCCTGAACGAAGCCTATGCGACGACGGCATACAGCACCAGCTCGCGCAACCTGGCCTCGATGAGCTATGCGACGGACAACGTGTTCAGCGACGGCACATCGCTGCAAATGGCGTCCGTGAGCGGGGATGCGGTGAATGGGTATGTCGTCACGCTGACGATCGGGGTGTCGTTGTGATGGCGGTAAGACGCCTTGGGAGGTGTATAAAAATCTCTTAAAAAATTCTTACAATGTGATATTCTCATTCTTATTCATCGCTTACAACGATTTTGGATGGGGAAAAATGACATTGTCGGTGAAGGCAATTTCGGATGAAATTTCGGAGCACATGCGACGGCAGTCGCTCGATGTCCTGACCATGCGTTGGCCGAGGTTCTACGAGTTTTGCGAACGTGACCGGATCAAAGAGAGCTTCATCGACGCGCTGGTGGCGCAATTGAGAATGGAAAGCATCCTGCTGGTGCGCGGACACGCCGTCGTCGCCTTCGTGAAGGATTTCGACTTTTCTCCTATGCGTTGATCGGCATCGAACATGGATTTTTCGCACTTCGAGACAAGGTCGTGTCCAGCCGTGCTCTGGTATGACCTCGCTGCGGATGGCCGGCACGACGAACCGGCTGTCATCTTCGTGAAAAAAGCGGTGCCGGCGGGTGGACGGGATGACGCAACCGATCTGGTAGTCGTGTCGGGGGCGCTGGTCCAGCGCGACGCGGAAGCCCGGGCTGTCCGGCTCTCCGCGCGGTATGTCGGACCGGTGTTGCGCATTGCGGTATGCCGGGTCGAGCGGGACGATGACACCGGGCCGGACACGGTGAGTTCGGCCCTACTCGCCGCTTTCGACGCCGTGTTCATGGTCGGCCCGTCCGATAGCGCGCAATTCGTGCGCCGGCTGGTACGTGCGCTGACGGTGCCGGATGATTCGCCGGCATGGATCGGCTGCGAATGGCGCGACGTGCGGCATGTCGTCGCAGCGGCAGGCACGCCGCGCCGCGCGCGCTACGGCTTCGGCACGTCCACTGCGGCAGACGCCGGTGCCGGCCGGGCGGACGCCGCGTGCGCCGCGGCGATCGCGCAGCTGGAACCGCACTGCGGCGGCGCGACCGGCGTGTGTGTCGTCGTGACGACGGCCGGGCCGGCCTTGCCGGGCAAGGAAGCGTTGGACGTGATCATCCGGCTGCGTGCGTTCCTGCCACCTTCAACCACGATCACCCAGTGCATCGGATGCGACGACACGCTGGCGCCCGGGACGCTGGACGTGAGCGTATTCGCGTTCGGTACGGACGCCCTGGATGTCTCGACATCGACCCACCACCAGGAGACCACCTGCACATGAGCACCGGCTATCGATTGGCAAGAGCCGCCTTCCACCTTCATCTCGCCGGCGACGAGAAGGTGTCGGTCAAACTGTTGCGTGAGCTTGATGCCGCGAGCCATGCCCAGGCGTCGCTGGTCGACGCGTTCATCCGGCTCAAGCATGTCCGCAAGTTCAAGGACCCGGCCGCCATCTTGGCTGCGTTCAGGAAGGCCGGTGAGCTGGGCGTCCCGTACGGAACTTTTTACGCCGGGCTGTGCTATGCGAATGGCTACGGCACACGGCAAAACCGCAGGACGGCCGAACGGCGTTACCGCGACGGGGCGGACCAGGGATGCATCAGCGCCCTGTTCGCGCTGGGGAAAATGTATGGTCGGGGAGAGGGTGTCGACACGGATCTTCCGCTGGCATTGCAGTTCTTCGAGCGGGCGGCGACGTCGCGCGTTCCTTATCGCGGCCCTGGCGCCAGCGGCAGGTGCGACACGGTCCTGGATCTCGTCCATTCTCACGAGCGGAACGTGAAGCGGTTGGCAATGGAGCAACTGGGCGAGCTCTACTGGGACGAATCGTTCGGCGTGCCACAGGATGTCAAGGAGGCGCGCTACTGGTTCCGTCGCGCCGCGGACGAAGGGTCGGCGAACGCGAAACGTATTCTCAGGAAGCTGCCACCTGCGCCGCCTCCGCGCAAGACGATCATCGCGGGGCCGCTACCATCGCCGATCGAGGATAAAGGCGTCAAGGTGCACGATATGGACAGCGCCGAGGCTTACCTGCGCGGCCAGAAGCACGTCAGCGCCACGCAGCCCGACTACAGGCTGGCAGCGCGCCATTTTTTCATTGCCGAGCAATTGGGGCACCGGGACGCGAAGCGGGAGGGAGAGGCGATCAAGGCGGTCGTTGGCGAGCGGGCGTACAGCCTGTTCTTTGCAGGCTGGAATGCGACGTGTCCGCCGTAAGGAAACCGGTTCCTGGCGCCATGGCCTGCCGATAGCGCCGCGGCGACGTGCCCGTCGCGGCCCGGAAGCGATGGCCGAAATGCGACAGGTCCGCATAGCCGCACAGGTCGGCGACCTGCTGCAAGGGCAGGGCGGTGGTCTTCAACAGCGTGCGGGCCTGCTCGAGGCGGCGCTGGGCGATCCAGGCCGACGGCGGCATGCCGAACGAGACGCGGAACATGCGCGCCAGATGAAACTCCGACAGGCAGGCCACCTGCGCCAGCGTGCCGAGCGTGATGGGTTGCGTCAGGTTCGCGTCGATGTAGTCGGCGAGGCGGCGGCGCAGCAGCGGCGCGAGGCCGCCCTTGAGCCGCAGTTCGCGCCGCGGCACGCCTTGTGAGCGCAGCAGTTCGCTCAGCGTGTCGTGGGTGATCTCGTTGGCGCGCAGCAGATTGTCGGTGTCTTCCCACGGCGTCGCGATCAGCGACTGGCACAGGCGCAGCAGGGCGGGGCTTTCGAAATACGTGCGGTCGGCGAGCGTGATCTCGCGCGGTTCGCGGTCCAGCTCCACCACGGCGCGGCGCGTGAAATGCGCCGGCATGAAGTACACGTGCAGCAGGCGCAGATGGTCGCGCACCACCCATTCCGATTCGTGGTCGTCCGGCAGCGTGCACAGGCGCAGCGGCGCGCCGTACTGCCTGTGCATGCCGCTGCGTTCCGTGCGGTAGCCGCCGCCCAGGTAGCAGGAGAGGGTGTGGTGGCCGGGCCGGTCGTACACGGTCAGCGCTTCACGGGTGTCGCGCTGCCAGATCGCCGCGGCCATGCCGTCGCCCAGCCACACGAAGCGTTCGAGCGTGGCGTCGGTGCCGCACATGGTGTCGAAGACGGCGTGCGAGATGGGAGCGGGACGGGAGTGCATGCGAAAAAGTCTAGCATTCTTCCGCAGCCTGGTCCGACAGGGCGTCGGAAAAGCGCAAGACCAGACAAGTCGGCGCCGGCGGCCGCGCCCATCATGGCAGCATGAATATCTTCCTTTACCTGCTCACCGTCGTCATCTGGGGCACCACCTGGATCGCGATCAAGTTCCAGCTCGGCGTCGTCCCGGCCCCGGTGTCGATCGCCTACCGTTTCTGGATCGCCGCCGCCGTGCTGTTCCTGTTCCTGCTCGCCACGCGCCGGCAGGCGTGGCCGCCGCGCCAGGCGTGGCGTTATCTGCTCGCGCAGGGCATCGCCCTGTTCTGCTGTAATTTCCTGTGCTTTTATTACGCCAGCCAGTGGGTGCCCAGCGGCCTCGTGGCCGTGGTCTTTTCGACGGCGCCGATCTGGAACGCGGTCAACCTGCGCCTGTTCATGGGGCGTCCGATCCGGCGCCAGGTGCTGGTCGGTTCCTTGCTCGGCTTGTGCGGCATCGCGCTGCTGTTCCTGCCGCAGATGCAGGGGCACTGGAACGATCACGGCATGCTGCTGGGCCTGGGCCTGTCACTGCTGGGCACCGTGTGCTTTTCGACGGGGAATCTGCTGTCGAGCCGGATGCAGGCGCTCGGCCTGACGCCGCTGCTGACCAATACCTGGGCCATGCTGATCGGCTCGACCATCGTGGGCGGCGGCGCATGGTTGCTGGGCATGCCGTTCACGCTGGATGCCAGCCCGCGCTACCTCGGCGCGCTGTTCTACCTCGCCGTCCCCGGTTCCGTCATCGCATTCACGGCGTACCTGGTGCTGGTCGGCCGCATCGGGCCGGACCGCGCGGCCTACTCGACGGTGCTGTTTCCCGTCGTCGCGTTGAGCGTGTCGACTGTGCTCGAGGGCTATCACTGGACGTTGCCGGCCGTCGGCGGCGTCGTGCTGGTCCTCGGCGGTAACCTGCTGGCCTTCAGGAAGCCGGCTGTCACTGCGGCGCCAGGGATCAGGAACGTTTCAACTTGCCGATGACGCTCGCCACCTTGGTGGTGATGACGTCGACCGCGGGGTCGTTCGCGCCGTGGGGGAGGATGACGTCGGCGTGGCGCTTGGTCGGCTCGATGAACTGCTTGTGCATCGGGCGGACCGTTTCCAGGTACTGGTTGACGATGCTGTCCATCGTGCGGCCGCGTTCCGCGATATCGCGCTGCATGCGGCGGATGAAGCGGACGTCGGCCGCGGTGTCGACGAAGATCTTCAGCGACATCATGTCGCGCAGGTCCGCGTCGTACAAGGCGAACAGGCCCTCGATCACGATGACCGGGGCCGGTTTCACGGGGATGGTTTTCGTGGAGCGGTTGTCGATCGTGAAGTCGTACTCGGGCATTTCGATCGATTCGCCGTTGCGCAGCGCCTGCACGTGCTGGACCAGCAGCGGCCAGTCGAACGCGTGCGGGTGATCATAATTCTGCTTGCGGCGGACTTCCGGAGCGAGGTCGGACTGGTCGCGGTAGTAATCGTCCTGCATCACGACCGAGACCATCTCGGTGCCGAACGACGCCAGCACCTGCTGGGTCACCGTCGACTTGCCGCTGCCGCTGCCGCCGGCGACGCCAATGACGAACGGCTGGAAAGGAATCTGGTTCATCCCTGCATGATACCCGGACTGACTGGGCCGGTGCGACCGGCTTCCCCCATCATCTTCCGCACCAAGTCATCATTGTATTGACGATGACTCATTTCTGTTGCAACGTCGCAACCGTTACGAAATGATCTGTCGGGAAATTGTACTCTTGGTCGAAATCGCTCGACCGTTAAACGAATCTCGTGGATGATTAACATTATGTAGGAATGATCCTACGTTGAATAAATGTTAAGCATACGCAGTGAATCACGCACTGCAAGCGAGGTAAAAATGGCGAATTTCCAAAGTACGTCGACGGCCGGTTCCGATCTCGTCAGACGGCCGAGCTGGGTCGTACCGGCCCGTGGAAGCTGGCAGGGCGTTGCCGCTTGCGCGATCGTGCTTGCCGAGGACACGGGCCGCGTGCTCGTCAAGCAATGTATCCCTGCGGACGGTGCGGGCCCCGAGTGGGGTACCTGGACGGCGGACGTCCCGGCCGGGCAGTCGCCGTTGCAGGTCGCGATCAACACGATCGCCGAGCGCTGCGCGTATGAAGGCGATCTCGCGTTGAGCCGGCTGACGCCGTTTTCCGATGCGCGCTTCTTCGTGCAGCACAACTACGTGGCTGTCGTACCGCAGGAGTTCGAACCGCGCATGGGCGATGGATGCCTGGGGTATCAATGGCGCGAGCTGGACCGGCTGCCCCAGCCGTTGTCGCCGGCGCTGGCCCATTTGCTCGACAGGTCGGGCAGCGACGTGCGCGCCATGGCCAATCTGTACAAGGGCATCCACGGTCTGGCCGGCACGTTCGACCCGCTGCGGTTCGAGGACTGAGCGATTCGCTGCCCCGGCGACGCAGATCGTAATGTTGCCTGGGGCGGGACTTCCAGCCCGACAAGCCTTGAGGGTGCCGGGTTCGATCTGCAAAAGGCGTCAATGGGCACGCAGGTGCTCCACGTTGTCGGGCCAAAGGCAAAACTGCGGCGTTTCGCGGGCGGCGTCCGCCCCCGTCGGGCCGAACCGGAGTGCGCCGCCCTGGATCGTCCCGGCGGCGGCGACCACCCGGCCCTCCCATGTCTTGCGCTGTGCTGCCTGTCCGGGCGTATCGGGGAGGGGATTGTCCGATCCCGACGCGGGCCGGATCACGACCAGGTCGCCGGGCAGGATGGGTTTGCCCAGAGCGTCCACGGGTGGAATGATCTTGCCGAAGCGCCAGCAAGGCTCATGCGGCGCCGCAAAGGATCGTGCGGGCGGCGGGGGCGGCGCGAGCGCCAGTTCGACCAGGCCGAGCAGGATGGTGCCGACGCAGTTCAGGACGATCAGGACCGGATACGCCTCGGCCCAGCGGGCACCCCTGGACGCACCAGAATGTGCTATCGGCGCCAGCACGAGCAAAACGAAGGACGCCAGCGCCGACACCCCGAGGATGTCCAGGATGCGCTCCAGTGTCGGCCAGTTGTCGGGCCTCGGGCTGCCCGCTTGCCCCGCGATGATCCCCCAAATGATGAACAGCGCGGGGAACCACGCGAGTTGGAGCGTGATCGCCCATTTGAATCTGCCCGGCGCGGACATCAGCGGGTGATGGCAGCGACAAGGCGGTTCGCGCGTTGAGCCGATTGCGCATCCGCTGCCGGAAAATGCAGCCCGAGCCACAGGACCCGTGGCGGCTTGTCGTCCGCCGTGAGATCGACTTCGTAATACACGGGCTTGCCATCTCTGGCTGTGGAGGCGTACTGGAACTGGACGGATTTCTGGACGCTGAACAGAACGTTCTTGCGCGGCGGTACTTGCAGCCGGATGGTTTTTCCTTCCAGCCTCTGTGCCATCTGCTGCATCGTCGAGAATCCGCCGACAGTGTCATCGATCCGCTTCAGGGTCTGCGCGGTCGCCGCGGTATCCTTCGTCACTTCCGGTGAGAACAGGACGGCGGCCTCCTGGAAGTGCTGGTGCCGGAGCGCGGCGACGAATTGACCTGCGACCGCGGCGCGGCTTGCGTCATCGGTCGCATTTGCGTGGGAAGCCAGTGAGGCGCAGAGCGCGAGGGCGCCGAAGGCCGCTGAACGGAATCGCATGGTCGATGGGGGTGTCGTTGACGAGCTTGCAGGATACGCGTTTTCACTCGCAACAATTCCTCGGAATCTCACCGGCATGCCGTGACTCAGTCCCCCAGCACCGTCACGACGACCTTGCGCCGATGCTCCGCCACCCGATGCTCCCACAAATACATCCCCTGCCACGTCCCGAGCATCAGCCGCCCGTCGCCGACGGGCACCGTCACGAACGTGGACGTCAGCATCGCGCGCGCATGCGCCGCCATGTCGTCCGGTCCTTCCGTATCGTGGTGGTACGCGGGATCACCGTCCGGCACCAGGCGCCGGATGATGGTCTCCAGGTCGTGGCGCACGTCGGGGTCGGCGTTTTCCGTGATCAGGAGTGAACAGCTCGTGTGCTGCACGAACACGTGCGCGAGGCCGCAGCGGATGCCCGAGCGGGCGACGACGTCGGCGACGGCCGCGGTGATGTCGCGGCTGCCGCGGCCGAACGTGTTGAATTCGAGGGTGGACTGATAGGACATGGTCGGCTCCTTGCAGATCCGACCATGCTACACGATCGTTCAGGGCTCGGCCGAGAACGACGCATGCGACGGGAAGCGCACCGTCATCCATTCGCGCGACAGGCGCAGCGTGTCGACCACTTCGGCCGGCAGGGTGTCGAGGATCGCGGGGTCGTCGCTGGGCGTGTCGGCCAGCAGGCTGGCCAGGTGGATGATGCCGCCCAGCTGGCAGAACGGGTGCCCCGCCATCGGGTCGGACGAGTTCTCCAGCGCGCGCACGATCTTGTCGGGGAAGTTCCAGCGCCGGCCCAGTTCCGCCGTGATCTCGCCTTCCGACAGGCCCAGCAGGCGCTGCTCGCGTTCCCAGCGGCCGCCCGGCAGGTGCGGCAACTGCTCGATCTCGGCGAAGGCCGTCGGGTCCACCTGGTAGATCAGCAGTTCGCCCAGGCGCAGCATCATGCCGGCCAGCCAGGCTTCGCTGCCGTCCAGGCCGATGCCGCCCGCGAGCCATTTCGCGTAGCCGGCGCAGGCCATGCTGCTTTTCCAGAACTCGTCGGAATCCAGGCCGGGCAGGGCGGGAAAGGCGTCGGCGAAGCACGTGGCCAGCGCCAGCGTGCGGATGTGGGCCATGCCCGCGAGGGAGATCGCGTCGTCGAGCGAGCTGACGTTGCGGCGCGAACCGAAGCGGGCGCTGTTCGCCAGGCGCATCAGCTTGGCCGTCAGGGCCGGGTCGCGCGCGATGATCGTCGCGACCTTCCTGGCGGATGCGTCGTCGTCGTCGAGGGTTTCGATCAGGGCGTGGGCCACTGCGGAGATCGTGGGCAGTTTGACGTCGTCAAACAATGTCGTGAGGCGGATCATGGGCATCTTTCGTCATCGAGCGTCGTCGGTCCGACGCGACCGATCCAGTGTACGCCGCGCTGTTGTTGCCCTATCGAATTATTTCGTCTTGACGGGCAATCTGTTGCTGATGCGCCTGCTCAGAACATCAATCTTGAATTTGTAACAAAGAAAAACAAATGTAAAGGCAATCCAGGCATGGACATGGGGTATGGTTGCAGGTTCTTCTAATAACGCGAGACACCATGAACCTGAAGCCTGCCCTTGCCTGCACCGCCATCCTTGTCGCCGTCCTGAGCCTTGCCGGTTGCGGCGGCGGCGGGTCGTCGTCCAGCGCCGTCGTCGTGGCCAATCCGTCCCAGTTCAGCGCGACGGACGTCGTGCTGGGCACCGGTACCGAAGCGACCACCGGCAAGACGGTCACCGTGACCTATACCGGCTGGCTGTACAGCGACACGGCGACGGACCACAAGGGCAGGCAGTTCGACACCGGCACGTACTCGTTCACGCTCGGGGCGAACCAGGCGATCGCCGGCTTCGACCAGGGCGTGACGGGCATGAAGGTGGGCGGCAAGCGCACCTTGCTGGTTCCATCCAGTCTGGGCTACGGGGCGAGCGGGAAAGGCGCGATTCCCGCGAATGCCGGGCTCGTGTTCGATGTGGCGCTGACGGCGGTACAGTAAGCGGAGCCGCAGGAGTCACGGTAAGTCAGTGTTTATCACGTCGTCCCCGCGCAGGCGGGGAACCAAGTTATTAGACGTGCCGCAGCGCTGGCAAAATTGGACCCCCGCCTCCGCGGGGGCGACGTAGTCAAGGGCGCGAGTCCGTCACGCCTTCGGCTTCAGGTAGCCGTGCATGCCCAGCCACCGCGCGAACGCATCGAACCATCCGGTGCTGGTGGTCGTCTTCTGGTACATGCCGAAGCCGTGTCCACCCTGTTCGAACAGGTGGAATTCGACGGGCCGCTTGGCCGCGCGCCAGCTGTCGACGAGGCCGAAGCCGCCGTTGCCGAACAGCGGATCGTCCGCCGCCAGCCCGATGAACAGCGGCGGCGCGTCGGCCGGCACCTTGACGGCGGCGAGCGGGCCGTAGATGTCGCCGATGAACGCGGGCTTCGCGTCCTGGCCGTACAGCGTCGTCGCCATCGTCAGCATCGCGCCGGCGGAAAAGCCCAGCATGCCGATGCGGTCCGGATCCACGTGCCACGTGCCCGCCCGCGCGCGCACGAGCGCGAACGCGGCGCGCGCGTCGGCGACCTGCGGCGCCAGCGTCACCGCCGGATTGTCGGTCGGCGGACGGTTCGGGCGGGAGGCACCCGAAAACATCTTCGCCATCTCGTCCGCGAACGCATCCATGTCCTGCGGCGTCTGGTTCAGGCGGTACTTCAGCACGAACGCGGCGACGCCCTTGTCGGCCAGCGCCTTCGCCACGTCCCAGCCCTCGTTGTTCATCGACAGCGTACGGAAGCCGCCGCCCGGCGCGACGATCACGGCGGCGCCCGTCGCCTTCGCGGGGTCGGGCAGGAACGGCGTCAGGGTCGCGACCGTGACGTTGCGCGCGAAGACGCTGCCGTACTGGCTGTGCCAGCTCTCCTGCGCTTTCGCACCCGGCAGCGGGCCGGTGTTCAGCACGATGGCGTTCGGTTGCGCGGGCGCCGCGATGGGCGTCATCTTGTCGTTCTGCGCGTGAACGGGTGCCGCGAGCGCATAGGCGATGACGGTGGCAATCAACAGTCTGGTCTTCATCATGTAGTCTCCTTTGTTATGGTTATTGCGCCAGCACGACGGTCTGTTTCAAGGTCAGCGTGCCGTCCTGCTGCGCCACGCCGGTGCCCGGCTGGCCGGAACCCACGCTCAGCTTGTACTGGCCGGGCGTGAGCTGGCGGACGCCGTCCCGCGTGACGAAACTGAGGTCGCGCGGCGACAGCGTGAAGCTGATCTTGCGCCGCTCGCCGGCCTTCAGCGGCACGCGCTGGAAGCCGCGCAGCGCGACACGCGGTGCGCCCTCGAACGCGGGCGGCGTCAGGTACAACTGCGCCACTTCGTCACCGTCGCGCTTGCCCGTGTTGGCGACTTCCGTCGTGACGACGATGCCGTTCTCGGGCGCCCCGGCGACCGGTTCGATGCGCAGCGGCGCATAGCCGAACGTCGTGTACGAGAGACCGGCGCCGAACGGATACACGGGCGTGCCGGCGTAGTAGCGGTAGGTGCGGCCCTGCATCGAGTAATCGTCGAACGGCGGCAGGTCGTCGATGCTGCGGTAGAAGGTGAGGGGCAGGCGTCCGCCCGGATCGGTGCGGCCCGTCAGCACGTCGGCGATGGCGGCGCCGCCGGACTGGCCCGGATACCACGCTTCCAGGATCGCGGCCGCATTGTCCTTCGCCCACGACAGGTCGATGGCGCTGCCGTTCATCACGACGACGACGAGCGGCTTGCCCAGCGCCTTCGCCCGGGCCAAGAGGGCGCGCTGCTCGGCCGGCAGGTCCAGCGACGTTTTGTCGCCGCCGGCGAAGCCCTCGACCTTGATGGCCATCTCTTCGCCTTCCAGGTCCGACGTCAGGCCGACGACGGCGACGATCACGTCCGCATCCGCGGTGCCGGCCTTGAGGTCCTGCTCGGGCGCCGTCGAGATGCGTTTCCAGAACAGGCCGGGCACGCCCGTGGACCCCGTCTCGGCCTGGAAGCGCAGCGGATAGCGCTGGCCTTTCTCGAGGCGCACGTCGGTGAGCTTCAGCGGTTCGCCCCATTGCGAATAGGTCGACGCCTGCACGGCGGGCTTGCCGCCGACCGTCAGTTCGCCCTTCACGCCCGTCACGCCGAGGCGGTACGTGCCCGTCTCGGGTGCGACGAGCGCGCCGGTCCACACGACCTTGTGCTTGTCCGCCACGTCCTTGAACTGGAGCGCGTGCGATTCCAGGCCCTTTTCCGTGCGGACGAGCACCGGCTTCGTATCGCTGCCGTTGATGTATTCGGCGCGCAGGCCGGGCTTGCCGTCCGGCGTGAGCAGCGCGCTGGCCGGGACCGGGTCGCCGTCCGTGATGGAGGCGGCGGCCGGCACGAGCGTCACGCGCGCCTGCGGCAGCACGCGGCGCAGGCCGTCGACGACCGAGACAGGCGGCGCGGACTGCGTCGACGAATAATTCCCACGCAGGACGCGCGTGGCGTCGGCCAGCGGGCCGATCACGGCGACTTTTACGCCCGGCTTCAAAGGCAGCGTGCCGTCGTTCTTCAGCAGCACGAGGCTCTTGTTCGCGGCCTGCAGCGCGAGGTCGCGGTGCGCGGGCGTGTCGATCGCGGAGGCCGGCGTCTGGTTCGGCTTGCGCTGCGCGAGGCCCGCGAGGTCGCCGTTGCGGTAGCGCGCGGAGAACAGGCGGACGAGCGCCGTGTCGATGTCGCCCATGGAGATCAGGCCGCGCTTCCACGCTTCGCGGTAGCGCTCGCCGAGGCCCTTCGCGTCGCCCAGGGTCTTCGTGTTGCACTCGTTGTCCGTGCCGGCCTTCAGCGCGACGGCGGCCGCCGCGGCGGGATCGGGCGCGTACTTGTGGTGCTCGTCGATGTCCGTGACGGCATCGCAGTCGGACACGACATAGCCCTTGAAGCCCCACGCGCCGCGCAGGTGCTCCTTCAGCAGCAGGTCGCTGCCGCAGGCCGGCTGGCCGTTGATGCGGTTGTAGGCGCACATGATCGATCCGGCCTTCGCATCGACGATGGCGGCGCGGAAGGCGGGCAGATACGTGTCCTCGAGGTCGTGGCGCGACACGAACACGTCGGCCACGTGGCGCGTCGATTCCGGCCCGCTGTGCACGGCGAAGTGCTTCGGCGTGGCGACGACGTCCGGCAGGTCCGGGTTCGGTCCCTGGATGCCCTGGATGAACGCGACGCCCAGTTGCGCCGTCAGATACGGGTCTTCGCCATACGTCTCCTGGCCCCGGCCCCAGCGCGGGTCGCGGAAGATGTTGATGTTCGGCGACCACGTGTCGAGTCCCGTGCCGATCCTGCCCAGGTGGCCCGTCTGGCGGCCCAGCGTGTGCAGCGCGCGCACTTCCGTGCTGATCGCGGACGCGACCTTGTGCACGAGCGGCGCGTCGAACGTCGCGGCGAGGCCGATGGGTTCGGGGAAGTTCGTCGTGGGCAGCGGTCCCAGCGCGCCGTGCAGCGATTCGGTCCACCAGTTATAGGCGGGAATGCCGAGGCGGGGCACGGCGGGTGCGACGTTGAGCAACTGGTCGATCTTCTCGTCCAGCGTCATCTGCGCGACCAGGGCGCGGGCGCGGGCGTCCGCATCCGTGCGTGCTTCAGGGGATGTGGTGGTGGTCTGTGCCGCGGCCGGCATCGCCGCGGCGAGGATCAGGGCGCCGCACAGGGCGGTGCGCTTGATGCCTCTCGATAAGTCTCCTGCTTGACCAATTCGTTTGGTCTTATCTTTTTGCATAGGGGTACCTTAAAAGGTCATGCCATCGGATAGGCTCCGTACATGATAGATGAGTGAGAAATGATTGCGATAACAAGAGGTGCCCGGCTCATCGACGGCGTTCGATCGCTGCCGCAACCGTGGGTCGATCACGGGTGCGGGAAGGAAGGAACGCGCACATTGAGCCGGACGAGGTCCAATGTAGTGGAGGAATTGTTCGGAAGCCAATAACTTTTTGGTGAGAACCGATATCGGAATGGATATTGGTCGCGGCAGGTGTTCGACTGTTACGTAACATTAATGTTATACGCGAACATATTCACAATGTTGTGCTCGCGCATCGCTCATATTGTTTCGTTGAGGAAAGTCAAAGTTGAGTCCATAATGGCCTCAACAGAAGTATTGACTTCCAGCCGGCGCATCGTCATGCCATTTCCTCACCGCCTCGTCTCCTTCCTGCTCGTGACCACCACGGCGCTCGGGCCGGTTGCGCACGCCGGTACCCCGGCCGCCGATCCCAGGGCGGAAGTGAACGCGATCTGGGACCTCGCGCAGGACTCCCCGCGCGCGGCGCTCGACCGGGTACAGGCCGCGCGCCGCGACCTGGGGCCGGATGCGCCCTACGACGCCAGGCAGATGCTGTTGCGCACGGAAGTGCGGCTCAGGGAAGACCTGGGCCAGCAGGACTCGGCCTATACGCTGGAACGCGAATCGCTGCAACTGGCGCAGGCCAGGGGCGATACGGCGGGCGTGGCGCTGGCCATGCTGGGCCAGGTGCGCGAGCTGCTCGAGGCCCATCGGCTGGACGATGCCCAGGCGCTGCTCGACAGGATCGTGGCCCAGGCGCCGAAGGACACGGCGCTGACGTTCAAGGTGTCGGCCGAGCGCACGCAGGGCGATATCCTGAACCTGCGCGCCCGGCTGGACGAGGCGCTGGCGGCCTACCTGCGCGGGCTGCGGCTGTTGCAGGGCAAGCCCGGCGAAAGCGGCAGGCGCGCCGTGATGTACGCCCGGATCGCCCAGGTATACGCCAATGCCGACAATCCCGCCAAGGCGATCGAGAATGCCGACCTGGGGCTGGCGGAAAAGAAGATGTCGCTGCGGTCGCTCGCGTCGCTGCAGTTCACCCGCGCCATCGCGCTGGTCAGGATCGGCCGCGACCGCGAAGGCATCGCCGCGTTCGAGAATGCGCTGGCGACGGCGGTGCGCGCGGGATTGCAGGGCATGGAAGCGGCGGCCCGCGGCAATATCGCGGACTACTATCTGCAGCACCACGACTACGTGCGCGCGGAAGCGGAGTCGCGCAAGGCGCTGGTCGTGTCGGAAAAGGGCAGCGACCAGAACGTCATCCAGATGGCGCGCGCCAATCTCGGGTTCGCGCTGATGGGGCAGGGCCGCATAGCCGAGGGCCTGCCCTGGGTCGACGGCGTCATCGCGCACCTGCGCAAGGACAAGCTCATCGGCGACCTCGAGGCGATGCTGGACGAGAAGGGCCGCATGCTGGAGCGCGCGGGTCAGTACCAGCAGGCGCTGGCGATCGTGCGCGAGCAGCAGTCGCTGCAACAGCAGAGCGCCCGCGCCGCGCGCGACCGCGCGATCGCGACGCTGCAGGAAGAATTCGACGCCCACCGCCGCAGCCAGCAGATCACCCTGCTGCAGCGCGAGAACCGGCTGAAGGATGCGGAGCTGAACAACCGCCGCACGGTGCAGCTCGCGACGACGTTCGGCGCCGTGCTGACGGTGCTGGCGGGCGCCGTCGTGACGGTCCTGTACCGGCGCACGGCGCGCAGCAACGCGCGGCTGAAGGAATTGAACGTGCAGCTCGAATTCGGTTCGACGCACGACGCGCTGACGGGCCTGCACAATCGCCGCTCGCTGACGAACCGGATGAGCGTCCGCAAGGACGACCGCCGGCACCCGGTGCCCGGCGCCGTCGACTGCTTCGTCCTGATGGACATCGACCATTTTAAAAGCATCAACGACCGCTGGGGCCATGGCGCGGGCGACGCGGTCCTCGTCGACGTCGCGCGCCGCCTCGCCGCGGCCGTGCGCGACACCGACATGGTGGTGCGCTGGGGCGGCGAGGAATTCATGATCCACGCGCCCGCCATGGACCCGGCCAGCGTCGCCGGCATGGCGGAGCGGATCCTGGATGCGATCGGCGCCAGGCCCGTCGACGCGGGCACGTGCACGATCCCGGTGACGCTCACCGCGGGGATCGTCGCGCTGCCGGGCGCCGGCGCCGCGTTCGACTGGCCGTGCGCCGTGCGCCTGGCCGACTGGGCGCTGTATCAGGGCAAGGCGCAGGGCCGCAACCAGGCCCGCATCGTCACGCGGCTGTACGCACCGGCGGACACCGTGATGGCGGCGCTCGACCGCGACGGCGCGGACGTCGCCGTGCTGCTGGCGCTGGAGGACGTGCACGGCCCGCGCCAGGTGGTGGAACGGGCGCCGCCGCCCAGGCGCGACACGGGCGGCGGCACCCTGCACGCCATGGTGCGCGCGTGACCGGTTAGCCGCGCCGCGCCGCCTCGATCGCGGCGACGTCGATCTTCTTCATCTCCATCATCGCGTTGAACGCGCGCTTGGCCGCGGCGCGGTCGGTGCCCGTAAACGCTTCCATCAGCACGCGCGGCGTGATCTGCCACGACACGCCCCACCGGTCGCGGCACCAGCCGCACGCGTTCTCCTCGCCGCCGTTGCCGACGATCGCATTCCATAGGCGGTCCGTCTCTTCCTGGTCCTCGGTCGAGACCTGGAACGAGAACGCGTCGGTGTGCCTGGGACCGGGACCGCCGTTCAGGCCGAGGCACGGGATGCCCATCACGGTGAACTCCACCGTCAGGACACTGCCTTCCTGGCCGGCCGGATAATCGCCGGGCGCGCGGTGGACGGCGCCGACGGCACTGTCGGGGAATGTCTGCGCATAGAACGTCGCCGCATCCAGGGCATCGTTGTCGTACCACAGGCAAATCGTGTTCTTGTTGATCATCTCGTCTCCCTTCGTGGTCTGGAAATGGAGCGGACACGATAGCACGATGCCCGGCTCGCCGGCATGTGGCGGTTCATCGCTCGGCCTGCGCGGGATGCCCCGTCAGCGGCAGCTCCGGCAGGAACAACAGCGCGATGAGCCCCGCCAGCACGATCAGCGCACCGGCGCCGAAGATGTTGGCGATGGCGTGGCGGTACACGTCCACCGTCAGCGCCTGCGCGGCGGGCAGCGCAGCTGCCGCGCCATGCGCGCTCGCGCGTGCGACGTCCGCGATGCCGTGCGCGTGCACCTGGTGCGCGAGGATGGCGCCGGAGCCCGTCACGCCGAGCAGCCCGCCGAGCGAGCGGAAGAACGTCAGCATCGCCGTGCCCACGCCGCGCCGCGGGACGGGCAGCGCGTTCTGCACGGCGATCGTCATGTTGGGCATCACGAGGCCCAGGCCCGCGCCCAGCATGAAGATCGCGGGCTCGATGATCCAGTAGCCGCGCGCCGTGTCCATGCCCCACGCGAGGACCGCGAACGCCAGCACCGCGGCCGACAATCCCGCCACCTGGACGGCCTTGTACTTGCCCGAGCGCGACAGCACGCGGCCGTTCAGCGTGGACGACGCGATCATCCCGACCATCATCGCCACCGTCATCATGCCCGAATGCGCGGGGCTGCTGCCCATCACGAGCTGGAAGAACAGCGGGAAGAACACGCTCGCGCCCATCAGGCCCATGAACGTCAGCGCCATCACGATGCTGGCGATGTTGAAGACGCGGCTGTGGAACAGGTCCGGCGGCAGCACGGGTTCGGCCGCGCGGCGCAGGTGCACCATCAGCCAGCCGCCCGGCACGACGGTCAATGCCGCGCACACCTGCACCTGCACCGAATCCCACGCCCATTCCGTGCCGCCCAGCGCGAGGATCAGCAGCAGCGCCGTGATGGTCGTGGTGAGCAGCACGGAGCCGAGGTAGTCGATGCGGTGCGCGTGCGTCTGCACGGGCTTGCGCAGCGAGCGCGCGATGGCGTGGAAGGCGACCGCGCCGACGGGCAGGTTGATGAAGAAGATCCAGTGCCACGACAGCAGGTCCGTCATCATCCCGCCCAGCACGGGACCGAGCACGCTGGTGACCGCGAACACGATGGCGATCGAGCCCTGGCGCCGCGCCCGTTCCTTCGGCGGCACGAGGTCGCCGATGATGATCTGCGCCAGCGGCATGAAGCCGCCGGAACCCATGCCCTGGATGGCGCGGAACGCGATCAGCTGCGTCATGCTCTGCGCGAAGCCGCACAGCACGGAGCCCAGCAGGAAGGTCGCGAGCGCCGTGAAGATCATCGGACGCCGGCCGTACTGGTCGGCCAGCTTGCCGTACAGCGGCATCGTGGCGGTGGAGGCGAGCACGTACGCCGTCACGACCCACGACAAATGGTTCATGCCGCCCAGGTCGCCCACGATGCGGGGCAGGGCGGTGGCGACGATGCTCTGGTCGAGCGCCCCGAGGCCCAGCACGGCCATCAGGGCCAGGTAGACGGAACGGATTTCGTGGGCGTCGGCGAACGCGGGGGATTCAATCTTCATGGTCGGCGAGGAAGTTGAGGGCGTCGATGGCGCCGGCGAGCGCGGTCATCTGGTCGGGCGACAGGCGGGCGATGCGTTGCGACAGCCAGTCGTGGCGGCGGTCGCGCAACTGGTGCAGCGCTTTGTGGCCGGCCGGGCTGACGTGCAGGCCGCTCCTGCGCCGGTCGTGTTCCTGGGCGGCGCGCTCGACGAGGCCGGCCGTTTCCAGGGCCTTGACCTGGCCGCTCATCGTCGGGCTGCGCACCTGCTGCATGCGCGCGAGCTCGGCCACGCCGATGCCGGGGTGTTCATGGATCATGTGCAGGAGCATCGCCTGCATCAGCGACAGGCTTTGTTCCTGGCGCTCGGTGTCGCGCCGCATCTGGCGCACGAGGCCCTTGAGGGCCGTGCGCAGGTCTTCGGACAGGCGTTCGACGGGTTGGTCGTAGTTGGGCATGAGTAATATAGGTAGGCTACCTAACTATATTACGCGCATCGCACCGCGCATGCAAATGGTGTCTTGGTGACAATGCACGCATTTTTTCGGCGACACATTTGATAAAGTGGCGCACTATGCATTTTCGAGCCCAACTGGACCGTTCCCTCGCCATGCTGTCCGCGCGCGGCCTGGCGCGTCGTCACGCCGCGCCGCCGCTGTTCCGGCTGCTGTGGAAACTCGGCGTCCGCCTCCGCCCGCCGCACTTCCTCGGCTTCGCCCACATCGCCGGAGTCTATGGTACGTGGTTCACGTGCGCATGGGGCATGTTCATGTGGCTGCTGGTGTGGTCGCAGCAGGGACTGGACTTCCTGGGCGTGGCGCTCAGGTCTTGCGGCGCAGGCGCGGCGTTCGGCTTGATGATGGCGTGGTTTTATACGCGCGAACGCAGGGAATTCGCGTTGCCGGCCTGGGAATCGTTCGGCCGGGACGAACAGACAGGCTGAACGGGGGACACATGCAGACGCCGCCGAGGGCGTCAACCTGATCGAGGTCCGCTGGGCAAGGTGACGAGCGTGCGCATCGATCCGGACACGGCCATGCTGGAGCGGACACTGCAGCGCATCGCGGCCAAGGCACCGCGGAGGCGCTGGCCGCGCCCATCATCTCCTGAAGCGGCTTACAGCGTCTGCCAGGCCAGCGCGGCCATCACTTCGTCCACGCCGATCTTGTCGACCCAGTCGTCACGCCGCGCGACCGTAATCACGGTGCTGTTGTGCTTGTCGATGGGGGCCCATTCCGGATTTTTTTGACGCATCAGCGCGATCACGGGGACGTGCACCGCATTCGCCAGATGCATGACGGCCGTCTCGACGGAGACGATCAGCTTGCACAGGCTGAGGATGGCCGGCAGCTGGAAGAAATTGTCTTCGGCACTGAACAGATGGGTGCGCGCGAGGTCGTGGCGGGCGAACAGGGCACGGGCGCGCGCCAGGTCTTCCGGGACGACGTTGACGATGAAGCCGGCGTCGTGCCACGCGGCGTCGCGCTGCATCGTGCGGATCAGTTCGATGACCCGCTCCAGCGGCCACGAGCGCTCGACCGATTTCGAGTACGCATTCAGGAACACGACCTTGGGCGCCGTCACGCCGGTGCCGCCGAATCCCCAGGCGGCGAACTGGCCGCGCGCGTAGTCCATCCAGCGGTCGGGGATGGACAGCACGGGATAGCGTGCGGCCGGCGGGATCGTGATGCCGAACAGCTGCGTGAACCAGTCGGCGTAGATGTCACTGATGTGCTGGTCCGGATGCGATGCCGTGCTGTACGCGGAAATGAAGGCGTCCAGCTTGCGGTAGGCGAGGTGCTTCGGCAGGTCGTAGGGCCGCACGCGCTTCTTCTGGCCCACGACGAAGCCGTGCGGGCTGATCTTGCGGGCCAGGCCCGCGTACTTGTGCCGGTCCAGCACGGCGAGCGACACGACGATCGGGTAATCCTGCTGCTTTGCTTCCTGCAGCGAGGCCTTGTACAGCGCCGGGCTGTAGGTTTCGTTGTAGACCTTGTCGAAGCAGGGGCACTCGGCCAGCCAGTCGTACAGCGCGTATTTCTTCAGGTGCGGCCAGTCCGCGGCCCGGCGCGTGCGGCGGCGCTCGTCGACCCACAGGTCGATCTTCAGGTGCGGGAAGGCGCGCGCGAAGGCGCTGAAGCAGCTTTGCAGGTAAGTGAAATCGCCCAGCGCCAAGTGGGCGATGAACAGGATCCTGTCGGCACGCGCGAGCAGCGCGCGGTCGACCAATGCCGTGCGGGCGGCCGAGTCGGCCAGCCAGTCCGTGTCGAATGCGCCCGGCTGTGCGTGGCCACCCCAGCTGTCCAGTTTCAGCGTCTGTTCACTCGAGATCTTCATAGCAAAATTGTAGAGGGCGAATGGCCGGGGTAAAACAGTCGGTGCTGTAAAGTTCGGTAAAGCTTGTATTAAGAATTACCAGACCAGGATGACGTCCGTGTTGCATGCCGGGGTAATGGGAAATGGCTGATTAGTAAATATTGCGTCCCGCCAGTCTGCCAGATTGCATGGCAAAACGATGCACTGTTGAGGTTACAAGTTGTAACGACATGTGTCGCCGGCCGCACCACCGGCCGTTGGCGGGCCGATGGCGCGTGGTCCAGCGTCAGCCCAGGTTGCTGCCGCGGATCTTGCTCAGGTCCGTGTCGCCGCCGGCGGTGCCGGGCCGTGGATCGAGGCTCCCGCCGGCGCCGCCGCCGGGCATGGCACTGCCCGCGCCCGCGCCCATATCGGACGAGCCAGCGTGCCCGGCGCCCATCGAGCCCATGCCGGCACCCGCGCCCGTGCTGGCGCCAGCGCCGCCGCCGACCATGCCGCGCATCGCCACGTTCGGTCCCATGCTGGGCGCGCCGGAACGCATCGGGTCGGTGCCGTAGAAGCTGTGGATGTGCTGGGCCCATTGCGCGTCAGCCATGTCGGGCCAGGCATCCTTGTCGAAGCCGGGGGCGTTCTGCAGGCGTTCCTTCTCGATATCGAGCACGAAGCGCTTGTTGACGGTGTCCAGGTGCAGGGCCTGCCAGGGCACGGCGAACAGCTTGTCGCCCATGCCCAGGAAGCCGCCGAAGGACAGCACGGCGTAGGCGACCTGGCCGGTCTGCATGTCGAGCATGATTTCCTTGATGTCGCCCAGGTCCTGGTCGGCGGCGTTGACGACGCTGTCGCCGATCAGGGTGTCGGCGCCCATCAGCGCGGGGCCTGGGCCGGCATGTCGTCCAGTGGCCTTGTACATGCCATATTTGTCGCGATCTGCGTAACTCATCTTTCTTCCTCCCGATGTCGATGATTGCAGGGCTGTCGGTGTGCGGTACCCATCAAGGGTAGATGGGCCTCCCCGTACGCGTTTGCGTCCACTCAATCGTGCGCCAACGCGGTACGCGCCGACGTCCCGATCCTAGTCCCGATCCGCATTGCCGCGCGCCCGCTAGATGCCAGGAAAAAGACATCTGGCACAGGCCGAAAAGTAGCGCTGCGTAATGCTTGGTGAGAATTAGGTGCCGCCTGCTCGACTATCATGCTGGACTTGTTCATGATCAATGTTCCGAACACGAAGGAGGCATGATGAAACGTTGGATGTTGGCGGTACTGATGTGCGCGGCGGGCGCCGCGCAGGCGAATTCGGCGTGCGACAAGCCGAAGAAGGATTTCGACGGCCTGTATTGCCTGAACAAGGTGTACCAGGAAGCGGACAATGAGCTCAACAGCACGTACGGCAAGCTGGCCGGCAAGCTCGATGCGGACGGCAGGAAGCGTCTCAAAACGGGCCAGCTGCAATGGATAGCTGAACGCAACGACAACTGCTCGCGCCACGAGGGCAGCGCGTTCTACGTGAACCTCGAGTGCGCGACCGGCACGACCGTCCGCCGCGCCCAGTTCCTGCAGGACCGGCTGCGCGAGTGCGTGAGCGCGGGCTGTCAGAACAGCAAGCTGTAAGCGCGCCGGCCGTCAGTCCAGGTCGGAAGCGTCGTGGCGCTCCAGCACCTGTTCTTCGGGCTTGCCGCGCACGCGGTTGACCTTGCGCCCGCGGATCACGGGCGGCCGCGCGCCGACCTCGTCCGCCCAGCGGCGCACCTGCTGGTACTGGTGCACGGCAAGGAATTCGCCGGCATCGTACAGCTCGCCCAGCACGAGGCCGCCGTACCACGGCCAGATCGCCATGTCGGCGATCGTGTATTCGTCGCCCGCGACGAAGCGGCGCCCGGCCAGCAGGCGGTCGAGCACGTCCAGCTGGCGCTTCGTTTCCATCGCATAGCGGTTGATCGGGTATTCCAGCTTTTCCGGGGCGTACGCATAGAAATGGCCGAAGCCGCCGCCGACGAACGGCGCCGAGCCCATCTGCCACATCAGCCAGTTGAAGGTCTCGGTGCGGGCCGGGATGTCCTTCGGCAGGAAGGCGCCGAATTTTTCCGCCAGGTAGACGAGGATAGCCCCGGACTCGAACACGCGCACGGGCTCCGGTCCGCTGCGGTCGACGAGCGCCGGGATCTTGGAATTCGGGTTGATCTCGACGAAGCCGCTGCCGAACTGGGCGCCTTCGTTGATGCGGATGAGCCAGGCGTCGTATTCCGCACCGGCGTGGCCCGCGGCCAGCAGCTCCTCGAGCATGATCGTGACCTTTTGCCCGTTCGGCGTGCCCAGCGAATACAGTTGCAGCGGATGCTTGCCCACCGGCAGTTCCAGCTCGTGGGTCTTGCCCGCCACGGGACGGTTGATGCTGGCGAAGGCACCGCCCGAGGGCGTCGCCGGGGACCAGACCCGGGGCGGGACGTAGGTGGACGTGAACGGGTTCGTGGGGTCGGACATTGCACTTCTCCTTCTGGGACTCGGTAGGAGAGGCGATGATGCCCGAAAAGCCGGCTTCGTGCTGGAAGCGGGCGCGCCGTCTCAGCGCAGCAGTTTCAACCCCGGCGGCAGCGCATCGCCGAACATGCGCGTGCTGCTTTCCTGGTCCAGTTCGACGACCTCGCGCACCTGCGCGGACCAGCTGGCCGGCGCCCCCGCGGACGCGAGCCGTTGCAGCACCTGGGCGCGCAAGTCCTCGCCGATGTCGCGCGTGCGGTCGCCCGTCTTGCGCGCGAGGTGGGCGGCGGCGAAGCCGGCCGGCTCGATCCGTTTCCAGTCGAGCAGCATGAGCTCCGTCAGCCAGCGTTCGGCGGCCTCGGGCGGCGCCACTTCGTGCGCGCTGCCGTGCAGCGGCGTGCGGGCGCCCACGCGCGCGAGCGCCCACAAATAGCGCGCGTATGTGGCCGCCGCCTTCGCATCGGGCTTGGGCGTGACGGGGATGCCCATGATGCGGCCGACCATCCAGTCCCCGATCTCGGCCTTGTACGCGGCCGGGATCCGTTCCAGCGACGCGCCCAGGCGCAGCATGTCGTCCTCGCTGCCGTCGACGAGCGTGGCGGGACGCCTGGCGCGGTCGCCCGGATCGGCCTGCAGGTTGAACGCGAAGTCGTCGAGCAGGCGCAGCTGCGCTTCCGTGGAGAGTCCGCCGGCGACGCGCCGCCACAGGGTCCACCATTCGGCGCGGACCTGGCTGTCCTTGACGTACTGGGCGCCGGCCGGGAACAGGGCCCACAACTGCTGGATTCTCCAGTCGTCGAGCGGATCGCCGAAGCCGGGCCGCAGGCACCAGCCGGCCAGGTTCAGCCACACGCGTTCGTGCTCGGCCGAGCGGCGCCGGCCTTTCGCGCGTTCCATCAGGGCGTCGAACAGGCGGCGCAGCAGCGGGGTCTCCCACCGTTCGCGGCCGCCCAGCACGTGTTCCAGCGCGCCGCGCAACTGGCGCACTTCGCGCACCTCCACCTGCTGGTTGCGCGCGCCGAAGATGCGGTCGATGCGCTTGATGGCCTCGTCGAGTTGCGGATGCGCGACCTCTGGCGCTTCCTCTTCGCCGCGCAATTGAAACTCCAGGCGCCAGCGCTGGCCGCTGCCATCCTCGGCTACGCAGAACATCTCCAGCGTGCCGAGCTCGGACAGCGCGGCCGCCAGTTGCACGGGAATGGACGCCGTCTTCGCATCCTGCGCGCGCAGCACGGTGGCGATGGCCGGCAGCCGCACGACGTCGGCGGGATCGAGGTCGACGAGATCGCCCGCCGCGGCCGTAGCGGCGATGGCGGAGACGAGGTGGAAGCGCACGGGCCGGCCCACGCGCAGGGCGAAGCTGCGTTCGGCCAGCGTGATCTCGGCGCCGGCGCGGGCGCCGCGCGGCAGCACGCAGACGGCGCGCAGACGTTCGCCTTCCTCAAGGATCAGGTAATAACTGCGCGCCGAGCCGCTCTCGATGGCGGGCGCGAGCCCGGCCCGCGCGAGCGAATACGCGACGGCGCCGCGCGCGACGGCGACGTCCGGATCGGCATTGTGCAGCACGCGCACGGCGTCCCCGCGCCACGCGGACAGCACGTCGGCGAGCCGCTGCGCCAGCGCTTCTCCGCGGAACACGCCGCCGTTCAGCAGCAGGGTATCCGGCACGGGCAGGCGATCGTCATCGGGGATGCCCAGCGCCTCGCGCGCCGCCTGCGCGTGCTGGCGCAGGAAGCCCGCCAGATGGCGCGTGATGGCCGGGTCGCTCGCATACGGCAGGCCGAATTCGACGATGCCGGCGCGGGCGCGCTGCGGACCTTCCCGCGTGTCGTTTAAAGGGAAAAAACCGTCCAGCACGATGCGGTCGACGTCCGCCTTGGCGATCGTCGCGGAGCGGCTGGCGCCGATGAGGCGCGAGCCGCTGCCGAGCAAGGTGACGGTCACTTCATCCGGCGCGTCCGGCGCCAGCAACTGTTCCTTCGCGGCGCGGCAGCGTTCCGTCAGTTGCGCGAGGCGGCCGGCCGACAGGCGCTGGCTTTCGCCCAGGCGCGATTCGGCCAGGTGGGCGAGCGCGAGGTCCATGTTGTCGCCGCCGAGGATCAGGTGGTTGCCCACGCCGATGCGCGACAGTGCCGGTTCTCCATCCTTCAGCTCGACCTTCACCAGCGTGAAGTCGGTGGTGCCGCCGCCCACGTCGGCCACGAGTACCAGCTTCGCGTCCGCGAGGTCGGGGCCCAAGGTGGTGCGGTGGCGCTGCAGCCAGTCGTACAGCGCGGCCTGCGGTTCTTCCAGCAGGCGCACGTCGGGCAGGCCGGCGAGGCGCGCCGCTTCCAGCGTGAGGGCGCGCGCGCCTTCGTCGAACGAGGCGGGGATCGTGAGGACGATCTGCTGCCGCTCCAGCGGCTGGGTGGGGTGCTGCGTATTCCACGCCGCGCGCAGATGGGCGAGATAGCTGGCGCTCGCGGCCAGCGGCGAGACTTTCGGCACGTCGTCCGGCGCGCCCCACGGCAGGATGGGCGCCGTGCGGTCCACGCCCGGATGCGACAGCCAGCTTTTCGCGGAGGCCACGAGCCGGCCCGGCGACGCCGCGCCAAGACTCCGCGCGAGGCGGCCGATGGCGACGCGCGCCACGCCGCCCACGTCCGGCTGTTGCCAGGGCAGTTGCAGCGCATCCGCCGCGAGTTCGCCCTCGAGCGGGTGGTAGCGGCTCGACGGCAGCAGCGGCGCCGTGCCCACTTCGCCGGGTGCCACCAGCTGCGGAATATCGAACGTGGCGACCTGGCCGGACCCCGCGTCGGCATACGCCAGCACCGTGTTGGTGGTGCCGAGGTCGATGCCGACGAGGGCTGGTTTGGTGCGGGTCACTGCTCGCTGCTGCGGACGTCGAACTCGACCTTCCAGCGCTGGCCTTCACGGGCCACGGCCACCAGTTCCAGCGTGCCCGCTTCCGTCGCCACGGCATGCAGCTTCACCTGCACGACGTCGCCCGGCGTGCGGCCTTCCGCCGGCAGCGTCGCCTGGATCTCGTTCAATTCCTGCAGCTCGTCCGGGCTCCAGGACTCCAGCACGGTGCCGATATGGTCTTGCCGGCGCACGGTGGAGCCGAAGAAGCGGAAGTGCACGGGCTCGCCCACGACGAGGCCGAATTCCTGGCCCGGCAATTCCAGCTCGCTGCCTTCTTCCATGCCGAACGGCGCCACGCACAGCGCTTCCAGCGGCGGTTCGAAGCCGGGGATCGCGGGCATCGAGGACTCGACGCCGACGTAGTACGACCGGGCCGTGCCGCCGCGGATGCGCACGCCGCCGCCACGGCGCGCATAGCCGTAGTAGGCGGCGCCGCGCGCGACGGCGAGATCCAGGTCCGCGCCTTCCAGCATGCGGGCCGGTTCGGCGCCTTCCATGTACAGCCAGTCGTTGATGGTGTCCATCACGCGCCTGGCGAGGATGTCCGACTTGAACACGCCGCCGTTGAACAGCACGGCGCTCGGGTGCAGGAAGGTGTGCTCGGCATTCACCTTGCCGTTGAAGCCTTCCAGCTCCGCCGTCGCGCCGGCCTGGCGGCCGAGGAAGGCGGCGAGGTGGCGCGTGATGGCGGCGTCCTGCGCATACGGCAGGCCCACTTGCGTGAGGCCGGCGCGCGTGCGCGTCGCGGGACGTGCGGACGCTTCCACGCGCGGGAAGAAGCCGTCCGTGATGAACGTGGTGACTTCGTCGCGCGTCAGCTCCGTGCGGATCGAACCGCCGATCAGCTTCGAGCCGCGGCTCGGCACGACGATCGGCCACGTGGTCGCGTTGGCGTCCGCCAGCAGGTGTTCCTTGGCGCCGCGGCAGGCGTAGGTGAGGGCGCGCATCTGCCAGGCGTCCAGCTGCGTGCCGTTCGCCTGCAGCTTGCGTGCGACGAGGTGGGCCAGCGCGAGGTCCATGTTGTCGCCGCCCAGCAGGATGTGGTCGCCGACGGCGACGCGGTGCGGTTCCAGGTTGCCGTCGCGTTCGAGGATGGCGATCAGCGAGAAGTCGCTCGTACCGCCGCCCACGTCGACGACCAGCACGATGTCGCCGGCTTTCACTTGCTTGCGCCAGCCGCCGCCGCTGCCTTCGATCCAGCTGTACAGCGCGGCCTGCGGTTCTTCCAGCAAGGTCGGGTTGCCGTAGCCGGCGTTGCGCGCGGCCTCCGCCGTCAGCTCGCGCGCGGCCGGGTCGAACGACGCCGGGATCGTCACGGTGACGGCCTGCTGTTCGAACGGCGCGTCCGGATGCGTCGCGTTCCACGCGGCTTTCAGGTGCTCGAGGTAGCGGGTCGATGCGGCCAGCGGCGACACGCGTTCGACTTCTTCCGGCGCGTCGGTCGGCAGGATGGCGGCGCGGCGGTCGACGCTAGGGTGGCTCAGCCAGCTCTTGGCCGACGACACGAGGCGGATCGGCGTGCCGGCGCCGCGGCTGCGTGCCATTTCACCCACGACGGGCGCGGCCTGGCCGTTCGTCCACGGCAGCGCCAGTTCGCCCGGCGCCAGTTCGTCCGGGTGCGGCAGGTACAGGAACGACGGCAGCAGCGGCAGCGCCTCGACGGTGCCGGGCGCGCTCAGTTGCGGGATGCCCAGCACGCCCTGGTCGGCCTTCTCGCCGTCGCTGGCCTGCAGGTCGACGTACGACAGCGCGTTGTGCGTCGTGCCGAGGTCGATGCCGATCGCGTAGCGGGCGTCGTTGGTCTGGATGTCGCTCACAGTTCCACCTCCGCCGGGGCGATGACGCTGGCGTCGTGTTTATCCGCCAGCTGCGGCAGGCGCACGTCGCGGGCGCGCCAGCCGCGGTGCGACAGGGTGCCGGTGAACGGCGCCTTGCCGACGACGTTGCCGGTCAGGCGCACGCTGGCGGCGTCGAAGCCTTCCGGCAGCGTGATGCGCGTGCCTTCCAGCTCGCCGCGCACGGGTTCGATGGTGAAGTGCTCGCGCAGCACGCGCGCGCAGCCTTCGTGCACGAGACGGGCGGCGGCGCCGATGTCGGCGTCCGCATAGACCGTGATGTTTTCGTTGGCGAAGTCGATCAGGCGGGCTTCGCGCTGCAGGAGGCCCAGCAATTGCAGGGCCGCGTCCGGCGTGGCGATGCGTAACGGGGCGGGCGCCGGCGCGGGCTTCGGTGCAGGCGCCGGTGCGGGAGCAGGTGCGGCGATCGGGCCGACCTGGTCGTCGCGCACGCGCGCGGCGAACTCGGCGTCGCCCAGGGTCTTGAAGAAGGCGCCGAAGGCAAGGGACAGCCGGCTCCAGAAGGATGGCAGGTTGGTCGGTTGGCTCATGTTCTTGTGGTGTCTGGTGCGTGGTTCAGAAAGGGCGCATGATACCAGTTAGACAGCATCTGGTTCGGGTTCGCCGCCCGCCGCACCCGCGAGCAGCGCACGTGCATACACGTCGAAATCGTCCAGTCCCCGCTTGATGATGGTCACCAGCGCGGGCAGCGGCGCGGCCTGGTGGTCCCATTCGGCGCGGCAGAATTCGCCCGTGCGCTTGAGGTCCTCGGCCAGTGCCGGCTCGATCCAGCCGTTGTCGGCCAGCAGGGTGATGACGTCGCGCTCGTCGTGCGCCGGGCCCAGGCCGCGGTCGGCCAGCACGTAATCGCCCATCTCGACGGCCGCTTCCCAGGCGCGGATCACGTTCAGGGTCGCCGCGTCCTGGCGCGTGATGTCGCCGACGAAGGTGGTCGGGTCCTTTTCGTATTCGTCGCGGGCACGCTTGCAGCAGCGCTCGATGGTGCCCGTCTTGCTGACCAGCAGGTCGTGATCCATGTTGTTCCCTCGCTGCGGGACGTGGAGGGTCCCGTTCCAGCTAATACGTTACAACAAGAACAACACAGCCGCCGCACAAGTGGGCGCAAGCGCGCCCAGGAGCAGGCCCACGGCCCCGATCGACTCGTCGTTGAAGCCGCGCCGCAGCAGGGCGACGCCGGCCGGATTCGGCGCATTGGCGATGACGGTCAGGCCGCCGCCCGCCACCGCGCCCGCCACCAGCATGTATTGCGCGCGCTCGGACAGCCCGGCGATCAGCGAGCCGAGGTAGGTCAGCGCGGCGTTGTCCGTGATCGCGGTGAGGCCCAGCGCGCCGAAGAACAGGGCAGTGGGTTGGAGTTTCGCGACGATGGGCTGCAGCCACCATTGCTGCATCCCGCCCAGCACGACGAGGCCGGCGAGGAAGAAGCCGACCAGCAGGCCTTCCTTCAGGATCAGCGGGTTCTGGTAGCGCGGGTAGGCCTGGGTGATGCCGAGGAATAGTAAAAAAATGCCGGTGAACAGCACGGGATGGTGGGCCAACAGGACAATCGCCGTCAGCACGCCCAGGTGGGTGAGCGTGACAAGAACCGGCATGCGCACGGGCGCCTCGCCCTCGATCGAGATGTCGAACGGGCGCAGGTGCGGGCGCAGCAGATACGTCACGACGCTGGCATTGGCCACGACGGCGATGACGGCGCGCCAGCCGAAGTGCGCCAGCATGTGGACGCTGTCCCAGCCCCACGCGCCGGCCACCATCAGCACGGGCGGCGCGGCATACGACGTCAGCGTGCCGCCGATCGACACGTTGACGAACAGGACGCCCAGCGCCCCGTATTTCAACCATTCCGGCATGCCGGGGCGGAACACGGACGGGGCCAGCATCAGCGCGGCGATCGTCATCGCGGCCGGTTCCGTGATCAGGGAGCCGACCAGCGGCACGAGCGCGAGGCCGAGCCACGTCTGCGCGACTTCCGTGCGCAGCGGCAGCAGCCGCGCGAGCAGGCGCACGAGCGCGCGCGCCGCCTCCAGCACGGGTCGCGACGCGGCCACCACCATCACGACGAACACGAACAGCGGCTCCGTGTAATGGCGCGATTCGGCGTAGTCGATGGCGGCGGCGCTGCCGTCGACGAAGGCCAGCGCGAGCATCAGCACGAAGGCCCAGAAGCCGAAGACGACCTCCACCTCGCCCAGCAGGTGGAACAGCCCGGCGTGGCGCGGATGGCGGTGCGCCAGGCCTTCGAAGAGACGGGTGGCGAACGTGTGCAGCAGGGCGAGCACGAACAGGATCAGGGCGATCTTGTGCATGGTCGTGGTCATTGATGAGATCCTTATAAATAACTACGTCGTCCCCGCGAAGGCGGGGACCCAAGTTCTGCATGCATCGCGTCGGCGCGTGCGAATTGGGCCCCTGCCTTCGCAAGGGCGACGGTTAATGCTGGCGACTCGGGTAACTTCCCAATTTCACCCGCAGTACGCGCGGCACCGTGGTGAAATTTAACCCGTAATCGGTCTGGTCGCCGTTCCATACGTGATGCAGCACCCAGTTGCCCGCGTCGTCGTAGCGGCCTTCCTCCACGCGCGCGAGCATGGCGCGCTTGCCGCTGCCCTCCGGCGCCGTGAAATCGATGCGCGCCATGCGGCCCGTGACGAGGTATTCGTCCGGGCCCAGCGCCGCGACCAGCACGCCGCCTTCGGGCCCCAGCGGATTCGCGGGACGCGGCTTCATCCACGTCCAGTCCGACGCGCCGAACGTGCCCTTGTCGTAGTGGACGCGCGCCTTCCAGTTGCCGAGGTCCAGGTCGACGGGCTTGCGGTCGTCCGGTTCGCCCGCGCCCCAGACCTGGCCTTCGAACGCCAGCCGCGCCCAGATGCGCAGGATGGGCGCGACGAGGCGGTAGTTGCTGGCGAACGGCTCCAGCATGTCCCACGCGCTTTTTGGAATCGCGGCCGGGTCGTTGGCCTCCTTCGTGAAATCGACGCCGAACGGCGAGAAGCCGATGCCGCGCCGGCCCATCACGTCGAACAGGTAGCGCGCGTAGGCGAAGGTGTGGCCCGTCTCGGGGACGAACAGCGGATTGTCCGGGCGGTCGTACAGTTCCAGCACGGCGTGATATTTCGGGGTTTCCGGAAAATAGATGTCCGGGCCGATCACGTCGATGTGCGGCGCGCCGGCCTTCCACACGTCGATCACGTTGTCGGTGGGGCCGCCGGCCGAGTACGACGTCGGCTCCTGCTGCTTGAACGGATCGCGCAGCGCCACGTTGACGTACATCGGCAGGTCCAGTTCCGCCTTGCCGGCGGCGGCCACGGCGTCGGCGAAGCGCGCGATGTACCAGGCGTGGAACGCTTCGTCGGCTTCCTTGCCGAAGACCTCCGTCCACGTGCCGCCCGTGCGGCCGCGCGCCGTCAGGAGCGGCGCGGGCACCGGGCCCGCGAACAGCTTGTTCGCTTCCGGCGAGTGGTCGCGCGCGCTGCCGTAGGTGCCCGTCTCGTTCTCGATCTGGACCATGATCACTGTGCGCTGTGGATCCTTCGCGCGGATATGGCGCATCAGCGCGACGAAGGCGTTGCGGTCGGCGTCCAGCGTGGCCGGGAAGATCGGCGACAGCGAATCGCGCAGCTCTCCTTTCGCATCGACGACGCGCGGATAGCGGGCGTTGTCCAGCTTGATCCACGCCGGCGTATAGCTCGGCCCATTGTTCTTCCACGCGCCGAACCACAGCAGCACGAGGCGCACGTCGTGGGTGCGCGCCTGCGCGAGCAGCAGGTCGAGGTAGCCGAAGTCGAAGGTGCCCGGTGCGGTCTCGATCTGTTCCCACGCGATGGGCACTTCCAGCGTATTGGCGCCCAGCTTGTCGATGGCCGGCCAGACGAGCGGCATCTGCGCGGGCCAGGCACTGGAATTGTTCACCTGCGCGCCCAGCATGAAGAACGGCTTGCCGTCCACCAGCAGCGCATGGCGCCCGTCCTTGTGCACGATCCGCGGCAACGGCGCGTCGAGGACGATGTCGCGGCCCTGGGCCGACCAGGCCAGGGCGGACAGCAGCAAGCCGGCCAGCGTCTTTTTCATTCGGTCTCCTGTCGTGGTGATTTTGAACATTGTCCCACGACAGGGGCCGTCTCAGCGCAGATGCGCGCGCAATCCGGTGACGCCGGGCGCGACGTCGTCCGCCAGCACGTGCCGGTCCGGGTAGTCGCCGCCGTTCTGCGGCCGGTAGGGAATCGGCGCATCCGTGAACAGGGTGCGCATGCGCGCCGCCAGGCCGGCCTGCGCGCGTTCGACACCCTCGGCATCGATGCGGCCGGTGCCGTACACGGCATACGTGGGCAGCACGTCCATGCCGGGGAAGAACAGCGTGCCGTGCGTGATCGGGAACAGCAATTCGTCGAGCTGGCCGTTGATGCCGCGCGGGCCGTAGTCCTCGGCCGGTCCGCCCATCGTCACGGACAGCAGCGCGCGTTTGCCCGCGAGGCCGCCTTCGCCGTAGCGGTAGCGGTTGCCGGCACCCTGGTAGCCGTAGGCGAGGCCGTATGCCCACACGCGCTCGATCCAGCCCTTCATGATGGCCGGCATGCCGAACCACCACAGCGGGAACTGGAAGACGACGGCATCCGCCGCCATCAGCTTGGCCTGCTCGGCGCGCACGTCGTCCGGCTGCGTGCCGGTGCTGAACGCGTGGCCGGATTCGTCCACGAACGACAGGCGCTCGCGATCCTGCCGGTCGGGGAAATCGTGTTCGTCGTAGACGGCTTTCCAGCCCATGGCGTACAGGTCGGACTGGATCACTTCATGGCCCTGGGCGCGCAGTCCGGCGCGCGCGGCCTGGACCATCTGCGCCGTGAGGGAATGCGGGTCGGGGTGGGCGTGTACCAGTAAAACAGTCTTCATCGTCGTGCTCCGTGAATGTGATGAAGGCCATTCTGGCGCCGATCGTCACGGCCGGGAATGCCAGCCGGCTTTTGGGGTAGTATCCAAAAAATGGATATCAAGCGCATCGATTTCAACCTGCTCGTGACCCTGGACGCGCTGCTGGCCGAGCGCAGCGTGAGCCGCGCCGCGCAGCGCCTGAACCTGAGCCAGCCCGCGCTGAGCGCCCAGCTGGCGCGCCTGCGCGAGATGCTGGGCGACCCGTTGTTCGTGCCGAGCCACCGCGGCATGACGCCCACGCCGCTGGCCCTGGGCCTGCAGGCGCCGCTGGCGGCGGCCCTCGCGCAGCTGCGCGACGTGGTGACGTCGGCCCGCGCCTTCGACCCCGCGCGCGACGAGTTCACGCTCCACGTGGCGTGTTCGGACTACGTGCAAGCGGCGCTGCTGCTCGACTTCACGCTCGCGCTGCGCCGCGCGGCGCCGGGCCTGCGCATCGCCCTGCGTCCGGCCGATTCCGCGCGCCTGGAAGCGCAGATGGAAAAGGGCGACGTCGACCTCGCGGTGCTGACGCCGGAAGGCATCGCGGAGTCTCTCCGTTCGCGTCCGCTGTTCGAGGAGCGCTACGTCTTCATCGCGCGGCGCGGCCACCCGGCGCTGCGCCGGCCGCTGGATACGGCGCGGTTCTGCGAACTGGAACACGTGATGGTCTCGCCGCGCGGCGGCAGCTTTACCACGCCGGTCGACGAGGTGCTCGATGCGCAGGGCCTGCGGCGCCGCGTCGTCGTGTCGGCGTCGACGTTCCACTCGGTGCCGGACCTGGTCGAACGTTCCGACCTCGTCGCCCTCGTGCCGGCCCGCATGGTGGAAGGGCGTCCCAATCGCCTGCGCGTGCGGGAACCGCCGCTGCCGGTTCCCGGCTTCGCCATCCGCATGGCCTGGCATAACCGCAACCACGGCGACGCAGCGCAGCGCTGGGTGCGGGAGCAGCTGGTGGCGTTTGCGCGCGAGGCGCCGCGTTTCGGACATCCAAAATAAAAAAACGGATTCACATTACATGAATCCGTTTTCTTTTATTGCGGTTGAAACGCCCACGCTATCTGCGTGGTGCATTTCGGCAATTAATCAGACCGATTAAATAGCGCGGATATTTCCGGCTTTTTCGCCCTTGGGGCCGGTCGAGCGCACGAACGAGACGCGCTGGTTTTCGGCAAGGCTCTTGAAACCTTCCGATTGAATGTCCTGGAAATGGGCGAACAGGTCGCCGCCGCCTGCGTCAGGCGTAATGAAGCCGAAGCCTTTGGAATCGTTGAACCATTTCACGGTGCCGGTTTGAGTCGTCATTTTGTTTCAATCCTTAAAGATGCTATGGGCAAGACGCCCGGAATGCAGTACGACCAAGAGAGTAAGGAGGAAATCAAACAGGACCGCCGGGAGGCGAACGGGAGAGAAAGACCAACAATAACAACGACTTGATGTAGTGCCAGAAGAAAGATACAGGACTTTCCCGAATTCACCTAATTATTTCGGATTTATTTTCGATAGGCAGGTTTTGTCGAATTATCCATTGGGTGGGGAATAACGCTGTTATTATCATTTACCCCTTCGATGCGAATGTCGCGGAATCGGGTAATACAAGGTTATTTATGACAACGAGGCAATATAGGCTTGCCGATTTCATACGCGACAATATGGAAGCGATCCTGCAGGAATGGGAGAATTTTGCGCGCACGATCGAACCGCCGGCCTTGACGATGGATGACGAAGAGCTACGCGATCACGCGCGCCTGATGCTGCTCACCTTCGCGGACGATCTCGGCTGCTACCAGTCCGACCAGGAGCGTATCGCCAAATCCAGGGGGCAGGGCAAGCACGACGGCCAGGAAACGGCCGCCGAAGCGCATGCCCAGGCCCGCCTGTTGTCCGGCTATACCGTCGTGCAACTGGTGTCCGAGTACCGCGCCCTGCGCTCGAGCGTGCTGGCGTTGTGGCGGGACGCGGCGCCCGGGAGTCGCGCCACCGACATGGATGACATGGTGCGCTTCAACGAGGCGGTCGACCAGGCCCTGGCCGAGTCGGTGGCGCGGTATGAGCAACTGGTCAAGCAATCGCAGAACATGTTCCTCGCGATCCTTGGCCACGATCTGCGCAATCCGCTGGGCACGCTGGTCAGCGGGGCGAGTTTCGTCATGCAGGCAACCGATATCCCGCCGAAGTACATCCTCGTGGCGACACGGATGTTCAGCAGCGCCAAACGCATGAGCAAGCTGGTCAACGACCTGATCGACTTCACCCGCACCCATCTGGGGCCGGGCATGCCGATCCGCGTCCGGCAGGGCAGCATGGTGTCGGTGTGCCGGCAGGTGGTCGATGAATTGCGCACCTTCCATCCGGAGCGGTGGATCGAACTGGACGTGCCGCCGCTGCTGGATGCCGTGTTCGACGACGGCCGCATCGCACAGATGCTGTCCAACCTCATCGGCAATGCCATCCAGTACGGCGACAAGAATGCCCCGATCCGGGTCGGCCTGACCGCCACCGACGACGATATCATCCTTGCCATCAATAACCTGGGCCCGCCGATCCCGCCCGACAAGGTGTCGACCGTGTTCGAGCCCCTCGTCCGCGTCGCCGCCCGCATCGGCAGCGACCAGGCCGAGCACACCAGCCTCGGTATCGGCCTGTTCATCGCGCGCGAAATCGTGCACGCCCATGGCGGGCAGATCCATGTTGCGTCGAATGCGGAGGATGGCACGACCTTCACGGTGACGCTGCCGCGGCGCGCGCAGGATCGGCGCTTGGCCGACGGCCCGTCCAGCAACGCCTGAGCGGCATTTGCATAATTGCTGTATCGTGTGTCCACGCGTCCCGGATTGTTGTCCTCCTTGCCATGCCCTTCGGGGCGGTCCTGTCTAGCTCTCTTCCGTCATCAAGCTTTGCTGCCGTTGCACGACCCGCGATGGGACGGGCGACTTCTCCGTGCCGCGTATCACCAAGACAACCATAAGGCTGAAATAGAACTGCGATGAATGAAGAATCCTACGATATGGATGATGCAGTGGCGGCCATCGAAGCACTCCATGACGCGCTGGCGTCCGATCTGGAAGAGCTGGAAACCCGTATCCGTGCACTGGGGCATTCCGTTCTCCTCGTGCCGGAACCCGGCAACCCGGAAGTGTCCGAATTTTTCGAAGCGCGCGCATCCCTGCACAGCGGCCTGGCCAGTATTGCCGAGGTATTGGCATGGATCCAGTTGAAAACCGAAGAAGATCCCGAAGGTGAAGTCGCCACCGCGCTCCAGCCTCTGCCGAAGCTGCGCGGATGCGTGATCCATTAATTTGACTGGAGAAAACAATGAGTAAAAGCCAGGACGCGAAAAAGTCCACGAAGAAGGAACCGGCCAAGACCGCAAAGGAAAAGAAGGCGGACAAGAAAGTCAAGAAGGAAGAGAAAAAGCGCCAGCAATGACGCTGTCGCCGCGCCGTCCGGCCTGACGGACGCGCTCAGCCCAGGCTCTCGCTCAGCCCAGGCTCTCGCTCAGCCCAGGCTCTCGATATACCGCCCGTCCACCTGCGCGCAATACTCCGCGCAGGCCGCGCGCACGGCGGACGCCGCCGCATGCACCGCCACCGGCGCGTTCGTGCGCCGGCTCATCGACACGATGATCGGCGGCGGCACGGGCTGCAGCGGCACCTCCACGAATTCGCCGTTCTCGAGATGGCTACTGACGAACAGCCAGGGAATCGCGGCCACGCCGAAGCCGTTGCGGATCAGCTGGATGATGGCGGCCACGGACGGCGAACAGGTGATGCGCGTCTGTTCCAGCGGCACCGCGCTCAGATTGGCGAGCCGGGTGACGATGTCTTCCAGCATCCGGTGCGGCTGCGTGCCGCGCCCGAACGTCAGGATCGGGAATTGCAGCAGGCGTTGCGCCAGGCCTTCGCGCTGCGGCGCCAGCAGGCCCGCGCGCGCGATCCAGCGCACGGGATAGACGGCCAGCGGCTCGGACGTGATCTCGCTGCTGTTCACGCCTTCGATGCCGACCACCAGGTCGAGCTCTCCCGCCAGTAAACGTTTTTCCAGCGTCGTGCTCATGTCCACGACGAGATCGATTTCCAGCTCCGGGAAACTGGCGTTCAGCTGGCGTACGGAATGCGCGAGCCAGCTGTGCACCACCGTCTCGATCACCCCCAGCCGCAGCCGGCCCCGCACCGCGCTTTCCGTGCGCGCCGCTTCGCGCAGGCGCCGCGTCGCGTCCACGACGGCCTTCGCGTGGTTCAGCAGGTAGTCCGCGTTCGGCGTCAGCCGGAATTCGCGCGTGCTGCGGTCGATGAGTTCCGTCTGCAGTTCTTCTTCCAGTGCTTTGATCCGCAGCGAGATCGCCGCCGGCGTCGCATGCATGGCGCGGGCCGTCGCGCGGACGCTGCGCAGCTGGGCAAGGGTGATCAGGGTTTCGAGGAAACGTGTATTCATAGCGTCAAGAATACTTTATGCATGAGGGGAACGGATCAAAAGCGCGTTTAGGAAAACTTAACACATGCGGTAAAAATAAGTGGTTTGGCGGAAACGGACGATGCATCTATGCTTGTTTCCATGTCATTACCACGCGAGAAATCCATGAAACCGATCCAGTTCCGTCGCCTGGTCCGCGCGGGCGAATTCCGCAAGCCGACCGCCGGCGTCTGCGGCGGCTATGCCCAGGCCAATCTCGTCATCCTGCCGGACGCGCATGCCCATGATTTCCTGCGCTTCGCCCAGCGCAATCCGAAAGCCTGTCCGCTGCTCGCGGTCGGCGAGCCGGGCGCGTGGAACGTGCCGGCGCTCGGCGCGGATCTCGACCTGCGCACCGATGTCCCGGGCTATTACGTGTACCGCGACGGCGAGCTGGCGGAAGCGCCGGTGTCGCTGGAAGGCCTGTGGCGCGACGACCTGGTCGCGTTCGCGATCGGCTGTTCGTTCTCGTTCGAGGAAATGCTGCTGGCCGCCGGCATCCCGCTGCGCCACATCGAACAGGACCGGAACATCGCCATGTACCGCACGAACATCCCGAACGCGGCGGCGGGGCCGTTCGGCGGGAACATGGTCGTGTCCATGCGCCCGTTGAAGGCGCAGGACGCGATCCGCGCAATCCAGATCACGAGCCGCTATCCCGCGATCCACGGCGCGCCCGTGCACCTGGGCGACCCGCGCCTGATCGGCATCGCCGACCTGGCGCGGCCCGACTACGGCGACGCGGTCGAGGTCATGGCGGACGAGATTCCCGTGTTCTGGGCCTGCGGCGTCACGCCGCAGGAGGCGATCCGGGCGGCGCGCCTGCCGTTCGTGATCACCCATCGCCCGGGCTACATGCTGGTGACCGACATACCCAACGCTTCGCTGGCGACGCTGTAAAAAACAAACCCACAAACGGAGACGACATGAACACACAAGAACTCGCGCAGGAGCGCGCGGAGGATACGAGCCATTTCGGCTGGCTGCGCCAGCTCACGAAAACGGAGCGCCGCACCTTCATCGGCTGCAAGGTCGGCTACGCGCTGGACGCGATGGACACGCAATTCCTCAGCTTCGTCATTCCCACCCTGATCGCGACGTGGGGCCTGTCGAAAGGCGACGCCGGCCTGATCGGCACCGTCACGCTGCTCACGTCGTCGCTCGGCGGCTGGCTGGCCGGCATCCTGTCGGACCGCATCGGCCGCGTGAAGACGCTGCAGCTGACGATCCTGTGGTTCGCGCTGTTCACGGTGCTGAGCGGCTTTGCCCAGACCTTCGACCAGCTGCTCGTGACGCGCGGCCTGATGGGCTTCGGCATGGGCGGCGAATGGACGGCCGGCGCGATCCTGATGGGTGAGGTCATCCGTGCGAAGGACCGCGGCAAGGCGGTCGGCATGGTGCAGGCCGGATGGGCCCTCGGCTGGGGCGTCTCGGCGCTGCTGTACGCGCTGATGTTCTCGCTGCTGCCCCCCGAACTGGCGTGGCGCTCGCTGTTCCTGCTGGGGATCCTTCCTGCCATCTTCGTCATCTACATCCGCCGCTTCGTGGAAGAGCCGGACGTGTTCCTGGCCGAGCAGCGCCGCAGCGAGCACGCGGAGCAGGCGAAGTTCACCGAGATCTTCTCGCCGCAGATGCTGTCGACGACCGTGCGCGCCGTGCTGCTGACGACGGGCGCGCAGGGCGGCTACTACGCGATCACGACCTGGCTGCCCACGTTCCTGAAGACGGAACGCCACCTGACGGTGCTGGGCACCGGCGGCTACCTGGCGATGGTCATCGCCGGCTCGTACGTCGGCTACATCGTCAGCGCCTACCTGACGGACCGCCTGGGCCGCAAGCGCAACTTCATCCTGTTCGCGATCGGCTCGCTGGCGATCGCGCTGGCCTACACCCGGCTCCCGGTCACCGATAACGTGATGCTGGTGCTCGGCTTCCCGCTCGGCTTCCTCGTCTCCGGCGTCTTCAGCGGCATGGGCGCGTTCCTGACCGAGCTGTTCCCGACCCGCATGCGCGGTTCGGGCCAGGGTTTCTGCTACAGCATGGGGCGCGCGATCGGTTCGCTGTTCCCGTTCGCGATCGGCGCGGTCGGCCAGACGGTCCCGCTGGGCCACGCCATCGGCCTGTTCGCGGCCAGCGCCTACGGCATCATGGTCCTGGCCGCGCTGACCCTGCCCGAGACTCGCGGCAAGCGCCTCGAATCCTGATCCTTCCTGAATCCACGTACGACGATATCGCGCCCCGCGCGCCGGGGCGGCGCTTTGCCTGCGCACGCCCCGATATTTTGAAGAGGTAAGACCATGCATCATCAAGAGACGCATCAAGACAACACGCCGCGTTCGCGCTGGCAGTTCTGGATCGACCGCGGAGGCACGTTCACCGACATCGTCGCCCGCAAGCCGGACGGCGCGCTGGTGACGGCCAAGCTGCTGTCCGAAAATCCCGAGCAGTACCGCGACGCCGCCGTCGCCGGCATCCGCCGCCTGCTCGGCATCGCGCCCGACGCGCCGATCACGCCCGACCTCGTGGAAGCCGTCAAGATGGGCACGACGGTGGCGACGAACGCCCTGCTGGAGCGCAAGGGCGAGCGCACCGCGCTGCTGATCACCAAAGGGTTCAGGGACGCGCTGCGTATCGCCTACCAGAACCGTCCGCGCCTGTTCGACCGCCATCCCGTGCTGCCGCAGCTGCTGTACGAACGCGTCGTCGAAGTCGACGAGCGCGTGGGCGCGCACGGCGACGTGATCGTGCCGCTCGATACGGCTGCCGTCCGTATGCAACTGGCCGCTTTGCATGCCGCCGGCTTCCGCTCCGTCGCGATCGTGCTGATGCACGGCTACCGCTATCCCGATCACGAGCGCACGATTGCCGCCATCGCGGCGGAAACCGGCTTCACGCAGGTGTCCGTCTCGCACCAGGTCAGTCCGATGATGAAGCTCGTCTCGCGCGGCGACACGACGGTCGTCGATGCGTACCTGTCGCCGATCCTGCGCCGCTACGTGGACCAGGTCGCGGCCGAGATGGAAGGCGTGCGCCTGCTCTTCATGCAGAGCAATGGCGGCCTGACGGGCGCGCACCGCTTCCAGGGCAAGGACTCGATCCTGTCCGGCCCCGCCGGCGGCATCGTCGGCATGGTCGGCACGGCGCGCAAGGCCGGCTTCGGCAAGCTGATCGGCTTCGACATGGGCGGCACGTCCACCGACGTGTCGCACTACGCGGGCGAACTGGAGCGCGAATTCGAGACGCAGGTGGCCGGCGTGCGGATGCGCGCGCCGATGATGAGCATCCACACGGTGGCGGCGGGCGGCGGCTCGGTGCTGCACTTCGACGGCAGCCGCCTGCGCGTCGGCCCGGACAGCGCGGGTGCGAATCCCGGCCCGGCCAGCTACCGCCGCGGCGGTCCGCTCACGGTCACCGACTGCAACGTCATGCTCGGCAAGATCCAGCCCGCGCACTTCCCGGCGGTGTTCGGCCCGCACGCGGACGAGCCGCTGGACGCGGCCATCGTGCGCGAAAAATTCTCGGAGATCGCCGCGCGCATCGAACGCGAGACGGGCCAGCGCCGCACGCCGGAAGAGGTGGCCGAAGGCTTCCTGGAGATTGCGGTCGGCAGCATGGCCAACGCCATCAAGTTCATCTCGGTGCAGCGCGGCCACGACGTGACGGAATACACGCTGGCCACGTTCGGCGGCGCCGGCGGCCAGCACGCGTGCCTGGTGGCCGACGCCCTCGGCATGACCCGCATCTTCGCCCACCCGTTCGCCGGCGTGCTGTCCGCGTACGGCATGGGCCTCGCGAGCCAGACGGCGATGCGCGAGCGGACGATGGAAACGGCGCTGTCCGACGACACGACCGGCGCGGTGCGCGCCGCGCTCGATGCGCTGGCGCGGGAAGCGACCGATGAACTGCTGGCGCAGGGCATCGCGCTTGATGCCGTGCGCGTCGTCAAACGGGCGCACCTGCGCTACGAAGGCACGGATTCCGTCATCATCGTGCAGCACGACAGCGTGGCCTCGATGCAGGTGCAGTTCGAGGAAGCGTACGGCAAGCGTTATTCGTTCCTCATGCCTGACAAGGCGATCGTCATCGAGGCGATCTCGGTGGAAGCGATCGGCGCCACGGACGCCGGCAGCGCGCACGCCGCCGATCCCGCGCCGCGCACCGCGCCGCTGGCACCGCACGAGACGGTGGCCGTGTATTCGGGTGGCGAGTGGCACGACAGCGCGCTGTACCTGCGCGCGCAGACGCGGCCTGGCGATCGCATCGCGGGCCCCGCGATCATCGTCGAGGCGAACGGCACCAACGTGGTCGAACCGGGCTGGATCGCGGAAGTCACGGCGGACGACAACCTCGTGCTTCAGCGCGTGGCGCCGCGCGCGCGCCGCAAGGCCATCGGGACCGAGGCCGATCCGGTCATGCTCGAAGTCTTCAACAACCTGTTCATGAGCATCGCCGAGCAGATGGGCCTGCGCCTGCAGAACACGGCGGTGTCGGTGAACATCAAGGAGCGCCTGGACTTCTCGTGCGCGCTGTTCGACGCCGAGGGCAACCTGATCGCCAACGCGCCGCACATTCCCGTCCACCTGGGCTCCATGGGCGCGAGCATCCGCACCGTGATCGAAGCGAACCGCGGCCGCATGCGCGCGGGCGACGTCTACATGCTCAACGACCCGTACCACGGCGGCACGCACCTGCCGGACATCACCGTGATCACGCCCGTGTTCGACCGGGCAGGGAAGGACATCCTGTTCTACGTGGCGTCGCGCGGCCACCATGCGGACGTGGGCGGCATCGCGCCCGGGTCGATGCCGGCGAACAGCCGCAGGGTCGAGGAAGAGGGCGTCCTGATCGACAACTTCCAGCTGGTGCGCGAAGGCCGCTTCCTGGAACGCGAGACGATGGCGCTGCTGCGGTCGGGCGACTACCCGTGCCGTAACGTGGCGCAGAACATCGCCGACCTGCAGGCGCAGGTGGCCGCGAACCAGAAGGGCGTCGAGGAACTGCTGAAGATGGTCGACCAGTTCGGGCTCGACGTCGTGCAGGCCTACATGCGGCACGTGCAGGACAATGCCGAGGAAGCCGTGCGCCGCGTCGTCGGCGCGCTCACGGACGGCAGCTACACGTACCGCCTGGACAACGGCGCCGAGATCAAGGTGGCGATCCGCGTGGACCACGCCGCGCGCACGGCCGACATCGACTTCACCGGCACGTCGCCCCAGCTCGACAACAATTTCAACGCCCCGAGCTCGATCTGCATGGCGGCCGTGCTGTACGTGTTCCGCACGCTCGTCGACAACGACATCCCGCTCAACGCGGGCTGCCTGAAGCCGCTGAACGTGATCATCCCGGCAGGGTCGATGCTCAATCCGCGCTATCCGGCGGCCGTCGTCTCGGGTAACGTGGAGACGTCGAGCTGCATCACGAACGCCCTGTACGGCGCGCTCGGCGTGCAGGCGTCGTCACCCGGCACGATGAACAATTTCACGTTCGGGAATGCGGACTACCAGTACTATGAAACCATCGCGGGCGGCTCGGGCGCGGGCGAGGGTTTCAATGGCACCGACGTCGTCCAGACCAACATGACGAACTCGCGCCTGACGGATCCGGAGGTGCTCGAATGGCGCTATCCGGTGCGCCTGGACAGCTACGAGATTGCGCACGACTCCGGTGGCTGCGGACGCTGGCATGGCGGCAATGGCGGCGTGCGCAGGATCCGCTTCCTCGCGCCGATGACGGCCTCGATCCTGTCGAACAACCGCATCGTCCCGCCGTTCGGCATGGCGGGCGGAGAGCCCGGCAAGTGCGGCCGCAACTACGTCGTGCGCGCCGGCGGCAGGGTCGAGGAACTCGGCTTCGTGGCGACGACGGAGGTGCAGCCGGGCGACGTGTTCGTCGTCGAGACGCCAGGCGGCGGCGGGTATGCGCCGGCCGCGAACTACGAATAACCACAACGAGAAAGGGACAACGATGAAAACAATCCTGTGTGCCGGCGCGCTGGGCGCGCTCTGCATGAATGCCGTCGCCGCCGATGGCGCGTCGGTCAGCGTGTATGGCCTGGTCGACGTCGCGCTCGTCCGGGAAACGGGCGGCAGCGGCGGCGACGTCACCAAGCTCACGAGCGGCGTGGGCGCCGGCTCGCGGCTCGGCTTCAAGGGCCGCGAAGAACTGGGGAACGGCATCGCCGCCATCTTTTTGCTGGAGAGCGGCTTCCAGGCCGACACCGGCGCGCTGGGGCAGGGCGGGCTGCTGTTCGGGCGCCAGGCATATGCGGGGCTGCAGGGGGGCTTCGGCACGCTGACGGCGGGCCGCCAGTACACGCCGCAATACCTGACGGTGGTGATGGCCGATCCGTTCGCATCCGGCTACGCGGGCGATTCGAAGAACCTGATGGCCCCGACCGGCAACTCGGCCAGCCGCATGGACAACTCGCTGAAATACGTATCGCCCGCCATCGGCGGCGTGAGCGCGGAACTGGTGTATGGCGCCGGCGAGGTGACGGGAGACAGTGCAGCCGGCCGGCAGTTCGGCGGTGCGCTCGACTACACCAGCGGCCCGCTGCGCGTGCGGCTCGGCTACCACAACCGCAACAACGACACCGCGGCAATCAAAAATGCGGGCAGCGCGAAGAACACGGTGCTGGCCGCGGTCTACGACTTCGGCGTCGTGAAGGCGCACGTCGCGTACGGCGTCGACAAGGGCCTGAACAGTTCCCTGCTGCGCAACACGGCGAACCCGTACGGCCGGCCCGTCACGCCGGTCGCATCGAGCGACAGCCGCGACGTGCTGCTCGGCGCGACGATCCCGTCCGGCCCGCACACGTGGATGGTGTCGTGGATCCACAAGGACGACCGCGGCGCGCTCGACCAGGATGCGAGCCAGTATGCGCTGGGCTACCGCTATGCGCTGTCGCGCCGGACCGAGCTGTACACCTCGATCTCGCACATCGTGAACCGGCATGGCGCCAGCTATACGGTGGGCAGCGCCATCGAAGGGGGATCGGGGAACGGGGCGGTCGATGTGGGGATACGGCATGCGTTTTGATTGCGTAGGCATTCAAGACGATTAAGCTTGCCAAAACCCGATGGAAATACATGCTGTATGACCATGCAGCATGTATTTTCATCATACCGGATGCACCATGTCTCCTTCTCCCTTGCTTACGCCCGAAGTCGTCCTGCGAAACTACTTTCATGCCAAGGATGAAAATCGCCCCTGTTTGCTGGACCGCGTTTTCACATCCGATGCATCGCTCCACATCGACAATAGTTGCAGCAACATCACGTTCCCGACAGTCACGCAAGGGCGCGGCGCCATCGCCGATACGCTGGTCACGCAGTTCAACAAGACCTACGAGAACATCTACTCTTTCTATCTGGCGCGCCCACCGGAAGCTGCCGATGCTTTCTGCTGCGCGTGGCTCGTCGGCATGACGGAGAAGGACACGAAGAACACCCGCGTCGGATGCGGCACCTACGACTGGACGTTCAGTTCCGGATCGCCGCGTTTAGCCAGCGCGCTCGTGATTTCCATCCATGCCATGGTGGTGCTTCCGCCGAGCACGGCCAGTCTGGTATTTCCGTGGCTCCAGCGCGCGGGCTACCCTTGGACTTCGGCCGCGCGGGCTTGCAAATTCGCGCCGCCGCTGCCTGAGCTGGATCCCGTTGTTCAGCATCTCGAGCGCCACGCCATCGGCACCTGAGTCTTCCATCGAGAGGACGCGCTCCGTCCTCATCATCCGATTCTTTAATCAGGCATGCTCACTATAAAACTTTTTCTCGTACCAGCGTTTCTTGCGTTTATTACCTTTGCCGGAAAACGGTGGGGAGCCAACGTTGCGGGATGGCTCGCTGGGCTGCCTGTTGTTACTGGGCCAATCCTGTTTATTTTGGCTCTTGAGAATGATGCGAGCTTCGCTGCGGTCGCTGCAACCGCTTCGTTATCGGCGGTATTCGCATCTGTGTCGTTCAGTATTACCTATGCTCATGCATGCATACGATTCCGTTGCTTGCCCTCCTTGTTTTGCGGGCTGTTTGCATGGTTGGTGGCTGCTTTGATTTTGTCGTTTATTCCATCGTCAATATTATCTGCATTGGTGATCGCGCTTTCCACATTGGTTGCCGCGTCCCGCGCCTTTCCAAAGATATCCCGACAAGTCAGTTCGAATTCCATTCGTGCTTCTGAAATAATTTTTCGCATGATTGCCGGCGCAATTTTGACTGTGCTTGTCACCACGTTTTCTTCCTCACTTGGTGCGTCATGGAGTGGCCTGCTCGCAGTTTTTCCAATCCTGGCAATTGTTTTGGCGGCGTTTTCACATAAAACACAGGGCGCTGCATTTGCAGTCTCTTTGCTCCGCGGCATGGTAACCGGGCTTTATTCGTTTGTGGCGTTCTGCTTGACTCTGTCTGTTGCCCTAGTGCATGCCAGTCTTGCGCTCTCTTTCATATCTTCAATAGCGGCGGCGATTATCGTACAAGTGGCCACCAAAAACGTCATGAAATCCAAAGGCAGTTATGAACTTCATTCAAAATCAGACTGCGAGCCGCCAGTCCACTCATGACAACCTGTTCTCGCCATGATGGCGAGAGTACATCACCTCGAGAGTGCGCGTCGCTTGGCGCCCAAGGTGAAGGCATGTGTGATGCGAGGGCGCCGAGGTGGCAACTTTGACAGGCGACGATTCCCCTGCGTCAAAATAGTTATCGTCCAGACAGAACCAAGTCTCAGCATTGTTCACAACCTGACATTCAAGAAGATTAACCTTGCCAAAACCTGATGAGAATAGTACTGTATGTTTATACAGTATTTCTTCGCATCACACATGAATTGCTCAGGTTCAATATCTGCAGCGCCGGAATCCTTGCATCCGTCGCTCTGGCTTGCCTCGCAGCTGGCGCGTAGCGACACGCGCTGCATCGATACCGGCCATCCCACGCTGTCCGCCCAGTTGCCGGGCGGCGGTTGGCCGACGGGCACGCTCGTCGACCTGCTGCTGCAACAGCCCGGCATCGGCGAGATGCGCCTGCTGCGTCCCGCGCTGGCGGCGGTGGCGCAGCGGCGCATCGTGCTGCTGCAGCCGCCGCATCCGCCCCAGGCGCTGGCCATGGCCGCGCTCGGGGTGCCGCCCTCGCAACTGATCTGGCTGCGCGCGACCCGTACCGCGGACGCGTTGTGGGCCGCGGAACAGGTCTTGCGCAGCGGCAGTTGCGGGGCGCTGCTGTTTTGGCAGAACAATATCCGCGCCGAAAACCTGCGCCGCCTGCACCTGGCCGCGCAGGCGGGGGAAACCCTGTTCTTCATGATGCGTCCGCTGGCGGCCGGGCAGGACGCCTCGCCGGCGCCGCTGCGCCTGTCCCTGCGGCCGCAGGCGGGCGGCATCGAGATCGGTTTCGTCAAACGCCGCGGGCCGCAGCGTGACGCGACGCTGTTCCTTCCCTTGACCTCTTACCTGCCCAATCGCCATGCGCCTGTGGATCGCACTGCACCTGCCCCGGTTGCCGCTGGAAGTGTTCACACCGAGCTGGTCCACTGACACGGGCAGCGTCGTTCTCGAGCAGGAGCGCGTGCTGGTGGCCTCGCCATACGCGCAGGACGCCGGCGTGCGCACCGGCATGCGCCGCGGCGGCGTGCTGATGCTGCTGCCGGACGCGCGCATCCACGAGCGCGCGCCGGCGCTGGAGGCGGACGCGCGCCAGGCGGTGGCGCTGGCCCTGCTGCAGTACACGCCGCAGGTCGCGGAAGGGGAGGAATCGACCCTGCTGATGGACGTGGGCGCGAGCCTGCGCCTGTTCGGCGGCATCCGCGCGCTGTGCCGGCGCGTGCGCGCCAACGTGCGCGCGCTGGGCTTCACGGCCTCGCTCGCGTGCGCGCCCACCGCGCGCGGCGCGTGGCTGCTGGCGCGCGCGAATGCAGGCCGCGCCGTGCGCATGGAAGCGCTGTTGCGCCGGCTCGACCGGCTGGCGGTACTCCTGATGCCGCCGGCGCGGCCATACGCGGCCTGGTTCGAAGGTATCGGCTGCCACACGCTGGGCGACCTGCGCCGCCTGCCGCGCCCCGGCCTGCAGCGGCGCTGCGGCCGCGAGCTGCTCGACCTGCTCGACGCCGCCTACGGCCTCGTGCCGGAACTGTACGAGTGGATATCTCCGCCGGAAACCTTCCGCGCGCGCCTGGAACTGTACGACCGCATCGACGACGCCGACCTGCTGCTGGCGGGCGCGCAATGCCTGCTGCTGCAGCTGACGGGGTGGCTGTGCGCGCGCCAGCTGGCGGTGGAGCGCATCACCCTGCAGCTGGAGCACGAGCGGGGCCGGGTCGCGCGCCCGCCGACCGGCGTCGAGATCGTGCTGGCCGAGCCGACGTGGCGCGACGAGCACCTCGTGCGCCTGCTGAAGGAACGCCTGGGCCGGCTGACGCTGGAGGCGCCCGTGATCGGCCTCGCGCTGGAAGCGCTGCAGGTGCGGCCGATGGCGCCGCCGAACGCGTCGCTGTTCCCCGAGCCGGGCGGCAGCGAGGAAGACCGCATGCGCATGCTGGAACTGCTGGCCGCGCGCCTGGGCCCGGAAAACGTCCTGCAACCGCTGCCGCTGGCCGACTACCGCCCGGAACAGGCCAACGTCTGGGTGCCGGTGCAGCAAAAGGTCAGCGCCAAGGCCCGCAACGCGCAACTGCCGCCCGACGTCCTGAGCCTGCCGCGTCCCACATGGCTGCTGGCGCGGCCGATCGCGCTGCTGATGCGCGATCACCGGCCGTTCTATGGCTCACCGCTGCGGATGGCGTCGAATCCGGAGCGTATCGAGGCCGGCTGGTGGGATGGGCCGGAGACGCGCGACTACTTCATCGCCGAGGGACTCGATCACACGTTGTACTGGGTGTATCGGGAGCGGATCGGCAGGGGGGAGGATGGGCCGAAGTGGTTCTTGCACGGGTTGTTCGGGTGAGAAAATTTTTTATGGTGGACCGCAACTTTCAGGCTGCCGTCGGCGAACTGGGGAGTAGGGCGATCAGAGCATCGCCAACCAACTTTTCAAGGAGCTCACAATGGCACGATTCGGCACCTATCTGGCACAAGCGGCAACCATCCTGGCATTTTCGGCATCCCATGCGCTCGCCGCCTTGCCGGAAGGCGCGAAAGCCCCCGATTTCCGATTACAGGCCGCGCTTGCCGGCAAGCCGATGACGTTCTCGCTGGCGCAAGCATTGCGCCAGGGGCCTGTCGTGCTGTATTTCTTCCCCGCCGCATTCACGCAGGGCTGCACGCTGGAAGCGCATGCGTTCGCCGAAGCGACGGATGATTTCAGGAAGCTGAATGCGACGGTGATCGGCGTTACCGCGGGCAATGCCGACCGCGTCGCCGAGTTTTCGAAACTCGAATGCCGCGACAAGTTCGCGGTGGCGGCCGATCCCGGCGCCAAGGTGGCCGGGGAATACCAGACCCAGTTCAAGACCAAGGGCGGCACCCTGCTGTCCGAGCGCACCTCGTTCGTCATCGCACCCGACGGCAAGATCCTGCTCAGCTACACGGATGCCAACCCCGAACAGCACATCAGGAAAACCATGGATGCCGTCAAGGCATGGCATGACGCGGCCAAATGAACATGAGCATGAGCATGCCCGCAACCCTGGCCGCCGCCTTCCTGGGCGGGCTGATTCTCAACTTCATGCCCTGCGTCTTTCCGGTCATCTCGCTGAAAGCGTTTGGCCTCATCCGTCATGTCCACGACCGGCGCGCGGCGCGGGTGGAGGGACTCGCGTTCCTGGCAGGCGTCGTGGTCGCCATGCTCCTGCTGTGCGCCACGCTGTTGGCGGCACGGGCCAGTGGCGCCGCCGTCGGGTGGGGCTTCCAGTTGCAGTCGCCGGTATTGATTGCCACGCTGGCGCTCGTCATGCTCGCCCTGGCGCTCAACATGATGGGCGTGTTCGAGATCGGACTTGCCGCGCAGCGTCTCGGTAACCTCTCCGGCTCTCGCTCGGGGCCGCTCGGGGCCGCGTTGACCGGTGCGCTGGCGATCGTCGTGGCGACGCCGTGCACCGCGCCGTTCATGGCGGGCGCCGTCGGCGCCGCGCTGCTGCGTCCGCCGGCCGAGGGCGTGGCGATTTTTCTTGCGCTGGCGCTGGGCTTTGCCGCGCCTTTCACCGTCGTGGCGCTCGTACCGGCCTGCGCGCGGCTCTTGCCGAAGCCCGGTGCGTGGATGGCGACGCTCAAGCACGTGCTGGCGTTCCCGATGCTGGGCGCGGCGGCATGGCTGGCGTGGGTCCTCGACCGGCAGGGAGGCTCCGCCGCACTGGGCGCGCTGCTCGCGGCGGCCGTGGTACTGGGATTGGCCGCCTGGGTGTACGGCCTGGCACAACGGCGCCAGATTGCCGGATTGCGTTACCGGCCGCTGCTGGGCTTTGCCGTGCTTCTTGTCGCGGGCGTGGGCGTGTCCCTGGCCGGCCTGCCGGCGACGAGCGATGGCGGGGGCGGGCCGGCACGCGCGGAGACGCCGGTCGCGTGGACACCGCGCGCCGTCGCTGCGCAGCGCGGACACGGCAAGCCGATCTTCGTCAATTTCACCGCTTCCTGGTGCATCACATGCCAGGTCAACGATCGCGCGGCGTTATCCACCACGGTCGTGAAAGAGGCATTGGCCCGGACGGACACGATCTACATGGTCGCCGACTCCACCACATATAATCCGGAGATCGACCAGGCCATCAACCAGTTCGGCCGGGGAGGACTGCCCGTGTACGTCGTGTATCCGGCCGATGGGGGCGCACCGGCGCTGCTGCCGCAACTGCTCAGTCCGGATATCGTGGTGTCCGCCTTGAAAAAGGCTTCGGCAAACAAGTCTTGAACAACGCAACCGAGAACGATGCTTCGAGAGCGGCATGGCCGCAGCTCATGCTCCGCGCCCAGGACGGCGACCAGGCGGCGTACTGTCGCCTGTTGAAGGCGATCGTACCCGTCATCCGCGCGCTCGTGCGACGAAAAATCCATCAGGACGATGCGTTGGTCGAAGACGTGGTGCAGGACGTCCTGCTGACCGTCCACCGGGTCCGGCACACCTATGATCCCGATCGGCCCTTCTTGCCGTGGCTGTCCGCCATCGTCGCCGCGCGCGCCATCGACGCGCTGCGTGCGCGCGGCCGCAGGGAACATTGGGAGGTGAGCGATGACGAGGCCGTGCTCGGGCATCCGGACGAATCCAGCCCGGATGGGCAGGCGCAGCGGCAAGTGGATCATTTGCTGAGCCGTCTCCCCGCGCGTCAACGGCGGGTGGTTGAACTTGTCCATTTATCCGACATGAGCCTCGCCGACGCCGCGGCGGCCAGCAGCACGACGCTGGCGGCAGTGAAGTCCCTGCTGCACCGCGCTTTCGCCACACTTCGCCGCAACAAGGAAACCGACCATGAATAATCACGATGCCCTGATCGAACGGCTGTGCCGCGACGCGCATCCCGTGAAGCGGACCGCACCGTCCTGGCGCCGGGCGGCAGGATGGATGCTCGTGGCGCTGCCCTGCGGCTTTCTCGCCTCCCGGATCCTGCCGCAGGCACGCCCGGACTGGTCCAGCCCGGGTGCGTTGTGGGCAGGGTTATGGGTCGTGGCATCGTTCTGCCTCGGGATGCTTGCCATCGGAACAGCCTTTGCCCTCAGCATTGCCGGGCAACGCATCAGGCATTGGCGCGGCCTTGCCGCACTGACCGCTGCCTGGTTACTGATCGGCCTGACCGGTGTGGCGAATTCGATGGACAAGATCGGACATGCCGGAGACGGGATCTATTGTTACGCCTTCCTCATGGTCGTCGGCCTGCCGATGGTCGCGATCATGGTTGCCGCGATCCGGCGTACCCGCTCGCTGCATCCGGTCCGTAGCCTGGCCGTTGCGGGCCTGGGGATCGCGGCGACGTCGCAAATGCTGCTGGGGCTGTGTCACCCGGTGGCAGGGCAATTGTTCGACCTGGCGATGCACCTGGCCGCCACCATCACCCTCGTCGCGTTCACATCGCTCGCGGGGCGGCGCTGGGTCAGGATCTGATCTCATTTGCAGGGCCGCTTGCTCCTCTCCAGCATCGCATCCATTTGCGCCTGCGTCAGTACCTGGGGCATCGGCTCCTCGACAGGATTGCCGTCCGCATCGAAGCGCAGCGGTGGGCGCGGCGGCTCGTTGGGGCAGGCCGGCACGGCGCGCGGCAGCGACACCGCCAGTGCGAACAACCGGTCGCGCAACGGGACGCGCACGACGTTGGCATCGACCCACAGCTGGTAGCCGCGCCGGCCTTCGAACCAGGACAGCACCGAGACCGCCTTGCCTGACGAGGTTTCCATGATGACGAGCCTGGCCGGCAGGCCATTGATGCGTTCCGGCTCGTCTTTCGGATCGCGCCAGCTGCGGCTGCCGTCGGCCGACATGTCGTGTTCGAACAGCGTGACCTGGTGCCCGTCCGGCATGCGGAAGCCGCGGTACAGGCGCGAGGGGATGTCGTTGACATATTCGGCCCGGCCGCCCAGGCTCTCGAACTGCGCGAACGGCGTGTGCGTCAGGTCGACCGGCGGGAACGCCAGCTTGCGGGTGGCCCTCGCGAGCGACTGGAACCCGATGTCGTAACGATCGAGATCGATCGCGCACACGCGCTCGACACCATCCTTCTGCGTGCCGGCCGCGTGCCGGGACCGGTCGACGCTGCACTGGTAGTCCCGCACGCCGGTACGGACGATCGAACCGGAGGCGATGGCCACGGCGACGCCGGCCACGGCCAGCAATCCGCGCTTGACGGGCGAGGGCGCGGGCGCGGGTTTCCACAACCGCCGCCCGCCCCAGCGGCACAGCCAGGCCAGCCCGAGGACCGGCAGCGCCATCGTGGCGGTCACGCGCAGCACGTCGAGCAACGGCGCGTGCAGCCAGGCGACGCAGAACAGGACATATATGCCGGCCGCCAGCAGGGCGAGCGCATTGACGACGTGCCCGGCCGACCAGAACAGCAGACCGGCGACGCTTTTCGTGCCCTTGACAATGGCGAACCGCATGGCAACCTCACTCAATGGAACACGCGGCATAGCAACTCCACGCTCCCGAAAGCTCACGCATTCCCACCCGGGCAGGGCCATGCGTAACGTGCCGGGTGAAGCGCCATCCTGGTGTATCTTCAGGGTGGCATCTTGCCGTCCCGGCCACCGGCGTCGCGCCTTTCCAGTGAGGACATCATGGACGCATCACCTGTTCTGCCACCCTCTGCAACCGCTTTGGGTATTTCGTTCGACGGCCGCGCCTATCACTATCGGGAATACAGCTACGAGCGCATCGCGGACGCGCTCGCGTATGCACGACAGGACCGGGACAGGCCCGGTTTTCGCGAAGAGACGACGCCGCGCCAGTGGAAGCAATGGGCCGGCCCGACGCCGGAAGAACGGCTGCACATGGCGGCGCACGGCATCGTGTACGAACACGGACGCTATTGCTATGGCCCGTATCGCTACGACCTGTTGTCCGCCGCGCTCGCGTATGCGCAGCATGCGCCCGGCTCGCCAGGCCGGGCGGCTGACGCGTTTTGCGCGGCGCCTTGGCGATTTCAAACTTCTCTTTCCGGCGCCCATTACACGAAAATACATTTGCGGATTTCCGGTGTGCGCGCCAAAAAGAGCGCATAGTAAGCCACTTGCACGCGATCTTCAGCGATCGTCATCCTTCGAGGCAGCCATGCTGCTCCGCCCATCGAACGCCACGCGCCTCGGCGCATCCCTCCGGCGTCCCATCGCATTCCCGTTACTTACTTTTTAAATAAAGGTACTCCATGTATCCATTCCCGCAATCCGTCAATCCCGCCCTCCGCTCGCACATCGACGCCCAAGTCGCATTCTTCAACGAACTGTCCCAGGTCATGTCGCGTGCCTTCCAGCAGGCCGGCCAACTGAATATGCAGTTGAACCAGACGCTGTTCGAGGAAGTCGCCAATGCCGGCCAGCGCCTGTTGACGATCGATCGCCCGGCCGACGCGATGTCGGTCGCGGCAGCGCATGCCCAGCCCGCTACCGACAAGCTGCGCGCTTACCACCACCATCTTTCGCAGCTGGCCGCGTCGACCCAGGTCGACCTGACGCGCGTCGCCGAGCAGCACGTGCAGGAGACGTCACGTACCGCCCGCGTGCTGGCCGACGACGTCACCCGCGCCGCCGCCGAAGAAACGGACAAGAGCCTGCGCCAGCAGGAGGAAACCATCAAGAGCTTCCGCGATCCGTTCGAAGGCAACGGCACACGCGGCAACAAGGCCGGCGCACAATACCAGGGCAACCTGCAAAGCGGCGGTGACGAAGCCAGTGCCCGCGTCGAGGCCGAAGGTCCGGCCGGCAAAGTCAGCGCCCAGGGCAATATGCAAGGCAACCAGGCCCGCCAACCCGCGAACAAGACCCCCGGCCAGACACGTTGATACGCTTCCCGGGCCCGTGCGGCGGCGACCATCGGGTCCCGCCGCTGCGGTACCGGCATCGATGCATGGTTGTCCTTTTCGCCGTCTTCCCTTGGAACACGGCGTTTTTTATTTCACAGGCGGGGTCCAGCGCCGGGCGACGATGTGGAAGCTTACCGCGAGCTCGTCCTGCACCGCCAGCAGCCCGGCGCCCACGGCGAATGGCGTGATGCCGAAATCGGTCTGCTTCAGGCGCGCCGTGCCGCTCGCCGTCACCTGCGCCGCATCGACGTGCACCGCGGCCGGCAGTTCCAGCCGGCGCGTCGTGCCGTGCAGCGTGACGGCGACGCGCAGCCGGCCATCCGCCGGCAGCTCGGCATGCAGCGTCACGACCGGATAGCGCTCGGCGTCGAGCACCGGGCCGAGCATGTTCTTGCGCGTGCCTTCGACCGCTTCCGGCGACGGCGACGTGCCGATGCCCGCGCCGCGCAGCAGTTGCGGTTCGTCGATCGTGAGCTGGTCGAGGCGGAACGAGACGTCGGCACGGCCCATGCCGGGCGCGGCATAGCCGGTCAAGGTGTGGCTGGCCACGACGTGGTCATGCCCGAGCCGCGCCATCAGGCCGCCGCGACGTACCGTCACGGCCACCAGCGAGGCGTCCGGGTCGATTGCGTAGACGGCAGTGCCGGACGCCGCAGCCGTGCGGTACGCATCCAGGCCTGTTGCCAAGGCGGGCACCAGCGGTGCCTGCGGCGCCAGCGGCTGCCCGCAGGCGGTCAGCAGCACCAGCAACGGCAGGAGGCGCCCCGGTACGTTCATGCCCGCTGTCGCAGCGCCCGCTCGATCTTCTGGTCGGTCTTGAACTGGCTGAGCGCATACACGGCCCAGATGGTGGCCGGCAGCCAGCCGATCAGCGTGATCTGCAGGATCAGGCAGATGATGCCGGCGATCGGGCGGCCGATGGTGAAAAAGGTCAGCCAGGGCAGGACCAGGGCGATGATGAGGCGCATGTTGTTCTCCTTCAGGTAAGCCACCAGCATAGCGCCTTCGCGGCCCCGAAAGCTCACGCATTTCCACCCGCGGAACGCGATTTCAAGCAAAGATTGCCGGCTTGTTCCACAATGCGGATTGCAACGAACACGGAACCATCATGCTCACCGAACGTATCGACTTTCCCGGCCTCCACGGCAAGCTCTCCGCCAAGCTGGACGCCCCCACCGGCACGCCGCGCGCGTACGGCATCTTTGCCCACTGCTTCACTTGCAGCAAGGACGTACTGGCCGCCACCTTCATCTCGCGCGGCCTGGCGAGCCTGGGCGTGGCCGTGCTGCGCTTCGACTTCGCCGGCCTCGGGGCCAGCCACGGCGATTTTGCCGACACCAATTTTTCGTCCAACGTCGAGGACCTCGTCGCGGCCGCCGACACCATGCGCGCGAAGTTCGCGGCGCCGCAGCTCCTGATCGGCCACAGCCTGGGCGGCGCGGCCGTGCTGGCGGCGGCCCAGCGCGTGCCGGAAGCGAAGGCCATCGTGACGATCGCCGCGCCCAGCGATCCGCACTACGTCGTGAACACGCTGCTGGGCGAGCACCTCGACACGATCGCGCAACTGGGCGAGGCGCGGGTAAAACTGGCCGGGCGCGATTTCAATATCCGCCAGCACTTCGTCGAGGACGCCGGCCGGCACCGGCTGCACGAGAAGATCGCCACCCTCGGCCGCGCGCTGCTCGTGATGCACGCGCCGCAGGACGACACCGTCAGCATGGACAACGCCACCCGCATCTTCGAACTGGCGCAGCATCCGAAGAGTTTCATCTCGCTCGACGGCATGGACCACCTGATCACGCGGCGCGAGGATGCCGCCTACGTGGCCGGCGTCATCTCGGCATGGAGCGCGCGCTATCTCGACGGGAGCGGCGCATGATCGGGTTCGAACGGCGGCGCGACCGCTTCGACTTCTTCGACCGCATGGAGAGCCCCGCGGTCAACCTGTGCTTCACGCTGGACGTGCCCGATTTCCGGCCGTGGTGCAAGGCGCAGGGCCTCGCACCTTTCCACGTGATGCTGTGCGCCTTGCTGCGCGCGGTGCTGAAGGTGGAGAACTTCCGCTACCGTATCGTGGACGGTAAGGTCATCCGCATCGACCGCCTCGTGCCGTCGTTCACCGTGATGAACCAGCACGGCGACCTGAATTTCGCGCAGTTCGACTGGTCCGACGACGTGCGCGAATTCGTCGCGCGCGGCCAGGCGGCGCGGGAAGAGGCGTCGAGCATGACGGCGCTGAACGTCAAATATCGCACGATGTCGCCGCGCGACGCGAAGGACCAGGTGTTCGTCACCTGCATGCCGTGGCTCGATTTCACCTCGATCCAGCATCCGATGGCGTCCATCGCCGCGCCGGACATTCCGTCGTTCGCGTGGGGCCGTTTCCGCGACGGGCCGGACGGCCTGCAGCTGCCGTTCTCCGTGCAGGCGCATCACGGCTTCGTCGACGGCTGGCACATCCATCTGCTGGGGCGCCAGGTGGCCGACGAGCTGGCGGCGATCATCCGTTGAACGCGATGCCGTCGTTCCCGCGAAGGCGGGAACCCAAGTTTTGCATGCGTTGGCACGACGCATGCAACTTGGATCTCCGCCCGCGCGGGGATGACGACTCGAAGTCACGCGCATCTTAATCTCCGCCGCACCCACCTCCGCAGCTGCTGCCGCAACCGCTGCCGCCGCCGTCGCATCCACCGTCGCCGCCGCCATCGGCGCAGGCGTCGCCACCGTCCGCGAAGGCCATGCCGCCGCAGGAACTTCCGTCGGCGCCGGCTTCACGCCGGCCCAGGTGGGCGGCCAGCAGGTGCCGGTCGACGACGCCCGCCGCAACCAGCACCGTCAGCGCCAGTTCCGGATGCGGCCGCGCGCGCCACATGCCGCGGCCACGTTCGTTCAGGCGCGTGTGGACGATCTCGCCGGCGCGGCTCCAGTAGCCGTGCCCGCCCGGCATGCGCAGTTGCGCGTCCAGGCCGAACAGCGCGGGCAGGCGCATGCTGCGTGGCTTGATGCCGTCGCGTTCACGGCAGGCCGCGAACGTGTGCAGCAGGGCGTTCCCGACGAGCGCCGCCCGTTCCACGTGCGGCACGACCACGCCGAAATGGCGCAGGCAGAAGCGCTCCAGCGACACCGGGTTCCAGCGCAGCCACGCGTGCCACACCGAGTCCGCCGCTTCCGACGGCAGGGCGCAGGGCCGGCCGCTGTGCCGCACCGCGTCGAAGAAGCGCAGCAGGCCTTCCGCCGCGCGGGCATAAAAAAAGGCATCCGTCCGGATGCCTTCGTATTCGCGCGGCGCGCTCGCGCGCCATTGACTTTCCAGTCCCGCCGGCAGGTCCGCCAGCGCGGCCTGCCAGGGCGAGGTGCGCCGCAGCCGTGCGGCGCGCAGTTCACTCAGTTTGTCTATTATCCACTTCATGTTGCCCCCCTGTTTGTTGTTGTCGGCAGGTCCAGCTTACGGGGCAAATATGACGGTTTGATGACTTATTTCAGGGCCGAGAAGATCGTCGTCAAACGGTCCTTCGTACCCTCGATACGCTCCAGGCGCGGGTAGCGCAGGCCGCCGCGGTAGTCGAGCGAGATCGTGCGCAGTACGTTGCCCTTCCTGACGAGCAGACGAATGGGCTTGCCGTCCTTCGCATCCCTGATCGCGGACGTCAAGCGTTCCGGCTTGTAGACGCGGTCGCCCACGGCCATGACGGTCGTGTTGGCGGCCAGGCCCGCGCGGAAAGCCAGGCCGTCCCACACGACGTTGCGCACGGCCCCGTCCTGCGCGACCGTGAAGCCGAGCGAGTACGTCAGGTCCAGCACCTTGTTGCGCTCGTCCACGCCCTTCAGGTAGTCGGTCGGCGTGTCCGTGTAGACCAGCTTCCAGCCGGCGCGGGCGAGGCCGTCCAGCGGGGCGCCGGGGCCGTGGCCGTCCAGCTTCGCGCGCAGGAAAGGCGCCCAGTCGTACGGCTGGACTTTATTGAGCGTCGCCACGACGTCGTCGAACGTGTAGAACGCGGGCAGGTGGCTGCCGTTGTTCACGCTGTAGAAGGCGCGCGCGAAATCGTCCAGCGAGCGCCTGTCGCCCGAGAGTTCGCGGATGCGCGTGTCGACGTCCAGCCAGATCAGCATGCCCTCGACGTAGTAATCCTCGCTGCGCTGCCAGTTCGGCCAGCCCAGGCCGCGGCGCGCGTTGAGGATCGGGTCGTAGACCGTGTCCTGCACGGCGCGCCACGCGCGGCCCGCGACGCTGTCGTAGCGCGCGGCGCTCGCGGCCAGCGCGTCGCGCGCGCCGGCGGCCGAGACGAGGCCGGAACGCGCGGCCAGCACGTTGCCCCAGTACTGCGTCTGGCCCTCGTACACCCACAGCAGCTCGTTGTCCATCGGGGTGTTGAAGTTGGGGACGTTCTGGCCGGCCGGGCGGCGGAACTTGCCGTTCCACGAGTGCGTGTATTCATGCGGGAGGAGGTCGCGTCCGGTCTCGCTCTTGGCCCAGTCGGTGAAATAGCCCGGCTTGACGCCGTTCTCGCTGGACTGGTGGTGCTCGCGGCCGATGCCGCCGAATTCGTCGGACAGCGCGAACAGGAAATCGTAGTGGTCGTAGTGATACGAACCATACAGTTTATACGCTTGTTGCACGAGCGCGCGGTGCGCCGCGATCTGCTCGGGCTTCGCTTCCAGGCTTTCCGGATTGTCGGCGAACACGTTCAGGCGGACGGGCACCTTGCCGCCCGGGTCGAGGTCGAAGCGCTTGCTGTAGCGGCCCGCGAACAGCGGCGAATCCATCAGCGTCTCCAGGTCGCTTGCCTTGAAGTGGACGTCGTCGCCGGCGCGGTTGTCCGTCTCCAGCGCGGTGGCGTACTGCCAGCCCGCGGGCAGCTTCAGGTTCGCCTGCACGTTGATGCCGCGCGCGACGTAGCCGGCCGGGTACAGGGTCGTCGAGATCCATTGCACGCCAAGGATATCGTCAGTCATCGTGATGCGGCCCTGGCCCGGTTCCAGCGGCGACAGGTACTGGTATTCCGCCTCCAGGCTCGTCGCGCCCTCGGGGACGTCCAGGTGGAACGCGTACACGTGCACCGGGTCGCGCTTCCATTCGACGGGCCTGCCGTTCGCCGTGAACTTCAGGCCCGCCAGCTGCGTGATCGGGCCGTTCGGGCCGTGGTTCGCGGGCAGCCATTGCGGATACAGCAGGGTGAGCGGGCCGGGCTTCACGGGGATCGTCATGTGCATGCGGAAGACCTGCTGCGACAGATCGGTCGCATCGACGTTCAACACGATGGTGCCGGGGTAGGGCTGGTCGACGGGCGCGGGCACGTCGGCATGTGCCGGAAAGGCCAGCGCCAGCGCGAGTGCGGCGGCTGAAACGGACGAAGCGAACTTGGAAGCGGTCATTGGCTGGAACCCTGGCGAAAGAACATAAACGGCCGAGTGTAGCACTGTGCAATGGGCCCAGATTCCGTCCGGCAGCGATCCAAATAAAATTTTAAAACAGGCCTTAAAAAAGATATTTTGTACGACTTGAAAAGGGGGGAGGTGGCCATTAGATTGGTTCCAACGGATGCTCACGATGAGGTCCGTCAACTTATCGCTTGTACTTTTTAGAGGATATCGAATCATGCGTACTTTTGACCTGTCCCCCCTGTATCGTTCCGCAATCGGCTTCGACCGCCTGGTGAACCTGCTCGAGCAACGCGCCGAAAGCGCGCCGAGCTACCCGCCGTACAACATCGAACTGGTGTCGGAAGACAAATACCGCATCGTGATGGCGCTCGCCGGTTTCACCCGCAACGAAATCGAGATCACCTCCGAACGCGACACCCTGCTCGTGACCGGCCGCAAACAGAAGGATGACGTGCAGCGCACCTTCCTGCACCGCGGTATCGCCCAGCGCGATTTCGAACAGCGCTTCCAGCTGGCCAACCACGTGAAGGTCGTCAGCGCCGGCTTCGACAACGGCATCCTGACCATCGAACTGGTGCGCGAAGTGCCCGAGGCATTCAAGCCGCGCAAGATCGCAATCGCTGATGCCAACGGCAACACCGACAACGTGCAAGTGCTGGAACAACCGGGCCAGCAACAACACGCCGCGTAATCGCGTCGTCCTCTCGAACGAAAGGCGCTTCGGCGCCTTTTGTCGTTCGCGCGGGCGGTAACGACGTTGTCACATCGCCTCCTTATAGTCGGGTACAACCCGTCAACGAGGAGCGATCGTCATGACCACGCACGCATCCACCCTGGGCGCGCCCGCCCGGCGTCCCACCGCAACCCGGACGTCCCCCGCCGGTATCGCACTGTTCGTGGCGTTGCTGGCCGCGGGCCTCGCCTTCAGCATCTACAGCCTCCATGCCGACGTGACGAGCGCCGGTCCCGTCGCCACCACGTGGCTCCCGTACTTCCTGCTCGGCGTTGCACTCCTGATCGCGCTCGGCTTCGAGTTCGTCAACGGCTTCCACGACACCGCGAATGCCGTCGCCACCGTCATCTACACGAATTCGATGCCGGCCGGCGTGGCCGTCGTGTGGTCGGGCTGCTTCAACTTCCTCGGCGTGCTGCTGTCCAGCGGCGCCGTCGCCTTCGGCATCATCTCGCTGCTGCCGGTGGAACTGATCCTGCAGGTCGGCAGCAAGTCCGGCTTCGCGATGGTGTTCGCGCTGCTGATCGCGGTCATCGTGTGGAACCTCGGCACGTGGTGGCTCGGCCTGCCGGCGTCGTCGTCGCACACGATGATCGGCTCGATCCTCGGCGTCGGCGTCGCCAACGCGCTGATGCACGGACGCGACGGCACCAGCGGCGTGGACTGGCCGCAGGCCGCCAAGGTCGGCTGGTCGCTGCTGCTGTCGCCGCTCGTCGGCTTCTTCTGCGCCGCGCTGCTCCTCCTGCTGCTGCGCCGGCTCGTGCGCGAGCGCGCGCTGTACGAGGCGCCGAAAGACGACACCCCGCCGCCGTGGTATATCCGCCTGCTGTTGATCCTCACTTGTACGGGCGTGTCGTTCGCGCACGGCTCCAACGACGGGCAGAAGGGCATGGGCCTGATCATGCTGATCCTCGTCGGCACCGTGCCGATGGCATATGCGCTCAACCGCGCCATGCCGGTGGAGCAGGTGACGCAGTTCGTCGCGGTCAGCCAGGTCACGCAACAGGCACTCATGCGCCAGGCCGAACCCGCGCCGCTGCCGCCGGTGGACCTGGCGCGCACGACACTGACGACCTACATCCGCACGCACAGGCTCACGCCCGCCGTCGTGCCGGCCCTTGCCACGCTGTCCGGCGACATCGGCCGCGCCGTGCACGAACACGGTTCGCTGGCACGCGTGCCGGCGCAAGCGGTCGCCAACGTGCGCAACGACATGTACCTCGCGTCGGAAGCGATGCGCCGCCTGGACAAGGAGTCGGCGCCCCGCTTCGACCCCGACACGCGCGCGAACCTGAGGGCGTTCAAGAGCCAGCTGGACGACGCGACCAGGTTCATCCCCCTGTGGGTCAAGGTGGCTGTCGCGATCGCGCTGGGCCTGGGCACGATGGTGGGCTGGAAGCGCATCGTCGTCACGGTCGGCGAAAAGATCGGCAAGTCGCACCTGACCTATGCCCAGGGCGCGTCGGCGGAGACGGTGGCGATGCTGACGATCGGCGCCGCCGACGTGTATGGCCTGCCCGTATCGACGACGCATGTGCTGTCGTCCGGCGTGGCGGGCACGATGGCCGCGAACCGCTCGGGCCTGCAAATGGCGACCGTGCGCAACCTGGCACTGGCCTGGGTGCTGACCCTGCCGGCCGCGATCCTGCTGTCCGGCGGCCTGTACTGGCTATTCTCCCACCTGTTCTGACGAGGGCATCATGCGACAAACCGACCATCCCGACCTGGTGCAGCGCGTGCGCCGCGACATCGCCGACAGCTACGACGAGGAGCTCGAGCTGGAACTGGACGACCGCGACCTCGCCCCGGAAACGCTGCTGCCGGCGCGCGCGCAGAGCGACGAGGAACGCGAAGCGCGCATGCACTACTTCCGCGAGCTGTTCCGCCTGCAAGCCGAACTGGTCAAGCTGCAGGACTGGGTCGTGCACACGGGGCACAAGGTCGTGATCCTGTTCGAAGGCCGTGACGCGGCCGGGAAGGGCGGCGCCATCAAGCGCATCATCCAGCGACTGAATCCGCGCGTGTGCCGCGTGGCCGCGCTGCCCGCGCCCAACGACCGCGAACGCACGCAATGGTACTTCCAGCGCTACGTGTCGCACCTGCCGGCGGCCGGCGAGATCGTCCTGTTCGACCGCAGCTGGTACAACCGTGCCGGCGTCGAGCGGGTGATGGGATTCTGCACCGACGCCGAATACGAGGAGTTCTTCCAGACCGTGCCGGAATTCGAGCGCATGCTGGCCCGCTCGGGCATCCAGTTGATCAAGTACTGGTTCTCGATCTCGGACGAGGAACAGAACGCGCGCTTCCTCAGCCGCATCCACGATCCGCTCAAGCAGTGGAAGCTGAGCCCCATGGACCTGGAGTCGCGCCGCCGCTGGGAAGAGTACACGAAGGCCAAGGAGATCATGCTGGAGCGCACGCACATCCCGGAAGCGAAATGGTGGGTCGTGCAGGGCATCGACAAGAAGCGGGCGCGCCTGAACTGCATCCATCACCTGCTGCAACAGATTCCGTACGTGGAAGTCGACCGGCCGTCGATCCGGATGCCCGAGCGCGAATACCACGACGATTACGTGCGGCGGCCGGTGCCGCAGGAGATCATCGTCCCCGAGCTGTACTGATCTGTTATAGTTGGCGCCGCCAAGATTGGCAACGTTTCCAATCCCAGGAGGTGCCGCATGCAGCAACCGCTCGTTCTACGCCGTATCCTGTCCGTCGTTCTCATCGCGCTGGCGCCCGCCGCCCACGCCGCCCCGGTCCAGGCCTGGATCACCACCGGCGACCAGTCGCAACTGCTCGCACGCGCGCCCGATGCGCGCCTGGAGACGTCCGCAGATGCCGCGGCGATCACCGTCGACCCGTCCACGCGCTACCAGGAGATCGCCGGCTTCGGCGCCGCGATCACGGATGCTTCCGCGGACCTGATCCAGCACCTGGACCCGGCCCGCCGCGACGCGCTGCTGCGCCAGCTGTTCGGCCGCGAAGGCGAGGGTATCGGCCTGTCGTTCACGCGCCTGACGATCGGCGCCTCCGATTTCTCGCGCACCCACTACAGCTTCGACGACATGCCGCCGGGACAGTCCGACCCGCAGCTGAAGCATTTCTCGATCGATCCGCAGAAAAGCACCGTGCTGCCGACGGTGAAGGCCGCGCTGGCCATCAATCCGCGCCTGAAGGTGATGGCGTCGCCGTGGAGCGCGCCGGGCTGGATGAAGACGAGCGACAGCCTCGTGAAAGGCACCTTGAAACCGGCGGCGTTCGACGCGTTCGCGCGCTACCTGGGCCGCTACGTCGCCGCGATGCGCGAACAGGGCGTGACGATCTCCGCGCTCACCCTGCAGAACGAACCGCACTTCGAGCCGGACAACTATCCCGGCATGCGCGTCGACCCGCACAAGCGCGCGGCGTTCATCCGCGACCATCTCGGACCGCTGCTGGCGCGTTCGCACCCCGGCACCGCCATCTTCGACTGGGACCACAACTGGGACGAGCCGGAGTCCCCCGCAATCGTGCTGTCCGATCCACGCGCGGCGCAGTACGTGAGCGGCATCGCGTGGCATTGCTATGGCGGCGACGTGCGCGCGCAGGGCCGCTTGCACGACCTGTTCCCGGCCAAGGACACGTGGTTCACGGAGTGTTCGGGCGGACGCTGGGCGCCGGACTGGTCGAAGAACCTGCAGTATTTCGCGAAGACGCTCGTCATCGACACCACGCGCAACTGGGCGCGCGGCGTCCTGTTCTGGAACCTTGCGCTCGATGCCAACGACGGCCCGCACCTGGGCGGCTGCAAGGACTGCCGCGGCGTCGTGACCATCGACGCGGCCACCGGCGCCGTCACGCGCAACGTCGAGTACTACGCGCTGGCCCACGCCAGCCGCTTCGTGCTGCCGGGCGCGCACCGCATCGCGACGACCGGGGAGAAAAGCGTCGCCTTCGTCAATCCGGACGGTTCGTACGCGCTGCTCGTGGCGAATGGCGATGCGCAGCCGCGTGCGTTCACGGTGCGCGTTGGGGCGGAGGCGTTCCGCTACACGCTGCCGGCGGCCAGCGTGGCGACGTTCACGTGGCGGGTTGCGCCATGAATGGACGACTCACTCGAAACCGTCGCCCCCGCGCAGGCGGGGGGGCAATTTGCACGCGTATCGGCGGCGCAAGCAAAATTGGATCCCCGCCTGCGCGGGGATGACGGTTCAAGGTACGTAGCCAACCGCCCCGGCTTGCAGTATGCTTGGGCCCAAAAACCAGACCAACCGGGGAGACAAGTGTCAACCATCAAGGACGTGGCCCGCATGGCCGGAGTCGGCCTGGGCACCGCATCGCGCGTCGTGCGCGGCAAGGGATCGGTGTCGCAGGCCAAGATGGAACGCGTGCAGAAGGCCATCGCCGCACTCGGCTACCGGCCGTCGCACGCGGCGCGTTCACTCCTCTACGGCACGTCGCGCATGATCGGCGTGTACATTCCCCTGTTGTCCGGCACCTTCTACACGTCGATCCTGCAGATCATCGACACGGAACTGCGCGGCGCCGGCATGCACATGATGGTGGCGTTCGGCGTCAGCCGCGAGGACGAGCGGCGCCAGGCCATCGACGGCGTCAACTTCCTCATCGAGCGCGGGTGCGACGGCGTCGTCCTCTTCACGTCGCCGCTCACCGAGGAGGACCTTGCCGCGCTGGGTCCCAAGCGCGAGCGCGTGGTCGCCCTCAACGACAGCTTCGACGGCATGCCCGGCCAGTGCTTCACGGTCGATCACAAGCTCGGCGGCCGGCTCGCGGCGCGGGCGCTGCTCGATCATGCGCACCGCGACATCGCCGTCATCGCCGGGCCAAGCACTGCCGCCGACAACGTCGACCGCATCGCCGGCTTCATGGACGAACTGGCCGGGGCGGGCATCGCCACGGACGACATCTGGATCTCGGAACGCGACTTTTCCTCGGCCGAGGGACGCGCCGCCGCGATGGAACTGGCCGCGTCCGGGCGGCCGTTCACCGCGCTGTTCTGCGCCAACGACGAGATGGCGCTCGGCGCGCTGTCGTACTTCCACGAAGCGGGCATCCGCGTGCCGCAGGACGTGTCCGTGATCGGCTACGACGACGCGCCCGCCGCCGCGTATTCGGCGCCGCGCCTGACGTCCGTGCACATCCCCTGGCGCGAGATGACCAGGAACGGCATCGCCGAGCTGCTCAACCTGTGCTACGGCTTCAACCGGCCCGTCACGCGCACCTTCCCCGTCAGCGTCAGCCTGCGCGCCTCCGTCGCGAACGTGGCCAAACGCCGCCGTTCCCAACCTTAAGGGACGTCTAAGACTGCTGCGCCAATATACTCCCTACGAAAAGAGCAGTTTTCAGAACCACTTTTTCCAATCTGGGAGCACGTCGATGTCTAACCACGGTAACGTTACTGCCATCACCGCAAAACGTCTCACGCTGGCCCTGTGCGCGGCCGGTGTCATTGGCGGCGCGGTTGGTGCGATCGCAGTCGAACACAATAATGCTTTGGCCGCCGCCGCAGCGGCCGCCACTGGCGCACCCAACCCCGCCGCCACCCCGGCTCCCGTGGCGGCCACGCCGGCACCCGTGGCCGGCAATCCTGCCAGCGTGGCCCTGCCGGACTTTACCAAGATCGTGTCGCACAACGGCCCGGCCGTCGTGAACATCCGCGTCGTCGGTACGACCAAGGTGTCGCAGCGCCAGATGCCGCAGTTCGACGAGGACGATCCGTTCTTCGAATTCTTCCGCCGCTTCCAGCCGCAGCAACCGCGCGGCGGCAACGGGCGCGGGGAGCTTGTCTACGGCGCCGGATCGGGCTTCATCGTCAGCCCGGACGGCGTCATCCTGACGAACGCGCACGTGGTGCGCGATGCCGACGAAGTCACGGTCAAGATGCAGGACCGCCGCGAATACCGCGCGAAAGTCCTCGGCTCCGATCCGCGCACCGACGTCGCCGTCCTGAAGATCGATGCGAAAAACCTGCCCGTCGTCCCGCTCGGGAACACGCGCAACCTGCAGGTCGGCGAATGGGTGCTGGCGATCGGTTCGCCGTTCGGCCTGGAGTCGACCGTGACGGCCGGCGTCGTGAGCGCGAAAGGCCGCACCATCGACAACAACGGCGTGCAGTTCATCCAGACCGACGTCGCGGTCAACCCGGGTAACTCGGGCGGCCCGCTGTTCAACACGCGCGGCGAAGTCGTCGGCATCAACTCGCAGATCTTCAGCCAGACGGGCGGCTACCAGGGCCTGTCGTTCGCGATCCCGATCGACGTCGCCGTGCGCATCAAGGACCAGATCGTCGCGACCGGCAAGGTGCAGCACGCGAAGCTGGGCGTCAGCCTGCAGGACGTCGGCCAGAGCTTTGCCGATGCGTTCAAGCTGCAGTCGCCGGACGGCGCACTCGTGGCGAACGTGGAGCGCGGCAGCGCGGCCGACAAGGCCGGCCTCAAGGCGGGCGACGTGATCCGCAAGGTCAACGGCCAGGCCCTGATCTCGGGCGGCGACCTGTCGGCCATCGTGGCGATCGCCAAGCCGGGAGACCGGCTGACGATGGACGTCTGGCGCGAAGGCAAGGAGATCCAGGTGACCGCGACGCTGGCCAGCGCCAAGGCCGATCCGGCCAGCCGCGACAACCTGGCCGGCGTCGACGGCGGCGCCAAGCTGGGCCTGGCCCTGCGTCCGCTGGATCCGGCCGAGCGCAGCCAGGTCGGCGTCGCGGCGGGTCTCGTGGTCGAGGACGCGGGCGGCGCGGCGGCCGTGGCCGGCGTGCAGCCGGGCGACGTCGTGCTGGCCGTGAACGGCAAGCCGGTGGCGTCGGTGGCCCAGGTGCGCGACGTGGTGAAGAAGTCCGCCAAGTCGGTGGCCTTGCTGGTTCAGCGCGGGGATGAGAAGATCTTCATCCCGGTGCCGATCAGCTGATGGATCGTGAAGTCTGATATCGGCACTGGTTTCTGAGAATCGGGGGATTGGATGCGGCTGCTGCTGGTGGAAGACGATACGATGATCGGCGAAGTAGTGCTCGACCTGCTGAGGGCCGAGCACTACGCCGTCGACTGGGTCAAGGATGGCGAGATGGCCGACACGGCCCTCATGCAGAACCAGAACTACGACCTCGTCGTGCTCGACCTGGGCCTGCCCCGCAAGGACGGGCTCGAGGTTCTGCGTGCGATGCGCGCCCGCAAGGACCGCACGCCGGTGCTGGTCGCCACGGCGCGCGACGCCGTCTCCCAGCGTATCGCCGGGCTCGATGCCGGCGCGGACGACTACGTCCTCAAACCCTACGATCTCGACGAACTGCTGGCGCGCATCCGCGCGCTGCTGCGGCGCGCCGCCGGGCGCGCCGAACCCATTTTCGAGTACAAGAACATCGCCGTGAATCCCGCCACGCGCGAAGTGCTGGTCGACGGCCAGCCGGTCGTGCTGTCGGCGCGCGAATGGGCCGTGCTGGAAGCGCTCGTCGCGCGTCCCGGCGCCGTGCTGTCGCGCGCCCAGCTCGAGGAAAAGCTGTACAGCTGGCGCGACGAAGTGTCCAGCAATGCGGTCGAGGTCTATATCCACGGCCTGCGCAAGAAGCTGGGCAGCGACTTGATCCAGAACGTGCGCGGCGTGGGCTACATGGTCCCGAAGGTGTGAAGGATTCCGCATGAAAGTCCGGGTCACGCATTCCCTGCGCGGGCGGCTGCTGTGGTTCCTGCTGGCGGCGATCACCATCGCGGCCGTCGCGCAGGCGTCCATCGCGTATCGCACCGCCCTCAACGACGCCGACCAGATCTTCGACTACCACATGCAGCAGATGGCGCTGTCGCTGCGTTCGCGCGTACCGCTGACGAGCACCGAGAACGCCGACGCCGACACCCCGATCAGCGGCAACGACGACCTCGTCGTGCAGGTGTGGTCGCCGGACGGCGTGCGCGTGTTCCGCAGCGCGTCGCACGCGCACCTGCCGCAGCGCGCCGTGCTGGGCTTTTCCAACGTGCGCGCGAACGGCACGACGTACCGCATCTTTTCGATCCAGACCGATAACCAGACCGTGCAGGTCGCGCAGGATCTCGCCGTGCGGCGCAGCATGGCCAGCAATCTCGCGCTGCGCACGCTGGGGCCGATCGCCGTCATGATGCCGATCCTGATGCTGGTCGTGTGGTGGGTCGTCAGCGGCTCGCTGGAACCCGTCGCGCGCGTGCGCAAGCAGGTGGCGTCGCGCCAGGCGGACGATTTGTCTCCCGTGTCCGAGGCCGGCCTGCCGGACGAGGTGCGCCCGCTCGTGCAGGAATTGAACCTGCTGTTCGGCCGCGTGCGCACGGCGTTCGACGCCCAGCAGCACTTCGTCGCCGACGCCGCGCACGAGCTGCGCACGCCGCTCGCCGCCCTGAAGCTGCAGGTGCAGAGCCTGGAGCGGTCGGACAGCCCGGACGCGAAGCGCGTCGCCGTCGGCCGCCTCACGGCCGGCATCGAACGCGCGACGCGACTGGTCGAGCAGCTGCTCGTGCTGGCGCGCCAGGAAGCGAGCGTCGCGGGCGGCGCGCCGCGCCAGCCGGTCGACATCGCCGGCGCGGCCAAGCGGGCCGTCGCGGAACTGGCGAGTGTCGCGGCCGCGAAGCAGATCGACCTCGGCCTGCAGCGCGCGGACAGCGCCGAAGTGGAAGGGCAGCCGGACGCGTTGATGATCCTGCTCCGCAACCTCATCGACAATGCGATCAAGTACACGCCGGAGGGCGGCACGGTCGACGTGTCGGTGGTGGCGGAACACCGCGGCGTGACCGTGACCGTGGAAGACAGCGGCCCGGGCATCCCGCCGGCGGAACGCGAGCGCGTGTTCGACCGCTTCTATCGCGTGCCGGGCAGCGACGCGAAGGGCAGCGGGCTCGGTCTTGCCATCATCAAGTCGATCGCGGAGCGGCATGGCGCGACGCTGGCGCTGGGCGAATCGAAGCGGCTGGGCGGGCTCGAAGCCGCCGTCACGTTCCCAACCTGAACGCATCGCGAACGTCCGCGTGGGCACGGGGTGCCCACCCTACGATTCGATCGGGCCGTAGGGTGGGCTCCCCGCGCCCACGTTCAGTCAGCGGCAACGTACAGGGCCGTAGGGTGGGCTCCCCGAGCCCACGTTCAGTCAGCGGCAACGTACAGGGCCGTAGGGTGGGCTCCCCGAGCCCACGTTCAGTCAGCGGCAACGTACAGCCGGATATTCGCCCCGTTGCCTTCGATGGTCTTCACCAGCCGGTAGCGATTGGCGAGTTCCTTCATCACGATCCCGTCCGGATCGTACAGCTTCGCCAGCCGCTCGATCAGCCACACGCGCGGATGCCCGGCCGTCAGCGCCCGGATCCGCATGACGTCTTCAGGCGCGATGTTCGGCGCGCCGGAATTGCCCGTGTAGGTGCGCGCCAGGTGCAGCGCGGGGAAAGGGCCCGGCAGATAGGCGACGGCCGGCCCCGACTTCATGTAGTAGGTGACGGGCATCTGCACCTCGTTCGGAAACGCGAGCACGACGTCGCCCGGCCGGCTGTCGCGCGCCACCTGCGCCAGCATCCCGCGCCAGTCTTCCGTGTGCGAGCGATAAAAACCCGCCACGGCATATGCGGACAGCGCCAGCACGACGGCGACGGCGGGCAGGCGCCAGCGCGACGGCAGCCGGACGACGCCCAGCGCCGTCAACACCATCCCCAACGGCCCGAGCCACAGGAACAATCGCGACAGGAACACCGGCTTCACGACATAGCTGTAGCCGGCGAGCGCGAGGATCGGCAGCACGAGCACGCACGCGAACAGCCAGAAATGGGCGCGCGCCCGCTGCCACAGCCAGGCAAAGCCCAGCAACACGAGCAGCGCGACGGGATAGTGCAGCACCTGGCCGCCGCTGATCACGGTCCAGGCAGCGGTGACGTTACGCGGCGTAAAACGGATCCAGTACGACAGGTGCGCCATCGCCGCGTTCTGTTTGACGAGCATCGGGATGAACGGCGACCACACGAGCAGTGCGCCGATGCCGGCTGCAGCCACGGCCAGGATCTGCGGTCGGCGCGGGCCGGGCGCGCTTGCCAGCAGCGCGACCGTCATCCCCGTCCACAGGCCCAGCGCGGCGAACACGCCGGTGTTGTGCAGCCACATCGTCAGGCCCGCGCTGACGGCGAGGCCGGTGATCCAGCACCACCGGCGGGAATCTGGTCGCACGAAGGACCGCACGAGCATGCCCGCAAAGAACACGGCCAGCGATCCGGCCAGCGCCTGGAGCGCGTACGGCCTGGCCTGTTGCGCATACTGGATGCTCGCGGCGTTCACGGCGAGGAACAGGGCGGCCAGCAGCGCGACACGCTCCGCCTTCGCACCGATTCGTGCCCAGCGGGCGCCGGCGGGCAGCGCGAACACCGTGAGCACGCTGGCGAGGACGGACAGGCTGCGCATGGCCGCCTCGTGCGTGCCGAACAGCGCGGTCCAGCCCTTGAGCAGGGTGTAGTAGAACGGGGGATGCGTCTCGTACAGCGGCACGCTCGTCCACAGTTCGCGCAGCGGGACGGCGGCGAACCACGCGCTGTACGTCTCGTCCAGCCATAGCGAGCGGCCGGCCAGCGTGGGCAGGCGCAGCAGCAGGGCGAGGCCTGTCGCGAGCAGGGCCAATGTCCAGAAGCGGGCCTGTGGTAGGTCGCGCCCGCGCGGCGCGGCGGTCGACAGGGGCGTCAGCGGGCCTTGCTGGCTTGAAATGTCCATAGCGAATTGACGACATAGGTGACGCACACCAGGATGCCCGTCACGAGGACCTGGGCCAGGCGATAGTCGAGGCGCACGCCGTTCACCAGCACGGCCATCGCGGCACCGTTGAGGGCCGCTGCCATGCCGGCCGTCGCGAAGAAGCGGGCAGCCGTACGCCAGGCCAAATGCGAATGCGCATGGCGGCGGAACGTAACGACGGCGTTCATCACGAAATTGATGACGGCGCCGATGAGCGCGCCGACGACGGACGCCGGCACGGGCGCGAGCACGCCGAGCGAGACAGCCGTGAACAGGAAGGCGTAATGCCCGGACATCCCCGCCAGGCCGACGGCTGCATAGGTCAGGAAGCGGCCCACGCCGCCGCGTTCAGGCATGGGCCATCGCCTTTTCGTAGCGCTTGCGCACGAGGTACACGGGCCGTCCCTTCGATTCGAGGTAGATGCGGCCCACGTATTCGCCGAGCACGCCGATGCCGATCAGCTGGATGCCGCCGAGCAGCAGGATCGCCGTCGCCAGCGACGCATAGCCGGGCACGTCGACGCCGTACAGCATCGTGCGGATGACGAGCCAGAACGCGCGCGTCAACGCGAAGATCGCCACGCTGACGCCCAGGTAGGTCCAGATGCGCAGCGGCAAGGTCGAAAAGCTGGTGATGCCTTCCAGCGCAAAATTCCACAGCTTCCAGCCGGAAAACTTGGTCTTGCCCGCCGCGCGCGGCGCACGCTTGTATTCGACGACGGCCGTCTTGAAGCCGACCCACGCGAACAGGCCCTTCATGAAGCGGCACGATTCCGGCAGCGTCTTCAACGCGTTGGCGACATTGCGGGTGAACAGGCGGAAGTCGCCGACGTTTTCCGGGATCGGCAAGTCGGCCATGTCGTTGTGGATGCGGTAGAAAAATTGCGCGGTCCATTTCTTCAGCAGCGAATCGGACTCGCGGTCGGCCCGCTTGGCCAGCACGACGTCGTAACCCTCGCGCCATTTCTCGACCAGCCTGCCGATGACGTCGGGCGGGTCTTGCAGATCCGCATCGAACGGCACGATGAGGTCGCCGCGCGCTTCGAAGATGGCAGCCGTCAGTGCCGCCTCTTTGCCGAAATTGCGCGTGAGATCGACGACGCGCACGCGGGCATCCGCGTGGGCATACGCGATGAGGGAGTCGAGCGTGCGGTCGCGGCTGCCGTCGTTTACGCACAGGATCTCGAAGCGGATGTTCGGAATGCGTTCGAGTTCCGGGATCACGCCGCTGAAGAAATGCGGGATCATCTCCTGCTCGTTGTAGAACGGCACGACGAGCGACAGCAGGGGCGGTTCTATCGGGCCGACCGCGACCTTGTCGGGAACCACGGTTTCGTTGGGGAAGCTCATATCGATCCGTCGACAGCCTGGTATGCATCAGCGATAAAACATAACACAGGTTGGTCGAACGCGATGTTCGCATTGGCGTGCGATGACGGTAGATGCCGTCAGGATGCGTTCAGTTCGGTTCGGAAACGTACCGGTCAACGTCCTCCCCGCGGAGGCGGGGATCCAGTTTGCATGCGTTGCGGCAGCTCATGCAAACTTGGACCCCCGCCTGCGCGGGGGGCGGTATTCCGGATGCGCCTACGTTTTTAGAACTTGTGCGACAAACGCGCGAAGTAGGCGGCGCCGTTCAGACCGAACTGCACGCTCTCGTACTTGAAGCCATTGTCCGTCTCATCCGGATTCTGCTGCGTCGGATGCACATTGAAGATATTGGTGCCGCCGACGGTCAGCTTGGTCGTCTCGGTGAACGACCACGTGAACGCGAGGTCGGCCGACGTCTTGGCCTTGTAGTACTGGTTCGGCACCGGCGGACCGGAGAACGTGCCCAGCGTCTGCGGACCGTAGTGGATGATGCGGAAGTCTGATTCCAGCTGGCCCAGCGTGTAGTCGAAGTCCAGCGTGGCCTTGCGGCGCGGGCCGCCCTGTTCGATGAACAGGCGCTCGCGTTCGGACAGCAGCACGTCTTCGTAGCCGGCCAGCGCGGCCGGTGCATGCACGCCCGTCACTTCGGTCTTGCTGAAGTTCATGGCGAGATACGTGGCCAGCTTGCCGGCGCCCAGGTTCGTGCGGTGCGACGCGGTCAGGTCCAGGCCGCGCGTGCGGGTGTCGACGGAGTTCACGAAGAACTGCGCCTGGCCCACGCCCAGGTTCTGCAGGATGGCGCCCAGGGTCGGGTAGTTGTCGGCGTCGAAGCGGCCCGACAGCACGATGCGGTTGTCGATCTGGATGTGGTACAGGTCGGCCGTGACGGAAATGGCTTTCGTCGGCGTCCACGTCGCGCCCAGCGTGTAGCTCTTCGATTTCTCTTCATGCAGCTTCGGGATACCGGCCGCGTTGGCGACCTTGCCGCCGTTCGGCGCGAGCACGACGTCCATCGGCACGCCGGCGACGAAGTCGGTGAAGGTCGACGAGAAATAGACCTGTTGAAGAGACGGTGCGCGGAAGCCCGTGCTGGCCGAGGCGCGCAGCAGCAGGTCGTCCGTCGCCTTGAAGGCGCCGGCCACCTTGCCGGTCGTCGTCGAGCCGAAGTCCGAGTAGCGCTCGTGGCGCACGGCGGCCTGCAGCTTGGTGCGCGGGGCGATGTCGGCCTCGAAGTCGAGGTAGGCGGCGGAGCTGTGACGGTCGCGGTTGGTGGCGTCGCCCGGCTGGAAGCCCGGGAAGCCCTGGCTGCCGGCATTGCCGCCGAAGCCCAGGCCGTCGACGTCGTTGTACGAACCCGGCTCGCCCGCGAAGATCTGGTAGTTCTCCTTGCGGTATTCGAAGCCGAACGCGGCGTTCAGGCCGCCGAGGATGTCGTCATAGAAGCGGCTGAAGTCGGCGTTGGTCGTCAGCTGGCGGAACGAGAAGCCGCCGGCGTCGAACTGCGACGGGCTGATGCCCTTGCCGCCGTTGATCAGGTCCAGGTTCGCGATCGACGCGTTCAGGGTGTGCGCGATGTCGTAGCGCATGCGGTTGTAGCCATAGGTTTGCGAGAAATCGCTGGCCCAGTCGCCGATGCGGGTGCGGTAGCCGATGATGCCGTAGCGGTCGTCGATGTCGCCGTTGATGAACGGGACGAAGCCGCCCGGGTACATGGCGGCCGAGTTGCGCGACGGGATGTCGTCCGAACCGATGCCGCCGCGCGCCCATGCCGCCGACGACGCATCGCGCGTCTGGGCGCCGGCCGTCAGGTACAGCTTGCCCGGGCCGACCGGGAATTCGCCGTTCAGGTAGACGGTCTCGTTCTTCGACTTGGTGTCGCCGATGATGCGCAGGCTGCCCGGGTCGGAGCGGTTGGAGCGGCCGCGGTCGTAGTATTCGCCGGTGATGCCCAGCACGCCGTCCGCGACGGCCACGCCGCAGTACGCGGAGGCCAGCCAGTTCTTGCCGTCGTGCCTGGAATATTCGCCGAAACCGGCAACCGCTTCGCAGCCCAGGTCCTTGCGCAGCTCGACGTTGATGACGCCGGCGATGGCGTCCGAGCCGTATTGGGCGGCGGCGCCGTCGCGCAGCACCTGCACGTTCTTGATGGCGAGGACGGGGATCGCGTTCATGTCCGTGCCCGTGTTGCCGCGGTTGCGCGCGCCGAACAGGTTCACGAGGGCCGTCGTGTGGCGGCGCTTGCCGTTCACGAGCACGAGGGTCTGGTCGGAGCCGAGGCCGCGCAGGGCGGCGGAGTCGACCAGGTCGGCGCCGTCGGCACCGGTCTGGCGCGTCGAGTTGAACGACGGCGAGATGTTGGCCAGGGTCTGGGCCAGGTCGAACTGTCCGCTCTGCTCGGCGGCCTTCGTCAGCGGGATGTAGTCGACGGGAACCGGGGTATCGGTGGACGACGTGTTGCCGACGCGGCGCGAGCCGACGATGTTGACGCTCTGGATATTGGCGTCGGAAGCGGCGGGCGCGGTGGCATTTTGTGCGAAGGCGGCCGGCGCGAAAGCCAGTGCCGCGCTGCCGTACAGGCCCAGCAGGACGGACTGGCGGATCGTTGTAAGTTTCAAGGGGTGGGCTCCAGGGAAAAATTGCATATTAATGAATTTCCATGAAGGCAACCATTGGACGTCTCATAACCGCAACAAGCTCATCCATATCGGGAATTCATGGCGAGTGTTGGAATTGATGAGTGATTGTCGAAAGGCGGGGACCGATGGCCGACGTGGAATGGCCATTACAGCGTCGTATCACTTCCAAATACTCAATGAAAAATGCCAGTCAGCTTGACTGACTGGCATTGCGCGAAGCTGCCCCTTGATACCTGGCCGACCTTAGTTGGTGTAGATCAGGCCACGGCCGGTTCCGCTGAAGTAGATGCGGCCGTAGGTATTCCAGTCGCCCGCGATCGCTCCGATGCCGCCGAACTGGTGGGCGTCGTCGTTGAAGCGCGACCAGGTGGCGCCGCCGTCGTCGGAGCGCCACACGCCCCACACGCCGCTCCTCGTACCCACGACGTAGACCGCGGCCGAGTACGACGCGCCGGCCTTGGCCTTGCCCAGGGCGATGGCACTGGCAGCCGGGGATTGCCCCGTCGTGCCGCTGCCCGCCACCGTCGCGAAGCCGCTCAGCTTCGTCCAGGTCGCCGCGGAGTCCGTCGAATGGTACACGGCGTTACCGTCCGTCAGCCAGAGGTCGCCCTCGGCGTTCGGGTTTACCACCATCGACGTGGTCCACCATGCGTTCGGCGCCAGTTGCGCCGCCGTCGAGCCCGCGCTCAGCGTGAAGGTATGGCCGCCATCGGTCGAGACGTAGACCTTGCCGGCGGTGCCCCACGTTGCGCCGCCCGAGTCATAGGCGTAGACCTTGCTCGCGTTCTTGCGGTCTGCGGCCAGGCGGTAGCCGCGATCCCAGCCGTTGGCCACGCTCGGCAGCGGCGGCAGGTTAGTTGCGGTCCAGCTCGCGCCGTTGTTCGTGGTGTACGACGGCACGGAATTGGCCGGCGCCCAGATCACGTTGTTGCGCGACGTGACCACCAGGGTCGTGGAGCCACCCGTATTGTCCTTGGCTCCAGCGGGCAGGGTCGCGAAGTTCGCCCACGTCGCGCCGCCGTCGCCGGACCAGAAGCCGAAGCCCTTGGCATCAAGCCAGTTTGCGACGCCCGAACCGGCGATGTATTGCGGATCGGACCATGCCACGTCGGCCGCGTTGCCGCTGCTCCAGTTTGGCGTCGGGCCCCTGGTAGGTTTCGTCGCGAGGTCCGTCTGGGTCCAGGTGCCGATGTCGCCCGCGCTGTTGACGAACTTGTACGTCGCGCCGGCCGGCGGGGTGACGAGCGCATTGGTCGCGGTCTCCTCGAGATTGGTGACGGCGTCGCCCCAGGTCGGCGTGGCCGTCGAGGCGTTCAGCGTTTCGAGGATACCGCCGCCATGGACGTGCGAGATGTGGTCGGGGTTGCTCGGATCGATCTCGATGTCGTCCACCCAGCCGCCGCCGCTGCCGCCCGGCTTGCCCAATTCGATTTCCTTCCAGTTGGCACCACCGTCGACCGACAACTGGACGACCTGGCCGAAGCCCCAGGTGTTCGCGACGCCCAGCACGATGCGCGCATTCGCGCCGCTGCCGTAGACGGACAGGCCGCCGTAGCCGCCGTAGTCGACGCTGTTGAGCAGATCGAACCTGGTGCCGTCGAACTTGTACAGCTTGCTCGGCCCGCCGATCCCTGGGCCGCTGCCCTGGGTGAACGGCACATAGATCGTGCCGTCGACGCCGCGCACCATATGCGGAATGAAGCCGGAGACCGGCGTCGCGACCGGTGCCCACGACGCGCCGCCGTCGGTGGATTTGTACAGGTTCGAGGTCAGGCCGGCCGCGGCGACGTAGTCGGGCGCGATGGCCACGTAGATGGTCTGCGTGGCCGTGCCGGTGCCCTTGGTGCTCGTATCGAACACGACCGTCTCGATGCCGCCGTCCTTGACCTGGGCCGACGTCATCGTGACGGACGACAGCGACGTGACCTGGGCCCAGGTCTTGCCGGAATCCGTGCTCTTCCACAGGCCGGCCACGCGCGAGCCGAAGAACAGCGTCGACGGCTTGTTCGGATCGACCATCAGGCGTTCGCCGAGCGGGCGGCCGCCGTTATTGCCGCCCATCGCGAACGGCACGTCATAGTGCGTCCACGTGTTGCCGCGGTCGCTCGAGATATAGATACGGCCATTGCCTTCGAACGTGTACATGCCCGTCATCATGTAGACGAGCTGGTCGTTGTTCGGATCGAGGGCGATGCTTTCGATGCCGTGGAACCGGCTCTCGGTACCGCTGAAGCCGAGGCCGTCCGTGATCGGCGTCCACGACTTCGACGTGTCGTCCCAGCGGTAGGCGCCGCCGATGTCGGTGCGGGCATACAGCACGTGCGCGGACGTCGGGTGATAGATCAGGCCCGTGACGTAGCCGCCGCCGCCCCACTTCACGCTCGTCCACGTGGCGGCCGCGCCGCTGGCGTCCGTGCCTGGGCTCGTGCTGCCCGGGTCGGTCGTGCCGCCGGTGCCACCCGTGCCGCCGGTGCCGCCCGTGCCGCCGGTGCCGCCCGTGCCGCCGGTACTGCCAGTACTGCCGGTACTGCCGGTACTGCCGGTGCCGCCGGTGCCGCTCGAGCCGCCGCCGCCGCCGCCGCAGCCTGCCGCGAGGCTTGCGATGATCGCCAGGACGATGAGTCGTTTGTTTTGAATTCCCATGATGTCTCCTACCAGATACAAGATTAATGGTTCAATGTCCGGGGCCGGCGGACGGCGCCAGGTATGGGTGTCGAAACTGCCCTCGGACTGGCGCGACGTTTATAGAACGCAAATGTTTTTTATATATTCAATACCTTCGAGGCCGCACGATCACGCCGCAGCTACCTGCTTCGTCAGAAAGCGAGTGCTGTCCGCCTCTGCTCCGATATCAGATCAGTTCAGGACAGGATCGCCGGATCGCCGAGCCAGGAAACGGATCCGCGAAAGATCCTCCGCCGTTCGGGAGCGTTCGGCGTCCGATACCCGGATTAACCAAATATTCCGCCACAATTAATAAACATTAACTGAGTCTAGACGCCAACATTTTCTACTGTCAACGCGAATTGCGAGTGAAAAATGCCAGGCCACAGTATGATTTTTCGTTTGGCCGGCCACGGCCGGTGCGCTGTTCGTCGCCATGATGGGCTACGGCCAGGCCAGCGACCGCCGGCGTTCGCTGGCCGCCGGCTTCGACCATCACCTCGTCAAACCGCTGGATTTGCAGGCGTTATACGCGCTCCTCGACGCGTCCATTCCGGGCTGAGTAGAATGCCTGCCATCCAACAGCCCAAAAGGAAAACAGGATGAGCTCGATTCCGCTCCCTACTTACGATGACGTCGTCCAGGCCGCATCCCGCATCGCCGGCGTCGCCAACCGCACCCCGGTCCTGACGTCGCGTACCGTCGACGAGGCCTTCGGCGCCCAGGTCTTTTTCAAGTGCGAGAACATGCAGCGCATGGGCGCTTTTAAATTCCGCGGCGCCTGCAATGCCCTGATGAAGTTCTCGCCCGAGCAGCGCCGCGCCGGCGTCGTCGCGTTCTCGTCGGGGAACCACGCGCAGGCCATCGCGCTGTCCGCGAAGCTGCTCGGCATCCCCGCCACGATCGTGATGCCGCGGGACGCCCCCGCCGCCAAGGTCGCCGCCACGCGCGGCTACGGCGGCAACGTCGTGATGTACGACCGCTACACGGAGGACCGCGAACAGATCGGCCGCGACCTCGCGCAAAAGCACGGCCTCACGCTGATCCCGCCGTACGATCACCCGGACGTCATCGCGGGGCAGGGTACGGCCGCGAAGGAGTTGTTCGAGGAAGTCGGGCCGCTGGATGCGTTCTTCGTTTGCCTGGGCGGCGGCGGGTTGCTGTCCGGCGCCGCGCTGGCCACGCGTGCCTTGTCGCCGTCATGCCGCCTGTACGGCGTGGAACCGGAGGCGGGCAACGACGGCCAGCAATCGTTCCGCTCGGGCGCGATCGTGCACATCGACACCCCGCAGACCATTGCCGATGGCGCCCAGACCCAGCACCTGGGGAACCTCACGTTCCCGATCATCCGGCGCGATGTCGACGACATCCTGACGGCCACCGACGACGAACTGGTGCAATGCATGCGCTTCTTTGCCGAGCGCATGAAGATCGTCGTGGAGCCGACCGGCTGCCTTGGGTTCGCGGCGGCGCGGCGCATGCAGGATGAGTTGCGCGGCAAGAAGGTCGGGATTCTCGTCAGCGGCGGCAACATCGACCTGGCGAAGCTGAGCGGCTTCCTGGCCGGCTGACTAGCGTCAAACCGGGGTCAGAGCCCGATTTTTGGAAATTGCCCAAAATCGGGCTCTGACCCCGGTGTTCATGTCGATTTCGTGATGCCTTGTTCGTCGTAGGCATGTGGCATCCATTTCACCCAACACTAGGAGGCATCATGAACAAGCAGATCTTCGTCAACCTGGCCGTCAAGGACCTGGACAAATCCAAGGCGTTCTTCGAGGCGCTGGGCTATACCTTCAATCCCCAGTTCACCAACGAGAGCGGTGCCTGCATGGTGATCGCGGACGGCAGCATCTACGCGATGCTGCTCACGGAACCGTTCTTCAAGACGTTCGTCGACAAGCCCCTCGTGCAGGCGAAGGAAGCGACGGAAGTCCTCGTCTGCCTGAGCTGCGAGAGCCGCGAGGAAGTGGATGCGCTGGTGGCGAAAGCCGTGGCTGCCGGCGGACGCGCACCGCGCCCGCCGCAGGACCACGGCTTCATGTATGGCCACGGGTTCGAAGACCTCGATGGCCATATCTGGGAACTGGCCTGGATGGCGCCCCAGGCTTGAATTAATTTATTGACTTCAGTTCATCGAGTGTAATCCGATGATGTTGCCCTCGGTATCTTCGACGAGGGCGATGTGGCCGTACTGCCCGATCGAGAACTTGTCCTTGAAGATGCGCCCGCCGTTCGCGGCGGCGCGCGCTGCCTCGACGGCGCAGTCGGCGCAGCTGAAATAGACGATCGTGCTGTTGCCGCCGGCCTTGCAGCCTTCCATCTTGACGATCGAGCCGGCCGCACCGCCGGCGTTCGGGTCGCCCGTGAAGGCCCACATCTCCAGGCCGCCCGGCGCTTCGCTGCCTTCCGGCGCGAGGTTGTCCAGTTTTGTTTCGAACACGGCTTCATAGAAAGCGCGGGCGCGCTTCATGTCGTCCACATAGATTTCGAACCAGCCTACGACGTTCCGTTCCATTTCGGTCTCCTTGATGAGTGGGTTGGGGGGTACAACGCCTGCGAATCAAATGGTTTCGACCGCGCCGCCGACGAGAATGGCGGCACCTTCCTTGCGCGTGCGGATCAGGCAATCGCCGCCCGTCGCGCGACCCTGGCGCAGCCGGATGCCCAGGCCGAGCAATGCCGTCAGCGCACCGGCCGCGACGCCCGTCGCGCTGTCTTCCAGCCGCGGGTCGAGGTGGTTGAAGTTGCGGCCCTCGAACGTGCCGTCGTCCCGGCGGCACCAGGCATAGATGCCGTTGATGCCCGCTTCCTTGCCCCACGCGGCGATGCGTGCGAGGTCGGGCGCGAGGCCATATAAAGCGTCCGTATCCGCCACCTTGACGAGCAGCTTGGGACTGCCGACCGACGCCACGCGCGGCGGCGTGCCCAGCGACGCCGCCGGTACGCCCAGCAGTTCGGCCGCCACGTCGGCGGTCACGTCCCGCGCCGCCACCGGCTGCGCGGACAATCGCACGAAATATTCCTCGCCGCCCCGCACCAGTTCCAGATGTTGTCCTTCGACCGCCGTGCGTACGGCGATGGCGCCCGCGTGCGGATCGCGCGCGAACAGCACGGCCGCCACCGCCAGCGTCGCATGGAGACACAGCGGGCTGCGCTTGTGCGGATAGTAGTAATCGACGGACAACGCACCGTCGCTCCCCACGTCGATGAAGACGCAGGTCGTGTCGCGCGCGCGGGCGAGGGCCTGGCGTGCATCCGGGTCTTGTTCTTTGTCCTCGATGACGAGGGCCGGGTTCCCGGTACCTGGACGGGAACTGAAGCAGCGCAAAGAATGGATGTGCATATTTGGCAAGGTCGGGTTCGTCGGATATACTGGGTTTATATACAGTATTTCATAATACACCATTTTGCCTGAAATGCCATGCCAAATCTTCCGCCGACCCGCCTGAGTCCACCCACGCACGATCCCCACCTGGGCGCGGCGGCAGGGCTACCGGCGTATGCGGAACTGTTTTGCCTGTCGAACTTTTCGTTCCTGCAAGGCGCGTCGCATGCGGAAGAACTGGTGGACCGCGCCGTGCAACTGGGCTACACGGCGCTGGCGCTGGCGGACGAGTGCTCGCTGGCCGGCGTCGTGCGCGCGCATGCGGAAGCGAAGCGGGCCAAGCTGCCGTTCATCGTCGGCGCGCATTTTCATCTGCAGCATCCGGAGGATGGCAGCCGCGCGTTGTCCCTGTTATTGCTGGCGCAAAACCGCAACGGCTACGGCAACCTGTCCGAGATGATCACGCTGGGCCGCACGCGCAGCGAGAAGGGCACGTACCGGCTGCATCCGTCCGATTTCGATGCGCCGCCCGAAGGCCTCGAGCACCTGCGCGGCATGCCGGACTGCCTGGCGATCCTGCTGCCCGCGTATTCGGGCCACTCATTTGCCCAACCTTCGGAAGACGTCGACCGCCTGCACCATCAGACCGCGTGGCTGGCGCAGACGTTCCCCGGCCGCGCGTGGCTCGGCCTCACGCTGCTGCACCGCGCGTTCGACGACGCGCACCGCGCCACCATCGAGGAAGTGGCGTGGCAGCACGGCATGCGCATCGTCGCGTGCGGCCATGTGACGATGCACGTCCGTTCGCGCAAACCGCTGCAGGACACGATGACGGCCATCCGCGCCGGCAAGCCCGTGGCGCAGTGCGGCTACCAGCTGGCGCCGAACGCGGAGCAGCACCTGCGCTCGCGCGTGCGCCTCGCGAACATCTATCCGCGCGCGGCGCTGGACGAGACGGTGCGCATCGCGCGCCTGTGCACGTTCTCGCTGGACGAGCTGCGCTACGAATACCCGGACGAGGTGGTCCCGGCCGGCCACACGGCCGCGAGCTACCTGCGCGAGCAGACCTGGATCGGCGCGCACCGGCGCTTCACGGAAGGCATCCCGGCGAAGGTCCAGGCGCAGATCGAATACGAGCTCGCGCTGATCGCCGAGATGCGCTACGAGCACTACTTCCTGACCGTGTACGACATCGTGCGCTACGCGCGCTCGCAACACATCCTGTGCCAGGGCCGCGGCTCGGCGGCCAATTCCGCCGTGTGCTACTGCCTGGGCATCACGGAAGTCGATCCGGCGCGGGGCAACCTGCTGTTCGAGCGCTTCATCTCGAAGGAGAGGAACGAACCGCCCGACATCGACGTCGACTTCGAGCACCAGCGCCGCGAGGAAGTCATCCAGTACATCTACCGGAAGTACGGGCGCACCCGCGCGGCGCTGGCGGCCGTCGTCATCAGCTACCGCCCGAAAAGCGCGCTGCGCGACAGCGGCCGCGCGCTCGGCGTGGACCTCGCCATCGTCGACAAGGTGTGCAAGCAGCACCACTGGTTCGACGGCAAGGCCGACCTGCTGAACCGCCTGGCCGAGAGCGGGCTCGATCCGGATGCGCCGTTGTCGCAGCAATGGGCGTCGCTGGCGCAACGCCTGCTCGGTTTTCCGCGCCACCTGTCGCAGCATCCGGGCGGGTTCGTGATGGCGCGCGGGCAGTTGTCGCGCCTCGTCCCCATCGAGAACGCGACGATGGAAGACCGCAGCGTGATCCAGTGGGACAAGGACGATCTCGAGGAACTGGGCCTCATGAAGGTCGACGTGCTGGCGCTCGGCATGCTGTCGATGCTGCGCCGCGGGCTGGAACTGGTCGGCCTGCGCCATGGCACGACGTTCGAGATGCAGGACATCCCGCACGACGATCCGGCCACGTACGCGATGATCCGCCGCGCGGACACGGTCGGCGTCTTCCAGATCGAATCGCGCGCGCAAATGAGCATGCTGCCGCGGATGAAGCCGAAGACGTTCTACGACCTCGTGATCCAGGTTGCGATCGTGCGTCCCGGCCCGATCCAGGGCGGCATGGTGCATCCGTATTTGCAGCGGCGCGAGCAGAAGGAGCCGGTCAAGTATCCGAGCCCGGACATGAAGGTGGCGCTGGAACGGACGCTGGGCGTGCCGATCTTCCAGGAGCAGGTGATGCAGGTGGCGATCCTCGCGGCCGGCTTCACCCCGGGCGAAGCGGACCAGCTGCGCCGCGCGATGGCCGCGTGGAAGCGCAAGGGCGGGCTCGAAAAATACTACCAGCGCATCGTCGGCGGCATGCTCGCGAAAGGCTACGAGCAGTCGTTCGCGGAGCAGATCTTCAGCCAGATCCAGGGCTTCGGCGAATACGGCTTTCCCGAATCGCACGCGGCCAGCTTCGCGCTGCTCGCGTATGCCAGTTCCTGGCTCAAGTGCCACGAGCCCGCCGCGTTCCTGTGCGCGCTGCTGAACAGCCAGCCGATGGGCTTCTACAGCCCGTCGCAGCTCGTGCAGGACGCGCGCCGGCACGGCATCGAGGTGCGTCCCGTCGACATCACGATCAGCAGCTGGGAGTCCACGCTGGAAGACCTCGACGATCATGCACGCGGCCAGCCCGCAGTGCGCCTCGGCCTGCACATGCTGCGCGGGATGGCGCAGGAAGCGGCGGAGCGCATCGAGCTCGCGCGTGCGCTGCGGCCGTTCGCGAACGTCGCCGACCTCGCGCGCCGCGCGGGACTCGATCGCGGCGACCTGCAGGTGCTCGCCGCCGGCAATGCGCTCGGACCGCTCGCGGGCCACCGCCGCCAGGCCTTGTGGGAAGCGGCGGGCGCCGTGCCCGACAAGGATTTATTGAAGCCCACGGCGCCCGTCGAGGACGTGCCCGAGCTGCCCGCGCCGCAGGAGGGCGAGGAGATCGTCGGCGACTACCGCGCGCAGGGCCTCACGTTGGGCCGCCATCCGCTGGCGCTGCTGCGCGACCGGCTGCTGGCGCAGCGCTTCCTGCCGGCCGACGTGTTGCACGATTTCCAGAATGGCCAGCTCGCGCGCGCCTGCGGCATCGTCACCGTGCGCCAGCGTCCCGGCACGGCGAAGGGCGTGCTGTTCCTGACCATCGAGGACGAGACGGGCAACATCAACGTGATCGTCTGGCCGCAGCTCGTCGAGCAGCAGCGGCGCGAAGTGCTGAACGCGTCGCTGCTGGGCGTGTACGGCGTGTGGCAGCGCGAAGGCGAAGTGCGTCACCTCGTCGCCAGGCGCCTCGTCGACATGTCGCACCTGCTCGGCAAGCTCGATGCGCGCAGTCGTGACTTTTGCTAGGTTTTGCTTGACACAATCGGCATAAACTTTTTATATTAAAAGAATGCTCACCGCGAACTCCACCTTTCTGACTTCCCTAGCGCTACCGCTAGTGCTACCGCACCTGGCCTGAATCGCCATTCCCGCAGCTCGTCCTCAGTTCGTCTGCCGTGCCGTACCGCCGAAGTTTCAGAATAAGGTTCGCCATTCCATGTTCTCTCCCGTCTTTCGACTAGCGTCCGGTTGCCTGGCCACGTGCCCCGTGGCAGCCGGGCAGCCTTTCCGCCACCTCTGATTTTCGTCGTCTGGATTCCGTGATCCGCATGCGCGCGCCATGCGGCAGGGACCCGTCGCGTCCGCGTTTTCCCACAGCCCTGAAAAGGAGTCGTCCATGTTGTCGCACCCCGCAGCAAAGTACCGCCGTTTCCCGACCGTCCCCACCGAATCTCTCGTCACCTTCCGCGCCTGGCCGGACCGCATCATCGCCCGTCCGCCCATCTGGATGAGCACCGACCTGCGCGACGGGAACCAGGCCCTGATCGAGCCGATGAGCGTGGAGCGCAAGCTGCGCATGTTCGAACAGCTCGTCAAGATCGGCTTCAAGGAAATCGAAGTCGCGTTTCCCTCCGCGTCGCAGACGGATTTCGATTTCGTGCGCAAGCTGATCGAGGAAGACCGCATTCCGGACGACGTGACGATCGAGGTGCTGACCCAGTCGCGCGAGGACCTGATCCGCCGCACCGTGGACTCGCTGCAGGGGGCGCGGCGCGCCATCGTCCACCTCTACAATCCGATCGCGCCCGCGTTCCGCCGCATCGTGTTCGGCGCGACCCGGGAAGACGTCAAGCAGATCGCGCTGAACGGCACCCGCCTGATCAAGGAACTGACCGACGCGCGGCCCGGCACGGAATGGGTCTTCGAGTACTCGCCGGAGACGTTCAGCATGACGGAGCTGGAGTTTTCAAAGGAGGTGTGCGATGCGGTCTCCGCGATCTGGCAGCCGACGCCGGACCGCAGGATGATCGTCAACCTGCCGTCGACGGTCGAGTGCAGCACGCCGAACGTGTATGCCGACCAGATCGAATGGATGCACCGCCACCTGGAGCGGCGCGACGCCATCGTCTTGTCCGTCCATCCGCACAACGACCGCGGCACGGCCGTCGCGTCGGCGGAACTGGCGGTGATGGCGGGCGCCGACCGCGTCGAAGGCTGTTTGTTCGGGAACGGCGAACGCACCGGCAACGTGGACATCGTCACCCTGGCGCTGAACCTGTACACGCAGGGCATCCACCCGGGCCTCGATTTTTCCGACATCGACGCGGTGCGCCAGTGCGTCGAGGACTGCAACCAGCTGCCCGTCCACCCGCGCCATCCGTATGCGGGCGATCTCGTGTTCACCGCGTTCTCCGGCTCGCACCAGGACGCGATCAGGAAGGGCTTCGCGCAGCAACAGTCCGACGCGATCTGGGAAGTGCCATACCTGCCCATCGATCCGGCCGACCTGGGACGCAATTACGATGCCGTGATCCGCGTGAACAGCCAGTCGGGCAAGGGCGGCATCGCGTACCTGCTCGAACAGGAATACGGCTTTGTCCTGCCGCGCCGGCTGCAGATCGAATTCAGCCGCGCCGTGCAGCACGCGACGGACAGCAGCGGACGCGAAGTCGCCGCCGCCGACATCCACGCGATCTTCCGCGGCGAGTACCTGGACCCGGGCCGTCATGTCTATCGCGGTCACGCCATGTCGAATGAAGGAGAAAACGGCACGCGGCTGGAGGTCGACATCGAGATCGACGGCGTGCGCACGACCCGTCACGGCATCGGCAACGGCCCGATCGACGCGTTCGTGAATGCGCTGGACCTCGACGTCAAGGTGATGGATTACCACGAGCACGCGCTGGGCCGCGGCGCCGATGCGCAGGCCGCGTGCTACGTCGAGCTGCGCGTCGGCAGCGGCGGTTCGCTGTTCGGCGTCGGTGTGGACGGCAGCATCATGACCGCGTCGTTCCGGGCGATCCTCAGTGGCGTGAACCGCCACTTCGCGGCCGCGGCGTAACACGTTGTGAAGGGGCCGCGCGGCGCGATCGTTTATCATCGTGGGTTTCGCGCCCGCGCGGTCCACCATTCTTCACGCCATGACACCTGAAAAAACTCCGCACTGGGGCCTGGCCATCGACACCGAGCGCTGCATCGGCTGCCATGCCTGCTCCGTCGCCTGCAAGGTCGAGAACTCGGTCTACCTCGGCATGTTCCGCACCAAGGTCTATTACCACGACTTCCACGGCAAGAACGCCGCCGGCAAGGTCACGCCGAAGCGCGCGTTCCTGCCCGCCCTGTGCATGCAGTGCGAGGACGCGCCGTGCCTGAAGGCGTGTCCCACCGAATCGATCCGCCGCGACGCGGACGGCGTCGTGCGCATCGACGTGGACAGCTGCGACCGGTCGCGCGACTGCATCGCCGCGTGCCCGTACGGCGCCATCCACATCGATCCGGTCGCGCAGGTCGCGGACAAGTGCGACTTCTGCAGTCACCGGCTCGACGCCGGCATGCAGCCGGCGTGCGTGGAGGCGTGTCCCGCCGACGTGTTCGCGTTCGGCGACCTGAACGACCCGGGCAGCGCCGTGAGCCGCTTCAACGCGCGGCACGGGAAGGAGCTGGCCGTGCTCAAGCCGCAGGAGGGCACGAGGCCGGCCGTGCATTACCGCGGCATCGGCACCGTCGTGCCGCGCGCCGTCGAGAACAAGCTGCCGAAGGGCCGCAACCACGATCCGTTCACGTACGAGATCGACACGTGGGCGGAGCTGCGCGCCGATTACGGCACCGTCGTCGGCAACGCGACGGCCAAACCGAAGGGAGGCAAGTGATGGAACGACGCGGTTTCCTCAAGTCCGGTCTCGGCGCGCTGGCCACGCTGGCCGTCGGCGAGACCATCCTGCTCGCTCCGGGCGATGCTGCGGCCGCCGCCGCCGAGCCATTGAACTACGCGACCGGCGCGGACGGCAAGGCACGCAAGCGGCACGTCGACTACCGCACGGCCACGGCGGTGAAAAGCGTGTGCCTGAACTGCTCCACCGTGTGCGGCATCGAGGGGTTCGTCGAGGACGGCAAGGTCGTCAAGATCCGCGGCAATCCGCTCGATCCGAACCTCGGCAGCTTCATGACGTGCGCGAAGGGGCAGAGCGGTCCCACGATCAACACGTATCCCGAGCGCCTGCTGTACCCGCTCAAGCGCGTGGGCAAGCGGGGCGAGGGCCTGTGGAAGCGCATCACGTGGGACGAGGCGTACGACGAGATCGCGGCGCGCATCCGCAAGAGCATCGCGGACGGTCACCCCGAGCGCGTGGCGATCCACCAGGGCCGCTCGCGCTACGAGGCGGAGTTCGCACGCTTCCTGAACGCGGTCGGCTCGCCCGTCCTGCTGAACCACCGCGCGCTGTGTTCGTCGAACAAGCGCGCCGCCAACTACGTGAGCCTGGGCGAGACCGACTGGGAATCGATCGACGCCGAGCGCTGCCGCTACTTCCTGAACTTCGGCGCCAATTTTTATGAGGCCCACCAAGGCGGCCTGCATCTGGTAAAACGCGTCGTCAAGGCGCGCTTCGACCACGGCGCCAAGCTTGTGACGTTCGACGTGCGCATGTCGAATACCGCGGGCCGCAGCGATGAATGGTTCCAGCCGCATCCGGGCACCGAAGGCGCGATCGCGCTCGCGATGGCGCACGTGATCCTGCGCGAGAACCTGCACGACCGCGCCTTCATCGAGGACTTCGTGCAGCCCGGCGAGGCGCAGCTGCGCACGTGGCTGAAGGATTGCACGCCGGCGTGGGCGCAGGCCCAGTCGGGCGTGCCGGCTGCGGACATCGAACGGATCGCGATCGAGTTCGCACGCGCGCGTCCCGCCGTCGCCGCCTTCACCAACCGCGGCACGGGCGCGCACTACAACGGCTTCAACAACGAACGCGCCGTCGTCATGCTCAATGCGCTGGTCGGTTCCGTCGGCCGCCCGGGCGGCTATTGCTACGGGCTCGAGGAGAAGCTGGCGCCGGCGAAGTACCCGGCGCCGCAGCCCGAGCCGCCCAAGGTCAGGATCCGCACCGACCTGGAAGACCCGCCGGAGTGGCCGCTGGCGAACCGGTGGCAGAAGATGAAGGTGGGCCAGGTCGTGTACGACTACCTGGAGCAGGGCCGCGCGCAGCTCGACGTCTACCTGAGCTACACGATCGTGTCCCCGATGACGTGGCCGGAGGGCCGCGCGACGGCCGCCCGTGTGCTGGCCGACGAAAAGCTGATCCCGTTCCACGCCTGCTCGGACATCGTGTATTCCGAGATGGCGCACTGGGCCGACCTGATCCTGCCCGATGCGACCTATCTCGAACGGTGGGGCATGGACATCCGCAACAACCTCGAGCTGCAGCACTACGTGATGCTGCGCCAGCCGATGACGGCGCCGCCGGGCGAGGCGCGGTCCTTCCCCGAGGTCCTGTTCGACGTGGGCCGGCGCCTGGCGCCGGAGCAGGCGAAGTATTTCGCGTTCGGCGCGCACGAGGACTTCGTGCGCGCGCAGTGTTCGAAGCTGCCGACGCAAGGTCCGGACGGCCGCACGTTCGCGTCGGGCTTCGACTATATGAAGCACTACGGCGTGCATGTGGACACGAGCCAGCCCAAGACTTACGAAGTGTACCGCCGCAGGCTCGGTGCCGCGCAACTGGACGGTACGCGCGTCGACGGCACGGGCCGCATTCTCAAGATGGACAAGACGGGCAAGGAGCGCGCCATCGGGATGATGGTGAAGGGCGAGCCGCTGCGCGGGTTCGCCACGCCGTCGCGCCGCTTCGAGATCCTCGCGCCGGAAGTGGCGGAGGTCGCGACGAAGGCGGGCATGGCGGACGACGGCATGCCGGCATTCCACCCCGTGCCCGGCCTGGACCGGCTTGCCGACGACCGCTTCGTCCTGACGACGTTCAAGTGGAACGTGCACACGCAGGGCCGCACGGCGTCGCAAAAATACCTGTCCGAGATCGTGCACGACAACCCGATGTGGATGCATCCCAAGGTCGCGCGGCGTATCGGCGTGAAGTCCGGCGACATGGTCGAACTGACGACCTACCGCCCCCGCTCGGGCACACTGGGCGACGTCGCCTTCAAGGCCGCGCCCGCGGGACGCGAGGAGGTCGTGGGCCGCGCGCGCATCCGCGTGTTCGTCACCGACGCCATCCATCCGAAGGTGCTGGCCGTGTCGAACTCGCTGGGCTGGCAGGTGGGCGGGCGCGCCGCGCAGGGCCGCGCGGGCGCGCGCGACGCCGTGCTCGATGCCACCGGCCAGGCGCCGATGCGCAAGAGCCTTGCGCCGGCGCCGCGCGTCGACGACCTCACGAACGGCGTGTGGTGGGACGCGCGCAACGGCGGGCGGGGCAACGGCGTGAACATCAACGCCATCCTGCCCGTCAACCCGGCGCCGCTGGTGGGCATGCAGTCGTGGTTCGACACGGTCTGCAGCGTGCGCAAGGTGTAAGGGGTCAGAAGGTCGCCGGCAGGGCGGGGCGTGCGACGGGCCTTGCCGCCACCGGCGCAGCCAGGCTGAACCCGCGCTCGACCTTGAACACGCCGACCACTTCGGCCAGCGTCGCCGCCTGCTCCTGCATCGACGCGGCGGCCGCCGCCGCTTCCTCGACGAGCGCCGCGTTCTGCTGGGTCACCTGGTCCATCTGGCCGATGGCCTGGTTGACCTGCTCGATGCCGCCCGTCTGCTCCTGCGTGGCGCTCGTGATCTCGGCCATGATGTCGGTCACGCGGCGGATGCTGCCGACCACCTGTTCCATCGTCGCGCCGGCCTGGTCGACGAGCTTCGTGCCCGCGTCCACGTTGGCCGTCGACGTGGCGATCAGGTCCTTGATCTCCTTCGCCGCGGCGGCCGAGCGCTGCGCGAGGTTGCGCACTTCCGACGCCACGACCGCGAAGCCGCGTCCCTGTTCGCCGGCGCGCGCCGCTTCCACGGCCGCGTTCAATGCGAGGATGTTGGTCTGGAAGGCGATACCGTCGATGACGCCGATGATGTCGGCGATGCGGCTGGCCGACGCGTTGATGGCGCCCATCGTCGTGACGACTTCGCCGACCACGGCGCCGCCCTGCGTGGCGATGCTTGATGCCGCGATGGCGAGCTGGTTGGCCTGGCGCGCATTGTCCGCGTTCTGGCGCACGGTCGTCGTCAGTTCTTCCATCGACGCGGCCGTCTCTTCCAGCGCGCCGGCCTGCTGCTCGGTGCGGGCCGACAGATCGAGGTTGCCCGCGCTGATCTCGCGCGAAGCCGTCGCGATGGTGTCCGTACCGCCGCGCACCTGGCTGACGATGCCCACCAGGCTGTCGTTCATGTGGCGCAGGGCGCGCAGCAGGGCGCCCGTCTCGTCCTGCGTATGCGCTTCGATCGTATGCGTCAGGTCGCCGGCCGCCACCGTCTCGGCCACGGCCACCGCGGCGCGGATCGGCAGCACGATGCCGCGCGTGAGCAGCCACGACACGAGGGCGCCCAGCGCCAGCGCGCAGCTGCTGAAGATGACGATCAGGCGGGTGCTGAGCGTCGCGTCGGCATCGATCGCGGCGGCGGTGGCATCCATGCTGGTGCGCTGCATGACGACGAGGTCTTGCAGCAGTGCCTGGTATTTCTGGGCGGCCGGCGTGAACGCTTGGTCGAGGATGCGCGCGGCTTCGTCCGCGTTGCCGTCGGCCTTGGCCTTGACGGCGCCGTCGCGCGACGCGCTGTACGTCTTGCGCTGTTCGACGATTTGCGCGAACAGGTCATGTTCCGGACCGCTGGCCGCGATCAGCGGTTCGATCTGCTTGAGCAGTTCGGCGGCGCGCTTCACCGAGGCCGCCGCGTCGTCCTTGAAGTACGGGCCGAGCGACGGGTCGGTGCTCTTGACGATGGCGGCGGTACGGCGGATCGACGCGTAGTTCAGGCTGTACCAGTCCGTGATCAGGCGTTCCTTCGTGAGCGGCACGGCCATCATGGCCTTGGTCGCGTTGGCGACTTCGGTGAGGCGCCACGCGCCGACCGCGGCGATCGCCACCGTCATCGCGAGGATGAGGGCGAAGCCCAGGCCGAGGCGTCGGCCGATCTTCATGTTTGCAATGAGTCCCATCGTGAGTCCTTGTGAAACGAAGGGGCATATTGTACGCATCATATTTTCCACTTGGAAAAATAAATTCTGTAAAGAAACTTTTACGCAACACTCCACTACGTAGTTTCCACAGGCTGCCTATGGGAATTGTTAAACGATCCATTGTCGCATTTGGACGCATCTGTTAGCGTAAAAAAGGGTGGCGGCATCGTCCACCCGTTTTTTTTGTTCACGGATACCCATGAAATCTTCCCGCATTCTCCGCACCACCCTGTTCCTGGCGGGCGTCATCGGCACCCAGGCCGCCGGCGCCGCCGCGCTGCCCGCGCCGTTCGCCGAACAGCTGAACGCCAGCTACCCGGCCATCGAAACGCTGTACCAGGACCTGCACCGCAACCCCGAGCTCGGGTTCAACGAACACCAGACCGCGGCCAAGCTGGCCGAGCGCGCCAAGGCGCTGGGCTTCGACGTCACGACCGGCGTCGGCGGCACCGGTGTCGTCGCCATCCTGCGCAACGGCCCCGGCCCGACCGTGATGCTGCGCACCGAGCTGGACGCACTGCCGGTCCAGGAAAAAACGAGCCTGCCGTTCGCCAGCAAGGTCACGACGAAGAACGCCGCCGGCGACACCGTCTCCGTGATGCACGCCTGCGGCCACGACCTGCACATGTCGGCGTGGTACGGCACCGCGAACCTGATGGCCGGGAACCGCAAGGCCTGGAGCGGCACGCTGATGCTCGTCGGCCAGCCGTCCGAGGAGCCGGTGAACGGCGCCAGCGCGATGCTGAAGGATGGCCTGTTCACGCGCTTCCCGAAACCGGATTACGCGCTGTCGTTCCATGACGACGCGTCCATGCCGTCCGGTACGATCATGTACCACGCCGGTCCGTTCCGCGCGTCGTCCGACGTCGTCAGCATCACCGTGTTCGGCCAGGGCGGCCATGGCGCGGTACCGCACGAGGCGCGCGACCCGATCGTGATGGCGTCGCGCATCGTGCTGGCGCTGCAGACGCTCGTCTCGCGCGAGAACAACCCGATCGACCCGGTCGTGATCACCGTGGGCAGCATCCACGGCGGCACGCAGGCGAACATCATTCCCGACCAGGTGACCTTGCAGCTGTCCGTGCGCACCTTCAAGCCGGAAGTGCGCAAGCGCGTGCTGGCCAGCATCGCGCGCGAAGCGAAGGGCGAAGCGATGGCCGCCGGCGCGCCGAAGGAACCGCTGGTGGAAGTGAAGCCGGGTACGGATTCGGTCTACAACGATCCGGAGACGCTGGCCCGCATGGTGAAGGCCGTGCAGGGCGCGGTGGGCCCCGAGTTCGTGAAGGAGATGCCGCCGAAGATGACGTCGGAAGATTTTTCGCAGTATGGCCAGCAACCGGGCGTGAAGGCGATCCTGCTGCACGTGGGCGCCGTCGACGCCGCCCGCCTGGACGCCGCGAAGAAGGCCGGCCAGCCGCTGCCGGGTACGCACTCGCCGCAGTGGGCGCCGGACTTCAAGCCGACCGTCGTCAATACCATCAAGGCCGAGACGGCGATTTTGCTCGACCTGATGCCGCCGAAGAAGTAAACAACGGCGGGGCGCAATGTCCTGCCAGCTCCGCCGGTTCATACAACCGGCGGAAATAGCGCCCTACCGCCCATGTGTTGGGCAGCCTTGGTAGTGCGCCATGTCCTGTGGTTTCACCACTGAAATTGCGCCAACGCATGATGAGACCTCTGACATGCGTGAATCATTATGCCTTTCCTGAGTTCCTGATCACGATTTGGCCGGGATGGCCTGTTGACATCGAGGAGATTCCCAATGGGCAAAGGCGTTTTGCGACGGGCGATCGAATTGGCGGAGTACAGGCTCGTCACACGTGAACGTCCGCTAGGCCTTGCGCTGTCTCGGTCCGGTGGCATACGTGATGACGTGCTATTGCCTCAACGTGTGCTCGGCAGTGAATCTATTTGCGGCGGTTTTGTTTATCGCATTCTGTGCGTGGCGGATGACGCGAGCCTGGCGCTGAAGGATTTCATCGGTGTGCCCGCCGAACTGCGCATCGTGACCGATCGTGGCCAGTTGCGTCGCATCTGCGGGATCGTCACCGAGGCTCTATCCGGCCAAAGCGATGGCGCTCTCGCGACGTACCAGTTGGTCATGCGCGATGCGATGTCAGTCATGGAAGGTCGCAGCAACACGCGTGTGTTTCGTAACCGGAGCGAACTGGATGTCGTCAGGACGCTGGTGTCTGAATGGCGCGCGCGCAGCGGTGTACTGCGCGCGACGTTCGATCTGGAAGTTGCTAAGGGTCTCGACAACAAGCATCCGCAACGCGAACTGATCATGCAGCACAACGAATCTGATGCCGCATTCATCCGACGCCTGCTGTGGCGGCGAGGGGTCGCGTGGATGTTCCGCAGCGGCTTGCCCGACCAGGAGACACGCTCCGGACAGGAGCCTGCTATTGGCCACACGCTCGTGCTGACAGCGCCAGGAACCATAGCCAGGTGACCGCTTATGATGTCGCGATCGGGAGCGGGAAGGCGTCCAGTGATCCCAGGTTTTATGCGTATTTGTGTGCGGTGGCGGATTGGCGGTTGAAGATGCCGGATTCAAAGGAAAAACCCCGTCCCGGCATATTGCGATGGGAGAAGTTCGTGACCGATTTCGGTGCCTACCTCCAGTGCGAACCACCGTGGCGGCATGAGCTCATCGAGGGCAACGCAAAGTACTACAGCTTCGGCAACCTGCCTCCATGCCTTCCGCTGTTGACGGGGAAACTGTGGGGGATCGTCGTGTCCGAGACCACGGCCGGAAAACGCGTAACCCAGACGAGCGACATGAAGGTGACGTCATGAGCAGTCCGGCGATCGGAGTTGCGAGTGACGTCAAGCGACCCGCGACGTGGCGGTATTTTGCCGGTGCGGTCATCGCTTTTCCCTTTGTATGCCTGTTGTGGATGATGCTCGATTTTCGGGTCTTGCACCCGGAACTGGCAAAAGTCAGCGTGGAGACGACGATGGATAGAATGCGTTGGTTCAGTGTGCCGCTAGTGTTGGTCATCCTGCTGTTTGGTGGCAAATGGCTTTACGCTTCATCTGCCGCTAACGCGCGCGAGCGCGAGTGGCAGCAGAAAAACCAGCAACTCCAGGAACAGGAAGCCGCCGCGCGTGCCGGGAAGGCACGCCGCGAATACGTGCTGGAAGTGATCGGCCTTGGGGTGACCTACGAAAAATACCGGCAGGGGAAGCTGTGGGACGTCCTTCAGATGGGGACGCCTTTCACCAGCATCCGCGAGCAGGATCCTAACAAATACGAATGGGCGGCTAACGACAAGATTGGCGCGAGCGGTGGACGTGCCTGCGACGCGTTGGAAAACGGCGCCGACTCATCCCCGATGTTCTGGGGCGTCCCCAGCTTTTATGCCGGAAGTCCGATTCCCGATCCTGCGCAACAACCGAGCGAGCTTCGGCCGATCGCAGGACTGGCCGCCAGCGCGGAAACCACTGGCATGGCATGGCATCTGTTCGTCACGGGACCATGGCAGCTGAGCGAACGCCCCGACCGGTTGCTAGAACAGGTGTTCGCGTTTTTCGACAGCCATCCGGACCTGCCATATGTCATCCTTCTGGCGGACGACAGCTCGGCCACACGTGATGGCGATCTTCCGCCAGAGGCTCCGCGGCTCATCAGGGATGGCTACTATATCCCTGACATGCCCGATTCCACGGCTGTTTTCGTCTTGGCGCGACGCGAGCGGGTCGAGCCGTTGCGGCCTTACGTATGGGACGACCCGGCCAACGACTATCTGCAGGAAAATCTTCGAAGGATGTACTACCACTTGAAGGAGTCAGCACCAACGCCGGCAAAACTGGCCAACCCGGAACAATTCGACGGCGGCCGCAATCCCACTGTCGCCGAATGGCTGAAGGCCGTAGCCGTCTTCGCCAAGCGCCCGGTCTTCGACAAGAATGAAGCCGACATCTCGCTGGCCGCCTTCCGCCGCTGGATGAACGATCCACCCAAGGACTGGAAGCCGACCCCGTGGTTCCCCGTCCCATGGAACCGCAACCAGATGGAAGCCTTCGACAACCTGTCTTCGCTCGGCTACATCCACCGCCCTGTCTTCGTGAAGTTCGAGGACGAGCACGGCGAGCCAGTCAAGCGGCGCGAGGCCCGCCAGAAGATCCTTGAGGCCGGGTGGCAGCAAGCGTTGCAGACCTTGCCTGACGCGGAGCGCGCAAAAGGCCCGGCCCGGATCGTCGGTGCGTTCGGCGACCATGTTGACCAGCAGGCGGCCCTGGAAGGCGTGCTGCATGCCTATGCCGCGCAGGGCGGGCCCGGGATCGACACAAGTAAGACGGCGCAATTCATCAACACCGATCGCCGCCTCGGCAATACCGGTGCCGCTACGTTCTTCATGCAGATGGCGCTGGGCGTGATGGGCAGCTATATCCATGGAGGCACGTCGGCTGCGATCAACCTGCGCGACCCCGCAGGGGCAAGCATCGTGTTCATCAGCCCTCCGACCGAGGCGTCCCTGAGCAAGCAGGAGGGCCGGGATGTGTTCAAGCACCAGGTGAAGCCAGCTGTTGACTCCGAAAACTACAAGCCGCCGACGGTTGGCGCTGTTCTCGGGGCAGAAGAAAGTCCGGCTATGAAAGACCAGGCGAATGCACAGCACTGATCGAGGCAAACATGCGTAATGTGATTCGGCTAGGCGACCCAACCACCCATGGTGGAAAAGTGATCAGTGCCCGTGCCAGCCATTTCAAGGTGAATGGCATTCCCGTGGCCTGCGTCGGCGACGCGTGCAGTTGTCCAGTTCAAGGGCACAGCGGTTGCACGATCGCCAGCGGTTCACCGCACCATCGCATCAATGGCGTCTCGATCGCCTTCGAGGACGACGTGACGAGCTGTGGTGCCAAGCTCAAATCGAGCCTGGACAATTATCGGACGACGTAAGTCGGCGAAGTCGCCCGGTCAGACCACGGCCGGCGAGGTGCCGAAGTACGCGTGCACCTCGCCCATCCAGCGCGTATCGGCCATGTCCGGCCAGTGGTCGGTATCGAAGCCGGGCGCGCTGGCGATGCGTTCCTTGGGGATGTCCATCGTGAAGCGCTTGTGCTGCGGGTCCAAGGTCAGCACCTGCCAGGGCACGGCGAAGAGTTTTTCGCCCAGCCCGAGGAAGCGGCTGGACGACATCACGGCGTAGGCGATGGCACCCGTGCGCATGTCCACCATGAATTCCTTGATGACGCCCAGGTGCTCGTTCTGCAGGTTGTGGACGTGGTCGCCGATCAGGGTGTTCGCGCCCATCAGCTCCGGGCCCGGACCCTTGCCGTGCTTGTTCTTGTACATGCCGTAGTCGTCGCGTTCCTCGTAAGACATTTTCCGTCTCCTCGCCACATTCCAGTCCGGGAGCACAAGGATAACCCGAGTCCGACGCGCCGGTTCGGCCGGGAACGCACGGACGGCTTCAGAACGTTTCCCACTCCTCGGTCGATGCCGCTTTCGGCGCCGGCTTGCGGCCGCTCGTCTTCACGGTCACGACGGCGCGCGAGGGAGCGGGTGCAGGCGCGGCTTTCGGTGCCGTCATGGCTGTCGCGTCGATATGGAACAGGGCGACCACTTCGGCCAGCTTGTCGGCCTGGTCGCGCAGCGCGGTGGCCGCCGCCGCCGATTCCTCGACGAGGGCGGCATTGTGCTGCGTGGACGAATCCATGTCGGCGATGGCGTGGTTGACCTGTTCGATGCCGGTGCTCTGCTCGCCGCTGGCGCTGGCGATCTCGGCGACGATGTCGCTCACCTTGCGGATGCTGTCGACCACTTCGCTCATCGTCATGCCGGCCTGGTCGACCAGCTTCGTGCCGTCCTCGACCTTGTTGACGGAATCGACGATCAGGGCCTTGATCTCTTTCGCCGCGGCGGCCGAGCGCTGGGCCAGCGTGCGCACCTCGCCCGCCACGACGGCGAAGCCGCGGCCCTGTTCGCCGGCGCGCGCCGCTTCGACGGCCGCGTTCAGCGCGAGGATGTTGGTCTGGAAGGCGATGCCGTCGATGACCGAAATGATGTCGACGATCTTCTTGGACGAATCGTTGATCGCGCCCATCGTCTGCACGACCTGGTCGACCACGGCGCCGCCCTGCGTCGCGATTTCCGACGCGGCGATCGACAGCTGGCTCGCCTGGCGCGCGTTGTCCGCGTTCTGGCGCACGGTGCCCGTCAGTTCCTCGACCGTGCTGGCCGTCGTGCCGAGCGAGCCGGCCTGCTGTTCGGTGCGCGAGGACAGGTCCATGTTGCCGGCCGAGATTTCGGCCGACGCGGTGGCGATGGTATCGGTGCCGCTGCGAACCTGCGCGACGATCGCGACGAGGCTGTCGTTCATGTTGCGCAGCGCGCGCAGCAGGGCGCCCGTCTCGCACGTGCCGCTCGCGTCGATGTGCTGGGTGAGGTCGCCGGCGGCCACCTTCTCGGCCAGGTCCACGGCCTGGCGGATCGGACGGACGATCGCATTCGCGAGCACCCACGCGCAGCCGGCGCCGAACAGCACGGCGACGCCGGCGACGATCATGATCATGCGCGCGCTGTGGCGGCTGGCGTTGTCGATTTCCCTCGCGATGGTGTCGATGCGGTTCTGCTGCATCTTGACCAGCTCGGCCTGCTTGCCTTCGTAGGCTTCCGACGTCGGCACGTATTCCTGGTTCAGGATGCGCTCGGCCTCGGCGGTGTCGCCGGCGGCCTTGGCCTTGATGGCGCGTTGCTTGGACGACGTGTAGGCCTTGCGCAGTTCGCCGATGCGCCCGAACAGCGCGCGTTCCTCGTCGCCGTCGACCAGCGCTTCGATCTGCTTCTGCAGTTCGGTCGAGCGGCTGGCGGTCTTGACGCCGTCGGCCTTGAAGAATTCGACGAGGCTGGGGTCCGAGCTCTTGACGATGGCCGCGGTACGGCGCACGGCGGCGAACGTCTGCATATGCCATTCTTCCATCATGCGCTCCTTGGCCAGCGGGACGGCCATCATCGCGCGCGTCGCATCCGCGATCGCATTCAGGCGCCAGACGGCGGCGGCCGCGATGACGAGGGTCAGGCCCAGCACAAGGGCGAAGCCCACGCCGAGACGTTTCGCAATATTCATATTGGCGAGAAAGCCCATCTTGTTCTTCCTTGATTCAAGCGTGATTGTTATGGGGGAAGAGGTAACAATCAGTTCCCGGCTTGATTCTACGTACAGGAAAGAATTTTTTGTTGCCTTATGGAATTCCGCGCCCAAAAAGTGTGCATATGAGCACCATAATGTTGCCCGCATGTGACAGCATGATGCATGTCGGTTAACTGCCATGATGAGGTTGACAACGGGTGTCAGCGGGCGGTCTTGCGCAGGCGCGCGATGCGTTCGACGGTGTCGGGGTGCGTGGACAGATACGACATCGATTTCTTCAGCCAGCGCGGCAGTTTGTCCTCGCCAGGACGCGCGCGCTCCAGTGCCTCCAGGGCGTCGGCGAGCACGTCCGGTTCCAGGCCGTTGCGGCGCAGGACCGCGACGGCGTCATCGTCCGCTTCCAGTTCCATCGACCGCGAATACCGCATCTGCGTCAGCACGGCCGGCAGGCCTGCGGCGACGGCGCTGAAGTCGCCGAACAGCGTGGCCGACATCGCGGCCGTCAGCGACGACCCCGTCATCGCACGCGTCGCGTGGCGCCGTTCGATATGGCCGACCTCGTGGCCGATCACGCCCAGCAGGGCGGCCTTGCCGTCGTCGTCCAGTTCGTTGTCGTCGTCGAGCGCGAGGCGGACCATCGCGTCGGTCACGATGATCGTGCCGTCCGGCAGCGCAAGCGCATTGGCGCCCAGGGTGTCGGACGAGCGCACGAGCAGGCGCACGGGCACGCGCGAGCGCGCGGGCAGCGCACGGGGCAGCAGGGCTTCGACGTCGGCGATGCGGTCGTCCGAGAGGCGCGACGGCGCCAGCATGCCCTGCGCTTCCAGGCCGGCCAGCGCGGCCTGGCCGAGCTTCGTGTCGACCGAGGCCGGCAGGCGCGCGGCGATGAATTCGGCGGCGGCCGGCACGCCCCACACGAAACCGGCGCCGAGCAGCGCCAGCAGCAGGACGAGGGCGGCGAGGGCGGCAGGCCAGCGTGCCTGCCAGCGCTCGACGGCGCTCTTGCGGTAGCCGAGCGCGGCCAGCAGCGCCTGCCGTCCCGGGCCGTACGGCACTTCGCAGGTGGCGTCGCCGAGGCGCAGCACGAGCGGCGCCTGGTCGAACGGTTCGGCCAGCGCGACGTCTCCCAGGAGATAGCTGCGTTCGAACCCCGGCGCATCGACGTGCAGGTGGCCATCGCGTACGTCCAGGCCGACCGGTTGCAGGCGGGCGTCGTGGCCATCGAAGAAATGGGCGGCGATCATCATGAGCTCCTTACCACGACAGGTCGACGCCGAGGAAGTCGGCGACGCCGTCGCCGGCCGCGGCGGCGGGTGGACGCCGCGCCGCCAGCACGGCCTGCTCGAACCCGTCCGGCGCGTCGACGGTGAGGTGGGCCACGCGATATTTCCACGTGCGCACGACGGCGAACGGGCGGAACAGGCCGAACGTCAGCAGGGTCAGCAGTACGTTGACCGTCTGCAGGCGCAGATAGGGCCAAGTCCGCATCGCGCAGGTGATGCGGATGCCGGGGAAGGATGTGGCCGACCAGGCGAGGTTGTTCATGCGTACCAGGATGTATGGCCCCATCAGCAGCATGGTCAGATATGCGAGCACGATGGCGAGGATGGCCGGGAGGAACGCCGCGAACGCCGCCGCCGACTTTTGCCCGCGCGCCAAATACACCGAGAGGCCGATGGACAGGCCGACGAACACCATCACGCCGAGGCCGATCAGGAATGCGCGCACGTAGGGCTTGGCGAGGTCCGCCGTGTCGAGGCCGAACGCGGCATGCTGGTCGCCCGCCATCAGGTGCTTGTGCTGGTAGGCTTTCATCGCGCCATGCATCAGCGGCCAGCACAGGTACAGCAGGAAGATGGCGCCGACGCCGGGATTCCCCGGCATCAGGGCGACGAGCGCGCCGGGCAGCACGAAGATCGCCACCGGCACGAAGTACACGATGTAGGCCTCCTTGATGCCGCCCGCAAAGCCGAACGGCAGGCCGCGGTAGACCGTGTTCGACAGGCGGAAGCGCAGCGCGGACCGCATCATGAAGGGCAGGCCGGCCAGCAGCAGCGCGACGGTGACGACGCCCACCTTGAGCGAAAAGCCGAACGCGTAGTGATACGCCGCCAGCAGCGCCACGGCGAGGATGCGCCCGCGCAGGATCGCTTTCGGGTCGCCGCGGAAGTCGAAGCTGGCGCCGGCGAGCCGGGTGTTCCGGTAAAAATACTGCAGCCGGCGGATCTTGGCCCAGGCCGAGTAGATGCCCAGCGTGGCCACCGTCAGCATCAGGTTGACGATCCAGATGCGGAAGTATTCGGCGCCGCTGCCGGAGAACGACAGGCCATGCGAAGTCGGCTCATCGAAAGGACTGTCGTCAGTTGCGTGCATGGCCGATTTTCTTGACATGGAAGAAAGATCACCAGTGTAGCCATAGTTCCCTGTTGTTGGCAATGGAATATGTTGCCAAGATGGAATGAGGAAGTATTTGCAGGTTTAAGGTATAATTTCTATTTCCCGCGCGTGCCGTTCGGCACCTTCTGCACAATGACCAAATTCGTATTCGTCACTGGCGGCGTCGTGTCTTCCCTGGGTAAAGGGATCGCGGCCGCCTCCCTCGCCGCGATCCTCGAATCGCGCGGTCTCAAAGTCACCATGCTCAAGCTCGACCCGTACATCAACGTGGACCCGGGCACGATGAGCCCCACCCAGCACGGTGAGGTGTTCGTCACCGACGACGGCGCCGAGACCGACCTGGACCTGGGCCACTACGAGCGCTTCATCAGCACGCGGATGAAGAAGGTGAACAACTTCACGACCGGCCAGATCTATGAATCGGTGATCCGCAAGGAACGCCGCGGCGAGTACCTCGGCAAGACCGTGCAGGTGATCCCGCACATCACCAACGAGATCCAGGACTACATCCGCCGCGGCGCCGAAGGCGTCGACGTCGCGCTCGTCGAGATCGGCGGCACCGTCGGCGACATCGAATCGCTGCCGTTCCTCGAAGCCGCGCGCCAGCTGTCGCTGCGCCAGGGCCGCAAGGGCGCCGCGTTCGTGCACCTGACCCTCGTGCCGTACATCTCGTCGGCCGGCGAACTGAAGACCAAGCCCACGCAGCACTCGGTGCAGAAACTGCGCGAGATCGGCATTTCGCCGAACGCGCTGCTGTGCCGCGCCGACCGCCGCATCCCGGACGACGAGCGCGCCAAGATCTCGCTGTTCGCCAACGTCGAAGAGCAGGCCGTCATCTCCGTGTGGGACGTCGACACGATCTATAAGGTGCCGCAGGTGCTGCACGACCAGGGCCTGGACGACATCATCCTCGACGCGCTCGGCCTCGACGCGCCCAAGGCCGACCTGTCGATGTGGACGAAGCTGATCCACACGCTGGAAAACCCGAAGCACGAAGTCACGATCGGCATGGTCGGCAAGTACGTCGACCTGATCGAGTCGTACAAATCGCTGACGGAAGCGCTGCGCCACGCCGGCATCCACACGGAAAGCCGCGTCAACATCGAATACATCGACTCGGAAGAGATCGAGTCGACGGGCTGCGCCAACCTGGCCAAGTACGACGCCATCCTCGTGCCGGGCGGCTTCGGCAAGCGCGGCGTGGAAGGCAAGATCATGGCCGCCCGCTATGCCCGCGAAAACCGGGTCCCGTACCTTGGCATCTGCCTGGGCATGCAGGTCGCGCTGATCGAGTACGCGCGCCACATGGCCGGCCTGCCGAACGCCAACTCGACGGAATTCGATCCGGAGACCGACCAGCCGGTCGTCGCCCTGATCAACGAGTGGCAGAACCACGACGGCAAGGTCGAGAAGCGCGACGTCAATTCCGACCTGGGCGGCACCATGCGCCTGGGCGCGCAGACCTGCGCCGTGAACCCGGGCACGCTGGCCGCCGAGATCTACGGCAACGTCGTGACCGAGCGCCACCGCCACCGCTACGAAGCGAACAATTACTACCTGCCGAAGGTCGAAGCCGCAGGCCTCGTCGTCGCGGCGCGTACGCCGAACGAAGACCTGTGCGAGATCATGGAACTGCCGAGGAGTGTCCACCCGTGGTACATGGGCGTGCAATTCCACCCCGAGTTCAAGTCGACGCCGCGTAACGGCCACCCGCTGTTCTCGTCGTTCATCCAGGCCGCGCTGGCCCACCAGGCAGCGAGCGGCAACAAGCAGGCCGCAAACACGCCTGCACTGCAAGGAGATGCAGCATGAAACTGTGCGGATTCGACGTCGGCCTCGACCAGCCGATCTTCCTGATCGCCGGCACCTGCGTGATCGAGTCGCGCCAGATGGCCATGGACGTCGCCGGCCAGCTGAAGGAGATCACCTCGGCGCTGGGCATCCCGTTCATCTATAAATCGTCGTTCGACAAGGCGAACCGTTCGTCCGGCAAATCGTTCCGCGGCCCCGGCATGGAAAAGGGCCTGGAGATCCTCGCGGACGTGCGCAAGGAAATCGGCGTGCCCGTCCTGACCGACGTGCACACCGAGGAAGAGATCCCGGTCGTCGCGAGCGTCGTGGACGTACTGCAGACGCCGGCCTTCCTGTGCCGCCAGACCGACTTCATCAACGCCTGCGCCCGTTCCGGCAAGCCCGTGAACATCAAGAAGGGCCAGTTCCTGGCCCCGGGCGACATGAAGAACGTGATCGAGAAAGCACGCAATGCCGCGCGCGAAGCGGGGCTGCCGGACGACCAGTTCATGGCGTGCGAGCGCGGCGTCTCGTTCGGCTACAACAACCTGGTTTCCGACATGCGTTCGCTCGCCATCATGCGCGAGTCGAACTGCCCGATCGTGTTCGACGCCACCCACTCGGTGCAGCTGCCGGGCGGGCAGGGGACGTCGTCCGGCGGCCAGCGCGAGCACGTGCCCGTGCTGGCGCGCGCCGCGGTCGCGGCGGGCGTGTCGGGCCTGTTCATGGAAACCCACCCGAATCCCGCGTGCGCGCTGTCGGACGGCCCGAACGCCGTGCCGCTCGCCCGCATGAAGGATTTGCTGACCACCCTGGTCGACCTCGACCGTATCGTCAAGAAGGCCGGCTTTATCGAATCCGATTTTTCCTGATATTCGGGGTCAGAGCCCGGTTTACCCGGGTGGGCTCTGACCCCGACTGACTAATTGGCGCGCCCTGCGGCTTGGCGCGACTGTATCGATTCTTACTTTCTGGAGATTAAAGAACCATGAGTGCTATCGTTGATATCATCGGCCGCGAAATCATCGACTCGCGCGGCAATCCGACCGTCGAGTGCGATGTGCTGCTGGAATCCGGCGTGATGGGTCGCGCCGCCGTCCCGTCGGGCGCCTCGACCGGTTCGCGCGAAGCCATCGAGCTGCGCGACGGCGATCCGAAGCGTTACTTCGGCAAGGGCGTGCTGCAGGCCTGCGAGAACATCAACACCGAGATCAGCGAAGCCATCATGGGCCTGGACGCCAACGAACAGGCATTCCTGGACCGCACCCTGATCGACCTGGACGGCACCGAGAACAAGAGCCGCCTGGGCGCGAACGCGATGCTGGCCGTCTCCATGGCCGTCGCCAAGGCCGCCGCCGAAGAAGCGGGCCTGCCGCTGTACCGCTACTTCGGCGGTTCGGGCGCGATGCAGATGCCGGTGCCGATGATGAACGTCATCAACGGCGGCGCGCACGCCGACAACAACCTGGACATCCAGGAATTCATGATCATCCCGGTCGGCGCTCCGTCGTTCAAGGAAGCCGTGCGCTACGGCGCCGAGGTGTTCCACACGCTGAAGAAAATCCTGCACAGCAAGGGCCTGAACACCGCCGTCGGCGACGAAGGCGGCTTCGCCCCGTCCGTCGCGAACCATGAAGAAGCCATCAAGCTGATCATGCAAGCGATCGAGCAGGCAGGCTACGTGGCCGGCCAGGATATCGCCATCGGCCTGGACTGCGCCGCCAGCGAGTTCTACAAGGACGGCAAGTACGTGCTGGAAGGCGAAGGCGGCCTGCAGCTGTCGGCCCAGGACTTCACCAACATGCTGGCGACCTGGTGCGACAAGTACCCGATCATCTCGATCGAGGACGCGATGGCCGAAGGCGACTGGGAAGGCTGGGCAACGCTGACCGCCGCCCTGGGCAAGAAAGTCCAGCTGGTGGGCGACGATTTGTTCGTCACCAACACCAAGATCCTGAAAGAAGGCATCCAGAAGGACATCGCCAACTCGATCCTGATCAAGATCAACCAGATCGGCACGCTGACCGAAACCTTCGCCGCCATCGAGATGGCCAAGCGCGCGGGCTACACGGCCGTGATCTCGCACCGTTCGGGCGAGACCGAGGACTCGACCATCGCCGACATCGCCGTCGGCATGAACGCCCTGCAGATCAAGACGGGCTCGCTGTCGCGTTCGGACCGCATGGCGAAATACAACCAGTTGCTGCGCATCGAGGAAGACCTGGGCGACATCGCCAGCTACCCGGGCCGCGACGCTTTCTACAACCTGAAGTAAGCGAGTAGTATGGACACGGGTTCGTTCGCCGGGCTCGTGTCGACATCCCGCCAGCCGTATTCATCCATGCGCCTCATCACCCTTGCCCTGGCAGCTCTGCTGCTGCTGATCCAGTATCCCCTGTGGTTGGGGAAGGGCGGCTGGCTTACCGTGGCCGACCTGGAATCCCAGGTGGCTGCGTCCCGTGCCAAGACCGAGCAGCTGAAAGCCCGTAACGCCAAGCTGGAATCGGAAGTGCGCGACCTGAAGGATGGCCTCGGCGCCGTCGAGGAACGCGCGCGCTACGAACTGGGCATGATCAAGTCGAACGAGATCTTCGTGCAGGTATTGCGCAAGGACGAGAAGCCGGCCGTCATGATGACGGAACCGCCGCCGCCGCCACCGCCGCCGAAGGTCAAGAAGGGCACGCCATGACCCCCGCGGCATCTTCCCCGCCGGCCCTCGACACGCTCGAGGCCGTCGCAGGCTACCTCGCCGCCGCGTTCGATGCCGGCGATCCCGACACCATGACGGAGGCGCTGAGGTTGGTCGCACGCTCCGCGGGCCTCACCCACCTGGCCGCCGCGGCCGGCCTGCCGCGCGACCAGCTCGCCGCGGCCATGAACCGCGGCGAGATGGGCCTCGACAGTCTGCTGGCCATCATGAAGGTGATCGACTTGCACCGTCCGGCCGGCGGCACGCCCAATTAATCAAGAGACTCGCGCCCGCCGGCGTTCGCTGCCGCACCTGATTGCAGCCGCGCACGCCGATGGTCGCCCCTATCAGGCGCCGGCCCCGACAGCGGACGGCGGCGCATAGCCCGGCTCCAGCAGGCCGGGAATCGGTTCTCCTTCCACGACGACGATCTCGCCGATGCTCTGCGCACGCGCGACGATGCGGTCGCCGTTCGCGATATGGCTGCCCACGAGGGCAATCGGCCGGTTCGCATACGTCGACGCATGCCCGGCGCCCGACACGATCACGCTCTCGCTGCCGTCCGGATAGCGCACCCGGTCGCCGACGCAGGCGATGCGGAAATCGTCCGCGTGCTCGCCCTTCGACGCGAGCACGACTTCGCCACCGCGGCGGGTGCGCGAACCGATCGTGGCGATGGGATAGCGGGCGACCACTTTACGGGGCGCGCCCTGGGTTGTGGCTGTGTTGGCGTTGGTGGCTGCATCATTGGCACGTACTGATTTCATCCGGTTCTCCAAAGGTTTGCAAAACGGGACGCGAAAAAGCGACACATTCCCGGTCTTAAGTGCACGAGTTCGTACACTGGAGGCCATTGAAACGCAGCGTTGATTTATGCCAATTGATGCAGCGCAAGTTGAACCGGCCCGTCATCCGAAATCAGGGAATTCCGACAGGGCTGTCGGTTAACTTCCGACCGGCAATAGAGAGGATGCCGCATCGCCCCCTGATCAGGGGGCGTCTGCGGGAGAAGCGGCGGGATCAGGCCGCCTGGCCGTTCTCGAGGAACGAACGCAGCATCCACGCATTTTTTTCGTGGATTTCCATGCGGTCGCTCAGCATGCCGGCACTCGGCTGGTCATTGGCCTCGTCGGCAATCTTGAACGCCTCGCGCACGGTGCGGATCAGCGCCTCCTGGCCGTCGACCAGCTGGCGGATCATTTCCTGCGCGTTCGGCACGCCGGCTTCTTCCTTGATCGACGACAGTTCCACGAAGCGGGCATAGGTGCCCGGTGCGAAATGACCGAGGGCGCGGATGCGTTCGGCGATGTTGTCCAGCGCGTTCCACAGTTCCGTGTACTGTTCCATGAACATGATGTGCAGCGTCTGGAACATCGGACCCGTCACGTTCCAGTGGAAGTTGTGGGTCTTCAGGTACAGCATGTAGCTGTCCGCGAGGACGCGCGACAGGGCGTTGGCGATGTTCGCGCGGTCTTCGGTGCTGATGCCGATATTGATGTTGCTCATGGTGTTCTCCTGTCTCAGTGTCATTGATCACAGCTTAACAGGAACCATCGATAGCGACAGTTTATATTCCCAATCAAAATGATAGGGAACGTCAATGGCGTCCCCGTGGGATCAATGCTTGACGCTGGAGGCGGGCGCCACGGCGTCGGCCGTCGTGTCGCTTGCGAACAATTGCGCGCAGTCGACGGCATCGAAGCCGTAGTGCTTGCCGCAGAAGTCGCAGTTGATGCCCAGTTCGCCCAGGTCGTGCAGGGCGGACTCGACTTCTTCCTTGCCCAGCATCTTGAGCATATTGCCCACTTTTTCGCGCGAGCAGGTGCAGTGGAATTCCGGATGCAACGGGTCGAACACGCGGATCGTCTCTTCCCAGAACAGGCGCCGGAGCAGCGTTTCCACGTCGGTCGTGAGCAGTTCTTCCTGCTTCAGGGTCTGGCCCAGCATGACGGCGCGGGTCCACGTCTCGAGGTCTTCTTCCTCGCTGGCCTGCTTGACCTGGCCTTCGATGCTGGAATTGCGCGGCAGCTTTTGCAGCAGCAGGCCGCGCGCGACGTTCTCGTCGGCCGCCAGCCACAGCTTGGTGTCCATCTGTTCCGAGCGCAGCATGTAGTTCTCGATGACGGTCGCGATGTCCTCGCCGACGAGCGGCACGACGCCCTGGTACGGCTGCTGGCCCGGGACCTTGTCTTGCGGGTCGAGCGTGATCACGAAGCGGCCGTGGCCATGCTGGTTCAGCAGCTGGGCGACGGAGGCGTCGTCCGGCACCTCGGCGCCTTCGCTCAGCTTGGCGGTGGCGCGCAGGCGCAGGTTCGCGTCGCACTCGACGACGAGCAGCTTCACCAGGCCGTCGCCATGGATCTGCATGACGATCGAGCCGTTGAACTTGAGGTTGGCGGACAGCAGCGCCGCCGCGGCGACCATTTCGCCCAGCAAGGCGCGCACCGCCTTCGGGTAGACGTGGCGCGACTGGATCTCGCGCCACGCGTTGGAGATCTCGACGAGCTCGCCGCGGACGGCCGCGTTGTCGAAGATGAATTTCTGGAGGGTGTCCTTGCTGGTATCAGTCGTCATTCTTTATCCGATTTTCTTGAGCTCCGCCTTGAAGCGTTTGCCGCGCAGGACATAGCTTTCGGCGCTGCGCTGGAGGCGGAGCAGGTCGTCTTCCGTGAGCGTGCGCACTACCTTGGCCGGGGCGCCCAGGATCAGCGAACCGTCCGGGAACTCCTTGCCTTCGGTGACCACGGCGCCGGCGCCCACGAGGCAGCCCTTGCCGATCTTCGCGCCGTTCAGCACCACGGCCTGGATGCCGATCAGCGCGCCGTCGCCGACGGTGCAGCCATGCAGCATCGCCTGGTGGCCGACGGTGACGTTCTTGCCGAGCACGAGCGGAAAGCCCATGTCCGTGTGCATTACCGTGCCTTCCTGGACATTGCTGCCGGTACCGATCGTGATGCGCTCGTTGTCGCCGCGGATCGTCACGCCGGACCACACCGACGCATCCGCCTCGACCGTCACTTTGCCGATCAAGGTGGCCGAATCGGCGATATAGGCCGAAGGATCGATCTCGGGCGCGTCTTCGCCCAGCTGGTAAATCGCCATGGAGTGCTCGCGGAAGGTTGAGATGCCCGTATTTTACGCTTTTACGCTCGTAAGCAGGCCAGATGGGGCCGTCCAGCAGGATTGCAAGCTTCGTGCTTATAATGCGAACGGTCGTACTAATTTAACTCGAAAACAGGAACCGCCATGACACCGTCCCGCTCCGAATTCCTCACCATCCGCGGCCTGCGCACCCACGTCCGCCACTGGGGCCCCCGCGAGGGCGCGCCCAAGCTGTTCATGGCGCATGGCTGGATGGACATGTCGGCCTCGTTCCAGTTCGTCGTCGACGCGTTGCAGGGCGACTGGCACGTCATCGCCCACGACTGGCGCGGCTTTGGCCTGACCGGGCGCTCCGGCAACGACACGTACTGGTTCCCGGACTACTTCGCCGACCTGGAAGCGATCCTCGACCATTATTCGCCCGGCGAACCCGTGAACCTGCTGGGCCACAGCATGGGCGGCAACATCGTGAGCGTGTATGCGGGCGTGCGGCCGGAACGCATCGCAAAGCTGATCAACCTGGAAGGCTTCGGCTTGCCCGCCACGCATCCCGAACAGGCGCCGGGCCGCTACGCCAAGTGGCTCGACGAAGTGAAGGCCCCGCCCGTCATGCGCGGCTACGCGAGCCTGATCGATGTCGCGACGCGCCTGCGGAAGACGAACCCGCGCCTGCCGGCCGACCGCGCCGCCTTCCTCGCGCAGCACTGGGCCGCGCAGAACGCGCAGGGCGAGTGGGAAATCCTGGGCGACCCGGCGCACAAGATGCCGGGGCCGCTGCTGTACCAGGTGGAAGAGGTGCTCGCGTGCTGGCGCCGCATCACGGCGCCCGTGCTGTGGGTCGAGGCCGAGCACACGGACATGTGGCGCTGGATGGGGCCGAAAGAAGAAGCGCGCCACGAAGTCGACCGCCGGCTCGCGCAACTGGCGAAAGTCACGCCGCGCATGATGCCGGATGCCGGCCACATGCTGCACCACGATCAACCCGAAGTGCTGGCGCGCATGATCGAGGACTTCCTGGCGGCGTCAACGTAACGCTGGCGCCTGGTGGGCACGGGGTGCCCACTCTACGATGAGGTTGCCGTAGGGTGGACTCCCCGAGCCCGCGATTCGCATCCGAGGCGAACCGCGTACAATGGTATTTCGAAACGATACCCTGTCCGGATGCTGCCCATGAAAGTCGATCTCCACTGCCACTCCAACGTCTCCGACGGCGTGCTCGCACCCGCCGCCGTGGCCGCGTATGCCCGCAAGGGCGGTGTCGATGCATGGGCGCTGACGGATCATGACGAAATCGGCGGTATCAAGGCCGCGCGCGCGAAGGCCGAGGAACTGGGCATGCGTTTCGTGCCGGGCGTGGAGATTTCCGTGACGTGGGCCGGCGAGACCGTGCACCTCGTCGGCCTGCAGGTCGACGAAGACAATGCGACCCTCGTGCAGGGCCTGGCCGCCACGCGCAACGGGCGCGACGCGCGCGGGCGCGAGATCGCCGCGCAGCTCGACCAGGCCGGCATCCCGAATGCCTACGAAGGCGCGCTGAAATACGTCGGCAATCCGGACCTGCTGTCGCGCACCCATTTCGCGCGCTACCTGTGCGAGCTCGGCAAGTGTTCCAACACGTCGGAGGTCTTCCGCCGCTATCTCACGGAAGGCAAGCCGGGGTATGTGCCGCACCGCTGGGCGACGCTGGCCGATGCGATGGGCTGGATCCGCGCGGCCGGCGGCATCCCCGTGATCGCGCACCCGGGCCGTTACCGCTTCGACGCGACGGCCGAGGGCGCGCTGTTCGACGAGTTCAAGCAGCTCGGCGGCAATGCCATCGAGGTCGTCACGGGCAGCCATACGCCGGACCAGTACGCGACGTATGCCGAAGTGGCGCGCCGCTACGGTTTCCTCGCATCGCGCGGGACGGATTTTCACGCACCGGGGGAATCGCGCGTCGAGTTCGACCAGTTGCCGCCGCTGCCGAGCGGGGTCACGCCGGTTTGGCATGACTGGTTTTGAGTCGAAACGCTTGAAATTTCGACATCCGGCCCTTATCTTGTCGGACTGATATTGAACCGTAGCGTGGGCGGCCCTCCGCCCACGCGTGACGCTTGCGGTTCGTTGGCGTCTTGCGTGACGCTTGCGGTTCGTCGGCGTCTCGCGTGACGCTTGCGGTTTGTCGGCGTCTCGCGTGGGCACGGGGTGCCCACCCAACATTATTTGCCGGAGGGGCCTCCCTACATGAAGCGCATACTGCTGTTCCTCGCCACCAACCTCGCCGTCGTGCTCGTGCTGTCGATCGTGCTGAACGTCCTCGGGGTCGGGCGTCCGGTCGGCGGGCAGGGCATCAACGTCGGGGCGCTGCTCGTGTTCTCGCTCGTCGTGGGCTTCACGGGGTCCATCATTTCCCTGTTGATGAGCAAGCCGATGGCGAAGATGTCCACCGGCGCCCGCGTCATCGAACAGCCTGGCAACGCCACCGAAGCGTGGCTGTTGAGCACCGTGGGCAATCTCGCGCAGCGCGCGGGCATCGCGATGCCGGAAGTGGCCGTGTACGAGGGCGAGCCGAATGCGTTCGCGACGGGGGCATTCAAGAATTCCGCGCTGGTGGCCGTGTCGACGGGCCTGCTCGCCAACATGAACCGCGAGGAAGTCGAGGCCGTGCTGGGCCACGAGATCGCGCACGTGGCCAACGGCGATATGGTCACGCTCACGCTGATCCAGGGCGTGGTGAACACGTTCGTCGTGTTCCTCGCGCGCGTGGTCGGCTTCTTCGTCGACAACGTCGTGTTCCGCCGCGGGAACGACGCGCGCGGGCCGGGCTTCGGCTACGCGATCACCGTGTTCGTGTGCGAGATCCTGTTCGGCATCGTCGCGTCGATCATCGTCGCGTGGTTCTCGCGCCAGCGCGAATTCCGCGCGGACGCCGGTTCGGCCCAGCTGCTGGGCAGCCCGCAGCCGATGCAGCATGCGCTCGCGCGCCTGGCCGGCATGCATCCGGGCGCGCTGCCGCAGTCGATGGCCGCGTCGGGCATTTCCGGCCACGGCAGTGGCTGGGGCGCACTGTTCGCGTCGCACCCGCCGATGGAAGAACGCATCGCGGCCCTCCAGGCGCTGCGCCAGTCGGGGTTCGCGCGATGACCCAGTATTTCGAAGTCCATCCCCAGAATCCGCAGGCGCGCCTGATCCGCCAGGCCGCGCAGATCATCCAGGGCGGCGGCATCGTCGCCGCACCCACCGATTCCGCGTACGCCCTCGTATGCCGCCTCGATGACAAGGCGGCCGTCGAAAAGCTGAGGCGCATCCGCGGCGTCGACGAGAAGCACCATTTGACGCTGCTCGTGCGCGACCTGTCCGAGATCGCCACGTATGCGCGCGTCGACAACCGCCAGTACCGGCAATTGAAGGCTGTCACGCCGGGGCCGTACACGGTGATCCTGGAAGCGACGAAGGAAGTGCCGCGCAGGCTGTCGCACCCGTCGCGCAAGACGATCGGCATCCGCGTGCCGGAAAACGCGATCCTGCTGGCGCTGCTGGAAGAACTGGGCGAACCCTTGATCGGCACGACCTTGCAACTGCCGGGCGACGACAACATGCTGTCCGATCCGGACGAGGTGCGCGAGCGTCTCGACAGGCAGATCGAGCTCGTGATCGACGGCGGCGCCGGCACGCTCGAACCCACCACCATCGTCGACCTCACGGGGCCTGACGCCGAGCTCGTACGCGAAGGCCGGGGCGATCCGGCCGCGTTCGGCCTGTAGGCCGGGGCCGCCGCGCCCGCGCGCTCTGATAGAATCGCAGGTTATGGATGAACTCATACGCAATCTGGCAGTGTATGCACTGCCTGTCCTCTTTGCGCTGACGATGCACGACGCCGCCCAGGCGTTCGTCGCGAAACGCTTCGGAGACAACACCGCACACGCCGCCGGGCGTACCACTTTCAACCCGCTGGCCCACATCGATCCGATCGGCACCATCGTCATTCCGGTGGTGATGTACCTGACGGTGCACTTCGTGTTCGGCTACGCGAAACCGCTGCCGATCAACTATGGCCAGATGCGCAATCCGAAGCGCGACATGGCATGGGTCGCGCTGTCCGGTCCGGGCGCAAACTTCCTGATGGCGCTGATCTGGCTCCTGTTGGGGATCTTCCTCGACTACTTCGGCGTGCAGGAACCGTTCCCTCACCTCGTGGCCGAGGCGGGTGTGCAAACGAATCTGTGGCTGATGGCGTTCAACCTGCTGCCGATCCCGTCGATGGATGGTGGCCGCGTGCTGTTTTCCATCCTGCCGCACAAGGCCGCATTCCAGTTCGCGCGCCTGGAACCGTACGGTTTCATCATCCTGCTCGCGCTGATCTTCCTGAAGGTGATCGGCTACTGGCTGTTCTGGGTCGGCGTGATCGCGAACCTTTTACTGCACCTGATCGTCTATCCCCTGAATTTTATCCTGACCTGATACCGCTATGTTTCCCGACCGTGTCGTTTCCGGCATGCGCCCGACCGGGCTGATGCACCTTGGCCACTACCATGGGGCCCTGAAGAACTGGATCCGCATGCAGTCCGAACTGCCTTGCCTGTTCTTCGTCGCCGACTGGCACGCGCTGACCACGCATTACGACGACCCGGCGATCATCGAGAAAAGCACGTGGGACATGGTCATCGACTGGCTCGCGGCGGGCATCGATCCGGCCCAGGCCACGATCTTCATCCAGTCGAGGGTGCCGGAGCACGCGGAACTGCATCTGCTGCTGTCGATGGCCACGCCGCTCGGCTGGCTCGAGCGCGTGCCGACGTACAAGGACCAGATCGAGAACCTGGCCAACCGCGACCTCGCGACTTACGGCTTCCTCGGCTACCCGCTGCTGCAGGCGGCCGACGTGCTGATCTACCGCGCCACGCAGGTGCCGGTGGGCGAGGACCAGGTGCCGCACATCGAGATGATGCGCGAGATCGCGCGCCGCTTCAACCACCTGTACGGCAAGGAACCGGGCTTCGAGCAGAAGGCGCTGGAAGCCGTCAAAAAGCTGGGCAGCAAGCGCGCCAAGCTGTATGCGGAACTGCGCACCGCGTACCAGCAGGAAGGCGATGACGCGGCGCTGGAACAGGCGCAGGCCATGCTGGACGAAGCGGGCAGCCTGTCGAACATCGACCGCGAGCGCCTGTTCGGCTACCTGGAAGGCAGCCGCAAGATCATCCTCGTCGAGCCGCAAGTGAAGCTGACGGAGGCGGCGCGCCTGCCGGGCCTCGACGGCCGCAAGATGTCCAAGAGCTACGGCAACTCGATCTCGCTGCGCGAGGATCCGGAGTCGGTGACGAAGAAGATCCGCACGATGCCGACCGACCCGGCGCGCGTGCGCCGCAGCGACGCGGGCGATCCGCTGAAATGCCCGGTGTGGCAGCTGCACGAAGTCTATTCCGACGCGAACACGAAGGACTGGGTCATGAAGGGCTGCACGAGCGCCGGCATCGGCTGCCTCGAATGCAAGCAGCCCGTCGTCGAAGCCGTGCTGGCCGAGCAGGAGCCGATGCACGAGCGCGCGCAGCAGTACGTCGACGACCCTTCGCTCGTGCGCGCCATCGTCGCCGACGGCTGCGAGAAGGCGCGCAAGCTGGCGCAGGAAACGATGCGCGACGTGCGCGAAGTCATGGGACTGACTTATTCCTGACCTTCTACTCGTGACGGACTATCCATCCACCTGGGTCGCGCGCTGGGCGCCGGTCATTCCAGCCGGCGAGACGCTGGATCTCGCCTGCGGCGGCGGCCGCCATGCGCGCCTGCTGGCGGCGCTCGGCCATCCCGTGCTCGCCGTCGATCGCGACGCCGCATCGCTCGCGCAGGCGGCCGGTCCCGGCATCGCGACCCTGCAGCATGACCTCGAAGCGGAGGGCAGCACATGGCCATTCGCGCCGGGACGATTCGCTGGCATCGTCGTCACGAACTACCTGCACCGGCCGCTGTTCGCGCATCTCGCGGGCGCGCTGGCACCGAACGGGATCCTCGTCTACGAAACGTTCGCGCTCGGGAACGAACGCTTCGGCAAACCATCCAATCCGGCGTTCCTGCTGGCGCCCGGCGAACTGCTGGACGTCGCCGCGCGCCATGGCTTGAAGGTGCTCGCCTACGAGGATGGGATCATCGAGTCGCCCCGTCCGGCCCGCGTACAAAGGCTGTGCGCGGCGGGGCGGGAGGTCGATCCGGGAGCAATCAGGCTCGATATGTAACCAACCTGTAACCATGCCATTTATATGGTGTGGAATGAACCATAACGCCAGGCTATCCGCTACAATCGACATTTATTTATTAACGGCACGGTCCACTGATTATGATTAAGGGCAGCATAGTAGCAATCGTCACTCCGATGTTCGAGGATGGAAGTCTGGACAGGGACAGCCTGCGCCAACTCCTCGACTGGCATGTGGCGGAAGGTACGGACGCAATCTGCATCGTCGGCACGACCGGCGAGTCGGCCACTGTGAGCCCGGACGAACACTGCGAACTGATCAAGCTGACCGTCGACCACATCGCCGGCCGCATTCCGGTCATCGCCGGCACGGGCGGTAATTCGACGGTCGAAGCGATCGCGCTGACCCGTCACGCCAGGGAAGTCGGCGCGGACGCGTCGCTGCAAGTCGTCCCGTACTACAATCGTCCGTCGCAGGAAGGCATGTATCGCCACTTCAAGGCGATCGCCGAATCGACCGACCTGCCGGTGATCCTGTACAACGTGCCGGGCCGGACCGTGGCCGACATGAGCAACGAGACCGTGCTGCGCCTGGCCGCCATCGACAACATCATCGGCATCAAGGACGCGACCGGCAACCTGGCCCGCGGCATCGAACTGCTGCGCGATATTGACCGTTCGTTTGCCGGCAAGGGCAAATCGTTCGGCGTGTTCTCGGGCGACGACGCGAGCGCACTGGCGCTGATGCTGTGCGGCGGCGCCGGCAACATCTCCGTGACCGCGAACGTGGCCCCGCGCGCGATGGCCGAGATGTGCAAGGCCGCGCTGAGCGGCGAAGCTGCCCGCGCGATCGAGATCAACAACCGCGTGCTGGACCTGCACAGCAAACTGTTCGTCGAGCCGAACCCCGTGCCGGTGAAATGGGCGCTGGCCGAGATGGGCAAGATGCCGGCCGGCCTGCGCCTGCCGCTGGCCCCGCTGTCCGCGCAATACCACGACACCGTCCGCACCGCGCTGCGCGCTTCCGGCGTTCTTTGATTACCAGCTTTAACGATATGACGAATCGCAAGATGATGACTTCCACCGCAGCCCGCACCGTGGCCCTGACCGCCATCGCGTTGAGCCTGGCCGCGTGCACGACCGTGTTCGAATCGGACAAGGTGGACTACAAGGCTTCCAAGAAAGCGGCACCGCTGGACATTCCGCCCGACCTGACCCAACTGCAGAAGGACAACCGCTATGCCGTGCCGGATGGCAAAGGCATCGCCACCGCGTCCGGCTTCCAGCAGCAGCGCGGCGCCGCACCGGCCATCGCGGCCACGTCCGGCGAACAGATCGGCCAGGTACCCACCGACACCATCCGCATCGAGCGCAACGGCAACCAGCGCTGGCTCGTGATCAAGGAAACGCCGGAACAACTGTGGCCGCAACTGCTGGAGTTCTGGCATAACTCGGGCTTCACCGTCGAGACCGAGTCGCCGCAGACCGGCATCATGGAAACGAACTGGGCCGAGAACCGCGCCAAGATCCCGCAGGACTTCATCCGCCGCACCATCGGCAAGGTCTTCGATTCCGCATATTCGACCGGCGAGCGCGACAAGTTCCGCACCCGCCTGGAGCGCCGTCCGGACGGTTCGACCGAGATCTACATCAGCCACCGCGGCGCGGAAGAAGTGCTGACCGGTCCGCAGAAGGAGCAGGCCACCTGGACCGCGCGTCCGAACGATCCGGAGCTGGAAGCGGAATTCCTGGGCCGCCTGATGGCCCAACTGACCGGCACCAAGGTCAAGGAAGCGACCGCGTTCGTGACGAACGCCCCGCTGGAACCGCAGCACGCCAAGCTCGAAGGCAACAAGGTCGTCGTCGACGAAGGCTTCGACCGCGCATGGCGCCGCGTGGGCCTGGCGCTGGACCGCGTGGGCTTCACGGTGGAAGACCGCGACCGCGTGCAGGGCATTTATTTCGTGCGCTACGTCGATCCGGACGCGGTCAAGAAGGAAGGTTTCTTCAGCAAGCTGTTCGGTAGCGAAGACAAGAACAAGGAAGCGCAGAAATACCGCGTGATCGTGTCGACGGCACAGGGCGCGACCTCGACCGACGTGACCGTGCAGACGAACGACGGCAAGCCGGAAACGTCGCCGACCGGCGCCAAGATCCTCAAGCTGCTGGCGGACGAGTTGAAATAACTCCGCTTCGCTTCAATAAAAAAACCGGCCGCTTGGCCGGTTTTTTTATTGGTGGGCTCGCATAATTCGTAGGGCGGGCACCCCGTGCCGGCGCGCCGTGTGCAAAACCTGCGGACGTAAAAAAACCGGCCCGCAGGCCGGTTTCTTTAGCGCGATTCGAATTACTTCGAAGCAGCCGGAGCAGCAGCAGCCGAAGCGGCGTCAGCAGCAGCCGAAGCAGCCGAAGCAGCAGCCGAAGCGGCCGAAGCAGCAGCGTCAGCAGCGGCCGGAGCAGCCGGGGTAGCGGCAGCGTCAGCAGCCGGAGCGGCCGGAGCAGCCGGAGCAGCGGTCTCAGCAGCCGGAGCCGGAGCAGCAGCCGGAGCTTCTTCTTTCTTCGAGCAAGCAGCCAGAGCAACAGCCAGCAGGGAAACGATCAGCAGAGATTTTTTCATGGTTTTTCCTTAATTAATTCAAAAGGGTGGTGCGATGAATAATTACCGGTAATTATCGCTCGTCAGGAATTCTCTTGTTTGTATACTTTGGAAAAAGTGCCTACAGACAACGGAACCTTCCTAACCCGATATTATAGCCAAATTTACTGAATCGCAATAGAAAAGTCGTGTCAAGACGTAACAGTTGCCAGATCGGGCAATGTTCATCTTCTAGCAATCCGACACACCTTGTCCGTGCGCTAGTTCTCATAGAGAAAACCAAGCTAAAGCAGGTATTTACAGCCCGGAAACACTGGCCCGCAGACCAGGTTGTGATTCTGCCCAAATGGCGTCAAAACGCAGGCGCGACAGCTCAGTTTGTTGCGGTGCATCAAAGACTGCCTCACCGCGCAGGTGATCGCTGTGAAAGCGCCGCACGATGTGCACGTCGTCCGCGATGCAGAACGAATCCGTGAGCTCGCGCAGCGCCCGCGGCGTGCGCCTGCACTCGATGCCGTGCGCATGATCGCGCAGCAGGCGCAGGAACCTCGGCGCTTCCCGCTCCAGGTGCGCGGGATCGTGCAGCGCCAGCCGCAGGCGGCCGCCGGCGTGCAGGAAGCGGCGCAGTTCCGCGTCCACGTCCGGCGCGCCCAGCCGGAACAACGTAAAGTCCGGATCGAACATGACGAGCGTCGCCCGTGCCCGTGCCCATACCTCGCCCAGCTGCTGCTGGAAGGCGGCGCGGGTGTCGAAGGACGCGTTCATGTCAGCCGAGCTCGATCCAGCCGTCCTGGTACCACGTGTACAGCGCTTCCAGCACGTCGTCCGACGCCTGGTCGAGCAGACTGCCTGCCAGGGCCCGCTCGTTGGCGAGCACGTCCAGCACGACCTTGTCCGCGCGCCCGACGGCGAACGATTCGCCGTTGATGAACACGTGCTTGCCGCGGTAGAGCATCAACGTCTTGGGCGACAGTTTCAGACCCTTTTTCGCAGCCTGTTCCATGAAGCGGCCCACCGTCAGCGGCTTCGGGACCGGCGTGAAGAACACGTTGTGCTTCGGCTCGGACAGGTATTCGCCCATGAAGATCGTGACGTCTTCCTCGTCCCAGCGCACCTTGTTCAGTTCTTCGGTGACGGTGGCCAGCATGTCGCGCGGGATCTCGGCCGGGTTCTTCGCGGGCTGCAGGCCCGGGTCGGCATAGCGGCCCGGCAGGTCGATGGAGTCGGCCATGAACTGCAGGAAGGCTTCGCCCAGTTCCTGGAACGACGGCGAGCGGAAGCCGATCGAATACGTCATGCATTCGCCCTCGGCGACGCCGTCGTGCGCGTAGTGCGGCGGCAGGTACAGCATGTCGCCCGGTTCCAGCACGAACTCTTCTTCCGGCTCGAAGTTGGCGAGGATCTTCAGCGGCAGGCCCTCGACCAGCGTCAGGTCTTGCTGCGCGCCGATGCGCCAGCGGCGCTTGCCCTGCGCCTGCAGCAGGAACACGTCGTAGGAGTCGAAATGCGGGCCGACGCCGCCGCCGTCCGTCGCATAGCTGACCATCAGGTCGTCCAGGCGGGCGTCCGGCACGAAACGGAACTGGCGCAGCAGGGCATCGGCCTTCGGGTCGTGCAGGTTCACGCCCTGCACGAGCATGGTCCATTCGCGCTGGGTTTTGGGCGGCAGTTCGGCCAGCGGACCGTGCTGCATGTCCCAGGTGCCGTCGGTGAGCGTCACGAGGCGCGACTCGACGTGGTTCAGCCTGGCCAGCTCGGCCAGCTTGTCCACCTTGACCAGCGGTTTGAAATTGGGGATGGCCTGACGGATGAGCAGGGGTTTCTTGTGCCAGTAATCGCGGAGGAACTGGGCGGGCGTGATATTGCCGAGGAGCTGTAATTTTTGCATGTGCCATTATAACCAGCGCCGGCCGGAGCAAAGCGGTGGTAGGGTTATAATCGCAGCCTTACCCACGAAAGGAAGTGCAATGAAGATTGCCCAGAACACGGTTGTGTCGGTCAACTATAAACTGTCCGACGCCCAGAACAACCTGATCGAAGACGGCGCCCAGCCGATGGTCTACCTGCACGGTGGCTACGAGAACACGCTGCCGAAGATCGAAGAAGAGCTGGACGGCAAGGACGTGGGTTACACGTCGACCATCCAGATCGAGCCGGAAGACGCGTTCGGCGACTACGATCCGAACCTGGTGAAGGTCGAGGAGCGCAACCGCCTGCCGGAACCGATCGAAGTCGGCATGCAGTTCGAAGGCATGGCCGAGGGCAGCGACGAAGAGCCGGTCATCTTCACCGTCACCGAAGTGGCCGACGACAAGGTCGTGCTGGACGGCAATCACCCGCTCGCCGGCATGGCCTTGCGCTTCGACCTGTCCGTGATCGACGTGCGTGCCGCCACGCCGGAAGAGATCGCGCACGGCCACGTGCACGGCGCCCACGGCCATGACCACGGTCACGGCGAGATCGACGACAGCGAAGAGGGCGACCACTTCCGTAGCCAGCCGCTGCAGTAAAACGCACTCTTGACTCGTCGTTCCCGCGAAGGCGGGAACCCAAGTTCTGTCGGCGTCGTGATGACGCGTGCAAATTGGATCCCCGCCTGCGCGGGGATGACGTTGTTTTGCTTCTCGACAGTCTTACTTCGCCGTCTCGACCTTGCGGGGATCGACCCTGAACAGGGTCTTCGTCTCCGGATTCACCACCACCTCCAATGCATCCGCACCGGCCGCCAGATGGCCGACATTGCCGCGCCATTCGATGACGGGTCTTGCACGCACGCGCGTGCCGTCGACGAGCAGCACCTTGCCCCGGAATTTCTGCGCCAGCGACAGGATCAGGCGGCGCGGCTCCGCGAAGCCGTCGTTGTCCGGCACGGCGCCGCGCAGCAGCGCGCGCAGGCCCGTCGGCTGCGACAACGCCTTCACGTCGCCTTCGGAAAACAGCACGATCGCTTCCAGCTTGTCGCGCCTGGCGATGGCGAACAGCCGGTGCAGCCAGAAGCGGTTCGCGACGAGCCGGTCCTCGTACTCGCTGTTGCGGCCCGCTTCGTTCAGGTAGTGGTTGTTATTGGCCGGCATGTTGACGGTTGCATACAGCACCTTGCCGACCGACCAGTGCGCATTCTCCGCATAGCTGCGAAAGCGCGGGCTCATCGACAGGCGCGTCAGCGGCAGCTTGCGCGCGCCCAGCGTGGACGGCTCGCCGTAGAACAGTTCGCGGATGCGGTTCATGCGCTCGATCGCATTCGTGCGGCCGGCGCTGTTGCGGCATTCCGTCCAGTCGCTGCCGGCCGGCAGCACGATGACGGGCCGGCGCGCATCGTCGATCAGCTCGCGCCGCTTCTGGTACAGCTTGTCCGTGCACGGCTCGTTCGCACCCTTGATGCCCGTAACGACCATGAAGGCGACGTCCTTGTCGTCATTGTCGGCGAGCGCCTGCTTGAGGCGTTTTTCGCCGCCATCGGTAAAACCATGGCCGATGATGGCGAAACGGTGCGCGTCATCGTCGCGGGCGTCCGCGCGCGCGCCGCCCGTGAGCGCGCAGGCGAGGACGAACAGGAGAAGCGAGCGGCGTCGCGGCATCGTCAGGCCGAGGCCAGGCGCTTGAGCTCGTACAAGCGTTCGAGCGCTTCGCGCGGGGTCAGGGCATCGGGATCGATGGCGTCCAGCAGCGTCAGCGCCGGCGACTCGGCCGCCGCCCGCACCGGAGCCGGTGCGGGCGCGGCTTCGGCGTCGCCTTCGTCGCACGGCGCCGGCGCGAACAGGTCGAGCTGCGGCGTCGCATCGAGCGCCTGCGCTTCCAGCCGCGCCAGGTGCTTGCGCGCGGCGCGGATCACGCTGGGCGGCACGCCCGCCAGCTGTGCGACCTGCAGCCCGTAGCTCTGCGACGCCGGGCCGTCCTGCACGGCATGCAGGAACACGATGCTGTCCTTGTGCTCGACGGCCGACAGGTGCACGTTGGCCGCGCTCGGATGCTGTTCCGGCAGTTGCGTCAATTCGAAGTAGTGCGTGGCGAACAGCGTAAAACTGCGGCTCGTCTCGATCAGGTGGCGCGCGATGGCCCACGCGAGCGCGAGACCGTCGAACGTCGACGTGCCGCGGCCCACTTCATCCATCAGCACGAGCGAGTGCTCGGTCGCGCCGTTCAGGATCGTGGCCGATTCCGTCATCTCCACCATGAACGTCGAGCGGCCATTGGCCAGGTCGTCGGACGCGCCGATGCGCGTGAAGATGCGGTCGATGGGACCGATCGTCGCGCTCGTCGCCGGCACGTAGCTGCCGACATAGGCCAGCAGCGTGATCAGCGCGACCTGACGCATGAACGTCGACTTACCGCCCATGTTCGGGCCCGTGATCAGGAGCAGGCGGCGATCGTTGGACAGCTTGCAGTCGTTCGCGATGAAGCGCTCGATCTGGTTCTCGACGACCGGATGGCGGCCCTCGACGATGGTGAGGCAGGGCTCCTCGATCAACTGCGGCATGCACCAGTTGTTGCGCACGGCGTGGGCGGCGAGGGCGGTGATCGTATCGAGCTGCGCGATGCCGGACGCGATGCGCTGCAGGCACACGATGTGCGGCGCGAGGTCGGCCAGCAGCAGCTCGTACAGCAGCTTTTCGCGCGCCAGCGCGCGGTCCTGCGCGGACAACGCTTTATCCTCGAACGCCTTCAGTTCCGGCGTGATGTAGCGTTCGCAGTTCTTCAGCGTCTGGCGGCGGCGGTAATCGTCCGGCACCTTGTCGGCCTGGCCGTTCGTGACCTCGATGTAGAAGCCGTGCACGCGGTTGTACTCGACGCGCAGGTTGGCGATGCCGGTGCGTGCGCGCTCGCGCGCTTCCAGGTCGACGAGGAACTGGCCCGCGTTTTCCGACAGCGCGCGCAGCTCGTCCAGCTCCGCATCGAAGCCGCGCGCGAACACGCCGCCGTCGCGCACCATGGCGGCCGGCTCCGTCGCGATGGCACGCTGGAGCAGGTCCGCGCACGCCTCGGGCACGGCGATGGCATCGTGGATGTCGCGCAGCAGGCACGAGTCGCCGGGGATGAAGCAGCGCGCCACCTGCTCGCGCAGCGCGGGCAGCTGCTTCAGGCCGTCGCGCAGGCTCGCGAGGTCGCGCGGCCGCGCCGTCAGCAGCGCGATGCGCGTCGTGATGCGTTCGATGTCGGGCACGTGCGCGAGCGTCGTCGCCAGGTCGTGCATGGCTTCGCGCTGGGCCAGCGCCTCGATCGCCTCGTGGCGCGAGCGGGCCACGCGCTGGTCGCGCTTCGCGTGGTGCAGCCAGTGGCGCAGCAGGCGCGAGCCCATCGCCGTGCGGCAGCCGTCCAGAAGAGAAAACAGCGTGGGCGACTCGTGGCCACGGATGGTCTCCGTCAGCTCCAGGTTGCGGCGCGTGGACGCATCGAGGCCGATGAATTCGCTCTCCGATTCGACCGCGAGACTCTTCACGTGCTGCAGGCCGCGGCCCTGCGTGGCCTGGGCATAGCGCAGCAGCGCGCCGGCCGCGCCGAACGCGGCGCCGAGACCGTCCGCGCCGAAGCCGGACAGCGTGGCGACGCCCAATTGGTCGAGCAGCGCCTTGTGGCCGTGCACGACGTCGAAATGCCATTCCGGCACGCGTGCCGTGTGGCCGACCGGCGATTCTTCGAACAGGTCGGCGCCGCCGTCCGCGCGCAGCACTTCGGCCGGCGCGATGCGTTCCAGTTCCTGCACGAGGCGCACGGCGGCCGCACGGGCGTCGCCCGCGAATTCCATCAGCCGGAGTCCCCCGCTCGCGAGCGACATCCACGCGAGACCCGTCGTGACCACCTTGCGGTTCGTGACCGTGCAGACGGCGAGCAGCGGGCGCTCGGCCTTCTCGGGCAGCAGGTCGGCATCCGTCAGCGTCCCCGGCGTGACGACGCGCACGACCTTGCGCTCGACCGGACCTTTGCTCAGCGCCGGATCGCCGATCTGTTCGCAGATCGCGCACGACTCGCCCAGCTTGACGAGCTTGGCGAGGTACGGATCGAGCGAGTGGAAGGGCACGCCGGCCATCTTGATCGGATTCCCGCCCGAGCTGCCGCGCGCCGTCAGCGTGATGCCCAGGATGCGCGCGGCCTTCTCGGCGTCCTCGAAGAACAGCTCGTAGAAGTCGCCCATCCGGTAGAAGACGAGCATCGTGGGGTAGTCGGCCTTGATGCTCAGGTACTGCTGCATCATCGGGGTGTGGCGAGTTTCAACCCCTTTCCTAACAGGTTGATTCTCCGCAAAATTCTTAGTCAAGTCCTTGATTTCGCTATGCATTCCCGCCATCCCACATTTCATTGCTTTGCTATCTGCGCATATCCACATATAGCGACACTCAACATTTTGGCGTAGTATTTTCGGCCATCGCGTACAATACTACGCCGACGATTTCCGAAATTTTGAAAATGCTACGCCAAGATGTCCTTTGATCCCAGAGCCGCGAAGCTCCTACAGGCGGGGGAGCATATCACGTTTGCGGACCATCCCGGCCTGCGCCTCGAGGCGCGGGCCAAGTGCCGCACGTGGATTTACCGCTATAAATCCCCCAGCGATGGCAAGATGAAGCAGGCCAAATTGGGGCAATGGCCAGCGATGTCATACCACAAGGCGGTCACTGAATGGGAGCAGGTCAAGACCCAGAACCGGGCCGGTCGCGAGCTGGCGGCTGAACGGCAGCAAGCGCGTGAGGCCCAGCGAGCGGCCGCCGAAGCGGAACGGTTGCGGAAGAAGCGGGAAGGCTACCTGGTGCGGCACGTCATCGAGGACTACTGCGAACACCTTGCGCGGGTAAGAAAGGCCAAGGGCGCCGCGGAAGCCAGGCGCACGCTGGTGAAGGGTGCGGAGCCGATCGCCGAGCTGCCGGCCGGCGACCTGACCCGGGCGGAGGCCTTCGATCTGCTCGAACTCTACGTCGACACGCCGGTCCAGTGTGGCAAGCTGCGTGCCGAGCTGGCTGGAGCCTGGGACTATGCGCTTGACGCCGGCCGGCTGCCGGAAGACACGCCTAATTGGTGGCGACAGATCATGCGCGGCCGGCTCAAGAGCAAGGGGAAGCGCATTGCGGGCGTGACCATCGGCACGGCCAAGCGCACCCTGTCACAGGATGAGCTGCGCGTCTTGATTGCGTTCCTGCCGAACTTCTCGCGCAACGTAAGCGACGTCCTGGCCCTCTACTTGTGGACCGGTGCCCGGGGCGCTGAAATCGTCCAGATGGAGGCGCACGAGATTGCGCAGGAGGATGGCGTGCTGTGGTGGACGTGCCCGAAGGCCAAGACAAAGAACGCGCGCTTCGACCAGGCGACCGACTTCCGGGTGCCGCTGTTTGGCAAGGCGCGCCAGGTCGTCGAGCGCCGCCTGGCGGTCGAGAAATCCGGCTATCTGTTCAAGCCGGTGAAGAAGCGCGAGGGACACGTGGAGCAGAAGGTCGTGCAGACTTCGGTGTACTACCACATGCCGTATTCGATGACCAATCCTGAGGTGGAGCGTCCGCGCCTGCCTGTCACGCGATGGTCACCGCACGATCTGCGTCGCACGGTCAGGACGCAGCTGGCGGCGCTGGGGTGCCCGAAGGACGCGGGCGAGGTGATGCTGGGGCACATGCTGCCCGGCGTCGAGGGCGTCTATAACCAGCACGACTACGACGCCGAGAAGGTTGTCTGGCTCACGAAGTGGAGCCAGGTTCTGGAGTCGCTTTCCTGATGCCGGCGTTGACTGGCGGGAGCAGGTCGGATACCGGTCGCGACTCGGACCACTCCTCGACTTCGCGCATCAGCCAGCCCACGCGCCGGCCAGAGATGACGCGCGGCTTCGGGAAGCTATTCTCGCGGACGAGTTTCTGTATCGTCGCGGTGGAGAGGGACACGACGTCTGCAACGGTCGGGAGATCGACAAGAAGTGGTGGAACCTTCATGAGTATCAATTTTTCGTAATGACAATTTTGGGGTAGCCCTGTAGAGTTCGGCACACACTCAAATAGGGAGGCTTTCATGCGTCAAACCGTTGCTTTGCTGGGCTGCATCTACGATCTGGGGAGCGAAAGAGGTGCTGAGGCTGCTGAGGCATGGCTCGCGGGCAACCCGGCGGATATCACTCGCTTCGAAGAGGAATTCCCTGGCGCTCGAATCGTCGCCAGCGTTGGCAACCATCACGCACCCGCGAATGGCGTTAGCTACTGTGTGTTCGGTGGGTCCACCGACTTCGGCGATGGCTGGATCCCATCCGCCTGCGTCGTGTTTGCGTATCCGAACGGCGAGAGGGGCACCGCACTTCGGGATCTGCCGCAACTCGGTACTTTCCGCAGCGCTGGCGAAGCGCAGGAGGCTGCCCGAAAGGCGAAAGTGGTCGAGATCCGAGCCGACGGTACGGTTGTATTCGAGATTGAGCGGGAGTAATCGGGTCTTATGAAATTCGGAGAACGTGTCGGCATCGCTATCATGTCGGCCTGGGGCCTGTTCGCCATTCATCAAGGCGTCAACGCGCTGATGAAGGAGCACAAGTGGGTTGCACTGACTCCGTCCGACTGGGGCACCTGGGTTGGGGCTATCGGCACAGTTGCCACTTTGATCGGCACAATTTATTTGGCCCGTACTGAGACTCGCATGCGAGAGAGGAACGAACGCACTATTGCTCGCCTCCATGGAGCAAGCATGACTCCTAAGATCGAAAACGCCCTCATTGGTGTTGCCGAGGCAGCGACTATGCTGCATCTCGCCCGCGCTGGCGATAGAGATCCGGCCTACTACAGTAAATGCGCAGCCAAGCTTGACGAAATCGAATTCTGGTCGATTGACGATATTACGCCCTTGGCCCCCCTCCCGTTCAATACCGCAATCAAGCTTGCTGAGGCTGTTTCTGTTGTTCACAGCGTGGGGCGGACCTTGAAGCTGATGGCAAGCAAGCGCATGCTCAGCCCCGTCGAACAGCGCACACAAGTCGAGATCCTCAGCAAGCTTATAAAGCGAGCGGTAGATCACATCGACGAAGCTGGCCGTGAATGCCGGCTCGCAGCGGTCGAGATGCAACTCAACCTTGAATAGCTTCCGCATCACAGATCGCTCTCCGCAAACAGCCGCGACCGCGCCGCACCGCTCCGTTCTGGTACATGATGTTCATTATCGTCGTTGCGATCGGTTTGTCGCGCTGCGCGGCTTGGTTCAGTCGGTGTGCCCTCGACCCAGATATCGATGGCTGTGCTATCTATTGCTTCACTGTTCCCGGCAAGGTAGACGATCATCGCGACTCGGCCGCCCGAGTGATACAGCGTCAGCCCGTTGATGAATTGCTTGAGCCCTTGGTGCACGACAGGCCGACAGCAATGCGCGGATTTGAGCAGCAGCAATTGGTGTTTGTAGGCGATGGGGTCGAGCGGTTCGACCTGGTCGGCGTTGACGGGCCCCATCATGCGACTCTCCGGCCATCGAGCGGCGCCAGCGCCGGCGTCGACGGCGGCAGCGTGTTCTCGTTGAAGTCGCTCATATCAAGGCCGCGCATCAAGTAGTCGCGGAAGGCGTCCACGCCTCCGTTGGCGATCTCGTACGCGATCGCCGCATAGAAGCCGCGCGGACGTGCCGGCGGGACTTCGACGACGACGAAGCGGCGGCTGCCGGCGTCTGTCGGTAGGAAGTCTTCCTGATCCGACAAGTAGACGAAATTCAGGCGATTGACGACCGCGCGGGGCTCGTGGCCCTTGAGAGTGATCACGAAGGATTCGGCCGCGTGGAAGGCCTTCATGCGTTCCAGATGGCGCGGAGCGTAGTCGCCGTCCACCACGACCAGGTTGGCGCCCACGGCCCAGTAATTGAATTTGCTGTGCAGATCGTTGGGCTTGATCATCGCCGCATTCTCGTCGTACATCGCCGCGGCGACGTACTTGAAGAAAAGGCTTTTACCCGAGCCTTGGCCGCCGTTGAACACGAGCGCGGTCGACATCTTCGCGCCCGGGTTTCGCAACGGGTAGGCCAGCCAGCGCAGGACGTATCGTTGCATCTCGTCGTCCATGTCGCACAGGTGCGCAAGCAGCGTCAGGATGTTGCCGCAGTGTGCGGGTCGCGCTTGCACCGGTGTGCTGATTCTGGGCGGCTGGCGGGTCAGCGCGTTATACAGGTTCGCAAAGTGCTGCTGGATCTTCTTGATGGTCAGTTTCATGGGTATTCTCAGGTCATGAGTGGTTCGTTCGCGGTGATGCTGGCCCAGTCCGGGCGTTGCTTCAGCCAGGGCGCGACGGCGGCCGCCAGCTCGATCAGCGCATCGGTATTCGCCTTCAGTTCTGCGTTGATGACGCGGGCGTGGCCGTATAGCCGTGCCCTTGCCAGTAGGCCAACTGAACGGAAAGGTCGTGACGATCGTTGAGCAACGCGCGCACGATCGCGCTAATGGCGTGTTCGGTGAACTTCACGACGCCGCCTTTGCCGGCGCCTTCGCCGTGGTTTTCTTGCTGGAGATGGTCGTGGTCTTTTTCGCCGGCGCCGGCTTCGATCTGATCTTCTTGTTGAGTGCAGACGTCTGTACGCCTTCGTCGGCGGCCGCCGGCGTCGCTTCGGACGCCTGCTCGCCGTCGCTCTGTTCGGCCACTGTTGGAGCTTCAATGGCTTGGGTTGAAGCTTGCTCGACCTGGTCGACCACAGATGGAATCTCGCCTGCCTGCGCCGACGGCTCGTCGGTGGTGAGCGGCGACGCCTCATCGATATAGTCCTTGTGCACCCAAGCGCGGCCGCCGCGGTAGGTGTAGCCCAAGCTCGTTGCAGCCGTTTCGAGCATGCCGACCAGTTCGCCTCGGGGATGGGTCAGGACGCTTTCTGTCAGTGCGTTGAGTCCCTCGGGGTGCAGGCGGATATATGCGACGAGGTCTTCTTGAGTGACGTCGTCGAGCTTGAACTGTGGGCCTTTCTGTTCGGTGGTCGCGTGCACTGCGAGCGTGGTGGGCGCGGCAGCGTCAGATGTACTGGTCGACGGCTCCGGCGTCTCGGCGACGTCGGGCAGATTCGACTGCACCGGCTCCGGCTTCTTTCCCTTACTAGCGGCTTTAGCTTTTTTCGCGGCCTTCTCGTCCGCCTTTTTCTTGGCCTCCTTGAGGAGGGTCTTCTTCATCGTTTCGGCATCGATGCCGAGTTCCACTGCGGCCGCCATCATGAGCCAAGGGACATCGCCTTTGCCGCTGGTGTAGGTGTTGACGGCGAGCTCGTCGACGAAGGTCAAGTCGCGGATCAGTTGACGGACGGGGTCAGGTTCCATCTTCCTAATTGCGGCGCAGATCTTGTTCGTGCTGGAGACGTACTGACCGCCTTCGTACTCCGACTCGAATTCCTTGCCCGCCCACCCGTAGAGCTTGATAATGAATTCGTGGGCCGGGCCCGAACAACCCTTGAACAGTTGGGCTGCCACTTCAGGCTCATTGAACGGTGCGCGTTCCACTCGACCGGCATCGTGGATCGCGATGAACAAGTCGCGGCGGAACTGCCGCTCGACTGCTGCGGCCTGTTCCTGCTGCTTTTCCTTGGCTTTCTGCTTGGCGGAGATCGAGGCCTCGGTCTTGCCGCTGCCGGCGACCTGCGTGACGAGATCCTCAAGCTCGTCGATCTTGGCGATGGTGATCAGCTTACCGGGCTCGAACGGGCTTTCCAGCAGCACGCCCTTCGGCAGTTGTTTCCCGAGCAGTTTCCGGTAGGTCGTCGACCCGCCCGACACCCACATCGTCTTGTCGACGTCCGCGTATCCGCCCTTCAAGTTGCTGTAGCTGTTCGGCATGATCTTCTTGGCCTCTTCGCCACTGATCACCGTCAGCCCGCGTGCCTCGGCCTTTTGCTTTGCCTTCTTGGAATGGGCGGCCGTTTTCTCGGCGAAGCAATCGGGGTCGGTGCAGAGGTTTTCGTGTTTCTCGCCCTCGGACGCGTCCTGCTGGTTGCCGCTGCGCTTCGGGCATTCGATGCACGAGCCAATCTCGGTCAAAAGTGCCGCATCCTTGATCGGGAAGACGGCGCTCTTCAGGTCCAGCATGAAGCGCTGGCGGAGCAGGTCCCGCTGCGCGCGGTACGACATGGGGTTGCCCTGCCAGTCTGCTCCGCTTACTTCCTTGGCGGCCTTCACCTGCAGGGACGGATTCGGGATGCGAGCGATCAACAGCGCGGTCGCAGCGCTGAACTTGTCGTCCAGGAACTGTTCTCGTACGCTGGTGGTCAGAGCGCACAGCTTGAGGCGGCCGTAGACGTAAGACCGGCTCTTGTTGAGCTTTTCGGCCAACTGGTCGACGTCGTAGTTCCGTTCGAGCATGAGGCGCTCGTACCCTTCGGCCTCCTCGAGCGGATGCGGGTCGTCGCGCTGCAGGTTTTCGAGGATCTGCAACTCGAGCGCCTCGACATCGCTGAGATTGCGGAGCATCGCGGGGATGGTAGGCAGACCAGCCATGATCGACGCGCGAAAACGGCGCTCGCCGGCGACGATCTCGTATTGTTGCGGCGCCTCGGCGGTCGGCGTCACAGGGCGGATCAGGATCGGCTGCGCTACGCCCTTCGACTTGATGCTTGCGGCCAGCTCGTCGAGCTTCGATTGGTTGAAGCGTTTGCGGTTGGTATACGAGATCCTGATGTCGACCAGATTGAAGTAGCCAAACTGGCCGGCGTCGGTGACGAGCTCGTCGACGACGATTGGCTGATCGGTTGGCACCGGCATCTGCGGAGGCGGAAGGACAGTCAAGGTGTTGGAGGTCATGAGCGTTCCTGATTGACTTAAATCGTATTTGCGATGGGTTAAAGGGAAGGGGGGAGTGATTTGTTACCGATAGCCGTGGGCATCCAGCACCTGCTGCATGTTCGAGCCCTCCCACGAGCCCGGTCGGGTGTTCGTTGCGGCGGCGTCCTGGACGAGCATCATCAGCAGGCCCTGAACATCGAGCTCTCCGTGGCTGGTGAAGCCGCCGTTCGCCTTGTGGATACGCGTGCAGCTGTCGGCCACGACCACGAGGTCGTTGTAGACGGCTTGCGGGATGCGGAGCGTGACGGTCTTGTTTTTCATGGATGGGCCTCCTGTGGGACTACGAAGCGTTCGGGGTATAGAAGCCGATGTCGAACTCGGCACCGGGAATGCGGATGTGGACGAGCCAGGCCGTGAAGCCTTTCTTCGGCTGGTGCTGCGGCGGGATCGGGTTGGAGACGTGGTATCCGCGGGAGCGCATGAGTTGCAGCACGCGCGGTAGGTGCAGGCGTACGCCGTCCTCCGAGACGTCGGTGGGCGTGCAGACGTGTGCACTGCAGAAGCGGGCGAGCTCGCCCTGGTTCCTTGCGTCTTCGAGTGCCTGATGCAGTTCGCCCGTGCCGAGCGGGGTGGTGCGGGCGCGCGCGTTCGGGGCGCGGGTGGATTTCGCGGTCACAGTTCCACCACCGTGATGCCAAAAGTCGCTTCGTCGCTTTGGTAGGCGGCCGTGTAGTCGTAGACCATGGATGCCGTCCTGCCGATCGCGAAATGGCAGGACGCGCCGTTGGGCGTCCGAACCGTTACGTGAAATGCTCTCATGCGTACCCCGCTATCAAAAGTTGATAGCGTGGAATATACGCTAGAAAAACTAGTAAAACAAGAAAAACTAGTATTTCGCGGCGCGCTGACGTTGCGACTGAATATGTTCAGACGTAAAAAAGCCCGCTGAAGCGGGCATGTTCAACAAACGTCAGAGGATGGGTTACCGGTCCCCGACGATGCTAAGAATCTGTCGATCTAACGCCTTGATTTCGGCAACGTCCCGCGCAAGTTTGTCCAGGTGCTCAAGGATGGGGATGGCCCGAAGGCGCGCAACGATTTCTGCATTCATGCTTCGGCCATTTTTCTCGGCCGCGTCTTGAAGTTCAAGATGAAGATCTGGTGGTAGGCGTAGTGCTGTCTGTACGTAATTCTGCTGGGAGGGCTTGGGGACGGGAGGTGTCTTCATCGCGCGATTCTTGCGCGATGAGTTCACATTGTGTTGTTCGTGCTTCCAAAATGGAAGCAGTTGTGACACTTGGTGAGTATTTTGGCATCTTTGCGGCGCGACCATATGCATTTTGCATCGATGAAGAACTTAAACCGATGGATTGCTGCGTATGAGCAAATGGACGCGCGTCGTAGGAGGGAAAGCTTGGCCATCGCGGAAGCGACAGCAGTAGCGCACCCTGCGGAGCCACCGAAAAAAATCACCAAACTACAGCTTGTTTCCAGCAACAGCGGGGCTGGCGATACGAGGCATGGTTTCCGCAGTTCTAAGGATAGCGGCGCGGCCGTCGTCATCTGTCGTACGGAATAAGGTCAAAAGATAGTTTTCTTGTGACGTTACCCATTGAGTGTGAAGCGGCTCATTGGCTGGTCGTGCGACGCTGCTCGCTTCGTCGGGATGTTGGCGTTCACGGTCTTCGCTGTCCCCATGTAAAAGCCACTTGGTCGTCACTTGTAATGCGGCGGCAACCTTGTCGATCCTATTGCGATTTGGTGCAGTTCCCCCTTCCTTTTCCCATAGTTGAACCGTTTGCCAGCTCACGCCGACGAGGTCGGCGAGCGCTTGGTGGCTCTTCAGCCCTAGGGCAAGACGGCGTTCCTTAATGCGGCTATGGATACTCATGCCGGCACTATGCCTACAAGAATTTATTGTGCCAATACATAAATTTCTTGTATATGCTAGATTTTCTAGTACAATTGCCGGCATGAAAAAGACCACTCCTTGTGTCGGGCTGCAAAAGGCGATCGCGGAATACCCTACGTTACGCGCGTTCGCGGATGCTTTAGGTGTTCGCTATCAGGTAGTCCAGCAATGGCTTCGTAACGGGGTGCCAGCGGAGTACGCGCCAGAAATCGAAAAATTGGTGCAGGGGAGGGTGCGTTGCGAAGAATTGAATAGCCGGGTCGATTGGACCTACCTGCGCTCGACTGGTGTCGGCTCGCTTTCGACGGATGGCGAGGCGTAGACCATATGCACCAGCCCCAGCAAATGCGTCGGAACCTGTTCGCATCCGCCGAAGGTTCGTTCCGAGTCGACGTTCAACCCCTCACCGGCATCAATCACCTTCCAGCACGGCTGCTCGCCGTCGGCGGGTCCACCCGCAATCTGGCGCGCGATCAGTGCCAGGCGCAGGCCCCGCAGCACCACGAACAAATACGGCTCGATTGTGCGCACGAATCCCCGGTCGTGCCACTGCACCAGATGCCGCCTGCGAACTGCGTCAACAAGATTCATTTGTCGATTTCCAGATATCAAGTTTCAACGGCGCAACTTTACTTTCAAGTAAATATTTGCAAAACCAAAATAACGTAGGGGGATGTATGGAATTGCGCGACGCAAAACTCAAGATGATCGGCAAGGTGCGCGGAACCTGGGAGGTTGCGGCGGCGTACCTGGGCATGACGGTCAGCGCACTGCGTAACCGGGCCTATGAAACGAAAGGCCAAGTGCTCAGCGAGGATCATTGCCTGGCCCTGCAGGAATTGTCGGGCACCACGCTGTATGCCGAGGCGATTGCTACCGCATCGGGCGGCGTGTTCCTCAAGCTGCCGGACGATCTGTCGTGTGAAAACGAGGTCTTGATGAGGAAGTTCAACGATCTCTATGCCGAACTCGGCACGTTCTCGCGACACTTCACGGAGGCCACGGCCGACGAAGAGATTGACCGGGACGAGAAGGCCATGCTCGAGGCGGACGCCGCACGGATGCACAAGGTGCTGGCCGAGCTGGTCGCTCTGGTGTTCCGGATTTACACGCCACAGGCGCCCCGGGAGGTCGCATGATCGCTTCGGTCAAAGGCCCTACCAAAGGAAGCGGCGCGTACACGGCCCTGCAGCATCTGCAAAATGTGGGCGGCCAGGCCAGTCCGGCCGACTTGATGACCCAGCTGGTCTGGTCCGACACGCCTGGCCGGTTCCAGAGGCTTATCGTCGGCCCGCTCGAACGCCAGCGGCTCGTACTGCGCCGGGATGACCTCGTGACGCTCACGAGCCGTGGCGTGACGTTCCTGACGCCGTCCGCCGAGGCCGCCGCACCGGTTCCGCCTGGTCCTTATGCGGCGCCGTTCCAGCCGCTTCGCGCGCTTCATCGTCCAACTGCACTTGCGTTGCGGCCTGGTGCGGCCGACTACCGAACCATCCCATCGCGCATCGGCGAGCACGTCATTGCCCATGGAAAGAAGGCCGTAGCGTGACGCTTGAGGATTTTTCGTCAGTCGGGCGCGCAGCGCTCGACTCTATTCTGATTCTCCTGCAAGAGTGGTTCCCGCAAGGCGTCCAGGAAGGGCACGAGTTCTGCATCGGATCGAGGGCCGGCGAAGCCGGACAGTCGCTGCGCGTGCGCCTCACCGGCGCCAAGGCGGGAGTTTGGTCCGATTTTTCCGACGACGCCGCAGGCGGCGACCTGATCTCGCTCTATGCATACGTCCACGACCTCAAGCCCGGGCAGGCCTGCAAGGCCCTCGCCGATCGCCTCGGCATCACGATCACGCCCGGCGCCGGCCAGCGCGGCAACGGCATCAAGCCGATCGCCAAGACTGCGCCAGCACGACCTGATCCCGCGCCTGCGCCAGCGGACAAAGGGGTAGGAGCGCCGGCCGACGGAAAGAAAAAAGCGACCTGGACGCCGATCATGCCGGTGCCTGATGACGCGGGGCCGTACCCGAAGGCGCACCTCGTCCGAGGCAAGCCCGAGGCGCACTGGGAGTACCGCGACACGAACGGTCAGCTGCTCGGCGTGATCTACCGCTTCCGGCGCTCGGACGGCGTGGGCAAGGAAGTGCTGCCCTGCGTGTTCGCCAAGACCGATACTGGCCGGCGCGAATGGCACTGGATGGCGTTCCCCGAGCCGCGGCCGCTGTATCTGCGTGGCCCGCACCGCCCGGACGTGCCCGTCCTGGTGGTCGAAGGCGAGAAGTGCGTCGATGCCGCGGCGGCGCTGCCGTCCATGAACGGGATCTTTGAAATCCTGTCCTGGTCAGGCGGCGGCAAAGCCGTGAAGAAATCCGACTGGTCGGCCGTCCGTGACCGCGACGTCATCCTGTGGGCGGACGCCGATGCGAAGGTCTACAAGGAAGGCCACGAGCACGCCGGCCAGATCATGCCGGAGGCTGAGCAGCCGGGCATGAGCGCGATGCTCAAGATTGCCGAGATCCTGCGTGCACAGGGCTGCAACGTGCTGTTCGTCGACATCCCGCCGCCCGGGCAAATGCCCGATGGCTGGGATGTGGCGGACCTGATTGCCGGCGGCGCCACGGAGGAGGACGTCGTCCAGTGGGCGACCAGGTTGCGGCCGGCGGAAGCGAGCGCGCCGGCGCCGAGCAGCGCAGCGCCGGCCGACCAGGATGACGCGGCGGCCGGCGACGACGTGCCGACCTGGTTCGACGAACAGTCGGCGGGGCAGGCGGACACCGCTTCCACCCCTTTGCCGGCTGGCGCGGGCGGCGGATCGCGCGACGCCCTGCGGGCCAAGCTGATTCCGACGGCCAATGGCGGGATCAAGGGATGCCGCGAGAACGTGTACATCGTGCTCGAGAGGGACGACAAGCTGCGCGGCCTGGTCGGACTGGACCTGTTCAGCGGCCTGCAGGTCAAGCTGCGCAAGACGCCCTGGGCGAGCACGCCGGGCGAGTGGACAGAATCGGACGACTTCGAGCTGGGCATGTACCTGGCCCAGAACTATGGCCTCGTCCTGGCCTCGGTGGGCGATATCGAGCGCGGTGTCGCGCAAGCGGCACGTCGTTACCAGTTCGATCCGGTCATCGACTACTTCAACCGCTGCGCGGAAGGCTGGGACGGCCAGCAGCGCGTCGCCACGGCGCTGTCGCGCTATTGGGGCGCGGCAGATTCGGAATATCTGCGCTTGGTGTCGACGATGTTCTTCATCGGCATCGTCATGCGCGGCTACAAGCCGGGCGTCAAGAACGACCACGCGCCGGTGTTCGAGGGCGGGCAGGGCCAGGGCAAGTCGACCGCCTTGAAGGTGCTCGGTGGAGACTGGTTCGCCGACACCCCGTTCCGAATGGGCGACAAGGATGGCTACCTGTCGATCCAGGGCGTGCTGCTGTACGAGGTCGCCGAACTGGAGCAGTTCAACCGTTCCGAGGTCACCGCCATCAAGGCGTTCATGTCCAGTACCGTCGACCGCTTCCGGGAGCCGTACGGCCGCCGCATGAAGAACGTACCGCGTCGCTGCGCGTTCGCCGCGACGACGAACGAGGACGCGTACTTCAAGGATGGCACCGGTAACCGGCGCTTCTGGCCGGTCCAGACGGGCGGCATCGACATCGAGGCGCTGAAGGCGGACCGGGACCAGTTGTTCGGCGAGGCCATCGCGTTGATGCGTTCCGGTGTGCAGTGGTGGCCGACGTACGACCAACAACAGCGCCTCATCGGCCCGATGCAGGACGATCGCGAGATCCCGGACCCATGGCGCGGCCGAATTTGGGAGTACTGCGAGGGCGTCGACTCGGAAGGCAAGCCGATGTCGGCCGGGCCACTCAAGCGCGTCACGGCGCGCGAGCTGCTCACCAGGGCGCTGCACTTCGAGCTCTCGAAGATCGGCCCCGCGCGGGCCGAGACGATGCGCGTGGGCGCGATCATGCGTAAGTTCGGCTGGACGAAGCATCGCGAGTCCGGTGGCGCGCGTGAGTGGTACTACGAACGCCCCGTGGCGGAAGCGGAGCAAGGGGCACCCAAGGCCGGAGGGGACGATGAGCCGCTCCCATTTTGATCAACGAGCCGGTGCCGTGCCGGCGTCTCACCAGGGATCGTGGGCGCATTTTGCGCAGGCGGAAAAGGTGATGGCGTCGACCAGGTACGCCGGCTCGTCCAACGTAGGACGACTATCCGTCCAACCTTGCAGTTTTGAGGTTAGACGGCTGAAACCCGCATGGATACTGGCTTCGTCCAACCGTCCAACCTCGCCAACCGGGCCGCGCCCGCACGTACACCCGCGTACGCGTATACGCGTGCGACGAGTGGGAAGGCCAGTTTCCGTCGTTGGTAAAACAAAAAAACAGGTTGGACAGGTTAGGAGGTTGGACAAACCCAGCATCCATGCGGGTCTCAGCCGTCCAACCTCTTGGACTAACCATTTTGAGGTTGGGCGGATTGAGGAGGAAAAGCGATGACGAAGGGAAGTTTGAGGGATGTGATGCCGGTGACGGCGGCGCTGATCGATGAATACCGGGCGGTATTCGGCAGGGAGAACATCGACGACGTCCTGCGCAGGGCGAGGAAGGGTGAGCCGGTGTTCTACGCGGAAGAGAACGGTCACACGTTCGGGACGCCCAGTCCGCCACGGCACCGGGTGCAGTGGGATGAGCGAGGGCTGCCGTATGTCGTCGAGCAGAAGGACCGGAAGTAGGGACGTGAGAGATCGGCGCCGCAGAGCGTCAAGGACTGAAAGGACAAGCGATGGGAACGATGATGGAAATGGATGCGATTTTTGGGAGCGCCGGCCAGGCCGTGCACGTGGCGTTCGTGGTGATGAGCCAGCCTGCGATGCAGGACGCGCCGTTGCGTAAGGCGCTGATCCGGGTGTTGGAGTCGATCCGGCTGGATGGCAACCAGCGTGGGTGGCTGGAGCAACTGCGTGGCGAGTCGTCCGACTCGGTCAACTTCGGCGGCCTGTCCAGCGCTGAAGTGCGCGCGCAGTGCGTGATGATCACGCAGGCGGTCAAGCACTTGCCGTCGCCGGAGATGTGGGTCTTACAAGCCAAGTATGGCTATGTCGAGTTCGAGGATACCTCTCACGACGAGCTGACGGGCCTCCAGCTGGTCGACGCGCTGCAGCGTGCACAGGCTGACGTCGAGGCCGCGCGCAAGAAGTTGCAGCAGGCGAGGGTCTCGCTCGAGGCGGCGCGAGACCAGTACCTGGCGTGCGAGGGGCGCGTAACGCGCGCCGAGACCGAGGCCACGGTGCGTGAGCAGTACTTCGCCGCGCGCGACGACGTGCGTGACCAGGGCGCCGCGGTGGCCCGGGCGGAATCCGTGGAGCGCGAGGTGCAGATCGCATTGGACCGGACGAACGGTCGCACCCTCACGGATGGCGGTCATTTCGCTACCGGCCAGGCCGGGCGGCGTTTCGCGTTCTCGGCTGAGCGTATCGATGCGATCAAGGGACTGTCCGACTGGATGCGGCCGCTGTTCCCTCGCATCAAGCCGCTGGCGATCGACTGCATGCTTGGGCGCCTGTTTGCTAATCATGCGAAGGTCGGTGTCACGTTCCGCGACCTGGCGAGCTCGTTCGGCGGAAACCCGATGCTCTACCAGCGCGCCAGCTTCAAGATGCGGAACCACCTGAGACAGCTGGAGGATCTGGCGATTCAGCACCTGGAGGAGCGGCTGGTCAAGGACGGTGTTGCCTTGCCGACAGAAAGCGATTGACGAGAGTGTTACAGCGCGTGTATATTTTGCCCATGATCGAAGTCATTGCGACTTGATGAAGAATTTCAGTAAAAGCCCTGCCTGGTCCCTGCCACGCGGGGCTTTTTCTTTGCACCGTGCTTCCTCGTGTGGCGCGCTTTGCCGGGCCTGCAGTGTGGTCCGGCGCTCTTATTCTCAACGACGAAAGGCGGTGATCCTGTCTCGATCCGCTGCAAAGCGGGGGATACAAAGCAATCATTCGTTTGCCCGGCCCGCCGGGCTTTTTTATTCGTAGTACAGATGTGTGCACAAGGGTGAGCCAATGGCGAATGTACATATCAAGGGACTGCCTGAGTTGCTCAGCCGGATGGACGACCTGGCGCGCCAGCAGGCGCCGTTTGCGATTGCCAAGGCGATGACCGTAACGGTGCGCGATGCCAAGAGCGCCGAGGAGCGGTACATCCCGCAGGCGTTTGATAAGCCGACGCCATTCACCCAGCGTGCCGTGGCATTCAAAGGTGCGACGAAGAGGAATCTCACCGCATCGGTGTTCATCAAGGATGCGCAGGCCAAGTACCTGCAAGCCGAGGCTGAAGGCGGCCAGCGGGAGTTCAAGTCATTCGAGCAGAAGTTCGCGAGCGGTGGCCGGGCGCAGGTGGCCCTGCCGGGCCGTGGCGTCGCGCTGAACCAATACGGCAACCTGACCAAGGCAAAGATCAAGCGCATCGCGGCCGACGTGAACACGTCCGGCGATGCGAAGCGCTTCTTCTCCGGCAAGCCCAGGGGGCAAGCGCTGCCGCCCGGCATTTACGCGCGGGTCAACAACAACAGGTTGATCACTCCCCTGATCGTATTTGCGACTGCGGCGGTGTACAGGAAGCGATTCCAGTTCAGCGAGGTCGGCAAGGAAACGATCACGGCCGAGTTCCAGGCGAACATGGTCGAGGCCTGGGCTGATGCGGTCAAGACGGCCCGGCGGTGACGACGCGGTCAACATAGTTTCTCGCGGGCAACTTGTTGTTCGATGAAGTTGCATAAATGCAACTAATTTCGATGCGCGACGCGTTTTCGTGGGTCCTTCCCAGGGCTCCTGCTCCATGGGTAATTCGCGTCTCGATGTTCGTGTCGTTACAAACTTTTAAAGGGGTAGTCACCCGGTAGTCAGTAGTCAGTAGTCAGTAGTCAGAACAAGGGTAGTCATATGGCTTTGATGGGTTATCGCGCGTACTCGCGCCACGCGGGCGTGACGCTGCGCGCAGTGCAAAAGGCGATCGAGGCGGGGCACATCAAGGTCACGGCGGAGAAGAAGATCGACTCCGACCAGGCCGACCGCGATTGGCGCAACAGCGACGATGTGCCGCGACCCATTGTCAGCATCGACCAGCCTGAAAAAAAATCGCTTTCTCCGGCTGCGCCCGGCAGCGTGGGACGGCGTGCCGCTCCCGATTCCGACGACGAGGCCGACGAAGGCGACGTCTCGACGAGCGAGTACCGGACGCACCGCGCGTCGCGTGAGAAGTTCAGCGCGCTGAAGCAGGAGCTTGAGTACCGGCAGCTGGCCGGCGAGCTGATTCCGGTCGAGGACGCAAAGCGTATCGCGTCGACGACGTTCCGCGGCATCCGCGACGGCGTCCTCAACGTGCCGGCGCGCCTGAAGGACCAGCTGGCCGCGCTGGACGATCCGCATGCGTGCGAGCGCCTGATGGAGTCGGCGCTCGCCGACGCGCTGGCGAGCATCGACATCGGCAGGCTTCTGCAGGAACAGGACGAGTAAATGGGAGCAGTCGACGAATTCATCCGGTCCATCACGGAGGCGATCCGGCCAGACAGCCGGATCCCGATCGCGGAGTGGGCGGAGACGTACCGCGTGCTGCCGCCGGACACGCCGGAGCCCGGACCGTGGCGCAACAGCCGCACGCCTTACCTCGTTGGCATCATGGACGCGCTGTCGCCGGACAGCCCGTACCGCGAGGTCTACCTCAAGAAGGGGCACCAGCTCGGCGGCTCTGCTCTGGGCGAAAACTTCATCGGCCACGCGATCACCTCGGCGGCCGGGAACATCCTGGCCGTGTTCGCGACCCTGGAGGACGCGGAGAAATGGGAGCTGTCCCGCTTCGAGCCCATGCGGCTCTCGACCGCGGAACTGAAGAAGCGGATCCGCGACGCGAACGTCAAGGGCTCCGACAACACGAAGCGCCGCAAGAAGTTCCCCGGCGGCTTCATGCAGCTGATCGGTGCAAACCGACCTGGTGGCCTGAAGTCCTCGACCATGCGCTACGTGCTGCTCGAGGAGATGGACGAGTATGCCGGAGACATCGGCAACCAGGGCAGCCCGGAGACGCTGGCCAAGAAGCGGACGAGTAACTTCGGCCGCAAGGCACGCATCTTCGGCAACAGCACGCCGACGATCGTCGGCAGCTCGCCGATCGACCGCAACTACCTGCGCGGCGACCAGCAGAAGTACATGGTCGCCTGCCCGTGCTGCGGCACGCGCCAGTTCTTCAAGTGGTCGCAGATGAAGTGGCCGGAGGGCGAGCCTGAGAAGGTCCGCTACCTCTGCAACGACTGCGGCGTGCTCAGCACCGAAGCCGAATGGAAGACGCGCGGTTACGAGGGCGCGTACTGGCAGCCGACCGCCAAGGGCGAGCCTGGCGTGGCCAGCTTCCACTTGCCGTCATTGTATGCGCCTCTCGGATGGCGCCCGTGGACAGAGCTGGCGGGCGACTGGATCGCTGCGCAGAAGGATCCTGTATTACTGAAGGCCTTCATTAACAACGAGCTGGCCGAGTGCTGGGAAGACCTGAGCGGCCAGGTGAAGGGCGCCGAGATCGCGAAACGCCGCGAGACCTTCCAGCTGCGCACGATTCCGAAGGGGTGTCTTGCCCTGGTCATGTCGGTCGACGTGCAGGGCAACCGCCTGGAGTACCAGATCCTGGGCTTCGGCCGCAACAAGAAACACTGGGTCATCGATTACGGCATCATCGACGGTGACCCGGCCAAGGACGACGTGTGGGCCCGTCTCACCACGCTGCGCGAGCGGCCGCTGGTGAACAGCTTCGGCGTCTCGATGCGTGTGCAGACGTGTGCAATCGACTCCGGCGGTCACCATACGCATGAGGTCTACCACTACGCCAGGCTGTACCGGCATGCCGGCGTCTTCGCCGTGAAAGGCGCATCGACCGCCGGCAAGCCGATCATCGGGCGCCCGGCCACGATGGACGTGAACCACCGAGGGCGGACGATCAAGGGTGGCGTGCAGCTCTGGCACGTCGGCACGGACACCGCGAAGTCGCTGCTGTTCAACTACATCGCCTCCGATGAGGAGGCGGTCCCGGAAGACCGGTTCATTCGCTTCCCCGCGGGCCTGGCGGACGAGTACTTCGAACAGCTGACAGCCGAGGTCTACGACGCCGGCAAGTCCCAGTGGCGCAAGCTGCCTGGCCGCCGCAACGAGGTGATCGACCTGTTCGTGTACGGCTTCGCTGCGGCGTATCACCCACTGCTGCGGCTCGACACGATGCGCGACGCCGACTGGGCCCAGCTGGAGAGCATGATCGAACCGGTCAACGGCGATCTGTTCACGGCCCCGCTGACCCTGACCGGAGATGAGGCGCCGGCGGAAGCCGATGCTGGCGACGCGCCGCCGGCGCCGACGCCGCAACCTGCGCCGGCTGCTGCGGCATCGCCTGCGCCGGCGGCGCAAGACGAACAACCACCCGAAAGCACATGGCTGTCGGGTACTGATAACTGGCTGGACTGAACATGGCATTCACACTCACTCAACTCAACGCACTCGAAGCAGCGCTGGCATCCGGACAAACCTCGGTCAGCTACGACGGCAAGCGTGTCGATTACCGCAGCGTGGGCGAACTGGTCCAGGCCAGGAACATCGTTCGCGCGGAGCTGATCGCTTCCGGCCAGCTCGGCGCGGCCCCGCTGTCCAACCGCGGTCCGGGCGCGCTGACCATTTTCAGCCGGGACTGATATGAACCTGATCGATCAACTTGTCGGGATGATCAACCCCATGGCTGGTTTGCGCCGGGCCCAGGCGCGCAGCGCGCTCGAGCTGATGCGCGGCTACGACGCCGCGAAGGTCGGCCGCCGGACCGATGGCTGGGTCGCGAATGGCGGCAGCGCGAACGTCGAGATCGCGCCGGCGCTGTCCCGCGTGCGCAATCGCTGCCGGGACGTGGTGCGCAACAACGAGTACGCCGCCAAGGCGATCGAGACGCTGTGCGTGAACACCGTCGGCGACGGCATCGTGGCCAAGGCGCCGGACCAGCAGCTGTGGGACGACTGGTGCGAGTACTGCGACGCCGACGGCCAGCTGGACTTCAACGGGCTGATCGACCTGGCGCACCGTACACGGCGCGAGTCCGGCGAGGTGATCATCCGCTTCCGATCGCGCTTGCCGGACGACGGCTACGAAGTCCCGCTGCAGCTGCAGGTGCTCGAGCCCGATCACATCGATACGACCAAGACGGGGCCGCTGCCCAACGGCAATTACGCGATCGCCGGCGTCGAGTTCAACCTGATCGGGCAGCGCGTCGCCTACTGGCTGTTCCCCGTGCACCCGGGCGAAATGGCGAGCTACCAGCTGGCCAGCCTCGAGAGCAAGCGGGTGCCGGCGTCCGAGGTGCTGCACTATTACCGCAAGCGCAGGCCCAGCCAGGTGCGCGGCATGCCCGAGCTCGCCGTCTCGCTGCTGCGCCTTCGCGACCTGGCTGATTACGAGCAGGCCGAGCTGGTGCGCAAGAAAATCGAGTCGTGCTTTGTCGCGTTCGTACGCACCGACGACACGTCGATGCGGATGGGGAGCGAGGTGAAACAAACCTCGCGTGCGGTGAACGAGAAGGTCGCGCCCGGAATGATCAAGTACGTCTCGAACTCGGAAGGTGTCGAATTCGGTAATCCGGCATCGGGCGGCGGTTATGGCGACTACACGGAGACGCAGCTGCACGCGATCGCGGCCGGCGCCCAGGTCATGTATTCGCAGATGACCGGCAACCTGTCGAACTTCAACTTCAGCAGTTACCGGGCCGGCCTGGTGGAGTTCCGCCAGATGATCAAGGCCGAACAGTGGCTGGCCTTGAAGCCGATGGTGTTGGCGCCGATCGGGCGGCGCTTCCAGGAAGTGGCGCGGCTGGCAGGTAAGACGCGCAAGCCGGTGACGGCGATGAAATGGACCATGCCGAAGCTGCAGTGGGTTGACCCGTTGAAGGATGTGATGGCGGCGAAAGAGGCTCACCGCGGCACGGTGAAGAGCATTTCGGAGACCATTCGCGAAATGGGCGAGGATCCCGACACGGTCTTCGCCGAGATCGCCGCCGAGCGCAAGAAGCTCAAGGACCTGGACATCCTGACCGACTCCGATGCGGCGGTCTCGCAGCGCCTGATCGACGCCGGAACCGCGGCGCAAATGATTGGCCAAGAGTAGAACCGTACCCCTTCCTGATACCCGCCCCGCCGGCACGCGCCGAGCGGGGCATTTTTTTTAAGGCGACACATGAATCCAAAAGACATCCCTGGCGAAGTCCTGCAGATGCCCATGCAGGCTCGCACGGCCCCGATCACGACGGTCAACGCCGATACGCGTACGGTCGACCTAGTGTGGACCACCGGCGCGGGCGTGCGGCGTTACGACTGGTACAACGATCGTTACTACGTCGAGGAGCTGAGCCTCGATCCCAAGCACGTCCGCATGGGACGCCTGCAGTCGGGCCAGGCCCCTTTGCTCAACACCCACTCGCGCTGGGATCTGAGCTCGGTGTTCGGCGTGGTCCGGTCCGCGTCGCTTGAGGCGGCGCAAGGCGTTGCCACTGTCGAGTTCTCGAAGCGCGAGGATGTCCAGCCCTACTACCAGGACGTGCTCGACAAGATCATCTGCAACGTCTCGGTCGGCTACACCGTTTTTGAGTACGACCGTATTCCGCCATCCGCCGATGGCCAGCCCTGGATCTACCGTGCCATCGACTGGGAGCCTAGCGAGATCTCGCTTTGCCCGATTGGCGCCGATGCGGACTGCGGCACCCGTAGCGACGATCCGAACCAGCCGAACACCAAACCGGGCCCGGACGTGCGCATGGCGCCCTGCAAGTTCAATACCCGTAGCACCCCAGCAGTTCAACCGCCGGCAGCCGCCGGTAACCAAACCAGAAAGGAACCCTCCATGGGTGTACAAGACACGACGGCGGCGCCGACCACGGCGCCAACCCAGGCTCAACTCGACGCGGCACGCGCCGAGGGCGCCACGCAGGAAGCGGAACGCCAGGCCGGCATTCGCGAGGCTGTCCGCCTCGGCGGCCTGGACGAGGCGTATGCCCAGCAGCTGATCGGCCAGCGTGACATGTCGGCAGCCGATGCCGGCATGGCGGTGCTGCGCGAGAAGGCGAAGCGCGACGCAGCTGCGCCGACCCGCAGCGGGGCCGATATCCGGACCATCAGCGACGAAACCGAAATGCGCCGCGCCGCGATCGGCGACGCCATCGTGCTGCGCGCGAACCCGAATGCCGCCTTCCGCAGCGACGCCAAGCGCATGGACGCCGCGCGCCAGTATCGCGGTATGACCCTGATGGACATGGCGCGCGAATCGATCGAAACGGCCGGCGGCAGCGCGCGCAGCCTGTCGCGCCGCGAGATCGCGGTGATGGCGCTGAACCTGGACCGCGACATGATGGGTCGCGCGGGCATGAGCTCCACCAGCGATTTCCCGCAAATCCTGGCCGGCACCGTGAACCGTACGCTGCGAGCCGCCTACGGCATCCAGCCGCGAACCTTCACCGGCTGGGCGCGCGAGTCCACCGCGCCGGACTTCCGCGAAGTGGCGCGCACCCAGCTGTCCGAATCGGCTGCGTTCAAGCAGATCAAGGAAGGCGGCGAATACAGGATGATCACCTTCGGCGACTCGGCAGAGAAGTACTCGCTGGGCAAGTGGGGCGGCATCGTGGCGCTGACCTGGGAAACGATCATCAACGACGACCTGGGCGCGTTCGACCGCATTCCCCTGGCGCTGGCGGCGGAAGCGGCGGCAATCGAAGGCGACATCGTCTACGGCATCCTGACGGGCGCCGCGGCCATGTCGGACGGCACGGCCCTGTTCCATGCCGACCACGGCAACTTGGCCGCTGTCGCCGGCGCCATCACCGACGTGACCCTCGGCGACGGCCGCGCCGCGATGCGTAAGCAGATCGGTCTCAAGGGCCGTGTGCTGAACCTGACGCCGTCGTTCCTGATCGTTGGTCCGGACAATGAGAGCGCGGCGAACAAGTACACGTCGGCGTCGTTCGTCGCAGCCAAGGCTGGCGACATCAATCCGAACTACAACACCAGCCTGGAGGTCGTGGTCGATCCGCGCATCCCGGGCAAGGAGTGGCACCTGTCGGCTACCCCGGCGCTGGTCGACACGATCGAGTACGCGTACCTGGAAGGAGAGCAGGGCCTGTTCACGGAGACCCGCCAGGGCTTCGAGGTCGACGGGCTGCTGATCAAGGCCCGTCACGTGTTCGGGGCCAAGGCAATCGACTGGCGCGGCATGTACAAGAACGCCGGCGCGTAAGCACGGTTCGTTCGCAAGGCTGGCCAGCTGGCGCTGGCCGTTTCGCTTTTCCGAAGTCTCCAATCTCATAGGAACCATATGCAAAACTTTATCCAGAAGGGCGGCACGCTGACGCTGTTGTTCGCTGCCGGCGCGGTGGCCGGCCAGGCGGTATTGGTCGGTAAAATCTTCGGCGTCGCAGTGGCGGATGTCGCTGCGGGCGACACGGGCGAGGCAGTGACCGAAGGCGTCTTCGAGCTGCCCGCACTCGGGACCGATGTCGCCGCCCAAGGCGCGATCCTGTACTGGGATGCCGCGAACAGCCGCCTGACCACGACGGCCGCCGGCAACACCCGCGTCGGCGTTGCGACCGTGGCCAAGGCCAACGGCGCGGCCACGGCGACGATCAAGATCGACGCGGTCATCGCCTAAGCCATCCCATGGTCTTCGATGCTTCCGTATTCTGGCCGGCCTTCAAGGATGCCGGCATGTTGGATGTGGCGGTCTACCAGCCGCTGAATGGCGTGGCGGTGTCGTTCGACGTCGGCTTCTCTCGGCCTGACCAGGTGGTGCTCGACGGGATGGTGCATACGACCGACTACAGCATCGAGTACCAGGCCGCCGACATCGAGCTGCAACGCGGCTACGTGCTGCGGATCGATGGCGTCGACTACAAGGTTCGCCAGACGCCCGCGGCGAAGGGCGACGGCACGTTCTATGTTGCTTCGCTCGAAGAGGTGTAGCGATGACGCTGCGCGAAAGCTACATCCAGGGGCTGATCGATCTTCTGGCGGCCATCCCGTCGTTCCCGGCCGGCGTGCACCGCTCCATGTCCGTGGCGTTCAGTCGTGAAGACAGCCCGGCGCTGATCGTCCACCGCGGCGCGGAGGACATCGAGAACAGCCTGGGTGACGATACCGAACGGCACTGCGAGATCCTGATCAGCGTCGTCTCGCGCGGCGACGCCCCCGACCAGGAGGCTGACGAGGTCATGGAGATCGCGCACCCCGCCATCATGCAGTTCAGCGCACCGGGGCTTTACCTGGTCGAGGAGGTGGGCACGAATGCACCAGTGTTCGCCGGCGCCGACGGTAACGCCTGCATGGTCACTACCCGCTACAAGGTCCACTACTGCACGTCCAGGCTCAGCCTCGGCGCCTGAGTCTCTGCGGCATCAACTTATACCGCACAAACGGTTTTAACTTTTGGAGGATTTACATGTCCGGAATTTCTGCACAAGGCAGTACCCTGCATATCGCGACCGGCGATGGCGCCGCGAAGAACATCACGGACATTTCCGTGGGCTTCCCCGCGATCGTCGAAAGTGTGGGCCACGGCTTCACCAACGGGACTGTGGTCGCCCTCGCTGATATCGGCGGCACAATGGCGGCCCTGAACGGCAAATCGCACGTCGTCGCGAATGCGACGGCTGACACCTTCGCACTCCTCGACGTCAACACGACCGGCCTGGTGTACGCGGCTGGCGGTACCGCCACGCCGTCGCAGTACACCAAGATCAACGGCCTGCTGTCGTTCGATGGCTTCGATGGTGCCGCGTCCGACATCGACTCGACGGACCTGGACAGCCAGGCGATGGAATACATCAGCGGCCTGCGCGACGAAGGCAAGTTTGGCTTCGAGATCAAGGTGCTGGCGGCCGACAACGGCCAGATCGCCCTACGCGCCGCGCGCACCAGCGGCGTCGTGGTCGGCATGAAGCTGACGTTGCCGGATGGCAGCGTGGCGACTTTCAGCACGCTCGTCAAGTCGATCCCCAGCTCGGGCGCCGTGAATGCGCTGCTCAAGGGTAAGGTCGACACCAAGATCAGCGGCCCGGTCGTGTGGAGCTGACCATGACCCTGTTATCGAAATCGGCAATCCTCGGCGCCCAGGATCTGAAACACGAGGATGTCCCCGTGCCGCAATGGGGCGGCACCGTGCGCGTGCGCGTCATGACCGGTGTCGAGCGTGACGAGTTCCGCGCGGCGATCGCATCCGACAGCGGCAGCATTCCGGTCGGCCAGTTCTCGGCGGCTCTGCTCGCGGCCACCTGCATCGACGAGAGCGGCGCACGGCTGTTCACGATGGACGACATCAAGGCGCTGCAGGCCAAGAGCGCCGCATCCCTGGATGCGCCGGCGGCCGTCGCCATGCGCCTGAACGGCCTCGGAGATACTGCGGTCGAGGACGCCGCAAAAAACTCCGCGAGCGGCCAGAGCGGAGATTCTGGTTCCGACTCGCCAAAGAGCTAGGCAAGAGCGTGCGCCAGGCGCAGCTGGAGATCAGCTCGGCCGAATTCACCGAGTGGATGGCGTTCTACGAGCTCGAGCCGTTCGGGGACATGATTGCGGACCTCCGGCATGGGACTGCGGCGGCGCTCCTGGCGAACATCAACCGGGACAGCAAGTCCCGGCCAGAGCCGTACTTAGCCGAGGACTTTATCTCGTGGCGTCGTGAGGATCAGCCGGCGGAAGAGGATCCGGTACTGCTCGAGGACCCAGTTGCGCAGTCGAACCTGCTGAGGGCCGCGCTGTTCGGGCTCCCTCCAAAGTAATTGTGGCATTATTGCTCCATAGACATACTTAGGGGGAAATGGTGAGCGAAGTAATCTGCAGGGATTGTGGCACGGCCGGGAAGCCGGCTCGGATTACCAAGGGATCAACGATGATTGAGCTGATCCTTTGGATCTGTTTTATCGTGCCTGGCCTGATTTATTCATTCTGGCGACTGTCATCGCGGTATGACGCCTGTGCTTGCTGCGGCTCGACTGCGCTCGTGCCGGTGGATTCACCAGTCGGGCGTACGTTGGCGCATCAGCATCAGTCTGCTGTGTCATCAGACCCGGTTCGGACGTCGAATGCACACGCCACAGGCGCTGCGCTGGGCCGAACCTTCAGAAAGCTTGTTCTGCGCAAGTAGCTGTACACCTGTAATGCACAAAGCTCGCTTCGGCGAGCTTTTTTTTATTGGACAAACATATGGCAAATCTCGGCTCGCTCGTCGTCACCCTCGAGGCCAACATCGCGAAGTACCTCAGCGACATGAAGAAATCGGGCAAGGAAACTGAAGACGCCATGAAGCGTGTCGAGGGCGCGATAGAGATTGGGAAAAAAGCCCTCGAGGTCTTGGGCGTTGGGGTGACGGTCGGCGCATTTGCGGAGTTGATCAAGGGATCGATCGACGCGGCAGATGAGCTGCGCGATATGTCCCAGAAAACGGGCGTAGCTGTTCAAACGCTGAATGGCCTCGGCTTTGCGGCTGGCCAAGCCGGCGGTAACCTGGAAAGCGTGTCGGCAGCTGCAGGCAAGGTCAACAAGTCCGTCGCCGAGGCCGCTGGCGGCAACAAGGACATGATCGAGGCGTACTCCAAGTTGGGAATCTCGGTGCGCGATGCACAAGGCAATCTGAAGACGGCCGACGTCGTCATTGCCGAGGTTGCGGACAAGTTCAAGGATTACGCAGACGGCCCGGAAAAGACGGCGATCGCGCTTCGCGTCTTCGGTAAGGCCGGCGCCGATATGATCCCGCTCCTGAATGACGGCGGCGATGCGCTGCGCGAGAACATCGCCTATGCCAAGCAGTACAGCGGCGTAACGGACGAGCTGGCCAGCGCGTCGGACAACTTCAACGATACGATGGGAAAGCTGACGGTCCAGCAGAAGGGATTCGCCAACTCGATCGCATCTGCCGTGCTACCGCTCCTGCAGACCGTAGCCGACGAAATGCTCGGCGCCGCTGAAAGTTCGAACAAGTTCTCCCTGGCCGGCGCCGTAGTCCGCACGGTCCTCGAAACGTTTGTCGTCGTCGGATCGGAAGTTGCCTTCACCTTCAAGGCTGTCGGCACGGAGATCGGTGGCATCGCGGCCCAGCTCGCTGCGCTGGCACATGGTGACATCAAGGGCTTCAACTTTATCGGCGACGCCATGAAGGCCGATGCCGCGAAGGCGGCGAAGGAGCACCAGGAGTTCATCGACAAGGTCCTCGACCGCACGCCGCAGCCTGCGGTAGCCCCGGCCCCGGCTGTGGCCGACGATGCCAACAAGCCCAAGCCCCGTGCGCCGACGTTGCGCGCAAAGGGCGACGACCCGACCAGGGCGTTGCTGGAGGGACAGATCAAGGCGATTGAGGCCGCCTATGCCCAGGAGCGCGATACAGCCGCCTTCCAGGACCAGTTCATGCAGGAGCTGCGTGCCCAGGACATCGTGGATGTGCAGACGTATGCACAGTACAAGATTGCCGCGATCGAGCAGGCCCGAGACGCTTCGGTCCGTGCATACGACGCGGAGATCTCGGCGCTGCAGAAAGCCCAGGCGGTGGCCGGCAAGGATGCCGACAAGGCTGCGATTGCGAACAAGATCGCCGAGAAGGTCGCGCTGCGAGACAAGGCCCGCCTGGACGCGACCCGTGCGTTGGAGATGCAGACCTTGAGCATGTCGGCCGCCCAGTCTGGCCTGAACAAGTCGATGGAGGATTGGAATCGTGAGCAGGATCAGGCGGAAAGTCAACTCAGGTTCAACAATGACCTATACGGCAAGTCTGCGCTCGAAGTAGCCAAGTTGACCGACGCGCGCCGACTTGAGCTCGATATCGAGGAGAAGATCCGGCAGGCAAAGGAAAAGGGGACGATCACCGAGGCATCGATTGCACAGTACCGGAAGGACGCGGCCGACCACGCAGCCAAGATCAACAGTGCCACGACACAGAGCATCGGCCGCCAGACCATAGATTCGCTGAAAACGCCGCAGGAACAAGAGAATGCGCAGTATGCGAACCATCTCAAGGATCTGCAGTCGTATCGCGACAAGGAGCTCGCAAATACCATTGAGGCTGACCAGGCTATCGAAAGGGAAAAGCAACGTCATGCGGCCGCGATCGCGGAGATGGAGGCGGCGAACTACCAGCAGTCGCTCTCGATGGCTGGTGGTGCGGCCGATCAACTCTACGGCCTGCTCCAGCAATCGGGGAGGGAGCAGTCGGCACTTGCGAAGGCTGCATTTCTCGCGAGCAAGGCGATAGCTGTTGCTGAAATCATTTTGAATACCGAGGTGGCAGCAGCGAAAGCAGGCGCACAGTTGGGCGTCTTCGGCCTTCCGATGGCAACGGTGATCCGGGTGTCCGGTTATGCAAGTGCAGGGATGGTGGCCGGGATGGCGATCGCCGGCGCCCGCGAGAAGGGTGGACCGGTATGGGATGGCGGGGCCTTCCTGGTCGGCGAGAAGGGTCCGGAGATCTTCCGGCCGCCGACCCACGGCACGATCATCCCGAACGACAAGATCGGCGGCGGTGGCGGCGACATGAAGCTGACCATCGTGAATAACACCAGGGCGCCGATCGGCAACGTCACCGAGCACCGGATCTCGGCCACGGAGCGTGCGCTCATCATCGAGGAGGCCGTGAGCGCTACTGCATCTTCGCTGGCCGACCCAAACAGCCGCACGTCGCGCGCAATGAACCGTAACTACTCCGTGCCGAGGTCCCGCTCATGACGAATCCAGTAATGCCGAACGGCTTCACGCCGACCGTGTCCTCATATTCGCTGGATGATCCGGGCGGCGTGCTGCGCACCGAGGTCGCCGGCGGCGCCGCGCGCTTCGGCCTGGACTGGGACCGCGGGCCGCAGCGTTATCAGGTGACGCTGATCCTGGATGCGCTCAAGTTCTCGGTGTGGACGGCCTTTTACCACCACATCATCAAGAAGGGTGCGATCACCTTCGACATGCGGCTCGACTCCGGCTTCGGCCCCGAGCTGCACGCCGTGAACATCATGCCCGGTTCGTACTCGGCCGCGCGCACGGGCGGCACCGCCATCGTGGTGTCCTTCGTCGTCGAGGCCGAGAACAAGGTCTACGAAATGACAGCTGCCGATGCCGCCGGGATGCTCGACGTGTACAACACCTACGGTGCGGGCTCCAACGCGCTGCTGCAGCGCCTGGCGACCTTCGCCCTGGTCGACACTAACGTACTGGACTTCTGATGAGCCTCGACCTTGAAACGCGCCTGCGCCGCTTCCTCGCGTCGGCGCCGCAGACGATCTGGACGATCGCGACGCTGCAGATCAGCCACTCGGCCATGAGCAAGACCTACCACCTGTGGCGCGAACCCTACGCCGGCCAGACGGTCGTCGATGGCGTGCTGGTCGATATGGATCCCTGCAACATCGAGATCAAATTGGCCGGCAATGAAGGGCATCTCGACCAGAAGTTCGATATCCAGATCGGCCTGGTCGACATCGAGGACGAGTTCCGCGAGCAGCTGGACCGGATCCCGGTCGACACGACGGAGAAGATCAGGATCGTGTATCGCGAATACTTGAGCGACGACTTGACGATGGCGCAAGCGACGGCGGTGCTGCAGGCCGAGAGCATTTCGTATGCCCTCGGCGCGGCCAGCATCAGCGCCGTGTCGCCGCGCCTGAACATGAGCCGCACCGGCGAACTCTACGCACCGAAAGACATCCCGATGTTGAGAGGATTCCTGTAATGAATATCAACGATTACTTGGCCAGGCAGTACGACACGCCGCCTTGCTGGCAGCTGGTTGCAGACGTCTACACTTCCGAGCTGGCCTTGCCGGTCACGGACTACAAGACCGTCAACACGTCGATCCGCGCGATCGCCAGCGCCTTCCGCATCGCCCTGCACAAGTCACCCGAAGGCTTTGCCCAGATCGCGGAGCCGGCCGATTACTGCGTCGTCCTGATGGGCAAGACGGCCGCGATGGGCCTGCATCACTGCGGCGTGTTCTACCAGGGGAAGGTGCTGCACGCGCTCGATGCCGGCAACCGCTATGAGGAGATGTCGGTAATCCGCGACGCCTACGGCGTGATTGAATTCTGGGCGCGCGCAGCATGATCCGCATCCGCTTATACGATTCCCCGTTCGCACCAGCGGCGCCCCGGGTGTTCGAAGTCCCGAGCCTGGCGGAATGGCTGCTGGACCACTACGGACCGGCGCCGGACGTTACGGTCCAGATATTCCGGGGCGAACCCTGCGCCGAGACCGAGATCAGCCGCGATGTCCGGGCCATCCTTGCCGGCGACTGCGCCGAGTATGTGGTGCTGCAAAGCCCCGGTGCGCAGTACTACGCGGTGATCGCCATCGTCTCGGCGATCATCGCCGTGGCGGCGATCGTGCTGATGCCAAAGCCGGTCATGCCCAGCAACGTGAACCGGACCCAGCAGAGCCCGAATAACGCGCTCGGCAACCGCGAGAACAAGGTGAGGCTGCTCGAGCGTGTTGAGGACATCTATGGCACGGTCAAGTCGATCCCGTCGCTGATGATGCCGACCTATAACAAGTACATCCAGCATTCGAAGTTCGAATATGGCTACTACTGCGTCGGCCGCGGCTACTACGACATCGACGAGGTGCGCGACGGCGACACGCTGATCGCCGACATCGATGGCGCCAGCGCGGCCTTCTACGCCCCGTTCACGTCGCCGAACAGTGGCACCCCGATGCTGCAGATCGGCGCGCCGATTGGCGACGGTGTCGTGACCGCGAAGCGGGCCATCGAGGTCGACGGGATCACGCTCAAGGCGGTCAACCAGGTGCAACTGCCGGCCAGTGCGAAGTACCGATACACTCCGGCGGCCGGAGGCGACACGATCACGCAGATCGACAAGAAGCCGAACTTCAATTCGGTGATCGACGTCGGGGATCAGATCACGGTCGTGATGGCAGGCTTTAACAAAACCACGTACGCCGGCCTCGATTACGACGGGTCGAAGGTCGACGAAACTGTCGTCGCGGGCCCGTATAACTATTCGGGCACGTACACGGTCGCTGCGGTCGACGATGGCGTGATCACGCTGACCACGGCCAGCTGGCCAGCCGAGAAAGAGGTCGACAGCGCGATCACCATTGTGGGCGCCACGTACGTCACGGACTGGGTAACGCTGCCGGAGGCGGACCGCACCGAAGTGTGGTGCAACGTGGTTGCCCAGAACGGCATGTTCAAAGACGACAACGGAAAGCTGATCACGGCCGTCGGCTTCACCATCGAAATCGAGCGTCTGGCTGCGGACCTGACGCCGACCGGCGCCGTTGAGACCATTACCGCCTCGTTGTCGGGAGCGGTGCAGGACGAGCGGGCCGAAACAGTCGAACATGTGACCGGCTGGACCGGGCCGGCGCGCGTGCGGATGTACCGCACCACGCCGTTCGACTTCGACTTCAAGGGGACGGTGGTCGACGAGATCAAATGGACTGATCTCTATAGCGTATCGCCGGTATCGAAAGCGGAGTTCGGGAACAAGACCACCGTGCACACGGTGACGCAGGCAACGGCGCGCGCCACGGCTGTGAAGACCCGTCAGCTGAACTGCCTGGCGTCGCGCAAGCTCCCGATCTATAACGGCGTATCGTTTTCCGGCGTGCTCGGCGACGATGGCCGTCTCGTGTCGGGAACTATCGCGGCCACATCGAGGCTGGTTGACATCATTGCCGCAGTGTCGATCGACCCCAAGATCGGGCGGCGCGATCTGGCGTCCGAGGTCGACATGAAGCAGATCTGGGACGTGCAGCAGGCGCTCGATGCGTGGAATCCCGAGTGTGGGCAGTTCAACTACACCTTCGACACGGACAACACCAGCTTCGAGGAAGCCGTGGTCATGATCGCCAACGCCGGCTTCTGCATCGCGTACCGGCAGAACGGCAAGATCCGGCTGGCCTTCGACCAAGCTCAGGCGAACAGCACCGCGCTGTTTACGCATCGGAACAAGAAGCCGAAGGCGGAGACGATCACGCGCACGTTCGCATCGGACTCGGACTATGACGGCGTGGAGTTCGTGTACGCCGATCCAGACACCGGCCAGTCGGAGACGATCACGCTGCCGCTCGACGGCTCGCATACGAAGGCGAAGAAATTCGAGATCGCCGGCATTCGCTCGTTCGCCCAGGCTTGGCTGCGGGCGAACCGGGAGTATCGCAAGCTGCTCGGTCAGCGCATCACCATCGAGACCACGACGACGACAGATGCACGCTCGTTGCTGCCGAACGCACGGATCGACATCGTCGACAACACGCGCTTCAAGTCGTACGACGGTGAAGTGGTGGGACAGGATGGGCTCACGCTGACGCTAAGCGGTGACGTGGCCTTCGTGCCGGGCCAGCCGCACAGCATCGTCCTGATGCGCCGGGATGGCTCGTTGCAGAGCATCGCCTGCAGGGCTAGTGCGGAGCCGAACCAGGTCATCCTGCAGGCGTTGCCCAGCGAGGAGATCGTGACGAGCTATGGGTCGGATGGTATTCGGACGATCTATAGCTTCGCGGCCGATAGTGCACGCGGTGCGCAGGCTTACCTGGTGCAGGAGATGGATCTCTCCGACCCGCAGTACGTCACGATCAGGGCCATCAACTATTCGGCCGACTATTACGCTGCGGATCATGCAGCGATGCCCGATAAATCCGAGATCATTAATTGAGGGATGGGATATGGTTGTACAGGTACAAGTTCCTCACAGCGTAATCGCGGGGAAGGAGCCGCTACCTACAGAGGTGATCGTGGGTGGCCTGGCGCTCAACTTGACGGATTACACGCTGTACAGCAAGGGATACGACGACGTCATCGTCAGGCTTACCGGAGTGGTCGCGATTGAGAACGATGAGGACACGGATGCGACCGTTTACCTGCCTTGGGTCAAAACTGTTGGTGCCGCGGTGCGTCAGTACACGTCGACTTCGAAACTTTCGTTTAACCCGGCAACCGGCCGACTGCATGCAACGTCGTTTTCCGGGGATGGCGCAGGCCTGACGGGCTTTACCGCTGAGCAGATCGAAGCTGCGCTGGGGTTCGTTCCCGTCGAGCCAGCAGGTGTGCCGCTGCCGCCGGAAGCGACTGATCTGCCGACGGCGCTCGACCTGCTCAATAGCATCCGCAGTTTGTTGGTCGGTAGCGAAATGGGGTCGTAAAAATGACAATTGCAGTTTCAGCAAAGCGCCAGTGGCGCTTTTTTTTCGTCCAAAGAAAAGGATTTACATGCCGGCGCTGAATATCAACGACCTGAATAACGGCAAAAAGGATCTCGACCATATTGGTGAGGTCGCGACATCCGAAGCAGAGACCGCGACGGACCGTCTCGGCAGGATTAAGTTGACAGTCCGTGGGGCGATCAATTCGCTAAAGGCTTTCAATGTACGCGGAGCTTTCGTCGGGGGAACGCCGTACGCAACGAAAGATGTCTATGTTTCCGACGGTGTTGCCTATGTCGCGCTGATTGACCATGTTGCGACGACGGTCGATGCAGACCTTGCGGCAGGTAAGGTCACGGTCCATCAAGGGGCAACGCGCGAGGATTTGATTGCCTCTTTGGGCTCATCCCTGATCGGCTTCATCCAGGATGCGATCGGCGCGGTCAAGCGTACCGTGTTGGAAAAGCTCCGCGAGCGCGTGAGCATTACCGACTTCATGACCGACGCCCAGCGCGCAGACGCGAAGGCCTACACTTACACGCTGGATATGACCGACGCATTCTCGGCTGGCATGTCCTATCTCGTCTCGCGCGGCGGCGGCCGGCTGTTCGTCCCATCGGGCGGCTACCGCCTTGATGGCAAAGCCGGTGCCGATGCCTACAAAGACGGCATCCTGATCCCGAGCACTGGCGGCGTGACGACGACCGCTAACGGCATCATCATCGAGGGGGAAGGCGCGGGCACCATCCTGCGCGCCAATTCTGCCACGATGATGGCCGTGCGGAACGCGCGCCTGTTCTCGGGCGTGCGCGACCTACAGATCGACGGCAATGGCCTTGCTTCGGTAATCGGTTACGGCGGCGCCCCCGAGAGCATCACGCAGACCACGACGTTCACCAGCCAGTCATACCAAACCGTGCGCGACGCATTCATCTCGAACTGCACGCACCAGATCATGCTGCAGCCCGGGCCGACCGTTGGCGGATCGGATTCCGGCGGCTTTTACCACTACTTCGAAAACGTCACGACGAACATCAGCGGAACGTATGACGTGTGGTTCCGCCCCGACCCGACTGGCGCAGGGAATCGCACTACACGCACGACGTTCAAGAACTGCCGATTCCTGCGGGCAGTCGACTCGATCTACATCCAGGCTGGTACCGAAATCGACTTCATCAGCTGCTGGTGGGAGCTGTGGACGGGGAAGCTGCTGAACTACGTCCCGGCAAGCGCGGCCGCGGCGAACATCCGCCTGATCGGTGGCTATGGTGAAAGCTCGGGCGCCGCGGTCGGCCCGGTGGCGACGGCGCCGGAGGCGGTATCGCTGATCGGGTTCTCCCACAACCGACCGCCCGATGCCTCGGAATACAAGATGCATCGCAGCCTCCCGGGCGCGATCAACGTCGCGAAGCTGCCCAATCTCGCCGCCCGCCTGACGTTCGGCTATCCCGGCTTCGTCGACTTGGTTGCGGACCCGGACAATGCCGGCGCCAAAGCGCTGGAACTGCAGATGAATGGCGCGGCGAAGAAGCGTTTCAGCTCGACCGGCATCGAGACGTTCTACGGCACGGTTGGCAATATCCAGTTCGAGGCCTCCGGCGCAACGCTGACTTTCACCCGGGCGGGATCCAACGTGATTTCGGCCACCGGTGCGGGGGCAACGCTGTCATACCAGTCGGACTCTCATTTCTGGAAAACGGCGGCCGGCACGGACATCCTGTCGCTGTCCGCCTCGGGGCTGCTGGCGCGCCAGGACAACGCGACCGACCTTGGTGGGGCGACCTTCCGCTTCAAGACTGTGTACGCCGGCACCGGCGCCATCAATACGTCCGATGGACGCGAAAAGCAGCAGGTGCAGGACATCGACCAGGCCGCCATACGGGCGGTAAGGCGGGTCAAGTTCGTCCAGTTCAAGTTCATCGACGCCGTGGCCACCAAGGGCGACGGCGCGCGCTTGCATTTTGGCGTGATCGCCCAGCAGGTCAAGGACGCGTTTGAAGCCGAAGGCCTCGATGCGTTCGCGTACGGGCTGCTCTGCTACGACGAGTGGGAAGAAACACCGGAAATCGTGGACGAGGAAGGCGTGATCGTCCAGGTGGCGCGCCCGGCGGGCAACCGGTACGGCGTCCGCTACGACGAACTCTTTTCCCTGAAGCTGGCCGCTCTTGAGGCGGGCACGAATTGATCCGCAACTACTACCACACCTACCATGAAAGTAAATGAAATGAGCGAACCCATCACGACCGGCGCGGCCGGCGTCGCAGGCTGGAAAATCCTGGGCGGCCTGGCCGGCACCGGCGTCGGCGCAGGCCTGGCCGCATACATCGTCATGTCCATGACGAAGCCGAAGACCGATCAAGAATGGCACGTTGCCCTTATCTGCACGCTCGTCGGGTCCATCGGCGGCGGCGCCTGCCTGATCAGCTGGCTCGGGCTCCAGCGCTGGGCCGATGACATTTTCGGCCTCGTTGGCATGTTCGGTATTGCGTTCGCGTGCGGCCTGCCGGCGTGGCTGATCATCCGCGCGTTGTTCATCTACATCGACAAGCGCCGCGACGCCGATATCACGCAGATCATCGCGGACGGCGCGCAAGCTGCGAAAGCCGTGAAGGATGCGATCTGATGGACGCCGACGACCTCCGCAGCATCATGCCGCTCGCCCGCAAGCTGGCCGACCTCTTCGCCACGCCGTTGACGTCCGCGATGGCCGAGTTCGGCATCGACACGCCGCAGCGCCAAGCCAGCTTCATTGCCCAGATCGCGCACGAAAGTGGCCAACTGCGTTTCACTCGCGAGATGTGGGGACCGACGCCAGCGCAGCGCGGATATGAAGGCCGTGTCGATCTCGGCAACACGTACCCGGGCGATGGCTTCCGCTATCGCGGCCGCGGCCTGATCCAGATCACCGGCCGCGCGAACTACAGGACGTGCGGGGCGATGCTGGGATTCGACTTGCTGAGCTCCCCGGAACTGCTTGAAGGGCCGACGCTGGCTGCGCGGTCGGCGGCGTGGTTCTGGCGCAAGCACAGTTTGAATGCGCTGGCCGATGCAGGCGAACAGGTCGAGATCTGCCGGCGCATCAACGGCGGCAAGAATGGCCTGCAGGAGCGTCTCAACTTCTATGCTGCGGCACGGAAGGTCATCGTATGAGCCGCATCGGAGACCCGCTGATCGGCGTCGTGCTGGCGGTTCTGCTTGCCGTGGGTGGATGGCTTGGCCTGCGCCACTATGGCGCCGAACGATACGACGCGGGCCACGCTGCGGCGATCGCCGAGCGCGCTGCAGCCGACGCCGCTGCCGTGGTGAAGCGCACGCGCGAAAACGCTACGACGGCCGCCCACCAGGTGGCCAGCAACGCAACCATTACGGAGAAAAATCATGAAGAAATTCAGCCTGTGCGCGAGCGCATTGTTACTCGTCGCGTGTACGTCGGCTCCGCGTTATGTGGTGACCGACCTGCCGCCCCCACCGAAGCGCAAAGCGCCGGCGGCAGCAACGAAGCCGATCCACCCGGCAGGCTGGTTCGACAAGACGCTGAGCGAGATATTAGAGCGCTGAAGCTGCAGGTCGAGGAAGACCTGGCCACGGGGCGTTCGTGCCAGGCCGTGCTCAAGGACGAAGGCATGGTGCCGTGACGGACCCGCACATCATCGCCCGGGCCGCGCGCCCGAGCTGGTGCTGCGCGTGGTATAGGGTCAGCCGGTCATCGTGCCACCGGCACTGCGGCCGCAGCCAGCCCCACCCAGCTCGACGCCCGTTGGTACTACTTGCACGTCGCCTTGACGGTCATCGGGACGTTCCGACCTTCGCGGACCTGCACGACGCAGCTGGTCACCTTCGGGTTGATCTGTTCCCACCATGCGATCGTCCTGTCCTCGCCGTAGAAGCAGACGAGCCACTTGCTCTCACCTGGCTCGAAGCCATGGTGCAAGTCTCGGCCGCCCTTCACCTTGTGCGGCTCGCCGACCAACGCCTGTTTGCCGTTGATCTCGCCAGCGTACATGAGGGCGTTGCGGAGCGGGGACTTGGCGACGAAGCCCCCGCCCTTGTGCTGGTACGGTACCTCAGCCAGGGCCGTGTCCGTCGAAGGGTAGAACTTCGGGCACTCGATGACTTGTGAATGCACGGCCGGCGCCAGGGCCGCGCAAAGCAGAAGCGCGCGCCTCATTTCACCACCACGTAAAACTGATCCGCGTTGTCGCTGTCGTGGTGGCCGGCGCCCGGCTGGTAAGGGCGATCGCCGTAAGCCCTGATAGGCCTGGAGTGCACTCGCTGCCCAATCCACTGATCCATGACGATGATCGACGTCGCCCGGCCGCTGGTAACGCTGCGCCCTCCAAACCCCATGAACAATGCTGCGTGTGAACCCTTCTTGTTCGGAAAGCGGAAGCCGCCTTTGCCATCGGGCTCGAAATTGGCGATCACCGTGCCCGGAGCAAGGGAGCGCAGGTCGACTACACGCTGTCCGCGCTTCCAGGTGCTTGTGTGCCCGGCGCTCGTCAGCCGCTGCACGAGCGCGACGCATCCGCCGTCGCCGTACGACGCATGCCCTTCCAGTTTCTCGATTTCCCCGGTATAGACCACGTTGCCCATATGCCCTCCTGTTGTCGATGAAGACATAGTGGGCGTGTTGGGTTTATGGCAACTTGGCAGTCGTCAACTGCCGAGCGGTGTGAGGTCAAGGTGACGGGCGCACGGATGTTTACCTCATAACATCCAGCGGTGCTTTATTCATCCCTTGCTGCGAGCGGTTGCTGTGTGACTGAAATCACGGTTGCTGTTGTGATTTCACCGCGCAGCGAACGAGCGTTTATGCTGAGATAGACCGGTCGCCGGGACCACTCGGCATCTTGTAAAAGTGCTACTTGCGAACGATTAAGTGTTTGATCACGGAACGACGCGAAAAATTCCTGTCCCGTTTGGCGGTTTTCCACCCGCAAGCGGATTTCGTCAGGTCGGCGGAGGTCTGTCGCTAGGATAGTGTAATTACCATTCAGTTGGACCTCTTCCGACTCTGTGCGTCGAGCAGTTCCGATTACGCGGGCTGCCTCGCCTTCAATCTCGAGGTCGTTAACTTCGAGGGAGTTCGCGTTTGCAGCTGAGCGCAGAATGCCTTGTCGGGCATCATCGAAATCATCACGCGTGTGGCGTAGAGCAGGCACACGTGTCAGCGCATCCGCCATGATTTTGGCGCGCTTTGTTTCCTCTTGGCTCATGGCAATACGATCACGAGTGGTTTGCTCGATCTGTTTGTCATCGCTCCGGTGCTTGAGGAAAGCTTTGTAGGCCAACAAACTGGCCCCGGTAACGGTAATGCCAAGCACGGTGAGCACAAGCATTTCAGGGCTCATTTTCGTAGTAATTGCTGTAGCAAGCTTTTCAGCGAACTCGCCTAGATTGATCTCGAGAACTGAGCTCCCGCGTTTGACCTTGGCCTTGAACTGGACGTCTCGTCGTTCAGTATCGGTCAGGCTTCGGGAGTTTGCAGTGCCGTGAACTGTACGTGCGTAAGCTCTGTTTACTGCACGTTGCAACTCTATCACGGCCTCGGCGATGTCAGAAGTGATCGTCGAGTCGTATCCCGGCCCTTTGAGGCGGATCTGTAAGAACGGCCAACCGTCGAATTTTAGTTCAAGCGGGGTGTCGCCGATCTTGTTTTTCAGAGCTTTCTCGAGATACTCGAAGGCTTTTTCTTCACTGTCGATTACAACTTGTTTCAAATCATCCCTCTCTACAGTTGACTTGCAACCGTTCAGCGGTGCACACGTCCGCGTCGGGTTAAGGTAAAGATGGATATTGAACTAGAAATATTGCTTTTGCAACGTGGGTTTTGCCTCGGCGCTTATTTTTAAGGCGTAGCTTTTGGCGTAGCTTTTTCTAAATCGGTTCCGCTGTCATAGGCAAAAGTACCTATGCATCATTGGGGTGTGCTTTTCGGTCGCGAGGCGTTTGGCCGCATCGGCGTTGATTTCGCGTGGAACGTTCATGTGGTCAAGATCGGGGACAGCGGGGCAAGAGGGTGCCAGGACCGCCATTTTACCGCGTCAGCGTGACCTGGGGAGGGCTCGCTGCGGCACGCGCCAAGTCAAGGCCGTCACCGCGTTAGTTTGACCTGGAATAATTTACATCGATGAAATTTGCCGGCTGTCTCGCGTCATGGTTGAACGCCTGCGCGATCCTAATGTATTCATTCATCACCGCGATTTCGATCGGGGTACGCTTTTTGATGAACTCATGCGCGTTTGGATTCTCCAGAATGCCAATCAATAAATAGGTTTCCCTTTTCGTGAAACCATTGATATTGCACGCATAAACAAGCGCTTTATTGCTTGTTTTTCGCGATGGAGGACGCCGTTTGAAGTCGATGTTCCATTGGGCATACAACGGATCGTCCTCCGGCGGCACCATATGGGCATGGCGCAACGTGTCGGGAGGACTGGCTGGCGGGACGTAGAAGCCGTCCTTGCCGAAAATATAGCTTTCGTGTTCGCCCGCTGGACCGAGTTTTTTCCACTCGAAAAAATCCGTCAACAGTTGGTTGATCTCGTGAAACGATAAGGCGCCACTAAGGAGAGTCGAAATTTTTACCGAAACTTTAAGAGTCAAAGAAACCCCTATTCTTGCTCGAACGGCTTGCCGAACAAGGCGCGGTATTGCTCCTCTGGGGTCAGCTTTTTATTTCGGTAGATGGACTTATAGACGTCCAGCGTTTCTGGTGCGCCACCCGCGGCGATGGTACCCTGCTTGCGACGATACTTTTCCAACGCTGCGTTGGAAACCTTTGAGCCTACGGTCAACCTGGCGAACGCAGAGCGCAAAAATTCGAGACTTGTTTGAGCGTGAGTATAAATGATCATGACATGCTCCTTTGCTCCAAGTGTATCACGCTCGATGCGGGGCCGGACAGCGACTGTTCGGCCACGGCCGCACGCCGATGACAGGAAACAAGGCAGCACATGTGCGGCTCGGTCATGAAATCGAACCGCGCCGTCGCTTGCCCTGCACCGCCAACACCCTGAGCGCCGTCTCCAGCCCCACGCGCCGATACTCCATCGCCCTTGCCGCCGCGTGCACGCCCCGCGCCCGCAACGCATCCTGCACACTCTCGGCCGTCCAGCGGTCGCTCCGCCGTTCACCGAGCATTTTCTTCAGCAAGCCCTGGTCGTCGATCCATCGGTAAGTCATGACGTCCTCCTTGTGGTTGAGGACATCAGTTTCCCGTTAATTTCGCCAAGGCAACTTACTGGGCATCAAGTTCAGGACAGGCGCGCGTGGTTGAGGATGAGCCAGGCCACGGTGATGACGACCATGCCGGTAAAGGTCACGCACGACCACGTGAAGAACCAGGCCGACACGATCCCGGCCTGCAGCACCTTCTCGAACAGGATGCCGAGCGCGAAATCGAAGGCGGTCAGGAACGACCAGCGCCGCAGGTAGACGGGCAGGTAGCGGCTCATTTTGCGGTTGTGCTGGTGCGCGGCGTGCCGTTCGATGCGGTCGCGCGCGGCGCTGACGTCGCGGAACAGCCAGTCGAAGAACAGGAAGCGGTACAGGAGGCGCCGGAAGGGCATTTCCGGGGCCGGGTCGTTGTCTGCAACGGGGTGGGATTGCTTGTCGATCGTCATGGTTGCACCGCTCGCTCGAATTCTCATTCATGGTATGCCAGATGCCGCGCCTGGCCACGTTCGTTGCCTAACGTAGCGTGCGCGGTGCCTGACGTTTCTGAGCAGCACCAATAAAAAGCAAAACGGGCGCTCGCGGCGCCCGTTTCGGAACAACGGCCAGAGGGCGTCAGCCTTCCTTGACCCGCTTGGCGATGTGCGCCAGCGCCTCGTCCACCTGGTCGATCAGGATCAGCGACAGGTCGCCCGGCCGCAGGCGTTCGAGCGCCTTGTCGATGGCGACGAACTCGCCCTTGATCTCGTCGATGTGCGTCGTCCGGGGCGCGCCGGCGAGGCCCTCGCGCAGCAGGCCCACGACTTCGCCCTCGAGGCGGCCGCGCTGGCACTGGTCTTCGTACAGCAGCACGTCGTCGAACGCTTTACCCAGGATGCGGGTCTGGTCGCGGATGTCCTCGTCGCGGCGGTCGCCCGCGCCCGAGATCACCACCGAGCGGCGCTTGGCCGGCATCGATTCGACGGCGTTCACGAGGGCCTGGATCGCGTCCGGGTTGTGGCCGTAGTCGGCGATGACCGTCGCGCCGCGGTAGTCGAACACGTTGAAGCGGCCGGGCGCGTTGTCGCTCTCGCCGACGAACGTCTTGAGACCCACGCGGATCGCATCCCACGAGATGCCGACGGCCCACGCGGCGGCCACGGACGCCATCACGTTCTCGACCTGGAAGCCGATCACGCCGCCGCGGGTGATGGGCACCTCGGCCAGTGGCACGCGTTCTTCGTTCTTGCCTTGCGCCGCGACGAGGTGGCCCTTGTCGACGTAGACGATGCGGCGGCCCTGCGCGCGGTGCTTCTGCATGACGGGCAGCGAGCAGTCCGCGGCGAAATAAGTGATGTCGCCCTTCGTGTTCTCGGCCATGCCCGCGACGATCGGGTCGGCCGCGTTCAGCACGGCCATCCCGTTCGGCGCGACGTTCTGCACGATCACGCGCTTCAGGACCGCGAGGTCTTCCAGCGTGGTGATGTAGTTCAGGCCCAGGTGGTCGCCCGAGCCGATGTTGGTGACGACGCCGACCTGGCAGCGGTCGTACGCGAGACCCTCGCGCAGGATGCCGCCGCGCGCCGTCTCGAACACGGCCGCGTCGACGTCCGGGTGCAGCAGCACGTTGCGCGCGCTGCGCGGGCCGCTGCAGTCGCCGCTGTCGATGCGGCGGCCCTGGATGTACACGCCGTCCGTATTCGTCATGCCGGTGCGCAGGCCGGAGCTTGCGAGCAGGTGCGCGATCAGGCGCACGGTCGTCGTCTTGCCGTTCGTGCCCGTCACGGCGACGACCGGGATGCGGCCGTCGTCGCCCGGACCGTACAGCGTGTCCATGATGGCTTCGCCGACGGCGCGGCCCTTGCCGAACGACGGCGAGATGTGCATGCGCAGGCCCGGCGCGGCGTTCACTTCGACGATGCCGCCGCCCTGGTCCTCGATGGGTTTCAGCACGCTGTCGCACACGAGGTCGACGCCGCAAATGTCCAGGCCGACCATGTGCGCGGCCGCGATGGCGCGCGCCGCCACTTCCGGATGCACGTCGTCCGTGACGTCGGTGGCGGCGCCGCCCGTCGACAGGTTCGCGTTGTTGCGCAGGGTGACGCGCCGGCCCTTCGGCGGGACCGATTCCGCGTCATAGCCCTGCTTCGCCAGCGAGGCGAGGGCGATGTCGTCGAAGCGGATCTTCGTGAGCGACGTCGCGTGGCCGTCGCCGCGGCGCGGGTCCTTGTTGACGATGTCGACGAGCTGGCGCACGGTGTGCACGCCATCGCCCACGACGTGCGGCGGGTCGCGGCGCGCGGCGGCGACGAGCTTGTTGCCGACGACGAGCAGGCGGTAGTCGTGGCCCGGCAGGTATTTTTCGACCATGATCTCGTCGCGGAACTCGGACGCGGCGGCAAAGCCCGCGTCCAGCTGCTCGCGCGTGGTGACGTTCACGGTCACGCCCTTGCCCTGGTTGCCGTCCTTCGGCTTGATCACGACCGGCAGGCCGATTTCCTGGGCGGCGGCCCAGGCGTCGTCCGGATCGTTCACGCTGCGGCCCAGCGGGACGGGCACGCCGGCCGCGTTCAGCAGGGTCTTGGTCAGTTCCTTGTCCTGCGCGATGGATTCCGCGATGGCGCCGGTGGCGTCGATCTCGGCGGCCTGGATGCGGCGCTGGCGGCTGCCCCAGCCGAATTGCACGAGGCTGCCCTCGGTCAGGCGGCGGAACGGGATGCCGCGCGCGACGGCGGCGTGTACGATCGAACCCGTCGACGGGCCGAGGCGCACGTCCTCGTCCAGGTCGCGCAGCTGCTTCAGCGCGCCTTCGAGGTCGAACGGCTGGTCGTTGCGGGCCGCGGCGCACAGCTGCCCGGCCAGTTCCATTGCGAGGCGGCCGACGTCTTCTTCGCTGTACTCGACGACGACCTGGTAGATGCCGCGCTCCAGCGTGGCGGTCGTGCGGCTGAACGTGACGGGGCAGCCGGCCTGCGCCTGCAGGGCCAGCGCGGCGACTTCCAGCACCTGGGCCAGCGGGATCGTGTCGTCATGGCCGGTCGGCTGCAGCGGCCAGATTTCCGGGAACAGGGCGCGCAGGCGCGTCTCGAAGCCGGGCAGGGCGCCGATCGATTCCTCTTCCGGCGCGCAGGCGACGATCGCCTCGATCGACGTGTGGTGGCTCCAGAGGTTGGGACCGCGCAGGGCGCGTACGCGTGATACTTCCATAAGTCTTTCCTTTAGGGTCTTGCGGTATCGGCCCGGTCATGCCAGGCTCGCCATTAGGCCTTTTTCTTTTTGCCGGCCGGGTCGAACGTGCGCAGGCCGGCGCAGATCAGGTCCGTCGGCACGTCCAGCGCCCAGCCGGCCAGCGCGGCCGCGAGCAGGGCATTCGGCTGCGCCGCGGTGGCGGGCTTCACTTTGTCGATACCCAGCAGCGGCATTTCCTCGCTGCCCTGGGCCAGGACGATGTGGTGGTTGCGCACGAATGCGACGCGGCCGCCGCCCGCGCGGTGCGCGGCCAGGGTGGCGTTGGCTTCGTCCTGCGCGTAGAACAGCACGGCGCCGTCGGACAGTTCGGCCAGCGCGGCCACGCGTTCATCGGCCGCGTTCAGCACGGCCGCGCCATCGGACAGCACGACGTCGACCTGGCTGCGCACCACGTTGTAGAGCGCATCGTCGTCGCGCACGTACAGGTCGGCCACGTCGGCCACGCTGCCCATGTCGGTCACGATGCCGACGAGGCAGCGGTCGTACGGCAGGCCCTCGGTCAGGATCGTGCGCGCGTTCGATTCGAACACGGCGGCCTGCACGGTGCGGTTGATCAGCAGGCGCTGGCCGGCGTCGAAGCGGGTGCCGTCCTGCGCCGTGACCTGGCGGCCGTCGAGGAACAGGCCCTCGCGGTTGGCCACGCCCACGTGCTTGCCGGCCAGGTTCAGCACGGTGCCGACGAGGCGCGCGGCGAGTGCCGCGTCCGTGGTGCCCGTGACGCCCACGAGCGGGATGCGGCCCGTCTCGCCCTCGGCGAACAGGTGTTCCACGATCGCCTTGCCCACGTTGCGCGGCTCGCCCTTGGCGGGCTTGATGTGCGCGAGCAGGCCCGGGCTGGAATTGACTTCGATGATAGCGCCGCGCTGCTCCTCCAGCGGGCGCGAGATGTCTTCGCACACGAGGTCGATGCCGGCGATGTCCAGGCCGACGACGCGCGCGGCCAGCGCGGCCACGTACGCGACTTCCGGGTGGACCTCGTCCGTGACGTCGTCGGCCACGTTGCCGTTCAACTGGATCAGCACTTTCTGGCCGGCCTGCGGGACCGAAGCCGGCGTGAGGCCCTGGCGTTGCAGGTCCAGCTTGACCTCGTCGCTTTCGGCCGGCACGACGGGGCTGAGCGGGAATTCTTCGGAATTGCCGCGGCGCGGATCGATGTTGATCTGGCCGTCGCACAGCTGCGTGACGGTGGAGGTGCCGTCGCCGACGACCCACAGCGATTCGCCCTTGGCGGCGGCGACGACTTTCGAGCCGACGACGAGCAGGCGGTGTTCGTTGCCGGGAATGAAGCGCTCGACGAGGACGGCGCTGGAATCGCCTTCTTCGGACGCGATGGCGTAGGCGGCATGCACGTCCGCTTCCGACATCAGGTTCAGCGACACGCCGCGGCCATGGTTGCCGTCGACGGGTTTGATGGCGACCGGCAGGCCGATGTCCTGCGCTTCTTCCCACGCGGCTGCCGCGCTGCGCACGACCGACCCTTCCGGCACCGGCACGCCGCAGGAGGCGAGCAGGGTCTTGGTCAGGTCCTTGTCGCTGGCGATGGATTCGCCGATGGCGCTCGTGCGGTCCGTCTCGGCCGTCCAGATGCGGCGCTGCGCGCTGCCGTGGCCCAGTTGCACGAGGTTGCCTTCGGTCAGGCGGATGGACGGAATGCGGCGGTCGGTGGCGGCGTCGACGATGTGGCCGGTCGAGGGGCCCAGGCAGTAGCGGTCGACCAGTTCCGTCAGCGCATCGACCTTGGCCTGCAGGTCGAACGGGGTGTCGTTGATGGCGGCCATCAGCAGCGCGTGGCCAGCCTGCAGGGCGGCACGGCCGACGGTTTCGTCGCGCGTGCGGAATGCCATTTTATAAATGCCGCGGTCGGCGGTGGAGCGGGTTTTACCGAAACCGGTCTTCATGCCGGCCAGGTTCTGCAATTCGAGGACGATGTGTTCGAGGATGTGACCGGACCACGTGCCGTCGCGCAGGCGCTCCAGGAAGCCGCCCCGTTCGCCGACGCCGCAGCGGTGTTCGATCAGGCCCGGCAGCCAGGCGGTGAGGCGTTCATACAGGCCGGGGAGTTTATTCGAAGGACATTCTTCGAGTTCGCCGATGTCGAGCCACGTTTCGATGACAGGGCGGTAGGTCCAGATGTTCGGTCCACGCAGGTGGTTTACACGAAGAATTGCAATGTCTTTCTTATTTGTCATGAAAATATCCAGCCACGCGACGACCGCTCTCTCATCGCGTGGCATTGCCTAAGTTTGCACATCGATGGCCAAAGACGCTGCCGGATCGCGGCCCCGTCTTCCTCTCTTTCCATAATGCACATGTTGTATACTTGCCGGAACGAAGCTTACCGTGCCGAACCGATTTCTGCCACTCTGGCCCCTCCGATAGAATACCGTACACGCCGAAGCGCCGCGTTTCGGAAGGTGCGCGTGTCAACGGCAACACCGCCCTCAACGTTCCATCGTACAGATCAGAACCAAAACTCGCCTTTGCCGGCGGCATCACATGACAACTCAACAACTTATTCCCTCCGGTCCGCAGGCGTTGACCGCCGGTTTCCTGCCTGAGCACTGGCAGGCGGACGTCGCGAAGAAGCTTGCGCCAGGGGAAAACGTTTTAAACAGCGTCGAGGTTGACCTCGATGCGAAATTACGTTTCACCAAAGGTATTCTTGTCGTCACGAATTATCGCCTGCTGACCCGCGCACCCGGCGACACGATATGGCGCGACTGGCCGTATCGTGCCGGTTTGACAATGCGCCACCACGACCATGCGGGCGTCGGCCACCTCGAACTCGTCGACCAGAACGGCCTGCTGGCGGCCTGGCGCTTTACCTTGGGCCAGAATCTGCAAGCCATCCGCGTCGTGGACCAGTTCCAGGACCAGGTCGAAAGCCACGTCAGCGGCGTCGCCGTGCAATCGCCCGAGCAACATACTTGCCCGAGTTGCAAGGCACCGCTGGAACCGGACCAGGAAGACTGCCCGATCTGCACCAAGGTGCTGCATACGCCGCCGTCGACCTGGACCCTGTTCCGCCTGTGGCGCTTCGCCCGGCCTTACAAGGGGCAGTTGCTCCTCGGATTCTTGCTCATGTTGGCAAGTACCGGCGCACACATGATTCCGCCGTATCTGACGATGCCGCTGATGGACAACGTGCTGATCCCGTACCAGAACGGCAAGCACATCGACACGCACCTCGTCTACATGTACATGGGCGGCCTGTTCGCATCGAGCATGCTGGCCTGGGCGCTGGGCTGGGGCCGCACCTACATCCTCGCCCTCGTGTCCGAGCGGATGGGCGCCGACATGCGTTCCGAAACCTATGAACACCTGCTGAGATTGTCGCTGGAATTCTTCGGAGGCAAGCGCACGGGCGACCTCATGTCGCGCATCGGCAGCGGCTCGGACCGCATCTGCGTGTTCCTGTCGCTGCACCTGCTGGACTTCCTGTCCGACGTCCTCATGATCATCATGACGGGCGTGATCCTGTTCAGCATCAATGCCAAGCTCGCCCTGATCACGCTCGTGCCGCTGCCGTTCATCGCGTGGATGATCCACGTCGTCCGCGACAAGCTGCGTACCGGCTTCGAAAAGATCGACCGCGTGTGGGGCGAGGTCACGAACGTGCTGGCCGACACCATCCCCGGCATCCGCGTCGTGAAGGCGTTCGCGCAGGAGCATCGCGAGGCGTCGCGTTTCCGCGATGCCAATAAACACAACCTGGCCGTCAACGACAAATTGAACAAGGTGTGGTCGCTGTTCTCGCCGACCGTGTCGCTGCTGACGGAACTGGGCCTGCTCATCATCTGGTGCTTCGGCATCTGGCAGGTGAGCCAGCAGGAGATCACCGTCGGCGTGCTGTCGGCGTTCATCGCGTACAGCGGCCGCTTCTACGTCCGCCTCGATTCGATGAGCCGCATCGTGTCCGTCACGCAGAAATCCGCGTCGGCCGCGAAGCGCATCTTCGACATCCTCGACCACGTGTCGAGCGTTCCCGAGCCCGTCAACCCGGTGAAACTGGACAAGGTCGAGGGCAACATCGCGCTGCGCGAAGTGGGCTTCCGCTACGGCAACCGCGCCGTCAACCGCGGCATCTCGCTGAACATCAAGGCCGGCGAGATGGTGGGCCTCGTGGGCCACTCCGGCTCGGGCAAGAGCACCCTGGTCAACCTGATCTGCCGCTTCTACGACGTGGCGGAAGGCGCGATCCTGCTGGACGGTCGCGACATCCGCAGCTTCGCCGTCGCGGACTACCGCCGCCACATCGGCCTCGTGCTGCAGGAGCCATTCCTGTTCTTCGGCACCATCGCGGACAACATCGCCTACGGCAAGCCGGATGCGACGCGCGAAGAGATCATCGCCGCCGCCCGCGCCGCGCACGCCCACGAATTCATCCTGCGCCTGCCGCAGGGGTACGACTCGATGGTCGGGGAGCGGGGCCAGGGCCTGTCCGGCGGCGAGCGCCAGCGCATCTCGATCGCCCGCGCGCTGCTGATCGACCCGCCGATCCTGATCATGGACGAAGCGACGTCCTCGGTCGACTCGGAAACGGAAAAGGAAATCCAGAAGGCGCTGGACAATCTGGTGCAGGGTCGCACGACGATCGCGATCGCGCACCGCCTGTCCACCTTGCACCGCGCCGACCGCCTCGTCGTGCTGGACCGCGGCCAGGTGGTGGAAGAAGGCAACCACGACGAACTGATGGCCCGCGAAGGTGCGTATTACCGCCTGTACGAAGCGCAGGCGCGCAACGTGGACCAGGATCCGGACGACGACGGCAGCAAGGACGACTGAACGATGAATGCAACTTTTCAACTGAAGCGTGACCCGTTCGGGAAGCTGGTCCTGACGAATGCCGAGGGCGAGGAATTCGTGGGCGTCACGCCCGTGCGCTCATTCCCCGTGCAGGCGCCCTCGAAGGGCATCTCGCTCGTGCGCGACGGCGGCAAGGAAGTCGCGTGGATCGACGACCTCGACACGATGCCGGCCGACATCCGCGCGCTCGTGACGGAAGAACTCGATGGCCGCGAATTCATGCCCGAGATTTTGTCGATCAAGGGCGTGTCCAGCTATGCCACGCCGTGTACGTGGACCGTGAAAACCGACCGCGGCGACACCGAGTTCGTGCTCAAGGGCGAGGAAGACATCCGCCGGCTGGGCACGTATTCGCTGCTGATCGCGGACAGCCATGGCATCCACTTCCTCATCCGCGACATGTTCGCCGTCGACAAGGGGAGCCGGAAGATTCTCGACCGGTTCCTGTAAGCGCCGGACCTGCGCCGTTTACCGCCGGCCGGGTCCGATATGCCGGTCGAGGAAGCGCTCGACGCGTTGCCAGAAATCGATCCGGTTCTTCGCCAGCGACCAGCCATGACCTTCGCCGGCGTACGTCACCCATTCGACCTGCTCGTTGCTCCGTTTGACGGCGGCATAGAATTTTTTGCCATGATACAGAGGTACGCGCTTGTCTTCGTCGCCATAGGCCAGCAGCAAGGGCTGGTGAATGCGTGATGCCTGCTGGATCGGCGAGGTTGCCTTCAACTGTTCGGCATCCTTGACCGGGTCGCCGATCAGGAATGGCATGCCGTAGCGCAGGTATCCCTCGGGATAGTCCGGCTTGGAAAACCAGGTGCCGGTGTACATCAGTTCGATGTCGGTCACCCCGATCCAATCGATGCCGCAACGGTAGAGGCCGGGGTCGTTGACGAGTCCCATCAGCGTCGCATAGCCGCCGTAGCTGGCACCCGCGATGCAGATCCGCTTGGGGTCGGCGATCCCCTGGTCGATGGCCCAGCGCGTGCCGTCGGCGATGTCGTTCTGCATGGCCAGGCCCCATTGCTTCAGGCCGGCCTCGAAATGACGCATGCCGAAACCGGTGCTGCCACGAAACTCCACCTCCAGCACGGCATAGCCGCGCGACGCGAGGAATTGCGACTCGGGATTCCAGCCCCAGCTGGCGCCGCGGATCCAGGGCCCGCCGTGCACCAGCACCACCATCGGCAGGTTCTTGCGCGTGCCGCCGGGCGGCAGCGTCAGCAGTCCGGGGATCTCGAGGCCGTCGCGCGCCTTGTACCGGACAGGTTCCTGCCGCCCCATGCGCGCGGGATCGATCTTCGGATAGGTATTGCCGACCAGTTCGAGCGTCCCGGATTGCGTGTGGTACAGGAGGTAGCGCAGCGGCTGGCGGTCGGAATAGGATTTTACGAGTACCCAAGGCACGGTGGACCTGGCCGGAGCGTCGATCATGTTGATCGCACCGGGCAGGGCCTTGTCCACTGCCGCCTGGAGCGCCGTCATCGCCGGATCGAACCAGACGTCGGCCTCGGCATCGGTGGTCAGGCGCACGCCCAGCAGCTTGCTGTTGCCGAGCAGGCTGCCGTCGAAGTCATAGCCACGCGTGACGACGACCGGCTCCTTGTTCACCGTACCGGTGGCGAAATCGAAAGTGCGCAGCGATGCCGTGTCCTCTCCGGCGTTGGCCACGACGTACAGCGTGCCATCGGGACCGAAGCCGAGCGGCGTGATCGCATCCCGGGTGCCGCGATAGGTGTCGAAGCTGGCCACCTCGCGCCACTTCCCCGTCGCCGGATCGCGATAGTGCATGACGGTCTTGATGTCGCCGTACAGCATGGCCAGTCGCGGCGCACCTTTGGCATCGAGCATGAAGGCGCTGACTTCCACATCCGGTTCGGGACCGACCTCGGCGTTGCCGGTCAATGTGTTGAGGCGGCGCAGCCGGGTACCGAAGTACTTGTCGTTTTTGTCGTACATGGGACGCGCCACGTAGATCCATTCCGAATCCTGGCTGCCGGCCTGGGAGAGGAGGAACGTGTTCCACGGCTGCGGCGAGGGTTGGCGGACGGTACGCTGTGCCAGCTGGCGGTAGTTGCTGCCATCACGGTCGACGGCGAACAGGCCGGGCGCACCGTCCTGGTCGGCGCTGGCGTATTCCGCATCGCGCACATCGAACACGAGCCTGTTGTCATTCACCCAACGGAATTGGTCAACGTCGAGATCGGCGAAGGACACGACCGCCTTGGCGTCCTTCGTTTCCAGGTCCATCACGGCAAGGAAATCGCGGAGGCCTTCGCGATTCGTGCGCATCGCCAGGTAGCGCCCGCTGGGCGACAATTGGGCCCCGCCAAACGCGTTATTGCCGAAAAAAGCGTCGACCGGTGGCGGCGTACCCTGCGCCCACGCGGGCGCGCAGATTTGCACGGCGACGCCCATGAGCAACGCGATGCTCCACCTTGACCGCATGTCCTTCTCCTTGCAAATGTATTGACATAATATTGCCAGAAGATCAGTTATTTATCGACAACGTTTTCAGCCGCATCGCCAGCGATCCACCCACCCGCCGTCCACTCGAGCCGGTGGGTGAGCGCCAGCTTCTCCAGCAAGCGCCCGTCGTGCGATACGACGACGAGCGCCCCAGGCCACGACCCCAGCATCGCTTCCAGCGCCTCCACGCTCGCGAGGTCGAGGTGGTTGGTCGGCTCGTCCAGCATCAATAGCTTCGGTGACGGCTCGCGCAGTACGGCCAGCAGCAGCGCGCCGCGCATGCGTTCGCCGCCGCTCAGCTCGCCGCTGGGCCGCAGGATGCGGTCCGGGCCCAGCCCCGCGAGCGCGAGCATCTGGCGCAGGCGGCCTGCGTCGTGCGAGGTGGGGAAATGATCCAGCAGGCTGCGTGCCGGATCGAGCATGGCCAGGTGCTGGTCCAGCAGCACGCCGGGCAGCCCGTGCACGCTGCCGGACAGCGGGGCGATCTCTCCGGCGATCGTGCGCAGCAGCGTCGATTTGCCGCAGCCGTTCGGCCCCGCAAGCGCGATGCGCGCCGCGCCCTGCACGCGCCAGTCCAGCGGCTGACGGGGACCGTGGCGCGCGACGAGCGCGTCGAACGCGAGCGCAGTCTGGCTGGGCGGGATGTCGACGTCCAGCTGCGGAAAGGCCGGCTGCTGGTGCAGCGCATCGAAGGTCGCGAACGCGCCGGCCACGCCATCCTGTAACGCCTGCCGCGCGCGCGCGTGGCGCTCGGCGCGGGCGCCGTCCGTCTGTTCGGCGCGCTGGGGCAGGGCGTTCAGCACGATCTTCGGCATGCCGCCGTCCGCCTTCGCGCGCGCGCCGCGGGCGCTCTTGCGCGCGGCGCGCTCGGCCTGGTCGCGCATTTTCTGCTCGCCCTGGCGCCGCTCGGTGCGGGCGCGTTCCAGCCGGGCGCCGACGGCGGCCAGTTCCGCCTCGCGTTGCTCCGCCACGAGCGACCATCCACCGCCATGGCGCCGCAGCCCGCCCGCGTGGACTTCCAGCGTGCGCTCGACGTGCTCCAGCAGGTCGCGGTCGTGGCTGATGAGCAGCAGGCCGCGGCCGGACTGGCGCCATGCGCGCATCCGGTCGAGCAGGAACGCGCGGTTGCCTGCATCGAGGTGGTTGCCCGGTTCGTCCAGCACGAGCAGGTCGGCGTCCGAGCAAAAGGCGCCGATCAGCGTGAGCAGCGTGTGCTGGCCGCCGGACAAGGCTTGCGGTGCGAGACGCGCATCGAGACCGGCGCCGTCCAGCATCGCCTCCCAGCGCGCTTCCAGGTCCCAGCGGTCGCCGACGAGGTCGAAGTCCTCGTCGCGTGCATCGCCTGCAGCCAGGCGGCGCAGCGCGGCCAGCGGGGCGTCGAGGCCGGCGACTTCGGCCAGGGACCGTGCGGACGTGGCCCCGGTCTGCTGGGCCACGTAGCGGATGCGTCCCGGGCGCTCGATGCGGCCGGCGGCGGGTTCGAGGTCGCCCGCGAGCACGCGCCCCAGCGTGGACTTGCCGCTGCCGTTATGGCCGATCAGGCCGACCGTCTCCGCTTGAAACGACTCGTGCAGGTTCGTGAAGAGAATGCGCCCGTCGGGCAGGACGATGTCGACCCCGTGCAGGGCCGCGAGATAGGGATGCGCCATGAGGAACTCCTGAATGCCAAGGAAAGCCGGAAGGTTTCGAGGCCGTCGCGTTGCGAACGGCGGGCATTACAGGCGCATGGGTAGAATCTCCTGATAAACGAACTCATATTCTAGCAGGAGCTCCGCATCGAACCTCAACACTACGTCGTCGTCACGATCGGCTCGGCCGGCGATCTGTTCCCGTTCCTCGCGCTGGCGCTCGCGCTGCGTGCCCGCGGCCACCGCGTGAGCTTCCTCGCGCCCGAGCAGCACGGCCCGTGGGTGCGCCCGACCGGCCTGCCGTTCACGGGCCTGCCCGCCGACGAGGCGGTGCTGCGCGATCCCGACCTGTGGCACCCGACGCGCGGCTTCGGCGTCGTGTGGCGCGCGACGCGGCCCGCGATGGCGCGCATCGTGCCCTTCGTCGCGGCGCTGCCGCAGCATGAATCCTGCACGCTGCTCGTGCATCCGCTCGCGCTGCCGGAAGCAGACCTGTGCCGCGCGGTGCATCCCGGTGTGAAGGTCGCGGCCGCCTACCTCGCGCCGGCGAACCTGATGACGGTGCATGATCCGCTGCTGGTGGGCCCGTGGCGCGTGCCGGCGTGGGTGCCGCTGGCCGCACGCCGCGCGTTCTGGCGCTGGGTGGGCCGGCGCTTCATCGATCCCGTCGCGCTGGCGGACGTGAACGCGGCGCGCACGGCGCACGGCTTGACACCGGTGCCGTCGCTGATGGACTGGATCGCGTCCGTGCCCGACCTGTCGCTGACGCTGTTCCCCGACTGGTTCGCGCCCACGCAGCCCGACTGGCCGCAACCGCTGGTGCGCGGCGATTTTCCCTTGTTCGATCCGAATGCGGATGCGACGCTCGCCGCCGACTTGCAAGCGTTCCTGCAGGCCGGCCCGGCCCCGCTGGTGTTCACGCACGGTACCGGCAACACGCAGGCGACCGCGTACTTCCGCCATGCGTGTGCGGCCGCCACGCGCCTGGGCCGGCGCGCCGTGTTCCTCACGCCGCACCGCGACCAGGTGCCGGCCGACCTGCCGCCCACGATGCTGTGGCAGGACTACGTGCCGCTGCGGGCCCTGCTGCCGCAGGCGGCGGCGCTCGTCCACCACGGCGGTATCGGCACGACGGCGGAGGCGCTGCGCGCGGGGACGCCGCAGCTCGTCGTGCCGCTGGCGCACGACCAGTTCGACAATGGCGCGCGCGTGACGGCGCTCGGCGTCGGCGCGAGCCTGCCGGCGGGGCGGCTGGACGAACGGCGGCTCGTGCGCGCGCTGGGCGGCCTGCTGGCCGTGTCCGGTCTCGACGAACGGACGCGGGCGGTCACCCGCCGATTCGAGCCGGGCGCGGGAATCGACGGGATGTGCGAAGCGCTGGAGTTCAGTCCTTCCTTCAGGGCCGACTAGGGTCTGTCTGACTGAGTGAACGAAATTTTGTTTGGTTGGTCAGATGGCGATGAGCCGAACTGATCTAACTGAACAGCAATGGCGGCAGCTGGAGCCACATTTGCCGCCCAATCCACGTCACGGTCATGCGTATGTCGGGCATCGACATGTGATCAACGGGATCTTGTGGCGATTGCGAACTGGCGCGCCCTGGCGCGACATTCCGCCTCGCTACGGTCCCTGGCAGACCTGCTACGACAGGTTTGTGCGCTGGTCGCGCAACGGTACATGGCACCGCCTTCTCAAGATCATGCAAGCGGCAGCGGATGCGTCTGGCCGCATCGACTGGGATGGCGCTGCGCTTGACGCGACCCATGTGAAGGCGCAACGAAGTGCGGCCGGCGCCCGGAAGACGCTTCCTTCGTCAGAAAAAAGGGGGATGTAACTGACGAGTGGCTGGGACATTCGCGTGGTGGCCTCACCAGCAAAATCCATCTCTGCGTAGACGGGCATGGCTTGCCTTTATCTTTCGTAGTCACAGCCGGGCAATGCAGCGACGCGGCGAACATCGGCACCGTCCTTGATGCCATCTCCGTGCCCCGATCGGGACGAGGGCGTCCGCGCAAACGCCCGACGTGCCTACGTGTCGACCGGGCATATGGCGCGCGTCATTATCGGCGAGAGATCCAGCAGCGGGGAATTCGCTGCGTCTGCCCGGAACGACTCGATGCACAGAAAAACCGGCTGCGCAAAGGGCGTCGGGGCGGATCGCCACCGCGCTTCGACGCTGAAGCGTACAAGGGGCGTAACGTCGTCGAGCGCGCCATCAACCGATTAAAAGACTTCCGCGCCGTCGCAACGCGATACGATAAACGCGGCCATAACTTCTTCACCGCCGTGCTTGTGGCGACAATTGTTTTATGGCTGCTCTGAGGTCAGTCAGACACGCCCTAGTCAGCTTCGCGCAGCCACGACGTCGATTTGCCGCGGGCAACGGTGAGGCTTTCCGCCGGCGCGCTCGGCGTGGGAGGGCTGAGGCTGCGATCCAGCTCTCCAGGATCCGCCTGCGCCCTGGCGGGCTTGCCGGACATATAGGACTTCACCCCAACCGAACACCGGTAGCACACCGCGCCCGTCGCAATGATGATCGCGCTGAGCGTGATCGCGAGGCCGTCCGGACGGCCGGCGACGACCAGGATACAGGCGAGCACGATGATGTCGAGACAGACAACATAGTTGAAACGGTTGGGGATATCAGGATCGACTTTTTTTACCGACATGCGAACTTCCGGAAAACCTTGCAAGCCTAGGCATTCTATCATCTATTATTTCCGCGTGGAAATATCATGAGCCGGGTTCAGTCAGATAGATTGTGGCCAACGGCGCGACGCGCTTTCCTGAAGCAGGCAAAAATGGTGGTTGCCATCGACAAGGAGAAGCGGCATGACAAGAAGCGCACTCGTCGTGGGCGCCAGCGGGATCGGCGGCCATGCCACGGCACGGGAACTGCTGGCCCACGGCTGGACCGTGTACGGCCTCGCGCGCCGCCCGCCCGCCGACCTGCCGGGCCTGATCCCCGTGCCGGCCGACCTGATGGATCCGGAACGGCTCGGCGCAGCGCTCGCCACGGCATTTGGCGACGGTGGCCCGACGCACGTCTTCATCACGACATGGATGCGCCAGGACAGCGAAGCGGAAAACATCCGCGTCAACGCCGCGCTCGTGCGCAACCTGCTCGATGCGCTCGGCTCGCGCAAGACGCTGCGCCACGTGGCGCTGGTGACGGGCCTTAAGCATTACCTCGGCCCGTTCGAGGCGTACGCCAGTGCCGGCACCTTGCCCGACACGCCGCTGCGCGAATCGCAGCCGCGCCTGCCCCTCGACAATTTTTATTACGCGCAAGAAGACGAGGTGGTTGCGGCGGCCGCCCGCGACCGCTTCACGTGGACCGTGCACCGGCCCCACACGGTCATCGGCATGGCGGTCGGCAATGCGATGAACCTGGGCACGACCCTGGCCGTGTACGCGTCGATCTGCAAGGCGACGGGCCGGCCGTTCCGCTTCCCCGGTTCGCAGGCGCAGTGGGAAGGCCTGTCCGACGTGACGGATGCGCGCATGCTCGCGCGGCAGTTGCGCTGGGCCGCCGACCACGACGCCGCGCGCAACGAGGCCTTCAACATCACGAACGGCGACTACTTCCGCTGGAGCTGGCTGTGGCGCCGGCTCGCCGCATGGTTCGGCGTGCAGGCGGCCGGTTTCGAGGGCGAGATCCGGCCGCTGGAGGCCGAGATGGCCAACGACCACGCCGTCTGGCGCGAGATCGCCACGCGCCACAAGCTCGTCGAGGCGGACCTGAACCGGCTCGTGTCGCCGTGGCACACGGACCTCGACCTCGGCCGTCCCATCGAAGTGATGACGGACATGGCGAACAGCCGCCGGCTCGGCTTTGCCGCGTGGCAGTCGACCGAGGATTCGTTCTACGACCTGTTTGCCGAGTTGCGGGCGCGGATGCTGATTCCGTGATCGTGGGCCAGCGCACGGACTGCCGTGTTCGCATGTGCTTGAATGAGGCATGCGCGACCCATTAACGAAGACAGGCTACGTGCGCGTGCGCGGCGCGCGCGAGCACAATCTGAAGAACGTCGACCTCGACATCCCGCGCGACGCGCTCGTCGTGTTCACGGGCGTGTCCGGCTCGGGCAAGTCGTCCCTCGCATTCGGGACCCTCTATGCGGAAGCGCAGCGGCGCTACCTGGAATCCGTCTCGCCCTACGCGCGCCGGCTGTTCCACCAGATGCCGGTGCCGGAAGTGGACGACATCGACGGCCTGCCGCCCGCCGTCGCCCTGCAGCAGCAGCGCGGCACGCCGACGACGCGGTCCTCGGTCGGCAGCGTCTCCACATTGTCGAACTCACTGCGCATGCTGTACTCGCGTGCCGGCGATTATCCGCCCGGCCAGGAGCTGCTGTACGCCGAATCGTTCTCGCCCAACACGGCGGAAGGCGCGTGTCCGCAATGCTCGGGACTTGGGCGCGTGTACGACGCGACGGAAGCGTCGATGGTGCCGGACGACAGCCTGACCATCCGCGAGCGCGCCGTCGCCGCGTGGCCGCCCGCGTGGCACGGGCAGAACCTGCGCGACATCCTCGTCACCATGGGCTACGACGTCGACACGCCGTGGCGCGACCTGCCCAGGAAGGACCGCGACTGGATCCTGTTCACGGACGAGACGCCCACCGTGCCCGTGTACGCGGGCCTGACGCCGGAGGAAACGCGCCGCGCCCTCAAGCGCAAGGAGACGCCCAGCTACCAGGGCACGTTCAGCGGCGCGCGCCGCTACGTGCTGCAGACGTTCGCGAACACGGAAAGCGCGTCGATGAAGAAGCGCGTGGCGCGCTACATGGTCAGCACGGAATGCCCGCTGTGCCAGGGCCGCCGCCTGCGCCAGGAAGCCTTGTCCGTGACGTTTGCCGGCATGGACATCATGACCTTGTCGCGCGTCCCGCTGGAACGCCTGGCGCAGATGCTGCGTCCTTACGCGGACGGCACGGCACCCAGGCGCGCCGATAAGCATCCGGAGCAGCTGATCGTCACGCAGCGCATCGCCGCGGACCTGTGCGCGCGGCTCGACACGATGCTCGCGCTTGGCCTGGGCTACCTCGCGCTGGAACGCAGCACGCCGACCCTGTCGCCGGGAGAATTGCAGCGCCTGCGCCTTGCCACGCAGGTGCGCTCGAACCTGTTCGGCGTCGTGTACGTGCTGGACGAGCCGTCGGCCGGCCTGCATCCGGCCGACACGGAAGCGCTGCTGGACGCGCTCGCGCGCCTGAAGGCGGCCGGCAACTCGCTGTTCGTCGTCGAGCACGCGCTGGACGTGATCCGGCACGCGGACTGGATCGTCGACGTCGGCCCGCAAGCGGGCGAGCAAGGCGGGCAGGTTCTCTATAGCGGCCCGCCCGATGGCCTGCGCGACGTGAAGGGCTCGCACACGCGGCGCTATCTGTTCACGGATGCGCAGGACGCCGTGCGCGCGCCGGCACGGACCCCGCGCGAGCCGGCCGGGTGGCTGCGGCTGGAAGGCGTCACGCGCAACAACCTGCACGATCTCGCCGTCCGCTTCCCGCTCGGCGTGATGACGGGCGTGACGGGCGTCTCCGGCTCCGGCAAGTCGACGCTCGTGAGCCAGGTGCTCGTCGATCTCGTCGGCGCGGCGCTGGGAGAGGGGCAAGGACGAGGCGGGGCCGACGACGGGACGGAGGAGGGCATGGACCTGGAGCGCGAGGCCGACATCCCGACCGTGGGCCACATCGCGGGGGGGCCCATGCACGGCATCCGTCGCCTCGTGCGCGTGGACCAGAGGCCGATCGGCCGCACGCCCCGGTCGAACCTCGCCACGTACACGGGCCTGTTCGACCAGGTGAGAAAACTGTTCGCGGCGACGCCGGCCGCGAAGAAGCGCCGCTACGACGCCGGCCGGTTCTCGTTCAACGTGGCCAAGGGCCGCTGCGAACATTGCGCGGGCGAGGGCTTCGTGATGGTCGAGCTGCTGTTCCTGCCGAGCGTGTACGCGCCTTGTCCCACGTGCGGCGGCGCACGCTACAACGCCGACACGCTGGCGATCCGCTACAACGACCGCAACGTCGCGGACGTGCTGGGCATGACGGTCGACGAGGCGCATGCGTTCTTCGCGGACGAGGAAGCCGTCGCGCGGCCGCTCTCCGTGCTGCGCGAGGTGGGGCTCGGTTATCTGCGGCTGGGGCAGAGCGCGACGGAGCTCTCGGGCGGCGAGGCGCAGCGCATCAAGCTGGCGACGGAGCTGCAGCGCGCCGGCCGCGGCGGGACGCTGTACGTCCTGGACGAGCCGACGACGGGCCTGCACCCGCTCGACGCCGACCGCCTGCTGGCCCAGCTCGACCGTCTCGTCGATGCGGGCAACACCGTCATCATGGTCGAGCACACGATGCGCGTGGTGGCTGCCTGCGACTGGGTGATCGACATCGGTCCCGGCGCGGGCGAGGCAGGCGGCAAGGTGGTGGCGGAAGGGCCGCCGGCGCAAGTCGCGCGGGCGAAGGGCAGCCGCACCGCCCCGTATCTTCGGCGATCCCTGCCGTAAATACGCCGCAACGCCGTCGACTTGACAAAAAGTCACGCTCAAGCGAACGCCTCCGTTTCTTCGCTTGCGTTACACTTGGGATATTTTTTTTCACAAGAGTAACCACACAGCATGCCCGGTTCGAGTATCGATAGTGACCAATTCCGCCGGATCCTGTCGCGCAACGTCGCCATGCCGCTGGGCATGGGCGTGCTCAGCGCGCTCGTCTTCGTCGGTATCATCGCCTACCTCATCAATGTCCTGAGCTGGGTCGAGCATTCCGAGCACGTGATCGGCCGCGCCAACGAGGTCAGCCGCCTGTCGTCCGACATGGAGGCCGGCATGCGCGGCTACGTGCTGTCCGGCGACGACGATTTCCTGGCGCCTTACCTGACGGCCAAGCCGCGCATGGATGCCGAGCTGAAGAACCTCGAGCGGCTCGTCGACGACAACCGGGCGCAGCTCGACCGCATCGAGCGGGTGCGCGCGGCGCAGCTCCAATGGCAGGCGTTCGCCGAAGAGATGATCGGCCTGCGCGGCAAGAAGAGCGACTTCGTCGAGATCATCCAGAACATCAAGGCCGGCCGCGGCAAGATCCTGACCGACCAGGTCCGGCGCGAGTTCCTCGATTTCATCCTGGAAGAACAACGCATCCTGCAGGAACGGAACGCCACGTCGCGTTCCGTGATCGCGTGGTCCGTCGCCGCCTTCCTCGCGTTCAGCCTGATCGTCGCCGGCCTGCTCGCCGTGTTCGGCCGGCGCGACCTGCAGGCGCTGTCCAAATCGTACGGCGACATCCTGCAGCACGAGGAAGACCACAATACCCAGCTGACGCAACAGGCGTGGCTGCGCTCGGGCCAGACGGAACTGGTCGGGAAGACGACGGGCATCATCAGCCTGGAAACGCTGGCCGACGCCGTGTTGAACTATGTGGCGAACTACCTGAACGGCGTCGTGGCCGCGATGTACGTGCGCGCCGATGACGGTACGTTGACCCGCATCGGCGCCTACGGGTTCGCGCATGCGGACACGGACCGCGCGCGCATCGTGCATCCGACCGAGTCGCTGGCCGCGCAGGCCGCCGACCAGAACCGCATCGTCACCTTGCGCGACCTGCCGCCGGACTACATCAAGGTCGGCTCGGCGCTGGGCGAGACGGCGCCGCGCGAACTCCTGATCGCGCCCGTGTCGAACTTCGGCAAGATCAAGGGCGTCATCGAGATCGGCTTCCTGCACCCCGTGCGCGAGCGCGACGTCCAGTTCATGGAGACGATCGCCGCGTCGGTCGGCGCCGCCGTCGCCAACGTGCTGCACCGCCAGCGCCTGCAGGCCGCGCTGGAAGAGCAGCAGGCCCTGAACGAGGAACTGCAGGTGCAGCAGGAAGAACTGCGCACGGCGAACGAAGAGCTGGAAGAGCAGTCGCGCGCGCTGGAGGAATCGCAGTCGGCGCTGGAAAACCAGCAGGCCGAGCTGGAGCAGACGAACGAACAGCTGGCCGAGCAGGCCGCCAACCTCGACACCAAGAACAGCGCGCTGGTGCAGGCCCAGGAGCAGTTGCGCGAGCGGGCGCTGGAGCTGGAGCGCGCGAGCCGCTACAAGTCCGAGTTCCTCGCGAACATGTCGCACGAACTGCGCACGCCGCTGAACTCGTCGCTGATCCTGGCGAAACTGCTGGCCGACAATGCGGCGGGCAATTTGAACGACGAGCAGGTGCGCTTCGCCCAGACGATTTATTCGGCGGGCAATGATCTGCTGAACCTGATCAACGACATCCTCGACATCTCGAAGGTCGAGGCCGGCAAGCTGGAGCTCGTGCCGGAAGACTTGCCGCTGCGCCGCGTCATCGAGGGCCTGGCCCGCGTGTTCGAACCGCTGGCGCGCCAGAAGCACCTGGACTTCAGCCTGACGGTCGAGCCGGACGTGCCGATCAGCATCCACACGGACCGCCAGCGCCTGGAACAGATCCTCAAGAACCTGCTGTCGAACGCCGTCAAGTTCACGGACAAGGGCAAGGTGCATCTCACCGTGAGCGCCAACACGGATGGCTGGATCCAGTTCACCGTGCAGGATTCCGGCATCGGCATCGCGCCCGAGCAGCAGGATAAAATCTTCGACGCGTTCCACCAGGCCGACGGCTCCACCGCCCGCAAGTACGGCGGCACCGGCTTGGGCCTGTCCATCTCGCGCGACCTGACCGCCTTGCTGGGCGGCACCCTGACGCTCACGAGCGCGCCGGGCGAAGGCAGTACATTCGTCCTGAGCCTGCCGCGCAACGGCACCGTCGCCGCGACGCCGCCCGTGCTCCCGCCGGCGCAGCCGCCCGTGCGGGCACCCTTGCCGGAACCTGAGCCGGTGGCACCCGCGCAGGGCCTGGCGTTGCCGGCGTTCGCCGACGACCGCGCCCAGCCCGCCGCCGGCGTGCGCACCGTGCTCGTGATCGAGGACGAGCCGGAATTCGCACGTATCCTGTACGGCCTCGCGCACGACATGGAATTCCGCTGCCTCGTCGCGCTGACGGCGCAGGAAGGCCTGGAACTGGCGACGAACGAGAGTCCCGACGCGATCCTGCTCGACATCCGCCTGCCGGACGGCTCCGGCCTGTCCGTGCTGCAACAGCTGAAGGACAATCCGGGCACGCGCCACATCCCCGTCCACGTCGTCTCGAGCCAGGAGAACGGCGGCGAGGCGCTGCACCTGGGCGCGATCGGCTATGCACTGAAACCGACGTCGCGCGAGCAGCTGGAAGACGTGTTCCGCAAGCTGAAGGACAAGTCGTCGCAGGAAATGAAACGCGTGCTGCTCGTGGAAGACGACGAACGCCAGCGCGACAGCGTCGTGCAATTGATTTCCGATACGGACGTCGAGATCGCGGCCGTCGGGTCCGGCACGGATGCGCTGGACCTGTTGCGCACGCAGACGTTCGATTGCATGATCATCGACTTGAAGCTGCCGGACATGCAGGGTAACGAATTGCTCAAGCGTATGTCTCTGGAAGAACTGTGTTCGTTCCCGCCCGTCATCGTGTACACGGGACGCAATTTGACGCGCGACGAGGAAGCGGAACTGCTGAAATATTCGCGCTCGATTATCATCAAGGGTGCGCGCTCGCCGGAGCGCCTGCTGGACGAGGTCACGCTGTTCTTGCACAAGGTGGAATCGGAACTGTCGTCGGAACGCCAGTCGATGCTCAAGACGGTGCGCGGACGCGACCGCGTGTTCGAAGGCCGCACGATCCTGCTCGTGGACGATGACGTGCGCAATGTGTTCGCGTTGACCAGCGCCCTGGAACAACGCGGCGCCAGGGTGGAGGTGGGCCGCAATGGGTATGAAGCCATTGCCAAGCTCGATGAACATGAGTCGATCGACCTGGTCCTGATGGACGTGATGATGCCGGGCATGGACGGACTGGAAGCGACGCGCCGCATCCGTCAGGACAAGCGCTTCGCGCGCCTCCCGATCATTGCGATCACGGCGAAGGCAATGAAGGACGACCAGGAACAATGCCTGGCCGCCGGCGCCAATGACTATCTCGCCAAGCCGATCGACCTGACCCGGCTGTACTCGCTGCTGCGCGTGTGGATGCCGACGCTGGAGCGCATTTGAAAAAGACGATGCACAGCCTGCCGAGCGACGACATCGAGTTGCGGATGCTGGTCGAGGCTGTCTACCTCAAGTACAACTACGATTTCCGCGACTACACCGGCGCCTCGCAAAAGCGCCGCGTGCTCGCCGCGCTGCGCGCAATGGAATGCGAAACGATCTCGGCTTTGCAGGCGCGCGTCATGCACGACTCCGCCGCGTTCGCGCAGCTATTGCAGTTTTTGACCATCCCGGTGACGGAAATGTTCCGCGACCCGGATTATTATCTGGCTGTACGCCGGCTCGTCGTGCCGTTCCTGAAGACGTACCCGTCGCTGAACGTGTGGGTGGCCGGCTGCAGCACGGGCGAGGAAGTGGTTTCGCTCGCGATCCTGCTGCACGAGGAGGGCCTGCTGGAGCGCACGCAGATGTACGCGACCGACATCAATCCGGAGTCGCTGGAAGCGGCACGACGCGGCGTGATGCCGCTGGATAAGATGCGCGTGTACACGGAAAATTACCAGAAGGCGGGCGGCACGCGCGCGTTTTCCGATTACTACACGGCCGCGTACGGCGGGGCGCTGTTCGACCGCGCGCTCGTCGAGAACGTCACGTTCGCGGACCACAGCCTCGCCACGGACAGCGTGTTCGCGGAGACGCACTTCATCAGCTGCCGCAACGTGATGATCTACTTTAACCGGCGCCTGCAGAACCGGGTGCTGGGCCTGTTCCACGAATCGCTGTGCCACCGCGGCTTCCTCGGCCTCGGCAGCAAGGAAAGCATCGACTTTTCCACGTACGCCCAGCAATTCGAAGCGCTCGCGAAGCGGGAACGGGTGTTCCGCAAGGTGGCGTCATGAGTTCCGCCGTCGACCCCATTCCGCAGGAGGGCGCAATGCGCGCCGCGCTGCGCGGACGGCGCTTCGAAGCCGTCGTGATCGGCGGCTCGGCCGGCGGCGTGGATGCGCTCGTCGCGCTGCTGCCCGCCATTCCGGCCGGCTATACCTTGCCCGTGTTCTGCATCCTGCACATGCCAGGCGACCGCGCAAGCCGCCTGGCCGAGCTGTTCGACGAGCGCCTGCCGGTGCGCGTGAAGGAAGCGGCCGACAAGGAAGAGATCGTGCCCGGCACCGTGTACTTCGCCGGACCGGGCTACCATCTGTCCGTCGAACGCGACCGCACGTTTTCGATCAGTTGCGAGCCGCCCGTGCACTTCGCGCGGCCCGCGATCGACGTGCTGATGGAGTCCAGCGCGGACGCCTACGGTCCGGCCCTGGCCGGCATCCTGCTCACGGGCGCGAACCACGACGGCGCCGACGGCATGGCCCGCATCCGCGCGCGCGGCGGCTTCACCGTCGTGCAGGATCCCGCCGACGCCCAGGTGCCCACGATGCCCGTGACCGCCATCAACCGCTGCAAACCGAACCTGATATTGCCTCTGGCGCGCATCCACGCCTTGTTGCCCATGTTGGAGATGAATGAACCATGAGCGCACACGACCCCAGTAAATTACTGATCGTCGACGACCTGCCGGAAAACCTGCGCGCCCTCGACGCGCTGATCCGCGACGAGCAGCGCCTCGTGTTCCAGGCCCAGTCCGGCGAGGAAGCCCTGTCCCTGATGCTCGAACACGATTTCGCGCTGGCCATCCTCGACGTGCAGATGCCCGGCATGGACGGCTTCGAACTCGCCGAGCTGATGCGCTCCACCTCGCGCACCCGCAACATCCCGATCGTGTTCGTGTCCGCCGCCGGCCGCGAGCTGAACTATGCATTCAAGGGCTATGAGACGGGCGCCGTCGATTTTCTCTATAAACCGCTGGACCCGGACGCCGTGCGCAGCAAGGTGCACGTGTTCGTCACGCTGGACCAGCAGCGGCGCGAAATGCAGCGCCAGATGGAAGCGCTGGAGGCGGCGCGGCGCGAGCAGGAGGTGCTGCTGGGCGAGCTGAACGCGACGCAGGCCGAGCTGCAGCGCTCGCTGCGCATGCGCGACGAATTCATGTCCCTCGTCGCGCACGAACTGCGCACGCCACTCAACACGCTGTTCCTGGAAACCCAAATGCGCAGCCTGCAACTGAAGCGGGGCAATTTGCCGGCGTTCAATCCGGACCAGATGAACAACATGATCAAGCGCGACGAGCGCCAGATCAAGGCGATGATCCGCCTGATCGACGACATGCTCGACGTCTCGCGCATGAAGAGCGGCACCTTGTCGATCCGCCCGGCGAAGGTCGAGCTGATGGCCCTGCTGGAACGCGTGGTGAACGATTTGTCGTTGCAGGCCGCGGCGGCCGGCGCCAACGTCGTGCTGGCGCCGCATCACCCGGTCGAAGGGTTCTGGGACGAGTTCCGCATCGAACAGGTCGTCGTCAACCTGCTGACCAACGCGATGCGCTACGGTGGCGGCGGCGCAGTGGAAGTCAGCGTGCATAAGGAAGAGCTGCAAGACGGCGGCTGCAACGTCCGTATCGCCGTGCGCGACCACGGCAAGGGGATTGCGCCCGACTATATCGAACGTATCTTCGAACCGTACGAGCGTGGCGCGAAAAGCGGCGAGCCGAAGGGCCTCGGCCTGGGCCTGTACATCTCGCGTCAGCTGGCCGTCTCGCACGGCGGCCAGTTGACCGTCGAGAGCACGCCGGGGCAGGGGGCGACGTTCAGCCTCACGCTGCCGTGCATGGAGACGGCGCTGCAAGCGGCGGCAGCGCCGGCCTGATCCTTTGGTCGCCAATGTTCCCGATAGGCACCGGCTATCGCGCTACGATAGCTAAAATCAATTGATAGAATCCGTTCAATCAATTTCACATGAAGGGTGTGACAGGGTATAGTTCACACCTAAGCTTTTTTTAACCCCGAAAGAGGAGTACTGAATGTCCATCATCAACACCGAAATCAAGCCGTTCAAAGCAACCGCTTACCACGCAGGCAAGTTCATCGACCTGACCGAAGCCGATTTCAAAGGCACGTGGTCGGTCCTGATGTTCTACCCGGCGGACTTCACCTTCGTCTGCCCGACCGAGCTGGAAGACCTGGCTGCTTTCCAGCCGGAATTCGAAAAGATGGGCGTCAAAGTCTACGGCGTGTCGACCGACACCCACTTCGCCCACAAGGCGTGGCACGACACGTCGGACGCGATCAAGAAGGTCAACTACCCGCTGATCGGCGACCCGACCGGCCTGCTGTCGCGTAACTTCGAAGTCATGATCGAGGAAGAAGGCCTGGCCCTGCGCGGCACCTTCGTGATCAATCCGGAAGGCCAGATCAAGGTCATGGAAGTGCACGACAACGGCATCGGCCGCGACGCGTCGGAACTGATGCGCAAAGTGAAAGCAGCCCAGTACGTCGCATCGCACCCGGGCGAAGTCTGCCCGGCCAAGTGGACCGAAGGCGCCGAGACGCTGAAGCCGTCGCTGGACCTGGTCGGCAAGATCTGAGTATCGTAGGGTGGGCGGCCTCCGCCCACGCGCGTTACCGCAACAGTAGCACCTGGTAGTACCAGGCACCGGCCGCGAGGGGCGGCCGGTGCCTACCCCCTCCCCACGAGCCCATCCGGAACGGGCCCGCACAGAAAACACAGGCGATCTCGCTAGTCGATCTGCCTTCCAGATTCACTATTTAGATTGGATGGATGCGTCCTTGATGGACCGCATCGGCCTGAACACGACTGAAGAAAAGGATACGATCATGCTCGAACAAGAACTGAAAAACCAACTCGCCGGCTACCTGCAACGCGTCCAGCAACCGTTCGAGATCGTCGCCTCGCTCGACGACAGCGACACGTCGAAGCAAATGCTCGACCTGCTGCAGACGATCCAGGGACTGCGCGCCGACAAGATCACGCTGCGCACGGACGGCAACGACGCCCGCAAGCCGTCGTTCACCCTGAAGCGTGTCGGCACCGACATGAGCCTGCGCTTCGCCGGCCTGCCGCTGGGCCACGAATTCACGTCGCTCGTGCTGGCGCTGCTGTGGACGGGCGGCCATCCGCCGAAAGTCGAGGCCGAGACGATCGATGCGATCAAGGCGCTGGACGGCGACTACGAATTCGAGATGTACATGTCGCTGACGTGCCATAACTGCCCGGACGTCGTGCAGGCCCTGTCGCTGATGGCGATCCTGAACCCGCGGGTGAAGACGACCGTGATCGAAGGCGGCGCGTTCCAGGCCGAAGTCGAGTCGCGCAAGGTGATGGCCGTGCCGATGGTGTTCCTGAACGGCGAACTGTTCGGCTCGGGCCGCATGCTGATCGAAGAGATCGTCGCCAAGCTGGACAAGGGCGCCGGCGCCCGCGACGCCGCCAGGCTGAACGCGAAGGATCCGTACGACGTGCTGATCGTCGGCGGCGGCCCGTCGGGTGCGGCAGCGGCCGTGTACGCGGCCCGCAAAGGCATCCGCACCGGCGTCGCGACGGAACGCTTCGGCGGCCAGGTGAACGATACGATGTCGATCGAGAACTACATCTCCGTGCTGGAAACGGACGGCCCGAAATTTTCGGCCGCGCTGGAAGCGCAGGTGCGCCACTACGGCGTCGACATCATGACGCAGCAGACGGCGGCGAAAATCATCCCGCCGTCGGCGCCCGGCGAACTGGTCGAGGTGCAGTTCGAGAACGGCGGCTCGCTGAAGTCGAGCACCGTGATCCTGTCGACTGGTGCGCGCTGGAGGAACGTGAACGTGCCGGGCGAGCAGGCGTACAAGAACGCCGGCGTGAACTACTGCCCGCACTGTGACGGCCCGCTGTACAAGGGCAAGCGCGTGGCCGTCATCGGCGGCGGCAACTCGGGCGTGGAAGCGGCGATCGACCTGGCCGGTATCGTCGAGCATGTGACGCTGATCGAATTCGCGTCGCAGCTGAAGGCGGACGCCGTGCTCGTCAACAAGGTCGAGAGCCTGTCGAACGTGACGATCCACGTGAACGCGCAGACGACGGAAATCACCGGCGACGGCAGCAAGGTGGGCGGCATCAAGTTCAAGGACCGCATCAGCGGCGAGGAACACCACGTGCCGCTGGCGGGCGTGTTCGTGCAGATCGGCCTGGTGCCGAACACCGAGTTCCTGAAGGGCACGGTGGAATTGTCGCGCTTTGGCGAGATCGTCGTGGACGCCCACGGCCGCACCAACATCCCGGGCGTGTTCGCCGCGGGCGATGCGACGACGACGCCGTTCAAGCAGATCGTCATCGCGGCGGGCGAGGGTGCGAAGGCGGCGCTGTCCGCGTTCGACTACCTGATCCGGATGCCGGTGGCCGTCGAAGCAGCGTAAGCGTTCAATGGTAAAAAAAGCCCGGGCGGGAAACCGTCCGGGCTTTTTTGTTTCCAAAAACCGGGGTCAGAGCCCGGTTTTGATCAATTTCCCAAATTCGGGCTCTGACCCCGGTTCCGGCGCCGCAGTGCCAGTGCGGCCAGTACGCAGCCCGTCGCGAACAGGGGCAGGCTGGCCGGTTCCGGTACCTTCGTGGCGGTCACGAACGCAGTGTCGGCCCAGACCGTGGCCGGTGCGCCCGGCATCAGGTCGATCGACGCGACGTTGCCCGTCGTGCCCGGCACGTAGTTGTCGAGCGCCGCGTTCACCAGGGCGATACCGAAGCCGGTGCCGATCGTGCCGCCGGGCGCGATGTCGAACGCGGCGTCGAAGCTGAACAGGCCGCCGAACGTCACCGCCTGCAGCAGTTCGTTGAACGTCTGCCCGTTGCCGAGCGTGACCGCGGCGCCGATGTCGCCGCCGACGTCGCCCGTCGGCAGCGCGGTGGCGCCGAACGCGCCCGTGAAATGGGTCAGCGTGGCCGTTGCCGGCGCCGCGCCTGCCAGGGCCGCGAACGTCAGGTCGAGATAGCCGGTGCCCGTCAGGCTCGTCGTGTCGACAGTAAAGTGGATCGTCGGACCGGCGAACGCGGTGTTCGCACCGCCGGCGAGGGCCAGCGCCAGCAGGGTGCGTGTGAAGAAGGATGTCAGGTACTTGATCATGGCGAAGTCTTTCAGAACGTGATGCCTTGGAGTTTCGGGGTATAGGCGATGGCGCCCTTCGATGGGTTGCCGAACGTCGTCGTCACGGTGACGGTGGCGCCGGGCGCGAGCTGGTTCACGGGCAGCGCGATGGTTGGCACGCCGTTCACGTCACCCTGTCTGTTGTCGAGCGTGACGCCCGCCGTGAGGCCTTCCAGCACGAAGCGCAGCGTCGATGCCGTGAGCGTCGCGCCCGTCGTATTCGTGAACGACACCGTGCCGCTGAACTGGCCCGTGAAGCGGTTCGCCGTCAGGCCGCCCTGCACGATCTTCACGCTGCCGGTGAGGTCGGCGACGGCCGGCTGGCTCACGAAGGTGCTGACGCTGGACGGTTCCAGGTCGGCGCTGGCGCCGCCCGCGATGACCGGGTAGTCGCCCGCATAACTCTCGTTGGTGGCGGCCGACGTGACATAGCGCTGCAGGGTGCGCGGCGCGCCGCTGCCGAACGTCAGGTCGACGCGGCGCTGGGCCGTGCCGTTGTTGACCGCCACGACGACGACCTTGCCGTCGCCGCCCTTGTACGCGGTCACGTACACGTCCGGGTAGGGATTCTGCGTGGCGCCGATGCGCACGTAGCCGGGCCGCACGAATTTCGCGTACTGCGACATGATCCAGCCGCGCTTGCTGACGTTGCCGTCTTCCGTGATCAGGCCGTAGAACCGGCGGATGTACCACCACACATACGCGCTGTAGTTCGCCGCCATGCTCCGGTGGACCTCGATCGCGACCGGCATCGCCTTCGCCCAGTCGTTGGCGTCCGACGTGCTGTCCGTGTAGTGTTCCGTCATCCACACCTCCTTGCCCTTGGCGCGCGCGAGCGGGTAGTCGCTGGGCGTCGTGCCGTACAGATGGCCCGCCACGATCGAGAGCTGGGCCGCCGCGCCCGCGTCGTTCAGGATCGGATCGGACAGCACCTTGCGCATGCCCAGCGATTCCGGCGCCATCAGCTTGAGGCCGGCGAAGCGCGGGCCCTGCGACTTGATGAAGTCGATGAACTGGGCGGACGTCCACGTGCAGCCTTCGTAGTCCGGATCCCAGTCCGGCTCGTTCTGCACGGAGATGCCGTACAGCTGGGCGCCGTTCGTGCGCATGTAGTCCGCGAAGCCCAGCAGGTGCGTGGCGTAGTCCGGGTAGTAGCTGGGGATCAGGCTGCCGTGCGCGATGGCGTTCGACGTCTTCATGTACGCCGGCGGCGTCCACGGCGTGGCGAACAGGGTGACGCCCTTGGCCTTCGCCAGCTTCGCCGTCGGCAGCTGCGTCGCCCACGCGGTGCTGGACGGGTCGATGCGCATCCGCATGACCGTCAGGCCGATCTGGCCCGGGCCCGTGCCGAACGCGGTGTCGACCTGCGCCGGCGTCAGGTCGGCGATCCAGCCCGCGCCGTTATGCCCGCCGAATCCGCGGATGACCTGGTAGGTCGTCGCGGGATCGATGGCGACCGTCTGCGCGATGGCCGCGGGGAACGCCGATATCGCGAGCAGGGGCAGGCTCCATCGTAGTAATCGTTGTTTCAGCATGACTCATCTCCTCCTGGGTTGGTTTTATTGACTTACTGACTTACAAACGTGTTGACGCTGCCGGGATCGATCCACGCGGTCGCGACGCCGCCCGTCACCGTGTACTGGCCGGCATAACCGGTGTTGTCGGTCGACGTGGTGCGGTATTTCGTGAAGCCGGGGGCGGCGCTGCCGACCTGCAGCTGCAGCTGGCGCTGCGACGTGCCGTTGTTGATGGCCACGACGACCAGTTTGCCGGCGGTGTTCTTGTAGGCGGTGACGAAGACGTCGGCATACGGTTTTTCCGTCGCGGCGACGCGCACGGAACCGGGGCGGACGTATTTCGCGAACTGCGCCATGATGTAGCCGCGCTTGCTGACGTTGCCGTCTTCCGTCAGCAGGCCGTAGGAGCGGCGGATGTACCACCACACGTAGGCGCTGTAGTTGGCCACCATGCTGTTGTGCAGTTCCAGCGCCACCGGCATCGCCTTCGACCAGTCGTTGGCGCTGGACGTGCTGTCGGTGAAGTGCTCCGTCATCCACACCTCCTTGCCCTTTGAGCGGGCGAGGGGATAGTCGCTCGGGTTCACGCCGTACAGGTGCCCGGCGACGATGTCGAACTGAGGCGCGGCCGTCGCGCTGCCCAGGACCGGATCGGTGAGCGGCTTGTAGAAGGTGGCGGACTCGCCCGCGATCACCTGGTAGGTACCGAAGCGCGACCCCTGGCTCGACAGGTAATCGATGAATTGCTGCGAGTTCCACAGGCAGCTTTCGTAGTCCGGGGCGAAGTCGGGTTCGTTCTGGATCGAGATGGCGTACAGCGCGGCGCCGCCGGCCTGCATCGTGCTCGCGAAGTTCAGCAGGTGCGTGGTGTAGTCGCCATAGCGGCTCGGCAACAGGCTTCCCTGGACCAGGCTATTGTTCGTCTTCATGTTCGCCGGCGGCGTCCACGGCGTCCCGAACAGGATGACGCCCTTCGCCTTGGCGAGTTGCGCGGACGCCAGTTGCGTGGACCACTTGCTGGGATCCGGATCGATGCGCAGGCGCATGATGGACAGGCCGATCTGGCCCGTGCCGGTGCCGAATGCGGCGTCGACCTGGGCAGCGGTCAGCTCCGCCGCCCAGCCGGCGCCGCTGAAGCCGCCGAAGCCGCGCACGGTCTGGTACGTCGTGGCCGGGTTGATGGCGACCGTCTGCGCGGACGCGCCGGCGGCCAAGGCGGACAACATGACGAGCGCCGACGCGACGCGGCGGGTGGTGCGCGAAAAAGCATGGGGCATGAACATCTCCGTGGTTCGGGTTGATTGCCGGGCGGGGGCGGCCCGGAGTTCACTGCGTGTGCTGCTTTTGCTGCGGACCCGTGCCGGGATCGCCGGCGGGCAGGACGAGCGACGCCCGTGCCCGCTGTGGGAGCACAGGATCACCGTGAAAAAAAGCGGACTGGCGGGTCGCGCGCTCAGCGCGGGGCGGGACGAGAGGGGGGACGCGGTCGGCGCTGCGGGATCAGGGTGTGCGGCATATCTCCTCCGATTATTGTTATTTGCTGTTATTTCACAAAATTATGTTTGCGATAACATTTTATGACAACTATCTTATGCCTCGGTGGATGCCTGATCAAACCAAAGATTGTTAGCGATAATTCACAAATTGTATTTATGCCAACCGGGTGGAGGCCATGTCGCGCGCGTGCCGGCGCCGCTGGCCGTCGCGTCGCTCGACGTGGGGGCGCGAGGGGACCGGATGGGCGCCCGTACCGTCCAGCCCGAACTCCAGCGCATGACGCAGCGCACGCACGGTGACAGGTTTCGTGACGGTGGCGCTGAACGCGTGATACAGCGGCGGGAAGGGTTCGTCCTCGTCGAGCAGCAGGATCGTGGGGGTGTCGGGCGCGAGGCGCGAGAGTTCGCCGGGCAGCGAGCGCCGGTCGCCGGCGGCGTGCGCGCTGGAGGTGAGGATCACGTCGAAGCGCAGCGCCTGCATGGCGTTCAGCGTCGCCTGCGCCGTCGTCGTCTCGGCGACAACGTAGCCGAGCGACTTGAGCAGGGTGACACTGTGGCGGCGTGCGGCCGCGTCATCGTCGAATATCAGGGCGTACTTCATGATGAGTCCTCCTGGCTCAGGTATGGCGACCTCCTCATATTGTTCAACTGTTAATTTGTAACAAATGATACGGAAGGCAACGAGCGGATACGTGGCGTCTTCAGTGGTAAAACAGCGGCGCGAAGCCATTCAACGCATCGGTTTCGCACAGCAGCCACGTCGCCGCGCTCGTGAGCGCGAGCCAGGCTGCGGTAAAGGGAGCGGGCAGGAAGCGGACCATGATGAACCTCCGAATGCGGATTGCTGTCGGGTTGATGTTGATGTCATCTTAGAACGTGTTCTTGAGAGAAACTATCGGCTGGCAATCCGTCACTCTGTAGGAATAAAGCTCGTCGCCTTGTATGAACGCTTGTGGTCGCTCGTGCACGGCATCCTACGGTGACTGTAGGTTGCGTCCTATGGTGTGTGGCCGTGCTCAGGCTTACATTGGCATCATCATGACCACACACGATCCCAAACTCCTCCACAAGGGTGTACTCGCGGTTCGCCGCAACACCATCCGCCGCCTGCTGCATACGGTGTTCGGCATCGAACACCTGCGCGACGGCCAGCAACGCGTGATCGACAGCGTCCTCGATGGCAGGGACACGCTGGCGATCATGCCGACCGGCAGCGGTAAATCGCTGTGCTACCAGATCCCCGCCCGCATCCTGGACGGCATGACGGTCGTCGTCTCGCCGCTGATCTCGCTGATGAAGGACCAGCTGGAAAAGCTCGGGGAACTCGGTATCCGCGCCGAGCAGGTCAACAGCAGCCTGTCGGCGGAAGAGGAGAGGAACGCATTGGCCGCGATCGCGGAGGGCCGCTGCGAGATCGTGTTCTGCACGCCCGAGCGCCTCGTCATGCCCGAATTCGTCGATGTGCTGAAGGCCGTGAAAATCGCCCTCGTCGTCGTCGACGAAGCCCACTGCATTTCGCAATGGGGCCACGACTTCCGCCCGGCCTATCTCGAGATGGCCGGCGCGATCGGGGCGCTGGGCCGCCCGCCCGTGCTGGCGCTGACGGCCACCGCGACGGAAGACGTGGTCGACGACATCGGCCGCCAGCTCAATCGCCCGCGCATGAACGTCATCAACACGGGCATCTACCGGCCGAACCTGCAGTACGCGGTCGTGCAGGTGACGAACCCGGACGAGAAACTGCAGCAAGCGCTGCGCCTCGTGCGCGACACGGCGGGGACGGGCATCGTCTACGCCGCGACCGTCAAGGCGGCCGAGGAGATGCACCAGCTGCTGCTGGACGCCGGCGAATCCGTCACCCTGTACCACGGCAAGCTGCACGCCGCCGAACGCAAGGCGAACCAGGAGCTGTTCATGAACGACGAGCGGCGCGTCATGGTGGCGACGAACGCGTTCGGCATGGGCATCGACAAGCCGGACACGCGCTTCGTGATCCACCTGCAGATCCCCGCGAACCTGGAAGCCTATTACCAGGAATCGGGCCGCGCGGGCCGCGACGGCCGGGATGCCAGCTGCACCCTGCTGTTCCTGCAGGACGACAAGCGCGTGCAGCAGTTCTTCCTCGTGAAGCACTATCCGACGGCGGACGAGATCCGCGCCGTGTACGAGGCCGTGCACGCGCTCACGGAAAGCGGGACGGCGACGCCGGATCGCGTGGATGACGTCGCCGGCGAACTCGCGGGGCCGCATCTGAAGGTGTGTTTGAAACTGCTGAAGGATGCGAAGCTGCTGCGCCAGAACCGCAAGCTCGCGTACCTGCCCGGCAGCGCGTCGCCCGAGGATAAACTGTTCGCGGCGATGGCCGAGGTGTATCGCCAGAAGCAGGAGCGCGACAAGGAAGCGCTCGAACAGATGGTATCGTATGCCGTGAGCGGTTTCTGCCGCTGGAAGCTGCTGCTCGATTATTTCGGCGACGAGGTCGAAGGCTTCGAGAAGTGCTGCCGCTGCGATAACTGCTTGAATCCGCCGGCCGCCGTGCTGACGGAAGATATCGACATCCGCGACGACGAATTCGACCGCGAACCGGACGCGGACGCGCCGGCCGGCCCCGCGTTCGACGTGGGCGCGCGCGTCACGGTACCGAAGTATGGCGAAGGCGTCGTGCTGTCCGTGGCCGGGGACCAGGTCCACATCGGGTTCCCGGACGGCGAGCAGCGCGCGTTCCTCGCCGATTTCGTCACGCTGGTCTAAAAGGAGGACGCCGAACGCATGGGCGACATGGTCATCGTAAGGAAGGAAGGCCTGTACTGTGTGCCGGGCCAGTTCTACATCGACCCGTGGCGGCCGGTCGACCGGGCCGTCATCACCCATGCCCACGGCGACCATGCGCGCTGGGGCCACAAGCATTACCTGGCCTCGCAGCAGAGCGTCGGCATCCTGAAGTCGCGCCTCGGCCAGGACATCAACATCGAGGGGCTTGCATACGGCGACAAGGTCGTCCACAACGGCGTGACGATCTCGCTGCACCCGGCCGGCCACGTGCTTGGCTCCGCCCAGATCCGGATGGAGCACCAGGGCGAGATCTGGGTCGCGTCGGGCGACTACAAGGTCGAGCCGGACGCCACGTGCGCCCCGTTCGAGGCCGTCCGCTGCCACACGTTCATCACGGAATCCACGTTCGGCCTGCCGATCTACCGCTGGGATCCGCAGCAGGAAGTCTTCGACGACATCAACCGCTGGTGGCGCCGCAATGCCGATGAAGGCCGCACGAGCATCCTGTACGCCTACGCGTTCGGCAAGGCGCAGCGCCTGCTCTGTGGGTTGGACCCTTCTGTCGGGCCCATCGTCTGCCACGGCGCCGTCGAGCCGCTGAACCGCATCTACCGCGAGGGCGGCGTGGTCCTGCCGCATACGCAGATGGTCAGCGAGACGGACAAGGCGGATTTGAAAAAGGCGCTCGTGCTGGCGCCGCCGTCCGCATCCGGCTCGCCGTGGACGCGCCGCTTCGGCGACTATTCCGACGCCTTCGCCAGCGGCTGGATGCTGCTGCGCGGTGCCCGTCGGCGGCGCGGCGTCGACCGCGGTTTCGTGCTGTCCGACCATGCCGATTGGCCCGGTTTGCTGGACGCGATCCACGCCACCGGCGCCCAGCAGGTGATCGTCACGCACGGTTCGATACCCGTGATGGTGCGCTGGCTGTGCCAGATCGGCCTCGATGCGAAAGCGTTCGACACGGAATACGGCGAGGAGGACGACGAAGCCGTCACGGCCACGCCGGAAGAACCGCAGGCGGAGGAGGCGAAGGATGCGTGAATTCGCCCGCCTGTACGCCGAACTCGACGAAACCACCGCCACCAACCGCAAGCTCGAGGCGCTGCAGAATTACTTTGCCAGCGCCGCCCCGGAAAACGCCGCCTGGGCCGTGTACTTCCTCGCGGGCGGCAAGCCGCGCCAGGCCGTGCCGAGTAAACTCATGCGCCAGTACGCCATCGAATACGCGGGCCTGGACGAGTGGCTGTTCGACGAATCGTATGCGGCCGTCGGCGACATGGCCGAGACCATCGCCCACATCCTGCCGCCGCCCAAGCGCCACAGCGACGTGGGCCTGGCCGTGTGGATGGAAGAGCGCATCGGCCCGTTGCGCGGCGCCGATCCGGGCAGGATCCGGGAAGCGCTGTTCTCGTACTGGGACGAACTCACGTGGCGCGAACGCTTCCTGTTCGTGAAACTGATCGGCGGCGGCTTTCGCGTGGGCGTGTCGAAGCTGCTCGTCACGCGCGCGCTGGCGTCCATCGCCGCGGTCGACTCGAAACTGATCGCGCAGCGCCTGATGGGCTGGACGGATGGCCGTGTCAAACCGACGGCGACGGGGTTCCTGCAACTGATCGCGGCGCAGACCGACAACGAGCACCAGCTGCGCGGCGGCCAGCCTTACCCCTTCTTCCTCGCGCACCAGCTGCAGGGCGAGCCTGCTGCCTTGGGCGACATGGGCGACTGGCAGGTCGAGTGGAAGTACGACGGCATCCGCGCGCAACTCGTGCGGCGCGGCGGCCAGAACTACCTGTGGTCGCGCGGCGAGGACCTGATCACGGAACGCTTCCCGGAGCTCGCGAGTCTATCCCTGCCGGACGGCACCGTGATCGACGGCGAGGTGCTGATCTGGACGACGGGCGATTCGCCGGCACCGTTCGCCGACCTGCAGAAGCGCATCGGCCGCAAGACGCTCTCCGCCAAACTGCTGGCCGAGCTGCCCGCGGTGCTGCTCGCGTACGACCTGCTGGAGCTGGACGGCGTCGACACGCGCGCGCTGCCCCAGCACGAACGGCGCGCGCTGCTGGAGACGCTCGTCACGGGCGCGGCGCAACCGCAGCTTCGCATCTCGCCGCTCGTGACGGCCGACTCGTGGGACGATCTCGGCAAGCTGCGGGCGGAGTCGCGGGCGCGCGGCGTCGAAGGCATGATGCTGAAGGCGCGGAACGCGCAGTACGGCGTGGGCCGCACGAAGGACGTGGGCACGTGGTGGAAGTGGAAGATCGATCCGTATGCCGTCGACGCGGTGCTGATCTATGCGCAGGCGGGCAGCGGCCGGCGCGCGTCGCTGTACACGGACTACACGTTCGCCGTGTGGGATGGCGAGGGCGACGCGCGCAAGCTCGTCCCGTTCGCGAAAGCCTATTCGGGCCTCACGGACGCGGAGATCGCGCAGGTCGACAACATCATCCGCAAGACGACGGTCGAAAAATTCGGTCCCGTGCGCTCGGTGCGGCCGACGCTGGTGTTCGAGATCGGCTTCGAAGGCATCGCGCTGTCCACGCGCCACAAGGCCGGCATCGCCGTGCGCTTTCCCCGTATCCTGCGGCGGCGTGACGACAAGCCCGTCGAAGAGGCGGATACGCTCGATACGTTGAAGGGCCTGCTCGGAGCGGCCGGGCCATGAGCAGGACGCAGGCGGAGCAGGCCGTCGACGCGTGGTTCGCCGCGCGCGGCTGGAAGGTGTTCCCGTTCCAGCGCGCCGTGTGGAAGGCCGCGCTGGCCGGCGAATCGGGCCTGCTGCACGCGAACACCGGCGCGGGCAAGACGTACGCGGTCTGGTTCGCCGCGCTGCTGCGCGGCGCCAAGCGCACGCGGCGTGCGAATACCGGCCTGCGCGTGCTGTGGATCACGCCGATGCGCGCGCTGGCGGCGGACACGCAGCGGTCGCTGGAAGTGTCGGCGGCCGAGCTGGGCGCCGCGAGCCCTGACGTCATCGGCACGTGGTCGATCGGCGCGCGCACGGGCGACACGGGCGCGGCCGAGCGCGCGCGCCAGTCCAAGGCGCTGCCCGGTGCGCTGATCACGACGCCGGAAAGCCTGTCGCTGCTGCTGTCGCACGCGGCCGCGCGCGACCAGTTCAAACACCTGGACATGATCATCATCGACGAGTGGCACGAGCTGATGGGCAGCAAGCGCGGCGTGCAGGTGCAGCTCGCGCTGGCGCGGCTGCGGCGCTGGAATCCGGGCCTCGTCGTGTGGGGCCTGTCGGCCACGATGGGCAACCTGGCGGAAGCGCGCGGCGTGCTGCTGGGCGATCCGGAGGCGGGCGTGCTCGTCGAAGGCGACCTGAAAAAACAGATCGTCGTCGACTGCCTCGTGCCCCAGGGCGTCGCGCGCTTTCCGTGGGCGGGCCACCTGGGCCTGCAGATGCTGCAGCCCGTGATCGACGAGATCGAGCGGCACGCCGCGACGCTGGTCTTCACGAACACGCGTTCGCAATCGGAGCTGTGGTACCAGAACATCATCGAGGCGCGCCCGGATTGGGCCGGCCTCGTCGCGCTGCACCACGGCTCGCTCGACCGCGAGGTGCGCGAATGGGTCGAGACGGGCCTCAAGCGCGGCGACCTGAAAGCCGTCGTGTGCACGGCGAGCCTGGACCTGGGCGTCGACTTTTTACCCGTCGAGCGCGTGCTGCAGGTGGGCAGCGCCAAGGGCATCGCGCGGCTGCTGCAGCGCGCGGGCCGCAGCGGCCACGCGCCGGGCCGCATCTCGCGCGTGACGCTCGTGCCCACGAACAGCCTGGAATTGCTGGAAGCGGCCGGCGCCAAGCGCGCCGTCGCGACGCGCCGCATCGAAGCGCGGCAGGTACCGAACAAGCCGTTCGACGTGCTCGTGCAGCACCTCGTCACTGTCGCGCTGGGCGGCGGCTTCCGGTCCGACGAGTTTTACGAGGAAGTGACGAGCGCGTGGTCGTACCGCCTCCTCACGCCGGAGGAATGGCAGTGGGCGCTGGACTTCGTTGCGCGCGGCGGCCAGAGCCTGACGGTGTATCCGGAGTACAAGCGCGTGCTGCCGGACGAGGAGGGCGTCTACCGTGTGCCCGACGTGAAGATCGGCCGGCGCCACCGCATGGGGATCGGCACCATCGTGTCGGATGCGCAGATGCAGGTGAAGTACGTGAGCGGCGGCCGCATCGGCAGCGTGGAGGAATCGTTCATCGGGCGCATGAAGCCGGGCGACCGCTTCCTGTTCTCCGGCCGCATCCTGGAACTCGTGCGCGTGCACGAGATGACGGCGTACGTGAAGCGTTCGGACTCGACGCGCGGCGCCGTCAGCCGCTGGATGGGTACCAAGATGCCGCTGTCGTCCGAGCTCGCGCATGCGGCGCTGGAAGAACTCAAGCTGGCCAGGGAGGGCATCTACGACGGGCCGGAAATGCACGCGCTGCAGCCGCTGCTGGAGATCCAGGCGCGCTGGTCGGCGCTGCCCGACAGCGACGTGCTCGTCGTGGAAAGCATGAAGAGCCGCGAGGGGTATCATTTGTTCCTGTATCCGTTCGCGGGACGGGCCGTGCACACGGGGCTCGCGTCGCTGTTCGCCTACCGCGTGGGGCGCGTGATGCCGAGTACCTTTTCCATCGCCGTCAACGACTACGGGTTCGAACTGCTGGCGCCCGAAGCGGTCGACTGGGCGACCGTGTTCAATGCGGAGACGGGCGCCGACGTCGGCCTGTTCGACACGTCGCATTTGCTCGAGGATGTGCTGGACAGCCTGAACGCGACGCAGTTGTCGCAGCAGCGCTTCCGCGAAGTGGCGCGCATCGCGGGGCTCATCTTCCAGGGCTATCCGGGCCAGCACAAATCCATGCGCCAGGTGCAGGCGTCGTCGTCGCTGTTCTTCGAAGTCTTCCGCAAGCACGACAGCGGCAACCTGCTGCTCACGCAGGCCCAGCGCGAAGTGCTGGAGCAGGAACTGGAACTCACGCGGCTGCGCGACACGCTCGTCGAACTGCATGCGCGCCGCGTCGCCTTCCGCGAGGTGAAGCGCGCGACGCCGTTCGGCTTTCCGCTGATGGTCGAGCGCTTCCGCGAGAAGGTCAGCACGGAAAAGCTGGCGGACCGCGTCGCGCGCATGGTGCGCGAGCTCGAAAAGGCGGCCGGGGCATGAGCGGTGTCACCGTCGACGTTGCCGGAGAACAGCTCGTGCTGCTGCCGCAGAAAGCCGTGTTCTGGCCGCGTGAAAAACTGCTGGCCATCGCCGACATCCACTTCGGCAAGGCGGCCGCGTTCCGCTCGTTCGGCATCCCCGTCCCGCGCGGGACGACGATGGAAAACCTCGACGCCCTCGATGCCCTCATCGATGCGACCGGCGCGAACCACGTGCTGTTCCTCGGCGACTTCCTGCATGCGCGCGCGGCGCACGCGGCGGGCACGCAGGCCGCGCTGCTCGCATGGCGCCGGCGGCGCTGCGACCTCGTGCTGACGCTCGTGCGCGGCAACCACGACAAGCATGCGGGCGACCCGGCCGACGTGCTCGGCATCGACCTCGTCGACGAGCCGTACACGGTCGGCCCGCTGTCGTTCTGCCACCACCCGGACCTGGACGCGCCCGGCTATGTGCTGGCGGGTCACGTGCATCCCGTGTATGTCTTGGCGACACGTTTCGACGCCCTGCGGCTGCCGTGCTTCGTCCTAGGTCCTGATCGGATGATCCTGCCGTCTTTCGGATCTTTTACCGGTGGACACGCCATCCGTCCGGAGGAGGGCGATCGCATTTTTATTACCTCTGGGGAAGCCGTGCACAGCGTTCGCTAACGCACCGAGCCCGTCCAGTGCGCGGCGTAAGCTGGTCTTATCGACAACAAGACGAAGTCGGAGGACCCCATGGCAACAACCCGACAGACATTGGCCGCGGCCGTCGTAGCCGCGCTGCCTCTGCTCTCGATGACCGTGACGACGCCCGTGCAAGCGCAGGATCACCCGCGCGCGGCGCGGCTGGCACCCCGCATCGATGGTTTCAACGTGGACGAAGTGCGGCGCCTGGAACCGGGCACCGAGCTGAACTTCGACCTGTACGGCACGCCGGGCGGCTATGCCACCCTGCGCATCGATGGCGCCACGCGCAACCTGACCCTGCAGGAAACGTCGCCGGGTACCTACCAGGGCACGTACACGATCGGCACGCACGACCGCATCAACCCCGGCAGTGCCGTCACCGCGAACCTGCGCGTAAACGACATGGTCACGACGCGGCTGCTGGCCGAATCGATCGTGCGCGGACCGGGCCGTGACGACCGCAGCGACCGCACGGCGTCCAACATGCCGCACGTGGAGCGCTTCGACGTACGCGGCAGCGACGATCTCGGTCCGGGCAACGAATTGAAATTCACCGTGCGCGGCACGCCGGGTGCCAAGGTCGAGGTGCAGATTGCCGGTTCGCGCGGCATCTTCTTCCTGCCGGAAGTGCGGCCGGGCGAGTACAGCGGCCTGTACACGATCCGCCGCGACGACCGTATCGCGCCGGATGCGGCCGTCACCGCCACGATCCGCGCCAATGGCCGTTATTCGACGGCCACGCTGGGACAACCGCTGATGGCGGGCGGCAACGGCCAGGGCCTCAATCCGAATAACCAGCCGCGCGTGGCGCGTTACTGCACGAATTGCGCGACGGTGGAAGCCGTCAACGTCGTGCAGGTCAGCGGCGACGGCAGCTACCTGGGCACCGGTGCCGGCGCCGTCGTGGGCGGCCTGCTGGGCAACCAGGTCGGCAGCGGCAGCGGACGCACGGCGGCCACCGTCGCGGGCGCCGTCGGCGGCGCGATCGCGGGCCGCGAGATCGAACGCAATGCCAACGCGCGGCAGCGCTTCGAAGTCGTCGTGCGCTACGCCAACGGTGCCACGCAGACGATACCGTACGAAAACAATCCGGGCTTCCGGGTGGGCGACCGCGTGAAGGTCAGCGATGGCGTGCTGATCCGTGACTGATGCGCGACTGATCCGTCCGTATCAGAAAACAGAAAGCCGGCTTCCGCGAGGAACCGGCTGTTCTCGTTTGACGCGGGAAACGGTTCAGACTGTGGCCAGGACCTGACCGTCGCCTGCGCTGTCCGCTTCGGCCTTGTGCTTGGCGTTCTGCTTGGCGCGCGAGCGCGACGGCGGCAGGCGGCGCAGCGTCTTGAGGGCGTCCGGATCCTTGATGCCGATGGTGCGCTGGTCGACGGTGATCAGGCCGATTTCGTTAAAGGCGGACAAGGTGCGGCTGACCGTCTCGAGCGTCAGGCCGAGATAGCTGCCGATCTCATGGCGCGTCATGCGCAGGTTGAACAGTTTGCTCGAATACCCCATCGCGGCGAAACGTTCCGCCAGCGAGATCAGGAACCGGGCCACGCGCGCTTCGGCCGACAGGGCGCCGAGCATGCCGATCATGGCCTGTTCGCGCACCAGTTCGCGGCTCATCACGCCGTACATCAGATTCTCGAGCTCGGCATGCACGCGGCCGAGCGCGGTGAGTTTCTTGAACGGCACGAGGATCAGGTCGCAGTCGGACAGGGCGACGGCTTCCGACGCGTAATGGCGTGTGTGGATGCCGTCGACGCCGAGCATGTCGCCCTTCATCGGGAAGCTGAGCACCTGTTCGTTGCCGAATTCGTCGATCAGCACGGTTTTCAGGAAACCGGAGTTGACGATGTACAGGGTGTCGAAAGCCTGGCCGATCGTGTGCACGCGCTGTCCGGTCTTGAACTGTACGTGCTGGAACAGCAATTCCTCGGTGTTCATCGAGACGGCGGCCGGGATGTGGAGCAGGTCGCAGACCTCTTTCAGGTTCGACCAGAGACGGCCCTGGCGTTGGCGTCCGGCTTCCATCTGTGACGAGTGCAGGGTCGACGGGGAGGCGTTACGTTGTTCTGAAGTTAGCTGGGACTGCATACTCATCTCCAGGTTTAGGATTTCAAAGAACCAAGCTGCGGTCCGGTGGTGCCAGTGCGGTATCGGAGCCACAGAGCTGACTGGATACGGATATGGACCGCAGGCAAGTCGAAACGCTGAAGTCAGTATGCCAACACGAGTCCGGCATTAATATCAGCAACGGCTGAATGTGTAGTAGGAGGGAGCGTCAGCTTGTAGGAATTTTCTTACTGCCAAGCTGCCGATGGAGGGGGAATCAAGAGTGAGGCGCGTGTAGGATTACGCGAGCGGACGGCAGGCCCTGCGTGGCCGGAAAGCGCCGGGGCAGGGCACGAAAAGTGTCGCCAGAATGTCAAATCTGTTTCGTGCGGAGCCGTTCAGGCTTTCATCGGCGCAAGCAGACGATGCGCCACAGCGTACTGGACCATTTCGGACAGCGAGGTCATGCCCATTTTCTGCATGATGCGGGTCTTGTGGGTACTCACCGTCTTGACGGACAAGTGCAGGTTGTTGGCGATCTCCGTGATCGATTTGCCGCCCACGAGGAGCGAGAATACCTCGAATTCGCGATCCGAGAGCTGCTTGTGCAGCAGCTGTTCGTTCGGCGCCATGATGTTCAGCGCCAGCTGCTCGGCCACTTCCGTGCTGATGTACGGGCGGCCGGATGCCACCTTGCGGATCGCCCCGACGAGCTGCGTGCCGGCACTTTCCTTGGTGAGATAGCCTTGGGCGCCTGCCCGAATGGCGCGCACGGCGTACTGCTCTTCCTCGTGCATCGTCAGGATCAGGATGGCGAGCTTGGGCGCTTCACTGCGCACCTGGCGGATCAGGTCGACGCCGCTGCGGCCCGGCATGGACAGGTCCAGCAGCAGCAGGTCGAAGCCGCCCTGGCGTACCAGCGACAGCACTTCGAAGCCGTTGATGGCTTCGCCGACGATCTCGATGTCGAGCGCCCCGTCGAGGATACGCTTGAGGCCCTCGCGCATGATCGTGTGGTCGTCGGCGATGACAATGCGAATCATAGGATGTCCCTTGGGGATCAATTGTAAAATGAAGGTAAAAAGATATCACAGAAGCAACACTGACGTTGCCTTTTTTTCGGACAACGCCTGCTGTCCGATGCCGCGCCGTGGAGCCGCGGTTACTGCGGCAGGCGCGTCAGGTGCCGGGCTCCCGGATCAGGCGGTGCACCAGCACGGGCTTGGTCGTATGCGACAGCACCTTGTTGGTCACGCTACCTAGCAGCAACTGTCCCCAGCCGCTGCGGCCGTGCGACCCCATGAAGACCAGGTCGCAGTGTTGCTGTTCCGCAACGTCCACGATCTTCAGCGCCGCAGCGTCGGAAAACGCCGTCATGCAGGCGTGCTTCAGGCCGCAACCTTCCGCAGCACGCATGATGGAGCCCATGTACTCCTCGCCGAGGCGCTTCATCTGCTGGACGTACTCCTCCTCGCTGGGGTAGGCGGGCGGCACGATCTCGACATACACGGGGTACTGGTACTCGGGCGCGACGAACAGGGCGAGCACTTCGGCCCCCATCTGTCGTGCGAACTTGACGCCGGCACAGGCGGTGTGCTGCGACACCGAGGAGCCGTCGGTGGTGATCAGAATTTTCTGGTACATGGTGAGTCCTCCCTCACGTCACGCTACCTTCTCATTGTAGTTCGCGTTTCCCCTCTTGGCGGAATGTAAATGCTTGATCTTGCTCAGGGATGTGCTCGGCATTCGGCGCCCAAATACCGGATGTCACAAATGCCTCCGCGATAAAAAAATACAACACTTGCTTTGTGAAAATATTCAGAAAATGCTGTAAAAGATTGTCGACAGGCCAAGATTACTCACCAATCGGCAACGCCGGCATTTCAGAAGATTTACCTACGGCAACCACGCTGATACACTCGTCGGAAATTTGTACCGTCAGTAATGACGGCAGCCGTACGCACACAGCACAGATCATCGCATCGCGACATTTAAATTATGGAGAAGCAGGGACTATGACCGACGCCGCTGACGATTTCGACGCATTATTCGAGGAAGTGGCAGCGCAGCGTGCCAGCGCACCCGCTGCCGCTCCGACGCCGGCGCCCGCGCCCGAACCCGCCGCCGGCGGGGACAGTGGCGATACCGACGACCTGGAGGCCCTGTTCGACCAGGTCGCGGCCACCAGCGCGCCGGCCCCGGCTGTCGTGCCTGCTCCGGCCGCTCCGGCCGCTCCGGCCGCTGCCGCTCCGGCCGAGGGCGGCGAGGAAGAACACAAGGGGATGTACGAGCGCCTCGGCGGCATCGTGCGCCTGCTGCACGATTCGCTGCGCGAGCTGGGCTACGACAAGGCCCTGACCGAGGCGTCGTCCCAGATCGTGGACGCCCAGGACCGCCTGGAATACGTCGCCACCCTGACCGAACAGGCCGCCAACAAGGTGCTGAACACCCTGGACGACGGCATGCCGGCCCAGGACCTGCTGTCCAAGCAGGCCAAGGACATGGAAAACCGCTGGGACGACCTGTTCGCCGGCAAGCTCTCGATCGAACAGTTCAAGGCCCTGGCCGGCGATTCGAAGCAGTTCGCCCAGCTCGTGTCGGAAGCGACCGAAGCCGAGAAGGCGCGCCTGCTCGAGATCATGATGGCCCAGGACTTCCAGGACATCACCGGCCAGCTGATCAAGAAAGTGGTCGTGATTACGAAGACGGTCGAGAACGAGCTGACCCAGCTGCTGAAGGACAGCGCTCCGCCCGACGTGAAGGAAAAACTGGCGCAGAAACAGGCCGCGCAGGAACAGCCGCAGCCGCCGCAGCAACTGATGTCGGGTCCGTCCGTGCCGTCCGCGGCGCTCGACCAGGACAGTGTCGATGACCTTCTTGCCGATCTGGGATTCTAATGGATGAAATGCTCAAGGATTTCGTCGTCGAGGCGATGGATCTTGCAGCGAATGTCGAAGAGCATCTGCTGCACCTCGAACGCGATCCCGACAACAAGGAAACGCTGAACGCGGTCTTCCGCTCGTTCCACACGATCAAGGGTGGCGCGGGTTTCATGGGGCTGCCGGCGCTCGTCGCCGCCTGCCACCTGACGGAAAACCTGTTCGACGCGCTGCGCACCGGCGCCGCTCCCGTCACGCCGGGCGCGATCGAAGCGTCGCTGCAGGCGTCGGGCTTCGTGGCCGACCAGCTCAATGACCTGAACAACGGCGCCACGCCGGACCAGCTGCCGCAGATGCCGGCCGATCTCGAGCGCATGCTCAAGGACGCCATCGCCGGCAACGACGCCGCGCCCGCGCCGAAGGCCACGCCCACGCCTGCGCCCGTGAAGGCTGCCCCGGCGCCGGTCGCGGCCGCACCGGCACCGGCCGCGCCGGGCGCCGACGGTCTCGATTGGGAAGCGATGTACCTGGCGGTCGTCCCGCCGGGCACGTACACCCCGGCCGAGGGGCCTGCCGCCGCGCCGGCCGCAGTCGTCGACGCTGTCGCCGCACCCGTCGCCGCGCAAGTAGCGGCCGCGCCGGCGGAAGCCGCCGCGCCCGCCGCATCCGGCAAGCCGGGCTGGGACGGCGTCGAGCGCCGCAACGACAACAAGCCGGCCAGCACCGGTCCCGCGAAGGACGAGAGCATCCGTATCGACGCGGTCAAGCTGGACGCGCTGCTGGAAGTGGCCGGCGAATCCGTGCAGGCCGCGAACCAGGCGGCCGTGCTGCTGGAACGCCTGTCGCAGTTCAAGTTCGAGGGCCAGGCCGCCACCTTGATGGCCACGCTGACGGAAACGCTGGAGCGCGCGTCGCGCTACTCGGCCGAACTGCAGCGCGCCACGCTGGCGACCCGCATGCAGCCGGTGGGCCGTTTGTTCCAGAAATTCCCGCGCCTCGTGCGCGAACTGGCGAAGGACCTGGGCAAGGACGTCGAGCTGACCATCGAAGGCGCCGAGACGGAAGTCGACCGCGTCGTCGTGGACAGCCTGTACGACCCGCTCGTGCACATGCTGCGCAACGCGCTGGACCACGGCGTCGAGTCGCCGGAAGACCGCGTCGCCAACGGCAAGCCGGCGAAGGCCTACATCCTGTTGAAGGCGTGGCAGGAAGCGAACAGCGTCATGATCGTGCTGCAGGACGATGGCCGCGGCATGGACCCGGCCAAGCTGCGCAAGAAGGCAATGGAGAAGGGGCTCATTTCCGAGAGCCAGGCGACGAGCGACGACGAGGCGTACCAGCTCGTGTTCCTGCCGGGCTTCTCCACCAAGGAAGTGGCGTCGTCGGTCTCGGGCCGCGGCGTGGGCATGGACGTGGTCAAGACGGCCGTCGAGAAGAACCGCGGCGCGATCCGCATCGACTCCAACCTGGGGACCGGTACGAAGTTCTCGATCCGCCTGCCGATCGAACTGTCGATCGTGCCGACCATGCTCGTGTCGACGTCGGGCGCGCAGCTGGCCCTGCCGATGGCGGTGGTCGAGCGCGTCGTCGAACTGCCGGAGACCTTCATGCAGGTCGGCGGCGCCCCGGTGCTGAAGGACCAGGGCCGCCCGCTGCCGGTGCGTTCGCTGGCGCTGTCGCTCGGCTACGAGGAATGCGTCGAGCGCGTGGGCATCGTCATCAACGCCCCGCAGCCGTACATCATCGCGGTGGAAGCCGTCGACGGCACGGCCGACCTGGTGATCAAGCCGATGACGGCCCTGAACGTCGAAGGCATCACGGGCACGGCACGTTCGGCGGAAGGCTCGCTCGTGCTGGTCGTCGGCCTGTCGTTCCTGATGGATGGTTGCCGCACTACCGTGAGGTTGGCCGCGTAAAAAGCGGGTTGCAGCATTTTTGCCACAAAGCTACGAAAAGCCTGCGCAGGAAATGCGCGGGCTTTTTTTATTTGTGCGTCTGCAAATGGGTCCGAACAAAATTTTTACACGGATGAGTTCATTGGAATAATCGTGCTCGAAGGGCATTGCTTCCGCATTGCACAAATATGGCATAATCAAAGACCATGCCCGCATGTAGCGGTCGTTTCTCTGGACTTCGCAACTCATTATGTTAAAAACGCTCTACGACAAACTTTGGGATTCGCATGTCGTGCGTGCCGATGCGGATGGCACCACCGTGCTGTATATCGACCGTCACCTGGTCCACGAAGTCACCAGCCCGCAGGCGTTCGAAGGCCTGCGCGAAGCCGGCCGCCCGCTATGGCGCACTTCGGCCAATCTTGCCGTAGCCGACCACAACGTGCCTACTACCGACCGCTCGCACGGCATCGCCGACCCGACCTCGCGCCTGCAGGTCGAGACGCTGGACAATAACACCAAGTCCTTCGGCGTCACGTACTTCAACATGAACGACAAGCGCCAGGGCATCGTGCACGTGATCGGCCCGGAGCAGGGCGCCACGTTGCCGGGCATGACCGTCGTGTGCGGCGACTCGCACACGTCGACGCACGGCGCATTCGGCGCGCTGGCCCACGGCATCGGCACGTCGGAAGTGGAGCACGTGATGGCCACGCAGACGCTGCTTGCGAAGAAATCGAAAGCTATGCTGGTGCAGGTCGACGGCGACCTGCCGGCCGGCGTGACCGCCAAGGACATCGTGCTCGCGGTGATCGGCAAGATCGGCACCGCCGGCGGCACGGGCTATGCCATCGAATTCGGCGGCTCGACGATCCGCTCGCTGTCGATGGAAGGCCGTATGACCGTCTGCAACATGGCGATCGAAGCGGGCGCGCGCGCCGGCATGGTCGCCGTCGACGACACGACCATCGAGTACGTCAAGGGCCGCCCGTTCGCACCGGTGGGTCCGCAGTGGGAACAGGCCGTCGCGTACTGGCGCACGCTGCACTCGGATCCGGGCGCGAAGTTCGACCTCGTCGTGCAACTGAACGCCGCCGAGATCCGTCCGCAGGTGACCTGGGGCACGTCGCCCGAGCAGGTCACGACGATCGACGGCCGCGTGCCCGATCCGGACAAGGAAAAAGACCCCGTCAAGCGCGACGCGATGGAAAAAGCGCTCGTCTACATGGACCTGAAGCCGAACACCGCGATGGAAGACATCCGCATCGACAAGGTGTTCATCGGTTCCTGCACCAACTCGCGCATCGAGGACCTGCGCGCCGCCGCGGCCATCGTGCGCGGCCGCCAGCGCGCGTCGAACGTCAAGCTGGCGATGGTGGTGCCGGGCTCCGGCCTCGTGAAGGAACAGGCGGAACGCGAAGGTCTCGACCAGATCTTCAAGGCCGCCGGCTTCGAATGGCGCGAGCCGGGCTGCTCGATGTGCCTCGCGATGAACGCCGACCGCCTGGAACCGGGCGAGCGCTGCGCATCGACGTCGAACCGCAACTTCGAAGGCCGCCAGGGCCAGGGTGGCCGCACGCACCTGGTGTCGCCGGCCATGGCCGCGGCGGCTGGTATCGCGGGCCACTTCGTCGACGTGCGCCGGTTGTGACGCCACAGCAAACAACGAGAAACACAATGAAGAAATTTTTCGCTCTCGCACTCATCGCCATCGCTGTCGCCGGCTGCAACACCATTTCGGGCGTCGGGAAGGACGTGCAGAAAGTCGGCCAAGTGATCACGGGCGCCGGCGGCAAGTAAGGACCAGGACATGGATAAATTCACCGTACACGAAGGACTGGTGGTCCCGCTGGACCGGGCCAACGTCGACACCGACGCCATCATTCCGAAGCAGTTCCTCAAGTCGATCCGCCGCACCGGCTTCGGCCCCAACCTGTTCGACGAGTGGCGCTATCTCGACCACGGCGAACCGGGCATGGACAACAGCAAGCGCCCGGTCAATCCGGACTTCGTGCTGAACCAGCCGCGCTACGCCGGCGCGTCGATCCTGCTGACCCGCAAGAACTTCGGCTGCGGCTCGTCGCGCGAGCACGCGCCGTGGGCCCTGCAGCAGTATGGCTTCCGCGCCGTCATCGCACCGAGCTTCGCCGACATCTTCTTCAACAACTGCTTCAAGGGCGGCATGCTGCCGATCGTCCTCACCGAGGCGCAGGTCGACCAGCTGATGAATGAAGTGAAGGCGTTCCCGGGCTATCAGCTCGTCATCGACCTCGAGAAGCAGACCGTGGGCACGCCGGACGGCCACCTCGCGTTCGAATTCGCCATCGACGACTTCCGCAAGTACTGCCTGCTGAACGGCCTGGACGACATCGGCCTCACCTTGCGCCACGCCGACGACATCCGAGCCTTCGAAGAACGCCACCTGCGCGCCCAGCCGTGGCTCGCCAACACCATCTGAACGAGAACAAGAACATGAAGATTGCCATCCTGCCGGGCGACGGCATCGGTCCCGAAATCACCGCGCAAGCTGTCAAGGTGCTGAACGCACTGGGCGAGTCCTTCGAACTGGAAAGCGCGGACGTCGGCGGTGCCGGCTATGCCGCGCACGGCCACCCCCTGCCGCAAGGCACGCTGGCGCTGGCGAAGGCCGCGGACGCCGTGCTGTTCGGCGCCGTCGGCGACTACAAGTACGACTCGCTGGAGCGCGCGCTGCGTCCGGAACAGGCCATCCTGGGCCTGCGCAAGGAGCTGGGCCTGTTCGCCAACCTGCGTCCCGCGATCCTGTATCCGGAACTGGCCGGCGCCTCCACGCTGAAGTCGGAAGTCGTGTCGGGCCTGGACATCCTGATCATCCGCGAACTGACGGGCGACATCTATTTCGGCAAGCCGCGCGGCGTGCGCGAATGCCCGGACGGTCCGTTCGCGGGCCAGCGCGAAGGCTTCGACACGATGCGCTATGCGGAAGGCGAGATCCGCCGCATCGCCCACGTCGCGTTCCAGGCCGCGCGCAAGCGCGACCGCCGCGTGACGAGTGTCGACAAGGCCAACGTGCTGGAGACGTTCCAGTTCTGGCGCGACATCGTCACCGACGTGCACAAGGACTACCAGGACGTCGAGCTCGAACACATGTACGTCGATAACGCCGCGATGCAGCTCGTGCGCGCGCCGAAGAAGTTCGACGTGATTGTCACCGGCAACATGTTCGGCGATATCCTGTCCGATGCGGCCGCGATGCTGACCGGCTCGATCGGCATGCTGCCGTCGGCGTCGCTGGATGCGAACAATAAAGGCCTGTACGAGCCGTCGCACGGTTCGGCGCCGGACATCGCGGGCAAGGGCGTCGCGAATCCGCTGGCGACGATCCTGTCCGCCGCGATGATGCTGCGCTTCTCGCTGGGCAAGGCCGAACAGGCCGACCGCATCGAGAACGCCGTCAAGAAGGTGCTGGCCCAGGGCCTGCGCACGCCGGACATCCACGAGGAAGGCACGACGCGCGTCGGTACGGAACAGATGGGCGACGCGGTCGTCAGCGCGCTGGGTTAATTCGACGTTACGTGAAGGTGGGCTCGGGGAGCCCACCCTACGGCGTCACGAAGCGTAGGGTGGGCACCCCCGTGCCCGCCGACATGCAAGAAATCAGGAATACGCCGACTGGGGCGGAATAACTTAAACGAGGGATCAAAATGAAACTAGTAGGTCTGGTTGGTTGGCGCGGCATGGTCGGTTCGGTCCTCATGCAGCGCATGCAGGACGAGGGCGATTTCGCCCACATCGAGCCGGTGTTCTTTACCACCTCGAATCCGGGTGGCGATGCGCCGAAGATGGCGAAGAACGAAACCAAGCTGAAAAGCGCAACCGACATTGCCGAACTGTCGAAATGCGAGATCATCATCTCGTGCCAGGGCGGCGACTACACGACCGAAGTGTTCCCGAAACTGCGCGCTAGCGGCTGGAACGGCTACTGGATCGACGCCGCGTCCACGCTGCGCATGAGCGACGACGCCGTCATCGTGCTGGATCCGGTCAACCTGAACGTCATCAAGGACGCGATGGTGAACGGCGTGAAGAACTTCATCGGCGGTAACTGCACCGTGTCGTGCATGCTGATGGGTCTCGGCGGCCTGTTCAAGAACGACCTGGTCGACTGGATGACGTCGATGACGTACCAGGCCGCATCGGGCGGCGGCGCGCAGCACATGCGCGAGCTGCTGACCCAGTTCGGCACCATCAACTCGGCCGTCAAGAACCTGCTGGACGACCCGGCTTCGGCGATCCTGGAAATCGACCGCGGCGTGCTGGCCACCCAGCACGGCCTGTCGGCCGAGGAAACGAAGCAGTTCGGCGTGCCGCTGGCCGGCAACCTGATCCCCTGGATCGACAAGGACCTGGGCAACGGCCAGTCGAAGGAAGAGTGGAAGGGCGGCGCCGAGACCAACAAGATCCTGGGCCGTCACAACGGCTCCAATGTGATCCCGGTCGACGGTCTGTGCGTCCGTATCGGCGCGATGCGCTGCCACTCGCAGGCGCTGACCATCAAGCTGAAGAAGGACGTGCCGCTGGACGAGATCAACGACATCATCGCGAACGACAACCAGTGGGTGAAGTTCGTGCCGAACACGCGCGAAGCGTCGGTGCGCGACCTGACCCCGGCCGCCGTCACGGGCAGCCTGACGATCCCGGTCGGCCGCGTGCGCAAGATGTCGATGGGCCCGGAGTACATCTCCGCGTTCACCGTCGGCGACCAGCTGCTGTGGGGCGCCGCCGAGCCGCTGCGCCGCATGCTGCGCATCGTGCTGGACAAGTAATGCTGTTCACCTGCGGCTGAAGGAAGGGCGGCTCACGGATCGCCCCGAAGGGCGGCTCGCGGATCGCCCCGAAGGGCGGTTCTCGGATCGCCCCGAAGGGCGGCTCTCGGATCGCCTCAAAGGGCGGCTCTCGGATCGCCCCAAAGGGCGGCTCACGGATCGCCCCAAAGGGCGGCCCCCGGCCGCCCTTTGTCATTCTGGATCCGGTAGCGAATTGACACCGGATCATCCAAAAAACATCATAAGTCTGAATAGACCGTCTACATACCTCAGACTCCTTGAATGTTTCTCCCTGCGGAACTTGCATGCCACAGTGCATGATGATATGTTCCTGAGACCTCCGGCCACGTCGCTCTCGAACCTATGCATGTCACTCCCCGCCTCCCGATGAAGTCGTCCGCACTGAAAAAGCTCACTGCGGCGGTCGCAAGTGCGCTGGTCCTGACGTCGGCGGCCCACGCGGCCGGCCTCGGCAAGCTCACGGTGTTGTCCGCACTCGGCCAGCCCTTGCGCGCCGAAATCGAACTGACGGCGGTGTCCGGCGACGAGGCGTCCGGCCTCACCGCGAAGCTGGCGTCGCCGGAAGCGTTCAAGGCGGCCAACATCGATTTCAATCCGGCGCTGCTGTCGCTGCGCTTCAACGTCGAGCAGCGCGGCGGCCGCCAGTTCATCCGCGTCAGCTCCACGCAGCCGCTGAACGAGCCGTTCGTCGACATGCTGCTGGAACTGTCGTGGAATAACGGCCGCCTCGTACGCGAATACACGTTCCTGCTCGATCCGGCCGAGCTGCGCGCGACGCAGTCGGCGCAGGTCGCGGCGAGCGAATCCGCGCGTCCGCGCACGGAAGCGGCACCCGCCGCGTCGCCGGCCACGCCGGCGGCCGAGCGTCCGCGCCGGGCCGCACGTGCCGAGACCGCGGAAGCGCCCAAACCGGCGGCGGAGACGGCAGCGCCGTCGCGCTACCGCGTCAAGCCGGGCGACAGCCTGGGCCGCATCGCCACCCAGCTGAAACCCGTCGACGTGTCGCTCGACATGATGCTCGTGGCGCTGTACCGCGCCAATCCGGATGCCTTCATCGGCAACAACATGAACCGTCTGAAATCGGGGCGCATCCTGACCGTGCCGGCGGGCGATGCCGTGCGCGGTATGGACGATACCGAGGCACACGGCGTCGTCGTCGCCCACGCGGCCGACTTCAACGCCTACCGCAACAAGCTGGCGGGCCAGGTCGGCGCGTCCGAGCCCGTCAAGACCCCGCAGGCGGGGCAGAGCGCGGCCGGCAAGATCACGGCCAAGGTCGAGGAGCGCCCGACCGCCGCGAACGAATCGCAGGACCAGCTCCGTCTGTCGAAAGCCGCGCCGAACACCCCGGCCGGCAGGGGCACGACGATGAGCGCCGAGGACCGCATCGCCAAGGAGAAGGAACTGGCCGATGCGCAGACGCGCGTGCGCGAGCTCGAACGCAACGTGAACGACCTCGAGAAGATTGCCACGATCAAGAGCAAGGCCGGCGCCGAGGCGGAACAGAACGCTTCCGCGCCCGTTGCCGCGACACCGCCGGCACAGCAGCCCGCACCGAAGAAGCTGCCAACCATCAAACCGGCCGCCAAGCCCGCCGGCGCGCCGCCGGAGCCGGGCCTGATGGACTTCATCATGCAAAACCTGCCGCTGGTCGGCGGCGGCGCGGCCGCGCTGCTGCTCGGCGGCCTGCTTGTCGCCCAGCGCCGCAAGAAGAAGGTCGTCAAGGTGGTGCCGGAACCGGCTATCCTCGGCGTGCCGAGCGAACCGGCGCATTCGATGTTCGCGGAGACGGGCGGCCAGAGCGTGGACACGAACAACAGCGTCTTCAATTCCAGCTTCGCGCCGTCCGCCAGCCAGCTCGACACGAACGAAGTGGATCCGGTGGCGGAAGCCGACGTCTACATCGCCTACGGCCGCGATGCCCAGGCCGAGGAAATCCTCAAGGAAGCCTTGCGCACGCATCCGGAACGCTATCCGGTGCGCTTGAAGCTGCTCGAGATCTATGCCGCGCGCAAGGACCAGCGCGCGTTCGAGACGCAGGCTGCGGAACTCTACAGCATGACGCGCGGGCAGGGCGACGAGTGGGCGCAGGCCGCCGCGCTGGGCCTCACCATCGATCCGCTCAACCCGCTGTACCAGCACACCGCCGCACCAAGCGGTCCGGCGCCGAGTACCGAGGAACTGGGCCAGCAGGCCTTGCTGTCGAAGGAGCTGGACGACGTGTTCAGCGCGCCCGACCCGCAGGCCACGCCGACGGCGGCGCTGGCCGGCGAGCCGCTGGACTTCAGCCAGCATTTTGCCGACGCGATGGCGACTGCGCAGCCGGCTCCGGCGCCCGTCACCAATGCGCCGTCGACCGATCCCGCGCCGATGGAAGACGATCACGTGCTCGACTTCGACCTGGGCGGCCTCGCCTTCGAACCCGTCGAGCCGGCGCCCGCGTCGCAAGCAGCCGCGGAGCCTGCGGCCGACCTGGGTGGCGTGCACGATCTCGACTTCGACATGAGCGCGTTCGAGAAGCCGGCCGAACCCGCAGTGGCCACGGACAAGACGGAACACGATCCGCTCGACTTCTCGTTCGACATGGACTTCGCCGCCCCGGCCGCGAATCCGGTGCCGCAGCTGGAAGTGCACACGGACGATGATTTGCTGGCACCGGCCGCCGCCGCGGCTGCAAGCACCGCCGCCGCCGCCGACATCGAGATGGCCAACCTGGCCCGCGAATTCGACCTGCCCGACCTGCCGACGGAACTGCAGGCCAGCCTGCCGCCGGAACCGGAGCAGCCGGCACGCGATCCGCTGTTCGACCTCGACGCGATGGACTTCGGCCTGGACGAAACGCCGCGTGCGGAACGTTCGGTTTCAAATTCGGCGGCGTCGATCCCGACGGCCGCGCTGGACGAACACCTGTTCGACATCCCGGCCACGCCGGCACCGGCCGACGCGCCGTTCGCCGAGCCGGATCGCATCGTACTGGAACCGGCCGCGCCACAGTTCGACGTCGGCGGCTTTGACCTCGACCTGCCGGCCGACGGTTCGCTGCCGCTGCCGGAAGTACAGTCGCTGTCCGAGCCGAGGTTTGAAGAACCGGCCGCGCCGGCGGAACCGGCCGCGCTGTCCGCCGCGCACATGGAGATGGAGACGAAGCTGGACCTGGCCATCGCTTACCAGGAGATCGGCGACAAGGAAGGGGCGCGCGAGCTGCTCGAAGAAGTCATCCGCGGCGGCAATCCCGAGCAGGCGGCACGCGCCAACTCGATGCGCGCGGCACTGGTGTAAGGCAGGACGATTTGACACGTATCGCATTGGGTGTCCAGTACGTGGGCACCGCCTGGAACGGGTATCAGAAACAACCATCGCGCGACACGGTCCAGGACCAGCTGGAGATCGCGCTCGAGAAATTTGCCTGCACGCGGCTCGCGACGACGTGCGCCGGCCGCACGGACGCCGGCGTCCACGCCATCGAGCAGGTCGTCCATTTCGACACGGACCTCGACCGCGCCCCGCAGTCATGGGTGCGCGGCACGAATGCGTTCCTGCCCGAGTCGATCGTCGTGCGCTGGGCCCACGTCGTGGCACCGGACGCCGAAGGGCAGGACTTCCACGCGCGCTTCTCGGCCCGCTCGCGCACCTATCACTACGTGCTGTACAACCACGCCAACCCGTCCGCCCTGCTGGCCGGACGCGCCGGCTGGGTGTTCCGCCCGCTCGACGTCGAGCGCATGCGCGAAGCGGCCGCCCACCTGATCGGCACGCACGATTTTTCCAGCTTCCGCGCATCCGGCTGCCAGGCGAATTCGCCGGTCAAGCAGATGCACGAGGTGAAGATCGAACGGATGGGCGACATCATCGTGTTCACGGTGCGCGCGTCCGCGTTCCTGCATCACATGGTGCGCAACATCGTCGGCTCGCTGATCTACGTGGGGACCGGACGCAACGAACCCGGCTGGATGGCCGAGGTGCTGGACGCGCGCTCGCGCGACGCCGCGGCGCCCACCTTCATGCCGGATGGGCTGTACCTTGCTACAATCGACTACGACCCGAAGTGGGGGTTGCCGCAGGAGAGGGGTCAGAGCCCGGTGTTTCCTTTAGGGCTCTGACCCCGGTGGTGAGTGGTAGCGCCCGTTATAACCGATAATTGGCTGGGCAACGGCCGGGAACTCCGGGGTCAGCAACTTCGGGGTCAGAGCCCCTCAACTCCGGGGTCAGCAACTCCGGGGTCAGAGCCCCTTAAAAAGCAACACCGGGCTCTGACCCCTCGATAACCTCTCGATAACCCCTCGATATGCCACGCACCCGAATCAAGATCTGCGGCATCACCCGCGAACAAGACCTGCACGCTGCCGTCGATGCCGGCGCCGACGCCCTCGGCTTCGTGTTCTATCCCAAGAGTCCGCGCTACGTCACGCACGAGCGTTACGCGGAGCTGGCCCGTGAACTGCCGCCGTACGTCAACGCCGTCGCCCTGTTCGTCAACGCGACCGTGGACGAGGTGCGCGCGGTCGCCGCGGCCGGTCCGGTGTCGCTGCTGCAGTTCCACGGCGACGAAACGCCGGAGGCATGCGCGCAACTGGCCGCCGCCGTGCAGCGGCCGTTCACGCGGGCATTCCGGGTAAAATCGGGAACAAGCGCTGACACGACGGCCGCCGATTTGCTAGAATCGGAAGCTCAATACCGCGCCGCTTCTCCCTGGTTCTCAGGTTTGCTGCTCGACACGTACGTGGATGCCTACGGCGGCGCAGGAAAGGTTTTCGATTGGTCTCTTATTCCAAAAGAGCTCGCGCCTCGGGTCGTTTTGAGTGGTGGCTTGAGCGTACACAACGTGACTGGCGCGGTGGCGCAAGTACGCCCCTTCGCGGTCGACATCAGTAGCGGTGTCGAGGCGGCGAAGGGGATCAAGGATGCCCGCAAGATTGCCGCGTTCATCGACGCGGTGCGGGCAGGCGATGCCACCCTTTTGAGCCAGGAACACCATGAAAGCGAATCAAGTTAACGGCGCCCAGGCGCTGTTCAAGACCCCCGACTATCAACTGCCGGACACCACCGGCCACTTCGGCCCGTACGGCGGCTCGTTCGTCGCCGAGACGCTCAGCCACGCGCTGGCCGAGCTGAACGACGCGTACGCGCGCTACAGCCAGGATCCCGAATTCCTCGAAGAATTCCGCTACGAGCTGGCGCACTTCGTCGGCCGTCCGTCGCCCGTCTACCACGCCAAGCGCTGGTCGGAACAGGGCGGCGGCGCGCAGATCTTCTTCAAGCGCGAAGACCTGAACCACACGGGCGCCCACAAGATCAACAACGTGATCGGCCAGGCGCTGCTCGCGAAACGCATGGGCAAGCCGCGCATCATCGCCGAGACCGGTGCCGGCCAGCACGGCGTCGCGACGGCCACGATCTGCGCCCGCTTCGGCCTCGAATGCGTGATCTACATGGGCAGCGAGGACGTCAAGCGCCAGGCGCAGAACGTCTACCGCATGAAACTGCTGGGCGCGACCGTCGTGCCGGTGGAATCCGGTTCCAAGACCCTGAAGGACGCGCTGAACGAAGCGATGCGCGACTGGGTCACGAACATCGAGAACACGTTCTATATCATCGGCACGGTCGCCGGTCCGCACCCGTATCCGATGATGGTGCGCGACTTCCAGTCCGTGATCGGCGAGGAATGCCGCGTGCAGATGCCGCAGATGACGGGCCGCCAGCCGGACTACGTCGTCGCCTGCATCGGCGGCGGCTCGAACGCGATGGGCATCTTTTATCCGTACATCGACGAGCCGGGCGTGAAGCTCGTGGGCGTCGAGGCGGCGGGCGAGGGCCTCGACTCCGGCAAGCACGCGGCGTCGCTGACGGCCGGCTTCCCGGGCGTCCTGCACGGCAACCGCACCTACCTGCTGCAGGACGAGCACGGCCAGATCATCGAGACGCATTCGGTCTCGGCCGGCCTGGATTATCCGGGCGTCGGACCGGAACACGCGTGGCTGAAGGATAGCCAGCGTGCGGAATACGTGTCGATCACGGACGACGAGGCGCTGGCCGCCTTCCACGACTGCTGCCGCATCGAGGGCATCATCCCCGCGCTGGAATCGTCGCACGCGATCGCCTACGCCGCCAAGCTGGCGCCGACCTTGCCCAAGGATCAGATCATCCTCGTCAACCTGTCGGGCCGCGGCGACAAGGACATGCACACCGTGGCGCAACGGGCGGGACTCAACTTCGGCTGAGCCCCAATCATCGGGCACCTCGAAGAACCGTCGCGAGCTCGCAGCAGGTTTTTCGACGTGCCCCATCGTTTGCAACCACAGAATAAGGAAGAACAGCATGTCCCGTATCGCACAAACTTTCGACGCCCTCAAGGAACAGGGCAAGACCGGTCTCGTCACTTTCATTACCGCCGGCGACCCCGCCCCGGAACTGACCGTTCCGCTGCTGCACGCCCTCGTGGAAGGCGGTGCCGACGTCCTCGAACTGGGTGTCCCGTTCTCCGACCCGATGGCGGAAGGCCCCGTCATCCAGCGCGCCTGCGAGCGGGCGCTCACTTTCGGCGTCAGCATGACCGACGTATTCGGCTACGTCGCCGAGTTCCGCAAAACGAACCAGCACACGCCGGTCGTGCTGATGGGCTACGCGAACCCGATCGAGCGCATGGGCCAGAGCGAATTCGTCCGCCGCGCGAAGGCGGCCGGTGCCGACGGCGCCATCGTCGTCGACTACCCGCCGGAGGAATGCGAAGCGTTCGCGGCCGAGATGAAGGCCAGCAGCCTCGACATGATTTTCCTGCTCGCGCCGACGTCGACCACGGAACGCGTGAAGCAGGTGGCGCGCCACGGCAGCGGCTTCAGCTACTACGTGTCGCTGAAGGGCGTGACGGGTGCCGGCGGCATCGACACGGCCGACGTGGCCAAGCGCGTGGCCGCGATCCGCGAGCACGTCAAGCTGCCGATCGGCGTGGGCTTCGGCATCCGCGACGCGCAGACGGCGAAATCGGTGGCCAGCGTCGCCGACGCGGTCGTCATCGGCAGCCGCATCATCCAGGAACTGGAAAACACGCCGAAAGCGCAGGGCCCCGCGGCCGTGCGCGCCTTCGTCGCCGGGATCCGTCAAGCGCTGGACGCCCGCTGACCTGCGCCTGATCAAACCGGGGTCAGAGCCCGATTTTGGGAAATTGCTCAAAATCGGGCTCTGACCCCGGTGTTTTTTGATGCGGTCGATTTTCTTGCTGGAAACGTGGGCATACAGTGGCAGAGCAGTTCCCTTCCACTCAACCCCGGCATCCATCATGAAAAAACAAATCGTGCAGGTTTCCGTCATGCAGTCGGCCAAGGTCATGGCCGCTGTCTATCTCGTCACCGCCATCCCCGTCGTCGTACTGGCCGGGTTGTTCATGTCATCGTTCATGCCCGCGGGCGCCAGCATCGCCATGCTGATCATGATGCCGGTGGCCTACGCGACCGGCGCCTTCATCGGCGCTGCCTTCGGTGCGTGGATCTACAACCTGGTCGCAGCCCGCATCGGTGGTTTCGAATTCACGACGGCGGAGGTCGGCGAGGCCGCAGTGCGCTGACGCCGGGATCGTGCGCGACATTACCGGGGCCGAGCGCCCCGGTTCTCATTTCTGCTAGCGCAACTTTATTAAGAAGGCAAGTAATTAACGGCAAGAATTCGACAAGCCCGATGCGAACGGCTACACTACGCCCAATTCCAGAATTGCCGCAAAGGAGAGAACATGAGTTGGTTGGAAAAGCTGCTGCCCCCCGGATCCAGCGCTCCGATGCCGCCAAGCGCCAGACCATGCCCGAAGGCCTGTGGGTCAAGTGCCCGTCGTGCGAGTCGGTCCTGTACCGCGCCGACCTGGAGTCGAACCTGCATGTCTGCCCGAAATGCAGCCACCACATGCGCATCCGCGCCCGCGAGCGCCTCGACGCGCTGCTCGACGAGGGCGGCCGCTACGAGATCGGCCAGGACGTGCTGCCGGTCGATACCCTCAAGTTCAAAGACAGCAAGAAATATCCTGACCGTCTGAAGGACGCGATGGAAGCCACCGGCGAGACCGATTCGATGGTCGTGCAGGGCGGTTCGATCATGAGCCTGCCGGTCGTGGTCGCCTGTTTCGCCTACGAATTCATGGCCGGCACGATGGGGTCCGTGAATGGCGAGCGCTTCGTGCGCGGCGCCCAGGTAGCGCTCGAGCAGAAAGTGCCGTTCATCTGCATTACCGCCAGCGGCGGCGCGCGCATGCAGGAAGGCCTGCTGTCGCTGATGCAGATGGCCAAGACCACCTCGATGCTGACCAAGCTGGCCGAGAAAAACTGCCGTTCATCAGCGTGCTGACCGACCCGACGACGGGTGGCGTGTCCGCCTCGTTCGCGTTCATGGGCGACGTCGTCATCGCCGAACCGAAGGCGCTGATCGGCTTTGCCGGCCCGCGCGTGATCGAGAACACGGTGCGCGAAAAACTGCCGGAAGGCTTCCAGCGTTCCGAGTTCCTGCTGCAAAAAGGCGCCATCGACATGATCGTCGACCGCCGCAAGATGCGCGAAGAAATTGCGCAGCTGCTCGCCCTGCTGCAAAGCCAGCCGGCCGACGTCATCGCTTGATTCGCTGTCACCGCGCGGCCGGCTGCTTGTGCAAAGCAGCCGGCCGCGCGCATTCCGGAAGCCATCCCATGCCTAACCTGCCGACTACCTTGCCCGACTGGCTGGCGCTGCTCGAGTCGCGCCATGCCGAAACCCACATCGACATGGGCCTGGACCGTGTGCGCACCGTCAAGGAGCGCATGAGCCTCGCCTTTTCCTGCCCCGTGATCATGGTCGCGGGCACCAACGGCAAGGGCTCGACCTGCGCCATGCTGGAAGCCATCCTGCTGCAGAGCGGCTACAAGGTCGGCCTGTACATCAAGCCGCACTTCCTCGACTTCAACGAGCGTGCCCGCATCAACGGCGAAATGGCCAGCGACGACAAGCTCATCGCCGCTTTCAACGACGTCGAGGCGCGCCGCGGCGACATCGACCTCACGTACTTCGAATTCACGACGCTCGCGATCATGCACCTGCTGTCGACGTCCGGCGTCGACGTGGCGATCCTGGAAGTGGGCCTCGGCGGCCGCCTGGATGCCGTGAACGTGATCGATGCGGACGTGTCCATCGTCACGAGCATCGACATCGACCACAAGGATTATCTCGGTGACACGCGCGAAGAGATCGGCTTCGAGAAGGCCGGCATCTTCCGTCCCGGGAAGCCCGCGATCTGCAGCGATCCGCAGCCGCCGCAAGCGCTGATCAAGCATGCGGAAGACATCGGTGCCGACCTGTGGCTGCTGGGCCGCGATTTCAACTACCAGGGCGACAAGCAGCAGTGGGCCTACGGCGGCCGCACGCAGCGCCGCAATTCGCTCGCGTATCCGGCGCTGCGCGGTGCCAACCAGCTGCTGAACGCATCGGCCGCGCTGGCCGCGCTGGAAGCGCTGCGCAACGTGCTGCCGGTCGGTGCCCAGGAAACGCGCGCGGGCCTCGCGATGGTCGAATTGCCGGGCCGCTTCCAGGTGCTGGCGGGCCGTCCGACGACGGTCCTCGACGTCGCGCACAACCCGCACGCGGCCGCGACGCTCGCCCAGAACCTGGGCAACATGGGATTCCACCGGTTCACGTACGCCGTGTTCGGCATCATGCAGGACAAGGACATCGATGCTGTCGTCGCCCATCTCGCGCCGAACATCGACCACTGGTGCGTGACGGCGCTGCCGTCGCCCCGGTCGGCGGACCCGGCCGTGCTGGCCGAGAAGCTGCAGGCATTGAAGCCGAGTGGTGCGAAAGACGACGAATTCTCGGTCAAAACGTTCGCGAATCCGGCCGATGCATTCGCAGATGCAACAAGCCGGGCCGGACAGGATGATAGAATAGTGGTCTTTGGCTCGTTCTATACCGTGGCTGGCGTGATGGCCGCCCGTAAATCCTCTCTTCATTGACGTGACACCGCATGGGCTTGTTCTCTCGTAAAAGCAAGCAGGACCGCCTCGCCGAGGACAGTGGCCGCTTCTACAGCAAGGACGACGACGCCGCGATCGGCGAGCGCGCCCGCGCCAAACGCGCCAGCAATGCCGGTGGCGGCGCATCGCGCCGTCCTGGTGCCGACCCCATGCTTCCCGAAAAGAAGCGCGCCCGGCGCCGCCTCGTCGGCGCCATCGCGCTGGCGCTCGCGGCCGCCGTCGGCCTGCCGATGCTGCTCGATTCCGAGCCCAAGCCGCTCGCCGGCGACATCGCGATCCAGATTCCCGCCAAGGACAAGGCCGCGCCGCTGCCCGTGCCGGCCGCGGATAAAGCCGTGTCCGCCGCGGACAGTGTCGACAAGGGCGAGGAAGTGGTCGACGCACCGCCGCCCGCGCCCGCCGCGAAGGCTCCGGCCGCCGTCGCCGCCGCCAAGCCCGAGAGCGTCGCAACGCAACCGCCGGCCGTGATCGCGCCGAAACCTGAACCGAAGGTCGAGCACAAGCCCGAACACAAGGAAACGCCCACGGCCGAGCACAAGGATGCAAAGGCCGAAGCGCGCCTCGCCGAGAAGGAAAAGGCGGAACGCGCGAAGGCCGAGCACGAGCGGGCCGAGCACGAGAAGGCGGAGCGTCTCGCGCGTGAAGCCCGCGACAAGGCCAAAGCCAAAGCCGAGGAAAAACCCGTGAAGCCGAAGGACGACGCGGCGCGCGCGATGGCCATCCTGGAAGGCAAGGCGGCGGAGAAAGGCAAGCCGGCCGAGGCCTCGTCGCAGCGCTTCGTGCTGCAGGTGGCCGCGCTGTCGAGCCAGGAAAAGGCGGCGGAAGTGCAGGCGAAGCTGCGCGAAGCGGGCATCTCGTCGTACACGCAGAAGACGTCCACCCCTTCCGGCGAACTGATCCGAGTACGTGTCGGTCCCCTGAACAAGGAAGACGCCGAGAAAGTACGCGCCAAGCTGGGCCGCCTGGGCTTGTCCGGCGCCATGACCCCGGTCTGATTCGATTGAAGCCGTGACGATTTTCGACTACGTGGTGTTGTTCATCCTGATCTCGTCGGTCGTCATCAGCACCATGCGCGGCCTGGTGAAGGAAATCCTGTCGCTGGTCGGCTGGGTGGCGGCCTTCATCGTGGCCAACGCCTTCGGCGCGAAACTGGCACCCATGCTACCATCCGTGATTCCGGGCGAAGCCTTGCGGCTGATCGTTGCCTTCATTGCACTGTTCCTCGGCGTGCGCGTGCTGATGGGCCTGCTGGCCCTCGCGATCAGCGCCCTGATCGAGGCCTCCGGACTGTCCCTGGCCGACCGCGGCCTCGGCGGCCTGTTCGGATTGGGCCGGGGTATTGTGATCGTGCTGGCCGGCGTCATATTGTGCGGGATGACATCCATCCCCCAACAGGCTTTCTGGAAGGACGCGCTGTTCTCGCCCATGGCGGAAACCGGAGCGCGCACAGTCAAACCTTTCTTGCCCGCTGCCTTCGCGCAGCACGTGCAGTTTTGAAACACCCTTTTGTCTAGCTGTCCAAGTTTAGGAGCACACCATGTGTGGCATCGTCGGCGTCGTCTCGCAAGCCCCCGTCAACCAGCTGTTATATGATGCTTTGCTGCTGTTGCAGCATCGCGGTCAGGATGCGGCGGGGATTGCAACCAATCACAGCAGCATGTTCTCGATGTACAAGGCCAATGGCCTCGTGCGTGACGTCTTCCGCACGCGTAACATGCGTTCGCTGCAAGGCAATTCCGGCATCGGCCACTGCCGCTACCCGACCGCCGGTTCGTCCAGCGAAGAGGAAGCGCAGCCGTTCTACGTGAACGCCCCGTTCGGCATCACCCTGGCGCACAACGGCAACCTCACGAACCAGGAACAGCTGAAGGAAGAACTGTTCCGCATCGACCGCCGCCACGTCAACACGAACTCGGACTCGGAAGTCCTGCTGAACGTGCTGGCCCACGAGATCGCCACCGCGGCCGACGGCTACTCGCTCGATCCGGACGCCGTGTTCAAGGCCGTCGCGCACGTGCACCGCCGCGTGCGCGGCGCGTACGCCGTCATCGCCCAGATCGCCGGCCACGGCCTGCTCGCGTTCCGCGATCCGTTCGGCATCCGTCCGCTGTGCCTCGGCATCAACGAGACGGAGAACGGCCCCGAATACCTCGTCGCCAGCGAATCCGTCGCGCTGGAAGGCCTGGGCTTCCGCTTCGTGCGCGACATCGCGCCGGGCGAAGCCGTCTGGGTCGACGCCGAGCGCCAGCTGCACACGCGCCAGTGCGCCGAGAATCCGTCGCTGAACCCGTGCGCGTTCGAATACGTCTACCTTGCGCGGCCCGACTCCGTGATCGACGGCGCGTCCGTGTACGCGACCCGCCTGCGCATGGGCGAATACCTGGCCGAGAAGATCCGCAAGGAGATCCCGGTCGAAGAGATCGACGTCGTGATGCCGATTCCCGATTCGTCGCGTCCGGCCGCGATCCAGCTCGCGCTGAAGCTGGGCGTCGAATACCGCGAAGGCTTCATCAAGAACCGCTACGTCGGCCGCACGTTCATCATGCCGGGCCAGGCGATGCGCAAGAAGTCGGTGCGCCAGAAGCTGAACGCGATCCCGTCCGAATTCAAGGACAAGAACGTGCTGCTCGTCGACGACTCCATCGTGCGCGGCACGACGAGCCGCGAGATCGTGCAGATGGCCCGCGAATCGGGCGCCCGCAAGGTGTTCTTCGCGTCCGCCGCGCCGCCGGTCCTGTACCCGAACGTGTACGGCATCGACATGCCGACGCGCGACGAACTGATCGCCCACGGCCGCATCGTCGAGGAAGTGTGCCGCGAGATCACGGCCGACCGCCTCGTCTACCAGGACCTCGATGCGCTGAAGAAGTCGATCTCCGACGTCAACCCGGCCCTGACGAACGTGGAAGCGTCGTGCTTCGACGGCGTCTACGTCACGGGCGACGTCACGCCGGCCTACCTCGACCAGCTGGAGCACGCGCGCCACAAGTCGTCCGGTAAGTCGTCGGAAGACATCGTGCGCACGCAATTGAACCTGAACCCGCCCGTCGCGGCCGAATAAATCGTATTCAACCGGGCATGGGGATGCCGTAGGGTGGGCAGCCCGTGCCCACCAAACGTAAAAATCACCATGAGCGACAAGCCCTCCTACGGTTTCACCACCACCATCCTGCACAACGACCGCAGGAAGTCGATCGAACACAACTCGCTGCACAAGCCGATCCACACGTCGGTCGCGTTCGGCTACACGGATGCGCGCCAGCTGGCGTCCGTCTTCCAGGGCAAGGAACCGGGCTTCCGCTATGGCCGCCAGGGCAACCCGACCGTCAGCGCGCTGGAAGACAAGATCAGCAAGATGGAAGACGGCGTCGCGTCGCTGTGCTTCGGCACCGGCATGGCCGCCATCGGCGCGCTCGCGCAGGCGCTGCTGCGCGCGGGCGACCACGTCGTGTCGTCCTCGTTCCTGTTCGGGAATACCAACAGCCTGTGGAACACGGTGGCCGCGCAGGGCACGGAAGTATCGTTTGTCGATGCGACCGACGTCGCGAACGTGGAAGCCGCGCTGAAGCCGAACACGCGCCTCGTGTTCGTCGAGACGATCGCCAACCCGCGCACGCAGATCGCGGACCTGGCCCGCATCGGTGAGCTGTGCCGCGCGCGCGGCATCCTGTACGTCGTCGACAACACGATGACGACACCCTACCTGTTCCGTCCGAAGGCGGTCGGCGCGGGCCTCGTCGTGAACGCGCTGACGAAATCGATCGGCGGCCACGGCATGGCGCTGGGCGGCGCGTTGACGGACACCGGCGTGTTCGACTGGAGCGCCTATCCGAACATCGCCGACAACTTCCGCCGCCAGCCGCCCGCCGCGCAGGGCATGGCCCAGCTGCGCGCGAAAGCGCTGCGCGACTTCGGCGCATCGCTGGCGCCGGAAGCGGCTCACCACATCGCGGTCGGCGCCGAAACGCTCGCGCTGCGCATGGAGCGCACGTGCGCGAACGCGCTGGCATTGGCACGCATGCTCGAGGCCGATGATCGCGTCGCCGCCGTCCACTATCCCGGCCTGGAATCGCACCCGCAGCACAAGCTGGCGTCCGAACAGTTCCGCGCGTACGGCTCGCTGTTCAGCTTCGAGCTGAAGGAGGGCATCGACTGCTTCGATTACCTGAACCGCCTGAAGGTCGCGATTCCCGCATCGAACCTGGGCGACACGCGCACGCTCGTGATCCCGGTCGCGCACACGATCTTCTTCGAGATGGGCGCCGAGCGCCGCGCCAGCATGGGCATCGCGGAATCGCTGATCCGCGTGTCCGTGGGTATCGAGGATACGGCCGACCTGCTGGCCGATTTCGGCGCTGCATTGAACGGTTGAGCGGGCGGGGCGCTGCGGTTATGATCGTCCTGTTCCCCATCTTGATTCATAGACTGCACACCCCATGAAGACTGCCCTGTTTTGCGCCGCACTGCTGTGCGGTGGTGTCGCAATCGCCGCCGAGCCCGGCGCGAAATTATCTGTGAAAGGCGCGCCCGCGAAAGGTGCTGCCGCGAAGCCGGCCGCCGCTGCATCGCCCGCCAACGCTGCCGCCGAGCTTGCCGAAGCGGACGCTTTGTTCGCGAAGAAATCGTATCCGGAAGCGCTGGCGAAATACACGAAGCTGGCGAACGCCGGCAACGTGATGGCCCAGCAGCACCTGGGCGAAATGTATTTCTACGGCGAGGCGGGCGGCGTCGACATGGACAAGGCCGCGCAATGGTTCCAGAAGGCGGCCGCGAAGGGCAATGCCGTCGCCATCGCGTCGCTCGAGTTGATGAAGCAGCGCGAGGCGCGCCGTGCCGACCTCGACTACTGGATCGCGAAATACGACGGCTCCGACCTGCGCACGAGCGATTACCGTTGCCCGGCGCCGCGCTTCCCGGTCATGTCCAAGGTCAACGAGGAAATCGATTATTACAGCGGCAAGATGAAGGATTGGGAAGCGTGCCACAACCGTTGGGTGAAGCAGTTGAACGCCTCCCTGCCGCTGGCGAAACGCATCCCGGAAGACATCGCGAAGCTGATGACGAAGGATGAGACGGAGAAGGCGAACGCGCACCTGAAGGAGGTTGGTGATCGCTTGGCGGAAGACACCAAGGTGGCCGGCCGGATGGTCGTGGCGGACTTCGACGCCTGGCGCGCGGGCACGGAAGCCTATGTCAAGGAACACAACGAGATGGTCAAGAACGCGCCGCCGCCGGATAACGACAAGTGATGTTTAGCGGCCGCATGTGAAATAGCCGCGGTTCGGCAGGCCGGGGCCGGACTTCTCCCGGAGGAGCACGCCTTGCTCGCCTTTCGCGGTCGTGCGCTTGCCCTGGCCGAGCGCCGTGACGTTGCCGGCACCCGTCGGCGCTCGTTCGGCGCTCGTTCGGCGCATGCGGCGCGCCATGTGACCAGCGGTGCCAGGCCGTCCAGGCTGATGGCGGCTCGGCAGCGCGTCAGAACAGTGCTGGAAAACATGGTAAGGATCCCGATGTTGGGTTGCATGGCCGTGTAGGGGAGCCTTGTCGAAGCCGCAACTCTGTCGCCGTTGTTTGCAACTAATCGACATGAGGCGTACGCATAACCCGGGCGATAACGCCTTGCTGTATCATGCGGCTCCTGAAAACGAAGCCTGCATATGCTCATCATCACCATCAAACAGGGCAAGGAAAAAAGCCTGCTGTCCGGCGATCCATGGATTTATTTGTCCGCCATCGAGAAAGTGGAGGGACGGCCCCAGGAGCGCGGCAAACCCGGCGTCACTGCAATCGTGCAGTCGTCGGCACGCCAGTTTCTGGCGCGCGCGGCCTATAACGCCAAGTCGCAGATCGCGGCCCGCGTCTGGACCCTGCGCGAGGACGAGCCGGTCGATCACGCCATGATGAAACGGCGCGTGCAGGCCGCGGTCGCGCGGCGCGCCGTCGCCGTGCGCAACGCCGATCCGCAAGCCCTGACCCTGGTGATCGATGGCGAAAAAGACGGCCTGCCGGGGCTGCTGGTGCACAGCTATGGCGGGACCGGCGGTTACCTGGTGTGCCAGTTCAACGCTGCCGGTGTCGACGCGTGGAAAGTGACCATCGTGCAGGCCCTGCTCGCGGCCACGGGTTGTTCCAATGTATTCGAACGCAGCGACGAGCTGTTGCGCAAAGGGGAGGGGCTACCTGTCATCTGGCGCGCCCTGGCCGGCGACGAGCCGCCGCAGCGCCTGATGGTGCGTGACGGCAGCCGGCTGCTGCCGACGGATATCCGTACCGGTTTCGTCTATCCGCGCTGAGCGCACGATAAAACGACGAGGCCCGCATGACGCGGGCCTGTGTGCAGGTGGGAGGTTAGTGCCAGGACCGCAAGAGTCCGACCGCCAGGCCTTCCAGTGCGAACTCGTCGGTCCTCGGATCGACGGTAATCACGGAAAAGTCCGGATTCTCCGGCAACAGTTCGATCGTGGAACCGGTCTTGCGGTAGCGCTTGACCGTCACTTCGTCGCCGATGCGGGCGACGACGATCTGGCCATTCTTCGCGTTGTCGACCTTCTTGACGGCGAGGAAGTCGCCGTCGCAGATGCCGGCGTCGCGCATCGACCAGCCCTTGACCTTCAACAGGAAGTCGGGCTTGCTCGAGAACATGGCCGGATCGACCGAATAGGTCGCTTCGACGTGTTCCTGGGCGAGGATGGGCGAACCCGCCGCGACGCGGCCGACGAGCGGCAGCGACATCAGGTTCGGCGGAATCGGCGGCACGAAGGCAGGCACTGCGGCCGCAGCGGCGGCCTTGGATTCGACGGACTGGCCGACGAGGCGGATACCGCGCGAGGTACCCGGGGAAATTTCGATCGCGCCTTTACGGGCCAGGGCCTGCAGGTGTTCCTCGGCGGCATTGGCCGAGCGGAAGCCAAGCTCCTGGGCGATTTCGGCGCGGGTCGGCGGGAAGCCGGTGTTGTCGATGGCTTCCTTGATCAGGTTGAGGATCTGTTCTTGCCGTGCGGTGAGCTTAAGCATGTTCGTCTTCGTTGGTACGGGGTCAGACTGTATTTTTGTACAGTATTGCGCCACGCGCAAGGGGATTTCAAGTTTTTTTTGCGCTGCGGTACGCAGCGCACGTCCACAACCTTTTGAGGTGCGGCACGCAGCGCACGTCCATAACCATTTGCGGTGCGGTACGCGGCGCACGTGCACAGTCCCATTGAGCACTTGACGGTTTTGCTGTTATAATGTTGGGCTTTCCCTTCCCACACTCGTCTTGACGCCGAGGTGGGCATTTGTTTAAACGTCCTTAAGGAGTGTTTCATGCGTCATTATGAAATCGTGTTTATCGTCCACCCGGACCAGAGCGAGCAGGTCCCGGCGATGATCGAACGCTACAAGACTACGGTCACCTCGCGCGGCGGCAACATCCACCGCGTCGAAGATTGGGGCCGTCGTCAAATGGCTTACCAGATCCAGAAGCTGCCGAAGGCACACTACATCTGCCTGAACATCGAGTGCGACAACGAGACCCTGGTCGAGCTGGAAACCGCATTCAAATTCAATGATGCCGTGCTGCGTCACCTGACCGTGAAGATGAAGAAAGCTGAAACCGCACCGTCGCCGATGATGAAGTCGGTCCAGCGCGAAGACGCAGCCAAGAGCCACCGCGCCGAGCAGGCCGCCGCTCCGGCCGCCGCAGCCTAAATCTCGCGGGAGCACCGAGCTGTAATACGTGAACGAGCTGTCCCTGGTCGCAAGCATCCTGGAACGCGACGTCCTGCGCTACACCCCGGCCGGCATCCCCATCGTGGGCGGCATCCTGCAACACGGATCGACGCAGACGGAGGCGAGGATGGACAGGCAGGTCGAATTCGAGATTTCCGCGGTTGCCGCGGGCGAGATTTCGGGACGATTTGCCAACGCCGAGTTGGGTGCGATGTACCGCTTCACGGGATTCTTGGCCAGGAAAAGTCGTCACAGCAAAAGCTTGGTGTTTCACATCATTGATTTCAGTGCCGCATAAGCAGTAAGAAACTGCGGGTTGCGGGCACGTTTATAGATAGATACAGGAGCCTCAAAATGGCATTCGGTAAAAAGTTCGACAAAAACAAAGCTAAGCTCAAAGAGAAGCGCAAACAGCAGAACCCGCTGTTCAAGCGCAAGAAATTCTGCCGCTTCACCGCTGCAGGCGTGGAACAGGTTGACTACAAAGACGTCGACACCCTGAAGGATTTCGTCCAGGAAAACGGCAAGATCATGCCGGCACGCCTGACCGGCACCAAGGCTCACTACCAGCGTCAAGTGGACACCGCCATCAAGCGCGCCCGTTACCTGGCTTTGCTGCCGTACACCGACCTGCACAACGCTTAATCGTCGGTTACGACATCGAAGCATAGTCAGATTACTGGAGAATAAAATGCAAGTTATCCTGCTGGAAAAAGTCGTCAACGTCGGCAACCTGGGCGACGTCGTCAAGGTCAAGGACGGTTACGCCCGTAACTTCCTGATCCCGCAAAAAATGGCCCGTCGTGCAACGCAAGCTGCCGTGGCTGAATTCGAAGTCAAGCGCGCCGAACTGGAAAAAGCAGCTGCCGAGAAACTGGCTGCCGCTCAAGGCCAAGGCGACAAGCTGAACGGCATGACCGTCACCATCGCCCAGAAAGCCGGCGTCGACGGCCGTCTGTTCGGTTCCGTGACCAACTTCGACATCGCTGAAGCCCTGACCAAGCAAGGTTTCGCCGTCGAAAAGGCACAAGTGCGCATGCCGACCGGTCCGCTGAAGACCACCGGCGAGCACCCGGTGTCGGTCGCTCTGCACACCGACGTCGTGGTGGAAATCACCATCGCTGTCGTGGGCGAAGCCGCCTAATAAGAGTTTCAAGTAATACCGTCGTCCCCGCGCAGGCGGGGACCCAAGTTGCGACTTCGGATGCAAAGCTTGGGTCCCCGCCTCTGCGGGGACGATTTTTTTTGCAACAGCAAAAAAAATTCGTTTTTGGAAACTCACCAATGATTTCAGCGCCTGATCGGGAACGGGTATAATGCCGGCCATGAACACCTCAGCAGACCCGCAGATCGAGTCGCTCCGCATTCCCCCGCATTCCATCGAAGCAGAACAGTCCGTCATTGGCGGCCTGCTGCGCGATAACGCGGCGTGGGACCGCATTGCCGACTTCATGCATGCGGAGGATTTTTACCGCTACGACCACCGGATCATCTTCGAACAGATGGTCCGCCTGATCAATGCCGGCAAGCCTGCCGACGTGATCACGGTGTACGAGGCGCTCGTCCAGCTCGGCAAGGCCGAGGACGTCGGCGGCCTCCAGTACCTGAATGCGATGGCGCAGAACACGCCATCCGCCGCCAACATCCGCCGTTATGCCGAGATCGTCCGCGATCGCGGCGTGTTGCGTCAGTTGATCACCGTCGCCGACGAGGTGTCCGGCAAGGCCTTCAATCCGCAAGGTGCCGAGGTCAAGCAGATCCTCGACGAGGCGGAATCGCGCATCTTCGCGATCGCCGAGCAGGGCGCCCGCGGCGCCCAGGGCTGGCTGCCCGTCCAGCCGCTGCTGACCCAGGTGGTCGAGCGCGTGGACGAGCTGTACAGCCGCGACAACCAGGGCGAGATCACCGGCGTCCCGACGGGCTTCACCGATCTCGACAAGATGACGTCCGGCCTGCAGCCGGGCGACCTCGTCATCGTCGCCGGCCGTCCGTCGATGGGCAAGACCGCGTTCTCCGTCAACATCGGCGAAAGCGTGGCCGTCGATGCCGGCCTGCCGGTCGCGATCTTCTCGATGGAGATGGGCGGCGTGCAGCTGGCGATGCGTATGCTCGGCTCCATCGGCCAGCTCGACCAGCACCGCCTGCGTACCGGCAAGCTGCTGGACGAGGATTGGCCGCGCCTGACGCACGCGATCCAGAAGATGAACGATGCGCAGATCTTCATCGACGAAACGCCGGCGCTGAACCCGATCGAGATGCGCGCCCGCGCGCGCCGCCTGGCCCGCCAGTGTGGCAAGCTGGGCCTGATCATCGTCGACTACCTGCAGCTGATGCAGGGCTCCAAGCCGGGCGACAACCGCGCGTCCGAGATCTCGGAGATCTCGCGTAGCCTGAAGGGCCTGGCAAAGGAACTGGGATGCCCGGTGATCGCGCTGTCCCAGCTGAACCGCTCGCTGGAACAACGTCCCAACAAGCGTCCCGTGATGTCCGACCTGCGCGAATCGGGCGCTATCGAACAGGATGCGGACGTGATCATCTTCCTGTATCGTGACGAAGTTTACAACCCGGACTCGCCCGACAAAGGCACTGCCGAGATCATTATCGGCAAACAGCGTAACGGCCCGATCGGCGCCATTCGCGTGACCTGGATGGGCATGTACACCAAGTTCGGCAATTACACCGGCAACCTGAGTGTTTATCAGGGCGATTAAGCCGGGAGCAGTCAACGATCGCGGCATCGCCGCGACTTTCAAAGAAGTCCCAAGAGATTTACCCAACGGAGAACCTATGTTTGGACGCCTGATGCCCACGGAGGGCAAATTTTTCGACCTGTTCAACCAGCACGCCGCGTTGTGCGTGAAGGGTGCACAAGAGATGGTCGGCCTGATGACCAACTTCGACGACCTGGAAAACCGCACGCACGCCGTGGAGAGCATCGAAAAACAGGCGGACAAGGTCACCTACCAGTGCGTGGACCTGCTGCACAAGACGTTCATCACGCCGCTCGACCGTGACGACATCCACAAGCTGATCACCCGCATGGACGATATCCTCGACATGATGGAGGACGCCGCCCAGACCATCTCGCTGTACGACCTGCACGCCGTCACGCCGGAAGCGAAGCGCCTGGCCGAGCTGTGCCTGGCGTGCTGCGAAAAGGTCCAGCAGGCCGTCGGCATGCTGCACAACATGGACAACGCCCAGAAGATGGTCGCCATCTGCGAAGAGATCGACCGCCTGGAATCGGACGCCGACCACGTGATGCGCGCCGCCATGTCCAAGCTGTTCCGCGATGAGCCGGATGTGCGCAACCTGATCAAGATGAAGGCCATCTACGAAATCCTCGAGACCGTGACCGACCGCTGCGAAGACGTTGCCAACATCATCGAAGGCATCATCGTCGAGAACGCGTAACGACCGGAACAACAAGAACAACATGAACTCTCTTCATATCAGCATTTATGTGCTGGGCCTGCTCGTCTTTTTAGCGCTGGTCTTCGACTTCATGAACGGCTTCCACGATGCCGCCAACGCGATCGCGACGGTGGTGTCGACCGGTGTGCTGCGTCCGCAGACGGCCGTCGCGATGTCCGCGATGTTCAACTTCGTCGCCATCTTCACCGTCGGCCTGCACGTGGCGTCGACGGTGGGCAAGGGCACCGTCGACCCGCACATCGTCGACCACTACGTCGTGTTCGGAGCGCTCGTCGGCGCCATCATCTGGAACATCATCACGTGGTACTACGGCATCCCGTCCTCGTCCTCGCACGCCCTGATCGGCGGCCTGGTGGGTGCGGCCGTCGCCAAGAGCGGCACCGGCGCGCTGGTCGGCGGCGGCCTGCTCAAGACCGTGCAATGGATCATCCTGTCGCCGCTGCTGGGCTTCATCCTCGGTTCGCTCGTGATGCTGGCCGTGTCGTGGATCTTCGTGCGCACCCCGCCGCGCAAGGTCGACACGTGGTTCCGCCGCCTGCAGTTGTTCTCGGCCGCGGCCTACAGCCTGGGCCACGGCGGCAACGACGCGCAGAAGACCATCGGCATCATCTGGATGCTGCTGATCGTGGCCGGCGTCTCCAATGCCGGCGACGCCGCGCCCCCGCTGTGGGTGATCATCTCCTGCTATACGGCGATCTCGCTCGGCACGCTGTTCGGCGGCTGGCGCATCGTGCGCACGATGGGCCAGAAGATCACCAAGCTCAAGCCGGTCGGCGGCTTTTGCGCGGAATCGGGCGGCGCCATCACGCTGTTCCTCGCCAGTGCGATCGGCGTGCCGGTGTCGACGACGCACACCATCACGGGCGCCATCGTCGGTGTCGGCTCGGCGCAGAAGGCGTCGGCCGTGCGCTGGGGCGTGGCCGGCAACATCGTATGGGCCTGGGTCTTCACCATCCCCGCGTCGGCGTTCATGGCGGCGATCGCGTGGTGGATCGGTACGCACATCCTGTAAGCGCATCGCGCCACCATCGAAAAGCAGCCTGCGGGCTGCTTTTTTATTGGCTGTGTTCGCGCTAGTTATGTGAACTGTAATTCGTTGCAGAGGTCATACGCATCGTCGAGTTAACTCATGAGGAGTGGCGATGCGCGGCCTGACGTTCGACGAATTGTTCGCCATGTTGCTGGCGGTGCAGTTGTCGCCAGACGACCTGGTCCGGCTACGGGAATGGATCGGCGGCATCGCGGATCCGGCCGAGTGCATCACCCTGATCGAGCAGGCGGCGGCGGGCCGGCCGTGTCCGCACTGCGGCTGCGGCCGCAAGCACCGCTGCGGCCAGGCAAGCGGACTGCAGCGCTTCCGTTGCCTCACATGTGGGCGCAGCCACAACGCATTGACCGGAACGCCGCTGGCGCGGCTGCGCAAGAAGGAGCTCTGGCTGCCGTATCTGCAATGCTTGCTCGAATCGCGCACGGTGCGTGATGCCGCGCAAGTCGTCGGTGTGCATCGTACGACCAGCTTCCGATGGCGCCACCGGTTCGTGCCCGGTGCCATGCGCGACCGGCCGGCAACGCTGTCGGCCATCGTCGAAGTCGACGAGACGTATCGGCTCGAATCGCAGAAGGGGGCACGGAATCTCGCGCGGCCGCCGCGAAAGCGGGGTGGCGTGGCCAAGCGGCGGGGTATCAACCGGGAACACGATTGCCTGCTCATCGCGCGCGACCGCAACGGCCGTACGCTCGATTTTCATACGGGGCGCGGCCAGGTGACGGTGGCGCAATTACATGAGTGCCTCAAACCCGTGCTGCCGGACGACGTCCTCTTGATCACCGACGGCGCCATCGTCTATCGGCATTTCGCGGAGCAGGCCGGCATCACGCATGAAGCGGTGAACGTGAAAGCGGGCATCCGGGCGCGCGGCGCGATTCACATTCAAAACGTGAATAGCTGGCACAGCCGCTTCAAGAGCTGGCTGGTGCGGTTCCGCGGCGTGGCGAGCCGCTACCTGATCCATTACTCGGGCTGGCAGCGCATGCTGGACGATCGTCGGCTCACGAAGCCGGCCCATCTGCTGTGCGCTGCGGTCCAGCTCGGCTAGGCGAGCGGGTTACCGAATTATCGCGAACACAGCCTTTTTATTTCCCAAACCCGCAGTCAATCCCCAGCTTTTGGAAATTGCCCAAATTCGGGGTCAGAGCACATTTTCCCGCATTTTCCCGCAGATTCGGGGTCAGAGCACTTTTTCGAAAGATGCGCAGAAGCGACGCTGCTGCGATCACTGACCACGTTGGCCGTCGTTTTGTGCCCGCAGCGCACTCGGAATTTCTTGCAGTTTCTTCCCTCAAAAAGGGCTCTGAACCCGAATTTGGTTTTTGCGCCACATTTCGGAGTTTCCTTTTCATTTTTGCTAACGTAAGTAGTAATATTACAGGCGATCGTCGGCCAGCGTTGCCGTCCGGGCCACGCCCGCCGGTCAGAATAAGAATGAAGAGGGGACAATATGATATTCAGAAGTAGTTTGACTTCATGGCTGGGGCTCGCCGCGGCCGCCTGCGCCAGCATGCTGCTGGCCGGTTGCGGCGTCGGCGATTCCGGCCAGCAGGCCACCGAGTCCGGCACCCGGCTGCTGGCGGCCAGTGCCACCACGGCCGCACCCGTCGCGCCGGGCAGCATTCGCATGCACTTTCACCGCGTCCAGAACGACACGGCCCAGTGGGGCGTATATTCGTGGGATGGTCCGCAGCATCCGAGTTCGGCGTGGATCAGCGACCGCTTCATGTTCACCGGTACCGACGGGTTTGGCGGCTACGTGGATATTCCGCTGGCCGCGGGAAAGAGCGCGATCTGGTTCCTCGTCACCGACGGCAATGGCAGCAAGAATTGCGGCGCCGACCAGCACGCCGACCTGGATGCCGATGTCGCCACGAAGGGCCAGGAAGCCTGGATGCTGGAGGGCGACTGCACCGTGTACGCCACCCAGCCTGCATTCAGCTTCGGCAATCTCGCGTTCGCCAACGCCCAGTGGCTCACCAGCACGACGCTGGCCTGGCCGGGCGTGCCCACCGGCGCCAGCTACAAACTGTTCTACGCGGCGAACGGCGGCCTGGCGCCGACCCAGGGCGGTGACGTGGGCCTGACGGGCGCCGAACGCGCCTTCGACCTCACCGTATCCGCGCTACCGGACGCCATTCGTCAGAAATATCCGCACCTGGCCGGCGCGACCGGCCTGCGCCTGAACGACGCCGATGCGGCCAGGGTCGCATCGCTGGTCAGCGGCCAGTTCGCCATCGCCCAGTACGACGGCGCCGGCAGCCTCGTGCAGGTAACGTCGCTGCAGACGGCCGGCCTGCTGGACGATCTGTACGCGGCGCAGGCGGCGCAGGCCCAGCTGGGCGTGACGTTCGACCGCAGCGGTCGCGCGACGTTCCGCGTGTGGGCGCCGACGGCGAAATCCGTCGCGCTGAACCTGTACGCGAGCGCGAACGCGGCGACGGCGACGACCGTCCCGATGACGCGCGACGCGGCCAGCGGCGTGTGGAGCTATGCCTCGAACGACCCGACGCTCGCCAACCGCGCCTACTACACGTACACCGTGCAGGTGCTGTCGCGCTGGGCCGACAACAAGATCGTGACGAACACCGTGACCGATCCGTATTCGCTGAGCCTCTCCGCGAACAGCGCGCGCAGCTTCGTCGCGAACCTCGACAGCCCGCAACTGAAGCCGGCCGGCTGGGACGACCAGCGCATCCCGAAACTCGATGCGCCCACCGACATCGCGCTGTACGAGCTGCACATCCGCGACTTCTCGGCATCCGACACCACCGTGCCGGCCGCCCACCGCGGCAAATACCTGGCCTTCACGGACGGCGACGCCAACGGCATGCGCCACCTGAAATCGCTGCAGAAGGCGGGCATGACGCACGTGCACCTGATGCCGAGTTTCGACATCGCCAGCGTCAACGAAAAGGGCTGCGTCACCCCGGCCATTCCGAGTGCAGGCGCGGATTCGACCGCGCAGCAGGCCGCGGTGGCCGCCGTGGCGGACACGGACTGCTTCAACTGGGGCTACGATCCGGTCCACTACAATGCGCCGGAAGGCAGCTATGCGACGGATGCCGACGACGGCGCCGTGCGCGTGCGCGAGTTCCGCGCGATGGTGCAGGCGCTGCACGAGACCGGCCTGCGCGTCACGATGGACGTCGTGTACAACCACACGAGCCAGTCGCAGCAAGGCCCGCTGTCGGTCCTCGACCGCATCGTGCCGACCTATTACTACCGCCTGGCCAACGACGGCCACATCCTGAACGACAGCTGCTGCGCCGACACCGCGCAGGAAAACGCCATGATGGGCAAGCTGATCATCGATTCCGTGTCGCTGTGGGCGCGCCAGTATAAGGTCGACAGCTTCCGCTTCGACATCATGGGCCTGTCGCCGCTGGATCTCATCAAGCGCCTGCAGGTCAGCGTCAACCAGGCCGCAGGCCGCGACATCTACCTGTACGGCGAAGCGTGGAACTTCGGCGCCGTCGGCAACGACGCCCGTTTCGTGCAGGCGCGCCAGGCCAATATGGCGGGCACCGGCATCGGCTCGTTCAACGACCGCATGCGCGACACCGTGCGCGGCGGCGGCTGCTGCGACGGCGGCCAGGCACTGATCAAGGAGCAGGGCTTCATCAACGGCGTGTACACGGACCCGAACGCGCTGTCGACGCAGACCCGCGACGATGCGCTGCGCCTCGCGGACCTCGTGCGCGTCGCGCTGTCCGGCACGTTGCGCGACTACCGCTTCACGGACCGCTTCGGCAACGTCCGCACGAACGCGCAGATCGATTACTTCGGCCAGCAGGCCGGCTTCGCGGCGAGTCCGGCCGAGACGATCAACTACATCGAGGCGCACGACAACCAGACGCTGTTCGACATCAACGCGTTCCGCCTGCCGCAATCGACGCCGCTGTCCGACCGCGTGCGCGTGCAGACCCTCGGCGCCGCGATCAACGTGCTGGCGCAGGGTATTCCGTTCTTCCACGCCGGCCAGGAAATCCTGCGCTCGAAATCGCTCGACCGCGACAGCTACAACGCGGGCGACTGGTTCAACAAGCTGGATTACAGCTACGCATCCAACAACTTCGGCGTCGGCCTGCCGATGGCGGGGCAGAACCAGGACAACTGGTCGCTGATGGCGCCGGTGCTCGCCAACCCGCTGATCAAGCCGGACACGCGCGCGATCCTCGCCGCGAAGAACGCGTTCGAAGACTTCCTCGCGATCCGCGCGGACAGCACGCTGTTCCGCCTGCGCACGGCGCAGGACGTGATCGACCGCCTGAAGTTCTACAACGTGGGACCGAACCAGGTGCCGGGCCTCGTCGCGCTGAGCATCGACGGTACGCGCTATCCGGGCGCCCAGTACAAGGCGGTCGTCGTCGTGTTCAACGTCGACAAGATCCCGAAGACGATCGCGATCCCGGAACTGAAGGGCCGCAAGCTGCAGCTGCACCGCATCCAGCGCAACGGCAGCGACGACATGGTGAAGGCGTCGTACTTCGAGCGCAACAGCGGCATCTTCGCGATCCCGGCGCGCACGGCGGCCGTGTTCGTACACAACGCGAACGACTGATCGGGGGATAATGAAAAGGGCCGGGGATGCGATCTCCGGCCCTTTTGCCATGGCGTGCCGCGGCTCAGGGCTTGCCGGCTGCCCAGTTGTTGGTGCCGCTGCCGTTGGTGCGGTCGTTCTCGAGCGCCTGCTTGTCGACGATCGTCAGGTTGTCCGTGCGGCTCGGCGCCTTGCGCGGGATGAGGGTTCCGGTCGGCGTGTAGCTCGAATCGAGGTAGGTGTTGCCACCTTGCGTCGGTTTGGCGCCGTCGGCGGCGCAGCCGGACAGCAGGGTGACGGTGGCCGCCAGGATCGGCGGAACGATGCGATTCATCACGTTACTCTCCTGTGGTGAGTTGCGGTTGGCAGGTCATTTGATGCAGACGGCACGCACCATCTTGATGTCGGTGACGCCGCCCAGGATCTTCTCGATGCCGTCCATTTTCAGGGTCAGCATCCCGTCCTCCAGCGCGGCCGCGAGCAGGTCGGCCACGCGCGCGTGCTCGGTCAGCAGGCGCTTGATACGCTCGCTGCCCAGCATCAGTTCATGCAGGCCGACGCGCCCGCGGTATCCCTTGTTGCACTCGGCGCAGCCCACGGCGCGGTACAACGTGAAGCGTCCCGTGGCGTCGCCGTGGCGCTGGCGCCAGCCGGCCAGCACGGCCGCGCGCGCGGCCTGCGGGTCCGTCTTGTACAAGGCCTGGCCGCGCAGCTCTTCGCAGTACTCGTCGAGCAGCGTCTCCACCTCGGCGTCGTCCGGGCGGTAGGGCTGGCGGCACGCGGTGCACAGGCGGCGCGCCAGGCGCTGCGCGAGGATGCCCAGCAGGGCGTCGGCAAAATTGAATGGGTCCATGCCCATGTCGAGCAGGCGCACGACCGATTCCGGCGCGCTGTTCGTGTGCAGGGTCGAGAACACGAGGTGGCCCGTCAGCGAGGCCTCGATGCCCGTGCTGACGGTCTCGCGGTCGCGCATCTCGCCGACCATGATCACGTCCGGATCGGCGCGCAGGAAAGCGCGCATGACGGTGGCGAAGTCGAGGCCCGTCTTGCGGTTGACCTGCACCTGGCGCAGGCCCTTCTGGGTGATCTCGACCGGGTCCTCGGCCGTCCAGATCTTGGTCTCCGGCGTGTTCAGGTGCGCGAGGATCGAGTGCAGGGTCGTCGTCTTGCCCGAGCCGGTCGGCCCGCACACGAAGAACAGGCCGTACGGCTTGGCCACGGCGGCCTTCAGGCGCGCCAGGTTGTGCGGCAGGATGCCCAGGCTGTCGAGCGGGATCGGTTCGCCGGCCTGCAGGATACGCATCACGACGTCCTCGACACCGCCGCTGGACGGGATCGTCGCCACGCGCAGCTCGATGTCGAGCGGGCCGTACTTGCGGAAGCGGATCTTGCCGTCCTGCGGCTTGCGCCGCTCGGAGATGTCGAGATCGCACATGATTTTTACGCGCGCGACGAGGGCGTTGCGGTAGCTGGACGGGATCTCGATGTACGGCACCAGTATGCCGTCCTTGCGGAAGCGGATGCCCGTCTTGCCGCGGCCCGGCTGCGGCTCGATGTGGATGTCGGACGCGCCCTGGCGGTGCGCGTCGACGATGATCCGGTTCAGCAGCTTCACCAGTTCGTTCTCGACGGCGGCCGAGACCTCGGTGCTGCCGCCCTCCGTCTCCTCGTCCGGATCGCCGTCCTCGTCCAGGTGCGACAGCAGTTCGCCCACGCTCGTGTCGTCGGCCACCGCGCCGCCGAAGAACTGGGCCACGGTCTGGCGCAGGTCGTGGCGGGTCGTCACGCGCCACGCGATGCGCGCGCGGCCGAACACCTGCGCGGCGATGTGGCTGGCCGCCACGCGTTCCGGGTCCAGCGCCATCAGCACGAGGCCGTCGGGGCCGTCTTCCAGCGGCAGCCAGCCGTGTTCGAGCGCGTATTGCGGCTTCAGGTTGCGCAGCAGCTCGACGGGTTTTACACGCTCGGCGCGGAACGGTTCGTAGGGCAGGCCGCAGTATGCCGCCAACGCCTCGCCGATCTGGGCCGGCTTCAGGTGGAAGTCGGACAACAGCACGTCCTCGATGTCGGCATCGCGCTCGCGCGCGAGGCGCGTGGCCAGTTCCAGTTCCTGCACGGCGAGGACCGCGCGCGTGACGAGGGCATCGTAGCGGCCGCGCGGCAGCGGGGCGCGCAGGCGCTGGCTGAACGCGACGACCAGGGTGTCGCACAACTGCTTCACGCCGTCCAGGCACAACTGGGGGAACGGGCCGCCGGCGCGGTGGTTGATGAACTGGACGACGCCGAGCAGCGCGCCGCCGGCGTCGATCAGCGGCGCCACCAGCATCTCGCGCGTGCGGTAGCCCGTGCGCTGGTCGACGCCGCGCTGGAAGCGCAGCGTGGGTGCCAGGCGCCGCAGTTCGGCCTCGTCGTAGACGTCGGCGATGTTGACGGTCGCGCGCGCCAGCGCCGCGAAGCCGGCGATGGAGCCGGGGCCGATCGGCAGCTGCAGGTGGCGGATTTCGGACAGGCCGGTCTTGACCTTGGCGACGAGGGCGTCCTGCGCCGGTGTGACGGCGTACAGGGTAAAGCGGTCGGCATCGAACAGGTCGCAGAAATCCTGGCCCAGGTCGAGCATGATCTGGTCCAGGTTGGCGGTGGCGTGGATCCTCGTGGTGATCGCCTGCAGGCGGCGCTGGAAGTCCAGGCGCCGCGCCGTGTCGTCGGGCGCGCGCCGGTCTCCCTTGCGCTGTTCCACGAAGTCGCCGCTCATCAGAGTTCCACTTCCAGGCCTTCGTAAGCAAGCGTCACGACGAGGCCGTTCAACCGGTCGCGCCAGCGCGCGACGGCCTGCGCGAACACGGTTTCCAGCTCGTCGTCCGAGCGGGTCGGCTCGTGGTGGGTGCAGTACAGGCTGCGCGCGCCGACCTTCAGCGCCAGCGCGATGGCGCCGTCGAACGTGCCGTGGCCCCAGCCCTGCTTGGCGGGATATTCCTCGAGCGTGTACGAGCAGTCGGCGACGAGCGCGTCGACCCCTTCCATCGCGTGTTCGATCTCGCGCTCGCGCCGCTCGATCTCGCGCTGGGCCGCGTCGTAGTCCGCGCTGGCGGGGGCGTGCGGATTGAAGAACGGTTCGTGGTCGCCCGTGAAGAACATGGCGCGGCCGTTGCATTCGACGCGGTAGCCCAGGTTCGTCACGGGGTGGTTCATCACGACGTTGTGCACGACCACGTCGCCCACGGCGTGCGGCACGCCGGTGTCCAGGGTCCGGTAATCGATGGTGGCGTCCATCCGTTCCTCGCTGACGGGGAAGTAGCTGTTCTGCAGCTGCACGCCCATCACATGCTCGATGCCCTGGCCGGTGACGGGATCGTGGGCGCCGTGCAGGCAGACCCGCGTGCCCTTCACGAACAGCGGCGTGAAGAAGGGCAGGCCGTGGATGTGGTCCCAATGGCTGTGCGTGATGAAGATGTTGGCGCGTACGGGCGCGCCGTCTTCCGCGCGCCGGCGCATCAGGTGCTGGGCGAGCGCGTAGATCCCCGTGCCGGCGTCCAGCACCACGAGGGTGCCGTCGTCGCCGCGCACCTCGATGCACGTGGTGTTGCCGCCGTAGCGCACGGTACGCGGCCCGGGGGCCGGGATCGATCCGCGTACTCCCCAGAATCTGAATTTCATTAGGACTCCCCTTGCTGTGCAGCCTCGTCGTCTGCTCTGTTTTTTTTGTCGCGGCCAGGCCAGCACCGTTGCAATATATGTCAGATCATAACGTTTATTTGTAACTGGTTATCTGGAATTTGCAATTATGCATCGGTTGGTGTACAGCAGGGCGTAATGACGTTACACTGTGGTAGAATTTCACAGCGGCAACTAATGTGGCGATACATCACATGCAAGAGCTCACCCCGGCCAATATCGTAGAGCGCCTCGACCTGCTCACGGAGGTCAGCGTCGCCCTCGGCGACGGCCATGACATCGGCGCCTTCCTCGACCGCATCCTGAAGGTCGCCAAGAGCATGACGCATGCGGACGGCGGCACGCTGTACCGCCCGAGCAGCGACGAGCGCAGCCTGTGCTTCCACATCTCGCTGAACGACACGCTGGAGATGTACCAGGGCGGCGCCAGCGGTGTGTCGATCGACCTGCAGCCGATTCCCCTGTACGACCAGCACGGCAACAAGAACCTCGCGTCGGTGGCGGCCTATGCGGCCAACTTCCACCAGTCCGTGAACATCGCCGACGTGTACAAGGCCGACGTCTTCAACTTCTCGGGCATGCGTTCGTTCGACCAGACGTTCGGCTACCGGTCCAAGTCGATCCTGACGGTGCCGATGACGAACCACGAGGGCGAACTGCTCGGCGTGCTCCAGCTGATCAACGCGAAGAACCGGGACACCGGCGAGATCGGCGTGTTCTCCGATACCGACCAGCGCTTCATCGAGGCGCTGGCGGCGCAGGCGGCCGTCGCGCTCACGAACCAGCAGCTCGTCGTGCAGATGGAACAGCTGCTGGAAGCCCTCGTCAACCTGATCAACATCGGCATCGACGAAAAATCGCCGTACACGGGCCGTCATTGCCAGTTCGTGCCGGAGCTGACGATGATGCTGGCCGAGGCCGTCCACGAGACGCCCATCGGGCCGATGGCGTCGTTTCGGATGAGCGACCGCGACCGCCGCGAACTGTGGCTGGCCGGCCTGCTGCACGACTGCGGCAAGATCACGACGCCGGTCCACGTCGTCGACAAGGCGACGAAGCTGGAGACGATCTTCGACCGCATCCACATGATCGATACGCGCTTCGAGGTGCTGTTGCGCGACGCCGAGATCCGCGCGCTGAAGGAGCAATGCCAGCCCGAGGCGAACCGCGCCACGATCGCCGACCGCCTCGCGTCCGAGCAGGCGCGCCTGCGCGCGGACCGCGACTTCCTGCGCCAGGCGAACATCGGCGGCGAAGGCATGTCGCCCGACGACCAGGAGCGCGTGCGCCGCATCGCCGCGGTTCGCTGGACGGGTCCGGACGGCGTCGAGCGCGATTTCCTCGACGAGGACGAGGTACGCAACCTGACCGTGCGCTTTGGTACACTCAACGACGATGAACGCAAGATCATCAACAACCACATCGTCGTGACCATCCGCATGCTCGAATCCCTGCCCTGGCCGAAGCACCTCAAGAACGTCCCGGAATACGCCGGCGGCCACCACGAGCGCATGGACGGCAAGGGTTATCCGCGCGGCCTCACGCGCGAGCAGATGTCCGTGCAGGCGCGCGTGATGGCCATCGCCGACATCTTCGAGGCCCTCACGGCGCGCGACCGTCCGTACAAGAAGGGCAAGTCGCTGTCCGAATCGCTCCACATCCTCGGCAAGTTCGCCCTCAACGGCCACATCGACCCGGACCTGTTCGACATCTTCGTGCGCCAGAAGGTGTACCTGAAATTCGCGCGCAAGAACCTGGATCCGTCGCAGATCGACCACGTCGACGAGGCCGCGATCCCGGGTTATACGCCGTGAAGCTGCTGCGGCGCTACGGCGCGCGCTGGGCACTGGGGCTGGCGCTCACGCTGGCCGCGCTGGCGTACGTGATGGGCATCTGGAGCAGCCACGCGATCGCGCGCCAGGACACCATCATCGGCGATTTGCGCATGCGCCTGGAGGCGCCCGTGCTCGATCCGCGCATCGTCATCGTCGACATCGACACGAAAAGCCTGGGCGAGGTCGGGCGCTTTCCCTGGAGCCGCAACGTGCTGGCGAAGCTGGTCGACCAGCTGGCCGGCCGGTATGGCGCCGCCGCGATCGGCTTCGACATCTCCTTTCCCGAGCCGGACACGAGTTCCGGCTACGCGGTGCTGGACCGCCTGGCGGCGCACGAGCTGAGGGACGTTCCCGCGCTGCGCGCGCAACTGGCGCAACTGCAGCCGGCGCTCGACTACGACGGCCTGTTCGCCAAGGCGCTGCAGGGGCGGCCCGTGGTGCTGGGCTATAACCTGGCCGCCGTGAAGCGGGGCGTGCTGCCGGCGCCCGCGTTCACGGCGGCCGACCTGCAGGGGCGCGAACTGGTCGCCTACGCCGCCGATGGCTACGAGGCCAACCTGGCGCGCCTGCAGGCGGCCGCGCGCGGCGCCGGCAGCTTCACGGTGATCTCGGACGACGACGGCATGGTGCGCTCCAGTTCGCTGCTGCAGCAGATCGGCGCGGGCTACTACCCGTCGCTCGCGCTGGCGACGGCCGCCGTGTACCTGGATGCCGGCAAGATGACGCCGGACTTCGGCAAGTACGATGCGGACAGCGGCGCCGCCGACGCCATCCGCGTGGTGGGAACGCGCGGCAAGCGCCGCATCCCGGTCGGCCTGGGCCTGCTCACGGCCGTGCAGTTCCGCGGCACGGGCGGGCCGCAGGGCGGGGCGTTCCGCTACGTGTCGGCGGCGGACGTGCTGGCGGGTCGGATCGACCCGCGCGTGCTGAAGGGCGCGATCGTGCTGGTGGGGACGACGGCGCCCGGCCTGCAGGACTTGCGCGCCACGCCCGTCAACAAGGAGTACCCCGGCGTCGAGGTGCACGCCAACGTCATCAAGTCGATCCTCGACCAGCACTACAAGACGCATCCCGACTACGCGTCCGGCATCGAGTTCGCCCAGGTGATCGTCGTCGGGCTGGCGCTGTCGCTGCTGCTGCCGGCCCTCGCGCCGCTGGCGGCCGTGCTCACGTCCGGCTTCGCCTTCGCGGCCGTCGTGGGCCTCAACTGGTACGCCTACCGTGCGCTCGACTGGACGACGGACATGTTCATCTGCCTGTTGCTGATCGCCGTGCTGTTCGTGCTGAACCTGGCGTGGGGCTGGTTCTTCGAGCACCGCAAGGGCCGCGCGCTCGTCTCGCGCTTCGGCGAATACGTGGCGCCGGAACTGGTCGCGCAGATGGCCGAGAATCCGGAAGCCTATACGATGGAAGGCGAAAGCCGCGAGCTGTCCGTGATGTTCGTCGACGTGCGCGGCTTCACGACGATTTCGGAAGGACTGTCGCCGAAGGCGCTGCGCGAGTACATCAATCTCTATCTCACCGCGATGTCCGAGGACATCCGCGGCAGCCACCAGGGCACACTCGACAAATACATCGGCGACGCCGTGATGGCTTTCTGGGGCGCGCCCGTCGCCTTTGCCGACCACGCGAGCCGCGCGGTGGCCACGTCGCTGCTGATGCAGGCCAGCGCGGCGCGCCTGAACGAGGATTTCCAGCGGCGCGGCTGGCCCCCGCTCGCGATCGGCATCGGCATCAACTCGGGCCTGATGCACGTGGGCGACATGGGCTCCGCGATCCGCCGCGCTTACACGGTGATGGGCGACGCGGTGAACCTCGGCTCGCGCCTGGAAGGCATCACGAAGGTGTACGGCGTCGGGATCGCGGTCGGGGAGGCCACGCGCCTGGCCGCGCCGGAATTCGTCTACCGCGAACTGGATCTCGTGCGCGTAAAGGGCAAGAACGAGCCGGTGGCGATCTTCGAACCGCTCGGCAAGCCGGCCGATCTCGATCCCGCCGTGCTGGACGAACTGGCCGCGTGGGATGCGGCGCTGGCCAGGGTGCGCATGCGGGACTGGGATGGCGCGCAAGGCGCGATCGCGGCGCTGCACGCGGCGCATCCGCAGCGCGCGCTCTACGCCCTGTATCTGGAACGGATCGCGCACTGGCGTGCGGACCCGCCGGGGGCAGGGTGGGATGGGGTGACGACGTTCGAGACGAAATAGCCCGTTTCGTAAGACACCGTCGTTCCCGGCTTGGTCGCGGAAATTGGGCCCCCGCCTTCGCGGGGGCGACGGCGGATGTATCGGTCGCACAACGCGGTATCCGGTATTCCCCCCATCCCGTGGGGAAGAAGCCGGCATTCTCCATTATTTTTCTCTCAAGCAAGTAAAACCTCTTTACACTCGTCGAGGGGCCCGGGGATGCATGGGCCAGAACAATAACGATATGGTCATCCACAACATGAAACTACGCTTGGCACGCCTGGTCGCGGGCTCGGTGCTGGCTGCCGCCGCCGGCGCCGCCTGGGCCGACGATGCGATCCGGTTCGAGATCAGCCGCTACGACGTGAGCGGCAACACGCTGCTGCCCGCCGCCGACGTGCAGGCCGCCGTCGCCCCGTACACGGGCGCCGGCCGCGACTTCGGCGACGTCCAGCGCGCCCTGGAAGCGCTCGAGGCGCTGTACCACGCGCGCGGCTGGAACGTCGTCACCGTCCAGTTGCCGGAACAGGAACTCAATGGCGGCGTCGTGCGCCTGCACGTCGTCCAGACGAAAGTGCGCCAGGTCGAGGTGACGGGCAACCGCTGGTTCTCCGAGGCGAACGTGCGCGCGAGCCTGCCCACGCTGGTCCCGGGCGCGACGCCCAACCTGGCCGAGGTGTCGCGCAACCTCCGGCTCGTCAACGAGAACCCGGCGAAGAAGGTCAAGCTGAGCCTCGCCGGTGCCGACGCGAATGGCGAAGACGCGGTCGACGCGAAGGTCGAGGTGGCAGACGAGCGCCCGTGGAAGGTGATGTTCAACGCCGACAACACGGGCACCGAATCCACCGGCAAGACCCACGCGGGCGTGCTGCTGCAGCATGCGAACCTGTGGGGCCGCGACCACGTGGGCACCCTGCAGTACACGACGACGGCCGAGCGCCCGGACCGCGTGGCCGTGTGGGCCGCCGGCTACCACGTGCCGCTGTACGCGCTGGGCGATTCCATCGACCTGTTCGCGAGCTATTCGGACGTCGACTCGGGCGCCGTCAATGCCGGGCTGTTCGACCTCGCCGTGAGCGGCAAGGGCACGGTCTACGGCGGCCGCTACAACCACGTGCTGCCCAAGCGCGGCAACCTGGAGAGCCGCATCGTCCTTGGTTTCGACGTCAAGGCCTACCGCAACAACGTCGTCTTCGGCACGCAGAACTTCGGCAACGACGTCACCGTGCGTCCGCTGAGCATCGCCTGGGCCGGCACCCATGCGACGGCCGACGGCCAGGCCGATTTCTCGATCGCCCTGCTGCAGAACGTGCCGGGCGGCGCGCGCGGCAGCGCGGACGACTTCGCGGCCGTGCGCAGCGGCGCCAGGGCCGGCTACCGCATGGTGCGCTTCGCGGCCGCCCTCACCAGCATCGTGGCCGCCGACTGGCAGACGCGCGTGCTGCTGAACGGCCAGTGGACGCATGATGCGCTGGTGCCGGGCGAGCAGTTCGGCGCCGGCGGCGCGACGACCGTGCGCGGCTTCGGCGAACGCGATCTCGCGACGGACACGGGCATCGTCTCCAACATCGAACTGTACACGCCCGACCTGTGCGGCCGCGTGGGCTGGCAATGCCGCCTGCTCGGCTTCTACGACACGGCCTGGGGCGAGCGCAATCGCGCACTCCCGGCCGAGCTGCATCGCACCGCGATCTCCAGCACGGGCCTCGGCCTGCGTGTCTCGGCGGGCAGCGCGGCCAGCGTGCAGCTCGACTACGGCCACGGCCTGCACGTCGGCCAGGTGGCGGCCACCAGCAGGAACAAGCTCCACGTGCGCGTGGCGCTCGCGTATTGAGGATCCATCCATGACTTCTTCCATCCAAAGACGGCTCGGTGCGCTGCTGCTCGCGGCGTGTTACTGCGCCACCGGTTCTGCCGCGCCCACGCTGCCGCAGGTCGTCGCCGGCCAGGCGACGTTCAACCAGCAGGGCAACGTGTTCTCGATCACGAACACGCCTGGCGCGATCATCAACTGGCAGAGTTTCAATATCGGCGCCGGCGAGGTCACGCGCTTCATCCAGCAGAGCGCGGACAGCGCGGTGCTGAACCGCGTGCTGGGCCAGGACCCGACGAAGATCCTCGGCGCGCTGCAATCGAACGGCAAGGTCTTCCTGATCAACCCGAACGGTATCCTGTTCGGCCAGGGGGCGCGCGTGGACGTGAACGGTCTCGTGGCCTCCACCCTGAACATCAGCGACGCCGACTTCCAGGCGGGCCGCAAGCGCTTCCAGGCGGGTACCGTCGCGGGCAGCGTGCGCAACGAGGGCACGATCGCGACGCCGTCCGGCGGCCAGGTCTTCCTGATCGCGCCGAATGTCGAGAACACGGGCATCGTCACGGCACCGAACGGCGACGTGATCCTCGCGGCGGGCCACAGCGTGCAACTGGTGGATTCGAACGATCCGGACCTGCGTGTGGAGCTTTCCGCGCCGGCCGGACAGGCCATCAACCTTGGGCAGGTGATCGCGCAGGGCGGCCGCATCGGCATCTACGGCGCCCTGGTGAACCAGCGCGGCGTCGTCAACGCGGACAGCGCCGTCATGGGCGCGAACGGCCGTGTCGTCCTGAAAGCGAGCCGCGCGGTCGCGCTGGACGCGGGCAGCGTGACGCGCGCTGCCGGTAGCGCGGGCGCGGACGGCGGCACGGTGCAGGTGCTGGGCCAGCAGGTGGATGTCGCCGCGGGCGCGGGCGTGGATGCGAGCGGCCGCAATGGCGGCACGGTGCTCGTCGGCGGCGGCTGGCAGGGCGGCGGCGGCATCATGCGCGCGCAGGCCACCACGGTAGCGAAGGGCGCCGTCATCCGTGCCGACGGCAGTGGTGGTAACCACGGCGGCAACGGCGGCAAGGTCGTGCTGTGGTCCGATGGCGCGACGGCGGCGCACGGCATCGTCTCGGCACGCGGCAGCGCGGCCGGCGGCAAGGTCGAGACGTCGGGCCATGTGCTCGACGTGGACGGCATCGCGGTCGACGCCTCCGGCAGCAAGGGGACGAACGGCACGTGGCTGCTGGACCCGTACGACATCGAGGTCGTGGCGGGCGGCGCGGCGGACACGGACGACGTCACCCGCCTGGCGCCTGCCACGCTCACGGCCCCCGGCACGGACGTCGTCCTGCAGGCGGAGCACGACCTCACCATCACGGACGCGCTGGACGCAGCCGCCAGCGTACGCGCGACGGCGGGTAACGACATCCGCGTCAACGCCCGGGTGAGCGCGGGCGGCGACCTCGATTTCCGCGCGCAGAATGCGTTCACGCTGGGCGCCAACGGCCTGCTCAAGACCGGGAACTACATCGACGTCAGCGCCAACCAGATCACGCTGGCGGGCAGTATCGCGGGAACCGGTGCCGGCACCGGCCAGTTGCCGATCCTGACCCTGACGTCGGCCGATCCGGGCCGCGCCATCCGCATCGGCACGGGGACCGGCAGCACGGGTGCGCTGGCGCTGGACGCCGCATCCCTGCAGCGCCTGAGCAGCAACCTGTTCGAGATCAACGTGGGCAACAGCGCGCACAAGGGCACCGTGTCCGTGGACAGCGCGCTCGCCGCGGCGACCAACGTGGTGCTGGAAAACGCCGGCGACATCCACATCGGCGCACCCGTCGACCTGACCGCGAACGCGGCCAGCCGCTTCATCGCGAGCCAGTACGCGCCGGGTGGCCGGATCGACGTCGCGGGCAGCGTGAAGGCAGCGAAATCCGTGCTGCTGCAGGGCGACTGGCTGGGGATCGGCGCGACCGTGTCCGCCGACAAGGTCACGCTGCAGCCCAACAGCGCGGGCACGCACATCGGCATCGGCGGCACGGGCCAGTCCGACGGCTTCATGATCGGCCAGGCGGCCCTGTCCAATGTGCGGACGAACGATCTCACGATCGGCGGGCTGGCCGGCGGCTGGGGCGGCATCGACGTCGACGGCGCCGCGAGCTTCGCGGGCGCGAAGCTGACCCTCGATGCGGGCGCCGGCGAGCTGGCGATCAAGGACGCGTTGGGTGCAACCGGCACGCTGGCGCTGACGTCGACCGCGGGCATCTATGAGCAGAACAGCGGCACCGTCAGGGCGGGCAATGTGGCGCTGCGCGGCGGCCAGGTGATTCTCACCGGCGCCAACGAGATCGGCACGCTGTCCGGCAGTGCGAGCGGCGACCCGTTCCACGTCGTGAACCGGGGCGCCCTGCGCATCGGCACCGTCGACGGCATGAGCGGCATCGCCGCGCCCAACGCCAGCGTGCAAGTCATCACCGGCGGTCTCCTGACGCTCGATGCCGGCATCACCGGCGCCGGCGCGACCCTGGACGCGGCGGGCATCGCGGGCAGCGGCCTGCTGCAGGCCGGCACGCTGACGCTGAAGTCCAGCGCCGGCATCGGCACCACGACGAGCCCGCTCAAGACAAGCACCGGTATCCTGACGGCGTCCAACCAGGGCACGGGCAGCCTGCCGATCAACATCGCCAATACGGGTTTCCTCGAGCTGCGCCGGGCCGTGCAGGACGGTGAGGGCAATGCTGGCGCGATCGCCATCGACAGCGTGGGCGGCATGATCGTGCCCGCGTTCGTCGAGACCAACGGCGCCGGCGAAGTACGGACCAACAGCGGCGACATCAGCCTCACGACGCACAGCCCGCTGACCATCGATGGCCGCGTGGCGACGACGAGCGGCAACGTGCGCCTCTTCGCCGACAATGGCGGCGTCCTCAAGATCAGCGACCGCGCCAACGTGATGTCGGTCACCGGCAACGTCACCATCACGGCAGGCACCACGGAGATCGCGCCGAACAGGGTCACGGGCGCGCACGTCGACATCATCGCCACGAACGATGGCACGACGACGCCGACCCCGACGCCAACGCCGACACTCGACGCCTGCCTCGCCGACCGCACCGCGGCCGGCTGCGCCCCCGTGCTGGCGGCCGCGCTGCAGGCCTGCACGGCGAATCCGTCCGCCCCGCACTGCGGCGAGATCATGCCGACGTACGAGACGTGCTCGGCCCAGCCCACCGCGCCGGGCTGCGGCCCCATCATCAAGGAACACGACGCGATCACCGCGTGCATGGCCGACCCGAAGGCGCCGGGCTGCACGACCACGTTGCCCGTGTACGACGTCTGCAAGACGGCGCCGGCGACCTATGGCTGCGCCGTCGTCATCAAGGAGCACGACGCCATCAGCGCCTGCATCGCCGATCCGAAGGCGCCGGGCTGCACGGCGACCTTGCCGCCGCTGGACCAGTGCCGCGCGGACGGCAGCGCCTACGGCTGTGCGGCCGTGCTGGCGCGCGCCCGGTTCGACGCCTGCCTCGCGAATCCGTCCGGCGCGGGCTGCGGCGACATCCTGCCGAAGCTGGACGTGTGCAAGCTGACGCCGTCGCTGGAAGGTTGTACGCAGGTGCTGGCGCTGGGCTTCCAGGCCTGCCTCGCGAACCCCCACGATGCGAGCTGCAGCGGCATCCTGCCCACGCTGACGCAATGCCAGGGCAATACGAAACTGCCCGGCTGCGACGCCGTGCTGCCGACCCTGGCGCAATGCATCGGCAGCCCGAGCCTGCAGGGCTGCGACGTGCGCCTGCCGAGCCTCGCCGTCTGCGCGGCGGCGCCGAACACGGCGGGCTGCGAGGCCGTGCTGCCGACGGCGTCGTTCTGCAGCACGCATCCGGGCGACGCCAGCTGCGTGATCTTCAGCGGCGGCGCCGGCGCCGGCCAGGACACGCAGGGCACGCCGGTGGCCCAGGCGGTACAGACGGTCGTCCAACTCATCAACACGTCGACGCCCACTAACACCGGCAGCGGTGCCGACAAGAGCGGCAAGGACGCGGCGGCCGGCAAGCCGGGCGAACGCCTGTCGGGCCTCGCGCAAGCGGAACAATCTGGAGTCAAGAATGAAAAACCTGCGACCAAAATGTACTGCAATTGAGGCGCTGGCCCGGGTCCTGCTGTGCGCCGTGCTGCTGTTCGGCGCAGGCGCGGCATGGGCAGGGCAGGCCGTGGGCATCGTGGAACACCTGAGCGGGCCGCTGATGGACCGCAAGGCCGACGGCACCGTCAAGATACTCGCAGCGAAGTCGGAAGTGGAGAGCGGCGACACGCTCGTGGCGGAGAAGAACACCTACGCGCAGATCCGCTTCATCGACAACAGCGAGATCACGCTGCGCCCCGGCACGACCTTCAAGATCGACAACTTCGCGTATGACGCCGACAAGCCGGAGGCCGACAGCGCCGCATTCAGCCTCGTGAAGGGCGGCCTGCGTTCGATCACGGGCCTGCTGGGCAAGCGCAACAAGGAGAAGTTCCAGCTCAAGACGCCGGCGGCCACGATCGGCATCCGCGGCACGACGTTCATCGCGCAGTGGGTCGAAGCCGCGGCCGCGGCGAAACAGGCGCCGGGGCCGGTCACGCCCGGTCTCGTGCCCGACCTGGCGCCGGGTCTGCACGTGGCGGTCCTGGACGGCATGATCGTCGTGACGAACCCGGGCGGCGCCCAGCATTTCCAGGCCGGCCAGTTCGGCTTCGTGCCCAACATGAGCGCGCCGCCGATCGTACTGCCGCAGAACCCGGGGCTGAAGTTCTCGCCGCCGCCGACGTTCAATATCGGTACGGGTGGACCGCTGGCGTCGCAGGGGCCTGCGGCGCAGCAGAATACGGTGGATTGCATCGTGCGCTAAGCCGAACGGCAAAACAACGTCGCCCCTGCGCAGGCAGGGGCCCAATTTTGCAAGCGCTGCGGTAACGCCAGCAAAATTGGGTCCCCGCCTTCGCGGGGACGACGAAGTAAAAAAAGCCTGTGCATCTTCCGATGCACAGGCTTTTTTGTGGGAGCGTACGACCGTTACAGCACGTCGCTCGCGTGATCCGCCAGGCGCGAACGCTCGCCGCGCGCCAAGGTCACGTGGCCGCCGTGACCCCAGCCCTTGAAGCGGTCGACCACGTACGTCAGGCCGCTCGAGCCCTCGGTGAGGTAAGGCGTGTCGATCTGCGCGATGTTGCCGAGGCAGAGGATCTTCGTGCCCGGGCCCGCGCGCGTGACCAGCGTCTTCATCTGCTTCGGCGTCAGGTTCTGCGCCTCGTCGATGATGAGGAATTTGTTCACGAACGTGCGGCCGCGCATGAAGTTCAGCGACTTGATCTTGATGCGCGAACGGATCAGGTCCTGCGTCGCCGCGCGGCCCCAGTCGCCGGCGTCGCCGTCGCCCTTCATCAGCACTTCCAGGTTGTCGTCGAAGGCGCCCATCCACGGCGACATCTTTTCTTCCTCGGTGCCGGGCAGGAAGCCGATGTCTTCGCCGACGGGCACGGTCACGCGGGTGACGATGATCTCGTTGTAGACCTTCGTCTCCAGCACCTGCGCGAGACCGGCGGCCAGCGCCAGCAGCGTCTTGCCGGTACCGGCCTGGCCGAGCAGCGAGACGAAGTCGATTTCCGGATTCATCAGGAGGTTCAGCGCGAAGTTCTGCTCGCGGTTGCGCGCCGTGATGCCCCACACGTTGTTCTTGTTGCTGGAATAGTCGCGCAGGGTCTGCAGCACGGCGGTCTTGCCGTTGATCTGCTTGACCTGGGCGTACAGCGGCGCTTCGCCGTTCTTCGGTTCCAGGTACACGAACTGGTTGACGAGCAGGGTCGGGATCAAGGGGCCCGTGATGCGGTAGAACGTGGACGAGTAGCCGCCCTTGATCTCCTGCCACGATTCGACGCCCTTGCCGTGCTTCGTCCAGAAGTCGTCCGGCAGCTGGACGATGCCCGAGTACAGCAGGTCGGTGTCTTCCAGCACGTGGTCGTTGAAGTAGTCTTCGGCGGCCAGGCCCAGCGCGCGCGCCTTGATGCGCATGTTGATGTCCTTCGACACCAGCACGATCGCGCGGCCCGGCTGCTCCGCTTCCAGCGCGCGCACGACACCGAGGATCTGGTTGTCGGCCTTGCCGGACGGGAGTCCCTCGGGCAGGGCGGCGCCGTTCAGGCGCGTCTGGAAGTGCAGGCGGCCCTTCGCATCCTTGTTGCCCAGCTTGGCCAGCGGGATGCCGGTCTCGATGGCGTCGTCGTCGACGTTGGCGATCAGCGCGTCCAGCGTGCGCGAGACCTGGCGTGCGTTGCGCGCGACCTCCGACATCCCCTTCTTGTGGTTGTCGAGTTCTTCCAGCGTCATCATCGGCAGGTAGACGTCGTGTTCCTCGAAGCGGAACAGCGAGGTCGGGTCGTGCATCAGCACGTTCGTGTCGAGCACGAACACCTTCGTGGTGCCCGACGTGTCGGCCTTGCGGCTCGCTTGCGACTTGACGTTGACCTCGACCGGCTTGTGCTTGGCCGGATGCGGTTCGTTCATGTCGGTCTCGCGCAGCTTGGCGCCGGCGCCTTCGGCCCTCGCCTTGCCGCGTTTCGCGGGCTTTTCGCCGCGTGCAGGCATCGGGGGCGTGGGTGGGGCAGCCACCGGCGTGTCTTCGCGCGCGGGCGCCTCGGCCAGCAGCGCGGCCTTCGACTTGCGCGGCTTCGTCGCCTTGGGGGCGGGCACGGCCGGGCCGCTGATCAGGTCTTCGACGGGGTCGTTTTCCGCTTTCGCGGTTGCGCGCACAGGCGTCTTGCCCGGTTCGGCCCTCGGGTAATCCTTGGCCAGCAAAATGGTTGCGGGCTTGGTGGGGAGTTTAGGCAGTGGCATCAGGTTCTCAATCCAGAAAAGAAGTCGGAAAAACGCTCCGCACGGCACGCGCGCGCCGTCGGGCAGACAGATGCAACTGGGAGGAGCTGCGAGGCGCCGGCGAAGCCCGGACGGGGGCCCTGGCCGGCAGCCAGATTGGAATGATGCGGTGAGGTAAAACAGTGACTCAAAATAGGCGTACGCTCGGCTAAAGGTTTTTGATAACCATCGCCAGCCCGCTCTTCAAGGCTGGCTTTTCAGGAATTCCAGCACTTCATCCACGTGATCATTGACTTTCACGCCACGCCATTCTTTCACCAACTTGCCGTCAGCGTCAATGACAAACGTACTGCGCTCGACCCCCCGCACTTTTTTGCCGTACATATTCTTCATCTTCATGACGTCGAACTGGGTGCACACGGCTTCGTCCGGATCCGAAATCAGTTCGAAGGGCAGGCCCAGCTTGGCCTTGAAATTTTCGTGCGAGCGCAGGGAATCGCGGCTGATGCCGTAGACGTCGGTGTTCAGCGCCTTGAATTCGTCGTAGCGGTCGCGGAAGTTCATCGCTTCCGTCGTGCAGCCGGGGGTATTGTCTTTGGGATAGAAGTACAGCACCGTGTAGCGCGCCGGGCGACCATTCAGCTGGAAGGTCTGGGCGCCGGTCATCGGCGCGTTGAAGTTCGCCAAGGGCGCGGCGGCGCCGTCTGCGGTTGCGGGTGCTGCGGTTGGGCTTTCGGCCACGGTAATCTCCTGTCTCGCGGGCCTGGCACCGCGTGCTTACATGGTCTTGTCGAGGATGATCAGTTCGCCCGATCGTCCCGGTAACTCGCCCCACTGGACCGTATGCTCGGGCAGCGGGTCGTCTTTTATCTTCTCATAATAGTCCGCCATCGAGGCAAGCCGGTAGCCTTGGGCTTTCCAGCCTGACAACAGCTGCTCGAATATGGGGGCGAGTTTCTGTCCTTCAAGCTCCGCGTGCAAGGTATACACGTGGTCGCGTTGCGGATCCGCCGTCAGCTTGAGCAAGTGGGCGGCGATATTGTTCTCGTCGATGACGGTGCCGTCGATCTCGCGGCCCAGCAGCTCGTCCAGCGTGGGCAAGGTGGTCGGCATCTGGATGTGCGACAGGCCCCGGTAGCGGTACGGGCCGAACTGCGGATCGGCCAGCGCGCCGTCGTCGCGCAACTGGGCGCGGCCGTCCGACGCGTAGCGGTAGCCCACCGCATCGTGGCGGGCGAACGCATGAGGGTTCATCTGCCAGCCCGCCGCGCCGTGCGTGTGCGGCGGCTCGCCGAACACTTGCGTATAGCGCTGCTCGCTCTTCTTCATCATGCGGTCCGTCCACGCGGCATCGCGCCCGCGCACATTGTCCTGCCACCAGACGTGGTCCCATGTGTGGATGCCGCATTCGAAGCCGGCGTCGCGCGCGGCGCGCATCTCGGCCGCCGCCTTCGCCCCGATGTCCGGGCCGGGCAGCAGCACGCCGTACATCAGGGTCTTGAAGCCATAGTGCTCCACCACGGACGTGCGCGACACCTTCTGGAAGAAGCCGGGACGCAGCGCGCGCCGCATCGCCCATCCCGTGTGGTCCGGGCCCAGCGAAAACAGGAACGTCGCGCCGGCCCCGTGCTTGTTCAGCATGCGCACGAGATTCGGCACGCCTTCGCGCGTGCCGCGGTAGGTGTCGACGTCGATCTTGAGGACGAGCAGCGGTGCCAAGGTGTGTCCTTCGCTTCAGTCGACGAGGGCCTGGGCCGCCGCGACCTGGCCGCGGTAGGCGTCGTAGATGTGGCGCAGTGCGTCCGCCATCGTCACGGCCGGTGCCCAACCGAGGTCGCTCTTCGTGTTCTCGATCTTCGGCACGCGCTTCTGCACGTCCTGGTAGCCGGTGCCGTAGTAGGCGCCCGAGCTGGTCTCGACGATCTGCACTTTCTGCGCGCCGGCCGCGTATTCCGGGTACTCGGCCGCGAGCTTCATCATCATGTCGGCCAGTTCGCGGATCGAATAATTGTTGACCGGGTTGCCGATGTTGTAGATCTGGCCGGTGGCACGGCCATCCTTGTTCTCGATGATCTTCATGAGCGCCGAGATGCCGTCGTCGATGTACGTGAAGGCGCGCTTCTGGTGGCCGCCGTCGACGAGCTGGATGGTCTCGCCGCGCACGATGTGGCCGAAGAACTGCGTCAGCACGCGCGACGAACCTTCCTTCGGCGTGTGGATGGAGTCGAGGCCGGCGCCGATCCAGTTGAACGGGCGGAACAGCGTGAAGTTCAGGCCTTCCATGCCGTAGCCCCAGATCACGCGGTCCATCAGCTGCTTGGCGCAGGCGTAGATCCAGCGCGGCTTGTTGATCGGGCCGTAGACCAGTTCGGAGTTCTCCGGATCGAATTCGGCGTCGCGGCTCATGCCGTAGACTTCCGACGTCGACGGGAAGATCAGGTGCTTTTTATATTTCGCGGCCGAGCGGACGATCGGCAGGTTCGCCTCGAAGTCCAGTTCGAAGACTTTCAGCGGCTCCTTCACATACGTCGACGGCGTCGCGATGGCGACCAGCGGCAGGATCACGTCGCATTTCTTGACGTGGTACTCGACCCATTCCGTGTTGATCGTGATGTCGCCTTCAAAAAAGTGCATGCGCGGATGGTCCAGCAGATGCGCGATCCGCTCGGAGTTCATGTCCATGCCATACACTTCCCAATCGGTCGTCTCCAGGATGCGCTTGGAGAGATGGTGGCCGATGAAGCCGTTGACGCCGAGGATGAGGACTTTTTTCATGTGGGTTTTCCTGGATGCTTGTTCAGGCCTGGCCTTCTGCGAGTTGTGCCCGCAGTTCGGCAGGGGAGATGCGCAGGCCGTCGGCCAGCAGGCTGTGGATGACCAGCGCGCGGCCGTCGCCGCAGACGCCGAGGATGGCATTATCGACGACCGCAAGGCCCGGCGAGAGGCCCTGAACATTACCGTTCTGTAATCGGGCGCGTTCGATGACGTAGCGGCGCGGCCCGACGTCCGTGAAGGCGCCGGGGTAGGGCGGGGCGACGGCGCGGTGCAGGTTGTACACCTCCTGCGCCGGTTTGGTCCAGTCGATGCGGCCGTCTTCCGGCTTGCGGCCGCCGAAGTAGCCGCCTTTCGTCAGGTCGTTCGGCGTGCGCGGCGCGGTGCCGGCCAGCAGGTCCGGCAGCACGTGGTACAGCGCCAGCTCCGCGGCGACCGTCACCTTGCCGAACACTTCGAACGCGGTGTCGTCGGGCAGGATCGGCACGGCCTGCTGGGCGACGATGGCGCCAGCGTCCGGTTTCACCGTCATCTCGTGCAGCGTGGCGCCCGTCTCGGTGGCGCCGTGCAGCACGGCCCAGTTGGTGGGCGCGCGGCCGCGGAACGCCGGCAGCAGCGAGCCGTGCATGTTGTACGCGGGGGCGATGTCGAGGATCGCCTGCGGCAGCATGTGGCGGAAGTAGAAGCTGAACATCAGGTCCGGCTGGGCTGCCTGGATGGCCGCGACCAGGTCGGCGCCTTTCGCATCACTGGGCGTGAGGTAGGGGATGCCTTCGGTCTCGCACAGCGAGAGGACGGATTCGAACCAGATGTTTTCGGTGGCGCTGTCCTGGTGCGTGACGACCAGGGCGACGTCGACGCCGCCGGCCAGCAGCACCTTCAGGCAGCGCACGCCCACGTTGTGGTAGGCGAAGACGACTGCGCGTTTGCGGGGTTGGGTCATAGTGTTCGAGTCAATTTGGGATGAGCATGCAAAACACCGTCATCCCCGCGAAAGCGGGAACGACGATTTTATGGCCGCGGCCAGATACTCAGCGCGCGACCTGGCGCTTCTCGATCCCGCCGAGTTCCGCCAGGTCCGGCGGCACGCCCTCCAGGATCGTGGCGACGACGTAGCGCGGCCGTGCGCGCACCTGCTGGTAGATGCGGCCCACGTATTCGCCCACGAGGCCGATGCCGAACAGGATCACGCCCATGAAGAAGAACGCGATCGCGAACAGCGTGAACACGCCTTCCGCCTCGGCGCCCAGCAGGAAGCGGCGGAAGATGAGCACCACCACCAGCAGCGCCGACAGCAGCGACAGGGTCATGCCCAGCAGCGAGAACATCTGCAGCGGCACGAGCGAGAAGCCCGTCATCAGGTCGAAATTCAGGCGAATGAGGCTGTACAGCGAATATTTCGATTCGCCGGCCGCGCGTTCCTCGTGCTCGACGACGATCTCCGTCGGCTTGCGCGCGAACTTGTACGCGAGCGCCGGCACGAAGGTGTTCACTTCGCCGCACTGGTTGACGAGGTCGATCACGTTGCGGCCGTACGCGCGCAGCATGTTGCCCTGGTCCGTGATGTGGATGTTCGTGATGCGCTCGCGCACCCGGTTCATCGCCTTCGAAGCCACCGTGCGCCATGCCGAATCCTGGCGCTTGCGGCGGATCGAGCCCACGTAGTCGTAGCCCTCGCGCATCTTGGCGATCAGCTTGTGGATTTCTTCCGGCGGATTCTGCAGGTCGGCGTCGAGCGTGATGACGATCTGGCCGCGCGTCTGTTCGAAGCCCGCGAGGATCGCCATGTGCTGGCCGTAATTGCCGTTGAAGAGGACGACGCGCGTGACGTCCGGGCGCTTGCGGTACTGCTCCGCCAGGATCGCCACCGAGTTGTCGCGGCTGCCGTCGTTGACGAAGACGACTTCGTACGCGATACCCAGCGCATCCATCGCCGGGTACAGGCGCGCGAACAGATTCGCCAGGCCCGCTTCCTCGTTATAGACCGGAATGACGACCGAGACTTCCGGCTTCATGGCCACCGTCGTCATTTTGCGAGCACCGCTTTGACGGCCTTCACGGCGCGTTCCACGTCGGCGATGGTCATTGCATTGAACATCGGCAGCGTGACCGTCAGGCGGCCGATCTTCTCGGCGACGGGGAACATCCCTTCCTTGAAGCCGCGCTCGCGGTACAGCGTGAACAGGTGGATCGGCGCGTAATGGTAGCCGGTGCCGACGTTGTGTTCCTTCTGCATGCGGGTCATGAAGTCGGCGCGCGTGCCGGGGCCGTTGTCCGGCAGGATGATCTGGAACAGGTGCCAGTTGCTCGTGCCGAAGGCCTGGATCGGCAGCTGGGCGCCGGTCTGCGTTTCGAAATCGGGGCCGAAGCAGTCGAAGTAATGGCGCGCCAGCGCGGCGCGGTGCGCCGTCAGCGTCTCCAGGTTCTTCATCTGGCCCAGGCCAATGGTGGCCATGATGTCGCTCATGTTGTACTTGCCGCCCAGGACGTCGACGTCGATGCCGTCCACGCCGCTGCGCGTCACGCCCTGCAGGCGGTACTTCTCGGCCAGGCGCGCTTCCTCGAGGTTGTTCAGCACGAGGCAGCCGCCTTCGCCGGTCGTGATGTTCTTGTTGGCCTGGAAGCTGAACGACGCGAAGTCGCCGAACGAGCCGATGCGCTTGCCGTTCCACAGCGAGCCGATGGCCTGCGCGGCATCCTCGACGACGCGCAGGTTGTGCTTGTGCGCGATCGCGTACAGGCGGTCCATGTCCAGCGGGAGGCCGGAGAGATACACGGGGATGATGGCCTTCGTACGCGGGGTGATCGCGGCTTCCAGCTTGTCCAGGTCCATGTTGCGCGTGACCGGATCGATGTCGGCGAAGACCGGGGTCGCGCCCACTTCGATGATCACGTTGGCGGTGGCCGGCCACGAGACCGGCGTCGTGATCACTTCATCGCCCGGCTTGATGCCGGCGATGCGCAGCGCGATCTCCATCGTGCAGGTGCCGGAATTGAAGGTGCGGACCGGACGGCCGCCGAAGTATTCCGACAGCAGGGCCTCGAATGCCTGGTTTTTCGGACCGGTCGTGATCCAGCCGGAGCGCAGCACTTCGCCGACGGCGGCGATGGTCTCTTCGTCGATGGTGGGCCGGGAAAAGGGCAGGAAAGGCAGCTCGGCAGTCATGGAAAGCTCGTTATTCTCTTGTAAAGATGTATGCGGACAAAGCTGGCATTGTAACAGCGCCCTGTCCGACGCTAAATTAGGTTCTTGCCAGCAACACGACGCCGACGACGATGACGCCGATGGCCGCCAGGCGCTGCGGCGACACCACCTCGCCCAGGAACATCCAGGCGCCGAACGCGGACACGACATAGCCCAGCGACAGCATCGGATACGCGATCGTCACGTCCGTGCGCGACAGGCCGATGATCCACACGACCAGCGAGATGGCGTAGCAGGCCAGCCCGCCCAGGATCGGCAGCTGGGTCACGACCTTGACGAAGGTCTCGAACCAGTTGCTCATGGTGAGATGGATGGCGCCGCCGATGGCGTTCGTGCCCGCTTTCAGCAGCAGCTGGGCACAGGCGTTCAGGATCACGCCGGAGATGATGAAGGCAAAGGTGGTGAGGTTCATTCGGGAGTATCAAAAATTCGCGATGACGGTACGGCGCGCGTCCGCCGCCACGATGCGCAGCGGGACGCCCTGGCGCTGCAGGTCCGCGGCGATCTCCGGACGGATGATCGCCACGTTGCGCACGCCGGCGGCCGCATCCGTGCGCCAGCGGGCGACGAACCCGGGAATCGTCGGGATCGCGAGTTCCGGTTGCTGCTGGAGGCCGAAGTCGAACTCGTCGCGGTAATCGACGAGCGTCACGGGACGGCCGAGATAGAAGGTCAGCGACTGCTCGTAGATCCCGACCGAATAGACTTTCACGGCAGGATTCGCGGCGCCGGCGGCCTTCAGCGCGGGCAGCAGGTTGACGCCCGCGCGCACTTGGCCGATCGGCTCGAAGCCGACGAGCAGCAGCTGCGTGCCGGCGAAACCGGCGACGGCCAGCACGACGACGAACAGGTCGCGCAGCATCTGGCGCGCGTACAGCAGGGCGAGGCAGCCGCCGATCAGCAGCACGAGGCCCGCCGCCAGCACCCACGGCTGATAGGCCGCGTACAGCACGTCCTCGCCCGCATGCTTGGCGAACTTCAGCATGAACGGGACGGTGACGAGGAAGCCCACGCCCAGCAGCGCCGTCAGGGCGGCCGTGACCATGCGGCCGCGGCGCGTGCCGGCGTCCAGGTAGACCGCCACCAGCAGCGCGACGGCGGGGAACACGGGCAGGATGTAGCCGGGCAGCTTGGAATTCGACTTGGTGAAGAACAGCGTGATGAACGCCACCCACACGAGCAGCATCAGGCGTGGACGGAATTTGGTCGTCTCGCCGTCGCGGCGGGCGGCACCAATCAGGCTTTGCACCAGCACGCCGACCCACGGCACGCTGCCGGCGGCCAGCAGCACGAAGAAGATGTACCAGGCCGCTTCGCGGTGGTGTTCCTTCTTGAGGAAGCGGTCGAAGTGTTCGTGGACGAAGAAGAAGTGCGGCTGCTCCGGATTCTTCAGCCCGACCAGCACGAACCACGGCGTGGCGATCAGGAAGAACAGGATCAGGCCTTTCACGATGTGCAGGCGCTTCCAGATGGCCCAGTCGCGCGAGAAGATCGTGTAGAACACGAGCACGCCGCCCGGCAGCACGAGGCCGATCAGGCCCTTGGACAGCACGGACAGCGCCATGCCGGCCCAGCACACGAGCATCCAGTTGCGGCGCTCGGACCCGGAAGCATCGTCGCGCTGGGCGATGAGGAGGGCGCACAGGGCCACCGTCATCATGCCGGACAGGCCCATGTCGAGCGAATCGATCTGGCTGCACGCGACCCAGTAGAACGAGGAGCCGAGGACCAGCGCGGCGTAGAAGCCGATGCGCGCGCCGAACACGCGGGTGCCCGCGACGCCCGTCAGGACGACGCCCAGCAGGCCGCACAGGCCCGTCCACAGGCGCGCCTGCCAGTCGCCGAGGCCGAACAGGGTGAACGACAGGGCGTTCATCCACGTCTGCAGCGGCGGCTTTTCGAAATACTTGATGCCGTTCAGGCGCGTCGTGATCCAGTCGCCGCTGGCGAACATCTCGCGCGCCATCTCGGCGTAGCGGCCTTCATCCGGCGGCACGAGCGTGCGCGCGCCCAGTGCGTACAGCAGGACGGCGGCAAAGACGATCAGCAGGGTCCAGGTGAGGGTTTTATTCCGGTGCAGGTCGTTCATGCGGCCTTCGCGTCCCCTTCGATGATCAGCGCCAGCGTCACCTTGCGGCCTTCGCCCATCAGGATGTTGTAGGTGCGGCAGGCGGCGTGGCTGTCCATGCTTTCGACGCCGATGCGCTGGCTGGACAGGCTCGTGACGAGGCGCGGATGCACGAAGCGCTGGCGCTCGCCGGTGCCGAGGATGACGACGTCCGGCTTGTCGGCCGCGATCGCCTCGAAATGCTCGGCTTTCAGGTCCTCGAAGCGCGTGACGGGCCACGCGCGCGGTGCCACCTCGGGCATCACGAGCACGCTGTAGTCGAAGCGCTGGGCGTTGATCTCGACGCCGGCCCGGTCGTAGCCGGTGACCGTCTGGTATTTTTCGGTGCTGCTGGAATGGAGCTTCATGATGGCAAGCCGGGGAATGACAGGCACAGGGCGCGTATTGTAACTGGTTTCCAGTACGTCCCAGCAATGGGCGGTTGCTTAATCCCCGCCAATTGGGCAGAATGGAATTTTTCGCATTGCAACAACGGGGGCGTCGATAAACCTACTGCGCTACGGTTTCTCGAAACCCCCGGAGAAGGTGCAGATGTGTTCAGATACATTTCCAAGGTGATATTTTGCGACCGATTCTGAAATCCAACAAGCTCGACGACGTCTGCTACGAGATCCGTGGCCCGGCGCTGCAGATCGCGCGCCAGATGGAGGAAGACGGCCACAAGATCATCAAGCTGAACATCGGCAACCTGGCCGTGTTCGGTTTCGATCCGCCGGACGAGATCGTGCGCGACATGATCCTCAACATGCAGAACTCGGCCGGCTACACGGATTCGAAGGGCATGTTTGCACCGCGCAAAGCGATCATGCATTACACCCAGGAAAAGAATATCCGCGGCGTCGGCATCGACGACATCTACCTGGGCAACGGCGCCTCCGAACTGATCGTGATGGCGATGCAGGGCCTGCTGAACAGCGGCGACGAAGTCCTCGTCCCGGCGCCGGATTACCCGCTGTGGACGGCGGCCGTCAGCCTGGCCGGCGGCAATCCCGTGCACTATGTCTGCGACGAGCAGGCCGGCTGGCTGCCCGACATCGACGACATGCGCAAGAAGATCACGCCGAACACGCGCGCGATCGTCGTCATCAACCCGAACAACCCGACCGGCGCGCTGTATTCGCGCGACGTGCTGCTTGAAATCGTCGAACTGGCGCGCCAGCACCAGCTGATCGTCTACGCCGACGAAATCTACGACAAGACGCTGTACGACGGCGAGGAGCACGTATCGCTCGCCTCGCTGGCCGACGACGTCCTGTTCGTCACCTTGAACGGCCTGTCGAAGAACTACCGTTCGTGCGGCTACCGTGCCGGCTGGATGGTCCTCTCCGGCGAAAAACGCCATGCGAAAGACTATATCGAAGGCCTGAACATGCTGGCGTCGATGCGCCTGTGCGCGAACGCGCCGGGCCAGTTCGCGATCCAGACCGCGCTCGGCGGCCACCAGAGCATTGCGCACCTCGTGGCCCCCGGCGGCCGCCTCGCACGCCAGCGCGACCTGGCTCACCAACTCCTGACCGATATTCCGGGCGTTACCTGCGTCAAGCCAAAAGCGGCGCTGTACATGTTCCCACGCCTCGACCCGAAGATCTACCCGATCGCCGATGACCAGCAATTTATCTGTGAGCTGTTGTCCGAGGAAAAAGTCCTGCTGGTGCAAGGCACTGGCTTCAACTGGAAGACGCCGGACCATTTCCGCCTGGTCTTCCTCCCCAATTCCGACGACCTGACGGATGCGTGCGGCCGTATCGCCCGCTTCCTCGACGGCTACCGGCGCCGCCACGCGCGCTGAGAACGACAGACAGCAGACAGTATATTCATATGAAACCCATCAAAGCAGGCTTGCTCGGCCTCGGCACCGTCGGTGCAGGCACCTACCACGTCCTCCAACGCAACCAGGAAGAGATCCGCCGCCGCGCCGGCCGCGGCATCGAGGTTGCGATGGTCGCCGTCCGTAACCTCGAACGTGCCAAGCGTATCGTCGGCAGCGAAGTGGAGGTCGTCGCCGACCCGTACGCCGTCGTGAACAATCCGGACATCGACATCGTCGTCGAACTGATCGGCGGCTACGACCTGACGCGCGAACTGGTGCTGCAGGCGATCGCCAACGGCAAGCACGTCGTCACCGCCAACAAGGCGCTGCTGGCGCTGCACGGCAACGAAATCTTCGAGGCGGCCCAGGCCAAGGGCGTGATGGTGGCGTTCGAAGCGGCCGTCGCCGGCGGCATCCCGATCATCAAGGCGCTGCGCGAAGGCCTGTCGGCCAACCGCATCGAATCCGTCGCCGGCATCATCAACGGCACGACGAACTTCATCCTGTCCGAGATGCGCGACAAGGGCCTGGACTTCAACACCGTGCTGAAGCAGGCGCAGGAACTGGGCTATGCGGAAGCGGATCCGACCTTCGACATCGAAGGCGTGGACGCGGCGCACAAGCTGACCATCATGTCCGCCATCGCCTTCGGCATCCCCGTGCAGTTCGGCAGCGCCCACATCGAGGGCATCAGCCAGCTGCAGGCCGTGGACCTGCGCTACGCCGAACAGCTGGGCTACCGCATCAAGCTGCTGGGCATCACCCGCCGCACGACGGTCGACGGCAAGGAAGGCATCGAACTGCGCGTGCACCCGACCCTCGTGCCGGGCGCGCGCCTGATCGCGAATGTCGAAGGCGCGATGAACGCCGTGCTCGTGCAGGCCGACGCCGTCGGCGCCACGCTGTACTACGGCAAGGGCGCAGGCGCCGAGCCGACCGCCTCCGCCGTCATCGCCGACCTGATCGACGTGACCCGCCTGGCGACCGCCGACCCGTATTCGCGCGTGCCGCACCTGGCGTTCCAGCCGACGGAACTGGCCGACGTGCCGATCCTGCCGATGGAAGAAATCCGCACCAGCTACTACCTGCGCGTGACCGTGCAGGACCAGCTGGGCGTGATGGCCGACCTGACCCGCATCCTGGCCGACGCCGGCATCTCCATCGACGCCGTGCTGCAGAAGGAGCCGGGCGAGAAGGCGCGCACGGACATCGTCATCATCACCCACCAGACCCGCGAAAAATACGTCAACGCCGCGATCGCCAAGATCGAGAGCCTGGCGACGACCGTCGGCAAGGTGGTGCGCATCCGCCTGGAGAGCCTGGGCTGATCGTCCCCGCTCGAATCGAAGCCGCCGCCGTGCGAACGGTGTGCGGCTTTTTTACGTCTCATGGTGCGGTGCGCCAGCGCCGCGCGAGCGGGATCGGGGACAGGCCGATGTGGCCGAGGAATCCGTCGGCGAATTCGTCCACGCAGCGGCGTTCCACCTGTGTGGGCGCGTGCAGCGGGGCGGTGGTGAGCGCCAGCAGGCGGCGCTCGATGTGGTCGAACAGCGCGTCGTCCGCGCCGGGAGATGGGGGAGGGAAGCCGGTCGTTTTCATCTCCACATCTTACCTGTGCTGCGGCGCACAAGAAATGGTGTGCGAATGCATGTATGCGTTCGCTCAACGATGTGAGAATGTGCTGCAACGCATGCTTATCTGCGCGCAATGTGCGGTGAAAAATGGATTTTTTTGAAGTCGCGTGGCGTCGTACCGGCAGGTGCGCCACGCGATTCGTAGGGTGGGCACGCCGTGCCCACGCGGACGTTTGCATGACGCATGCGTCACGCGTGGGCGAAGGTCGCCCACCCTACGGTGTCACGGGTACAGGCCGCGCACTTCACGCGCCTGCAGGATGCGCGTGCAGGCCACGATGAACGTCGCGGTGCGCAGGCTCACCTTCTTCTCCTGCGCGACGTCCCACACGGCGCCGAACGCGCTCTGCATGATGCGGGTGAGGCGGGCATTGATCTCGTCCTCCGTCCAGAAGAAGCTCGAGAAATCCTGGACCCATTCGAAGTACGACACGGTGACGCCGCCCGCGTTGGCCAGCACGTCCGGCACGACGAGGACGTCCTTGTCGGCGAGGATGTCGTCGGCTTCCGGCGTCGTGGGGCCGTTCGCGCCTTCCAGGATGATCTTCGTCTTGAGTCCCGTTGCGACGTCCGCCGTGATCTGCCGCTCCAGCGCGGCCGGGATCAGGATGTCGGACTCGATGTCCCAGAACGCGTCGCGGTCCAGCGTCGCGTCCGCACCGGGGAAGCCCTTCACGCCGCCCGCTTCGGCCACGTGCTTGTGCAGTTGCGCGACATCGAGGCCGCCTTCGCGCACGATGGTGCCCGTGTGGTCCTGCACGGCGACGATCTTCGCGCCCGCGTCGGCGAAGATCGTGGCAGCGGTGCCGCCGACGTTGCCGAAGCCCTGGATGGCGATGCGCGCGCCGGCCAGCGCCACACCGCGCCGCGCCGCGGCTTCCTGCCCGACGACGAACACGCCGCGGCCCGTCGCTTCACGGCGTCCCAGCGAGCCGCCCAGCGAGATCGGCTTGCCCGTCACGACGCCCGTCGACAGATTCCCTTCGATCATGGCGTACGAATCCATCATCCAGGCCATGACCTGTTCGTTGGTGTTCACGTCCGGCGCGGGGATGTCCTTCGTCGGGCCGATCAGCATGCTGATCTCGCTCGTATAGCGGCGCGTGAGGCGCTGCAGCTCGCCCTTCGACAGGGTGGACGGATCGACGCGGACGCCGCCCTTGGCCCCGCCGTACGGCACGTTGACGGCCGCGTTCTTCACCGACATCCACGCCGACAGCGCCATCACCTCCGACAGCGTCACGTCCTGGTGGAAGCGCACGCCGCCCTTGCCCGGACCGCGCGACAGGTTGTGCTGGACGCGGTAGCCCTCGTAATGCGCAATGGTGCCGTCGTCGCGTTCGATCGGGACGTCGACGGTCAGGATGCGCTTCGGACGCTTCAGCGTTTCGATCCAGCGCGACAGGCTGCCCAGGTGCGGGGCGACGCGGTCGACCTGTTGCAGGTACTGGCCCCACGGGCCGAGGTCGTTCGGGTTCAGGTAGGAAGGGATGTAGTCGTGGCTCATGGCAGGTCTCCGTGTGTGGTTCAAGGCTGAGCGCATCATAGGATGGGTGGCCGGAGACTGGCCAATGCTGCTTGCGCATGCGGTCATGCGCAAAAAGCATGGCTGTGTTTGCGTGGTTTATGCGGGCCGGCAGCGGTTGTCGCGGTCGGGGGCATTGTCGTGATCACGCCTGCGGAGTGGCGCTGAACGGCATCGGCTGCGAGGATGACTGCCTCCTCATCGTGTGCGACCGCGTGGCTGGACGCTCGATGCTCAGACTGGACATGGCTGGAGGCGGTCGTGAAATCGCACGAATCGTTCACATCAGGGGTACACGAGCGTCGATGCGCGGTCGCTCACCCTTCGGCGATCTGCGGTGCGTGGAAAGATGAGCTTCAGCAAGCGGCTAAACGTCTTCGGAGCGAAGTGCCGGGGCTATGCCATCAGTTCGTTTGCGAACACGGCCGTTATCCAAGTGCCCGGACAGCGGCATGATACGTCAGTTATCGGTCGAGGCTGTGTAAAAACGCAGGCCCGACGTGACGTCTGCGGCGCCCGGCCTTCCAAAACGCTCGCTACGGCGTTTTCATGAGGTCGGGAATGGTAAAGCGACCCCTGAAAACATCATGATTTTACGTTTTAACACAGCCTGGACCCAAAGCAGACGGTCGCGTCCACAACCGCTTAGCACGTTTTTGCGGAATCAGCTCTTTGGAACAGGCGCTCGAGTTGGCCCGGCTCATAGTCAACACCTGCGGTGACGGTTCATTCTTCAGTTGGCCCTGCAAGCCATGCAGCTCGACGTCGAAGACAACATTGCCAAGTACAGTACAGGTCACGGAGAGCTTGAAATCCCCGTCAGTCGACTGCCTTTCTTGGGTACCACGCTATGGCCGACCTTGTTTGCTAAGGTCAGCAAGGAATGCTTGACGTCCAGTGCCAATAACGACTCCGCCGAAAGCCAGGGGGCAACAAAAATTTAGAAGCAGCAACTCATGAGCAGTTTATGAACATATAATTTAACTAAGAAATATCCAAGTTTTTTCGATTTCGCCGATTTAAGAGCGCGCACGGAGACCTGCATGGACGAAGGTGATTACGACTTCAATAAGAGGCCGCACAAGACCTACATGAGCCCCAGCCTTCCAGATTTGGATGGCAGCGGACGAAAGATTCGCATCGCCACCAAGACTTTCGCCGCCGCGACTGAACCGGAATTCGCCACGGTGAAAGGGGAGCTGGTCGTTAGGCATAAAGAAGGCCAGAAGCGGGTCGTCACCGCGAGTTTTTTTGAGGACAACCGCGACGTTAAAGTATTAAGGCTGCAAGCCTTCACGGCCGCGACCGGGTCAGCCCACAAGAACGGGTTTTCCCTCATTGGACGCGAGATCGCGACATTTTTAGAATTTGCGAAGCATATCCAAGAGCACATTTTCAAGCACGACCACCCCGTTAACATCGAAGACGAGGAGTTGCGGCGTTTTATCTTGTCCGAGCGCCAGGCCGTTCAGATCATCGCCGAGTATCCAGAGGCCTTGGCTGAGGCTCTGCGCACTCAGGTGACGAAAAAAGACCTTGTCGCGGTCGCTTATCGACGCAAGCAACTGGAGACGTTCGAGCGCCTTTTGAAAGAGCCAGATTACTTTGCGAACCTGAAAGCGCGCAAAGGATGCACCGACGAGGGGCTCTGGCAACGATTCTTCGAAAAGAACACCTGGATCTTTGGCTACGGATTGGGTTACTTGTTTCTTTCATCGATGGATGACCAAAAACTAGAATCCGCCGTGCAGGGGCATTCAATCGTGTCCCATGGCAAGCGAGCCGACGCCTTGATGAAGACCCGCGGTTTGATTTCAAGCCTCTGCTTCGTCGAGATCAAAATTCACACAACCAAGCTCCTCGCCTCGACGAAGGCACCCTACCGAGCCGGGTGCTGGGCGCTGTCAACGGCGATTGAAAACTGATACAGATTTCGTCATGCCAGCGATTTAAAACTGATACACCGCCGTCGCCGAACACCGTCCGTGTTCAGCCCAGTTCTGCAACGTCGTTCCCCCTCATCATTCCGGCCTGTCGCTGGTGTTTCAAGCGATAGCTTTCCCCTGCAATCGGCACGATATGCGCATGGTGCAGCAACCGGTCGAGCAGGGCCGCAGTCAGCGTCGTGTCCTGCGCGAAGGTCGTGTCCCATTGCCCGAACGGCAGGTTGCTGGTCACGACCAGGCTGCTGCGCTCGTACATGGCCGCGATCACCTGGAAGAACAAATTGGCCTGTTCCCGGTTCATCGGCAAGTAGCCGATCTCGTCGATGATCAGGAGCCGATATGCCTTGATCGCGCGGTGCATCACCGCCTTCAGATTGTTCTGCGTGTGCGCCGTCGTCAACGCCAGCAACAGGTCGGCTGCCGTCGTGAAGCGCGTCTTGATGCCGGCCTGCGTGGCCTTGTAACCGAGGGCCATTGCCAAGTGCGTCTTGCCCACGCCGCTGGGGCCGACCAGTACCACGTTTTCATGCCGTTCGACGAAGCCCAGGCCGGCCAACTCCTCGACCTGGCTGCGTTTGACGCCCTTGGCAAAGTCGTAGTTGAACTCATCCAGCGTCTTCACTGCCGGGAATCCGGCCAGCCGGGTCAGCGTGCTTTGCTTGCGCACATTGCGTCCAGCTACTTCCTCCCTCAGCAAGCCTTCCAGGAAGTCGCTGTAGGCCGTTCCCTGCTTGGCTGCCTTCTGGGTTGCGGCGCTGTAGCCCTGCGCCACGAACGGCAGGTTCAGGCTCTCGCACAGCGCCGCGATCCGCTCATGCTGCAGATTCATGCCACCACTCCTTCCGATACCCGCATCAGCAGCGCGTCGTAGACCTGCAGCGGATGCTGTACCGGAGAAGGTTGCGCGATCCGCTCCACCACTGCCGCCGGCCGTGGTGCCGCAGGCGCCGTTACTGCCGGTTGCGGCCGGGCTGCCGCAATGTCTGCCCGCCACGGTGCTGGCAGTGGCTGCAGGTGCTCCGACTCCCGCTTCAACGCCGCGGCTGGCGGCTCCCCGGTGGTGCCGTGGATGCGTGCATTGGCCACTTCTTGCAACCAGTGAGCCACTTCCACGTTGGCCGTTACGACATCAAGCTTCTGGCCGCTCTGCGCCAGCCGGCTCACCAGCGGCACGTAGAACGAACGGCGCAGATAACCGTTGAAGCGTTCGACCTTGCCCTTGGTCTTGGCACGGTACGGCTGGCACAGCTTGATCACAAAGCCGCTATGCCTGGCATAGTCCAGGAAGCCGGCATGGAAGCGGTGCTCGCCTTCGCCGTAAGCGTCGCGCTCCAGTACCACCGTCTTCATGTTGTCGTACAGGACCCGCCGCGTCACGCCACCGAAGGCAGCGAAAGCGCGCTCGTGGCAAGCGATCAGGGTTTCCACCTTCATGTTGCTGACGAACTCCACATAGCTGGCCCGGCTAAAGCCGAGCGTGGCGCAAAATGCATACAGCGGCGCGCTGCCCTTGCGGAACTCGACCCAGTCCACCTGCAGCTGCTCGCCCATCGCCGTCTCGAAACGCACCACCGGATCTACCGGCGGCGTCGGGCGCAGCGTGCGCATGAAGGCGCGCAGCTGGCTCATGCCGCCTTCGTAGCCGCGCGCTGCGATCTCACGGTACAGCACCGTGGCTGGAATCGTATCGGGCTGGGCGGCCTGCTGCCGATCCCTCAGATACCGCTCGAATTGCGCCAGCTTCGTCTGGCGCTTGACCTTGCGCTCGTACTTCGGCACGGCCTCCAGAGCCAGATGCCGGCGCACCGTGTTCACTGCGCAGCCGACTTCAGCGGCAATCTGCCGAAGGCTCAACCCATGCTTCTTCAGTAGCTTGACTTCCACGTACACCTCTTTGGGTTTCAAGGCCGCTCCGCAAAGCGGCCATCTTCTCAAATCGGTGTATCAGTTTTCAATCGCTGCCTGTATCAGTTTACAACCGCTGCTGACAGGCGCCCTCGCCTGAACTGGTCGGAGCCGTCGCCCAAGCTCAAGGGACGGTTCACGCCGCAGTCAAAAACATCGGCGAGAAATACTCGGGACGCGACGAGTTCGGGGCGCCCACTGGCGAGGCGGCGTTCAATATACAGCCCAGGTCTTTCTTGGTAATCGGCAGCTTAGACGAATTCATGGGTGCGAACGGCATAAACGAGGAGCAGTATCGGTCCTTCGAGCTTTACCGCCGCAATACGTCCTGGCCGGAAATTATCACGTTCGACGAACTGTATGAGCGGGCGAGCTATATCGTCAACCATGCGGGTGCTTCGGAGGGCGAATTTGTGGACGAAAAAAACGGAGACGGCCATGGCACTTCCCATCAATGACACGATCGTCGCGGCCGTGGCTCAGCTCATCGACGACTCGGAGTCGAACGGCCAATACCGTGACCCGGCCCACTCGGATATCGATTTCTACGTCAATCAGGCCGGCCTTGCGGCCGACAAGCATGAATACAGGCCAGCCACCACAAAGATAAAGGCAACATACGATGACTTTCCTAATTGCTGAACACCCAATTGCATCTGTCGACCAGTTCAAGCACGCGCTGCTCACATACCGTGATCGGGGCCGCGGCATCCCGCCGGCCTGGCTCATCATGTTATGCGCGCAGGGTAAGGCGCCTTGTGCCGCCATGACGGCAACGGAGTTGGCTGATGTGGCCGGTTACCCCAACCACAGTTCGGCGAATCTCAATTACGGCAAGCTGGCGCGCAACCTGGCCGAAATCCTGAGCTTTACGCCCACCGAAAAACATCGGAATGGCGAGCCGGCCTGGTGGACCACGATCTCGACGGGCATCGGCGCCGATCCCGACGCTGATAAGCACTTCCAGTTTGTCATGCGTCCAGAACTTCTCCAGGCGCTTCGTGAGATGAACTGGGTGAAGGCAACTCAATAAGGCGGCGCGATGCAGGATAAAGGATATGTAGTTGGATCTTGAGTGTCCGCAACTGGGCCGAACGCGGCCGTTCAGTCCAGCATAGCAGTTCGCCGACCAGAAAAAATCACGGACAGTCACGACTTGGCCGGAATCGACCCTAAGCGGTCTTGGGCGGGAGGAGCGTAATTGCCCCGGACGCGAAGGAGGCACGCTGGATGCGCCCATTGACGACTTCGTAGATGCACAGCATCTCGAGCGTGCCTAGTCCTTCAGGAAAATTGCGCGAGATGAGTTCAAGGTCGGTCACGATATTGCCAATCACCGTGCGCGACAGCAGTCGTGCGAACAGATCAGGCTCTTTGAACCGCGCCAAATATCGCGGCCGAAGTTCGTCATGCCCTTTTGCCAGACGTTCGCCATGTAATGCGAATTGCTCGGCATCCGACGCGTAAGTACGCATCAGAGCGTCAACATCCTTTGCGTTGAAGGCGTCGAGTTGGGCCTGAACGACCGCCAGCGGCGAAGTGTCTTCCATTTGTTTCCTATCTGATGGTGATTAAAAGGGGTTAAGACAATAAGACGTCATTTTTGCTGCCGACGCGGAGTCTATCTCGAAGAGGTAATGGCCGCTCTTGGCTCAGGCTGTGTAAAAACGTAAAATCATGATGTTTTCAGGGGTCGCTTTACCATTCCCGACCTCATGAAAACGCCGTAGCGAGCGTTTTGGAAGGCTGGGCGCCGCAGACGTCACGTCGGGCCTGCGTTTTTACACAGCCTCGACCGTTTGCAGACGTTTGGAATGGCTCAGTGTGCGCCCTTGTCGATCTGATTATAAGGACAGGGTTTCTCAGGCGTTCTTAACTTGGCGGCATCGCTTCCAGCGCGTGTGCCGCAGCCAGCACGCCATTCGCTGTCGGGCAGCAGGCCGTCGAAGTAGTGGGAGACCCGGGCTCCCTTCAGCGGCTCATTGTGCAGGTTGAAGGGTAGCGACAGCGAGACAGGGCGGCCGCGCGGGGAGGCGCACCAGCCGGCATCGTACTGCAGCTCCGAGTTTCCGGCAGCATTGACCGTCCAGCGGCCGACATATTCTCCGTTGGCCCAGAGATTGAGGGTTTGGCTGTGCGAGCGACGTCCCATGATTACCACTCCGCCGAGTTGCTGGCCGCCGACGTATCCCTCTCGCCGAGTTTGAGCTCCAGCTTTAGTGCCGAGCACCAGCTGAGCAGCTGCTTGACGCTGAGCTCCTCGGGGTGATTCTCGAGGTGCGAGATACGGTTCTGGCTGACCCCGACATAGCCAGCCAGCTCAGCCTGCGTGATTTTATGCCGTTTGCGCGTGGCCTTGAGGAGCTGGCCGAGGTGGGATGCCGTAGAGAGCGTGTGGTAGTCGGGCGCGAGGGACATAGGCAATATCCGATATTCAGATAATCGAGTTTATCTGATTATCAGATAAAGTCAATATATCTGAATATCGGATAAAGCGATTTTACTCGATATTCGGATAAATCGCAGACTGCTCCGCGACGAGGTACTCCCACAGATCCGCGACGATCTGCTTGCCCGGCCGCGCATCGGACGGCCGTTCGCGATACAGCCGGATCTCCATCTCGATCTCCCACTGACCCGGCTCGCTGGCCCGCGCCAGCTGCCCCTGCGCGACCTCGCGCGTGACCGCCGATTCGGGCAGGAACGCGATGCCATGGCCATCGAGCGCCATCATCTTGAGGCCTTCCGCCATGTCGGTCTCGTAGCGTTTGTCGAAGTGCAGGCCGGGCTTCGCGTCGGCGAGGATCAGGTCCACCATCCGTCCGAGGTAGGCGTTCGTCGTGTAGGAGAGGAACGGCAGCGGCGCGTCCTTGCGGCCGGGCAGGCGGTATTCCGGGTGACCGTCCGCGCCGCAGCGAGCGTACGCGCACAACGCTTCGCGGCCCATCAGCAGCATGTCGTAGCGGCCCGGATCGACCTGCACCGGCTGGCGCGGATGGTGGTAGCACAGCAGCAGGTCGCACCCGCCCTCGACGAGCTGCAGCACCGCGTCATGGACGTTGAGGGCGATGAGGCGGCTGTTGATCGACGCGAAGTCGCGTTCCAGGGCGGCGAGCCACTTCGGCACGAACGTGAGCGACAGGGTGTGCGGGACGGCCAGGTCGATCGTCTTCGTCGCCGTGACGCGGTTGTTGCGCAACATCTCGCGCACGCCGTTGATCTGCCCGAGCATTTCCAGCGCCTGTTCGTAGAAGATCATGCCGGCCGGCGTGACGCGGGTGGGGAACGTGGTGCGGTCGATCAGGTCCGTGCCGAGCCAGTTTTCCAACGAGCGGATGCGGCGCGAGAACGCGGGCTGCGTCACGTGCCGCAGCTGCGCGGAGCGGCTGAAGTTCTTGGTCTCGACCAGTGAAATGAAATCTTCCAGCCATTTGGTTTCCATGCCGCGTCCTGCGCTGTTGAATATCGCGGCATTGTAAGGCCATTCCCGGCCCGGCATACAGGGCCTTGCGGAGCCTTTCCAATTATTCATACAGCCCCCGCCGAGCGCGTCCCGAAAGTTGGACGCTCCGGGCTCGCAAACTTCAGTTTCCAAAATAAAACACATTTGTAATCAGGCGTTTACCACGTAAATATTTCAAAGATCTCTCTGGCATGCGGCTTGCTGTTGTGGTCGCACCCGGTTCCCGCCGGGTCACGACAACACGCGGCGCCAAGAAACGCCGCGATTCTTGGAGATCAAAGTGAAAAAGAAGCGTCCCCTGACCCTGTACATCCTGATCGCGATGGTGCTGGGCGCCGCGGTCGGCTACGGCCTGCATGAAACCGTCGCCGACAAGACGATCAGCGCCGACATCGCCGCCCACATTTCCATCGTCACCGACGTGTTCCTCCGGTTGATCAAGATGATCATCTCGCTGCTCGTGTTCTCGACGCTGACGGTCGGCATCGCGCACATGGGCGACGGCCGCGCCGCGGGCCGCATCGGCATGAAGGCCATGGCCTGGTTCGTGATCGCGTCGCTGGTCTCGCTGAGCCTGGGCATGTTGCTGTCGAACGTGATGCAGCTGGGCGCGCACCTGAACCTGCCGCTGCCGCCGGTCGACGCGGCCACGGGCCTGAAGACCACCGCGTTCACCTTGAAGGACTTTGTCGCCCACCTGGTGCCGAAGTCGCCGATCGAGGCGATGGCCAACAACGAGATCCTGCAGGTGCTCGTGTTCGCGCTGTTCTTCGGCGCCGCGCTGGGCGCGCTGGGCCAGTCGGCCGCCGGCCTCACCGCCGTGATCGACCAGCTGGCGCAGGTGATGCTGCGCATTACAGGCGTGATCATGAACATGGCGCCGCTGGCCGTGTTCGCGGCGATGGCCTCCATCATCACCACCAACGGCCTGGGCATCCTCCTCACGTTCGCGAAGTTCATGGGCGGCTTCTACCTCGGTCTCCTGACGCTGTGGATGCTGCTGATCCTGGGCGGCTCGCTGTTCATCGGCAAGCGCGTGCTGCACCTGCTGGCGCTGATCCGCGAACCGTTCCTGCTCGCGTTTTCCACCGCCAGCTCGGAAGCCGCGTATCCCAAGCTGCTGCTGGCGCTCGACCAGTTCGGCGTGCAGCGCAAGATCTCCAGCTTCGTGCTGCCGATGGGGTATTCGTTCAACCTGGACGGCTCGATGATGTACTGCACCTTCGCCGTGCTGTTCATCACGCAGGCGTACGGCATCGACCTGTCGCTGGGCACGCAGATCACCATGCTGCTGCTGCTGATGCTGACCTCCAAGGGCATGGCCGGCGTGCCGCGCGCGTCGCTGGTCGTCATCGCCGCCACGCTGAACCAGTTCCACATTCCCGAAGCGGGCCTGCTGCTCCTGATGGGCATCGACCAGTTCCTCGACATGGGCCGCTCGGCCACCAATGCCGTCGGCAACGCCGTCGCCACGGCCGTCGTCGCCAACTGGGAAGGCGCGCTGGAAGAAAAACCGCAACAGGTCGCACCCGTCGTCGCGCAAGTCGGCTGACCACATAACAAATCAAATCAACGGAGACTTCATTGAAATATCGTCATATCGCTGGCGCCGGCGCGTGCGCGCTCGCCATGCTTGCCACCTGCGCGCAGGCGCAATCGTTCGTTAAAGTCTACGGCGTCGCCGACGCCGGCATCGTGCTGGACCGCGGCGGCGCCGCCGGTTCGTCGCAGAACATCGGCAGCGGCGTGGCGTCCGGCTCGCGGCTGGGCTTCAAGGGCAAGGAAGATCTCGGCGACGGCCTGAGCGCCGTCTTCGTCGTGGAAAACGGCTACAACATCGACACCGGCAAGGCCGCGCAGGGCGGGCTGCTGTTCGGCCGCCAGGCGTACGTGGGCCTGTCCGGCGCGGCCGGCACGATCAGCCTGGGCCGCCAGTACGCGCCGTACTACAAGGTCATGCGCGACATCGTCGACCCGTTCTGCACTGGCCTCGCGGGCAATGCACAGAACATCCTCCCCGGACTCGGCCGGGTCGACAACTCGGTCGAGTACCAGTCGCCGAAGTGGAACGGCTTGTCCGCCGATGTGCTGGTCGGCGCGGGCGAGGTGGCCGGCGACGCCGCGAAGAACCGCACCTTCGACGCGTCGGCCACGTACGAAGCGGGTCCGCTGACGCTGGCGCTGACGCATCACCGGCAAAACGATGCGACGGGCGCCGCGCACGACCGCAACACGATGGTGGTGGGCCGCTACCGCTTCGGCACCGTGACGGCGCACGCGGCCTTCGCGCGCAACCGCAACGTCCTGGGGCATGCCAGCCGCGACGCGCTGCTGGGCGTGGCCGTGCGGGCCGGCGCCGCGGGCAGGGTGCTGGCCTCGGTGATCGTCCACCGCGACGATTCAGGCCGCGACGCCCACGCGCGCCAGGGCGCGATCGGCTACGAGTACAGCCTGTCGCGCCGCACCGACCTGTACGCGGCGTATGGCCATATCGTCAACCGCAACGGCGCCGCGTACACGGTCGGCGACGCCACGAACGCCGGTACCGGCACCACGGGCATCAACCTGGGCGTGCGTCATGTGTTTTAATCGCACAACGTAAACATTCCAGGACCGCCATGCCCGCAGCCGCATCCACCGTCAACCCGCAGCAGACCGGCCGCTGGCCGCGGCGGCTGGGGCTGTCGCTCATGTTGCTGCTGGTGTGCGCGGCGCTGGCCGCCGTGGCGTACCGTTATGCCGAGGATGCCGCGATCGACCGGCTGCGGCTGTCCGGCGCGCAGCGGCTGGACACGTACGCGGCAGGCCTCGAACACCTGCTGTCCAAGTACGATTTCCTGCCCGGCACGTTCGAATTGAACAAGGACGTCATCGCGCTGCTGCGCCAGCCGGGCGACGAGGCGCTGCGCCGGGACGTGAACATCTACCTGGAGCGCGTCAATCGGCTGGCCGGATCGACCAGCATCTACATCGTCAACCTGAAGGGCGTGACGCAGGCGGCCAGCAACTGGCGCGCGCCCGACAGCTACGTCGGTGACTACATCGCGTTCCGGCCTTACATACGCGAGGCCCTGCGGGGCATGCCGGGCGGTTTCTACGGGGTCGGCACGACCCGCGGCGAGCCCGGCTATTACTTTGCCCGCGGCATTTATCACGAGGGCCGCATGCTGGGCGTGGCGACCGTCAAGGTCAACATCGAGAGCCTGGAGGCGAGTTGGGCGGAGGCCGGCGGCAAGGCCTTGCTCACCGATCCGCATGGCGTCGTGTTCCTGAGTTCGGTGCCCGAATGGAAATACCGGACGCTCGCGCCGCTGACGCCGGCGGCAAGGCAGGAACTGGAACAGTCGCGCCAGTATTTCTCGCATGCGCTCACGCCGTTGGGCCTGCGCGAAGTGCGCGCGCTCGACGCCCGCGCGCGCATCGTCACCGGGCCGCCGCCGGCCACGGGGCCCATGCTGAGCCAGTCGCGCGGGCTGGTGACGCGCAACTGGCAGATGGTGTACCTGTCCGACCTCGCGCCGGCCCGCGCCAGCGCCCGCGCGGCGGCGCTGCTGACGGTGCTGTCGGAAGCGCTGGCGGTCATGCTCGTGCTGTATGCGCGCCAGCGCCATCGCCTGGGCCGGCAGCGCCAGCGGGCGCGCGAGGATCTGCAGCGCGCCTACGACCAGCTGGAAAACCTGGTGGCCGACCGCACCGCGAGCCTGGAGCAGATCACGCGCGAGCTGCGCGACGAGAACGCCGTGCGCCGCCAGGCCGAAGAGCAGTTGCGCAAGGCGCAGAGCGAATTGGTCCAGGCGGGCAAGATGGCCGTGCTCGGGCAGCTCTCCGCCGGCATCACGCATGAACTGAACCAGCCGCTGACGGCGCTGCGCACGATGGCGGACAATGCCCGCGTGCTGATCGAGCGCGGCCGCCACGCCGACGCCTCCGCGAACCTCGCGACCATCTCGCAACTGGTCGAGCGGATGGGCCAACTGACCGGGCAGCTGCGCCAGTTCGCGCGCAAGTCCGACACGCGGCCGAGCGCCGTGCCGGTGGCGGATGCCGTCACCGCGGCGCTGTTCCTCGTCGAGCGCCGCATCGCGCAGGAACGTGTAGGATTCCGCATGGCGACCCATCCGCGCGACCTGTACGCGCTGTGCGACAGCAACCGGCTGCAGCAAGTCCTCGTCAACCTGTTCAGCAACGCGCTCGACGCGATGGAGATGGCGGGGAGTGTCTCGCGCCAGCTCGTCGTCGAAGCGGGGCGCGAGGGCGCGCGCGTCCTGATCGCCGTGACCGACAGCGGTCCCGGCATCCCGGAGGATGTCCGCGCGCACCTGTTCGAACCCTTCTTTACCACCAAGCCGCAGGGCAAAGGGCTGGGCCTCGGGCTCGCGATCTCCGAGCAGATCGTACGCGAGTCCGGCGGCCGGCTGCGGGCCGAGTCGCCCCCCGAGGGCGGTGCCCGGTTCATCATCGATCTGCCCCGGGCGGAGTAGGATAGCTACCATGTCTACATACGAATCCATGAAAGTGCTGCTCGTCGAAGACGACGCCATCGTCCGCGCGGGCAGCGCGCAAGCGCTCGATCTCGCCGGCTTCCAGGTCGAGGCGTTCGACGCCGCCGAGCCGGCGCTGGCGCAGATAAGACCCGGTTTCGCCGGCGTCGTCGTCAGCGACGTGCGCCTGCCCGGCATGGGCGGCATCGAGCTGATGGCCGCCGTCAAGGCCATCGACGCGCAGCTGCCGGTGATCCTCGTGACGGGCCACGGCGACATCTCGATGGCCGTCGGCGCGATGCGCGGCGGCGCCTACGATTTCATCCCCAAGCCGTATTCGTCGGAGCAACTGGTCGAGGCCGTGCAGCGCGCGCTGGAGACGCGGCGCCTGATCCTGGAAGTCGAGACGCTGCGCCACCGCATCGCGAACGGCGAGGGCATCGAGGCGATGCTGCTGGGCGATTCGGCCCCGATGCGCAACCTGCGCCGCCTGATCCTGGACCTGGCCGACGAATCGGCCGACGTGCTGATCTACGGCGAGACGGGCACCGGCAAGGAGATGGTGGCGCGCTGCCTGCACCAGTTCAGCCGCCGCCGCGCGCATCACTTCGTCGCCCTGAATTGCGGCGCGATCCCGGAAAACATCTTCGAAAGCGAAGTGTTCGGCCACGAACCGGGCGCGTTCACGGGCGCGACCAAGCGCCAGGTCGGCAAGATCGAGCACGCCGACAAGGGCTCGCTGTTCCTCGACGAGATCGAGAGCCTGCCGCTGTCGCTGCAGGTCAAGATGCTGCGCGTGCTGCAGGAGCGCTACGTCGAGCGGCTCGGCTCCAACCACCCGGTGCCGGTGGACGTGCGCGTGATCGCGGCGTCGAAGGTCGACCTGAAGGAATGGTCCGACCAGCAGAAATTCCGCAGCGACCTGTACTACCGCCTGAACCTGATCGTGCTGAACCTGCCGCCGCTGCGCGAGCGGCGCGAGGACATCCCATTGTTGTTCGAACACTTCATGCTGGGCGCGGCGGCCCGCTACAAGCGCGCCGCGCCCACGGTGCCTGGGCCGCTGATGCAATCGCTGATGGCGCACGACTGGCCCGGCAATGTGCGCGAGCTGCGCAACATCGCGGAGCGCTTCGTGCTGGGCCTGTCCAGTGGCGCGGACGGCCTGCTGGCCGCGCGCACGGCGGCGGCGGTGCCGCTCGCGGACCAGGTGGGCGCGTTCGAGCGCGCCGTCATCGAACAGGAATTGCGCCGGGCGGCGGGGAGCGTCGTGGACGTCGCCGCGGCGCTCGGGGTGCCCAAGCAGACGCTGTACTACAAGATGCAGAAGTACGGGCTTACGCCAGATGATTACCGATGACGGCAATGTGACGTTACGCGTGGGCGCAGGGCGCCCACCCTACGATGTCCGTGTTGCCGTAGGGTGGGCACCCCGGGCCCACGATCGCATGCATTACCGCGCCGGGAACGTGACGCTGACTTTCAATCCGCGCCCGCTTTCGGCCCTGGCCAGCTCCAGCGTGGCCCCATGCACCGTGGCGATGTCGCGCACGATGGCGAGGCCCAGCCCCGTGCCGCCCGGATTGCTCTCCAGCGTCGCCTGCGCCCGGTAGAAGGGCATGAACACCTTGTCGTATTCGGCCGGATCGAGTCCTGGCCCGCTGTCCTGCACGTCGAGCACCACGACGCCGATCAGCCGCCGCACGCGCAGCAGCACCGTGCCGCCCGGCGGCGTGTAGCGGATCGCGTTGTCGACCAGGTTGCTCGCCAGTTCGTGCAGCAGCAGCGCCTGGCCGTCGATGGTGGTGGCGCCGTCGTCTTCCGCTTCCAGCGCGAGGTCGATGCCTTTCTGGACGGCCGGCAGCGCCAGTTCCAGTCCGACCTGGCGCGCCACCTCGGACAGCGCCACCGGCGCGAGCGCCGCGTTCGCGCCGCCGTGCTCGATGCGGGCGAGCGTCAGCAGGCGGTTCGCGAGGTGCACGGTCGAATCGGTCGTCGCCGCGATCGAGCGCACGATGGCCTGCATCGCGGCCGGATCGTTTTCGCGCAGCGCCAGCTCGGCCTGTGTCTTGAGCACCGTCAGCGGCGTGCGCAGCTGGTGCGAAGCGTCGGCGATGAAGCGGCGCTGGCTCGCGATCAGGTTCTGCATGCGCGCCATCGTCCCGTTCATGGCGGCGACCAGCGGCCGCACTTCGCGGTGCACGAGGGCTTCGTCGACGTCGGACAGGTCGGAAATCGCGCGCGTCTCCACGACCTGTTTCAGCCGCATCAGCGGCTGCAGCACGAGGCGCACGGCGAACCACACGAGCGTCGCCACGGCCAGCACGAGCAGCGCCTGGCGCAGCAGGGTGTTGAGCAGGATGCGCCGCGACAGCGCGCGCCGCGCGTCCAGCGTCTCGCCCACCTGGATCAGGGCGATGCCGCGCATGGAATCGTCGTACACGGGCTGCAGCAGGGCGGCGATGCGCACCGGCTCGCCGTTGTAGTCGGCGTGGTAGAAACGCACGAGGGCCGGATACAGTTCCGAGCGGGGCGTGTCCTTCGGGACGGGCGGCAGGTCGTCGTAGCCGGATACCGTCTCGCCATGCAGCCCGCCCACGCGGTAGTAGATGCGCCCGAGGGTGTCGGTCTCGAAGCTGTCCAGCGCCACGTAGGGCACGTCCGCCACGACCTTGCCGTCGCGGACCGAGACGCGCTCCGCGAGCGCGCGCGTGGACGCGAGCAGGGAGCGGTCGTAGGCGATGTCGGCGGCGTCGAGCGCGTCGCGGTACAGCGACACGGCATTGGCCGCGACGAGGATCACGAGCGGCACGATCAGCCAGCGCAGCAGCTGGCCGCGCAGGCTGCCCAGCTTCGTCGACGCCGCCGGCGGGAACCGCATGCTCAGGACGCGGCCGGCGGCCGTTCCTGCAGCAGGTAGCCGATGCCGCGCAGGGTGGCGATCGCGGCGCCGCCGTCCGGGCGCTTGTCCAGCTTCTTGCGCACGCGGTGGATGTACAGTTCGATGGCGTCGAGGTTGGCGTCGTCGTCCAGCGCGAACACTTCGTCGAACAGCTTTTCCTTCGACACGGCGCGGCCCGGGCGCGAGATCAGCGCTTCCAGCACGGCGTGTTCGCGCGGCGTCAGCGCCAGCGGCTCGCCGCCGTAGGTGAACATGCGCGCGACGGTGTCGAAGCTGAGCTGTCCGCACGTGTGCACGAGCGCCTCGTTGCCGACGCTCCGGCGCAGCAGCGCCTTCACGCGCGCTTCCAGTTCGGCCAGTTCGAACGGCTTGGCGAGGTAATCGTCCGCGCCCAGGTTCAGGCCCTGCACCCGTTCTTCCAGGCCGCCGCGCGCCGTCAGGATCATCACGGGCGTGCGCCCGCGCGTACCGCCGCGCGCCCGCAGGCGGCGCAGCACTTCCAGGCCGTCCATGCGGGGCAGGGTCAGGTCCAGGATCACGAGCGCGTAGTCCTGGGTGTGCAGCAGCGCGTCGGCGTCGGCGCCGGTGGCCGCGCATTCGACGGTGAGATTGGCGTCGCGCAGGGCTTTGGATACCCAGTGCGACAGCTCGACGTGGTCTTCGACTAACAGGATTCGCATCGCGCCAGTGTAAGCCACGGAACGCGCCGTGTCTTCATGGGTAAGTGATTTCCACAACACCCGACATTGAAAGGTTCAGTGAAAGCTGATTGAAAGGTTGGCGGACCTATCCTTGGTCTCACGAAGCGGCACACGACCGCCTTGATGACAACAACGGAGACAATATGAAGAAATCGGCCCTCGCGCTCGCCGTCCTGGCAGCGCTTTCCCTGAACGCATCCGCCCAGACCAATGTCCAGGTCTACGGCATCGTGGATGCCGGCGTCGAATACGTGAACCACGCATCCGCCAGCGACGCCAGCCAGGTGCGCGTCGTCTCGGGCGGCAAGAACACGTCGCGCTGGGGCTTCCGCGGCAGCGAAGACCTGGGTGGCGGCCTGAAAGCCATCTTCAACCTGGAAGGCGGCGTCATGCTCGACACCGGCGCCCAGGACGGCAACCTGTTCAAGCGCCAGGCCAACGTCGGCCTCGAAGGCGGCTTCGGCCGCGTGATCATCGGCCGCTCGTTCACGACGACCTATGACCTGGTCATCAAGTTCGACCCGATGGGCTTCGCGCCCAACTATTCGTGGGCGACGTCGAGCAACGCCACCGGCCCGTCCAAGTACGGCATGACGACGGCGTTCGACAACCTGATCAAGTACACCGGCACCACGGGCGGCTTCACCTACGGCGCCACCGTCGGCATGGGCGAGCAGGCCGGCAACGCGGCCGATGGCCGCAAGTACGCCGTCGGCGGTTCCTGGTTCGGCGGCCCGGTCGGCGTGATGGCGTCGTACGAACAAATCAACGGCAACACGCTCGCCGCCACCGGCGACCGCGACAAGACGACGGCCTTCCACCTGGGCGCCCTGTACAAGGCGGGTCCGATGACCTACCAGGCCGGCATGCGCGGCTACAAGCTCCAGTCGGGCAAGGCCGCCACGCCGGACGTGCGCGGCGACACGTACTGGGCCGGCGCCACCTGGGCCGCCTATCCGTGGACCCTGACGGGCGCCGTCTACCATGTCAACACGAAGAACCTGCCGTCCGCGAAGGACGCGGATCCGACGATGCTCGTGGGTCGCGCCATGTACTCGCTGTCCAAGCGCGTCTGGCTGTACGCGTCGGTGGCGCATGCCAAGGCCGACCACGGCCAGCTCGTGGGCCTGTCGCGCGACGATCCGGGCTTCGGGTCGACGCAGACCGGCGTCACCACCGGCATCCAGTACCGGTTCTGACCGACCCCTGGCCGCAACATCATGAAGCGCGCCATCTCGATCCTTACCGCCGCGGCACTGTCCGCGGCAGCGGCGGCGGCCAGCGCCAACGCCGAATGCGTGGTGCCGTCCAAACCGGGCGGCGCCATGGACCTGACCTGCAAGCTGGCCCAGAAGGCCTTGCCGGACACGAAGCTGAAACTGGCCTACCTGCCGGGCGGGATCGGCGCCGTCGCGTGGCACACGCTCGTGTCGCAGCGGCGCGCCGAGCCTGACACGCTCGTCGCGTTCTCGGGCGGTTCGCTGCTGAATCTCGCCGAAGGAAAATTCGGCAAGGCGCTTGCTGCAGACGTGCGCTGGGTCGCGGCGCTCGGCGTCGACTACGGCATGATCGCGGTGCGTTCCGACGCGCCGTGGCATAGCCTGGACGAGCTGATGGACGCGATCCGCAAGAATCCGCAGCAGGTCCTGATCGGCGTGTCCGGCACCATCGGCAGCCAGGACTGGATGAAGGTGGCGCTGCTGGCGCGCCGCGCCGGCATCGAACCGCGGCGCCTGCGCTTCGTCGCGCTGGAAGGCGGCGGCGAGACGTTCACGGCGATGAGCGCCAACTACGTGCAGGTGATCTCGGGCGACGCATCCGAAGCGGCGCTGTATGCCGGACCGGGCAAGGTGCGCGTGCTGGCCGTGCTGGCCGAGAAGCGCCTGGCCGGTGTGCTGGCGTCCGTGCCGACGGCGCGCGAGCAGGGCTACGACATCGTGTGGCCCGTGATCCGCGGCGTATGGATGGGCCCCGGCGTGCCGGATGCCGACTACCGCCGCTGGGTCGACGCCTTCGCCCGCGTGCAGGCCACCCCCGATTTCGCGGCTTTGCGCAGCCAGGCCGGCCTGTACCCGTTCTCGCTCACGGGCGACGCGCTCACGCGCTGGGTCAAGCAGGCCATCAACGATTACAACCGACAGGCCAGGGAATTCAACCTGGTCCGCGAACACTGACAACACCCCAGGAGACAACCATGAATTTCAAGAAGACCGCATTTGCGACCACCTTTGCCGCCGCCATTTTCGCATTCGCCGCACCGGTGCTGGCGCAGGCCCCGGCAGGCTACCCGGCCAGCTACCAGCAACTGATCGACGCCGCCAGGAAGGAAGGCAAGCTGGTGATCTACGGCGCCACCGACAGCAAGGCCGCCGAACCGCTGATCAGCGATTTCAAGTCGATGTACCCGGGCATCACGGTCGAGTACAACGACATGAACTCGACCGAAGTCTACAACCGCTTCTTCTCCGAGAACGCGGCCGGCGGCGACACGGCCGACGTGCTGTGGTCCTCGGCGATGGACCTGCAGATGAAACTGGCCGCCGGCGGCTATGCGCTGCCCTATAAATCGGTCGAAGCGGCGAAGATCCCCGGCTGGGCCGTCTGGAAGGACATCGCCTACGGCACCACGTTCGAGCCGGCCGCCTTCGTCTACAACAAGCGCCTGCTGAAGCCCGAGGAAGTCCCGCAGACGCACGCCGATTTCGTGCGCATCATCCAGCAGCCGAAATTCCAGGACAAGGTCACCACCTACGACATCGAGAAATCCGGCGTCGGCTTCATGTTCATGACGCAGGATGCGCGCGCCTTCCCGCAATACAAGCAGCTGGAACAGGCGTTCGGCGCGGCCAGGGTGCGCGTGCAGTCGTCGACCGGCACCATGCTGGAGCGGATCTCGTCGGGCGAAAACCTGATCGGCTACAACGTGATGGGTTCGTATGCGCTCGTGCGCGCCAAGAACGATCCGTCGCTGGGCGTCGTGCTGCCGAAGGACTACACCCTGATCATCTCGCGCGTCCAGTTCATCAACAAGATGTCCAGGCACCCGAACGCGTCGAAGCTGTGGATCGACTACATGCTGTCGCACCGCGGCCAGACCATCATCGCCAATGCCTCCAAGTTGTACGCGATCCGCGCCGACGTTACCGGCGAAACGACGTCCACTGACCTGATCAAGATGGTCGGCGAGAAGAACATCAAGCCGCTGCCGGTCAGCCCGGCCGTCGGGGAATACCTGGATCCGGCGCTGCGCCTGGCGTTCCTGAAGGAGTGGAAGGCTACTGCGGGTAAAAAGTAAGGCAGCCTTAAAACCGTCGTTCCCGCGGAGGCGGGAACCCAAGTGAGTGTCCTGGTCCGCTCAAAAAATTGGGTCCCCGCCTGCGCGGGGACGACGGTGGTGATGACCATAGGCTCTACATCGATCGGACACTCCCATGCCTACTTCAACCATGCCACTGGAATCCAAGGGCGCCGACGCCGGCAGCCTGCCGGCCGTGCGCGCGCCGCGCTTCAACTGGACGCGCGGCATCGTCGTGCTGCTCACCTGCGTGGCCATCTTCCTGCCGCTGTACCTCATCTTCTACCAGAGCTTCCTGACGGCGCCGTTCTTCATGCCCGACAAGATGCTCGGCCTGGACGCGTACCGCTTCATCTTCGACGACAGCGACTTCTGGCTCGCCTTCAAGAACGGCCTCATCCTGGCCGCCGGTCTCGCCGCCATCGCCGTGCCGCTGGGCGGCATGCTCGCCTTCCTGATGGTCCGCACCGACCTGCCGGGCCGCGGCATCGTCGCGCCGCTGCTGCTCGTGCCGATCTTCGTGTCGCCGATGGTGATGGGCTTCGGCTACGTCGTCGCCATGGGCCCGGTCGGCTTCTACTCGACGTGGGCGCACGACCTACTGGGCTTCGTGCCGTGGAACGTGTACTCGTTCACGAGCATCGTCGTCATCGCCGGCCTCACGCACGTGCCGCACGTGTACCTGTACGCCTCGTCCGCGCTGAAGAGCCTCGGCTCCGACGTGGAGGAAGCGGCGCGCGTCTCGGGCGCGTCGCCGTGGCAGGTGATGTTCAACGTGTCGCTGCCGATGATCATGCCGGCCCTCGCGTATGCGGGCGTGCTCGTGTTCTTCCTCGGCTTCGAAGTGTTCGGCCTCGTGCTCGTGCTGGGCGACCCGGAAGGCCACCTCGTGCTGGCGACTTACCTGTACAAGCTGACCAACAAACTGGGCACGCCGTCGTACCACCTGATGGCCGCCGTCGCCGTCTGCCTCGTCGCCGTGACGATGCCGCTCGTGATGCTGCAGCGCTGGCTCCTGAAGTCGGCCAACAAATACGTGTCCATCAAGGGCAAGGGCGCGCGCCAGAAACCGCTCGCGCTGGGCAAGTGGAAGTGGGTGGCCTTCGCCGTGCTGGGCACGTGGATCGCCGTCACCATCGTGCTGCCGCTGACCGGCATCGTGCTGCGCTCGTTCGTCCAGTACTGGGGCGAGGGCGTGAAGCTGGCCGACGTGCTCACCCTGCAGCACTTCCGCGACATCTTCGAACAGCCGTCGCTCGTGCGCGGCATCGTCAACACGATCCTGATCGGCGTGATCGGCGGCGCGCTGGCCGTGGCCTGCTACACCGCGATCGCGCTGGCCATGCACCGCAAGAACGACGGCATCACGCGCCTGCTGGACTACAGCGTCCTCGTGCCGCGCGCCGTGCCGGGCCTGCTGGCCGGCCTGTCGTTCCTGTGGGTGTTCCTGTTCGTGCCGAGCTGGCTGGACGGCATCCTGCACGGCATGGACAACGGCGTGGCCGCGTGGCTGTCGGAGCACTTCATCCCGGCGCTGCGCCAGATGCGCTCGACGATCTTCGCGCTGTGGCTCGCGTACTCCGTCGTGTGGCTCGCCTACGGCATGCGCCTCGTGTCGACGTCGCTGCTGCAGGTGGGCCCGGAACTGGAAGAGGCGGCACGCGCCGTGGGCGCCAGCCGCGGCCGCGTGACCCGCGACGTGACGCTCCCGCTGATCAAGTTCGGCATGCTGGGCGCCTGGCTGATGGTGTTCCTGATCTTCGAACGCGAATACTCGACGGGCGTGTACCTGCTGTCGCCCGGCACCGAGGTGATTGGCGCGATGCTCGTGTCGCTGTGGGCCGGCGGCTCGACGGACCTCGTGGCCGCGCTCTCGTTCATCAACATCACGCTCGTGGCCATCGGCCTCGGGATCGCGCTGCGCTTCGGCGTCAAGCTGCATAACTAAATCAATCGCGAGACAAACATCATGAACGTTTTGACCGTCAACGACCTGCACCTCGACTACGGCAGCGGCGCCACCGCCAACCCGATCCTGAAGGGCGTGTCGATGCATTTGCAGCGCGGCGAAGTGGTGGCGCTGCTGGGCCCCTCGGGCAGCGGCAAGACCACGCTGCTGCGCGCCGTGGCCGGCCTGGAAAGCCCGAAAGCCGGCACGATCGACATCGGCGAGCGCCGCGTGTACGACGGCAGTAAAAAACTCGAACTGCCGGCGGAAGCGCGCAACCTGGGCCTCGTGTTCCAGTCGTACGCGCTGTGGCCGCACAAGACCGTGTTCGACAACGTCGCCTACGGCCTCAAGCTGCGCAAGATGGCCGCGCGCGACATCGAACCGAAGGTACGCGAAGTGCTCGCGCAACTGGGCCTCGGCCACCTGGGCGAACGCTTCCCGCACCAGCTCTCCGGCGGCCAGCAGCAGCGCGTGGCGATCGCCCGCGCGCTCGTCTACAACCCGCCCGTGATCCTGCTCGACGAACCGCTGTCGAACCTGGACGCCAAGCTGCGCGAGGAAGCCCGTGCGTTCCTGCGCGAGCTGATCGTGCGCCTGGGCCTGTCGGCGCTGATGGTCACGCACGACCAGGCCGAGGCGATGGCGATCTCGGACCGCATCCTCCTGCTCAACAACGGCAAGATCGAGCAGCAGGGTACGCCGCAATCGATGTACGAGTCGCCGGACACGCTGTTCACCGCGGAATTCATGGGCAGTAACAACCGCCTGCCGGCGCGCGTCGTGGCGCGCAACGGCGGCGCCGCGCGCCTGCAGGTCGAAGGCATGGCGCTGAACGCGACGGCGCGCGGCAGCGGCGCATCGAATCCGGACGTGGAAGCGTCGGCGCTGATCCGCGTGGAGGAGGTGCGCATCGGCCGCACGCCCGTCGACAACGGCATCCAGCTGCCGCTGTCCACCTGCATGTACCTGGGCGACCGGTGGGAATGCCTGTTCAAGCACGGTAATTCGAGCGTGCGCGCGTACTCGAAGTACCGCGTCGATCCGGGCCAGTACTGGCTCGAGATGCCGGCCGAGAAGCTCTGGGTGTTCTGATCAGGACGTTCCTCCCCGCACTTGCGCTGGCCTTCACGGCGGCGCAACTGTGCATCTTCCTCGACACGCCGCTGCCGTGGATGATCGGCCCGCTGTTCTCGACGGCGATCGCCTGCATGCTGGGCGCGCGCCTCTCCGCCCCCGTGCAGGCGCGCGAGGCGGGGCAGTGGGCCATCGGCACCGCGCTGGGCCTGTACTTCAGCGCGCCCGTGCTGGCGGTGCTGGCGCGGCACCTGGGCTGGATCCTGTTGGCCGTCTCCTTCGCGATCTGCCTCGGCATGGCGGGCGGCGCGCTGCTGCGCCGGCTGTCCGGCAGCGACGCCGCGACGGCGTTCTTCGCGATGGCCGTCGGCGGCGCCTCCGAGATGGCCGTGCAGGCGGAGCGCCACGGTGCCGTGGTCGAACGCGTGGCGGCCGCGCACAGCCTGCGCATCATGATGGTCGTCGGTACGATCCCCTTCGCCGTGCGCTGGTTCGCGGCCCACGGCTGGGGCAACGGCCTCGATGCGTTCGTGCCGCTCGCCGGCCGGGTCGATGCGGCCGGCCTGTGCGTGCTCATCGCCGTTACCAGCTGCGCCGCGCTGGCGCTGAAACGCCTGCGCGTGCCGAACGCCTGGGTGATCGGCCCGCTGGTCGTGGCGCTGATGATGACGGCGGCCGGCGTGCAGCTGTCGCGCCTACCGGAGTGGATGATCCGCACGGGCCAGCTGTTCATCGGCGTCTCGCTCGGCACCCGCTTCACGCCGGCGTTCGTGCACACGGCGCCGCGCTTCCTCGCCAGCGTGGCCGCGTGCACGGCGCTCACGTTGCTGCTGGCGGGCCTGTTCGCGTTCTGCGTGGCGGCGGTGACCGGCCTGCATCCGGGGACGATGGTGCTGGCCACGTCGCCGGGCGGCATCGCGGAGATGGCGCTGACCGCGCGCGTGCTGCACCTCGGCGTGCCCGTCGTGACGGCGTTCCACGTCGCGCGCATGGTGGTGGTCGTGCTGGGGATAGCGCCGCTGTACCGGGTGTGGACGCGCATCGCCTGATCGTCACGGCACGTCGATCCAGGGGTCGATCGTCAGGGATTCGGTCTGGTGCTGGAGCTCGGCTTGCTGCTGGGCCGCCGCCGGCGAGCCGCCCCGGTTTTTCTGGCCATCCAGGTAGTCGCGCAAATCGGCGAGGCCAGCTGCGCGGGCCACGTTTTCCATCGTGACGTTGCCGGCGACGGTCCATTGGCGGAACGCGGCATCGGACGCCGGCGCGCGGCGCAATTCTGCCAGCACGGCGGCGCTGTCGACACCGGCCACCATGTGTGCATTCCATTCGGTGGCCCAGGCGGCCAGCGCCGGGTCGCGCCGGTTGCGGATCAACACGTTGAAGGCTTCGCGTGACTTCGCGTGGTCGCCGGCGTACGCAAACATGAGCGCCGCGCTGCGGGCGTACTCGCCGACCTCGCGTCCATTGTCCCATGCCAGCCGGGCCGCTGTCGGCGCGGTGGTGGTGGGCGGCTCGCCGGACGCCAGTTCCGCGCGCAGCAACGCATAGGCCGCCGTCGCCGACGAAGGCGCCGCATTGACGGCGTCGACGAGGTGGCGGCGCGCTGTCTCCAGCGTGGCGGCGCGCTCCGCGCCCTGCTGCCCCTCCGCGAGTCGCAGCAAGGCGCGGCCGAGGAGTTCGAGCGCCTCGGGCGTGCGCTGCGTGGATAGATAGGGCAAGGCATCCTGCGGCTTGCCCCAGTCGACCTGCGCGCGGCTCAGCGCCATGCGGGCCAGCGGATGGTTCGGCGTGCCGTCCTGATTGGCTGTCATCGTGCGCAGCAGGGCTTCGCCCGTCGCGCGTCCCGGGCACGACTTCAGGGCCGCATCCATCGTCACGTAATCGCTCACCGACTCGGGCAAGACCGTAATGTCGATCGGGGCGACGGGAACGGCGGGTGCTGCGATCCGCAACACCCTGGCGTCGCTCAGGCGGTAACGCCACAGTACCTCGTCGAGTTCGTCCGGTTTCATGCCGAAGGCCGTTTCGAACGCCTTGTACGCAGGTGTGCCGCCGTTGGCCAGGTTGAGGTAGCGGGCCATGCGGGTGCGGTTCGCTTCCGACGACAGCATGAAGTGGGTCAGCAGCCAGGCGCGGGCCGCGAATTCCAGTTTGATGCCCGCCGGGCCGGCGTAGCCGTGGCCTTCGCTGTCGTTGTCGTTCAGGACGTCGGCATACGTCAGGCTGTAGCGGCGGCCGCTGCGCAGGAAGTCCAGGTAGCGCGCGACGGCTGCCGGCGCCTGGCCGACGACCATCTGGTCATCGGAGAAGCGGGCCGCGGCGAAGTACTGCGCGAAGCCGTCGATGAACGACAGCGGCGCGCGGATATCGGTGTGGTGGTACAGGAAATGGCGCGCGTAGGCCTCGAACAGATAGGTCTGCGTCTCGCTGTCGGGCATGGCACCGATCTCCACGCCGACCCCTTGCACGCCGCCGCTGCAACTGGTGTACAGGCCGACGGCGCCTTTGGCCACCGTGCCGGCATGCTGCCGCAGGTCGCCTTTGCGCTGGCGGTAGTAGAAAGCGAGCTTCGATTCGTTCGGCGGGCTCTTGAAAAACGGCTTCGTGTAGAGACGCAGCAGGCCATCCAGGCGCTCCAGATCCTGCAGTATGAGCATGGCGCTGTCGCGCGTCGTGTCGGCGTACATCACGACATGCCGGCTTTCGGCCTTGAACCACGCGGACGGGTGTTTCTGGCCCTGGATGGTGACCGCCTGTTGCGCGTTGGCGGTGGACGCGCAGAACAGGCAGACCGCCATCAGCGCGTACTTGGCGAGGTCATGCAGCATTGTCTCTCCGGATCATCGATTGGCGGAAATGCGCCTGGACGCACACGCGGCCGGGCGCTCTTCAATTGGCATTAACTCACCGGCACTGGCCCATGCAATACGAATACACGTAGTTATAGGCACCGTTCGCCTGCGCGTAGATCCACGGCTGGGAGGCGCTGTAGCACGCCTGGAATTCCGCGGCCGAATGCGCGGTCTGGCCGCAGTTCTGCGCCGCCTGCTGCGAGGCCCACGCCTCCGCCTGCGTATAGGCCTGCTTGGCCGCGGTCGTGCACGTGCCGTTGCAGTCGCTGGCATCCGCGATGGGGGCGGCGAAGATCATGCAGGCGATGGCGCTGGTGGCAATCGATTTGAGCGGTGCGTTCGACAGAAATTTCATCAATGGCGCTCCTGTGAGTGTAAGAGAAAGGGCACATCATCGATCGCGCCTGCGCGGGAGGGCCACAGGCGCGACCGTTTCCGCGCGAGCGGACACCTGTCGTGCGCGGTACGGACATCGAACCGCGCTGCATCGCCTGGCTGGGGAGGGAAGTCCGACATGGCCTGTTGTTTTTATGGTGGCCATGCGGTGAATGCAACGCATTGTAGGTGCGCGTTTCCGGCAAAAGCCTCACCAATACTCACCGATTGTGAAATTTTTTTGAATCGGTAGTCGCGCCAGTCGCTGCGGGTAGCGGAATCCGCGACCCTTGATTCGCGCCGAGCAACATCATGTGTTCAAGCCGGCGGTTGTGTTGTAGATTGTCGCTTCGTTCAATACCGCATCGACGAGCATGAGCCACCCGAACCACACCAGCCAGTTTGCCCTGCTGACCCAGCGCCGCTTCGGCCCGTTTTTCTGGACCCAGTTCCTGGGCGCCTTCAACGACAACCTGTTCAAGACGGCGCTGCTCGTCGTGCTGACCTATGACGCGCTGTCGTGGACGACGCTGCCCGCCGCGCTGCTGAACAACCTGATCCCGGGCCTGTTCATCCTCCCGTACGTCGTGTTCTCCGCCACCGCCGGCCAGATCGCGGACAAGGTCGAGAAGGGCCGCCTGGCGCGCTTCGTCAAGCTGCTCGAAATCGGCATCATGGCCATTGCCGCCATCGGCTGGCTCACGCACAACCTGTGGCTGCTCGTCGCCGCGGTCGTCGGCATGGGCGTCCATTCGACGCTGTTCGGCCCCGTGAAATACGCCTACCTGCCGCAACACCTGAAGCCGGAAGAACTCGTGGGCGGCAACGGCGTCATCGAAATGGGCACGTTCGTCGGCATCCTGCTGGGCGAGGTGATGGGCGCGATCCTGGCCGGCCACGGCGCCGCCGGCGTGCACCTCGTCGCGTTCGGGACGCTGGCCGTCGCCGTGCTGGGCCTCGCCATGAGCTGGCGTATCCCGGCGTCGCCGGCGCCCGCGCCGGCGCTGAAGATCAGCGCGAACTTCGTCGCCGAATCCGTGCGCAACCTGGCGTTCTCGAAGAAGAACCGCACCGTGTTCCTGTCGATGCTGGGCAATTCCTGGTTCTGGTTCTACGGCGCGCTCGTGCTGTCGCAATTCCCGCTGTACGCGAAGGAGTACCTGCACGGCGACCACAGCGTGTTCGTGCTGCTGCTGACCATCTTCTCGCTGGGGATCGGCACCGGCTCGCTGCTGTGCGAAAAACTCTCCGGCCGCAAAGTGGAGATCGGTCTCGTGCCGTTCGGCGCCATCGGCCTTTCGCTGTTCGGCATCGACCTGTATTTCGCGAGCCTCGGCTATACCAACACGGCGTCCGTCGACTTCATCGGCGTGCTGGCGCAGCACGGCACGCTGCGCATCCTGGCCGACATCCTGCTGCTGGGCGTGTTCGGGGGCTTCTTCATCGTGCCGCTGTTCGCGCTGATTCAGACGCGCTGCGATCCGGCGCACGTCTCGCGCACCATCGCCGGCATGAACATCCTGAATGCGCTGTTCATGGTGGCGTCGGCCGGCGTCGCGGTCTTCCTGATCGGCCGCGGTTTCAGCATCCCCGAGATGTTCCTGACGACCGCGCTGCTGAACGCCGTCGTCGCCATCTACATCTTCTCGCTCGTGCCGGAATTCCTGATGCGCTTCCTGGCCTGGCTGCTGATCCACACGATCCACCGCGTGTCGACGGTGGACGTCGAGCGCATCCCGGAAGAGGGCCCCGCGGTCCTCGTCTGCAACCACGTCAGCTACGTCGACGCCATCGTCATCCTGGCCGCGAGCCCGCGCCCGATCCGTTTCGTGATGGACCATCGCATCTTCAAGACGCCGCTGCTGGGCTTCATTTTCCGCACCGGCAAGGCGATCCCGATCGCGCCGGCGCACGAGAACCCGTGGCTGATGGAAAAGGCGTTCGTCGACGTCGCCCAGGCGCTGCACGAAGGGGAACTCGTGTGCATCTTCCCGGAGGGGAAACTGACGCGCACGGGCGAGATGAACGCATTCCGCGGCGGCATCGCCAAGATCGTCGCGCGCAGCCAGGTGCCCGTGATCCCGATGGCGCTGCGCGGGCTGTGGGGCAGCGTGTTTTCGCGCGATCCGTCGAATGTGTTCGAGCGCTCGTTCGCGCGCGGGCTGCGCTCGAAGCTGGCGCTGGCCGTCGGGCGGCCGGTGCCGCCGCAGCAGGTGACGCCGGAGGGGTTGTACGAGGAAGTCCTGGCGTTACGGGGGGATTGGAAGTAAGTTTCTCCATGATGCCCGGTGACAAAAAGACTAGTCATCCCGCGTGCCTCTGTTATAATTCTGGACCAAGTCGGGGCGTAGCGCAGCCTGGTAGCGTACGTGCATGGGGTGCACGTGGTCGGAGGTTCGAATCCTCTCGCCCCGACCAACGAATTCAAAGAGTCAGGCCAGCTTTCGAGCTGGCCTTTTTCGCTTCTTGAGGTTGCCGCACGGGAATGATCGCAGCCGCTTGATGATTTCAGTATATTGATCGCCGAATATATAGATCAGCGATCCGCCATGATCCCTCGACTCGCGCGCGCAATGACGATAGTCCAGTCCCTGGTTGGATTATTGCTGGTTCTGACCCCCGCATTACTGATCTGGCAGCACTTCGGGATGACCCGGGTCTTCGAGCTCTCGCCCCGGCAGCCCTACGGCGCGACCGTTACCGACGACCGTCACGAGAACGGCAAGTCCGTCGCGTCGCTGGTGCGTGCGAACGATGCCTTCGTCATGCGCTGCGATCTGCGCGCCGGCTATGCCTGGCCATTCTGCAAGCTGCAGTTCCACTTGGGGCAGCACGGAAAAGGCGTGGATTTCAGTCAGTTCGATTCGGTCACGTTCGACATGCGTTATTCGGGCGAGTCGGGCAGAAAAATCAGGCTGCACCTGACGAACTTCGAACCGGAATTTTCCACCGTCGGCGACTGGAATTCGCAGCGGTACAACTCCGTCGAATTCGACGCGCCGGAGCAGGCCTCGTTCACGATTCCCGTCAACGTCGTGCGCACTGCCGACTGGTGGATCACGGCGTACGACGTGCCGCTGGAGAAAACGTATACCCGGCTCGATAACGTCACGGCGGTGGAGATCTCGACGGGATCGGTGCCGCCTGGCCAGTCGATAACGATCGAACTGCGGTCCATCCAGTTCCGCGGAAAATGGATATCGGATACCGCGCTGCTGACCTGGCTGGTGGGTGCATGGATCGGATGCGGCCTGCTCGGGCTATCGCTGAGCCTCTTGCACGTCCGCTCCAGTCTCTCGGCCAGCAATGCGCGCCTTGAACTGCTGGCCGTCATCAACAAGGCGCTGCAGCTGGAGGCGCGCGATCTCGCCAATCAGGCTCACACCGACCCGCTGACCGGCGCATTGAACCGCCAGGGCCTCAGGGAGGTGCTGATGAAACGCTTGCACGTCGCCGGCCACGTCGACGAGGAGATGGCGGTCGTCTTCATGGATCTCGACCATTTCAAGCGGATCAACGATCAACATGGCCACGACGCCGGTGACGAGGTGTTGCGGCGCTTCGCCGCGGTCATCCGGGGCGAAGTCCGATCGAGCGACAAGCTGGTGCGCTGGGGCGGAGAGGAATTCCTGCTCCTGTGTCCGGAAACCGACGTGGCGCATGCCATGACGATGCTGGACAAGCTGCGTGCGGCGCTGGCGACGCAGGACTGGCCGCACGGGTTGCGCGTCACGTCATCCTTCGGCCTGACGTCGCTGAAGCCCGAAGAAGACATCGGGGCGGCGATCAAACGGGCGGACGGGGCGTTGTATCGCGCGAAAGCGAACGGCCGCAACCGGGTGGAAATCGCCTGACCAGACGATCATGTGTAGCATTTTTTCAACCTCACCCACCGAACTGATCAATGTTCGTAGTAAAATTTCATAACATTGCATTATTTGTCGTGCCGCGCTGTGTATAAAGGCTGGCCTATACAAGGTATCTGCCCGCCAACGCTGGTTATCTGGTGCGTGTTCTGTAAATTATTTACATTTTGGAGAGCTGAATGAGCGTTGAAGAGGCACGGAACTTCAAGGAAGAGTTGCTGGGGCGGGATATCCGCCAGCTCGGCCGCATGCTGGGGGAAACGATCCGGGCCCAGGAGGGCGATGGCGTGTTCGACCGCATCGAGTCGGTCCGCAAGAGCTGCATCGGTTTCCGGCGCGACGAGGACGGCAGCGCGCACGAGGAACTGGCGGCGATCCTCGCAGACATCTCGGCCGACGAGAAGACCCAGCTGATCCGCGCCTTCACGTATTTCTCGCTGCTGGCCAACATCGCCGAAGACCAGCACCACATCCGCCGCAGCCGCGCGCACCTGTCCGCCGGCTCGGCGCCGAAGAAGGGCAGCATCGCGCACGCCGTCGACGGCGTGTTCGCCGCCGGCCGCATGGACGACCTGCGCGCCTTCTTCGACGACGCGCACGTGAGCCCCGTCTTCACCGCGCATCCGACCGAGGTGCAGCGCAAGAGTGTCCTCAACTGCCAGATGGCGATCGCGCGCCTGATCGGCGAACGTGACCGCACGCAGCTGACGCCCGACGAAGAGCAGGACAACGACGAAGCGCTCGCGCGCGCCATCCTGACGCTGTGGCAGACGCGCCTGCTGCGCCCCACCAAGCTGTCGGTGCTGGACGAAGTCGAGAACGGCCTGTCCTTCTTCGACTATACGATGTTCAAGAGCGTGCCGCGCCTGTACTGCGCCCTCGAGGACACGCTGGCGCAAAAGGATGCCGGCTGGGCCGACACGGAGCTGCCGTCGTTCATGAAAGTGGGCAGCTGGATCGGCGGCGACCGCGACGGCAACCCGTTCGTCACGGCCGACATCCTGCGTGCCACCCTGAAGGCGCAGGCGACCCGCGCGCTGGATTTCTACCTGCCGGAAGTGCACATGCTGGCGTCGCAACTGTCGCAGGCGCAGTCCCTGTGCGGCAGCACGGAAGCCCTGCACCGCATCGCCGAGCGCACGCCCGACCAGTCGCCGCACCACCAGGACGAGCCGTACCGCCAGGCGCTGCACGGCATGCATGCGCGCCTCGTGGCGACGCGCGACTGGCTCGTCAGCGGCGCCAATGAGCCGGATGCGGTGGCCTACGCCAGCGCCGACGAGCTGCTGGCCGACCTGGACGTCATCCACGAGTCGCTGGTGGCCAACGGCGCCCGCCAGCTGGCGCGCGGCCGGCTGCGCCTGTTGCGCCGCGCCGTGAAGGTATTCGGTTTCCATCTCGCGCCCGTCGACCTGCGCCAGAACTCCGACGTGCACGAGCGCGTGCTCGCGGAACTGCTGACGCAGGCGCGCCCCGGCGTCGATTACCTGGCACTGGACGAAGCCGCGCGCTGCACGCTGCTGCTGGAAGAACTGCAGTCGCCACGCCTGCTCGTGTCGCCGTTCGAGGCGTATTCCGAAGAGACGGCGTCCGAGCTGGCGATCCTGAGCGAGACCAAGCGCGCGCACCTGACGTACGGCCGCGCCGCCGTCACGAACTACATCATCTCGAAGGCGGCTTCCGTCTCCGACCTGCTGGAAGTGGCTGTGCTGCTGAAGGAAGCGGGCCTGCTGCACCCGACGCTCGGCACGCTCGACGTCAACATCATCCCGCTGTTCGAAACCATCGACGACCTGCGCGCCGGTCCCGCGATCATGGCCGCGGCGTTCGGTCTGCCGTTCTACATGCGCCTGTTGCAATCGCGCGACCGCCTGCAGGAAGTCATGCTGGGCTACTCGGACAGCAACAAGGACGGCGGCTACGTCACGTCCGGCTGGGAGCTGCACAAGGCGGAGCTGGAACTCATCGCCGTCTTCCGCGCCCACGGCATCAAGCTGCAGCTGTTCCACGGCCGCGGCGGTTCGGTGGGACGCGGCGGCGGGCCGAGCTACGAAGCGATCCTGGCGCAGCCGCCGGGCGCCGTGCAGGGACGCATCCGCCTGACGGAGCAGGGCGAAGTCATCACCGCGAAGTACGCCAACGCCGACGTGGGCCGCCGCAATCTCGAGGTGCTCGTCGCCGCGACGATGGAAGCGACCCTGCTGTCGCATGACCAGCCGCAGCCGGACGCGGCGCAGGTGGCCGCGATGGACCGCCTGTCGACGGAAGCGCTGCGTGCCTACCGTTCGCTCGTGTACGAAACGGAAGGCTTCGAAACGTACTTCTGGGAGTCGACGGTGATCACGGAGATCGCCGCGTTGAACATCGGCAGCCGTCCGGCATCGCGCAAGAAGTCGCGCTCGATCGAAGACCTGCGCGCGATCCCGTGGGTGTTCAGCTGGGCCCAGTGCCGCCTCATGCTGCCGGGCTGGTACGGTTTCGGCACGGCGGTGGAACGCTTCATCGCGGACGCGCCCACCGAGCGCCTCGCGCTGCTGCGCACGATGTACAAGACGTGGCCGTTCTTCACGACGCTGCTGTCGAACATGGACATGGTGCTGGCGAAGAGCGACATCGCGATCGCCAGCCGCTACGCCGGCCTCGTGGCCGACGCGGCGCTGCGCGACCGCATCTTCGGCGCCATCAGCGCCGAGCATGCGCGCACGGTGGAGATCCTCCGGCAGATCATGGAGCAGGACGAGCTGCTGGACGGGAACCCGCAAATGCAGCGTTCGTTGCGCAACCGCCTGCCGTACATCGATCCGCTGAACCACCTGCAGGTCGAGCTGCTGCGCCGCTACCGGGCCGGCGTCGACGACGATGCGACCCGCAACGGGCTGCACATGTCGATCAACGGCATCTCGGCAGGCCTGCGCAACAGCGGTTGACCGGTACGGCGGTGGCGGAGGTCACAGCACCTTCGCCACCGCCGCGAACTCTTCCCCGCCATATCCCGCCTCGTCGGCCCGGCGCAGCAGCGCGGCGATCGCGGCCGGCAGTTCCGTGCGCAGCCCGCGTGCACGCATCGCGTCCTCGATGCGGCGCGTCGCATCGACCGAGATCGACAGTGGGCTTTGCGTGATGCGGTAATCGCCCGAGGCGATGACGCCGGCCTCGTGCCGCAGGAACTCGCCATACGACGGCGCCAGCGCGTGCACGATCGCGCCGTAGCGCCGCACGTCCAGTCCTTCCCGCTCCGCCAGTGCGGCGCCCTGGAAGAAACCCAGCGACGCACCGTAGACGAACGAGAGGGTCGCGAGGTCCATCGTCGCCGCGGCCGCCGGGCTGGCGCCGAGGTGGACGATATTCCCGCCATAAGCCGCGAGCACGGCGCGCGCACGTTCGACGTGTTCCTCCGCGCCCGAGACGAGGATCGTCGTGTCGGGCTGGCCCATCTGCTCGGGCGCGACCTGGATCGCGCCCGCCACGAAGCCGGCGCCTTCTGCTGCCAGCGCGGCTGCCGCATCCTGCGCCTCCCGCGGACTGCCTGTCGTGAACTGGACGAGCACCTTGCCCGCGAGGTCGACGCCGTCCGCGTCCAGTATTTGCCGCGCCGCCGCGTAGTCGTGCACGCACATCACGACGATCTCCGCCGCGCGCACGGCGTCCGCCGGCCGCGCGGCCACGCCGGCGCCCGCGGCGGACAGACTTTCCGCCTTTCCCGGCGTGCGGTTCCACACATGCACGCGCCATCCGGCCTGCAACGACAGCCGGGCGAGCGTGGCGCCCATCTGGCCCAATCCGATCACTGCGATGTCTTTCATCCTGACCTCCTGTGGTGTTGGAAGCGGCAGTATCCCGATGTACCATTCGAAGCGTCAAGTACGTACAATCCGGTCAGGTACTACCCAATCGGTAAGTTTTGGAGGAAGCGATGGCGGCCAGCAAGCCCTTTAATTGCGGGATCGGACCCGCGTTCGAAGTCATCGGCGGCAAGTGGAAAGCCGTGATCCTGTACGAGTTGCAGGACAAGCCCGTGCGGACGGGCGAGTTGCGCCGCCTGGTCGGCAGCATCACCGAGAAAATGCTGATCCAGCAGTTACGGGAAATGGAGTCGGATGGACTGGTGCGGCGCGTCGTCTACCCGGAAGTGCCGCCGCGCGTGGAATATTCCGCGACACCCGAGGGCGCCGCGTTGAACAAGGCGCTGGGGCCGATCGCGGAATGGGGCCGCAAGTATGTGGCGGCCCGGGGCCACGTGGAGATCTAGCGTTTACTCGGGACCCGTCACCCGCAGCGGCACCGCCAGCCGCTGCGCCACGTTGCGCACGTGCGCTTCCCACGCCTGCGCATCGGGAAAATCGCCGCTCTCGCTCCATCCCGCGCCCAGGTAGTGCACGAACGGCTGCCCGGGCTGCGCGGTCCCGACCAGCAGGGCGTCGCCGCCATCCACCGCGGCGCGCGTCGCCTGGCCGGGGACGATGATCGCGCACGCCGTGTGCCCGTTCGGCGCGCTCTCCGGTTCCCAGTAACTCATCCAGCTTGCGCTCGTGTCGCGCACGAGCCGGCCGTCGCCCTTGCGCTGGGCGATGCCGACGGCGACGGGCAGCGCGCCCGCCTGGTCGCTCGTGTAGCGGCTTTCGACGCGGCTGAAGTTGGCGCCCGCGTCGATCGAGATGCGCTTCGTCTCCGCGACCTGGCGTCCGGCCGCGCTCCACGCGTCGTAGCGCAGCTCGAACACGGCGCGCAGCGGCCCGTCCGCGATCACTTTCCAGCCCGCGTAGACGGATGACGGATACGCCTTGCCATCGCGGTAGATTGCCGTGCCGCCGCAGCCGCGGCCCGTGCCGACGCTGTAGTTGTCGAGGCCCTCGCCGTGGTCGCTGTGGTACTCGCCGCGCTTGTACCACGTGTCCACGACGGGCCGGCGCACGCGCTTGAGCCACACGTCCACGCCGCTGCCCACGTGCTCGTTCGGCACGTGCAGGATCGCCGGGCCGTACGCGCGGTGGGCGATGCGGTCGCTCTCCCACGCGAAGTCGTCGTAGCGTTCGGGCACGTAGCGTGCGTGCACCTTGACGTCGGGCGGCGCCAGCGCGGGCAGGGCGCTGGCCGGCAGCAGCAGGAAGCGGCGTCGTTCACGGGGCGCGAAGTTTGCCTGGAACAGCAGCGTGTCGCCGATGCGCTGCGTGGGCAGCAGGCGCGACGTGCCGGTTTCCATCACGGCCAGCGCTTGTGGAGAATCCGGCGCGAGCGGCAGTTCGATCGTCTCGTCGGCACGGTGAAAATCGCCCGGATTCGTCACGCGCACCGTGCGGGGTACGGCGCGTTCGAGCAGCGCCATGCGGAACACTTCGCTGCCCGCGAGCAGGAAGGCGCCGACGCCATAGACTTCCGTCGCATCGTCCGCGAAGCCCGTCGGCGCCTGGCCGATCGGCTGTACGTGCGTGAGCTTGCCGTCCGGCTGGACGCTGGCCACGAGCGCCGTCCATGCGCGCCGCACGCCCGGTTCGAACGCGGCGCGGTCCAGCAACCCCTGGTTGACGCCCCACGCGAGCGCATACGCGAACAGCGCCGTGCCGCTCGTTTCGCGCGCCGGATAGCCGGCCGGGTCGAGCAGGCTCGCGCGCCACAGGCCGTCGGCCTGCTGCAGCGCGAGCACCTTCGCGGCCATCGCGCGGAACTGCTGTTCGAAGCGGGCGCGCGCCGGATGGTCCGCCGGGATGTACTGGAGCGTGCGCGCCAGGCCCGCCATCACCCAGCCGTTGCCGCGTGCCCAGAACACCTTGCGGCCATTGGCTTCGCGCCGCGCGAAATAATTGCTGTCGCGGTAGTACAGGTGTTCGTCCTTGTCGTACAGGTAGTCCGACGTGCGCCACCACGCGGCGACGGCGTGGTCGAGATAGCGCGCGTCGCCGGTGGCGGCGGTCAGGCGCGCCCACGCGGGCGGTCCCATGAACAGGGCGTCGCACCACGACCAGCGGTCCTGGTTGCCGGGCACCGTGAATTTCAGCGTGCCGTCGTGCGGCTCGGCGAGGATCGCATCGAAACGCGCCTTCAGCGGCGCCAGCATGGCCGGGTCGCGCAACTGCAGGTACAGCTCCGCATACGTCTGCCCGACCACGTGGTCGTCCGCGTGATAGGCGCGCGGACCGAGTTGCCAGCCATTGCGTTCGCCCATCGCCGCCATCGCGTCGCGGTACGTGCGCGAGCCGGACAGGTTGGCCAGCACCATGAAGCCGGCGTCGCCGACGCCCTGCGTCCAGTGCGTCGGCGCATGCGCGCTCGGATGCGCGAGCTGCCAGTCGGCGACGCGTTCCATCGTCGCCAGCACGGCGGCCGGCGTCGGTGCCTGCGCGTCGGCCCTGGCGGCGGGCGGTGTGTGTGTCGCGCATCCGGGCAGGAGAGGGCCGAGCAGCAGCAGGGCGAGCGTGGCGTGCTTGAAGGGGATAGTCGGGATCATCGTAGGATAACGTTTAACTAGATGTATGGATTCTGGCTTAAAGCTGAGATAAGGTAAACGCTTTCATAAAAATGGAGAAGACCATGCGGATACGAGGACTCGGAGCAGCCATGTTCATCGCGGCACTGGCCGCGCGTCCGGCGGGCGCGTGCGAGGCGCCGCCGCCGGCCGTCATCGACATCGATGCGAACAGCTATTACAGCGACAGCCATCACTCGATCGTCGACCCGGTGCGCAAGGCGCGCAACGAGGCGGCCGTCAAGCCCGTCAACGACTACCTCGACGCGGTGGCCCATGCCGCCGTCGCGTGGCAGCGGACGCACCGCGACGCGGATGCCCGCTGCGCCCTGGCCTGGCTCGCCGACTGGGCCGGCCGCAAGGCGATGCTGGGCACGATGACGACGGAGCAGTCGTACTACACGCGCAAGTGGACGCTGGGCGGCCTCGCGCTCGCCTACGCGCGCGTGAAGCCCGCGGCGACGCTGGAGGAGCGCGGCCGCATCGAGGCGTGGCTGCTGGCGCTGGCCGATGCAACGATCCGCCATTCGGACGCGCACAAGGGCGTGCGCAACAATCACTATTACTGGGAGGGCCTCGCGGTGACGGCGACGGGCGCTGTCACGGGCGACGCGCGCTGCCTCGCGTGGGGCCGCAAGGTGTTCGACGCTGCGATGGCGCAGATCCGGCCGGACGGCGTGCTGCCGTACGAACTGGAACGGGCGGGCAGGGCGCTGCACTACCACCTGTACGCGGCCGCGCCGCTCGTGCTGATGGCGTCGATCTTCGACGTGCAGTCGCCGCGGCTGGACAAGCTCATTGCGTTCTCCGTCGGCGGCGTCGCCGATCCGTCGGCCATCGCGACGATGACGGGCGTCGAGCAGGAGCGGTCGGGCGGCGTGCCGGGATGGATCGCCATCTACCTGCGCCACGGCGGCAAGGTCGCGGTGCCCGTCAGGCTGCCGGCCGTGAACTGGGATGCGCGCATGGGCGGCGACCGCAGCCTGGCCAATCCGCTCGAACACGTCGTCACTGGTAGCGGATCGTCCAGCGGATCCTGAGCGGCTTGTCGAACGTGAACGCGCCCGTGCGGCAGGCGGCCAGCGTGGCCATCGGTCCATACGGCGCGCGGTACGCTTCGCTGCCGGTCACGTCGTCGGCGCTGCAGCGTGCGAGGCCGTCGACGGCGAAGGCACGCACGGCACCGTCGCGGAAGGCGATCGTGTTGCCGTCCACCGTGGCGCCGCTTGAAAACGACGCGAAGTCGAGGCTCACGCCGGCCACGTCCAGCGGTGCCGCCGGCGTGTACGTGTCGGTGCGCGTGATGACGCCGTGGCGCAGGGTGTATTCCGTCTCGACCGCGATGCGCGTGTCCTTCACGGGCACGTTCTTGCCCAGCTTCGTGAGCGCATCCTGGCGGTACGTGACGCGATGGCCGCCGTCGATGTCGCTCGTCTCGATGTTCTTGATGAACGCGGTCGCGATCAATTCGCTGCCGTCGGCGAGACGGAATTTCGGCAGCAACTGCGGATGCGCGGCGCCGCTGTCGGCGATGCCGGAGACGATCCCGTACGAGAACGGCAGCGGATAGTACGGGCTGTTCGCATGCTGGCTCGGACCGCCGTTGATCATCGAGAGGCTGAATACGTGTGGCCCGTCGCGCCAGATGGCGAGGGCGCGGTCGTATTCGCCGCCCGCGAAGCGCGTGAGGCTGAAGGGAGGACGCGCGCGTTCCAGCCACGCCGCAAGGTCCGCGCGCGGTACGGCGTTCTTCATGCCGGCCCGGTTCCACATCTCGTCCGTGCCGATCAACTGGTGCAGTAGCGAGAAGTTCTCGCCGAGGATGCGATGCTTGCCGCGGTACGTGTCCGTGCGGCGGCCCTTGCCCCACATGTCGACCGAGTGCAGCGCCGGGTCGTACCAGAAGTTCATGTAGCGCTCGCCGATACGCGCGGAGTAGGCGTACGCGTACTCCTTTTCTTCCGGCGTGAGGACGCCGAGGTAGGCGGCCGTCGACAGGATTTCCAACATCGCCGTCTCGCCGTACGGCCCGAGGCTGCGGCCCATCGTGAAGCCGCTGCCGTCGGCACTCGCCGCGTTCAGCGCGACGTCGGCCGACTTGCGCAGCAGGGCTTTCAGTTCCGGCGTCACCGTCAGGCCGGTCTCGATGAAGCGTTCGCAGATCTCGGCCGCCAGCAGGATGCTGTAGCGGTCGAAGCGGCCCTGGCCATCCGTCTCGTCGGAAAAGCCGTAGGTGCCGGAGTAATCGGCGTAATGCTTCAGCATCCTGTCGAGCAGGACGTCGCTCGCCTGCGCGTCTTCCCAGCCCATCAGCAGGCGCAGGCGCGCAATGCTGAAGGCGACGCCATAGTAATTGGTCGGCAGGTCGATCAGTTCGTAGGCCGGCACGCGCACGAACGTCCGCCAGTCGAGCTTCTTGCGCAGTTGGTCGAGCGTGGCGGGACGCACGGCGCGCTCCAGCAGGCCGGCCCGCTTCAGCTTGACCAGCGCGCCAATGTAGTAATAGATGCCCCAGGTATCGTTTTCCATGCCGACGGTAAGGTCGGCGATGGATGCATAGTCGCGCAGCATGCCGGGCAAGCGCGGGTCATTGGCGGACGTGTGCAGCAGCACGTCCGCCAGGCCCGTCGCGATTTTCCCGGGCAGGAATTTGTCGTGGCTCTGGAACGGCGCGCGGCCGTCGATCGTGATGCCGTCCCGTTCCTTCACGAGCTTCTGGAAAAAGTAATCCAGCTGCGGGTAGGCCTGTTCGACCGTCTGGTGCAGGGGCCTGGTCGCGAGTGCGGGCGCGGCGTGTGACAGGGCGAGAACCGCCATCGTGATGACGGGCAGGACAGGGCGCATGCGTGTCTCCAGTGTTGTTAAACGTTTTCCTAAAAGGATAGGTCAACTCTTCCGGAAAGTAAACGGCGATACGGGCTCAGGGGCGGCGGGCGATCGTCGACCCGCGCAGGATCAGTTGCGGCGCGACCTTGGTGAGCTTTTCGACGTGTTCGCCGCGGATCACGGCCAGCAGCTTTTCCATCGCGGTCGCGCCCATGCGCTCGCTCTGCAGGTCGACGGTGGTAAGGGCGGGGGTCGTGTATTTGCCGTAGGGGATATTGTCGAAGCCGACGACCGAGATGTCCTGGGGGATCGAGATGCCCAGGTTGGACGCTTCTTTCATGAAGCCGAGCGCCATCAGGTCGTTGTAGCAGATCAGCGCATCCGGACGCTGGCTGCCCAGCACGATCGCAGAGCACAGGCGTTCGCCTTCGGCCAGCGACGGCGCCTCGGCATCGAAGATCGCGAGTTCGAGGCCGGCTGTCTTCAGCGATTCGCGGATGCCGCCCAGGCGCTCCTCGTCGCGCCGCGACTTGGAAAAGCCGAGGTAGGCGATGCGGCGGTGGCCCAGCATGCGCAGGTGCTGGGCCAGCATGTAGGCGCCGCCGTGGTCGTCGCTGGCCACCGTAGGCAGCGGCAGTTGCGCCAGGCTGCCGAAGAAGACGAGCGGCTTGTCGATCTCGGTCATCCACGCCATCTCGTGCTCGCGCATGCGCGAGAACACGATCATGCCGTCCACGCGCCGGCTCAGTTCTTCCAGCGTGCGCCGCTCGCGGCTGGGCGTTTCCTCCGTGTCGACGAGCAGGACGGAAAAGCCCTGGTCGTGCGCCACGCGGTTCGCGCCCTTCAGGATGCTGGAGAAGTGCGGGTTGGTGATGTCCAGCACGGAGAGGCCGATGGTGTTCGTGCGCCCCGTGATCATCGACTTGGCCAGCGGGTTCGATTTATAGCCCAGGCCCGCGATCGCGGACTCGATCGCCGCCTCGACCTTGGGCGAAAAGCGCTGTGCGCCGTTGATGAATTTCGACACCGTGGCAGTGGACACGTGGGCGGCTGCGGCGACGTCGCGGATGGTCGGGGCGGACTTTTTCATGGAAGGTTAATCGTTACTCAGCGGCACATCTTAGCATGCGTCCCCAAGGGCGGAAGCGAGCTGGGGCAAGAAATCGGCGTATGGAATCGTTGCCACCTGTCCGGGCGGGGCCTCCGGGCGAAAAAGCGGTCCAAAAAATTGACATCGAAAGCGTTTTGGATATACTCGGTTAAACGTTTAACATATGCGAGCCTGTCCATGACCCCAGCGACCGAGTCCAAGCCTTTCCACCGTCTTCTCCTGACCGGCGCCGGTGGCGGCCTCGGCACCGTGCTGCGCGAGCGGATCAAGCCGTGGGCCGACGTGGTTCGCCTCAGCGACATCAAGGACATCGCGCCCGCCGGGCCGGGCGAGGAAGTCGTGCGCTGCGACCTGGGCGACCGCGCCGCCGTGATGGCGCTGACGGAAGGCGTGGACGCCGTGCTGCACTTCGGCGGCGTCTCCGTCGAGGACACGTTCGAGACGATCATGCATGCCAACATCCTCGGCCTGCATCACCTGTACGAGGCCGTGCACAAGCGCGGCATCAAGCGCGTGATCTACGCGAGCTCCAGCCACGTCGTCGGCTACTACCCGACCACGCAGATCGTCGATGCCAACGTGCCGCTGCGGCCGGACGGCATCTACGGCGTGTCGAAGTGCTTCGGCGAGGCCTTGTCTCGCTACTACTTCGACCGCTTCGGCATCGAGACCGTGTGCCTGCGCATCGGCTCGTCGTTCGGCGAGCCGCGCAATGCGCGCATGCTGGTCACGTTCCTCGCGTACGACGACCTCGTGGAACTGGTGCGCTGTGCCCTGTTCACGCCGCGCGTGGGCCACACGATCACGTACGGTGTGTCGGACAACCCGGTGCGCTGGTGGGACAACCGCGCGGCGGCCCACCTGGGCTTCGAGCCGCGCCACAGCGCGCGCGCGTTCGCCGACCGCTTCCCGGCCGGCGGCACGTGGTCGGATGCGGGCGACATCACGGCCGTGTACCAGGGCGGGCCGTTTTTGACGGCGGGGCCGATCTACGAAGACTGAAGCGCCCGCGAACGCGACATGCCGGGCCGGTGCAGTGATGCCCCGGCCCTTTTTGTTTCCAGCAACCGGGTCAGACCGCGATTATTGGAAATAGCTTCAATTCGGGGTCAGAGCACGTTTTCAGCAAGATTCGCGGTCAAAGCCCTTTTCGGTGCGAGTTCTTTGTGCGGTGAGCGCAATTCCGTGTTTGGTAGCGCAGTGGACATTGATCCGAAATGTGCTCTGACCCCGATTTTGGGAAATGGCCTCGGATAAAAAAATGCCGCCAGGTCGCCCCGGCGGCATCGAGGGAAACGCGGGCCGGGGCCCGCGGAGGAAACCCGGTATCAGAACTTCAGGTCGAGGCGCACGCTGTAGAAGCGGAATACGTCGCGCGGCGGCACCCAGCTGTTGACCGTGATGGCGGGGGAGGTCGACGTCGGGCCCGCGCGGTACGACGGGCCGCTCGCGTTGGCGTTGCCGATGTAGAAGCGGTCGAACAGGTTGTTGATGCGGAAGGACAGGCGCCACATGTCGTTGTTCTGGCGCAGGCCGAAACCGAGGTCCGAGATCGAGTACGCGTTGTTCACCGAGCGCGGGTCGTTGTTGATGTTGGTCTGGTACTCGGTCTGGTAACGCACGTTCGCGTTCACGAAGGCCCAGTACGGGCGGTCCGCGAAATGGTAGTCGTAGTTCGTGCCGATGTTGACCTTGTTCTTCGGCGTGCCCGGAAAGATCCCGCCCGTCAGGTTCTGCACGCCCGTCGTCGAGCCGGCGCGGATCGGGAAACAGGCGCGGTTCCAGCCGCCCAGCGAACCGCCTTCGCCCAGGCCCGTCGTGCCGATGGCGGGGTTCGTGTTGTCCTGGTAGCAGGGGCCGTTCTTCCAGTCGACGATCTCCGGACGCGTGTATGCGTACGACACGTTCATCGACCAGTTCGACGTCAGCAGAAAGTGCGAATCGATTTCGAAGCCGCGCGTGCGGATCTTCGGGATCGAGTTCAGCTGCGTGTAGATCGTCGGGTCGTTCGGCAGCACGAACGACGTGTTCTGCTGGTAGTTCTTGAAGTCCGTCTTGTAGATCGTGGCCGCGAGCGACATGCGGTTGTGGAACAGGTTCGCCTTGGTCCCGAGCTCGACACTGCGGCTCGTCTCCGGCGCCACCGGGAACGCGGCCGCCGCCTTCAGGCCGCTCGTCACGTCGTACGCGAGGCCCTTGTAGCCGGTCGCCGTCATCGCATAGACCATCCAGTCGCTGTTGATCTGCTTCTGGATCGACAGCTTGCCGGTCGTCGCCCAGTCGCGGTTGCCGCTGCTGGAGAACTGGTCCCGGCCGACGGGGCCCGGCACGAAGGTCGAGCGGTCCAGCTGGTCCGTATAGAAATTGCGGATGTAGTTGAAGCCCGAGGTTTCCACGTTGCGGCGGATGCCCGCGACCAGCGTGTACGTCGGATGGAAGTCCCACGTGGCCTGGCCGAACACGGCGCGGTTCACGTTGTAGATGTCGGTGTAGTAGTTCGTGGGGCTCGACGGCGAGCTGGCCGTGCAGACGCTCGGGCGCACGCAGAAGCCGCGGATGAAGTGGCGGTCGATCTCGTTCTGCGCCCACCACAGGCCGGTCACGTAGCGCAGCTTCCCGATATCCGGCGACACGTAACGGATTTCCTGCGTCTTCGATCGGATGTCGTAGGTGCCGAATTGCGCGTTGCCGACGCTGAACTTCGTCTCGCCCGGCCGCGCGATGGTCGGCACGTCGACGAAGTCCTGGTCGCGGTAATCGTTTGCCTTGTAATGCTCGTACGACGAGATCGACATCAGCGTGCCGTCGTTCGGCAGGTTGTACGAGAACTTCAGGCCCGTGCCGAACGTGGACGAATTGATCCCGGTCGGGAAGTCGCGCCGCACGTTGCGGTTGTTCGGATCGTACGGGTTGATGCCGGCCAGCGTGAGCGACGCGGGCAGTTGCGGGTTGCCGTTCATGTACGCGGTCGCGAGGTCGGCCTGGCTACCCGCGCGGTAGAAGCCGTTCACGGCCGTCACGCCGCGGCTGTTTTCCTGCGCGTTGTAGTGCGGCGTGAAGTCGATCTCCAGGTCCTTGATCGGGTTCCACTGGAACTTCGTCATGATCGTCCTGCCGCCCGATCCGTTGACCTTCTGGCCGTTCGTCAGGTTCGTGAAGTTACCCGGCATGTCGCTCTTGTTGACGGCGATGCGCATGCCGAAGTCGTCGCGCAGCTTGCCGCCGACCGACGCGCCCACGCGCCACTCGTGGTCGTTGGTGTAGTACGCGTTGGCGCGGTAGACGATCGGCCCGCTGATCGGTTTCGTCACGATGTTGATCGCGCCGGCCACGGCGGATTTGCCGAACAGCGTAGACTGCGGCCCTTTCAGCACCTCGACGCGGGCCACGTCGGCCAGGTCGCGGAAGGCCTGGAACTGGCTGGCGATCGGGATGTCGTCGATGATGACGGAGACGTCGGACTCCACGCCGATGCCGACGGAGACGGTACCGATGCCACGCATGAAGATGGCGTTGTTGGCGGCCGTCGTGCCCGACGACAGCGTCAGCGACGGCGTCAGGTTGATGACGTCCTCGATCTCGCGCACGTTGTTGCGCTGGATCTCCGCCTCGGACAGCACGGAGATCGACTCCGGCACATTTTCCAGCCGCTCCACGCGTTTGTTCGCGGTGACCAGGACGGTTTGCAACTGGTTGGGGTTCGTCGGTACTTCTTGCGCCCGCGCGGGCACGGTCCAGTGGGCGACGGCCATCGCGACGACGGCCGCCACGGGCTTGACCGCGATCCGCGCGCCCGGTGTTCTCTGCTTGCTCACAACGTCTCCTTGGTTTTTCTAATGAAAACTGCCAGTCCCGCTGCGCGCCGCCTTCAGGCGTGCCGCCTTCATGCGCAACAGCGCCTCCAGAAAGTAGTAGTCCGCGTAGTTCAGCGGCACGTCGATTTCCGATTTGGCCGGCTTGTGGCCGGTCGCATGCTTGAGGAGGAAGCCGCCGTTGTCTCCAGGCGCCGCGAGGTACGCACTGGACGACAGGCTGCGCAGCGTCTGTTCGGCGAAGTCGCGGTAGCGCGCGGCCGTCTCGCGGTCGGAGAACGTCGCCAGTTCCAGCAGGGCGGAGGCGGCGATGGCGGCGGCGGAAGCGTCGCGCGGGGCGGCGGGAATGGCCGGGTCGTCGAAGTCCCAATAGGGCACCTTGTCGGCCGGCAGGCGTGGATGGGTCGTGTAGAAGCGGGCGATCTTGTGCGCCTGCTGGAGATAGTTGTCGTTGCGGGTTTCGCGGTACATCATCGTGTAGCCGTACAGGCCCCACGCCTGTCCGCGCGCCCATGCGGAGCCGTCCGCGTAACCTTGCACGGTCATGCGCGTACGCACGGCGCCCGTCTTCGGGTCGTAGTCGACGAGGTGGAAACTGGACCCGTCGGGGCGGAAGTGGTTCTTCAGCGCGGTGTCGGCATGGGCGATGGCGATCTCGCGGTAGCGCGGTTCGTTCGCGGCCTTCGCGGCCCACATCAGCAGCTCCAGGTTCATCATGTTGTCGATGATGACGGGGAAGGCCCACGTCGTGTTGGGCCACAGGTCCCACGACTGGATGCTGCCGACTTTCGGGTTGAAACGCGTGATCAGTGTCGTCGCGCCGGCCAGCAGGGCGTCGCGGTAGGCCACGCGCGTGGCCGCGTCGTCCACGAGGCGCAGGCCGTTGCCGTAGCCGGCGCCCAGCATGAAGCCGAGATCGTGCTGGGACTTGTCGAACTTCGCGGGCGCCGTCAGCGCCGTGTAGCGCATCGCCGCCGTTTTCCATGTCGCGTCGCCGGTGGCTTCGAACAGGTACCACAGCGAGCCGGGAAAGAAGCCGGCCGTCCAGTCGCCCGGCCCGATCATTTTTACTTCGCCACGCTCCACGGTGCGGGGGAAGCCCGGCTTGCCCGCGGCCTTGTCCAGCAGGATGCGGTACTGCGCGCTGGCGACCTTGAAGTCCTTGTCGATGACGGCGCCGATCGGTTCCGCGGCCGTTGCGGCCGACGCGCCGCACGCCGCCAGCAGGATCCCGCAGATAATCGTTTTCGCAGTCATGGAACGCGTCTCCCTGTTGGTCTGATTATTGAGCAAATCGTAATCAGAACGGGAAGCGGTGTCAACAAAAATAGGTAAACGCTTAACTTGACGTTTTCAGGGCTTAACGACGTGCTGGTGGCGGCAATAGCGAAAACGTTTTGCCGGCCGGACGACTAGAATGGCGGCGGCTCGTCCGGCGGGAGCGGCGGCACGTCGAGGTCGATCGTCGTACGCGGCAGGTGCGCGAGATCCGCGCCGTCCACGAGCGCCTGCGCCTGGAACGCGGCATGCGCGCGCACGCCATGCTTTTGCACGGCCACGAGCATCACGGGCAGGGTGGGGAAGTATGGGCGCAGGCGTTCCAGCAGCACGTCGCCGACGCCGGGCGCGACCCACGCCGGCGGCGGAAAGGCCAGCGCCACGCGCACGCCTTTCAGTTCGGCCTGGGCGACCTCGAGTTTCAAATCCGGTCGCTTTCCTTGCGCACGACGCGGCCGATGATGAGGCAGGCGTTGCCCTGGCAGAGTTTGCGGTGGTATTTGCGCTGGTCCGGATTGTCCGACGTCAGCCACCATTTGCCGGCGTCGCGCGTCAGCCGCTTCACGACGGCCTCGCCTTCGTAGTTGAAGGCATACACGGCACCGTCCACGAGCTTCGTGTCGAGCGTGTTGATGATGACGATGTCCCCCGCGTACAGCGACGGTTCCATGCTCTCGCCCTTGACGAGGATGGCCATCAGGTGGTCGGGATGGTAGTTGTGCCGTTCGATCCACGTGCGGCGCATGCCGAGCGTGCCGCCGTCGCGGCGTTCGGGCTCCGTCTGGAAGCCCGTGATCCCGGCCGACAGCCGCAGCTTGACCATGCGGATCTGGACGAATTCCGCATCGTCGTTGTCGGCCGGGCGCACCGGCATGCCGTCCTTCAGGCCGTGGAAGGGGGCCTGGCGCGGGTCGCCTTCGCCGGTCATCAGCCAGATGTGCGAGAACCCGAGTTCGCGCTCGATGTTCAGCGCGTAGCGGATGTCCATCGACTTGATTTTCCCGGTCAGCCACTGGTTCACCACGCTCTTCGAGGCGCCCGAGGCTTTGACGAGGCCGATCTGGCCACGCTCGCCTTCGAGCTGCGGCGTGGTGCGGTAGATGTGGTCGAGGCGGTCGGATAAGAGGTTCATGTTCAGGCCCTGCACTCGTTCTGGTTTAGTGTTCTTGACGTTGATCAGTTTAGAGTTCTATACTGGACTCTACTCGACTTGCCGGGTTTTGTGAAGGGGAGGCGAGCTTTCGATGGGGGAGAACAGCTATGAACAGACCAGGTATCTTCGGCGTGGCCAGCTATGTCGCGGGCGTGGCGTCGATCGGCGCATCGTTGACGATGGCGGACGTCGGCGCGGCGGTCGGTATCGCGACCGCCGTCCTGACCTGCCTGACCAATACCGTGTACACGTACCGCCGCGACCGGCGCGAACAACGCGAGTGCGAGGCGCGGCTCGCGCAGCTGGAGCGGCAGACGTGAACGTGTCACTTTGATCCAGGTCAAAGTGATGTGGGCCTGATCTGTCAGACAGTGGGGCGAGAGGCGGAGGCGCTGGAAGAGCTCAGGCGCAGGGAGGCGGCGTGAACGATATGTCCGATACGAAGGAGACGCCAACCGGGCGGGGCGTGGACGGCGGCGGCCCGACGCTCCGTCCCATGCTGTGGTACTGGCTGGTCGCCATTGTCCTGTTCATGCTGTTCCAGTCGGTGACCGACGTGATCACGTCGTCGCCGCTGGCATACAGCGAGTTCAAGGAGCTTTTGCATGGCGGCAAGGTCAACGAGGTCACGCTGGCGGAGACGACCGTGTCCGGCACGCTCAAGTCCGGCGGCCTCGACGCCATCCTGCCGAAGAACCGCGCCGAGTCCGTCAAGTGCAATGAGGACGGGCTGTGTCCGTTCAACGCCGTCCGCGTGGCCGATCCGGATCTCGTCAAGGACCTCGACGCGGCGCACGTGCGCTACTTCGGCCAGCAGCACAGTGAATGGCTGAGTACGTTGTTGTCGTGGGCGCTGCCGCTGCTCCTGCTGTTCTGGATGTGGGGCGCCATGGCGAAGCGGGGTGGCGTTGCGGCCGGGCTGTTTGACGTGGGCAAGAGCCGGGCCCGTGTGTACATGCAGAGCAAGACCGGCGTGAGTTTCAACGACGTGGCGGGCATCGACGAGGCGCGCGACGAGCTGATGGAGATCGTCGACTTCCTCAAGAGCCCGCAGCGCTATCGGCGGCTCGGCGGGCGCATTCCGAAAGGCGTGCTGATCGTCGGGCCGCCCGGCACCGGCAAGACCCTGCTGGCCCGGGCCGTGGCCGGCGAGGCCGGGGTGCCGTTCTTTTCGATCAGCGGCTCGGAATTCGTCGAGATGTTCGTCGGCGTCGGCGCGGCCCGCGTGCGCGACATGTTCGTGCAGGCGCAGAAGGTGGCGCCCTGCATCATCTTCATCGACGAGCTCGATGCGCTGGGCCGCGCGCGCGGCGTGGCGGGCGTCGTCGGCGGCTACAACGAGCAGGAGCAGACGCTCAACCAGTTGCTCGTCGAGATGGACGGTTTCGACACCAACAAGGGCGTGATCATCCTCGGCGCCACCAACCGCCCCGAGATCCTCGATCCGGCCCTGCTGCGCCCGGGCCGCTTCGACCGCCACGTCGCGCTCGACCGGCCGGACCTGAAGGGCCGCCAGAAGATCCTGCAGGTGCATGCCCGCGACGTCAGGCTGGCGCCGGACGTGGACCTGGCCGCCGTGGCTGCGAAGACGCCCGGCCTGGCCGGTGCCGACCTCGCCAACCTGGTCAACGAGGCGGCGCTGCTGGCCGCGCGGCGCGGCAAGGAGAGGGTCGAGCGCGGCGACCTGGAGGAAGCCGTCGACCGCGTCATCGCGGGCATGGAAAAGCGCTCGCGCCTGATCAATCCGATGGAAAAGGAAACGGTGGCCTTCCACGAGGCGGGGCACGCGCTGACGGCGGAATTCCGCGCGCATGCGGACCGCGTGGCGAAGGTGTCGATCATCCCCCGCGGCATCGCGGCGCTCGGCTATACGCAGCAGCTGCCGGCCGAGGACCGCTACCTGCTGAAGAAGAGCGAGCTGCTGGACCGGATGGACGTGCTGCTCGGCGGACGCGTGGCGGAGGAGCTGGTGTTCGGCGACCTCTCGACGGGGGCGCAGAACGACCTGCAGATGGCGACCGATCTCGCGCGCCACATGGTCGCGCAATACGGCATGAGCGAACGTATGGGCCTTGCGACGTTCGAGCAGCCTGCCGCCGCGCCCTATGCGCCGGCCCAGCCGCCGAATACGGCATACAGCGAACGTACGGCGCGCCTGATCGATGGGGAGATCGCGCGGCTGCTCGACGAAGCGCATGAACGCGTGCGCGTCACGCTGCGCGAGCAGCGCGTATTGCTGGATGCGCTGGCCCGCCAGCTGCTCGACCATGAGACCGTCGAGCGCGACGCGCTGCAGGCGCTCGTGCGCGAGCATGCGGCGCGGCCTGTCGCGGCACCGTCTGCGGCGCCGGCCGTGGGGCAGGTGGCGGACAGGCAGTCCGGACGGTGATCGGCACGGCGGCAAGGGCAGCATGGCGTCGCGCCGGTCAGGTTGTCTCCGCCGCCGGCGTTGCGCGCGCTGCTGGATGCGGCGCGCGCACGGCATCGACGACGCGCCGCGGCTCGATCCCGGCCAGGCAGGCCTGGTGGCCTTCCGGACACGTGCTCTTGTAGCAGAAGCGGCACGGCACATCGTGGAACAGGACGCGGCTGCGCACATTCCACGGCGTGTGCTGCGGGTTGGTCAGGGCGTACAGGTCGACGACCGGCGTGCCCACGGCGGCGGCCATGTGCGCCGGCCCCGTGTTGTTGGTCACGGCGACGGCCGCCAGGCGCAGCGCCGCGCCCAGCTCGCCCAGCGCCAGCCGGCCCGCGAGCGAGATCGCCGGCACGGCGCTGGCGAACTGGATGCCGTCGACGAGCTCGCTTTCCTCCGCGCTGCCCGTGAGCACGAGGGGCAGTTGCAGTTCCTGCGCGAGCAGGCGCACCACGTGGGCCCAGTGCGCGGCGGGATAGCGGCGCGAGGCCGCGCTGGCGCCCGGATGCAGCAGGATCCACGGCCGGTCCGGATCGATGCCGGCGGCGGCCAGGCGTGCCCGTGCCGCCGTAAAGTCCGCCGGACGGGGAACGAACGACAGGCCAAGGCCGGCGCTGCGGCAGCCGACCCGCTGCACGAGGGCCAGCTGGCGCTGGACTTCGTGCCGCACGAGCGTGGCCGGCTCGGGGTCGGGTACCCAGTCGCTCAGCAGGTCGTACGGGTTTTCGCGGCAGTGGGCCAGCCGCAGCGGGATGCCCGCCAGCTGGCACAGCAGGGCCGCCGGCAGCGCGCTCTGCGTGTAGGTCGTGAAGATCACGGCCGCGTCGAAGGCGCGCGCCGCCAGTGTGGCGATTGGCGCCGGCGCGGCGGCCCCGGTGGTGGCGGACCTGGCGGACTTCGTCCACGGCGCCGACCAGGCGATGGCGTCGTCCAGTTCGGGAACGAAGGGCAGGGCGGCGGCGCCGGATGCGGAGCTCAGCAGGGTCAGCGTGCGGCCCGGCACGGCCTGGCGCAGCGCGCGCATGGCCGGGGTGCACATCAGCACGTCCCCCAGCGAGTCGAGGCGCACGCACAGGATGCGCCGGGCGCGATGCCAAGGGGCGGTCATGGCGCGTCTCCATGGCTGGCGATCAGCACGGCGGCCGTGTACAGGTCGGGGGCCATGCGCGTCGGCACGCGGCGGGGGCCGAGCCGCCATTCGGTCTCGTTGCCGTTGTCGATGAGGATGGTGCGGCAGCCGGCCCGGTTGCCGGCCTCGACGTCGTGCAGGATGTCACCCACCATCCACGACGCCCGCAGGTCGATGTCGTGCTCGTGCGCCGCCTTGAGCAGCAGGCCCGGCAGCGGCTTGCGGCAATGGCATTCGGCCGACCAGGGCGCGACCGTGCCTTCCGGATGATGCGGGCAGACATAGAAGCCGTCGAGCGCCAGGTGTTCGCGCAGCAGCAGGTCGCGTATGCGGGCGCTGACGGTGTCCATCGCGGCCGCGGCGAAGCGCCCGAAGGCGATGCCCGGCTGGTTGGTGACGACGAACAGCCGGTAGCCGAGGCGCACCAGCAGGCGCAGCGCCGGGCCGGCGCCGCGGCACAGCGTGATGCACGCGGGCTCCACGTTGTGGGGCAGGTCGGGTACGAGCGTCCCGTCCTTGTCGAGAAATATGGCTTTCACGGCGCGGCTTTCATGAGGACACAAGTCAGGGCCATGAAGTTTCCTGCATGGGCAGCACGGTCATTTCCGCGATCACGCTTTCGCGCGGCAGCAGCAGCGCGTGCCGGATCGCCTGGGCCACGCTGGCGGGATCCTGCAGGCGGGTCGGATCGAGGTCGGGGAAGCGGTCGAGCAGGAACGGCGTCCGCATCCCGCCCGCGACGACGGCCGTGACGCGGATGCCGTGCGGCCGCAGTTCGGCATGCAGCGCATGCGACAGCCCGAGCAGTCCCCATTTGCTGGCGTGGTAGGCGCTCGCATTCGGCCAGGCCCGCTTGGCCGCCGTGGAGGCCACGTTGACGATGTCGCCGCTGCCCTGGCTGCGCATGTGCGCGGCCGCGTGCTTGGCCAGCAGGAACGGCCCGTTCAGGTTCGTGTTGATGACGCGCAGCCAGTCCTGCTCGGACAGGTCGGACAGCGGCAAGGTCACGTCCGTGCCGGCGTTGTTGACGAGGATGTCGATGCGGCCCATCGTCGCGACGCAGCGTTCGACGGCGGCGCGCGCGGCGCCCGGGTCGCCGACGTCGAGGGCCAGCGCGCTGGCGCGTACGCCGTGGCCGAGCAGGGCCGGCATGGCCAGCTGCAGCGCGTCGGCGCGGATGTCGGCGGCCACGAGGTCGCATCCTTCCGCCGCCAGCACGGCGGCCAGCGCGGCGCCGAGCCCGCTGGCGGCGCCTGTGACGAGTGCGACCCTGCCGTGCAGGGGCCGCTGCCAGCGGACCGGATCCGGGGCCGGGTCGGGCAGTGCATCCACGGACGGTTGCGCCGTGATGGACGGGGAGGCGTTGAGGTCGGCCATGCTTACTCCTGGGGTTGGGTCACGGCGATGGGGGCGCGCGCTTCGGCGAGGACGGCGGCATAGATGGCCGCGACCTGCTGGGCGACGGTGCGCCAGGTGTAATGGCGGTAGGCGCGGCGCAGCCCGGCTTCGCCCATCGCGCGCGCGCGCACGGGATCGCGCTGCAGGCGGGCGAGGTGCGCGGCCAGCGCCTGCGGGTCGCGCGCCGGCACGAGGAAGCCGGTGGTGCCGTCGACGACGGTGCTCTTGATGCCGCCCACGTCGGCGCCGACGACGGGCCGGGCGCAGGCCATCGCCTCGACGGGCGTGATGCCGAACGGTTCGTACCACGGCGTCGTGGCGAACACGTCCGCGGCGCCGTACCAGACCCGCAGCGCCGCGCGCGACTGCTGGCCGGCGAACTGCACGTGGCCGGCAATGCCCAGCGTGTCGGCGAGGGCGCGCAGCCGGGCCAGTTCCGCGCCGTCGCGCCCGCCCGGCTGCGCGTCGCCGCCGACCACGAGCAGTCCGGCGTCGATGCCGTACGCGGCGCGCAGCAGCGCGACGGCCTCGATCACCGTGTCCACGCCCTTGCGCGGCACCATGCGGCCCAGCTGGAGCACGGTGAAGCGGTCGGGGGCCAGCGCCAGCGCGGCACGGGCCTCGTCGCGCGGCATGGGCCACAGCTCGTCGGGATCGAAGCCGCACGGCGCGATCGCGATGCGTCCGCCGCTGGCGCCGTACAGGCGCTCCATGTCCTGCCGGTCCTGCTGGCATTCCGCGATGATGCGGTCGGCGTGCCGCATCAGGCTGCTTTCGATACGGGTGCGCGCCGCCGGAAACGCATCCGCCGTACCCTGCGCGAGGCGGCGTACGCGGCCGAGCGCGTGGAAGGTGATCACGAACGGCAGGCCCAGCGCCTGCTTGAGGTGGCGGGCGACCATGCCGGACATGAAGAAGTTCGCGTGCACGATGTCGTACGGGGCCGGCTGGTGGCGGGCGAAGCGGGCCGCGAAGCGGGAGAAGGACGGGATGTGCGGCAGCATCTGCTCCTTGGGGACGTAATGGGCCGGTCCCGCCGGCACGTTGACGACGCGCAGGTTTTCGCGCCAGCGCACGAGCTGCTTCTGTTTCGCGTCGTCGCGGCGGGTGAAGACGTCGACGAGGTGGCCTGCCAGCGCCAGTTCGCGCGCGAGGTGCGCGACGTAGACGTTCTGGCCGCCGCAATCGATGCTGCCCGGTGCCGCGAGCGGCGACGCGTGGTCGCTGATGAGGGCGATGCGGCGTCGGCCGGCAGGGTGGGCCGGACGGGGCGTGGCGGCTGCGGCGCGTGGCCGGTCGTCGAGTTTCATGGCGGCGGTCAGCTGGTCACGGCGCGCAGCGCGGCATCCCAGTCGGCGCTGAAGCGGGCGATGGCGAAGCGTTCGCGCGCCCGCAGCTGCGCGGCCTCGCCGAGGCTGCGGGCCAGGCCGGCGTCGCCGAGCAGCGCGCGCATGGCGATGGCGAGCTGGCGCGTGTCGGTCACGGCGAACCCGGAGACGCCGTGCTCGATCACGGTCGCCATTTCGGCGGTCGCCAGTGCGACGACGGGCATGCCGATCGTCATGGCTTCGATCACGGACAGGCTGAGGCTGGAATAGCGGACGGGCGAGAACAGGAACCGGTACGCGGCGGCGAACGCGGGCAGTTGCGGATGGTCGACCTCGCCCAGGCCGCCCAGCTCCGTCGCGCCCATGCCGACGAGGTCGAGGGGCAGGGTCGTGCGCAGGCGGCCGAACAGGTCCGCGCCCATGCGCCGGCCGCGCCGCGCCAGGTGGTTCGTGATCACGAGGCCCCGCTCGACGTCGCCGCGCCAGCGCACGCCGTCGGGCACGGCGACGCCATGCTCGATGACGCGCGTCGGCGTGCGGCCGCTGTCCCACATCAGGTCGTTGAACGGCGTGACGTGCACGAGCAGCACGGCGGGATCGTCGACCGGGTGGCGCACGTCGGTCGGCCATTGCGGCCGGCGAGCGTCAGCGGCGATGTCGTCCGGGGGCAGCGAGGGCGGATCGTGCTCCAGGTAGATGCGGGGCAGCGCGCGCTGGGCGGGCGTGAGGAGTTCGTACTGGTCGCGTTCCCAGTGATGATCTTCCTGGAACAGGATGCAGTCGAAGGCCTGCGTGCGCGCCTGGTCGGCGGGCAGGTCGCGGACGTTCGGGCCGAACGGGAAGGGGCCGCAGCGGCCGCCGTAGCCGGGCGGCCGGCCCGGTTTCACCAGCACGTGGAAGTCGTGCGGCGCATGGGACAGGTAGTACAGGTAGCTGCCATGCGTGTGCCACGTCAGGACGTTCAGGCGGCGCATGACGCCTCCATGGCCCGTATGGAGGCGGCACTAAGCTCGTGTGCAATCCCGTTCTGGTTTGGCATGCTTCGCTCGCGGTCTGAATGTGACAGGTTCGACCGCGAGCGAAATGGCTGGGTTCCGGAACTAGCCCGGAGCTTGAATCTGGATCAAGGATGGCTCAGGGCTTGCGCTTGAAGCCGGTATCGTCGTCCATGTTGTCGTCGCCGTGCAGCTTGTTGGCGAAGCCGGGGCTGCGCGGGTAGGCGCCGGCGGCATCGTTCGACTTGTGCACGGGCGGGCCGTTGTGGGAACCGGTCTGCGAGCCCTGGCGGTCGGTGCTTGCGGCGCCCGTGTTGCCCGGCGAGCGCGGCAGGCCGCCGGCCACGTCGTTCGACTGGTGCACGCCGCCCACGTCCGAGTTCTGGTTCGACATCGAGCGCGAGCCGGCCACGTCCAGCTGTGTGTTGCCGCGCTGGGCTTCATGGCCGCCGGTGGCGCCCGGTCCCGGCATGCCGCCGCCCTGCGTGGAGCCCGATGCCGACTGGCGGTTGCCCATCGAGCCGCGCGGCGGCTGCGACGGCAGTTCGCTGCGCGGGCCGTGCATGCCGCCGCCCTGCGTGTGCGTGGAGGCCTGCAGGTTGCCGCGCGAGTCCGAGAGCGAGCCGCCGTGCAGGTCTGGCTGGGCGGCACTCTGGGAGGCCAGGTTGCCGCGCACGACGTCGCGGTGCATGTCGTGTTGCCGGTTCAGATCCACGCCCGAGTCTTTCGGACGGTGTCCGACAGCCTGTTCCAGTAAGCCGTAGGCGCCGGACTTCTGTTCCATCTGGCGCTGGTGGCTGTCCGTAATGCCTTGCACTGCGCCGGAGCCGCCGTTGATCTGGTTGTCCATCGAGCCGCCGGGAATGCCGGCATCCTCGCCATACTCGCGGCCGCCCACGCCGCCCTGGCCGCCCATGATGTCGCGTTGCTGGTTGCCCTGCTGCGGTACGCCGGTGCCTTGCGGATACGTGTGGTCGAGCGGCTGGCCGCGGTCGGCGCTGGCGCCCTCGGACCCGGGCGTCCATTTTTCATTGGCGCCGTTGTTCGTCTGGTTGTTCGCTTCGCTGCGTTGGTTCGCGTCCATGGTCGTCTCCTTTCGATCTGGAATTGAGATGATGCGCGTCCAGAGGCGACTTCAGTATAGGAAGACGTTGCGGTTATATGTAGGACGATTACCGACGAGTTATTTACGACTGGAAGTATTGTTTCGAGAGTGAATTTTCTGTGTCACATTGTCCTACAAAGTCATCTGAAATGCTCCTATAGTCTCATCTAGACGGCATGCCTAAGATGTTTTCCGACCGAGCGCTCATCCGATGGCATCGGCAGGCCTGCCGCGGGACGCGGCGGTTTCAACTGCAACGAGGAGAGAACATCATGGCATCCAGCAATCAAGGCAACAAACAAAGCGGCGGTACCAAGAACCGCGGTTTCGCATCGATGGATCCGGAGCGTCAGCGCCAGATCGCCAGCGAGGGTGGCAAGGCCGCCCACCAGAAGGGCACCGCCCACGAGTTCACCTCGGAAGAGGCACGTCGCGCAGGCAGCATGAGCCATGGCAACCGCCAGTCGGCTTCGGGCTCGTCGTCGCGCAGCTCGTCCAAGGGCAACAAGCAGTAATCCCACGCAACGGGACGGTGGCGGTGCCGTCCCTCTGCCAAGTTTCCACACGGGGAGCACGAGCTCCCCGTTTTGCATTTCTTTAACACAATTCTTAAATGGGATGGGGTAGAATCCTCGGGCTTTCAACCACTTAGCCCATAGGAATTCGTCGTGAAATCAGCGGTCATCCGTCAAGTCAAGAGCATGTCCATGTCGTGCGACCGGGTCGGCAACCTGTTGTTGACCAAGTTTTCCGCACACGGCGCGAGCGACGTCGCCGTCTTCGTGCCGGCATCGATCGTGTTCTGGCTCCTGAAGCACCTGCCGGTGAACCAGGATCCGAACCTGCAGCCGCCGCCGGCCGGTCCGCAGATCACCCAGTGGGACTGGGATCACCCGAACATCCCGCGCGCGTTCACCGTGCAGTGCAAGGTCTTGCCGGGCAAGATCAGCATGACGTACAACCTCGACCGCAAACCGGACCTGACCGTCGTCCTCGACCGCAGCAACGTCGAGCTGATGCGCCAGATCATGCTGGCCTACAGCAAGGACCTGATCGACCTCGACGCGTAAGCCGAAGCGTCCGGCCGTCAGTGATGGCCGGCGGGCGTGGGCTCGGCTATCATGCGGTCTTTGACCGCTTTTCGAGGAACCCGCCCATGCCCATCAAGATCAGCCAGCTGTTCGATTCCGGTGCGATCGACGTCGTCCAGGCCACCGACCCGCGCCAGATCGACCTCAAGCTGCGCAAGGATTCTTCAGCCGACATCCACCAGTGGTTCCACTTCCGCCTGCAGGGCGCGCGCGGCCAGGCCTGCACGATCCGCTTCCTGAACGCGGGCCAGGCGACGTATCCGAAGGGCTTCGAGGGCTACCAGGTGGCGGCCAGCTACGACACCGAGAACTGGTTCCGGGTTCCGACGTCCTTCGACGGCCAGGTCATGACCGTCAACCACACCCCCGAGCTGGACAGCATTTATTACGCCTATTTCGAGCCCTACACCTGGGAGCGCCACCTGCGCCTGCTCGGTGAAGTGGCGGAGAACCCGGTCGCGCGCGTGCACGACATCGGCACGACCGTCGACGGCCGCGACATGAACCTCGTCGTGGTCGGCAATCCGCAGGCCGAGAAGAAGATCTGGGTGATCGCGCGCCAGCATCCGGGCGAGACGATGGCCGAGTGGTTCGTCGAGGGCATGATGGATGCGCTGCTCGACAATTCGAACCCGATCTCGCGCAAGCTGCTGCAGCGTGCCGTGTTCTACATCGTGCCGAACATGAATCCGGATGGTTCCGTCCGAGGCAATTTGCGCACGAACGCGGCCGGCGCGAACCTGAACCGTGAGTGGATGACGCCGTCGCCCGAGCGCAGCCCGGAAGTGCTGTGCGTGAAGAACAAGATCCACGAGACGGGCGTCGACATGTTCTTCGACATCCACGGCGACGAGGCGCTGCCGTACAACTTCGTGGCCGGCAGCGAGATGCTGGAAGACTTCACGCCGGAGCGCCTGGCCGCCCAGAACGCGTTCATCGAGCGCTACATGGCCGCCAGCCCCGACTTCCAGAACGTCTACGGCTATGCCGCGAGCAAGTACAACGAGGAACTGCTGACCCTGGCCTCGAAGTACATCGGCCACACGTTCAAATGCCTGTCGCTGACCCTGGAGATGCCGTTCAAGGACAACGCCAACCTGCCCGACCCGTACGTCGGCTGGAACGGCGCCCGCAGCGCCGCGCTGGGTGCCGCGATGCTGCAGCCGATCCTGCAATCGCTGGACGACTGACATGGGCGTCGAGATCGAACGCAAGTTCCTGCTGGCGCATGAAGGCTGGCGCGGGCGGGGCGTCCCGACGCGCATGCGCCAGGGCTACCTGGTGGCGGATGCCGTGCGAACCGTGCGCGTGCGCATCGAGGGCGAGCGGGCCGTCATCACCATCAAGGGAAAAAGCACCGGCGCGTCCCGCGGCGAGTGGGAATACGAGATCCCCGTGGCGGACGCGACGGAGCTGCTCGACGGCCTGTGCGAGCAGCCGCAGGTGGAAAAGATCCGCCACCGCATCGAGCACGCGGGCCACACGTGGGAAGTCGACGAATTCCTCGGCCTGAATGCCGGGCTCGTCGTCGCGGAGATCGAACTCGATGCCGAGGACGAAGCGTTCGAGAAGCCGGACTGGATCGGCCAGGAAGTGACGGGCGAGAAGCGCTACTACAACTCCAGCCTGATCCGGATGCCGTACGCGCAGTGGCAGGTAAAGCCGTGAAGCGGCCATGAAGCGCCGCGCGCTGCTCGCGTTGGCCGTGTGCGCAATGGCCACGGCGCATGCCGCCACGCTGCCGAAGCCCAAAGCGGAGCCGTCGTACTTTCCGCCGGCCGGCGAGTGGGCCCACAAGACGCCGGGCCAGCTGGGCATCGACGCCGCCAGGCTGCGCGACGCCGTCGCGTACGCGCAGACGCACGAGACGGCGCGGGCCCGCGACTTTTCCGACCAGAGACAGACGTTCGGCGAGCCGCTCGGTTCGCTGCCGTCGAAACGCGCACCGACGAATGGCATCGTCATCTACAAGGGCTATGTCGTGGCGGAATTCGGCGACACGCACTTCGTCGACCCGACGTATTCCGTCGCGAAGAGCATGTTGTCGACGGTCGCCGGCGTCGCCCTGCGCGACGGCAGGATCGCGGACCTCGACCAGCCCGTCGCCGCGACCGTGAAGGACGGCGGCTACGACTCGCCGCATAACGCGCCGATCACGTGGAAGCACCACCTGCAGCAGGAATCCGAGTGGGAAGGCAGCATGTGGGGCAAGAACGCGGACTTTGTCGGCCACGACGCGTTCGGTGCGGGCGAGCGCAAGCCGCGCACATTCCAGGATCCGGGCACGTTCTACGAATACAACGACGTGCGCATCAACCGCTTCGCGCTGTCGCTGCTGCGCGTGTTCGGCAGGCCCGTCCCGGACGTGTTCCAGGACGAGGTCATGGACCCCATCGGCGCGTCGCACCAGTGGAAGTGGGTGCCGTACACCAACAGCTACGTGGACATGAATGGCAAGCTCGTGGCGTCCGTCAGCGGCGGGACGCGCTGGGGCGGCGGCATGTGGATCGATTCGTGGGACATGGCGCGCTTCGGCTATCTGTGGCTGCGCCAGGGCAATTGGAACGGCCGCCAGATCGTGCCCAAGGACTATGTGAAGGCGGCACTGACGCCCAGCGCCCACGGGCCCGACTACGGTTATCTGTGGTGGCTGAACACGGAGGGCAAGAACCTGCCTGGGCTGGCGCCGACGGCATTCGCGGCGCTGGGCGCGGGCAGCAACGACATCGTGGTGTCGCCCGAGCATGATCTCGTGATCGTGTGGCGCTGGCATGCGGGCAATCCGGCCGAGTTCGCCAAACGCGTGATCGCGGCGCTGCCGGTCCGGTAATCGGCCCGGCACTGCCGTTTTTTGTAGTTTTTGAGGCGTTTTTTTTAGCGACGACAGGCCGTACCGGGCGAGAATCGGCCCCATCGATCACTTTGCGATGGGGACACGATGCGGGACGCCCGTACGACGATGGACTTGCCGGTGGCGCCGGACGCGCGGCAGGCAGCGGCCCGGTATTACCGTCCCGAACTGGACGTGTTGCGCTTCATCGCGTTCCTGTTCGTCTTCATGACGCACCGCACCGACCTGGCGCCCATCGACCAGGCGCGGCATCCGTGGTTCCATGCGTTCGCGCAGGTCGGCGTGTATGGCGTGCCGGTGTTTTTTTTCCTGAGCGCCTTCCTGATCACCGAATTGCTGGAGCGGGAACGGAGCGCGACCGGCACCATCGACGTGCGCGCCTTTTATATCAGGCGCATTTTGCGGATCTGGCCCCTGTATTTCCTGGTCTTTTTCGGGCTCGTCCTGCTCAACCAGGTCCTGCCCGGCGCCGGCGCGGACTCGCCCGCCAAATGGCTGTTCTTCATGCTGTTTGCCGGGAACTGGTACATCACGTTCAACGGCTGGATCGAATATCCCGTCAATCCGATGTGGAGCCTGTCGGTCGAGGAGCAGTTCTACATCGTCATCCCGCTCCTCGCCTCGCTCGGACGCCGCGCGCTCGTGGCGGTCAACGTCGCCGTCCTCGCCGTGTCGTACGGCGTGATCGCCTGGTATGCGCGCGGATTCACCACGCCGCCCGGCTTCAGCGGCCAATGGACCAACAGCTTCGTGCACTTCCAGTTCTTCGCGGGCGGCATGTTGCTGGCGCTGGCCTTGCGCGGCCGCCGGCCCGACTGGCATATCGCCGCGCGGGCCGGCCTGTGGATCGCCGCCATCGCCGCCTGGCTGGTCGCCTCGGCCGTGTGCGGGATCAAGGCCGATTATCCCCATTCGACCGTGACGGAAAGCCTGGCTGGCTGGGGCCTCGTGCTGGCCGGCGCCGCGCTCATGCTGGTCGCGACGCTCGGCACGCCGCAGCGGTTCCTGCCCGCCCCGCTGGTCTACCTCGGGCGCATTTCGTACGGCCTCTACCTGACCCACATCTTTTTCTTCTGGCTCGTGTACGACAAGTTCAAGCCGTGGCTGGCCGGCCTCGGCGACGACGCCGGCATGCTGCTCGCCTTTGCCGCGACCGTGGCCGTGGCCTCCGTGCTGTACCGGACGTTCGAAACCCCGTTCCTGCGCCTGAAACGACGCTTCACCCGGGTACCATCGCGCGACTGATACCCCTGCATTAATCCAGTCCACATCGCGCCCGAAGTGCGCTAGCATGCCGGCGTACCCCACCACAAGGCGCCGACCATGTCCGAACACGATCCCGAACTCATCTCCGCCAGCCTCGCGCCCGATTCCGAGGCGCGCGCCGCCATCGACCTGGCCACGCGGGGCCACCAGATCTTTCCCGTCCTGGGCGCGGACGACATCCAGCGCCTGCGCCGCTTCGGCATGTGCCGCACGTGGCCGGACGGGGCTACCGTGTTCCGTGCCTGCGTGGATTCGCCGGGCATGGTCGTCGTGCTGGCGGGGCGGTTGTCGTGCAGCCGGACGGACGCGCTCGGCAAGCGGGTCGAGGTCGTCGAGTACGGGCCCGGCCAGTTCAGCGGCGAAGTGGCGCAATTGTCGGGCCGGCCGCCGCTCGCGGACGGCTTCGCGGTGGGCGAGCTGGAAGCCCTCGTGCTCGACGCGGAATGCCTGCGCGCCGTGATCGTGGCCGAGGCCGAACTGGGCGAGCGCCTGATGCGCGCGTTCATCCTGCGCCGTGTGCAGCTCATCAACAACAAGCCGGGCGGCCCCATCCTGATCGGGCCGAACGCCCACGCAGGGCTGTTCGAGCTCGAGAATTTCCTGTCGCGCAATGCCTACCCGTACACGCGGCGCGATCCGGCCACGGACCCGGAAGCGGCCCAGCTCGTGCGCGAGCACTGGCGCAACGAGTCCGACTGGCCGCTCGTCGCGCTGCCGGACGGCTTCGTGCTGAAGAACCCGACCCTGGCCGAAGTGGGCCGCTGCCTCGGCACCTTGCCCCGCATCGAACGGGGGACCGTGTTCGACGTGCTGGTCGTGGGCGCCGGGCCGTCCGGCCTCGCGACGGCCGTGTATGCCGCCTCCGAGGGCCTGCGCGTGATGGTGCTGGACCAGCGTTCCTATGGCGGCCAGGCCGGGGCCAGCGCGCGCATCGAGAATTTCCTCGGCTTCCCGACCGGGATCTCCGGCCGCGCGCTCGCGGGCCGCTCGTACGTGCAGGCCCTGAAATTCGGCGCCGAGGTCGCGATTCCCGCGCAGGCCACGCGCCTGCTGTGCCACGAGCGGCCGCTGAAGGTGGAAATGGATGACGGCACCTGCCTGCAGGCCAGGGCCGTCGTGCTGGCGTCGGGCGCGCGCTACCGCAAGCCGGACCTGCCCAACCTGGCGCAGTTCGAAGGCCGCGGCGTGTACTACTGGGCATCGCCGGTGGAAGCGCGGCTGTGCCGCAACGAAGCCGTCATGCTCGTGGGCGGCGGTAATTCCGCCGGGCAGGCCGCGGTCTTCCTCGCGGCGCACGCGACCGAGGTGCACATGCTCGTACGCCGGGGGCTGGAAGCGACGATGTCGAGCTACCTGATCGAACGCATCGCGGCCACGCCCAACATCCATTTGCACACGCGGCGCGAGATCGCCGCGCTGGAGGGCGACGACAATGGCCTGAGCGCCGTGCGCTGCCGCAGCATCGACGGCGACGACGAGCGTGCGTTCGCCGTGCGCCGGCTGTTCCTGTTCATCGGCGCCGATCCGAACAGCGACTGGCTGCACGAGTGCGGCGTCGAACTGGACGACAAGGGCTTCGTGCTGACGGGCGCCGACACGCGCGCGGAACACGGCGCCCGTTCGCTGGAGACGAGCGTCGACGGCGTGTTTGCCGTGGGCGACCTGCGGGCCGGCTCGACCAAGCGCGTGGCCGCGGCGGCGGGCGAGGGGGCGGCGGCCGTGTCGCAGATTCACGGTTATCTGGCGACATTGGCCGAGCGCTGACCCACGGCGCATGGCGAAACAAGGTTGAGTTGAACCTTCTAGATGACAGCAGGCATAATGCGCCCGCAAGCGGCCGACCGTCCTTCGGCCCAGCCCGAGGAGTGCAATGGCCTTTTCCGTACTGTCATCATCCAGCATGCGCGGCGTGTGCGTCGCCGCAGTCTTGCTGTGCCCGCTCGTGGCCCATGGCGACGACGCCCAGGCACGCCGCCTGCGCGACATCGGCGCCATGGCCCGCTTCGTGCCGGACGAGGCATCGCGCCGGCTGCGCGCGATGGAGTGGGAAATGGCCACCGCCCCCGCGGCGCTGCGGACGGACTTCCTGTACCACTACAGCACCGCCGAGCGCGGCATCGGCGACCTGACGCATGCGCTGACCCTGGCCGACCAGCTCGTCACGTATGGCCGGCGCAACCATGACAACGTCGCCCTGGCGAAAGGCCTGATCGGGCGCGCCAACACGCTTTATTTGCGGGAAGAACTGGCCGCGTCGCACGCCACGGCGTTCGAGGCGGAACGGGTCGCCCTGGCGACGGACGACGTCCCGACCAAGGTGCTGGCGACGATCGCCGCCGGGCAATCGTTCCAGGAGGAGGGCAATTATCCGGAGGCGCTGGCGAAACTGCATGCCGCCGTCGACATGGCGCGCCACATCAAGGATGACGCCGCGCCGCTGGCCAGTGCGCTGCACACGCTGGTGCAGCTGTACCTGAACACGGGCGATTTCGACAAGGGGTGGGAGGCGCAGCGGGAAGCGCTGGCCGTGGCCAGGCAGATGGCCTCCCCGGGCTATATCGCGACGGCGCTGGGCGACGAGTTCGCGCTGGCCGTCGAGCAGAAAGCGTTCGCGCGGGCCCGGCGCGCCCTGTTCGAGGAACTCGCTCTCGAACGCAGCATGGGCGCCCGCCAGATGGTGGCGACCACGCTCGTCAACCTGTCGGATTGCTACCTGAAGGAGGGCCGGTTCCGCGAGGCCCAGACCTATGCCGCGCAGGCGCTGGAGGCCGCCCTCGACGCCAGGAGCAACAACGACGCCGCCACGGCCCGCGTCAACCTGGGCCAGGCGCTGCTCGGACAAGGCCACCTGGCCGAGGGCAAGCGGCACTTCGAAGCCGGTCTCGCCACCTATGAAAAGCAGGACGACAAGCCCGAACTGCTGGCGGTGCTGCGCGAGTATGGCTACGCGCTGGAGCATGCCGGCGACTACAAGGGCGCCGTCGACGCGTACAACCGCGAGCGCAAGCTGTCGAGCGAGATCTTCGCCGAGCAGCGCCAGAAGGCGTTGATGGAGCTGCAGCAGAAGTACGAGGCCGAGAACAAGCAGCGCCGGATCGACGCGCTGCGCCAGGAGAACCGGGCCACGAAGGCGGAGCTGGACAACCGCCGGCTGCATCAACGCATCTGGTGGATGCTCGCCATCGTCTTCGGGCTGGCGTCGGTGGTCGTCGGCCTGCTGTACCGGAAAGTGCGCCGCGCCAACGCCGAGCTGGAAGAGAAGAACCAGCAATTGAAACGGCAGGGCGCGCTCGATCCGCTCACGCTGCTGTACAACCGCCGCCATTTCCAGGAATTCATGGCCCGGACCGGCAACGAGCGCCGCACGGACGGCGACGGGACCATCGGGGGCTTGTTCCTGCTGGACGTCGACCGGTTCAAGGACATCAACGACACGCTGGGCCATGCGGCCGGCGACGCCGTGCTGAAGACCGTTGCGCACAACCTGCGCCTGGCACTCCGCGAGACCGACATGATCGTGCGCTGGGGCGGCGAGGAATTCCTCGTGTTCGTGCCGTCGGTCGCGCGCGACGGCCTGGACGAGGTGGCGCTGCGCATCCTGCACGGCATCTCGTCGCATGTTGCCGAGCATCGGGGGACGCGGGTTCCGGTCAGCGTGTCGGTCGGGTTCGCGCCGTTTCCAGTGGCGCTCGACGGCACGGCACTGACCTGGGAACAGGTCGTCAACCTCGCGGACATGGCCTTGTACCAGGCCAAGGCGCGCGGCCGCAACTGCGCGTGCGGCGTGTTCGGCTTTCCCGACGGCGCCCCGGCGACGCTGGAGCCGATCGAGCGCGACCTGGAAGAGGCCTGGCGCCAGGGATGGGTCGACCTGTCGGTGGTGCCGGGCGACGTCGAATACACGATGCCGGTGCGGTCGCGCGCGTGACGCTTGTCCTCCTGTTCAGCCGCCCGGCAGGTCGCGCTCGAGTTCGGCGACCTGCGCGAGCCAGCGCGCGACGACGTCCAGCTCGTCCGGCGTGAACCCGGCCGTCAGGCGCGCGTTCAGGTCCCGCAGCACGGCGTGGGCCTGGCGGCTCGCGTCCTGCCCCTGCGCGGTCAGCCTTGCCCAGGCGCTGTTGCCAAGAACCGGGGTCAGAGCCCGGTTTTAATCAATTTCCTCGAGGCTCAACAGGTTTGCTTGATGGATCTTGCCAAAAAAAGGGCTCTGACCCCGGTTTTCCAAAACAAAACCCGGCGCATGGCCGGGTCTTGTGGTTGAGGCGCTGCCGCGCGTCAGTGGAAGTGCTCGTTCCCCGCCGGCGTGTCTTCCGGCATTTCGGCATGGACGAGCTCGCCGCTCGGGTCGGCGAACAGCGGCGCGCCGCAGTCGTCGCAGTATTCCGCGACATAGCGTTCGCCGATGCGCTTGACGTGGGTGATGCCGACCTCGTTCAGGTGCTTGACGATCTCGTCCAGCGGCGCGAGAGGGCGGTCGCCGCCGCCGGCCGGGCCTTCCATCGGCGTGCCATCCTCGTCTTCCTGGCCGTACAGCGGCCAGACGATGCCGTAGACGACGTCCGGCGACTGGCGCAACGTGAAGCCGACGCGGTATTCGTCGACCTGGCTGTCGTTGACTTCGTCGCCGAAGCCGGCCACGACCGCGCGCAGGTCGTTCGGTTCGACACCCAGCGTATTGGTCAGGTAGTGGACCGCGGCGCGGATCGATACCGGCCGGATCAGTTTATCGGCCTCGCGGCACGCGACGTAATACGCTTCCGGCAGCAGCAGATCGACGCCGCAGCCCGGCAGCAGGCGCGCGATGTTCGGGCCCGCCTGGGCGCGCCATTGCTCGAGACAGTTCTCGCGCTCGGCTTCGAAATTGATGTGGTGCTGCGGTTCCTGCCAGCGGAACAGCGGGGCGCCCACCGGGGCCACGACGGCCACGAGCAGGTAGCGCGTGTCGGCCAGGAATTGCGACGTGTCCGGGCCGGGCGCGGCCGGCTTCACCGTCGAGCCCTTGTGGGCGGCGGCGGCGAGCTTGTGCGTCAGGCCATAGGTCTCGGCATGGGTGCGCGGCAACTGGTCGATCGAGTACAAGGTCGGCGCGATGGCCAGCTTCGTGTTGTCGGCCAGCAGATGGGCGGAGAAGTGCGCCGTCAGCGTGCTCAGGATGTCGCCGGGGATCGTGCCGGACGCGATCGAGAAACGGGTCCAGGCCAGGATCGGCGCAGCCACGAGCAGCACCTGCCACGTGGTCTCGGTACCGTCCTTGGCCTGCTCGGTCATCGTCGAGGACTCGCTGACCGCCTCGACGCCATCCATCAGGACGTCGTAGACCGCGAGGTCGCCCTTGAACAGGACGTTGAGGGCGGCGTCGATGCTGTCCTGGTGGTTCGTCTTGAGCAGCTTCTGCAGCTGCGTGTCGAGGTTGCGTTCCCAGGTCCGTTCTTCAACGCGGCTGGCGGCCTGCACGATGGCGTTGCTGATGCTGATGAGACGCTGGCTTTCTGCCGAAAGTTTGGGTGAGTCTTTGGAAGGGCGACGCATACGCTTGAGGAGTCTCTTCAGTAAGGTGATTCGTATTCTTGGTTGACATCTCGGGTCATGATAAACCCTTATCCCCGACATTGTAGTTGATTCGCCCATCCCCCAGTAACACGACGGCAAGATTGCCGGCGTCGCATTCCTGCCTCACCCCCGTATTTATTGGCCTTTGTGCTTGCTAAAAGTACTAATCGGAATCATAATGCGAATCGTTCTCATTCATGTTCCTGCTAAGTTCCTATTGATGACGGCGCGGCGAGACGCCCGGCAGGGCAACACCCCACACACCATGACCACGAAGAAAAACAACACCTCTTTCATCACCAGCCGCAAGCATTCCCGCACGTTGCCGACCCCTGCACTGGCCATGCTCGCGTCGCTGGCGCTGCCCGCCGTTGCCCATGCCGGTCCGGACGTCACCCCGGATCCGACGATCCCGAGCGTCCAGGTGATGGGTGCCAACCAGCAGCAGCCCACCTCGGCCAACACCAAATTCACCGCACCGCTGCTCGACACGCCGAAATCCGTCACGATCGTGCCGGCCGAGGTCATCGCGCAGACGGGCGCCACGTCGCTGACGGATGCGCTGCGCACCGTGCCCGGCATTACCATCGGCGCGGCCGAAGGCGGCAATCCGGTCGGCGACAACATGTTTATTCGCGGCTACAACGCCCAGACGGACACGTACATCGACGGCATCCGCGACGCCGGTTCGCAGTCGCGCGAGATCTTCGCCGTGGAGCAGGTCGAAGTCGTGAAGGGCCCGAACTCGGCGCTGGGCGGCCGCTCGTCGGCCGGCGGCGGCGTCAACCTGATCACGAAGACGGCGCAGTCGTATGACTTCAACCATGCCAGCATCGGCCTCGGCACGGACAAATACCGCCGCGTCACGGGCGACTTCAACCGCAACATCGGCAGCAACAGCGCGTTCCGCCTGAACGTGATTGCGCACGAGAACGACGTGCCGGGCCGCGACGTCGTCGGCGGCAAGCGCTGGGGCGTGGCGCCGACCGTGACGTTCGGCCTGACCGGTCCGACGCGCGCCATCGTCAGCGTCTACCACCTGACCTCGCACGAGATCCCGGACACGGGCATCCCGTTCAACAACCCGGTCACGACCGGCACCAACGTGTCGAAGAACGGCAACGGTACCCCGTTCAACGTCGACCGCTCGACGTTCTACGGCCTCGCCAACCGCGACTTCCGCGACACGAAGAGCGACATCGCGACGATCGACCTGCGCCACGAACTGGCCAATGGCATCACGCTGCGCAACGTCACGCGCTACGGCAAGTCGAACAACGACTACGTGTGGACCCAGCCGGACGACTCGAAGGGCAACACGGTCCTGTACGGCACCGTCTGGCGCCGCGCCAACACCCGCGCGACGGAGACCCGCACGGCGTCGAACGTGTCGAGCATCTCGGGCAAGTTCGACACGGCCGCCATCAAGCATGCGTACAACGCGGGCATCGAGTTCGACCGCGAGACGACCGACCGCGCCGCCTACGTGTTCACGCCGGGCACGAACAACCCGCTGACGAACACGTTCACCTGCCCGACGTCGGGCGCCGCGACGCTGTACAACTGCACGACGCTCGTCGACCCGAACCCGTACGACCCGTGGGCCTATACCCGCAGCGTGTCGGGCGCGCTGACGCACGTGAACACGAAGACGAAGGCGGCGTACGCGTTCGACACGATCGAATTCAACCCGCAATGGCAATTGAACCTGGGTGCGCGCTACGACGACTTCCAGACGACGCTGAACACGCTGGCGACGTCGTCGACGGCGGCTGTGACGGCGCACGTCGACAGCACCTTCTGGAGCTGGCAGACGGGCCTCGTCTACAAGCCGGCGTCGAACGGCAGCATCTACCTGGCCTACGCGACGTCGGCGACCCCGCCGGGCAACGACGGCGGCGACGGCCTGGACGCGCTCACCGTGGCCGTGCAGAACCTGCAGCCCCAGCGCAGCAAGAACTTCGAGCTGGGCACCAAGTGGGACGTGATGCCGGGCGGACGCCTCTCGCTGACGGCGGCCGTCTTCAAGAGCACGATGAACAATGCCCGCGTGACGGCGCCGGACGGCACGACGCAGAACGTCGGCCGCAAGGAAATCAGGGGCGTCGAGCTGGGCTTCTCGGGCAAGCTGTCGTCGCAGTGGAGCGTGTTCGGCGGCTATACGTACCTGGACGCGGAAATCGCGGACAACGGCTACCTGAACATCGGCACGACCGCGAAACCCGTGTACGTCGCCTCGCCGTACAACGGCAACCGCTTCCCGACGACGCCCAGGCACTCGGCCTCGCTATGGACGACGTATGCCGCCACGAAGGAGCTGACGTTCGGCATGGGCCTGAACTCGATGGCCATGGTGTACGCAAACGTCAACAACAACAAGTGGGTGCCGGGCTATACCCGCTTCGACGCAATGGCCAGCTACGCGCTGAACAAGGACGTCAGCCTGCAGCTGAACGTGCAGAACCTGACCGACAAGCTGTACTTCGACAAGGTCTCGTCGCCGCACTACGCGGGCGTGGGGCCGGGCCGCTCGGCCACGCTGTCGGCCAACGTCAAGTTCTGATCGGGAGGCGCAGTCCATGCTGCTCCATATTCCAGGCGTGCTGACCGCGGACCAGGTGAAGGCCATGCGCGCGCGCCTGGATGCGACGGACTGGATCGACGGCCGCGCGAGCGTCGGGAGCCAGGGCGCGCAGGTCAAGCGCAACCGCCAGCTGGCGGAGGGTTCTCCGCTCGCGCTGGAGCTGGGCCAGATCGTCAGCGCCGCGCTGATGGCGAACCCGCTGTTCTTTTCGAGCGTGCTCCCGCTGCGCATCCTGCCGCCGTTCTTCAACAGCTACGCGGGCGGGGAACACTACGGCCTGCACATTGACGGCGCCATCCGCGCGCAGCGGGGCGGATCACCCGTGCGCTCGGACGTCTCGTGCACCGTGTTCCTGAGCGATCCGGACGAGTACGAGGGCGGCGAGCTGACGGTCGTCGACACGTACGGCACGCATGAAGTGAAGCTGCCGGCGGGCGATGCGATCGTCTATCCGTCGTCGAGCGTGCACGAAGTGAAGCCGGTGACGCGCGGCGAGCGCGTGGCGTCGTTCCTGTGGGTGCAGAGCATGGTGCGCGACGACTGGAAGCGGGCGATGCTGCTGGAGCTGGATACCAATATCCAGGCCTTGCGCGCGAAGCATGGCGATGGGGCGGAGATGGTGGCGCTGACCGGCCACTATCACAACCTGCTGCGGATGTGGGCGGAAACCTAGGAGGGCAGGGCAGGGGTCAGAGCCCGGTGTTTCTTTTGGGGCTCTGACCCCGGTGCTTAGAGGCGTCGCGTCAGACCACCGGTGTAGAGAAATGGCGCCGCGTCAGGCCACCGGGGTCAGAGCCCAACCATCAACACCGGGCTCTGACCCCTAGGCTCTGACCCCTCTGTTTAAGCTGCCAGCAACTGGCGCAGCACGAACGGCAGAATGCCGCCATGCTTGTAGTAATCCACTTCGATCGGCGTATCGATGCGCAGCAGGACCGAGGTTTCCCTGGTCGAGCCGTCGGCGCGGTGGATCACGAGGGTCGCCTGCATCTGCGGACGGATCTCGCCTTCCAGGCCCTTGAGGTCATACGTCTCGTTGCCGGTGATGCCCAGGGTGTCGACGCTGTCGTCGCCCAGGAACTGCAGCGGCAGCACGCCCATGCCGACCAGGTTCGAACGGTGGATGCGCTCGAACGAACGCGCGATCACGGCCTTGACGCCCAGCAGCTGGGTGCCCTTGGCGGCCCAGTCGCGCGAGGAGCCGGTGCCGTACTCTTCGCCCGCGAAGATCATCGTCGGGGTGCCTTCCGCGATGTACTTCATGGCCGCGTCGTAGATCGACAGCTGTTCGCCGCTCGGCTGGTGGATCGTGATGCCGCCTTCGACTGCCGAACCGTCGGCCTTCGGCGGGATCATCCTGTTCTTGATGCGGACGTTCGCGAACGTACCGCGCATCATGATCTCGTGGTTGCCGCGGCGCGAGCCGTACGAGTTGAAGTCGGCCTTGATGACGCCGTGGTCCTTCAGCCATTTACCGGCCGGACCGTCTTCCTTGATCGAACCGGCCGGGGAGATGTGGTCGGTGGTGATCGAGTCGCCGAACACGCCCAGCGCGCGCGCATTGGCGATGCCGGCGGCGGCCGCCTTCGGGGTCATCTCGAAGTCGCCGAAGAACGGCGGCTCGGCGATGTAGGTCGACTCCGGCCAGTCGTAGACCTGGCCCGATACCGACGACACGGCTTCCCACAGCGCGCCCGGGTTGCCCTTGACGTCGGCGTAGTTGGCCTTGAAGACGTCCGAGTTCATCGCGAGCTTCATCAGGTCGTGGATCTCCTGCGAGGTCGGCCAGATGTCGCCCAGGTAGACGTCGACGCCGTCCGCGCCCTTGCCGACTGGTTCCGTCATCAGGTCGCGCGTGACGTTGCCGGCGATCGCGTAGGCGACGACCAGCGGCGGCGAGGCCAGGAAGTTGGAGCGGATGTTCGGGTGGATGCGCGCTTCGAAGTTGCGGTTGCCCGACAGGACGGCGGCGGCGATGATGTCGTTCGACGTGATCGCGGCGTTCAGTTCCGGGGTCAGGTCGCCGGCGTTGCCGATGCAGGTGGTGCAGCCGTACGCGGTCAAGCCGAAGCCCAGCTGCGTCAGGTAAGGCAGCAGGCCGGCCGCTTCCAGGTAGTTGGTGACGACGCGCGAGCCCGGCGCCAGCGACGACTTGATGTGCGGTGCGACGGTCAGGCCTTTTTCGACGGCCTTCTTGGCCAGCAGGCCCGCGGCCAGCATCACGCTCGGGTTCGACGTGTTGGTGCACGACGTGATCGCGGCGATCAGCACGTCGCCGTTCTTCACGCGCACGCCGTTGGTCGTCTCGTACACCTTCGACAGGTCTTCCGGCGACTTGTTGAAGCCGTTTTCGCTCGTCGGCTTGGAGAACAGCTCGGCGAAGTTGTGCTTCACGTTGCCCAGTTCGATGCGGTCCTGCGGGCGCTTCGGGCCGGCCAGCGACGGGGTGACGGTCGACAGGTCCAGGTGCAGCACGCGGGTGTAGTCGATCTCGCCTTCCTTCGGGATGCCGAACAGTTGCTGGGCCTTGAAGTAGTTCTCGAAGGCGGCCAGTTCTTCTTCCGTGCGGCCGGTGCCGCGGAAGTAGTCGACGGTCTTCTCGTCGACCGGGAAGAAGCCCATCGTCGCGCCGTATTCCGGTGCCATGTTGCCGATGGTGGCGCGGTCGGTGGTCGACAGCGAGGCGGTGCCTTCGCCGAAGAATTCCACGAACTTGCCGACGACTTTTTCCTTGCGCAGCATCTCGGTGATGGTCAGCACCAGGTCGGTCGCGGTGCAGCCTTCGCGCAGCACGCCGGTCAGGTTGACGCCGATGACGTCCGGGGTCAGGAAGTAGACCGGCTGGCCCAGCATGCCGGCTTCCGCCTCGATGCCACCCACGCCCCAGCCCACGACGCCGACGCCGTTGATCATGGTGGTGTGCGAGTCCGTGCCGACCAGGGTGTCCGGGTAGTACATCGAACCGTTCTTCATCACGCCGCGCGCGAGGTATTCCAGGTTGACCTGGTGGACGATGCCGAAGCCCGGGGGCACGACGCCGAACGTGTCGAACGCCTGCATGCCCCACTTCATGAACTGGTAGCGCTCGTTATTGCGCTGGAACTCGATCTTCATGTTCAGGTCGAGCGCGTCCGGGGTGCGGAAGTGGTCGATCGTGACCGAGTGGTCGACGACCAGGTCCACCGGGACGAGCGGCTCGATCTTCTTCGGATCGGCGCCGGTCTTGGCGGCCACGTCGCGCATCGCGGCCAGGTCGGCCAGCAGCGGCACGCCGGTGAAGTCCTGCAGGACGACGCGGGCGACGACGAACGGGATCTCTTCGGTGCGGGCGGCGGTCGGGCCCCAGTTCGCCAGCTGGCGGACGTGTTCTTCGGTCACCTTCTTGCCGTCGCAGTTGCGCAGCACGGATTCGAGGACGATACGGATCGACACCGGCAGGCGCGACAGGTTCACGCCCAGCGACTCGGCCAGGGCCGGCAGCGAGTGGAACTGGCCGGTCTGTCCGCCCGCGAGCGGGAATTCCTTCAGCGTATTCAACGTGTTCTGAGACATTCAATTCTCCTTTGTGAGGATTTTGTTGTTGCTTCGTCAAACTGTTTCATGCCGTCGCCCCCGGACTAGCCGTCCGCCTTGACGGGGGCCCAAGTACTGGCGCCACCGGAACGCTACATTGGGTCCCTGCCTGCGCGGGGACGACGTGCGGGCGTTCCGGCCCGCACATCAGCTTTTCGGTTCGGCCGGTGCCGAGGCCACCACAGGCGGCTTGGCCTGCTCGGCGTCCTTGCATTCGTTGGCCAGTTGGCGGCTCTGCTTCGAATCGAGCAGGATGCCCTTCGACGGGATGCCGATCCAGACCAGGCCGAGCTTTGCGTTCTCGTAGCGCTGCGCGCCCGTGGTCGTGCCCACCTTGTCCATGCGGCGCAGGTGGTTCTTCCAGCGCAGCGCGATGTGGCTGTCGTCCATCAGGTTGCGGTAGATGGTGACCTTGTTGTTCAACTCGCAAGAATACTCGGCCATCGTCGTGTCGGTGACGTCCGGTTCGGGCTCGTCGTCGACGACCTCTTGCTTAGTGTCCTCTTTTTTCGCCTTTTTATGCTTGGAGGATTTTGCCTTTTGTTTCAGGACTTTGGTCGCTTTGGGATGGGTTTCGGCGGCAGTCGCCGTTGCGCAAAGACCGGCGGCCGCGAGCGCAAAGGCACAGGCGGCTGCGATTTGATTCAGAGTGATGGCCATCAGATGGATTCCGGTTGATTGACGAGTGCCGCCGCGGCATCCGGCAGCGCAAGGCCGGCCAGCTTCGCGCGCTGCAACACCGTCCAATAATATCGGTAGCTGGCGCGGTCGTGCAAGCGGCCACCGTGGGCAATCGGACCCCAGTCCTTCGCCATGGCCGCGGTCAGGATGCTCGTCGCGTCGTTCACCTCCGCGAGGCGCGGCGTGAATGCCTTGACGATCGGCTTGATCTGGTCGGGGTGGATGCTCCACATGCGCGTAAAGCCGAATTCGGCGGCGGCGCGCTGGGCGTCGTTGGCGACGACGGCGCTGTCCTTGATCTCGGTCGTCACATTATGCGAAGGGACTTTGTCATGCGCATGACATGCCGCAACCATCTCCAGCTTCGCCCGGACGACGAGCGGATGGGTAAATTGACCCGGCGTACGCATCGCGGCGGCCGGTACCGCGCCGTAGTGGGCCGAGACGAAATCCATGATGCCGAACGACAGGCTCTCGACCTGGGGCAGGGCGGCGATGGCGTACACGTCGTGCAGGGCGCCGTGCGTTTCGATCAATACGTGCAGCGGGAGAAAGTGACGGCCGGCCTTCGCGGCGGCCTGGTTGACCAGCTCTTGCGCGCGCACGACGTCTTCGAGGCTGTTCGGCTTGGGCAGGACGATGTAGGCGAGCTTGTGCGCGGCGGCGCCGACGATGATCTCGACGTCCTGCGCGAAGTGGGGGCTCCCGACGTCGTGCAGGCGGGCGCCGATGCGGTTGTAGCGGTTGTCGTCGCTGTTGACGAGCGCCGCGACCAGTTCCGCGTGCGCGCGCTCGGTGCCGGCGCTGGCGCCGTCTTCACAGTCGAAGGTGATGTCGAAAATGGGACCAAGCTCTTGTTGCAGGGCCATCGATTTGCGCATCAGCTTCTCGCTGCCGGCATAGTGGTCGCAGGCAGGGAGCAGCAGCGGCTGGCGTTGGCCCTGGAATAAAACCTCGGAAGGATGCATTGTGTCGTCTTGGATATGCGTTAACGTGGCCTAGGGTGGGCACGGGTGCCCACCCTGCGAACCGCGCATCTGCGGTAGGGTGGGCACCTCGTGCCCACCAAACGTATGCCTACCGGTCCGGCGGGATTACTGGCCCAGCAGGTGAGCGACGCCTGCGCGCTCTTCGTTCAGTTCGTTCAGGGTCAGGTTGATGCGCTCTTGCGAGAACGCGTCGATGTCCAGGCCTTGCACGATCTTGTACTCGCCGTTCTCGGTGGTCACCGGGAAGCCGAAGACGATGCCTTCCGGAATGCCGTACGAACCGTCCGACGGCACGCCCATCGTGGTCCACTTGCCGTTGGTGCCCAGCACCCAGTCACGCACGTGGTCGATGGCGGCGTTGGCGGCCGAAGCGGCCGACGAGGCGCCGCGGGCGTCGATGATGGCGGCGCCGCGCTTGCCGACGGTCGGCAGGAACGTGTTGGCGTTCCATTCCTGGTCGTTGATCAGGTCCTTGACCGACTTGCCGTTGACCGTCGCGAAACGGTAGTCGGCGTACATGGTCGGCGAGTGGTTGCCCCAGACGACCATCTGCTCGATGTCGCCGACGGCAGTGCCGGTCTTGGCGGCGACTTGCGACAGGGCGCGGTTGTGGTCCAGGCGCAGCATGGCGGTGAAGTTCTTGGCCGGCAGGTTCGGGGCCGATTTCATCGCGATGTGGGCGTTGGTGTTGGCCGGGTTGCCGACCACCAGGACTTTCACGTCACGCGACGCGACGGCGTCCAGTGCCTTGCCCTGCACCGTGAAGATCTGGGCGTTGGCTTCCAGCAGGTCTTTACGCTCCATGCCCGGGCCGCGCGGACGGGCGCCGACCAGCAGGGCGACGTCCGCATCCTTGAATGCGGTCATCGGGTCGCTGTGGGCGGTCATGCCGGCCAGCAGCGGGAATGCGCAGTCTTCCAGTTCCATCATGACGCCTTTCAGCGCCTTCTGTGCTTTTTCGTTGTCGATCTCGAGCAGCTGCAGAATGACCGGCTGGTCCTTGCCCAGCATGTCGCCGTTGGCGATGCGGAACAGCAGGGAATAGCCGATCTGGCCGGCCGCGCCGGTAACGGCAACGCGCTTAGGGGTTTTAGCCATGATGAATCTCCAAAGTGGGAAAGAAAAACGGGGCGACGCAGAGGATACGCCAGTTTGGGAAAACTGCAATCATACCAAAAGCACTACCCACGAGCCGGGCGTGCGACGGTTGCCGACAGGCGGGGCGCCCACGCTCGATCGATCGCGAGTGTATGCCCGTACGATTCCATCTGTCAATTCATATCATATGTCTTATATAAGACACATAATCTGAGGGTTTCTCCACTGGACGGACAATGGGATTTATGAAAAAATCGATGTCTATGAACCCAGCCCCGTCCAATCCGAACAGCAATGGCGCCACGACTACGAGCGCCGGCAGCGCTGTCGGCGGCGCGGCGCCTTCCCCCACATTCTCTCCACTTTACCAGCAGATCAAGGCGCTCATCACGCAGAGCCTGCAGTCCGGCGAATGGAAACCGGGCGAGCTGATCCCCAGCGAAGTCGAGCTGGCCGGCCGCTACAAGGTCAGCCAGGGCACCGTGCGCAAGGCCATCGACGAGCTTGCCGCCGAGCACCTCGTCGTGCGCCGCCAAGGTAAAGGTACGTTCGTCGCGACCCACAACGAGGCGCGCGCCCACTTCCGTTTCCTCAAGCTGATGCCCGACGAGGGCGTCCCCCAGCATTTCGATCACGAATACCTCGAGGTGAAGCGCATCCGTGCGCCGGCCGAGGTGGCGCGCCTGCTCGACCTGAAATCGGGCGACGCGGTCGTCTATATCAAACGGCTGATGAGCGACGGCGGCGCGCCGACGATCCTGGAAGAACTCTGGCTGCCGGGGCAGTTGTTCAAGGGGCTGACGGCGGAGCGTCTCGCGGAATACAAGGGCCCGATGTATGGACTGTTCGAATCGGAATTCGGCACGCGCATGATCCGCGCGTCGGAAAAGATCCGGGCGGTGGCGGCCGATGCACCGACGGCGCAGGCGTTGAAAGTCCCGGAAGGAACGCCGCTGCTGTGCGCGGACCGGGTGTCGTTCACCTATGGAGACAAGGCGGTCGAGTTGCGGCGCGGGCTGTATCTGACCTCCAAGCATCATTACCAAAACGAATTGTCGTGAATTGTTTTTGCGGCGGATCTATGCTGCTGCATGAATCGCTTGCAGCGATTACAATGCCTTGATTTTGGGCAAGCGTCGAAGAGCAACCGGCGTGGTCCGGAGTCAATATAAATAAACGCTTTAAGGGAGGTGTTCCAATGTCCGAAGCCGTGAAGAACGCGCAAAAAAGAGGGCAGCCGATCCGTAACGTGAACATTACGGACATCACGATGAACTACAAGCAGCCGCCGTCGGCCATCGTGTCGATCCTGCACCGTATCAGCGGCTTCGTGCTGTTCCTGTTCCTGCCGTTCCTGCTCTACCTGTTCGAGCAGAGCATCCGTTCCGAGATCTCGTTCGCGCACTTCGCCGGGATCGTCAGCCATCCGTTCACGAAGATCGTCATCCTGGGCCTGTCCTGGGGCTACCTGCACCACTTCTGCGCCGGCATCCGCCACCTGTTCATGGACAACCACATGGCCCTGGACAAGGACGCGGCGCAGCGCACCGCGCGCTACGTGCTCGTCGTCGCCCTGGCGCTGACCCTGCTGGTCGCTCTCAAACTGTTCGGAGTGTTTTAATCATGGCTGCTACCCCCAAGAATATCGGACAGCGCCGCCTCGTCGTCGGCGCGCACTACGGCATGCGCGACTGGCTGGCCCAGCGCGTCACCGCCATCGTGATGGTCATCTTCACCGTCATCCTGCTGGTCTCGTTCCTGACCGGCCAGAATTTTACGTACGAAGGCTGGGCCGGCCTGTTCGCCCGCCAGTGGTTCAAGCTTTTCACGATGGTCACGTTCTTCGGCCTGTTCTACCACGTGTGGGTGGGCATCCGTGACATCTGGATGGACTACGTCAAACCGGTCGGCATCCGCCTGACCCTGCAGATCGCCACGGTGCTCTGGCTGCTCGCCTGCGCCGCCTGGACTGTGCAAATTCTCTGGAGCGTGTAATCGTGGCAGCAATCAACACCAACATCCCCGTCCGCCATTTCGACGTCGTCATCGTCGGCGCCGGCGGTTCCGGCCTGCGCGCGGCGCTGCAACTGTCCGAAGCGGGCCTGAACGTGGCCGTGCTGTCGAAAGTGTTCCCGACCCGCTCGCACACGGTGGCAGCGCAGGGCGGCATCGGCGCATCCCTCGGCAACATGAGCGAGGACGACTGGTACTGGCACATGTTCGACACCGTCAAGGGGTCGGACTACCTGGGCGACCAGGACGCCATCGAATTCATGTGCCGCGAAGCCCCGAAGGTCGTGTACGAGCTCGAACACTTCGGCATGCCGTTCGACCGCAACCCGGACGGCACGATCTACCAGCGTCCGTTCGGCGGCCACACCGCCAACTTCGGCGAGAAGCCGGTGCAGCGCGCCTGCGCCGCCGCCGACCGTACCGGCCACGCGCTGCTGCACACGCTGTATCAACGTAACGTCCGCTCGCGCACGCACTTCTTCGTCGAATGGCAGGCGCTGGACCTGGTCCGCAACGCCGACGGCGACGTCCTCGGCGTGATCGCGCTCGAAATGGAAACGGGCGACGTCATGATGCTGCAGGCGAAAACGACCGTGTTCGCCACGGGCGGCGCGGGCCGTATCTTCGCCGCGTCGACCAACGCCTTCATCAACACCGGCGACGGCCTCGGCATGGCGGCACGTGCCGGCATCCCGCTGCAGGACATGGAGTTCTGGCAGTTCCACCCGACCGGCGTGGCCGGCGCGGGCGTGCTGATCACGGAAGGCGTGCGCGGCGAGGGCGGTATCCTCATCAACAGCAACGGCGAACGCTTCATGGAGCGCTACGCGCCGACCCTGAAAGACCTGGCGCCGCGCGACTTCGTCTCGCGCTCGATGGACCAGGAAATCAAGGAAGGCCGCGGCGTGGGCCCGAACAAGGACCACGTGCTGCTGGACCTGCGCCACATCGGCGCGGACACGATCCGCAAGCGCCTGCCGTCGATTCTCGAGATCGGCCACAAGTTCGCCAACGTCGACGCGACCAAGGAACCGATCCCCGTCGTCCCGACCATCCACTACCAGATGGGCGGCATCCCGACCAACATCCACGGCCAGGTCGTCACGCCTGACGGCACCGGTTCGCAAAAGGTCGTCAATGGCCTGTACGCGATCGGCGAATGCTCGTGCGTGTCGGTGCACGGCGCGAACCGCCTGGGCACGAACTCGCTGCTCGACCTCGTCGTGTTCGGCCGCGCGGCTGGCAACCACATCGTCGCGCAGAATCTGAAGGAGCAGGGCAACCGCGCGCTGCCGAAGGATTTCGCGGACTACGCGCTGGGCCGCCTGAACCGCCTGGAAAACTCCACCGGCGGCGAGAAGGTGCAGGACGTGGCCAACGCGATCCGCGCGACGATGCAGAAGCACTGCGGCGTGTTCCGCACCCAGGCGCTGATGGACGAAGGCGTCAAGGAAATCATGGCCCTGGACGAGCGCCGCAAGCACGTCTCGTTCAAGGACAAGTCGAAGGTGTTCAACACGGCGCGCATCGAAGCGATCGAGCTGGACAACCTGATCGAAGTGGCCAAGGCGACCGTCGTGTCGGCCGCGGCGCGCAAGGAATCGCGCGGCGCCCACGCCCACAGCGACTACGAGCAGCGCGATGACGTGAACTGGATGAAGCACACCCTGTTCTACTCGGAAGGCAACCGTCTCGACTACAAGCCGGTCGTGACCAAGCCGCTCACCGTCGACACGTTCAAACCGAAGCCCCGCACGTTCTAAGAACCTGTCTCGGTATGCGCGAACCGGTAGGGTGGGCTCCCCGAGCCCACGCGGAAGCTGGCAGATCGCAAACGTCGCGCGTGGGCGGAGGGCCGCCCACCCTACGATTTAAGAATATGAGGTAACACATGGCACGCACAGTCCACCTGAAGATTTACCGCTACGATCCGGACAAGGATTCGAAGCCCTATATGCAAGACGTCACCGTCGAGCTGAAAGACACCGACAAGATGCTGCTGGACGCCCTGCAGCGCATCAAGTCCGACGTCGACGACTCGCTCGCGCTGCGCCGCTCGTGCCGCGAAGGCGTGTGCGGTTCGGACGCGATGAACATCAACGGCAAGAACGGCCTGGCCTGCACGACGAACCTGAACGAGCTGACGCAGCCGATCGTGCTGCGTCCGCTGCCGGGCCTGCCGGTCATCCGCGACCTGATCGTGGACATGACCAACTTCTTCAAGCAGTACCACTCGATCAAGCCGTACCTGATCAACGACTCGATCCCGCCGGAGAAAGAGCGTCTGCAGTCGCCGGAAGAACGCGAAGAACTGGACGGCGTGTACGAGTGCATCCTGTGCGCGTGCTGCTCGACGTCGTGCCCGTCGTTCTGGTGGAACCCGGACAAGTTCGTCGGTCCGGCCGGCCTGCTGCAGGCGTACCGCTTCATCGCCGACTCGCGCGACGAGGCGACCAACGAGCGCCTGGACAACCTGGAAGACCCGTACCGCCTGTTCCGCTGCCACTCGATCATGAATTGCACGGACGTGTGCCCGAAGGGTTTGAACCCGAACAAGGCCATCGGCAAGATCAAGGAATTGCTGGTACGCCGCGCGATCTGAGTAGGGTGGGCGGCCTCCGCCCACGCGTGACGCCTGCGACATGTTGGCTTCCGCGTGGGCTCGGGGAGCCCACCCTACAACCCAGTAAAACTACCGTACTGCCGGCATCCGGCAGCCGGAGTATAGTGTTGACCCAACAACGGACTCTAGTGTGAATACGCATCAATCCGACCCCGCCAACCGTGCCCGCCTGCGCTGGCGCGCCCGCCGCGGCCTGCTCGAGAACGACCTGATCCTCACGCGCTTCCTGGATGCGCATGAAGAAACCATGACGGACGAGGAAGTCGATGCGCTGACCCGTCTGCTGGACCTGGCGGATAACCCGCTGATGGACCTGCTGCTGGGGCGCGCCGAGCCCGAAGGCGAGGTCGACCTCCCGCACGTCCGCGCCCTGGTGGCGCGGCTGCGGCAAGCCTGAGCGAAACCGGAAGATTTCGTTTTATTTTGTCTTGTAGACTCACCTCCCAAAGAAGGAAGTGCCATGAACATCTCTGATACCAAAGCCACCCTGTCGTTCTCGGACGGCAGCCCATCGGTAGACATGCCGATCTACAAAGGCACGATCGGCCCGGACGTCATCGACATCCGCAAGCTGTACGGCCAGACCGGCAAGTTCACCTATGACCCTGGCTTCATGTCGACCGCCGCCTGCCAGTCGGCCATCACCTACATCGATGGCGACAAGGGCGAGCTGCTGTACCGCGGCTACCCGATCGAGCAACTGGCAGTCAACTGCGACTTCCTGGAGACCTGCTACCTGCTGCTGAACGGCGAACTGCCGAACGCCAAGCAGAAGGAAGAATTCGTCGCCACCGTGACCAAGCACACGATGGTCCACGAGCAGATGCAATTCTTCTTCCGCGGCTTCCGCCGCGACGCGCACCCGATGTCGGTGCTGGTGGGTACCGTCGGCGCCCTGGCGTCGTTCTACCACGACTCGCTGGACATCAACGATGCCAAGCAGCGCGAGATCTCGGCCATCCGCCTGATCGCCAAGCTGCCGACCCTCGTCGCCATGGCATACAAGTACTCGATCGGCCAGCCGTTCGTGTACCCGCGCAACGACCTGTCGTACAGCGCGAACTTCATGCGCATGATGTTCGGTAACCCGTGCGAAGAGTACAAGGTCAACGACGTCCTCGTCCGCGCCCTGGACCGCATCCTGATCCTGCACGCCGACCACGAGCAGAACGCATCGACCTCGACCGTCCGTCTGGCCGGTTCGTCGGGCGCCAACCCGTTCGCGTGTATCGCTGCCGGCATCGCCTGCCTGTGGGGCCCGGCACACGGCGGCGCGAACGAAGCCGCACTGAACATGCTGAAGGAAATCGGCTCGGTCGAGAACATCCCGGCCTTCATCGAGAAGGTCAAGGACAAGAACTCGGGCGTGAAGCTGATGGGCTTCGGTCACCGCGTGTACAAGAACTTCGACCCGCGCGCCAAGCTGATGCGCGAAACCTGCCACGAAGTGCTGAACGAACTGGGCCTGCAGGACGACCCGCTGTTCAAGCTGGCGATGGAACTGGAAAAGATCGCCCTGAACGACGACTACTTCGTGTCGCGCAAGCTGTACCCGAACGTCGACTTCTACTCGGGCATCGTGCAGTCGGCCCTGGGCATCCCGGTCTCGCTGTTCACCGGTATCTTCGCGATGGCCCGTACCATCGGCTGGATCGCCCAGTGGAACGAGATGATCGCCGATCCGGAACAGAAGATCGGCCGTCCGCGCCAGCTGTTCGTCGGTTCGACCGTCCGCGACGTGCCGACCATCGACAAGCGTTAATCGACCTGTCCCGTCGTCGGAAAGCGAGCCTGCGGGCTCGCTTTTTTTACGCCTTCGTATAAAATATACAGTGTATAAATAAGGAGACTTCATGACGACTGGACACGTATTCATCGCCACGAGCCTGGACGGCTACATCGCGCGCCCCGACGGCGACATCGGCTGGCTGCTCGCCCGCGACGACCCGAACGAAGACCACGGCTACGACACCTTCATCGCCGACAAGGACGCGATCGTGATGGGCCGCGGCAGCTACGAGAAGGTCGCGACGTTCGATCCCTGGCCGTACGACCGGCCGGTGCTCGTGCTGTCGCGCCAACTGGCCGGCACGCCCGTTCCCGACCGCCTGCGCGGCAAGGTGCGTTTCGCGGACCTGTCACCGCCCGATGCCATGCGTGCCCTGGCGCAGGACGGCGCCCGCCGCGTCTACGTGGACGGCGGCCAGGTCGTGCAGGCATTCCTGCGCGCCGGGCTGATCGAGGACATGGTCATCACGACGGTGCCCGTCCTGATCGGGGCGGGCCGGCCGCTGTTCGGGGCACTCCCGGCCGACCGCGACCTGGCCCTCGTCGCCAGCCGCAGCTTCCCGTCGGGCCTCGTGCAATCCACGTACCGCGTGCTGCCATGACGCGCCCGCGCGGCCGGCCCGCGCGCGGGCAGGGCGTCACGCGCGACGCCATCCTGGATGCCGCGCTGGACCTGCTGGACGAGGATGGCGACGCCGGCCTGACGATGCGCGCGCTGGCGGCGCGGCTGGGCGTGACGCCGATGAGCCTGTATCACCATGTGACCGACCGCGCCGGGCTGTTGCGGGCGTTGTCGGACCGGTTGTATGGCGACGTGCTGCAAGGTGTCGACGCGGCCGCCGGTCCCATCGACGGGATCCGGACGCTGCTGACGCGCTATCACGACGCCGTCGTCGCGCACCCGCAGCTGACGCTCGCGATCTTTGCCGAGCCCGCGGCCTTCGCCGGCGCGAGCCGCGAGATCACGGACCGCCTGACCGCGCTGCTCGCGGCCGTCACGCCGGCGCACCTGCTGTGGCGCGATATCCTCGTCGACCACGCGCACGGCAGCGGCCTTGCGCTCATCGCCGCCCGCGCCGACGCGGCGCGCGTGGACGCGTTGCGGGAGGCGTACCGGCAGGCGCTGGACTGCCTGCAGGCGTCATTCGGCCGACGTTGATCAGGGACAACAGGCTGGCGAGACCACCCGTCACGGCCGGCGTGTTCGAATTGTCGCAGGCGATGACCTTGCCGCCGGCGGCCAGCGCTTCCACGATCGGGACGCAGAAGCCCTCGTGGCGGGCCGGCAGCACGAACACGTCGGCATCGCGCAGGATCCGTTCCTTGGCGTCTTCCGGTGCGTCGCCGTGCAGGCGCACGACGATGCGGTCGCCGGCATCGCGGGGCAGGACGTCGGCCGCCGCGCGCATCATGGCGAGCAGCGCCGGATCACGCTTCCGGACTGCGCGAATACAGCCGGATGAGGATATGTTGATGCGGGGCGCGCTACGAAAATCAGACATTTGCTGTTGTGTTGTCGGATAGGCTGTCAGTTTTGGATCTTCTTTCGATCATGCCTACTCATTATCCAAAGACGCTACCTGAAGCCCATCGAGCATTCATCGACGTGGCATTGCGTGTGTTACCAGAAGATTCCAGGATTCTTGGGTTAGCAGCCGCAGGCTCCTACCTGACCGATAATATGGATGAGTTCTCGGACCTGGACCTGGTCGTCATCACGGAGCCTGGCAAGCAGGATGAGGTATTGCGCGACCGTGTCGCGATCGCGCGAGAACTTGGCACCTACCTGGCAGGATTCACTGGCGAGCATGTCGGGGAACCACGCGTACTCATCACGTTGTATGGTTCGCCTTTGATACACGTCGATCTCAAGTTCGTTTCCTTGGCCGATGCGCATGTCCGGGTCGAGGAGCCCGCGGTTCTCTGGCAGAGGGACGAACGCGTTTCTGGCGCACTCTCGCAAGGTCGTGGCGTTTATCCTCAGCCAGACATTGCCTGGATCGATGAACGTTTCTGGATCTGGATGCACTACGGTGCGTTGAAGATCGGCCGCGGAGAAATTTTCGAGGCCATCGACATGATCAACTACGTCCGGTCCAATGTACTGGGTCCACTCGCACTACGCAGAGCGGGTGCCCGGCCTCAAGGAGTACGCAGGTTGGAAACTGCGGCCCCGGACTTCGCAGCCGCATTGCGGGAAACGGTCCCCTCCTGTACGAAGGCGGACTGCCTGCGGGCGCTGCATGTCAGTGTCGACTTGTACCGCCAGTTGCGTGCCGATTACTCCAACCTGAAACGACATGAAGGCGTTGAGCAGGAAGTATTGGCATATATGCAAAAAATTGGTATCGGAATGTAAGATGTGCCGAAAATGAAAAGGCCGCCGGATCGCCCCGGCGGCCTTGGCATGTCCACGTTATCGATGAATGGTCAGACGGCGTAATACGCCTCGACCGTACCTTTCAGCTTGATCAGCATCGGGCGGCCCTTGCGGTCCAGGGTCTTGCCGGCGGCGACCTTGATCCAGCCTTCGCTCAGGCAGTATTCCTCGACGTCCGTGCGTTCCTTGCCGTTGAAACGGATGCCGACCGGGTGCTTGAAGACTTCCGCGTCATGGTGCGGGCTCTTCGGGTCGATGGACAGGCGGTCGGGCAGGGGTGGGAGTTGGGTAGTATCGTTCATGGCGGGAATTATCCACGATTCCGCGCGCACGCGCGAGCACCGCGTGCTCCGTCCCGGTGGACGCAATTGCACCATTTCGCTATGCTCGGCCGAAGGGCATCCGATCCTGGCCACATGAGGACATCAAGACCATGAAATCGCTCATCCTCGCCTGCTGCCTGTTCGTGGCCGGCCTCGCGCACGCCGCCGGCGTCGACCCGGCCCTCGCGCAGCAGGTCAATGCGTTCGTCGACGGCTGGCACGACGACGCCGCGCACGCGCGCATGCGCTACTTCGACAAGATGGCGCCGGACGGCGTCTATATCGGCACGGACCGCACCGAGCTGTGGCAGCGCGACGCGTTCCGCGAGTGGGGCCGCAAATACTTCGAGGGCAAGCAGGCCGCGTGGGTCTTTCATCCCACGCGGCGCAATGTCTACGCGACGGCGGATGGATCGATGATCTGGTTCGACGAATTGCTCGACACGGAACACATGGGCCATTGCATGGCCAGCGGCGTCATCCGCAGGACGCCGGCCGGGTTCGAGATCGTGCATTACCAGCTGTCGCTGGCGGTGCCGAACGAGGCGGCGAAGAAGGTGATCGAGGTGGTGAAAACGGCCGAATCAAGGTAGATAGCGCACTATTCACTGTGGATATCCCGTAGCGAGCGCATTAAGGATTGATTTAGTTCGATTGTATTATTAATATAATTCAACAGAAATAATCATTTCGGCAATACGGCACGACGGGAGCGCAGTGAAAGGTATCGTTTTTAATTTGTTGGAAGAGGCCGTCAGCAGCACATACGGCGACGCCGCGTGGGATCGGCTGCTCGATGCGGCAGGACTGGAAGGCGCCTATACATCGCTCGGCAGTTACGACGACGCCGAGATTGCGGCCCTGGTGCGTGCGGCAGCGGACGCCCTGGACATACCGGAAGATACCGTGTTGCGCTGGTTTGGACGCAGGGCGATGCCGCTGCTGGCACGGCGTTACCCGGTGATCTTCGACAGCCATGCGAACGTGCGCAGTTTCCTGCTGAGCCTGAACAACATCATTCATCCCGAGGTCTGCAAGCTCTATCCCGGCGCGCGGACGCCCGTCTTCGCTTTCGATACGAGCGTCGCCGGCGTGCTGAAGATCGGCTACGACTCCCCCCGCCGCTTGTGTGCGCTTGCCGATGGGTTCATGCACGGCGCCGCCACGCTTTTCGGCGAGCGGATCGAGCTCGAACAGCACGAATGCATGCACCGCGGCGATCGCCGCTGCGAGTTCCACGTGCGCTTCGAGCCGGCATGAACGGGCTCGACAATGCGGAAGCCGCAGCGGAGATCGCCCGCCTCCAGCGGCGCGTGCGGCGCGAAGCGGCCGCGCGCCATGAAGCCGAGGCGATCGCCGAGCGGGGCCTGCGTGATTTGTACCAGCGGCAGCAAGAAATTGCCCTGCTGGAGAGTATCGCGGTGGCCGCCAACGAGGCGGACGACGTCCATGCCGCGATGGGGCGCGCGCTCGAGGCAATGTGTCGCTATGTGAGTTCGCCCCTCGGCACCCTGTGGCTGGTGTCGGGGCCGCGAGGGCAGCAGCGGCTCAACGCCACCGGCATCTGGTATGACGAGGCTGCGCGCAATGGGGCCAGTCCGGTCCAGGAACTGCGAACGCGCACCGACGCCGACATGTTCGCGCCCGGCGTCGGGCTGCCAGGGCGGGTCGCGCTGAGCGGCAGGCCGGAATGGCTGGCCACCGATGGCTCGGGCACGGTCGAGCTGCCGCGCCTGCCACTGATCGTCGGCGCGGGGTTTGCTTCGCTCGTCGCGTTTCCGGTGATGATCGCCAGCGAAGTGGTCGCGGTGGTCAAGTTTTTCAGCCGCAAGCGCGAGGCGCCGGACGAATCGCTGCTGCGCCTGATGGCCCAGGTCGGCACGCAGCTCGGCCGCGTGTTCGAGCGTTGCCGCGCGCGGGACAAGCTCATGCACAATGCGCTGCACGATCCCCTGACGCAGCTGGGCAACCGCAGGCTGTTCCTGGAACGTCTCGAGCACCTGCTGCAGCGCACGCGGCGCAAGCCGGGCGACCATTTCGCCGTGCTGTTCGTGGACCTGGACCGCTTCAAGTCGATCAACGACGGCCTGGGACACCAGTGCGGCGACCAGTTGATCATCGCTGCGGCCCGGCGACTGTCGGCCTGCCTGCGCCAGAACGACATGGTGGCGCGCGATGTCGCGTTCGCGCACGAGCACCTGGTCGCGCGTCTCGGCGGCGATGAATTCGTGATCCTGCTCGACCAGGTCGGCAGCGCCGAACATGCGATCCTGGTCGCGGAGCGCATCATGAGCGTGCTGGCCGAACCCTTCGACGTGGCCGATCAGCGCGTGTTCGTGACCGCCAGCGTGGGCATCACCCTGAGCGCGACCGGCTACGCCCACGTCGAGGACATCGTGCGCGATGCCGACATCGCGATGTACCACGCCAAACGCACGGGGCGCGCGCGCTGGATGATGTTCGACCAGGCCATGCAGCGGGCTGCCGTGAGCCGCCTGCGGATGGAAGCCGATCTGCGCTACGCGATGGACCGCCGGGAGTTCTTCCTGGAGTACCAGCCGATCGTTGCCCCGCTCGACGGCCGGGTGCGCGGTTTCGAAGCCCTGCTGCGGTGGCGCCATCCGGTACATGGCCTCGTGCCGCCGGCCCGGTTCATCCCGATCCTCGAAGAAACCGGCCTGATCGAGCCGATCGGCGCATGGGTGCTGGGGGAGGCGTGCCGCCAGCTGCGCGACTGGCAGCAGGCCTTCGACATGCACCTGACGATGAGCGTGAACGTGTCGGCGGTCCAGTTCACGGACGAGGGCCTCGTCGGCGTGGTGACGCATGTGCTGGCCGAGACGGGCATCGCGCCCGCCACGCTCAAGCTCGAGCTGACCGAAACCGCCGTGATGGCGGACGCCGAAAGGGCACTGGCCGCGTTCGCGCAATTGAAGGCGCTGGGCGTGCGGGTCAGCCTGGACGATTTCGGCACCGGCTACTCGTCGCTCAGCTACCTGCGCCGCCTGCCGATCGACACGCTGAAGATCGACCGCTCGTTCGTCAGCAAGCTCGATTGCCACGACGACAAGCGCCAGATCGTCGAGGTGGTCCTTACGCTGGCCCGCGCGCTCGGCATGGACGTGGTGGCGGAAGGCGTGGAGACCGAAGCCGAGCTGGCGCTGTTGCGCGAGATGGGCAGCGACCTCGTGCAGGGCTATTATTACTACCGCCCCCTTGCGACGGAGCCCGCCACGCGGGTACTGGCCGGGCAGTTCGGATCAGAATAACTCGAGGTTCTGCGGCGCCGACGGCGGCGGCGATTTCTTCACGGGCGCCTTCGGCGCAGCCCATGCCTTCATCTCTTCCGCCGGATAAGGCCGCAGGAAGCTGCGCGCCAGCTCCGGATCGCGGCAGTGCAGCCACGCGTCGACGTCGTCCGGCGGCAGCACGACGAGCGCGCGCTTTTCGTCGTCTGGCTTGTGGAAGCGCCGCATCAGCGGATGATCGTCCGCGTTGATCGTGATCTGCGTGAACGACGCCGCGATCGTCCCGTCGGCCTCCGACCACTCGCGCCACAGGCCCGCCACGAAGAACACGGCGTCGTCCCGCATGCCGATGCCGAAGCGTTCGGCGCGGCCGCTCTCGTAGTTGGGCTCATAAAAACAGGTCATCGGCACGGCGCACAACTGGGTACGGCGCCAGGCCGGGGCGAACGAGCGCTTTTCGCCCAGCGATTCGGCGCGCGCGTTCATCGTGTCGAACGGTTTGACACCGGCCGGGATGTGGCGGCGCGGGACCATGCCGTAGCTCGCGAGCTGCAGCACGCGTTCGCCGTCCGGCCCCGCGCGCACGATCGGGGCCGTGTAATCCTTCCACGTTTCGCTGGGCCAGTCCCAGTCGCGATACAGGTCGACGAGGGTGCCGAGCACCATGTCGAGTTGTTCGGGCAGCGGGGGGCGGTAGTTGACGCACATGGCGCTAGTTTGACATAAAAACGCCCTTTAGAAGCGGTAGCGCGCGCTGACCAGTACCGTGCGCGGCTCGCCCGGCATGTTGTAGTCGTTGGCGCCGCTGTGCGCGGACACGAAATAAGTCCGGTTGAGCAGATTGCGCACCGTGACCGTGACGTCGACCTTGCCGCTGTCGTAGCCGGCGCCGAGCTGCAGGACGCCATAGCCCGGCAGTGTCGTCAGGTCGTCCGGCGACGCATAGCGGCTCGATTCCGCGCGGCCGCCGGCGGCGACCCAGAAGTGGCCATCGAGGCGGTGCTTGATCCACGCGTTGAACGTGTGGCGCGGCGTGAGCGCGGCCGTGTTGCCTTCGAACGGCTTGCCGGCGGACGTCAGCTCCGTCGAGTCCTCGATGGTGCCGCGCATGTTCGCATAGCCGGCGATCGCATCCCAGCCCGGCGCGATCTCGCCCATGAAGCTCAGTTCCAGGCCGCGCGTGCGCTGGCGGCCGACGGGCAGCGAGAAGTTCGTGTTGGCCGGATCGGCGACCTGGATGTTCGATTGGGTCATGTCGAACAGCGCCGCGGTCAGGCTCGAACGGGCACTGAGGTCGAGCTTCACGCCCGCTTCCTTGTTGACGGTCTGCGTGGGCTTCAGGGTGTCGCTGTTGGCGCGGAACGTGAACGAGTCCGCGATCGGCTGGAACGAGCGGTTCCACGAGGCGTAGACGGCCACGCGGCTCGTGGGCTGGTACACGGCGCCCAGGCGCGGCGACCAGGTATCGTCCGTGCGCTGCAGGTCGATGTTCTTCGCCGTGCGGTCGTCGCGGTCCTGCTTCAGGCGGTCGTAGCGCACGCCGGCCAGGACTTTCCATTCCGGCGTCAGCGCCACGAGGTCCTGCAGGTACAGGCCAGCGATGTCGACGCGGTTTTGGTTATCCGCGCCGGGTGCGACGCTATCCGGCAGCACCGGCAGGTCGACGAGCACGGGGTGGAACAGGTGGTACGTCGCCACGTTGTTGCGCGAGCGGAGCACCTCGCTCTTGTTCTGGCGGCCGAGTTCCACGCCGTACAGCAGCTTGTGGTTCGTCGTGCCCCAGTCGACGGTCTGGGAGAGTTCGTTCTGCAGGTAGCGGCCGTCCTCGTCGCGCAGGCGGTGGCTCTGGCCGATGGAGATGGTCGGGTTGGCGCCGTCCTTGATGGTACCGATCGACGTGTAGTTCCGGTCGAGCGCGTAGTCGTACGCGCGCAGCACCGTGTGCAGTTTCAGGTCGGGCGTGAACGCGTGGTCGAGCGTCGCGGTGGCGCTTTTCACGTCGCTTTGCACGAATGCGCGCGCGGTGGCGTTCGCGGCGCCGAAATAGGTCTCGACCGGCACGTCGACGGGGCGGCCGTGGTAGCTGGGCACGCCCTGGTCGGCCAGGCGCTTGTCGTGCAGGTAGTCGGCTTGCAGGGTCAGCGTCGTGGCGGGCGACAGCCTGAACGTCGCCGACGGCGCGAGGGCCTGGCGGCGCAGGAAGTAGCGGTCGCGGAAGCCGGTCGAGTCTTCGACCGCACCCGTCATCCGGAACAGGGCGTCCTTGTCGTCGTTGGCCGCGCCGACGTCGAACTCGCCGCGGCGCTGTCCGTGCGAGCCGAGCGTGACGCCCGCCTCCAGCAGCGGATCCGCGAGCGGCTTCTTCGTCACGCGGTTGACGAGGCCACCCGCCGAGCCGCGGCCATACAGCACGGAAGCCGGCCCCTTGAGCACTTCGACGCGTTCGATGTTGGAGAGGTCGCGGAAGTACAGCGCGTCGTCGCGCACGCCGTCCACGAACTGGTCGCTGATGGCGGAAAATCCGCGGATCGTCACCTGGTCGCGCTGGCCGTCGCCGACGGAGAACGACAGGCCCGGCACGTTCTGCAGCGCGTCCTGCAGCGACAGCGCGTTCTGGTCGTGCAGCACGACGGCCGGCACCACGTTGACGGTCTGCGGAATGTCGCGCAGCGGCACGTCGATCTTGGTGGCGGTGTTGGTCTCGGTGACTTCGTACGAGCCGGCGTCGATCTTCCGGTCGCGGATGACGACTTCCGGCATCGCGGGTTCTTCGGCACGGACCGGCGTCCACACGCTGCAGGCGAGGGCGACGAGGCAGGGGAGGGGGCGCAGTACTTGTTTCATGATGTTCCTGTTGTTGTTTGAAGGTGTTGGAAATCGGACGACCGGGTCCGGATCGCGCGCATGCCGATGGCGGCAACGGCGTACAGCAAGGCGACGGTCCAGAACATGGCGGACAGCGGCACCCACGCGAGCGCAAGGCCGCCCGCGCCGGCGCCGACGAGCGCGCCGGCCTTGGCGGCGCCGTTGCCGGCGCCGAGCACGCGGCCCTGTTGGTCGTCCGCCGCTTCGCGCGAGAGCAGGCCGTAAAAGACGGGCAGCAGCGCGGCGAGGCACACGCCCCACAGCACGCGCGCCAGCACGAACACGGCGATATTCGTTGCGAGGGCCTGCACCGCGACGATGGCGACGCAGGCCCAGAGAATCCATTCGACCTGCGCGAGCACGCGTGCATGCGCCAGGTGCGCGAAGCGCCGGGCCCAGAACGGCGCGGCCACGCACAGGCCGAGCGCCGTGCCGGCATAGCACAGGCCCGTCACGCGGTTCGATACGTGCAGGACTTCGTCGGCATACAGGCCGAAGAACGTCTGCGGCATCATCTTCCCGGCCTGCACCAGCACGATGCCGAGCAGCAGGCCATACAGCCCGGCCGGCAGCGCCGCCTTCCGCTCACGCACGCCGGAGGACCGCGTGGCCGGCGGCGCGACGGCCGGCAGGACAAACGAGGCCAGCGCCGCGCACAGCAGGCACGCCGCACCGGCCCACACGTTCACGCTGGTAAAACCCTGGGCATCGAACAGCCAGCCACCGATCACCGGACCTGTCACGGAGCCGATGGCCGTCGCGGCCTGCAACTGCGACATCAGTGCGCCGCGCGCCGCGCGCGTCACGAGCCGCGCGCCATAGGCCTGAGCGGCCGCGATGTAGCCGGCGAGGGCGCCCTGCAGCAGGCGCACGGACAGGATGACGGCCACGCTGTCCGTCGCCGCGATCCACCACTGCGTGGCCGCCAGCGCGAGCAGCGCGCGCAGCAGCATCGGCTTGTGGCCGACCCTGTCGCCGAGGCGGCCCCACCACGGCGTCGTGCACATCGCCATGGCCATCGGGCCCGCGTAGGCGATGGCGCTGACCCACGCCAGCGCGTGCGGCGACAGCTCGCCCACGCGGCGCAGGTGCAGGGGCCAGAACGGGCCGCTCATCTCCATGGCGCCCATCGCCACGAGCTGCAGCGCGAACAGCCAGCGCGTGGTGGTCATGCGAGCGGATTGGGCATGGTGCCGTGCACGTCGTCCTGCGTATCGGACAGGCGCATGCGCAGGAACGCTTTCGCGGGCCACTCGTGCTCCAGCAGCGCCGCGCGTTCGGCGTGCCAGCGGGCCGCGTCGACGCGGCCGCGCAAGGCCGTGAACACGGCGTCGATCTCGCGCCGCAGGACGTCCCAGAACGGATGCTCGGGATGGCCGTACGCGCGCGCCAGCAGCAGCGCCAGTTCGGACAGGTGGCACAACAGCACGGCGTGCAGCAGCTTGTCGCGCACGGGGCCGTCGTCCTCGTACACGGTGGCGCCGGCGCGGTAGGCGTCGATCGCGAGGCCCGCGCCGCGCAGGGTGGGGCCGTGGATGCGCAGGTCGCCGAAGTCGCGCGCGAGCAGCTGCACGGGCGCGTAGTCCGCGTCGAGCATGACGAAGCTGTTCTGCTGGTGCGCTTCGAACGCGATGCCGTACACGAGATACGCGGACAGCAGAGCCGTCAGCACGGTGCGCGCGTGGCGCTCGAAGTACGCGACGGCGCCTGCGGCATGGTCGCCGTATGCGAGCGCGACGGCCTCGGTGACGAGCGGCCGGCCGCTGAACGGCGATTCCGCGAACAGGGCACCGACGGGGACCGGGAAGCGTGCGCCGTCCGCCTTCGCCATCGGATTGGCGCGATACAGGATCGCCAGGTGGCGCGCGCGGTCATCGATGCCGTCCGGGTCGAGGTAGTGGAGGCCGACATCCTCGCGCACGATGTCGAGCGTGCCGCCGAAGCCCGCTTCGGCGTCGAGGATCGTCGCGAGCAGGCGCGTGATGCGCGGTCCCATCACGGCGGACTTCGGCGACACGGTCCGCTGCACGCTCGTCAGGCGCAGCGACACCGGCAGCTTCAGGTGCGGCAAGGCCGGCGAGCCGGCCGGGACGACGGTGCGGAACGACATGGTCGGGGTCGCGTCGAGCGCCACGTCGTCCGGCAGCAGCAGGTCGCCGCGCGCGATCTCGGCCGCGAATTTTTCCGGGATCACCCTGCCGGCCTGGAAGGGATGCAGCGGCAGCGGGAGCCAGTCGGAAGGCGACTTGCCCAGCGCCGCCAGGGCGACTTTCCAGCGCAGCAGCGGCTGCGGGAAGTGCCGGCCGAACCACGCGAGGTAGTCGCCGTCGCCGGTCGAGAAGGTGACGTGCGCCTTGTCCGCGCGGATCGCGGCCAGCGGCACGGCCAGCGTCGGCTGGAATTCCGGCGACAGCGCCGTGACCTCGTCCGCGGACAGGCCCAGCTTGGTCTTGAACGTGGGATGCCACGGATGGCCCAGCGTGCCCCATTGCTCCAGCAGCAGGGCGGGATTCGCATGGCCGGACTTGCGCAGCGCGGCGATGAAATGGGTGTCGGCCTTACCCAGTTCGGCGCGCAGCGCCCGCGCCCAGCCGCGGCGGTAGCCGAGGCACAGCACGTCGTTGGCGAGGCTGTTGTCGAGTTCGTGGATGAGCCGTTGCAGGTCCGCGCCCTGGCCCGGCAGGGAGGGCGCCACGCAGGCCAGCAGCGCCGCCGCATGCGCGACGGGCTGCGGCCGTTCCCCGGTCGCGTAGTACGACACGCCCCCGGCCAGCCGGCAATCGCCGATGCGGCCGAGGTTCAGGCCCTCGAAACGCAGCATGCCCTGTTGCGCCCACAGCGGCAGCCACGACACCGCGCCCTCCGTGATCAACTGGTCCCGGTTCAGGAGGCGTTCGCGGAACAGGGCCTGCAATGTTCTCTGCAGGCTGCGCCGGCGGGCGTCGGACGAGGCCAGCTCGGCGGCAACGGCGTCCAGGGCGTGATCGATGGGGTTGAGCAGTTTCGGTATCGCGTTCATCGGCTTGCCTTCTCAATAACGACGGGAGCGCAGCATAACGTAAACGCGAATCATTCTCAATACGATTCTCGATATTGCCAGATATGGATCAAGGCAGGGGCGTATGTTATGGTTGCGCCGATGAACACCCGATCCAACGGCGGCTACGTCGGCCGCTTCGCTCCATCGCCCACGGGCCCGCTGCACGCGGGGTCGCTGGTCGCCGCGCTGGCCAGTTATCTGGATGCGCGCGCCCACCACGGCACCTGGCTGATCCGCATCGAAGACATCGACGAGGGCCGCAGCGTGCCCGGCGCCGCCGGGGAGATCCTCGACCTGCTGCACCGCCTGGGCATGGAGTCCGACCGCGAGGTCGTGTGGCAGAGCCGCCGCAAGCACTTGTACGAGGCCGCGTACGACCGCCTCGCCGGCCACGTCTACCCGTGCGGCTGCAACCGCCGCGAGATCGCCGATTCGCGCCTGGGCGTCGCGCCCGACGGCGCCGCCATCTACCCGGGCACGTGCCGCCACGGCCTCGCGCCGGGCCGCAGCCCGCGCAGCCTGCGCCTGCGCGTGCCGGAGGCGGGCGCGGACGTGATCTCATTCCAGGACCGCGTGGCCGGCGTCGTCACGCAGCGGCTGGCCAGCGAGTCGGGCGACTTCGTCTTGAAGCGCGCGGATGGCTACTGGGCTTACCAGCTGGCCGTCGTCGTGGACGATGCGGAGCAGGGCGTGACGGACGTCGTGCGCGGCGCCGACCTGCTCGATTCCACGCCGCGCCAGATCTTCCTGCAGCGGCTGTTGGACGTGGCGACGCCGCGCTACCTGCACGTGCCGGTGGTGCGCAATGCGAATGGCGAAAAACTGTCGAAGCAGACGGGGGCGCTGGCCGTGCGGCCGGGGGACGAAGAAGCTGCAGTGGCCGCGTTGCGGCAATCGGCGGGGTTTCTCGGGCTGGAAGTGGGCGAGCCAGGGTCGCTGGAAGCATTCTGGCGGGTCGCGGTGCCCGCGTGGGCGGCGTTGCATGTAAGTTGATGCCTCCCCGCATCAACCATCCATCTCACACCATCGGCCGTCTCCGGCTCATCCACATCAACCCGGCGAGACCCACGGCCAGCATCGACCACTCGGCCGTCTCCGGCACGGGCGGTGCGGCCACCAGCCAGCCGCGGAGTTCCCCGTTCGGATAGAGACTCGTGTGGATGTTGACGTAGGCCTCGTTGGCGTTGATGGCGTCGATGAGGGCCGTTTCGGCACTCGACGCCGTGCCGCCGTGCGTGCTCACGAAGGCGGGATCGTAGGACATCGCGTCATCCAGCGGGATGGCCTTGCTGTAGGTGCCCGCGGTGACACCCATCGGGAAGTCCTGGAACGGCACCGCCACGGGTGCCACGCCCGTGAAGGCCGTGCCGGTGCAGCAATGGATATGGGCATCCGTGGTGGTGCCGTCCAGGTCGCGGAACGGCATGTCGACGAACATTTCCTTCCCGCCCAGGTCGATCGTCACGAGGCTGGTGCCGGGCGAGGGGTTGGGCGGGCTTTCCAGCGCCCCGGTGGCGACGGCCCGGTAGCTCGGGTCGGCCGGCGCGGCGCCGGCGGGCACGGCGACGGCGGTGGATGCCGCTGCCAGTGCGAGTACGGACAGAACACGTTTCATGGAGTACCTCCTGTTAAACAAAAGTCCTGCGCGCACCCCGTCCTGGGGTGCTGACTAAAAACTTAGCACTGAAGACATGGGCGGCCTCACACCATACGGTTGAGATAGTGCCCGCGGGCGACTGAGATTAGGAAAGCTTGGCATAATCGGCAACTGATCCTAATTGACCCCATTCATGCACTATCTTTACAGCATCTTTACGCTTCTCACTATTTCCTCCGTCGCCCACGCCCAGGACGCGTCCCTGCTGGCCGGTGCGATGCGCGCCGACACGGATGCCGGCAATTCCTCGTTCGCGGTCAACGTCGGCTATACGCAGCACCTGCACAAGTACTTCTCGGTGAGCGCCGATTACCTGAACGAAGGCCATCCGAAGCTCCACCACCGCGACGGTCTCGGCGCCCAGCTGTGGGCGCATACGGCCGTCCCGCAACGGGGCTGGTCGTTCGGCGCCGGCTTCGGTCCCTACTATTACTTCGACACGACGACGGGCAACGGCTCCCTGGGCGACTACCGCAATGAGCACGGCTGGGGCCAGCTGATGAGCGTGAACGCGGTCTACCACCTGCATTCGCGCGCCTACGTCGAGGCACGCCTGTCGCATACGCACGGCATCACGTCGCACGACAGCTCGATGCTGATGGTCGGCATGGGCTACGAACTGGGCAGCGTGCCGCGCCCGATCCGGCTGGAAAACGCCGACCGCGGCGACAACCTCGTCATGCTGCTCGCGGGGCGCTCGATCGTGAACAGCTTCAAGTCGGAAACGTCGACGTCGACGGGCCTGGAGTATCGGCGCACGTTCACGCCGAATGTCGAGGGCAGCGTCATCCTGATGAATGAAGGGAAGGTGGACGCGGCCGAGCGCAAGGGCGTCTCGGCCCAGGTGTGGCTGCTGCGCCCGTTCACCGAGCGCACCGTGCTGGAGATGGGCTTCGGCGCCTACGCCATGCGCGACCAGCTCGACCGCACCGATCCCCACGCGGCGCGCGAGAACCACGTGGCGCCGATCGCGTCGATCGGCATGCGCTACCGCATCGACGACCACTGGCGCGGCCAGCTCACGTGGAGCCGCGTCATCACGAATTACGAGCGCGATTCCGACGTGTTCCTGCTCGGCGCCGGCTACGCGTTTTGATGGTCAGGTGCGCACCGGATCCGTGGCCAGCGGCCGCTTCATGATCGTGATGCTGCCGTCGGCCTCGAGGAAGGCGCACTGCATCTCGTGCTGCGCGCAATCGGCCTGGCGCAGTGCCTGCCGGACGTCCGACTCGCCCACGCGATTGCGGCGCAGGACCTTGTCGAAGAACACGCCATCGCGGCCGATGAGCAGCGAGTCGCCGTCCAGCAGGGATTCCATGCGATGGCTGGTGGCTGCAAGCATCCCGATACCCGCGTTCAGCACGATCAGCGTGGCCGCGATGATCAGGCCGCCGCTGACGGAATCGTCGCCGCCCGACAAGCCGTTCGACACGGCTTCCGACAGCAGCATCACGACGAGCAGGTCGAACGGCGTCAGCTGGCTGATCGTGCGCCGTCCGGACAATCGCACCATGACGAGCAGGGCAACATAGACCAGCGCGCCCCGCGCAACAAATTCCCACCAGGGAAGGTCCATATCGAACATAGCGGCCTCTCCGGAATGCAGCGGATGCATCCATCGTAATGACGGGGCCGGCGGTCGACTGTTCGCTGGGGAACGTTGTGCGCCCTACAGCTTGCCGATCTGGCGGTCGATGGCCTTGCGCGCCCGTTCGCTGCGTTCGCTGTAGCGGTCGGTCAGGTAGTCCGTGCGGCCGCGCAGCAGCAGCGTGAATTTGTAGAGTTCCTCCATCACGTCGACGAGACGGTCGTAGTAGGCGGACGGGCGCATGCGGCCGGCGTCGTCGAATTCCTTGTACGCCATCGGCACCGACGACTGGTTCGGGATCGTGAACATGCGCATCCAGCGTCCCAGCAGGCGCAGCGTGTTGACCACGTTGAACGATTGCGAACCGCCGCAGACCTGCATCACGGCGAGCGTGCGTCCCTGGCTGGGCCGTACCGCGCCCTGTTCGAGCGGAATCCAGTCGATCTGGTTCTTCATGACGGCCGTGACGGCGCCGTGGCGTTCCGGGCTGCACCACACCTGGCCCTCGGACCACAGGCATAGTTCGCGCAGTTCCACGACCTTCGGATGCGTCTCCGGCACGCTGCCGACCATCGGCAACTCCATCGGGTCGAAGATCTTCACGTCGGCCCCGAAGTGTTCGAGGATGCGTGCCGCCTCGTACGTGAGGAAGCGGCTGAACGAGCGCTCGCGCAGCGAGCCGTACAGCATCAGGATGCGCGGCGGATGATCGAGGCTGCCGACGGGTTCCAGCCTGGCTTGGGTGGGCAGGTCGAGGCGTTCGAAATCGATGTTGGGCAGGTTGTCCATGATGGGTCGTGTCAGGAAAGCCGCAGCGCCAGCGCGGCCAGCGTCACGAGCAGGATCGGCAGGGTCAGCACGATGCCGGTGCGGAAGTACTGGCCCCAGGAAATACGGATGCCCTTGTCCGCCAGCACGTGCAGCCACAACAGCGTGGCCAGGCTGCCGATGGGCGTGATCTTCGGACCGAGGTCGCAGCCGATCACGTTGGCATACACCATCGCCTCGCGCACGGCGCCGGTGGCGGGAACGGCGTCGATCGCCAGTGCGCCGACCAGCACGGTGGGCATGTTGTTCATGATGGAAGACAGCAGGGCGGTCGCGAACCCGGTGCCGAGCGCGGCGCCCCAGGTGCCGTGCGCCGCGCTGCGCGCCAGCAGCGCCGTCAGGCCGTCCGTGAGGCCGGCGTTGCGCAAGCCGTAGACCACCAGGTACATCCCCAGCGAGAACACGACGACCTGCCATGGGGCACCCCGCAGCACGGCGCGCACGGAAATGACATGGCCGCGCGCCGCGACGGCCAGCAGCACGAGGGCGCCCGCCGCGGCGACCGCGCTGATGGGCACGCCCACGCGCTCCAGCCAGAAGAAGCCTGCCAGCAGCAGCGCCAGCACATACCAGCCGGCGATGAAGGTCGCGCGGTCGCGGATGGCATCCATCGGGCGCTTGAGCTGGGCGAGGTCGTAGCGGGCGGGCAGGTCGCGGCCGAAGTACGCGACGAGCGCGGCGAGCGTCGCCAGCACGGCGACGATATCGACCGGCACCATGACGGCCGCGTAGCGCGCGAAGCCGATGCCGAAATAATCCGCCGACACGATGTTGACGAGGTTCGACACGACCAGCGGCAGGCTGGACGTGTCGGCGATGAAGCCGGCCGCCATCACGCACGCGAGCGTGGCGCGCGGCGGGAAGCGCAGCGCGGCCAGCATCGCGATCACGATCGGCGTGAGGATCAGCGCCGCGCCATCGTTCGCGAACAGCGCTGCGACGGCCGCGCCGAGCAGCACCAGCAGCACGAACAGCCGCCGGCCGTACCCGCCGCCCCAGCGCGCCACGTGCAGCGCGGCCCATTCGAAGAACCCGGCGCGGTCGAGCAGCAGGCTGATGACGATGATGGCGACGAACGCGCCGGTGGCGTTCCAGACGATGTGCCAGACGACCGGGATGTCGTCCACGCGGATCACGCCCGCGAGCAGCGCGACGGCGGCGCCGGCGGCGGCGCTCCAGCCGATGCCGAGGCCGCGCGGTTGCCAGATGACGAGGATCAGCGTGGCGAGAAAGATGAGCAGCGCCGGCAGCATCACGGCGTCGATCCGCCCAGCTTGCCGATATGGTCGAGCGCCGCCTGGAATGCCGCGCGGTCGCCGGCCAGGCGGTCGAGGGGCAGCGCCAGGAATGCCTCGATGCGCGCGCGCAGGATCGCGTAGGCCTGTTCGAACGCGGCATCGATCTCGGCTTCCGTGCCGGTCACGTGGCTCGGATCCTCCACGCCCCAGTGCGTGCGCAGCACCGGGCCGAGGTAGGCCGGGCAGGTTTCGCCGGCGGCGCTGTCGCACACGGTGACGACGACGTCCGGCGTGACGGGCAGGCCGTCCCACGATTTGCTGTAGTAGCCGTCGGTCGGGATGCCCTTGGCGGCCAGCAGGGCGAGCGCGCGGGCGTTCAGCCGGCCGGTCGGGTGGCTGCCGGCGCTGAGGGCATGCCAGCCGACGGGGGCCAGGTGGTTGAAGACGGCTTCGCTGATCAGCGAGCGGCAGGAGTTGCCGGTGCAGAGAAAGAGTATGTTCATGGAGATAAGAGTCAGCAGCAGGAGGTGTCGCGCGAGCAGGGCGTGCCGCCGCAGCAGTTTTCGGTGAGGAAGCCGACAAGGGCGTTCATCGAGTCGAAGCGGGCGGCATAGATGACGAAGCGGCCCTCCTGGCGCGGGACGACGAGGCCGGCGTGGGTCAGCTCCTTCAGGTGGAACGACAGCGACGAGGGCGGGACGCCCAGCGCTTCCGCGATCCTGCTGGCGGCAAGTCCGTCCGGCCCGGCCTGCACGAGGAGCCGGAAGGTCGCCAGCCGCGATTCCTGCGCGAGGGCGGCGAGGGCCGCCACCGCTTCCTTGTTGTCCATGGTCGCTCCGCTTTTCAATTCGATAATTCGATTATAGTCGAAATGACTTGACATGGTCGAGCGCGGGAATCTATTCTGTATTCGTCGAATAACGAATAAAGGAGAGAACGACGATGGACACGAACGAACGACAACTTACGGTCGCGGTGCTGGGCGCCGGTCCGGTGGGCCTCGCGGCCGCGGCGCACCTGGTCGCGCGCGGCCTTACGCCCCTGGTGTTCGAGGCGGGCGCGGCGCCGGGTGCGAACCTCGCGACCTATCGGCACGTGCGCCTGTTTTCGCCATGGCGGTACGACGTGGACAAGGCCGCGCGCCAGCTGCTGGAGCGCCACGGGTGGACGGCGCCGGCTCCCGACGCCCTGCCGACCGCCGGCGAACTGCTCGACGACTATCTGGCGCCGCTGGCCGCCACGCCCGAGATCGCGCCGCACCTGTTGTTCGGCCACCGCGTCACCGCGCTCACGCGCGCCGGCTTCGACAAGGTGAAAACGAAGGGCCGCGAGCGTGCGCCGTTCGTCATCCGCGCCGACACGGCCGCCGGCCCGCGCGCGTACCTGGCCGACGCGGTGATCGATGCGACCGGCACGTGGTCGCATCCGAACCCGCTGGGGGCGGACGGCATTCCCGCGCTTGGCGAAGCGGCGCTGGCCGCTCGCATCGATTACGGCATGCCCGACGTGCTGGGGGCCGCACGCGCCCGGTTCGCGGGGAAGCGGATCCTCGTCGTGGGCGCCGGACATTCCGCGGCCGGCACGCTGCTCGCGCTGGCCCGGCTGGCGCAGGACGACCCGGCGACACGGATCGTGTGGGCGACGCGCGGCAGCCGCCTCGACCGGGTGTTCGGCGGCGGCGCCGCGGACGGCTTGCCGGCGCGCGGCGAACTCGGGATGCGCCTCAAGGCCCTGCGCGACGCGGGCGGCCTGGTATTGCGCCAGGACTTCCGCATCCAGGCCCTGGACGAAATCGATGGGCGGCTGCGGGTGACGGGTGTCCCGGTGGACGGTACGGTGCCGGTGATCGACGGCATCGACCGGATCGTCTGCGCGGCGGGCGCCCGGCCCGACCTGGGCCTGGGCCGGGAACTGCGCGTACGTCACGATCCCTGGCTCGAGAGCACGGATGCGCTGGCGCCGCTGATCGATCCCAACGAACACAGTTGCGGCACCGTCCGGCCGCACGGACACCGCGAGCTGGCGCACCCGGAGCCCGGCTATTACGTCGTCGGCGCCAAGAGTTACGGCCGCGCGCCGAATTTCCTGCTGGCGACCGGATATGAGCAGGTGCGTTCCGTCGTCGCCGCGCTGGCGGGCGACCTGGCGGCCGCCGACGACGTCCAGCTCGACCTGCCGGAAACAGGCGTCTGCAACACGCGGCTGGCCTTCGACGACGCCGCGCCAGGGCCGGCGGACGGGTGCTGCGGCGTGGCTCCGACGGCGGACGCCGCCTGCTGCGTGCCGGCGCCGGCCGCGGGCGGTGCGTGCGGTTGCCGTCATCCCGCCCCGACGGGCTGCTGCGCCTGACCGGAGTCCGCATGCGCCGCCCATCGACGACCGTCGGCATCCTCGCCGTGACCCAGATCGTGTCCTGGGGTTCGCTGTATTACGCCTTCACCATCCTGGCGCCCGGCATCCGGCGCGACCTCGGCCTCGCGCCGGAGGTGGTGTTCGGCGCGTTCTCGTGGGCGCTGCTCGTCGCCGGGCTGGCCGCCACGCCGGTCGGCATCCTGCTGGACCGTTACGGCGGCCGCGCCATCATGGCGGGCGGCTCGTTCCTGTGTTTCCTGGGGTTGGCCTGGCTCGGCCGCTGCACGGGCGCGGTGTCGTACTACGCCGCCTGGACGCTGGTCGGCCTGGCGATGGCGCTGACGCTGTACGAAGCCGCGTTCGCGACGATCCAGCGGCAACTCGATAGCGGGGCAAGGCAGGCCATGTCGACGCTGACGCTGTTCGGCGGCTTCGCCAGCACGCTGTTCTGGCCGTTGACGGCGTGGCTGCAGGCGTCGCATGGATGGCGCGACACGTACCTGTTGTACGGGATCGTGCAACTCGCCGTGTGCATGCCGCTGCACCTGGGCCTTGGCGCCAGCGCGCCCGCAGTGACCCGCGCCGGTCCGGCGCGCGGACACACGCTGGCGGAAGCCGTGCGGCATCCCGCGTTCTGGACGCTGGCGCTGGCATTCGCGGCGAATACCTGTGTCTTCTCGGCGCTGGCGGTCCACCTGATTACGCTGTTCGAACGTCTTGGCCAGGCGAGGGAGACTGCGGTGCTGCTGGCCGCGCTGATCGGTCCGATGCAGGTGGCGGGACGCGTGGGCGAGATGGCGTTCGCGCGGCACACGGCACCGCAAACGGTCGGCAAGGTGACGTTCGCGCTGCTGCCGGCGGGCCTGGCCGTCATCGCGCTGGGCGGTGCGCAGGCGTGGGCGGTGGCCGCGTTCTGCGTGCTGTATGGGCTGAGCAACGGCATCCTCACGATCCTGCGCGGATCGTTGCCGCGGGCGCTGTTCGGCCGCGACCACTACGGCGCCATCGCGGGCGCCATGGCCGGGCCGGCATTGTTGTCGAAGGCGGCGGGACCGTTGATCGCGGCCGCGCTGCTGGGCCGCGCCGACGGTCCCGCCCTGCTGCTGGCCGCGCTGCTGGCCATGTCGCTCGCGTCCCTCGCGTTCTACCTGCGCGCAGTCGCGCCGGACAAAACTTTTGACAAGCATCCCGCCTGACGTCTATCCTGCGTTCGCCCAACCACGAACGCACCATGTCCAAGTCCTGCTGCCCCCCGGCGACCGCTCGCGCCCGTACGACGGAATTCGATGCCGACGACCTCGCGCGCATGTGCAAGGCGCTGTCGCATCCCGCGCGCGTCCAGCTGCTGCGTCACCTGATCGATCACGGCGAGTGCTATTTCGGGAACCTGGCCGACGTGTTGCCGCTGGCGGCGTCGACGATCTCGCAGCACGTCACGATCCTGAAGGAGGCCGGCCTGATCGAAGGCTCGGCGGACGTGCAACGGGTCTGCTATTGCGTCAACCCGGACCGGCTGCAGCAGCTCAAGCAGGCGATCGGGGCACTTTAACCCTGTCCGTCCCTGGCCAGGTTCAGTTCCCAATAACCCACGTCGACCCAGCGGCCGAACTTCATGCCGACTTCCGAGAAGTGGGCCACCTTGCGGAAGCCCAGCGCTTCGTGCAGGCCGACGCTGCCGGCGTTCGGCTGGGCGATGCCGCCGATCACCAGGCGCAGTTCGCGCTTGCGCAACTCGTCCAGCAGCGCGCCGTAGAGAGTGCGTCCCAGGCCGCGGCCGGTGCACGTCTTGTCCAGGTAAACCGTACTCTCGACGGAATATCGATAAGCCGGCCGTACGCGCCACTTCGTCGCGTACGCATACCCGGCGAGCGTGCCGTCGACCTCCAGCACGAGCCACGGCAGGCCGGCGGCGCCGACGTCGGCGATGCGCTGGGCCATCTCGGCTTCGCTCACCGCGTCTTCCTCGAAGCTGACCGTCGTCGTCGTGACATAGTGGTTGTAGATGGCGCAGATGCGGGCGGCGTCGGCGGGCGTGGCGGGGCGGATGCGGGTAGCGGACATGGGAATCTTCGAAGTGATGGCGTCGACGATGGTGGGGGGGCGCTAAACGGCTGTCAAGTCATCAATCCAGCATCGCGGGCGAAGGCAATGCCTTGCGTTTGCAAATGGCGATTGCCTCCCACACACTTAGCCCTCGGTCCACCGCCGTTTCCCGTAGCTTCAAGTCGCAGACTTCGATCCGCGGATCCAGCGGTATCCACCAGTCGCGGCCACCGATGACCCGCGGGCCGCTGATCGCTGTGCCGGCGATGCGTTCACCGCCGTACTGGCATACAAGCCATTTCGGGACGTCGTCCGGAAGACTGTAATGCGTATCGGTGCCGTCCTTCACCTCTTCAATGTCACCGTGCAGGGCGCCGTTCCCATGCATCTCGCCCAGATACATGGCGGCGTTGGACAAGACGGTGGCAGGCGTGCCGTTGGGCGGATAGCGCGGCGGGCAGCGATACGTTTGCGCCGTGGCGCCGGCGCAGGATACCGCCAGGGCTGCGTACAGGAGTGTTTTCATGGCACGACCACCACGTAAAAATCGTCTGCCCGATTGGATGGTGTATCGTATTCCGGATACTGTTTTACGTACCATTCGGGAAGAATGGACATCGGACGCAAGCCGGGGTAATGCCGGGTCTTGCCGCTGTACTGGTCGAACATCGTGAATTCGCAGCGCAATTTGTTCGACAGGACCTCGCCATGATAAAACCTGTCGAACAGTCCGGCGTGGTAGCCATGTTCGTTCGGATACTTCCAGTGTCCGCCGATCAGCTTGAAGTTGGCGATGACGGTGCCAGGCAGCAGGAAGGCAAGATCAAGGACACGTGGCCCGCGATGCCAGCGGCCGGTCCAGCCGACATCCGTCAGTTCCTGGGGAAGTCGCGCACACTCTCCGTTTGCGATAAACCGCGGGTTCTTTCTGTAGTCCTCGACCAGCGCGCTGAAGTCTTTTGGATAAATGACGTTACGCTTGGGAAGGTCGTCGATCCACTGGCTCGTGCCTTGCGATCGGTCCATGGCCGGCCTCGTTCAAACGCATTTATGGGCGGCGCAATCCCGGCCGCCCATCGTGTTGCCCTCGACCCCGCCTCGTACGCTTTGCTTGACGTATTCCCATTTGATCTTCGAATACGCCAGGTGCACCATTTCGTTGATCGTGCCGCCCGCGCCGCTATTGAACGTGACACCGGAAATCATCACGTTGTCGAGCGCAAGCCTGTAGTAACAGATCGGCTTTCCGTCGCCATCGGCACGCATGAATTCGAACACGGCATTGGGAATCGTCTTCCCCATCGCGGAGTGTTGATGAAGGATTGGGGATGCGACATCGGCCAGTTTTTCGAACGTGATGTCCGAGAGTGCGGCCCTGCCGGTCGTCATGCCTCCGGCCGTGGAGACGACGGCGGCTCGTGGCTGGTGGACGCTGCCTGTCACCTTGAAGACTTCGATCCATCCCTTATGCTTGTCGTCCGTTGACTCGCCCTTGATGCCGTCGATTTGCAGGTATGCGTCGATTGTCATGATGCCTCCGTCGTTGAGTAACGAGGCATCGTGACAGAGTGCGATTTATGGCGATTTGGCCGGAGTCAACGGATAAACGAACGCGGCAAGCAGTCAGTCCTGGGCTGGCTTTTCGGCGGCTTCCGGATGCCGCACCTCCCACGCCGCCAGCGCTTCCTTGTAATTGGCAAGCAGCATCTGGTAGACGTCGAAGATGCAGTTCGGACAGCCGGAGCCGCAGCAATCTTCCAGCGCGGGTTCGATGGGCGGCAGCGGCCGCGGGTCGGGCAGGGGTGTGACGGGATCGGACATGCGGGCCAGCATACCGCAAACGCGCCCCGCGCGTCGAGTAGGCCTACCCGTTCAGCTCATAGCTGCGCAGCACGAACACCGGCTTGCCGTTGCGCTTCGCGCAGACGCCTTTCATCACTTCGCCCCCGCCCAGGTCCCACGCGAGGGCGCTGCCGGCCGGTTTGCCGGCGCAGGCCGCGTGCGCCTCGGCCGGGACCGGCGGCAGCTTCGGTGGCGGCGGCGGTGCGGGGACGGCCGGCACGCCGGGCACGGCCGGGATGGGCGGCAGGGCCGGCGGGACGCCGGTTTCGCCCACGCCCGGGACGGGCGGTGCGGACGGGGCCGGCGGCGCGGGAGGCGCTGGCGGGGCAGGGGGCACGGGCGGGCCCTTGCACTTGCCGGTGGCCGTCTTGCAGTGGATGCTCACGTGGACGTGCTCGTCCGTGGTCTGCGCCAGCGCGGGCAGCATGACGGCGCCCAGCAGGATGCCGAGGATGGTGGGTTTCATGGTCTTCTCCTTGTCGTGGCCCGCACGACGCGGCGGGCCATGGCGGTATCGTGCACGCCGATTGTGGAGAAAAATGAAGATCGCCTGTCAAAGATCGAAGCGGTAGCCGAGCCCGTAGATCGAACGGATGGCGTCCACGCCCGGCAGCGCGGCGTCGAGCTTGCGCCTGAGGTTCTTGACGTGGGTGTCGATGGCGCGGTCCGTCACGTCGAGGCTCGCGTTGCCCTCGCGCGCGAGGTCGAGCAGCTGGGCGCGCGAAAAGACCTGGCCGGGGCGGCGCACCAGCGCGGCCAGGATGCCGTATTCGGTCGGCGTCAGGTCGAGCGGCTTGCCGTGGACGGCGATGCGGCGGGCGAGCGTGTCGACGGCGACGACCGGCACGGGACGCCCCGCGCGGCGCAGGATCGCCTTGATGCGGGCGACGAGTTCGCGCGGGCTGAACGGCTTGCACAGGTAATCGTCGGCGCCCGCGTCGAGGCCCAGCAGGCGGTCGATTTCTTCCACGCGCGCCGTCACCATCACGACGGGCAGGTCGGCCAGCAGCGAGTTCGCGTCGGCCCGCAGCGCACGGCACAGGGACAGCCCGTCGAGCCCCGGCAGCATCAGGTCCAGCACGACCAGCGCCGGCGGATCGCGCCGCAACGCCTCCAGCGCGGCCGCGCCGTCGCCGCACACGTCGGCCGTGTAGCCGGCCGCGCGCGCATAGTCGGCCACCAGCGCGGCCAGTTCCGGCTCGTCTTCGACGATGACGATGCGCCCGCTCATGCCGGGGCTCCCGCGCGCGGCAGCGCGATCGTGGCGCGCAGGCCGCCGGACGGCGCGTGCGCGAAGGCGAGCGTGCCGCCCTGGGCTTCCACGAGGCGCCGGCACAGCGCGAGCCCGAGGCCGGCGCCGCCGTGGGCGCGGCTGCGCGACGCGTCCACCCGATAGAAACGGTCGCCGAGGTGCGCCAGCGCGTCGTCCGGGACGCCGGGCGCGCTGTCGTCCAGGTGCAGCCGGATGCCGCGGCCGTCCGCATGCGCATGCAGGTGGACGCGCCCGCCGGCCGCCGTGTAGCGCAGGCTGTTCTCGAACAGGTTGGCGAGCACCTGGCGCATGCGGTCGGGGTCCGCCATCACTTGCGCGGCGGCCGGGCCGGGGGCGAGATCGAGCGCGAGGCCGGCCTGCGCGAAGCGCTCCTCGAAGCCGCGCGCCTCGGCGCACGCGAGCGTCCACAGGTCGAGCGCGACCGGCTTGCACTCGAGCGCGCCGACGTCGGCGCGCGCCAGCGCGTACAGCTCGTCGATCAGTTTATTCAGGGCGAGCACCTGGCGCAGCATCGCGTCGAGAGTGTCCGGCGTGGCGCTGCGCACGCCGTCCTGCAGCGCTTCCAGCTGGGCGCGCAGCACGGCCAGCGGCGTGCGCAGTTCGTGCGACGTGTCCGCGACCCATTGGCGGCGCGCCTGCTCCGCGCCGGCCAGCCGGGCCGCGAGGGCGTTGAAGTGGCGCGCGAGGTCGCCCAGTTCGTCGCTGCGCCGCGCGGGGAGGCGCAGGTCGAAGTGGCCCTCGGACAGTGCCCGGCTGCCCGCCGCCAGTTGCCGGATCGGGCTGCGGAAGTGGCGCGCCAGCAGCATGGCGGCGATGGCGCTGAGGGCCACCGCGAGCGCGACGATCTGCCACAGGCTGCTGGTCAGTTGCTGCAGGAAGGCATAGCTCAGCGCGTCGCCGGGACGGGCGTCGCGGACCACGGCCAGGTAGCCGACCGTGCGGCCGTTCACCTCCACCGCGCGCCGGACCGTGGCGGCATCGGGGCCCGGACGGCGGCCGGCGAGCCACGCGCCCTGCGCATCGAGCAGCGAGACGCGGCGCGCCAGCGGCAGCGGGCCCGGGTTTGGAACCTCGGGCAGGCCGGGCACGACGGGGACGTCATGCACGCGCGGGCCGGGCAGCGGCGGCAGCGGCGGGGCCGGCGGCGCGGGCGGCGCGGGCGGAACGGGCGCGACCGGAGCGAGCGGCGCGACCGGCGCGACGGAAGGTAATCCATCTTCGCGCAGCCGCTGCAGGCGCGCGAGCTCCTGCGCGATCCAGTCCTGGCGGTCGGTGGCGGGAATGAAACCCCAGCCGTTGCCGGCGCGGTAACGGCGCGCGAGCGTGGTCGACAGCTCTTCCAGGCGGTCCAGTTCGATGCCGGCGGCGTAGTCGCCGAAGCTGGCCACCACGTTCTGGCGCAGCAGGAATACGGCGCAGGCGGCCACGGCGAGGATCGCCAGCAGGACCGAGGCAAACAAGCGATGACCGATCGAGAATTTCAAGGCGGAATGGGAAGGAATTGGCGAAGAGGCATTTTAGGATAATTAAGTGTGGTAAATACGGCGTGATAGCGCGCGTCTACCCGATTTGGCTGGACAGCATATTGATTTTTCGCGAATGATGACATGTGTCCAGAATGCAGCTATATTTTCCTCTAATAAAAGATCGGCCGGTGAATCAATAGAGCCGAGTACCCGGGAGACAAGTTATGTTGAATTGGTTGAAAACGACGCTCATACCGTCCGCGTCGGCGTTCGCGCCAACCGGACGGTCCGGCATGACGGCCCGCGTGCGCAGCCTCGTGCTGAATGCGCGCGACGGCAGCATCCGCACGGCGATCAACGCGGCGCGCCTGCGCAAGGAGGTCGACCAGTCGCTCGACAAGGCGCGCCAGCAGTACACCGCGTCGCGCGAGCTGGCGGCGTCGGCGCGCGAGGTGACGGCGCTGTCGGCCAGCGTGAAGGCCGGTACGGACGACATCGCGGGGACGGCGGGCCGTAACCTGGCCGTGGCGCGCGCGTCGATGGACGAGTTGTCGCACCTGGAAGCGCGCATGCGCGCGATCGAGGAAAAAGTGGATGGTTTCGCGCGCACCGTCGGGCAGCTGGACCACCATGCCCGCTCGATCAGCGAGTTCGGCGGCATCATCCAGCGCATCGCCAACCAGACCAACCTCCTGGCGATCAACGCCGCGATCGAAGCGGCGCGCGCGGGCGAAGCCGGCCGCGGTTTCGCCGTCGTCGCGGCCGAGGTGCGGCGCCTGTCGCAGCTGGTCAACGAAGAGACGGCCAAGATCGCGGGCGTCAACAGCGAGATGCGCACGCTCGTCGAGTCGACCACCGGCGCCACCCAGGAGATCCTGGACGGCGTGAACGTGTCGGCCCGCGAGGTCGGCCTGGCCGCCGGCCACTTCAAGACCTTCGTCGCCGATTTCGAGCGCATGACGGGCACCGTCAACGAGATGGCCGTCGCGATGCAGTCGCTGGACAGCATCAGCCAGTCGATCGGCCGCCAGGTCACGGACATGGCGACGAATGCGTCGGAGACGGGTAAATCGATGGCCGACGCGTCGCGCCGCGTCGACGAAGTGCGCGCGACGACTGAGGAAATGCAGGGCGTGCTGGCCGAGTTCCGCACGGGCGGCACGGCGTTCGACGGCCTCGTGGAAGCGACGACGCAGCTGCGCGACGCCGTCGGCCGCTGCCTCGCGGGCCACCTGGCGCGCGGCGTGGACATCTTCGACCAGACCTACCGGCCGATCGAAGGTTCGGATCCGCCGCGCTTCACGACGGGCTACGACCGCGCCGTCGAGCGCGATCTGCAGGCGCTGTACGACCGCGTCCTGTCCGACCTGCCGGGGTGCACGTATGCGCTGGCGGTCGACAACAAGGGTTATGCGCCCACGCACAACGGCAAGTTCTCGCAGACCCCGACCGGCCGGCGCGACCACGATCTCGTCTACTGCCGCAATAAACGCATCTTCGACGACCCGGTGGGCGCGAAGCTGGCCGCGAACCGCAAGCCGTTCCTGTTCCAGACCTATCTGCGCGATACGGGGGAGGTGATCAACGACCTGTCCATGCCGCTCGAGATCGGTGGCCGGCATTGGGGGGCGGTGCGGGTCGGGTTCGATTCGTCGAAACTCTAAACACGTCGTTCCCGCGCAGGCGGGAACCCAATTTGCACGCGCTATCGCTGCACATGCAGAACTTGGATCCCCGCCTGCGCGGGGATGACGTTTGGGGTGTGGGGTGCGGCGCGGGTCGGGTTCGATTCGTCGAAACTCTGGAATCCCGTCGTTCCCGCGCAGGCGGGAACCCATAATGAAGCACCGAAGTCACTCAGCATGGATTCCCGCGTGCGTGGGAATGACGGGTGGTCAGAACTTGTAGTTGTACGCCAGCCCGATCAACTGCATGCGGGTCTTCCACGTGCCGCGGGTCGTCTCGCCGTTGCCGGTGCAGCCCGTCATCACCGGATTGCAGTTGTTCGTGTAGTTGCCGCTCGCGTCGTTGAAGTGCAGCCAGCTGTACGCCAGGTCCAGCGACGAGGCCGGGGTCAGCTTCCAGTTCGCGCCGAACGACAGCTGCAGGCGGTCGGCGTCCGGCAGCGCCGCGTGGCGGAGCAGGTCGCCGCGGACCGGGGCGTCGTCATGGGCGATGCCGCCGCGCAGGGTCACGGCGTCGTTCAGCGCATAGTTCGCGCCCAGCGCCACGCGCACGGTGTTCTTCCACTGCTGGCGGATCACGAGGTCGCCTTCGTTGGTGCCGACGAACTGGATGTCGATGTCCTGCATGCGCGAGTTGCGCGTCCACGTCACGTCGGCCATGCCGGCCCATTTCGCATCGAACTGGTGGAAGGCGTTCAGCGACAGCGTCTCCGGCGTGCTGACGTCCACGCGCGCCGCGGAATTCGCGTGGTGCGAGGCGCCCTGCAGCACCTTGTTGACGACGGCGTCGCCCGTCACCGTCGAGAAGTCCCACAGCGCGCCGCCTTTCAGTTCATGCTTGATCGACGAGCGGTAGGCGATGCCGAAACGGGTATCCGGCGTCGGCGCGTACAGATAGCCCACGTTGAAGCCATAGCCCCAGTCCTTGCCGTCCACGCCCGCGTGCGCGTCGCCGGCCGTCGGAAGCAGCGCCGGGTTGCCGCCCAGCGCAGCGATCTGGCGCACCAGCGCGGCGCCGCCGCCGGCGGCCTGCGCGGCGGCGATCGAGCCCGGCACGTCCACGCCCTGGCGCAGGCTCGCCTTCATGTGTTCGATGTCGATGCCGAAGCCGAAGCTGTGCTGCTCGGAGAGCCTGAACGCCACCGACGGGTTGATGTTGATCGATTCCAGCTTGATGTTGGTGAGCGAGTAGCGGCCCGACCAGTTGTCGTCGTAATCCAGCTTGGTGCCGTACGGGACGAACACGCCGACACCGGCCGTCCACTGGTTGTCGATCTTCTGGCTGTAGTACAGCGTCGGGGCGGCCACGACGCTTGGTGCGTAGTCGTCCTGCGCCTTCACGCCGCCCGTGGACGTCCTGGTGAAGCGGGTCGAGCCGGCATCCTGGAACGTCGAGTGCGGAACGACGGCGGTGATGCCGCCGACGATCTGGCGGCCTCCCAGGCGCGACAGGCCGGCCGGGTTGGCGAAGAGGGTGGATGCGTCGGCGGCTTCGGCGCCGTTGGCTTCCGCCGTGCCCTGGGCGGACACGCTCTGGGAGCCGAAGCGGTAGCCGGAAGCGGTCGCGTCGAGCGACGCGCCCAGGGCCAGGGCGACGAGCAGGGTCAGGTGTTTCTGGTTCATCGGTCTCACTCCAAGTATCGATTCTTAGCCCGCCCCCGGGCCGGAAAGGCCGGGGTCGGCGGGAGCCGAAGCATACACCATTTCGTACGATCGTTCTATTTTCGCTCGCTTCGGTCGCGTAGCGGACACAGGTCGGGACCGCAGCAGGCGCAGGTCGACGACGGCATCGAACACGCCGGCCGTGCCAATACTTGTGTCAGCAATACGTTGTCAGGTCGACGATGCGGTAGCTGGCCTGTTCGCGCCCCTCGCCCGTCGTGATGAACGCGCCGGCACCGAGACGGTACAACTGCCCGCCGCCGGCCGGCATGCCCAGGCGCAGCGTGCCCGCATCGAGCACGACATACGTGCGCCTGTCATGCGCGGCCGGCTACGGCAAGGCCTGCACGACGGCGCCCGCCGCAATGCCGACTTCCACGGCGTCGATGGGCACTTCTGCGAGGCGCATGTTGGCGGTTTAATGATTTTTCGCATGGGAATACCAGAGAATTTTGACGAATTCGATTATTTGTTGCGCCGTACTTACGGCCCAAGGCGAGGTTTCCATTGACGGGTTGCCATATGGTCATTAGCATCGGGATGCATTCCATACCCACAACAAGGAGACACCATGCCACGCCCGACCCTGCCATCCCTGCTCGTGTTAGCGCTAACTACCATCGCCTCCGCCGTGCACGCCGCCAGCGGTCCCGTCGTGACGACGGACACCGGCAAGGTCCAGGGCGCCGTCGACAAGGGCGTGGCCAGCTGGAAGGGCATCCCGTTTGCGGCGCCGCCGGTCGGCGAGCTGCGCTGGCGCGCGCCGCAGCCCGCGGCCGCCTGGTCCGGCGTGCGCGCGGCGACGGAATACGGCCATGACTGCATGCAGCTGCCATTCCCCAGCGACGCCGCGCCGCTCGGCACGCCGCCGGCCGAGGATTGCCTGTACGTGAACGTGTGGCGTCCCGCGAAGGCGAAAGCGTCCGCGAAGCTGCCGGTGATCGTGTGGATCTATGGCGGGGGCTTCGTCAACGGCGGGTCGTCGCCGCCGACGTATTCCGGTGCCGCGCTGGCGAAGCAGGGCGTCGTGCTGGTCAGCTTCAACTATCGCCTCGGCCGTTTCGGCTTCTTCGCCCATCCCCAGTTGACGCAGCATGCAAAGGACGAACCGCTCGGGAATTACGGATACATGGACCAGCTGGCCGCGCTGCAGTGGGTCAAGCGCAACGTGGCGGCGTTCGGCGGCGATGCGTCCAACGTGACGATCATCGGCGAATCGGCCGGCGGCATGTCCGTCAACGCGTTGCTGACGTCACCGCGAACGCAGGGCCTGTTCGCGAAGGCGGTCGTGCTGTCCGGCGGCGACGGCAAGTCGGCCGATCCGGGGCTGGCTGCCGTCGAACAGATCGGCGTGAATTTCGCGACGGCCAAGGGCATCGCGGCGGACGATCCGCAGGCGCTGGATAAACTGCGCGCGCTGCCGGCCGAGCAAGTCGTCGACGGCATGAACCTGGCCAACCGCGCGCCGCAGAATCCGGCCACGTATGCGGGGCCGTTCGCGGACGGCAAGGTGGCCGTCGAGTCGGGCGCCGCGTTCGCGTCCGGCCGCTTTGCGAAAGTCCCCGTGATGATCGGCGCGACGAGTGCCGACATCGGCGGCAAGACTGGCTTCATGGTCGCGGGCGCGCGCAGCCTCGCGGGCCGCCTCGCCGCGCAGGGTGTGCCCGTGTACGCATACCGCTTCTCGTACGTGGCCGACAGCATCGGCAAGACGGGCGCGCAGCACGCGAGCGACATCCCGTATTTCTTCGACACGGTCGACGTCAAGTACGGCGACGCCGTCACGAAGAAGGACGTGGCGATGGGCCGCGCGATGAGCGCCTACCTCGTGAACTTCGCGAAGAAGGGCGACCCGAACGGCCGCAAGCTGCCCGCGTGGCCGCGCTATGCGGGCGACAAGGACGTGATCATGGATTTTGGCGCGGACGGCAAGCCGGTCGCGCTGCGCGATCCGTGGGGTTCGGAAATCGACGCCACGACCGTGGCGGCGGGTAGGTAAGGTGGGCTCCCCGAGCCCACGCGTGACGCCCGCGGTGTGTTGGCGTTACGCGTGGGCGGAGGGCCACCCACCCTACTAATACACGTCGCGGCGGTAGCGGCCTTCGTTTGTCAGCCCGTCGAGCGCTTGCGCGCCGAGGATGCCTTGCAGCGCCTCGTGCACGCCGCCGGCCATGCCTTGCAGGCTGCCGCAGACATAGATCGCGGCGCCGCGCTCGACCCACTCGCGCAGCCGGTCGGCGCGGTCGCGCAGCACGTCCTGCACGTAGCGGCGCTCGGCCTGGTCGCGCGAGAACGCGAGGTCCAGGTACGCCAGTTCGCCGTCCTCCCGCCATGCCTGCAGTTCGTCGCGCAGCAGGAAATCGTGGATCTGGTTGCGCTCGCCGAACAGCAGCCAGTTATCCATCCGGCCCGCGGCGATGCGCGCCTTGAGCAGGCCGCGCAGGCCGGCCAGGCCGCTGCCGTTGCCGATGGCGATCAGGGGCCGTCCCATGTTCGCGCCGAGGCGGAAGCGCTCGTGCGCGCGCAGGCGCAGGCGCACAAGGTCGGCCTCGGCGGCCTGGCCGCACAGCCACCCGGACGCCGCGCCGACACTTCCATCTTCCCGCCGCTGCAGGCGCACGAGCAGTTCGAGCCGGCCCTCCATCGGCAGCGATGCGATCGAGTATTCGCGCGGGTGCCCGGGATCCGCTGGCGGGCTGACCTGGGCGAGGTCGCCCGCTTCCCACGCCGGCAGCGCGCCGCCGACGGGTTCGAGCGCGACGCGGTACAACGGTGCGCCCGCGCTGCCGGGATTTTCCAGCGTGCGCGCGACGATGCGCCAGTTGCCGTACGCGGGCGCGTCCCAGTCCGGGGCGTCGTCCGTGCCGGCCAGGCGGCCCACGTGGTGCTGCCATTCCGCCAGCGCTTTGGCATCGCCGCGGTCCACGTCGATGCGGTCGAACAGGCGCGTCGCGCCCTGTTGCGCGAGCCAGGCGTCCAGCGCGCGGCCGAAGCCGCAGAAATTCGCGTAATTCCTGTCGCCCAGCGCGAGCACGGCGTAGTGCAGGTGGGACAGGTCGAGACCGGCCGCCATCAACCGGCCCGCGAACGGCGCGGCCGTGTCGGGCGCGTCGCCTTCGCCGTACGTGCTGGCGATGAACAGCACGCGCGTGGCGGAGGCGAGGCGGTCGCGGTCGAGCGCGGAGATGCAGATGGCGCGCGCGGCCAGGCCGCCCGTCGCCAGCAGTTCCGCGCTGCGTTTCGCGAGCACTTCCGCGCTGCCCGTCTGGCTGGCGTGGACGACGAGCCAGTCTGCGCCCTTGACGTCCATGGTGGTACGGTTGCGGTGGATGCGCCACATGCGGTACGACAGCCCGAGCCAGCCCAGGGACAGGGCCAGCGCGCCGGCGAGGCGCAGCGGTTCCGCCGTCATTGCAGCAGCGCCTTCCACGCCGGGGTCACGATTTCGTCCAGCGTGCCAGCGCGCCGCACGAGGACCCGAGCCGCCAGCGCGCGCGCCTCGGCGAACGCGACGCCGTCGTCCGGACCGAGCACGGCGAGGACGGTCGACAGCGCGTCGGCTTCCATGCACGTGGGCGCCAGCACGGTCACGGAAGCGACGTCGTTGGCGACGGGCCGGCCCGTGCGCGGGTCCAGCGTGTGCGACACGCGGCGCGCGCCGTGTTCGAAATACTGGCGGTAGTCGCCGGACGTCGCGATGGACAAGCCGTGCAGCGCGACGACGGCATGCGGCGTGGCGCTATCGGGAACGCCTTCGATCTCCACCCACCACGGATGCCCGTCCGGCTTCACGCCCGCCCCGCGCAATTCGCCGCCCACCTCGACGAGGTAGTGGTGGAGCCCCCGCCGCTCGAGGCATTGCGCGAGGCGGTCGACGGCGTAACCCTTCGCGATGGAGGACAGGTCGAGCCGGAGACCGCCCGGCTGCAGCAGCCGGCGCCCGTCGCGGTCGAACGACAGGCGCGCCGCGGCGCGTTGATCCAGCGTGTGCCCGATGGCGGCGTCGACCGGCGCATAGAACCCCGTGTGATCGTAGCGCCGCGCGGCGCCGAAGCCCCACAGGTCGACGAGGGCGCCCGCAGCCGGATCGTATGCGCCGCCGCTGGCCATGTGCGCCCACAGCGCGTAGTCGATCACGTCGAAGAATTGCGCGGGCAGGTCGACCCACGTGCCGGCCGGCGCGCGGTTGTAGCGCGACAGCAGCGAGTCGGGCTCCCAATGGCTCATCTGGGCGACGATCGCATCCAGTTCGGCCTGCAGCGCCGGGCGCGGATCATCGATGCGGCCGGCGGCGACGCTGACCGTCCACGTCGTCCCCATGCTCGCGCCTTCGAACGTGTGGATCCGGCTGCCCGGCGGCGGCACGGCCGGGGCGAGGTCGAGCGGAATGAGGACGGCGCGTTCGGTCAAGGTCACTCCGGCAGGATCTCGAAGGTGGCCGAGTAGCTGTAGCGCTTCGCCGGGCCGTCCAGGCCGCGCGGCGCGTTGGCCGGATACGCGGCGCTCAGCCAGTACATGTTCGGCGCGGGCAGGGTAAAACTGGCGTCGCCGTTCGCGTCCGTGGTGAGGCGCACTTCGTTCAGCGTGCCGCGGTATTTCACGCCGCCCGGGATCAGGCTGAACGGGAAATTCGCGAGCGGCTTGCCGTCCAGCTGGAAGCGGAACTTCGCTTTCTCGCCGGCGCGCAGTTCGGTCGGATTCGTCAGCGCGACCAGTTCCAGGCCCGAACCCGTCGGCTTCAGCGCGGCCGCCGTCGGCTTGTTCAGCGTGACGAACGTGTCCTGGCGCTGCACCATCGTCATGCTGCGCACGTCCGTGGCGCCGGCCGGGACTTCGTCCTTGACCGTCTGCGCGGTGGCGCGGAAGCGCTTCGTTTCGCCGTTCAGTGTATAGGAGCCCATCACGTTGACCGCGGCCAGGGTGACGCGGTAGGTGCCGTCCTTCGGCAACCGGATGTCGACGGTGGAGCGGTGCTTGCCGAGCGTCGCGGCCGGCGCCGGGGCCGTGTTGCCGTCCGGGTCGGTGACCGTGAGGCCGTCCAGCTTCTGCGGCACGAAGTCGTTTTCGAACAGGCCTTCCGAGATGGCGGCGTCGATGGTCGCCCACGCTTCGCCGCGGTCGGATTCGATGAGGCTCGTGTTCGGGATCATCCACGGACGGTGCGCCTGCGCGACGCAGGCGATGCCGGCCAGGGCGAGGGCGATGGCGATCTGCTTGATGTGCATGCTGGTCTCCTTACCTGATGCTGAGCGACACGACGCCCAGTTCTTCCTTGCCGGCGAAGACGGCGGCCACGTTCGATTTCGGCTCCCAGTGGAACGGCACCCGCACGAGTTCGCGGCCGCCCGCTTCGCGCGCCGCTTCGACGACGAGCTTGTAGTCGCCGGCCGGCAGCTTGTCCAGGCCGGCGCGGGCGGCCGGGATGGTCAATGTCTGCACGCCCGCCGTGCGCGTCGCGCCGCTCACGCCGTCCATCGGCAGCGTGACGTCGCGGCCGGCCTTGCGCCACCACGTGCGCAGGTCCTTGACCCACTTGGTGCCCGCGTTGTCGCGCTTCTTGACGTCGTACAGCACCGCCAGCGTGTTGGCGACGCTCTGGTCCGCGCGCTCGATCCAGATCGCGACGTAGGGCTTGTGGTACTCCGCCACGTTCAGCTGCGGCAGTTCGAACTTGACGGTGAGGTCGGCGGCCATCGCCCAGCTCGAGGCGAGCGGCAGGGTCAGGGCGAGCGAGTGGGACAGTTTCATGTCGGCTTTCGATGGATGGATTAATGAACGAACAGCAGGGCCAGCACGATCGGCAGCACGATGCCGAGGCCGATCACGGGCCACGTCGACGGCCGGTTGGCCGCGTGGTATTTCAGGATCAGGAAACCGGTGACGCAGAACACGACGCAGGCGATGGCGAAGATGTCGATGAACCAGCCCCACACGGGACCGGCGTTGCGGCCCTTGTGCATGTCGTTCAGCCAGGAGATCCAGCCGCGGTCGGTCGATTCGTATTCGGCATTGCCGTCCGCGCCGATGCGCAGCCAGGCGTCGCCGCCGGGGCGGGGCAGGGCGATGTAGGCGTCTTCCTCGCTCCATTCGGCGCGCACGCCTCGCACCTGCACGGGGAACGTCTGCTCGGCCCAGTCCGCCAGCGAGGCGGGCAGGGGGACGTTGGCGTCGGCATGGCCGGCGGCGAATTCCTCGACCTGGGTGCGCAGCGCCGGGGGCAGGGCGGCCTTCTGGCGCGTGACGGCCGGCTTCGCTTCGATCTGGGACGCGTGGTTCAGGGTAAAACCCGTGATGGCGAACAGCAGCATGGCCATCAGGCACAGGGCGGAACTGATCCAGTGCCATTGATGCAACTGGCGCAGGAATGTGGCACGCCGCGCGGCGGGCAGCGCGGTGGAGGTGGGGGATGTGGAGCCGGTCGGGAGCATGCGCAAATGATAACGATTATCATTTAGATGGTCAACCGCTGGTTCATGATTTAGTTGACAAGGTGAAAAAAAGTAATATCGGAATGAATAAAATGTCGTTGCAGGGTCAGCGGCGGCCGAATCCTTGCGTTACAATGTCGTGCGCCAATGGGCAGGTCGGTTGCATTGATTTGCCTTTAGAGTCCTTCCCCCACAACTTGATATGAAGTAAGTGCGATCCGCTAACCGGTCAGGCCGTGTCGCGGAAGGTTAGATTAACCCGCCCTAAAATCGCGAAACGCGAAGAAAGGTGAGCAAGAATGATGCAACAATATAACGCCAACTCGTACCTGTTCGGCGGTAATGCGCCGTACGTGGAAGAGTTGTACGAAGCGTACCTGAACAATCCGGGCTCCGTGCCGGACAACTGGCGCGCCTATTTCGACGCGATGCAGCACATGCCCGCCGTCGACGGTTCCGCCAAGCCGGACGTGGATCACTCGTCCGTGATCGCTTCGTTCGCCGAACGCGCCAAGCAGGGCCCGATCCGCACCGTGACCGCGTCGCCGGACGCCGAACTCGGCCGCAAGCGCGTCGCCGTGACCCAGTTGATCGCCGCTTACCGCTACCTCGGCTCGCGCTGGGCCAACCTGGACCCGCTGCAGCGCCAGGAACGTCCGCCGATCCCGGAACTGGATCCGGCCTTCTACGGCTTCACCGAAGCCGACCTGGACACCAAGTTCAACATCAGCAACACCTACTTCGGCCAGGAAGACGCATCGCTGCGCGACCTGCTGAACATGTTGCGCGACACCTACTGCCGTTCCATCGGCGCAGAATTCATGTACGTCAGCGATCCGACCGAGAAGCGCTGGCTGCAGGAGAAGCTCGAGTCGATCCGTTCGACCCCGACCTTCACCGCTGAAAAGAAAAAACACATCCTCGAGCGCCTGACCGCGGCCGAAGGCCTGGAGCGCTACCTCCACACCAAGTACGTCGGCGCCAAGCGCTTCTCGCTGGAAGGCGGCGAATCGTTCATCGCCTCGATGGACGAAGTGATCCGCCGCGCCGGCGAGCACGGCGTGCAGGAAATCGTCATCGGCATGGCCCACCGCGGCCGCCTGAACGTGCTGGTCAACACGCTGGGCAAGGCCCCGTCCGACCTGTTCGAGGAATTCGAAGGCAAGCACGCCGACGACCTGCCGGCCGGCGACGTCAAATACCACCAGGGCTTCTCGAGCGACATCTCGACCCCGGGCGGCCCGGTCCACCTGTCGCTGGCGTTCAACCCGTCGCACCTGGAAATCGTCAACCCGGTCGTGGAAGGTTCCGTCAAGGCACGCATGGAGCGTCGCGGCGACCGCCTCGGCAAGGAAGTCCTGCCGATCCTCGTGCACGGCGACGCCGCGTTCGCGGGCCAGGGCGTCGTGATGGAAACGCTGAACCTGGCGCAGACCCGCGGCTACGGCACGGGCGGCACGGTCCACATCGTCATCAACAACCAGATCGGCTTCACCACGTCCGACCCGCGCGACGCGCGCTCGACGCTGTACTGCACCGACGTCGTCAAGATGATCGAGGCGCCGGTGCTGCACGTGAACGCGGACGATCCGGAAGCCGTCGTGCTGGCCTCGCAGCTGGCGATGGACTACCGCACCGAGTTCCATAAAGACATCGTCGTCGACGTGATCTGCTACCGCAAGCTGGGCCACAACGAGCAGGACACGCCGGCTCTCACCCAGCCGCTGATGTACAAGAAGATCGCCAAGCACCCGGGCACCCGCAAGCTGTACGCGGACAAGCTTGCTGCGCAGGGCACCATCGCTCTAGAGGCCGGTGACCAGCTCGTGGCCGCGTACCGCGCCGCGATGGACGCCGGCAAGCACACCGTCGACCCGGTCCTGACCGACTTCAAGAACAAGTACGCCGTCGACTGGGCGCCGTTCCTGAACAAGAAGTGGACGGACGCCGCCGACACCGCCGTGCCGCTGACCGAGCTGAAACGCCTGGCCCAGCGCATCACGACCGTGCCGGAAAACTTCAAGCTGCACTCGCTCGTCGAGAAAGTGCTGGCCGACCGCGCCAAGATGGGCCAGGGCGAGCTGAACCTCGACTGGGGCATGGGCGAACACCTGGCCTACGCGTCGCTGCTGGCCTCGGGCTACGCCGTCCGCCTGTCGGGCCAGGACGCCGGCCGCGGCACGTTCGTGCACCGTCACGCCGTGCTGCACGACCAGAACCGCGAGCGCTGGGACCAGGGCATCTACCTGCCGCTGGCGAACGTGTCGGACAACCAGGCCAACTTCACCGTCATCGACTCCGTGCTGTCGGAAGAAGCGGTGCTGGGCTTCGAATACGGCTATTCGACCGCCGAGCCGAACACGTTGACGATCTGGGAAGGCCAGTTCGGCGACTTCGTGAACGGTGCGCAGGTCGTGATCGACCAGTTCATCGCGTCGGGCGAAGTCAAGTGGGGCCGCGCGTCGGGTCTCGTCATGATGCTGCCGCACGGCTACGAAGGCCAGGGTCCGGAGCACTCGTCGGCCCGTATCGAGCGCTTCCTGCAGCTGTCCGCCGACCACAACATGCAGGTCGTGCAGCCGACCACGGCCGCGCAGATCTTCCACCTGCTGCGCCGCCAGATGGTGCGTCAGTTCCGCAAGCCGCTCGTCATCTTCACGCCGAAGTCGCTGCTGCGTAACAAGGACGCCGGCTCGCCGCTGACCGACCTGGCCAAGGGCGGCTTCCAGACCGTCATCGGCGAACTGGACGACAAGATCGACGCCAACAAGGTCAAGCGCGTGATCGTCTGCTCGGGCAAGGTGTACTACGACCTGGTCAACGCACGCAAGACCCGCGGCACGACGGACACGGCCATCCTCCGCGTCGAGCAGCTGTACCCGTTCCCGCACAAGGCGTTCCAGGCCGAACTGAAGAAGTTCCCGAACGCCACCGAAGTGGTGTGGACGCAGGACGAGCCGCAGAACCAGGGCCCGTGGTTCCAGATCCAGCACAACGTGTTCGAAAGCATGGAAGCAGGCCAGCGCCTGGCATACGCCGGCCGTCCGGCTTCCGCGTCGCCGGCTGTCGGCTACACCGACAAGCACGTGGCGCAGCAGAAGGAACTGCTGGACACCGCGTTCTCGAAGTTGAAGGGGTTCGTCCTCACCAAGTGAGAACGGGGGGCGCCGCACGCTCGCGCGTGCGGCTCCTGACCAAACAAGCAGCGCACATCGACCCCGCGCTCTCCGCGCGGGGTTTTTTGCACAGAATACAAAAACGGAGTTTTCTAAATGGCACAAATCGAAGTCAAGGTCCCCCAATTGTCGGAATCGGTCGCCGAAGCGACCCTGCTGTCGTGGCACAAGAAAGTCGGCGAAGCCGTTTCGCGCGACGAGAACCTGATCGACATCGAGACCGACAAGGTGGTCCTGGAACTGCCGGCACCGGCTGCCGGCGTGATCGTGCAAATCATCAAGAACGACGGCGGTACCGTCGTCTCGGGTGAAGTCATCGCCATCATCGACACCGAAGCCTCGGCCGGCGTGAGCCCGCTGCAGGTGACCACTGCGCCGGCTGCCGCTGCCGAAGCCGCTGCCGCACCGGCTGCCGCCGCTGCCGCCACCGGCTCGAAAGGCGACGTCGCCATGCCGGCCGCCGCCAAGATCCTGGCCGACAACAACCTGACCGCCGCCGACGCCACCGGCACCGGCCGTGACGGCCGCGTGACCAAGGGCGATGCCCTGGCCGCCGTCGCCAACAAACCGGCCGTCGCCGCACCGGCACCGCTGCAGCAGCAAGCACCGAAGGCAGCCCTGCCGCAAGTCGCAACCCCGGTCGCGAACCTGGGCGACCGTCCGGAAGAGCGCGTGCCGATGAGCCGCCTGCGCGCCCGTATCGCCGAGCGCCTGCTGCAGTCGCAGTCGACCAACGCCATCCTGACGACGTTCAACGAAGTCAACATGGCACCGGTCATGGAAATGCGCGCCAAGTACAAGGACAAGTTCGAGAAAGAGCACGGCGTCAAGCTGGGCTTCATGTCCTTCTTCGTCAAGGCCGCCGTCGCCGCGCTGAAGAAGTACCCGATCCTGAACGCGTCGGTCGACGGTAACGACATCATCTACCACGGCTACTTCGACATCGGTATCGCCGTCGGTTCGCCGCGCGGCCTGGTCGTCCCGATCCTGCGCAACGCCGACCAGATGTCGATCGCCGAGATCGAGAAGAAGATCGGCGAATTCGGCCAGAAAGCCAAGGACGGCAAGCTGACGCTGGAAGACCTGACCGGCGGTACGTTCTCGATCTCGAACGGCGGCACCTTCGGTTCGATGCTGTCGACCCCGATCATCAACCCGCCGCAGTCGGCGATCCTGGGCGTGCACGCGACCAAGGACCGCGCCGTCGTCGAGAATGGTCAGATCGTCATCCGCCCGATGAACTACCTGGCGATGTCGTACGACCACCGCATCATCGACGGCCGCGAAGCCGTCCTGGGCCTGGTCGCGATGAAGGACGCGCTGGAAGATCCGGCCCGCCTGCTGCTCGACCTGTAATTCACGAACGGGGGCGCGCCCGCCTGGTGCGCCCGTGCGTGTGTCTGATGGAAGGGAATGATCATGATCTCCGATGAAATCAAGCGTTTGCACGAACTGCACCAGGCCGGCGCATTGACCGACGCCGAATTCGAACAGGCGAAGGCGAAGGTATTGTCCGGCGCCTCGTCGACCGTGAACCTGAACAAGAGCGCGAGTGCCGACGGTTCGTTCGCGTCCGAGCTGAACACCTTGCGCCGCTCGCGCACCGACCGCTGGCTGGGCGGTGTCTGCGGCGGCCTGGCGAACGTGTCGGGCGTGGATGCGTGGGTATGGCGGCTCGTGTTCGCGCTGTTCACCATCACGTTCGGGTTCGGGATCGTGATTTACCTGTTGTTGTGGATTTTCGTGCCGGAAGAGTGAGTCTTCGGGCGAAGAACGAATACGAAACCCATATCAACGTCGTTCCCGCGCAGGCGGGAACCCAATTTGAGCTTGCAGCATCGCGCACGGGACGTCTCCGTTCCGTTTGCACTTGGGCCCCCGCCTTCGCGGGGGCGACGTTGGTTGGAAAAAAAGGAAAGCGATTAGATGAGCACTGAAAAACAATTCGACGTCGTCGTGATCGGCGGCGGTCCTGGCGGCTACGTGGCCGCGATCCGCGCAGCGCAGCTGGGCTTCAAGACCGCCTGCATCGACGAATGGCAGAACGCCAAGGGCGGCCCGGCACTGGGCGGCACCTGCACCAACGTCGGCTGCATCCCGTCGAAGGCACTGCTGCAATCGTCGGAACACTTCGAGCACGCCGGCCACGCGTTCGCCGAGCACGGCATCGACGTCGCCGGTCTCTCGCTGAACCTGGGCCAGATGCTCAAGCGTAAGGAAGGCGTCGTCAAGGCCAACAACGACGGCATCGTCTACCTGTTCAAGAAGAACAAGGTCACCTTCTTCCACGGCCGCGGCACGTTCGCCGGCAAGGCAGGCGAAGGCTACACCATCAACGTGTCGGGCCCGACCACCGATTCGATCACCGCGAAGAACGTGATCATCGCGACCGGTTCGAACGCCCGCGAACTGCCGGGCGCAGCGTTCGACGAGAAAGTCATCCTGTCGAACACCGGCGCGCTGACCGTCGACGCCGTCCCGGCCCGGCTGGGCGTCATCGGCGCCGGCGTGATCGGCCTGGAGATGGGTTCCGTGTGGCGCCGCCTGGGTGCCAAGGTCACCGTGCTGGAAGGCCTGCCGACGTTCCTGGGCGCGGTCGACGAGCAGATCGCCAAGGAGGCGCACAAGCTGTTCACCAAGCAGGGCCTGGACATCCAGCTGGGCGTGAAGATCAACAGCGTGACCAAGGGCGACAACAGCGTCACCGTGGACTACGCCGATGCAGCGGGCGCCGCGAAGAGCGAAACGTTCGACCGCCTGATCATCTCGATCGGCCGCGTGCCGAACACCAACGGCCTCGGCATCGAGACCGTCGGCGTGCAGCTGGACGAGCGTGGCTTCGTGGCCGTCGACGACGAATGCCGCACCAACGTCCCGGGCATCTGGGCCGTGGGCGACGTCGTGCGCGGCCCGATGCTGGCGCACAAGGCGGAAGAAGAGGGTGTTGCCGTTGCCGAGCGTATCGCCGGCCAGCACGGCCACGTCAACTTCAACACGATCCCGTGGGTCATCTACACCTCGCCGGAAATCGCGTGGGTCGGCAAGACCGAGCAGCAGCTCAAGAAGGAAGGCGTCGCGTACAAGGCCGGCACGTTCCCGTTCATGGCCAACGGCCGTGCACGCGCGCTGGGCGACACGTCGGGCATGGTGAAATTCCTGGCCGACGCGACGACCGACGAAATCCTGGGCGTCCACATCGTGGGCCCGGTCGCGTCGGAGCTGATCTCGGAAGCCGTCGTCGCGATGGAATTCCGCGCGTCGTCGGAAGACATCGCCCGCATCTGCCACGCCCACCCGTCGCTGTCCGAAGCGACCAAGGAAGCCGCGCTCGCCGTCGACAAGCGTTCGCTGAACTTCTAAGTAACATCCGGGGCCATGCGCCTCGTTGGGTGGGCACCCCCGTGCCCACGCGAACGCTTGCGTCATGCCGGCGTACGCGTGGGCACGGGGTGCCCACCCTACGTTTTTATAGACGAATCCATGAACGTCCAAGAGTACTACCAGCACGCGCTGACCGAGCGCGGATTCAAGTCCGATCCCGCGCAGCAGCGCGCCGTCGACCGCCTGCAGGAGGCGTACGACGACTGGGTCGCGTACAAGTCGCAGCGCTCGTCCGCGTTCAAGCGCCTGATCAACCGTCCCGACGTCCCGCAGGGCGTCTACATGTGGGGCGGCGTCGGGCGCGGCAAGTCCTTCCTCATGGACAGCTTCTACTCGGTCGTGCCGGTCGTGCGCAAGACGCGCCTGCACTTCCACGAATTCATGCGCGCCGTGCACCGCCAGCTCGACGAGCTGAAAGGCGTGGAAGACCCGCTGATCGAGGTCGCCAGGCGCATCTCGAAGAAATACCGCCTGATCTGCTTCGACGAATTCCACGTGAACGACGTGGCCGACGCGATGATCATGTACAACCTGCTGTCCGCGCTGTTCGCCAACGGCGTGTCGTTCGTGATGACGTCGAACTACGATCCGGACAAGCTGTACCCGGACGGCCTGCACCGCGACCGCATGCTGCCCACGATCGCGCTGATCAAGGACAAGCTGGACGTCATGAACGTCGACGCCGGCATCGATTACCGCCACCGCGCGCTGGAACAGGTGCAGGCCTATTACACGCCGCTGGGCGCGGCCTCCGACCACGCCTTGCGCGAGGCGTATGCGAAAGTCGCCGACACGGCCGACGAGGATCCGCGCGTGCACATCGAACAGCGCGAGCTGCGTGCGCTGCGGCGTGCCGGCGGCGTGATCTGGTTCGATTTCGCCACCTTGTGCGGCGGCCCGCGTTCGCAGAACGACTACCTGGAACTCTCCAGCCAGTTCCACACCGTGATCCTGTCGGGCGTGCCGCGCATGTCGGCCGCGATGTCGTCGGAGGCGCGCCGCTTCACGTGGCTGATCGACGTGTTCTACGATCACAAGGTCAAGCTGATCATGTCGGCCGAGGTCGAGCCGGAGCTGCTGTACACCGAGGGTGCGATGTCGAACGAGTTCCATCGCACGGTGTCGCGTATCATTGAGATGCAGTCGCGTGAATACATGCTCGCCGAGCGCCGCGGCGCGGCCGACTCGCTGGCCTGAACGATCAAAGGAACCGAATGAAAGCAGACTTCGTCACAGACACCCGTAGCCGCATGCGCACGCTCGCCGTGGCGCTGTCCGCCGCGCTGCTGGGTGCGTGCGCCAGCCAGGACGTGGTGCCGCGCGAGGTGCCGCCGCCGCCCGTGACGTCCGTCGCACAGGCCGACCAGCAACTGGCCGCCGTCGCGCGCGAGCGCGCCGCGATCGAGGCCCGCTTCGCGGAACGGGAACGCGTCTGCTACGACAAGTTTTTCGTGAATAACTGCCTCGACGAGGCGAAGGAACGCCGCCGCAGCGCACTCGCCGCCCAGCGCGCGATCGAGGTGCAGGCCGAACACTTCAAGCGCCAGGCGGTCGTCGAGGAGCGCGACCGCAACCTGGCCGAAGCGGAACGCCGCTTCAAGGAGCAGGAGGCGCGCATGGCGGCCGAACCGCCGAAGCCCGCAGCGGAGCCGACGCCGGCGCCGGCGCCGCGCAAGGCGGTCGCGCCCGAGCGCATGGCCGAGCGCGACGCCCGCCTGCGCGCGCAGAAGCAGCAGGAAGCGGCGAACGCCGGCAAGCGCGCGCAGAACGTGCGCGACTACGAGGAACGCAAAGCGCAGTCGGAAGAACGGCAGCGCAAGGTTGCGCAGCGCAAGGCGGAGAAGGCTGCGAAGGCCGCGAAGGCCGCGAAGTAGGGGGGCACCCCGTGCCCACGCGTGACGCTCGCATCATGTTGGCGGCGTTCGCATCATGTCGGCGACGCTCGCATCATGTTGGCCACGTTCGCACCATGTCGGCGACGTTCGCATCATGTTGGCGTTACGCGTGGGCGGAGGGCCGCCCACCCTACGCCGCCTTGACGAGCTTCACGATGGCCATGCTGCAGTTCCCGCCCTTGCCCTGCGAGCGCTCGCCGGCCTTGTTGATCAGCATCTCGGACGCTTGACGGGGGCTCGACTTCGCGGTCACGGCACCCAGTTCGGCATCCGTGAAGAAATGCCACAGGCCGTCCGAGCACAGCAGGAAAACATCGTTCGCCGCGAGATCGAGGCGCTGGCCGAACGTGATGAACGGCTCCTTGCGGCTATTGCCCATCACATTCAGCAACAGCTTGGACTTGCGGTGGTTCTTCGCGGCGTCCGGCGGCAGGCGGTCGCTCGACACGAGGTGCTCGACATAGGCCGCGTCGCTCGTGCGCGCCAGGCACTTGCCGTCATGAAAGTAATACAGGCGCGAATCGCCCACGTGGGCCCAGACCGCCTCGCCGTGCGGCGTCAGGACCAGGCCGACGAAGCTGGCGTGCACATGGGCCTGTGTCGCGACGGCATTCATGTTGATGACTAGATGGGTTTCCTGCACGATGTCGCGCAACAATTGCTGCAGGCGCTCGACGGGCGGGCGGTCGCCCGGCTTGAATTCGTCGAACACGTGTTTGGCGGTGTGCAGGACCTGTTCCGCGCCGGCCGCGCCGGCAATGCCGTCGGACAGCACGGCCAGGACGTAACCGGGCGCGCGGGCGCCCGTCATGAGCGCGACCCGGTCGTTCTGCTGGGGGCGGTTACCGATATGCTGCGCGGTTCCCGCTTCTAACTTGTATGAGGTCATAAACGTGGCTTTCCGATACCGCCATGCCGGACTTTGTTGGCGGCAACGGCGGTGTAGTTTAAACTATGCACCGGTTTGCACTGGAGTTGCAAGCCGTAACAATGAATAGCGCGCCGCCCCGAGCCAGCGGGCATGCGTCTTCCCACCCCTTTACGCTTAACTGTTCGGAAATGCCTAACATGATCGACGTCCAGGAGATCCACCGCCGTATCGTTGAACTCGACGTGGAACATCGCGACCTCGACGCTGTCATCGACATGCTGACCCGCGACGGTCACGCCGACCAGTTGCAGTTGCGACGTCTGAAGAAACGCAAGCTGCAGTTGAAGGACCACATCACACTGCTGAAAATGCAGTTGGTGCCGGACGTTCCGGCATAAGCCCACGTTTTTTAAGCAGTCTCATTTTGACCGATCGCCTCCCCTTGTCCGAGTCCGACCTCGACGCCGCGCCCGCGCCTTCCGAACCTGCCGGCAAGTACGACGCCGAAGTCGACCGCATCTTCGGCGCCGGTGGCCCGCTCGCGCCCGCGGTCGGCACGTTCAAGCCGCGCCAGTCGCAGACCGAGATGGCGAAGGCGATCGCGCACGCGATCAGCGAGCAGGGCACGCTGATCGCCGAGGCCGGCACGGGCACGGGCAAGACGTTCGCCTACCTCGTTCCCGCGCTGCTGTGGGGCGGCAAGACGATCATCTCGACGGGCACCAAGAACCTGCAGGACCAGCTGTTTTCGCGCGACATCCCGACCGTGCGCGCGGCATTGCGCGCGCCCGTCTCGGTGGCGCTGCTGAAGGGCCGTTCGAACTACCTTTGCCACTACCACCTGGAACGCACGCTGTCGAACGGCCGCCTGACGTCGCGCGACGATGTCGGCCACCTGCGCGAGATCTCGCGTTTCATCAAGATGAGCCAGTCGGGCGACAAGGCCGAGTTGACGAAGGTCCCGGAAACGGCGTCCGTGTGGAACCTCGTGACGTCCACGCGCGAAAACTGCGTGGGCCAGGAGTGCCAGTACTACCAGGACTGTTTCGTGATGAAGGCGCGCCGCGAAGCGCAGCAGGCCGACGTCGTCGTCGTCAACCACCACCTGTTCTTCGCCGACGTGGCGCTGAAGGAAGGCGGCATGGCCGAACTGCTGCCGTCCGCCAACACGATCATCTTCGACGAGGCGCACCAGTTGCCGGAAGTGGCCACGCTGTTCTTCGGCACGACCGTGTCGACGGGCCAGGTGCTGGAACTGTGCCGCGACGTGTTGGCCGAAGGCCTCGCGCACGCGCGCGGCGGCGTGGACTGGGCGAAGGTCGTGACCGTCGTCGAGAAGGCCGCGCGCGACCTGCGCCTGACGTTCCCGGAAGGCGGCACGCGCTTGTCTCTGCCGCAGATCCCGCCCAGCTCGGAATTCTTCCCGGCGCTGGAAAAGCTGAAGGAAGAGCTGGAAGGGCTGATCGACGTGCTGGAAGCCCAGGCCGAGCGCGCCGAGACGATCGAGCAGTGCCGCGTGCGCGCCGTCGAGCTGCTGGAACAGTACAAGGCGTGGAAATCCGAGCCGAAGAAGGGTAAGGAAGTCGACGGGGCGCACCATGCGGGCGACGATGCCGTGCTGTGGGTCGAGGCGTTTTCCTCGTCGCTGCAATTGCACAAGACGCCGCTGTCGATCGCGCCGATCTTCGCCGGCCAGCGCGCCGGCACGCCGCGCAGCTGGATCTTCACGTCGGCCACGCTCGCGGTGAAGAACGACTTCAAGCATTTCACTGCCCAGCTCGGCATGACGGGCGAACCCGCGCAGAGTTGGCCGAGCCCGTTCAACTACCAGGAGCAGGGCATCCTGTACGTGCCGACCGGCCTGCCGGAACCGAACACGTTCGGCTACACGGACGCGGTCGTCGACATGGCGCTGCCCGTGATCGAAGCGGCGGGCGGCCGCTGCTTCTTCCTGTGCACGACGATCCGCGCCGTCAACCGCGTGGCCGAGCGCCTGCGCGAGGAATTCGCCGCGCGCGGCCTCGACTTCCCGCTGTTCGTGCAGGGCGAACGGGGCCGCACGGAATTGCTGGACTCGTTCCGCAACGCGGGCAATGCCGTGCTGGTCGGCAGCCAGAGTTTCTGGGAAGGCGTCGACGTGCGCGGCGAGGCGCTGTCGCTCGTCATCATCGACAAGCTGCCGTTCGCGCCGCCCGACGACCCGGTGCTGGCCGCGCGCATCGAAGTGATGGAAAAGAAGGGCATGAACGGCTTCGTTCACCACACCTTGCCGGAAGCCATCATCAACCTGAAGCAGGGCGCCGGCCGCCTGATCCGCGACGTCGAGGATCGGGGCGTGCTGATGCTGTGCGATCCGCGCGTGATCAGCAAGCCGTACGGGCGGCGGATCTGGCAGAGCTTGCCGCCGTTTCGGCGCACGCGGGTGCAGGCGGAGGTGATCGAGTTTTTCCGCGCTCCCAAAGCTTAGCCGTAGGGTGGGCTCCCCGAGCCCGCCTTCGACTTCGAATCTGCCGCTGAGTCGGAGATTCGGGGTCAGGGCCCTAAAAAAGCAAATTCGGGCCCTGACCCCCGGCTTCGTTGGCCGCTGCGTGGGAACCGGGGTCAGAGCCCTTTTAAAAGCAACACCGGGCTCTGACCCCTCTGCTTCGTTTTACGCTACCTTTGGGCTCGCCTCGCGCTACGCCGCGCAGCGGCTCCGCTGTCGCTTGTGTTCCCACAACATGCAGGATGGGTGACTTGTTTAGAGTCACACAGGCCCGGCCGGTGGCAGACTTCAAGGGGGAGCAATGGCGATACGTTATGGCTGCTTTTTCAGCTATGCCCATGGGCGGCACGAACTGATGCAGCGCTTCAAGGCCACGCTGGCCGATGCACTGCGCTGTTACCTCGAACCGTATTTCGACAACGAAGACGAACTGTTCATCGACACCGAACAACTCGGCGGCGGTGACGACCTCGACCGCAAGATCGCCCGCGCGCTGTGCGAAAGCGCGTGCATGGTGCTGATCTACACGCCCAAATACGAAGCCCATCCCTACACCCGGCGCGAGTACGCCGCGATGCGCCTGATCGAAGCCGAGCGCAGCACGTGGTACACGCTGCCCAGCCAGCTGATCATTCCCGTGATCATGACGCAGCATCCCGTCGGCCTGCCGCCGCAGATCAGCGAATCCACGTTCTACGTCGACTTCTCGCGCTTCACGATGGCCACGGCCGACCTGAAGTCGAACCCCGATTTCCTGCCGGACATCGACAAGATGGTCCGGCGCATCGTCACGCATTACCAATACCAGAAAAAAACCATGCCGCCGGCGCATGACTGCAACCAATTCGTGCTTCCCGCTGTCCCACCCGCATGGCGTGAGTTACCGGATCCAACCTTCCCAAAAAAATGAGGAGCCTTATGGAAACCAACCGCATCACCGCAGTACCGGCCGGTCAGGCCGGCGAGGTGACGACGTTCTACTCCTACGACAGCGCCCCCGTGCGCAGCCTTGCGCTGGCCCATGCCGCCTGGCTGCTTGCCGGGCGCGCGCATGCGAAGACACCGGTGCTGATGATCGACTGGGATCTGGAAGCCCCTGGCCTGCATCACTATTTTTCCCGCGCGGACGATGGGCAGCATGCCAGCGGCCTGCTCGAACTGTTCGAGAGTTGCCGCGAGCAACTGCACGGCAATACGTCGAACGACGACGCCGAGGCGCTGGCCGCGCGCGTGCTCGACACGCTGGACTGGGACGACTACATCGTCCGCGTCGACGACAGCCGGCCGCTGTACCTGATGCGCGCCGGCCGCTTCGACGACAGCTATGGCGAGCGCGTCGACCGGCTCGACTGGGACGCGCTGTTCTGCGCGTGCCCCGCGCTGTTCCGCACGTTCGCGGCGCAGGTGGCACGGCGCTTCGCCCACGTGCTGATCGATTGCCGCAGCGGCCGCTCGGCGGCGGCCAGCGTCTGCACCGCGCTGTTGCCGGACAAGATAGTCGGCGTGTTTACACCCGACGCGCGCAGCCTGGACGGCCTGCAGGGCGTCGTCGCGCGCGCGCTCGATTACCGCTGCAGCCACGAGGACGAACAGCGGCCGCTGCTCGTCTATCCGCTGCCCTGTCCGGTCGACGGCACCGGCGAAGGGCGGTTGCGCTGGCGCTTCGGCGACGCGCCACGGAGTCCGTCCGGCTACCAGGCCCGGCTCGAACGGATGCTGGCCGAGTGCTATGGCCTGTCCCGCGTCGTGCTCGACAGCTACCTCGACGAGGTGCAGCTGCCCCAGGCGGCCGTCAGCGGCATGGCACCGGCCGGCGGCCGGGCCCAGGCGGGCGAGCACGACCGGCTGGGGCCGCAGCGCGCCGTCGAAGCGCTGCTCGAATGGCTCGAGCCCGGCCATTTCCCGTGGCGCCCGTTGCCCGAGGTGCGGCTCGTGCAGGCCGTCGAATCGCTGCGCGAACGGGCCGCCGATCCGCAGGCCCCGAGCCTCGTGCGCGAACTGGCCCGGCTGGCCCAATTGTATTTAGGGCAACAAAGCGAACTGGAGGCCGCACGCCGCATCGAGCAGCACGTGATCGCGCTGGAGCAGGGCCTGCACGCCATGGAGGAGGGCAAGCGTGGCCACGGCACACCGCGCCGCGCCGGCGAACCGTCGCCGGATGCGCTGGACGACAAGCTGTCGCGCCTGCAGGAACTGATCGACAGCCGCAGTCCCCGCGAGGCGCGGGCACTGGCGGACAGCCTGCGCTCGACGATCCTGCGGCCGAGTGTGGCGCATCCGCTACGACGGCGCGGCGCCGCGATGATCAAGCAGGTCTACCTGCAGGAAGGCGACAAGGACGCGCTGCTGGCCTTCACGCTGGACGAGGTCTCGTCCCTCGAAGGCGCCCTGATCCAGGCGGCGGAAGGGCGTCCGCTGGTGGCGGGCTGACGTCGCGGCGGGGCGCGCGGCGGCGCGTCCGGGGGGCAATAAATGTGACGTCCGATTGGTCGATCTAGCCGTTGCTTCAGGTAAAATCGCAGGATGCGTATCCTTATCAGTAACGACGACGGCTATCTCGCCCCCGGCATCAACGCCCTGGCCGATGCGCTCGCGACAGTCGCCGACATCGTAGTGGTCGCGCCCGACAGCAATCGCTCGGGCGCGTCGAACTCGTTGTCGCTGGACCGTCCGCTGTCGGTGTCGAAGGCTGCCAATGGGTTTTATTTCGTCAACGGCACCCCCACCGACTGCGTGCACATCGCGTTGACGGGGATGCTCGACGTCCGCCCCGACCTGGTCGTCTCCGGCATCAACAACGGCCAGAACATGGGCGACGACACGCTGTACTCCGGCACGGTGGCGGCGGCGACGGAAGCCTATCTGTTTGGGATCCCGGCCATCGCCTTTTCCCAGGTGCATGGCGGCTGGGCGGAGGTGGAAGCGGCCGCGCGGGTGGCGCGCGACATCGTGCTGCGCCGTTTCGAGATGCTGGACACGCCGTTTTTGCTGAACGTAAATATCCCGAACCTGCCGTACGAGCAGATGGGACCGCTCGTGCCGACCCGCCTGGGCCGGCGTCACCAGGCCGAGCCCGTCATCCGCGGCCAGGATCCGCGCGGGCGCGAGATTTTCTGGATCGGGGCGCCGGGCGCCTGCCGCGACGCCGGCGAAGGCACGGATTTCCACGCGACGAGCCAGGGCTGCGTGTCGGTGACGCCCCTGCAGGTCGACCTCACGCACCGCGACCAGTTGGACCTGCTGCGGCGAGGGCTCGGATGAGCGAAAAGCGCAGCCAGTTTCCCCTGCCGCTCTCGTCCGTGACGGGCGGCGGCACCCGAAAGCCCGCTGCGCCGGCGCCGGTCGCCACGCCGCAGACGGCGACCCAGAACGCGCGCAACAGCCAGGCGCAGCCGCCCGGCGGTCACCGTGGCGCGCCGGCCGGCGTGGCGGGCACGACCAAACCGTCCCAGCCGCAACAGACCGTCGTCCGGTCCGACCTGGCGGCAACGGAAGCGCCGCGCCGTGCGATGGCGGCCCGGGCCGCGCGCCAGGGCGTCAAGGACCCGCAGGTGCTGGCCGCGCTGGAAATCGTGCCGCGTCATATGTTCGTCGAGCCGGGCATGCTGGCCCAGGCGTATGTCGACATCTCGCTGCCGATCGGCCACAACCAGACGATTTCGCAGCCGTACATCGTCGCGCGCATGATCGAGTTGCTCAAGGACAGTAAGAAGCCGCTGCACCGCGTGCTCGAGATCGGCACGGGGTGCGGCTACCAGGCCGCTGTGCTGTCGTGCGTGGCGCAGGAGGTGTATTCCATCGAGCGCATCAAGCCGTTACATGAGCTGGCGAAGGCCAATCTGCGTCCGTTGCGTATCGCCAATCTGCGCTTGCAGTACGGAGATGGTATGCTAGGGCTCCCGCAGGTGGCCCCGTTCGACGGCATCATCCTGGCGGCGGCCGGTCTCGAGGTGCCGCGTGCATTGCTCGAGCAGATGGCCATTGGCGCCCGCCTGGTGGCGCCCGTCGGTGCTCAGGTCCAGCACCTGCAGCGCATTACCCGTACCGGCAAGGCGGAATGGACCAGCGAAACGCTGGAAGCCTGCCATTTTGTCCCGCTGCGGCCAGGCATCGCTTGAATGCCAGTTGTTGTAAAAGAATTATAGAGAGAATGAAACTTACGCCCCGCTTAGCCCTGTTGACCCTTAGTCTCGGCATCCTGTCCGCCTGCAGCACCGAGACCCGCGTAGCCCCCGTGATCGACCGTCCGGCTCCGACCGCATCCAGCTTCCGTCCCCGCCCGCAACCGGCCCCGGTGCCGGCCGCCGAGGAGTCGAAGCCCGACGCGCGCGGCACCTATACCGTGCGGCGCGGCGACACCTTGCTGAAGATCGCCCTCGACCACGGCCAGAATTACCGCGACCTCGTCGCCTGGAACAACCTGGCCGATCCGGACGACATCAAGGTCGGCCAGGTGCTGAAAGTGGCGCCGTCCGAGCGTAACGGCAACGGCGTCGTGACGTCGCCGATCGCGATGCCGGGTGCCGAGAAGGCGCCGGCCGTGCCGAAGAAGACGGAGCCGAACGGCGCCAAGAAGCCGTACAGCGAATCGAACCTGGCCGCGAAAGAAGACAATCCGAAGGCGGAAAAAGTGATCTCGGCGGGCGTGACACCAGGCACCACCGTCACCGCGAACGACGACGAAAAACTGAGCTGGATGTGGCCGTCCGACGGCAAGATCATCGCCACCTTCGACGAAGGCAAGAACAAGGGCATCGACATCGCCGGCAAGATGGGCCAGCAGGTGATGGCCGCGGGTTCCGGGAAGGTGATGTATGCCGGTAGCGGCATCCGCGGATATGGTAATCTCGTGATTGTTAAGCACAGCAACAGCTTGTTGTCGGCATATGCGCACAACCGCACCATCCTGGTGAAGGAAGGTCAGAACGTGACCAAGGGCCAGGCGATCGCGGAGATGGGCGATTCCGATGCCGACACCGTCAAACTGCATTTCGAGATACGCCAGCAGGGCAAGCCGGTCGACCCGGCCAAGTTCCTGCCCAGTCGCTAGAGAGAGCCGATGACCTTGCCCGCCGACCCGCTGGACAACGACACGCCGGAAGAGAATCCGGATGAACCGCTGGACGACGGCGGGTTCGGGGCGGACGGCGTCGACCGTGCCGAGATGCTGCCGGAAGGCGCGGCGACGGCCATCGTCGACACCGTCGACGAGCTCAAGAGCGTCCTGCAGGCCGAGCTCTCGACGGACACCACCCAGCATTACCTGAACCGCATCGGCGCCAAGCCGCTGCTCACGGCCGAACAGGAAGCGCACTACGCGACCCTGGCCAAGGCGGGCGACTTCAATTCGCGCCAGAAGATGATCGAGCATAACCTGCGACTCGTCGTCTCCATCGCCAAGCACTACATCAACCGCGGCGTCGTGCTGCTCGACCTCATCGAGGAAGGCAACATCGGCCTGATGCGCGCGATCGACAAGTTCGAGCCGGAGCGCGGCTTCCGCTTTTCCACCTACGCGACGTGGTGGATCCGCCAGAGCATCGAGCGCGCGATCATGAACCAGGCCCGCACCGTGCGCCTGCCCGTGCACATGGTGCGCGAGTTGAACCAGGTGCTGCGGGCGAAATACCACCTGGAGGCCCAGCACCACGACGGCAAGGAAGCGAGCGCGGAAGACATCGCCAGCCTCGTCGGCCGGCCCGTGGAAGAAGTGCAGGACATCCTCGCGCTGTCCGAACACGCGACGTCGCTCGACGCCCCGCTCGACAACGATCCGCAGAGCAGCCTGATGGACATGCTGCCGGACGAGGGCGACGTTAGCCCGGACGCGCACGCGGAGCAGCACGAAATGACGGTGCTCGTGCGCGACTGGCTGCAGAAGCTGCCGGACAAGCAGCGCCTTGTCGTGATGCGCCGCTTCGGTCTCGACAACGACGACCCGGCCACGCTCGAAACGCTGGCCGAGGAGATGGGCGTGACGCGCGAACGGGTGCGCCAGATCCAGCAGGAAGCCCTCGTCAAACTGAAACGGGCGATGGCCGCCCGTGGCGTCGTCCGCGATTCCTTGCTATGATGCCCGGCTGGCCGGAATGGCCACGAAATCGTCATTCCCGCGCAGGCGGGAATCCATACTGAGCAACCGCAGCCGACACGCAGGCGTTCCGGCTCCGCGATCGTCACCATGGGTCCCCGCTTTCGCGAGGACGTCGTCGTTTGGTTGTGCGGTATTCCGACCGCCGTCTTCCCCGATTCTGCTTTCTTCTATCCCATGCAAGAAACCTTCATCAACATCAAATCCCTCGACATGGACGCGCGCGGCGTCGGCCACCTGGAGAACGAGGACGGCACGCAAGGCAAAGTGATCTTCGTCGAAGGCGCGCTGCCGGGCGAGCGCGTCAGCTTCGAGACCCTGCGCAAGAAGAAGAACTGGGAATCGGGCCGCATGGTCACGCTGCAGAAGGCGTCGTCGATGCGCGTCGAACCGAAATGCCCGCACTTCTGGCACTGCGGCGGCTGCTCGATGCAGCACCTGGAGCCGTCGGCGCAGGTCGCGATGAAGCAGCGCGTCCTGGAAGACAACCTGTGGCACATCGGGAAGACGAAGGCCGAGAACATCATGCGCCCGATGTACGGCCCCACGTGGGACTACCGCTACCGCGCGCGCCTGTCGGTGCGCTACGTGGCCAAGAAGGGCACGGTGCTGGTCGGCTTCCACGAGCGCCACTCGTCGTACGTGGCCGACATGACGAGCTGCGAGATCCTGCCGGACCACCTGTCCGCCATGCTCGTGCCGCTGCGCGAACTGGTGGGCGCGCTGTCGATCTACCAGCAGATGCCGCAGATCGAGATCGCCGTCGGCGAAGAGACGACCGTGCTCGTGCTACGCATCATGGCGCCGCTGAGCCCTGCGGACGAGACGCTCGTGAAAGCGTTCGCCGACCAATGGAATATCCAGTGGTGGCTGCAGCCGAAAGGCCCGGACACCGCCGCGCCGTACTACCCCCTGGGCAAGGAACTGTACTACACGCTGCCGGAATTCGGCATCAGGATGCCGTTCAAGCCGACCGACTTCACGCAGGTGAACCACCAGATCAACCGCCTGCTGGTGCACAAGGCGCTGACCCTTCTGGACGTGCAGCCGGGCGACCGCGTGGCGGACCTGTTCTGCGGCCTCGGCAACTTCACCTTGCCGCTGGCGACGCAGGCGCGCGAAGTCGTCGGCATCGAAGGCAGCACGGCGCTGACGACACGCGCGCTGGAAAACGCCAAGGCCAACGGCCTGGCCGACAAGACGACGTTCTACACGCGCAACCTGTTCGAGGTGACGAAGGACGACCTGATCGCGCTGGGTAAATTCGACCGCATGCTGGTCGACCCGCCGCGCGACGGCGCCGTCGCGCTGGCGATCGCGCTGGCCGAACTGCGCCTGACGCATCCGGACCTGCTGCCGCAGCGGATCGTGTACGTGTCGTGCAGCCCGTCGACCCTGGCGCGCGATGCCGGCATCCTGACGCACCGCGCCGGTTACGTGCTCAAGAAGGCGGGTGTGGCGAACATGTTCCCGCACACGTCGCACGTGGAATCGATCGGCGTGTTCGAGCGCCTCGAGAACTTCCAGCCGCGCGAATTCAGCACGCCGGACGTCGCCGAATAACGGTGGCGTTCGCGTGGGCGGAGGGCCGCCCACCCTACGGCTGCCGTAGGGTGGGCACCCCGTGCCCACGCGTTCAACGAGCGGCGACGCGGTCCAGCCGTAGGGTGGGCACCCCGTGCCCACGCGTTCAACGAGCGGCGACGCGGTCCAGCCGTAGGGTGGGCACCCCGTGCCCACGTGTTCAACGAGCGGCGACGCCGTCCAGCCGCAGGGTGGGCACCCGTGCCCACGCGTTCAACGAGCGGCGACGCCGTCCAGCCGTAGGGTGGGCACCCGTGCCCACGCGTTCAACGAGCGGCGACGCGGTCCAGCCGTAGGGTGGGCACCCCGTGCCCACGCGTTCAACGAGCGGCGACGCGGTACAGCCGTAGGGTGGGCACCCCGTGCCCACGCGTTCAACGAGCGGCGACGCCGTCCAGCCGTAGGGTGGGCACCCCGTGCCCACGCGTTCAACGGGCAGTGATCACCGCACGGCGACCCGGTCGAGCAGGGCGAATAATCCCGCCGGATCGACCGGCTTGACGAAATAACTGTCGAAGCCGGCATACGCCGCGCTGGCCTGGTCCGATTGCTGGCCATACCCGGTGATGGCGACGAGCGTCGCCCCGGTGCAGCCGGGCACCTTGCGCAGCCGGCGCGCCAGTTCGTAGCCGTTCATGCCGGGCAGGCCGATGTCGAGCAGGAACGCGTCGTAATGCGCCTGCGCGGCACGTTCCAGCGCCTCGCCCGGGTGGTGCATCACCGTCACGTGGTGGCCGCCCGATTCCAGCAACAGGCCCAGGGTCATCGCCGCGTCGACGTTATCGTCCACCAGCATCAGCGACAGCCCGCGCGCCGCGCCCGGTGCCGCGGGACCGGCCGCGGCCGTGCCGCCGGCGGGTGCGGTGGCGTTGTGCAGCCGCGGCAGGCGGATCGTGAATTCGCAGCCGAGGTTGCGGCCTTCGCTGGCCGCCGTCACCATCCCGCCGTGCAGTTCCACGAGACTCTTCACCAGCGCGAGGCCGAGCCCGAGTCCGCCCTGCGAGCGGTCCGGCGTGCGCTCCGCCTGGGAAAATAAATCGAATACGGTCGGCAGCAGTTCGGCGGAGATGCCGATGCCGTTGTCCGACACGGTCACGAGCACCTGCTCGGGCGTGATGCCCATCCAGATCGACAGCCGGCCGCCTTCGTGCGTGTACTTCGCCGCATTGTTCAGGAGGTTCGCGATCACCTGCACGAGGCGCTTCGGATCGCCTTCGACGATGGCCGGTTCCGTCGACAAATGCAGCGCCAGCTGGTGGCGGCGCGCCTCGATCAGCGGCCGCACCTGCTCCACCGCGTCGCCGATCACGCGGCGCAGGTCGACGTCCTCGCGCGTCAGCACGACGAGCCCGCGCGTGACGCGCGAAACGTCGAGCAGGTCGTCGATCAGGCCCGTCATGTGCGCCACCTGGCGCGCGATGATGGCGCTCGTGCGCTCCACGCGGACATTGTCCGGCGGACCGAGGTTCAGCAGTTGCGCGGCGGCCGAGATCGGCGCCAGCGGGTTACGCAGCTCGTGCGCCAGCATCGCGAGGAATTCGTCCTTGCGGCGGTCGGCGAGGCGCAGCGCGTCTTCCGCGCGCACGCGCTCGACGGCGCTCCACGCGCGCTCGGCGACGTCCTCGATCAGGCGCACGATGTCGGCGCTCCACACGCGCGGCAGGTTGTCGTTGATGAAGAGGCAGCTCGTCAGCGCGCCATTGCGGTTCAGCGGCACGACGACGGCGGAGCGGATCTGCAGCGCCGCGTAGTTCGGCCACACGTCGGGGCCGCTCGTGCGCGGGTCGCGCTGCAGGTCGCTCGACACCCACGTGCCCAGGCTCAGCGTGCTGAAATTCGCCACGCCGAACAGCGCGGCGGGGAAGGTGCCGTTCAGCTCGGCGACGATGCCGTCCGTGTAGTTCGAGTGGAAGGTCACGAGCTGCTTGTCGGCGTCGTAGTCGCCGTACAGCACGCGGCTGGCCTGCAGGAAGCGGCCCAGCATGGCGCCCGTCTGGACGAAGATCTGCGACGGGTCGTTCAGGCGGCGCAGCAGGTCCGACACTTCGAGCCGGAATTCGTTCATGTCGAGCAGCGTCGTCTGGCGCGCGACGGCGTCGCGCAAGGCCTGTTCGGCGCGCACGCGGTCCAGCGCTTCCCAGCTGCGCTCGGCGATGTCGGCGGCGAGGCGCTGCGCTTCCTCGTCCCAGTCGCGCGTCTGGGTGGAATAGCCGACGAGGGCCGCCACGAGCTGGCCACGCCTGACCTTGGGCACGACGAGGATCGCGCGCGCGCCCGCGGCCGCGTAGCGCTCGCCGCGCGCGGGCAGGCGCGGGTCGGCCGTCGCGTCGCGCACGGCCAGCGGCGAACCCGTGCGCAGCAGGGCCAGCGCCTGCGGGCCGAAATCGTCGAGGCGGGCGCGCCGGCCGATGAGCGGCGTGCCCGTGTCGCGGGCCCAGTCGTGCATCACTTCGAAGCTGCCGTCTTCCTCGTCCGTTTCGACATAGCAGGCGCGCTCGAGTTCCAGGTGCTTGCCGAGCAAGGTGCACGACCCTTCGATGATGTCGGACGGGTGGTGCAGGCGGCGCAGGCTGTCGACCACCTGCAGCTGCACGGCGTGGCGCCGCTCCAGTTGCACGCGCTGGGTCGTCTCGCTCGTCACGCACAGCATGCCGCGCACGGTGCCGGCATCGTCGCGCACCGGAGAATAGGCCAGCGTGAACCAGGCGTTGTACGGCTTGCCGTTGCGGTCGATCGGGCTCGGTACGTCCTCGCCGTACGTGGCGTGGCCCGCGAGGGCGCGTTCGACCAGCGGCTTCAGGCCGGGCCAGCGGTCGGGCCAGACCTGCGCCAGTGGGCGGCCGAGCGAAGCGGGATGGGTGCCGTCGAGGAGAGGGATGAAGGCGGCGTTGTACAGCAGCGCCAGGTGCGGACCCCAGGCGAGGTACATGGGGAATTCGGATTCGAGGATCAGGCTGACCGCATTGCGCAATGCGGGGCTCCAGCGGTCCGGCGGGCCGAGTGGGGACACCGACCAGTCATGGACGTGGTAACCGGCGCGGACGGCGCCGGTGCTGCCGAGGAGATGAAAGTCGCGCGTCGCTGCTTCCATGCCGATCGCTTCCGAGTCCGAAAGCGGTCATTCTATGCGCAAATGCATAAGCTGGAACGGCTATGAAAAAAAATACATTTTCCGCGCGAGAAACTCCGTTGATACCTGGAGAACAAAATGTCTCCGAAGGACCATTTGCGGCGGCAAACGTACAGCTGATGCCAAGGGGATTGGGTTTGATGGCAAGACTATAACGGACGTCCCGCACGCGTGGCGCACGGGACGTCGATATGTCATCGCGTCACGGCGGGCTCGGGAGCCCACCCTGCGGCATCGTTACAATCGCAGGATGGGCACCCCGTGCCCGCGATGGTCGTCAGAACTTGGCGCGCACACCGAACGTGATGTTCCGCCCCGGCAGCGGCGCAATATCCTTCAGCAGCGACGTGGCCAGGCGGATGTCTTCGTCGAGCAGGTTCTTCGCCGAGACGAAGTACGTCAGGTCCAGGTGCTCGAGCCTCTGCGTGTACGAGACATTGGCATTGACCTGGTTGTACGACGGCGTCGTGGACGTCTCGAACGCCGCGAGGCGGTCCTGGCCGCGGGCGTGCGTCCAGTCGAGGCCGGCGCGCCAGTGCGGCTGGCGGTAGCCGATCGCGGCGCCCACGCGGTCGGCCGGCTGCAGCGGCAGGTTGCCGGCGTCGTCGAGGTAGCCGCGCGACGTGTCCGCGAACACGCGGCCGTTCCAGCCCATGCCGATCTGGTTCCACGTCATCTCCGCTTCCGCCCCCTGGACGTGCGCCTTCGCCTGCTGGAACAGGCGCTGGCGGAAATCGCCGCCCGGATTGCCGTCCTCGTCGAACGACGCGTCCATGATGCGGCCGTAGATGAAGTTGTTGACGTTGTTGCGGTACGCGTTCACGCGCCAGCGCAGCAGGCCGCTCGTCTTTTGCAGCGACAGCTCGATGTTGCGCGAGATTTCCTTTCGCAGGTTCGGATCGCCCACGTCGAACGTGAGCGTGGCGTCGTGCGGGCCGCCCGAATACAGTTCCTCGGTCGCGGGCGCGCGCTGCGCGTACGACACCGTCGCGCCGGCCGAATAGCCTTTCGTGAACGACCACAGTGCGCCGATCGAGCCGGAGCCCAGGTCGAAGGTGCGCTCGCGGTTGGACACCGGCTTGCGGTCGACGTTTTCATAGCGCAGGCCCGCGTTCCAACGCAGCGGACCCTGGCTCCATTCCTCGACGAGGAAAGCGGCCTGCGTCGTCGAATGCGTGACGGGCACGGTGTCCGGCCCGCCTTCCGCGCTCAGCGCCGAGAAATGCGTGTTTTCCGTCTGCATGCCGAACGTGCCGTGCAGGCCCAGGGCCGTGATCGGCTTGTGCGTCAGCTCGACGCGCGATTCGAACGATTTGTTGGAGAACAGCGTGGCCGGCACGCCGTCGTCCAGTTCGGCGTGGTGGTAGTCCGTGTAGCCGGCCTTCACGCGCGCGCTCTCGAAGCCGGCGAGCGGGTTCTTGACGACGCTGTCGAAGTCGTAGCGGTTCTGGCGCTGGTCGATGTGCGATCCCTCGTCGGTCGGGATGCCATAGAAATTCGTCAGGTGCGAGGCCGACAGGCCCGCATAGCCCCAGTCGTCGATATACGAACCGCCGATGCCGATGTTGCGCTCCTTCGTGTCGGAATTCGGCAGCCGGTTCATGCGCGACGTGGGGTCGTTCACCACGCGCAGGTCGGGGATCTGGAAGTCGTCCGTGTTGCGCATGTTGCCGTCGAGGTGCAGGCCGATCTTGCCGACGGATCCGTCCAGGGTGCCGGACATGTCCTTGCCGTTGTCGACGGTGCTGAGGCGCGTCTCGACCTGGCCCGTCAACTTCGGTTCCAGCGCCGTCGGGATGCGTTCGTTGACGACGTTGACGAGGCCGCCGATGGCGCCCGAGCCGTACAGCAGGGCGGCGGGGCCGCGCAGGATCTCGATCTGGCGTGCGACGGCGCCTTCGGACGCGACGGCGTGGTCGTTCGACAGGCCGGACACGTCCGACGTCGCCATCCCGTTTTCCAGCATTTTCACGCGCGAACCTTCCATGCCGCGGATGATGGGGCGCGACGCGCCAGCGCCGAACGCGGACGCGGACACGCCCAGTTCGTTCTGCAGCGTCTCGCCCAGCGAGCTGCCGACCTTGTCGCGCAACTCGTCGCCTGCGAGCACTTTGGCCGGCGTGAGGATCTGGTCGCCTTCGCCGTTGCGCAGCGGGCTGGCGGTGACGACGACTTGCTGGATCTTGCCGTCGTTGATGGTTTCTTGATCGTCTGCGCGGACGGCCGGGTGGAAGGCAAGCAGGAGCGCGCTGGCGAGCAGCGTACGTTCGATTTTCATGATTTTCTACAATCTCAAGCGAATGGATAACGGCCCATACCGCCGGGACGCGCCGGGCGGTACGGAAAAGCGGGAGCGTTATCAGGCTTGAGGCGGCGCGCGCGACTGGAACGGGCAGGCCGTGAGCAGGCAGATGCCTGGCGTGGCCGGCACGGCGGGCGCGGCATAGGCCAGCTCGGCCGGGACGAATTGCCGCAGCGTGGATGGCAGCGCGAACGCGATCTGGGCGCTGGCCGCGCACTGGCCGCACAGGTCATGCAGGCCGGGCTTGGGCAGCTTGCCGGTGCCGTCGTCGTCCGTGTCGGCGCTGACCTGCTGGACGAGCGTGTCGTCGGCCTCGGTCCAGTGGGTATAGCCGTGGGCGAGCGACAACTGCTGCGAAACGAGCAGCAGCAGCGACAGCAATACGTGGACCAGGCTACGGGACATGGGGGACGGGATCGAAAGCGAACGGATATTGTACGCAGGGGCGTTCGGTTCTGACAATCATACTTTCAGTAAGGTCCTTAAGCTCAATTAAATTCGGGGTCAGGGCACATTTCGGAACAAATTCGGGGTCAGAGCCCTTTTCGGCGCACAATCTTCGAGGCAAGTTTCCTCTGCGTGCTGCAGTGGGATGCGGCGGTCGCATGGCGGTGGTACGGCTCGGCGTTACGTTTTCGTTGTGAGCCAGGACATTGATCAGAAATGTGCTCTGACCCCGAATTGGGGCAATAAAAAACCGGCCCGCAGGCCGGCTCTTCGATGCGAGCGGATGGATCAGTCGCGGTTGCCGAAGCCGATGCCCAGCAGTTGCAGCATGCTCGTGAACACGTTGTAGATGTCCAGGTAGATGGCCAGCGTCGCGCTGATGTAGTTGGTCTCGCCGCCGTTCACGATCCGGTTCACGTCGAACAGGATGAAGGCCGAGAAGATCACCATCGCGAGCACCGACACGACCAGCATCAGCGCCGGCAGGTGCAGGAAGATGTTGGCCAGGCCGGCCAGGATCACGACGATGGCGCCGGCGAACAGCCAGCTGCCCATGCCCGAGAAGTCGCGCTTGGACACGGTCGCGATCGTCGCCATCGTGGCGAACACGGCCGCAGTGCCCGCGAACGCGGTCATGATCAGTGTGCCGCCGTTGGAAAAGCCGAGCGTGAAGCGCAGCAGCGGCGTCAGCCACAAGCCCATGAAGAACGTGAAGGCGAGCAGGATCGGTACGCCGGCCGCCGAGTTCTTGGTCTTCTCGATCGCGAAGATGAAGCCGAACGCGATCGCGAGGAACAGGATCACGCCCATGCCGCTGGCAAAGATCGGCAGGGCCATTTGCAGGCCGATATAGGCGCCGAACACCGTCGGGATCATGGACAGTGCTAGCAACCAGTAAGTGTTGCGCAGCACGCGGTGACGCGTGGCCTGGATGGCCGAGACGTCGTAGGTTTTCTGCAGGCTGGGAATCATAATGCCTCCGTTGGAAGAAATCGCTTTGCTCCCCATATGGGGACGGGACCCGGCGTCAACAGGGGGGGATATGCTGGAAACGCAAGTTTTAAGTCTTGCCTAAGGGCCAGCGCGCACCCTGCCATGGACGAGGTCGAACCGATGTCACTGTATCATCCGCGGTCGCCCCTGCGCAATATCGGTGGCATCCCGGATGTATGGTAAAATAGAAGGTTGATTGAGTTCCCAAATCTCGATTTAAACCTTTCTTTTTATTGGAGTTTTTAAATGGCAATCGAACGCACCCTGTCGATCATCAAACCTGACGCAGTCGCTAAAAACGTGATCGGCCAAATCTACAGCCGTTTCGAAGGCGCGGGCCTGAAGATCGTCGCTGCCCGTATGGCCCAGCTGTCGCGCGCCGAAGCCGAAGGTTTCTACGCTGTCCACAAAGAGCGTCCGTTCTTCAAGGATCTGGTCGACTTCATGGTCTCGGGCCCGGTCATGATCCAGGTGCTGGAAGGCGAGAACGCGATTGCCAAGAACCGCGAACTGATGGGCGCAACCGATCCGAAGAAGGCCGACAAGGGCACCATCCGCGCCGACTTCGCCGACTCGATCGACGCCAACGCCGTGCACGGTTCGGACGCTGCCGAGACCGCCGCTGTCGAGATCGCTTACTACTTCCCGGCACTGAACGTCTACTCGCGTTAATCTTCGTAGCAAATTTTTTGTGTTGATCAGCCCCGTGCTGATTTAACATCGCAATATCCCGCTCGCCCATGCTCGAAGAGCCCGGCGGGCGGGACTTATTTTGAAGGCACAGGATTCAATCATGGCAACTCTCACCAACTTGCTGGACTTCGATCCCGCGCAGCTCGTCGCTTACTGCGCCGAGTTGGGGGAGAAGCCGTTCCGCGCGAAACAGCTGCAGCGCTGGATCCACCAGTTCGGCGTCGCCGATTTCGACGACATGACCGACCTGGCGAAGTCGCTGCGCGAAAAGCTCAAGACGCGCGCCGAAGTGCGTGCGCCGGCGATCATCAGCGACCACACGTCGAGCGACGGCACCCGCAAGTGGCTCGTCGACGTGGGCAACGGCAACGCAGTCGAAACCGTGTTCATTCCGGAAGAGACGCGCGGCACGCTGTGCATCTCCACGCAGGCCGGCTGCGCCGTCAACTGCCGCTTCTGCTCGACGGGCAAGCAGGGCTTCAACCGCAACCTCTCCGTGTCCGAGATCATCGGCCAGCTGTGGATGGCCGAGTTCGAGCTGCGCCGCACGAAGGGCATCGAGCCGGGGCCGAAAGGCGAGCGCCAGATCACGAACGTCGTCATGATGGGCATGGGCGAGCCGCTGCTGAACTTCGACCCGACCGTCACCGCATTGAAATTGATGCTGGACGATAATGCGTACGGCCTGTCGCGCCGCCGCGTGACCGTGTCGACGTCGGGCGTCGTGCCGAACATGGACAAGCTGTCGCAGGAATGCCCGGTGGCGCTGGCCGTGTCGCTGCACGGTTCGAACGACCCGCTGCGCGACATGCTCGTGCCGCTGAACAAGAAATACCCGCTGCGCGAGTTGATGGCCGCGTGCAAGCGCTACCTGGAATTTGCCCCGCGCGACTTCATCACGTTCGAATACTGCATGCTGGACGGGGTGAACGACACGGACGAGCATGCGCGCGAACTGGTCGCCCTCGTCAACGACCCGGTCGTCGGCGTGTCGTGCAAGTTCAACCTGATTCCGTTCAACCCGTTCCCGGAATCCGGCCTCGTGCGCTCGAAGAACCCGCGCATCAAGGCGTTCGCGCAGGTGCTGATGGATGCCGGCCTCGTCACGACGATCCGCAAGACGCGCGGCGACGACATCGACGCCGCCTGCGGCCAGCTGGCGGGCGAGGTCAAGGACCGTACCCGCGTGAACGAGCGCATGAGCAAGATGGCGGAATACCAGCAGAAATTCGGCCCGAACTTCGGCAAGATCGTGGAGATCTCGTCCTGATGGCGCGGCTGTCGGGACGCGTCGCCTGCGCACTCGCTGTGCCGTTGCTGTTGTCGGCATGCGCCGGCAATGGCGGCATGGCGGGCGAACCGCATGAGCTCAAGACGCTGTCCGACCAGACGGCCGCGGAAAAACGCGCCCAGATCCGCCTGCAACTGGCGGTGGGCTATTACCAGGAGCGCAAGTACGAGATCGCGCTGGACGAGGTCAAGCAGGCCATTGCCGCGGACCCGGACGATGCGGACGCGTACGGCGTGCGCGCCCTGATCTACACGGCGATGAACGAAAACCGTCTCGCCGACGAGAACTACCGGCACGCGCTGCGCCTGGCGCCGCGCAATCCGGACCTGTCGAACAATTACGGGCTGTTCCTGTGCGACGCCGGCGGCAAGCCGGCGGAGGCCATGGGCTATTTTGACGCGGCGCTGAAGAATCCAAATTACGCGACGCCGGTCAAAGCCATGGTGAACGCAGGTAACTGCAGCCTGAAGATGAAGAACGTCGACGCGGCCGAGCGCTATCTGCTCGACGCCCTGCGTTACGATCCCGACCTGCCGGCGACGAGCGCCGGCCTGGCCCGGGTGTATTTCGAGCGGCGCGATGTCACCCGCGCCGGGTTTTTCATTAACCGCCTGACGGAGACAGCGAAGCTCGACACGCTGTCGGCCGACGTGCTGTGGCTGGCCATCCGGGTCAAGCACATGCTCGGCGACCGGGCCACGGAAGCTTCGCTGGCGGCGCAGTTGCGCAAGCGCTTCCCCGGTTCGCCCGAGTACGCGGCCTTCGAGCGCGGTGCATTTAGTGAGTGAGACAACGACAATGAGTTCCGAGCGTGCAGATCAGCCGGCGACGCCCGACAACCAACCGCCTGTGCACGGTGTTCCCGGCCGGGTCCTGGCCGCGCAGCGCGAGGCGATGGGGTGGTCGGTCGAGCAGGTGGCCGACCAGTTGAAACTGGCGGTGCGCCAGGTCATCGCCCTGGAGGCGGGCGATTACGCGTCCCTGCCGAGTCCGGCCGTGACCCGTGGGTTCGTGCGGGCCTACGCCAAGCTGGTGAAGGTCGATCCGGCGCCGCTGGTGGCCCAGATCGCCATGGAGACCGAGCCCGCGCCCGATACGAGCGCCGTCACGGCGAACCGCCGGCCGACGCCGACCTCGTTCTCCCAATCGAAATTCCCGAGCCATGGCAAGCGTTCGTCCCTGCCGCTGGGGATGATCGCGGGCGCCGTCGTGGTCGTCGTGGCTGCCGCTGCCGCGGCGTGGCACTTCGGCTTCGTGCCGGGCAGCCAGCACGCCGAAACGGGTACCACCGTGGTCACGCCGGCCTCGACCGGTGCCTCGACCGAGGCCGCCAACGGCAGCTCCGTCGAGGCCCTGCAGAATCCGGCCGTGCCGCTGATTTCCGTGCCGGGTCCGAGCGCGAGCGCATCGGCGCCGGCAACGACTGCCGCACCGGGTGCCGTCGTCAATGTGCCGGGTACGACCGCGACCGGCGCGCCGCCGACGACTGTTCCCGCGGCACCGGCCGCGGCGCCGGGCGCCACGTCGCCTGCAACACCGACGCCGGCCGCGGCGGCGGCGACCGCGCAGGCTGCGCCGACGCCAGCCGCCGCCGGCGCCAACGCCCTCGTGCTGAACGTGCGCGAGGATTCGTGGATCGAAGTCCGTCCGGCCAAGGGCGGCGCGCCGCTGTTCTCGCGCCTCGTCAAGGGCGGCAGCACGGAGACGGTCAGCGTCGACCAGCCGGTGCGCGTCACGGTCGGCAATCCGGGCGGCGTCACGGCCACGCTGCGCGGCACGGCAGTCGCCCTGCCGCAAGTGCCGGGCAAGACGATCTCCCGCGTGAATTTGCAGTAAGAACGGAAGCAACGAGATGACTTTTTCGAACAACGCCAACGACCCGATCGGTTCCGGCCCGCTGGCGCGCCGCGCCAGCCGCGGCGTGGTCGTACGGCATGGCGCGCGCAAGGTGATCGTCGGTGGCGATGCCCCGGTCGTCGTGCAGTCGATGACGAACACGGACACGGCCGACGTGATCGGCACCGCCATCCAGGTCAAGGAACTGGCGCGTGCCGGTTCCGAGATCGTGCGCATCACCGTGAACACGCCGGAAGCGGCGGCCGCCGTGCCGGCGATCCGCGAACAGCTCGACAGGATGGACGTCGACGTCCCCCTCGTCGGCGACTTCCACTACAATGGCCACCTGCTGCTGCGCGATTATCCCGAGTGCGCGCAGGCGCTGTCGAAATACCGCATCAATCCCGGTAACGTGGGGCAGGGCGCCAAGCGCGACACCCAGTTCGCCCAGATGATCGAAACCGCGATCCGCTACGACAAGCCGGTGCGCATCGGCGTCAACTGGGGCAGCCTCGACCAGGCGCTGCTCGCCCGCATCATGGACGAGAACGCCGCCCGCGCCCAGCCGTGGAGCGCGCAGTCGGTGATGTATGAAGCGCTGATCACGTCGGCGATCGAGAACGCGCAGCGCGCCGAAGAAATTGGTATGCGGCGCGACCAGATCGTCCTGTCGTGCAAGGTGTCGGGCGTGCAGGACCTGATCGCCGTCTACCGCGAACTCGCAAAGCGCTGCGACTATGCGCTGCACCTGGGCCTGACGGAAGCGGGCATGGGCAGCAAGGGCATCGTCGCGTCGACGGCTGCGCTGTCCGTGCTGCTGCAGGAAGGGATCGGCGACACGATCCGCATCTCGCTGACGCCGGAACCGGGCGGCGACCGCACGAAGGAAGTGGTCGTCGGCCAGGAAATCCTGCAGACGATGGGCCTCCGCAAGTTCACGCCGATGGTGATCGCGTGCCCGGGCTGCGGCCGCACGACGTCGACCGTGTTCCAGGAACTGGCCGACAACATCCAGACCTTCCTGCGCGAGCAGATGCCGGAATGGAAGAAGACCTACCCGGGCGTCGAGGCGATGAACGTGGCCGTGATGGGCTGCATCGTGAACGGGCCGGGCGAGTCGAAGCACGCGAACATCGGCATCTCGCTGCCGGGCACGGGCGAATCGCCGGCGGCCCCGGTCTTTGTGGATGGGCAAAAGGTCGCTACACTGCGGGGCGAGCGGATCGTGGATGAGTTCAAGACGATCGTGCTCGATTACGTACAGAAGAATTACGGCAAAGCAGCCGAAACAGCGGTTTGAACGTAGGGTGGGCACCCCGTGCCCAAGCAAAAGCCGACATGACGCAACCGTCACGCGTGGGCTCGGGGAGCCCACCCTACGCATGGAAAGCACAAGCATATGTCTGACAAAAAAGAGAAAATCGTCGCCATCAAAGGCATGAACGACATCCTGCCGGCCGACGCGCCGCTGTGGGAACTGTTCGAAAACACCGCGGAATCCGTGCTGAAGAGCTACGGCTACCAGAAGATCGTCACCCCGATCGTCGAGGAAACCGGCCTGTTCGCGCGCGCCATCGGCGCCGTCACCGACATCGTCGAGAAGGAGATGTATTCCTTCACCGATTCGATGAACGGCGACCAGCTGACCCTGCGTCCGGAAGGCACGGCCGGCGTCGTGCGCGCCGTCATCGAGCACAACCTGGCCTACGACGGTCCGAAGCGCCTGTGGTACAAGGGCCCGATGTTCCGCCACGAGCGTCCGCAGCGCGGCCGCTACCGCCAGTTCTTCCAGTTCGGCGCGGAAGCCATCGGCTTCTCCGGCCCGGACATCGACGCGGAACTGATCATGCTGTGCCGCCGCCTGTGGGACGACCTGGGCCTCGACAACATCCGCCTCGAACTGAACTCGATCGGCAACGCGGAAGAGCGCCAGCGCCACCGCGCCGACCTGATCGCCTACTTCGAAGCGAACATCGACGCCCTCGACGCCGAAGCCAAGCGCCGCCTGCACGCGAACCCGCTGCGCATCCTGGACACGAAGAACCCGGCGATGCAGGACCTCGTCAACAACGCGCCGAAGCTGCTGGACTACCTGGGCGGCGAATCGCTCGCGCACTTCGAGGGCCTGAAGCAGATCCTCGACGCGAACAACGTCCAGTACACGGTCAACCCGCGTCTCGTGCGCGGCCTCGATTACTACAACCGCACCGTGTTCGAGTGGGTCACGGACATGCTGGGCGCGCAGGGCACCGTGTGCGCCGGCGGCCGCTACGATCCGCTGATCGAGACGTTCGGCGGCAAGCCGACGCCGGGCATCGGCTTCGCGATGGGCATCGAGCGCCTGATCGAGCTGATGAAGGCGCAGGGCGAACCGGCCGAGCCGGCCCAGTGCGACGTCTACCTCGTGCACCAGGGGGAAGACGCGCAGATGAAGGCGTTCATCCTCGGCGAGCGCATCCGCGACGCGGGCCTGGACGTCGTCCTGCACTGCGCCACCCCGGCCGGCGCGGGCAGCTTCAAGAGCCAGATGAAGAAGGCCGACGGTTCCGGCGCCGCGTTCGCCGTGATCATCGGCGAGGACGAGGTCAACAACGGCGTCGTCGCCGTGAAATCCCTGCGTGACAGCGAAGGCGGCCAGCAGCAGACGAGCGTGCCGTTCGACGAAGCCGTCGACTTCATCGTCGACCAGATCGTCGGTGGCCACGACCACGACCACGATCACGACCACGTGCACTACCATCCATAATTACGAACCCGCGCAGACACGCGGAAACTTCCCGAACCCGCGCAGACGCGCGGGAACTTCCCAACACACGATAACGAAGAAGACGAACGTCCATGGCATACGATCTCGAAGAACAAGAACAGATAGCCAATTTCAAGGCCTTCTGGGACCGCTTTGGCAACCTGATCACCTGGGTGCTGATCATCGCGCTGGGGGGCTACGCCGCCTGGAACTTCTGGGGCTCGCACCAGCGCTCGCAGGCCGCGGAAGCGTCCGGCCTGTATGACGGCCTGACCGAAGCGATCGCAGCGAAGGATGCGGCCAAGGTCCAGCGCATCACGGGCGACATCGAGAACAAGTTCGGCTCGACCGCCTATGCGCCGATGGCCGCGCTGGCCGCCGCCAAGGCCGCGTTCGACGCGAACGACCTGAAAACCGCGAAGGCCCAGTTGCAATGGGCGGTCGACCATGGCGACGACGAGTACAAGGCGATCGCGAAGCTGCGCCTGTCCGGCGTGCTGCTGGACGAGAAAGCGTTCGACCAGGCGCTGGCGCTGCTGAACGGCGAGTTCCCGGCGCAGTTCGCGGCCGAGGTGCAGGACCGCAAGGGCGACGTCCTCGTCGCGCAGAACAAGCTGGCGGAAGCCCGCGCGGCGTACCAGGCGGCGCTCGACAAGATGGAGAAGAACCATCCGGGCCGCCAGGTCGTGCAGGTCAAGCTGGATGCCATTGGCGGCGCGCCGGCACCGAAAGCAGCCTGAAGACCGTCGTTCCCGCGCAGGCGGGAACCCAAGTTTGCAAGCGTCGCCGTAACGCAAGCAAAAATTGGATCCCCGCCTTCGCGGGGACGACGTATTTTTAAATAACAAGGTAAATAAGACATGCGTATTACCCGGAAGCTCGTTGGTGTCGGTATGTTCGCCCTGATGGCGGGCTGCTCCTCGCTCAATCCGTTCGCGTCCAAACCGAAGGGCAACCAGCCCACGCCACTGGTCGACCTGAAAGGTTCGATGGCCGTGCGCACGGCGTGGAAGCTGGAAGTCGGCAAGTCGCAGAGCTATATGTTCTCGCCCGCCGTCGCCGACAACACCATCATCGCGGCCGGGGGCGACGGCACCATCGTGCGCGCGGAAGCGGCCACCGGCCGCCAGATCTGGCGCACGAAGGCCGGCATCGACCTGACGGCGGGCGTCGGCACGGACGGCAGCGTCATCGTGCTGGGCGGCGCCAAAGGCACGCTGCTGGCATTCGACATGGACGGCAAGAAGCTGTGGGATGCCCAGCTGTCTTCCGAGATCCTGTCGTCGCCGGTCGTGGGCCAGGGCATCGTCGTCGCGCGCAGCATCGACAACCGCATCGTCGGCTACGACGCGAAGACGGGCCAGAAGAAGTGGACCGTGCAGCGCAACGCACCGGCGCTCACGCTGCGCCTCGCGCCGGGCATGGTCATCCACGACAAGGACGTGCTGGTTGCACAGCCGGGCGGCAAGCTGATGTCGCTGATCCTCGCCACCGGCGCGCCGCGCTGGGAGATCGAGGTCGGCGTCGCCCGCGGCGCGACGGAACTGGAGCGCGTCACCGACATGGGCGGCACGCCGGTCGTCATCGACAACGACGTGTGCGCCGTGTCGTACCAGGGCCGCGTCGGCTGCTTCGACCTGGCCACGGGCAGCCCGCGCTGGACCCGCGACCTGTCGTCGGAAGTCGGCGTCGCCGCGGACCAGCGCTTCGTCTTCGTCCCGGACGACAAGGGCGCCCTCTACGCGTACAACCGCGACAGCGGCACGAGCGCGTGGAAGAACGACAAGCTGGCCTACCGCCGCCTGTCCACGCCGGTGTCGTACGGCCGTGCCGTCGCCGTCGGCGACTACCAGGGTTACGTGCACTTCCTGTCGCGCGAGGACGGCTCGTTCCTGTCCCGCGCCGCCACGGACGGCAGCGCCATCGAATCCACGCCGCTGGTCGTCGGTTCGAACCTGATTTTTCAAACACAAAATGGAACCGTGACCGCCATCGCGGTCGAATAAGATTCAATGAAGCCGGTAATCGCACTCGTAGGTCGTCCCAACGTCGGAAAGTCGACCTTATTCAACCGCATGACCCGCTCGCGCGACGCGCTGGTGGCGGACTTGCCCGGCCTGACGCGCGACCGCCACTACGGCGAAGGGCGCATGGGCGAACGTCCGTTCCTGGTCATCGATACCGGCGGTTTCGAGCCGGTCGCCAAGGAAGGCATCATGCACGAGATGGCGCTGCAGACGCGCCAGGCCGTCGCCGAGGCCGATATCGTCATGTTCATCGTGGACGGCCGCCAGGGCCTCACGCCGCACGACAAGACCATCACGGACTTCCTGCGCAAGTCGGGCCGCAAGGTCATGCTCGTCGTGAACAAGAGCGAGGGCATGAAGTACACGTCCGTCACCGCCGACTTCTATGAGCTGGGCATGGGCGATCCGTACGTGATCTCCGCCGCCCACGGCGACGGCGTGCTGGACCTCGTCAACGAGGCCATCGACGTCGCCGTCCAGCAGCGTCCGGAGGAAGCCGAGGAGTTCGATCCGGCCGACTACGGCGTCAAGATCGCGCTGGTCGGCCGTCCGAACGTCGGCAAGTCCACGCTGATCAACACCCTCGTCGGCGAGCAGCGCGTGATCGCGTTCGACATGCCGGGCACCACGCGCGACTCGATCGAAGTCCCGTTCGAAAAAGGCGGCAAGCACTACACGCTGATCGACACGGCCGGCATCCGCCGCCGCGGCAAGGTGTTCGAGGCCATCGAGAAGTTCTCGGTCGTGAAGACGCTGCAGTCGATCTCGGAAGCGAACGTCGTCGTGCTGATGCTGGACGCGCAGCAGGACATCTCCGAGCAGGACGCGCACATCGCCGGCTTCATCCTGGAGACGGGCCGCGCGCTCGTCGTCGCCGTCAACAAGTGGGACGGCCTGACGTCCGACGTGCGCGACCAGGTCAAGAACGACATCGACCGCAAGCTGAACTTCCTCGACTTCGCGGAGACGAAATTCATCTCGGCGCTGAAGGGCACCGGCATCAACCACCTGATGAAGGCGATCGACACGGCGTACGCCGCGGCGACCGCGAAGCTGTCCACGCCGCGCCTGACGCGCGCGCTGCAGGAAGCGATCGAGAAGCAGGAGCCGAAGCGCAAGGGCAGCACGCGCCCGAAGATGCGTTACGCGCACCAGGGCGGCCAGAACCCGCCGATCATCGTCATCCACGGCAATGCGCTGGATGGCGTCACGGAACCGTACAAGCGTTACCTGGAAAAGCATTTCCGCGATACGTTCGATCTCATTGGCACGCCGCTGCGCATCGAGCTCAAGAGCGGCAAGAATCCGTTCGCCAAGGAGTAGGGTGGGCGGCCCTCCGCCCACGCGTAACGCCAACGGAATGCGAACGTCACGCGTGGGCGCGGGGTGCCCACCCAACGTGCGTAACCCATTTGCGGTAAATGTTTTCCGCGCGGGTTTTAAGCCAGGTTTAACCATAGCAGTACGACAAAAAAGAGCAAAACAGGTTACAGTTAGCTTGGGCGAACATTCACAGCTTGAGAATGTTGGCGCAGCCACTTGAAATCCGGCATCCCGCCACAATTTTTATACGACAACAACATCACGGAGCTGTCATGAGCAACAAAGGGCAACTGTTACAAGACCCATTCCTCAACGCCTTGCGCAAAGAGCACGTCCCCGTCTCGATCTACCTGGTCAACGGGATCAAGCTTCAGGGCCACATCGAGTCCTTCGACCAGTACGTCGTCCTCCTGCGTAACACCGTCACCCAAATGGTGTACAAGCATGCGATCTCTACCGTCGTTCCGGCCCGTGCGGTCAATCTCAACCTCGAACAAGACGCCGAGTGAGGTCGATGGCTGACGTTTCCGGCAACACCATGCGCGCCGCCCTGGTCGGTATCGATTTCAACGCTGGCGATTTCAAAGCCAGCCTGGAAGAACTGGCCCTGCTGGCGCGTTCGGCTGGGGCCGAACCGATCAGCACGATCACCGCGAAGCGCAACAGTCCCGATCCTGCGTATTTCGTCGGCAGCGGCAAGGCCGACGAAATCGCGCAGGCCGTTCTCGCCGACAAGGTCGAGATCGTCATTTTCAACCACGCCCTGTCGCCCGCCCAGCAGCGTAACCTGGAGCGGCGGCTCAATGTGCGCGTGGTCGACCGTACCAGCCTGATCCTCGACATCTTCGCGCAGCGCGCGCAGAGCCACGAGGGCAAGCTGCAGGTCGAACTGGCCCAGCTGCAGCACCTGGCCACGCGCCTGATCCGCGGCTGGACCCACCTGGAACGCCAGAAGGGCGGTATCGGCCTGCGCGGTCCCGGTGAAACCCAGCTCGAGACCGACCGCCGCCTCATCGGCGAGCGCGTCAAGATGCTGCGCACCCGTCTCACCAAGCTGCGCAAGCAGCACGAGACCCAGCGCCGTTCGCGCGGGCGCAACCAGACTTTTTCCGTGTCGCTCGTCGGCTATACCAACGCCGGCAAGTCGACCCTGTTCAACACCCTGACGAAGGCCGGGGTGTACGTCGCGAACCAGCTGTTCGCAACGCTCGACACGACGTCGCGCCGCCTGTACCTCGGTCCGGATACCGGCAACGTGGTCGTGTCCGATACCGTCGGATTCGTGCGCGAACTGCCGCACCAGCTGGTCGCCGCTTTCCGCGCCACGCTGGAAGAAACCATCCACGCCGACCTGCTGCTGCACGTCGTCGACGGTGCTTCTCCCGTGCGGATGGAGCAGATCGAGCAGGTCAACGAGGTCCTGCGCGAGATCGGCGCCGACCATATCCCGCAAATCCTGGTCTGGAACAAGATCGATGCGGCCGGCCTCGAGCCGGAGATCGAGCGTGATGAATATGGTAAGATCAGCCGCGTTTTCATCAGCGCCCGGAGCGGCGCCGGCCTCGATCTGCTGCGCGACGCGATCGTCGAGGCGGCCGGCAGCCCGGCCGTTGTGCCGGTTGTCGACGAGCACCCCGACCTCATGCCCGCGACTCCCCATCCCGGACCACACTAGTCTATGCTTGTTTCTCTGATCAAACGGATCGGCGCGCGGCTCGCGCCGACCGGTCGTCACGCCGGCGCGGGCAAGGCCGGCGTTCCCGTGTTCTCGCTGAACGATCCGCGCTGGGGCCACAACCCCAAGTCGAACGAGGGCCGCCGCCCGAACAATAACAACAAGAACGACAACGACGGTCCGCCCGACCTCGACCAGCTGTGGCGCGATTTCAACCAGCGCCTCAACAAGCTGTTCGGCGGCAAGCGCGGCGGCGACGGCGGTCCGTTTCGTCCGGACGCGCGCGGCGTCGGCCTCACGGCCACCGTCGTCGGCGCCATCGCCCTCCTGATCTGGCTCGCCAGCGGCGCGTTCATCGTGCAGGAAGGGCAGGTCGGCATCGTCACGACGTTCGGCCGGCTGTCGCACGTGACGGGCGCCGGCTTCAACTGGCGCTGGCCCGCGCCGTTCCAGTCGCACGAGACCGTCAACACGGCGCAAGTGCAGACGACCGAGATCGGCTACCGCGCCAATGTGCGCAACAAGCAGCCGAGCGAAGCGCTGATGCTGACGGGCGACGAGAACATCGTCGACGTCCAGTTCTCCGTGCAGTACAAGATCAAGGACCCGGTCGCGTGGGTGTTCAACAACCGCGACCAGGTCGAGACCATCCGTGACTCGGCCGAGACCGTCGTGCGCGAACTCGTCGGCCAGCACAAGATGGACACCGTCCTGTACACGGGCCGCGACAAGCTGGCGGCGGAAGCGCGCGAAGCGATCCAGCGCCTGGCCGACCGCTACAAGATGGGCGCGGAGATCGTCGGCGTGACGATGCAGTCCGTGCAGCCGCCCGACCAGGTCGCCGCCGCGTTCGAGGACGCCGGCAAGGCGCAGGAGGAGCGTGTCCGTGCGCGCAGCGAAGCGCAGGCGTTTGCCGACGAGGTCATCCCGCAGGCGAAGGGCAAGGCCGCCCGCCTGCTGCAGGATGCCGAAGCGTACCGCGCCAGCGTGGTGAGCGTCGCCACCGGCAACGCCGCGCGCTTCGACAAGATCGTGGCCGAGTATGCGAAAGCCCCGGCCGTCACGCGCGACCGCATGTATATCGAGACGATGCAGCAAATTCTTTCCAGCACCAGCAAGGTCATGATCGACGCCAAGAGCGGCAACAACACGATCTACCTGCCGCTCGACCGCCTGCTGGCCCAGTCGACGGCCAACGAGGCGGCGCGCGGCGCCAATTCCGGTCCGATGATGGCACCGCAGCAGAACCCGGCGCAGCAGCCGGCACCGGCCCTGGCGCAGCCGCAGCCGCAGCCGCAGACGGAAGTCTCGGCCGGCGAATCGAACCGCACGCGCGACCTGCGCAGCCGCGACACCGGCCGCGAACGGGAGAGCCGCTGATGAGCCGTCTGTTAGCCATCCTGATCGGCGCCGCCATCGCGGTGGCGCTCGTGTCGTCGTCCGTGTTCGTCGTCGACCAGCACCGTTACGCCGTCGTGTACGCGCTCGGCGAACTGCGCGAGGTCATCCAGGAACCGGGCCTGAACATCAAGGCGCCGCCGCCGTTCCAGAACGTCGTCTTCCTCGATAAACGCCTGCAGACGCTCGACACGCCCGACGGCGAGCGCTTCCTGACGGCGGAAAAGAAGGACCTGCTCGTCGATGCGTTCGTGAAATGGCGCATCGTGAATCCGCGCCAGTACGTGATCGCCATCGGCAGCAACGCCGACCGCGGCGGCGAGCGCCTGAACCAGCTCGTGCGCAATGCGCTCACGGCCGAGATCGGCAAGCGCAGCCTGGCCGACGTGCTGACGGGCGGCAAGCGCACGGACGTGGCGAATGCCGTGCGCGCCGACCTGGCCCCGGAAGCGAAAGACCTCGGCGTGGAAGTCGTCGACGTGCACCTGAAGCGCATCGACTTCATCGACCAGGTCAACAATGCCGTGTACGAACGCATGAAGGCCGACCGCGTGCGCGTGGCGAACGAACTGCGCGCGACGGGCGTGGCCGAGGCGGAGACGATCCGTGCCGACGCCGAGCGCCAGCGCAGCGTGATCCTCGCCGACGCCCAGCGCGACGCCGAGACGATCAAGGGAGAAGGCGATGCGCAGGCGTCGCAGATCTATGCCCAGTCGTTCGGCAAGAACCCGGAGTTCTACCGGTTCTACCGCTCGATGGAAGCGTACAAGGCCACGTTCAAGGGCCGCAACGACGTGATCGTGCTGGATTCCAGTTCCGAGTTCCTCAAGTATTTCAAGGGCCCGGGCGCCGGAAAATAATCGCTGCCGCAATCGGTGGGCACGGGGTGCCCACCCTACGAATCCATGGTGCCGTTGGGTGGGCACCCCGTGCCCACGCGTCACGGTCACGTGGAGTATCGGCAACGTTGGCATTCGTTTCATCGCCAACCGCCCGGCGTTTTCGGTTAAAATCGTCGATTCGGCGGAATGAACGCGTGCAAAGCCGCGTTCATGCTGCCCGAATGTTGTCCGACTTTTAATAACCCGACCCGCTTTGCCCATGCCCACCTGGCTCCTGCCCGAGAATATCGCCGACGTCCTGCCGTCCGAAGCGCGCAAGATCGAAGAGCTGCGCCGCCTGATGCTCGACACCTTCCGTACCTACGGCTACGAACTCGTGATGCCGCCGCTGCTCGAATACGTCGATTCGCTGCTGGCCGGCGCCGGACAGGACACCGATTTCCGCACCTTCAAGCTCGTCGATTCGATGAGCGGCCGCCTGCTCGGCCTGCGCGCCGACATGACGACGCAGGTCGCCCGCATCGACGCCCACCTGCTGAACCGCGACACCGTCACCCGCCTGTGCTATGCCGGCAGCGTGCTGCACACGCAGCCGTCCGGCCTGCACGCGACCCGCGAGCCGCTGCAGATCGGCGCCGAGATCTATGGCCACGCCGGCCTCGAAGCGGACGCGGAGATCCAGGAACTGGCGCTGGCGTCGCTCGCGCTGGCCGGCTTCGAACAGCCGCGCCTGGACCTGTCGCACGTCGGCGTGCTGCGCGCGATCCTCGCCGAGGATGCCGCCGCCAAGCGCGACGAGCAGCTGCTGTACTCGCTGCTGCGCTCGAAGGACGTCCCGGGCCTGGAAGAGGCAACGGTAAGCTACAACGAACAAACCCGCGCCGCGCTGCTGGCGCTGCCGAACCTGTACGGCGACATCGACGTGCTGGCCCGCGCCAAGGATGTGCTGCCGGCGCTGCCGGGGATCGCCCGCGCGCTGGCGGAACTCGCCGCGCTGGCCGGTTCCGCGCTGGGCCGCGCCCAGATCGCGATCGACCTCGCCGACCTGCGCGGCTACCAGTACGAAAGCGGCGCCATGTTCGCGCTGTACGTGCCGGGCCTGCCGAACGCGGTGGCCAGGGGCGGGCGCTACGACCACGTGGGCGAAGCCTTCGGCCGCGCGCGTCCGGCCACGGGCTTCTCGCTCGACCTGCGCGAACTGGCCCGGCTGCTGCCGACGGCCGAGCGCAAGCACTCCATTCGTGCCCCCTGGGGCAACGCGCCCGAGCTGCGCGAAAAAATCGCTGAACTGCGCAAAGCGGGCGAAGTGGTGATCCAGTCCATGCCGGGTCACGACAATGTACAGGACGAGTTCGAGTGCGACCGTGTGCTCGTCCTCGAACAAGGAAATTGGATTCTCAAAAACTTAGGTTAATGATGTCAAATACTGCTAAGAACGTCGTTGTCATCGGCACCCAGTGGGGCGATGAAGGCAAGGGTAAGATCGTCGACTGGCTGACCGACCATGCCGCCGGCGTGGTGCGTTTCCAGGGCGGCCACAATGCCGGCCACACGCTGGTGATCAAGGGCCAGAAGACCGCGCTGCAACTGATCCCGTCGGGCATCATGCGCGAAGGCGTGGCCTGCTATATCGGCAACGGCGTCGTCGTCTCCGTACCGGACGTGATGCGCGAGATCGACAAGCTGGAAGCGGCCGGCGTGGAAGTCGCGTCGCGCCTGAAGATCTCGGAAGCCTGCCCGGTCATCTTGCCGTACCACGTCGCCATCGACGTCGCCCGCGAAGCCAAACGCGGCGTCAACAAGATCGGCACGACGGGCAAGGGCATCGGCCCGGCCTACGAAGACAAGGTCGCGCGCCGCGCGATCCGCATCGCCGACCTGCTGAACGAAACCCGCTTTGCCGAGAAGCTGCGCGAGAACCTGGAATACCACAACTTCGTGCTGACCGGTTTCCTGGGCGGCCAGGCGCTTGACTTCCAGAAGGTGTACGACGACGCGATGGCCCTCGTGCCGCGCCTGCGTCCGATGGTCGGCGACGTGTCGTCCGCGCTGTACGCGACGCACAACGCCGGCGGCCACCTGCTGTTCGAAGGCGCGCAAGGCTCGCTGCTGGACGTCGACCACGGCACGTACCCGTTCGTCACCTCGTCGAATTGCGTGGCCGGCAACGCCGCCGCCGGTTCGGGCGTCGGTCCGGGCATGCTGCACTACATCATGGGCATCACCAAGGCCTACACGACCCGCGTGGGTTCGGGCCCGTTCCCGTCGGAACTGCCGACGGATGCCGGTGTGGGCGAACACCTGTCGCGCATCGGCCACGAGTTCGGCACCGTGACGGGCCGCGCCCGCCGCTGCGGCTGGTTCGACGCCGCGCTGCTGCGCCGCTCCGTGCAGATCAACGGCGTGTCGGGCATGTGCCTGACCAAGCTGGACGTGCTGGACGGCCTGGACACGCTGAAGCTGTGCACCGGCTACAAGATCGACGGCCGCGACGTGGACATCTTCCCGGTCGGCGCGGAAGAAGCCGCGGCCTGCGTGCCGGTGTACGAAGAGATGCCGGGCTGGACGGGCACCACCGTCGGCGCGAAGTCGATGGACGAGCTGCCGGCCAACGCGCGTGCCTACATCAAGCGCATCGAAGAACTGGTCGGCGTGCCGGTGGACATGGTGTCGACCGGTCCGGATCGCGAAGAAACCATCGTGCTGCGCCACCCGTTCGCAGCCTGATATGAAACATCGTCCCCGCCGCGCCACCCGTGGGGCGGGGACACCAGCCACAAGCAGAAGTTAGCCATAAGCAAAAACTAGGATAATCCAAATGACGACGCCTTCCTCGACCGACAAGGACCTGTGGGTCTCCTGGGATGAATACAACCGCCTGATCGAGCGCCTGGCGCTCAAGGTGTACGAATCGAACTGGAAGTTCGACATGGTGCTGTGCCTCGCGCGCGGCGGCGTGCGCCCGGGCGACGCGATCTCGCGCATCTTCGACGTGCCGCTGGCGATCCTGTCGACCAGCTCGTACCGCGAAGAAGCGGGCACGAAGCAGGGCGACCTGGACATCGCCAAGTACATGACGATGACCAAGGGCCCGCTGGCCGGCCGCATCCTGCTGGTCGACGACCTGGCCGATTCGGGCGTCACCCTGATGCGCGTGCGCGAGCACCTGCAGGAGAACTACCAGGACGTCACGGAAGTGCGTTCGGCCGTCATCTGGGTCAAGGGCACGTCGTCGATCAAGCCGGATTACCACCTGGTCGACCTGCCGCACAATCCGTGGATCCACCAGCCGTTCGAGGATTACGACGGGCTGCGTCCGCACCAGCTGTCGTCGTGGCTGAAGAAGTTCGAGCAGAACTGATTCACGCAGATGCGAAAACAAAAGGGCGGTGCCGTTGGCATCGCCTTTTGCTTTGTGGGGTGGGCACGGGGTGCCCACCCCACGATCCTATGATCGGTTAAGATTCCCTGATCGCAGAACAATAACAATTCATCCATGACCCAGAGCTTCTTCCAGACCTTCATCCTGCTGCTGCTGGTCACCGACCCCTTCGGCAACGTCCCCCTGTTCGTGACGGCGCTGAAGGACGTGGCCCCGGCCCGCCGCCCGCGCATCGTCGTGCGCGAATGCGCCATCGCCTTTCTCCTGCTGCTGCTGTTCATGTTCTTCGGCCGCCACTTCCTCGCGGCGCTGCAACTCACCGACATCTCGCTGCGCATCGGCGGCAGCGTCATCCTGCTGATCATCGCGATCCGCATGATCTTCCCGCATCCGGACGGCGTGCTCGGCCGCAGCGAAGGCGGCGAGCCGTTCATCGTGCCGCTCGCGATTCCCGCGCTGGCCGGGCCGTCCGCGCTGGCCACCGTGCTGCTGTTCACGTCGCAGTCGGTGGAGGAGGTGATGGTGCACGTGGCCGCGCTGGCGGCCGTCGCCATCATCTGGCTCGCCGTCTTCCTCGGCGCCGAACGCCTGCAGAAGGTGCTGGGCACCCAGGTCATGACGGCGTTCGAGCGCCTGATGGGCCTGATCCTGACCGCGATGTCGATCGAGATGCTGCTGGGCGGCGTGCGCGCCTTCGTCAAGACTTTATAACCTCAAGGATTCAACATGACCCCGATGATCCGCGCCGGTTTCCTCGGCCTCGCACTCGCGCTGTCCCTCGCCGCCTGCAAGCGCCGGGAAGAGGCGCCGGCCGCCCCGGTGAAGGCCGACACCTCCACCATCAGCTTCCAGAAGATCGACACGACCGCCGGCACGGGCGCCGAAGCCAGGGCCGGCTCCCACGTCACCGTCAACTACACGGGCTGGCTGTACCTGCCGGACGCGCCCGACCACCATGGCGAGAAATTCGACAGCTCCATCGGCCGCAAGCCGTTCACGTTCCGCCTCGGCAGCGGCATGGTGATTCCGGGCTGGGACCAGGGCGTCGACGGCATGAAGGTGGGCGGCAAGCGCACGCTCGTCATTCCCGCCGCGCTGGGCTATGGCGCGGAAGGCGCGGGCCCGATCCCGCCGAACGCCAACCTGATCTTCGACGTCGAACTGCTCGACGTGCAATAAGCCGCAGCGCATGCACGCGTGGATGCACCATCCGCAGGGCGAGCTGGCCGAGGCCCTGCACGGCATCGGCTTCTATTCGACCGTGGACGAGCCGTGGCCGCCGGCGCAGCCGCAGCTGAACCGGTTCCCGGCGATGGTGTACTGCAGCCTGAACTTTTTCACGGAGGGCGCCGCCGCGCTGCCCGGCGACGACGGCGAATTGCGCGCCATGTCCGACCTGATCGTGTCCGGGCCGCGCACGCGGCCGATCGCGTCGCTCACGCTGGCGCCGCTGCGCACGGTGGGCATCGTGCTGTATCCGGATGCCTTCGCGTTGCTGACGGGGCTCTCCCCGGCGGCACTCCAGGACCGCAACGACCCCGCCGACGGCCTGCTCGACGACACCTGGGCGGACTGGCCGCAGGCATTGCGCGCGTGCGCCGACGACGCCGCGCAGGCGGCGTGGATCGAAGCGCGGCTGGGCGAGCGCTGGCACGCCGTGCGCGGACGCTGGGATGCGGAGCTCGGTGCGAGCCTGCGCAGCATCGCCGCCACCGCGCCCGAGCTGGGCGTCGGCGCGCGCCAGACGCAGCGGCAATACCGGGCCCGCGTGGGCCTGAGCCCCGCGCAGGCGCGCCGCCTGCAGCGCATGAACGCGGCCGTGTACGCGTTGCGCGACCCGCATGCCCCGGCGCGCTCGCTCGCGGACCTGGCCGCGGAACTGGGCTATGCCGACCAGGCCCACATGGCGCGCGAACTGCGCGAGCTGGCCTTCCTGCCGCCGTCGCGGCTGGAAGCGCACATCGAGACCGATCCCGAATACTGGCCCTATCGGCTGTGATGTCGGGTTTATACAAGCCGGGCTGACGTCCGCCGGCGACAATCGTGCCTTTCCGAACGAGGCACGACCATGAAGATCACTTTTCTCACCTACGGCACCGAAGGCGATACCCGGCCGCTGCTGGCGCTGGCGCGCGAAGTCGCCGACCGGGGCCACGAGGCGCACGTGCTGGCCGACGTCGCGGGCGCCCCGCGCGCGCAGGCCCTCGGCATTCCGTTCACCGCACTGGCCGGCGACATGCGCGGCGCGTTCCAGCCGGGCGGCGCGTTCGGCGCGCTGCTGAAGGATGGCGCCAGCATGTCCCGCCTGATGCGCGCCTGCGCGACGCTCGCGCGCGACAACACGCTGCCGTGGATGGAGGCGGCGTGTACGGCCGCGCGCGGCAGCGACCTGATCGTGTATTCGGGACTGGCCGGCTTCGTCGGCCTCGCGGTGGCGGAGGGGCTCGGCATCCCGTGCATCGGCGCCGCGATGTGGCCGATGACGCCCACGCGCGAATTCGCGCCGCCGTTCCTGAACATGCACCGCCTGCCGGGCTGGGCCAATATGCTGGCCCACCGCGCGTTCGAACGGATGGCGTGGTCGATGTTCGGCCCGGAACTGAACCGTGCCCGCGCGCGGGTGTTCGGCACCCCGCCGCGCCAGCAACCCTGGCGCGACATGCCGCTGCTCGTCGGCTGCTCCCCCACGTTGCTGGCGCGCCCGGCCGACTGGCCGCCGAACGTCGCGGTCACGGGCGTCTGGCAGTTGCCGGCGGGGGAGGGCTTTACACCGCCGCGCGCGTTGCTGGACTTCCTGGAGGCCGGGCCCGCGCCCGTCTACATCGGCTTCGGCAGCATGGCGGGCATCGCCCAGGGCACCCTGGTCGATGCGATCGCGGCCGTGGCCAGCGGGCGGCGCGTGCTGTTCCATCCGGGCTGGAGCGGCATCGATTCATCCGGCCTGGCGCCCGACGTGTACGTGCTGGACGACACGCCGCACGACTGGCTGTTCCCGCGCACGGCGCTCGTCGTGCATCACGGCGGCGCGGGCACGAGCCACGCCGCGGCGCGTGCGGGCGTGCCGTCCGTCGTCGTGCCGTTCGCCGGCGACCAGTTCTTCTGGGCGCGGCGCATGGCGCTGCGCGGGATCGCCGCGGCCTGTCCGGCGGCCGGGCTCGACAGCGCGCGCCTCGTGCAGGCCGTGGCCGCGGCATCGCAGCCGGCCATGCGGGAGGAAGCGCGGCGCGTGGGGCAGGCGATGCGGGAAGAGGACGGCGTGCGGACGGCCGTCGATCTGCTGCTGGGGGCGCACATTTGCACAAATGCTAAATAAAATTGCACTTTGGAAATCCGAATGGCTATAATTTCCAGATCAATTATAAAAACCGAGAGAGTCCATGAGCCATTCCCGTGCAGTCGTTTTCATCGATCCCGCCATCGCCGGCTGGGAAGACATCGCCGCCTCCGCAGGCCACGCACGCGTCGTCGTGCTGGATGACGAACAGGATGGCCTGCTCCAGATCGCCGCCGCGCTGGCGGCCGAGCGCGACCTGGCCGCCATCCACATCGTCTCGCACGGCAGCGCCGGCCGGATCGTGCTGGGCAGCACGGTCGTGACCGCCGGCGTGCTCGCGCATCATGCCGGCGCGCTCGCGACGATCGGCCGCAGCCTGGCCGCGGCGGGCGACATCCTGCTGTACGGCTGCGAAGTCGGCCAGGGCGCGGCCGGTGCAGCGTTCCTGGAGCAGCTGTCCGACTACACGGGCAGCGACGTGGCGGCGTCGACCGGCCTGACCGGTGCGGCCGCGCTGGGCGGCGACTGGCATCTGGAAGCGCACGTGGGCACGATCACGGCCCGGCCGCTGGCGGCGCCGGCCTTTGCCGGCACGCTGGCGCTCGTCGGCGGCACCGTCAATAACGACCGCCTGGCCGGCACCGCGGGCGCGGATTCGATGACGGGCGGCGCCGGCGACGACGTCCTCGTCGGCAGCGCCGGCAACGACACGATGGATGGCGGCGCCAATGGCGCGTACGGCGACACCGTCGATTATTCGGCCGGCCCGGCGGGCGTGTCGGTCAACCTGGCAGCGGGCACCGCCAGGGACAACTGGGGCAATACGGACACGCTGACCGGCATCGAGCACATCACCGGCTCCGCATTCGCCGATACGCTGGTCGGCTCGGCCGGCCAGAACTGGTTCCGCCCGGGCAAGGGCAACGACACCGTCAACGGCGGTGGCGGCGACGACGTCGTCATGTACGAGGGCATCACCACCAGCGTCACCATCAACCTGCGGACGGGCGTCGCCACCGGCGCGGACGTCGGCACCGACACGCTGACCGGCATCCGCAACATCCACACGGGCGCGGGCGCGGACATCATCCAGTTGTCGGACCAGGGCGGCTACGTGTTCGCGCGCGGCGGCAACGACAGGATCACGGGCGGCAACGCGAGCGACACCTTCTTCGGCGGCAGCGGCAACGACACGATCGACGGCGGCGCCGGCCGCGACACGGCCAACTACATGGACGATACCTATGACGGCACCGTGAACGTGGCGGTCACGGGGCTGGGCGTCAAGGTCAACCTCGCCACCGGCATCGCGACGGACAACTGGGGCCACACGGATACGCTCCTGAACATCGAAGACGTGTCCGGGTCGCGCTTCGGCGACGCCATCACGGGCAATGCGGTCGACAACAACCTGCGCGGCGAGGATGGCAACGACACGATCTCCGGCGATGCCGGCAGCGACTGGCTCGACGGCGGCAACGGTGCCGACAGCCTGCTGGGCGGCCTCGGCTTCGACCAGCTGACGGGCGGCGCCGGCAACGACACGCTCGACGGCGGCGCCGACCGCGACCGCGTCACCTATTTCAACGACTACGGCACCATCGCGCCGACGGGCAAGGGCGTCATCGTCAACCTGGCGACCGGTAGCGCGACCGACAACTGGGGCAACACGGACAAGCTCGTCAGCATCGAGGACGTGTCCGGTTCGCGCTATGCCGACACGTTGACCGGCAACGCGGCCGACAACAGCCTGAACGGCGACGACGGCAACGACACGATCTCCGGCGATGCCGGCAGCGACTGGCTCGACGGCGGCAACGGTGCCGACAGCCTGCTGGGCGGTCTCGGCATGGACCAACTGTCGGGCGGCGCCGGCAACGATACGATCGACGGCGGCGCCGACCGCGACCGCGTCAACTATTTCAACGACTATGGCACCATCGCGCCGACGGGCAAGGGCGTCGTCGTCAACCTGGCGCTAGGCACCGCGACCGACAACTGGGGCAACACGGACAAGCTCGTCGGCATCGAGGACGTGTCCGGCTCGCGCTACGGCGACGTCCTGACCGGCAACGCGGCCGACAACAGCCTGAACGGCGACGACGGCAACGACACGATCTCCGGCGATGCCGGCAACGACTGGCTCGACGGCGGCAACGGTGCCGACAGCATGACGGGCGGCGCCGGGTTCGACCAGCTGACGGGCGGCGCCGGCAACGACACGCTCGACGGCGGCGCCGACCACGACCGCGTCAACTACAACTACGAGTACCCCGTCACCGGGCTCACCGGCAAGGGCGTGACGGTCAATCTCGCAACGGGTGTCGCCATCGACAACTGGGGCAATACGGACAAGCTCGTCGGCATCGAAGAGGTGACCGGCTCGCGCTTCGCCGACGTCATCACGGGCGATGCGCAGGATAACTACCTGTGGGGCGAAGAAGGCAACGACAGCCTGGCAGGTGCAGGCGGTTCGGACATGCTGACCGGGAACAGCGGCAACGACACGCTGGACGGCGGCGACGGCCGCGACCGCGCCAATTACTCGGACGACTACCGCGGCCCGGCACCCACCGGCAAGGGCGTGGCGGTGAACCTGGTCACGGGCGTGGCGACCGACAACTGGGGCAACACGGACAAGCTCGTCGGCATCGAGGACGTGTCCGGTTCGCGCTATGCCGACACGCTGACCGGCAACGCGGCCGACAACAGCCTGAACGGCGACGACGGCAACGACACGATCTTCGGCGATGCCGGCAGCGACTGGCTCGACGGCGGCAACGGTGCCGACAGCCTGCTGGGCGGCCTCGGGATGGACCAGCTGTCGGGCGGTGCCGGCAACGACACGATCGATGGCGGCGCCGACCGCGACCGCGTCACCTATTTCAACGACTACGGCACCATCGCGCCGACGGGCAAGGGCGTCATCGTCAACCTGGCGACCGGTAGCGCGACCGACAACTGGGGCAACACGGACAAGCTCGTCGGCATCGAGGACGTGTCCGGTTCGCGCTACGGCGACGTCCTGACCGGCGACGCCAACGACAACAGCTTCTACGGCGACGACGGCAACGACACGATCTCCGGCGGCGCGGGCAACGACTGGCTCGACGCCGGCGCCGGCAACGACAGCCTGCTGGGCGGCATCGGTACGGACCAGCTGTCCGGCGGCGCGGGCAACGACACGATCGACGGCGGCGATGGCCGCGACAACGTCACCTACGACAACGACTACGGCAGCATCGCGCCGACCGGGAAGGGCGTCGTCGTCAACCTGGCGACCGGTGTCGCGACCGACAACTGGGGCAACACAGACAAGCTCGTCGGCATCGAAGCCGTCGCCGGTTCGCGCTATGGCGACTTCATCACGGGCAACGCGGGCGACAACGACCTGTTCGGCCAGGACGGCAACGACACGCTGGCGGGCGGCGATGGCAACGACTGGCTCGACGGCGGCAACGGCAGCGACGTCCTGCAGGGCGGCAGCGGCGTCGACGCGTTCGCGGGCGGGACCGGCAACGACACGATCGACGGCGGCGACGGCCGCGACCTCGTCTCGTACACCAACGACTACGGCGCACTCCCGATCAGCGGCGTGGGCGTGAAAGTCAACCTGGCCACCGGCGTCGCGACCGACAACTGGGGCAACACGGATACGCTCGTCAGCATCGAGGACGTGTCGGGTTCGCGCTTCGCCGACAAGCTGACCGGCAATGGCGCCGACAATGCCCTGATGGGCGGCGCCGGCGACGACGTGCTCGCGGGTGGCGGCGGTGCCGACCGGCTCAACGGCGATGCCGGCGACGACACCCTGGACGGCGGCAGCGGCAGCGACACGTTGAGCGGCGGCGACGGCAGCGACACGTACTACGTCGACAATGCCGGCGACATCGTGATCGAGACCAACGCATCCGCAGCGGGCGGGATCGACGAGGTCGTGGCGTCGGCCAGCCATGTGCTGGGTCTCAACGTCGAGAACCTGACCCTGCTGGGCGGGACCATCAACGGCACCGGCAATGCGCTGGGCAACCTGATCATCGCCGGTTCGGGCGTGAACGCGATCGACGGCGGCGCCGGCATCGACACGCTGTCGTTCGAAACGGCCACCACGTCCGGCACGACCGGCGTGGCGCTGGCATTGGGCGCGGCCGGCGTGAAGACGACCGCGGCGGGGATTTCCGGCGCGGACACCGTGGTCAACATCGAAAACCTGATCGGGTCGGACTACAACGACACCTTGTCCGGCAACGCCGGCGTCAACGTCATCCATGGCGGCGAGGGCAACGACGTCCTCAACGGCATGGGCGGCAACGACGTGCTGTTCGGCGGCGCGGGCAGCGACGCGTTCGTCTTCACGACGGCGCTGAGCGCCACGGCCAATGTCGTCCGGATCGAGGACTTCTCGAAAGGGGAGGACAAGCTCCGGCTGGAAAACGCGATCTTCACGAAGCTGGCGGCCACGGGGACGCTCGGGGCCAACAATTTCAGGGTGATCGGTTCGGCGGCCCTCGATGCGGACGACTACATCCAGTACGACAAGGCCACCGGCGCCCTGTACTACGACGCGGACGGTTCGGGCGCGGGCGCGGCCGTCAAGTTCGCCATCGTCGGCGTCAACCTGGCGCTGGCCAGCACCGACTTCATGGTGATCTGAGGCAGGGCAGGCCGGTTCGCGCGGACTTCCTGGGTATATACTGGACCATCGTTGCCCGATGACCAGTCCAGGAACCGTGGGTCCCCAATGAACCAGTCGCTCTCCCGCCCGACGAGGATCAGCTACTACCTGATCATCCTGTTGCTGCTGGCGACGCCGGCGCTGCTGGCCTGGCAGCACTACGGGATGGTCAGGACCATCGAGATCTCGCCCGGCCAGCCGCACGGCGCCCGGGTCGCGGACGACCGGCCCGAATTGGGCGGCAACTCGGTGGGCATCCTGGAGCGCACCCCCGATGCGATCGTCATGCGGTGCGCGCTGGGCACGGTCGCGACTTACGGCTTCTGCAAGCTGCAGTTCCTGCTGGGCCGGCCCGGCAAGGGGATCGATCTGTCCGGGTTCGACTCGATCGATTTCGACCTGCGCTACACGGGGCGGCCGCCGCGTATCATCAAGCTGCACCTGATGAATTTCGAGCCGGAGTTCTCCACCCCCGGCGACTGGAATTCGCAGCGCTTCAACGAGGCGGAAATCGACTTGTCGCGGCAGGCCACCCCGTTCACGATTCCGATGAACGTCCTGCGCACCGCCGACTGGTGGCGCAGCACGCACAGGATCCCGCTGTCCAAGAGCTACCCCCGGCTGGACCGCGTGACGGCCGTGGAATTGTCGACGGGCGCCGTCCCGCAGGGGCAGACCATCACGCTCGAGGTGCGCTCGCTCCGCTTCCACGGCAAGTGGATCTCGAAGACGGCGCTGCTCATGGGCCTGGTGTTCGCCTGGATCGCCTGCGGCATCCTCGGCCTGTCGCTGGGCCTGCTGCATTTCCGGGACAGCCTGTCCGCCACCAAGTCGCGCCTGGAACACCTGGCCGCCGTCGACCGTGAACGCAAGGCGGCCGAGGCGGCGCGCGAGGCGGCGCTGGCCGAGGCCGTCGGCCTCGCGCGCCAGCGCAGCAATTTTCTCGCGCAGATGAGCCATGAATTGCGCACCCCGCTCAATGCCATCATCGGCTATGCGCAATTGCTCAAGCGCGACAGGCACCTGTTGAACGACCGGCAGGCCACCGGCCTCGCCACCATCCACGAAAGCGGCCAGCACCTGCTCACCCTCATCAACGACATCCTGGACCTGGCGCGGGTCGAGGCCGGCAGGATGGTGCTGTATCCGGCCGCCGTCCACCTCGGCACATTCCTGCAGGTGGTCGTCGACATCATGCGCGTGAAGGCCGAGGAGAAGGGCCTGGCGTTCGAGTACGCGCTCGCGCCCGATGTGCCGGCCGCCGTGACGATCGACGAGACGCGCCTGCGCCAGGTGCTGCTCAACCTGCTCGGCAACGCGGTGAAATTCACCGATCGCGGGACGGTCTCGCTGCGGGTGGCGCGCGTGCCGGCGGCAAGCGCGGACGACGCCAGCGTACGGCTGCGCTTCGAGGTGGCCGACACCGGCATCGGCATGAGCGCGCAACAGCTCGGCCGCCTGTTTCGCCCGTTCGAACAGGTGGCCGACGTGCCGCGGCGTGCCGGCGGCACGGGCCTGGGCCTGGCCATCAGCCAGCAACTGGTGCGCCTGATGGGCGGCACCATCGGCGTTTCCAGCGAACCGGACAAGGGCAGCACGTTCTGGTTCGAACTCGCCGCGCCGGTCGCCACCGGCAGCCCGGCCAGCGCGCCGTCGCAGCGCACGATCATCGGCTATGAAGGCGAGCGCAAGCGCGTGCTGATCGTCGACGACGTCCCGCAGAACCGCGCGATGCTCGTCGACCTGCTGCAGGCCGTGGGCTTCGTCGTGGCCGCGGCCGAGAACGGTCTCGAATGCCTCGCCCTGCTCGACAGCTTCAAGCCCGACCTGATCGTGATGGACGTCATGATGCCTGTCATCGACGGCAACGAGACGACGCGGCGGATCCGCCAGATGCCGGCGTGGCGCCGGGTGCCCGTCATCGCCGTGACGGCCGGCGCGAGCCGCGAGGACGAGGCGCGGTGCCGGGAAGCGGGCGCCGACGCCTTCGTGCCCAAGCCGGTCGAGCACGACGTCCTGCTGCGCGCCATCGGCACACAGCTGGGCCTGGCGTGGATCACCGGCCCGGCTGCGCCGGACGCGCCCCCGGAGGAGGACGAGGCCGCGCTCGTCGTCCCGCCCACCGAAGAGATCGAGGTGCTGTGGCAGCTGGTGCGGATCGGGAACATGCGCAAGATCCGCGAGCAGGCCGGCTACCTGCGGACGCTCGACCCGTCCTATGCGCCGTTCGCCGACCACCTCGATGCGCTCGCGCGGGGCTATCACTCGAAGGACCTGGCCGCGTTCGTGGCCCGCTACCGGACCGAGGACGTCGTGCGGCCGGCGGTTTGACGACAAACAAATACACTGTGTCGGAAAAATTTACATCAATGCAATTATTCAGAAACAAAAATTCGGCAAAAACGAAACAAGCGTTTGATTAATTGAAGAAATAACTCTTGGTTACAGTTAATGGCATACCCCTTGCTTGACTGCGGATGAGCCTGCCGGTGCCCGGCGGGATCTTCAACAATCGACAGGGAGTCCGCTTTGAGAACGCTTTCCGCCATTGCTGTAGCCATCGGCGTGCTGACCACGTCGCTGGCGTACGGCGCCACGACCTCCACCCAGTTCCACCTCGACCGCGACGCGCGCATCGTCGACCTGGGCCTCGCGCCCCAGTCGGAAGTGCGCCAGATCACGCTGTCGCTGGCGGTGAAAAACGCCGCCGCGATGGACGCGAACGCGGCGTCGATCGTCGACCCGTCCAGCCCGAACTACCGCAAATTCCTGACGCCGGCGCAGGTCGGCAGCCTGTACGGCCAGGACGCCACGTCCATCGCCCAGGTGGTGAACTTCCTGCAGTCCCAGGGCCTGACGGTCACGAAAGTCTATGCGAACAACCTGCTGATTTCCGCGAAGGGCACGAATGCGCAACTGGCCGCCGTGTTCGGCAGTCCGATCCATGCCTACCAGTCGCTGGGCCGCAAATACGAGGCGCCGGCGGGAACGACTGTCGTGCCCGCCAATTTGTCCGGCATCGTCAAGGCCGTGCACGGCCTGAACGGCCGTCCGCTCTTCCACAGCAATATCGTGCGCCAGCCGGCCTCGGGCGTGGCGACCGGCGAATCGAAGCTCGTGCCGAGCCGTATCCCGACCGCGAACGCCGCGGCCGCATCCTTGCCGGGCGAGTACACGGTACGGGACCTGGCCACCAGATACAACGTGACGCCGCTGTATTCGGCCGGCGTGACGGGCGCCGGCAAGACCATCGGCATCGCCACCCTGGCCGGCTATCGCCAGTCCGATGCGTACGGCTACTGGAATGCGCTGGGGCTGAACGTGGCGCCCAACCGCATCACCGACGTGCTGGTCGACGGCGGCCCGCTGCCGGATGACGGTCCGGGCAGCGACGGCGCCGGCGAGACCACGCTCGACATCGAGCAATCGGGCGGCGTGGCACCGGGCGCGAACATCCGCGTCTACCTGGCGCCGAACCAGGGCAATGGTTTCCTGGACATGTTCGCCACGGCCGTCGACGAGAACATCGTCGACACGCTGTCCGTGAGCTGGGGCGCCGCGGAGGTATTCAATGACCCGGGGGACCTGGCCGTCTTCCACGCCGTGTTCGTCCAGGCCGCGCTGCAGGGCATTCCCGTGATCGCCGCCTCGGGCGACGCCGGCGCCTTCGACATCAACAGCGCGCTGCCGTATCCCGCCTGCACGACCCTGCTGACGACCGATCACCCGGCGTCCGACACGGCCGTGCTGGCCGCCGGCGGCACGACCCTGCCGCACACGCAGGTGCACAAGTACGGCAACATCACGATCCCGACCGAGCGCGCGTGGGCGTGGGACTACCTGCGCAACTACATCACGCAGTACTACGGCCAGACCACGTATTACACGGATTACTTTCCAGTGGGCGGCGGTGGCGGCGTGAGCGTGGACTTCGGCCGGCCGTCGTACCAGAACAACCTGGCCGGCGTCGCGTCGACCTCGGCGGCGCAAAGCCTGTACTGCAAGGCGTCCGTGCTGGGCGATCCGGGCACGGGCTACGAATGGCTGATCGACCTGCCGCCCGCCGTGCCGGGCCGCAACCTGCCGGACGTGTCGCTCAACGCCGACCCGTACAGCGGCTACCTCGTGTACTTCGAAGGGAAGTGGGGTTCGGGCAGCGGCGGCACGAGCTTCGTCGCGCCGCAACTGAACGGTATCTTCACCCTGATCGCGGCCGGCAAGAACGACCGCCTGGGTCTGCTGCATCCGCAACTGTACGGCGCCTTCAAGACCTATGGCTACGGCGCGAAATCGCCGTTCCGCGCGATCACGGCCGGCACCAATCTCTACTACAAGAGCACGAACACGTTCAATCCGGCGACGGGTCTCGGCTCGCTCGACGTGACGAACCTCGCGCGCGCATTCGGCGTGAATTTGTGAACCCTTCAGGAACAACCCAATGAAATCGATCAAGCACATGCTGTTCGGCCTCGTCCTCGCGACCTGCGCCGTCTTCAACGCCTCCGCCACGCCGACGTACAGCGACATGTTCTTCGTCGTGCCCGAGTTCGGCCCGGCCACGACCCAGACCTGGGACTTCGGCATCTCGGCACCCGGCGCCCTGGCCGGCGAGACGTTCGAGTTCGACTTCCTGTTCAACACGCCGCCCGAACCCGCATGGTTCTCGTTCGTCGTGTTCCCGGACCTTGCCGGCTCGATCGCCTTCACCGACCTCGGCTTCTTCGCTGGCGACCTCTTCACGCCGATCGACGCGCTCAGCCTGAGCCTGGCGAGCGAGCTGGCGCAAGGTGCGGGCTGGATCACGAGCGGCACGTATGACCTGCGCCTGGCCGGCACGTTCCTCGTCGACGGCGCCGGCTTCACGGGGCGTGCGGAGTCCGACATTCCGGAACCCGTGAGCCTGGCGCTGGTGGGGCTCGGCCTGGCAGGGATGGCCGGTGTGCGGCGGCGCAAGGCGGTTGCGTAGGTGCGCCGCTAGGAAGCTGAGCCATAACTGTCCAAGTGTTTCTGCTGTGAGACAATTTGGTTGCCCAATGTGACAATTATGTCGGGCATGTAATGCAGTATCTTTGGTGAATGGAGATGTCACTTGGCAATATCGGCTCATGCAGGGAACCAGTCGGCCCAAATTCAGGTGCGTCGCCCTGCATGGGCCGACATGCAGCGGCACTATCCTTCGAAAGCAATTTCGACCCCGACGTTATATGACCAGATGATCGGAGGACGTTTCAAGAAATTGTATGAGCAGCCGGCTTATACAAATACATGTGCCGTGCGCATGTCCTATGCGTTGAATCGCAGCGGACTGAAGCTGGCGAAACATCCTGACGAAGGGGCGAGCGTCGAGGGAGGAGACGGGTATACCTACTGGATTCGGGTCGCTAATCTGAAGGCTTACCTGATCGATCGGTTCAAGGGAGCCGACGAGGAGCTGCATCTCCCCGCGATTCCGTCGTCACTCCTCGATGACAACGCGGCCATGAGCAAGCAGTTCAAGGAACGCGTCCGGCAAGCGGAGGCATGGTTGACTTCGAAGTTGAGTGGACGCAATGGGATTGTAGTGTTCGATGTTTCTGGATGGCGTGATGCAAGTGGCCACTTTACGTTATGGGATGGGACGGCGACGACGCTTGCATACGCAGATCCTCACGACGATCCGACCAATAATCTGTACTATTTTTGGCTTACCGAACTGCGTGAATCGAAGTCCATCGTCCAGACGACGAAAGTGCGGTTTTGGGAGTTGAAATGAGACGGTTATGGGTGATTGCCGCGTTCTTGATGGCTTGCGCGTCAAATGGTTGGGCTGCAGAACTCTGTCCTCGCACGGATCTAAGCACGGAATGGTCGGAAAAATGCTTCCAGGCTCAGGGCGCCGTGCGGAAAGTGAAGGACCAGTTCGTCGATAGACTACGATCGGGCGGCGGTGCAACCAGGATCCTCGTCTCGGAAACGCGAGAACTGCTGGCCATTGACCGCCACGGCCGCGTCATCCTCCCGAACATTGCCTACACGGGAGATTTCGACCTGCCGAACCCCGACGGGATCGGACGGTTTGCTTCAGTGACTTCCCTCAAGCACGGAACGAAAACACAATGCGGATATTTCCGAGAGGAGAATTTCAAAATCATTGTCGCCGCGCAGTTTGATTATTGCGAAGCGTTTGTCGATGGGACGGCACAGGCCTGCGTCGATTGCGTGGCGTATTGTGACGACGAGGAGTGCCATGGCAAGACCCTGGTCGGCGGGCGAGGTGTCGAGTTGGACACCGAGGGCAAGATCCGTCGGCGTTTCGATTTGCCGAACGTGGATGCGGTGTGTGGGCAATCCGGTGGCGCGCATATTGAAAAACTCATCAATGGCATGGCGATGCTGCACTGTTCAACAAAGAAGAGTGGGCCATTCGATCGGCTCCGCTAATTGTTCAGGAATAGAGGATGGCAGGAGAAATCATAAGGAAGGGCGACCCGACAAGCCATGGCGGAACCGTGTTGGAAGGATCGTTGACCGACATTTGCCATGGTATGCCGATAGCGTACATCGGGCATAAGGTGCATTGCCCCAAATGCCGTGGCGATTTTCCTATCGTCGAGGGTGTCATTACGACGACGTTCTACGGAAAGGGTGTGGCGATCGCCGGGATGAAAACCTCCTGCGGTGCAAGCCTCATCCCCACGCAATTTACTGACATTGTGGAATATGGCGGCGGCGCCCAAGTCAATGACATCGGTCGGCAAGCTCGGGAAAACTCTGCTGTGGCCGGGACGCAGAGCAAAACGGCATCGGACACTGGTCACGAGGCGGAGGGCCGGGACAAGGTGGTGAAGCGGTTATTCTGGACTTACGGTATGTCAGAGTTGCCGCTGGAGGATGTGTCCAGGCATTACGTCGATTTGAATCTGCACGTTGAGACCGGAAACTATTCGCCAGGGGAAACTGTCGACATCACGCTAAAAAACGATGACGGATCAGAACTCATGGCGGGTGTGCAATCCCTGAATTTGACAGCAGTTGTCGGACCGGATGGCTCAGCCAAAATACGAGATGTGTTCAAAGGAAAGACGGTTCAGATTGGCGTCATCGGGTAACACGTTATCGACGGCGCTACATGCCTCTGATCGCACATAGCGCCGTCGCGCCCCACTTTACTCGACCCCGCTGCCCGACCCTTCGACGAGCACCGGCGCCCGATAACCCGCCGGCTTGTCGCCGACCCGGGACCCGCCGTACATCATCCCCTGCATCGCGTTCGTGAAGAAATAGTAGGGGAAGGGCGTCACGGGCCTGCTGGCCTCGTCCAGCCGCCTGGCCAGATCGAAGGGGAGTTCGAAGTCGAGCGCCCCGAGGTTTGTGTCGAGCTGCTCCGGCCGCGACGCGCCCACGATCACGCTGGCCACGCCCGGACGGTTCGCCACCCAGTTCAGGGCGACTTGCGCCGGCGGCCGGCCGATTTCATTGGCCACTTGCTCCAGCGTGTCGAGGATCTGGAAGTTGCGTTCCGTGAGGTGCTGGAAGGCCGGGTTGCCATTGCCTTGCATGGCGGCGAGGCGTCCATCGGCGAGCGCATCGCGGCGGTAGCGTCCGGCCAGCAGGCCGCTCGCCAGCGGGCTCCATACGGTGATGCCCATGCCGAGCTCGGTGGCCAGGCGCGTGTATTCGTGTTCGATGTTGCGCTCGACGAGCGAATACTGCAGTTGCAGTGCCGAGACCGGTTCATGGCCGCGCCATTCCGCCAGCGTCTGGGCGCGCGCCGCATACCAGGCGGGCACGTCCGACAGGCCGATGTGGCGAATCTTGCCGGCACGGACGAGATCGTCGAGCGTGCGCATCACTTCTTCCACCGGCGTCAGCTGGTCCCAGGCGTGCACGTAGAACACGTCGAGGTAATCCGTCTGCAGGCGCTTGAGCGAGCCTTCGACCGCGCGCAGCAGGTTCTTGCGGCCGTTGCCGCCGCCATTCGGATTCGCGGCCGCCAGGTTGAACGTGTATTTGCTCGCCAGCACGAGTTCGTCACGCGAGCCGCTGGCCTTGATGAATTCGCCCAGCCACGTTTCGCTCGTGCCGTTCGTGTACACGTCGGCCGTGTCGATGAAATTGCCGCCGCGGTCGCGATAAAGATTGAAGACCGTCTCGGCCGCCGACTTGTCGGCGCCCCAGCCCCATTCCGTTCCGAACGTCATCGCGCCCAGCGACAAACGGCTGACGCGCAGGCCCGTACGGCCAAGGGTGTAGTAGACCGGCTGATTCATTTCGTTCTCCTCGTTGGTGGATGAACAGAAGAATAACGGGCGCGATAAGGGAGAAAAACTGGGATAATCTTCAATCCTTATTAAGTGCTGCTTCATAATGAAACTGACGCAACTGGATGGCCTGCTGGCGTTCGCCACCGTGGCAAAGCAGGGCAATTTCACGGCCGCGGCCGCGCTGCTGGAAGTGACCCCGTCGGCCGTCAGCCAGACGGTGCGGCAACTCGAGGAACGGCTGGGCGTGCGGTTATTGAACCGGACGACGCGCAGCGTGAGCCTGACGGAAGCGGGCGAGCAATTTCTCTCGCGCGTGGGCCCGGCAGTCGCCGAGCTCGCGCAGGCTGCCGCCGAGCTGGACGACTACCGCCGCGGCGCCAGCGGCACCTTGCGGCTGAACATGTCGCACATCGTGTACGTCGCCTGGCTGCGTCCGCTTCTGCCGGGCTTCCTCGCGCGTCACCCCGGTATCAAGGTCGAGCTCGACCTGGACGACGGCTTCGTCGACATCGTGGCCGGCGGATTCGACGCGGGCGTGCGCCTGGGCGAGTCGGTCCAGGTCGACATGGTGACCGTGCCGCTGACGCGGCAGGAGAAGATCTGCATGGTCGCCTCGCCGGACTATGCGGCACGGCGCGGCCTGCCGGCCTCCATCGAGGAATTGCAGCAGCACGACTGCATCCGGTTCCGCTTCCGCAAGAGCAATGCGATCTACCGGTGGGAGTTGATGCGCGACGAGCAAATGATCGAGGTGGAAGTGAACGGGCCGTTGATCGTGACGAGCAGCATCTCGATGGCCAGCTCGGCACTCGACGGCATCGGCATCGCCTACGTGTTCGCCCGGCAAGTGGAAGCGGACATCGCGGCGGGCCGGCTCGTGCCTGTGCTGCCGGCGTGCTGGCCGACGTTCACGGGGTTTCATTTGTATTACCCGACACGAAAACAAATGCCCGCGAAGTTGCGGGCATTTATCGACTACTGCGCGGAGCAATTGCACTAGTTTATTTCCCCAGCTCATTCCATGGAGCGACGGTCCGACGGCTTGCGTGGTGTCAAAAGGCTTATTCGGCCCGTATAGGAGTATCTCATTTCGTGTCATTCCGGGCCATGTAACATTTAATTGTTACTGCGTAATGCAACGCCTGTTTCAGTGCCGTTTGGTAATTCAAGCGAACACGTCCATGTTAAATAGCGTCAGAGTGTTTTTTCAGGGCGAATTCAACCGCAATGTTGTCACCCTGGTGACGGGAACGGGGCTCGCGCAGCTTATTCCGCTTGCGGTCACACCGATCCTGTCGCGCCTTTATCCGCCGGAGCAATTCGGTGTGCTCGCACTCTTTGTCTCGGTCGTGTCAAGCTTGTCCGTGCTGGCCACGGGCCGTTATGAATTCGCGATCATGCTGCCGCGTAAGGATGTCGACGCCACCAATATTGCGGCATTGTCGATCACGATCAGCCTGATTGTCGGCGCCAGCCTGTTTGTAGTCGCCTGCCTATTGCACAAGCCGATATCGACAGCCCTCGAAAACGAATCGATGTCGGTGTGGCTGTATATCGTTCCCTTGGCAGTTTTTCTGAATGGTATTTACTCGACTCTAAAATACTGGAGCAATCGCCACAAACTGTATTTTTTGATGGCGCATCGGCAAGTGCTTCATAGCGCCGGGACCTCGGCCGTGCAGCTCGGCCTCGGGTTGCTCCACGCCGGCGCCGGCGGACTGGTGATCGGAAGCGTGTCCGGCCAGGCCCTGGCGGCGGGCATGATGGCGAGCATGGTGCGGCGCCATTCTCCACGGTTCTGGCGCGGCATTAACAAACGCAAGATGCTGGCGCTGGCGAAGCGTTACCGAAGCTGTCCGCAATACCTGGTCCCGGCCCATACGCTGGGCGCGGTGTCGGTCCAGCTGCCCACGATATTCATCAATGCCGCGTTCGGTCTGGCGGCGTCCGGATATTTCATGCTGGCCGAGCGGGCGGTCGGGATGCCGCTGTCACTGGTATCGGGCTCGATCGGGGATGTTTTCAGACAGGAAATCAGCGAGGCTTTCCTGGCCGGGCAACGTTGCAGAGAAATATTCATTTCGACACTCAAAAAACTTTTGACAGTTGCGACACCTCCTTTTGTACTCCTGTTGTTTTTTGCCCCTTCTTTGTTTGCGCTGGTATTCGGTGAAAAGTGGCGTGTTGCGGGCGAATACGCCCGGTTGATGTGCCCGATGTTTTACCTGCGTTTCATCAGTAATCCTTTGAGCCTGGTTGCGATAATCGCGCAGAAGAATCGATTCGAATTTGTTTGGCAGGTAGGTATGTTGCTATGCCTGATGGTCGTGGCGGCAACACATTATGTCATTCACCTGGACGCGAAAACATACATCGTCGGCTTCGTGATTATCTACAGCGTATTTGATCTCGCGAACCTTTTTGCTTCATATAAATTTGCCTGCGATGGCGACTGGCGGAAGTCCGGCAGCCGAATGCCTTGATCGGCTCCGCAGTTTCAATCGTTGTTTGATGACGGAGGCAAGGCAATGGATGCAGTCATTCAAGAGTTGAACGGGACAAAAGGCGAGAATACGCAACACCGGTCCGCTGCGCTGCTGAACAAAGCCGAGTATCGAAACCTGTGCGCAGCCGAGCCGTCGATCCCGATTTTTTCGAATGCCTGGTGGCTCGACGCGGTGGCGGGGCCGGACGGCTGGGACGTCGCGCTCGCGAAGGTGAATGGGCGGATCGTCGGTGCCATGCCGTTCTGCATGACCCGGCGCTATGGCATGAAGGTGATCCAGCAACCGCCTTTGACACCGGTACTCGGGCCGTGGATACGGAGCGACCAGGGCAGCCCCATTACCCGACTGAGCAACCAGCAAAAAATCATGCAGTCGCTGATCGAGCAGCTGCCCTGGTTCGACCATTTCAGCCAGGCCTGGAACAAGGATTTGTCGAACTGGCTGCCGTTTTACTGGAACGGCTTCAGCCAGTCGACTGAATACACCTACGTCGTTCCCGGGCTGGACGACCTCGATGGCGTCTGGAGCAGGTTCGATCCCACCCGCCGCAAACATTGCAGGACAGCTGTCGAGCGGCACAATCTGCGGGTGCGCGACGACCTGCCGCTCGACGCCTTCCTGGCCCTGCACCGGATGACGATCGAAAGCCGCGGCGTCGCGCAGGCGTTCACCGACGATTGCCTGCGCCGCCTGGATGCCGCGTGCGTCGAACACAAGCGGCGCAAGCTCCACATCGTTGTCGACGAGGCTGGCCGGCATTGCTCCGCGACCTATACGGTCTGGGACAGCAATTGTGCGTACGCGTTGTTAAAGGGTTCCGACCCCGACATGCACCACACCCAGGCGCCCAGTGTCTGCCAATGGGAAGCCATCAAGTTCAGTGCCACGGTTGCCCCGAAATACGATTTTCTCGGGAACATGAACCCGTCGATCGAACCCTATGTCCGCAGCTTCGGGACGGAGCAGACGCCGGTATTCACCATCACCAAAACCCCCTCGCGCCTGCTGCGCCTGCGCCGCGGCCTGATCGCGGCGCTCGCCGGCGGACACCAGGAACGCTTCATTCACCGAAAGCCAGCCCGATGACGACCATCCCGCCCAAGGCGCCTGCACAGGCCACGAGCGACATTGCCTCGCCGAAGGACACGTACCGCCGGTTCTGCGCCCAGGAGCCTTCGCTGCCCCTGTTTTCGCGCGACTGGTGGCTGGACGCGGCAGTGGGTCGGAACGGCTGGGATGTCGCGCTCGTCAAGAAAGGCAGCGAAGTGCTCGCGGCGATGCCGTATGCGATCCGCAGCCGCTATGGCATGAACATCGTCACGCAGCCCGCGCTGACGCCCATGCTCGGCCCCTGGCTGCGGCCGACCGGAGGCAGGCAGGCGGCGCAGCTGAGCAACGACAAGGAAGTCATGCAGGCGCTGATCGATCAGCTGCCCCGTTTCGATCACTTCGCGCAGACCTGGCATCCCGGCGTCAGGAACTGGCAGCCTTTCTTCTGGAACGGCTTCCGGCAAACCACGTACTACACCTTCGTTCTGCCCGAGTTGACGGACATGGACAAATTGTGGGCCGGGTTCGAAGGCAAGACCCGCCGCGCCATCACCAAGGCCCAGAAGCAACACCAACTGCAGGTCCGCAGCGACGTCCCGCTCGACCTGCTTCTCGACCTGAACCGCAAGACCTTTGCGCGCCAGGGCCTGCCCCCGCCGTATCCCGACGACTTCGTCCGGCGCATCGACGCCGCCTGCCGGGAGCGCGGTTGCAGCAGGGTGTTCTGCGCGATCGATCCCGACGGCGCCCCGCATGCGGCCTGCTACATCGTCTGGGACGAGCACAGCGCCTACGGCCTGATCTCGGGCACCGACCCCGCCTACCGCGGGAGCGAGGCCAACAGTCTTTGCGTATGGGAGTCGCTCCTCCACGCCGCCGGCGTGACGCGCGCATACAACTTCGCCGGCTCGATGATCGAGCCTTTCGAAGGCTACCTGCGCGGCTTCGGCGGCAACCATGTCCCGTATTTTCACGTCAGCAAAACCCCGTCGCGGCTGCTGACCCTGCGCCAAGGCCTGCTGTCACTCACGGGGAAACACTGATGCTGCGTATCTCACTGCCGGAAAGCCAGCGTCCTGAGCGTAGCTGGATCTGCGACGTCCTGCTCGGAGAATTCCTGGGGCTCGAGGTCGAACTCGCGTTCGACCACGGGGACACGGTGCGCATCAGCGCGGCCGGCAGGACGCTGCGTTTGCCGGACGTCTTCTTTGCCGGGGCGGCGAGCCCGGACGCAACGCCGCAGCGCTGGATCGTCGCCCGCAGCGGTCTCGATGCGCGCCTGTGCGAGGCCAGCGTCCCGGTGCTGTTCGGCGCTCCCGGGTTCACGATCGACGCCGGCGGCAATGCCGCGCTGGCGCTCGATGTCTTCGGATCGGCATTCTTCATGCTCGCGCGCTACGAGGAATCGGTGAGTCCCGCGCGCGACGGACATGCGCGTTTCCCGGCCAGCCAGTCGCTCGCCGTGCGCCAGGGTTTCCTCGACCGCCCGATCGTGGACGAGTACGTCGAGATCCTGTGGGCGGCCCTCCACCGGCTGTGGCCTACGCTCGTCAGGAAGCGACGCGTCGCGCGCAAGCTGATCAGCTGCGACGTCGACCTGCCGTTCGATCCGGCGTGCGCATCGATCGGGCGTCTCGGCAAGCGGCTGGTTGGGCGCGCGGTACGGGAGCGGTCGCTGAGTGCGTTATGCGCAACCGCCGGCAACTACTGGGCCGTCAGGCGCGGGAACCCGGCACGGGACTCTTACTGGCAGGCGTTGTCGTGGATGATGGATGTGAACGAGAAGGCCGGCAACCAGGTCACGTTCAACTTCATTCCCGAGCGGACCGACGGCGCCATGGACCATGCGCCGGGCATCGACGATGGGCGCATGCGCGCGCTGCTGCGCGCCGTGCACGCGCGCGGCCACCTGGTCGGCATTCACCCCGGCTATCGCACCTACCGGCATCCGGACACGTTTGCGCGCTCGGCCGCGGCCCTGCGGCGCGCCATCGACGAGGAAGGTATTCGCCAGGACGAACTGGGCGGGCGCCAGCACTACCTGCGCTGGGACGTGCGGACCACGCCGCAGTTGTGGGCAGCGAACGGGCTGACGTACGACAGCACCCTGTCTTACCCGACGGTCGCCGGGTTTCGCACGGGAACCTGTCACGAATACACGATGTACGACCTGGTCGGGCGCCGGCCGCTGACTGTGAAGCAGCGGCCGCTGGTCGTCATGGAAAACGCGGTGATCGACGACCCGAACATGGGCCTGGGCCATGGCGACCAGGCACTGGCCGCGATGCGGCGCTACAAACAGAGGTGCGCCCGTGTCGATGGCGACTTCACGCTGCTCTGGCATAACTCATCGTTCGCTGGCGAAGACGACCGGGCGATGTATTGCGACCTCATCCAATAGGCGAGCCGAGCATGTCCGCCACCTGTGCTCCCTCGGCCAGCATCGCCAGCACGCCCGGCAAGGCGGGGCCGGCGCGGCTCGCGTTCCTGCTGCTGTTCCCTGGCTTTTTTTTCTACCAGACGCTGATCGGCATGGGGGTGATGGGGGCCTTCGTGGGCGGGTATTTTTCGGTCGTTTCCATCGGGCTGTTTCCGCCGCTCGCCTATATGTATTGCCTGGCAATCAGGGCGTCCGGCTACCGTATCGCGCCGACGGATCTGCAGTTCGGCTTTTTCCTGTTCTATTTTTTGGTGGTCGTGGCGATCAACGCGGCCTTTGGCGCCAATCCCACGATCGTGAAGACGCACCTGTTGTCGATTCTCTACTTCATCAACATCTACCTGATCTTCAAACACAGCGACTTTTCAGAGCGCAAGACGATCGCGTCGACGCTGGCCGCGCTCCTGCTGATGTCGGCGACCGTATTCTTCTTGTCGCGGGACGGCAGTTTCCAGCCCGGGAAGTTCGGCGATCCGGCGAGTCCGGACAGTGTCGCGACCTACCAGGAGCTCGCCCGCTCCTACGTCCTCACCTTCGTGACGGTCATCTGTTTCACCCGCGTGCTGGCGGCCCGGCTGGTCCTGTATGCCATCGCTGCCGCGGCCCTGTTCCTGAACGGTGCGCGCAGCGAGCTGGTGGCGGCGCTGTCCCTGTTTCCGATGATCGAACTGTATCGCGCGAAGCACTGGCTGCCCTTTCTGTACCTGGTGCTGCTCGTGTCCGGCCTGGCCAGCATCGATCCCAAGTTCCTGGCGACGCATTTTCCTGAAAGCCGGGTGTGGGAATTATTCAACCTCTCCCAGTCGTCGTCAGCGAGCGCCAGGCACGAGCTCACCGAACACGCGCTGCGCACGATCGCGGATAACCCGGTACTGGGCGCATACGCCAGTTATCCGCCTGGCGGGTATTCGCACAACATCCTGTCGGCCTGGGTCGATCTCGGCTTGTTCGGCTTCGTCTACATGCTGTTCATGCTGGGACGCACCGCGGTCGGGCTGTGTTCCCGCGGTTGGCTGGCACGGCCCAGGTCAGGCCAGTTCCTGCTGGCATGGTCACTGATCTGCATCTCGTTGCTCCTGCTGGTGACCGCCAAGACGTTCGACGACATGTTCACCGGCGCCGCCATGGGTGCTTACGCGAACTATCGAAACACCAGGCGGCCGCCGGGAAGCCGCCGATAACGTGGAAGGGGAGAGACCTTGATCAACATTCACCTGTATCCGTCGCCGTTCCTGAACGAGAGCCGGATCCTGCGCGAGGCCTGTACGCTGTCCCGGTTGGCGCTGTTCGACCGCATCGACCTGGTCGGCGTGGGACGGGAGGGCCTACCGGCGCTCGAGCATCTACAGGACAATATCCGGATCGTGCGCGTCGGACAGCGCAGCGGCGACCGCCTGATTGGCAAGCTGAAGCGCACCGGTGACTGGACCCGCGCGGTCTACCTGCGCTATCGCGACGACAAACTCGGGTGCATCAATTGCCACAGCATCGCCACACTGCCCCTCGGCGTCCTGCTGAAGCGCGCCACCGGCGCCAGGCTGGTGTATGACGCCCACGAACTGGAGACGGAGACCAATGGCCTCGGCGGTCTGCGCAAGTGCCTTACCCGGTGGGCCGAACGCGCCCTGATCCGGCACGCCGATCATTGCATCTTCGTCGGGCAAGCGATCGAACAATGGTATGTGCGCAAGTACGCTTTGCGTAACGTTACGGTGCTTTACAACTGCCCGCCGCGCCGCAGCGTGAACCCGGCCGATTATTTCCGCAAGGCGTATCCGATCGACGCCGGCACGCCGATCTTTCTCTACCAGGGCTTCATCGGCGAGGGCCGCGGGATCCGCAACCTGGTCGAAGCGTTTGCCGGCCTGGCCGGACGCGCGGCGCTGGTCGTGATGGGGTACGGCCCGCTGGCGGACTGGATTGCCGGCGAGGCGGCGCGCCATGGGGACATCCATTACCACCCGGCGGTCGCGCCGGAGCGCCTGCTCGATTACACCGCGGCGGCCGATTTCGGGCTGTCCGTGATCGAGGCCACGTCGCTCAGCTACGAGTACTGCATGCCGAACAAGCTGTTCGAGTACGTGATGGCGCGCAAGCCGGTGCTGGTCTCGCCGACCCGCGAGCAGAGCGAGTTCGTGCGCAGGCACGGGATCGGCGAAGTGACGAGCGACGCCTCGGCGGCGGCGATCCGCGACGGCGTGCTGCGTCTGCTCACGCGCGACCAGCGCGACCTGCAGGATGCGCTGGTGCGGACCGCCGACGAATATTGCTGGGAAGGGCAGGAGGCGAAGCTCGAGATCGTTTATCTGCATGCGCTGGGCATGCGTTCGCGCAGGTACGGCCAGGGCCACCAGGGCGAGGTGCGGCATGATCTCTGTCATTGACTACGGCGTCTGCAATCTCGGGTCGATGCTCAACATGCTGCGCAAGGTCGGCGCCGAGGCGGAGCTGGTATCGACCGCCGCGGCGCTCGAGCGGGCCGGGAAGCTCGTCCTGCCTGGCGTGGGCGCCTTCGACAATGGCATCGGCGCCCTGCGGGAGCGCGGGCTGGCCGAAGCACTGCGCAAGCGGGTACTCCAGGACAAAGTCCCCCTGCTGGGCGTGTGCCTCGGCATGCAAATGCTGGGCCGGCGCAGCGAAGAGGGCGGCATGGAGGGCCTGGGCCTGATCGATGCCGAAGTGCGCCGCTTCCGGTTTGCGCCGGACAGCAGGAACAAGGTCCCGCACATGGGCTGGAACCTGTTGGCGCCGCGCCGCGACGGCCCGCTGCTGCGCGAGCTGGCGACCCGCTCACGATTCTACTTCTGCCACTCGTACCACCTGGTCTGCGCCGATCCCGGCGACGTGCTGGCCACCGCCGACTACGGCGGCGAGTTCGTCGCGGTGCTCCAGCACGACAATGTGTACGGAGTGCAGTTTCATCCTGAGAAGAGCCATCGCTTCGGCATGGCGCTGCTGCACAACTTCGCGGAGCTGTGATGTTGCACCCACGCGTGATTCCCTGCCTGCTGATGCGCAACGGCGGCCTCGTCAAGACGGTCAAATTCAAGAACGCCCGCTACGTCGGCGACCCGATCAATGCCGTGCGGATCTTCAACGAGAAGGAAGTCGACGAGGTGGTGTTCCTCGACATCGGCAGCGCCGGCGCGCGCACCGCGCCCGACTTCGATTTGCTGGCCGACATAGCCAGCGAAGCCTTCATGCCGTTTTCCTACGGCGGCGGCATTACCAGCGTCGGGCAGGTGAAACGGCTGTACGCGCTCGGCGTCGAGAAAGTCGTGCTCAACACCGCCGCGGCCGACCAGCCGCGCCTGGTGTCGGAAGCAGCCGCGCTGGCAGGCAGCTCCGGGGTCGTGGTGTCGATGGACGTACGCCGCAGCTGGCTGGGCGCTTATACGGTCTGCGTGGCCGGCGGCACGCGCGACCTGAAGCGCGAACCGGCCGCATATGCGCGCGCCATGGAACAGCTCGGCGCCGGCGAAATCCTCCTCAACGCGATCGACCGCGACGGCATGCGGGAAGGCTACGATCTCGAGCTGGTACGGCGGGTGAGCGAGGCGGTGTCGATCCCGGTGGTGGTCGCCGGCGGCGCGGGAGAGGTGCGGCACTTCCGCGAAGCCACCGAAGCCGGTGCGTCCGCACTGGCAGCCGGCAGCATGTTCGTTTTTCACGGCAAGCACAACGCCGTGTTGATTACGTATCCCGAGTACGAAGAACTGGACAAGGTATTCAAATGACGTCGATTACGGAACACTACAACTATTCGGCCGTGCCGGACCAGGCCCTCCGGGTTTGCACCCGCTGCATCATGAACACGGCGGCGGACCGCAGCATCAGCTTCGATGAAATGGGCCTGTGCAGTCACTGTCAGCGCTACGACCGGCTGGTGAGCGCGCGCCGGCTGCAGGGCGAGCAGGGGCGCGAAGCGTTGCAGGCGCTGATCGAGCGCATCAAGGCAGCCGGCCGCGGACGCGAGTACGACTGTATCGTTGGCGTCAGCGGCGGCGTGGACAGTACCTACGTGGCCTGGCTGGTCAAGCAGCACGGGCTGCGCCCGCTGGCGGTACACTTCGACAATGGCTGGAATTCCGAACTGGCGACCCGGAACATCGAGCTGGTGCTGCGCAATCTCGGCATCGACCTGCATACCCATGTCGTCGACTGGGAAGAGTTTCGCGACCTGCAGCTCGCCTTCCTCAAGGCGTCGACACCGGATGGGGAGATCCCGACCGACCATGCGATCGGTGCCTTGCTGTGGAAACAGGCGGCATCGCGGGGCATCAAGTACATCATATCGGGGATGAATTTCGCCACCGAATCGATCAGCGTGCCGGAATGGTCGTACGGGCATTCCGACTGGCGCTTTATCAAGGACATCCATCGCCGCTTCGGCAGCGTAAAGCTGAAGACCTACCCGCGCTTCAGTCTGTTCTACCTGTTTTACGCCAACATCCTGCGCGGCACGCGCATCGTGTCCATCCTCAACTACGTCGATTACGACAAGGACGAGGCCATGGCTTTGCTGAGCAGCCAGCTTGGCTGGAAGGGCTACGGGGGCAAGCACCACGAATCGATCTACACGCGCTTCTACCAGGGCTATATCCTGCCGCGCAAATTCGGCGTCGACAAACGGTATGGCCACCTGTCGGACCTGATCAATGCCGGACAGATCAGCCGGGCGCAGGCGCTTGCGGAAATGCAGCGGCCGCCCTACCCGGAAGAGCTGCAGCAGCAAGACCTGGCCTATGTGGCGAAGAAGCTGCGCCTGTCGACAGAGCAGTTTGCGAGCATCATGGGTGCGCCGGTCAAGTCGTTCAGGGACTATCGCAACCTGTACGGCGTGGTGCAGTTCCTGCGCAATGCGGTCAATGCGCTGCGCAAGCGCCACCTTTACCCACGCTAGGCAGGGACGGCGCTTGCCACGATGCTTGCAATCGGTGCCCCGACTAGGCGTCGTTGTCGTCGGTCGAGGTTTCCAGCCGAACTTCGCCGAGGCCGATGAGGGCGCCTTTCGGACCCTCGTCACCGTCTACCCGTACAAATGAGACGGAGAGCAGGCCGATCCTGGACGCCGCTCCGGCAAATACGGCGCGTCTGATCCGGTAACGCAACCGGACAGGATTCCCGTGGTGCGCGGCGCCGCTGATTTCGAAGGCGCCGAGGGTACCGATGGCAATGGACTGCGATTTGCTGGAAGCGTCCGGCGAGAGGTTCAGGATGACGCGATAGTAGTAGCCGCCCAGTTTTCCAGCGTCGGTGATCACGACGTTATCGAGAACAACCTGGACGGAACGATAGCGTTGCGGGCTGGCGCGCAGGGAGGTGGCGGCCCCGGTCCCGATTTGCGCCAGGGCCCGCATGTGTTCCGAGTCTACCGGCAACTGCACACTGATCGACCTGTCATCCAGGTTGACATCGAGCGCGCCGCCGATCGCGAACGTCTGATCGCTCGTCTGCCGTGACGGCGATATCCTGAATGAACCGAGCGGCGGCTGCGTTCCCACGGTGTCGTTCGGCGTCGCCTGCACGAGATCGGGGGACGAGAGCGAGGATCGGGCCGACGGCAGCCTGGTCGGGAAGCTCTCGTTCTGGTAGCGGTATCCCAAAGTCGTCCGCGTGCCGTAGGTGGACGACCGCGGCATCGTCAGCGAACTCGTGTAGATATGCGACCCGGACCAGTAAGCGCTGCCGAGGGCCGGCATCTTCCGTCCGTTGCCGGCACTCACCCAGGCCACCCAGAGCCGGTCGACATTGGCATGGTGCAGCCAGAAAATCGGGTCCGTCGGCGACAGCATATCGGACATCACGCCGCCAATGATGTTGTGGACCAGGTTGTGAGGTGCCGATTCGAAACTGGGCTCGAATGCGTTGGCGCTATTCGTCGGGAAGTTAATGAGGCTTGAAGAAAACGGCGCCATGCTCAGGGCTTGCCGTACATTATTGTTGACACGGGAAACGTAGAGTGGATTGCCCCCGTTCGGATTCGTGAATTCGGCTGGCAATGCTGGGTTCGTATAGTAATCCCAATACGGGAGAACAAGTTGAGAGTCGCCCGACACTGCGCGTATCTGGCGCTCGAAATAATAGATGTAGCCACGGTGCCATGCGAAGAAATACGGAATGGAGTGCGGGCAACGGTTCAGGTGAATATTCGTCCAGAAAGACCAGCTCTTGGGATCGGTGGCCGTCGTGTTGCTTTTCATTAGCTTCACCGCTCGCAGGAATGCATCATAATGCGGCGTCGTCTTGAACGCCTGCCATTCCGGGCGAACCATTAATGTCGTCTGGCCAAATGCTTTTGGGAGCATTGCCGATGCGCCGAGCAACATCACGGATCGCTGCATAAAATTTCTTCTGCCCATCAGATCATGCCTCATCATGAGCTCCTTGAAATACCTACCTATCTCGAATTGCCTCGCCCTTTGCAAAATTATTGGCAATCTATTTCCGCCAATTGCATATCATTTCTACTGAAATGCAATCTTTACGTTATTCTCACTATGTGCGGATTTTTTGATTGGCTTCATGTGTTCCAGAAGCGTGATTTGACTTGATGAATTGCGTGCCTGTGCACTTCGAATTCCGATTACACTGACGTTTTTTCGCAATTCACGAAAGCCGTATGAAAACACCCTACGAGCCTGCGCTTCGTAGGGTGTGACAATAGAGCGGTCCCGACAGGTTTAGTTGGCGTTCGTCTCGTAGGCGCCCATATCGATGTGATAGCCGCGAGCCTTGCCGTCGAGGTCGGTCTGGGGCGCGTAGGTGGTCTGGCCCCTGTTGATGGCCGGCGACGTGGTCTTCAGGCGATAGTTGCCGCCACCGTTGGAGAGGTAGCTGACGAACTGCGGATCGGTGCCGATGATGCCGGTCCTGGTGGCGCTGCTCGGGCTGGCCAGGTCGAAGTTCGTGCGGTTCGCATAGACCAGGTTGTTGGCGACGCTGTTGCCTACGTCTTCGGACGCGATCGGACCCTGGATGCCGCCGCCGTTCGCATAGATGATGTTGTTGTGGATCTGGATGCCGCGGGTCGGGCAGCCGTTGTTGTACGCTTCCTTGCAGCCGCCGAAATACACGCCATAGCCGCTGTTGGCGAACAGGGTGTTATTCATGACCAGGATGTTGTGGTCGTCATGGCCCATGTTGATGCCCTGGCTGGTCCCGTTGACCACGTTGTTGATGATCTTGCCCGACGACGAGTGGTAGATGCCCTGGATCCAGCCGCAGCCGCCGCCGACATTGTTCACCCTGTTGCCGATGATGTCATAGTTGCTGTAGGCCTTACCGCGGCCCTGGTCGGCGACGATGCCGCCGCCGCCGCGGTTGTCGCAGCCGGAGGCCATCGCAACGTCGTGGATCCAGCTGTTCTTGACCGACGAATTGCCGCCGTTCAGATAGATGCCGACACGCGCGGTGGTGCTGCCGGCGCCATTGATCTGGAAGCCGTCGATATCCGTATAGCCGCCCCGGGCGGTCCACATCGTATAGGCGCTGCCGGCCGGACGCAGGATCGCGCCGTACTTCGTGTCCGAAACGAAGCGGATGCGCGCGGACGAAGTGCCATTCACGGTCGAGGTGATGGTCTCGGTGTAGGTGCCGGGCGCCACGTGGACCGTATAGCCGGGCCGTGCCAGGTTGGCGGCGCGCTGGATGGTGCGCAGCGGGGCGCTGCTCGACGTGCCGGTGTTCGTGTCCCTGCCTGCGGTCGACACATAGAGGTCGGCGGCCGAGGCGACGGTACAAGTCATCATTGCGACTGCAAAACCAGTCATCAGGGGGGCGGTCAATGCGCTGTTTGCGAACGAAAAAGTTTTCAAGGGAAAGCCACTCATCAATAAACGAAGGAGTAACTTTGACGAGGGGAAACTGCCAAAGTTCAACGTTTCGCGAAATAAATTTCCCTCAGTAATAGTTTTTCTACAGAAGTTTCTGGTGCGTTATATGTGTGGTCTGATCAAAAACTCGGATGGCCCTGACGCCGTGTTCGACAACAGCGGCGTCCTTTTGAACCGGCGAGCATGGCGCTGATTGACAATCGATAAAGGCCGCGCTGGCGAAGCTCGGGAAAATAGATGAGGTTCCCCGCTTCGGATCATTTTTCGGAATATACATGGCTCACCACACTGAATCGACTCGCATTCAATTGCAAGGCAGAATCGCCACCTGGCTGAGACGACCGCTCGCCCATAAGCTGCGTTCGCTTTCGAACAAGACAGCGGGTGGAGTGAGCTGGATGGAGGACCAGCTGTTCGAAAAATGGCACGGCCTCGACTGCAGCGGCTTTATCGATGGGCAAGAACTCGAAACCAGTTATTCGTCGGCGCGCGCGCACTCACGGGCCTACCAGGCCGTTACCTGCGTGGCGATTCGGGCATTGCTCAATGAGGCAATGAAGACCGGCATCGTATTCGACCAGTTCGTCGATCTCGGCTCGGGCAAGGGAAAGGCGTGCTTTTATGCTGCCGCCAACTACCGGTTTCGACGGTTCGTCGGCGTCGAGTTTTCGGAGCCGCTGGTGCAGGCGGCGGACCGTAACGTCAGGAAATTTGGCGCCGATAATATCTGCTTCGTCAATGCTGACGCAGCCAGTTTCTCACTTCCGGCCGGAAATAATCTGGTCTACCTGTTCAACCCATTTGGCGAGGCGATTCTGCTCGAATTCCTGAAAAACAATATGGACAAGTTCAGGCGGAGCCAGTCGATCATCGCGTACGCCAACGACAAGCACCGGTTGTGCCTCGCAAAAGCCGGTTTTGTCACGCTCTTCAGGAACCAGGATTCCCAGAGCTCGCTGCACCAATACCTGTAAAGCAAAAGCGGCCTCGAAGGCCGCTTCTGATTTGTCGTACTGCTTACTTGCCGAGGATAGACACGACGTTGTCCGCCCCCGGCGCCCCGAATGCCTGCTGCTTGAGAACGTGCAACTGGTCGCGCACCTGCGCCGCCTTTTCGAACTCGAGGTTCTTCGCGTGGTCGACCATGAGTTTTTCGAGGCGCTTGATCTCTTTCGAAATCTGCTTCTCGCTCATGCCCTCGACCTTGGCCGCTTCCTCCGACAAGCCGTTGTCGTTCAGCATGGCCTTCTGCGCGGCCGCGCTGTAGACGCCGTCGATCATTTCCTTGATCTTCTTCTGCACGCCCTTCGGGGTGATGCCGTTCGCTTCGTTGAACGCGATCTGCTTGGCACGGCGGCGTTCCGTCTCGTCGATCGCGCGCTTCATCGAATCCGTGATCTGGTCCGCGTACAGGATCGCCACGCCGTTCAGGTTACGTGCCGCGCGGCCGATCGTTTGGATCAGCGAGCGTTCCGAACGCAGGAAGCCTTCCTTGTCGGCGTCCAGCACGGCCACGAGCGACACCTCCGGCAAGTCGAGACCCTCGCGCAGCAGGTTGATGCCGACGACGACGTCGAACGTGCCCAGGCGCAGGTCGCGCAGGATTTCCACCCGCTCCACCGTGTCGATGTCGCTGTGCAAGTAGCGCACCTTGATGCCGTGGTCGGACAGGTATTCCGTCAGCTGCTCGGCCATGCGCTTGGTCAGCGTGGTGACCAGCACGCGCTCGTCCTTCTTGATGCGGTCCGTGATCTCGCCCATCAGGTCGTCCACCTGCGAACGCGCGGGCTTCACGATGACCTGCGGGTCGACGAGGCCCGTTGGGCGCACGACCTGCTCGACGACGTTGTCGGCTTTTTGCTTTTCGTAGTCGGCCGGCGTCGCGGAGACGAAGATACACTGGCGCATCTTGCTCTCGAATTCCGAGAACTTCAAAGGCCGGTTGTCGAGCGCCGAGGGCAGGCGGAAGCCGTAGTCGACGAGGTTCACCTTGCGCGAACGGTCGCCGTTGTACATGGCGTTGAGCTGGCCGATCATCACGTGCGACTCGTCCATGAACATCAGCGCGTCTTTCGGCAGGTAGTCGATCAGCGTCGGCGGCGGTTCGCCCGGCATCGAACCGGACAGGTGGCGCGAGTAGTTCTCGATGCCTTTGGTAAAACCGACTTCGGCCAGCATCTCGAGGTCGAAGCGCGTGCGCTGCTCGAGGCGTTGTTCTTCAAGCAGCTTGCCCTGCTGGCGGAATTCCTCGAGGCGGTCGCGCAGCTCGGCCTTGATGGAATCGACGGCCTTCAGCACGGTGGCGCGGCCGGTGACGTAGTGCGAGCCCGGGTACACCGTGAAGCGAGGGATCTTCTGGCGCACTTTACCCGTCAGCGGATCGAACAGTTGCAGCGATTCGATTTCGTCGTCGAACATCTCGACGCGGATCGCGAGCTCGGCGTGTTCGGCCGGGAAGATGTCGATGGTGTCGCCGCGCACGCGGAACGTGCCGCGCGCGAAGTCCATTTCGTTGCGCGTGTACTGCATCTGGATCAGGCGCGCGATGACGTCGCGCTGCGCGACCTTGTCGCCTGTGCGCAACGTGAGAATCATCTTGTGGTACTCGTTCGGATTACCGATACCGTAGATGGCCGAGACGGTCGCGACGATGACGACGTCGCGCCGCTCCATCAGCGACTTCGTGCACGACAAGCGCATCTGTTCGATGTGCTCGTTGATCGACGAGTCCTTTTCGATGAACAGGTCGCGCTGCGGCACGTACGCTTCCGGCTGGTAATAGTCGTAATACGAGACAAAGTACTCGACGGCATTCTGCGGGAAGAACTCGCGGAACTCCGCGTACAGCTGGGCCGCGAGGGTCTTGTTCGGGGCGAACACGATCGCCGGACGGCCGGCTCTAGCGATCACGTTGGCCATCGTATAAGTCTTGCCGGAACCGGTCACGCCGAGCAGCGTCTGGTACATCAGGCCGTCCTCGATGCCTTCCACCAGGCCATCGATCGCCGTGGGCTGGTCGCCCGCGGGCGGGAAGGGCTGGTGCAGCTTGAACGGGGAATCCGGGAACGTGATGACGGTAGGTGCTGGTGAATTTGCAACCGATAAATCTGCCATTGGATCAGACCTTTGCTAGAATGAGAATCCGCCTGCGACCGAGCAACTCTCGAGGTCGCTGTCTATACAACCGCTGCGAAACCCAGCCGACAAACCAAGTTTATCACGATGAATTCCCCAGCTACTGCCAGCATCTTCAGCGCCATCGCCATGGCTCCCCGCGATCCGATCCTCGGCATCACCGAGGCCTTCAATGCAGACACCAACCCCGCCAAGATCAATCTGGGCGTGGGCGTCTACTACGATGACAACGGGAAAGTGCCGCTGCTGGAATGCGTGCAGAAAGCGGAAGCGAAGTTGATGGAACAACCGACGCCGCGTACCTACCTGCCGATCGAAGGCCTGGGTGCGTACGACAAGGCTGTGCAAGAACTCGTATTTGGTGCCGACAGCGCCGTAATTCAAGAGAAACGTGCAGTCACGGTGCAAGCCCTGGGCGGCACCGGCGCACTGAAGATCGGCGCCGACTTCCTGAAGCGCTTCTCGCCGGAGTCGCAAGTCTACATCAGCGACCCGAGCTGGGAAAACCACCGCGCCCTGTTCGAAAGCGCCGGCTTCACCGTCAACAACTACGCCTACTACGACGCAGCCACGCACGGCGTCAACTTCGAAGGCATGCTGGCTGCGCTGAAAGCGATGCCGGAAGGCGCCATCGTCGTCCTGCACGCCTGCTGCCACAACCCGACCGGCGCCGAGCTGAACGCCGACCAGTGGGGCCAGGTGATCGAGGTCGTGCGCGCCAACAACCTGATCCCGTTCCTCGACATGGCCTACCAGGGCTTCGGCGACGGCATTGCCGAAGACGGCGCCGTTGTCCGCCGCTTCACCGCTACCCCGGGCCCGCTGCTCGTGTCGAACTCGTTCTCGAAGTCGTTCTCGCTGTACGGCGAGCGCGTGGGCGCGCTGTCCGTCGTCGCATCGACCGCGGAAGAGGCTGCCCGCCTGCTGTCGCAGCTGAAGCGCATCGTCCGCACCAACTACTCGAACCCGCCGACGCACGGCGGCAAGGTCGTCGCGACCGTCCTGTCCACGCCGGAACTGCGCCAGCTGTGGGAAGACGAGCTGGCCGGCATGCGCGTCCGCATCAAGCAGATGCGCGACGAGCTGGTCAAGAAGCTGGCCGAAAAGGCACCGGGCTCGGACTTCCAGTTCGTGCGCAAGCAGGTCGGCATGTTCTCGTACTCGGGCCTGACGAAGGAGCAGGTCGAGAAGCTGCGCGCCGAATCGATCTACGCCGTGGACACCGGCCGCATCTGCGTGGCCGCGCTGAACTCGAAGAACATCGATCGCGTCGTTGACGCCATCGCAAAAGTTCTCTAAAATCGCGGCCTTCCGTTAAGCAATTATTGTTAGCGGATCAGGGGCATTGAAGAGCCGTCGCGAGCGGCAGCAGTTCCGGTCGAGAAGCGCAGCCGTACTTACGGTACGGCGAGCATCGCAGACCGGAACTGCAACGCGCAGCAGGCTATTCAAGCCCCCACCAATTCCCTGATAGCTCAGTCGGTAGAGCGACGGACTGTTAATCCGCAGGTCCCTGGTTCGAGTCCAGGTCGGGGAGCCAGATTTTCGCACGGTTGGCCTGCCAACTTTGCAAGCCGTTGGTGAGCGGCTATAATACGAACACCTATTCCCTGATAGCTCAGTCGGTAGAGCGACGGACTGTTAATCCGCAGGTCCCTGGTTCGAGTCCAGGTCGGGGAGCCAGAATTTCGGAAGGGGCATCGAGCGATCGATGCCCCTTTTTCGCTTCAGATAGACCCTGTTGCTGTCGCAATGGGCACGGACCGGAGTTTGTTCATGCCGATCTCGCTTTCGCTCCATATTTGTGCCTACCTCGATGTCCTCGGCGGTACGGATCTTTTCAAATGCGTGGACATCGAGGCATCCGAGAGGTTTGTTTCGATGCTGTCCGAGCTGGAGCGCCGCCTGAACGGAATGCGGCGTGACGGTACCCCGGTGGTCAGGGCGTTTACCGATAACGTGTTCGTCGCCTATCCTTTGCGAACCGCAGGAAAATTTTCGATCGAGCAGCAGGTTGGATACTTCCTGACCGAGATCGCCAATCAAGTCGAACAGATATTTATCCACTGTGAACTGCCCATGCGCGGAGCAATCACGGTTGGCAATCTTCACATCGATGATCAGACGGTGATCGGCGAAGCCATGGTGCGCGCTGTCGAGTTGGAGAAAAAGGCGAACTTTCCCCGCGTGTTGTTGGACGATGATGTGGTCAGGATGCTGCCGACGATGCCGCTAGCTCAAGAAACCCTGGTCTACGAAGCGGCGGACGGCGCCAGGTCTCTCAACTATCTTGGCTTACGTTTCTGGGGGCTCAAGTATCATCGCGAACTGATCGAGCGAAGAATCGGCGAGGTGTCCAAAAATCCGCGCGCGCAGGAAAAGTATCAATGGCTGCTCGACTATCATGGCGATATCGAGCGCCGAGTATCCGACCTCGGGCTCGTGCCTCCGAGGCCAGATCCGGCCTGATCATTGCTTCACGTTGCCTTGAATAGCGCGCGTCGTGGATGCGCGATGTCGTTGGCGCTTATCGGGCGCTGATGGGCTTCACCTTGCCCGCCGCCTCCAGCGCCCGCGCGCGCGCCGTGTCGACGTCGTCGGCCGTCGCCAGCGCCACGCCCATGCGGCGGCGCGCGAAGGACGCCGGCTTGCCGAACAAACGGATGTCGCTGCCCGGCACGCGCAGCGCGTCGGCCACGCCTTCGAACGCGATGCCCGCTTCCTCCAGCTGGCCGTAGATCACGGCGGACGCACCCGGCGCGCGCAGCGCCGTGTTCACGGGCAGGCCGAGGATCGCCTTGGCGTGCAGCTCGAATTCGCTCTGCACCTGCGTCGCCATCGTCACCATGCCGGTGTCGTGCGGGCGCGGGCTCACTTCCGAGAACCACACCATGTCGCCCTTGACGAACAGCTCGACGCCGAACACGCCCTGGCCGCCCAGGTTCGCCGTGACCTTCCCGGCGATCTCCTGCGCGCGCCGCAGCGCGAGCGGAGCCATCGGCTGCGGCTGCCACGATTCGACGTAGTCGCCATGGACCTGCTTGTGGCCGATCGGCTCGCAGAAGCGCGTTTCGACGTTGCCGTCTGCACCGATCGCGCGCACGGTCAGCAAGGTGATCTCGTAATCGAAGTCGATGAAGCCTTCGACGATCACGCGGCCCGCATCCACACGCCCGCCGGACGCGGCGTAGTTCCAGGCGCGCTCGACGTCGGCGGCGCTGTCCAGCTTCGACTGGCCCTTGCCCGAGGACGACATCACGGGTTTCACGACGTTCGGAAAGCCGATCTCGGCGCAGGCGGCCCTGAGCTCGTCGAGGCTGGACGCGAAGCGGTACGGCGACGTGGCCAGGCCCAGCTCCTCGGCGGCGAGGCGGCGGATGCCTTCGCGGTTCATCGTCAGCTGCGCGGCGCGCGCGGTCGGGATGCAGGTGATCGTCCCGGCCGCTTCCAGTTCGGCCAGCTTCGCGGTCGCGATCGCCTCGATCTCCGGCACGACGAGGTCGGGCTGCTCCCGCTCGATCAGCGCGGCGAGGGCGGCGCCGTCCGTCATGTCGATGACGTGCGCGCGGTGCGCGACCTGGTGGCCGGGTGCGTTCGGGTAGCGGTCGACGGCGATCACTTCGATGCCGAGGCGTTGCAGCGCGATGATGACTTCCTTGCCGAGCTCACCGGAGCCGAGCAGCATGACTTTGGTTGCGGAAGGGGAGAGGGGAGTGCCGAGGGTGGTCATTGGTCAGTGGGGGGGCAGGTCGGGAAGAGGGCGACTATAGCAAACAGTATCGCCGGGCGCACGCCGCGGGCGTGATTTGGCAATTCCCGGATTCCTGCTATAATATTGCCTCAATTCCCTGATAGCTCAGTCGGTAGAGCGACGGACTGTTAATCCGCAGGTCCCTGGTTCGAGTCCAGGTCGGGGAGCCAGAATTCGAAAGGCCGCGTACTCATTTTATTGAAGCGCGGCCTTTTTCATTTCCGCCGCACGATGACGAATCAATCCCCGCTCGCCGCCCGCGACGCCGCCCGTATCGACCGCTACGCCGCCACCGCCGACACGGACGGCTGGCTGCACCCCGTCCACCAGGCCCTGATCCACCACCGCCGCTGGCTGCGCATGCTGGCGCCGCGCGCGGTCGGCGGGGAAGAGCGGCCGCTGCCGGACGTCGTGCGGCTGGAAGAAGCGATCGCCCGCGTCGACGGCAGCGTCGGCTGGACCGTCACGCTGTGCGCCGGCGCCGGCTGGTTCGCGGGGTTCCTGCCGCCGCACCTGGCCCGCGCGATCCTGGCCACGCCCCGCGCCTGCCTGGCGGGCAGCGGCGCCCCGACGGGTCACGCGGACCGCGAGGGTGACGGCTGGCGCGTCGAGGGGGAATGGGACTACGCGAGCGGCGCGCCGATGGCCACGCATTTCACGTTCAACGCCTTCCTGCGCGCGGACGGCCGGCCGCTGCTCGCCGCGGACGGCCAGCCGCGCATCCAGGCGTTCGTGGTGCCGAAGGAGATCGTCGAGATCGTGCCCCGCTGGCGCAGCATCGGCCTGCGCGCGACGGCGTCGCACGCCTACCGCATCCGCGGCGCGTGGGTCCATGCCGACCACGGCTTCGTGATCGACCCGGCCGCCGCGCGCGAGCAGGGGCCGCTGTACCGTTTTCCATTTCTCCCGTTCGCCTTCGTCACGCTGGCCGCGAACGTGGCCGGGATGGCGTCCCACTTCGTCGACCTGGCCCATGCCTGCATCGCGCGCCGGCGCAACCGGTTCGGCGCCCGGAACGAGCCGTTGATCGACGTGCCCGCCGTGCGCGCCGTGCTGGATGATGCCCGCGGCAGGCTGGATGACGTGCGTGCGCGCTTCTACGCCTTGCTCGACGCGACGTGGTCCGACGTCGTCGCCGGCGCCGACGTCGCGGACGAGCAGGCCGCGCAAATGCAGGCACTGGCACAGGAGTGGGTCGCCGCGTCGCGCCACGCCGTCGACACGCTGTACCCGTACTGCGGCCTCGTGGCGGCCAGCGCGGACAGCGCCGTCAACCGCGTCTGGCGCGACTTCCATACGGCGTCGCAACACGCGCTATTGCTGCCGCTGAGCTGAGCCGCTATAATGCGGCCTCCTTTCCCTGATAGCTCAGTCGGTAGAGCGACGGACTGTTAATCCGCAGGTCCCTGGTTCGAGTCCAGGTCGGGGAGCCAGAATTCAAAATGGGCGTCGAGAAATCGATGCCCATTTTCGTTTTTGCCCGCCCCAGCAGGAAACAAAAAAACGAGCGAAAATAACGACTTACGTTATCCCGAGATCGTTTCCCAATGTCTACTGCAGCTTCGCCAACATTCCGCCGCGGCGCCGACGTCAACCCGAAACCGCTCGGCGTCGCGTTGTTGCTCATCGTCCTCGGCGCGTGGTATCTCGCGCACACCGTCGGTGCGAAGCACGCCGCGCTGTTCGTCGTCGGCGCGCTGCTCGGCCTCGCGCTGTACCACGCCGCATTCGGCTTCACGTCCGCGTGGCGCGTCTTCATCGCGGACGGCCGCGGCGCCGGCCTGCGCGCGCAGATGATCATGCTCGCCGTCGGCGTCGCGCTGTTCTTCCCGGCGCTGTCCGCCGGCACCCTGTTCGGCAATCCCGTCAATGGGCTCGTGTCGCCGGCGGGCACGTCCGTGATCGTCGGCGCGTTCATGTTCGGCATCGGCATGCAACTGGGCGGCGGTTGCGCGTCCGGCACGCTGTACACGGTCGGCGGCGGCAGCACGCGCATGATCGTGACCCTGCTTGCGTTCATCGCCGGTTCCGTCATCGCGACGGCGCACATGCCGTTCTGGACGTCGCTGCCGCAACTGAAACCGGTCTCGCTCGTGAAGACGCTGGGCCTGGCGCCCGCGCTGCTGCTCAACTGGGCCGTGTTCGCGCTCATCGCGTGCGTCACCGTCGTCGTCGAGAAGCGCCGGCACGGCCGCCTCGTCGATCCGACCGTGCGGCCCGCGCACGCGTCGCCGTGGCTGCACGGGCCGTGGCCGCTGGTGGCCGGCGCCGTCGCGCTCGTCGTGCTGAATTTCGCGACGCTCGCACTGTCGGGCCGCCCGTGGGGCGTGACGTCCGCGTTCGCGCTGTGGGGCGCCAAGGCCGCGCAGGCGGTCGGCATCGACACGGCAAGCTGGACGTACTGGTCGACGAAGGCGAACGCCGCCGCGCTGGCCGCGCCCGTGTCGCACGACGTGACATCCGTGATGGACATCGGCATCGTGCTGGGCGCGATGCTGGCGGCGGCGCTGGCGGGCCGCTATGCGCCCGTGTGGCGCGTGCCGCTGCGCTCGCTCCTCGCGGCCGTCGTCGGCGGACTGATGCTCGGCTATGGCGCGCGCCTCGCGTACGGCTGCAACATCGGCGCCTACTTCAGCGGCATCGTGTCGGGCAGCCTGCACGGCTGGCTGTGGCTCGTGGCCGCCTTCGTCGGCAATGTGTTCGGTACGCGGCTGCGTCCGCTGTTCGGGCTCGACGTGGAACGGGTGCAACAGAGCGGCTGCTGAGTTCGCCATTGCAGTATCATGCAGCCTCGGTACCAATTGTTCCGGGGCTGCTTATGACGTTCTGCGTGCGCAGTAAAAACCTGGTTTCACAGCATATCGAAGTTGCACTCGTCTACAAGGACATGCTGGGGCTGGACGAGGCCCTGGCCTATCTGGCGCGGGAGGGCGTCCCCGGCGACATCGCCGAGCGCGTCCTGCTCACGGACCAGCGGCGCCAGGCCGATCCCGTCCGGTTGCCGCTGTTCCGCTGTCGCCGCAAGAACCACGTGCACGATGCCATCGTCGAGGCCGCCCTCAAGATCGAACGGCGTTTGGGCACGGACTACGCGCTCGCACTGATGCGGCAGGAGAACGTGCCGGACGCCGTCGCCGCCCGCGTCACCGCGCCGCGCCCCCGCCAGATCCGTGCGCGCAAGATCGTCCATTCGACGGCGAGCCCGTAAAGACGGGCGCCGTTCAAATCGGGGGATCGTCTGCAAGCTTCGTCCAGCCGGCCTACAATCGATCCTTTGCCGTCGGGATCGAGCATGCAAGCAGCAGTCAATACAACACCTCTCGAGCAGGACGGATTCCAGGATGGATTACCAGCGGGCCCGCGCGCCTGGGCCATCCTTGCCCTCGCGCTCGGCGTGGGCATGTCATCCCTCGATACCGCCATCGCCAACACCGCATTGCCCGCGATGGCGCAGCAATTGCACGCCACGCCGGCCGACTCCGTGTGGATCGTGAATGCCTACCAGCTGGCCATGGTCGCCACCTTGCTGCCGATCGCGGCGCTGGGCGAAACCATCGGCTACCGCCGCGTCTACGTGGCCGGCATGGCCCTGTTCACGGTGGCCTCGCTCGCGTGCGCGCTCGCGTGGTCGCTGCCCGTGCTGATCGCCGCGCGCCTGTTCCAGGGCCTCGGGGCCAGCGCCATCATGGGCGTCAACACGGCGCTGCTGCGCGCCACGTATCCGGCAAAACTGCTGGGACGCGGCTTCGGCACCAATGCCCTCGTCGTCGCGGTCGGCTTCGCGCTCGGGCCGAGCCTCGCGTCGATCATTCTTGCCGCATCGTCGTGGCAATGGTTATTTGGTATTAACGTCGTGCCCGGCATCGTCGCGTTCTTCATGGCGCGCAAGGTGCTGCCGGAAACGCGCCGCGCGACCCACCGCGTGGACCGGCTCGCCGGCCTCTACAACGTCGTCGCGTTTTCGATGGCCGTGCTGGCGCTGGGCGATGCCGCGCACCGCGTGGACATGAAGACGTTGCTGCCGGAGGCATTGATCGCCCTGGTGTTCTTCGTCCTGCTGCTGCGCCGCGAGCGTGGCCATCCGGCGCCGCTGTTGCCGGTGGACCTGTTCCGCCGTCCGTTGTTCGCGCTGTCGACCATCACCGCCATCTGCACGTTCGCCGCGCAGGCGCTCGCATTCGTCGCGCTGCCGTTCTTTTTCGAGACGACGCTCGGCCGTTCGCCCGTCGAGACGGGCTTCCTGATGACGCCGTGGCCCGTGATGGTCGGCGTGATGGCGCCCGTCGCCGGACGATTGAGCGACCGGTATTCGCCGGGGCTGCTGGGCGGCATCGGCCTGTTGATCCTCGCGGCCGGCCTGGTCACGATGATGAGCCTGCCGGCAGCGCCGTCCGCCTTCGACATCGGCTGGCGCATGGCCCTCTGCGGCATCGGCTTCGGCTTTTTCCAGGCGCCGAACGTGAAGGCGATCATGGGCAGCGCGCCGGGCTCGCGCGCCGGCAGCGCCAGCGGCATGGTCGCCACCGCGCGCCTGACGGGCCAGGCGACGGGCGCCGCGCTCGTCGCGTTCTGCCTTACCATCTCTCACGTACGCGGACCATGGTTCGCGCTCGGCATCGCCGCCGCGTTCTCGTTCGCGGCCAGCGTGGCCAGTTTCTCGCGCCTGGTCGTCGCGGCACCGGCCGTGTGAGCTTCACCATTCAAGAAAGAAAACAGATGACACGACGTTTCAAGATCGCCGCCATCGCGGGCGACGGCATCGGCAAGGAAGTCCTGCCGGAAGGCCTGAAGGTATTGGCGGCCGCGGCCGAGCGCTTCGGCCTGCAGCTCGAGTTCACGCATTTCCCGTGGGCCAGCTGCGACTGGTACATCCAGCACGGCGAGATGATGCCGCCGGACTGGAAAGCGCAATTGTCCGGCATGGACGCCATCTATTTCGGCGCCGTCGGCTGGCCCGCGCTGGTGCCCGACCATATCTCGCTGTGGGGCTCGCTGCTCAAGTTCCGCCGCGAATTCGACCAGTACATCAACCTGCGCCCGGTACGCCTGTTCGAAGGCGTGCCGTGCCCGCTGGCCGGCCGCAAGCCGGGCGACATCGACTTTTTCGTCGTGCGCGAAAACACGGAAGGCGAGTACACGAACCTGGGCGGCGTGATGTTCCCGGACACCGAGCGCGAGATGGTGATCCAGGAATCCGTGTTCACGCGTTACGGCACCGACCGCGTGCTGCAGTATGCGTTCGAGCTCGCGAACGCGCGCCGGCGCAAGCATGTGACGGTGGCGACCAAGTCGAACGGCATCGCCATCAGCATGCCGTGGTGGGACGGCCGCGCGGACGCCATCCACGCCGAGTACCCGGACGTCACCGTCGACAAGCAGCACATCGACATCCTGACGGCCCGCTTCGTGTTGCAGCCCGACCGGTTCGACGTCGTCGTGGCGTCGAACCTGTTCGGCGACATCCTGTCCGACCTCGGCCCCGCGTGCACGGGCACGATCGGCCTGGCGCCGTCTGGCAACCTGAACCCGGACCGCACGTTCCCGTCGCTGTTCGAACCCGTGCACGGCTCTGCGCCGGACATCGCCGGCAAGGGCATCGCCAACCCCATCGCGATGATCTGGTCGGGCGCGATGATGCTGTCGTTCCTCGCCGCCGGCCCCGATCCGGATCCGCGCTGCGGCGAGGCGCACGATGCGATCGTGGCCGCGATCGAAGACGTGCTGAAGAACGGACCGCGCACGGGCGACCTGGGCGGCACGGCGACGACGGTCGAGGTGGGCGACGCCATCGCGGCGCGCGTGCGCGGCTGATCATGCTTTAAACGGGCACGGCCGCCCCGATATACGAAACATGGCGCGCCGTTCCCGCATTCCCGACTTCGATTTTCCTGCCCAGCCCGCCGCGGCGGACAGCCCGTGTCCGCTGTGCGGCCGGCCGCTCGGCACGGTCAACATCGACCGGCATCACCTGATCCCGAAGTCGCTGAAGGGCAGGGAGCAGTTCCCTATCCACAAGATTTGTCATCGCAAGATCCATGCGACGTTTTCCGAGCGCGAGTTGCTGCGTACCTATCACACGTGGGATGTGCTCAAGGAGCACGGCGATATTCGGGCGTTCATCGAGTGGGTGATGAAGAAACCGCCGGCGTTTTATGCGCGGACGTTCACGTCGAATACCAAGAAGAGCCGCTGAGCAAAGTCTTCTATTATCAGGATGACATCGATTGTGTCGCACGATTGAATCGGACCTCTCCCCCGTCGTGCTTGGTGTTACAATCAGTTCTTACTTTTTTGCAATTCTGGTTCCTTTTTCAATGCCGCTATCCCCGCAGTTGCAATGAACCAAGAAGACGCCAACGCCTGCTCGGTTCTCCTGATCGACGACGAACCCTTTGCCGAGGACATCATCTCCCACGGCATGAAGGGATGCGCCTCGTATGCGCTGCGCTATGCCCGCGACCCCGGCATGGCGGTCGAGCTGGCCAAGGAAATCGGCGCGACGGTCGTGCTCGTCGACCTGCGCATGCCCGAGATCGACGGCTTCGAAGTCACGCGCCGCCTGCGCGCGGACAAGGACACCGAGCACATTCCCGTCATCCTGCTGTCGTCCGAAGAAGATCCCGAGATCAAGGCGAAAGCGTTCGCGCTCGGCGCCAACGACTACCTCGTCAAGTGGCCCGATCCGCGCGAACTCGTCGCGCGCGTGCGCTACCACAGCGATGCGTGCATCGCGCGGCGCCAGCGCGATGCGGCGTTCGTGTCGCTGCGTCTCAGCCAGGAGCAGCTGGCCGCCAGCCAGTCGGCGCTGTACCAGGCGCAGAAGATGGAGGCGATCGGCCAGCTGACGGGCGGCGTCGCGCACGATTTCAACAATGTGCTGCAGATCATCGGCGGCAATTTGCAGCTGCTGAAGCTGGTGGGCAACCTGAACGATGCCGGCAAGGCGCGCGTCGACATGGCGCTGGCCGGCGTGGGGCGCGGGGCCAGGCTGTCGTCGCACCTGCTCGCCTTTGCCCGCCGCCAGCCGCTGCAGGCCGTCGTGATCAATCCTGGCCATTTGCTGCGCGAGATGGACGACATGATGCGCCGCGTGCTCGGTCCACGCGCGCGCGTCGTGACCGACATTTCGGCAAGCCTGGGCAGCACGCTCGTCGATCCGAACCAGCTCAACAACGTGCTGCTGAACCTTGCGATCAATGCGCGCGATGCGATGGCGGGCGGCGGCACGCTGACGATCCGCGCGGCCAATGCCGGGCCCGACGGCGTGTTGCCGACCGAAGTGCCGCGCGGCCATTATGTGCTGATCGAAGTGGCGGACACGGGCAAGGGCATGGCACCCGAAGTGCTGGAGCGCGCGTTCGAGCCGTTCTTCACGACCAAGCCGACGGGACAGGGAACGGGCCTGGGCCTGTCGATGGCGTACGGGTTCGTCAAGCAGTCCGGCGGCGAGATCGTGCTGAGGAGCGAGCCGGGCAAGGGCACCAGCGTACGCATCTACCTGCCGCGCAGCGAGGCCGAGCCGCAGCACGCGGAACAGGCGCCGACGGCGCCGCTTCTGGGTGGCATCGAGACGATCCTCGTCGTCGAGGACGAGGAAGACGTGCGCAGCACGACCTGCGGCATCCTGTCCGCGCTCGGCTACAAGGTGCTGGAGGCGCCGGATGCGGCGAAGGCCGTGGAGATCGTGGAGCGCGGCCAGCATATCGACCTCGTGTTCACGGACGTGATCATGCCGGGCCCGGTGAGCAGCCTGCAACTGGGCGAGGTGGTGCGTGCGCGCCTGCCGCAGGCGCAGATTCTATACACGTCGGGCTATGCGGAGGGCGTGCTGGCGCACGAAGGGAAGCTGGAGGCGTCCGTCAACCTGTTGCAGAAGCCTTACCACCCGGACGCGCTCAGCGCGCGCATCCGGCATTTGCTACGCCGTAGGGCGGACACCCCTGTGCCCGCGCGTAACGATGCGTGACGCGAACATTCGCGTGGGCACGGATCGTTACTTGTTGGGCTTGACGTAGCGCTGCGACCCCGGCGGCGGTTCGTTCAGCACGGCCCAGAAAATGCCCAGGTCCGCGATCGCGCGCACGAATTCCGTGAAATCCACCGGCTTGACGACGTAGGCATTCACGCCCAGCTCGTAGCTGCGCACGAGGTCCTGTTCTTCCTTCGACGACGTCAGCATCACCACCGGCAGGGGCTTGAGCCCGTCCGTGCTGCGGACTTCGCGCAGGACTTCCAATCCATCCACTTTCGGCAGCTTCAGGTCGAGCAGGACGACGGCTGGATTGCCGGCCGCGCGCGACGCGTATTCGCCGCGGCGGTGCAGGTAGTCCAGCGCTTCGGCGCCGTCGCGCACGATGATGACCTGGTTGGCGAGCTGGCTCTTGGACAGCGCGATCAGCGTGAGTTCGAGATCGTTCGGGTTGTCTTCGACCAGCAGGATGGGTTTGAGCATGGATGTCTTCGTAAACTTTCAATGAGATGAGTCTGGCTTGGGCAGCGCGAACGAGAACGTCGCGCCTTCGCCCTGCACGGAGTCGGCCCAGACGCGGCCGTTGTGGCGCTCGACGATGCGGCGCACGTTCGCCAGGCCGATGCCCGTCCCCTGGAAATCTTCCATCCGGTGCAGGCGCTGGAACACGCCGAACAGCTTGTGCACGTATTCCATGTTGAAGCCGGCGCCGTTGTCCGCCACGTGGAAGACCGTCTCGTGCGGATGGTCTTCGGCAGAGATGCGGATCACGGCCGGATCGCGCTGGCCCGTGAACTTGACGGCATTGGCCAGCAGGTTGAACAGGGCCAGATGCAGGAACGTCGGGTCGGCCCAGGCTTCCGGCAGCGTGCCGATGTTCCACTCGATGTTGCGGCCGCGCGTTTCCAGCGCCAGCTTGTCGCGGCAGGAGGCGACGAGGTCGTGCATGTCGACCGTCGTCGGGCGCAGCGAGGCGCGGCCCATCTGCGAGAAGGACAGCAGGTCGTCGACGAGCTTGCCGGCCAGGCGCGCGGCTTCCTTGATGTTCTTGAGGAAGCGCTGGCGCTGCTGGGCGTCCTCGTCGCCGGCCGATTCGAGCAGCAGGTCGGCAAAGCCGACGATGTGGCGCAGCGGCGCGCGCAGGTCGTGCGACACGGAGTACGAGAACGCTTCCAGTTCCTTGTTCGCGCGGCCCAGTTCCTCGGCCAGTTCGGCCATCTGCTCCGCGCGTTCGAGCGCGATGCCGAGGAGGGCGGTGCGGAATTCCAGCGCCATCTCGATCTCGCCCTGGTGCCACGGCTGGCTCGTGCCGACGATCGTCTCGCGCCACGCTTTGAAGCTCGTGCGCGGCGACAGCTGCGTGGGCGGGGCGCCGGACCCGGCGCCCCGCGTGGGCACTTTCCCGTGCGGATTGCCCGCCCACTCGATCGTGTGTACCCACTCGGGACGGAACCACAGCAGGTAGTGCTTGTGGATGCGCGAGATCGGCATCGCGAGCAGGCCGCTGGCGTTGCGCGCGATGCGCGCCGCCGGCGGATACTGCGCGGACAGTTTATCGCTGTGGAACACGTCGCCGTGGTCGTGCAGCGTGAGCCAGTCGACGAGGGCGCGGATGTCGTCTTCCTCCGGCGTGTCGCCGTACGTGAGGACGCGGTCGTCGACCATGATCGCCACGCCCGACGCGCGCGCGAAGCGCAGCAGGTCCGGGAACACATTGGCCAGGTTCTCGACGAAGTCGCTGCCCTGCGTGAGGCCGGCCAGCATCGACACCATCGTGCGCCGCACTTCGAGGCGGAACTGCAGGTCGGCCGCGTCCTCGCGCGATTCGATGCACAGCGCGAGGATCTGGCCCAGCTGCTCGCACGCCGTGCGCTTTTCGAAGGTGACCGGGGTCGGTTCTTCGTTATGGCACGAGACCAGGCCCCACAGCTTGCCCTTGACCATCAGCGACACGGACATCGACGCCAGCGTGTTCATGTTGCGCATGTATTGCAGGTGCACGGGCGACACGCTGCGCAGCGCCGCGAACGACAAATCGTTCGGCCGGCCCGTGACGGGGTTCAGCGCCGGCACGAGCGGGGCGGGCACGTAGGTCGCGTCCTGGATCAGGCGGATGCGCGACAGCCTGTACAGCTCGCGCGCCTGCGCCGGGATGTCGGACGCGGGAAAGTGCTGCCCCATGTACGAGCGACAGCGTTCGTCGCGCGCTTCCGCCATCACGTGGCCGTGGCCGTCCGCGTCGAACCGGTAGACGAGCACACGCCCGAAACCCGTCACGGAGCGGATGTGCTGGCACGCCAGGCTCGCCAGCGCTTCGATGCCCGTCGCGTCGTTCACCTTCAGCAGGAAGTCGCCGATCAGCGGGTACAAGTGGCGGAAATCCGCCGCTTCCGCGCGGTCGACGGCTTCGAATTCGGCGATGGTCACGCCATCCCATTTGTGGGCCAGCACGTCGAAGTGGTGGCCGTTGGCCGTCGTGATCGTGCCTGCGTAGTACGGGCGCGGGCCCAGGTCGGCCGCCAGCTCGGGCGCGATACGCTGCGCCGCCGCGGCGCCGATCACGGCCGCCAGCGGCTGCCCGACGGCGTCCCCCGCCGCGACGCCGGTCCAGTCGCCCAGGTTGGCGCTGGCCTGCAGCACGGCCAGGTCGGGCGCGAGCGTCAGCAGGAAACCGTGCGGCTGGATGCTGCCGGGCGTGCGGATCGGTTCCTCGTCGCAGGTCGACAGGTCGAGGACGGTGGCGGCCTGGGTCATGGGTGGTCAACGGCGTCGGAAACGTCGGGTTGCAAGTGCAGCATTTTACATTGAAAAGTTGGGCGTCCGTCCGGCGTTCATACAACGATACCTCATCGATTCGCGCGAATCCGGCGAATTGCGCGGGTGTGTTGATGGCCTTGTCGCCGTAGAAATGGGAAATTCGACGACAGCCGTCATTACCTGGGAGGTAATCGCCGCGCCGCACGCCGCCGGGCACACTGGCTCCAACGTCAACCACCGAAGGAGACCATCATGACCCTGCAGCGACACACCCGCGCCTACACCGCCGCCCCGAACACCATCATCGCCGGCGACGTCAACCTGTACTACCGCGACTGGGGCCGCGGCCGGCCCGTGCTGTTCGTGGCCGGCTGGTCGATGTGCTCCGATTCCTGGGGCTACCAGATGATGGCGTTGTGCCGGCAGGGCCTGCGCTGCATCGCCTTCGACCGGCGCGGCCACGGCCGCTCGTCCGACCCGGGCGGCGGCTACGACCTCGACACGCTGGCCGACGACATCGCGGCCGTCATCGAAGCCCTCGACCTGCGCGACGTCGTGCTGGTCGGGCATTCGATGGGCTGCAACGAGATCGTCCGCTACCTCACGCGCCACGGCAGCGCGCGGGTGACGCAGGTCGCGCTGCTCGGGCCGATGACGCCGGGCATCACATTGTCCGCATCGAATCCGCACGGGGTCGACCCCGCGCTGCTGCAACAGTTCCGCAGCACGCAGCTGCTGCACGACTTCCCGCGCTGGATCGAGGAGAACGTCGAGCCGTTCGTGCCCGGCGCCGGCCCGCGCATGCGCGACTGGCTCGCGCAGATGGCCCTGCAATGCTCGCTCCAGGCGCTGCACGATTGCCACCTCTGTGTGGAGGCGTCAAGCATGGAGGCGGAACTGGAAGCCGTCGACGTGCCCGTGCTCGTGATCGCCGGTGCACTCGACGTCTCCGCGCCGCTGGAGCTGACCGCGCGCCGCACCGCCGCCCTCGTGCCGGACTGCCGCCTCGTCGTCCACGAAGACGCCGCGCACGGCATGTTCCTCACGCACGTGGAGCAGGTCAATGGCGAGTTGCTTGAGTTCATCCGTGCGGAGGTCTAAATTGACGCTTTTACATCAACAGGGGATCACGATGCAGGATGGACACGCGGACGCGCGCGGCGACGGCTACTTCAGCGACTTCGGCTCGGCGCTGCGCTACTGGCGCACGCGGCGCGGCTACAGCCAGCTGCGTCTTGCCGTGGATGGCGGCGTCTCGCAGCGGCACCTGAGTTTCCTGGAGAGCGGACGGGCGCAGCCGAGCCGCGACCTGGTCCTGAAACTCGGCATCGTGCTCGACGTGCCATTGCGCCAGAGAAACGCGATGCTGCTCGCCGCCGGTTTCGCGCCCGCCTACCAGGAGCGCAACCTGTCCGATCCGGAACTGTTGTCCGTGATGCAGGCGCTCGACTTCATGCTGCGCCAGCAGGCGCCGTTTCCGGCCCTCGTCGTGGACCGGCTGTGGAATCTCGTGATGTTCAACGAGCCCGCCGCCGGCTTCATGAAGTGGCTGCTGGGCCTGCCGCCGGACGCGGCCATCCCGCGCGACGGCTCCATCAACGTGCTGCGCCTGATGCTCGACCCGAACGGGCTGCGGCCGCGCCTCGTCAACTGGGAGGCCGTGTGCGCGGACAGCCTGTTGTGGATCCAGCGGGAAGCGATGGCGGACGGGCCGGGCAGCGAGGCGACGGCGCTGCTGGCCGAACTGTCCGCGTTGCCCGGGATGGCGGGACTGTCCGACGGCCACGTGCCGAACCTCGACCGGCGCGCGCTGCCGTTCCTGCCGCTGACGATCGCCCACGAGGGTGTGGAACTGAACCTGTTCACGACGATCACGACGCTCGGCACGCCGCACGACGTCACTGTGCACGAGTTGCGGCTGGAATCGTTTTTTCCGGCCGACGGTACGACGGCGGCATGGTTCCGCGAAAATTTTGCGGTGTAATAACACTCATCAATTCCGGTGATTTTTGGTGAAGATGCATCGTCAATGCAAGTTTTCTTGCCCAATAAAATCCTAAAATTGACAATGTGAAATTCGTTAATCGCAACGCGCGCAAGGCTTTTTCCTGCGGTGTATGATGACCCGGTTTTGACCCTATTCCGAGCGCATTCAGCCGTAGTAAATGAACGACCTGACCCCCACGCAATCCTGGCCCGACGAGCGACGCTACCAGTACCTGATCTCCGGGATCAGCGACTACGCCATCTACATGCTCGATCCGAACGGTTACGTCAGCAGCTGGAATGCCGGCGCCAACCGGTTCAAGGGCTATGTCGCGCAAGAGATCCTGGGCGAGCACTTCTCGCGCTTCTACACGCCGGAGGACCGCGAAGCGGGGAAGCCCGCGCGGGCGCTGGCGCTCGCGCTGGCGGAGGGCAAGTACGAAGCCGAGGGCTGGCGCGTGCGCAAGGACGGCTCGCGGTTCTGGGCCCACGTGGTGATCGATCCGATCTACAACGAGGAGGGCGTCCTGCTCGGCTTCGCGAAGGTGACGCGCGACGTCACCGAGCGCAAGCGCGCCGAGGATGCGCTGCGGGAAAGCGAGCAGCGCTTCCGCCTGCTCGTAAACGGTGTCACCGACTATGCGCTGTTCATGCTGTCGCCGGAAGGCACCGTCACCAACTGGAACCCAGGCGCCGAGCGCATCAAGGGTTATCGCCAGGAAGAGATCGTCGGCAGCCATTTCTCGCGCTTCTATACGCCGGAGGACCAGGCCGAGGGCATCCCGAAGCGCGCGCTGGACACGGCCGCCGCGGTGGGCCGCTACGAGTCCGAGGGCTGGCGCGTGCGCAAGGACGGCTCGCGGTTCTGGGCCCATGCCGTGCTCGACGCCGTCCGCGGCGACGACGGCGAACTGCTCGGCTTCGCCAAGATCACGCGCGACCTGACGGAAAAGAAGAAGGCCGACGAGGCGCTGGAAAAGGCCAGCATCGCGTTGTACCAGGCGCAGAAGATGGAATCCATCGGCCAGCTCACGGGCGGCGTCGCGCACGATTTCAACAACCTGTTGTCGGTGCTGTCCAGCGGCATCGAGGTGCTGAACCTGCAGCGGGGCGAGGGCGATGCGCGCACGCTGGAATCGATGCGGCGCGCGATCGACCGCGGCGCGCGCCTGACGCAGCAACTGCTCGCGTTCGCGCGCCAGCAACCGTTGCAGGCGGAAACGCGCAACCTCAATGCCGTCATTCGCGGCTTCGAGACCGTGCTGCGCCGCGCGGGCAATCCGTCCATCGATTTCGTGATCGACCTCGACCGCAAGGCCCACAATGCGCTGATCGACAGCGCCCGCTTCGAATCGGCGCTGCTGAATCTCGTCGTCAACGCGCGCGACGCGATGCCGGAGGGCGGCCGCCTCGTCATCGCGACGGGCAATATCGTGGCGGACGGCCAGCATCCGGCCGGCCTCGCGCCGGGCGAATACGTGCGCGTGACCGTCAGCGACACGGGCACCGGCATGCCGCCGGACGTCGTGGCGCGCGCCTTCGAACCCTTCTTCACGACGAAGGAAGTGGGCAAGGGCACCGGCCTGGGCCTGTCGCAGGTCTACGGCTTCATCAAGCAGTCGGGCGGCGAGGTTGCCATCGACAGCATGCCGGGCGAAGGCACGACGATCGCGATCTACCTGCCGGCCGTCGTCAATCCCGCCGAGGAGGCCCAGGCCGAGCACACGGAGCGCGTCCTCATCGTCGAGGACGAGCCGGACCTGATGGACGTGGCCGCGTCGCTGTTCACGAGCATGGGCTACGAGGTCGTCACGGCCGCCAGCGGGCAGGAAGCGATCGACGTGATGGAACAGCGCGACATCGACATCCTGTTCACCGACGTCGTGATGCCGAACGGCATGAATGGCATCGAGCTGGCCAGCTACACGCGCGAGCATTATCCGGCCACCAAGATCATGCTCGCGTCCGGCTATCCGCTGCCGGCCCTCAAGCAGCGGCATGGCGTCGACCTCAACGAGTTCGCGTTCGTCAACAAGCCGTATCGGCTGTCGGACCTGGCGCGGACCTTGCGGTCGGCCATGTAAGGTCTACAACCCGAAGATGATGTCGCTGATCCGCTCGTAGACCGGGTCGGCCGACGGCCCGTTGTTCGGCCAGTTCAGGATGTCGAAATGGTCGTAGCCGCGGTAATTGCCGAGGAAATTCCACGTCCCCCTGACGGCCTTGCCGTCGTAGTCGCGCACCGGATGCCCGCTCGGCGCGCGCATGCTCACCGTGTTGACGACGCCATCGTTCGGAAACCAGGCGCTGTCGATGCGCACGCGGCCCGGCGCGTTCTGCGTGTACGACCCCATGCCCGGCTGGGCCAGCGAGCCGACGATCCATTCGCCGGCGAACAGCTTGAAGTACGGGATCATGTCCGCGCGCGGATACTGGAACTGGACGTTCTGTACGGGCGCGAGCACGCGGTCCGTGCCGTTGCAGCACCAGGCGCCGGCTTCGGTCGCCAGCGTCCCCACCGAAAAATAATAGACCGACGGCGACGTCAGCGCCCAGCGGTTGAATTCGCGCGCGCCGTCCGGCGCCAGTTCCCAGTGGGCCAGTTCGTTGTCGAGGATGTCGCGCAATGGACTGCGCAGGTTCGGCAGCACGTCCACTACGGCATCGCGCAACGTGGTGCCGTCGTGTGGCGCGGAGATCGTCACGACGCTCCTGATCCAGCCGACCTTGCCGCCTTGATAAAGTTCGCCGCCGCCCTCGTCGCCGTCGGGCGAGCCGTGTTCCAGCAACTGGACCAGGGCGCGGATCGTCGTGCCGCCCTGGCTGTGGCCGATCATGTGGACCGGGTGCGCGGCATCCCATTGCGGGTAGAACGCGAGCGGGTAGTTTTCCGGATTGTTGGCGGGGTCCGCGGCCCAGCATTTGCCGGCCGGCTTCTGCGCCTGGCCGGGATAGCCGTAGCGCGCCACGTGGTGGGCGCCATAGTCGACGCAGCCCCCCTTGATCTGGGCATACAGCTCGGCGGCGCGGTCCCAGTTCGACGCGATTGCGCCCACCTGGGCCGTGAAGACGGTATGCGGGCCGTGGTAGACGGTCAGGTGCGCGGCGATGTTGCCGTAGCCGCCCCAGTACAGGAAGCTGCCGAGCGGATGCGATTCCGGCCCGAAGCCGAGGACGCCGTGCACGAGCACGACGGGATCGTTGTTGGTGGCGCGCGCGGGCGTGCCCAGCAAGGCGGCAAGCGCCAGCAGCGCGCAGGCGCAGGACTTCGTCAGTCGCAACATGTGACTCTCCATTGGACGTGGCGAGCCCATTGTCGGTTTGATATGCGGCACGGAGTTTGCGCTGCCTCGACCGGGACGGCGAATGGCGTGTTGCAGTGCAACAGAATGGCGCAGGTGTCGTTTGCGCGCTGCGTAGGTGGGCGCCCTGCGCCCACGCGGGCGTATGCGGCTCGTTGACGTTACGCGTGGGCGCGGGGGGGCCCCGCACCCAGCGATCAGTTCGCCGCCGTCATGCCCGCCGCATTGCCCACCGCGCCATCGCCCGGCGTGGCCGGGGCCGGCGTATTGGATGCCGTGACGGCAGCCTTCTCGGCCAGGTCCGGGTTCCACACGACGTGCTCGTCCACCGAATACAGGCGGCACGGCTTGTCGCTCTTGGCCGAGCAGGTGGCCAGGGCGCGGGCTTCCGGATCCTCGCCTTCCTCGGCCCAGCACCAGGCGCCGCTGGGCGACACGGCGAACGCGCGCGGCGTCATCTTGGTCAGGTATTCGCGGTAGGCGCGCTTGCCGTTCTCGGACAGGAACGGCACGGCCTCGACGTCTTCGATAACGGCGAAGTTCGTCGCCTGCGGCTGTGGCGGTTCCGGCACCTTGTACACGACCCTGGTCGGCATGCCGATCTGCTGCAGGAAGTGCATCGTGTCGGCCAGCCATACCTTTTGTCCGTCGCGGCTGGCCAGCATTCCATGCGAATCTCGCTTGAACGGGGCGTACTCGACGAGCTGGGCGCGGCCGCCGGCCTGTTCGAACGCGTCGTGCATGCGCGCCACGAGTTCCGGCGAGAACAGCGAATCGTTCTGGCCGTACATCCACAGGCTCGGCAGCTTGTTCTGCGACCCGTACTCGGCGAAGGCCGACACGAGGGCCGAGCGCCAGCCGCAGCCGTTGCTGTCGTCGCGCAGGCCGCCCGCGAAGTTGATCAGGCCGCGCACGCCCGGCAGGTCCTCGGTGCCGAGCGCCATCGTCGCGAGGCCGCCGTACGACTGGCCGGCGACGACGATATGGTCCGCGTCGACCCACTTCTGCGCACGCGCGTATTCGAGGGTGTCCTTGATGTCCTCGGCCTGGGTGTAGCCGTTGGCCGTCATGTCGCAGCCATGGTCGCGGTAATAGCCCGTCGAGTTGGCGAAGCCCTGGCGCATCGGCACCATCACGGCATAGCCGCGTTCCACGAAGGCGTGGGCCATGTGGTAGAAGCGGTCGCGCGGCTGCAGGTTCGGGTGACCCGGATCCTTGCCGTGGTTGACGATGATGAGCGGGAAGGGCCCTGGGCCGTTCGGCTGGAACACGGTCGTTTCCAGGCGGGCCTGATGGTCCTGGCCGGCCGGGATCAGGACGATGTGCTCGTTGATCCGATAGTCGAGCTGAAGCTCTTGTTCGATGGCGAGACCCGGCAGCAGGGCCAGGGCGGCGATGAAGGCGGACGTCAGTTTGCGAACGGAAGGGCGGACTTTAAGCATGGAAGACTCTGGAGCGACACCGGGTTTGCACTTTTCCCCGAGAACTGATTGCCTCGCGGAATGAATTGATTCTAAGCACGGTGATTTCTCAGAGCAATGTCCAATTAACCAAATCTCGAACTAAATCTTCACGTGTGGCCACATTTGCCATAACAGGCAGATAATCTGGATGGCCAACGATTGGGATACCCATGTTTAACTGACATGACTACCGACGACCCCGACGACCGTTTCCTGCAAGCGCTGCAAGGCAGCGCGCGCGCCTGGCGCCTCGCGCTCGAACGCCACCTGAAGGCGAACGGGCTGACGATGGCCGGCTGGAACGCGCTGACGGCCGTGGCCGACAGCCCCGAACCGCCGTCGCAGCGGGAACTGGCGCGCCGGCTCGGCGTGGACGGCGCCACGCTCGTGACGACCCTCGACCGTCTCGTCGCGGGCGGCCTCGTGCGGCGCGGTTCGGAGCCGGGCGACCGCCGCGTCAAGCGCATCGCGCTCACGCCGCAGGGCGAGGCGGTGGCGCGCCGCGTCCACGCGGAAGCGGATGCGCTGCGGCGCCTGACGGTCGCGCGGCTGGATGCCGGCGCCATGGCGGCGGCGGCGGCCGTGCTGGAAGACCTGCGGCGGCTGCTGGAGAACCCATGAGCGACGCCGACTACGCGCCGCGCCAGTGGCATCCCGACGAGCGCCCCACGCTGCCGGGCGGACCATCGTTTCCGAAGCACTCGACGCCGCGCCGCGTCGCCTATTTCCTGATCGGCACGCTCGTGACCATCACGGGCGGCCTCGGCAACGCGCTCGTCACCGTCAACCTCGTCAACCTGCAGGGCACGCTGGGCGTCTTCGCGGCCGAAGTCAACTGGCTGCCGACGGCCTACGTCATGACCAATGTGTCGATGAACCTGTTGCTGGTGAAATTCCGCCAGCAATTCGGCCTGCGCGCATTCACCGAGTTCTTCCTCGTGCTGTATGCCCTGATCACGTTCGCGCACCTGTTCGTCAACGACCTGGGCTCCGCGATCGCCGTGCGCGCGGCCCACGGCATGGCGGGCGCGGCGCTGTCGACGCTGGGCCTGTACTACAGCCTGCAGGCTTTCAAAAAGGAGTGGCGGCCGCGCGGGATCGTGATCTCGACCGGCATCGCGCAGCTGGCCCAGCCGATCGCCTACATCTTTTCCAGGAGCCTGCTGCAGATCGCGGAATGGCGCGGACTGTATCTGTTCGAGCTCGGGCTCACGCTGGTCACCCTGGCCGCCGTGCTGTGGCTGAAGCTGCCGCCGGGCGACCGCTTCAGGGCGTTCCGGCCGGCGGATTTCCTCACGTTCTCGCTGTTCGCGCCCGGCATGGCGCTGCTGTGCGCGGCGCTCACGTTCGGCCGCGTGCTGTGGTGGACGGAGAATGCATGGGTGGGCATCGCGCTGGCCGTGTCCATCGTGCTGCTGCTGGCCGCGATCTGCGTCGAGCACAACCGCGACAACCCCCTGCTGAATATCCGCTGGCTGACCAACGGCATGATCCTGCGCCTGTCCATCGCGCTGATGCTCGTGCGCGTCGTGCTGTCGGAGCAGAGCGTGGGCGCCGTCGGCTTCCTGCGCCTCGTGGGCCTGAACAACGACGAGATGCAGACGCTGTTCATCGTCATCCTGCTCGCGACCATCCTCGGCATCGTCGTTTCGGTGCTGGTCACCCGGCCGCCGCACCTGATGGCGCCGCAGGTGGTGGCGCTGTTGATCATGGCGCTGGGCGCATGGATCGATTCGAACGCGACCAACGCCACGCGCCCCGCCCAGATGTACGTGAGCCAGGGCCTGCTGGCGTTCGGCGGCGTGATGTTCCTCGGGCCATTGCTGCTTACGCTGCTCGGGTCCGTGATCGCCAATCCCGCGAACCTGATCAGCTTTTCCGTGCTGTTCGGCCTGACGCAGAACCTGGGCGGACTGATCGGCTCGTCGCTGCTGGGCACGTTCCAGGTGATGCGCGAAAAATACCACTCGTCCGTGCTGGCCGAGCAGCTGAGTTCGCTCGATCCGCTCGTCGCCGCGCGCATCCAGCAGTACGGGGCGGCGTACGCGCGCCAGCTCGCGGACCCGTCCGCGCGCACGCGCCAGGGCATCTCCGTGCTGACGCAGACGGCCGCGCGGGAAGCCAACATCCTCGCCTACAACGACGTGTTCCTCCTGATTTCCATCATCGCCACCCTGTTGGCCGCGTGGATCTTCGGCCGCTCGCTGTGGCTGAAATACGTAGCGCCGCCACCGCCGGCGCCGGTGCCGGTGCCGGCGCCGCCCGAGCCGACCGATTCGCCGATCGCCGTCCCGTCCGGCGACCGCCGCACGGCGCCGCGGCCGCCCCAGCCGACGCCGGCCGTCCCAACCTGAACCGAGCCCCGACCATGCCGGAAACGACGCCAACCCAACAAACATCGAACCGCCACGTCATCGCGAGCGGCCTGCTGTTCGCCTTCATCGCGCTGATCGGCGTCCTGATCGTGCTGTATGCCTGGAACCTGCCGCCGTTCCACAGCGCGCTGCAGACGACGGAGAACGCGCTCGTGCGGGGGCAGGTGACGATCATCAGTCCGCAACTGTCCGGCTACATCGTCGAAGTGGACGTGCAGGATTACCAGGTGGTCCACCAGGGCCAGCTGCTGATGCGCATCGACGACCGCATCTACCAGCAGAGACTGGACCAGGCCAAGGCCCAGCTGGCGACCACGCGCGCCGCGCTGGCGAACTTCGCGCAAAGCCGCGGCACGGCCAGCGCCACCATCCAGCAGAACCAGGCCGCCGTCGCCAACGCGGCCGCCCAGGCGCAGCGCGCGAATGCCGACCTGAAACGCGTGGAAGAACTGGCGGCCGACGGTTCGCTGTCCGCGCGCGAACGCGACGCCGCCCGCGCCACCCGCGCGCAGACCGTCGCCGCCGCCGAGCAGGCGCGCGCGGCCCTCGAGATCTCGCGCCAGAACCTGCGCACCGTGGAGGTCAACCGCGCGTCGCTGGAAGCGGCGGTCGCGAACGCGGAGGCGGCCGTGCGGCTGGCCGAGATCGACCTGTCGAATACCCGCATCGTCGCGCCGCGCGACGGCCAGCTGGGGCAGGTCAGCGTGCGCCTCGGCGCGTTCGTCAACGCCGGCGCGCAGCTGACGGCGCTCGTGCCGCAGGCGATGTGGGTCGTCGCCAACATGAAGGAGACGCAGATGGCCGACGTCCGGCTGGGCCAGCCCGTTACGTTCACCGTCGACGCGCTGAATCACGCGAAGCTGCGCGGCCACGTCGAGCAGATCGCGCCGGCCACGGGGTCCGAGTTTTCCGTGATCGTGCCGGACAATGCGACGGGTAACTTCGTCAAGATCGCCCAGCGGATTCCGGTCCGCATCAGCATCGACCCGAACCAGGAACTGGCCACGCGGCTGCGGCCCGGGATGTCGGTGGTGGCCAGCATCGACACGAAGGCCGGTAGGGTGGGCGCCCCTGCGCCCACGCGTACGCCCGGGTCCACGGGGAACGCTCGATGAAGCGGGTGCTCATGCTCGCCACCTGCGCGGCGCTGCTGGCCGGCTGCCGCATCCCCGTGCCGCCGCCGCCGCAGGCGACCTTGAGCGTGCCGCCCGCGTGGCGGGGCCAGGTCGGGCCGGGCGCGCCCGTCGAACGGGACTGGTGGCATGCGTTCGCCGATCCCGCGCTGGACCGCCTCGTCGCGCAGGCGCTGGAGCGCAACAACGACGTGCGCACGGCACAGGCGCGGCTGCAGGAATACCGGGCGCGCGTCCAGGTGGCGCGCGCGGCCGAGCAGCCTGCCTTGTCCGTTGGGTTCACGCCCACGCGGGCGCGCGTGATCGGGCCGTTCGGCACGCCGATCGATACGACGTCGCTGCAGGGCGCGTTCCAGGCCGCCTATGAGCTCGATCCGTTCGGACGCACGGCCAACCTGACGGAAGCGTCGCGGCTGGACTACGCCGCGCAACAGGCGGCGGCGGACGCGACGGCGCTGTCGGTGGCGGCGAACACGGCGTCCGGTTATTTGAATCTGCGCGGCCTCGACGCCCAGCTGGACCTCGCCCGCGCCACCCTGGCATCGCGCCAGCGCTCGCTGGACCTGGCGCGGCGCCAGTTCGAGGTCGGCTACAGCTCGCGCCTGGAATTGTCGCAGGCCGAGGCGGAATACCGTGCGACGGCCGCCGTCGTGCCGCAGCTGGAGCGGGCGATCGCGCAGCAGGAAAACGCGCTCGACATCCTCGCCGGCGCCAATCCCGGCCCCGTCGGACGCGGTACCGAACTGACGCGCCTCAACGCGCCCGCGATCCAGCCGGGGCTGCCGTCCGAACTGCTGCGCCGGCGTCCCGACATCGCGGCGGCCGAACGCGCGCTCGCCGCGGCCGACGCGAGCCTCGCGGCCGCGCGCGACCAGATGCTGCCTTCTCTGCGCCTGACGGCGTCGCTGGGTGCGTACGCGAACGATTTGCCGACGTTGCTGTCGTCCCCGACAAGGTTGTGGAGCGTGGGCGGCAGCGTGCTGGCGCCGCTGTTCGACGCGGGCCGGCTGCGCGCCCAGGCCGAGATCAGCGCCTCGCTGCGCGACCGCGCCGTGTTCGCGTACGAAGCCGCAGTACGCAATGCGTTCGCCGACACGGAGAACGCGCTGACGGCCGTGCGGCGCCTGCGCGAGCAGCTGGACGAGGCCGAGGCGCGCCGGGTGGCCACAAGCGAGGTGCTGAGGATCGCCCACAACCGCTACCGCAACGGCTATTCGTCGTACCTGGAAGAGCTGGACGCCCAGCGCAACGCCTTCGCCGCGGAGAACGCCGCGTTGCAGCTGCGCGCCGCCTGGCTGCAGGCCCACGTCGACCTGTACCGCGCGCTGGGCGGCGGCTGGCATCAATAACGACCATGGAGGAGCGCACATGATCAAGATCGGAATCATCGTCGGGAGCACCCGGCCGGGCCGCAAGGCGCTGGACGTGGCGCGCTGGGTGCTGGACATCGCGGGCATGCGCGCGGACGCCGTGTTCGAGCTGGTCGACATCCAGGATTTCAACCTGCCGCTGCTGGACGAGCCGGTGCCGCCGGCGCTGGGACAGTACACGCAGCCGCACACGCAGGCCTGGGCCGCCGCCATCGCCGGCTTCGACGGCTACGTGTTCGTCACGCCCGAGTACAACCACGGCACGTCCGGCGCGCTGAAGAACGCCATCGATTTCCTGTACAAGGAGTGGAACAACAAGGCCGCGGGCTTCGTCGGCTACGGCAGCGCGGGCGGCGCGCGCGCCATCGAGAGCCTGCGCCTCGTGATGGGCGAGCTGATGGTGGCCGACGTGCGCGCGCAGGTGATGCTGTCGCTGCGCACCGACTTCGAGAATGGCACGACCTTCAATCCGGCCGGGCACCACGAGCAGTCCGTGGATGCCATGCTGGACCAGGTGGTGGCGTGGAGCCGGGCGCTCAGGACCGTGCGGCCGGATGCGCCCGTCACCTCGGACGATGCGCCGCATACCGGCCAGCGCATGGGCAGCCAGTGACGGCCTGGCGGCGGCGTTACAATCGCCGTCCATGACCGCTTCATCCTCTTCCACAAGGCGCGCAACGTGCGCCGCCTGCCTGCGCGCGCAGAGCGCCTGCATCTGCCACTGGGTGCGGCCGCTGTCCAGCCGTGTCGACTTGCTGATCCTGCAACATCCGCTCGAGGTGCGCAACGCCAAGAACAGTGCGCGGCTGCTGCATCTGTGCTTGCCCGGCAGCCGCCTCGAAGTGGGCGAGACGTTCGCTGATCTGCAGGCGCTGCTGCACGCGGATGGGCGGGTGCCCGTGCTGCTGTATCCCGAAACGCCCGGCTTCGTGCCGCCCGTGCTCGCACCGGCGCCGCCCGAACGGCTGCGGCTCGTCGTGCTGGACGCCACCTGGCGCAAGAGCCGCAAGATGCTCCATGTAAATCCCGAACTGCAAAAGCTGCCCCGGTTGGCGCTGCACGACGTGCCCGCGTCGGCTTATCGGATCCGCAAGGCGCATGCGCCGCACCAGTTGTCGACACTGGAAGCGGCCGCGCTGGCACTTGGCCAAATGGAAAGCGACGCCGACGCGTACCGGTCTCTACTGCAAGCGTTTGACGGTTTTGTGCAACAACAAGCTGCTCTTTTTTTGTGCTTGAACCCATCCTGACATCGGCGTACTATACTGTATAAACATACAGTACTTAAGGAGCGCCGTGTGAATCGGGTCAACAAAGCAAACGCAAGTCGGGCGGTCAGCCAGGTGGTGTTGCCGTTCCCGCAAAAGTCCGCCGAGGTCGTGCCCATCCACGGGCCAATCAAAGGTCGTGGCGCCGTTACCAATCTTCAAGGCCGCTACGAAGTGAACGGCCGCGAGCGGTTCGACGACGGCTGGACCGTGCCTGGCGTAAAGGACGAGGCACCGGCGCCCCTCAAGACGACCGTCACTGACGAGATCGCCAAATCGATCCTCAGCCGCAACACGTCGCCGGATATCCCGTTCAGCGTGTCGCTGAACCCGTACCGGGGCTGCGAGCACGGCTGCATCTACTGCTTCGCGCGGCCGACGCACGCCTACCTGGGCCTGTCGCCGGGCCTGGATTTCGAGAGTCGCCTTTACGCGAAGGTGAACGCGGCCGACCTGCTGCGGCGCGAGCTGGCACGGCCGGGCTACGTCCCGGAAAACATTGCCATCGGCGTCAACACCGACGCGTACCAGCCTTGCGAACGCGAGCGCCGCCTCACGCGCGAGGTGCTCGAAGTGCTGGGCGAATGCAACCACCCGTATGGCCTGATCACGAAGTCGTCGCTGATCGAACGCGACATCGACCTGATCGCGCCGATGGCCGAGAAGGGCCTGGCCTGCGCCGCGATCACCCTGACGACGCTGGACGGCGAAATCTCGCGCACGCTCGAGCCCCGTGCGGCCGCGCCCGCCCGCCGCCTGCGCGCGATCCGGACGCTGACGGAAGCCGGCATCCCCGTCAGCGTGAGCGTCGCGCCGATCATCCCGTTCATCACGGAACCGGAAATCGAGCGCATCCTGGAAGCCGCGAAGGACGCCGGCGCCGTCGGCGCGCACTACACGGTGCTGCGCATGCCGTGGGAAGTGAACCCGCTGTTCCAGCAATGGCTGCACGCCCACTTCCCCGACCGCGCCCAGCGCGTGATGAACCGCATCCGCGACATGCGCGGCGGCAAGGACTACGACAGCGACTTCAGCAAACGCATGACGGGCGAGGGCATCTGGGCCGACCTGATTCGCCAGCGCTTCACGAAGGCCATCAAGCGCCTGGGCCTGGATGGCTATATGGGGCGCTTCCACAAGCTGGACGGCTCGCAGTTCAAGCGGCCGCCCGTGGTGCCGAAGACGATCGTCAAGCCTACCAGCGCGGCGGCGGCGCAGTTGGATCTGTTTTAAAGGGCCGGAATCAACGACAGCACGTGCGCCGCGACGGCGCGCCCGTGCAGGTTGAGTCGGTTGCGCGCAAGGCATTCATGGACGGCCCCGGCCTTGCGGGCAACGCCGAGGCTCGGCACGTTGCCGTCGGCGACGACGATTTCGACGCGCGACTGGCCCAGGTGCTCGAACGCATGACGCGACAGTGCCCGGATGGCCGCCAGCGCCGCGCCCTCGCCCTGGGCCGAGGTACGCACCCAGTAGCCGAGGTTGCAGAAGCCGTGCAGGCGATTGAACTGGTTGAGGCCGGCCGCGCCGACGTAGTGCCGGCCGTCCGGCCGGAAAATGCCGAACTCGTGCGCGCTGCCATCGGCACGCGCGGCATCGCAGAACGCGATCCAGGCCAGCGCATCGGCATCGTCGTAAGCGGCATGGGCCCAGGGCATCCACGGTCCGAGGCTCGCCATCGATTCGCGGACGGCCGCCGCCATCGCCGGCGCGTCGTCCGGGACGAGGGGGCGCAGCAGGAAACCGTCGGCGTGGATGGGCTGTGTCATGTCAGCATGATAACCGGTCGGTTGTAGGGATGCGGGGTCTCGGCTACGATTGCGTTCCTTATAGCGGTGGATCGGCAGGCGGGATATGGTGGAGCAGGGCAGCACGGTGCAGCGCATCGTCTTCGTGGGCGCGGAATCGACGGGCAAGTCGACGTTGTCCGAGCACCTGGCACGTGCCTACGACACGGTCGCGGTGCCCGAGATCGGCCGCTTCATCTGGGAAGAAAAACAGGGCAAGCTGGGTCCGGACGACTACGTCGAGATCGCCGTCAGGCACCGCGCCGCCGAGGATGCGGCGATGGCGCAGGCGCGGCGCTGGCTGTTCGTCGACACGAATGCGCTGACGACACTGCTGCTGGGCATCGAGTTCCGACAGGTCGGCGACCCGCCGCCGGCCGAGCTGCTGCGCTGCGCCGACGAATGCCGCGCGCGCTATGCCCACACGTTCGTCTGCGCGGACGACATCCCGTACGAGGAACAGGACGTGCGCGAGAACGAGGCGTGGCGCGGGCGCATCCAGCGACTCGTGCTCAAGGATCTCGACGCCCGCCGCATCCCGTACACGGTTGTGCAAGGCAGCGTGGAAGAACGGGCGCGCCAGGTGCGCCGCGTGCTCGACCAAGCCGCTTAAACGATCGTGCCCGGCAACTCGATGCCGTGCAGGCGCCGGAACAGCTTCAGCGCGAAGCCGTCCGTCATCCCGGAAATATAGTCGGTCGCCCCGAGCAGGCGCGCGTACGGCGTCGTGCCGCGGCTGAATTGCTGCGGGATGATTTGCGCGATCTTGCGGTCGGCCGCCGACCGGACCGCTTCCGGCTTGACGAGCGCCGGCACGATCTTGCCCAGCAGCCCGCCGAGGATCTCGAAACCGGCCGCCTCGATCTGCAGCACGGATGGCGTCGCATAGATCCGCTCGCGCGACAGCGTCGCGATCGCCTTCAGTTCGGGCGCGAAGCGCGATGCCCCGGCGAGGTCTTGCTCGAAGCGGCCGTCCATGATCGCGTCGTAATGCTCGCGGAAGACCTCCAGCGCGGCGCCGATGAGATGGCCGATGGCGCGGGCGCGCAGGTATTCCACCCGGCCCGTGTCGTCGGCCAGTTGCCGGTAGGACGGGCTCGCGGCCGCGCCGTCCGGGAAGGCGAGGGGCCACAGCAGCTGGCGCGCCTCGTCGAAGGACACGCGGCCCAGCCGGTGACCATCCTCCAGGTCGACGATGCCGTAGCAGATGTCGTCCGCCGCTTCCATCACGAAGGCGAGCGGATGGCGCGTCCAGGCGCCCGGGCCCTTGCGCACGAGGCCGACCCGGGTGGCGACCCGTTCGGCCGTTGCCGCGTCGTCCGCGAAGTAGCCGAATTTCTTTTCGCTGATCCTGTCCCTGGCCGACGGCACGTCGGAGGCGCGCGGGTATTTCATGAACGCGGCGAGCACGGCACAGGTGAGCTGGAAGCCGCCGTGGTCGACGGCATTTTGCAGACGCGTGACGAGGCGGAAGCCCTGGGCATTGCCCTCGAAGCGCAGGAAATCCTGGCGTTCGCGCTCGTTGAGGTCGGTCAGCCAGCGTTCCTTGTGCTCGGCGAACCATGACTGGATCGCAGCTTCGCCCGAATGGCCGAATGGCGGGTTGCCGATGTCGTGGGCGAGGCAGGCGGCCGCCACGATGCTGCCGAAGTCCTGCGGCGCCATCGACAACGCCGGCTCGCGCTCCTTGATGAATTCGCCGCACAGCATGCCCAGCGAACGGCCCACCGACGACACTTCGATGCTGTGCGTGAGGCGCGTGCGCACGTAATCGCTGTCCGATAGCGGGAACACCTGCGTCTTGTCCTGCAGGCGCCGGAACGCGCTCGAATACACGAGCCGGTCCCAGTCGCGCATGTATTCGGTACGGCTGCCGCCGTCGCCCCGGTCATCCTCGCGGCCCAGGCGCATCGTCGACACCAGGCGGTCCCATTCCATCGGCATCTTGTCTCCAGAAATTGTTCGATGGTGCAGTGTAGCGCCATCGTGCACAAAATGGTTGACATCATCAACTTCGTTATATATCTTACGATGTATCTTACGATATAGGGAAGCGATCATGCCACACCATCATCCACATCATCACCACCACCATCATCATGACCACGAGCACGCGGGCTTCGCGCCGCACCACCGGCATGGTCCCGGCGGTCCCGGCGGTCACCATGGCCGGGGCCGCGGTCCGGGCGGCTTCGGCTTTTCCGACGACGGCGGGCTGCCGCGCGGCCGCAAGCTGTCGTCGGACGACCTGCAGTTGCTGCTCCTCGCCCTCATCGCCGAACAACCGAGCCATGGCTACGAGCTCATCCGGGCATTGGAAGCCCGCTCGGGCGGCTTCTACGTGCCGAGCCCCGGCATGATGTATCCGGCGCTCGCCGCGATGGAAGACCTGGGCTGGGTGACCATCGAGCTCGAAGGCACGCGCAAGCGCTACGCCCTGTCGGACGACGGCCGCGCCCATCTGGACGCGAACCGCGAACACGTCGACATGCTGCTCGCCCGACTGCAGGAGGCCGCGCGCAAGATGGAATTGATGCGCAGCGCGCTCGCCGAAGGGGAAGAGGGGCCGGGCGGACGCGGTGCGTTCAGTGCCGAGTTGCACGACGCGCGCCACGCACTCAAGCGGGCACTGGCCTCGCGGGCGGGCGCATCCGCCGAGGAGCAGCAGCGCATCGCCGCCATCCTGATGCGCGCGGCGGCCGAGATCGAGCAGGGCGGCGCAGCAGGCTGAAGTTCAGCCCGCGAGTGCACCAGGCAGCCGCCGGGGCGTGCCGCGACGCATTCGCAGCCCCGGACGCTCGACCGCCACGTACAGCAGCGCCGCCATGGCCAGCGACGCCCCGTTGTACAGCACGAATGCGCTGAACGGTGCGTTCGCCGCCAGGTCGCCCGCCACGCCGTCGAGCCACGCAACCACCTGGCGATGCGTCAGGTACAGGCTGAACGCGAGCAGGGCGAGCATGCGGACGCCCGGCAGCGCCCGGGCCAGGTCGCGCAGCACGGGCCACCCGATCAGGTAGCCGCTGAGCACGAAGAACAGGTCGACACCCATCCAGCCATGCTGCCCGGGGCCTGTGACGTCGATGCCGTGGCTGGACAGGTGGTACAGCATGACGACGCCGATGGCGATGGCGCGCAGCAGGTCGAGGCCGGGCGCGCGGGGCGACGACGAAGCCGGAATGGGTGATGGATGCATGGCGCGCAAGTCTACCTGAGCGCAAGGCGTCAAGACTCGGCAATCATCACCGCGTCGTCGGCGCGTGCGTTGGCGGTCGCGACCAGCCTGGCGTATGCTGGCGCCGACTCCATTTCTCCTGTTCACATCATGTCTCGGGATACGATCGTCGACACCAGCAAACTACTGAGCTACGTGCTGCGCCATCGCCCGGACAGCATCGGCCTTCAGCTCGATGCCAACGGCTGGGCCGATGTCGACGCGCTGCTGCAGCGTCTGGCCGAACATGGCAGGCCGGTCGCGCGCGAACTGCTCGATCGCGTCGTCGCGAACAACGACAAGCAGCGTTTCGCGTTCGATGCCACCCGTACCCGCATCCGCGCCAGCCAGGGGCACTCGATCCAGGTCGACCTGGCCCTGCAGCCGGCGCAGCCGCCGGACGTGCTGTACCACGGCACGGCGAGCCGCTTCCTGAAGTCGATCCTCGCGTCGGGCCTGCGTGCCGGCAACCGCCAGCACGTGCACCTGTCGGGCGACGTCGGCACCGCTCGCCGCGTCGGTGCACGCTACGGCTTTCCCGTCATCCTGCGCGTCGACACGGCCCGCCTGCGCGCGGATGGCGCCGTGTTCTACCGCTCGGACAACGGCGTCTGGCTGACTGGTCCCGTGGCGCCGCGCTACCTGCGCGTGCTGGACGGGAACGACCGCGGCGGCGATTGACGAGCGGCTCAGCGCTCGCTGGTCGCCGCCGCCAGCAGTTCGGCCGTGTCGTCCGCCCCCATCCTGCGCGCCGCGTCGAGGATCGCATTGCCGTCCGCGTCCGGGCGGAACGGGTCGGCGCCGCGCGCCAGCAGCAGGCGGACGATATCCCCGCGGTTGAACATCGCGGCGAACATCAGCGCCGTCTTGCCGTTCGGGCCCGCGTGGTCGACCGCCGCGCCGTGGTCCAGCAGCAGGGTCGCGATCGCCAGGTCCCCCTTGAAGGCGGCGCCGGCCAGCGGGGTCTGGCCGGCGTCGTTCATGATTTCCGGATCGGCGCCGTGCTCCAGCAGTACCCGCGCCGCGTCCGCATGGCCGTGGTAGCAGGCCAGCATCAAGAGACTGTCGCCGCGTTCGTTGCGCAGGTTGGGCGGCAGGCCCTGGCCCAGCAGCGCCGCGAGTTCGGCGGCCTCGCCGGTGCGCGCGAAGTGGAAGACCTTGCGCACGAAGGCCAGCGTGTCTTCGTCGAGTTCGCTGGCCGATGGCGGATGCGGCGGTGGTTGCATCATGGTCTCCTGTGCGTGAAAGCTCGACAGGATTAGAACATAAAGCTGCCGCGCGCACCGCGGCGCCGGGTTCGCGCGATATCAAATCCGGCGCTGGAACTCTTCCAGGTGCCGTTCGATCTCAAACACATGCGGGTCGGGCTTGCCGAGTGCGCGCAGGGCCTTGGCCAGTTCCAGCAGGTATTCGCTGTTCGGTCCGCTCGGGCCGCGCGCGGTGGCGATCTGTAGCGCAATGTCGCGCTCACTCGCCGGGCCGAGGTACGCGGCGTTCTCGTGCGTGGCGATGTAGACGAGGCCTTCGGTGGCGCTCCCATCCTCGAAGCGGATGTCGGTCGCCAGGCGCAGGTAGCCGTTCTTTTCGCGGTAGTCGAGGTGCGCGAATTCCTCGGGCGTGACGAGGTAGGCCATGCCGTGGCACGTCGCGTCCGGGTCCGGCACCAGGGTCACGACCCGGCCCGGCGCAGTCTCGGTGCCGCGGTGGTCGTGCGAGCCTTGCCAGAAGCGCCGCGTCCATCCCGTGATGCTGGCGGGGCGCCGCTCGATGTAGGGGAAGTCGGCCTTGAAGATGAGGGAGCCGTAGCCGAACAGCCAGACGCTGGCGTGGTTGTCGAACCTGTCCATGCGCTGGTTGATCGCGATGGTGTTATGGGACATCGATGAAAGGAGGTTGCGTGGAGGAAGCTGCATTCTAGCGCGGCCGTTCGGCGGCGTCAGGCGCGCGGCCGCAATGCGCCCGCGGGATTGTCGGCCGCGCCGACCCAGTCGAACAGGAACGCGATGAAGGCGGCCGCGGCCGGCGACAGCGACCGCTGTTCGCGTGTGTAGACAAAGAAGCGGCGCGTCAGCACGGGCGCGTCGAGCGGCAGCATGCGCAGGCCGTGCAGGCGCACGAGCGGGGCGGCGTAAGGCATGCAGACGGTGACGCCCAGGCCGGATGCCACCAGCGCCAGCGCGGTGGTCATGTACGTGACTTCGTGGGCCGGCCGCAGCGTCAGGTCGCGCAGCGTATCCGCGCCGCCGGCCTTGGCGTCGGCGGCGCCGGTGCTCATGTCCGCCAGCAGCCGCTCCGTGAACTGGCCGCGCAAGGTGATCAGCGGATGCGCGGCCAGGTCGCTCCAGCCGAGCCGGCGGCGCTTCGCCAGCGCATGATCGGGCGGCAGCACCGCTTCGAACGGCATCTCCATCAGCTCGCGTGCTTCCAGTTGCGGGGCGCCGTCGCGTTCCGGGCCGATGCCGAAGTCCGTCTCGCCGGACAGCACGCGCGTCGTGACGGCCTCGACCGGGGAATCGGACAGGCTGATGCGGATGTCCGGGTAGCGCGTGCGCCACGCGGCGATCACCTGCGGGAGCAGGGTGCAGGCCATCAATTGAGGCACGGCCACGCGCACGATGCCCTTCCTGAGTTGCGCCTGGTCCGCAATGTTCGCAAGCGCACGGTCGAGATCGTCGATCATCTGGCTGAATAGGGGGTACAGCTCGTTCCCCGTTTCGGTCAAGGCGATACGCCGCGTGCTGCGGTCGACGACGCGGACGCCGAGCGTCTGTTCCAGCTCTTTGATCAAACCGGACAAGGCCGACTGTGTAACGTGCATGTACTGCGCGGCAAGCGTAAAGTTACCGGTCTTTGCCAGGGCAACGAGAGCGCGCATCTGGCGCAGGGTAGGATTCATCAGAAAATCCGATAAATAGAGCGGAAAATATTGTTTGTATGATAGTCCGTTTTAATTTTTAATGGCGGAAACACTTAATCGTTGAAGGAAACGCCATGAAACTCGCTACCCTGAAGTCGGGCGGGCGCGACGGCACGCTCGTCGTCGTCAGCCGGGACCTGGTCACCTGCCAGGCGGTCCCCAGGATCGCCCGCACCCTGCAGCAGGCGCTGGACGACTGGGACCACGTCGCGCCGAAGCTGCGCCAGGTCTATGAGCAATTGAATGCCGGCACGGCCGCCGGGGCGGAATCCTTCATCGAGGAAGAGTGCGCGTCGCCGCTGCCGCGCGCCTACCAGTGGGCCGACGGCTCCGCCTACATCAACCACGTGGAACTCGTGCGCAAGGCGCGCGGCGCGCAGGTGCCGCCGTCGTTCTATACGGATCCGCTGATGTACCAGGGCGGCTCGGATGCCTTCGTCGGCCCGTGCGACCCGATCGCCGTGCTGTCCGAGGAGTGGGGCGTCGACCTGGAAGCGGAAGTGGCGGTCGTGACGGGCGATGTGCCGATGGGCGCTACCGTGGAGCAGGCGGCCCGGGCCATCCGCCTCGTCATGCTGGTCAACGACGTCTCCCTGCGCAACCTGATTCCGAAGGAGCTGGAAAAGGGCTTCGGCTTCTTCCAGTCCAAGCCGGCCAGCGCGTTCTCCCCGGTGGCCGTGACACCGGACGAGCTCGGCGACGCCTGGCGCGACAGCAAGCTGCACCTCCCGCTGCTGGTGACGTTGAACGATCGGCCGTTCGGCCGTCCCAACGCGGGCGACGACATGACGTTCAGCTTCGCGCAACTGGTCGCGCACGCCGCGAAGACGCGCGAACTGGCAGCCGGTTCCATCATCGGCTCGGGCACGGTGTCGAACAAGCAGGGCAGCCTGCACGGATCGAGCATCGCCAACGGCGGCGTGGGGTATTGCTGCCTGGCGGAGCTGCGTATGTACGAGACGATCGAACAGGGCGCGCCGGCCACGCCTTTCCTGCGCTTCGGCGATACTGTCCGTATCGAGATGCTCGATGCCGACGGCGCCAGCGTGTTCGGCGCCATCGACCAGGAGGTAGCACACTATCACGGGAGGAAGGAATGAAGCTCTATACCTATTTCCGCAGTTCGGCCGCATACCGGGTGCGTATCGCGCTCAACCTGAAGGGGCTGAAGTACGACGCGGTTCCGGTGCACCTTTTGCGTGGCGGCGGCGAGCAGCTGCAAGAGAACTACGTCAAGATGAATCCCAGCGGTCTCGTCCCCACCTTCCAGGACGACTACATCACGCTGACGCAGTCGATGGCCATCCTCGAATACCTCGAGGACGAATACCCGCAGGTGCCGCTGCTGCCGAAGGATGCTTCCGGCCGCGCGCGCGTGCGCGAGCTCGCGCAGATTATTGCCTGCGACATCCATCCTGTGAACAATTTGCGCGTGCTGCGCTACCTCGTCAAGGACCTCGGCCTGTCGGAAGAGACCAAGACGCAGTGGTACCGCCACTGGCTCGTGGGCGGCCTCGACGTGCTGGAGAAACACCTGGCGCGCGACCCGAGCGCGGGCCCGCTGTGCCACGGCTACCTGCCGACGATCGCCGACTGTTTCCTCGTGCCGCAGGTGTTCAATGCGCAGCGCCACGGCATCGACGTTGCCGTCTATCCGAACATCGCGCGCATCAACGCGGCGTGCATCGAACTGCCCGCCTTCGTGGCGGCGCATCCGTCCAACCAGCCGGACGCCGAGTAAAGCGCACCGGCTGATCGAAGACGCGGCGCTGCTCAGTGCCGCGTCTGCGAGCCAAGCGTCGAGCGATCCGGCTCGGCCGGCGTGGAAATCTCTTCCAGCGTGTGGTCGATGCCGGCCGAATGCTTGGCCGCCATGTCGCCAAGGGAAACGATGCCGATCACTTCCTGCGACTGCTCGTCGACGACGGGCACGCGGCGGATCTGCACGTCGCCCATCTGGCCCAGCACCTCGTCCACCGTCTGGTTCGGCGCGCAGGTGCGCACGTCGGTGCTCATCACGTCGCCCACGCGTGTCCGATCCGGGGCCTGGCCGGCCGCCGTCGAGCGGACCGTGATGTCGCGGTCGGTGATCATGCCGACGAGCTTTTGGCCATCGAGCACGGGGATCGACCCCACGTTCAATTCATCCATCATCTGCGCGGCGCGCTGCACGGTTTCCTGTGGCGAAATGCTTTGCACGTCGCGGGTCATCACATCCTGAATGGTCTGCATTTGAACTCCTCCTGATGTTCACACGGCGATGCATGATGCACGCTTTCGCGAAGATCGGACGCTACGTTGACTCGCGGAACAGTCCGTAAATACAGGTCTTGTGCGAAGCCGGCTCGGCTACAATCTGCGGCTCTTTGACTCGCAACGACACCATGCCCATTCCCGCGCCCATCCTCGAAGCCTCGCAGCGCGCCGACGCCTCCTGGCGCCCCCATCTGATCACCGGTCTCGACGCGATGATGCGCGCAACGCCGGATTACCTGCCGGACCTCGCCAACGATCAATATCTGCCGACCGGCGGCCGCCTGTTCGCGGCGTTCGCACTGCCGCTGCCGAACGTGCGCTACGTGCTCGTGGGGGAGGGGCCGTATCCGCGCGAGGAGAGCGCGACCGGCGTGTGCTTCATGGATGGTGCCGTCGGACCATTGTGGTCGGAGACGGGCCTGTCGAAGCCCGTCAACCGCGCGACGTCGCTGCGCAACTTCATGAAGATGCTGCTCGTGGCCGAGGGCCGCCTGAGCGAGGACGACACGGGCGGCGCGGCATTGGCCCCGGTCGCGAAGGCGGCGCAAACGGATGGCTCGATCCAGACCCTGGCCGAGCTGCAGGACAACCTGCTCGGCCACGGGTTCCTGTTATTGAATGCGGCCCTCGTGTTCCGCAAGCACGTGCCGCCGGTCCAGGAAGCGCGTGCGTGGGTACCGTTCCAGCGCGCCGTGTTCGCCGCACTGGCGGAACGGGCCGACAAGCCGACGCTGGTCCTGTGGGGCAAGATCGCGGAGCAATTGAACAAGGTGCCGGAGACGGCCGGCCTCCCGCAGATCCACGCCGAGCACCCGTACAACCTGTCGTTCATCCGCCACGAAGGCATGCAGACATTGTTCGGCCCGATGCATTTGCTGCACCGCCGTTAAATTCGGGGTCAGAGCACATTTTTGCGCAATTGATCCAATGCCATTCGACTGGATGAGGGCAGCCACGATTTCGAGGCAGCTACCATGTCGTCCGCTGACCGAAGCGCCAATGGCCGGCGCGAATCTTGGCGGGAAGCCATTGCCAAAAAAAGGGCTCTGACCCCGAATTGTCGTTGCGTTTGCTGCACTGCGGCTAAAAAAGAGGGGGCCAAGCAAAGGCTGGCGAAATACGCTATACTTGACTAAATCGATCAACTAATCAGGTTTTTCTCAACGTCCCGCAGGACAGGTGAAAACGTGACGGGTTGAAGAGAAGCAAGATTTTAACACTGTCTGGAAAACCAACCGGGGTTCTGATGCGTCTGACCACCAAAGGCCGTTTTGCCGTTACCGCGATGATCGACCTCGCCCTGCGCCAGGGCAATGGTCCGGTCACGCTGTCGGGCATCAGCCAGCGCCAGGCTATTTCGCTGTCGTACCTGGAGCAATTGTTCGGCAAGCTGCGCCGCCACGAGATCGTCGAGTCGGTGCGCGGCCCGGGCGGCGGCTACAGCCTCGCGCGCAGCGCCGACAAGGTCACTGTCGCCGACATCATCATCGCCGTCGACGAGCCGATCGATGCGACCCAGTGCGGCGGCAAGGAAAACTGTCATGGCGCCGATGCCTCCAGCGGCACGCGCTGCATGACCCACGAACTGTGGGCCACGCTGAATGCGAAGATGGTCGATTTCCTCGACTCGGTGACCTTGCAGGATCTCGTCGACCAGCAGAAGCAGAAAGAACAGAACGTCGTGGTGATGCACCGCCACGCGCCGTCGGACAATACTGAAGCTAAGCATATTGGAGTGAACTGATGAACGCGCCCTTGGACAAAAAAATCGAGCAGAGCTTCGTGACTGCGCCGCATTTCCCGATCTACATGGATTACTCGGCCACGACGCCGATCGATCCGCGCGTGGCGGACAAGATGATTCCGTACCTGCGCGAGCAGTTCGGCAACCCGGCGTCGCGCAGCCACGCTTACGGCTGGAGCGCCGAGGCGGCCGTCGAAGAGGCGCGCGCGCAAGTCGCGGCGCTCGTCGGCGCCGATCCGCGCGAGATCATCTGGACCTCGGGCGCGACCGAATCGAACAACCTCGCAATCAAGGGCGCGGCGCAGTTCTACAAGTCGAAGGGCAAGCACATCATCACGGTCAAGACCGAGCACAAGGCCGTGCTGGACACCGTGCGCGAACTGGAACGCCAGGGCTTCGAGGCGACTTACCTGGAACCGCAGGACAATGGCCTGATCACGCTGGAGCAGCTGGAAGCGGCGATGCGTCCGGACACGATCCTCGTCTCCGTCATGCTCGTGAATAACGAGATCGGCGTGGTCCAGCCGATCAGGGAAATCGGCGAGCTGTGCCGCAAGAAGGGCATCATCTTCCACAGCGACGCGGCGCAGGCCACCGGCAAGGTCGAGATCAACCTGGAAGAGCTGAAGGTCGACCTGATGAGCTTCAGTGCGCACAAGACCTACGGTCCGAAGGGCATCGGCGCGCTGTACGTGCGCCGCAAGCCGCGCGTGCGCCTGGAAGCGCAGATGCACGGCGGCGGCCACGAGCGCGGCCTGCGTTCGGGCACGCTGGCGCCGCACCAGATCGTCGGCATGGGCGAGGCCTTCCGCATCGCCAAGGAAGAGATGGACACCGAGCTCGCGCGCATCAAGGCGCTGCGCGACCGCCTGGCCAAGGGCCTGCTGGAGATCGAAGAGGTCTACATCAACGGCGACATGGAACACCGCGTCCCGCACAACCTGAACGTCTCCTTCAACTTCGTCGAAGGCGAATCGCTGATCATGGCCGTCAAGGACATCGCCGTTTCGTCGGGTTCGGCCTGCACGTCGGCGTCGCTGGAGCCGTCGTACGTGCTGCGCGCCCTGGGCCGCAGCGACGAACTGGCACACAGCTCGATCCGCTTCACGATCGGCCGTTTCACGACCGAGGAAGACATCGACTTCGCCGTCAAGCTGCTGAAGGAAAAAGTCGGCAAGCTGCGCGAACTGTCGCCGCTGTGGGAAATGCACAAGGACGGCATCGACCTGAACTCGATCCAGTGGGCCGCCCACTAATTCACTGAACAGACACGAAGGAGCACTACCATGGCATATTCCGACAAGGTCCTGGACCACTACGAAAACCCGCGCAACGTCGGCTCGTTCGACAAGAATTCCGACGACGTCGGCACCGGCATGGTCGGCGCACCGGCCTGCGGCGACGTGATGAAGCTGCAGATCAAGGTGAACGAAGCCGGCGTGATCGAAGACGCGAAATTCAAGACGTACGGCTGCGGCTCGGCGATCGCATCGAGCTCGCTCGTGACCGAGTGGGTGAAAGGCAAGTCGCTGGACGAAGCACTGGCCATCAAGAACACGCAGATCGCCGAGGAACTGGCGCTGCCGCCGGTGAAGATCCACTGCTCGATCCTGGCCGAAGACGCCATCAAGGCGGCCGTCGCCGACTACAAGCAGAAGCACGGCGCCGAAGAAAAAGCCGCGTGATCGGTGCGGTGGGCACGGGGTGCCCACCCTACGGCCCCGCCATCGTAGGGTGGGCTCCCCGAGCCCACCAAATGACGTAGCAACACACGAAGCTGGAGATTTTTGAAATGGCTGTGACCCTGACCGAAAAAGCCGCAAAGCACATCAACCGTTACCTCGAACGCCGGGGCAAGGGCGTGGGCCTGCGTTTCGGCGTGCGCACGACCGGCTGCTCCGGCCTGGCCTACAAGCTGGAATACGTCGACGAAGCCAGCCCCGAAGACGCCGTCTTCGAATCGCACGGCGTGAAGGTCTTCGTCGATCCGAAGAGCCTGGCGTATATCGACGGCACCGAGCTCGATTTCGCCCGCGAGGGCCTGAACGAAGGCTTCCGCTTCAACAACCCCAACGTCAAGGACAATTGCGGTTGCGGCGAAAGCTTCCGCGTCTGACCGGGAGCGCCGGAACGTGCAAAACCATTTCGAGCTGTTCCAGCTGCCGGCCAGGTTCGACGTCGACATGGACGCGCTGGACGCGGCTTACCGCGAGGTCCAGGGCCGCGTCCATCCGGACCGCTTCGTGAACGCGAGCGACGCGGAAAAACGCGTCGCGATGCAATGGGCGACGCGCGCCAACGAGGCCTATCAAACGCTGAAGAGTCCCATGCTCCGCGCGCGCTACCTGTGCGAGCTGAATGGCGTCGACCTGCAGACCGAGTCGAACACCGCGATGCCGATGGACTTCCTGATGGAGCAGATGGAGCTGCGCGAAGCGCTGTCCGACGCGCGCGACGCGAAGGATGCCGGCGCGCTCGACGAGCTCGATGCGCGCATCCGCGGCGAGCGCAAGCAGCGCCTGGCGCAGGTCGGCAAGCTGCTCGACGCCGGGGACTACCCGCAGGCGGCGCAGGGCGTGCGGGCGCTGATGTTCCTCGATAAATTCGGCGACGAATTGCACTACGCGTTCGAGGCATTGGAGAGTTGAATATGAACACGGCGCGATGGATATCCTTGTCGTGCCGTCGAACGAGTTCCGTAGGGTGGGCACCCCTGTGCCCACGCGAACGCCCGCAATACGCTGGCATCCGCGTGGGCATGGGATGCCCACCCTACGCAATTTGCGACAGTATCTAACAAGAAGATTAGGTAACACGACCATGGCACTACTGCAGATCTCCGAACCCGGCATGTCGACCGCGCCGCACCAGCACCGGCTGGCGGTGGGCATCGACCTGGGCACCACCAATTCCCTCGTCGCGACCGTGCGTCATTCGATCCCGGAAGTGCTGACCGACGAGGACGGCCGCTCGCTGCTGCCGTCGATCGTGCGCTACCTCCCGAACGGCCACGCCAACATCGGCTACAAGGCCATGGCGGCCCGCACCACCGATCCGAAGAACACCATCGTCTCCGTCAAGCGCTTCATGGGCCGCGGCCTGAAGGATATCGCCCACGTCGAGAACCTGCCCTACGATTTCGTCGATGGTGGCCGCGAAGGCGGTCACGGGATGGTCCAAGTGAAAACCGTCGCGGGCGTGAAGTCGCCGGTGGAGGTCTCCGCGCAGATCCTGGCCACGTTGCGCCAGACCGCGGAAGATGCGCTGGGCGATGAACTCGTCGGCGCCGTCATCACCGTCCCCGCGTACTTCGACGACGCGCAGCGCCAGGCGACGAAGGACGCGGCCCAGCTGGCCGGCCTGAACGTGCTGCGTTTGCTGTCCGAGCCGACGGCCGCCGCCATCGCGTATGGCCTCGACCACGGCAAGGAAGGCGTGTTCGCCGTGTACGACCTGGGCGGCGGCACGTTCGACATCTCGATCCTCAAGCTGTCGAAAGGCGTGTTCGAAGTGCTGTCCACGGGCGGCGATTCCGCGCTCGGCGGCGACGACTTCGACCAGCGCCTGTTCTGCTACATCACCCAGCAGGCCGGCCTCGCGCCGCTGTCGGAAGTCGACACCGCCACGCTGATGGTCAAGGCGCGCCAGGCCAAGGAACTGCTGTCGACGAACGAAGAGACGACCGTCGAGGCGATCCTGAAATCGGGCGAGGTCGTGCAGGTGACGATCACCGCGAAGACCTTCGCCGAGATCACGCAGCCGCTCGTCGCGAAGACGATGAACGCCGTGCGCAAGGCGATGCGCGACGCGAACGTGTCCGTGGAAGACGTCGATGGCGTCGTGCTCGTCGGCGGCGCCACGCGCATGCCGCACATCCGCCGTGCCGTCGGCGACTTCTTTAAGACGATCCCGCACGCGAACATCGACCCGGACAAGGTCGTCGCGCTGGGCGCCGCCATCCAGGCGAACCTCCTCGCGGGCAACCGCGCGGCCGGCGACGACTGGCTGCTGCTGGACGTGATCCCGCTGTCGCTGGGCATCGAGACGATGGGAGGCCTGGTCGAGAAGATCATCCCGCGCAATTCCACGATCCCGTGCGCCCGTGCGCAGGAATTCACGACCTTCAAGGATGGCCAGACGGCCCTGGCCGTGCACGTGGTGCAGGGCGAGCGCGAGCTGGTGTCCGACTGCCGTTCGCTGGCGCGCTTCGAACTGCGCGGCATCCCGCCGATGGCGGCCGGCGCGGCGCGCATCCGCGTCACGTACCAGGTCGATGCGGACGGATTGCTGTCCGTCGCGGCGCGCGAGATGCGCTCCGGCGTGGAAGCGTCGATCACCGTGAAGCCGTCGTACGGCCTCGGCGACGACGAGGTCGCGCGCATGCTGCAGGATTCGTACAACTCGGCGCAAGTGGACATGGTCGCGCGCGCGCTGCGCGAGGAACAGGTCGAGGCCGAGCGCATCCTGCTGGCCACGCAATCCGCGCTCGACACCGACGTCGAACTGCTGAACGCCGAAGAGCAGGACACGATCGCGCAACTGATGCAGGACGTGCGTGACGCGGCGGCGCGCTCGAACGATACGTCCATCGACGCGGACTCGCGTCAGAACGTACTGCACGACGCGGTGCAGGCGCTGGCGCGCGGCACCGAGGAATTCGCCGCGCGGCGCATGGACAAGAGCGTGCGCAAGGTATTGGCGGGTAAATCGCTCGACCAGGTTTAAACTCGAACGGTAATACAACGTCGTTCCCGGACTGGCCGTCCGCCTTGACGGGAACCCAAGCTGAGCATCAGGAATCGCAACGTGTGCGGTATCGCGGGTGCACCGACTTCGGTAACTCAACTTGGATCCCCGCCTACGCGGGGATGACGGTTTTAGGGGGGCGGACCGAGATCGGTACCCCAGAACAAACAAACACAAGAGGTCAAGAAGTGCCACAAATCGTCATCCTCCCCCATCCCGTCTTCTGCCCCGAAGGCGCCGTGCTCGAAGGCCAGAGCGGCAAGTCGATCTGCGACACGCTGCTCGAGCACGACATCGAGATCGAACACGCCTGCGACCGCGTGTGCGCATGCACCACGTGCCACGTGATCGTGCGCGAAGGCTTCGATTCGCTGAACGAGCAGGAGGAAAAGGAAGAGGACATGCTCGACAAGGCCTGGGGCCTCGAGCCGAATTCGCGCCTGTCCTGCCAGGCCATCATCGCCGACGAAGACCTCGTCGTCGAGATCCCGAAGTACACGATCAACCACGCAGCCGAGAACCACTGATCACGACGGGGGACACATGAAGTGGACCGATGTCACGGCCATCGCCGAGGCCTTGTACGAACAGCACCCGGACGTCGATCCGGCCACCGTGCGCTTCGTCGACCTGCATAACTGGGTCGTCGCGCTGGACGGCTTCGACGACGACCGCACGCGCGGCGGCGAGCGCGTATTGGAAGCCATACAGGCAGCCTGGATAGATGAAGCCCGCTAAAAAAGAAGCCCCCACGATTTACCAACAAGCCCCGGAAATCAAGCCGGGGCAGTCGATCGAACTGCTGAAGGAACTGCACATCCTCACGCGCGACGGCAAGCTGAACCAGGACAGCCGCCGCAAGCTGAAGCAGGTCTACCACCTCGTCCAGTTCATCGAGCCCTTGCTGAAGGATGTCGGGGAAAGTGCGACCGTGGTCGACCACGGCGCCGGCAAGTCCTACCTCGGCTTCATCCTGTACGACCTGTTCTTCAAGGGCAGGGAGAACGGCGGCCATATCTACGGCATCGAGACGCGCGAGGAACTCGTGCAGAAGTCGACGGAACTGGCCGCACGCCTGGGCTTCCCGGGCATGTCGTTCCTGAACCTGTCCGTCGCGGAGTCCACCGGGTCCGACAAGCTGCCGGCCACGATCGACGTGGTGACGGCGCTCCACGCCTGCAACACGGCGACGGACGACGCCATCGATTTCGCACTGAAGAAGCACGCGAAGCACATCGTACTGGTGCCGTGCTGCCAGGCCGAAGTCGCATCCGTGCTGCGCAAGAATAAAGGCAAGGACCTGGGCCGCAGCGCGCTGACGGAAATCTGGCGCCATCCGATCCACACGCGCGAATTCGGCAGCCAGATCACGAACGTGCTGCGCTGCCTGCAGCTGGAGGCGCACGGCTACCAGGTCACCGTCACGGAACTGGTGGGCTGGGAGCACTCGATGAAGAACGAGCTGATCGTCGCCACGTACAAGAACCTGCCGCGCCGCCGGCCGGCCGAGCGCCTGCAGCAGGTGCTGGCCGAAGTCGGCCTCGAGGAACTCTCTTCGCGTTTCTATACCGGACCAACGACAGGCGGGCCAACGACAAGCGGACCAACGACAAGCGGGCCAACGACATGAGCGACCACCACGACCGCTGGATCGACCTGCGCAGCGACACCGTCACCCAACCGTCCGCCGCGATGCGCGCCGCGATGGCCGATGCAGCCGTCGGCGACGACGTCTACGCCGACGACCCCACCGTCAACCGCCTGCAGGACTTCGCGGCCGAACTGTTCGGCTTCGAAGCCGGCCTGTTCGCGCCGAGCGGCACGCAAACGAACCTCATCGCGCTGATGACGCATTGCAGCCGCGGCGACGAATACCTCGTCGGCCAGGAAGCCCACACGTACAAGTACGAAGGCGGCGGCGCCGCGGTGCTGGGTTCGATCCAGCCGCAGCCGATCGCCAACCAGCCGGACGGTTCGATCGCAATCTCCGACATCGCCGCGTACATCAAGCCGGACGACATGCACTTCGCGCGCACCCGCGTGCTGGCGCTGGAAAACACGATCGGCGGCCGCGTGCTGCCGCGCGACTACGTGAAGGCGGCGACGGACCTCGCGCATGCGAAGGGCCTGGTCACGCACCTGGACGGCGCCCGCGTCTGCAACGCCGCAGTCAAGCAGGGCATCTCGCTGCGCGAAGCGGCGGCCGGTTTCGACACCGTGTCCGTGTGCCTGTCGAAGGGCCTCGGCGCGCCGGTCGGTTCCGTGCTGCTCGGACCCAGGGCGTTCATCGAGCAGGGCAAGCGCTGGCGCAAGATGCTGGGCGGCGGCATGCGCCAGGCCGGCGTCATCGCGGCCGCGGCGCATTACGCGCTGGAGCACAATGTCGAGCGCCTCGCCGAGGACCATCAACATGCGGCCGACCTGTCCGCCGGCCTCGCGCGCATCGAGCAGCTCACGGTGACGACGCCGCAGACGAACATTTTTTATGTGGAGATCCCGCAAGCCGCGTGCGCGCAGCTGGCAGAGGCGTTGAGCCGCCAGGGCATCCGCGCCTCGATCGGCCCGCACACGCGCCTCGTGACACACCTGGACGTGACGGCTGTGGATGTGAAGACGACCATCGCCGCGTTCGAAGCGTTCTTCCGCGACTGGAAAGCATAATGAGTGACGAAGGAATCCGCCTCGCCAAGCGCGTGGCCGAAACGGTGCCGTGCTCGCGCGGCGAAGCCGAACGCTATATCGCAGGCGGCTGGGTGACGGTCGACGGGGACGTCGTCGAAGATCCCGCGACGCGCGTGACCTCGGCGCAGACGGTGGCGCTGCTGCCGGGCGCCGAACCCGTCGAACCGGCGCCGGTGACGATCCTGCTGCACAAGCCGGCCGGCGTCGATGCGGCCGGGGCGCTCGCGCTGATCGCGCCCGAGACGCTGGCCGCAATGCCCAACGCACCGGGTTTGCGTTATCTGCGCCGGCATTTGTCGCGGCTGACGATCGTCACGCCGCTGGAACCGGAAGCGAGCGGCCTGCTCGTGTTGAGCCAGGATTGGCGCGTGACGCGCAAGCTGGTCGAGGACGGCGCGCGCGTCGAACAGGAGTACGTGGCCGAAGTGACGGGCGCCATCGCCGACGATGGGCTCGCCCGGCTGAACGCGAGCATGCGCGTGCAGGGCCGGGCGACCGTGCCGCTGAAGGCGAGCTGGCAAAGCGAGGCGCGGCTGCGCCTGGCCGGCAAGGACGTCCGCCCCGGGCAGGTCGTTGCGATGTGCGCGGAGGTCGGCTTGACCGTCACATCGCTGCGCCGGCTGCGCATCGGGCGCGTGGCGCTGGGCCAGCTGCCGGTTGGCCGCTGGCGGTATCTGCACGAGGCCGAACGGTTCTGACTTGCCGGAAAGGCAACCCCTCCTGTACACTGCGTCGCGCGCGCCTGGCGCTACAGAGAGGATCAATGGATGAAGTTCGGTAAGCTGCTTCTGCCCGTGCTGTCGCTATGGACGGGCGTCGTCCTGGCCGCGGGCGTCGATCCGCTGACGGTCGACATCGACGCGCGCGACGCGCTGCGTTTCGCGAGTCTCATGCAGGATGGCGCCGTGCCGACGGCCGATGCGTTGCAGCGCGGTTATCTGGATGGGGCTGGGCCCGGCGTCAAGGTCTTCACGCCGGCGCCGCGGATCATCGACGCGCAGCGCCTGGCAAAGACGGTCGCCGCGCATCCCGACAGCTACCGCTACGCGATTCGCGAGTGCCTGCCTCGGTTGCCGGCGTTGCGTAGCGACCTGCGGGCGATCTATCTCGCGTTTGCGGGCCTGGTGCCGGAACGCCCGCTGCCCGCCATCGACGTCGTCTTCGGCGCCCGCACGTCGGGCGGCACCGCCAGCAACGACAGGCAGGTGCTCGGCCTCGAAGTGATCTGTGCGCCGGGGACCACGCCCGAGCAGTTCCGCACCGTGATGCGCGGCTTCTTTGCGCACGAAACGGTCCACACCTGGCAGGACGGCGACACACCGGCGAAACTGGCCGATTTCCTTCTGGGCCAGGCCTTGACGGAGGGCGTCGCCGACTATCTCGCGACGCTCGTCACGGGCGCGATTCCCCATCAGGACCGCGACGCCTGGGCACGTCCGCAGGAAGCCTGGCTATGGCAGGAATTCGAGCGCGACCGCGAAGCCATCCGGGGCGGTGGCGATGTCAACAGGCTGGTCGCGAGTCCCCATTTCCGCCGCTGGTTCGCGAACTGCGGTTCCGCGCCCGAGGGCTGGCCGTGCGAGGCCGGCTACTGGGTCGGCATGCGCATCGCCGAAGCGTACGTGGCGCGCGCGGCCGACAAGCGCGCCGCGATCCGTGAGCTCATCGAATTGCGCGATCCGGGCGCGATCCTCAAGGCCAGCGGCTACGGCAGGTAAGCCGTTCAGGCGACGAATCCGCCATCGATCGTCAACGACGCCCCGTTGACATACCCCGCCTCGTTCCCGACGAGGTAAGCCACCAGCCCCGCGATCTCGGCATCCTGCCCCATCCTCCCCACCGGGATCTGCGCGCGCAGGTACGCGCGTACGGATTCGTCCGCGACGATCTCCGTCTCCGTCGGCCCCGGCTGCACATTGTTCACCGTGATGCCGCGCGGACCGAGGTCGCGCGCGAGCCCGCGCGTGAGGCCGGCCACGGCCGCCTTGCTCATCGCGTACAACGCCACGCCCGGGCTGCCCGCGCGGTCCGCCACCATGCTGCCGATGTTGACGATACGGCCGCCTTGTCCCATGTGTGGCGCGGCCACCTGCGTGGCGACGAACAGGGCGCGCACGTTGACGGCGGCGATGCGGTCGTAGTCCGAAAGCGTGGTCTCGCCGAGGTCCTTGTGGACGAGGATGCCCGCGCTGTTGACGAGGATGTCGATGCGGCCGAACTGTGCCGCGACGCCCGCGATGGCCTGCCGCAGCGCCTGCGCGTCGGCGCTGTCCGCGCGCAGGGGCAGGGCGCGGCCCCCCGCCGCGTCGATGTCGGCCGCCAGTTGCAGCGCGCGGTCGTGCGCGCTGACGTAGGTGAACGCTACCGTGGCGCCGTCGGCCGCGAGGCGGCGGACGATGGCGGCGCCGATGCCGCGCGAGCCGCCCGTGACGAATGCGATCTTGCCGGTGAGGGAGGTCATGGTGAGCCTTTCTTGACTGATTGGTCCAAAATGGAGAATCGATTATACTTCCATTCTGGACTGACTAGTCAAGATTAAAAAACATGGCGAGAACGAAGGTATTCGATCCGGCCGCGGCGCTCGATGCGGCGGTGCGGGTGTTCTGGGAGCAGGGGTACGAGGCGACGTCCACGGACGACCTGGTGCGCGCGATGGGCATCGGCCGCCAGAGCATGTACGACACGTTCGGCGACAAGAAGCAGCTCTATCTGGCCGCGCTCGCGCATTACACGGACACGGGTGGCGCGGCGCTGAAGCACCGTCTTGCGGCGGGACGGTCGCCGTTGGGCGCACTGGAAGCGTTCCTGCGCGAGATCGCCGGCGCGGATGCGGCCTTGCGCGCACGCGGCTGCCTCAGCGTCAACGCCATCGCGGAATTCGGGCAAGCCGACGCCGACGTGCAGGCACTCGTCGAGCGCTCGCAGCGGGTGGCGGAAGACATCTTCGCGGAGGTGCTGACGCGCGCGCGCCAGGCGGGCGAACTGGCGGCCGGGCTCGATCCGGCGGCGGCCGCGCACTTCATCCACACGGCCATCCGCGGCATGCGCATCAGCGCGAAGGCAGGCGCCGACGCCGCGCAACTCGCCACGACGGTCGATTTCGTCATCGCCGCACTGAAAGCGCGCGCGGCACCCGTCGCGGAAGTCTGAGCGTCAGCTGTCCGTCCGGCCCGCCGCGTCGATCAGGTTGTCGCGCAATTGCACGATGGCCTTCTGCAGCTGCGGGAATTCTTCCGGACCGAGGCCGGACGCGGCGACCGTCTGCTTGCCGAATCCCAATCCCTTCTCGCGCAGCGCGCGGCCCGCGTCCGTGAGCGAGATGCGGACGTTGCGCTCGTCTTCCTTGTCGCGCTCGCGGCGCACATAGCCCATTGCTTCCAGCCGCTTGAGCATCGGCGTTACCGTGCTCGGCTCGAGGAACAGCTTTTCGCTCAAGGCCTTGACCGTCTGCCGGTCCTGTTCCCACAGCGCGATGATCGTCAGGTATTGCGGATAGGTGAGGCCCAGCGCGTCCAGCACGGGCTTGTACACGCGCGAGTAAGCCAGATTGGTCGAGTAGATGGCAAAGCACATGAAGTCCGCCATGCGGGCAGCTTGGGCGCGGGCGTCTTTATCGTCAGGCATGATTATCCAGGAAATTATCGCGATAACGATTATCGTACTTGAAATCCACCAATCGTGCAGGTCACGGCAGGGTCAGCCGCGCCTCCAGCCCGCCCTCCGGCCGGTTGTGCAAGGTGAGCGTCCCGCCGAGACTCCCCGCGAGCTGGCGCGCGATCGCCAGGCCGAGCCCGGTGCCGCCCGTGTCGCGGTTGCGCGATGCCTCCAGCCGGAAGAACGGCTCGAACACCGCTTCCAGCTGCCCGGCGGGGATGCCGGGACCGTCGTCCAGCACGCGGATGAGGACTGCGCCCTGGCTGTCGCGCCCGACGACGATGTCGGCCCCGCCGCCGTAGCGCAGCGCGTTGTCGACGAGGTTGCCGATGATCCGGCGAAGCGCTTTCGGGCGCGTGTGCACCGGTGCGCCGATGCGGCCTTCGAGGTTCACGGCGCTGCCCGCGTCGCGGTAATCCAGCACGAGGCTGTCGAGCTGGGCGTCGAGGTCGATGGCGCGCGCCGGCTCGCGTTCGCCGTGCATCGCGCGCGCGTAGCCGATGCCGTCCTTGACGAGGCCTTGCAGCTCTTCCAGGTCGGCACGCAGGCGCGGCTGCTGGGCTTCGTCGTCCATCATGTCCACGCGCAGGCGCATGCGCGTGATCGGCGTCTGCAGGTCGTGCGAGATGGCGGCCAGGATGCGCACGCGCTCGTCCACGTACGCGGCGATACGCTTCTGCATGGCGTTGAACGCGCGCGCGGAACGCAGCACTTCCGACGGGCCGCGTTCCGGCAGCTCGACGGGGCGCAGGTCCGGGCCGAGCGCGTCGGCCGCCTCGGCCAGCACGCGCAGCGGACGCACGGCCTGGCGCACCGCGAACCAGCAGCACGCGGCGAGGATCGCCAGCTGCGCCGCGAGCATGTACGGCAGCCATGGCGACAGCGGCACGCCGCGCATCGGCAGCACGTCGATGGTCAGCGGCGCACCGTCCGACAGGCGCAGGTGCACCTGCATGCGGCCCTCGTTCCCGAGGCCGTTCACGGACAGCGGATAGCTGCGGCCGATGCCCTGTTCGATCGAGTGCGCGATCTGCGCCGACAGCTTCTCGTCCGGCATCGCGCCCACCGTTTCGCCCGGCCCGAGGATGAAGCGGTAGCTGCGCCGCGCGAGCCGCGGCAGCCAGGCCGGACGCTCGGCCGCCGGCAGCAGGTCGAGCAGGGCGACGGAGCTTGCGACTTCGCGTTCCACATACCCCATCATCAGGTTCGTCGTCGCCTGGTCGCGTTCCGTGAACGTGAGCGCGACGGACAGGCCCTGCGCGACTGCGAGGCCCGCGAACAGGATCAATGCGAGGCGTGCGTACAGGCTCCGTGGCCAAGGGATGGCCGACCGCGGTTTCATGTCCTGCCTTCCAGGATCGTCACCTCGGCCGAGAACACATAGCCCTCGTTGCGCAGGGTCTTGATGTAACGAGGCTCGCGCGCGCCGTCGCCCAGGCGCTGGCGCAGGCGGCTCACGAGCAGGTCGATCGAGCGGTCGAAGAATTCCGCGTCGTTGCCGTGCGTGAGGCCCATCAGCTGGTCGCGCGACAGCACGCGCTGCGGGTGGTCGAGGAACACGCGCAGCAGGCGGTATTCCGCGCCGCTCATCGCGACTTCGACGCCGTCCGCATCGAGCAAATGGCGGCCGACCGTGTCGAGGCGCCAGTCGCCGAACGCGATCAGTTTCGCGGCCTCCGTCACCTGCAGGTTCGGCGGCAGCATGCGCGTGCGGCGCAGCACGGCGCGGATGCGGGCCAGCAGTTCGCGCACGGCGAACGGCTTCGGCACGTAGTCGTCGGCGCCGAGTTCCAGGCCGACGACGCGGTCGGTCTCGTCGTCGCGCGCCGTCAGCATCACGATCGGAACCGCGCGGTGCTTCCCCGCGCGCAGTTCGCGGCACAAAGTGAGGCCGTCCTCGCCGGGCATCATGATGTCGAGCAGGATCAGGTCGGGCGTCGCCTGCATCAGCGCGTTTCTCATCTCGCGGCCGTTGGCGGCCAGCGTGACGCGCAGCCCCTGCTTTTCCAGATAGGCGCCGACCAGTTCGCGGATGCCGCGGTCGTCGTCGACGACCAGGACGTGATCGGACTCGTTCATGGGTTCTCCTCCGTTGGTTGCAGGGCTACTGTAGCGCGACGTCGCGGCGTCATTATGTCCGAATGTGTCGGTGGCCGGACAGGACACATGGCCTGACAAAAATGGGAGGTTGCGGACACATCGCGTACACACCGCGGGCGTCCAATGGCGTCTCACACAACAAGGAGGCTCCCATGACCAACCCGATCGAATCCCCGCTTGCCTTGCTGGCCGGCCTGGCCACGGTGGCGTCGCCGTGCGTGCTGCCCGTGCTGCCGTTTCTGCTCGGCGCGACCGTGGAACAGTCGAGCCGCCGCCGTCCGCTCATGATCGTGGCCGGCTTCGTACTGTCGTTTTCCGCGTTCGCGCTGGCGCTGAGCGCCGTGTCGAGCGCGGCGCAGCTGGCGCAGGAGACGCTGCGGAATATCGCGATCGTGCTGCTGGGTGTGTCGGGCCTGCTGCGCATCTGGCCGCGGCCATGGGACCTGCTCGTCGACGCCGTCCGCCCGCTGTGGGCGAAGCTGCGCGGCACCGGCGCCGTCCCGAAGCAGAGCGGCGCGTTCGTGCTGGGCCTGTCATTGGGCGCCGTGTGGACGCCGTGCGCCGGTCCCGTCCTCGCCTCGATCCTCGCCCTCGTCGTGCGGGCGCACGATCCCGGGAAAGCCGCGCAGCTCGTCGGCCTGTACGCGCTCGGTGCCGCGCTGCCGATGCTGGCGCTGATCCACGGCGGCCAGGCCATCGTCCAGCGGGTGCGCGGCGTGGCCCGCCATGCGGTGGCCCTGCAGCGCGCGTTCGGCGTGCTCGTGCTGGCCAGCGCGGCCGCGATCTGGTTCCAGGTCGACACGCAGATCGCCGCGCACGTCCCGTCCATCTTCCCAACCCTGTAAGGAGTTCTCCATGAAAATCCGTTCGCTCATCCTCGCTGCCGCTGTCATCGCCGGCGGCGCACATGCAGCACCCGCACCGGAATTCGCGGGCATCGACAACTGGATCAACAGCGCGCCTTTGAGCATGCGGCAGCTGCGCGGCAAGGTGGTGCTCGTGGATTTCTGGACCTACGACTGCATCAACTGCCAGCACGTGCTGCCGTACGTGAAAGGCTGGCACCAGAAGTACAAGGACCAGGGACTGGTCGTCGTCGGCGTGCACACGCCGGAATACGGTTTCGAGCGCAACCTGAACAACCTCAAGACGGCCGTGCAACGCAACGCGATTTCTTTCCCGGTCGCGCAGGACAACCGGTATGCCACCTGGAGCGCGTACAACAACCAGTTCTGGCCGGCGTTCTACCTCGTCGACAAGAAGGGCGAAGTCGTCTACACGCACTTCGGCGAAGGGGATTATGCGCAGACCGAGGCGACGATCCGCAAGCTGCTGGCGCAGCAGTGATTACGCCGCTTCGACGGGGGCGCCGGTCTTCACCGGCTTCGGCAGCTGCACCAGGCGGGTGCCGGCCAGGCGGTCGTGCAGGAACTGGCGGTCGCGGTCGAAGAAGGCTGTCAGACCCCACGCCAGCACGCCGACCGCGATGGCCGTGCCGATCTGGGCCTTGTCCTTCAGGCCCAGTGCCGTGCAGGCGAGGAGGGCGGGCAGGAACCAGCCCCAGGCCAGCAGGTAGCGCACGATGGCCGTCGTCAGCGGCAGGCGCGCGCCGCCGGCGGTGACGACCTGCATGCGCCACGTCTTCATCGCGAGGGTGTGGCCGCTGTTGGTCCAGCCCCAGGTGAAATACGCGCCGGTGACGATGAACAGCCAGACCTTCATCGCGTACTGGAACACGGGCGCGTGATTGTTGCGCGTGACGATGAGGAACAGCGCCACCGCCAGCATCTCCACCGCCAGCAACAGGAAGGTCTCGTAGACCATCGCGGTCAGGCGGCGCTTTATGGTCGGAGTCATGCTAGGGGTGTCGTGCATGGCGATCCTGTCTAGGCGTTGTTCGGCGTGATGCCCCAGTTGGCCGGGACCTGCTTTTCCGGCTCCGGTGCGGGCTGGGGATTGGCGGGCGGCTGCACCGGCGCGGGCTGCACGGGCGCCGGGGGCGGCGGCGGCGTCACGCACGGCGGGGCGGCCGAGACGGTGTTCTTGATCATGCCGGCCGGGCACGACGTCGCGCCCTGGCCCAGCGGTGCGACGACCTTGCCGTTGGCCTGGGACGGCACGACGCGGGGCGTCTTGCGGGCCGTGGCCGAGGCGGCCAGTTTCTTTTTCTGTTCTTCCGGCAGTTGCAGGTAGCTTTCCCACGTGGCGTTCTTTTGCTCGGGGGCGATCTTGCGGGTGCGCGTATAGGTTTCGCGCGCCAGCTCGCGCTGCTCGGGCGTCAGCTTGGCCCATGCGCGCATGCGTTCGTGCACGCGCTGCTGTTCTTCCGGTTTCAGCGTGGCGAAGCGGTTCGCGAGCTGCAGCCATTTCTGCTTGCGCACGCCATCCATCTGGTCCCATTCGCCCTGCAGCGGCTGCAGGGCCACCTGCTGGGCCGGCGTCAGGCTGCGCCACAGGGACTTGTCGCCGCCTTTGTGGCTGCCGGTGGCCGGTTTGGCGGGCTGGGCAGGCGCAGCGTCGGCCGCCGCGTCACGCGTGGCCGGGCCTGATGCGGGAAGGAAGCCGCCTTGCTGATGGAGGGTCAGTGCGGCCGCGCCAACGAGCACGACGGCGGCGGCGGCGCCGGCAACCTTGAGCTTGTTAGCCGTCATCCTTTACTGGGCTCGCTGCGGCTGTTGCTGTGCTTGCTGCTGTTGCGCCAGGTAAGCGTTGAAGCCGTGGTCGGTGTAAGCGGTCAGGGGCAGGTCGTCGGACAGCACGGCCGCATCCAGCTCGGCCAGCTCGGCCGCACGCTGCTCGCGTTCGTACTGGTACACGCCGACCATGCCGGCCGCCATCAGCAGCAGCGGCGCGACGACGGCGGCACGCGCCATCCACTGCATCGAGAACAGCGCGCCCAGGTCGAACGACGCACGCTGCTGTTGCTTGGCGCGCACGGATGCATCGGCGGCATGCGCTTTTTTTCGTGCGAGCGCGGCCGCGCGCGCGGCGGCCAGGCGGTCGGTCGTCGAGGCCGGCAGGTTGTCGAGGTTCTCGTTCAGGGCATGGCGGATCTTGTACGCCAGGTTGATGTCGTCGGTGTTCATAATTTAATTCCCTTGGCCTCCAGGGCTTTCTGCAGAGAATGCGTAGCGCGAGAGCAATGCGTCTTTACACTGCCCTCGGAGCATCCCATCGCTTCGGCCGTCTCGGCCACATCCATGTCCTGCCAGTAACGCATGAGGAACGCTTCCCGTTGACGCGCCGGGAGCTTTTGTATCTCTTCCTCGATCAGGCGCAGGGTTTCCGCACGTTCGACCTGATCCGCGCTCGACTCCGCGGCGGACGTTCCTTCTTCGGCCTCATAAGATGCCAGTATATCAAAATCCTCGTCGTCGTCGTCCCGGCGGCCGAGGCCTCCGAAGAGGCTGACCCAGGTATTCCTGACCTTTTCGCGGCGGAAGTAATCGAGGATGGTGTTCTGCAGGATGCGCTGGAAAAGCATCGGCAATTCGGCCAGGGGCTTGTCGCCGTATTTCTCCGCGAGCTTGATCATGGCGTCCTGAACGATGTCGAGCGCTGCCTCGTCCTTGCGGACCGCGTACGCCGCCTGCTTGAAGGCGCGCCGCTCGACACTCTCGAGGAAGTCGTTGAGTTCTTTATCAGTGGCCATGCGATAAGTGGTGGGCGCCACAGGTACGTTGCCTGTGGCTTTTCGGAAAACTGTCGAATGCTAGCAAAAATTATGGATGACCGCACCCGAAACCGGCAGGCTGGCATGTACGTAGTTTCCCGGGGTGTCTGCAAACAAAGTTGCCATTTTGCTTTTAAAATGGCTGAATCGACATCGTGACGGAGGCAATCGGATGATGCGCATCCTCGGCAAGGCAGGCTCGATCAACGTCCGCAAGGTCTTGTGGACCGCCAGCGAACTCGGCATCGCGTTCGAGCGCGAAGACTGGGGCAGCGGCTTCCGCTCCACGGAGGAACCGGAATTCCTCGCGCTGAATCCGAACGCGATGGTGCCGGTGCTGGTCGATGGCGACGTCGTGCTGTGGGAGTCGAACACGATCTGCCGCTACCTGGCCACGCGCCATGGCGATGGCCGCCTGCTGCCGGCCGAGGCGCTCGCCCGCGCGAAGGTGGAGCAGTGGATGGACTGGCAGGCGACGGAATTGAACAATGCGTGGCGTTACGCGTTCATGGGCCTGCTGCGGGGCAGCCCCGCGCACCAGGATCCGGTGCAGATCGCCGCCGGCATCGCCGGCTGGAATCGCCAGATGGGCCTGCTCGAGCGGCACCTGGAAACGGCCGGCGACTATGTGGCGGGCGGGGCGTTCTCGCTGGCCGACGTCGTGCTGGGCCTGTCCGCGCACCGCTGGCGCAAGACGCCGATGAGCGAGCGTCCCGCTTATCCCGCCATCGCCGCGTGGATGGCGCGGCTGGAAGCGCGCCCCGCCGCCCGCGCGTGGCTGCCGGACGATACCGCTTGAGCCGGCGTCTGGTGTCGATCGGTCGGGTGGGCACCCTGTGCCCACCATGCGGCCCCAAACGCGGGCAAATGTCGTGAAAAAATAATTATTTATCTTGACCAGAATGGTGCAACGCAGTAAGGTATGGAACGCTTTGCACCCCCGAAGCTTATTGTCAAGCCAGCTTGTCACACAAAGTCAACCTCGGCATGACGCGCTTTCACAATGTAGGCAGTTTGCTCCAACCCGTGCCACAAGCGCGAGAGATTCGCATTCCGCTACAGTAACTCAAGCTGAACGAGTTGCGTCCAGCGCCGGTTCGTAAGGATCCTACGGCATCCTGAAAGATCGACGTGACCGCAGAGAGAAGGGAAGCATGAGCACTGTTGCGTGACACGTATCTCGTCAGGGACGAGCATCCGATCAATCTCCCTATGGGTTTTGAAAGGAACGTATCATGAGTAACGACGCAGCAGCTCCCATCACGGGCGCTGAGATCGTAGTCCGTTGCCTGGCGGAAGAGGGCGTGAAACACGTCTTCGGTTACCCCGGCGGTGCGGTTCTCTACATCTACGACGCCATCTTCAAGCAGGACAAATTCCAGCACATCCTGGTACGCCACGAGCAGGCAGCCGTGCACGCGGCCGACGCGTATTCGCGCAGCTCGAATGAAGTGGGCGTATGCCTGGTCACGTCCGGTCCGGGCGTCACCAATGCCGTCACCGGCCTCTCCACCGCATACATGGATTCGATTCCGATGGTCGTGATTTCCGGCCAGGTGCCGACCAATGCGATCGGCCAGGACGCATTCCAGGAATGCGACACCGTGGGCATCACGCGCCCGGTGGTGAAACACAATTTCCTCGTCAAGGACGTCAAAGACCTTGCCGATACCATCAAGAAAGCCTTCTATATCGCACGCACCGGCCGTCCGGGCCCGGTCCTCGTCGATATCCCGAAGGACGTGAGCATGCAGAAGGCGACGTATTCGTACCCGAAAGAGGTCGAGATGCGTTCCTACCGCCCCGTCGACAAGGGCCACGCCGGCCAGATCCGCAAGGCAGTGCAGCTGCTGCTGACGGCCGAGCGTCCGATGATCTACACGGGCGGCGGCGTCATTCTCGCCAATGCGTCGAACGAACTGAACAAGCTGGTCGACAAGCTCGGCTTCCCGGTCACGAACACGCTGATGGGCCTGGGCGCCTACCGCGCCACCGACAGGAAGTTCGTCGGCATGCCGGGCATGCACGGCACCTACGAAGCGAACATGGCGATGCAGCACTGCGACGTCCTGATCGCCATCGGCGCCCGCTTCGACGACCGCGTGATCGGCAACCCGAAGCACTTCGCGTCGAACCCGCGCAAGATCATCCACATCGACATCGACCCGTCGTCGATCTCGAAGCGCGTGAAAGTGGACATCCCGATCGTCGGCAACGTCAAGGACGTGCTGGTCGAGCTGCTGTCGCAGCTGGATGCCGCCGAGCAGCGTCCGAACCCGGCCGTGCAGAAGTGGTGGCAGCAGATCGAGGACTGGCGCGGCCGCGAGTGCCTGCGCTATGCGACCTCGGATGAGCTGATCAAGCCGCAGTCCGTCGTCGAGAAGGTCTGGGAAGTCACCGGCGGCGACGCGTTCATCACGTCGGACGTGGGCCAGCACCAGATGTGGGCCGCGCAATACTACCCGTTCGACAAGCCGCGCCGCTGGATCAATTCCGGTGGCCTGGGCACGATGGGCGTGGGCCTGCCGTACGCGATGGGCGTGCAGATGGCGAATCCGGGTGCGACCGTGGCCTGCATCACGGGCGAGGGTTCGATCCAGATGAACATCCAGGAACTCGCGACCTGCAAGCAGTATCATCTGACGCCGAAGATCATCCTCCTGAACAACCGCTTCCTGGGCATGGTGCGCCAGTGGCAGGAACTCGACTACGGCTCGCGTTATTCCGAGTCGTACATGGATTCCCTGCCGGACTTCGAGAAGCTGGCCGAGGCCTATGGCCACGTCGGCATGCGCATCGAGAAACCGGGCGACGTCGACGGCGCGCTGCGCGAAGCGTTCGCCATGAAGGACCGCCTGGTGTTCATGAACTTCATTACCGACCGCAGCGAAAACGTCTGGCCGATGGTCAAGACGGGTAAAGGCCTGTCGGAAATGCTGCTCGGATCGGAGGACCTGTAATGCGACACATCATCTCCGTCCTGCTGGAAAACGAAGCCGGCGCGCTGTCGCGCGTGGTGGGCCTGTTCTCGGCACGCGGCTACAACATCGAGACGCTGACCGTGGCGCCGACCGAAGACGCTACCCTGTCGCGCATGACCATCGTGACGACGGGTTCGGACGACATCATCGAGCAGATCACCAAGCACCTGAACCGCCTCATCGAGGTGGTGAAGGTGGTCGACCTGACCGAAGGCCAGCACATCGAGCGCGAGCTCATGCTGATCAAGGTGAGGGCAGTCGGCAAGGAACGCGAAGAAATGAAGCGCACCGCCGACATCTTCCGCGGCCGCATCATCGACGTGACGGAAAAAACGTACACGATCGAACTGACGGGCGCGAAGACGAAGCTGGATGCCTTCATCGACGCCATTGACCGCGCCTCGATCCTCGAAACCGTCCGCACGGGCGGTTCCGGCATCGGCCGCGGCGAGCGCATCCTCAAGGTTTGACGCCGGTGGTGCGTGGGCACGTTTCATTTGAGGCCGCTGGCCTCAAATGCCCACCCTACGCCGATCAATGAACGTAGGGTGGGCTCCCCGAGCCCACCAAACGAATAAACGATATATATAAAAGCACAGGATTAAAAAATGAAAGTTTTCTACGACAAAGACTGCGACCTCTCCCTCATCAAAGGCAAGAATGTCGCCATCATCGGCTACGGCTCGCAAGGCCACGCACACGCCCAGAACCTGACGGAATCGGGCGTCAACGTCACCGTCGGCCTGCGCCGCGGCGGCGCGTCGTGGGGCAAGGTCGAACAGGCCGGCATCAAGGTCGCCGAAGTCAATGAGGCCGTCAAAGCCGCCGACGTCGTCATGATCCTGCTGCCGGACGAAAACATCGCCGACGTGTACAAGAACAACGTCGAGCCGAACATCAAGCAGGGCGCCGTGCTGGCGTTCGCGCACGGCTTCAACGTGCACTACGGCCAGGTCGTGCCGCGCGCCGACCTCGACGTGATCATGGTCGCACCGAAGGCCCCGGGCCACACCGTGCGCGGTACCTACCGCCAGGGTGGCGGCGTGCCGCACCTGGTCGCCGTCTACCAGGACAAGTCCGGCGCAGCCCGCGACATCGCCCTGTCGTACGCAATGGCCAACGGTGGCGGCAAGGCCGGCATCATCGAAACCAACTTCCGTGAAGAAACCGAAACCGACCTGTTCGGCGAGCAGGCCGTGCTGTGCGGCGGTGCCGTCGAGCTGATCAAGGCCGGCTTCGAGACGCTGGTGGAAGCCGGCTACGCGCCGGAAATGGCTTACTTCGAGTGCCTGCACGAGCTGAAGCTGATCGTCGACCTGATCTACGAAGGCGGCATCGCCAACATGAACTACTCGATCTCGAACAACGCGGAATACGGCGAATACGTCACCGGCCCGCGCGTCGTGACCGAAGACACCAAGAACGCGATGCGCGCTGTCCTGAAGGACATCCAGACCGGCGAATACGCCAAGTCGTTCATCCTGGAAAACAAGGCCGGCGCCCCGACCCTGATCTCGCGTCGTCGCCTGAACGCCGAGCACCAGATCGAGCAGGTCGGCGCACAGCTGCGCGCGATGATGCCGTGGATCGCCAAGAACAAGCTGGTCGACCAGTCGAAGAACTGATCGTCTTTGCCGACTTGAAAAACGCTCCCGCTTGCGGGGGCGTTTTTTTTTGCCGAAATTCGGGGTCAGAGCACAATTCTGAACAATGGCTGCGTTGTAATGTTTTTCCAAGCCGGGGTCGGGACGTCGACGTGGCGCTGCCGCCAATGCGATAGCCCGGCACGAATCCGCCCGCGGCGCTTGCTTGAGGGCTTTTGCGCCAAAATGTGCTCTGACCCCGAATTTGTGCAACGCCGAAGGTTTGCACTGGTTTGCAATCATTTGCAACTTTTCATTACATAAACTCGACTTTCGCGCCAGACCGGTTATCGTTCTCCTGCCGCGGCAATGCGCCGTGAAGAATCGAAGGAGAACAACAATGTCCATCAAAAAACTCGTCCTGTTGACCGCGCTGAGCGCCGCACTGTCCGCGCAAGCCCAGTCCGCGCCCGCCACGAGCGGCACCCTCGTCATCGTGCCCGCGTTCGGCGAAGTGAAGCATGCCAACGACGAGGCGACCGTCACCTTCGCCGTCGAGGAGCAGGACAAGGACCGCGCGGCGGCCACCGCCCGCGTCAACCAGAAGATGAAGCAGGGCACGGACATCGTGCGCCGCGAAGATCCGCAGGCGGAACTGAAAACGGTCGGCTATTACACCTATCCCGTCTATCCGGAAGTGCCGGACGGCCCGCGTCCGCTGGCGAACCCCGCCGCGCGCCGCGTCCCGATCGGCTGGCGCGTGGGCCAGTACCTGGAAGTGAAGACGCGCAACCTGCAGGCGCTGCCGAAGACGGCCGCCGCCGCGCAGAAAGTCGTCAACCTGAACGGCATCGACTACCACCTGAGCCCGGAGCTGCAGAAACGCCTGGACGACGAGCGCATCGCCGCCACGTACCGCAACCTCAATGAGCGCATTGCCTCCATCGCGCGCGCGATGGGCCGCAACGTGAACGACGCCGTCATCGACACGGTCGATTTCGAAGGCAGCGGCAACTACGCGGGCGGCCAGGCCGAGGCCGCGGCACCGCAGATGATGCGCATGTCGGCCAAGCGCGCGGACATGGCCGAGATGCCCGAGCCGAGCTTCGAGCCGGGCGAGACGACCTTGCAGATGCGCCTGGTCGGCAAGGTGAAATTCCGCTGACGGTAGCCGTTCGCTAACAGAGGTGCGCGGACACTATAATGGCGGGGTCCGCGCCTCCTCGGTGCATTGTTGAGAAAAAGAAACCTATGCCGACACTACCCCGACGCCGCAAACCCGGCGCCATCAAGGCGCCCCGCTTCGCCCGCTTCAGCCGCGTCCGCAAGACGGATGCCGCCGCATCCCGCCCGCGCCGGGGCATCTACCTGCTGCCGAACGCCTTCACGACGGCGGCGCTGTTCGGCGGCTTTTACGCAATCGTGATGGCGATGAACCAGCGCTTCGACCACGCCTGCTGGGCCGTGTTCATCGCGATGGTGCTGGACAGCCTCGACGGCCGCGTCGCCCGCCTGACGAACACGCAGTCCGAGTTCGGCGCGCAGTACGACAGCCTGTCCGACATGGTCTCGTTCGGCGCCGCGCCGGCCCTCGTCATCTACGAATGGTCGCTGCGCGGCCTGGGCAAGCTCGGCTGGATCGCCGCGTTCGTCTACTGCGCCGGCGCCGCATTGCGCCTGGCCCGCTTCAACACGAACATCGAGGTCGTCGACAAGCGCTTCTTCCAGGGCTTGCCGAGCCCGGCCGCGGCCGCGTTGGTCGTCGGCTTCGTGATGATGATGACGGACCCGGACATCAACGTCAGCGCGCGCAAGGTCGACTGGATCTCGTGGGGCATCGCGCTGTTCGCGGGCCTGACGATGGTGACCAATGTCCCGTTCTACAGTTTCAAGGACGTCAATTTCCGCAAGTCGGTGCCGTTCATCGTCGTGTTCCTGATCGCGCTCGCGCTGGCACTGCTGGCGATCGACCCGCCGAAGGTGTTGTGGCCGCTGTTCGTGGTGTATGGCCTGTCGGGTTATGCCGTGTACCTGTACCGGCTCGCGAAAGGCAAGCCCGTCAGCATCATCCAGACGGATGAAGAGACGCTCGATCCGAGCGAGCGCCGCTGAGTCTCGTCGCTCTCGGCGCCCCCTTGGCGGGAGCCTGATTTCTCCAGCTGCGGCCGCAAACTTGGGTCCCCGCCTGCGCGGGGACGACGTGCATATGTTGTTGCCTCAGCCGGCTTTCGCGGCCGACTTGCCCTGCTGACCCACGTGCGCGTCCGCCTGCACACTGCCGCGGAACGTGTCGTCATGTGCGCCGTTGCCTGCGCTCTGCAGGTTGCCACGGTGGACGCTGCCGTTCTGGAACGGGTCGCGGAAATTCTTCAGCGTGTCCTGCTGCGCGCGCAGGCTGCTTTGCGTTTCTTCGGACGCGGCGCGCGCCACCTCGTCGGCCAACGTGCGTGCGGTGCGCGACGTCTCCTGCACGTGCTGCTCGGCCACGCGGGCCAGGTCGACCTGGGAATCGGCGACGACGCGCGACAGGTGCTGCTGGTAAGCGCGCAGCTTGTCCGCGGCCGGCTGGGCGCGCGACGCGGCGGCCGAGATGACGTCGGTCGGGTGGTTCGTCGTCAGCAGCTGCTGGCCGGCGATGTTGCTTTCTTCGAGCAGGGTCTGGCTCAACTGGATGTTGGCGTCGATGAGATGCTGGATCGAACGCGACATCGATTTCGACATGTCGTTGAGGAACGCAACCTGTGCGTCCAGGTGCGAGCGAACGGCGGGCGTGACGGACTGGGAAAACAGGAACATGGGTGACCTCGTGAAAGTGGATCCGCTTCGGAAAGTGCGCTTCGGGAGCGCGACGTCAGGCTCGCCGATTTCGATGACATTCCGATGACAGGTCCAATCGTGCGCGTGGCGCACAAGCCACTTCAGTCGCGCGCCGTGCGCCATTCCTGCGAGCTGGGCGTCGATTCGTGCTCCGGGCAATTGGTCTGCCTCCACTTGCCGTGTTTCTCGATCATGTCGATGCTCGTCGTCGGGGCGCGCTCCGTCATGCAATAGGTGCCGCCGCCCGAGATCACGCGCTCGCGGCGTGCGCCGTCGCCCGTGTTGTTGACGAGTTCCGCCACCTTCGGCGCCTGGTACCACGCGTTCGGCGCCATGTCGGCCGCGGCCTGGATGCCCCTGCGCAGGCGGATCTGCGGGCTGTCGGGCGGGGCGACGATATACGGATTGTTTTCCTTGCGCAGCGCGCGGTCGATGGCGCCGACGTCGCGCCGGGCGCGTTCCAGCATGGCGGCGCCGGCGGAGGACGCCGGCGGTGCGCGGGCGTGCTCGCGGCGGCGGGCGTGTCGGCCGCCGGCGGCGCGGCGGCGGGTGCGGCCGGCACGGTCACGCGGGGCAGGGTGGTCGCACCTGCGCGCGGCGCCACCTGCGGGCGCGCGGGCGCCTGTTCCTCTTGTTCGCGCCGCGGCTGGGGCGCGGCGGGCGCCGGCAGCCGTATCCACTGGATCGTCGAGCGCGGCGGTTCGGGCGTGACGGCGGGCGGACGGCGCGTCATCTGCCAGCCCAGGACCAGGACGGCATGCACGACGAGGGTGACCGCGATGCCGACGTGGCGGCGGTCGCGCGGCGGGAGCAGGGCGGGTGCGGTGGCGATCATGTCGGCCCAGTATAGCCAGCGCCGATCGCCACATCCTCACACATTGTTGCGCTGCCGGCGCGGATCAGCGGCGGCGGAAACGGTCGTCGTACAGCGGGTCGGGCCCGTTGAGCATCTGGCGCACGACGCCCTGCGCATCGAAGTGCACGTTCATCATCGAGTTCCACACGCCCGCTTCCTTGTAGCGGTACGACCACACTTCGTAGTCGTGCGCGTACACCCGCGACACCTCGGCGGGGCGGCCGAAATTGCGCAGGATGTCGTCCTTGGTCCACCGGTCGACTTTGACCTTGCCGAAGTTCTCGCTCGTGAGAACCTGGTCGTACGAGACGAGACGGCCGTCCGGGCCGATGCGCGCCATGTACTGGAACTGGCCCATCGGCTGGCCACGGTATTCGAGTACCTGGCCGCCGGCGGGATCCGGATAGACGGCGTTCGGCTGCCCGAGCTGCGCGGTGACGGCGGTCAGCGGCGCCCCAATCGGCGGCGGCTGGCGCAATATCGTCGTGCAGCCTGACAGGACCAGCGCCAGGGCGGTCGCGCACAGGGTCGAACGGAGCGGGGTCATCATCGCGATCTCCTGGTTACAGGCCCTTCGAACGGTCGTCGAGCAGCGGATCCGGTGTGTCGTCCGTGCGCCGTACTTCGCCGCGGACGTTGAAATAGATGTTCCTGTACGAGTTCCAGATGCCGTCCTGCTTGTAGCGGTACGACCAGACTTCGTCACCCGTCGCGCGGTCGCGCGAGACTTCGGCGGGGCGGCCGAAGGTGCGCAGGACGTCGTCCTTCGTCCAGCGCGCCGGCTGCACCTTGGCGAAGTTCGCGCTGGTGAGCGCCTGCTCGTACGCCACGAGGCGGCCGTCGGCGCCGATGTGTGCCATGTGGTTGTACTGGCCCATCGGCTGGCCGCGGTATTCCAGCACCTGGCCGCCGGCGGGATCGGGGTAGACGGCGTCCGGCTTGCCCAGCTTCGCGGTCACGTCGGCCAGCGGCGTGCCGGCCGGCGGCGTGCGGTTGAAGGTCGAGCAGGCGGACAGGGACAGGGCGATGCCAAGGACGGCGGCGGTGCGGATGAGAGTGATTTTCATGTGTTTACGGTTCAGCGGGCATGCCATTGTGGCATCGCCAACCTCCCGATTTTAACGGAAGCGGCGGAAAAACTGGCCTCGCCCGCGCTTTTCCCATATACTTCCCGGTCTTGGCCTTCGGGCCAGGTTTTTTATCAATTCACGGTGCGCTGGGTTCCGACTCTTGCACCGCATGTGAAAGGCAACATCATGACCGTAGAAAACATCAACAAGGCCGCGATCATCGCGGACAACGCACGCGGCGACAAAGACACCGGTTCGCCGGAAGTCCAGGTTGCACTGCTGACCGCCCGCATCAACGAACTGAACGGCCACTTCAAGGAACACCAGAAGGATCACCACTCCCGTCGTGGCCTGATCATGATGGTCAACCGTCGTAAGAGCCTGCTGGCTTACCTGAAGGCCAAGGATCTGAACCGTTACCGCGACCTGATCGCCAAACTCGGCCTGCGTAAGTAATCAGCAGTTTCCGAGCATTGCGCCAGACGGCCCAAGCTTTGAAATGCCTGCGTCAGTTTCACTGTCGCGGGCATTTTTCGTTTCGGCCGTCGGTGAGTTTTTCTTTGAAGTAAGTCGGGGTAAGAGCACAACCGTGAACACCGTAAGCCGGGGTCAGAGCACAACCGTGAACACCGTGCTCTGACCCGAAGGAAAAAAATGTAGTTGAGGTGAACGACAGCGCCTGAAAATCTGTCGGCAAATAGAAAGGGATTACCCATGTTTAACAAAGTTACGAAAACCTTCCAGTACGGCGACCATACCGTCACCCTCGAGACCGGCGAAATCGCCCGTCAAGCCAGTGGCGCCGTCCTCGTGTCGGTCGAAGACACCGTCGTCCTTGCGACCGTCGTGGCCAAGAAGGATGCCAAGCCAGGCCAGGATTTCTTCCCGCTGACCGTCGACTACATCGAGAAGAGCTACGCCGCGGGCAAGATCCCGGGCGGCTTCTTCAAGCGTGAAGGCCGTCCGTCGGAGAAGGAAACGCTGACGTCGCGCCTGATCGACCGTCCGATCCGTCCGCTGTTCCCGGAAGGCTATCTGAACGAAGTCCAGGTAATCATCCACGTCCTGTCCGTCAATCCGGAAATCGATCCGGACATCCCGTCGATGATCGGTGCCTCGGCCGCCCTGTGCGTGGCCGGCATCCCGTTCAACGGCCCGATCGGCGCCGCCCGCGTCGGTTACGCGAACGGCCAGTACATCCTGAACCCGACCACCACCCAGCTCAAGACCTCGCAGATGGACCTGGTCGTCGCCGGTACCGAGCACGCCGTGCTGATGGTCGAATCCGAAGCGCAGCAACTGTCGGAAGAAATCATGCTGGGCGCGGTCGTCTACGGCCACGAGCAGATGAAGGCCGTCATCGACGCGATCCACGCGCTGGTCGAAGAAGGCGGCAAGCCGGAAGTCGAATGGGCGCCGGCACCGAAGAACGAAGAGCTGATCGCCCGCGTCACCGCGATTGCGGAAGGCAAGATCCGCGAAGCCTACCAGGTCCGCGACAAGCAGGCCCGTACGCAGAAGCTGAAGGAAACGACCGCGCTGGTGCTGGCCGAGCTGGGCGAAGGCGTCGACAGCGTCGAAGTCGGCAACATCCTGTTCGACATGGAAGCCAAGGTCGTGCGTTCGCAGATCCTGGACGGCGAGCCGCGCATCGACGGCCGCGACACCCGCACCGTGCGTCCGATCTCGATCCGCACGAGCGTCCTGCCGCGCACCCACGGTTCCGCGCTGTTCACCCGCGGCGAAACCCAGGCCCTCGTGATCGCCACGCTGGGCACCGGCCGCGACAGCCAGAAGATCGACGCGCTGATGGGCGAGTACACCGACGACTTCATGATGCACTACAACATGCCCCCGTTCGCCACCGGTGAAACCGGCCGCGTGGGCACGCCGAAGCGCCGCGAAATCGGCCACGGCCGCCTGGCCAAGCGCGCGCTGGTCGCCGCGCTGCCGTCGCCGGAAGAGTTCAGCTACTCGGTCCGCCTGGTGTCGGAAATCACCGAGTCGAACGGTTCCTCGTCGATGGCCTCCGTCTGCGGCGGCTGCCTGGCACTGATGGACGCGGGCGTCCCGATGAAGGCCCACGTGGCCGGCATCGCGATGGGCCTGATCAAGGAAGGCGGCAAGTTCGCCGTCCTGACCGACATCCTGGGCGATGAAGACCACCTGGGCGACATGGACTTCAAGGTCGCCGGCACCACTGCGGGCATCACCGCGCTGCAGATGGACATCAAGATCCAGGGCATCACCAAGGAAATCATGCAGGTGGCACTGGCGCAAGCCAAGGAAGCGCGCCAGCACATCCTGGTCGAGATGCAGAAGGCCGTGCCGTCCGTGAAGACGGAACTGTCCGACTTCGCCCCGCGCCTGATCACCATCAAGATCAATCCGGAGAAGATCCGTGACGTGATCGGCAAGGGCGGCGCCGTCATCCGCGCGCTGACCGAAGAAACCGGCACGCAAATCGACATCACCGACGAAGGCATCGTGACCATCGCGTCGGTCGACGCCGCCGCCGGCCAGGAAGCCAAGCGCCGCATCGAAGAGCTGACCGCATCGGTCGAAGTGGGCAAGACCTACGACGGTACCGTGCTGAAGCTGCTGGACTTCGGCGCCATCGTCCAGGTCATGCCGGGCAAGGACGGCCTGCTGCACATCTCGCAGATCGCCAACGAGCGTGTGAACGCCGTCGCCGACTACCTGAAGGAAGGCCAGCAAGTGCGCGTGAAGGTCCTCGAGACCGACGAGCGCGGCCGCCTGAAGCTGTCGATGAAGGCAGCGGCTGCGGATGACGCGGCGGCAGCGGCGCAGTAAGCCTCTGTCGGCTGTTCAGCCAACTAAAACCGCCAGTGCGTGAGCCTGGCGGTTTTTTTTATGCGGATCGCAAGCATGGTGGATGGTGCCAAATTCGGTACTGGATTCAGGTATGCCGTGTCGATGCCGTCATCGACTGTGGAGGCCTCATGAACGTTGTGCAAAATATTCAACCCATCAGCTTCCTGAAAACGAACACGAGCGATGTCGTCAAGCAGGTGCAGGAGACGCGCGAGCCGGTGCTGATCACCGTGAACGGCAAGGTACAGGCCGTTATCCAGGATCCCTTGAGCTACCAGACAATGCAGGACCAGCTGACGATGCTCCGCATTCTTGCGCATGGCCAGAAGCAAATCGAACAGGGCAAAGTGACCGATCATGATGATCTGTTCGCGCAGTTCGAGGCGGAAGACGGGGAAAGCTGAACGACCTCATGCAAATTATCTGGACCGATGCCGCGCGCGACGATCTTCTCGGGATCCGCGAATACCTGAAGCGTTCCCAGTCTCCGGCATTCGTCAAAAAGGTAACGGAACAGATCCGCGATGACGTCGGGTCACTCAAGGAGTGGCCTTCCAGGCGCATCCTTGTGCGGGAACTGGAGGAGCTCCAACTGGATCAGTATCGCGAGCTTCTCGCGGGGCAGCATCGCATCATCTTCGAGCGCGCGAGCGCAGCGTTGTACGTTCACATCGCCTGCCATGCGAGGCGCGGTCTCGAGGCGCTGCTGCGGCGCCGGCTGTTGGCGGGGTAAGTGGTTCGTCAGCCGGTAAAAAAAAACGCCAGTGCGTGCGCCTGGCGTTTTTTTCGTCCGGTGCGGGCGCTTTGCGCATCAGGCCGCCAGCTTGGCTTTCTGCGCAGCGGTCAGGCGCTTGCCGACGATGACGATCGTGATGGCCGGGCCGGTCGGCGCGGTCGGGGCGGCGGCGCGGGCCGCCACTTGCAGCGGCGCGACGGGGGCGGCGAAGGTGTTCGAGACGCTCACGGCCACGACCAGGGCTGCGAGGAAGATGGCTTCCATGTTTTTAGCGATGTTCATTCTCTGTTCTCCGTTTCGTTTGACTGTAAGCACATTATCGGAACCGATGAGATATAAATCCAATTTCAAGTTCAAATACTCGGCATTACTTCTGGAAATATCTTGCCGGGCGAACACAGGTTAGATATCACGATAGCGAATAATTTGATCGAAGTTCATGAATAAACAGATGGCCACGGAACCGTCGGCCCGCGCCCATGCACATATGCCCAGTGCCGACCAGGCAAGCAACGACTGGACATCATGGACAAACTCTTCTTCATCCAACACTTTTTCTCCAAGAACCCGCCGGGGAAGCCCGACCGGCATCCGGCCTTCGCGTCGTTGAGCGACGGGCAGGTGGTGGCGACATCGCGCGGTCCGGCCGCGCGTCGCCATGAGGACGATGTCGATTGGGGCCGCATGCGGGGCCTGCCCAGAAAAGGCGGAGAGACGCCATAACCACACATCCGAGGGGCGCAAACTTGCAAGATGACGCCGGCACTGCCCGGATCACCGCGCTGCTGCGCGAACTGGTCGCGCTGACCGGCCAGGACGAGGGCGGCGTGCCGGTCCTCGAGCTCCGGTTCGGCGACATCCTGACCCGTACCGCCCTGCATGCGCGGGACAAGAGTCACCTCGTGGTCACGGCAATGTTGCCGCCATGCGGTGACGGGGGATACCCGCCGCCGCATGTGGGGGACCTGGAAATCCTGCGGGATGCGGACGACGGCCGCTACATCGGCTTGCGCATGGTGCCCGTCGGCGCGCTGCCGGACGAATGCAGCGTGATGGATGCGATCCTCGCGACGTCCGACATGGCATCGGCCTGGATGGCGGCGTGGCGCCGGCGCGCCTAGTCGGCGGGGGCGGCCAGGCGGTTCGCGAATAGGACGCGCGCCTCCAGTCCGGTGACCGCGCCCGCCATACCGCAGTTGCACAGGGTGAGTTCCGCGTGCATCGAGTCGGCGATTTCGGCGCAGATCGCGAGGCCCAGGCCGCCGCCTTTCGAACTGTGGGCGGCGGCGAACGGTTCGAACACGCGCATCTCCTGCTGGTCGGGGATGCCGGGACCGGAATCCCAGACGCACAGCAGGGCGCCGTCGTCGCGGGGCGCCACACGAATGCCGAGGCGGGACTCGGCCGGCGTGTGGCGGATCGCGTTGTGCAACAGGTTCGACACCATTTCGGCGGCCATCCAGTGACGGCCCTCGACCCAGACGTCGCCGGCATCCAGCTCGAAATCGAGGTTCTTGTCCGAGATCAGCGGCGACAGGTCGATCGCCACGTCGCGCGCCACGTCCGCCAGGTTGCACCGCTCGCGCGTGGACTTGCCCCGCAATTGCTCGATCCGGGCGAGCGACAGCAGCTGGTTCGCCAGCTTGGTCGCGCGCTCGACCGTCGAACGCATTTCGCGCAGCGCGAGTTCCGGCTCGATGTCGCCGCTCAGCCCCGATTGCAGCTGCGTCTGCAGCACGGCCAGCGGCGTGCGCAGCTGGTGCGACGCGTTCGCCACGAAGTGCTGCTGCAGGTCGACGGTCCGGTGCAGCCGGCCCATCAACTGGTTCAGGGCCGCCACCACCGGCCGCAGTTCGCGCGGCGCGGACGCGCAGTGGAGTGCCGACAGGTCGTCCTCATGGCGCGCATCGAGTTGCGTGCGCAGGCTGTCGAGCGGGCGCAAGGCCAGCGTGACGACGGCCATCGTCACGCCGGCCACGACCGCAAGCAACAGCGTCTGCCCAAGCACCGCACTCCACAGAATGTCGCGCGCCACCTCGCGGCGATACGACAGCGGTTCGGCGATCTGGATGATCAGATCGTCTTCCGGGTGCTGCAGTTTCGATGGTTGCGCCAGCGCGGCCACGCGCACCGGGGCGCTGCCATAGATGCTCTCGTACACCTTCAGCAGGGTGGGCGCTTTGGGCCACCGCGCGCCGCTGGGGCGGAACGTCGGCAAGTCCTGATCGCCGGCGATATACCTGCCGTTCCGGTCGCTGATCTTGTAAATCATCCGGGTGGAAAACCCGGCTTCGTAGACTTCCAGGGAGGCGAAGGCCACGTTGGTGAGCAGGTGACCATCCTCCACCGCGATATTGTTGCCGATCGAATACGCGGTGGTCACCAGCATGCGGTCGTAGGCGGTGTTGGCCGAATCGAGCGCATGCAAGTACAAATGAATGGCGTTGAGGACGATGAACAGGGCGATCGGCGCCAGGATGCCGGCCAGCAGATAGCGGCGCAGCGAGCGGTCGCGCAGCGCGAACTTCATGCGGGCCGCGCGGTTTCGGGGCGCAGGAGGTAGCCGACGCCGCGCAACGTCATGATCTCGGTCTGGGTCGCCATCAGCTTCTTGCGCAGGCGGTGGATGACGACCTCGATGGCCTCGACCTGGACGTTGGCGTCGTCGGGAAAGACCACCTGCAGCAGGCGTTCGCGATTGACGGCGTGGCCCGGGCGCGCGATCAACGCCTTCAGCAGGGCCTGCTCGCGGGGCGTGAATTCGAGCGGGGCCTCGCCGTTGTAGAACGCGCCCGAACTGCGTTCGAAGCGCAGCCTCCCGCACTTCTGCATCGACTCTTCCCCATTTCCCTTGCGCCGCAGCTGAGCGTGGATCCGCGCCTCCAGCTCTTCCAGGTCGAACGGCTTGGCGAGGTAGTCGTCGGCGCCGGCGTTCAGGCCCGCGACCCGGTCGCCCACGGCGCCCCGCGCGGTCAGCACGATGATCGGGACGCCGATCGACAGGGCGCGGGTGCGCTGGAGGATGTGCAGGCCGTCCAGGTTGGGAATGTTCAGGTCGAGGATGACCAGGTCGTTCGTTTCTTCGCGGATCTGGCGGAAGGCATGCGTGCCGTCGGCGCAGGTGGTGACCTGGAAACCGCGTTTGTCGAGTGCGCGGGCCAGCGCTTTCGACATGTCGGCGTCGTCTTCCACAAGCAGGATTTTCATAGATCGTCGGGTCGTTGAGTAGTCGGAATGCCGCGAACACTGCTGTTACATCCCGGAATTTACTTGTGCACGAGAAAAAATGGAAGGCGAATGAACTTTCCGGGCGGAAAAAGGTACTTACTGAAAGCCAATTGAAAGGAGGCTGAAAGCCAGCCGCAAGATTGGCGCCGTTTTGCGGCACTGCAATATCGCAATTTAAAAATTGCTTCAATACACTGCGTCCAAGTCGAGCGTCACGCCGTCCCCCCCGGCGGGCACATCGATGCAGGGCCGGCCGTGCGAAGGTCCGCACAGCCGGCTTCCATAACGAGGGATGGGCGCTTACCCGAGCGCCTTACAGGAGATGAAATGAAAAAAAATATGATCAGTGGTATCGCCCTGGCGGCGTCGATGGTGTGCATGTCGGCGGCGTACGCCGAGCCGATCATGGCGGCGGGTCCGGTGCATTTTGCGGTCTCCGGCGTGGGCGATGCCCAGTTCGAGTACGTCGACGCGGTCGACGCCGCGGTGCCGGCCCAGGACAAGCGCGGCCGCTTCCGGGTCAGCAACGTCAGTTCCGAGCTGGCCTTCCGCGCCTCGGTGGACCTGGGCAACGGCATGACCGGCCTGGCCAACTTCACCACCGGTATTGCCGCCGACAACGGCAACGCCAGCGCCACCGCCGGCATGTTCGGCAGCGCGAAGGACGTCTATGTCGGCATCGCGTTCGCCAACGTCGGTACCGTGAAGCTGGGCCGGATGACGGCGGCGGCACGCTGGAACAGCGGCACCGCCGACTTCTCGCCGATGGGCGCGGGCCTGCAGGACGACCAGGGCATGCTGTCCGGCGCCAGCGGCCAGTCGGCCGTCGGTCCGCAGTTCAACGTCCGCTTCGACAACACGCTCGCGTTCGAATCGGCCAGTTTCGGCGGCCTGTCGGCGCGCGTCTATTACAGCGCCAACGAAGGCAAGAGCGCCGCGGGCACGACCAACAGCCCGCACCTGAATGACGGCAGCTTCAGCCTCGGCCTGCAGTACGTCCACGGCCCGCTCGAGCTGCGCGTGTCGGGCGAACAGCGCAACGACAAGGGCACGCTGAACGGCACCAACGACCACAACACGCGTGACCGCGACTTCCGCTTCGGCATGCGCTACACCCTGCCGGACGGCACCATCCTCGGCCTGGGCCACGACCGCATGCGCCTGTCGGACGCCAACGCCACCGGCACGGCGAAAAGCCTGCTGACCAAGCACGGCACCGTCATCTCCGCCAAGCACGCCTTCGGCAAGCACGTCGTGTACGGCGGCTACGGCGTGGGCAGCGACGTCCACTGCGAGTACGGCAATGGCACCGCCTGCAACGGCAACGATACCGGCGCGCGCAACGCCGTCATCGCGTACCAGTACGTGTTCAACAAACAAATGATGTTCGAAACCTTCGCCGCCATCGTCAAGAACGAGGCGCGCGGCCGTTACGACTTCGATGCCGGCGGCGTCGGCGTCGCCACCGGTGGGCAGTCGCGCGCGATCGGCGCCGGCCTGCGCTACGCCTTCTAAGCCATTCCCGGCAATACTTAAAACGGAGACGACATGAAACGATTTATCGCGGGTGCCCTCGGGGCGCCCCTGCTGGCGCTCGCCGCCGGCCCGGCCAGCGCCGCTGGCGGTACCCTGAATCTGATCTGCGGCGTGCAGGTCGAATGGTGCAACCTGGTGCAGACCACGTTCTCGCGCGAGACCGGCATCAAGGTCAACATGGTGCAAAAGGGCGCGGGTGAAGCGCTGGCGCAGATCGCCGCCGAAAGCGCCAATCCGAAAACCGACGTGTGGTTCGGCGGCACGGGCGATCCGCACCTGCAGGCGGCCGAGAAGGACCTGACCCTGGCCTACCAGTCCCCCAACATCAACCTGCTGCGCGACTGGGCGGTGGAGCAGGCCAAGCAGGCCAAGTACAAGACGGTCGGCCTGTATTCCGGTCCGCTCGGGTTCGCCTACAACACCGAGTTGATGGCGAAGAAAAAGCTGCCGGTCCCGATGTGCTGGATGGACCTGATCCAGCCGCAGTACAAGGGCGAGATCCAGATGGCCAATCCGAACTCCTCGGGGACCGCCTACATGGCGATCGCCACCCTCGTCCAGCTCACGGGCGAAGACAAGGCATTCGAGTACCTGAAGAAGCTGCACAAGAACATCAGCCAGTACCCGCGCTCCGGCACCGGGCCGCTGAAGAACGTGTCGCATGGCGAGAACACGATCTCGATCAGTTTCGTGCACGACGTGCCGGGCGAAGTCATCCAGGGTTTCCCGGTGAAGAGCGTGACGCCGTGCGAAGGGACCGGCTACGAAATCGGATCGATGTCGATCGTCAAGGGCGCGCGCAATCTCGCCAACGCCAAGCGGTTCTACGACTGGGCGCTGACCGCGAAGGCGCAGGAACTCGGTGCGGCGGCCAAGCAGTTCCAGCTCCCCTCGAACAAGGCCGCGAAAGTCGATCCGCGGGTGCCGGACGTCTCGCACATCAAGTTGATCAACTACGACTTCGCGAAGTACGGCAAGGCGACCGAACGCAAGCGCCTGCTCGAGCGCTGGGAAAAGGAAGTCAACGGCGACTGACGCCGGTGTCACCGAGGGAGCGGTGCCCCACCGGCACCGCTCCGATTGCAATATTTGGCCCCGGCCTGGGGATCGGAAAACAATCATGAAACAAAAAACCTGGTTTGGCGGTGTCCCGGGATGCTGGGCCATGCTCGCCATCGCGGCGTCGGGACTACTGCCCTGGTACGGTGTGCCTGACGATTTCAAGTGGCTGCGCGACTTCGGCGCGATCTTCAGCGACGTCGGCGCGGCCAACGCCTGGCTGCAGGCCGCTGCATTCCAGCGTCCGTGGCTGTTCCTGCCCCTGGTCGCGCCCGTCGTCGCGCTGGGCGGCCTGCTCCTCCGTGCGCGGCGCGCCCAGGCGTTCGTCCTGCTGGGCAGCGCCGGGGTGGGGCTGGCCGGCATGCTCGGCGCGGGCTACGCGATCGGCGTGCAAGGCTGGGTGTGGCCGTCGCTGCAGGCGGGCGCGCTCGAGCTCGCGGTCGGCCAGTTCGGATTCGGCTGGGGCGCGGCGATCGTGCTGGTGTCGCTGCTGGTGCTGCTGGGGGTGGGACTCGCCCGCCTCGGCTATTTCCAGGGTAACGAATTCGTCGCCGGCGCCGTCGTCCTGTGCGCCGCCGCGTTGATCCTGTTCATCGCCGAGCCGGTGCTCAAATCGCTGAGCGGCGCCCTGTTCGACGAAGCCGGGCAGCTCAGCGCGACCGAGGGCTGGGCGCGCCTGTCCAGTTCGCGCGTGTGGAGCCTGCGCTGCGTCAGCGGGGCGCAAAGCTGCGGCGTGGCGTGGAATACGCTGGGCCTGGCATTGGCCACCGCCACCGGCACCACGGTCCTGGGCACCTTGCTGGCGCTGCTGACCGAGCGCGCGCTGGTACGCGCCAGGCCGCTGGTGCGCGTGATGTCGATCCTGCCCATCGTGACGCCGCCGTTCGTGGTGGGCCTGGGCCTGATCCTGCTGTTCGGACGCGCCGGACTCGTCAACGAGGCGCTGGAACAATTGTTTGGGCTGGAGCCCTCGCGCTGGTTCTACAGCGCCAAAGGGGTGTGGCTGGCCCAGATGATCGCGTTCACGCCGATCTCGTACCTGATGATGCGCGGCGTCACGCAAGCCATCGCGCCCACGCTCGAGGAGGCGGCGCAAACCCTGCGCGCCAAGCCGATGTACGCGTTCATCTCGATCACGCTGCCGCTGCTCGGGCCCGGCCTGGCCAACGCCTTCCTGGTCGGCTTCATCGAGTCGATGAGCGACTTCGGCAATCCGATCGTCGTGGGCGGGCAGTTCTCCGTGCTCTCGACCGAGATCTTCTTCGCCATCGTCGGCGCGCAGATCGATCCGGGGCGCGCCGCGTCGCTCGCGCTGATCCTCAGCGCGTTCGCGCTCGCCGTATTCGTCCTCCAGCGCAAGGCGCTCGGCAAGGGCAGCTATACCAGCATGTCGGGCAAGGGCGACAACGGCATTCCGCCCGCGCTGCCCACGCCGGTCCGCCGCGTCGCCATGGGCGTGGCCGTGCCTTGGCTCGGCTTCACCGCCATCATCTACCTGTTCGCGTTCGCCGGCGGTTTCGTCAAGCTGTGGGGACGCGACTTCAGCCTGACGTTCCAGCACTTCCACACCGCGTTCGGCATCGACTGGAACGGCGGCTTCGCGCTGACCGGCGCCGCGTGGCAATCGCTGCTGACGACGTTGCGCCTCGCCGGCGCGGCCGCGCCGGTGACGGCCCTGTTCGGCCTGCTCGTCGCCTACCTGCTGGCCCGCGTCAAGTTCCGCGGCCAGAACGCGTTCGAGTTCGGCGCCTTGCTGGCCTTCGCGGTCCCGGGCACCGTGCTGGGCGTGGCGTACGTCACGGCCTTCAACGTGCCGCCGTTCGAGCTGACCGGCACCGGCCTGATCATCATGGTGTGCTTCGTGTTCCGTAACCTGCCGGTCAGCATCCGCGCCGGCACGGCCGCGTTCAAGCAGATCGACAAGAGCCTCGACGAGGCGTCGAGCATGCTGGGCGCGTCGACGCCGACCACCCTGCGCCGCGTCATTCTTCCGCTGCTGCGCCCGGCGCTGGTCACGTCGCTCGTGTATTCCTTCGTGCGCGCCATGACGACCGTGTCGTCCGTGATCTTCCTGGTGAGCGCCGAGAACGAGCTGGCCACCACCTTCATCATCGGCCGGGTCGGCAACGGCGAGTACGGCGTGGCGCTGGCCTATTGCACGGTGCTGACGCTCTTGATGCTCGCCGCCACCGGGCTCATCCAATGGATGGTCGGGGAGCGCTCGCTGGGACGCCGCAAGCGCCAGCAGGAACAGCAGGAAGACACGGCGCAGGCAGCGCCGGTGATCTCATAACGAACAAAAACGAGGAGCCATCATGAAGCCCGGAATCGAATTCAAGAACATCACCAAGGCCTACACCAAGAACGGCGCCCTGGCGGTCAAAGGCATCAACTTCACGGTGCCGAAGGGCACCCTGACGACCCTGCTCGGCCCCTCGGGCTGCGGCAAGACCACGACCCTGCGCATGATCGCCGGCCTGGAAAGCCCGACCGGCGGCCAGATCCTGATCGACGGCGTCGACGTGACCACCCTGTCGGCGGCGGAGCGCAACGTCAGCCTGGTCTTCCAGAGCTACGCGCTGTTCCCGCACATGAATATTTTCAATAACGTCGCGTACGGCCTGACGGTGGCCGGCGTGGACCGCGAGCGCACGAAGGAACGCGTCGACGCCGCGCTCGACACGGTGGGGTTGAAAGGTTTCGGCACGCGCTGGCCGGGCGAGTTGTCCGGCGGGCAGCAGCAGCGCGTGGCGCTGGCGCGCGCTCTCGTGCTGGAGCCGGCCGTGCTGCTGTTCGACGAACCGCTGTCGAACCTTGACGCGCGGCTGCGGCGCCAGATGCGCGATGAAATCCGCGCGTTGCAGCAGCGCCTGCAGCTGACCGTGGCCTACGTCACGCACGACCAGAGCGAAGCGCTGGCGGTGTCGGATCAGATCATCGTCATGCGCGACGGGCTGATCGCGCAGGCGGGCTCGCCATCGGACCTGTACGAACGCCCCAACAGCGAATTCGTGGCCGGCTTCATGGGCGAGGCCCTGCTGTTGCCGGCCAATGTGACCCATGGCGGCGAGGTGCAACTGGGGCCGCTCTCCTGGCGCGCGCCGGATGCCGTTCCCACTGGACGGGCGCTCGTGGCGGTGCGGCCCGAGGCGTGGATCGTCGGCGATCTCGGCCAGTACGGGCTGGCGGCCAGGGTGTGCAAGGCCACCTATCTCGGCGGCTTCTACGAGTACACGCTGGATACCGAAATCGGCGAGCTGTTCGTCGTCTGCCCCCACGTCGACCGGGCGCGCAACGTGGCCGACCCGGTCAGCCTGGGCATACACCAACGCGGCGTGTCGGTGCTGCGCGCGTGACGGCCTGTTGACATCCACCGCCACCGGGAGAGCTCTCATGCGCGCAATCGTCAATCTTCATATCGGCGCGAGGCTCGCGCTGGGTTTCGGCCTCGTCCTGTTGTGTGCAAGTGCCTTGCTCGGCATCGGGCTCGGCAACATGGGCGTATTGCAGAGCGATACCGAGCACATCGTCGGCAGCCGCCTGGTCAGCCTGAACGGCGCGCTGCGGATGCGGCATGCCGGCGCGGAGATCGCGCTGGCCATGCGCCGGATCGCCGCGCCCACGGATGGGAAAGAGGGCACCGACGCGGCCGCCGCGCTGGTGCGCCTGCTGGGCGACTACGACGAGGCCGAGCGGGCCTTGCAGCATGGCGCGGTCGACGCGGACGCCCTGGCCGAGGTGCGCCGGCGCAAGCAGGCGTTGATGCCGGCGCTGCGGAATATCCAGTCCACCGCCGCGTCGGGCAATCTGTTCGATGCGGCCGTGATGCTGAAAACCGATTTCGCGCCCAGGTACGCGGGCTGGATCGACGCGCTCGACACCCTGGCCAATGCCGAGCAGGACGCCATGGCGCGCACCCGCGACCACTCGCGCACGCGCTACCGCACGGCGCAAGTCCACATGCTCGGCGCCGGCCTCGCGATGCTGCTCCTCGGCGCCCTGTGCGCGGTGTACATCACGCGGTCGATCACCACGCCGCTGCGGCGCGCGGCGCGCATCGCCGACACCATCGCCGGCGGCGATCTCCACGTGGCGATCGACACCGGCGGCAAGGACGAGGCGGGCCAGCTGATGCGCGCCCTGAAGCTCATGCAGCAGAACCTGTTCGCGGCGATCGCGCAGATCACCGCCGGCAGCGAGCACGTGCTCGTGGCGTCGCGCCAGATCGCCGAGGGCAACCTGGATTTGTCGACGCGCACCGAACAGCAGGCGGGCACGCTGCGCCAGACCACCGCCGCTATGGCGCGCCTGGAGGACACGGTCGGCGGCAACGCCGAGAACGCGCGGCAGGCGCAGGAACTGAGCACGGCCGCGTACGCCTGCGCGCAGCGCGGCAGCGAGGTCGCCGCGCGCGTGTCGGACACGATGGGGTCGATCAAGGCAAGTTCGGACAGGATCGTCGACATCACCACGGTCATCAATTCGATCGCGTTCCAGACCAATATCCTCGCCCTCAACGCGGCCGTCGAGGCGGCCCGCGCCGGCGAGGCCGGCCGCGGTTTCGCCGTGGTGGCGGCGGAGATCCGGGAACTGGCGCAGCGTTCGGCCGGGGCGGCGCGGCAGATCGATACGCTGATTCGCGACTCGGTGACCCAGGTCGACGCCGGTCATGCGCTGGTCGGCGAGTCCGCCGCGACCATGGACCAGATCGTCAAGGCCGTGCGCCGCGTTGCCGAGCTGGTCAGGCAGATTTCCGCGGCCAGCGCCGAGCAGGGTGCGAGCATCGGCGGGATCAGCGTCGCGATCGGCCAGATGAACGGGATGACGGAGCAGAATGCCGCGCTCGTCGGCGAAGCCGCCGCGGCCGCGGAAAGCCTGCGTGAACAATCGGCCCGGCTGGCCGAGGCGGTGGCCCGCTTCCATATTGCCGGAACAAGCGCGACGCAGGCGGCACCGCAGCGCCAGATTACGTCGCGGCGATTGAATCTCAATACAGCCGATTGCCCTGTCGCGGAATAAAAATCCGTATTCGGCGACTGACATGCATATTTGCCAGTCGACAAAAAAAGATATCAACATTATCTCGCGAACGATGCCGGATTTATATCCCCTGATATTCAAAAGTATATACAAGGATAAAATATGGGGCGGGCGAAAGTTATTCAGCCATCTCGCCAGGGACTGCCCGCCGGGGTCGCGTTGCGGCGAGTCGTGGGAAGTGTGCGGACTGCCGTCGGACGATTCGCTGGTGAAAAATGGCGCGCTGGCCGGTACTTCGCTTTCGGCTTTGCTGAGGCATTATCGGGAATGCCTTGTCGGGAAATCCCCGTATGCGCGCTTTGGTAATCGTTTTCCCTTGCTCGTCAAATTCATCGACGCCGCCGACGATTTATCGATCCAGGTGCATCCCGGCGATGTGCTGGCCGGTATGAAACACGATTCGCCGGGGAAAACGGAAATGTGGTACGTGATCCAGGCCGATCCCGGCGCGACGCTGATTGCCGGGTTCAATCGGCCAGTCAGCGCCGCCCTGTGCCGCGAAAGATTCGAATGCGGCCGGGTCGACGACATCCTGAACCGTCACGCCGTCGCCGCGGGCGACGTGTTTTTCCTGCCCGCCGGCAGGGTCCACGCCATAGGGAAGGGCGTCCTGATCGCCGAGATCCAGCAGGCGTCCGACGTGACCTACCGGATCCATGACTACGACCGCGTCGATGCGAACGGACGCCGGCGCGCGCTGGACACGGACAACGCCATCGCCGCACTGGATGTCGGTGCCGACCAGGATTGCAGGCTCGCGTATCAGGAAATCCTGAATGCGCCTGCCCGCCTCGTGCACTGCGAGCATTTCACGGCCGATATATTGGCGTGTTCCGAAACGGTCGTGCGGAATTACGCGTTCGACTCGTTCGTTATCCATGTCTGCGTACATGGAGCCTATACGATCGATTACGGCCGGGGGCGGCTGGACGTGCGTATCGGCGATTGCGTCCTGATTCCCGCGGCAATTGAATCCGTCAATCTGGAAACAGAATCGGGATTCAAGTTACTGGAGTGTTTTATCGTTTAAGTTTTTTTCGCGGTTTCCCTCTTTTTGGGTCGTACTTGACCCTGTCTGTCCTTATCGCTTTTACCGGCGAGGCACATTTATTTACTAAACAAAGTTCATGCTGTGGCGATAATGCGTCATTCCTTAAAAAGCTTTGAGCTTTATCAAAAACCCTTGAGTTTCTTTTTGTGCCCGAGGTAGACTACGCAACGAATTAATTGTTTCCTTGCCGAAATTTTTTCGCTTCCAGCATGACTGAATCCGGTTCGTGTTGGAGCGGGGTTCGGCGAATTGCCGCGCCGATGTCGAGCGAGCGAAAAACGCATCGAATACCGTGAGAAACCATAGCCGGATGCATTTTGAGCCGGCATTGGGCGGCTAAAAAAGTGGTAGGAGTTACAATGATGTTGTGCGCTAACATTTGCTGTCCCGGCTTTGGGACGAGCTCGAGATTCTGGCGGCGCGCGACGCTGGCGCTGATGACGGCGACCACGGTGGCGACGTCGCTCTGGGCACCGGCCGCGCACGCCGCAGTCCCGGCGGGCTGGAAGGACCACGGCTTCGCACTCGATACCGCCGGCATGCCGCTGCACCAGGTGCTGGAGCGGTTCGCCACCGAATACGGCGTGGAGGTCGTGTTCGACGTGCCGGATCGGGCCGTGAAAAAAGAAACCCTGCGCGCGAGTGGCGGCGCCGACTTGCTGGACCGGTTGGCGCAGGCCTGCCGCTTCCGCTGGTTCGTCTACGGCGACACGCTGCATATCGTTCCCCGCGAAGACAATGTGTCGATGCGCCTCGAGCTTGGCGCGAACGCCGTGCGGGATGCCAGGGGCGTGCTGGCCGGCGTGGGTTTGTACGAGAGCCGCTTCGGCTGGGTGGAGCTGCCGAAGGAAGGCGCCGTCGTCATCAGCGGGCCGCGCGAGTACGTCCGCCTGGCGCGCGAGGTCCTGGTGCCCGCCCGGCCAGGCGACGCCATGAACGACATGCAGCCGATGGTGTTCCGCCTGAAGTACGCCGGCGCGACCGACCGCGTGATCACCGCCCGCGGCAGGACGGAAACCATCCCCGGCATGAAGACGATCCTGTCGAACCTGCTGGTCGGGCAGCCGGCCGCCGCCTCCGTGCAGGCCGCCGACGCCGGCCATCCGCGCATCGACGCCGACCCCTCGCTGAACGCCGTCATCATCCACGACGCGGCCGGCAAGCGCGCCATGTACCAGGCACTCATCGAGCAGCTCGACGTGTTGCCGCGCCAGGTCGAAATCGACGCGCTGATCGTCGACGTCGACCGGGACAAGCTGCCCGGGCTGGTCGCCGGCGCGGCGCCCGCGGCGCCCGGGGCGACGTTGCTGGTCAACGATGCCGCCGGCCTGGTCGCCAGGCTGAAAGCGCTGGAAGCCAGCGGCGATGCGCGCATCGTGGCCACGCCAGGCGCGCTGACGCTGAACAACGTGGCCGCCGTGCTGGACCTGCGCCAGTCGCGCTACATCCCGCTGGTCGGCGAGCGCGTCGCCGACGTGGCCGAGGTGAGCGCCGGGACGCTGCTGCGGGTGGTGCCGCGCCTCGTCGACGATGGCGGCACCCGCGTGCGGCTGGACGTCGACATCGAGGACGGCAACCTGGGCAGCGGCACCGACGCGCAAGTCACCCGTTCGACCCTCAGTGCGCTGGCCATCGTCGACGTGCGGCAGATGCTGATGATCGGCGGTTACGGGACGGAGGCGATGTCCGGCGACCGGGCGTCCCCGTCATTGCTGGGCAACCTGTTCGGCCACAAGGACACGCCGGGAACCCGGCGCGAGCGCCTGTACCTGATCACGCCGCGCCTGGCCGGCGGCACGCCGGCGCAGGCCGCAGCCGAACCGGCCGCGGCGCCGCAGCCGCAGCCGCTTGCTTCCGCGCCCGTGCCCGCACCTGTGCCGCCCGCCCCGGCGGCGGTGCCGGCGCCCGCGCCGGCCGCGGCCGCAGTCGCGCCGGTCGCCGCCGCGGTCGTGCCGGTGCGCGCGGCGCCCGTCGCGCCCCCGCCGCCGCCCGAGCCGACCTGGGCCGTGTTGCAAAGCGATAAAACCCTGAACGGGACACTGCAACGGTGGGCCGCCGGCGCCGGCTGGCAACTGATGTGGGAACTGCCCGTCGATTACGCCGTCGCGGTGCGCACCGAACTGCACGGTTCCTTTGCCGACGCCGTCGGCATGGTGGTGAAGAGCATGGAGGGAGCGGACGTACCGATGAAGGCGATTTTCTACGACGGCAACAAGGTGCTGCGGATCGTTGCGAAAGGAACCGAACCATGATGACCAGGCGCTTGCACGCGGTGTTGCCCCTGCTGCTGCTGTCGGCGTGCGGCGGCATGTCGGCCCGGCTGGACAAGACCATCGACGACACCGGCGGCCAGGTGTCCACCCTCGTCCGGGACACCGGCCATACCGCGAACGGTGTCGTGGCCAGGGCGCCGTCGTCGGTCAGCCACGAATCCGGCATCTGGCTCGGCAAGGACGTCGTCAAGCTGGGGCAGCCCGCGTTGCCGAAGATCTTTTTCGAGAACGCCGTGTTCGACAAGACGGTCGCGTCGCTGGCCGAGCTGGCGGAACGGATCAGCGTGCGCACCGGCCTGCCGGTGAAGGTGACGCCCGACGCGCTGGACGTCGCCGCGGGCATGCGTAGTACGCCAGCCGGCGCCGCCGTGCCGCTGCCGCCGGGCGGGGTGGGCGATGCCCGTGCCTATGCCGGCCCGCCGTCCGCGCGCGGTGGCGGGGTCCGCATCTACTACACGAACGGCAACCTGCGCGGCCTGCTCGACACGGCGGCGGCGCGCTTCGGCGTGTCGTGGAAATATGTTGACGGCACGATCCAGTTCTTCCATACGGAGTCGCGCACCTTCCAGATCAACACGCTGCCCGGCGATTCGACGTTCAACGCCAGCGTCACCAGCGGCGCCACGTCGAGCCCGGGCACCGGCGCCGGCACCGGCGGCGCTGCGGGGGCGGGCGGCGGTGCGGGCACGACGAATGGCGTGACCGCCAACAACAGCCAGAACACGGCGGTGGCGTCCAAGCTGTCGGTCTATGGCAGCATCGAAAGCGTGATCAAGGCCATGTTGTCGAGCTACGGCAAGGTGGTCATCTCGCCGGCGACCGGGTCGATCACGGTGGTCGACACGCCCGACACGCTCGACCGGGTGGCCGCATACATCGAGAACGAGAACCGGACGCTCGAGCGCCAGGTGGTCATCAACGTCACCGTCCTGTCGGTGAGCCTGAACGACAGCGAAGACTACGGCATCAACTGGAACCTGGTGTACACGACCCTGCGCCAGAAGTACGGACTGACCAGCGCGCCATTCGCGCTGGACGGGACCCGGTTCTCCGCCGGTGTGCTGGGCGATTCGCGCTTCGCGGGCAGCACCGCGATCATCGACGCCCTGTCGAAGCAGGGCAAGGTGCGGCGCCAGACCACCGCGTCGGTGATCACGCTGAACAACCAGGTGGTGCCGCTGCAGGTGGCCAAGCAGACGTCCTACCTGCAGCAGTCGCAGACGACGGTGGTGCCCCAGGTCGGCACCACCACGACGCTGATTCCGGGCACCGTCACGTCGGGTTTCAACATGAGCATCCTGCCGCACGTGCTGGCCAACGGCACGGTGCTGCTGCAGTTCTCGACCGACATCTCCGCGCTGAACACGATCCGCGAAGTGCAGAGCGGCGGCAGCAAGATCGAGACGCCGGAAATCGATACCCGCAATTTCCTCCAGCGCGTGGCGATGAAATCGAACGAGACGCTGATCATCAGCGGGTTCGAGCAGACCGACGACAACCTCGACCGCCAGGGCGTGGGCAGCGCACGCAACGTCGCGCTCGGCGGCGGCATCAAGGCGGCCAGCGCCAAGGAATCCATCGTGATCCTGATCACCCCCACGACGGTCGGCCCCTAACGCGAAGCGATCCGGCATCATGGCCATCCATATCATCCAGATCGAAAAGCACCGGTTCGTGTGCGGCCTGTTCTGGCAGTCGCTGTCGCGGCCGCGCGAACTGGCCAGGGAGGCGCGCGAACTGGGCGCGAAGATCGACTCCGACCTGTACGTGCTGCGCACCGACCAGTCGACCGCGCAGGCGGGCTTCGGCCAGAGCGCGGACGGCGCGCGCCGCGGCATGTTCTCGCTGGGCGCGATCATCTCGAAGACGCTGGCGCTCGAAGGCGCCTACTTCGACGGCGAGAAGCAGCGGGTCCACAACTGGCTCGCCGCGCTCAGGCTGCCGGACGGCATGTGGGCCTATTTCGCGGCGCGCGACGCGAACTTCCTGCCGAACGGCGATTTCGCCGGCACCCGCGAGGAAGTCATGGAGCGCCTGCACAGCGACTATGGCCTGGGCGGCTGGAGCGTCGTCCTCGGCGATGCCGAGCTGTCCGACTACGGCTTCCACAACTTCGAGGCGCGCACCGTCGAGAGCTTCATCCCGCACCGCAAGGACGGGCGCATCCGCGCGCACCGCTGGTGGGGCCTGCAGCCCGTGCACACCCGGGGCAATCGCTGGCCGGCGCTGGCGGCGGCCGTCCTCGCCCTGGCGCTCGCCGGGGGCTGGGTCCATGTCCAGCGACTGCGGGCCGAGCAGCGGGCCGCGCAGGCGGCCGAAGAAGCGCGCATCGCCGAGCGCCAGGCCGTGCTGCGGCGGGCGGCGCCGTCCGTGCAGCCGCCGCCGTGGGGCGGCAAGCCGACGCCGACGAGCCTGGCCAGGGCCTGCGTCGACGGACTGGGCCATCTTGCCGCCGGCGGCTGGCTGCTCGACGAGTACGTCTGCACCGCCGACACGGCCAGCTACGCATGGTCGCGCCACGGTTCCACGCTGGACCTGCTGCGTGCCGAGGTGCCGGATGCCGTGTTCGACCTGGGCGGCGAGAAGGCCACCCTGGCCGTGCCGCTCCGGCTCGAACGGCGCCCGCCCGAGGCGCTGCTCGAACGCCGCGCATTGATGGAACCGATCATCTCCGGTCTGCAACACATGGGCATCGCATTCAGGATCGCCAGCGTGCCTCCGGCCGCGGCGACGCAGCAGGCGCAGACGCAGACCCGGGCGCCCGCGCCGCAGTGGCAGGCGTATTCGTTCAGCTGCGACAGCCAGGGGCTGTTGCCCACGGCCCTGGCCGAACTGCTGGACCGGCCCGGCGTGCGTATCGACCGGATCGTCAACCGGGCCGGTCACTGGTCAATCGAAGGAGTCATGTATGTCAAATAAATCCCTCTGGTGCGCGCTGCTCGTGTCAATGTTCGGCTGCGCCCACGCGTACGCCGATCCGACCGCCGAAAAGCTGAGCCGGATCGAAGGCGAGACGCTGCTGCTGAAGGCGCGCGAACGCCAGCTCGACGTGCAGGGCAGCATCCTCATGAAGCAGAACCAGATCGCCACGATCCAGGCGGCCACCACCGCGCTCACGCATGCGCCCGGCGCCGGCGATCCGCAGGTACGCGGCGTCGAGGGCGTGGGGCGCGCGGTGTTCGCGACCCTGCAACTGGGCGACGGCACCGTCATCGAGGTGCAGCCCGGCGACATGCTGCCGAAAGGGATGCGGGTGGTGTCGATCGCGCCGGGCAACGTCATCGTCAGCAAGGGCAAACAGCGGGTCCGCCTGGCGCAGGCGGCGCCGCCCCAGCCGCAATTCGGATCCGCCTTGCCGCTGCCGCCCGCGGTCCCGGGCCCGCCGCCGGGCCTGCCCGCAGGGAGCGCGCGATGAACCTGCTCGCGTTGGACCGGGCGGAACCGCGCGCCACCGGACGGAGCGAACAGCAGGGCGGCGTCGGCGACATCGGCACGGCCGCCGTGCTGAGCGGCGCGGGCACGTTCGAGGCCAGCGCCGAGGAGCGCAAGCTGCTGTGCCTGCTGAGCGACGGCCGCCTGCTCGTCGCCGAGGGACAGAGCCTGAACCGCCACGTGCTGTCGTACATCGCGCGGCTGGAAAAGATGCGCCGGCCGTTCCAGGTGACGTTCTCGCGGATCGAGGTCATCGCCCGCGCCTACCAGGGCGGCGGGAGTGCGCAGCCGCAGCACGAACACTCGCTCATGCAGGTGACGGCCAAGGACCTGCTCAACCGGGCCTGCCAGGCGCGCGCGTCCGACATCCATATCCGCGTCCGCAAGGATTGCACGGAGACGTGGTTCCGCATCCACAACGACCTGGTGCCGAAGGGCGTGCAGACGCGCGAATACGGCGAGCGCCTGCTGGCGACGCTGTACGGGGCGATGACGTCGGTGTCCGACAATTCGTACAAGCCGATGGAGCGCCAGGACGCCGCGATTTCCGACCGCGACAAGCTGCCGCCCGGGCTGTACGGCGTGCGTATCGCCACCGCGCCCACCAGCGAAGGCGCCGTCATGGTGCTGCGCCTGCTGTACAACGACGCCGGCGACAACGTCGACCTGCGCCCGCTCGGCTTCAGCGAGACGCACGCCGGCATGCTCCAGCAGATCAAGGAGCAGCCGATCGGGATGAACATCATCAGCGGTCCCACCGGATCGGGGAAATCGACCACGCTGCAGCGCATCCTGTCCGGCGAAATCATCGAGGCGGGCGGCAAACTGCACGTGCTGACCGTCGAAGACCCCGTGGAATACCCGATCGAAGGCGCGGTGCAGACGGCCGTGACCAATGCCAGCACGGAAGCGGACCGCGCGCGCCAGTTCTCGGCCGCGATCTCGAACGCGATGCGGCTCGATCCCGACGTCATCATGATCGGCGAGATCCGCGATGCGGCGTCGGCGCAGAACGCCCTGCGCGCGGCGATGACGGGCCACCAGGTGTGGACGACGGTGCATGCCAACAGCGCGCTGGCGATCGTCGACCGGCTGCTCGATCTCGGCCTGCCGATGAGCCTGGTGGCGGACCACACGATCATCACGAGCCTGATCAGCCAGCGCCTCGTCAAGGTGCTGTGCCCGCATTGCAGCCGGCCGCTGGTGGACGCGCCGGAGGCGCTGCCGCCGGCGCTGTACGCCCGCGTCCGGCAAGCGGTGGGCGGCGCGCTGCCGCGCGTGCGCGTGACCGGCGACGGCTGCGAGCATTGCGCCATGCAGGGCACGGTGGGGCGGTCGGTGCTGGCGGAAGTCATCGTGCCGGACGCCCAGTTCTTCAAACTCATCCGGGCCGGCGACAAATGCGCGGCGGTCGCGTACTGGATCGAGCACCTGGACGGCCGCACGATGCTGGGCCACGCGATCGACAAGGTCGCGGCCGGCCAGATCGATCCGCGCATGGCGGAAAAGGTGGTCGGCCACCTCGCGGCGCCGGGATCCCGGCTGGAGGTGGTCCATGCGGTTTGACGTCACGCGCGCCTGGGCGAAGACCCAGTTCTCGGCGGCGGCGCGCGTGCGCCTGTACCGCAAGATCGCCAAGATGCTCACCAACGGCCTGCCTTTGCTGCGGATCCTGGAAGTCCTGCGCGAACGGGCGTCGGACAATGGCCGCAAGCCGCAGGAGCCGCTGGCGATCGTGCTCGACGATTGCCGCCGGCAGGTGCAGAACGGCCGGATGCTGTCGGAAAGCCTGGAAGGCTGGGCGCCGCGGCCGGAACGCATGATCCTGCTGGCCGGCGAACAGTCCGGCAACGTGGAGGCCGCGCTGCTGGCCGTCGTCGACGTCGTGCAGGCGCAGCAGCGCATCAAGGCGGTCATCGTCGGCGGGCTCGTTTACCCATGCGCGATCCTGGCGCTGATCCTCGTCTACGTCTACCTGTTCGGCACGAAGGTCATTCCCGAGTTCACCCGCATCACCGACCCGACGAACTGGCATGGCGCCGCCAGGTCGCTGTACGTCATGTCCGAGGTGGTCCAGCACTGGATGCTCGCCATCGTCGGCGCGCTGGCGCTCGTCGCGGGCGGCGTCGCCGCGGCGCTGCCGCGCTGGCGCGGCAACCTGCGCGTGTTCGCCGACCGCTTCGCGCCGTTCTCGATCTACCGGCTGGTCGTGGGCAGCGGTTTCCTGCTGGCGTTCTCGGCCTTGCAGACGGCCGGCGTCACGGTCGAGAAGTCGCTCAGCCGCCTGTCCGACATGGCCGATCCGTGGCTGCGCGAACGCCTCGACGGCGCGCTGCTGGGAGTGCGTTCCGGCCTCAACTGCGGTGAAGCCATGCGCAACGCCGGTTACGGTTTCCCGTCGGCCGAAGTGATCGACGACCTGTGCGTGTACGCCGAGTTCCGCGGATTCGGCGAGGCGCTCAAGGTGATGGCCGACGAATGGCGGGAAGAGGGGATCGAGCAGATTTCCAATCAGATGAAGATCCTGAACGGCGTCGCCATCCTCGTGATGGCCGCCGTGATCGGCTGGCTGGTGACGGGTTTCTTCGGCATCCAGCACGAGATCGCAACGATGACACGCGCAGTACATTGATTCCAACAAAAAGGAGATACAACATGTTTGCCACCATGCCCCAACGCCGCGCCCGCCTCGCCCGCCTGCACCGCCAGCGCGGCGCCTCGCTGCTGGAAGCCATCGCCTACCTGGGCGTCGCCGCCATCGTGGTGCTCGCCGCGGTATCGCTGCTGCAGAATGCCTTCGGCAGCGCGCGCTCGAACCAGACCATGGAAGAGATCACGGGACTGCGCACCGCCGTGCACAAGATGTATGCGGGCCAGTCCTACAACGATGCCACCATGGTGGCCAACCTGGTCGCGGCGAAAGCCATTCCCGGCACGCTGACGCTCGGCGCCAATAATGCCATTACCAATGCGTGGGGCGGAACGGTGACTGTTGCGAAAGTGGACGCGGCAAATTTCAGAATCACCTATGAAAACGTGCCGCAGGAGGTGTGCATGAACGTCGTCAGCGGCGCGTCGGGCTGGACCAGGATTGCCGACGGGGACGACGGCAACGCGATTACCGTTTTCCCCGTCACTGCGGCCAGCGCCGCGGCGCTGTGCAAAGCGTCGACCACGATCGCGTTCACGTCAAACTGAGCTTGAGTCAATGTGGGCCGTCCTGATCATGGCCGTCGTGGTCGCGCTCGGTGGCTGGTACGGATGGCCGGCCGAACACGGGCGCGAGGCCGTGGTCGAGCAGCAGGCGCGCGACGATGCCGGGACCATGGCGGTCTACCGGGACGCGGTGATGGCGTACTTCAAGGCGAACAACGTCACCGACACCAGCGTGAGCCTGGCCGGCCTGAAGGGGGCCGGCGTGCTGCCGGCGTGGTCGAAACTGGCGACCAGCCCGACGGTGGCGTGGACGAATTACCGCGACGGCGCGGGGCAGATCTACATTTTCCCCGCCGCGGCGGGCGCGCGGCCGATCGTCGCGGAACTGTTGGCGCTGTCGCGCAACTCACTCAACGTCGGCGTCTACCGGGCGGCGGACCATACGCTGTTTTCGCCCGTGGACGGGACGCGCATCGCGCTGCCGACGCTGGGCGACGCCGTCATCCCGGACGGCGCGCCGGTGTGGCTGGCGCAGGCACCCTGCGATTGAGGAAACAACGATGAACACGATGCGGCGGCAGCGCGGCATGACCCTGATCGAAGTGTTGGCGGCGCTCGCCATCGCGTCGGCGCTGCTGGTCGGCCTGGCCAGCATGATCGGCGATTCGATCGAAGAAGTGAAGGAACAGCAGGCCGCCCTGCAGCAGGCGCAGGTCGTGGCGGCCGCGTCCAGGTATGTCGCGGCGAATTACAGCGACCTCGTCGCCAGCACGGGCGGGGGCGCCGTGACGGCCGTCACCGTGGCGCAGCTGACTGCGGCCGGCTTCCTGCCTGCCGGCTTTGCCGCGACCAACCCTTACCAGCAAGCGGCATGCGTGCTCGTGCGCCAGGGCACGCCGGGCCGGCTCGACGCGCTGGTGGCCGGCTACGGCGGCACCGCGATACCGGACCGCGCCATCGCGGCGGTGGCCATGATGGCGGGGCAGGGCGGCGGCTACATCAGCGCCGCGCAGCCCGCCACGGCGCGCGGATCGTCCTGGGCACTCGCCACCGCCGCCTACCAGGGTGTGGCCTGCGGCGGCGCGACGGTCCTGAACGGCACCGCCGGCCACGATGGCGGCCACCTCGTGTCGGGCCTGTTCTACGACGGACCGGGCCAGTTGTCGACCGATTTCCTCTACCGCGACGTGGTGCCCGGACGTCCGCAGCTGAACCGGATGAACACGCCGCTGGGATTCGCCGGGACCGCCCTGGTGACGCTGGGCACGGCATGCGGCGGCGCGGCGGCCATTGGGATCGACAGCGCGAGCCGGACGGTGGCGACGTGCGGGGCCGACGGCCTGTGGCAGGCGGTGTCGACGTGGAAGGCGCCGGTGGCCAATTTCGCCGACCTGCCCGCCACGGGCAACACGACCGGCGACGTGCGGATGGTCACCGCATTGAACCGCGGCTTCACCTATTCCGGCAGCGCATGGGTGGCGCTGGCCGTCGACGAGAAGGACGATCTGCACGTGCCCGGCACGGTCTACGGGGACACGGCCGTCGTCAGCGGCGGCCCCGTGACGGCGGAAAAGACGGTGACGTCGAACCACGGCGGGATCAAGGGCGACTGGGTGGTCGGCAGGAACTGGGTGGAGGGCCCCACGGTGTATCTCAATCAAGCCATCGTGGCGGGCACGCCCTGCAATATCCCGAATCCGGACGGCAGCATCACGTACAACATCGGCTCGGTCAAGAAAGATGCGAACGGCGTCCTGCTCTCGTGCCAGCCGCCGGATAACGTCTTCAAATACCTGAATGGAACGCTGACCCCATGAGCGGCACATCCACACCGCGCCGCGCGGCGGCAACCCTCGCGTGCGTGCTCGCGTGCGGCCACGCACAGGCATGCTGGGAGGACGCCGGCGCGCGCTACGGCGTGAACCCCTACCTGCTGTATGCCATCGCCAAGACGGAATCGGGCTTGAATCCCACTGCGATCGGCCCGAAGAACAAGAACGGTTCCTACGATATCGGGCTCATGCAAATCAACAGCAGCTGGTTGCCGACCCTGCGCCGGTACGGCATCGGCGAGGCCGAGTTGATGGATGCCTGCACGAACATCGAGGTCGGGGCGTGGATCCTGTCGGGGAAGATGCAGAAGCTGGGCAATTCATGGACCGCCGTCGGGGCCTACAACGCCGGCAAGCCCGAGCTGCGCATCGCTTACGCGAAAAAAGTCTATCGCAACCTGCCGCGCGCGGCCCTCGAGGCCCAGCGCTGACCGGTTTGCGCCGCATACATCATTGTTGAGACGTTCGCGCGGCCGCGCGCATGACCTTGGAAGTTGATATGAAAACGATTTCGTCGACGATAACACCGATCAGCGACCGCCCGGCAGCCGGGACCGCGTCCACCGCCAAGCCCGAGACCAGCCGCGCGCCGAAGCGCACGTTCGGGTTTTCCTTGCCGGTGCTGGGCCGGCGCCCGAAGACGCAGCCGTCCGCGGCGAACGTACAGGCGCCGCTGCAGCGGCTGGAACAGTTCAGCGCCCGGCACGCGCAGACGCAGGCGCCCGCGCCGGAGCGGGTCACGCTGGCGGACATGCTGCATGCGGACAAGTCGCCGACGCTGGCGGAACTGATGCGGGCGGATGACGACGCCGCGTCCACGCCCGCGGCGCCGGCCGCGCGCCCGAAGACGTTCGGCAAGCTGGCGTCGGGGCCGAAGATCGACTGCATGGCGGACACGCTGACGTCGATCGATCGCCTGGACGAGCAGCAAGTGTCGCAGATCACGGAAGCGCTCGGCATGGGCCCCGCGGCCGCGCCCGGCCGCGAGCGGGACGCCCAGCTGAAAGCCGCGGGCCGCCTGCTGCGCGCGCCGCTGGATCTCCATCCGCCCGCGCCGGACAGCGCGACGATCGGGCGGACGCAATTCGGCCGGGGCATGCCGCCCGACGTGCTCGCCTCGCTGTCCCGGGCGGCCAGGGCGGCCAATTGCTTCGTCACCGAGCGCCAGGCTCCGGTCCCGACGGGAAGACGGTGAACATGCTGCAGGTGCATTTCGCAAACCGGGGCGACCAGGAAGGCGAGCCGCTCGCGTCCCAGCCGGACTCGGTCAACTACCATGCCGTGCAACGGCTGGCGGCGCGCTTTGCCGAAGCGCTGTCCCCGATCGTCCGGACCGACGACAGGGAATACCGGATCGAGTACGTGGCGTGCCCGCGCGGGCAGGGCGGCAGCGCCGACGTGTTCGCGGACCAACTCGCCCGGCAGATGCCGATGAGCTACCAGCCCGCACGTACGGAGCTGACTTCCGATCACTACATGGACGCTTCGATACGCACGTCGCGCCTGTTCAGCCTGCTGCCTGCGGGCGAGCGGGAACAGCTGGTGCGTGCGGCCCACGTCGCGCACATGGTGTGGGACGAGCAGGTCGGCATGGACGAGCACGGCAACCAGCGGCTCGAGGTGCGCGTGATGTTCGGCGGCACACAGAACATGCGCGACGTCAAGCAGGCCTTCAGCAGCATCGGCCAGTCGGTGGGCAAGGTGTTCAAGGCGAACCACGAGGCGGCCGTGCTGGTGGCGAAGGCCATCGAGACCGCCCAGGCCAAGACGCGCAACGTGAAATTCGAGTACATCGCGGGCGGATCGATGGGCGGCGCGAGCGCGCAGCTGTTCGCCGCCGCGGTCGAGAGCCGCGTGAAACTGTACGACCCGGCGCCGCTGATCCTGTTCGATCCGCAACTGCCGAACGAGGCCCAGGCCAGGCATGCCATCAAGGACGGCAAGCTGGGCTACGACTATGCCAAACCGCGCGGCATCGCCATCACGCTCGACTATGCGGAGCGTTCGCGCAAGAGCCTGATGGGACGCATGAAAGGGCTGGGCTTCAAGTCGCCCGGCCTGGTGCGCCTGAAGCTGGGCCTGAGCGCGTACGACCGCACCAAGCACCTGCCCGACGGCGGGACGGAACTGCGCCCGCCGCGCACGTCCGGGCCGCCGGGCATGGGCTACCATGCGGATCCGGGCCTGTACAAGAGGGCGCTCAACCGGTTCACCGGGATGGTGGGGTTGCGGCGCTGAACCTGCGCTCAGCCGACGTCGGCCTGCTTGCCCAGCACGAGGAGCAGCAGCGCCATCCGGATCAGGATACTGTTCGCCGCCTGGCGGAAATAAGCGGCGTTCGGCAGGCTGTCGACGTCCGTGTGCAGTTCGTCGATCCGGGGCAGGGGATGCAGGATCACCGCGTCCTTGCGGCAGCGCGATTCCACTTTGGCGCGGGTCAGGACATAGCTGCCGCGCACGGTCGCCCTCACTTTCGCGTCGGCGATCCGTTCGTCCTGGATGCGCGTCAGGTAGACCACGTCGGCCTCCTCCAGCGCGGCGTCCAGGTTGCTCGTCCGGATCGCCTGGCATCCCATGTCGCGCACGCCGCGGAGGATCGCGTCGGGAATCTGGAGTTCGGGCGGCGCGACGAACAGGAAACGCACGCCCGCATGGAGACACAGCAGGTTGACGAGGGAAGGCACGCAGCGCCCGAACTTCAGGTCGCCCACCACGGCGATCGTCATGCCGTCGACGCCGCGCCCGGGCCGTTCCTCGAGGATCGTGAACAAATCCTGCAGCGCCTGCGTGGGATGCTCGCCATTGCCGTCGCCGGCATTGATGACCGGCACGCTCGACACGGCGGCCGCTTCGGCGGCGGCGCCGCGCTGGTGATGCCGCATCACGATCACGTCGCAATAGGATTGGATCATGGTGATCGTGTCGGCCAGCGACTCGCCCTTGGCCAGCGACGAGTTGACGGTCCCGGTCGTGCTGTTGACCTGGCCGCCGAGGCGCATGAACGCGCTGGCGAAACTCATCCGCGTGCGCGTGCTGGGCTCGAAGAACAGGTTGCCGAGGATGTAGCCGTCGAGGACGTTGCTCGTGGCCTGGCGCGCGGCGATGGGCTTCATCCGGCGCGCCAGGTCGAACAGGGTGTCCAGCCCCGCAAGGTCGAACTGGTTCACTGAAACGATACTGCGGTTCTCGAATTCCAAAGCATACTCCGTTGTCCGCCGGGCCGGTCAACCGCGCATTCTGGAGGAAAACATCGGCGGCATGTGCGGACCGACAGCGGATTGACGGCCAAGTGACAGGAAAATGCAAGACTTCCCGTCCGCCGGACGACTGGTCAGCCAAAGACAGCCGCGCTATACTCAAGCAAGTCCTACATTACCCAGGTGCATCATGTCCGACGATTTTTCGATATCCCGTGAATTACTGGAGGAGCTGATCTCCCTCGTCAATTCCGGCCAGAGCTTCTCGGATATTCATATCGAGCAGGACATGCCCGTCATGATCAAGTCGCCGCGCGGGTGGCGCCAGGTCGGCACGGAACCGGTCACGCTCGAGGACATGCTGCCCGTGCTGAACGCCATCGACGAGGACTGGGAAGACAAGATCGTCGAAAGCGCGATCGACCGGCCGTTCATCCTCACCGACTACCGGCTGCGCTGCAACGTGTTCCGCTCGTCGTCCGGCTCGAAGACGACCATTTCGATCCGCCGCCTGCCGCTGCGCCCCATCGCGCTGGATCAGACCGGCCTGCCGCACTACGTCAAGACCGTGCTCGAGGCGACCCGCGGGATCATCCTGATCACGGGGCCGACCGGCTCGGGCAAGACGACGACGATCGCCTCGATGCTCGACCAGATCAACGCCACGCGCAGCGCCCACATCATCACGATCGAGGAGCCGATCGAATACCAGCTGCGGCGCAAGCAGTCGATCATCTCGCAAAAGGAAGTCCCGACCGACACGGCCACGTTCTCGTCCGGCCTGCGCGAAGCGCTGCGCCAGAAGCCGGACGTGCTGATGGTGGGCGAGATCCGCGATTTCGACACGGCGGACACCGTCCTGCACGCCGGCGAATCGGGCCACCTCGTGCTCGCGACGATGCACACCAACAGCGCGGTCAGCGCGATCTCCAAGCTGCTGGGTTTCTTCCCCGCCGAACAGCGCGAGCAGCGCGCGGCCGGGCTGTCGAATTCCTTGGTCGCGGTGATTTTCCAGACCCTGCTGCCGAACGAGCAGGGCGACGACGTCGTGCTCGCCTACGAAATGGTGTTCAACAATAACCAGCAGGTGGCGCAGTATATCGCCGACCCCGGCAAGCTGCACCTGATCGCCGACTTCATGCGCCGCAAGGAGGACAGCATGTCGCGCAGCCTGAACGACGTCCTGGTCCAGCTGATCGCGAAAAAGGCGATCAACGTGAAGGATGCCATGCGCGCCACCTACAACCGCCTCGAGCTGCACGAGATGGCCAACGCCAAGCGCTGACGCGCCCGGCTTCGCACCCGGCGGCGCGGCTTCGCCCGCCCCGCCCGCCGGCCGCTCGTGTGCCGTCATCCTGTCGAGGGGCACTCCCTCAACCAACCGTACAGGTACCGACATGAGCACATGCGTGCATTCCCAATATTCTCCACAGAATTTTCCCGATTTCCCCAAGGCCCCGGCGGGGCCGTCTCCGCAGCAGCAGACGGACGAGTGGATCAAGCGGCTCGAACACTTGTCCGTCAAGCTGAAGCAGCAGGTCAGGGACGACGACCACGAGCACGGGCACAAGCGCAAGGCCAGTCTGCCGGCCGCGCCCTATCATGATGCCGACGGCGAACCGGAAACCAGGCGCAAGAAGTCATCCAAATCGGCGTCCAAATCGGCGTCCAAACCAACATCCAAACCGCCGGCGGACACCAGCGTGCCTGCCGGCGCCAGACCGGAACGCGGCCAGCCGATGCCGAAGCCGACCGGCATCGTCGACGTCGACAAGCCGATCATCGTGAAGGCCGGCGAGACCTTCGACGGCGGCGGCAAGTACTACCGGCCGACGAAGGCGATCGGCGACGGTTCCCAGAGCGAGCACCAGCAGCCGGTGTTCATCCTCGAACCGGGGGCGACGCTGAAGAACGTCCAGTACTCGGGCGGCGACGGCATCCACCTGATCGGCGACGCCCACCTCGACCACGTCGTCAACCGCGACATCGGCGAGGATGCCATCACGATCGACGGCGAGAAGAACCGCATCCATGACGCGAAGCTGTCCGGCATGTCGGTCGACGACATCCCGAAAGGGCCGGCGAAAGTCGTCATCACGAACAGCTCGTTCTACAACGGTTCCGACAAGGTGGTGCAGGACAATGGCGACGCCGAGGTGCTGATGAAGAACGTCTACGTGAACGGCGCCGGCAAGCTGTTCCGCACGAACGGCGGCCAGCCGATCACGAGCAGGTTGACGGTGCAGGATTCGACGTTCGAGAACGTCAAGGAATCGCTGTTCCGCACCGATTCGAAGACGTCGAGCGCCAGTTTCTCGAATGTCGACGATGGGGGGATGAAGGTGGTGGCATTGACGCCGGATGCCGCGCAGATCAGCGGGACCCGCAAGGTGTCGTACAAGCCGTATTCGGGATGAGGCGGAAGCGGGCGGCGCGCAAGCGTCGCCCGCGCGGGGCGGGACTAGAACTTGTCGGGATCGTCTTCGTTCATTTCGGCGCGGCGCCGCTTGGCGCCTTGCAGGATCTTCTGCAGCATCATGATGCCGAGCGTGCCGATGGCCTGGTCCAGCGCGTCCTGGTCGGCCTGATCCTTGTCTTTGTCCTTGCTCTTGTCCTTCGTCTTGTCGGTCTTCTCCGGCTTCTCTGGCGGCGAAGGCGGTTTGCTGCCGGTCCTGCTCGTGGATGTCATGTCGTCCTCCTGAGATTGTTGGTGGTGAGTGATGGGGAAAGGTCCTGGCTCAGGCGCGCAGCCAGACATAATCGCCGCGTGCGAGGTTCTCGAACATGTCGTCGCGCGCCTTGAAGATGTTGTCGCGCCAGTAGCGCCCGTGTTCGACGTAGTGGTCGATCAAGCCGAGTAGCCACTTGCCGTCGACCTCGTCGTTGAGTGCCACGCGGGCAATCAGGACGATGGCGCCGGTCTCGACTTCCAGGCCGAGCTGCGCCTGGTCCTGCGCGTAGACGGCGAGGTTCGCTTCGAGAAGCAGGCGGAACACCCGCAGCGTCCGGCCCGCGGTGACGACGCCGTACTGGAACGTCACGTACACCGCATCGCCGTCTTCCTCGAAGTGGTCGATCGCCACGTCGAAGCTGTCGATGTCGAGCACGCCGCGCGCGAGCACCTCGTCGGCGCCGGGCACGTCGCGCAGTGCGCAGATTTCGCGGATCAGTTCATCGCGTCGTTCGAGGCTCATCGTTCGTTTTCCGTCGCACAGGTGAAAAAAAAGCCGGCCGGGAGCGGGTTGCGGCTCCCGGCCGGCGCGCCATGCGCGGCCCGATGGCGCGCCGTGGACGTTACTGGACGATGTCCTTCGCCGCCTTCAGGCCCATCGTGCTGATTTTGGCGTGCAGGGTGGCCAGGTTGATCGCGTTTTCGGCTGCTGCGGCGGCTTCGATCGCTGCGATTTGGGCGCCGGTGTTCAGAACTACGGGTGCGTCTGCCATGATGTTTCTCCTGAAAGTAAGTGGATCACTGCTGGATATGCGTGCGGCAGTACCGCACACACTGGTTTGCCGGCTGTGCGCTTGGCACATGGCTGGCGGAACTACTGGATCGCCAGGCGGCACAACTGTGCCGCGGCGCGGAATCCATCGGCCACCGCGCGCCCGGCCTGGGCCTCGGTGCTTGCCGTGTCGGTCGAGCGCGCGGCGCACGCATCGGCCAGGTCGTCGAGGGCCTGCGCCGCGGCGCGGACCTCGTGGTGGCGGCGGGCCTGGCTGCCCGCCTGGGGCAGGTCGTCGAGCACGTCGATCAATGCTTCGGTCATGACTTCGTACATTGCGGTCTCCTTATTGCAAGGTGGTGTTGCCGGAAGCGTCGGCCAGGAAATTCTTGGTGCCGTCGCTCGATTCGATGTAGCGCACGCTGTCGGCATTCAGGGCCGAATCGACCTTGCCCGCGACCGCCAGTTCGTCGATGCGCTCGACCTTGACCCCGACCGTGAGCGGCAGCGGCGCCATGTCGTTGCGGAAGCGCTCGACCACGTCGCGCACCGCGCCGGGCTGGCGCGCCGTGCCGGTGACCTCGAAGCGCCCGGCACCGGCGTAGCGCACCTTGACGTTCGGCTCGTGCAGCGATTCGGCCAGTTCGCGGGCGATGTCGTCGGCCGGCTTGACCTGCCAGCGCAGGCGGCTGCCGGCGACGCCGCGCAGGCTGGCGTGCGCCCTGCGGGCCGCCGCGCCGTTCGCCACGATGCCGCTGACGACGAAGCCGTTCGCCTGCTCGCGCAGCTCGATGCCGGGTTCCTGCAGGCGGTCGAGCGCGCCGCGCACGTCGCGCAGGCTGGCCTGCGCGAGCGGATGAGTGGCTGCCTGCGACGCGGTGCCCACGGTCAGCGCCAGGGCGCCCGCGCCGAGGGACCCGACCAGCATCGCCACCAGTCCGGTGCGCATCCACGAGGCGCGCGGGGCCGGCGGAACGGTCACCGGTTCGTCCGCGGCGGCATCGGCGGCGGCCGGCGCGGCGAGCATCGTCTCGAGCAGCTGAACGTCCGACGGCCACAGTGCATCGTCCGGGCCGGCGCACAGCACCACGTCGCCGAAGCGGCGCGGGGTGAAATCGTCGAGCGTGGACGGGACATCGGCCGCGCCAGCGGCGGCGATCGTGACCCTGTCTTGTGCGTCGGTTGCCAGTTGCATGGTGCCCTCGTTCCAGTCTTGAATCAGGATGTCGGCCGTTGCTTCCGCGCCGATCGACATCGTCGTTGGATTCAACTTTATCCGGGCGCCGGCGTGGAAGCCGGTCAGGATGCGAAGTTCTTTGGTCATGAGCGAATCTCCTTGTTCAATGTGATGCGGTTGCGGCGGCGCTTACCAGCCGCGGCCGCGGCGGATCAGGGCGGCGAGCGCGGATACGCCGAGTGCGCGGCCTTCGCTCGTCCGGCGGCGGCCCAGGTTCAGCAGGACGATCGGCAGCAGCAGGTTGACCGACTCCTCGGCGTCCGTCAGCGGGCGTTTCGGGCCGGCCGGCCTGGCCGCGACCACCAGGCGGTCACGCACGTCGGCCAGCGTGGTGGGACGCGCGCGCTCGGCCTCCGGGAGCGCGAGGAATTCGCGCACGATGGCCAGGATCGGGTACGTGGGGCTGGCGGCCGGGGCCGCGCCCGGCGCGGCGGTGCGCTGGGCCGCGGCGGACAGTGCCAGCAGCGCGCGTTCGGCGCGGGCCTGCGCATCCTTGCTCGCCGCCGCGGCGCGCCATTGCATGAGCAGGCGCGTGGCGTCGCGCGCCGGGCGCGCCCCCGCGCGCATCGTCCAGCGGGGAGCGCTGTGCGCCGCGTCGTCGGCGGCGGCCTGCTGCCGTGCGAAGCCGCCGGCGCCGCCGGGGTCGCGCCCCTGCGACGACGACTGCTGGTCGCGCGCGCCGCGTTCGCCGGCCTTCGCCACCTGCTGGTCGTCGCGCACCAGGTGCTGCTCGAGCATCATCAGCAGGTCTTCGCTTTCGGCGCTCAGGTCGGTGCCGTGCGGATTGTCGGCGTCGCGCTTCTTGCGTCCGGCGGCGCGACGGGCGACCGTCTGGCCGAGCCGGGGGCGGCGCGGTTGCGGCAACAGCGGCTGCAGTCCCTGCGGCGCGGGCTGGTCGGTCTGGGTGGCCGGCCGGGGCGTGTCCGGCGCGGCGGTGGGGAGGGGCGGCAGCCAGCCGCCGCCGATGCGCTGGATGCTCATACGAACATGACCTCCCACAGGCTGCGCGCGAAGCTCAGCACCGCCATGCCGCCCCATGGCGCGCTGACCATGATGGCGACGGTGACGATCACCAGTTTCACGCTTTGCGAAATGCTGGAATCCTGCAGCGACGTGATCGCCTGCAGGAAGGCGACGACGAGGCCCGTGAGCGCCGCCACGGCGACGGCCGGCAGGGACACCATCAGGCACAGCTTCAGCGCCTGGGCGGTCAGGTGGGTGAGGTTATCGTATTCCATGACGTCACTTGTAGGTGGAGATCAGGCCGTGGACCAGCATCGACCAGCCGTCGAGCGAGACGAACAGCAGCAGCTTGAACGGAATCGCCACGTTCGTCGGACTGACCTGCGACAGGCCGAGCGCCATCAGCACGTTCGCGACGACGAGGTCGATCACGATGAACGACAGGTACAGCAGGAAACCGATCTTGAAGGCGGCCGTGAGTTCGCTCAGGATGAACGCCGGCGCCAGCACGATCAGGTCGTCTTCCTTGAGTTCGGCCGCGCGCCCGGGCGGCCAGATCTGGCGCGCCGAGCGCAGGAAGAAGGCCTTCTCGCGCTCCGTCGCATGGGCCTTCAGGAAGGCCCGGAAGGGCTCGCGCCCGGCGTCGAGCAGCGGCATGACCTGGGCACCGGCCGCCGTTTCGCCCGGCAGGTGCGCGCGGTGCATGGCGTCCATGCCGACCGGCGCCATCACGAAGCACGTCACGATCAGGGCGACGCCGTTCAGGACCGAGTTGGGCGGGACGCCCTGCAGCCCGAGCGCGTTGCGCAGGAGGCCCAGCACCACCACGATCTTGGTGTAGGACGTGACCACCATCGCCACGAACGGCAGGACCGCCAGCGCGAGCGCGGCGACCAGCAGCGAACCGACGTCAGGCGCGGCGTTCATCGGCGTTCGCGATACGGCGGATGTGCAGGCCGAGCTGGTCGCCGATGGCGACGAGCTCCCCGAAGGCCAGGGTCTGGCCGTGCGCCACGAGCCGGATGTCGGCGTCGGCCAGCGCGACCGGCAACGCGAGGATATAGCCCGGCTGCAGGGCGGCGATCTGCCCGATCGGCAGGTTCACCGTCACCACTTCGATGTGGACCGGCAGTTCGACGTCGCTGACGTCGAGCGGGGAGGAGGCGGCATCCGGCGCGGCGCGCAGGGACAGGTCGGGATCGTGGTTCATGGCGTAGGGACTGCTCTCCAGGATGACGTTGCGGGAATCGATGCGCGCGTGCGCATGGACGGCGTGACCGTTGGCGGCGCCCCACAGCAGGGTCGCCTGGCCGAGCGTCGCGTGCGGCGCGAAGCCCGGGGCCGCTGGCCACCCGAGCAGCACGTCGCCCGGACGCAGCGTGCGCAGCAGCGCGGGCGTGGCGTGGCGGGTGCGCAGGCGCAGGCGGGTCGGCAGGGCCAGCGCCGCCAGCGCCGGGGTCAGGACGCTGCGGCCGCGCGGGCCGATGCGCTCCGCCAGCGCGGCGGCCAGCGCGGCGGACACGCCGGCCACGGTGGCGCCCGTCGTGGCCCCGGTGGCGGCCCCGGTGGGGGCGCCGTCGTGGTCGTATTCGAGGTGCAGCACGCCGGCGCGCGAGGCGGACGGCGCGGCGAGGCGCACGTCCCGTACCGCCGGCCGCGTGGCGCCATGGCGCGCCAGCGCCGCCAGCGGGCCGGCCAGGTACAGGCTGGCCACGGCGGCGCGGCACGCTGCCTCCGGTTCGAGGGCGATCGCCTCGAAGGCGGCGTCGGCGTCGACGTGGACGTGCAGCTCGCCCTGGTCGCAAGCGACGGTCAACTGCGCGGTCTTGCCGGTGCGCGGCGGTCCCTCGGGCACGGCCCGCACGGTGCCATGCAGCGCGCCGCGGGCGTCGTACAGGGCGCGTGCCAGGTTGGCCAGCGCCGGCGTGTAGCGGCGCAGCCTGTCTGCCAGCGGGGTCGTTGCCGTTGTGGTTTGCATGGGCTTCCTCAGCTCACTTCCAGGTGGACGGTGACATGGACCGCGATATGCGCGCCGAGGCGCGCTTCCAGACGGCTGCGCAATGCGGCGCCGTTGTCACAGATTAGCTGGCGGGCCCCGGTGTCGCGGGTGTCGAAGCGAAGCGATAGCGTGCCGTCCGAAAGCACCAGGTGCAGGCGGGTGCCAGGCAGGATGGCCGGATCGAGTTCGACCACGACCTCCCAGCGCCCGCCGGCGTGCTCGAGCGCGGGGCCGGTGCAAAAACGGGCGATGCGTTCGGCCAGCCGATCGGCCACCAGGTCGGCCTGCGCGGCGCGGGCGCAGTGGGCGACGAGCCGGGCGCCGAGCGCCCGGCTCGAGTCGTCCGGGCCGGCGCCGGGCAGCCGCGGCGCGGCGGCGGGGGCAGGGCGCCGCCATGGTTCGGCGCATTGCCGTCGCCGCCGTCCCGTTCCTGGCCGGCCTCGCCGTCGTCGTCGTGCGCGCCGCCGTCGTCGGCCGGCCGGTCACGCTCCAGCGCCTGGCGCGCCTGGTCGAGCAGCTGGCCGAAGCGCGCTTCGGCCGCCGGTGGTTGCGCCACCACGATGCGCAGTTCGCGCGGCGAGCGGATGCGGGTCATCTGGGCCTCCCGTTACAGGCCGAGCTGGCCGACCGGGCGCAGGTCGATGTCGCCCAGTTCCTGGAACGAATACACCTGCAGCCACGCCAGTCGCTGCGCGATCATGCGCCGGAAATAGCGCCGGATGTCCATCGACGTGACGACCGCGAGATTCGGCGGCGGATTGGCGCCGACCAGGCGTTCCAGGGAAGCCAGCAACTGGTCGATCTGCTGCGGTTCCAGGGTCAGGTAATTGCCCGCCGGGGTCTGCTTGATCGCCTGGCGAATGGTCTGTTCGACTTCGACGTCGAGCACGATGGCCGGCAGCTGGCCGCCGCCGGCGGCGCGGTGGGCGATGAAGCGGCCCAGGTCGCCGCGCACGTATTCGGTGAGCAGCAACAGGTCTTTTTCCTTGGCGCCCCAATTCACGAGGCTCTCGAGGATGGCGCGCTGGTTGCGGATCGGCACGTGTTCCTCGAGCAGGCGCTTGAGGACCTCGGCGATGCGCAGCACCGGCATGACTTTCTGCACTTCGGCCACGAGGCCCGGATACTCGGTGCCGACCCGGTCGAGGATCCACTGGGTTTCCTGGACGCCGATGAACAGGTGCGCATGCTCCCGCACCGCCACGCCCACGGCGTCGGCCAGCGCGCGCTCGGCGCGCTCCGGCCTGGCCGGCAACTCGAGCGCGGGCTGCGGTACGTCGTGCAGCATGATCTCGACCGCCATGCCGGCGAGGGAATCGGTCGTCCACACGGCGGCGCGCGGGAACGGCAGCCCCAGCTCGTCGACGAGGACGCCGCGGACGGCCGCGAATGCACGGTTCAGCTCGGCCGCATCGAGGCGGTCGGCGAGCGCGGGCGACAGGCGCACGGACAGCGGCGCGGAAAACGCCGGCGCCTGCGCGGCGATAGTCGGGGCCTGGCCCTTGGCGCCGTCGGCGCGCAGCGCGCTCAGTTCCGGGCCGGCGGCCGGCTGTTGGTCGAGCACCTGCTTGCCCATGATGCGCGCGCCGGCGAACAGCGCGGCCGCGAGCAGCAGGAACATCGGCCACGGAAAGCCCGGCACCAGCGCGAAGCCGACCAGCATGGCCGCCGCGCTGTAGAGCGCACGGGAATTCGTGCTCAGCTGCTTGACGATCTCGGTGCCGAGCGAGCGCGGCTTGCTGTGCTCGTCGGACACCCGGGTGATGAGCACGCCGGCCGCGACGGAAATCAAGAGCGAAGGAATCTGCGAGACCATCGCGTCGCCCACCGACAGCACGGCGAAGCGGTCGGCCGCGTCCGCCGCCGACATGCTGTGGTAGGTCACGCCGATGACGATGCCGGCCAGGATGTTGACCATGGTGATCACCAGCCCGGCGATGGCGTCGCCCTTGACGAACTTCATGGCGCCGTCCATGCCGCCGTGCAGCTGGCTCTCGATCGACAGCATGGTGCGGCGGCGCTGCGCCTCCTCGGCGGTCAGGTTGCCGGCGCGCACGTCGGCGTCGATACTCATCTGCTTGCCGGGCATCGCGTCCAGCGTGAAGCGGGCGCCGACCTCGGCCACGCGCTCCGACCCCTTGGCGATGACGATGAACTGGACGATGGCGATGATCAGGAACACCACCAGGCCGACGACCAGGTTGCCGCCGACGACCAGCTCGCCGAAGCTTTCGATGATGTGGCCGGCCTCGGCATGCAGCAGGATCGACTTGGTCGAGGCGATGTTCAGCGACAGCCGGAACAGCGTGGTGAACAGCAGCAGCGACGGGAACGAGTACAGCGAGGTCGCGTTGGGGATGTACAGCGTGACCATCAGCAGCAGCACGCTGATCGTGATATTGAGCGCCAGCAGGCCGTCGATCACGACGGTCGGCAGCGGCAGGATCATCAGGGCGATCACCGCGACGATGAGTACGGCGATCGAGACTTCCCCTCCCAGGTCGTTCAGGCGGAATGATTTCATGGGCTACCTCTCTGTCACGGGGTTGGGACTCGGGGCCCGCATGTCCTCGACCCACGCCAGCACGGCGGCGACCGAATCGAACAGCGGTTCCGGTATGGCGTCGTTGACGGCCACGAGGAACAGCGCGCGCGCCAACGGCGGGTTGCCGACGATCGGCACGCCGAAGCGCATGGCCTGTTCGCGGATCACCCTGGCGTCGCCATCGACGCCCTTGGCGATCACGCGCGGCAGGCCCGTCTCGCCGGGGTCGTAGCGCAGCGCCACCGCGTAATGGGTCGGGTTGACCACCACCACGTTGGCGTTGGCCACCGACTCGTTCGGCGGGGCGGAGGCGTTTTCACGCCCGATCTTGCGGCGCTCGTTCTTGATGTGCGGGTCGCCTTCGGAATCCTTGTTCTCGCGCTTGACCTCGTCCTTGCTCATCTTGTGGTCGCGGATGAACAGCCAGTGCTGGATGCCGTAGTCGGCCACGCCGATGATCGCGTACAGCACGCCGGCCACGCCGAACACCTTGCACAGCACGCCCCAGGCGACGTCGGCCAGGCCGCCGACCGGCTGGTAGACCACCCCGAGCACCAGCGGCACCAGCAGCATGCCGGTGCGGACCAGCACGGCGCCGATCAGCAGGGCCTTGAGCACCGCCTTGAGCAGGTCGATCAGCGAGCGCACCGAAAAGATGCGCTTCAGGCCCGAGGCCGGGTTGATTGCGTCGAACTTGAGTTCCAGCGGCTTGAACGAGGTCTGCAGGCCGACCTGCGCCACCAGCGCGCCGACCGCGGCGAGCGCCGCGACGGCCACGACCGGCAGCACGAGGGCCAGGCCGTGGGTGGCCGCGGCGACGAGCGCGTCGGCCACCCGCAGATCGTTTTGCGCGCGCTTGACGTCGAGTCCGTCGAGCAGCAGCAGGCGCAATTGCTCGGCCATGCGTCCGCCCGCGAGCGAGAAGCCCAGCCAGGCGCACAGCAGGATCGCGGCGAACGGCAGGTCGGTACTCTTGCTCGTCTCGCCGTCGCGGCGCGCGTCGCGCAGCTTCTTGTCGCTGGGTTGTTCGGTTTTTTCGTCGGACATGCGCATCCCCCTTCCGATCGGCATTGTCGGCGCTGCGGCGCGGCCGGCCGGCGGCCCGCGCGAAGCGGCGGCCCCGAACGCGAAGTCCGGGGTGGGCGAACGGGGCCCTTCGTTTGGCGCGCGGGGATTTCGGCTCCGGGCCGCGGGAAGGGACGGGCGGCCGGTAAGGTGTGCGTCATGCCGCCTGGTCCAGCGCGGCCCACCCAACAGGAGCGAACCATGTCCGTATCCCAATGCAGTAACCGCCTGATTGCGGCGTTGATCGAAGTCTTGATGTTCGGCGCCAAGCATGGCCATCTCGAGCAATCCGAACGGGTTCTCACCGCCTTGCACGTCCTGCGCCCGAATTTCGTCGAGCTGCACGCCTATGACGCCTGGATGCTGATCCGCCGCCACGACTTCGCCGGCGCGCTGCGCTACCTGCGCGACCTCGAACAGCGCCCTCTGCGCGGCGCGTTCGGCCCCTACGTCAACGCGCTGCTGGCCGTGGCGCTGTACGGGCTGCAGGATCCGTCGTGGCGCTCGTACGCCAACGACGTCATCAACCGCAACGAAGACCAGGACTCCGTCGACATCGTGAATGCGCTGCTGGGCAAGGCCAGCACGCGCCGCGCCGCCGCCGGCCCGGAGGCGCAGGTCGACCTGGCCGAATTGCAGAAAATGATGCAGCAGCGCCACCTGCGCGCCTGAGGAGCCCGTCATGACGATCCCCATCCAGCCCCTGCCGCCGATCTCCACCCTGGCGCCGCCGTCCGCGCCGCAGGCGCTTGCCCCGGCCGGCCCGCGCGCGCAGCCCGCCAGCGAGCTGGTCGACCTGTTCCGCAGCAAGCTGGACGCCGCGCGCCTGGCGCCGCCGGAGGCGTCGCGCGCGCCCGGGCCGTCGGCGATGACCGAGGCCGTCACGCGCGAGGACCATGCCTTCGCCCAATTCGGCGGGCGGATCGACCGGTTTGCCGCCGAGGCGCCCTACATGTCGCAGCAGGAACTCGTTGGCGCCACCACGAAGATCCAGTTCGAGGCGGCGCAGATGGCGTGCAAGATGTACGGCGGCCAGATGGTGGCCCAGGGCGTCAAGACGTCGGTGCAGACTTTGATGAAGAACCAGTGATATGGCCAACCATGTGAACCTGCTGAAGGCGTGCGCGCTGGCCTCCGTGGCGGCCCTGCTGCTGAGCGGTTGCAGCAAGCAGCTGTTCGCGCACCTGCCCGAGCGCGACGCCAACGAGATGCTGGCGGTGCTGCTCGAGGCCCAGGTCGATGCCTCGAAGCAGTCCGACGACGGCGGCAAGACCTGGAACGTCGACATCGACGGCGACCAGTTCGCCCGCGCGATGGACGTGCTGCGCGCGCACGGGCTGCCGCACCAGCGCTTCCAGAACCTGGGCGACATGTTCAAGAAGGACGGCCTGATCTCCACGCCCACCGAGGAGCGCGTGCGCTTCATTTACGGTGTCTCGCAACAGCTGTCGGAGGTCCTGTCGCGCATCGACGGCGTGGCCTACGCGAACGTGCAGATCGTCTTGCCGAACAACGATCCGCTGGCCGCCACGGTCAAGCCGTCGTCGGCGGCGGTCTTCATCCAGTATTTGCCCGGCACGGACGTGGCCACGCTCACGCCCAACCTGAAGAACCTGGTGGTGCACGCGGTCGAGGGGCTCACCTACGACAACGTCAGCGTCACGATGGTGCAGGGCGTGGCGGCGCCGGAAGCCTTGCGCGAGTCGAACAAGGGTTCGGCCGCCTGGCGCTGGGGCGGCGCCGCGCTCGGCGTGCTCGCGCTGGCCGCCGCGCTGGCATTGCTGGCGCGCCGCTTCGGCATCTCGCTGAAGGGGGCGGTCCAGCGCGTGCTGCGGCGTTCCGGGGCCCGCGCCGCATGAACGCCGCGCCGCCGCCGGAACGCCTGGCCGACTGGCTGGCCGCCTACGAGCGGCGGGTGGCGGCGTTGGCCGCCGCGCTGGGCGAACGCGCCTGCCGCCGCCCGGGCGTGCCCGTACCGCCCGGGGCGGGGCGCACCTGGTATGGCATACGCGCCACCTGGCTCGGCACCCCCGCGCCCATGAGCAGTTTCGTTTCGCACGCGAATCGTCTGGCACTGCTCGACGAGGAGGCGTTGCGGCGCGTGCTGGGCGCCCTGCGGCTGTATCCCGCGCGCGGCGCGCTGCGGCGGATCGTCTCCGGCACGCAGCGGCGCGCGCTGGCGGGCGCGGTCGGGGAACAGGCTTTCGACGTGCTGGTGCGGCTCGGCCTGCAGGCGCCCGGTGCCGACGCGGCGCCGCCCGACGGCGACGATGCGCTGGTCGACGGCGGCCACGCGATGCTCGTGGCCGACGGGGCGTTGACGCTGGACGTGGCGGCGCGCCTGGTCTCGTTGACGCTGCAGAGTGAAGTGGACGGCCGCCCGGCCGAAGCCGCCCGAACCGGCGCGAGCACGCCTTTCCTGGCGGACGCCGCGCAGATTTTTCCGGAGTTCACATGGTTATTTGGTTGAGATCGCCGCGTGGCGGCATCGGCGTCGGGCAGGATGTCCTGCGGGCCGGCGACGTGGCCGGCCTGATCGCCCTCGACGGTACCGCCGAGCAGTGCCGCGCGCAGGCGGAAAGCCTGATCGCCGCCGCCGAGGAGGAAGCCGAGGCGCTGCGGCAGGCCGCGCGCGACGAGGCGGCGCGGATGATCGAGGCGGCGCGCGCCGAGTACGACACGGCGGAGCAGCGCGGTTACGAGGCCGGCGCGGCGCGCGCGCTGGAAGACGCGCAGGAGACGATGCTGCGCGGCGCCGAGGAAGGGCATGACGCGCTGCTGGCGCTGCGCGAGCGCATCGCCGACGTCGTACTGCGCACGGTTGCGCGCACCTTGGGCGACGCCGACCGCGACGCGCTGTTCGCCCGCATCGGCGCCGACCTGTCGCGCCATCTCGACGACGCCTCGTACCTCGCGGTGCGCGTGGCGCCGGAGGACGTCGACGCCGCGACCCGGGCATTCCGCGCCGTGTGCGAGGAACACCGCTGGCAGCTCAATCCCATGGTGACCGCCGATCCCGACGCGGAAGCGGGCAGCTGCGTGTGCGAGTGGGACCACGGGATCGTGGCCGGCGGCCTGCCGCTGCTGCTGGACGCGCTCGAACGCGCCATCGGTGCGCTCAAGGGCGGCGCCGGGGAGAGCGGGGAAGACGGCGCCGCGGAAGAGGACGAGGAAGAGTACGCGGAAGAGGAAGAGTACGAGGACGAGGACGAGGAAGAGGACGAGGAAGAGGGCGAGGGCGAGGGCGAGGAAGACGCGGCGCACGCGGCGTACGACGACGGCGCCGACTGGGGCGCGCCATGAACGACGCCATCGCCTTCCTCGATGCGCTGGGCGGGGCGCTCGACGCCGCCGAAACGGTGGTCCGGCACGGCAAGGTGGTCGAAGCCGTCGGGACGCTGCTGAAGGTCGGCGGCATCGACGTCATGCTGGGCGAACTGTGCGAGCTGCGCGACGCGCGCGGCACGCTGCTGCAGCGCGCCGAGGTGGTCGGTTTCACCCGCCAGTTCGCGCTGCTCGCGCCGTTCGGCGACGTGACCGGCCTGTCGCGCTCGACCCGCGTGGTCGGCCTCGGCCGCCCGCTCTCGGTGCCGGTCGGCGAAGCGCTGCTGGGGCGCGTGCTCGACGGGCTCGGTCAGCCGATCGACGGCACACCGCTGCCGCCGGACGCGATTCTGCGCCCTGTGATGGCCGCCGCCCCGGATCCGCTGACCCGGCGCATGGTCGACACGCCGCTGGACACGGGCGTGCGTGTCATCGACGGCCTGCTGACGGTCGGCGAAGGCCAGCGCTTCGGCATCTTCGCGCCGGCCGGCGTCGGCAAGAGCACCTTGCTCGGCATGCTGGCGCGCGGCGCCGCCTGCGACGTCAACGTGATCGTCCTGATCGGCGAACGCGGCCGCGAGGTGCGCGAGTTCATCGAACTGATCCTCGGCGAGGACGGCATGGCCCGCAGCGTCGTCGTGTGCGCCACGTCCGACCGCTCCGCCATCGAGCGGGCCAAGGCGGCCCACGTCGGCACGGCCATCGCCGAGTACTTCCGCGACTGCGGCCTGCGCGTGCTGCTGATGATGGATTCGCTGACCCGCTTCGCCCGCGCGCAACGCGAAATCGGCCTGGCGGCCGGCGAGCCGCCCACGCGGCGCGGCTTTCCGCCGTCGGTCTTCGCCGAGCTGCCGCGCCTGCTCGAGCGGGCCGGCATGGGGCCGGAGGGATCGATCACCGCCTTTTATACGGTGCTGGCCGAGGACGAGGAGGGCAACGACCCCGTCAGCGAGGAAGTGCGCGGTATCCTGGACGGGCACATGGTGTTGTCGCGCAAGGTCGCGGCGCGCAACCGCTACCCGGCCATCGACGTGCTGCACAGCCTGAGCCGCGTGATGACCCTCGTCGCCACGCCGGAGCACTGCGCCGGCGCCGGGCACGTGCGCAAGCTGCTGGCGAAGTACGACGACGTCGAGCTGCTGCTGCAAATGGGGGAATACCAGCAGGGCACGGACCCGCTGACCGACGAGGCGATCGCGCAGCACGACCCGCTCGACGAGTTCCTCAACCAGCGCACCGACGACTTCGCGGACGGCGCGGACACGCATGACTACATCGCCGGGTTCGCACCGCAATGAGCACGGCGGCCATCGGCAAGTGGCGTGCGATCGTCGCCGCCAAGACGCGGCGCCGCGAGCGCATCGAGGAAGAGTTGACGCGCGACCGGCGTGCGCTGGCCGAGCGCGAAGCCGCCTGCGCAGCGGCTAGGCGCGAGGTGGACGAGGCCAAGGGGCGCTGCGGCGCCCACGCCGACGGCATGGCCGCGCGCTTTCGCGGCGCCGCCGCGGTGGCGGTGGCCGACTACGTGCGCCACGAAAACTGGCGCGTGGCGCTCAAGGACGCGCTCGACGCGGCCCGCAAGGAGGAGCAGAAGGCGGCCGGCGCCGTGGAACGCCACCAGGAGCGGGTGCGCGCGGCCGAAGCCCGGCTGGCACGCGCCGACGCGGCGCTCGACCGGTGCCGTGCCCGCCTGGACGAAGTACGCCGCGCCGCGGCCCATGCCGCCGAACTGGCCGCCGACGAGGAAGCGGTGGACAACCTGCTGGCCCGACGTTTTGCGAGGGAACGATGACCTACGATACCCATGCCTGGATCCGGGCCCTGATGGACTGGTACGACGCCTACCACGCGCTGATCGTGCTGGTGCTGCTCACGGGCATCCGCATCATGGTGGCCTTCGTCGTGCTGCCGGCCACCGGCGACACCGCGCTGCCGGGCACCGTGCGCAACGGCGTCGTCTACGTGCTCACGTTCTTCGTCGCCGCCGGACAGTCGCCGCAGGCGTTCGAGACGGCCGGCAGCGCGCAGCTCGTCGTCCTCGCCTGCAAGGAAGCCTTCCTCGGCCTCGCGTTCGGCTTCGCGGCCGCGCCGGTGTTCTGGATCGCGCAGAGCGTGGGCACCCTGATCGACGACCTGGCCGGCTTCAACAACATCCAGATGACCGATCCGCTGCGCGGCGACCAGAGCACGCCCGTGTCGAACCTGCTGCTGCAGCTGGTGACGACGCTGTTCTACGTCGGCGGCGGCATGAGCTTCCTGCTGGGCGCGCTGTTCCAGTCCTATAAATGGTGGCCGCCGCAGGTGATGTTGCCCACGCTGGCCGGCACGGCGGAAGCGTTCCTGATCGGCCGCACCGACACCGTGTGGACCGCACTGGCCAAGCTCGGCACGCCGGTGATGCTGGTGCTGGTGCTGGTCGATGTCGGCCTCGGCATCATGGCCCGTTCGGCCGACAAGCTCGAGCCGAACGCGCTCAGCCAGCCGCTGCGCGGCATGATCGGCATGATCATGCTGATCGCGCTGGTGGCGGTGTTCGCGTCGCAGGTGGTGGGCGACGTGCTGCTGGGCGACCTCGGCAGCCAGCTGGCGAAGGGCATGCTCGGCGGACCGGCGCAGTAGGGTGTGCACCCTGTGCCCACGCGTGACGTATGCGCCGCGTTGGCGTTCGCGTGGGCTCGGGGAGGGAGCCCGCCCAACCGAGATTTGAGGTTTGTTGATATTTGCGCTGCGGTTTGTTGAGATTTGTCGAGGTGGATCGCGCTTACCATGATCTTGTCGCCGGGATAACCCGGCAGCAAACAGATCAATCGGGAGGTGCACCATGTTTTCGACCATCTATTTCGCCCTGTGTTCCGGACTCGCACACCGCGCCGCCTTGCCCGGCTATGCCGGCGCCATGCTCGACGGTGCGGCCGAGCGCGCGTACTGCACCGTTGACGAGGTGCTCGACAGCACGGCGCGCAAGCTGGGCGAAACGGACGTCGCGCGCCTGGTGGCCGCCGGCGACGCGTCGCTGCTGCTCGGTTACGACGAAGACGCCGAGGACCTGTACCGGCGCGCGCAGAAATTCACCGTCAACGACAACGACCGCCTGCGCATCATGTCGTGCCGGAACACCGGCTGGCAGCTGATGATGCGCGACCGCTACGCCACGACGGCGAAATGCTTCGCCCGCATCGTGCAGGACGGCGCCGCCACGGCGGGCGAGCGGATCGAGGCCCTGATTGGCGTCGCGCTCGTGCAGCACCAGCTGGGCCTGCAGCGCGACGCCGACAACGCCCTGTTGCAGGCGGCCACGCTGGCCGACGGCCACGCCGAGCCGGGCTGGCGCATCGTGATCGGTCTGCTGGCGCGCGAGTTCGACGTCCAGCTGGGCATCCGCACCTCCACCACCTTGAACGATCACGCATTCTGGAGCTCGGCGCAGCTGGTCCAGACCCTCGCCGGCAACGGGCGCGCCGACGTCACACGCAAGCTCACGGCCACCACGGCCATCCTGGCGCCGCTGCCGGCCCTGATCACGCAGCGCAACGACTACCTCGAGCGCCTGGCCGCGCTGGCCGGCGGCGACCGCCTCGCGTCCGCGCCGCTGATCGCCCTCGCGCACCAGGGGCACAATTTCCGTAGCGGCATGCAGGGCCTGCTGACCAAGATCGACATCGCGCTGGCGGCGTTCGCCGGCGGCCTCGACGACGTGGCCGACGCCGTGATGGGTAAGCTCAACCGCACCGAAACCGAGCTGGGCACGCGCCGCTGCAATTTCGACTATCTGTACTGCATGGCCCGGATCGCCGCGCGCCAGGGCAACCCGGTCCAGGCGCTCAAGCTCTACGCCAATTACACGGCCGAAGCGCTGCGCTGCCTGCGCAGCGAGGCGCCCGAGTCCGGCACGGTCCATCCGCAGGCGGGCCGCGCGCTGGCGGTCGACGACCTGTCGGCGCGCCTGCCGGCGAAATACCGGCGCGCCTACCGCCACATCGTCGAAAACCTCGAGCGCGCCGACCTGAGCACGCGCGAAGTCGCAGCCCAGATCGGCGTGACGGAACGGGCCCTGCAGATGACCTTCAAGAGCTCGATCGGCATGACGCCAGGCGGCCTGATCCGCAAGCTGCGCCTGGAGGGCATCCGCGAGGAATTGCTCAGCGACGCACGGGTCAACGCCTCGATCGTCGACACCGCCAGCCGCTGGGGCGTGAAGAGCCGTTCCGTGCTGGCCAAGGGATACCGGCGCCAGTTCCACGAGTCGCCGTCCGAGACCATCTACGGTTGAGGGGCGCCGTGATGAGCCCATCGACTCTCGCACGCCGGCGCCGGCCCTCGCGGCTCGCCACGTTCCTGGCGGCCGCGGCCGCCGTCGCGGCCATGACCGCGTCCGCGCCCGCCCACGCCGAGCGGATCCCCTGGCAGAGCAACCGTTTCGAATACGTCGCCGACCGCAAGGACCTCAAGGACGTGCTGCGCGACTTCGGCGCCAGCCAGCACGTGATGACCTGGATCTCGCCGCAGGTCGAGGGAAACGTCACCGGCCGATTCAACAGCTCACCGCAGCAATTCCTCGACAAGATGGTCGCCTCGTTCGGCGTGCTCTGGTACTACAACGGGGCCGTGCTGCGCATCTACGGCGCCAACGAGGCGCGCACCGCCACGCTGGGCCTGCAGCATGCGGGCACGGGCGACTTGCGCCAGGCGCTGGCCCGGCTGCAGATCGAGGATCCGCGCTTCCCGGTGCGCTACGACGACGTATCGCGCACGGCCGTCGTATCGGGGCCGCCGCAGCTGGTCGACCTGGTCAGCGACGTCGCGCGCCTGATCGACCGTGTCCAGGTCAAGGGCGATACCGTCGTCGTGCGGCGGTTCCCGCTGCGCTACGCATCGGCCACCGACAAGACCATCACGATCAACGGGCGCAGCGTCGGCGTGCGCGGGGTCGCGGGCCTGCTGCGCGGACTGTACGGGCAGCAGGCCGCGGGCACCGGCGCCGAACCGGCACCGGTGCGGCGCGACACCTACCGGATACCGAGCCTGCGCGAAGCCCAGGACGACGGGGTGGGGCGCGTGCCGAACAACCGGGTGCCGCCGCTGCCCGCGCTGTCCGGGCTCGGCGCCATGACGCCGCCCGCGCCGCCCGCCGCGCCGGCCGGCGCACCTTCCGGCATGTCTGCCGGCCTGCCTCCCGGACTGCCGGCGCCGGCGCGCGCGCAGGACGAGGAGCGCGCGCCGGCGCAGGCGGCCGGACCGTCGATCGAAGCGGACCCGCGCGGCAACGCCATCCTCGTGCGCGACCGTGCCGAGAACATGCCGGCCTATGCCAGCCTGATCGAGTCGCTCGACATGCGCCCCGGCGTGCTCGAGATCGACGCGACCATCATCGAAGTCACCGACAACGCGCTGAACGAACTGGGCATCGACTGGCGCCTGCACACGGGCCACCTCGACCTCCAGACCGGCAACGGCCAGGCGCAGCAGGCTGGCAATCCCGACTCGCTCAATCCGGGCGGCTTCGGCGTCTTTCCGGTATCCGGCGCCTCGCCCGCCACGCCCCAGGGCGCCGTGCTGACGACGGTGATCGGCAACGCCGGCAAGTACCTGCTCAACCGCATCAGCGCACTGCAGCAGAAGGACCAGGCGCGCGTGACCGCCAGCCCACGGGTCGAGACGCTCGACAACGTGGAAGCGCTGATGGACAGCAAGAAGACGTTCTACGTGCAGGTGGCCGGCTACCAGTCCGCCGACCTGTACAGCGTGTCCGCCGGCGTGTCGCTGCGCGTGCTGCCGTCGATCATCACGTCGCCCGGCGGCGCGCAGCAGATCCGCATGGACGTGCACATCGAAGACGGCAAGCTCACGACCCAGCAGGTGGGACAGTTGCCGGTGGTGAGCAACAGCACCATCGATACGCAGGCCCTGATCAACGAAGGCGAGAGCCTGCTGATCGCGGGCTACTCCGTCACGCAGGACGACAACACCGAAACGGCGGTGCCGGGCCTCTCGAAGCTGCCCGTGATCGGCGACCTGTTCCGCTATCGCAAGCACGAAGGGCAGCACTACCAGCGCATGTTCCTGCTGACCCCGCGGGTGCTGTCGCCGGCCGTCGGCGGGATCGGCGCGACGGAAAGCGCGCGCCAGGCCGCCGTGCCCGCCCCCGCCAGGAAGCCGCGCCTGGCTTGCCGCATGAAGCACGCGGCCGCGCCCGTGGCCGTTCCCTGAGACGCGCCGCAAGCGGCCGGGCCGTTCAGTCCCGACTGAACGGCATGACTCCCGAATCGCAATTCTCCGTGTACCTGGCTGCATGAGTGCAGCGGCAGCGTGCTGCCGTTTCACGCGTCCATTGCCGGGCTTACGTGTTCCGGCACGATACTGTTGCATCCTCCACCTGCCCGTAACGCCGTTTTTAAAGGCTGTGTTCGCGCGAGTCATGTGAACGTCAAATCGTCGCCGTGGTCATGCGAATCGTCGAGATAACTCATCGGGAGCGGCGATGCGCAGCCTGTCGGTCGACGAATTGTTTGCCTCGCTGTCCGCGGTGGAATTGTCGGCCAGCGCGCTTGCCCGTCTGAGGGAATGGAGCGCCAGCATTGCGCATCCGGCCGCGTGCATCGCCCCGATCGGGCAGGCTGCGCGTGACCGGCAGCGCCCTCGCTGCGTCGCTTGCGGACGCAGCCATAACGCCCCGACAGGGACACCGCTCGCCATGAGTGAGGCCGCCGCAACGCGCTGTCACGCTCCTGGCGACAACGCTCATCAAAGAAAAAGCGGGTAACGACGCATGGTCGTTACCCGCTTCGCCGTGACGCCGCTTGCGCACGGATCGCAGGCTTCTACACCCGCTTGACGTTGCGCGTAAACGCATCGTTCTTCGTCGGCGGGATGAAGATTTTAGGCGACTTGTCGCTGCCCTTGTCGTCGTCCTTCCCGTCCTTTTCTTCTTTCTTGTCTTTCTTGTCCTTCTTGTCCGCTTTCTTGTCGTCTTTCTGCCCGGTCTTCCCGGTCTTGTGCTCGCCCTTCGACGGCTTGGACGGTTCCGACACGTGACTGGTCGTGGACGTGTGGCCGCCTTTCTTGCCGCGTCCGCCCGGGACGAGCGACGCCGCCGTCAGCACTGCGGCGCTGCCGAAGACCGCGTCGCTGACGGTGCCGTTCGCCAGCGCGGTCGCGCCCGCGTTCGTGCCGGTCTCCACCGCCGATTTGACCACCTTGCCGACATTGCCATGCATCAGGCCGGCAATCGCGCCGTTGATCTGGTCGTTGCCGATGTGCAGGGCCGACAGGGCCGAGGCCGCGATCGTGGTGCCCATGCCTTCCGGGGTCAGGTCGGCCGCCAGGTTGAGCGCATCCTCGCCGACGTGGCCGAGTTCGCCCATCATCCCCTTCAGGTCGCCATGGGCCAGGTCCTTGACGGCGCTGAGCGAATGTTCGACGATGCCCTCGGCCGAATTGACCAGGTCCTTCAGGCCCGCGTCGGTGCCCTTGTTGACCGCATCCTTGACGGTTTCCAATCCTTTTTCGACATCCGCGACGAGGTGGTCGAAGCCCTTGCCGAGGTGGAGGTCGCCGAGCGTCTTGAGGGCCATGTCGGCGGTGCCGGTGGCCGCGTCCGCCGCCGTCTTTTCCAGGTCCGAGCCGAGCTTGGCGAGGTCCTGCAGCGCCAGCTTCATGTTGCCCTGCATGAGCGCTTCGGTCAGGTCGAGCGCATCCTTCAACACGTTGAGGACGTCGTGCGCCAGTTTCTTCGCGAGGTGCTCGACGCCGTGGGCGACCGCGCCGGCGGCCTTCTCGATATCGTGGCCGAGATGTTGAAACGCGTGTTTCATTTTTGTAAATATACTGCTCATGCTGTGCTCCTCGATGCGCCGGTGCGCGTTGGGTTGCGGGAGAGTGAAAAGGTTTGGCCGCGCAGAATCGCAAACGCGATCCTCCTGGTACGTAGCGTAAGAGAATGGCGGTCCCCGGCCGGGGCGGGATGCGAAGAGGTGCGGTTGGCGCCGAAGTCAGGCCGGCGCTTCGCCGGGACGGGCCGCGCTTCGCTGGCGGTCGCGCGGGCGCGCCGGCGGATCCCTAAGATGGCGGCCATTCGCATTCAAGGAATCCGCATGACACGCATACACGGCGCCGCCGCGTATCCCACGCCACCGGCACTCGACTCGACGGCCGATGTGGCCGCTACCTCCCGCGCGGCCGGCGTTTCTCGCAGCAGGGGGAACACGACGCTGTTGACACCGGGTGCGCCCGACGTCCTCGCGGCCAAGTCCTCTGGCGGCGCCGGCAGCCGGGCCAGGGTCGCGTCGGCCCGCCTGTTCGCCGGACCCGCCGCGCCGGACGAGGTGCCGGACGACGTGGCGGACGTGGAGCCTGACCCGGGCGTCGCACTGTTCGTCGCCATTTCCCGGCTGTGCCGCCCCGGCGACGACCGGCTCGATCCGATGTTCACGTACCGGTTGCGCGGCGAGCCGGCGAGCGTGCAGGCGCGGTTGTTCAAGCTCGCCGCGTACCCGCGCATGGCCGCCGGCACCGGCGACGCCGGGTTGACCTGGAGGGCGCAGGCGCTGCGCGACGTGATCGCCACCGCCGGCGTCATGTACATGCCGGTAGTGCTGTACTGCGACGTCGACGCGGCCGCCGGCGCGGGTCCGATCGAGGCGCTGTTCGCCATGCCCTCGGCGCGCGCCACGACCATCCTGTGGGCGCATTGCGGCGGCGTCGGGCGCTTCGTCGAGCAGCCCGTCGACCACGCCGCCTGTCTGCGTTCGATCCTGGCCGATCCGTGCATGGGGCACGTCCACGTCGACCTGGCGTGGTCGCGCATCGCGCGCCAGATCATGCTGCGCACCGGTGCGGACGGCCGGGAGATGCCGGACCACGCGTCGGTGCGGGCATGGGCGCGGCTGATCGACGATCACCCGGACCGCTTCCTGTTCGGCTCCGAGGCGCTCGACGCGCGCGAACGGGCGGCGCTGTGGCATGCGATCGATGCGCTGTACCAGCCATTGCTGGATACGTTGACGCCCGCCGCGCGCCGCGCCATCACGACCGGCAACTACGAGCGCCTGGTGCTGGATGCGCGGCCGCGCATGCGGGCGTTCGCGCGGCACGTGCTCACGCCGGCGTTCGTCGGGCAGGACCTGCGCGCCTGGGAGCACGCCCGCGGCGGCGACGGCAGGCGCTTCGATCCCGACGCCTTGCGCGCCGTGCGCGATGCGGCGTTTGCCGGCGCTGCCGTGGATGCGGACGGCACGCCCCCGGCCTGACCGCCGGCTCAGACGTCGCCGTTGCGGCGGCGGCGCGGCAGAAACCGGTTGGGCAGCCCGGTCAGCAGGTTGGTCATCCGGCCCGCAAAGTACGAATGACGGTTCTCGCGCGCGAACGGGTCGGCGTAGACCGGATTCGGATTGTGGTTGAGGTAGTAGAGCGGCGGCTGGGGCGCATGCGCCTGCAACGTGTGGCTGAGGACGAACTGCGGCGCCGGCGGCGTCGCCGCCGCAGGTCCGGCCGCCGGTGCGGGCTGCGCCGTGTGCCTGGCGCTGTTCGACGGCTCCGCCGGTGTGTTCGGCGCAGGCTCGGCGCGGGCGCGGGCGCAGACTGCGTCATGTGACTGAGGACGTACAGTGGTTGCGGCGGCGCGGCCGGCGCAGGTTCGGCCGCCGGCGCCGGCGGCGGCGCGGGCGCCGTCATGTGACTGAGGACGTACAGTGGTTGCGGCGGCGCGGCCGGCGCAGGTTCGGCCGCCGGCGCCGGCGGCGGCGCGGGCGCCGTCATGTGACTGAGGACGTACAGTGGCTGCGGCGGCGTGGCCGGCGCAGGTTCGGCCGCCGGCGCGGGCGGCGCCTGTTCGCGCCGCATGCGTTCCGAGAACGCCGCGAATTTCGTGCCCAGGTCGACGCGCGCGTGGTCGCGGTTCAGCGTCTCCGTCGCATAAGGGCGCGGCGCGCGCGCCTGCAGTTCCGGCGCCACGGGTCCGCCGCGTGCGGGACGCGGGGCGGGGGCGGGCCTGGGGGCCGGTGCCGGTGCCGGGGACGACGGGCCCGGGTCGTTCACCGGTCGGAAATAATTTGTGATGCGAGCTTGTGGCATGGGGACCTCGGTCGGTTGGTCGGCACGTCCAGCATAGGACGCCGTGCGTGCCGGGCGCGGCGCGGATGCGATCCGGTCGCCCCGCCAGCGAAGTTTCGCATTCCCGGCGCCGCGCTTCGCATCGGCGCCGCGGTCCGCCGGCCGCCGGGATTATCGTTGCGCCACCGCCGACACCGCTCGGCCCACCCGAGAAAGCGAGAGACCTCATGACCGCATCGACCGACCCCCGCGTGCAATCCATCATCGAGACTATCGACACCTGCCTGGCGCAGGCCGAACGCCTGCCCGGCACGGCCGCGCACGATGCGATCTTCGATACCGTGCCGGCGCTCAAGGCGCGCATCAATGCCACGCTGGCCGGCGACGCGCAGGCCGAGGCGCAGGCGCTGGGCCACCTGGCCGCCATGTTCGAGCGCTTCAAGCAGCGCCGCCCGGTCGCGCGCCTGCCGTATTCCCCGCTGCTCGACGGGCGCTACCCGTTCCGCGACGCGGCACACCGACCGCTCCACATCGTCGCCGTGTCGGACGGGCCGGACCGGTTCGGCGCGTGCGAGGATCCGCGCCGCGAGGCGGTGCTGCCGTTCGTCGATCCCGATGCCGGCGAGGCGGCGCTGGCCGCCGCCTACCGCGACCGGCTGGTCTGCCGCGCGATCACCGCCGCCGACCTCGTCGATCCGCGCGAGCGCGTGCTGGTCGGGCAGCTCGGGGTATTCGCCGCGCGCGACCTGCGCAGCGGCGAATGCCTGGGGGTGTATGGCGGCCAGTTGCTGACGCCGGCCATGTACTTCGCCTGCGCGGACGATGCGTTCATCCTGTCCGCCGTGTCGGGCGAACACTTCGCCTTCATCGACGGCGAGAACATCCTGGCGATGGCCAATACCCGGCTCGCCTACGACGCCGCCGGCCTGCCGGTGGCCCAGGCCGGAGACGGGTACAACGTGACGGTGGCGCGCTTCCACGTCATCGCCGAGGGCGGCCGGCGCTTTTCGATCGGCGCGTTCTTCGCCGCCGGCGACGTCGCGGCGGGCACCGAACTGCGCTGGAACTACGGCCACTCGGCCGAGGTCATCGCCGCCGTGTATCGCCCCATGTACGTCGCCGGCTAGCGATGCCCCACGAGTTCAGTCTTGTCCGCGACCTGCTGGACGAATTGGTGACCCTGGTGAATTCCGACCAGACGTTTTCGGATATTCACCTGGAACAGGACATGCCCGTGATGATCAAGACGCCGCGCGGCTGGCGCCAGGCCGGCGCCGAACCGGTCACGCTGGAGGACATGGCGCCCGTGCTCAGCGCGATCGACGAGGCGTGGCGGGACAGGATCGCCGACGGCGCCGTCGACCGGCCGTTCGCGCTGACCGATTACCGGCTGCGCTGCAACGTCTACCGGTCCGCGGGCGGCGCCAGGGTCACGGTGTCGATCCGGCGCCTGCCGTTGCACCCCATCCCGCTGGCGCAGACCGGATTGCCGCCCCACACCCGGTTGATGGTCGAGGCGACCCGCGGCGTCATCATGATCACCGGTCCCACCGGTTCGGGCAAGTCGACGACGGTGGCCTCGATGCTCGACCATATCAATGCCACGCGCAGCGCCCACATCGTCACCATCGAGGAACCGATCGAGTACCGGCTGCAGCGCAAGCAGTCGATCATCTCGCAAAAGGAAGTGCCGACCGACACCGCGACCTTTTCCTCCGGCCTGCGCGAAGCGTTGCGCCAGAAGCCGGACGTGCTCATGGTCGGGGAAATCCGCGATGCCGACACCGCCGAGACGGTCCTGCATGCGGGCGAATCGGGGCACCTCGTGCTGGCGACGATGCACACCAACAGCGCGGTCGGCGCGCTTTCCCGGCTGCTGGCGTTTTTCCCGGCCGAGCAGCGCGACCAGCGCGCGGCCGCGCTGGCGCGCTCGCTCGTCGGCGTGATCTTCCAGAGCCTGGTGCCGAGCGAGCAGGGCGACGCCGTGGTGCTGGCCCACGAAATCCTCTTCAATCACAACCAGCAGCTGGCGCGCTTCATCGCCGACCCGGGCAAGGTGCACCAGCTCGAGGATGTCCTGCGGCGCAGGGAAGACAGCATGTCGCGCAGCCTGAACGACGTTCTGGTCCAGCTGGTGGCGCAAAAGGCCGTCGCGGCGCGCGATGCCATGCGCGCCGCGTACAACCGGCTCGAACTGCACGACATGCTGGGCAGCGTGCGTTAGCCTTGTGCGCGTCCGGCCCCCGCGCGCGCCAGCGCGACGCGGTTGCGGCCCGCGTGCTTGGCCTCGTACAGGGCCTCGTCGGCCAGGCGGAACAGGTCGGCGGGATCGGCGCCGCCGCCGGCGACGTCCAGGTCGGCCACGCCGGCGGAAAAGGTGGCGTGGAACACCGTCTCGTCGGCCTTGAGGCGTACGGTGGCGAACAGTGCGCGGATGTCGTCGAGCACGTGGGCCGCCGCCGCCGCGCTCGTCCCCGGCATGATCACGGCGAATTCCTCGCCGCCGTAACGGCCGATCAGGTCGCCGTGGCGCAGGCGCTGCTGCAGGATGTGGGCGATGGCGCGGATGACCTGGTCGCCGACCTGGTGGCCGTAGGTGTCGTTGATTTTCTTGAAGAAATCCAGGTCGACCATCGCGAGCGCCAGCGGGCTGCCGTCGCGCCTGCTGCGCGCCATTTCGCGCAGCAGTTGTTCCTTGATCGAGACGTGGTTGTACAGCCCGGTCATGCCGTCGCGCATGATCAGGCTGCGCAGCGCGCGTGAGCGCTCGACGCGCATCATGACCGCGAGCGCGAGGTCCGCGCGCGTGTCCGGCGGCGCCAGCAAGTCGTCCACGCCGGCCGCCACGGCTCGCCGGCGCGCCGCGGGATCGCGGTCGTCCGACAGCACGAGTACGGGCAGGTCGAGGAAGGCCGGGTCCTGGCGGATCAGCATGGCCAGGTCGACCCCGTTGCAGGCTGGCGTGTCGACGTCGATCACGATGGCGTCCGGGTGGTGCCGGCTGAGGGTGGCGATCAGCTCGAGCGGCTTGTGCAGCCGCAGGGCTTCCATCCCGGCCTGCGCCAGGGCCCCTTCGATCCCGTCGAGACGGGCGGCATCGCTGGCGACCACCAGCACCCGGCAGGGCGGCTGCTCCAGGCGCTGGGCCAGCGTCTCGATGCGCGCCTTGAGATCGTCGACGTCGAACGGCCTGGCCAGGAATCCGTCGACGCCGGCGCGGGCGGCCGCGAGGCGCGCGTCGAACTTGTCCAGGGGGGCCAGCCACAGGATCGGCACCGGCGCCGCGCACTGCGCGCGGATGGCCCCGGCGCGGGCCGGGTCGCCGAAGCGGCTGCCGCGGCTGGCCGGATCCACGACGATGCAGCACAAGCCTCCCAGCGTGGCGAGCTGTTCGAGCTGTGTCGCGACCGTCACGTCGTAGCCCGACGCGCGCAGTTGCAGCGCGGTGTCGCGGGCGAGGAGGGCGTTGTCGCCGAGCAGGCAGATGCGCCTGGCCGGCTTCGGTGCTTCCAAAAACTGCATCGTGTCGATCCTCATGTCGATGGCGTTCTTACCTGGCGCCGAACATCCGGCGCAGACGGCCCGGGCCCGACTTCTTCGCGGGAGCCGTCAGCGCCGCCACCCGCGCATCCTGCTGGGCCTTGATCTTTTCCAGATGCGCCTTGACCTGGGCCGGCGTCTCCTTCGCGCGCGGCTCGGGGGCAAGCCGTTTCCCGTGCACGTCCACGCCCGCGCCGGCGTAGGCGGCATCGCGTGCGGCGCGCAGGGCATTCGGATCGATATGGGGCCCGGCATTGACGCGGGTGTCGCCCGACGCGCGCAGGCGCTGCTCGACGAATTCCGGCGTGAGCACGTGCTGCTCGAACGCGCGCACCTTCGGGCGCGCATCGACCAGCAGGCGCTCGTAGTTGCCGGTCTTGACGGCGATCCGCGCTTCCGGCGTCAGCTTGTCCAGCAGGGGCTTGTACAACACCCCGGTCTCTTCCCAGGTTCCCTTTTCCTGCGGATTGAGCGCGTCCGAGCCGAACAGGAAGCGGTCGGGATGATCGTTGATCAGCTGCGCCCAGGCGTCGATCGATTCGTGATCCGGCACTTCCTTGCCCTCGGCGTCGGTCTTCAGCACGATCTGGCGCGCCACGCGCGACCACGAAATATCGATGTTGATGTGCTTCATTTCCGGATTCGACAGGATCGAGCGCAGGTTGTTGGCGTGGTCGACCGGCTTCTGGACGAAGCGTCCGACGCCGCCGCAGTGCGCCCAGATAATGGTCGTGTCACGCGTTTCGGGCGAGGCGAACAGCTGTTTCAGATTGTCCAGGTGCTCGGGCTGGCCAAAGCCGTTGGCGCGCTGGTTGGCGGTCGAGTCGACGTCACAGTGTAGCACTACCGGCATGCCGACCACGCCGGCCGTGGCCACCAGATTCTTGAACGATTGCACGTTGTCGGTCAGGTTGGCCTGGCGCGCGCCTTCGTACTGGCTCTGCACCAGTTCCTTGTGAATCGTCACCTCGCCCACGCCGGTGAACATGCCCGGGTGCGTGGCCAGCTTGAACAGCAGCGCCTGGGGGCTCAACGGCGAACCCAGGTGCAGGCCGGTGACCATCGGATCGAGGCGGTCGCGCTCGGCCTGGCTCAGTTTGGAAATATTCATGAACAGCGCGGTGTCCGCATCGACCTGCTGGTTCAGCATCAGGTGCGCGCTGCCCTTGATGGTCTGCTCGACCTCGGCCGTCAATTCATGCGGCTTGATGTTGGCAAACTGCGCCGGCACGTAGTACGACTCGGCCGGGATGTGGTTGTGATCGCCGTGATCGCCGCACGGCATGACGTCGGTCGGAATCGGCGACATCACCGAGCGGTGGATACCGACCTGGTCCATCATCTTGAGCATCTCGCGCGGCGTCATGCCCTGCTGGGTGTAGTTGGTGGGGTGGAAGTGCGAGTCCGACATCCAGTGGCCGGTCGTCAGCTTGCCGGCCAGCGCGGCGGGCAGGCGGGTCGGCACGTCGCCCTGCTTCATCTTCTCGAGCGTGGTGGTCATGGCGCCGACCAGTTCGCCGGTCTTGCGCGGCGAGCCGGCGTGCGCGCCTTCGGCCTGCTTCGGCAGGTCGGCCACCGTCACCGATGCGCTCAGGTCGTCGAAAATGCGGGTCGTCGCGACCCTGATCCGGTTGCCCGCACTGGCGGAGGATTTCGGCGCCGACGTGGCCGGGCCGCCCAGCGAACCCAGCGGCGAGCCGCTCTTGCTGCGCGACGTGCGCGGCGTTTGCGAGGTGGACGCGTGGCTCCCTGCCGGGTCCGATGTCGGTAGCGTCGAATGCGAGTGTGCTTCGTTAATGCGTGTCATATGGGTTCCTTGAATAAATGCCGCACAACGGCTGTGAGGCGCGGGGACAGCTTAATAAGGCGCTATCGCGCGCACGGCGCCGCCAGCGAAGCGGAGCCCCCCGCAGCGAAGCGCCGGCTGGGTTCGGGTGGCGCTTCGCTGGCGGACACGGCAGTTCGCCGCGAGCCTGCCGCCGGTGCGCGGCGCCAACCCATACTTGGCCAACCTCGGCAAGCCTGTCCGGGGCACGCGCTACCCACTTTCGTAGAGACGCTTATGCCATCCCCGACCCGACTTTCCGGCGCCAGCTCATCCGACATCCATGAGATCGCCGACCCGAACGCAACGCCGGCGCAGCCCGCGCGGCAGGAGCCGGCCCGGCCCTCGCGCACCCGCCAGAACGACGGCTGGATCGCGGCTATCAAGCGCACGCTTGCCCCGCGCCCGATGACTACGTCGAGCTCGGTGCTCGGCAGTGTCACCAAGGCGCGCCCCATGACCGCGCGCGCCAAGCTCGGCCTCGCACCCGAGGAGGCGCACAAGCCGGACCCGCGGGCCACCACCCAGGCGGCCGCCCTGCGGCACGGGCGCAACGTCGCCCGGACCGTCGGCGGCGCGTCCCTGACCGGCCCGGCCCGGGTCGCGCCGGACGCGCCCATCGTCGAACCGGGCGGCACCGAGGCGCTGGCCGCGCGCCTGTTCAATCGCGCCGGCCTGGGCGACAGCCATGTGCTGCCGGCCCAGATCGCGGCCGACCTGCGCCTCTACCTGGCCGCGCCGGCGGATGCCGGTGCCGACGTGGCGGCCGAAGCGGTCGGGCGCCAGGAACTGGTGCTGCGGCGCTTGTCCCAGGCCTTCGGCAACGACGCGGCCGCCGCGCGCGGCGCGCTGGACGGCCTGGTCGCCGCCGCCAACCCGCTGGCCGTCGAGCATGGCGCGTTCGAGCTGGCGCGCCGGCTGTCCGCCACGGCGCTCGGCCATTCGACGCTGAACGCCCTGTGTTCGCTGGACCGCCCGCGCCCCGACGACGGTGCGCTCAACACGGCCATGCGCAACGACGCCCAGCGCCTGGCCTTCACGGCCGCCAACGCCCTGATCGATGCCTTGCCCGAGGGCGCGCCGCGTCCGGCCAGCCTGGCCGAGGTCCGCGAGCTCGCCGTCGCGGCGCTGGCACCGCACGACCGGCCGCACGGCACGCCGTCGCAGGCGCCGCCGGCGCCGATGAAGGGCAACGTCAGCCTGGCGGCCAAGGCCTTCCTGGCCGCGCAGCAGCTGGCGGCGAGCCCGCAAGCCGAGCCCGAACGCCATCTCAAGAACGCCTATTTCTCGTGGCGCTGCGGCTTCACCGAAGAGGGCCCGGGCACCCCGCTGGCGCGGGCCCAGGCGCGCATGTTCAAGCTGTCGCGCTATGCCCGGCGCGCCAGCAATCCCGGCATGCTGGCGGCCCTGCGGCGCACGTTCGGCTTCAACAAGTCGCCCATGTCGGCACTCTCGATGGGCACCGGCGGGGCCAGCCTGCGCCAGCCGGACGAGGACTTCCTCAAGGCCGACGTCATCCAGGACCTGGGCGAGGTGCTGAGGGAACGGGCGCAGGCGCACGGCACGGCCCCGCTGGACGGACGCATCAGCGCTGCGCTCAAGGGCGCCGCGCTCGAGCAGTGGCACACGCGCATCGCGCAGAAGGGCTGGCGCGACAAGACCACCGTCACGCCCGCCATGCGCAAGCGCATCGCCGCGCGCGCCGCCGAGCTGGCCGGCGTCAGCGTGAGCGAGGTCAAATTGAGTCCCACCTATCGGGAGCTCAAGGGCACCCGTTCCGTGCTGCGTCCGCGCGGCGGCGCGCAGCTCGACGTGGCCACCCTGCGCCAGTGGATCGGGCAGTGCGAGCCGGGCGACACGGAAGAGGCCGCCTTGCGCGCCGGTGCCGATCGACTCGCCACGCTGGAACACGATGGGGAAGTGCCGCTCGACACCTCCACCCCGCAAACCGTGCTCCAGAACTTCAGGCGTGTGATCACCGAGCCGCGCATGACGTACGACGTGCGGCTGACCAACGGCGGCCAGTACGGCATCAACTTCAATGTGCAGGAAGTGCTGAACCTCCCGGGGATCAGGCACCTCCCGGTCCTTCCCTTCGTGCTGGCCGGTCCGGACGCCAGGCTGATGCGCGGCCGCATGGCGATGATCAACGGCGGCTCGTCGGCCAACCACGGGCAGCTGTTCATCGGCAGCGACCGGCGGCTCTCCGGCCACCTGGGCGCTTCCGCCACCGCCGGCGTCAACCTGCTGGGCAAGCGCCTGAGCGTCAGCGGCACGCTGCAGGCGCTGCCGTTCATGGTCGACACGTCCAGCCCGAAAGGGGTGATGGTGCGCTGCCGCTTCCAGCCGATCGGCCCGGCGCCGGCCGGCCATCCCGATCCGTGGCGCGCCAAGCTGCTGTCCGTGGTCGATGCCGCCACCGCGAGCGGCCCGAGCGGTGGCTTGCCGACCGACGTCAACGCCATGTGGGACGCGCTGTCGCATACCTTCTACAAGGACCCCGACGTGTCGCTCAACTGGCTCGACTCGAGCGGCACCTCGGTATCGAGTTCGGTCGGCGCGTCGGCGGGCGCGCGCTACCAGCACAACGACTACAAGGTGGGGCCGAATGCCCAGGTCAGCGCCAGCAAGACGTGGTCGACCCGCCTGCGCAGACAGGAAACACCGGGACCGTTGCGCGCCGAATATGCCGCCAGCTCGAGCTCGCGCCAGGTCGGCGTCGGTGCCACCCTGGTCGCCGGCGCCCCGCCGCTGGGCGATTTTTCCGGGGAGACCGGGCACGTCAAGTCGGTTGTGCTGCCGAGCGCGTCGATCATCGGCTTCAGCACCACCATCCTGCATTCGGAAATCGGCTCGGTATGGCGCATCGCCGAGGAGGACGGGCACATCGACCCGGCGCTGAGCTACCGCGACACGACCTTCACCAGCATGAAGGAGATGAAGCGCTACGTCGACAGCCGCCGGGCCGCCTGGGACCAGGTCTATCCCAACCAGCCGCCCGATGCGCCCGATCCGGCCGAGCCGATCGACAATTACCTGGCCCGCGTGGAGCACGACGCGACGGCGGGCAACCAGCTGTTTGCCGAGCGGGTGTGGCTGCGTCCGGATGCGGCGCGCCAGATCAACGTGCTGCGCGAACTGCGCGACGCGGTCGTGGCGCCGCACGCGCGGCCGGACCCGGACCAGGCGGCGCAGATCGCCGCGCGCAACGCGCAGATCAGCGCCCTGCTCGAATCGGACCAGAGCTGGGACAAACGCTTCTTCTATTCGCTGGAAATCACCGGCCAGTCGCGCGCCGTCGGACCGAACTTCATGGTCGCCGGCCAGCAAGTGTCGGAGGTCTCGCATCCGCACCAGTTGAGCGTGCTGCGTGCCGAACGTCCGGTGCCGCCGGCCGGACAGTAAGAACCGATCGCAAGAATATCAGGAGACCAGGATGACCAGGATTAAGTCACCAACCACGGCGAGCCTTGCCGCCCAGCCGGGCGGCTTCCCGTCGAAACAGACGATCAAGCCCAGCAACAAAATGACGATCAGCAAGCTGGGCGGCACCATCGGCCTGAACGTCTTCGGCACGAAAGGCAAGGAGAATACGTGGAAGTTCAACGGCGACAAGAAAAAGATCGCCTCGAAGTGGCGCACGTACGACCTGCCGCCGGACAAGACCGGCAAGTCCGGCACGAAGAGCCTGGACACGATGCTGGCGCGCGCCGAGCAGCGCAACCAGACGCGCGTGCCGGACCGGGCGCGCGAGATCGTGGCGCAGACGGACCACGTGGTCGAACGCCTGGCCGCGCTGGAAGGGCGCCTGAAAACGGCCAGCGACATCGCCGATACGGCCCCATCCGATTCGCCGATCCATGCCACCGTCGCCAGCCTGAAGGAGAAGGTGGCCGAGCTGCGCCAGCAGTCGAAAACGCCGCTGGCCCAGCGCGCCGTCGCGCAGCGCGACGTCGCCGCCGACTCCATCGACGACGTGCGCGCGGCGGCCGACCATGCGCTGGCGGCGTTCGCGCACGAGCCGTCCGAGACGACGAAGGCGGCCTACGAGAGCGCGCGCCTGGACCTGCTGGGCGCGTCCGTGCAAAAGTTTTTCCACGGCTACCGCACCCTCAACGACCACGTGAGCGACCAGGGACGCGCCAAGGGCATGGCGTTGATGATGCCGGCGCTGGCCCGCCAGCTGGAGCTGCCCGCCAAGTACCTGGAGGGCGTGGCCGCGATGGCGGTCGCCGAGCCGAAGCTGGAGAGCCGCTCCGCGCCGGGCGAGCTGCACGAGAATCGTGCGGCGGTGCGCGACGCCCTGGTGGGCCGCCGCGTGCGCGACCTGACGGCGGGGCGCGCGTACGAGCTCCCCGGCAAGCCGCCGCTGGCGTCGGAAGCGAAGCACTGGCAGGGCGAAGCCGCCAGGCTGCGCGACCTCGGCGACAAGTTCTCGGTGGCCGACAAGCTGCTCGGCGACACCGTCGCCCCGCTGAAGGAGCGCGTCGCGACCATGCAGCAATCGTGCATGGACGACCTGGTCGCGCACCTGCCCTCGCTGACGGCGATGAATCCGGAGCAGCGCGCGGCAACCCGCGCGGCGCTCTCCACGCTCGCCGGACACCTGCGCCAGACGGCGGGCGACACGCTGCACAAGGACGCGGAACTGGCGCCGGCGCAGCTGATGCACATCGTCGACATGGCGGAGAAGGTGACGGGCGGCGATCCGGACCGCTGCATCGACGTCTACAAGTCGCTGGCCCAGGACAGCGTGCACCAGATCATCGACGCCACCGTCGCGAGCCGGACCGAGGGCACGGCGCCCACGCAGGCGCAGCAGGATCTCGTGGCGGTCTGGGAGATGGGCGCGCACCAGCTGCCCGATGCCGTCAACTCGCTGCTGGCCGCGAACCCGGAGCACCGCGCCGCCAAGGTCGACTGGCGCGACGTGCAGACGTTCTTCCGCTGCACGCAGGAGCACCAGCGCCTGTCGGCCCTGCCCAACGGCGACGCGGGGCACAAGGCGCGCATGCTGTCGGCGATGACGAGCATGCGCACCGAGCTGGCCACGGGCGAAAAGCCGGCCGTCGGCACGCCCGAACGGAGCGCCTGGGCCATGGTCAAGAGCGCGGTGTGGCATCAGGACAACCTGCAGAACGTCGTGCACGCGTTCGACGCGTTCAAGACCACCATGGCGTTGCCGAGTACCATGGTCAACCAGATCTACCAGCACTTCGACGCCAAGGGGCGCGGCGCGGTGGCCGAGGAAGCCAGGGCGCAGTTCAAGCAGGTGCTGCAGGACTTCCACGGGATCGCCAAGGCCACGAAGGACAACCCCGACGCGAGCCCCGCCCAGAAGGGCCATGCGAAGCTGCTGGAGGCGCTGTGCGACTACATGGACAAGCACCGCGGTTCGGAAAAGGTCGTGACCAAGGCCAGGCGCAAGCTGACGGGCAAGGAAGGCACGTTCAATGCCGGCAGCCAGCTCTGGTCCAATGCCCTGAAGGCCAAGGACAAGGCCGCCATCTTGAACATGGCCGGCGCGGAACTCTCGGTGTCGCGCGCCGCCGCGCCGCTGCTGCGCAACCTGGAGCAGGGGCACGGCGCGCTGGACCTGCTGCAGGAGCTCGTCAAGGGCACCCTGCCCGAGGCGGCGCACGGCGAACCGCTGCAGCGGCTCGCGTCGCTGGGCGGACTGGTGCGCCTGGCGAAGGGGGCGCCGCTGGAGGGACCGGAGCAGATCCGCACGTTCCTGCACGACGCCATCGACCGCACGGCGCTGGGCGACCGCACCGATACCATCAACGCCAAGCAGTTCAAGATGGCCATTCCGCTCGTCCTGCCGATCCCGTTCGCCAGCCTGAGCGCGACCTTCGGCAGTTCGAAGAGCCAGGGCACCATCGTCAACGTGCAGGCGAATAACGACTGCGTGCAGCTGACCCTGGGCCAGATGTCGGAAAAATCGATCAGCACCAGCCTGGGCGCCTCGATGGCGCCGGAGATCCTCAGCGCACACGCGGAGAAGGCGCTCAAGAAAACCTGCCTCGACGTGCGCTTCCCGGGCTTGAGCTGGAAGAAGGAGGAGAAGCAGCGCACCGACCCCGCGGTCGTGCTGAAATTCTCGATCGAACCGGTCAAGGGCTTGCGCGACCTCGACGAAGCGCGTACGCAGCTCAAGAAGGCCGTCGACATCCTCGTCGACTTCGACCCGCAAAAGCCGGAATACCAGCAATACGGCTCGGCCTATGAAGCCTTGTGCGACAAGCTCGATTCCCCGTTCACGATCGACGACGAGGTGCGCGAATACTCGACCGTCAGCAACGAGACCGCGCTCACGCCCGGCCGCGTGGCGCTCAAGTACAACAAGGAGAAGTTCGGCGCCTCGCCCAAGGGGAAGAACGACCCGGTACGGACGGGGGCCGGCATCACCACGAAGTTCACGGTGAACGAAGACAAGATGACGTCGAGGAACCAGCAGAAGGCGTACGAATTCTACGACACCGTCAAGAAGCTGGTGACGACCGACGCCTTCTTCGGCATCAACACCCGCCATACCACCGCCGAGGCGAAGAAGAACACCGGGATCACCGACGGCAAGAAGCTGCTCAGCGTGCCGGTGCAGGCGGGGGCGACGGGCTCGCTCACCGCGAACGTCGGCGGCAGCGAATACAAGGACAAGAAGCCGGTCGGCACCGACAAGCTGAAGGCCTACAAGTCGGAATACGGCGATTACAGCCGCGACATGAACAAGGCGATGGACGTGCTGCTCGAAGCGATGCCGTCGGTCAGCAACCGCGTCCAGGAAGTCGTGGACAAGGGTTTCCGCGACCAGCTGATGACGCGCCTGGCCGAGCCCGCGGCGGCGAAGCTGGCGGAACGTCATCAGGACATTGCCCAGTTGCAGGGCGAGATCGCGATCCTGCAAAGCCGCCTCGCCGCCGGCGACCCGAACGCCGACATCCAGGAGGAACCGTTGACGGAAAGCGCGGCGGCGGCCCTGGCCACCGAGCTGTCGGTCAAGCAGGAGCTGCACGCGGCCCTGGTGGAAAAGTACGCCAACGTGACGGTCGACCAGGTGAAGAAACAGATGGTCGACAAGGAAATCGGCAAGATGTGCGGCGAAGTGCTGATGAACTTCGTCCGGGCGCTCATGGAAAACAAGACCGACCGCTTCTCGGTGAAGCTGGAATCGAAGCAGCAGTGGGCCCACCGCGGCATCGACGCGGCCATCGCCAACGCGGAGGCGGCGGGGCACCACGGGATGGCGGCCGTGATGCGCGCGGTCAACGCCGACATGTTCGAAGGGGAGCGCGACCAGGCGGTCAAGTACCTCGTCGCGGCCGGCGACATGAACAACAAGTCCAGCCAGTTCGACTGGAAAAACCCGCTCGTCTTCAAGCGCCGCGAAACCAAGGGCATGACCGAGGATCCGATCCCCGACACCCGCACCGCGACCCTGCAGCCGACCGCCGACCGCCTCGTCGACGTGCGCCAGACCGGGACCCCGCTGACGGACCTGCAGGCGGAGATCGTCAAGGAAAGCCTGGCGGAGGTGCGCGCGCAGGCCAGGGCGCAAGAGCACGCCGGCGGCGCGTGAAATAATCGGCCGGCGGGCGAACCGGATGCGGCGGCGCGCAACTCATCATGAGTTCCGTCACCATCGAAAGGAGTCCATCATGCATCCGGTTGCCCATCCATCCCGCGCCCGCGGCGCGCTGGCCGCTCTCGTCATCGGCGCCGTGCTGTGCCTGGCCGCCGGCGGAGCCCGCGCCGCGGGTCCCGCGCCGGCCGCCGGCGCGTTCTTTTCGACCACCCCGATCAGGCCGCAGACGTTGGACGACGACGACTGCGACGACACCGACGCCGACGCCGTGCCCGCGCGTCCCGCGGCCGAGCCCGTCTGGGACGTCACGCCGGCCGACAAGACGCTGAAGACCGCGCTGACGCGCTGGGCCGAGGCGGCGGGCTGGCAGCTCGTGTGGGAGCTGCCGATCGATTACGCGGTGTCGGCGCGCACCGGGATCAAGGGCAGGTTCACCGACGCGGTGGAGGCGGTCGCCAGGAGCATGGCGACCGCCGACACGCCCATGAAGGCGATTTTCTACGACGGCAACCGCGTGCTGCGCATCGTCGCCAGGTAACGCGAAAGCTCAACAATTCTCAATGTCTCAGCAATGCTCAAGGATTGGCTTTTTGCGCGAATTCCACTGATATGTTTGATCCATCGCAACGTTACTGGAGATTAAACATGACGATGGAGTCGAATGGCGCCGCCGGCGTACCGCAGGCACTGGACATGGACCAACTGTTCCGCACGCATCACCGTCATCTGCTGCGCTTCGTCCAGCGCTACATGCGCAATCCCGAGGACGCGGAAGATGTCGTCCAGCAGACCTTCATCGAGGCGCTGCGCTGTGCGGACCGTTTTGCCGGGCTCTCCAAGCCGTCGACCTGGCTGTTTGGCATCGCCCTGAACCTGGCGCGGCACCAGGTGCGCCGCAACTGCGCCCAGGCCCACGACACGCTCGACGAAGCTGCGCTGGAACAGGTGGCCGATGCCCATGGCGACCCGGCCGTGCTGCTGGAATGGCGCCAGACGGCGGCGATGGTCGACGCAATGCTGAATGCGCTGCCCGCCCGGATCCGCACGACGTTCGAAGCGGTGCTCGACGGGGGCTCGACGTACGAAGAGGCGGCCAGTGAAATGGACATCCCGGTGGGCACCGTCCGCTCGCGCGTGTCGCGCGTCCGGGCCGCCGTGCGCGCCGGATGCGGCCGCTGATCATTCCGGCAGGTCGGGGGCGGAATCGTCCGGGACGGCGGCGGCGTGTTGCCCCGACAGTTCCAGCCGATACCCCTGGCCGTACGCGGTGCGGATGCTGACGCCGCGTTCGGCACCCAGCTGCAGCTTCTTGCGCAATTTGTACACGTGCTGCTCGATCGTGCGGCCGGCGACCTCGCTGTCGGAACTCCAGATCGACGTGCCGATGGTCTCGCGCGAGATGTACACGCCGGGCGACGAAAAAAACATCCACGCCAGGCCGAACTCGCGCGACGTCAACATGATCGGCGTGCCGAGGTAGGCGAATTTGCTGCTCTCGCGGTCGAGCGAAAAACCGGCCAGTTCGATGCGGCGGCGCGCGCCGCGCGGATTACTGCGGCGCACCAGCGCATGGGCCCGCGCCAGCAATTCGACCGGTTCGAACGGCCTGACCAGCAGGTCGTCGGCACCCGCGTTGAGCACCAGTGCGGTCATGTGGGCGTCGCGTACGGGCGACATGGCGAGAACCGGCGTATCGTTGCCGGAACGGCAGTTAAGCCAGGACACGATGGCGTCGTCCGGCGTGGGCGCGGCGTCCAGGTCGATGAAGATCAGGTCGAATTTTTGCCGCAGCAGGGCACGAAACAGGACGACTTCGGACGTGAAGTGCGTGCATTCGGCACCGGCTTGCATGAATGCGGCACGGACGACTTTCAGGACGGATGTGTTAGTTACCAAACATGCAATATTCATTCGCATCTTTAACTGAGCCCGATTGTTCGGTAGGGGCGACGCCGCTTGATGCGTGCCGGATGGCGAGGTCGACGTGAATGATGGGTATCATAATTGCAAACGGTTATTTTGTCCTGTTGAATAATCTCCGCCGGAGCCGGGCGATAGGGGAAATCCACGTTGTCAATCGTACCGTGTCATCCTGGAAATGGATGGTATAGTCGGTCATTTGACAGAATTGCCGGGGCCGCAAACTGGTCCAAACGGCACAACCTTTCACTCCAAAAAAGGAATACAGATGACGACCCAGGACTACGCGAACCGCATCAGCCAGCTCATCCAGGATCATCAGGCCGACATCGGCTCGGAGTGGATCGAGCAGCTGGAAGCGCTGACGGTGCGGTCGAGCGTCGTCTCGAAAGACCAGCTGCGCAAGCATTGCCAGCAATTCCTGGCCGCGTTCGCCCAGGCCACGCGCGGCGGCGAACTGCAGAACATGGACCACCGTTCGTGGGACGACGTGCGCGACATCCTGAGCGAGATCTCGTCGATCCGCGCCAGGAACGGCTCGACCCCGAGCGAGACGGCGACCTTCGTGTTCTCGCTGAAGCAGCCGCTGTTCACGCGCCTGAACCAGGGCTTCGCGGGCGACCCGGCCGCGCTCGCATCGGCCTCGTGGACCATCAGCTCGCTGCTCGACAAGATGGGCCTGTACACCATCGAAGTGTTCCAGCGCGCGCGCGACCAGATCATCGTGCGCCAGCAGCAGGAATTGCTGGAATTGTCGACGCCGGTCGTCAAACTGTGGGAAGGCATCCTCGCGCTGCCGCTGATCGGCACGCTCGATTCGGCGCGCACCCAGGTGGTGATGGAGAACATCCTGCAGAAGATCGTCGATACGGGCGCCTCGATCGCCATCATCGACATCACCGGCGTGCCGACCGTCGACACGCTCGTCGCGCAGCACCTCATGAAAACGATCGCTGCCGCGCGCCTGATGGGCGCCGACTGCATCATCAGCGGCATCCGTCCGCAGATCGCGCAGACCATCGTGCACCTGGGCGTGAATCTGGAAGACGTCGTGACCAAGGCCACGCTGGCGGACGCGTTCCTCGTCGCGCTCGAGCGCACCGGCACGTCCGTCATCAAGCGTACCGCCCACGCCTGAGGACCGCGCATGGAACGCATCCCGATTCTCCGCATGGGCGACCTGTTGCTGGTGACGATCCAGGTCGACATGCACGACCGCCTGGCGATGACCCTGCAGGACGACCTCACCGAACGCATCGTGCGCGACCGCGCCAAGGGCGTCCTGATCGACATCTCCGCGCTCGACCTGGTGGACTCGTTCATCGGCCGCATGATCAGCAACACGGCCGCGATGGCGCGCGTGCTCGATGCGCAGACCGTGGTCGTCGGCATGCAGCCGGCCGTCGCGATCACGCTGGTCGAACTGGGTCTCACGCTGCATGGCGTGAAGACGGCACTCAACGTCGAAAAGGGCATGGCCCTGTTGGGAAAGACTAATTTTTGATGAGCGCAGCTCTCAATAACGCGGTGGTGTTCGAGTCCGAACTGCTCGAGCGGCACCGTCAGGACCGCACCGAACGCACCGCGTTGCCGCTGCGGTCGGACGAGGACGTCGTCGCGCTGCGCAAGCACGTGCGCGAGCGGGCCGTCGCGATCGGGCTGTCGCTCGTCGACCAGACCAAGCTCGTGACGGCGGCCAGCGAGCTGGCGCGCAACACGATCAAGTATGGCGGCGGCGGCATGGTCTACCTCGATGCGCTGACGGACGGTTTCCGCAAGGGCGTCGGCCTGATCTTCATCGATAACGGACCGGGCATCCCCGACCTCGAGATGGCGCTGCGCGACGGCTACACGACGGGCGGCGGCCTGGGGCTCGGCCTCGGCGGTTCGAAACGCCTCGTCGACGAATTCGGCATCGATTCCCGCGCGGGAGAGGGCACTGCGGTGTCGGTCGTCAAATGGAAACGCTGATCAGTTCGCTGTCGCCGCAGCTCAACTTCGCCATCACCCACGCCAGCGACGTCTCGGCCGCGCGCCGCGCCGGGCAGAAGCTGGCGGATACGCTCGGCTTCGACGACGTCAAGGCCGGCCGCCTCGCGATCATCATCACGGAAGCGGCCACCAACATCCTCAAGCACGCGGGCGAAGGGACGATCAGCATCATGCGCACGCAGTCCGGCGCCGCGATGCCGGGCGTGGACGTCGTCGCCGTCGACAACGGGCCAGGCATCGCCGACATCGACTTCGCGCTGCGCGACGGCGTCTCGACGGCCGGCACGGCGGGCACGGGCCTCGGTGCGCTGCGCCGCCAGGCCGACGAATTCGACGCGTGGACCCAGCTTGGCCGCGGCAGCGCCTTCTTCATGCGCATCTGGCAGGGCGCCGCGCCACCCGAACCATGCGGCATCGAAGTGGGCGCGCTGTGCATGCCGCTCGCCGGGGAGGACGAGAGCGGCGACGGCTGGGGCGTCACCTGCGATCTCGAAGGCGCGACCCTGGTCGGCGTGGACGGACTCGGTCACGGGCCGGAAGCGGCAAAGGCCGCCGCCGGCGCCATCCAGGCGCTGCAAAAGCGTCCGGCCGCTCTGCCTTCCGAAGTGCTGCACACGGCGCACGAACTGCTGCGCATCACGCGCGGTGCCGCGATGTCCGTGGCAAGGATCGACTACAGCGGCGGCGACATCCGTTGCGCCGGCATCGGCAACGTGGCCGCCGTCGTGTTCGACGGCGCGGCGCGCCGCGCGCTCGTCTCGCACAACGGCATCGTGGGGCACAACATGCGCAAGGTGCAGGAATTCACCGCGCCGTTCCCGCCCGGCGCGCTGTGCGTGCTGGCCTCGGACGGCATCCAGACCCAGTGGGACCTCGGCGCCTATCCGGGCCTCCACATGCACGCACCCGCGCTCGTGGCGGCCGTGCTGATGCGCGACTTCATCCGCCGCCGCGACGACGCGATGGTGCTGGTCGCGCGCCGGAGAACGTCGTGAACGTGCAGCGCATCCTGGCCGTGGGCCTCGACGCCGAGCAGGACGTCGTGCTCGTGCGCCAGCGCGCGCGCCAGGTCTCGCACCTGCTCGGGTTTTCGCAGCAGGACCAGGTACGCATCGCCACCGCCGTCTCGGAAGTGGCGCGCGGCGCCTGCCAGGCCGGATTTGGCGGCCGCGCCGCGTTCCTGATCCGCGAGGCGGGCCGGCGCCAGTCGCTCGAGGTGACGATCAGCGGCGGCAAGGGCGCGCAAGGCAGCTTGCCGGACGATGCCGTCGTCACCGCGCACCGCCTGATGGACGAGTGCCACGTCGCGCAGGACGAGCAGGGCGCCGGCGTGATCACGATGCGCAAGGCGCTGCCGCCGCAGCTGTGGATCGACAATGCGCGCCTGGCCGAGGTCGCGGCGCAGCTGGCCAAGGACAGCCCCGTCGCGAACACGTACAACGAACTGGAGCTGCAGAACCGCGAACTGGTCGCCACGCTGGCGGAACTGCGCGAGCGCCAGGAAGACCTGCTGTCGCTGACGCGCGAACTGGAAGACACGAACCGCGGCATCGTCGCGCTGTACGCCGAGATCGAGGACAAGGCCGAGCGTTTGCGTCGCGCCGACGAGATGAAGTCGCGCTTCCTGTCGAACACGAGCCACGAACTGCGTACGCCGCTGTCGTCGATCCGCGCGCTGGCCAAGCTGCTGCTGGACCGCATGGACGGCGACCTGACGCCGGAACAGGAGCGCCAGGTGCGCTTCATCGAGGCCGCCGCGGCCGACCTGTCGGAACTCGTCAACGACCTGCTCGACCTGGCCAAGATCGAGGCGGGCCGCGTCGAGGTGGCGGTGGCGCCCATCGTCGTGGACAACCTGTTCCGCGCGCTCAAGGGCATGCTCCGTCCGCTCGTCGACGAGGCGCGGGTCGACCTGATCTTCGAACCGTGCGACTATGTCGAGGCATTCGATTCGGACGAGGGCAAGATCTCGCAGGTCCTGCGCAACTTCATTTCGAACGCCCTGAAATTCACCGAGCAGGGCGCGGTGCGCGTGTCGGCCTTCCATGACCCCGGGGCCGACACGATCACGTTCGCGGTAGCCGATACCGGGATCGGCATCAGCCCGGACAACCTGCAGCTGATCTTCGAAGAGTTCAGCCAGATCGAACACCCGCTGCAGCGGCGCAGCAAGGGCACGGGGCTCGGCCTGCCCCTGTGCCGCAAGCTGGCGGACCTACTCGGCGGCCGCGTGGACGTGGTCAGCCAGCCCGGCGTCGGCTCCACCTTCAGCCTCGTGCTGCCGCGCTTCTTCCCGGCCCAAACTGTGCAGCGCAACGCTGGAACCTGAGGAACGCAACATGACTACCCCGACCTTGATCCTCAACGTCGACGACAACGACGGCGCCCGCTACGCCAAGACGCGCATCCTGCAGAGTGCCGGCTTCGACGTCGTCGAGGCGAGCAACGGCACCGATGCGCTCAATGTCGTAAAGCGCGGCGGCGTCGCGCTCGTGCTGCTCGACGTGAAGCTCCCGGACATCAACGGCATCGAGGTGTGCCGCCGCATCAAGGCCGACCCGGACAGCGCGATGGTCCTCGTGCTGCAGACGTCGGCCGCGCTGACGGGCCGCGCCGACAAGATCCGCGGCCTGGAGGGTGGCGCCGACAACTATCTCGCCGCGCCGATCGAGGCCGACGAACTGGTCGCCAACGTCAACGCGCTGCTGCGCATGCGCCAGACCCAGAGCGCGTTGCGCGACAGCGAGGAACGCTTCCGCCAGCTCACCGACAACATCGAGGACGTGTTCTGGATGTTCTCCGTGCCGGCGCGCGCGCTCGAATACGTGAGCCCCGCGTACGCGACGATCTGGGGCCGCCCCGTCGACACGCTGGAGCGCGAGCCGGACAGCTGGCTCGCGGCCGTGCATCCGGACGACCGCGCCTACGTCATGTCGCTGTGGGATGCGCTGCAGACCGCGCCGCACTACGAAGCCGAATTTCGCGTGATGATGCCGGACGGCTCGCCGCGTTGGGTGCGCGACCGCCTGTTCCCCGTGCGCGACCGGCGCGACGAGGTGTACCGCGTGGCGCGCGTGACGAGCGACATCACGCGCCGCAAGGAGATGGAAGCGCTGCTGCGCGCGGCCGACGCCAACAAGAACGAATTCCTCGCGACGCTCGCGCACGAGCTGCGCAATCCGCTGTCGCCGATCCGCAATGCGGCGGCGCTGCTGGGCGCGTCCGGCAACGGCGCCAACGAGCACCATGCGCGCGCGCGCGACGTCATCACGCGCCAGGTCGACCATCTCGCCCACCTCGTCGACGACCTGCTCGACGTGGCGCGCATCTCGGAGGGCAAGATCGTCCTGCGCCAGGAAGAGGTCGAGCTGAAAGGCGTGATCGCCCAGGCGGTCGAAACGGCCGGTCCCCTGATCGCGGCGCGCGAGCACAAGCTGGACGTCGTCCAGCCGGACCGCCAGATCTGGCTGCGGGGCGACCCGGTGCGCCTCGCGCAATCGATGGGCAACCTGCTGCATAATGCGGCCAAGTTCACGCCCAAGGGCGGCAGGATCAGGGTCGAGGTGACGCTCGCGGGCGACGTCGTGCGCATCGCCGTGCGGGACAACGGCATCGGCATCGCCGAGGACAACCTGTCGCGCATCTTCGGCATGTTCGCGCAGGCGGCCGTCCCGCCGGACCGCGCACCGGAAGGCCTCGGCATCGGCCTGTCGCTCGTCTCGCGCCTGCTCGAGATGCACGGCGGCCGGCTGTCCGCCACGAGCCCCGGCATCGGCCTCGGCTCCACGTTCACCGTCGAGCTGCCGGTGCTGCGCACGGCGGAGCAGGGCGCGCAGGCAGCCGAGGCGCCGTCCAGCGCACCGGCGCCGGCGTCGGGCGGCCGCAAGATCCTGCTCGTCGACGACAACGTCGACGCGATGGAGATGATGGCCTTCCTGCTGGCCGAGATGGGCTACGAGGCGCACACGACGGCGGATGCCGGCAACCTCGTGCAGATGGCGCTGGAGTTGCGGCCGGACGTGATCGTGCTCGACATCGGCCTGCCGGGCGTGGACGGCTATGAACTGGCGCGCATGCTCAAGCGGCATCCGCAGCTGGCCTCGACCCGCCTCGTCGCGCATACCGGCTACGGTTCGCCGGAAGACCGGCGCAAGGCGCAGGAGGCGGGCTTCGATGCGCACCTCGTCAAGCCTGCCGAGCTGGAAGACCTCGAAAAAGCGTTGCAAGGCTGATTTGCGTTCCGCGTGGGCACAGGGTGCCCACCCTACGGATGCGCGGTCGTTCAACGTGCGTCAGCGGTAGGGTGGGCTCCCCGAGCCCACGCGTTCAACGTGCGTCAGCGCACGTACATCCGCACGTCATCGGCCTAATCTGGCGCCATCCACTTACCGATGGAGGCCATCATGCCCAAGGGAGCCAGCCCGAAACGCGAGCGCGAATACAAGAAGCTCGAGACGGAATTCAAGAAGGAACACCGCTATCCCGGCCGCGAGGAAGAGGTCGCGTCGCGCATCGTGAACAAGCAGCGCGCGGAGCACGGCGAAACGAAGCAGTCGTCGAGCGGCGGGTCGAAGCAGTCCGCCAGGAAGTAACGAATACGGTTTCACCGTGACAAGCAAAGCCTCCCGGGCCGCGCCCGGGAGGCATGCGGTTACTTGTCGGTGACCGTAAAGTCCCCGAACGCCTTCAGCTGCTCGCCGACGGCCTTCGAATCGCCCACCACGACGATGGACTGGTTCTCCGGCGCGAAGTACTTCTTCGCCACGTCGCGCACCTGTTCCGGCGTGACCTTTTCGATCAGCGGCACGTACTGGCCCAGGAACTCGGCCGGCAGGCCCACGAGCCAGTTGCTGGACAGCGTGTTCGCGACGGCGCGCTGCATCTGGTTGCTCAGCAGGTAGCCGCCCGCCACGTAGCGCTTGTGCATCTTCATCTCGTCCGCCGGGACGAGGTCGGCGCCGATGCGCTTGTACTCGTTGAAGTACTCGGTCAGCGCGGCGCCCGTGACTTCGTTGCGCACGTCCGCGCCGCCGACGATGCCGCCGCCTTCGCGCAGCAGGCGCGCGCCGGCCGAGGCGCCGTAGGTGTAACCCTTCTCCTCGCGCAGCTTGATGTTCACGCGGCTCGAAAAGCCGCCGCCCAGGATCGTGCTGGCCAGGCGCAGCGGAATCTGGTCGGAAGCCGTCGCGGCGATGCCGGGGCTACCGAGGCGCAGCGTCGACTGCACGCTGCCGCCCCGTTCCAGCAGCAGGCGTACGGGTTTTGCCGTGGCCGGAGCCTTCGGCACCTCCGCTGCCGCCGGGCCGCTTGCCTTCCAGTCGCCGAACGCCTTCTGCGCGAGTTTCAAGGCATCCGCTTCCTTGATGCGGCCCGTGATCACGAGCAGCGCGCGCTCCGGACGGAAGCGTTTCGCGTGCTCGGCGCGCAGCAGGTTCTGCGTGGTCGATTCGATCGCTTCCGCCGTCGGCGTCATGTGGCCGTACGGGTGGTCGCCGTAGATCGCGCGGCTGATCGCGCGTTCGGCGCGGAAGCGCGGCTGCGTCTCCGAGACGCGCAGGCTTTGCAGCGCGTTGGCCTTGGCCAGCGCCACTTCATTCTCGGGGAACGATGGCGTGCGCGCGACTTCGGCCAGCAGCTGCATCATCGGTCCGGCCTGCGACGCGAGCGCGCTGGCCTGGACCGCGATGCCGTCCGCGCCGGCGCCGGCGGCCACGGAGCCGCCCATGCCCTGGGCCGCTTCCGCGATCGCGCGCGAGTCGCGTTTCGCCGTGCCTTCGTTCAGCAGGCCGGCCAGCAGTTCGGCGAAGCCCGGGTGTTTCGCATCGTCGGCGGCGAAGCCCGCGTCGCGCACGGCCAGCACCATGTCCACGCGCGGGATGCCGGTGCGCGGCACGATCCACACCTGCAGGCCATTCGACAAGGTCTTCTTGCCGATGTGCGGCACGGGCAGCGGTTTGTCTTTTGCGTAGGCCGGCATCGCGGCCGGCATCGTTTCTTTCGGCACGTCCGCGGCCTGGGCCGAGTGGGCGAACAAGGCACCCACGATCATCGTCAGCATCAGTTGTTTCATCGGGGCGCTCCTCATTTCTTGACTGCCGGCTTGCGGTCGATGACGGTGCGGTTCGCCTTCGTCAGGTACGTGGCGGCCACGCGCTGCAGGTCGGCGGACGTCACGCCCTCGATCCAGCCGGGCACCTTGTTGACGACGTTGGCGTCGCCCCACAGCGTCTGCAGCTTGGCGAGCGTGTCGGCGCGCGACAGGATGTTTTCCAGGTCGTTGTTCCAGTCCGCGAGCATGCGGGTCTTCACGCGCTTTAGCGTGGCGGCGTCGACGCCGTCCTTGACCACTTTCGCGATCTGCGCGTCCATCGCGGCCAGCATCGCGTCGGCGCTGCTGTTCGGCTTGTACAGGCCGAACACGGTGAACAGGGTGGGGCCGCCGTATTCGAACGGACCGGTGAGGCCGAAGCCGCCCTGGACGTTCAGCGCGATCTCGCGGCCCTTGACGAGATTCAGGTAGAACAGCGACGCGTCGCCGCCCGCCAGCAGTTCGGACAGCACGGCCATCGGCGCCTGGTCCGCGCTGCCCTGCGGCGGCACTTTCCAGCCGACGGCGACGGCCGGCACCTGCGCCAGCGCGTCGCTTTGCTCGATGCGTTTTTCCTGTGTGTTCAGGCCTTCGGTGAAGTCGGAGCCTTTCGGCACGGGGCGGGCCGCGATGCCGCCGAAGTACTTCTGCGCGAGCGCGAAGGCCTGCGCGGGCGTGACGTCGCCGGCGATCGCCAGCACGGCGTTGTTCGGGCCGTAGTAGTCGCGGTGGAAGGCGCGCACGTCGTCGAGGCTCGCGCCTTCGAGGTCTTCGAAGCTGCCGTAGCCGTCGTGGTTGTTCTCCCATTTCTGGAACGCGAGCTGGCTGATGTCGAGCCAGAAGAAGCCGCCGTACGGCTTGTTCTTGACGTTCACGCGGATCTCTTCCTTGACCACGTCCTGCTGGTTCTTCAGGGTGGCCGGGTTGAAGTCGAGGGTCTTCATGCGGTCCGCCTCGAGCCACAGGATCGGCTCGAGCGACGACACGGGCGCCGTCTCGATGTAGTTCGTGAAGTCGGGACGCGTGGAGCCGTTGTTGTTGCCGCCGCCGCCCGTGATGGCGCGGTCGAACACGCCCTTCGGCGCATTCGGCGTGCCTTGGAACATCAGGTGCTCGAACAGGTGGGCGAAGCCCGTGCGGTTGCGCGGCTCCAGGCGCATGCCGACGTGGTACACGACGGACACGCCGACGGTCGGCGAACTATGGTCTTCGGAGACGACGACCGTCAGGCCGTTGTCGAGCTTCTTGACGTTGACCGGCAGGGTCCACTGGTCGCTGGTCGCAGCAAGCGAGGTCAGCGAGAGTGACAACCCGGCCAGCAGGGCGGGCAGGTAGCGCAGGCGCATTGATCACCTTTTATGAAGTTATGGGGCAGGGCATCGAATTTATCTTAACGCAACAAATGCGGGGCCGGGATGAAATGTTGATACATACATCGATGACAAACGGTGACAAACGGTGACATTTGAAGGCGGCCCGGCGCGCGATAATGACCGGCTCGCCCATGCATGCCAGCCCGCCTCCGGTGTCGCTCAGGTGGTCATTTTTGCAGTTCGTCGCAATTCGCTGGGCCGGGCGGGGCCGTCCGTTTATCCTGTTTTCCATAAACACCAACCCTTACAAAACAAAAACAGGAATTCGGAGAATCGGATGAACAGGATTTTCTCGCTCGCCCCCGTCGGTGCCGCCCTGTGTGTCGCGCAGTTGTTCGTCCTTGGGCTCGCGCATGCCGCCCCGGACCTCGCGACCGAAACGCGGCCCGTCGATGCCCGCGTCGTGCGGGTCAAGGTCGACGGCGCCGTCGACCTGAAGATCCGCCAGGGTGCCACGCCGGCCCTGACGCTCAAGGGCGAATCGCGCTACCTGGAGCGCACGATGACGTCGCAGAACGGCGATACGCTGAACATCGATACGGACATCCGCGGCCACGTACGCACCGGCTCGCTCCATGCGGAACTGGTGCTGCCGGCCCTACGGTCGGTGACGTCCGAAAGCCTCGGGACGACGGACATTTCCGGCTTTTCCGGCGACGAGCTGGAACTGACCCTGGACGGCGCCGGCTCGATGAAGATCGCGGGCAGCTACCGCCTCGTGCGGGCCAGCCTGGGCGGCATCGGCAGCATGGAGATGCAGGGCCTGAACGGGGAGGGCGTCGAACTGAACCTGCAGGGTGCGGGCTACATCTCGCTGGCAGGACGCGCGAAATGGCTGAAGGCCGACCTGGGCGGCCTGGGCAACCTCGACGCGCAGCAGTGTAACGCGGACTCCGTCGACATCGACCTGTCCGGCCTCGGCAACGCGCGCGTGACGGCGCGCCAGAACGCGAACCTGAATTTGTCCGGCATGGGTTCCGTCACGGTGTACGGCAAGCCCCAGAACCGCAAGGTCGCGGTCGACGGGCTGGGGAAAGTGAGCTGGAAGTAAAAGAAGATTTATCTCGAAACAAAAGAACAAAGAGGCGAGGCCTCACGAATCCGAACGAGACGATGAGAAAACTGACCGTTGCGATCCTGTTTGCGCTGGGCCTGCACGGTAGTGCGATGGCGGGCCTCGCGGAGGGCGCCAATGCCTACAATGCCCGCAACTATGCGCTGGCCCTGAAGGAAATCACGCCGCTTGCCAAGGCTGGCAACGCGGACGCGGAGCATTTGCTGGGCCTGATGTACTACATGGGCCGCGGCGTGCCGCGCGACTACAAGCAGGCGTTCGCCTGGCACTACAAGGCGGCCGTGCAGGGCAAGGCCGACGCGCAATACGTGATCGGCGCCATGTACTACACGGGCAATGCCGTGCCCCAGGACCAGAAACTGGCCGTGCAGTGGTTCCGCAAGGCCGCCGAGCAGGGCCATCCGGATGCCCAGCACGCGCTCGCCCTGATGTACCGCTACCACGTGGCGGGCATGCCGCAGGACCTCGTCATCGCCTACATGCTGTGCAACCTGGCGGCCGCCAACGGCCACCGCAATGCCATCGAGCAGCGCGCTTCGCTCGTCAAGCAAATGAGCCAGGAACAGATCGACGAAGCGCAATCGATGTCGCGCAACTGGAAACCGGGTACGCCGCTGCCGACGCAATCGCACACGGGCAACGGCGGTTCCTGAACTTTCTGTTGCCTTCAAATGTAAGGACGATGCCGACCCGGGTATGAGGCATCGTCCTACGCGCGCATGGCCAAACCTTGGTGTTCCGCTCGCCTTCTCGGGGCTACGATGAGGACCTCTGAAGCAGTTTTCATGAGCTTTACGACAACTCAACCATTGGAGGCAATCATGGCAAACCAAGGCAACAATCAAGGCGGCAACAAGGGCAACAACCAGAGCGGCGACACCAGCAACCGCGGTTTCGCATCGATGGACCCGCAGAAGCAGCGTGAAATCGCCTCGGAAGGCGGCAAGGCTGCGCACGCCTCGGGCAACGCCCACGAGTTCACGTCGGAAGAGGCACGCCGTGCCGGCTCGATGAGCCACAAGAACGACGGCGGCAGCCAGCAGAGCCAGGGCGGTGGCGGCAGCCAGCAAAGCGGCAACAGCACCCGCGGCGGCACGCCGGAGCAGCACGCCAAAGCCGGCTCGCAGAGCCACAAGAACGACAAGAAGTGATGTGACCCGGCCGCGGCGGGCAGGCCGCGTGCACTGGCGTCGCCGGTGAGTTCGCATGCTGCCCGGCCGTTCTGTATCGCACCCACGACGTTCCCGACACCGCCAGCCTTTCGAGGCTGGCGGTGTCGTTTCGTGCGTCCGGCCGGCTACTACACGATCTGTGAGCTATGCAGTAAATTTACTACATTTTCTCATTAAATGAGCATTTTCTTGCTCATTGTTAGCGATAGCAGCCATTTTCTGGCGCGGCATGCTTGGGTGATCAGGGCCAATGGGGTACCATTGCTCATCATTTAACTAGGGTATGCCATGCGTGCTATAGAAATTGTCCAACCAGGCGGACCGGAGGTGCTCAAGCTGTGCGAGCGCCCGGTGCCGCAATTGAAACCGGGCGAAATCCTCATCCGCGTCCACGCGGCCGGCGTCAACCGGCCCGACGTGTTCCAGCGGCTGGGCCAGTATCCCGTCCCGCCCGGCGCCTCCGACCTGCCGGGCCTCGAAGTGGCCGGCGAGATCGTCGACGGCGACCTCGGCGACAGCGGATTCAGGAAAGGCGACCTCGTTTGCGCCCTCGTGCAGGGCGGCGGCTATGCCGAGTACTGCGCGGCGCCGCTCGCGCAATGCCTGCCGGTGCCGCAAGGCTTGACGGCGCTCGAGGCGGCCGCGCTGCCGGAGACGTTCTTCACCGTGTGGAGCAACGTGTTCCAGCGCGCCGCGCTGGGCGAAGGCGAGACGCTGCTCGTCCAGGGCGGCAGCTCCGGTATCGGTACCACGGCGATCCAGCTGGCGAAGGCGCTGGGCCACCGCGTGTTCGCGACGGCCGGCAGCGCCGACAAATGCCGCGCGTGCGAGGACCTGGGCGCCGAGCGCGCGATCAACTACAAGACCGAGGACTTCGCGCCCATCGTCAAGGAACTGACGGGCGGGAAGGGTGTCGACGTCGTGCTCGACATGGTTGGCGGCGACTACGTGGCGCGCGAGGTGTCATGCCTCGCGGACGACGGCCGCATCGTCATCATCGCCCTGCTGGGCGGGGCGAAGGCGAACGTCGACCTGGGCCAGGTGCTGCGCCGCCGCCTGACGATCACGGGTTCCACCTTGCGTCCGCGCCCGGTGGCGTTCAAGGCGCAGATCGCGCGCGAGTTGCGCGAGCGCGTGTGGCCGCTGCTGGCGGCTGGTCAAATAAAACCCGTCATCTACAAGACGTTCCCGCTCGAAGAAGCCGCCGCCGCGCACACGCTGATGGAAAGCAGTGCGCACGTGGGCAAGATCATGCTGCGTGTCGCCGGGCACTGAACAAGACAATGAAAAATACAATGAATAAGCGACTGAACAACCGTGCCAGGCCCGGTTTGACCGGTTTTTCAACGCCCGTTACAATAACGGGTTATTTGACCGTGAGGTTGTAATGCGTGCCAAGCTCATCGTAGGCAACTGGAAGATGAATGGCAGCCGCGCGGCCAATGAAGCTTTGCTGAAGGGGATCGTCGCCGGCCTCGACAATGCGCGCCGCGGTTCGTCCGCCCTGTGCGCGGTTTGCGTGCCCACGCCGTTCCTGCAGCAGTGCGAAGACGTGCTGACCGGTACGCCGCTCGCCTGGGGTGCGCAGGACGTGTCGATGCACGCGTCCGGCGCGTACACTGGCGAAGTGTGCGCAAAGATGCTGACCGAGTTCGGTTGCCGCTACGTGATCGTCGGCCATTCCGAGCGCCGCGCCTACCACCGCGAAGACAGCGCGCTGGTGGCAAAAAAGGCGCAGGCGGTACTGGCCGAAGGGATGACCCCGATCGTGTGCGTCGGCGAAACGCTGGAGCAGCGCGAGGCGGGCGAGACGGCGCAGGTAGTCGCCGCCCAGCTCGACGCGGTGCTGGAAGCGCTCGACGCGGCATCGGTGGCGAAGATCGTCGTGGCCTATGAGCCCGTGTGGGCCATCGGCACCGGCAGGAACGCGACGCCGGCGATGGCGCAGGAAGTGCATGCGCAATTGCGCGCGCAACTGAAGGCGCGCAACGCGGAAGCGGCGGAAGTCGTACCGATTCTGTATGGCGGCAGCATGAAGCCGGAGAATGCGAAGGAACTGCTGGCCCAGCCGGATATCGATGGCGGGCTGATCGGAGGCGCGGCCTTGAGGGCGGAAGATTTTCTTGCCATCATACACGCCGCCTGAATAGTGCCGGGTTGGAAATTCCATCCGGGCGATGAAGCAAAAGCGTCGTTCCCGCGCAGGCGGGAACCCAAGTTTCGGGCGCTGCCACGATGCTTGGAAAATTGGGTCCCTGCCTTCGCAGGGACGACGTGGTGCAAAGTTTTTGCAAACGTAGTCAACCTTGGAATGGAATAAACAATGAACGTGTTGTTCAATCTGATCGTCGTCGTACAGGTCATCTCCGCGCTGGCCATCATCGGTCTCGTGCTCGTCCAGCACGGCAAGGGTGCGGACATGGGTGCCGCCTTCGGTTCCGGTGCGTCCGGCAGCCTGTTCGGCGCCAGCGGTTCGTCGAACTTCCTGTCGAAATCGACGGCCGTCGCCGCCGCGATCTTCTTCGCGTCGACACTGGGTCTCGCGTACTTCGGCACCAATCGTCCGCACGCGAGTGTCGGCGGCGGCGTGATGGAACGCGTGACGGTCCCGGCCGCCAAGGTTCCCGCCGGCGCAGGCGATGCCGTCCCGACGACCGCACCGACTCCGGCACCCGCTGCACCTGCACCGTCGGCCACGCAGGACGTGCCGGCGCCTGCGCCGGCAGCCGCACCGGCTGCTCCGGCACCCGCGCCTGCCAAGTAATTTTGCGGCGCGGCCACTTCCTGCAAGCGCGAGCAGGGTGGTGTAACATTCTGCGGGCTTCGGTCCGCCAGCGCCGGCGACCGGACTCTCGACGCGGCCCGCCGTAAACACAAGTTTTATAAAGTTGAGAAAAAGAGTATTTTTTCTTGGTTTAGCGCAATTTGAGCATTGAAAAATGCTGCTAAGTCAGAGTAGAATACTGGTCTCCAGCCGACGTGGTGAAATTGGTAGACACGCTATCTTGAGGGGGTAGTGGCGCAAGCTGTGCGAGTTCGAGTCTCGCCGTCGGCACCAAGATACAAGAAGCCAGCTAGGGCGCATGAGCTTCCGCTCGTTAGCACTAGCTGGCTTTTTTACGAGGATCTGTCGGAGGCTTTGAAGAACCGTCCCCTGCGGCGGCGCTTCTGGCCCGAGAAGCCCGGTCGTACGAACGTGCGGCGAGCCTCGAAGGTCGGGATCGGCAACGCGGAACAGGTGATTGAGAGTCTCCAGTCGTACGATCCTGGTGTAGGCCAATAGCCAGGATTGCGCGATGCGGTACTGCAGCCCCTGCAGTGTTTTTTCAACCGATCGTTCAACTAAGGCTTCATCGTGAACCTCGAGAACTACTTCCCCGTCTTACTCTTCATCGTGATCGGCACCGTCGTCGGCGTCGCATCGCAGGTGCTGGGCCGTGTCGTCGGTCCGCACCGCCCCGACCCCGCCAAGCTCTCTCCGTATGAATGCGGCTTCGAAGCCTTCGAAGACGCGCGCATGAAGTTCGACGTCCGGTACTACCTGGTCGCGATCCTGTTTATTTTGTTTGATCTGGAAACGGCATTCTTCTTCCCTTGGGGCGTTTCGATGCGCGACCTGGGCCTGCCTGGATTCCTGACGATGATGGTGTTCATCGTCGAATTCATCGTCGGCTTCTGGTACATCTGGAAGAAAGGTGCCCTTGATTGGGAATAAGCCATGGCTATTGAAGGCGTTTTAAACGAAGGTTTTGTCACTACCACAGCCGACAAACTGATCAACTGGGCGCGTACCGGGTCGATGTGGCCCATGACGTTCGGCCTGGCATGCTGTGCGGTCGAGATGATGCACGCGGGTGCCGCGCGCTATGACCTCGACCGTTTCGGCGTTGTGTTCCGCCCGTCGCCGCGCCAGTCCGACGTGATGATCGTGGCCGGTACCCTGTGCAACAAGATGGCACCTGCGCTGCGCAAGGTGTACGACCAGATGGCCGAGCCGCGCTGGGTCATCTCGATGGGTTCGTGCGCCAACGGCGGCGGCTACTACCACTACTCGTACTCCGTCGTGCGCGGCTGCGACCGCATCGTGCCGGTCGACGTCTACGTCCCGGGCTGCCCGCCGACCGCCGAGGCCCTGTTGTACGGCATCATCCAGCTCCAGAATAAGATCCAGCGCACCAATACCATCGCGCGATAATCCAAGCCGGTTTCAACCATGACGACAAAAATCGAAGCCCTCGAACTCGCCCTGAAGAATGCTCTGGGCGAGGGCGCTGCCATTACCGTGGCGCTGGGCGAAGTAACGGTAGTAGTGAAGGCCTCCGAGTATCTGGCCTCCATGCGAAAGCTGCGCGACGATCCCGCGCTGCGTTTCCAGGAACTCGTCGACCTGTGCGGCGTCGACTACTCGTCCTACGGCGAAGGCACGTGGGACGGTTTGCGTTTCGCCGTCGTGTCGCACCTGCTGTCGATCGAGCACAACTGGCGTGTGCGCGTCCGCGTGTTCTGCCCGGACGACGACATGCCGCTGGTCGACTCCGTCACGAGCGTCTGGCGCAACGCCAACTGGTTCGAGCGTGAAGCGTTCGACCTGTTCGGCATCCTGTTCGAGGGCCACGGCGACCTGCGCCGCATCCTCACCGACTACGGCTTCATCGGCCACCCGTTCCGCAAGGACTTCCCGATCTCGGGCTATGTCGAGATGCGCTACGACCCCGAGCAGAAACGCGTGATCTACCAACCCGTGACGATCGAGCCGCGCGAAAACATTCCGCGCGTGATCCGCGAAGAAACCTACGGGATGAAATAATGGCTGAGCTTAAGAATTACACCCTGAACTTTGGTCCGCAGCACCCGGCAGCGCACGGCGTGCTGCGTCTCGTGCTGGAACTGGACGGCGAGGTCATCCAGCGTGCCGACCCCCACATCGGCCTGCTGCACCGCGGCACCGAGAAGCTGGCCGAGACCCGCACCTACCTGCAGTCGGTGCCGTACATGGACCGCCTCGACTACGTCTCGATGATGTGCAACGAGCACGGCTACGTGCTGGCCATCGAGAAGCTGCTGGGCATCGAAGTGCCGATCCGTGCGCAATACATCCGCACGATGTTCGACGAGATCACCCGCATCCTGAACCACCTGATGTGGCTGGGCGCGCACGCGCTGGACATCGGTGCGATGGGCCCGTTCCTGTACGCGTTCCGCGACCGCGAAGACCTGTTCGACGTGTACGAAGCCGTGTCGGGCGCGCGCATGCACGCGGCCTACTACCGCCCGGGCGGCGTGTACCGCGACCTGCCGGACGTGATGCCGCGCCACCGCGAATCGCCGCTGCGCAGCAAGAAGGCCATCGACGAACTGAATGAGACCCGCCAGGGCTCCGTACTGGACTTCATCGACTCGTTCACGAAGCGCTTCGACGGCTATGTCGACGAATACGAGACCCTGCTGACCGACAACCGTATCTGGAAACAGCGTACCGTCGGCATCGGCGTCGTGACGCCGGAAGACGCGATGGGCATGGGCTTCTCGGGCCCGATGCTGCGCGGCTCGGGCATCGCCTGGGACCTGCGCAAGGTGCAGCCGTACGCCGCGTACGACAAGGTCGAATTCGACGTCCCGGTCGGCACCAACGGCGACTCGTACGACCGTTACCTCGTGCGCATCGAGGAACTGCGCCAGTCGAACCGCATCATCAAGCAATGCATCGCCTGGCTGCGCGCCAATCCGGGCCCGGTCATGACGAACAACCACAAGGTCGCCCCGCCGTCGCGCGTGGACATGAAGACCAACATGGAATCGCTGATCCACCACTTCAAGCTGTTCACCGAAGGCTTCCACGTCCCGCCGGGCGAGGCCTACGCAGCGGTCGAACATCCGAAGGGCGAGTTCGGCATTTATATCGTCTCGGACGGCGCCAACAAGCCGTACCGCCTGAAGATCCGCACCCCGGACTATGTCCACCTGCAATCGCTGGATGAAATGGCGCGCGGTCACATGATCGCCGACGCCGTCACCATCATCGGTACGCAGGACATCGTGTTCGGCTCGATCGACCGATAAGAAGGGTAGAAAAGATTATGTTATCTGAGCAGTGCTTGAAAAAAATCGACCGCGAGTTGGCCAAGTATCCGGCCGACCAGCGCCAGTCGGCCGTGATGGCCGCGCTGGCCCACGCGCAGGTCGAAAAGGGCTGGCTGTCGCCGGAAACGATGCAGGAAGTGGCCGACTACATCGGCATGCCCGCCATCGCCGTCCAGGAAGTGGCCACCTTCTACAACATGTACAACATCAAGCCGGTCGGCAAGCACAAGATCACCGTGTGCACCAACCTGCCGTGCGCGTTGTCGGGCGGCGAGCGTGCCGCCCAGCGTATCAAGGATGCCCTCGGCATCAATTTCCGCGACACGACCGAAGACGGCCAGTTCACCCTGCTGGAAGGCGAGTGCATGGGCGCCTGCGGCGACGCGCCGGTCATGCTGGTGAATAACCACCGCATGTGCTCGTTCATGTCGGACGAGAAGATCGACGCCCTGCTGGAGGAACTGAACAAATGACCAGCCTGCACGACCGCCACATCAATCCGCTGATCCTGAAGGATCTGAACGGCGACAACTGGCACCTGGAAGACTACGTCAAGCGCGGTGGCTATTCCGCGCTGCGCCGCATCCTGGAAGAGAAGATCACGCCCGAGCAGATCATCGCCGACCTGAAGGCGTCCGGCCTGCGCGGCCGCGGCGGCGCGGGTTTCCCGACCGGCCTGAAGTGGAGCTTCATGCCGCGCCAGTTCCCGGGCCAGAAATACCTCGTCTGCAACACCGACGAAGGCGAACCGGGCACGTTCAAGGACCGCGACATTATCCGCTACAACCCGCACGCGCTGATCGAAGGCATGGCCATCGGCGCGTACGCGATGGGCATCACCGTGGGCTACAACTACATCCACGGCGAGATCTTCCAGGAATACCTGCGCTTCGAAGAGGCGCTGGAAGAGGCGCGCGCCGCCGGCTTCCTGGGCGACAGGATCATGGGTTCGGAGTTCTCGTTCCAGCTGCACGCCCACCACGGCTACGGCGCCTACATCTGCGGCGAAGAAACCGCGCTGCTGGAATCGCTGGAAGGCAAGAAGGGCCAGCCGCGCTTCAAGCCGCCGTTCCCGGCCTCGTTCGGCCTGTACGGCAAGCCGACCACGATCAACAACACGGAAACGTTCGCAGCCGTCCCGTTCATCCTGAACATGGGCGCCGCCGAGTACATGGGGCTGGGCAAGCCGAACAACGGCGGCACGAAGATCTTCTCGATCTCCGGTGACGTCGAGCGTCCGGGCAACTACGAAGTCCCGCTGGGCACGCCGTTCGCCAAGCTGATGGAGCTGGCCGGCGGCATGCGTGGTGGCAAGAAGATCAAGGCCGTCATCCCGGGCGGTTCGTCGGCACCGGTCGTGCGCGGCGACGTCATGATGCAGACCGACCTGGACTACGACTCGATCGCCAAGGCCGGTTCGATGCTGGGTTCGGGCGCCGTGATCGTCATGGACGAGACCCGCTGCATGGTCAAGTCGCTGCTGCGCCTGTCCTACTTCTACTACGAGGAATCGTGCGGCCAGTGCACGCCGTGCCGTGAAGGTACGGGCTGGATGTACCGCATGGTCCACCGCATCGAACATGGCCAGGGTCGTCCGGAAGACATGGACATGCTGAACTCGATCGCCGACAACATCCAGGGCCGCACCATTTGCGCACTAGGCGATGCCGCCGCGATGCCGGTTCGCGCCATGATCAAGAACTTCCGCGAAGAATTTGAATATCACGTCGAGCACAAGCACTGCCTGGTGCCGACTTACCTCTAAACCAGGTCAGGTAACGATCAAATGGTTGAAATCGAATTAGACGGCAAGAAAGTCGAAGTCCCACCGGGTTCGATGGTGATGGACGCCGCAAACAAACTGGGAAGCTACATCCCGCACTTCTGCTACCACAAGAAGCTGTCCATCGCGGCGAACTGCCGCATGTGCCTCGTGGAAGTGGAAAAAGCGCCGAAGCCGCTGCCTGCCTGCGCCACCCCGGTGTCCCCGGGCATGATCGTGCGCACGCACAGCGACAAGGCCGTGCAGGCGCAGAAATCCGTCATGGAATTCCTGCTGATTAACCACCCGCTGGATTGCCCGATCTGCGACCAGGGCGGCGAATGCCAGCTGCAGGATCTCGCGGTCGGCTACGGCAAGGGCGAATCGCGCTACCAGGAAGAAAAACGCGTCGTGGCGCCGAAGGAAGCCGGCCCGCTGATCTCGATGGAAGAGATGAGCCGCTGCATCCAGTGCACCCGCTGCGTGCGCTTCGGCCAGGAAGTGGCCGGCGTGATGGAATTCGGCATGCTGGGCCGCGGCGAGCACTCGGAAATCACGACGTTCGTCGGCAAGTCGGTCGACTCGGAAGTGTCGGGCAACATGATCGACCTGTGCCCGGTCGGCGCACTCACGTCGAAGCCGTTCCGCTACTCCGCACGTCCGTGGGAACTGCAGCGCCGCCGTTCGGTGTCGCCGCACGATTCGCTCGGTTCGAACCTGATCGTCCAGGTCAAGGGCGGCAAGGTCATGCGCGTGCTGCCGCTGGAAAACGAGAACATCAACGAGTGCTGGCTGTCGGATAAAGACCGCTTCTCGTACGAAGCCCTCGACAACGCGTCGCGCCTCACGCAGCCGATGATCAAGCAGGACGGCAAGTGGATCGAGACCGACTGGCAGACGGCGCTGGAATACGTCGCCCACGGCCTGCGCAACATCCGCCACGAGCACGGCGCCGATTCCATCGCTGCCATCGGCACCGCGCACTCGACGGTCGAAGAGCTGTTCCTGCTGCAGAAAGCCATGCGTGGCTTCGGCATCGAGAACGTCGACTTCCGCCTGCGCCAGACCGACTTCGCGCTGGACGGCAAGGTCGTCCCGCACCTGGGCATGCCGATCGCCGAACTGTCGACGCTGTCGCGCGTGCTGGTCGTCGGCTCGTTCCTGCGCAAGGACCACCCGCTGGCCGCGACGCGCCTACGCGCCGCCGTCAAGTCGGGCGCTAAACTGTCGATCGTCCACGGCTCGGCCGACGACAACCTGATCCCGACCGCGAACCGCATCATCGCCGCACCGAGTGACTGGCTCGCCGCGCTGACGGAAATCGCCGTCGCCGTCGCCGCCGCGAAGGGTGTCCAGGCACCGGCCGGCTTCGAGGGCGTCACCGCCGGCGACGCTGCGAAAGCCGTTGCCGCGACGCTGGTCGTCGAGAATGCCGCCGACCTGCCGGGCGCCGTCCTGCTGGGCAATGCCGCGATGTACCACCCGCAGGCATCGAAGCTGCACGCCGTCGCGGAATGGATCGCCGCCGAGACGGGCGCGAAATTCGGTTACTTCGTCGACGCTGCCAATACCGTTGGCGGCTACCTGGTCAACGCCACGTCGAAGAACGCCCGGGTTTCTGGTGGCCTGTTCGCACAGCCGAAGAAAGCGTACGTGCTGCTGAACGCGGAACCGGAACTGGATGCCGCCAATCCGGCGCAAGCCCTCAAGGCACTGAAGGGCGCCGAGATGGTCGTCGCGATGTCCGCGTTCAAGCACGGCACCGAGTACGCCGACGTGCTGCTGCCGATCTCGCCGTTCAGCGAGACCGCCGGTACGTTCGTCAACTGCGAAGGCCGCGCACAGAGCTTCAACGGCACCGTCAAGCCGCTGGGCGAAACCCGTCCGGCCTGGAAAGTGCTGCGCGTGCTGGGCAACCTGCTGGGCCTGCAAGGCTTCGATTACGAGAACTCGGAATCGATCCGCGACGAAGCGCTCGGTAAGGGCAACACGGACCTGTCCGCGAAGCTGAACAACGTGACGAAGATCGCCCCGACCGGCGCCTTCTTCGGCAACGGTGAGCAACTGGAACGCCTGGCCGACGTGCCGATCCACTTCGCCGACGCCGTCGCGCGCCGTTCCGAACCGCTGCTGCGCACGGCCGACGGCCAGGCGCCGCTGGCCACCATCTCGGCGGCACTGGCTGAAAAGCTGGGCGTGAACGCCGGCGACCAGGTCACGGTATCGCAAGGGCAGGGCAGTGTCGTGCTGACGGCCAATATCGACGCGCGCCTGCCGGCGAACGTCGTGCGTGTCGCGGCCGCCCACGAATCGACTTCGGTACTGGGCGACATGTTCGGTCCGATCAACGTAGCTAAAGCATAAAAGCAGGGGAGCCCAAGCAAAATGTCGGTACCTGACATGATCAACAACCTGAACAGCAGCGGCGCGAGCCTGCTCGGCACGACGGCATGGCCGCTCGTGTGGACGCTGCTGAAAATCGTCGTCGTCCTGCTGCCGCTGATGGGCCTCGTGGCCTATCTCGTGCTGTGGGAGCGCAAGCTGATCGGCTGGATCCACATCCGTATCGGCCCGAACCGCGTCGGCCCCGCCGGCCTGCTGCAGCCGATCTCGGACGCCCTGAAGCTGCTGCTGAAGGAAATCGTGATCCCGGCGAAAGCCACGACGAGCCTGTTCGTCATCGGCCCGCTGATGACCATCATGCCGGCGCTGGCCGCATGGTCGGTCATTCCGTTCGGCCCGCAAGCGGCCCTCGCCAACGTGAACGCCGGCCTGCTGCTGCTGCTGGCGATCACGTCGATGGAGGTGTACGGCATCATCATCGCCGGCTGGTCCGCCAACTCGAAGTACTCGTTCATGGGCGCGATGCGCGCATCGGCGCAGATGATCTCGTACGAAATCCCGATGGGCTTCGTGATGGTCGTCGTGCTGATGGTGTCGGGTTCGCTGAACTTCTCGGACATCGTCGCCAGCCAGGAGCGCGGCATGTTCGCCGCCCACGGCGCGAACTTCCTGTCGTGGAACTGGCTGCCGCTGCTGCCGCTGTTCATCATCTACATCACGTCCGGCCTGGCCGAGTGCAACCGCCACCCGTTCGACGTGGTGGAAGGCGAATCGGAAATCGTGGCCGGCCACATGGTCGAATACTCGGGCATGTCGTACGCGATGTTCATGCTGGCCGAATACGCCAACATGATCCTCGTCGGCACGCTGGCATCGATCATGTTCCTGGGCGGCTGGTCCGCACCGTTCTCGTTCCTGGAATTCGGCGCCATCGGCGGTTTCTTCTGGCTGTTCGCGAAGATGTTCCTGATCGTCTCGCTGTTCATCTGGGTCCGCGGCACGTTCCCGCGCTACCGCTATGACCAGATCATGCGTCTCGGCTGGAAAGTGTTCATTCCGCTGACCCTGATCTGGCTGGTGCTGGTGGCTGGCTGGATGCAGACGCCGTGGAACATCTGGAAGTAAGGAAGCACACAAAATGACACGAGTTAAAGAGATCCTCGGCAGCCTGATGCTGTCCGAGCTGATTAAAGGTCTGGCCCTGACCGGCAAGTACGCGTTCTCGCGCAAGATCACGGTTCAGTACCCGGAAGAAAAGACCCCCATCTCGCCGCGGTTCCGCGGCCTGCATGCGCTGCGCCGCTACCCGAACGGGGAAGAGCGCTGCATCGCGTGCAAGCTGTGCGAAGCCGTGTGCCCGGCGATGGCCATCACGATCGAATCGGCGCAGCGCGAAGACGGCACCCGCCGCACGACGCGCTACGACATCGACCTGACCAAGTGCATCTTCTGCGGTTTCTGCGAAGAATCGTGCCCGGTCGATTCGATCGTCGAGACGCAAGTGCTGGAATACCACGGCGAAAAACGCGGCGACCTGTACTACACCAAGGAAATGCTGCTGGCCGTGGGCGATCGCTACGAGAACGACATCGCCGCCGCACGCGAAGCCGATGCCAAGTATCGATAAATAACAAGAGGGCTCCTGCGTAAGTCATGGATTTCACAACTGTTCTGTTCTACGTGTTCTCGGCCGTGATGGTGCTGGCCGGGTTGCGCGTCATTACCGCCAAGAACCCGGTCCACGCCGCGCTGTTCCTGGTGCTCGCGTTCTTCAACGCTGCCGGTATCTGGATGCTGCTCAAGGCCGAGTTCCTGGCCATCGTGCTGGTACTGGTCTACGTCGGCGCCGTCATGGTGCTGTTCCTGTTCGTCGTGATGATGCTCGACATCAACATCGACCGCATGCGCGAAGGCTTCTGGGGCTACCTCCCGGTGGCGTCGGGCGTCGGCGCGCTGATCGTGCTGGAAATGGCCGCCGTGCTGTGGCGCGGCTTCCTGGGCCAAGGCGATGCGCCGGCCGAGTCGGCCGTGGGCCACATCGGCGGCACGCATGAACTGGGCCGCCTGATCTACACCCAGTACATCTACGGTTTCGAGATCGCCGGCCTGATCCTGCTGGTCGCCATCATCGCCGCCGTGGCGCTGACCCTGCGCAAGCGCAAGGACACCAAAGCCATCGACCCGGGCCTCGCCGTCCGCGTCAAGCGTAATGACCGTCTGAAGATCGTCAAGATGCAGACGGTCGACCAGAAGGCGATCGACGCCGCGGCCAAGGCTGCAGCAGATGCGGCCGCCGCCACCGCCACTGTCAACAAGGAGGCGCAATGACGTTGTCGCTCGCTCACTACCTGATCCTGGGCGCGATCCTGTTCGCGATCTCCGTGATCGGCATTTTCCTGAACCGGAAGAACATCATCATCCTGCTGATGGCCATCGAACTGATGCTGCTGGCGGTGAACCTGAACTTTGTGGCGTTCTCGCATTATCTGGGCGACGCGGCAGGGCAGATCTTCGTGTTCTTCATCCTGACTGTCGCGGCCGCCGAATCGGCGATCGGCCTGGCGATCCTGGTGGTCCTGTTCCGTAACCTGGACACGATCAACGTGGAAGACCTCGACAGCCTGAAGGGCTAAGCGGTTTGTCTGTCAACCTCCTGATAAATACACAAAAGGTTCAACATGGCGGGGCAAATTATTAACCCTAATCTCTTGCTGGCGGTGCCACTGGCGCCGCTCGCGGGCTCGGCGATCGCCGGCCTGCTCGGCACCAAGTTCTTCGGCAACGTGGTCGGCCGCGTGGTGTCGCACTCCGCGACCATCCTGGGCGTGTTCATCGCCATGGTCATCTCGATCATGACGCTGAACCAGGTCATCGACGGCGCCACGTTCAACGGCGACCTCTACACCTGGATGACGATCGGCACCATGAAGATGTCGGTCGGCTTCAAGATCGACGCGCTGTCCGCGATGATGATGTGCGTCGTCACGTCCGTGTCGCTGATGGTCCACATCTACACGATCGGCTACATGGCGGAAGACGACGGCTACAACCGCTTCTTCTCGTACATCTCGCTGTTCACGTTCTCGATGCTGATGCTGGTCATGTCCAACAACTTCCTGCAGCTGTTCTTCGGCTGGGAAGCGGTGGGCCTGGTCTCGTACCTGCTGATCGGCTTCTGGTACACGCGTCCGACCGCGATCTTCGCGAACATGAAGGCGTTCCTCGTGAACCGCGTCGGCGACTTCGGCTTCATCCTCGGCATCGGCCTGCTGCTGGCCGCGACCGGCACGATGAACTACGACGAGACGTTCGCCAAGGCGGGCGCGCTGTCGGCCATGTTCGTGCCGGGCACGACCTGGCCGCTGCTGACGGCATCGTGCATCTGCCTGTTCATCGGCGCGATGGGTAAATCGGCGCAGTTCCCGCTGCACGTCTGGCTGCCGGACTCGATGGAAGGCCCGACCCCGATCTCGGCACTGATCCACGCCGCGACGATGGTTACCGCCGGCATCTTCATGGTGACCCGCATGTCGCCGCTGTTCGAGCTGTCGGATACGGCACTGTCGTTCATCGTGATCATCGGCTCGATCACCGCGCTGTTCATGGGCTTCCTGGGCATCATCCAGAACGACATCAAGCGCGTCGTCGCGTACTCCACGCTGTCGCAGCTGGGCTACATGACCGTCGCACTGGGCGTGTCGGCCTATAACGTCGCCGTGTTCCACCTGATGACCCACGCGTTCTTCAAGGCGCTGCTGTTCCTCGGTGCCGGTTCCGTCATCATCGGCATGCACCACGACCAGGACATGCGCAACATGGGCGGCCTGCGCAAGTACATGCCGATCACGTGGATCACGTCGTTGCTGGGTTCGCTGGCACTGATCGGTACGCCGTTCTTCGCCGGTTTCTATTCAAAGGATTCGATCATCGAAGCGGTGCACGCGTCGCACCTGTGGGGCTCGGGCTTCGCCTACTTCGCCGTCATCGCCGGCGTGTTCGTGACCGCGTTCTACTCGTTCCGCATGTATTTCCTGGTCTTCCACGGCGAGGAGCGTTTCGGCAAGGCCCATGCGCATGACGACCACCACGCGCACCACGACGACCACGCTCACAATGGCGAAGGCAAGGACCCGACCGCGCTGCACGAGGCCACTGCCCACCACGAAGAGGACGAGGACGACCACGGCCACCACGGCCTGGCCCCGGGCCAGAAGCCGCACGAGTCGCCGCTGGTCGTGACGCTGCCGCTGATCCTGCTGGCGATCCCGTCCGTCATCATCGGCTTCTTCGCGATCGGCCCGATGCTGTTCGGCGACTTCTTCAAGAACGTCATCTATATCAACGCCGAGCGTCACCCGGCGATGGAAGAACTGGCGCACGAGTTCCACGGCGCCGCCGCGATGGGCGTGCATGCGTTCACGTCGCTGCCGTTCATGCTGGCCCTGGCCGGCGTCGTCGCCGCTTACTACTGCTACATGATCAATCCGCGCGTGCCGGCGGCCTTCTACAAGGCGCTGCGTCCGATCCACACGCTGCTGGACAACAAGTACTACATGGACAAGTTCAACGAAGTCGTGTTCGCCGGCGGCGCACGCCTGCTGGGCAAGGGCCTGTGGCAGGTGGGCGACCGCGCGCTGATCGACGGCCTCGTCGTCAACGGTTCCGCGAAGGTCGTGGGCTGGTTCTCGACCATCGTCCGTACGTTCCAGACTGGTTACATCTACCACTATGCGTTCGTGATGATCCTGGGCGTGCTGGGTACGCTGCTGTACTTCTTCCCGTTCTGGCACGCTTAAAAGAGAGAAAAACAAGATGCAGTCTATTTCGACCTTTCCTCCTTACCTGAGCCTGTCCGTCTGGCTGCCGATCCTGTGCGGCGTCATCGTGCTGGCCGTCGGTCGCGACAGCCGCGCGGGCTTTACCCGCCTGCTGGCGCTGGCCGGTTCGATCATCAGCTTTTTGCCGACGATCCCGCTGATAACGAGCTTTAGCAATAGCGCCCACGGCCCGCAGTTCGTGGAAAAAGCCGCCTGGATCGAGCGTTTCAATATCCAGTACTACCTCGGCATCGACGGCCTGAGCCTCTGGTTCGTGCCGCTGACCGCCTTCATCACCATCATCGTGGTGATCTCGGCCTGGGAAGTGATCCAGGAACGCGTGGCCCAGTACATGGGTTCGTTCCTGCTGCTGTCGGGCCTGATGATCGGCGTGTTCGTCGCGCTGGACGGCCTGCTGTTCTACTTCTTCTTCGAAGCCACGCTGATCCCGATGTTCATCATCATCGGCGTGTTCGGCGGGCCGAACCGCGTGTATGCGTCGTTTAAGTTCTTCCTGTACACGTTCATGGGCTCGCTGCTGACGCTGATCGCGATCATCTACCTGTACAACAAGTCGAACGGCAGCTTCGACATCCTGGCATGGCACAACCTGCAGCTGACGATGAAGGAACAGGTCCTGATCTTCGTGGCGTTCCTGATGGCGTTCGCCGTCAAGGTGCCGATGTGGCCGGTGCACACCTGGCTGCCGGACGCCCACGTGGAAGCGCCGACCGGCGGTTCCGTCGTGCTGGCCGCGATCATGCTGAAGCTCGGCGGCTACGGTTTCCTCCGATTCTCGCTGCCGATCGCGCCTGACGCATCGCACTACCTGGCCCCGCTGATCATCGTGCTGTCCCTGATCGCCGTGATCTACATCGGCCTGGTCGCGATGGTGCAGGTCGACATGAAGAAACTGGTCGCGTACTCGTCGATCGCCCACATGGGCTTCGTCACGCTCGGCTTCTTCATCTTCAACGAGATCGGCGTGCAGGGCGGTATCGTGCAGATGATCTCGCACGGCTTCGTGTCGGGCGCCATGTTCCTGTGCATCGGCGTGCTGTACGACCGCCTGCACTCGCGCCAGATCGCCGACTACGGCGGCGTCGTCAACGTGATGCCGAAGTTCGCCGCGTTCTCCGTGCTGTTCGCGATGGCCAACTGCGGCCTGCCGGCGACGTCGGGCTTCGTGGGCGAGTTCATGGTCATCCTGGGCGCCGTCAAGTTCAACTTCTGGACCGGCCTGCTGGCCGCCACCGCCCTGATCCTGGGCGCGGCGTACTCGCTGTGGATGGTCAAGCGCGTCGTGTTCGGCAAGATCGGCAACAAGCACGTGGCCGAACTGACCGACCTGAACGGCCGCGAGTTCTTCATGCTGGGCGTGCTCGCGATCCTGACCATCTACATGGGCCTGTATCCGGCGCCGTTCACCGACGCGATGCAGGTGTCGGTCGCGGACCTGCTGCAGCACGTGTCGGTCAGCAAGCTGCCGACGGCAGTCGCTGCCGTCGCCGCGCACTGAATTGAGGCACAAACAACGATATGAATCCGATGATTAACACCCAAGCCGTGCTGGCCGCCAACAACCTGGGGCCGGTCTCTGCAGAAATCTTCCTGGTCATCGCGTCCTGCGCCATCCTTCTGATCGACATGTTTCAGAAGGAAGGCAAGCGCACGCTGACCTACGCACTGTCGCTGCTCACGCTGGTGGGCTGCGCGGTGATCACCTACGCCGACTTCAAGGCCGGCACGACGACCTACACGTTCTACAACATGTTCGTGTCGGACCCGATGGCGAACCTGCTCAAGCTGTTCACCTACCTGGCCGTGGGCGTGACCCTCGTCTACTCGCGCCAGTACACCGCCGACCGCGGCATGATGTCGGGCAACATGGGCGGCGAGTTCTACGTGCTCGCGCTGTTTACGCTGCTGGGCCAGATGATCATGATCTCTGGTAACAACATGCTGCCGATCTACCTGGGCCTGGAACTGATGTCGCTGTCGCTGTACGCGCTGGTGGCGATGCGCCGCGACCACGCGATCTCGACCGAAGCCTCGATGAAGTACTTCATCCTGGGTTCGCTGGCGTCGGGCTTCATGCTCTACGGTATCTCGATGATCTACGGCGCCACCGGTTCGCTGGACATCACGACGATCGCCAAGCTGGTGTCGAGCAACGCCGCCAACCACACGATCCTCGTGTTCGGCCTCGTGTTCGTCGTGGCCGGCATGGCCTTCAAGCTGGGCGCCGTGCCGTTCCACATGTGGGTCCCGGACGTCTACCAGGGCTCGCCGACGGCCGTCACGCTGCTGCTGGGCGCCGCGCCGAAGCTGGCATCGTTCGCGATGATGATCCGCATCCTGGTCGAAGGCCTGCTGCCGCTGGCGATCGACTGGCAGCAGATGCTGCTGGCGCTGGCCGTGCTGTCGCTGCTGGTCGGTAACCTGACCGCGATCGCGCAGACCAACCTGAAGCGCATGCTGGCCTACTCGACCATCGCGCAGCTGGGCTTCGTCCTGCTGGGCATGATGGCCGGCGTCGTCGGCACCCGCGATGCCACGAACGCCGCGAACATCGCCAACGCCTACAGCGCCTCGATGTACTACACGATCACCTACGTGCTGACCACGCTGGGCACCTTCGGCATCATCATGATGCTGGCGCGCTCGGGCCACGAAGCGGAAGAACTGGCCGACTTCAAGGGCCTGGCCAAGCGCAGCCCGTGGTACGCGCTCGTCATGACCGCCCTGATGTTCTCGCTGGCCGGCGTGCCGCCGATGATGGGCTTCATGGCCAAGTGGGCCGTGCTGGACGTCGTCGTCGGTTCGGGCCAGCTGTGGCTCGCGATCATCGCCGTGGCCGCGTCGCTGGTGGGTGCGTTCTACTACCTGCGCGTCGTGAAAGTCATGTGGTTCGACGAGGTGGCCGATGCGTCGCCGATCTCGACCCCGCTGGACATGCGCGTCGTGCTGTCGCTGAACGGCATCCTCGTCGTGATCCTGGGCATCCTGCCGGGCCCGCTGCTGGCGGCCTGCCTGTCGGCGATGTCCCTCACGCTGAAGTCGTAAGGCCACGGTGGACGCCTCCCTGGCCAGCTGGTTGGTGATCGCGGTCGCACTCGCGTTCGCCAACCTGCCGTTCCTCAACGAGAGCGTGCTCGGCTTCATTCCCGTGAAGCCGGCACTCAACAAGGCGCACGCGAAATACTTCGTCGTGCGCCTGCTCGAGCTGGTTGTTCTATACTTCGTCGTCGGCGCGCTGGCCCACGCCCTCGAATCCCGCATCGGTACCGCGTTCCCCCAGACCTGGGAGTTCTATGCGATCACCGCCTGCCTGTTCGTCGTGCTGGCCTTCCCAGGTTTCGTTTTAAGATATCTGCGCAAGCGCCGCGGCTGAGCACCAGCGTCCATGGCGCCGGTGCAAGAGTAACGATGTACCGGAGCCTTCCATGGACGACCACCTCAAAGAAATCAAAGTCGATGGCGCGATCGCCTACGACGGCAACTTCCTCAAAGTCTCGCGCGACCGCGTGAAACTCCCCGACGGCAAGATCACGCAACGCGAATACATCCGCCATCCCGGCGCCGTCGTGATCCTCGCGCTGTTCGACGACGGCCGCGTGCTGCTCGAACGCCAGTTCCGCTATCCGAACGACCAGGTCTTCATCGAATTCCCGGCCGGGAAGATCGACCCGGGCGAAGCGTCGCTCGCGTGCGCCAAGCGCGAGCTGGAAGAAGAGACGGGCTACACGGCCACCGACTGGCATTTCGTCTGCACGATCCACAACGCGATCGCGTATTCGGACGAGCACCTCGACCTGTTCCTCGCGCGCGGCCTGACGGCGGGCGACGCGAAGCTGGACGACGGCGAATTCCTCGAAACCTTCACGGCGACCATTCCCGAGATGCTGGAGATGGTGCAACGGGGCGACATCACGGATGTGAAAACCGTGATCGGCACGTTCTGGCTGGAGAAGATCGCCGCCGGCACCTGGAAGCCGGCTTAGTTTGAAGCCTGTGCGCCCGGCCGCGCTCGGCTTGATGCTGCTCGCCTGGAGCGGCTTCGCCTCCGCGCGCACGCCGTTCGAGGCGAGCTGCGAAGCCGCGGCCCGGGATGCCGGTGCGACGTTCGCCACGCGCGAGAGCGGCTGGCGCGTCGACAACACGGTGTCCTACCGCGACCTGACGCGCATGAAACGGCCCGGCGTACGCAACGGCTACGTGCTGGGCCTCACGCGCACGGAGTCGCGCGTGGCGATCCAGGTCGACGGCACCCTGCTCACGGCGCCGGACGGCGCGGCCGAATGCGTGATGCCGCGCGTCGCGGTGACCTTGTACTACCAGCCCATCGTCGTATACGTCAGCCGTGAATTCGAACCGGACTCGTGTACGTATGACGAGATACTTGCGCACGAAATGCGCCATCTCAAGTCTTACCTGGACTATCTGCCGAAAGTGGAAGAGCGGGTACGCGCACGCCTCGGCGGGCGTTTTGCCGGCAAACCGTTGTATGCGCGGGCCGGCGAGTCGCGGACGCTGCTCCAGCGCGAAATCGACCGCAACTGGATGCCGTACATTAAGGCCGAGATGGGACGTGTCGAACGATTGCAGGCCGCGATCGACAGTCCCGCGGAGTACGCGCGTCTGAGCAAAGTTTGCCAAGGTGAGGTACAGTCTCTTATTGGATCGACAAGACGTTCCCGATCGTAGATTGAACAACATGACTCAAGCACCACGTTACTTCGCCCTGATTCCCGCCGCCGGTGTCGGCGCCCGGATGGGGGCCACGAGCCCCAAGCAGTACCTGAAAATCGGCGGCAAGCCCATGCTCAGGCACACGCTCGACGCATTCCTGTCCAGCGAGCTCATCGCACACACGTTCGTCGTCGTGAGCCCGGACGACCCCTGTATCGACGCCGTCGCGCCCAACCACGGCGTGACGGTCCTGCGCTGCGGCGGCGCCAGCCGCATGGAATCCGTGCGCAACGGCCTGGCCGTGCTCGCCAACACCCTGTCGCCCGCCGACTGGGTGCTCGTGCACGACGCCGCGCGTCCCGGCCTGACTGCCGAACTGATCGAAAAACTGATCACGGGCACGGGCGACCACCCGGCCGGCGGCCTGCTGGCGCTGCCGGTCGTCGACACGGTCAAGCGCTGCATCGACGGCGAAGCGGCCGGCACCGTGCCCCGCAACGGCTTGTGGCTCGCGCAGACCCCGCAGATGTTTCGCTACGAATTGCTGCGCGACGCGCTGGCGGCGGCTAAAGATCCGGATTCGATTACCGATGATGCTAGTGCGGTTGAAGCCCTCGGTTTGAGCCCCAAGTTGGTGGAAGGGCATCCCCGCAATCTCAAAGTGACATTGCCGGACGATATCCGGATCGCCGAGATGTACCTGGCAGTGTCCCAACCTGAATTCGTATAGCGTGTAAAGAACATCATGGCTCTCGCATCGTACAACCCGACCCCGCCGTTCCGCATCGGTACCGGCTATGACTGCCACGCCCTCGTCGAAGGGCGCAAACTGATCGTCGGCGGCGTCACCATCCCGCACCGGCTGGGCCTGCTCGGCCACTCGGACGCCGACGTGCTGCTGCATGCCATCATCGACGCCATGCTGGGCGCCGCCGGCCTCGGCGACATCGGCAAGCATTTCCCGGACACCGACCCGATGTTCGCCGGCGCCGACTCGCGCGTGCTGCTGCGCGAAGCGGCCAACCGCGTGCTGGGCACCGGCTACACCATCGGCAACGTGGACGCGACCATCATCGCGCAGCAGCCGAAGATGGCGCCGCACATCCCGCAGATGGTGTCGCGCATCGCCGAGGACATCGGCGCGTCGCCGCAGCAGGTGAACATCAAGGCCAAGACCAATGAAAAACTCGGTTTCCTCGGCCGCGAAGAAGGCATGGCGGCGCAGGCGACCGTGCTCCTGTTGAAGGCCGCTACCTGACGTTGGGCACGTGATCGATGCCGGGGGCATCGATCACGTGGCCACGCGCGGGGACGCGGTCCGCATGCCTTCGCGTGGGCACGTTCGTATGTGAGGCCCCCGGCCTCACATACCCCACCCTACGCAATTGGCGTTTCCGTTGTAACATCGTTGGTCTGACGATAACAACGGGGACGACATGACCACCACCACGCCACGTGCGGCCTGGACGCTGATCCTGGCGGCCAGCGCCATCCTGATGATCACGATGGCCGCGCGTCTCACGACGGGCCTGTTCCTGTCGCCGCTGAACACGGCGACCGGACTCGGCATCGCGTCGATCAGCTTTGCCATGGCCGTCGGCCAGTTCATGTGGGGCGCGTCGCAACCCGTCTTCGGCGCCGTCGCCGACAAATACGGCGCCATGCCCGTCATCGTGCTGGGCGCCGTGCTGCTGGCCGGCGGCCTTGCCGCCACGCCGTTCGTGTCCACGCAATGGGGCCTGCTCGTCACCCTCGGCATCCTGTCCGCGAGCGGGGCGGGCGCGGGCAGCTTCTCGATCCTCATCGGCGCCACCGCGCAGCGCCTGCCGGCCGAGCGGCGCGCGTTCGCGTCCGGTTTCATCAACGCGGGCGGCTCGTTCGGCCAGTTCGTGTTCGCGCCGCTCGTCCAGTTCCTCATCGCGACCACCGGGTGGATCACGGCGATGCTGGCGCTGGCCGCGACGAGCCTCCTCACCATCCCGCTCGCGTGGCCGCTGCGCGGCAAGCCGCCGGCGCAATCCGTCGTCGGCCATGGCGATCTCACTCTCGGCCGGCAGGTGCGCGATGCCATGCGCGACCGCAGTTATCTCTGCCTGCACGCCGGCTTTTTCACGTGCGGCTTCCACATCGCCTTCCTCGTCACCCATCTGCCGGGCGAGGTCGCGCTGTGCGGCCTGCCGGCGGGCGTCTCGGCGACGGCGCTGGGCCTCATCGGCCTCTTCAACATCGCGGGCTCGCTCGCGGCCGGCGCGCTGGCCCAGCGCTACCGCATGAAATGGCTGCTCGCGTTCACGTACGGCAGCCGCGCCGTCATCATCGCGGCTTACCTGCTGGCGCCGAAATCCGCGTGGACGTTCTACGTGTTCGCCGCCGCCCTCGGCTTCACATGGCTCGCGACGGTGCCGCCCACGGCGGGCCTCGTCGGCAAGCTGTTCGGCATGCGCTATCTCGCCACCCTGTTCGGCCTGACGCTGCTGTCGCACCAGATCGGCGGCTTCTTCGGCGCCTGGCTGGGCGGCCTCGCATTCGTGCACTTCGGCGACTACTCGTGGATGTGGTACGCGGACATCGCGCTGGCGCTGGCCGCCGCCCTCGTCAACCTGCCGATCCGCGAGGCGAAGCCGGCCCCCGCGGCCGTGGCGGCATAACGCATGGCACGCGATCCCTGGGCCTACCGCGACGTGGCGGTCGAATCCGTGCCGGACCCGCGCACTGGCCGGCTGCGCATCAAGCCGATGGCGGGGCAGGCGTACGCGACGTCGATGCGCGTGCAGTGCGCAAGGACGCTGTCGGACCCCGGGCGCTATCCGGCCGGCACCCGGTTCCTCATCCGTGCCAAGCTGACCGACCGCGCGGGCGGGCCGCCGTTCCTGTACGCGTGGCATGGCGATCCGGTGCGCGTGCTGACGGCGCGCGAGGTGCGCTCGTTCCTGGACGAATACCGGCGCCGGCGTATCTGATCCGCACGGTCCGCCGAAAGTCGTTACACTCTGGGCATCATCCGACCCATCAAGACCGAAAGGACCGTCATGGCAACAAGGAAGATTGCAGTGCTCGTCGGCAGCCTGCGCCAGGAATCGTTTACGCGCAAGCTGGCCAAGAGCCTGATGCTGGCCGCACCGCCCACGCTCGAACTGGAGATCGTCGAGATCGGCGACATGCCGCTGTACAACCAGGATGACGAGACCGACACGCCGCCCGCCACCTGGACCGAGTTCCGCGGCCGCATCCGCGACGCCGACGGCGTCCTGTTCTGCACGCCGGAATACAACCGGTCGCTGCCCGCCGTCCTGAAGAATGCCATCGACGTCGGCTCGCGCCCGTACGGCCAGGCCGCGTGGACGGGCAAGCCGTGCGCGGTCGTGTCCAACTCGCCGGGCGCGCTGGGCGGCTTCGGCGCCAACCACGCCTTGCGCCAGTGCCTCGTCTTCCTCAACATGCCGTGCATGCAGTCGCCGGAAGCGTACCTCGGCGGCGTCGGGAGCAAGTTCGACGGCGACACGCTGACGGACGAGGGCCTGAAAACCTTCCTGCAGCAGTTCATGGAGTGTTTTGCGACGTGGGTGGAGCGCCATGCCGACTGATGCCGTAAAAAGTCCGATCGCGATCCGCGAAATCGATCACATCGTGCTGCGCGTGGTGGATCTCGCGCGCATGCTGGCCTTCTACGGCGACGTGCTGGGCTGCCGCGAAGTGCGGCGCCAGGACGAGATCGGCCTCGTGCAGCTGCGCGCCGGCAGTTCGATGGTCGACCTGATCCCGATCTCCGGCAAGCTGGGCGCGGCGGGCGGCGCGGCGCCCGGCAGGGAGGGGCGCAACGTCGATCACTTCTGCTTCCGCGTCGAGCCGTTCGACGAAGACGCGATCCGCGCCCACCTGGCCGCGCACGGCATCGAGGCGGGGCCGGCCGCGGCGCGCTTCGGCGCCGAGGGAGAAGGCCCGTCCATCTACCTGTCGGACCCTGAGGGCAACATGATCGAGCTGAAGGGGCCGCCCACCGCGCCATGAGGCAGGAAGACGATAGCGCGCCACCGTATGTGTCGCAGGCGCCCGTCGCCTACGGCAAGCCGCCGCCCGGGTGGCGGCGGCACATGTACGACGTCATCTTCGAGGCCGACACCCCGGCCGGGCGGCGCTTCGACATCGCCCTCGTGTGCGCCATCCTCCTCAGCATCCTCGTCGTCGTGCTGGACAGCGTGCCGCGGCTGCACCGCGATCACGCCGACCTGCTGAACGCGTTCGAATGGGGCTTCACCGCGCTGTTCACGGTGGAATACGTGGCGCGCCTCGTGTGCGTGCAGCGGCCGTGGCGCTATGCCGGCGGCTTCTACGGCGTGATCGACCTGCTGGCCGTGCTGCCGTCGTATTTCTCGTTGCTGATGCCGGGCACGGAGCTGCTCCTCGACATCCGCATCCTGCGCCTGCTGCGCGTGTTCCGCATCTTCAAGCTGACCCTGTACATCGAGGAATACACGCGCCTGGGCGAAGCGCTCGCCGCCAGCCGGCGCAAGATCCTCGTGTTCCTGTCCGTCGTGCTGATGGCGATCCTGATCCTCGGCACCGTCATGTACGTCGTCGAGGGACCGAAGAACGGCTACACGAGCATCCCCGTCGCGATGTACTGGGCGACCGTCACCATGACGACCGTCGGGTATGGCGACATCACGCCGCACACCAACCTGGGCAAGGCGATCGCCTCGTTCATGATGCTGATGGGGTGGGGCATCCTCGCCGTGCCGACCGGGATCGTGACGGCCGAGATGACGCTGCGCCGCGGCGACCGGCGGACCGGGCCGTTGCGCGCGGCCCTGCATTGTCCAGCGTGCGGCAGCGGCGGCCACGACGCCACCGCCCGGTTCTGCAAGGATTGCGGGACGGCGCTGCCGGCGCACCACGCTGGCGCAAAATGAGGGTTGCTCTAATGTTAGAATCAGATAGAATCGTCATTACAGTGCAAGCCCCCGCGAATCGATGGACCAGTGGACGGAACCGATATGACGACTTCTGTCGCGCCCCAGGACGTGGGCACCCCGACCGTCCTGATTGTCGACGATACGCCGGCCAACGTGGGCATCCTCGTCGAGTATCTCGAGGGGCGCCAGGTTCGGGTGGCGGTCGCGCAGGAAGGCGAGGAGGGCCTGGCCCGCGCGGAATTCGTTCAGCCGGACCTGATCCTGCTCGACGTGATGATGCCCGGCATGGACGGTTTCGAGACGTGCCGGCGCCTCAAGGCGTCCCCGCGTACGCGCGACATCCCCGTGATCTTCATGACGGCGCTGTCCGAGACCCACGACAAGGTCGCCGGCTTCGCGGCGGGCGGCGTCGACTACGTCACCAAACCATTCCAGATCGATGAAGTGTGGGCGCGCGTCACGACCCACCTGGCACTGCGCAGCGCGCAGAAGCGCCTGGCCGAACAGAACGCGCAGCTGCGGCGCGCCGAAGCCGAGCTGCTGGCCGCCAATGATCTCCTCGAACAGCGCGTGGCCGAGCGCACCGCGGAGCTGGTCCGGACCAACGCCCGGCTGGAACAGAAGATCGCCGACTACAACCAGGCGGAGCGGCGCATCGACTACATGGCGCACCACGATGCCCTGACGGGACTGCCCAACCGCCTGCTGCTGGAAGACCGGGTCAACCAGGCGATCGCCCAGGCGCGGCGCCACCAGGACGAGATGGTCGCGCAGCTGCACATCGACCTGGACCACTTCAAGACCATCAACGATTCCCTCGGCGAGCGGATCGGCGACCGCCTGCTGCAGGCCGTCGCCTCGCGCCTGCAGCAATGCACGCGCGAGGGCGACAGCCTCGGCTGCCTGGGCGGGAACGCGTTCGGCATCTGCCTCGCGGCCCTGCGGTGCAGCAACGATGCCGCGCTCGTGGCGGGCAAGATCCTCGAGACCCTGAGCCGCCCATTCCACGTCGAAGACCACGAACTGCACGTCAGCGCCAGCATCGGGCTGGGCCTGTATCCGTCCGACGGCAGCGACGCGTCCGCGCTGCTGCGCGCGGCCAATGCCGCCATGTACCAGGCCAAGCAGAAGGGCCGCAACACGTACCAGTTCTTCACGCCGGCCCTGCACGAAGCGGCGAAGCGGCGCATGGCGGCGACCAGCCAGCTGCGCCAGGCGCTCGCCCACGACGAGTTTTCCGTGTACTACCAGCCGCAGGTCGACATGGAGAGCGGCCGGATCTTCTCGGCCGAAGCGCTGCTGCGCTGGACGCCGCCCGGCAAGGCGGCCCGCTCCTGCGCGGAATTCATCGCCATCGCCGAAGAAACCGGCATCATCGTGCCGATCGGCGAATGGGTGCTGCGCCAGGCCTGCGCGCAACTGAGGCGCTGGCGCGACGGCGGCCATCCGGACATGCGGATCGCCGTCAACCTCTCGGCGCGCCAGTTCACCCAGGCCAACCTGACGGAGTTCGTGGCCCAGGTGCTGCGCGACACGGGCGTCCCCGCCGACGCGCTCGAGCTCGAGCTGACGGAAAGCCTGACGATGCAGCCCAGCGACGACAACCTCGACGTGATGCGCCGCCTGAGCGCCATGGGCGTGCAACTGTCCATCGACGACTTCGGCACCGGCTATTCCAGCCTCGCCTACCTGCAGAACTTCCCCATCCACGCGCTCAAGATCGACCGCTCGTTCGTCATCGGGATCAACGAGCAGGCGCACGACGCCGCGATCGTCACGGCGATCATCGCAATGGCGCACAGCCTGCACCTGAACCTGATCGCCGAAGGCGTCGACAGCCCCGAGCACGTCTCCTTCCTGACGGCGCACGGCTGCCTGGCCGCGCAGGGCTATTACTACAGCCAGGCGGTGCCGGCGGACGCGATGACGCGGTTGCTCGACCAGAGAAACCTGACGCCGAACGGGGGCGCCAGGATGGGTGCGATTGCGCGCTAGTCTGTCTCATGAGTACAGGAACTTGGACCGATGCAAAGATCGGACCGATATTCGCTACTTCAGGCCGACAAGCCCGGCACGATTAGCCCAGATCAAAGGTAATCAGCCTCGCGCCCTTAGTCTGTGAGCTTCGCGCCGCGGCGCCTGCTGCGGCTCGTTCAACCCAAAACTTTGCGAGGCAAAACCATGTATCCATTTCCACAAACGATCGCCCCGGCGGTGCGCACCCACATCGACGCCCAGACCGCGTTCCTGAATGACATGTCGAAGTCGTTGTTCAGCTCATTCCAGCAAATGTGCGACCTGAACATCCAGCTCATGCAGACGATGCTGGAAGAAACGACCCTGGCCAGCAAGCACGTGTTGAGCGCCGACCGTCAGTCCGAGCTGCTGAGCGCCGCCACGGCGCGCACGCAGCCCACGACGGAAAAGCTGCGCGCCTACCAGCAGCACATCGCGCGCCTGGCGGCCGACTCCCAGGTCGAGCTGGCCCGCGTGACGGAGCAGCACGTGCAGAACACCACCCGCACCGCGCGCGCCCTGGCGGACGAGGTGGCGCGCGACGCCACCGAGCAGACGGAACGTGGCCTGCGCGCCCAGCAGGAAACCGTGCGCCAGTTCAGCGATCCATTCATCCGGCCGGGCAACGGTGCCGCCCAGCCGCACGCATCGGGCAGCGCGGGCCAGACGCAGCAAATGCCGCCGAGCCAGCAGCAGGGCAGCAAGGACCAGCGGGCCGCCGCGCACTGACCCGGCGCAGTTCCCGGACCTTACACGCTGCGCCCGGCCACCGGGTGCGGCGCGGCGATGTCGTGTGCAGCCTGGGCCGCGGTCCGGATGCGCGGCCCGAGCCCGAACAGCGGACGGAGCAACGGCACCCGGCGCACGATCTCGAAGCCGGCGAAGCTGAGCACCGTCACGAGCACGACGAGCAGCACGGCTTCCAGGCCCGGCGCAAGGTGCAGCGGTTTCGACGCATGGGCCAGGACGACGATCAGCGTCTGGTGCAGGATGTAGACGGGGAACACGGCCTCGGTCAGGTAACGCCGGGCGGGGCCGTCGCGGTCCAGGTGGCGCCGGGCAAAGCCGCAGGCCGCCAGGATCGCGCTCCACGCCAGCAGCGCGTAATTGGCGCGCATCGGCTTCGCGAGCAGTTCCCAGCGCGTGCCGTCGATGCCGCCGGCGTTGTCCAGCGCGATCCACAGCATCAGGAGGGCCCAGCCGGCGAGGGCCAGCGCGAGACACGTCCAGCGCAGCGCCGCGACACGGGACCAGAAGTCGGGAACGCGCGCCATCAGGGCGCCAAGCAGGAAGACCGGCAGATACGTCGCATGGTTGGTCCAGTCGTCCACGAGCGCGTGGGTGACGGGAAAACGGTTCAGCATCAGGATGCGCACCAGCGCCAGCACGGCCGCCGGCAGCACGATGATCTTCCAGCCCTCGAGCACGCGGCCGAGCAGGGCGGCGAGACGGTCGAAGCGCGGACCCAGGGCCAGCACGACGAGCGCGAGGACGGCCGTATAGGCCCACAGGTAGGCGACGAACCACAGGTGGTTCCAGGTCGGCAGGATCAGGCAGCCGTCCTGGCAGAAACCGTGATAGCCGCGCACGTACAGCCGCATGAAGTCGGCGTAGCCGCCCGCATAGCCGAGCTTCTCGACGACTTCGAGATACGACTGCGGCGGCACGATGACGAGCATGCCGAACACCAGGGGGATCAACAGGCGCCAGCTGCGCTTGCGCAGGAAGGCGAGGGGCCGCAGCTTCGCCAGCATGACGCTGGACGCGACGCCGGACACGAGGAACAGCAGCGCCAGCCGCCACGGCGACGACAGCATCATGAAAGGCTCGAGCGTGGTGCCGGCGTGCGGGCTCTTCACGTGCCAGCCCCACGTCACGTAATACATGCCCACGTGATACAGGATCAGCAGGAAGAAGGCGATGATGCGTACCCAGTCGAGGAAATGATGGCGCGGTAGATGGCGAGTGTTCATGGCGGATCGTCGTCGGTTGGTCGATGAAATTAACGACGTCAGACTAGATCGGCGCAGGTCGCGATGCGAGCGGATTGTGGCGAGGCGGGAGCCGGGTGGGGCGGGCCGGGCGGATGAAAAAAAAAAAGCCCGCTTGCGGCGGGCTTGAATCTATTTTCTTGGAGGAAGATAGAGGAGACGGTTCGGAGTATGCGGGGACACAAAAAATAAATCCAATTTGATTTTCAGATATCGATCATACAAATTTGGAATAATATGGCCGAGATAATTGGTGATGTTTGAGCGCATACGTACGTTCTAGAATGGAATGCTGTATTGCAAGCATTTAATTCCTGTTCCCGCTCATGACAACCACTCTCCTTGGCCGCGCCCTGTCCATCCTGTTCCTGGCGATGCCGCTGGCGCAAGCCGGCAACATCAACGATCTCGTCGACCAGAACTGGATCGAAATCGACAGCCCGAATTTCCGGGTCGTCACCGACCAGCCGGAAGACGTTGCGCGCCACATGATCGTCGACCTGGAAAACTTGCGGTACATCTCGAACCGCGTGCGCGGTGCGCAATCGCTGGACGGGCCGCCGCTGACGATCGTCGCGATGGGCCGGCGCAGCTTCGCGACGCTGGGGCTGCCCCGGAACATGGCCGGGGTGTTCCAGTTGTCGCGCCTTGGTTACGCGGCCATCGCAAGGATCGAGGATTACGTCACGTCGGCGGCGGCAAGCGACGTGTCGCGCGCGATCATCCTGCATGAATACCACCATTTCCTCCTGCACTATTCGCCCGAAACGACGGCGTATCCGCGCTGGTACGACGAAGGGATGTCGGAGTACTGGTCGTCGCTGGTCATCCAGGACGGCATGGCATGGTTCGGCCATCCGGTGGAAGGCAGCCATCGCGAGGACTGGCTGGCCGACCGGACGGGCCGGATCAATCTCGATACCAAATGGCTGTTCAACACGAACAAACTTTCCTACGACAACAGCACGCGGGCCGGCAAGATCGACATGGCCCGCTTTTATGCCTGCGCGAAGTACGCGATCCACTACTTCAATTCGAGCCCCGAATTGCGCAGGCAACTCGCGCACTACCTGCGCCTGCATAACATGGGGCTGTCCGAAGACCAGGCCGTGCGCATCGCTTTCAAGAAGTCGTACGAGGAACTCGATGTCGACATGCGGCGCTACGTGGAGCGCCGCATGATGGCCCGCGGGTTCTCGACCGGAAAGGATGGGCTCGACCTGCCGCAAGTCCAGGTGAAGGTCACGAAGCTCGACCGTCCCGCGACCTACGCCGTCCTGGCCGACGTGGTGCCCCGCTTCGCGAAGCGCGACGCCGACATGGTGCGGGAACTGGTCGAGACGAATCTCAAGCTCCATCCGGACGATCCGAAGGCGACCATCCTTGCCGTCAATCGCCGCGTCGTCGACGACGGCATGGCGCGTCTGGATGCGTTGCTGAAACGCTACCCGAACGATGCAAGCCTGCTCGCCACGCGCGCCGAAGGCCTGGACATGGCGGCGGCCGCGATGCACGACACCGGCGTGCCCGGCTGGGAAGCGCCGCTGAAAGAGGCGCGCGACCTGGCCCGGCGCGCGATCACGGCGGACCCGTCCAATCCGCTGGCCTACTTTACCCTGGGCCATGTGTACAAGCTTGCACCCGACATCGGACCGGTTCAGGAAGGTATCGCCGGCCTGGACACCCTCGTCATCTACGAGCCGACGCCCGGCAGTCTGCGCGCGCTGGCGCACCTCTACCTGCGCAACAAGCAGTTGCCGGAAGCGGTCAAGAGCATCCGCAGCGCCGTCGCGTTCGATGCGGCGGGCAAGAACCCGCTCGACGCGTTGTTGATGGAAAACCTGGAACTCGTCGCCGACATGGCCTCCAGTGCGACGCCGGACGGCAAGGGATTGCGCTACCCCAGTGGCGCCGTCTACGAAGGCCCGGTCGCCGGCGGCAAACCGGACGGGAAGGGCAAGTGGCTGCGTCCGGATGGCAGTTATTACGAAGGCGACTTCGTGCAGGGCCAGCCGTCGGGACACGGCAAGCTGGCGAGCGAGCGGGGCGTCGCGTACGAGGGAGCGTTTGCGGCGGGCATGGCCCATGGCACCGGGCGCATCAGTTTCCCGGCCGGCGGCAAGATGGTCTCGTACGAAGGCGGCGTCGAGGATGCCATACCATCCGGCCCCGGGGTCCTCGTGACGAAGGAAGGTCGGCTGGAAGCCACGTTCGTGAAGGGCGAGGCGCACGGCGACGGCGTGTTCGTGCCTGCCCACGCCGCGCCCATGCGCGGCACATGGCACTACGGCGCGTACCAGTGGCCGGTGGCCGACAAGCTCGTGTTCGTCGGCGGCATCGATGGCGAAGGGCGGCGCCACGGCCTGGGCTGGTGCCGGGCGGATGCCTCGCCGCAGATCGACCTGTGCCGCTACAAGGAGGATCGCAAGATTGCGTTGGACACGGAAGACGATTGAAGCGCTACAATCAATTTCTCCGACCATCGAACGAAAGGCTTTCCATGCAAGCGCGCACCGTCCTCGCCCTCCCTGGCCTCCTGCTGGCCCTGTCGTATGCGGCAAGTAGCCACGCCGCGTCCGCCTGCGGCACGGCACCGACCGGCGAACTGCGCGCGGAGCGCGTCGCGAGCGTCAAGCCGTCGCGCGCCGGGGCCGGCCTGTACGAAGGCCCCGTGTGGATCAAGGACGCGCTGTATTTTTCCGATTTCGGCCTCGGACCCGGCTTCCCGTCGCGCATCCGCAAGCTGGCGGCGGACGGCACGGTGACGACGGTGGTGGAGGACAGCGGCAGCAACGGCCTCGCCGTCGATGCCCACGGCGACCTCGTCGCGGCCACGCACAAGTACAAGGCGCTGTCCCGCTATGCCATCGCGGACGGCAAGCGCACGACACTGGCCGCGGAATATAACGGCCAGGTGTTCGACTCGCCGAACGACATCGCCATCGCGAAAGATGGCACGATCTATTTCACGGACCCGGATTACCAGAAGGCGGCGGCGCCTGGCGGGCAGCCCGTCACGGGCGTCTATCGCGTGGGCACGGACGGCAGGATCACGCTCGTGGACGGCAGCCGGCCGAATCCGAACGGCGTCTCGCTGTCGCCCGCCGGCGACGTGCTGTACGTGAACGCGGGCGACGGCTTCCTGCGCGCCTACCCGATCGTGAACGGCGTGCCGGGACAGGGGAAAGACATCGTCAATGGGCTCGACACCCCGGACGGCATGGCCGTCGATTGCCACGGCAATATCTACGTGACCGAGCACCCGGCCAGGCGGGTGCGCGTGTTCTCGCCGCAGGGGAAACAGCTGGCGACGATCCGCACGGATGCCAACGTGACGAATGCCGCGTTCGGCGGCGCCGACGGCAAGACCCTGTTCCTGACGGGCGCCGGCGCCGTGTGGCAGATCCGGTTGGACGTCACCGGATCGCCGTACTGACAGACGCGGTGCGCGTGCAGTCGCACGCGCACGTGATGGCGTCAGGCCTTCAGCACGATGCGCTTCTGCTCGCGCGCCGACTGGTAGATCGCCTCGATGATGCGCAGGTCGCGCAGGCCTTCCTCGCCGCCGACGATCGGCTCGCGGTTCTGCAGCACGCATTGCGCCATGTGGTCCAGCTGGCCGGCCCATTGGGTGGCGCCGGGACCCGGCGGCGGCGTGACTTCCTTGTCGCGGCCATTGCCGCCGACCCACATCCGGTTGCCCTGGTAGCCGGTCGCCGGTTCCATCTCGATGCGGCCTTTATCTCCCACCAGCAGGATGTGGTTCTGGTTGGCGCTGTACATCGACTGGCATGAGCCGATCACGCCGGACGGGAATTCCAGTTGGAAGCCGATCATGTCTTCGACCTCGCGGAAGCGCGGGTCCTTGCGGTCCGTCGTTTCCTGGGCATAGACGGCGGTCGGTTCCTCGCCCGTCATGTAGCGCGCCGCGTTGAGGGCGTAGATGCCGATGTCCATCATCGAGCCGCCGCCCGCCAGCGCCTTTTTCAGGCGCCATGCATTCGGATCGCGGAAGTTGAAGCCGTGTTCCGAGCGGAAATAGCGCAGCTTTCCGATCTCGCCGGCGCGCGCGATGCGGCGCGCTTCCAGGTTGTACGGTTCGAAGTGGCAGCGGTAGCCGATCATCAGCTTCTTGCCCGCCTGGCGGCACGCCGCGATCATCGCTTCGCATTCGGCCGACGACACGGCCATCGGCTTTTCGCACAGCACGTGCTTGCCGGCCTTGGCCGCGCGGATCGTGTACTCGGCATGCATCGAGACGGGCAGGCAGACGTAGACGATGTCGATGTCCGGGTTGTTGCGGATCTCGTCGTAGTTCTGGTAGTTGTAGAGGTTCTTTTCCGGAACGCCGTATTCCTGCGCCACGCGCTTCGCCTTGGCGGCATCGCCGCTGACCAGCGCGACGAGCTTGCTGTTCTTGCAGTTCTTGAATTGCGGGATGATGATGCCCAGGCCATAGGAGCCCAGCCCGACGATCGCATAGCCGAGCTTGCGATCGGGCGGGGCCGCCCATGCCATGTCACCCACCGCGCCCGCCGCCAGCGCGCCGCCGGCGGCAAGGACCAGACCTCGCCGATTCCTGTCGATCATCACGTCTCCTTTGTTATCGATGTTAGCGCTCACAGTCGCGTTCTTATTTTAATACGAATGCACGGGCTCGCCCACAATTGGCGTTCATCAATAATCAACTCGCCCCGACGCGCACACTGGCAGATGGTGCCCGGACCGGCCGGGCCATCTTCCAGCGAGGTGAATCATGGTCAAACTCCAGGGCAGCGTGCCCGCAACCAGTGCCGACATGCGGTCCCTCGGGCCGGCGCCGGACGACGAACGCATCGACGTCACCGTCTTCGTGCGCCGCCGCGCGCCGCTCGCACCCCATTCGCTCGACGCGAAACCGGGGCAGCGGCGCTATCTCACGCGCGCCGAATTCGCCGCGCAGCACGGCGCCAGCGATGCCGATCTCGACGCCGTCGCCGCGTTCGCGCAGCGCGCCGGGCTCGTCGTCGTCGAACGCCGGCCGGCCGCGCGCAGCATCGTCCTGTCCGGCACGGCGGGCCAGGTGACCGCCGCGTTCGGCACGGCAATCGAGCGGGTCGAGCACGCGGCCGGGATCTCGCGCCGCCGCACCGCGCCCGTGCACGTGCCGCCCGAGCTGGACGGCATCGTCGAAGGCGTGTTCGGCATCGACGACGTCCCCATCGCACGGCCCCATTTCAAGTTCTCCAAAGAATCCGAGCAAGCCGCGATGCTGGCCTCGATATCGCCGGGCGCCGCGCCGTCCGACGCGCAGGCTGCATCCGGCTTCACGGGCATCGACATGGCGAAGCTGTACGACTTTCCGACCGGTCTGGACGGCAGCGGCCAGTGCATCGCCATCATCGAACTGGGCGGCGGCTACCGCAGCGCCGACCTGAAAGCCTATTTCAAGAGCCTCGGCCTGGCGGCGCCGCATGTGACGGCCGTGTCCGTCGACGGCGGCAAGAACAGCCCGTCGCTACCGTGGAGCGCCGATGCCGAGGTCATGCTGGACATCGAGGTCGCGGGCGCCGTCGCGCCGAAGGCCAACATCGCCGTGTATTTCGCGCCGAACAGCGAGCAGGGCTTCGTCGATGCGATCGCGGCCGCCGTCCACGACGACGTGCGCAAACCGTCCGTGATCTCGATCAGCTGGGGCGCGCCGGAATCGGAGTGGACGGACCAGGGCCTGGCCGCGATGGACCAGGCGTTCGAGGCCGCGGCCGCGCTGGGCGTGACGGTGTGCTGCGCGGCGGGCGACGCCGGCGCGCACGACCAGAACCCGCAGAACGGCACGCCGGACGGCCTTGCGCATGCGGACTTCCCCGCGTCGAGCCCGTACGTGCTGGGCTGCGGCGGCACGCGCCTGACGGTCAGCGGCCACACCATCACCAGCGAGACCGTGTGGAATGACGACCCTTCCACCAGCGCGACGGGCGGCGGCGTCAGCGACAAGTTCGCGCTGCCGTCCTGGCAGGCGGATGCGCGCGTGCCGGCGTCGATCAACCCGGGCGGACGCGTCGGGCGCGGCGTGCCGGACGTGGCCGGCAATGCGTCCCCGGCGACGGGCTACCGGGTGCGGGTCGACTTCCTGACGACCACGATCGGGGGCACGAGCGCCGTGTCGCCGCTGTATGCGGGGCTTGTCGCGCTGCTGAACCAGAAGCTGCCGCAGCACGTGGGATGGCTCAATCCGCTGCTGTACGGCCCGCTGGCGGGCAGCGGCGCGCTGCGCGACATCACGAGCGGCGACAACGGCGGTTATGCGGCCGGGGCGGGCTGGGATGCGTGCACGGGCTGGGGCGTGCCCGTCGGCTCGACACTGCTGGCCGCGCTGGAGGCCTGATTCAAGCCGGATTCAACCGCGCCAGCACCTCGGCGCGGTACTGGCGGCTGCACGGCACCCGTGCTCCGCCGCGCAGCAGCAATTCGCCGTCGCCCTTGTCCAGGGCGACCACCTGTTCGATCCAGCCCACTTGCACGGCGGCGCGCCGGTGACAGCGAATAAAGCCGGCACCGAGCCGGTCGACGAGGCCGGCCAGCGTCTGGCGCAACAGCGGGCTGCCCGCGGCCGTGTGCAGCACGACGTAGTTGTCGGCCGTCTCGATCCACTGGATGTCCGCGACGCGCACGACACGCGTGACGCCGCGTTCACTCACAAGCAATTGCTCGAGCGGCGCGGGCGGTAGGGCGGCCGGCTGGCCGTCGACGCCGGCCGCCAGCTTCCGGCGCAGGCGCGCCAGCGCGCGTGCGAGGCGGTCGCCGTCGTAGGGCTTCAGCAGGTAATCGATGGCGTCGCAGTCGAACGCCTGGCACGCGTAGCGTTCGTACGCCGTCACGAACACGACGAGCGGCGCCGGTTCCGGCAGGGATGCCGCCAGTTCGATGCCGGACAGCTCGGGCATTTCGATGTCGAGCAGCAGCGCGTCCGGGCGAAAACTTGCAATCCGCTCCAGCGCATCGATGCCGTCGGCCGCTTCCTCGACGGCCGTGATGCCGTCCTGCTGCGCGAGCAGGTGGCGCAGTTTTAGGCGCGCGGGGCGCTCGTCGTCGACGATCAGCAGACGCATACGAACCTCAGCAAGGCAACCTCATCTCGGCACGCACGCCCCCCTGCGGCCGCGCCGTGATGTCGAGCCGGCCCGCATCGCCATATAAAGCCTGGATGCGCGCGCGCAGGTTGGACAGGCCGATGCCGCCGGGGCGTTCCGTCGCGGCCAGCTTGCCGGCATCGTCCTCGACGCCCAGCACGAGCTCGTCGCCCTCGCGGCAGACGGAGACGGCGATGTGCGTCTGCCCGCGGCGCCGCTCGACCGTGTGCTTGAACACGTTTTCCAGCAGCGGCTGCAGGCTCATCACGGGCACTTCGCGGTCGAGCAGCGCGTCGTCGACCTGCCACGCGATGGCGACGCGGTCGGCGAAGCGCTCGGCCATCACGTCCGCGTACCCGCGCGCGAGGCGCAGCTCGGTCGCGAGCGGCGCCGCGTGGCGGTCGCCCAGGGCCAGCGTTTCGCGCAGCACGTCGGCCAGTTGGGTGAGCGTCGCGTCGGCGCGGGCCGGGTCCGTCCAGATCAGTGCGGACACGGTGTTCAATGCGTTGAACAGGAAATGCGGCTGCATCTGCTGGCCCAGCCGCTGCAATTGCGCCTGGCGCAGCAGGGTGTTCGAGCGTTCCGCGCGCAGCCGCGCGTCGAGCAGCGCGCGGTAGGATTGCACGCCGAAGCGGATCGCCATGAACAGGCCGAAGAAGATCGTGATCTTCATCGATTCGTACAGGAACAGCTGCGGCACCGGATCGTGCCGGTAGGTTTCGCCGACGAGCGCATACACGCCATGGCGCAGGCCGAAGGCGAGGGGGACGAAGGCGATCCAGTACATCGACAGCCAGCGCGCCTGCCGCGCGAACCAGCGCCAGGGCGTGCCGAGCAGGTGATCGTCCGCGTGCGACCAGCGCAGCTGCACGAGGGCGAGCAGGGTCACGACGAGCGCGGACGACCCTTCCCACAGCAACGGTTTCCAGATCGCGTGGCTGTGTTCGTTGCGCATGAAGTCCTGCACGGCGACGAGCATCATCAGGATCCAGAACAGGATCCACGCGGATACGAAGACGGCGTTGCGGCGCAGGAAGGTCATGCGGGGATGATCGGCCATCCTCGGGTGATTGTCAAAAGGCACGGCGGTAGGCACGGCGGTAGGCACGGCGGTAGGCACGGCGGTAGGCACGGCGGTAGGCACGGGTGCGTCGCGGCCGCCGCGCTTCTGCTAACGTCGAGCCGATCAAACCAACTCCAGGAGAAGGCCATGGAACGTTTCCTGTTCGTGTACCACGGCAAACCGGGCGCCGATGCGGATACGCGCCACGATTTGTCGCGCTGGGCCGCGTGGTTCGACGGCATGGGCTCGCGCGTCCTCGACCGCGGCAGCCTCACGCACAGCGCCGTCGACGTGCCGCGCCGCCTGCTCGGGCCGAAGGAATCCGCCAGTTCGCTATGCGGCTATTCGGTCGTCGAGGCGGCGGATTTCAACGACGCCGTCGAGATCGGCGAGCGCTGTCCGATCTTCGACGAGGGCGGCTCGGTCGAGATCGCGCGGCTGACGATCCCGTTGACGTAGGAACCACCGTCGTTCCCGCGGAGGCGGGAACCCAAGGTTGCACGCATCGCGATTGCGCTTGCAAAATTGAGCCCCGCCTGCGCGGGGGCGACGTGCTGGCGTCGCAGGATCTTAGTCCTTGCTCAACACCACATGCGTAGCCGCCTCCGTCGCCACGTGCCCGGTGACCTTGAACCCGAGCGCGGGCAGGTCGATGCCGGCCAGCAGCGCCTCGCCGGCCCCCAGCAGCACGGGCGAGATGGCCAGGTGCATCTCGTCCACGAGACCCGCCTGCAGGTATTGCCGGATGGTCGATACGCCGCCGCCCAGGCGCACGTCCTTGCCGCCCGCGGCCTCCTTGGCGCGGGCAAGGGCGGCCTCGATGCCGTCCGTGACGAAGTAAAAGGTCGTGCCGCCCTTCATCTCGAGCGGGGGCCGGGCGTGGTGCGTGAGCACGAACACGGGCACATGGTAGGGCGGCTCGTCGCCCCACCAGCCCTTCCACTCGTCGTCCGGCCACGGACCGCGCACGGGGCCGAACATGTTGCGGCCCAGGATCCACGCGCCGACATTCTCGAAGCCGCGCGCCGCGAACGTCTCGTCCGGACCATCGGTTCCCTTCGATTCATCGCCCAGCATGCGCTGGAACGTGCGGGTGACGCGGAACCATTGGTGCAGCGTCTCGCCGCGTTCGCCCAGCGGATTCTGCAGGCTCTGGTTCGGGCCGGCCCCGTAGCCGTCGAGGGATATGGCAAAGCATCGGACAGTCAGTCTGGACATCGTCGTTCTCCTGTTGGACGGGACGCGGGCTGCGTCCCTCGTTCATACGACGAACGGGGCCGCCCAATTTCGACAACGCGGCGCCGTCAATCGTTGATCTCGTCATCGCCCGGCTTGCGCCCGCGGCTGCGGTCGAGCGGGGCCTTCATCGCTTCCACGTCGCGCATGAACTCGTCCACGCCATGGTCGGGGCTCACGCGGATGGCCGGCGGCATCAGCACGGACATGTACAACTCGTCCGATACGCGGCCCGTGCGCTGCACATTGCCAGCCAGAATCAGCCCGGAGCATAGCACGGCCAAGCCGGCGCAGACCCAGCGGTAACGGGTGCGATTGCGGGGACGGATCGTGCACAAGTGAAAATAAATCATCCCGGCCAACAGCACCGTCGCGACGTGCGAGGCGTAATGCGTGAACCCTTCGGCGGAAAAGGCGTAGCCGAGCGTGCTGCCCAGCAGCGCATAGCCGGCGAGGGCCGCGGCGCCGCAGCCGAACACGAACACGTGCCGGCCCAAGCGCGCGTGGCGCGCGAACAGCCGGTTGGCGCACGCCCAGATGCCGCCCCACAGCAGCGCGGCCGCGAGCCCGCCCGCGAGCGCCTCCGCGTAGCGCGCCAGCTGGAAATATTCCGTGTCGCTGAGCCAGCGCGCCAGCAGGGCCACGCCGCCCGCGAGCGCCAGGCCCGCGGCGGCGGGCAGTACGCCTTCCCAGCCGTGGAACGTGCGGTCGAGGCGTTCCGGCACGACGGGGAAGTCGGCCGCGCGCACGCGCAGCGCCGTGTGGCCGATGCGGACGACCGTGTCGCCCGTCAGCTCGGCGTCCTGCCGGCGCTTGCCCTGGATGACGATGCCGTTGCGGGTACCCCGGTCGTGCAGCAGCAGCCGGCCGGATGCATCCTGCTCGACGATGGCGTGCGCGGCGGCCGCGTAGTCGTCGTCGAGGATCACGTCGTTGTCGTAGCCGCGCCCGATGCGGATCGGCAGGCCGTCGACGCGCTGGCGGTGCAGCACGTCGCCGTTCCTGGCCAGCAGCTCGACGAACCACGGGCCAGTCATCTGCGGCTCCGTCCAAGGGCCGACAGGAAGGCGCGGGTCGCGCGCATGCCGTTCTCGTACGAGACGCCCGCCAGGTCGAGCCGGCTCTGCAGGTTGGCGTGCGGATCGTCCGTGCTGGCGGCCAGCAACGTGAAGTTGTACAGCCCGGCGAACTTGCGGTAGGCGCGCACGCACGTCACCGCGCGCACGGGCAGGGTCGCCGTGTGCACGAACATCTCGGCGCAGGCGGGCCGCGTGAGGCGCGTGTCGCGGCCGGTGCCGATGCTGTCGACGCGAAAGCGGCTGCTTGCCAGCACGGCGAACTGCAGCGGGTGCAGGGAACTCGAACGGAGCACCTGGTGCGTCATCGACACGTGGCCCGTCTGCTGCGTGTCCGACACGTAGATCGCCGCTTCCATCGCGCAGCTGACGGAGTCGGCCGTGTACTCGGCTTCGGCGCGGAAGTTCGAGCGGCCCCAGCAGCGCAACTGCTGCGATTCGCGCACGGGCACCTGGTAGGGCCCCATCGTGCGCATCGACAGCGGCTCGGCCAGCAGGCGGTCGATCAGCGCGCGCTGGTGCGCCAGCAGCTGCTGCCCGATCAGCGGATTGAAATTCTTCGGAGGGTGGGATTGCGTGGCGGCCTGCCGCAGCAGCGCCTGCGCGTATTTGATGGGCACGAGGAAGCTGACCAGTTCGCCGTCGAGCCGCTTCGAGACGTTGACGCCCGCCACGACGCCGGCCGCCGTCACGCTGGGCCCGCCGCTCATCCCGGAGTTGATGGGCCCCGTGAAAATCAGCTGCTCGTAGAAGCTGCGTGTGACGATGCCGTTGTACGAGCCTTCCGAGATGGCGAAGCCGAGGTCGAGCGGATTGCCGAGCGAGTACAGGTACTGGCCCTGCACGAGTTTCACGGGTTTTTCTCCGACCTGGAAAAAGCCCGTGCCATTGCGGTTCACGCGCACGACGGCCAGGTCGTGCAGCACGTCCACCGCGAGCAGTTCGATGGGACCGCTCTTGCCGTCCGTGTCGACGTATTCGCCGACGTAGACGTCCGGGTCGAGCGCCATCTGCGACACGACGTGGTAATTGGTCAGTACGAGGTTGCCCGTGCCGACGAGGAAGCCGGAGCCGACGCTGGACTGGCTGCGGCCGTTCCTGAGCAGCATGCGGATCTGCAGCAGGTCGGCGCTGGCGGCGGAATAGAGGGTTTGCGCGGCGCTGGAGGGCGTGGGCAGCGCGGCCGTTTCGTCGGTCTCGCCGGGGCCGGGCGCGGGCGGCGTCGTCGCGGGCGGCGTCGCGGGCGGGATCACGAGCGGCGGCTGGGGCGCCGGTTTCACGCGCTGGCCGGCCTTGCCCGCGGCGCCGGCAAGCGAAGCGGCGGCGCCGAAGACGAGGACGGCAAGGGCGGCGGAAGGGAGGCGCATGCCTCCATCTTGCCAGAACCGCCCGCGGCGGGGGTTACGACTCGCTGTCGAGCACCGCTTCGGAGACCGAGGTCATCATGTGCCCAAGCTTGGCCTGCTTGGTGTTCAGGTAATTCTCGTTGTAGACGTTGCGGTTGACGAGCAGCGGCACGCGCTCGGCGACCTTGATGCCCAGCTTGCCGAGGGCGTCGATCTTGCGCGGGTTGTTCGTCATCAGGCGCACGGCCTCGATGCCGAACTGCTCCAGCATCGGCAGCACGAGTTCATAGTTGCGCGCGTCGGCGTGGAAGCCCAGCTGCAGGTTCGCCTCGACCGTGTCGGCCCCCGCTTCCTGCAGGCGGTAGGCGCGGATCTTGTTCACGAGGCCGATGCCGCGGCCTTCCTGGCGCAGGTACAGCAAAATGCCGCGGCCTTCGTCGGCGATGCGGCGCAGCGCGGACTCCAGCTGGGCGCCGCAGTCGCAGCGCTGCGAGAACATCACGTCGCCCGTCAGGCATTCGGAGTGGATGCGCGCCAGCGGGGCGTCGCCCGTGGACAGGTCGCCCAGCGTCATCGCCAGATGCTCCTTGCCCGTCGAATGCTCGACGAACGCATGCAGGGTGAACTGCGCCCACGGCGTCGGCAGGGAGCACGACGTGACGTAGTCGACGAGGTTGGACGGCGCGGTGGCATTGTCTTGCATGGCTTTTCCTGGGCGATGGCGTAAATAATGGTTACGTAACAGGCGAGTTTACCGGAAATCGGACATGGCCGTGTAGTTCAACCCTTCGCGGCCCCACCGCCTCTCCATCCGATATGGGTGCTGCTGGTCGGAAATACAACAATGCATCGCGGGTGTTCACGTGGTGCAACACAATTCCCGCACGGAATCTTGGCTGTGCTAGGCTCCAGTTCGCCATGCCGAATCCCCTGAAATCCGTCCGCCGCCTGCTCCCGCGCGCCCTCGGCGCCTGGCTCGCCCTCGCTTTCGTGCTGCTGTCCGTCGTCCTCACGCTGGTCCTGACGTCCGTCATCGAACGCAAGTCGGCGGAACAGGTGCAATCGAGCATCGGCCACGGGCTGGCCGAGCTGGCGCTGCAGACGTCCGACAAGCTGGAACGCGGCATGTTCGAACGCTACCGCGAGGTGGGCCTGCTGGCCCGGCGCCGCGTGCTGGCCGAAGGGCAGCCGCAGGAGCGCCGCCGCGCCACGCTGGATGGCATCCGGCACAGCCTCGGTTACTACAGCTGGATCGGCCTGGCCGGCCTGGATGGCAAGGTGCAGGTGTCGGCCCAAGGCCTGCTGGAAGGCGCGGACGTGTCCAAGCGCCCGTGGTTCCGCAATGCCCTGCGCGGCATCCACGCGGGCGACGTGCACGAGGCGGTACTCCTGGCGCGCTACCTGCCCAGGCAGGACGAGCCCTGGCGCTTCGTTGACGTCGCCTTTCCCTACGTCGACGACGAGGGCGTGACGCGCGGCGTGCTGGGCGCGCACCTGTCGTGGCAATGGGCGCGCGACGTCGAGCGTTCCGTGATGGCCGGGATCGCGGCGCGGCGCCAGGTCGAAGCCCTGATCGTGGATGCCGATGGCAACGTGTTGCTCGGTCCCGCCGGCGTGACGGGCCGGCGCCTGACCCTGCCGAGCCTGAAGGCGGCCCGTGCGCAGCGGCGCGGCGGCTACGGCGTCGAGACGTGGCCGGACGGCCGCTCGTACCTCGTCGGCTACCAGCTGGGGCACGGCTACGGCGAGTATCCCGGCCTGGGGTGGACCGTGCTCGTGCGCCAGAACGTCGACGACGCGTTCGCCCCCGTGCGCCGCCTGCGCGAATACGGCCTGGCCGCCGGCGTGGTGCTGGCCGGCGCGTTTTCGCTGGCCGGCATGTGGCTGGCGCGCCGCATCACGCGGCCGCTGGGCGACCTGGCCGATGCCGCGCAGCGCATCCGCGCGGGCGAGACGACCCCCATCGACATCCAGCGGGGCGGCTATGCGGAGGTGCGCGCGCTGGCCACCACGCTGAACGCCCTGGTGGCGAACCTCGTGCGGCGCCGGCGCGCGCTGGAAGACTTGAACGCGACGCTGGAAGCGCGCGTCGACGAGCGCACGCGCGAGCTGGAACAGGCGCTGGCCAGCGTGCGCGCCAACGAGCAGCGCATCGCCACCATCATCGAGACGGCGCAGGATGCCTTCGTCGGCATCGACATGCGCGGCCGCATCTGCGACTGGAATTCGGCGTCCGAGAAGATGCTCGGCTGGTCGCGCGACGAGGCGCTGGGCCGCGTCGTCACGGAACTCGTGATGCCGGAACGGTTCCGCGCCCATTCGCGCGAGCTGCTGCGCCACTTCCTCGAGACGGGCCGGCTGGATACGCTGGGCCAGCGCGTCGAACGCATCCTGCTGGCGCGCGATGGCCGCGAGATCCCGGTCGAGATGACCGTCGGCCTGGCCGGCACGGGCGACGGCATCTTCTTTTCCGCGTTCATGCACGACATCTCGGCGCGCAAGGAAGTCGAACGGATGAAGGACGAATTCGTGTCGACCGTGTCGCACGAACTGCGCACGCCGCTGACGGCGATGTCGGCGTCGCTGGCGCTGCTGGCCGACGGCATGGCGGGCGAGCTCCCGCCCGATGCGAAAGGCCTCGTCGACGTCGCCAACGCGAGCTCGGGACGCCTCGTGCGCCTGGTCGGCGACGTGCTGGACATCCAGAAGATGGACGCCGGCAGCATGGCGTTCGAGAAGGAAGTGCAGCCGGTGCTGCCGCTGGCGGAGCATGCCGTTGCCGCGATGCAGAGCTTCGCCACGCAGTCCGGCATCGAGCTCTCGTGCGTGGCGGCGCCCGGCGCGGAAAGCGCGCGCGTGGACGTCGACCGCGACCGCCTGGCCCAGGTGCTCACGAACCTCCTGTCGAACGCGATCAAGTTTTCCGAGCCCGGATCGACCGTGCGCACGCAGGTCGAAGCGGGCGCGGAGCACGTGCGCCTCGCCGTGGCCGACGAAGGCGCCGGCATTCCGGAAGCGTTCCGCGAGCGCGTGTTCCAGCGCTTCGCCCAGGCCGACGGCGCCGATTCGCGCCGCCAGGGCGGCACGGGCCTCGGCCTGTCGATCTGCAAGACGATCGTCGAAGCAATGGGCGGGACCATCCGGTTCGACAGCGTGGAAGGTATCGGCACCACGTTCTACGTCGAGCTGCCGCTCGCGGCCTGAGCCTGCGCGCGGCCGTAGCGCCGCTCGAATTCGTCCATGGCCACGGGGCGGCCCAGCAGGTAGCCCTGCATCACGTCGCAGCCGTGCGCGGCCAGGAACGCGTGCTGCGCATCCAGTTCGACGCCTTCGGCGATCGTCGCCAGGTGCAGTTTTCTCGCCAGCGCGATGATCGCTTCGACGATCGACGACGCGTTCGGGTCGTGGTCGACGTCCTGCACGAACGAGCGGTCGATCTTCAGCGCCGCCAGCGGAAAGCGGGCCAGGTAGGCCAGCGACGAATAGCCGGTGCCGAAATCGTCCAGGGCGAAGTGCACGCCGAGCCCGCGCAGCTGCTGCATGCGATCGACCAGGTCGTCCGGGTTGCGCGCGAAGACGCTCTCCGTCAGTTCCAGCGTGAGGCGGTCGGCCCGCGCGCCCGTCGCGGCCAGCAGCGTGGCGACGGCGTGCGGGAAATCCGGGTCGCGCAACTGGTGCACGCTGACGTTCACCGCGAGCTTCAACGTGGCGAGATGCGGCGCCCGGGCCCAGCGCGCGAGCGCGTGGCAGCCCTGTTCCAGCACGTCCATCCCGAGCGCGGAGATCAGGCCGCCCGATTCGGCCGCGCCGATGAATTCGCCGGGGCCCACTAGTTCATCCGTGCCCCGTTTCCAGCGCACGAGCGCCTCCGCGCCGACGAGGCTGCCGTCGTGCCCGAACTGCGGCTGGAAGTACAGCACGAACTGGCGCCGCGCGAGGCCCGTGCGCAGCGCGGCCGACAGCGCGGCCTGGCGGTCGACGGCCGCCTGCATGCCGGGGTCGAAGAAACGCAGCGTGTTGCGGCCTTCGTCCTTGGCGCGGTACATCGCGAGGTCGGCCTGGCGCAGCAGCGCGTCGATGTCGGTGGGGTGGCCGTCGAACAGGGTGGCGCCGATGCTCGGGCTGCTGGCGCACAGGCGCCCGTCCAGCTCGAACGGCTCGCCCAGCACCTCCAGCAACTTGCGGCCCACGGCCTGGACTTCCGCCGTCGCCTCGGCCGGCGTGGCGCCCAGGTTTTCCAGCACGATCACGAATTCGTCCCCGCCCAGGCGTGCCAGGTGGTCGCCTTCGCGCAGCGCGCGGCGCAGGCGGCGCGCCACTTCGCGCAGCAGCAGGTCGCCCACGTCGTGGCCCATCGTGTCGTTCAGGAGCTTGAAGTTGTCGAGGTCGAGGAACAGCAGGGCGCCGTGGCGGCCCGCGCGGCTGTTGCGCGCGAGGATCTGGCTCAGTTCCTCGAGCAGGAAGCGCCGGTTCGGCAGGCCCGTCAACTGGTCGAAATACGCCAGTTCATGAATGCGGCGCTCGGCCTGCTTGCGCTCCGTGAGGTCCGTGTTGGTGCCGGACAGCCGCAGCGCCTTGCCGGCGCCGTCGCGCAGGATGTAGCCGCGGCTCAGCACGGGGACGTAGTGGCCGTCGCGGTGGCGCAGGCGGAATTCCATGCTGTAGGCCTGGCGCGGGCCGGGCAGCAGTTCGTCGAGGAAGGCGACCACGCGGATGCGGTCCTCGGGATGCGTGAGGCGCACCCACGCCTCCGGATCGGCCGCCTGCTCGCCGGGCACGTAGCCGAGCATCTCCCACCAGCGCGGCGAGTAATACAGTTCGCCGCTGACGAGGTCCCAGTCCCACGGCGCATCGGTCGACCCTTGCAGCGCGAGGCGCATGCGCTCCTCGGACTTGTGCAGCGATTGTTCCGCGTCCTTGAGGGCCGTGCAGTCCGTGAAGCAGACGACGACGCGGTGGATGGCGCCATGCGCGTCGCGCTCCGGATACGCGTTGCAGATCGCCCAGCGCACGTCGCCGTGGTCTGGCCGGGACACGCCGACGACGAGGTCCGACACCTTGGCGCCCGTGCGCAGCACCATGTTTACGGGATATTCGGAGGGCGGCATCTGCGAGCCGTCCGCGCGCACGAAATGCCAGGCGTCGCCGCCTGGCGCTTCCCGCGCTTCGTACTCGGTGCGCCCGAGCAGCGCCAGCGCCTGGCGGTTGGCCGCCACCACGCGGCCCGCGCCATCGTGCATCACGACGCCGGCCGGCAGGTGGGCGAGCAGGTCGTCGAAGCGGCGCTGGGCGTCGTCCGGGACGCCGTCGGCGCGACGGGTGCTAAACGGGTTCGCTGGCATGTGGACTTTTGGTTACGATTTCCGCGCATGCTAGCAGTTCCGGAACACCCGTGGCGCGCGCCCGGGCCGTTTTGTCGCGTCAACCCGACGGCAGCGCGTGGTAGCGGAAATCACGCAGACGAACGGTCCCTTTGCCCGCCGCGTACACACCCACTTTCAGGCTCAGGAAGCCGCCGAACACGTTGTGGTGGATGCCCGACACCTCCATGCGCGTGCCGTGCAGGATCCACGTCCCGCCGCCGTCGAACGAGTAACGGAAGGTCACCACGTTCGCATCGTTCGTCAGGCGCACGCGCACGCTGGACACGGCTTGCGGCCGCCGCGCCCACGGCTGCTCCTCGGCGTACTGGTACGTCTTGATGGTGTCAGGGGTGAAGCCGATGCCGACGAACGCCTTCGGGTTGTAGTACAGGAGCAGGCCGCCTTCGGCCGGGCCGACCAGGTCGAGCGTGATCTCGGCCTCGTACGACCGGTCGCCGACGCCGCACGTGAGCGGGGTGCTGTCGGCCGGCATCGACCCCTTGCCCCGGATTTCCAGGCCGCCGTTCGCGAAGCGCACGCGCGTCATCTCGTCCGGCGCCGGGTCGTGGAACGACCACTGGACGCCGAAGCGGTCCTTCGAAAAATCGTCGGACAGCGCGAAGCCGTTCGGCCCCGCCTTGCCGCCGCGCGGCTTGTTGATCGGCTTCGAGAGGTCGCCGCCTTTCGCGCGGAACCAGCCGTCGGCCGTCCATTCCATCGGTTCGAGCAGCGTCTGGCGGCCCAGGGTGCGGTAGCCGTTCTCGTAGCCGTGGTAGACCATCCACCAGTCGCCGCCCGGTCCCTCGACGAGCGACGCGTGCCCGCGCGACCACCACGGTTCATTGGTGCCGGTCGTGCGCACGAGCGGATTGTGCGGGCAGTGCTCCCACGGCCCGTCGATCGACTTCGAACGGGCCGCGATCACCATGTGGCCCGTCACCGGACCGGCCGTGCCGCCCACCGCCGTGATCAGGTAGAAGTAGTCGCCATGGCGCAGCAGCTTCGGGCCTTCCGGCGCGAAGTTCTCGGTGACCCAGTCCTCCGGATAGTGCCACGGTTGATATGCCGGTTCGACGGCGCCGTCGGTCGCGAGGCCGTCGTCCGTGAGGCGGACGCGGCGGATGCCGTTGACGAACAGGTAGCGCTTGCCGTCCTCGCCCACGACGTGGCCTGGGTCGATGCAGCCCGAGATTTTCAGGTCGACCGGGTCGCTCCACGGCCCCTCGATGCGGTCGGCCCAGATGGCGTAGATCGACCACGCATTGCCGTCCGGCGCGGCCGGGATGTAGATGAAGTAGCGGCCGTCGTGCTTGCACAGGTCGAGCGCCCAGATCGTGCCCAGCGGCTTTTTCAGAGCCGGGCCGACGGGCGCCCAGTTCACGAGATCCGTCGAATGCCAGATCACGATGCCCGGGTACGAGAAGAAGGACGAGAAGGTCATGTAATAGTCCTTGCCGTCCTTGAGGATCGTCGGGTCCGGGTGGTCGCCCGCGATGATCGGGTTGACGTAGGTGCCGTCGCCGCGGTCGGCCTTGCGCTGGCCTTCGATGCCGCGGCCCCAGCCGGGGAAGGGCGACGCGCAGGCGGTTTTCGAAGCCGCCTGGGCAGGCAGGGCGATGGGGAGCGATGCGGCGCCGGCCAGCAGGGTCTTGAAGGCGTTGCGGCGGGATGGGTTGGTCAACTTTATCTCCGTTGAATGTTTATGTTGATTGTCATCAAGATTATATGAAAACGATTTCATAAACAAGCAACGGCGGTGTCTGGGAAGGGGCGGCCGCGGCCGCCCCTGCGGAGCGTCAGGTCTTAGTTGGCGTACTGGATACCGCGGGCACCGCCGGCGATATACAGCCTGCCGTAGGTGTTCCAGTCGCCCGCGATCGCGCCGATGCCGCCGAACTGGTGGTTATCGTCGTTAAAGCGGGTCCAGGTGCTGCCGGCATTGTCGGACTGCCACACCCCCCACTGGCCATTGATCACACCGACCACGTACACCGCCGCCGAGTACGGCGCGCCGGCGGCGGCCTTGCCGAGCGTTACAAAGCTGGCGCCCTGCACATCCGGGTACGACCAGGTATCGTGGGTGCCCCAGATCGATGCGAAGTTGTTGATCTTGGTCCAGGTAGCGCCGGAATCGGTCGAGTGGTACACGGTATTGCCGTCCGCCAGCCAGATGTCGCCCTCGGCGTTCGGGTTCACCGTCATCGTGGTCACGCCGAAGGGATTGGCGCGCAGGTTCGCGCTCACCGAGCCCTGGCTCAGCGTGAAGGTGTGGCCGCCATCGGTCGAGACGTAGACCTTGCCTGGCGTTCCCCACCATGCGCCGCCCGAATCGTAGGCGTAGACCTTGTTCGGGTTCTTGCGGTCCGCCGCCAGCTTGTAGCTGCGCGGGAAACCGCTGACCGGCGCCAGTGCGGGCAGGTTGGTCGCGGTCCAGTGCGCGCCGTTATCGGTGGTGTAGGAAGGCACCGAATCGGCCGGCGCGAAGACGGCCTTGTTGCGTGCGGTGACGACGATGTTCGACGCATTGGACGTATTCGTTGCCGCGCCGGCCGGCAAGCTGGCGAACTTTGTCCACGTGCTGCCGCCGTCACCGGACGAGAAGCCGAAGCCGCCGCTGTGGTCGGCGCCGGCGACGGCAATGTACTGGGAATCGGACCAGGCCATGTCAGCCGAGTTGCCGTTGCTCCAACCCGTCGCCGGGCCCCTGGTCGCCTTCGTCGCGAGGTCGGTCTGGACCCAGGTGCCGACGTCGCCCGCGCTGTTGATCAGCTGGTACGACGCGCCGGCCGGCGGCGTGACGATCGCCATGGTGACGGTTTCCTCGAGGTTGTTCACCTTCATGGTCCAGGATGGCGTCGCCGCGGAGGCGTTGGTGGTTTCCCAGATGCCGCCGCCGAACACGTACATGATGTGGTCGCGGTTGTTCGGATCGATCTCGACGTCGTCGAGCCAGCCCCAGTACTCGTTGCCCGCTGGCGTATGCGGCTTCTGCGACACGATTTCGCGCCAGGTGGCGCCATTGTCGTCGGACAGCTTCATCATGTGCTGGCCGGCCCAATCGCCCCAGGTGCCGCTCACGCTCAGCGCGATGCGGGTGGTCGCGCCGGTGCCGTGGACCGAGACGCCGCCGTAACCGCCCCAGGTGTTGGCGGTGGTGTTGAGCAGGGTCCAGGTGCCGCCATGACTGTTGCCGCCGAACTTGTACAGGTAGCTCGTACCGCCGGCACCCGGGCCGGCGTCCTTGTTGAACACGACGTAGTAATAGCCGTCGGCGGAGCGCACCATGTGCGGGATGTGGTACCCGGCCACGGCAGACGGCACCGCGACCGGCGTCCAGCTACCGCCGCCGTCGCCGGTGACGTACAAGGTCGACGTCAGGCCCGCCGCGTTGGCGTAGTCCGGTGCGACCGCGGCGTACGCGATCCAGGTCCCCGTGGTGCCGCCCGTCGTCGGCGCTTCGAACACGAGATGCTCGACGCCGATCGCGCTGGAGGTCAAATGGGTGCTCGACAGCCCCGTCCTCTGGGTCCAGTTCTGCCCGCCGTCCCAGCTTTCGTACAGGCCGTCCTGGCGCGAGGCGTAGAACATCCACTGCGAATTGTTCGGGTCGACCTTCAGGCGCTCGCCGATGGCGCGGCCGGCATCGTTCCCTTTCACCACGAAAGGCACGGGGACCGAGGTCCAGTTGGTGCCGCGGTCGTTCGAGATGTACAGGCGGCCTTTGCCGCTGCAGCCAGCCACCATGTAGAGCTTCTGGTCATTGTTGGTGTCGACGGCCATGCTTTCGATACAGTGGTCGCCCTGGCCGGCGCCGAAGCCCACGCCGTCGGTGATCGGCGTCCACGACGACGCGGCCTGGTTCCAGCGATAGGCGCCGCCGACGTCGGTGCGGGCGTACAGCACGTTCGGGGAAGTCGGATGATAGATCAGGCCGGTGACATAGCCGCCGCCGCCGAACTTCACGCTGTTCCAGGTGGATGCCTGGGCCGCCCGGACGTTGCTGTCCTGGCGCGCGGCCGTTAGTGTAGCCGTGCCCGGTTCGCTGCCCGATCCGCCGCAGGCCGCGACGAGCGCCGCGATGGCGATCGGCAGGATGGCGCTTCTGGTGCTGAATGCTTGCATACGTGTTCCTCCAGAAATAGATGTGTTTGATATGTAATCTCCATCATCTGCCTGGCGGGTGTCGTCGGCCGTATCGCACCGATCCGCCGCGTCGCCTTCTTCGTGCGTCCGGCCATTCTGCGAGCGGCATCCGGTGTCGTTCAATTGCGAAGATCGTCAACGCGGCGAGGAAATCGCGGAGTATCGGCGGCGAAGCGGTCGGTGAGCGATGCCAGCAGGGAGTCGGGGCGGCAAACGCTCCGGCGGCAGGTCCGCCGGCACGCGCGCGGGATCATGCGGGGGTCTTCAGGAAGCGGCGCAGGCGTGCCAGCAATTCCTGCGGCTGGAACGGCTTGATGATGAAGTCGTTGGCGCCGGCGTCGAGGGCGCGCACGGTGTCGCGCTCCGTGTTCTTGGCGGTCAGCATGAGGACAGGGACGGCTTCCCAGCCGGCCTGCGCGCGGATCACGCCCACGATCTCGAATCCGTCCACGTACGGCAACATCACGTCCAGCAGCACGAGGTCGGGCGCGCGCTGCGACACGACGTGCCGGACGGCGGCGCGGCCGTCGGCCACGTGGATGACGCGATAACCCTGGCGCTCGAGCATGAAGCCGAGGACGTGGGCGATGTGGACATCATCCTCGACGACGAGGACGCTGGGTTGTGCGCTCATGTTGTTGGCGTCGAAAGTTGCCGTAGGGCTTCAGTATACCGGGGGCATTTCACATTCGAAGCGCGATTGTGGCATGCAGGCGATCTATTCGCACATCGCTGTCGCTGTCCTTTTTTTCCTGAAAAATTGTTTCCTTGCTCGGACAGTAGACGGGGCATTTGATTTCATTCGCATGCGTGGCCGAGAACAGCAAACAGGATGAAAGCACGAGCAATGTTCTCATGGCACAAGCACCACATCGGAAGTATAGCCATCCCTCGCTCGCCCGGACGCTTACCGATCCATTGATCGAACATCGTGGCTTGTCATCGATGGACTCGCCCTTGATCCCGTCGATTTGCGCATACACGTCGTTCGCCATTTCTTGCTCCCTGATGGTTACAGGAGCAGCAATTGTCGAGCTTACGCGCACCGCAAATGTTATCGACGGTCAAAACCGGCAAGATCCACCGCCAGTACCCGAGGAGATCCCGCCATCGTATCAAGCCGGCAGGTCGAACAGCAGGAGTTCCGCCGCCTCGGCCTTGTCGAACACGACCCGTTCCTCGCCACCGATCTTGAGCGCATCGCCATCCTTCAGCGGCACGCCGTTGACGCTGACATCGCCGCGGATCACGTGGACGTAGGCCAGGCGCTCGCTGTCGAGCGCATGTTCGACCCTGTCGCCTTCGTCCAGGATCGCGGCATAGATCGACGCGTCCTGGTGGATCAGCACGGTGTCCTGGCGGCCGTCGCGCGAGGCGACCAGGCGCAGCTTGCCCTTCTTGCTGTCGGTCGAAAAATGCTTTTCCTCGTAGCTGGGCGGGATGCCTTTCGTGTCCGGCTCGATCCAGATCTGCAGGAAGTGCACGGGATCCGTCTTCGATCCGTTGAACTCGCTGTGACGCACGCCGCTGCCCGCGCTCATGCGCTGCACGTCGCCGTAGTGCAGCACGGAGCCGGTGCCCATGCTGTCCTTGTGTTCCAGCGCGCCGTCCAGCACGTACGAGATGATCTCCATGTCGCGGTGGCCGTGCGTGCCGAAGCCGGCGCCGGGGGCGACGCGGTCTTCGTTGATCACCAGCAGCGGGCCGAAGCCGCTGTGGCGCGGGTCGTAATAATCGGCGAACGAAAAGCTGTGTTTGGACATCAGCCAGCCGTGGTGGGCGGCGCCCCGTTCTTCGCTCCTGCGGACTTCCATCATGATCTGCTCCTTGTGTGTTCGTGTGTCGATGGAAGCCAGTATAGGGACAGCCTGCGCCGTTGAAAAACGAGTTATTTTCCGTTCTTGCATCGAAAAATTCGATGATGGTGCCGGCCGATGCGGTACACTCCGGCCGCCCCGTGTAAAGGAATGCCATGACCTGCCCGAGCCCCGACGTCGCCGACCTTGCCGAAGACCTGCGCAGCGCCGTGAGCGCGTTCGTGCGGTCCGTCCGCTACGACACGGACACGCCCCGTTCGGCCGGTTCGGACACGCTGGAACTGCTCGACCGTGGCGGCCCGGCGAACATCGCCGCGCTGGCCCAGGTGCGCAACGTCAAGCACCAGAGCATGCGCCTCGTGACGGCGCAGCTGGAAGAAGACGGTCTCATCGAGCGCATGCCGGACCCGCACGACGGCCGCAGCGTGCTGTTCGCCGTCACGGCGCAGGGACGCGAGCGGCTGCGCGCCCTGCGCGCCGCGCGTGCCGCCCACATCGCGGACATCATCGCAGAGCGGCTGACACCCGGCGAATGCGCCGAGCTGCGCGCGGCCGTCCGCCTGATCGGACGCCTGGCCGATCCGGCACGCTGAGCTTTTCCTCGATCAGCCCTGGCGCAGGCCGGCCAGCACGGCCGCCAGCGTGTTCACGCCCCAGTGCTCGGCATAGCGGCCGTCCTCGACCCGGACGATGTCGATGACGTCGATCGCCACGTCGCGGCCCGTCGCGGCGACGCCCAGCAGCGTGCCCGTGTGGCGGCCGCGGATGGTCTTGCGCGACGTGACTTTCGCGCCTTCCGCGACCTGGTCGTGGATCTCGACCCGCAGGTCCGACAGCGCCGGGCGCAGCACGCGGTCGAACGTTTGCCACATGCTCTCCGGCCCATCCGCCGCGCCGGGCGGCGCCGTGCGGTTGACGAACGACGGGAGCATCAACGCCTCGAAGGCCGCGCGGTCGCCGCGCTCGATAACATCCAGGTTGAAACGGCGTACGACATCCTTCGGGTCTGCATGCGGCATGGGGATTCCTCGGTCACTGTCCGGCGGTGGACGCGCCCGATAATATACAGGCTAGACTGTATAGTCAACGCTTCAACGGATCGAGCAGGCTGCGCAGGTTGTTATGGTCGATTTCGTACATGAGGGCGAGCAGCTCGCCCAGCTCGCCCTTGGGAAAGCCTTCGCGGGCGAACCAGCCCAGGTAGTGGCCGGGCAGGTCGGCGATCCTGCGGCCCTTGTACTTGCCGTAGGGCATTTCGCGGGTGAGGAGGAGAGTGAGGTGTTCGGGCTTCATGGTGGCGCCACTTTAACAAACATGGCGTAGCATGCGGTCAGGAGGACTAGCGATGGCAACCGACTTCAACCTCGAACGCTTCGTGGATGCCCAGAACGGCGTCTACGACGCGGCGCTGGCCGAGCTGCGCGCCGGCCACAAGCGCACTCACTGGATGTGGTTCATCTTTCCGCAAATCGCGGGGCTGGGCCACAGCGCGATGGCGCAGCGCTATGCGCTCCGTTCCGCCGACGAAGCCGCGGCCTACCTCGCGCATCCCGTGCTGGGCCCGCGCCTGCGCGCCTGCGCGACGGCCGTCGCCGGCCACGACGACCGCGGCGTCGACGAGATCTTCGGCCACCCGGACAACCTGAAATTCCATTCCTCGATGACCCTGTTTGCCGACGTCGCGCCCCACGAAGCGATCTTCCAGACCTGCCTGGACCAGTTCTTCGACGGCCGTCCCGACCCGGCCACGCTGGAGCGGCTGGGCTGACCGCGCGGACACCGGACACGTCCGCGACGGCGCCGTCGGCGTTGTTGCGTATAATCCGTGGTCAGCTTGTCTACCAACCACACAACAACACACATGGCTTCATCTCCAGACAATATCAGCATGGCGGTGTTCTGCGACTTCGAAAACGTCGCACTCGGCGTGCGCGATGCGAATTACGAGAAGTTCGACATCAAGCCCGTCCTCGAACGCCTGCTGCTCAAGGGCAGCATCGTGGTCAAGAAATCCTATTGCGACTGGGATCGCTACAAGGGCTTCAAGGCGACGATGCATGAAGCGAACTTCGAACTGATCGAAATCCCCCACGTGCGCCAGTCGGGCAAGAATTCCGCCGACATCCGCATGGTCGTGGACGCGCTCGACCTGTGCTACACGAAATCGCACGTGAACACGTTCGTGATCGTGTCGGGCGACTCGGACTTCTCGCCGCTCGTCTCCAAGCTGCGCGAAAACGCGAAACGGGTGATCGGCGTCGGCGTCAAGCAGTCGACGTCGGACCTGCTGGTCGCCAACTGCGACGAATTCATCTTCTACGACGACCTCGTGCGCGAACAGCGCCGCGCCGCCGCCAAGCGCGACGAGCGCAAGGCCCAGCCGCAGCAGGGCCGCCGTCCGTCGGACGAGAACAACCGCAAGCGCGAAGACATGGAAGCGCGCAAGCTGCAGGCGCTCGAGATGGTCGTCGAGACCTTCGACGCGCTCGTCTCCGAACGCGGCGACACCGGCAAGATCTGGGCCTCGCTGCTGAAGGACACGCTGAAGCGCCGCCGTCCGGACTTCTCCGAGACCTATTACGGCTTCCGCACGTTCGGCAACCTGCTGGAAGAGGCGCAGACGCGCGGCCTGTTCGAATTCGGCCGCGACGAAAAATCCGGCACCTATGTCTTCCGCGGCGCCAACGCCCAGGTCGACCTGCAGCCGGTCGACGCCGCGCCGGCGGAGCCGGCCGTCGAGCAGCCGCAGGTGATGGCCGAGCCGGCGGTCCAGGAAACCGGCGACGAACTGGCCGCCGAAACCCAGGGCGAGCAGCCGACGGAAATCCCGGCCGCCGCCCGCGAACCGCGCCGCCGCGGCGGCCGCGGACGCAAGGGCCGCGAAGGGCAGGCCCCCGCGCCCGCGCTCGAAGCGGCGCAGGACGCCGTGCCGGTGTCCGAGGAAGCCGCGATCGCCACCTGGCCCGCGCCGACGCCGGACCTGGCCGAGGCGCCGGAGCCTGTCGTTGCGGCCGAGGAGCCCGTCGCGGTCGCCGAAGAAGCGCCCGCGCCGGTGAAGGAACGCCGCCGCACGACGCGCACGCCGCGCAAGCGCAAGGAAGAGGCCGCCGGCACGGCCGTGACCGCGGCGGCGGTGGCTCGGGAAGACAGCGTCGCGGCGCCGGATGCGCAGGCTGCGGACGTCCAAGCCGCGCCCGCCGAGCCGGTTGCGGCGGAAGGCGAGGACGACGATGCGGCGGCGAAACAGGCCCGCAAGAAGTCGACCCGCCCGGCGCACAAGGCACCGTCGCGCAAGCCGGCGACACGTGCGCCGCGCCGGCCGGCCAAGCCGAAGACGCCGCCCGAGAACAGCTGACACCTCGTCGTTCCCGCGCAGGCGGGGACGACGGTGCTTTATGCGCGCGCGTCCCATCCGGGCCTGTGCAATAATGACAATAACGCCCCCGCGTCCACTGTCATGCAAAGGCCCACCATGCGCACGCTCACCGGTCTCTTCGCCTGCCTCCTCGCCACCGCCGCGCTGCCGTCCCAGGCAGCCGCACCCTCCGCGGCGCATCCCTTGCTGGGCATCTGGATCCTCGCGATCCCGCAGCTCGGCTGTTCCGAGACGTACCACTTCCGCGGCGACGGCACCACGCTCGTGAAAAGCGCGGACGAAGTGTCGGAAAGCGAGTTCACGGTCGCCGAAAAACCCAGCGCCAAGGGGTTTTATAAACTCGACGACAAGATCGTGAAGGACAATGGCAAGCAGGACTGCTCCGGCGAGATCATGAAGCCGGGCACGCGCGCCACCAACTACATCCGCTTCCACCCATCCGGCGCGCGCTTCGTGATGTGCCGCGACGAGACGATGGAGGCATGCATCGGGCCGTTCGAGCGGATGCCGGGGCAGGGGATCTGACCAATAATTCCGGTGTTCGATTCAGTAGGTGAGTGTCACCAGCGACACCGCCTGCCGCGGCAACTGCATCCTGACCGTAGCGGCGCCATCCTGCGTCGCCACCGTCGCCGCCTCCATTTGCGCCAGTTCGCTCGCCTTCCGCAGCTCGGCCACCTGCGCCGCCGTCGGATGCGCGGGCGACCCCATGCGCTTCCACGCGGCGTACGAATTGCTGTGCTCCTGGTCGATGCGGTAGTGGCGCATCTGCACCTGTCTGGCGGGAATGCCGGCGATGTGAAGCTCGACCGGTGAGCCGGCGTCGATGATGTCGTCGTCGTGGTAGTTCCAGACCAGGACGGACACGCTGTGCGCATCCTTCGCCGCCAGCGCATCGATGTCGGTGCGCGCGCCGCGCACGCCGGCGGCCTGGATGCGGGCCGCGTCGTAGGCGCGGTCGCCCGTCACCGCCACGCGCTCGCCGCGCATCTTGCCGAGCATGCGGAACACGTTCAGCACCGGCTTGTTGACGCCATTGGTCGCCAGGTCGCGGAAGCCCGCGAACCACGGCTGGTCTTCGAACTCGAACGACCAGTTCACCGCGCCGATCAGGTTCACGCCGCGCCGCGCGGCCAGGTCGTACTCGCGCGCGATCGACGCGGCCGTGTAGCTGGCGTACAGCGTGCCGTTGCGGTAGGCGTTTTCCGGATTGGTCTGCATGCCGCAGGCGGCGCAGCCTTCCGGATCGGATTCGCCGACGATGACGGGGATGTTTTTCAGTTCCGGGTATTTTGCGACGAGCGCGAAGCCTTCGTCGAGGTGACGGAAATGCGTGCCCATGCCCATGCGGACGATGCCGTCGACGACCTTCGGCGCGCCCTTGGCGTGGAACGCGACGAAGTCCAGCGGCGTGCCGGTCTTGCCGGTCGCGTAGTTGGTCTCGTGCAGGCAGTGCTGCAGGAAGTCGTCCATGAAGCGGCCCGCGCCGGCCGTGTGCGGGCCGCCGATGCGCGCCGTCGGCAGCGCGCGCTTCACCGCGTCGGCCGCGTAGTCGTACATCTTGAAGTACTCGCGCTTCGAGTCCGCCGCGACCAGGTAGAGAGATCCGGCTCGTTCCACACTTCCCAGTACCAGCTCTCGACTTCCTTCTGCCCGTAGCGCGCCACGCTGTGCTTGACCCATTGGTAGACCAGCTCGGACCACTTGGCGTAGTCATTCGGCGGCGTGGCCCAGCCGGTGAAGAGCGCCGGGTAGGGCGGGCCCGGCTTCCAGTGGTGGCGGTACGGTTGCGGGCGCTGCGACAGCGCTTCCGGCATGAAGCCGATCTGCGCCAGCGGCTTCATGCCGCGTTCGATGTACGTGTCGAAGATGCCGTCGATGATGGTCCAGTCGTAGACCGGCTTGCCGTCCTTGTCTTCGCTGTACATGTTCGTCGAGCCCCACTTGAGCGCATAGCTGCCGTCGCCCGACGTCATGAGGTTGTGCGTGCGGACGTGGACCGGGACCGGGCTCAGGGCGGCGATGTCGCTCAGCAGTTTTTTGCCGTTGGGCGCCGTCGTGTAGTTCGGTTCGTCGTAGCCGAACCAGGCCCAGATGGGCGTCAAGGGGCCCTTGGCCTGCGTGGCGTCGATGGCCAGCCTGACCGGCTGTGGCGTGGAGGGTTCGGCGGCGTGCAGCGGCGCGCAGGCCGCGAGGAGGAGGGCAACGAGATGTCTCTTCATGCCGACGATCACCAGAGATGGTGCACGTGAGGTGCGATCCGCTCGCGGTACAGCGCGCGCAGCTGTTCCATCGCTTCCGGCGCAATGGCGTCCAGCGCGCTGGCCTGGCTGTTCGCGATGGCCTGCGCGGCATTCCTGGCGCCCGGGATCACCGTGCTGACGCTTTGCTCCATCAGGATCCAGCGCAGCGCGAATTGCGCCATCGTCGCGCCGCCCGGCACCAGTCCGCGGATCCGTTCGACGGCCTCGAGCGCGAGGTCGTACGGGACGCCGGCAAACGTCTCGCCCTTGTCGAACGATTCCCCCTCGCGGTTGAACGCGCGGTGATCGTCCGCGGCGAACGTCGTGCTGGCGCTCATCTTCCCGGTCAGCAGGCCCGACGCGAGCGGGACGCGCACGATCACGCCGACGCCGCGCCGCGCCGCTTCCGCGAAGAACAGCGTGGCCGGACGCTGGCGGAAGATGTTGTAGATGATCTGCACGGTGGCGACATTCGGGTAGTCGATGGCCTTCAGGCCCTCTTCGACCTTCTCGACGGAGACGCCGTAGTGCCGGATCTTGCCGGCCGCGGCCAGGTCGTCCATGGCGCCGAAGACGTCCGGCCGATAAAAGACCGGCGTCGGCGGGCAATGCAGCTGCACGAGGTCCAGGCAGTCGACGCGCAGGTTGCGCAGCGACCGCTCGACGAACGCCGTCAGGTTGGCCTTCGTATAGCCTTCCGCCACGTGGGGCGACAGGCGGCGCCCGGCCTTGGTGGCCACGAACGGCCGCTCGCCGCCGCGTTCCGCGAGCACGTCCGCGATGAGCCGTTCGGAACGGCCGTCGCCATACACGTCGGCGGTATCGATGAACGTGACGCCATTGTCGAGGGCCGCATGCAGCGCGCCCTTGGCGTCCTCCACGCTGACATCGCCCCAGGAGCCGCCGATCGCCCAGGCGCCGAAGCCGATTTCCGAGACTGCCGCACCGGTGCGGCCCAGTTTTCTTTGTTGCATCTTCTTCCCTTCTTAAACCATCAGTTGTCCACCATTGACTTCGATGACCTGGCCAGTGAGATAGCCGGACAGTTCTTTCGAAGCGAGAAACAGGTATGCGCCCACGCACTCTTCCGGGGTGCCGGCGCGCCCCATCGGGATCGTGCCGACCTGGGCCGACAGCAGGTCGGCGGGCGTGTAGCGGTCATGGAAGGCCGTCTGGATCACCCCGGGCGCGACGGCGTTGACGCGGATACCGTCGGCCACGAACTCCTTCGCATGCCCGCGCGTGAGATTGCTGACAAAACTCTTCGCTGCGGCATACAGGACCGCCCCCTGGCCGCCGCCGTTGCGCGCGGCAATCGACGTCGTGTTGATGATGAAGCCGCCGCCGGCCTGGCGCAGGTAGGGCACTGCCGTGATGCTGGCCTGCCACACCGAACGGGCGTTGAGATCGACGACCTGGTCGAAATGATCGGCCGTCGCCGCTTCCGTCGGGATGCGGCCGAGCATGTTGCCGGCATTGTTCACGATGCCGTCGAGGCCGCCGAGCAGGCGGGCGGCCTCGTGCACGACGCGCCCGGTGTCGGCCAGGTCGGCCAGGTCGCCGTGGACGACCACGGCACGGTCCGGTGCGCCGGCGGCGACGCGCTCGGCGCCGGCGCGGTTGGCGCCGTAGTGGATCGCCACACGGGCGCCTTGCCCGAGGAACCCGAGCGCAACCGCTGCGCCGATGCCGGCCGAGGCCCCCGTGACGAGGATGCGCTTGCCGGCAAGGTCCGGGATGTTGAGTTCGCTGCGAGATGACATGGGCATGGGGATGGTCGCGAGTTGTCGAGCCATCTTTATACCGCTCAGCCTTGCCGCAGTGCTATTATTCAAAGATGAGCCGCATTCATCGCGGCGATGATTCTCTCTCAACCATGTCCCTGATCGATCGCGTCGATTTCGCCGACCTGCGCCTGTTCCTCGCCATCGTGCGCACGCGCAGCTTCAAGGCGGCCGCGATCCAGCTGGGCCTGTCGCCCTCGGCGGCCAGCCACGCCATGCGCCGGCTGGAAGCGCGCCTCGCCGTGAAGCTGCTGAACCGTTCCGCGCGTTCCGTCACCCCGACCGACATCGGCCTCGAACTTGCAAAACGCCTGGAGGACGGCTTCGACGCGATCGGTGCGGCGCTCGGGCTCATCGACTCGGCCACGCCCGCGCATGGCGAACTGCGCATCAACGTGTTCGCGGACGCGGCCCATCTGCTGATCGAGCCGGCGATCGTGGCGTTCGCCCGTGTCTATCCCGACGTACGGCTGACCGTCGTCGTGGAAGACCGGCCCATCGATATCGTCGAGGAAGGCTACGATGCCGGCGTCCGGTATGGGGATTACGTTCCGGAAGACATGGTCGCCGTGCCCCTGAGCGGCCCCCAGCGCTGGGTCGTGGCGGCGGCCCCGGCGTATCTGGCCAACTACGGCGAGCCGGCGCATCCCGACGACCTGGCGCGGCACCGGTGCCTGCAACTGCTGCTCGGTGATAACTCGGCCTACAAGTGGGAATTCGACGTCGACGGCGAACGGCGCCGGATCCGTGTGCCGGGACCGGTCACGATCAACGATACGGCCACGACGATCGCCGTGGCGAAATCCGGCGCGGGCCTGGCCTATCTTCTCGAATCCAGGATCGCGGGCGAACTGGCCGAGGGCAGCCTGCGCATCGTGCTGGATGCGTTCGCCGCGCGCGGCGAGCCTTTCCACATGTACTACAGCAGCCGGCGCCACAGCCATCCGGCGCTGCGCGCCCTGATCAACATCATCCGTGCCCGGCAATCCCTGCCGCCCGTCGGCTGAAAGCCCGCTGCCGCGCCTTGGGTGTATATTGCCGGGCGATCAGACAACTTTTTGGATCCCCGATGTCCCCGGCTTTACTTTTCTGCATCCTCATCGCGTATTTCGCCCTGCTGCTCGGCGTCGCCTGGGCCACGGGGCGGGGTGCCAACAACGACAGTTTTTTCATCGGTAACAAGAGCAGCAACTGGATGCTCGTCGCGTTCGGCATGGTCGGCACCACGCTGTCCGGCGCCACCTTCATCAGCGTGCCGGGCGCCGTCGGGGCCGACGGCTTCGGCTATGCGCAAATCCTCATCGGCTACGTGGTCGGCTACATCGCCGTCGTTGTCCTGCTGCTGCCGCTGTACTACCGCCTCCGCTTGACCTCGATCTACCACTACCTCGACGTGCGCCTCGGCCGGCGCGCCTACCAGAGCGGCGCCGGGTTCTTCATCCTGTCGCGCCTGTTCGGCGCCACGGCACGGCTGTACCTCGTCGTCGCCGTCCTGCAGACGATCATCCTCGACAGCCTCGGCATCCCGTTCTGGCTGACGACCTTCGTCATCCTCGGCATGATCCTGCTGTACACCTATCAGGGCGGCGTGAAGACCATCGTCTGGACCGATACGCTGCAGACCACGTGCATGCTGGCCGGCCTGTTCGCCTGCGTCGCGTTCATGCTGGGCCAGCTCGACCTGACGATCCCCGAGGCGCTGCGGCAGATGCAGGACAGGGGCCTCGCGCGCGTGTTCACGCACGACCCGGACAGCCCCGGCTACTGGCTCAAGCAGATCGTGGCCGGCGTCTTCATCGTGTTGACGATGACGGGCATGGACCAGGAAATGATGCAGAAGACGATCTCCGTGAAGACCTTGCGGGATTCGCAGAAGAACCTCTTGAGCCTGACCGCCGTGCTGGTCGTCGTGCTGTGCGCCTTCCTGTTCCTCGGCGGGCTGCTGTACCTGTACGCGCCCATCGCCGGCGTCACCGCGACGGGCGACAGGATCTTCCCGGCCGTCGTCATGGGCCACCTGCCCGCCGCGGTGCAGATCATCTTCCTGATCGCGCTGATCTCGGCGCTGTTCCCCAGCGCCGACGGCGCCATCACGGCGCTGACGTCCACGTTCTGCATCGACATCCTCGGTATCAAGCGCCGCGCCGGCCTGACGGAACACCAGCGCATGCGCCTGCGCCGCCACGTGCACCTCGCGTTCGCCGCGCTGTTCCTGGCCATGGTGCTCGTGTTCAAATGGGTGGACAATCCCAGCATGATCGTCGTCATCCTGAAACTGGCCAGCTATACATACGGACCCTTGCTCGGTCTGTTCGCCTTCGGCATGATGACGACGCGGACGCTGCACGACCGCCTCGTGCCCGTGGTGACCATCGGCGCGCCGATCGTGTGCGCGCTGCTGGAGTATTACCAGCATGCGCTGCTGGGCAGTTACCGCCTCGGCCTCGAACTGCTGATCGTGAACGGCGCCCTCGTATTCGCCGGCCTGTTCGCGATCTCGCGCCGCGCCGAGCCGTCCGCACTGACCGAACCGAATCTCAACTAGCCGGAGCACTAATGTCATTCAAGCCTTTCTCCTCCCTGGGTCGCGGCGTCAAGGCGCTGTGGCGCGGCCTCGACGCCACCCGCCGCTTCGTGCTGAACCTCATCTTCCTGGTCATCCTGATCGCCTTCGTCTGGGCCCTGTTCGGCGGCGGCCTCAAGCCACTGGCGCCCAAGACGGCGCTCGTGCTCGACCTGAAGGGCGAACTGGTCGAGGCGCGCGCCGGCAGCGTGCGCGATTCCGTCGTCGCCGGCCTGTCGGGCAACGGCCGCCGCCTCGTGCGCCTGCCGGACGTGCTGAAGGCGCTGGACGGCGCCGCGAAGGACAGCAACGTGAGCGAAGTCCTCGTGCTGCTGGACGAGCTGGATGGCGGCGGCCTCGCGTCCGTGCGCGAGATCGGCGCCGGCATCGAGCGCGTGAAGGCGGCCGGCAAGCGCGTGGTCGTCTGGGGCGGCAACTTCGACCAGAAGCGCTACCTGATCGCCGCGCATGCCAGCGAGATCTACCTGCATCCGATGGGCATGGTGCTGATCGAAGGTTTCGGCCGCCACCGCAATTACTACCGCGACGCGCTGGACAAGGTCGGCGTCACCGTCAACCTGATGAAGGTCGGTACGTATAAAAGCTTCGCGGAGCCGTTCATCGGCAACGGCCCGTCGCCGGCCGCGCAGGAGGCGGACGCGTTCCTGTACAACGGCCTGTGGACCGCGTACACGGACGAAGTCGAGAAGGCGCGCAAGCTGCCGGCGGGGTCGATCGCGAAAGGCATCGACGAGCTGCCGCAGCGCCTGCAGGCGGCCAACGGCAACGCGGCCAGGGTGGCGCTGGACTGGAAGCTGATCGACGGCGTCAAGACCCGCGACGAAGTGCGCGACATGTTCATCAAGCGCGGTGCGTACGACGACCGCATCAAGAGCTTCCGCCAGGTGAGCTTCGGCGACTACGTGGCGCGCCATCCGGAGAAGCCGTTCGGCGACGCGGTCGCCGTCGTCGTCGCGGCCGGCGACATCACGGAAGGCACGGGCGGTCCCGGCATGGTCGGCGGCATCTCCACGGCGAACCTGATCCGCAGCGTGCGCGACGATTCGTCGGTGAAGGCCGTCGTCCTGCGCGTCAATTCGCCGGGCGGCAGCGCCTACGGTTCGGAACTGATCCGGCGCGAGCTGGAACTGACGCGCGCGGCCGGCAAGCCGGTCGTCGTGTCGATGGGCGACGTGGCCGCGTCGGGCGGCTACTGGATCTCGATGGCGGCCGACGAAGTCATCGCCGACCCGTCCACCGTCACCGGCTCGATCGGCGTGTTCGCCATCCTGCCGACCGCGGACAAGGTCGTCGACAAACTGGGCATCCACACGGCCGGCGTGACGACCACGTGGCTCGCGGACGCCTACAACCCGCTGCGCCCCCTCGATCCGCGCTTCGGCCAGCTGATCCAGTCCGCCATCAACCACGTGTACGACGAGTTCACGACCAAGGCCGCCCTTGCGCGCAAGACGACGCCGGCCAAGATCGACGAAGTGGGCCAGGGCCGCGTGTGGACGGGCACGCAGGCCAAGGAACGCGGCCTCGTCGACCGCCTGGGCAGCTACGGCGACGCGCTGCGCTCGGCCGCCAAGCGCGCGAAGCTGGGCGACGATTTCCGCGTCACCTATGCCGAGCAGCCGACCACGCTGGCCGAGCGCGTGCTGGAACGCATGGGCCTGTCGGACGCGCAGATCCTGAACGTGCAAGTGAAGCTGGGCCTGCTGCCGGTCGACCTCGGCGCGGCCGCGCTGAGCGGCAACGCGACGGCGGGCATCGCCAGGGACCTCGGCTGGCTGTCGGCCGTCGCCGACCGCAAACTGCCGTTCGCGGCCGTCACGCACTGCCTGTGCGGGGTGCCCTGAACCTTTCCGGAGCGTTAATCTTTGTAACAGCGTGTAGTCAAGCAACCATACGTTGCAACACGGGCGCGGGAATCTTCCCGCGCCCGTTTTGTTTGGATCTCCCCGCATGTAGGCGGCTTCTGTGTAAAGCCGTGTAAAGATGCAACTTCCTGTGCCTGGAGAGAGGATACGCTCACCGTACGTTACGAAACATAAGGCAATGCCAGGCCGTGCTACATTTCAAAGGAACATTTATTGTGCTTTTGAACACTCGGCCACCAGGGATCAGAATGGATTCGACCGTCACACCCGACAAGAATAAAACCCCGACCCAACCCAAGCGCTCGCGCCGCACCCGCATCATCGGGACCCTCATCGCCATCGTCGCGATGGGCGGCCTGGGCTGGCTGGCCTGGCACCTCGTGCACCAGCAGCCGCAGGGCGCGCCCGGCGGCGCCGGCAGGCAGGGCGCGGGCGGACCCGGAGCGGGCCGCGGTGGTCCGGGCGGCGGGCGCGGCATGCCGGCCACGACGGTCGGTGTCGGCAAGGCCGAGCGCGCCGACATCCCGATCGTGCTGGACGCCCTCGGCACCGTGACCCCGGCCGCCGTCGCGACCGTGCGGCCCCAGGTCGGCGGCGTGCTGCAGAAGATCCTGTTCACGGAAGGCCAGCTCGTCAAGCAGGGCCAGGTGCTGGCGACCATCGACCCGCGCCCGTCCCAGATGGCGCTGCTGCAGGCGACGGGCCAGCGCCAGCGCGACGAGGCCCAGCTCGAATCGGCCAAGGTTCTGCTGTCCCGCTACCAGACCCTGCTCCAGCAGGACTCGATCGCGCGCCAGGACGTCGACACGCAGGCGGCCCTCGTGAAACAGCTGCAGGGCGCCGTGACGACCGACAAGGCGGCCGAAGGCATCGCCCGGATCAACCTCGGCTACACGCAGGTGCGCGCGCCGATCGCCGGCCGCGTGGGCCTGCGCACGGTGGACATCGGCAACCTGGTGGCCAGCAGCGACGCGAACGGCATCGCCGTCATCACCCAGCAATCGCCGATCGACGTCGAATTCGCCGTGCCGCAGGACCACCTGCCCGCGATCCAGGAGCGCATCAACGCGAACGCCACGCTGCCCGCGACGGCGCTGGACCGCACCCGCACGCGCGAGCTGGCGCAGGGCCGCTTCATGGCGCTGGACAACCAGGTCGACACCGCGACCGGCACGGTCAAGGCCAAGGCCCGCTTCGGCAACGAAGCGTCGAAACTGTTCCCCAACCAGTTCGTGAACGTGCGCCTGCAGGTGAACGTCATCAAGAACGCGATCACGGTGCCGGTGACGGCATTGCGCCACGGCGCCAACGGCGACTACGTCTACGTGCTGGATCCGCAGACCCGCACCGTCGCGCTGACGAACGTGAAGCGGGGCGAGGAAGACGCCGAGCGCGTTGAGATCACGAGCGGCTTGAAAGGCGGCGAGACCGTCATCACGGAAGGCGCCGACCGCCTGAAGGATGGCGCGAAGGTGACGCTGCCGGGCGAGCATCCGGCGCGCGGTGCCGGTGCCGGTGCCGGTGCCGGTGCCGCCGGCGCGAAGCAGGGCCAGGGCGGCCAGCACCGCCGCCGCCAACAGGAAGGGGCGGCGCAATGATGGCGTTTGCCAGGGCCCGTACCAATAGCACGTCGTTCCCGCGCAGGCGGGAACCCAAGTTCTGCTCGCGCCGCGTCGGCTCGACGAAATTGGGCCCCGGCCTTCGCCGGGGCGACGGTCTCGCGTGCGACGGTCTCGCGTGCAACGGAGATGTTCGATGAGTCCCTCCGCCCCCTTCATCCGCCGCCCCGTCGCGACGTCGCTGCTGATGCTGGCGATCGTGCTGGCGGGCCTCGTCGGCTATAAATTCCTGCCGCTGTCGGCGCTGCCGCAGGTCGACTTCCCGACCATCCAGGTGCAGACGCTGTACCCGGGCGCGAGTCCGGAAGTGATGGCGCGCACCGTGACGGCGCCGCTGGAACGCCAGTTCGGCCAGATGTCGGGCCTGGCGCGCATGAGTTCCAACAGCGCGGCCGGCGTCTCCGTGATCACCTTGCAGTTCACCCTGGGCCAGACGCTCGACGTGGCCGAGCAGGAAGTCCAGGCCGCGATCAATGCCGGCGGCTCGCTGCTGCCGACCGACCTGCCGGCGCCGCCGGTCTACGCCAAGGTCAACCCGGCCGACGCGCCCGTGCTGACGCTCGCCATCACGTCCGATTCGATGCCGCTGACGGAGGTGCAGAACCTCGTCAACACGCGCCTCGCGCTGAAGATCAGCCAGGTGACGGGCGTGGGCCTCGTCACCCTGCAGGGCGGCCAGCGTCCGGCCGTGCGTATCCAGGCCAACACCGAGGCGCTCGCCGCCAACGGCCTCGGCCTCGACACGCTGCGCACCGCGATCACGAACGCGAACGCCAACAGCGCCAAGGGCAGCTTCGACGGCCCGCTGCGCGCCTACACCATCAACGCCAACGACCAGCTGGTGACGGTGCCCGACTACACGAACCTGATCGTCGCGTACAAGAACGGCGCGCCGGTGCGCCTGGGCGACGTGGCGAAGGTCGTCGACAGCGCGGAAAACGTCAAGCTCGGCGCATGGGCGAACATGAAGCCCGCGATCATCCTGAACGTGCAGCGCCAGCCGGGCGCCAACGTGATCGCCACCGTGGACGCCATCAAGCAGCGCCTGCCCGAGCTGCAGGCCAGCCTGCCGCAGAGCATCCACATGGACGTGCTGTCGGACCGCACGAACGGCATCCGCGCCTCCGTCGAACACGTGCAGATCGAGCTCGTGCTGGCCGTCGTCCTCGTCGTGCTCGTGATCTTCGCCTTCCTGCACAGCATCCGCGCCACCGTGATCGCCAGCCTCGCCGTGCCCATCTCGCTGGTCGGCACGTTCGGCATCATGTACCTGCTCGGGTACAGCCTGAACAACCTGTCATTGATGGCGCTGACGATCGCAACGGGCTTCGTCGTCGACGACGCCATCGTCATGATCGAGAACATCTCGCGCTACATCGAGGAAGGCGAGAGGCCGATGGACGCCGCGCTGAAGGGCGCCACGCAGATCGGCTTCACCATCATCTCGCTGACCGTGTCGCTGATCGCCGTGCTGATCCCGCTGCTGTTCATGGGCGACGTCGTGGGCCGGCTGTTCCGCGAATTCGCCGTGTCGCTGGCGATCACGATCCTGATCTCGGCCGTCGTATCGCTGACGCTCGTGCCGATGATGTCGGCCCGCTGGCTCAAGCAGCACGACAAGTCGCACGAAACCCCATTCGCCCGCAAGTTCCAGTCGTTCTTCGACTGGACCGTCGGCCACTACAACCACGGCCTGAACTGGGTCCTCGCACGCCAGGGCCTGACCCTGCTCGTCGCGCTGGGCACGCTCGTGCTGACGGCGATCCTGTGGACGTTCATCCCGAAAAGCCTGTTCCCCACGCAGGACACGGGCCAGCTGCAGGCGCGCGTGGAAGCGCGCCAGGCGATCTCGTACAGTTCGATGGCCGGGATGCAGCAGGCCGCCGCGCGCGAGATCCTGGCCGACCCGGACGTCGAATCGCTCGCGTCGACCGTGGGCGTGGATGCCGCCAACAACACGATGCTCCACACGGGCACGATGCTGATCAACCTGAAGGCGAAGCACGGCGACCAGCAGGACATCATGGAGCGCCTGCGCCGCCGCGTGGCGCAGAACGTCGCCGGCGTCACGCTGTACCTGCAGCCGACCCAGGATCTCACCATCGACGCCGAGACGGGCCCGACCCAGTACCGCCTGTCGATCGAAGGCGCGGACACGAAGACGGTGACGGAGTGGGCGCACAGGATGGTGGCGGCGATGGCGCGCCGCAAGGAGCTGGCGAACGTCGTCACGGACGCCGGTGCCCTGGGTGCGGCCGCCTACGTCAACATCGATCGCGACAGCGCGTCGCGCCTGTCCGTGACGGCATCGAACGTCGACGACGCGTTGTACAGCGCGTTCGGCCAGCGCATCGTGTCGACTATCTTCACGGAGACGAACCAGTACCGCGTGATCCTGGAAGCGCAGCAGGACGACAAGATGTCGCTCGACGCGCTGTCGGACCTGCAGCTGCGCACGGGCTCCGGCGCGCCGACGCCGCTGTCCGCGATCGCCTCCATCACGGAGCAGGCCGCGCCGCTGCAGATCACGCACGTGGCGCAGTACCCGGCGACGACCATCGGCTTCGACACCGCGTCCGGCATCAAGCTGGGCACCGCCGTCGCCGCGATCAAGGAAGTCGCGCAGGAGATCGGCCTGCCGGGCTCCGTGACCATGACGTTCCTCGGCGCGTCCGGCGCGTACCAGGCGTCGCTGTCGAACCAGCTGTGGCTGATCCTCGCGGCCGTCGTCTGCGTGTACATCGTGCTTGGCGTGCTGTACGAGAGCTACATCCACCCGCTGACGATCCTCTCCACCTTGCCGTCGGCCGGCGTCGGCGCGCTGCTGGCGCTGGGGATCACCGGGCAGGGTCTCGGCGTCATCGGCATCATCGGCATCATCCTGCTCATCGGCATCGTGAAGAAGAACGCGATCATGATGATCGACTTCGCCATCGAGGCCGAGCGCGACGAGGGCAAGGACCCGCGGACGGCGATCCACCAGGCCGCGATGCTGCGCTTCCGTCCGATCATCATGACGACGCTGGCCGCGCTGTTCGCCGCCATCCCGCTGATGTTCGGCTGGGGCGAGGGCGCCGAGCTGCGCCGGCCGCTGGGCCTCGCGATCTTCGGCGGCCTGATCGTCAGCCAGCTGCTCACGCTGTTCACGACGCCCGTCATCTATCTCGCGTTCGACCGCCTCGCGCGGCGCTGGAGCGGCGCGGAACCCGCTAAACCAGGCGGCGCGGCGAAACCCGGCGGAGCGGGCGCATGAGTCTCTCGCAGCCGTTCATCAAGCGGCCCATCGCGACGGTACTGCTGACCATCGGCATCGCGCTGGCGGGCATCGGCGCGTTCTTCGTGCTGCCCGTGTCGCCGCTGCCGCAGGTCGACTTCCCGGCGATCTCCGTGTCGGCCAACCTGCCGGGCGGCAGTCCGGACACGATGGCGACGTCGGTCGCCACGCCGCTGGAACGGCGGCTGGGCGTGATCGCGGGCGTCAACGAGATGACGTCCAGCAGCGGCAACGGCTCCACCCGCATCAACCTGCAGTTCGACCTCACGCGCCAGATCGACTCCGCCGCGCGCGAAGTGCAGGCCGCGATCAATGCGGCGCGCGCCGACCTGCCGGCCACCCTGCGCAGCAATCCGACGTACCGCAAGGCCAACCCGTCCGACGCGCCCGTGATCATCCTGGCGCTGACGTCGAAGACGCGTTCGCCCGGCCAGATCTACGACGACGTGTCGAACGTCGTGCAGCAAAAGCTCGCGCAGGTGAAGGGCGTGGGCGACGTGGAGATCGGCGGCGGCTCGCTGCCGGCCGTGCGCGTCGACCTGAACCCGTACCAGCTGAACCAGTACGGCCTGTCGACCGAGGACGTGCGCGCGGCCATCCAGGCGACGAACGCCAACCGGCCGAAGGGCGCGCTGGAAGGGCAGGGCATGCGCCTGCAGATCTATTCGCAGGCGAACACGCCGACCAATGGCCGCACGGCGGCCGACTACAAGGGCCTCGTCGTCGCATGGCGCAACGGTTCCGCCATCCGGCTGCAGGACGTCGCCACCGTGTGGGACGGCGTCGAGAACATCAACACGCTGGGCCTGTTCAACGGCGAACCCGCCGTGATCGTGCTGGTGACGAGCCAGCCGGGCGCCAACGTCATCGAGACCGTGGACGGCGTGCGCGCGCTGCTGCCGCAGCTGCAGGCCCAGTTGCCGCAGGACGTGCGCATGCAGGTCGCGTCGGACCGCACCCATTCCATCCGCGCGTCGCTGCACGAGATCGAGATGACCCTCATGATCTCGATCCTGCTCGTCGTGCTCGTGGTCTCCGTGTTCCTGCGCAGCGTCCGCGCGACCGTCGTGCCGGCCGTGGCGACCGTCGTCTCGCTGCTGGGCACCTTCGGCGTGATGTACCTGCTGGGCTTCTCCCTGAACAACCTATCGCTGATGGCGCTCACGGTGGCGACGGGATTCGTCGTCGACGACGCCATCGTCGTGCTGGAAAACACGAGCCGCCACGTGGAGCAGGGCATGGACCGCATGAAGGCGGCGCTGCTGGGCGCGCAGGAAGTGGGTTTTACCGTGCTGTCCATCAGCCTGTCGCTCGTGGCCGTGTTCATCCCGCTGCTGTTCATGGGCGGCCAGGTGGGCCGGCTGTTCCGCGAATTCGCCGTCACGCTGTCGGCCGCCGTGATGATCTCGCTCGTCATCTCGCTGACGACGACGCCGATGCTGTGCGCGATGCTGCTGAAACCGGGCCAGAAGCTGCACGACCACGCGGGCCGCAAGCAGGGCCGCCTCGCGCGCTGGGCCGAGCGGGCCTTCGACGGCGTGCTGAAGTCGTACGAGCACGCGCTCGACTGGGCGCTCGACATGAAGGCGCTCGTGATGCTGATCCTCGTGTTCGTCGTCGGCCTGAACGTGTACCTGTTCTCGGCCGCACCGAAAGGCTTCTTCCCGCAGCAGGACACGGGCCAGGTCAACGGCGGCCTGCGCGCGGACCAGAGCATCTCGTTCCAGGCCATGCAGGGCAAGCTGCGCCAGCTCGTGAACATCATCAAGAGCGATCCCGCGGTGGACACCGTCGTCGGCTTCACGGGCGGCTCGCGCGCGGGCGGCGGCTTCATGTTCCTGAACCTGAAACCGGCCGACGAGCGCGCCAAGGGCGAGAGCGGCCAGGCGGTGATCGCGCGCCTGCGTCCGAAGCTCGCGCAGGTGACGGGCGTACAGCTGTTCCTGAACCCCGTGCAGGACCTGCGCATGGGCGGGCGCCAGTCCAACTCCACGTACCAGTACACCCTGAAGAGCGACAACCGCGCCGACCTGAAAACGTGGGCGACGAAGCTGGCGGACGCGATGAAGGGGCAGAAGGCGCTGACCGACGTCGACACCGACCAGGCGGACAACGGCGTCGAGACCTATGTCGACATCGACAAGCAGACGGCCGCGCGCCTCGGCATCAGCGCGAAGGACATCGACAACGCGCTGTACGACGCGTTCGGCCAGCGCCAGGTCGCCAACATCTACGACGAGTTGAACCAGTACCACGTGATCATGGGCGTTGCGCAGCAGTACGCGCGCTCGCCGGCCGCGCTGGACGACGTGTACGTGCCGGCCAAGAACGCGCCCACGACCGCCGCCGGCACGCCCGCCGCGCCCGCGAACCTGACGGCCGCGCGCGATCCGTCCGGCGGCTCGGCCCTGTCGTCGAGTGCCACGACGATGGTGCCGCTGTCCGCCATCGCGCATTTTGCCGAGCGCTCGACGCCGAGCTCCGTCAACCACCAGGACGGCGAGCTGGCGACGACGATCTCGTTCAACCTCGCGGAGGGCTTCTCGCTGTCGGAAGCGCAGCAGGCGGTGAAGCAGGCGGAGGCCGACATCGGCATGCCGACCAACGTGCGCGGCAGCTTCCAGGGCCAGGCCAAGCAGGCGCAGGAATCGAACCAGCAGCAGCCGCTGCTGATCCTCGCCGCCATCGTCGTCATCTACATCGTCCTCGGCATCCTGTACGAAAGCCTCGTGCATCCGGTCACGGTGCTGTCGACGTTGCCGTCGGCCGGCGTGGGCGCCGTGCTGGCGCTGCTGCTGTTCCACATGGAGTTTTCCATCATCGCGCTGATCGGCGTGTTCCTCCTGATCGGCATCGTGAAGAAGAACGCGATTTTGATCATCGACTTCGCGCTGGAAGCGGAGCGCGCGCGCGGCCTGTCGGCCACTGACGCCGTGCGCGAGGCGTGCCTGCTGCGCTTCCGTCCGATCCTGATGACGACCCTGGCCGCGGCGCTGGGCGCGCTGCCGCTGGCGATCGGCTTCGGCGAAGGCTCCGAGCTGCGCCAGCCGCTGGGTATCGCCATCATCGGCGGCCTGGTCGCGAGCCAGCTCCTGACGCTGCTGACCACGCCCGTCGTCTACGTCTACCTCGACAAGCTCCGCCGCCGCAACGCGGACGAGCACCATCTGGTCCGCCATCCGCTGGAGGACCAGCCCACGATTTCCCAGCCATGAACCGAACCATGCGATTTACCACGACCATTCGTCCGCTGATCTCCGCCTTGCTCGCCGCCGCCGTGCTGTCCGGCTGCGCGCTCGCGCCCACGTACGAGCGCCCGGCGACGCCGCAGCCGGCAGCGTTCAAGGAGCTGCAAGGTTGGGCGCCCGCCGCACCGGCAGATGCGCTCGACCGCGGTCCATGGTGGACCCTGTTCAACGACCCCGTGCTCGATGGCCTCGTGCGCCAGGTCGAGGTCAGCAACCAGAACGTGGCGGCGGCCGTCGCCGCGTACAGCCAGGCGCGCGCGCTCGTCGCGCAGCAGCGCGCGTCGCTGTTCCCGACCGTGACCTTGACCGGCGGCGCGAACCGCAACGGCAGCGGCGGGGGCAGCGGGTCGAACGACAACAACAGCAACGGCCGCACCTCGAACAGCTTCCGCCTGAACATCGGCTCGAGCTGGGAGCCGGACGTGTGGGGGCGCCTGCGCGCGGGCGTCTCGGCGGCGCAGGCCAATGCCCAGGCCAGCGCGGCCGACCTGGCGTCGGCACGCCTGTCCGCGCAGGGCGAACTGGCGGCCGACTATTTTTCGCTGCGCTCCGTCGACGCCCAGCGCGCGCTGCTGGCCACCACCATCGAAGGCTACCAGCGCGTGCTGAAGATCACGCAGAACCGCTTCGACGTGGGCATCGTGCCGCACTCGGACGTCTACCAGGCCCAGACCCAGCTCGCCAGCGCGCAGAGCGACGACCTGACGCTGGCCCGCCAGCGCGCGCAGCTGGAGCACGCGATCGCGGTCCTCGTCGGCAAGGCGCCGGCCGACTTCGCGCTGGCGCCGGCGCCGTGGAGCGTAACCGTGCCGGACGTGCCGGTCGGCGTGCCGTCCACCTTGCTGGAGCGCCGCCCCGACATCGCCGCGTCCGAACGCGCCGTGGCCGCGGCCAACGCGCAGATCGGCATCGTGCGCGCCGCCTACTTCCCGCAGATCGGCCTGACGGCATCGTACGGCCCGTCCGCCAGCGCCATCGGCGACCTGTTCAAGGCATCGAGCATGGCGTGGGCACTGGGCCTGTCGGCCACCGAGACGATCTTCAACGGCGGCGCCAACCGCGCGGCGGTGCAGGGCGCCGACGCGGCGCGCGAGCAGGCCGTCGCGCGCTACCGCCAGACGGTGCTGGACGCCTTCGCCGACGTCGAGGACCAGTTGAACGCCACGCGCGTGCTGGCGCAGCAGCAGGAGCTGCAGCGCCAGGCATCGGAAGCGGCGGACAAGGTCGAGGAGCAGGTGCTGAACCGCTACAAGGCCGGCCAGGTGAGTTATTCGGAAGTGGTGCAGGCCCAGGTGACGGCGCTGAACGCGCGCCGCGCGCTCGTGCAGACGCAGGGCAACCGGCAGACGACGGCCGTGGCGCTGATCCAGTCGCTGGGCGGCGGCTGGCACGCGGACCAGCTCACCGCGCAGGAGTAACCATGCCTGCATGGAGCGCGCTGTATCTGGCGGGCGACGTGGCGCTGTCGGCCTGGATGCTGCGCCACGACTTCCGCCGCCGCGGCCGCGCGGCCGTCGTCGCGACGGCCGAACTGCTGGGCAGCGTGAGCCTCGCGCTGCCGGCGCTCGCTTATCTGGATGAGGACTTCGCCGCACTGTTGAACGAGTCGGCGCTGTGGACGCTGTTCGCGCTCGGGATGGTGGCGCTGGCAAGCTTCAGCTGGCGCGATATCCGCGCGAGCCTGCACGATCCGCGCACGGCCTGGCTGCCGCCGCGCCGGCGCTGGCTCATCACGGCGCTGGGCCCCGGCATGATGCTCGCCGCCGCGCTCCCCGAAGTGTGGTGGGGCGGCCTGGCGCTGGCCAAATAAAACCGGGGTCAGAGCCCGGATTTTGGCAACAACCTAAAAGACATTTCCAATAATCGGGCTCTGACCCTGGTGTTAACGTTGTTCGCGGCCCCACTTCTGGGCGAGGACCGCGCAGACCATCAGCTGGATCTGGTGGAACAGCATCACGGGCAGGATGACCATGCCCAGCGCGCTCGGCGCGAACAGCACCTTGGCCATCGGCACGCCGCTGGCGAGACTTTTTTTCGAGCCGCAGAACACGATGGTGATCTCGTCCTCGCGGCTGAAGCCCAGGCGCCGGCTCGTCCACGTGGCCAAGCCCAGCGCGATCGCCAGCATCACGCAGCTGATGACGACGAGCGCAACGAGCGATTCCCCCGACAGCTTGTGCCACAGGCCTTCGTTGACGGATTCGGAAAACGCCGTGTAGACCACCAGCAGGATCGAGCCCTGGTCGACGATCTTCAGCATCGGCTTGTGGCTGTCCACCCATTTGCCGATCCACGGACGCAGGAATTGCCCGGCCAGGAAAGGCAGCAGCAGCTGTTCGACGATGGTGATCACCGCGTCCAGCGACGAGCCGCCGGCCGCGCCCTGCACGATCAGCGTCGACACGAGCAGCGGCGTGACGAAGATGCCGACGAAGTTCGACGCCGACGCGCTGCACACGGCCGCCGCCACGTTCCCGCGCGCCATCGACGTGAACGCGATCGACGACTGCACGGTGGAGGGCAGGGTGCACAGGAACAGGATGCCCACGTACAGCTCGGGCGTGACGACGCTGCCCGCCAGCGGCTTCATGGCGAGACCCAGCAGCGGGAACATGACGAAGGTCGACGCAAGCACCAGCAGGTGTAGGCGCCAGTGCGTCATGCCGGCGACGATCGCTTCGCGCGACAGCTTTGCGCCGTGCAGGAAGAACAACAAGCCGATGGCGACGGTGGTGACCTTGCCGAGGACGACGGCGGTCTCGCCCGCGCACGGCAGCACGCTCGCGAGCGCGACGGTGCACAGCAGCAGGATGGTGAAGGTGTCGATCGACAGGCGGCGGAGGAGGGCGGAAACGGGGGCGAGAAGGCTGGACATGATGATGGTCGGCGAGTAGCTCCGGACAGCGCCGGACCCGCCATTCTATCTGCATCTGCTGGCCTCCGCTCAAGCGCGTGATTCTTTGCGTGGCAAGCATTCCACCCCGTTGACCCGCCGCGCGCAGCCCGTCAATACTGATGTGCAAACCCGGGTGCGTACATATTTGACAATCGAGACTGACGTCCCGACAAACCGACAAACAGGAGACAGACGATGCACATGTTCATGCGCAGGACCGCCTTCGCCTCAACGTTATGCCTGCTGGCCGCAGGCTGCAGCGACAACAACACGGCAAGCGCCGGCGCCACCAGGACGCTGGCGACCGTCGCCACGGCATCCGCGTTCGGCCTCACGCAGGATGCCAATTTCTACACGATCGACACGGGCGCGGGCCTCGTCTTCAAGGTGCGGCGCCTGGACAACGGCGTCAGCACGCAGTCGGCCGGCGACATCGCCTCGCTGGTCTACAACGGCGTCGAGTACCAGGACCAGGGCCGCGGCACGCAGGTCAATTCTGGCTTCGACTACCTGTACAAGGGCATCTCCGCGGTGGACGTGAACGCGCAGACGATCGGCAGCGACGTCGTCAAGGTGACCGTGCAGGCTGGCGGCCTCACGCACTACTACATCGCGCGCCGCGGCGAGGCGAAGATCTACATGGGGACGTACTTCACGAGCGAGCCCGATACGCTGAACCTCGCGCGCTTCATCGTGCGCGTGCCGATCGCGCGGCTGCCCAACGGCCCGGCGCCGTCCGACCTGCGCGGCACCAGCGGGGCGATCGAAGCGAGCGACGTCTTCGGCATGCCGAACGGCGAGACGCGCTCCAAGCACTACTCGAACATGCGCCTGAAGGACTGGCAATTCATCGGCGCGACGGGGACCAACGTCGGCCTGTGGATCGTCCGCGACAACAACGAGGGCAATTCGGGCGGCCCGTTCTACCGCAGCCTGCTGAACCAGGCCACGGCCACGAACCAGGAGATCACCTACATCATCAACTACGGCGAGGGCCAGACGGAGCCGCTGCGCACGAAAGTCCTCAACACGTACACGATGGTGTTCAACGACGGCGCCGCGCCGGCACCGGTGGACACGTCCTGGCTCGGCACCCTCGGCCTCACGGGCTGGGTGGGGCCGGAAGCACGCGGTGCCGTGAGCGGGGCGGCCATCACGGGCCGCGATCCGCGCTTCGCCTACACGGTCGGCTTCGCGAATGCGACGGCCCAGTACTGGACGGCGGCCGATGCCACGGACGGCCATTTCGCCAGCACCGGCATGATCCCCGGGACCTATACGATGAAGGTCTACAAGAACGAGCTGGCGGTCGAGACGCGCACGGTGACGGTCGGCGCGGGCGCCACGACGGACGCGGGCACCGTCGCCGTGACGGGCGATCCGGGCAGCGCGGCCGCGCTCTGGCGCATCGGCGAGTGGGACGGCACGCCGGCGGAATTCATCAACGGCGGCAAGGTCACGACCATGCACCCGTCCGACGTGCGCATGGCGCCGTGGACGCCGGGCGATTACGTGGTCGGCACGTCGACACCGGCCACGGGCTTCCCCGCGTACCAGTGGAAGGACGTGAACGGCACGCTGACCGTGCGCTTCAACCTGCGCGCGAGCCAGATCGTGCCGCTGCGCCTGCGCGTCGGCATCACGGACGCCTTCGCGGGCGGACGGCCCAAGGCACAGGTCAACGGCTGGGTCTCGGCGAATCCGCCGGCGTCCACGCAGCCGTCGTCGCGCACGCTGACGGTCGGCACCTACCGCGGCAACAACACGATGTATACGTTCGACATCCCGGCCACCGAACTGGTCGTGGGCCAGAACGTGCTGACGCTGACGGCGATCAGCGGCTCCAGCGGCATCCGCTTCCTGAGCCCCGGCTACAGCTACGACGCGCTCGACCTGATTCCCACGCCATGATGGAGACGACCATGCATGTCAAGAACCGCCTGCTGTGTGCAGCCGCTCTAACCCTGGTCGCGCAATGCGCCGGCGCCGCCGTGCTGCAGACCCTCGGTGCCGGCACGGCCGTCGGCTCCGTCACCAACGCGGCGCACTTCGACCTGAACACGGCGCTCGCCAACGATTGGGTCGAGGACGGCCTGCTGTTCCACGCAAGCGGCTACGGCGCCAACAACGGCTGCGGCTATGCCGGTGTGGACTGTTATGACGCCGTCTCGGAACTGAGCCCCGCGTTCTCCGGCAACTACTTCGCCACGTCCGGCACGAACGCGTACATCAGCGTGCGCCGCGCGGACGGCGCGGATTTCTACCGGATCGAGTTCGCGGCCGGCAGCGGCTACCAGTCCCTGAACGGCTACTGGGCCACGTATGCGGATGGCCAGCGCACCGGCAGCGGCAACTTCAGTTCTCCGCGCGGCGCGGTCCTGGGACTCGTCGACGGGAACGGCTTCGACGAGGTGCGCTACTTCGCCTTCTCGACCGCGAACCGGCAGGCGGGCTACAGCGCGCCCGCGCTGGACGAGGTGCGCGTCGGCCTGCCGGAACCCGCGTCGCCGGCGTTGTGCGCGGCCGCGCTGGCGGGGATGGCGGCGGTGCGGCGACGCCGCAAACGTAAATACGCCTGATAGACGAAATTGCGGGATGTGGCGTCCGCACGACGCCGTTATGGGGTCTGTACATACTCTTCCTGGACGAATCCTGACAATTTTGTTTCCGAAACAAGACGGCCTGGCGATATACTCGTGGTTGCTTTTTTTCGCGAGGTTTGTCTTGTTCAAATCCGTCGTCCTTCCCGTCGCCCTGCTGGGGGCGAGCGCCGGTGCGCTCGCCGACGAGGGCCAGTGGCAGCCGCACCAGCTGCCGCAGCTGAAATCCGAGCTGAAACGCATCGGCATCACGATCCCGGCCGAGCGTCTCGCCGACCTGTCGAAACACCCGATGAGCGCCATCGTGGCGACGCCGGGCTGTTCGGCGTCGTTCGTGTCGCCGGACGGTCTCGTCGTCACGAACCACCACTGCGGCTACGGCGCGATCCAGCGCAATTCGACCCCGGAACACAATTACATCGCCAACGGCTTCCTCGCGAAGACGCGCGCGGAGGAACTGCCGGGCGGGCCGAACACGGTCGTCTACGTGACGGAGAAGGTCGAGAACGTGACGGACCGCGTCCTGAAGGGCCTCGGTGCCGGCGTGTCGGGCAAGGAGCGCCACGAGCAGGTCGCGGCGCGCATCAAGGCGCTGATCGCGGAGTGCGAGAGCGACAAGGCCTACCGCTGCGCGGTCCCCGCGTTCAACCGCGGCGGCGAGTACTACCGCATCAAGCAGCTGCTGATCCGCGACGTGCGCCTCGTCTACGCGCCCGCGAACAGCGTGGGCGACTTCGGCGGCGACATCGACAACTACGAATTCCCGCGCCACGTCGGCGACTTTTCCTTCCTGCGCGCGTACGTCGGCAAGGATGGCCGCCCGGCCGATCCGTCGCCGGACAACGTGCCCTATAAATCGAAGAGCTTCCTCGTCGTCTCGGCCGAAGGGCTGAAGGCGGGCGACCCGATCCTGCTGGCCGGCTACCCGGGCCGCACGAGCCGCTACAAGCTGCCGGCCGAGATCCGTTTCGCGCGCAACGTCGACTATCCGGCCAAGGTGGCATCGATCACGGCCGACCTGTCCGTGATCGCGGCCGCCACGATGGGCAACCCGGACTACACGGTGCGCTACGCAAGCGTGGCGAAGAGCCTGAACAACGTGCTGAAAAAGACGCGCGGCCTGCTGGACGGCTTCGCGCGCAAGGACATCGCTGCCATCAAGGATGCGCAGGACGCTCAATTCCGCACGTGGTACAAGCAGCACGGCACTGGACCGAAGAACCTGCTGGCCGAGCTCGACGCCGCCATCGCCGCCGACATGGCGACGACGCAGCAGGAGACCGCATGGGCGGAAGGCACGCACAGCGACCTGCTGAAGAGCGCGCGCACCTTGTACCGCCTGGCGCTGGAACACCAGAGGCCGGACGCGCAGCGCGAAGCGGGCTTCCAGGACCGCGACGTCTCGTTCATCAAGGCGCGCCTGGCCCGCCTCGAGCAATCGTTCGTGCCCAGCGTCGACCAGGCCCGCTGGCAGGCCGCGCTGGTCCGCTACGGCAAGATCGACACGAAGGTGCGGCCGCACGGGCTGGACGGGCTGCTGCCCGCGCAGAACGCGCTGGCGCCGCTGTACAAGGGCACGGAGCTGGGCGACACGGCAAAGCGCCTCGCGTGGATCGGCAAGGACGCGGACGCGTTCCGCAAATCGAGCGACCCGTTCATCCAGCTGGCCGTGCACCTGCACGACGCCGGCCTCGCGCTGGAAGAGCGCCGCAAGGAAGTCGACGGCAACCTGGAACGCGTCGTCCCGCTGTACATGGACGCCGTCGTGGCCTGGAAGAAGTCGCAGGGCAAGCCGGTCTACCCGGACGCGAACGGCACCTTGCGCGTGACCTACGGCACCGTGGCGCCGTACAGCCCGCGCGACGGCATCGTCAAGGGTCCGTTCACCACCGTCGAAGGCATCCTCGAGAAGCAGACGGGCAAGGCGCCGTTCGACGCGCCGAATTCGCTGCTGCAGGCAATCCGCGACAAGCGCTACGGCCAGTTCCGGGATCCGGCGCTGGGCACGGTGCCGGTGAACTTCCTGTCGAGCGCCGACACGACGGGCGGCAATTCCGGTTCCGCCGTGATGAACAAGCGCGGGGAACTGGTCGGCCTGAACTTCGATTCGACCTACGAGTCGATCACGAAGGACTGGTACTTCGATCCGGTGATCACGCGTGCGATCCACGTCGACATCCGCTACATGCTGTGGGTGATGAAGGAGGTCGACCATGCGGACAACCTGCTGAAGGAAATGACGATCAAGTATCCCAAGAGCTAACGGCGTGCATGGTGGGCACGGGGTGCCCACCCTACGATATCGATACGTTCGTAGGGCGGGCTCCCCCAGCCCACGCGAACGCGACGATATCGATATGTTCGTAGGGTGGGCTCCCCGAGCCCACGCGAACGCGACGATATCGATATGTTCGCAGGGTGGGCTCCCCGAGCCCACGCGAACGCATGCGTCAAGCGACCGGGAACCAGATGTCGAAGCGCGTCTCTCCCGGCGCCCCCGGCGCCAGCGAATACGTGCACCCGTGCCGCTGCAGCACCTCGCGCACGAACATCAACCCGATCCCCTGGCCGCCCTTTCTCGTCGTGAAGAACGGCGTGAACAGCGGCCGCGCCGGTCCGCTGGCCAGCAGGTCGCCGGAATCGACGACCGACAGCCGTACGCGCCGGCCTTCGTCCGCCATCTCCAGCCTGATCGCGCCGCTCGATTGACCGGCGGCCTCGATCGCTTCCATCGCATTCTTGACGATGTTCATGAGGGCCTGCTCGATCAGCTGCGCATCCAGCGCGAGCGGCGCGACGGCATCGCAGCGGTGCCAGCCCAGCGCGATGCCGCGGGTGCTGCATTGTTCGCGGTTCAGCCACAGGATGTCGTCGACGACGACTTTCAGATCCGTCGGGCGCGGTTCCGGCGGCGGCATCTTGACGACCTTCGTGAAGCGGTCGATGAATTCGCCGAGGCTCGCGTTGCGCCGCTTGACGGCGACGATGGCCGTCGCGAAGTCGCCCGCGTCCCGTTCGTGCAGCTGGCCGCGGTAGTACAGCAGCGAGTCGAGCACGGAGCCAGTGGCGGCCACCGTGTTGTTGACTTCATGCGCCAGCACGCGGATCAGGCGTGCGTAGGTCGCGCGCTCCGAGTCTTCCAGCTCCGCCGTCAGTTCCTCGACCATGATGAAGTGGCGCGCGAAGCCGCGGTCGTAGAACTGGCCGCGTTGCGCGCGGTAGCGGCGGCCGTCCGGGTCCGTCAGCAGGCGCGATTCGCCCAACGGCAGGGCATCCAGCTGCGCGGCGAGCTGGCGGCTCCGCGCCCGTCCGCGCGCGTCGAGGCGTTGCGCGAATCCGGCGGCGCCGTCGGCCCAGGCGGACAAGCGCTTGCCCTCGGGCCGGTCCAGGCCGAGCAGTTCGCCCGCGCTCGCGTTCACGAGGCTGATCGCGCCGTCGAAGTCGAACACGAGGACCGCGACCGGCGTCGCTTCCAGCAGGCGGTCGAGGAAGCCCCGCTGCTCGCCGATCGCAAGCCGTTCGCGGTGCAGCGCGGCGAGCATCGTGTTGAACGTGTCCACGAGGTCGTCCAGCTCGCGCGACACGGGGGCGGCCAGGCGGTTGGCGTAGTGCTGGTCCTGCAGCAGCTCATGGAAGCGGCGCGTGTAGCCGAGCGGTTCCAGTGCCTGGCGCACGAGCCGCCAGCCCAGTCCCAGGCTCGCGAGCAGCAGGCCTTCCGCGCCGACGAACAGCAACGGCCGCGCCGGCAGCAGCAGGGTGGCGCAGCCGAACAGCGGCACGTGCAGCGCCACGATGTAGACGCCGAGACGGGGCCGCAGCCGCATCATGCGGCGCCGTCCGCGCCGGCGAGGCCGTGGCGTTCCAGCCTGCGGTACAGCGCCGTGCGCGACAGGCCCAGGGCCTTCGCCACGCGCGAGATGTTGCCCGCGTGCTGGCGCAGCGCCTGTTCGATCATCAGGCGTTCGACCTGGTCCAGCGTCATGCCGTCGACGCCGAGCCGGCCGCCGGACACGCCTTCGTCGACGGCGCTCGTCGCCAGGAAGTCCGCCTGCGTGAGCACGTCCTTGGCGGCCAGGAGGAGGGTGCGTTCCAGCGTCTGCTTCAGCTGGCGGATGTTGCCGGGCCACGGCTGCGCCGCGAGCCAGTCCAGCGCCTGCGGGGCGAGGGCGACGGCTTGCAGGCCGTAGCTGTCGGCGACATGCTCCACGATATGGCGCGCCAGCAGCGGGATGTCGCCGCGCCGTTCGCGCAGCGGCGGCAGGCGGATCGTGATCAGGTTCAGGCGATAGAACAAATCTTCGCGGAAGTCTCCGGCGGCGACGAGCTCCGCCAGTTCGCGGTTGGTGGCCGAGATCACGCGCACGTCGGCCTGCTCCGCGCGGCTCGCGCCGACGGGCTGGTAGCGCTGGTCCTGCAGCACGCGCAGCAGCTTGACCTGGTCGCCGCGGTTCAGTTCTCCGATCTCGTCGAGGAACAGCGTGCCGCCGTCCGCGCTGGCGATATGGCCCTTGCGGTTGTCGCGCGCATCCGTGAACGCGCCGCGCACGTGGCCGAACATCTCGCTTTCGAACAGCGACGTCGTGATCGCGCCCATGTTGATCTTGACGATGGGCGCATCCCGGCGCGGGCTGTTGCGGTGGATGGCGTCGGCGATCAATTCCTTGCCGGTGCCGCTCTCGCCGAGGATCAGCACCGGCGCGCGCGTGGCCGCGACCTGCGCGATCGTCTCCAGCACTTTCAGCAGCTTCGGGTGCGCGCCGACGATGCCCGTGAAATCGTACCTCGCATCGAGCGCGGCGCGCGTGCGGCTGCTTGCTGCCGGCGGCGCGCCGAGATCCAGCGTCGCTTCGATCAGGTCGACCAGTTGCGCGTTGTCCCAGGGCTTGGTGAAAAAGTTCGCGGCGCCCGCCTTCACGCCGCGCACGGCCAGCGCGATCGAGCCCCACGCCGTCATCAGGAGCACGGGCAGGGACGGATGCGCGGCCTTGATGCGCGCGAGCAGGTCGAGACCTTCCTCGCCGCTCGTCTGCAGCGAGAAATTCATGTCCTGTAAAACGAGGTCGAATGGCGTTGCGTCGAGTTGGGCCAGCGCCTCGCGCGGCCCGTCCGCGCATGCCGCGTCGAAGCCGGCCTGCTTGAGGAGCAGGGCCAGCGAGACCTGGACGGCGTGGTCGTCGTCGACGACCAGTACGCGCCGCCTGCGTTGTGGTTCCATGGGTGTGATGGTCCTTCTTATTCGTAGTGCAGTGCCGCGGCCGGATCGAGGCGGCTCGCGCGCCAGCCGGGGTAGAGCGAGCACGCCAAGGATAGCAGATAGATAACGGCCATCGACAGCCCCACGGCGCCGGCGAACACGGGCCAGTTCAAGGTGTCGCCCAGCGCGCCCGTGAGCGGCAGCTGCACGAGCAGCACGAGGCCCACGCCCATCGCCAGGGACCCGAGCAGCAGCTGTTCGAGGACGATCTGGCGGTAGATGTCGGCGGCGCGCGCGCCGATCGCGCGGCGCAGGCCGATCTCGGGGATCCGGCGCGTCGTGTTCTGCCACAGCACGCCGAACAGGCCGAAGGCGACCATGACGAGCATGAACGACGCGATCACGCCCGCCACGGCCAGCGGAATGAGCTGCTCCTTCAGCAGCGAGGCGCGCAGCGATTGCAGCGGCGCGATCTGGTAGCCCCAGTCGTTGCGGACCGCCTTGAGCCGCTGGTTCAGCTTCGCCTCGAAGCCGCGTGGCGTGCCGGGTGCGACGCGCAGCAGGATCGTGCGCACGCGCGATTCCGTCGTGTGCGGCGTGAACCGCATCAGGACGAAGTTCGTCGGCACCATCAGCGGGCCCTGGTTGCGGAACGTGTCCACGATGCCGATGATGCGGAAGGTGCGCGTGACGCCGTAGTCGGTGCTCGTGTAGCGCTGGCCCAGCGCCGGCCGGCCCGGGAACATCTCGGCCGCCACGCGCCGGTTCACGACCGCGGGCCGCGCGTCCTGGCCGTCGTCGGCGGCGCTGAACCAGCGGCCGGCCACGAGCCGCATGCCGAGCACCTCCGGCAGGTCGTCGCCCGCTTCGATGGTATTGGTCTGCACGGCGGCACCGGTCTGCGGCGACGCGAACGTCGTGGTCCACGTCGAGCGGGTGTACGGCGCATAGCTGGCAAAGCTCACGGCGCGCACTTCCGGCAGTTCGAGCAGGCTGCGGCGCAGCGTGTCGTACACGTCCGGCGCGATGGACTTGGGCGGCGCTTCGCCCATTTGCATCTGCACGGACCACGTATCGGTGCCGTCGAAACCGACCGGCTGGCGGTACAGCTGCCAGTAGCGCAGCCCGAACGCGGCGATGCCGAACACGATGACGAAGGCGAGCAGGATCTCGAGGCTCAGCATGAGGTTCCTGGATTTGCGCTTCCAGGTCAGTCGCAATAAATGGCGCAGCATCACGCGGCTCCTTTCAGGGCATGGACGGGATCGAGGCGCGACATCTTCCACGCGGGGATCGCGCCGGACAGCAGGCCGAACACGAACGCGAGCAGCATGCCGCAGCCGAACACGGTCGGGTTGATGTGGACTTCCAGGTACGGGATCAGCTGCGACGCTTCGAGCCACCACAGCACGCCCTGGGCGCAGGCCAGGCCGAGCAGGCCGCCGGCGAGGCACAGCAGCACGTTCTCGACGACGAGCTGGCCGGCGAGCTGCAGGCTGGTGGCGCCGAACGCCTTGCGCACGCCGATCTCCGCGCTGCGCTCCATGATGCGGCCCATGTTCAGGTTGACGAGGTTCAGCGCGGGCAGCAGCATGAACACGAGCATGCCGCCCGCGATCATCGCCAGGAGCCGGCTGCCGCCGGAATCGACATGGCTCTCCCGGCCCTGCAATGCGCGGGCGACGACGTCGAGCTTCGTATCGGCCCAGAACGTCGTCTTGCCGAAGATCTGGTCGCCCACGGGCTGGATCGTCTTCGCGACGCGTTCGACGTCGGCGCGGATGCGCGGGAGGTCGGCGGGCGAGCGCGCCAGCAGCAGCGCGGCGAACATGCCCGTGTATTCGTCGCGGTAGTTCGACGACGGGAATGTCGCGAGGGGCGCCCAGATGTCGGCGTACGCGTTGATGTGGATGACGTCCGCGACGACACCGATGATCTCGAACGCCTGGCCGTTCGCGCTGATCCGTTGGCCGACCGCGGCGGCCCCGGGGAACAGCTGGCGCGCCGTCGTCGCGTTGACGACGGCCACCATGCGGCCCAGGCGGTCGTCGTCCTCGTCCGGCAGGCGGCCGGCCAGCAGCTTGAATTGCATGATCTTCCAGTAGTTCGCGTCGACACGGCGCATGTCGAGCCGGCTCACGCGGTCGCCCTGGTAGACCGAGACCTCGCTCGTCGTCGTGATGGCGGAAACGCGTTCCACGCTCTGCAACGGCATGAGGTAGCGCGAGATGGTCTTGTAGCCCAGCAGGCCGGTGCGCAGGCCGGTGGGCAGGCCCTTGTCGTTGACGCTCTCGCTGCGCATGCCGTACACCTGCAGCAGGCGGTCGCTCCGGCCTTCCACACCGGTCGGCCAGAACGCCGTGTCGAGCAGGGCGCTGATCACCACCAGCACGACGAGCGTGAGCACGATGCACGCGAGGTTGATGGCCGTGAACAGCTTGCGGCGCATGAAGACCTTGTAGGCGGTCAGCAGGTAGTTACGCAGCATGGAGATGCTCCGGCTGGACGAGCTGGCCGTCGAACACGCGCACGATGCGGCCGACCTGCGACGCCTCGCGCTCGTCGTGCGTGACCATCACGATGGTCGTGCCTTCCGCGTTCAGTTTCAGCAGGATGTCCATGATCTCGGCGCCCATCCGGCTGTCCAGGTTCCCCGTCGGCTCGTCCGCCAGCAGCACGTGCGGCTGGCCGACGATGGCGCGCGCGATCGCCACGCGCTGCTGCTGGCCGCCGGACAGCTGGTTCGGGTAGTGGTCCATGCGCGCGGACAGGCCCACGCGGGCCAGCGCCTCGCGCGCGAGCCGGCGCCGCTCACCGCCGGACACGCTGCGGTAGAGCAGGGGCAGCTCGACGTTGTCGATCACGCGCAGGTCCTGGATCAGGTGGAAGCTTTGAAAAATGAAGCCGAACGTCTGGTTGCGCAGCTTCGCGAGCTGGCGGTCGGCGTAGCGCTTGATCGGGATGCCGTCCACGTCGATCGCGCCCTGGCTGGGCCGGTCGAGCAGGCCGATGAGGTTCAGCAGGGTGCTCTTGCCGCAGCCGCTGGGGCCCATCAGCGCGACGAATTCGCCCCGCTCGACGACGAGGTCGATGTCTTTCAGGGCCAGCGTTTCCACCTTGTCGGTGCGGTAGGTCTTGCTGACCTGGTTCAGTCTGATCATGGTGTCCTCTCGTTTGGATTCAGTTCGTGATGCGGATGCTGTCGCGGTGCTTGAAGTCGGCCGTGTCGGAGACGACGACGCGGTCGCCCGCGTGCGCGCCGCCCACGACCTCGACGACCTTGCCGTCGCCGGCGCCCAGGTCGAGGGTCGTCCTGCGCGCCACGCCGTCGCGCACGACGAATGCCGGCTGCGGGCCGCGGCCGTTGAAGGCGGGGCCGCTGTCGACCACGAGCACGTTCGCGCGGCGTTCCGTGACGACCGCGACGTCCACGCGCATCTTGTTGCGCAGATGCGGATTACGGGGCTGGGCCAGGTCGACCAGCAGCTTGATGGTGCCGTTCTGGATTTCGGGCAGGATCGTGTGGACGGTGCCGGCCATGATCTCGCCGTTCTGCTCCACGCGCACGGCCTGTCCCGGCGCGAGCTGGCGCGCGTGGAAGTCGGACAGCGTGGCTTCGACGCGGTAGTTGTTCAATTCGGAGACGCGCGCGACGAGCTGGCCCGCCGCCACGCTCGCGCCTTCTTCTTCCAGCAGCCAGGTGAGCATGCCGCCGAACGGGGCGCGCACGCGGGTGCGGTCCAATAACTGTTCCTGTTGCGCGATCTGTTTTTGCAGGATCGCCTTCTGCAGGTCGGCCGCCGCGATATTGGTGGCCGTCGTGCGGTGCGTCGCGTCGAGCAGCGCGCGCTGCTGGCGCAACTGGATCTCCGTGCGCTTCACGTTCAGCTGCGCCGTCAGCAGGTTTTCGCCGGATACGAGGCCGCTCGAGCGCAGCTTCTCGTTGCGTTCCAGCGTGGCGCGCGCGGCCTGCAGGTCGATCTCCAGCAGCTCGAGGCTGCTCACGATCTGCGTGCGCTTCTGTTCCAGTTCCTGCTTGAGTGTCGCGATGCGGTTGTCCTGCTGCGCCAGCTGTTCCTTCAGCGCTTCCAGCGCGAGGCGGATATCGCGGTCGTCCAGTTCCAGCAGCAGGTCGCCCGCGCGGACCTGCTGCCCGGGCTTGGCGAGGACCTTCGCGACGCGGCTCGCGCCCGGACTCGCCACCACTTCCTCGTGCACGGGAATGACGACGCCGGCCGCGCCGACCGTGTTGTCCACGTTCCCGCGCCGCACCTCCGCGACGACGACGTCGGCCGCGGACACGCTCGGACGCAGCGCGCGGTTCAGGCCCCACGCGGCGGCGCACAGGGCCCCGAGCACGAGGAGCGTGGAGGCGAGCCGCATGCGGGTGCGGCGGCGGAGGATGTCGAGCGGGATGGCCTGGTCCATGATCAAAGCGGGCATTGTGATGCTGCCTGTATTGCAAGCCCCGTGCCAGCCGGGTTTCGCTCTGGGGGGCGGACTGCCGCATTGCCCGCTGGCGGGCAGCGGTGTCCGGAAACGGACACTCGCCGTCGGGTTGCATAAACCCGCGCCACCTTCCATAATCGCCGACTCTCCTGTCATTGTCCGCCCATGAACGATACCCTGGTCCTGCTGGGCTTTTCCACCACGCCGCTCGAACTGCTCGGCTTCGTGCTGTCCGTCGCGACGGTCGTCCTGACCATCCTGCGCAATCACTGGGGCTGGTTGTTCGCCATCGTGTCGTCCGCCACGTACGGCGTTGTATTCTTCGACGCCCGCCTGTACGGCGACGCCGGCCTGCAGGGCGTGTTCATCGCGGCTTCGATCTGGGGCTGGTGGCAGTGGCTGCGCGGCGCCGAGGGCAAGCCGCTGCCCGTGACGCGCCTGTCGCACACGGGCCGGCTCGCGTCGCTGCTCGGCTGGGCCGTCGGCTTCTTCGCGCTGTCGGCGTTCCTGAAGGCGTGCACGGACACGGACGTGCCCCACATGGACGGCTTCCTCACCGCGGGCAGCCTGCTGGGCCAACTGCTCACGGCGAAGAAGAAGATCGAGAACTGGCACACGTGGATCGTCGTCGACATCCTGTACGTGGGCCTGTACATCTACAAGGGCCTGCACCTGACGGCGATCCTGTACGCCGTGTTCGTCGTGCTGGCCGCGCTGGGCCTGCGCGCGTGGACCCATGCCGCGCAGGACGCGGACATGCCGGTGGCCGAGGGCGCGCGATGACCGTGGCGTCGGTGGCACGTGTGGCGCTGCTGGGCGCGGAATCGACGGGCAAGTCGACGCTGGCGCAGGCGCTGGCGGCGCGCTACGGCACGTTGTGGGTGCCGGAATACCTGCGCGAATTCGTCGAGGTGAACGCGCGCGTGCCACGCGAGGACGACCAGCCCGGCATCGCGCGCACGCAGCGCGCCCGTGAGGAGCTGCTCGCGCGCGACCCGCGCGTGCGCGACTTCCTGTTCGTCGACACGACGCCGCTGATGACGGCCGTGTACAGCCGCATCTACTGGGGCCGCGTGCCGCCGGACCTGCTTGCCTGGGAAGCGGAACACGACTACGCGTTCACGCTCGTCGCGGCGCCCGATCTGCCGTGGGTGCCGGACGGGTTGCAGCGCGAGTCGGAGGAGGTGAGGCGGCGCGTGCATGCGCAGCTCGTGGACGTGCTGGATGCGCGGGGGATTCCGTTTGCGCTGCTGACGGGGGAACTGGAAGCGCGGGTGCGGCAGGTGGAAGCATTGATAGGACCACCCGACGCCCGTCGTTCCCGCGACAGCGGCAACCCATGCCGAGCTACGGAATCCGGTCCGTCGGATACAACGCGATCTGTTTAACGGGCAGACTCCGGAGATTCAGCATGGGCCCCCGCGTTCGCGGGGGCGACGAGGTCAGAAGTCGAACTGCGCCGACGCCCGGAACGTCCTTGGCGCGCCCGCCAGCAGATAGCCGCCCAGCGCCGGCGTCACGTCACGCCAGTAGAACTTGTCGAACAGGTTCTCCGCGCGGGCACGCAAGGTGACGTTCGTCGTGCCCCATTTCAGGCCGTACGACGCGCCCACGCCGAACACGTGGTAGTCCGGCACGAACACGGTGTTCTCGACGTCGAACGCCTTCTTGCCCGAGTATTGCCACGTGCCGTCCAGCTTCAGGCCCGGGATCGCCGAAACGGCGTACTGCACCCATGCCGTCGACTTGAACGCGGGGACGTCGGTCACGCGCTTGCCGTCGATGCCCGCCTGGCCCGTGCCTTCCTGGCGCGTGTTCAGCGCCATCAGCGACACGCTCCAGTCCAGCGCCGGCGTCGCTTGGCCCTGCGCGGTCAGCTCGATGCCGCGGTGCGTTTCGCGGCCGTTGCGGACGAACGTGTTGTTCGCGTTCGTGTATTCCAGGCCCTGGCGGATCTGGAACAGCGCGGCCGACAGGTTCAGGCCATTGTCCAGCGCGGCCTTGGCGCCGATCTCGACCTGGTGCGAACGCTGCGGCGCCAGCACCGAATTCTCGTTCGTCGTCTGCATCGGCGCGATGCCGCCGTGCTGCAGCCCGTGGCTGACCGCGGCGTACACGTTCCAGTCGCGCGCGGGGCTGAAGACGAGGCCCACGTTCGGCAGCAGGAACGCGTCGTCGGCGTGCACGTAGCCGGTGGCGTCGTCGACGAATTCGCTGCGCTTGATCTGGACGTGGCGCAGGCCCGCGTGCAGGGTCAGCCGGTTCGTCAGGCTCACGATGTCCTGCGCGAACACGGCGCGTTCCTCGTCGCTGCGGCGCTCGAACACGGGGCCCGTCACGCGGTCGGCGGCGACGTGCGGCGTCACGAGCGGGTTCCAGATATTGCTGTACCCGACGTAGTCGTAGACGTAGTCGCCGAAGCTGTCGTGGCGCTCCGAATACGACGCGCCCAGGGTGAGCGCGTGGCGCAGCGCGCCGGTCGCGAACTTGCCCTGCACCTGCGCCTGCACGCCCCACGGCGACTTGCGCTCGCCCGTGCTCTGGTAATCGTAGACGTCGTAGTCGCCGTTGCCGCAGTAGCCCGGATAATAGCCCGCGCCCTCGTTGCTGCAGCCGTAGGGGAACGCGGTGAAGTCGTCGCGCTTGAACCAGTGCTTGTTGCCGGACACGGTGGCGGTCCAGTCCTGCGCCAGCTTGTATTCGAAGCGCAGGCCCACGTTGCTGTCCTTCGTCGTGACGGGGCGCGTCCACGGCTGGTCGTTCAGGAGCATCCTGGCCGACACGCCGGTCGGCAGCGTCGTGCCCTGGATCAGCTGGAAGCCGGGCGCCGTGATCTGGGCCTTGCGCTGGTAATCCATGTCCAGCTGCAGCAGCGCATCCGGCGTGATCTGCCAGTCGAAGGCGGCCGACACGAACTGGCGGTCGCCGTTCGCGCCGCGCACGTACGGGTGCAGGTCGGCGGCGGCCGCGTTGATGCGGTAGCCGAAACGGCGGTCCTCGAAGCGGCCGCCGAGATCGACGGTGCCGTACAGGGTGCCGCGCTCGGACACTTCCACGGTCGCGGAGCGCAGCGGCGCATTCGTCGGGCGCTTGGTCACGTAGTTGACGATGCCGCCCGGCGTGGCGATGCCGGCCGTGAGGCCCGCGAGGCCTTTCAGGATTTCGAAGCGTTCCTTGTTCTCCAGCGGGATCTGCGTATCGCCCGGGATCGCGAAGCCGTCCTTGCGATAGCTGTAGTTGTTGTCGAGGGCGAAGCCGCGGATGGAGAACTGCTCGGCATAGCCGACGGCGTTGTAGGCGTCGGCGACGGATGCGTCGAAGCGCACCGCCTCGGTCGTCGAGCGGATCGACAGGTCCTGCATCTGCGTGCGGCCCATGGAGATGATGGAGGCCGGGGTGTCGAACAGCGACGCTTCGCCGAAGCCGCCGACGCTGGCGCGGTCGACGGCGATGAAGCGGTTGCCCGTCACGACGACTTCGGCGACGGGGTGGGTGTCTTGTACCTGCGCGTAGGCGACGTGCGCGTACGCTTGCATCAGCGCGCAGGCCAGGATGGAGTACTTCAGTTGACGGTTCATGGTTTGCTCGTGTTCGCGCGCCGGCGATGGGCGCGCTGCTTTTTCTTAAAAGCCGGAGCCAACGGGGGAAGGGCAAACAAGGATGGGAACTGCGTTGCGCTTTCCTTCGCTGGCATTATCCAGATCAGGTACGAAGGGTATCTCTCACCCGGGAAGCGAACTCCCAGGACCCCTAGCGAAGGCGCGAGTGTAGCACAACGCGCCCTGTCGTGATGGTTCAGACAATAGACATGTTGTAAAGCGGATGGTTCCGCGATCAGGCGGCGCCGTCCAGCACCTCGCGCGCCACGTCCAGCGTGACCTCGCCGGTCTCGCCCATGCGCGTCATGCCGTGCGCTTCCAGTGCGGCGATCACGGCCGGGATCGCGTCGCGGCCCAGGCCATAGTCGGACAGCTTTGTCCCCACGCCCATGGCACGGAAGAAGTCTTCCGTGCGGGCGATGGCTGCCTCGATGCGCGCGTCCTCGTCGCCGCTGTGGAGGTCCCACACGCGGGCCGCATATTGCAGCAGTTTCGCCCGCTTGGCCGCGCGGCGCACGCGCAGCATCGACGGCAGTACGATCGCCAGCGTCTGCGCGTGGTCGAGGCCGTACAGCGCGGTCAGCTCGTGGCCGATCGTGTGCGTGGACCAGTCCTGCGGCACGCCGGTGCCGATCAGGCCGTTCAAGGCCAGCGTGGCCGTCCACATCAGGTTGGCGCGCACGTCGTAGTCGGCAGGCAGCGCCAGTGCTTGCGGACCGTCTTCGACGAGCGTCAGCAGCAAGCCTTCCGCAAAGCGGTCCTGCACCTTGGCCTGGGCCGGGACCGTCATGTATTGCTCCATCACGTGCACGAACGCGTCGACGACGCCGTTGCCCACATGGCGCGCGGGCAGCGTGTAGGTACGGGTCGGGTCGAGGACGGCAAACCGCGGGTACACGGAGCGCGCGACGAACGCGAATTTTTCCTGCGTGCGCTTGCGCGTGATGACGGCGGCCGCGTTCATCTCGGACCCCGTCGCCGGCAGGGTCAGCACGACGCCGATGGGCAGCGCCGCGTGCACGTTCTTCGCGTGCTGTTCGAGGATGGTCCACGGGTCGGCGTCGAGCATGGCGCCCGCTGCGACGAACTTGGTGCCGTCGATGACGGAGCCGCCGCCCACGGCCAGCAGGAAGTCCACGCGTTCGCGGCGGACGAGCGCGATCGCTTCGGATAACGTTTCGACCGTGGGATTCGGCTCGATGCCGCCGAACTCGAACACGGTGCGGCCGCCCAGTGCGGCCATCACGGCGTCGAACGTGCCGTTGGCGCGGATGCTGCCGCCGCCGTACAGCACGAGGACGCGCGCCTCGGACGGGACCAGTTTGCCGATGCGCTCGATCTGGCCGTCGCCGAACAGGATGCGGGTGGGATTATGAAAGTCGAAGTTGTGCAAGGTGATCCTCTGGTTTTGCTCAGAGGATCATTATCGCGCAGCTGTCCTGCCGGCGTGGGCCACGCCGGCAGGCTTTCAGGCCGGTTCGGGCACCGCGGCCGGATGCGCCACGTGCGCGCGCGCATGCAGCAGATGGCGCTGGATGACGGCGCGCGACGCGTCGCCGATCAGCCGCCAGTGCTCGCGCCGCAGCGCCGCGCGCTTGCGGTGCTTGGACGGCATCTCGGACAACGGCTTCACGTAGAACGGCAGCGGGATCAGATAGCCGTCGCGGCCCGGAATTTCCTCGCCGCCGAGGATCTTCCAGAAGCCGTCATACGCGTTGGCGAAATGTTTTTCCGGATCGGGATCGTAGGCGATGTGCGCTTCGCTGCGGATCGCGACGACCTTGTCCATGCCGAGCGCCAGCGCGATGCCCTGCATGGCCGCGAAGCAGAAGAAGCTGGGCGAGTTGTTCGGGAAGACGCGTTCGAACGCTTCGAACGCGGCGCCGGAATCGATCCAGCGGCCCTGGTTGCGCGCGATGAATGGGACGACGGGCATGTCGACGCCCACCATGTCGCCTTCGAGCCAGCTGAAGGACAGGCGGTGCAGGCATTTGCCGTCCGCGATGAGGGCGAGGGTGAGGTCCCCTTCGGCATTGCTGCGCGAGGCCATCTCGAGCTGGATCATGAACGTGCTGCCCTCGGCCTCCTGCTGCCACAGGGGCAGGCAGCGCTGGCCGTAGACGGCGTCCAGGTAGCCGTCGTTGAACGTCGTTTCCTCGAAGCGGTAATGGCTCAGCACGGCCTGCACGCGCTGGCGCGGGCTCAGGCCCTTGATGAGGTAGTCGCGGTGGCTGAGGTGATGGAACAGGTCGTCGCCGGCGTCTTGCGCGACGTGGTTGCGGTAGACGCCGAGCTGGCACAGCGCGCGGTGGTCGCGGTAATAGGCCAGCACGCGCAGGCTGCGCGCGATGCACAGCACCCACGACGACAGGCTGTACTGGCGGCGCCGGGCCATCCAGTGTTTGGTCAGGTGAGCGAAAATCATGATGCGCTCCGGGCAATCGTTATCGGTGGATTCGTCTTCGTACTTTGCTGAACGGCAGTGAATCGTTCAGCAGATCAAGATCGTAACCACCAACACCCCATCCCTCTATTATGATTTTCCGTTTTCATGTCTCTCATTTTTGTTGATTTTTTGTCAGGCAAGCGCCAGACGCAAGACTAGCACGATTGCCGCGCCGAACATCAAAATCCTGCTCGATAATTGAGTCAGACCGAACAAGTTGAGGAGGATGGCATGGCGTATGAACTTTTTTATTGGCCGAGCATCCAGGGCCGCGGCGAATTCGTGCGCCTGGCGCTGGAAGAGGCGGGGGTGCAATACGTGGACGTGGCGCGCGAGCCGGGCGGCATGGCGCGCATGATCGCGGCGATGGACGGCGCCGACCACCCGTCGTTCGCGCCGCCGTTCCTCAAGGCGGGCGACGTGACGGTGGGCCAGACCGCCAACATCCTGATGTTCCTGGGCGAGCACCATGGGCTGGCGCCACGGGATGTGCAAGGTAAATATTGGGTGAACCAGATCCAGCTGACCATTGCCGACCTGGTCGCCGAGACGCACGACACGCACCACCCGATCGCGACGTCGCTGTATTTCGAGGACCAGCGCCCGGAAGCCAAGCGCCGGTCGGCCGATTTCATCGACACGCGCATCCCGAAGTTCTTCGACTGGTTCGAGAACATCCTGGCCCGGCCCGAACCGAAGGACTACCTGCTGGGCGACACGGTCACGTACGCGGACCTGTCGCTGTTCCAGCTCGTCGCGGGCCTGCGCTACGCCTTCCCGAAGGCGCTGGGCCGCATCGACGCGGGCTATCCGCTGCTGGCGGCGCTGCACGACCGGGTGGCCGCGCGGCCGCGCATCGCGGCCTACCTGAAGTCCGGGCGGCGGATTCCCTTCAACGAGGAAGGGATCTTCCGCCACTACAAGGAGCTGGACAAGTAGGGCGGGCACACCGTGCCCGCGCGTGACGCATGCGGTGTGTTGGCGTTACGAGTCCCACTGCGGCGCGAAGTCCGGGCTGACGAGCCGTTCGCCCCGGTCCAGCGCGTCGATGTCGGCGATGTCCTCCCGCGACAGGATCAGGTCGCGCGCCCGCAGGTTGCTCTCCAGGTTCGCGCGCCGCGTCGACGACGGGATCACGGCATATCCTTTCGCCATCGCCCACGCCAGCGCCACCTGGGCCGGCGTCGCGCCGTGCACCTGCGCGATGCGGGCGATGGTGGCATTGTCCATCACCTTGCCGTAGGCGAGCGGCATGTAGGCGGTGAGGTGGATGCCGGCATCGACCATGAACGCGTCCACTGCGCGGTTCTGCAGGAACGGGTGCAGCTCGACCTGGTTCGTCGCGATGTTGTCCGCACCGACGGCCGCAATGGCTTCGCGCAGCAGAGGAATCGGGAAGTTCGATACGCCGATGGCACGCGTCAGGCCGGACTCGCGCGCGGCCAGCAGCGCTTCCATGGATTCCGCGACGGACACCGCGGCGCCCGGCGACGGCCAGTGGACCAGGGTGAGGTCGACGTACTCCGTGCGCAGTTTCACGAGGCTTTCTTCGAGGCTGGCGCGCAGGCGGTTCGCGGCCAGGTTCTCCGTCCAGATCTTGGTGGTGACGAAGACGCCGCCGCGCGCCACGCCGGATTCTGCCAGCGCCTGGCCGACTTCGGCCTCGTTGCCGTAGATCTGCGCCGTGTCGATGTGGCGGTAGCCCAGTGCCAGGCCGGTGGCGACCGAATCGATGGCTTGCCGCTCCTTCAGGCGGAACGTGCCGAGGCCCAGTTGCGGGATATTGGTATGCATGGTTTCTCCTTTCGATTCAATGCGTGGCGACGGCGCGTTCGCCGCGGACGGCGTGCCGCGGCGCCGGATCGCGCCGGTCCAGCCAGCCGGCCAGCGTGGTGAGGGCGAGCGCGCCGCTGACGATCAGGGCGCCGATCCAGGGCGTGTGCATCAGGCCGAGGTGTTCGACGATCAGGCCGCCGCCCCAGGCGCCGATGGCGATGCCGACGTTGAACGCGGCGATGTTCAGGCCCGATGCGACGTCGACGGCACCCGGCGCATCGCGTTCGGCGCGCCGCACGACATAGACCTGCAGGCCCGGCACGTTGCCGAAGGCGACGGCGCCCCAGGCCAGCACGGTGACGAGGACGGCGATCTTGTTGGCGGCCGTGAAGTCGAGCACGAACAGCACGGCGGCCAGCAGCGCGAACACGATCTGCAGGGCGCGCACGGGGCCCTTGCGGTCCGCCAGCTTGCCGCCCCAGATGTTGCCGAAGGCGACCGACACGCCGTACACGAGCATCACGAGGCCGACGCTGTTCGACGAAAAGCCGGCGACCTGTTCGAGGATCGGCGCGAGGTACGTGAACGCGATGAACGAGCCGCCATAGCCCAGCGTGGTCATCGCGTAGACGAGCAGCAGGCGCGGTTTCTTCAGCACGGACAGTTGCGTCACAAGGCTAGCCGGCTTGCTGCCGGCGATGCCGCGCGGGACGAGCAGGGCGATGCCGGCGAACGCGATCACGCCCAGCAGCGCGACGGCCAGGAAGGTCATCTGCCAGCCGAAGTGCTGGCCGATGAACGTCCCGAGCGGGACCCCGGTCACGAGGGCCACGGTCAGGCCGCTGAACATCAGCGCGATGGCGCTGGCCGCTTTTTCTTTCGGCACGAGGCTCGTGGCGATCGTCGAACCGATCGAGAAGAAGACGCCGTGCGCGAGGCCCGTCAGTACGCGGGCGGCCATTAGCGCGGCATAACCTGGGGCCATCCACGCGGTCAGGTTACCGGCCGTGAACAGCAGCATGAGGCCGAGCAGCAGCGTCTTGCGCGGCACCTTGCCGGTGAGGGCGGTCAGCACCGGCGCGCCGATGGCGACGCCCAGCGCGTACAGGCTCACGAGCAGGCCGGCGGACGGCACGGACACGTTCAGGCTGGTTGCGATGGTGGGGATCAGGCCGACGATCACGAATTCCGTCGTGCCGATGGCGAAGGCGCTCAGTGTGAGGGCCCATAAAGCGAGTGGCATATTGTTCTCCTGTGAACCGTCGCCCCCGCGCAGGCGGGGGCCCAATGTTGCAAGCGTCGCGACGACGCATGCAGAACTTGGGTTCCCGTCAAGGCGGACGGCCAGTCCGGGAACGACGATGGTTGCGGGGGCGCCGCTGGTTGCGTCGAGGAGGCATTCTCTCCGGCTGGTCTACAAAGAAAAACCCGCCGCCGTACAATAGACTTTTGACCTGGGAGCAAAAATGCTGGACGTGGGCGCGTTGATCGCATTCGCCGCCGTGATCGACACGGGTTCGTTTTCCAATGCCGCCGAGCGGCTCGGGCAGACGCCGTCCGGCGTGTCGCGCACCATCTCGCGCCTGGAGCAGCAGCTCGGCATGACCCTCATCCACCGCACGACGCGCCGTCTCGACCTCACCGAGGAAGGCAGCTGGCTGCTGGCCCGCGCGCGCCGCATCCTCGCCGACCTGGAAGAGACGGAGTCGCAGGCCGCCCTCGCGCGCGCGCAGCCCGCGGGCCTCGTGCGCGTGAATGCCGCCACGCCGACCCTGGATCACCTGATCGCCCCGCAGCTGGCGGACTTCCTCGATGCGTACCCGCAGGTGCAGGTGGAACTCACGAGCGGCGAGACCGTCGTCGACCTGATCGAAGAGAAGGCCGACGTCGCGATCCGCATCGGCCAGTTGACCGACTCGACGCTCAATGCCCGCCGCCTGGGCCGCAGCCGCATCCGCGTGCTCGCCGCCCCCGGCTATCTCGAACGCCACGGCACGCCGCGGCAGGTGGAAGACCTGCTGAAGCACCGCCTCGTCGGCTTCGTCGCGCCCGCGTCCCTGAACACGTGGCCGCTGCGGGCCGGCAAGGAAGAGGGCTGGCGCATCGTACCGCACGTGACGGCCACCAGCGGCGAGACGGTCCGCCACCTCGCGCTGCAGGGTGCGGGCATCGTCAGCCTGTCCGACTTCCTCACGCGCGCCGACGTCGCCGCGGGCCGCCTCGTGCCGGTGCTGGAAGAGGCGGCGCTGCCGTGGACCCAGCCCGTGTGGGCCGTGTTCTACAAGCAGGGCGCGCTGGCGCCGCGCGTAAAGGCGCTCGTCGACTTCCTCGCCGACCGGCTGGCCGGCGTGCTCGAACCCTGACCATCCATCCCCACAAGGAGACCGCATGACCATCACGACTTCGCACATCCTTCGCATCGCCGCATTCTCGGACGGCGACGCCGGCGGCAATCCGGCCGGCGTCTGGATCGGAGAGTCGATGCCGCCGGCCGACGAGATGCAGCGCCTGGCGCACGCCGTCGGCTATTCGGAGACGGCATTCGCTGCGCCGCAAGGAAAGGGCTGGCGCGTGCGTTACTTCTCGCCGGCGTCCGAAGTGCCGTTCTGCGGCCACGCGACGATCGCGCTCGGCGCCGCGCTGGCCCGGCGCGACGGCGACGGCGTGTACGCGCTCGCGCTGAACGATGCCGACATCACGGTCGAAGGGCGGCGCGAAGGTGAGCGCGTGGCCGCCGCGCTGCAATCGCCGCCGACGTGGAGCCGCCCGGCCGCGCCGGAACTCGTCGCGGACGCATTGATGTTGTTCGGTTACCACGACGCAGACCTCGACCCACGCATTCCGCCCGGCCTCGCGCACGCGGGCGCGAACCACCTCGTGCTGGCGCTGGCCAGCCGCGACCTGCTGGCCGCCATGCGCTACGACCTGGCGACGGGCCGCGCGCTGATGGAGAAGCACGGCCTGACGACGATCGTGCTGGCCCGGATGGAATCCCCGCGGCGTTTTCATACCCGCAATCCGTTCGCGATCGGCGGCGTTTACGAGGACCCGGCCACGGGCGCCGGCACGGCCGCGCTGGCCGGCTACCTGCGCGACCTCGGCTGGCCGCACGGCGGTGCCATCGACGTCGTGCAGGGCGAAGACATGGGGATGCGGTCGTTATTGCATGCCGAAATCGGTCCGGAACCGGGTGGTTCGATCCGCGTTAGCGGGACGGCAAGAATGTTGGTGAAAGACCAATGAAATTGATCATGATTTATTGAAAATTGAAATAGGGGCAAAAGACACGCTTTTTCGACAATTTGTTAACCCCTGCAACGTTGATAAAGTTCAAAACATCCGTTTCTGAACATCAACACAGGAGTCAACATGGAAATGCGCCACCCTGGCGTTCTTCGCCCCGTCGTTACAGGCCCCGCCGCCGGCGTGGGCAAGCCGACCGAACGCCTGCCCTTCACCATCCGCCGCGTGGACAACGAGGCCGACTTGTGGAAAGCCGTCCGCGTGCGTCACGCGGCGTATGCACGCCACGTCCCGGACTTCGCGCGGCAGCTCGTCAAGCCCGAGTCTTCCGACTACGGCGACGACGCAATCGTTTTCCTCGCCGAATCCAAGCTGGACGGCGCCCCTCTGGGCACGGCCCGCATGCAGACGAACCTGCACGAGCCGCTGCATGTCGAAGAGTCCGTCGCGCTGCCCGACTGGCTGCGCGGCCAGCCGCTGGCCGAGATGAGCCGCCTGGGCGTGGACAACGGCCGCATCGGCCGCATGGTCAAGACCGCGCTGCTGAAGGCCGGCGTCATGTATTGCCAGCAGAATGGCATCCACTGGGCCCTGGCGACGGGCCGCGCGCCGATCGACCGCCAGTACGAACAGCTGACCTTCGTCGACGTGTTCCCGGAACTGGGCTTCGTCCCGCTGCGCCACGTCGGCAATATTCCGCACCGGATCATGGCGTTCGACATCACGACGATCGAGGAGCGCTGGGCGGCCGCGCAGCACCCGCTGCTGAACTTCTTCTGCCACACGCACCACCCGGACATCGATGTCCGGGGCCATGCCGGTGTGCGGCCGCCGTTACCCAACGCGGGCAGGATGGGTGTTGTAATGCAGGCATCGGAATGGCATGAACTTGTTGCCTGATCCATTAATTGCATGACGGCACTACTGTAAAGCTGTATCCTTGCGAAACGATAACGGCCGCCCGCGCCCACGGGCCGCGATACGAGCTTCGCAGATACTCATGCAATTCACATCATCCGGTCGCTGGAAACTGCCGGGCATGGCGCAGTCCGCGCTGGACCTGACGTTCAAGGCGTTCGCCTATTATCTGATTCCGATCGTGATCGGTGTCGTTTCCATCGTCGCCCTCGTGTGCTGGGACAGCCAGTACGTGGCGGGCAGCAGCGATGCGCGCGACATCCGCGTCCTGAAGGAAACGGCTCCGCTGAGCCCGCCCGCGGCCAACGCCCGCCTGCATGCCGCCGTTCCGGTGTCGTACTTCGACACCCACCTGTCCGAAGCGCCCGTGTGGTTCCGCTTCAGCACGCGTCCGCGCGCGCCCGGCAGCATCGTCGGCGACGTCATCGAATTCCCGTCGCGCCACGCGGTCGATATTTCCTGCTGGGACGCCGCCACCCTGCAACTGCTCGGCATGGCCACGCGCGAGCAGGGCACGCCCTATCTGCATTCCTCCAAGGCCGGCTTCGCCCTGCAACTCACCGATCTGCCGCGCGAGATCCTGTGCCGCGGCACCTTCGCCGGCCCCGCGCGCGTGAACGTCGTGCAATGGCCGGAGACCCAGTTCGACCTGTCCGTCGAGGGGTTCCACCGCAAGTCGGGCCTGCTCGACGGCGGCATGATCGTGCTGTCGCTGTTCGTCCTGATCACCGCGCTCATCAACCGCCAGCCGCTGTACGTGCTGTTTTCCGGCTGGCTGCTGCTGAACCTGCGCATCGCCGGACTGTCGGCCGGCTGGGACATCCAGTGGCTGGGCATGACCGTGCCGCCGCAATGGATGCTGCTGGGCCGCTCGCTGACGATCGCGTTGTATGGCGTGTCCACGCTCACGCTGTACCAGGCCCTGTTCCGCGAAGAGCTCGTCAAGACGCGCTGGGCGATCCCGCTGCGCATCACGCAATGGGCGTGCATCCCGCTGCTCATCGGTGCCGTCACCATGCCGTACGGGACGTTCCTGCCGATGCTGTGGGTCATCATGGCCTTCGGCTTCACGCTGATGACGCTGGGCCTCATCACGATCATCATCCGTTCGCGCAACCGCGTGGCGGGCTGGTTCGCGGCCTCGTTCGCGCTGACCTATGTCGCCTCGCTGGCCGAGGTCGTGTCGGCGGCGCTCGGCATGCACCAGGTGCTGAACGTGATCAACAGCGTGACGGCGGCGCTCGCGTCGAGCCTGCTGGCCGCGCTGGCCGTCGCCGAGCAGATGCGCATGGAAACGCAGAAGCGCCGCGAAGCGCAGGAAAAGCTGGAACATGCCTACGAGGCGATGCCCGTCGGCCTGTTCACGCTGGACATGTACGGCAATATCGTGAGCGCCAACCCGGCCATGCGCAAGATGCTGGGCATCACCGAGATCGTCCCCGGCCGCACGTCGTGGAAGCAATTCTTCGCCGACAGCCTGTGGTCGGAATTGCTGGAGCAGGTGCACTTGCGCAGCGACGCCGAGATGCAGATCGCCAGCCGCGACGGCGCCCAGCGCTTCATGGTCAGCGCCACGCTCGCGCGCGGCCGCGTGGAGGCGGTGCTGCAGGACGTCACCGAGCAATACCAGGCCACCGAGCAACTGCGCTTCATGGCCAACAACGACCCGCTGACGAAAGTCTTCAACCGGCGCGGCATCGAAAAGATGTTCGAGGGCGCGGCCCAGCTGCTCAACGCGGGCAAGCCGCTGGCGCTGGCCTACATCGATCTCGACCGTTTTAAACTGATCAACGACCTGTTCGGCCACGCGGCCGGCGACGAAGTCCTGAAGCAGGTGTGCGAACGCATGGAACTGACCCTGGCGGGCGGCCAGAAGATCGGCCGCGTGGGCGGTGACGAATTCGTCATCGTCATGCCGGACACCGCGATCCCGCTGGCGTCGCTGATCTGCCGCGGCATCGTCGACCGCATCGGCGGCACGCCGTACCGCGTGGGCGACAAGGCGTTCCACGTGCGCGGCTCCGTCGGCCTGATCGAAGTCTCGCCGGGCATGCCGATGAAGGATGCCGTCTCCACCGCGGACCGCGCCTGCCGCGAGGCGAAGGGCGGACACCACGAAGGCCTCGTCGTGTACGAACGCGGTTCGAACGCGTTCCAGGAGCGCACCAACGAATTGAACCTCGTCGCGCGCCTGTCCGGTCCGGACGCCACCGAGGGCATGTTCCTCGAGATGCAGCCGATCATGTCGCTCTCCGCGCCGTACGAATCGCTGAACTTCGAGGTGCTGCTGCGCATGCGCGAGGCGGATGGCCGCGTGGCCCCGGCCGGCCCGCTGATCGCCGCCGCCGAGAAGAGCGGGCGTGCGGGCGTGATCGACCGCTGGGTGCTGTCGACGACGCTGTCGTGGATCGAGGACAACCTGGAATCGCTGACCAATACGCGCTTCGTGTGCATGAACCTGTCCGGCGCGTCGCTCAACGACGAGCGCTTCGTGCAGGACACGCTGGAAGTCCTGGCCCGCTACACGCACGTGGCGAGCCGCCTGTGCATGGAGATCACGGAAAGCGTGGCGCTGCACGACCTGGACAACACGCGCCGCTTCATCGACCAGGTGCGCAACTTCGGCGTGAAGGTGGCGCTCGACGATTTCGGCGCGGGCTACACGTCGTTCTCGTACCTGAAGGAGCTGCCGGCGGACGTGCTCAAGATCGACGGCAACTTCATCGTCAACATCAACGCGCACCCGGCCAACGTGGCCATCGTGGAAGCGATCGTCAGCCTGGCCGGCAACCTGGGCATGCGCACGATCGCGGAGTGGGCCGAGGACGCGGCCACGATCCGCACGCTGGCGGAAATCGGCGTCGACTACGTGCAGGGCTATGCGGTGGCGCGTTCGCAGCTGCCGGAAAAGCTGCTCGCGGCAAGTTCATCGGCGAGCTTCATCCAGGGCGAGGACGTGCTGCAGCTCGTGCGCACGCTGGGCAGCTCGGCCAACGAGGCGGACCTGCGCGGGTTTGCCCCTTACGACGAACATTTGCTGTAGGGTGGCCGGCCTCCGCCCGCGCTCGACGTCAACCGACCGCACAAGTCACGCGTGGGCTCGGGGAGCCCACGCTACTGGAGCCCCGCCAGGCGCGGGCGCGCATCCTGCAGCATCAGCATGCGCCGCGCTTCCTTCAGCGTGGCGATGTCGCGCGCCAGCTTCACGGGCGCCGCGAGATTCGGCCGTTTCCACGTCACGCGCGGCAGCTCGGCCGCGGGCAGCACGTGGCGCTGCGGCGGCAGAGGGCCGGTGTCGCGCGACACGGGCGTCGAGACGGAACCGGACGCGCAGGGCTGGTCGGTCAGCGTGACGTGACCATTGCTGTCCACACATTTGACGATCTCGCCGGCCCATGCCGGCGCCGCCAGTACCGCGGCGGCGATCATGCTCAGCAGTCTAACTGGGCGTTTCATGGTGTTCTCCTGTGCTAGGTTCCCATCGTGCCCGGCGCGGCCGCCTGCCTCTGTTCGGTGCTTCACCCAGTGCGCATGTCGGCCTCCAGCGCCGTCGTGACGCGCGTTTCTTCGCGATGGGCCCGCGTGCACAGGACAACTCCCGCGACCAGCAGCACCAGTGCGACCGCTTCGAGCGGCGTCGGCCAGCGGCCTTCCCACAGGTAGCCGTACAGCGACGCGAAGATGGTCTCGAACACGATCATCTGCCCCGTGAGCGTGAGCGGCAGCGCGCGGCTGGCCACGTTCCACAGTCCATTGCCGAGCACGGAACAGAACAGCGCCATCGCGCCGATGAGACCGGCGAAGCGCAGCCAGTCCGCGTTCGTGTGGACGAGCGTGTCGCCATACAACGCGGGCACCGCCAGCACGATCGCCTCGAGGCCCGTGACGACGCCCGTCAACAGGCTCCAGTCCTGCGCCGACACGTGGGCCAGCCGCGCGAGCCAGCGGCTGTTGCTGACGGCATACGTCGTCCACGACACGAGCGCGCCACCGGCGCACAGCAAGCCCGTCAGGGAGCCCCAGCCGGAGGTGGCAAGCGATTGCGAGCCGATGCAGACGAGCCCCGCCGTGCTGCAGGCCAGCGAGGGCAGCAGTTCGCGCAGTGTCGGAGAATGGCGCTCGCGGCTGCCGACGAGCGTGACGGCGAGCGGCAGCAGGCCGATCACGAAGGCCGTCATCGCGACGCCGCCCGTCTGCACGGCCTTGGCCAGCAACACGTAGTACAGGATATTGCCGATGAAACTGAGCCACGCGAGCGCCCGCCACTCGCGCCACCCGAGCGCGCCCTTCAGCCGGCGCCACGACGGCGCGACGAGCACGGCGGCGACGAGCCCGTAGGCGAGATAGCGCCCGGCGGACAGCTGCAGCGGCGGAAAATCGGCGGCCAGCCTGGGGGCCAGGAAGACGAGTCCCCAGAACGCGCCGGCGACGATGCCGGCCGCGATGCCGAGGAGGGTTTTGTGCGTGCTCACGGGATGCTCCAGATGCGGAAAGCATCCATTGTCGGGGGAGGGCGGCAGGGTGTCTTGGCTGGAACTACTGGCGAATTGACCGCGTCTCTCGATGCCTGTTTTGCGCGCTAGAGCACTGCCCGATTCTGCGAAATCGACCGGTTGAATTCGAGCCAGCTATTGCCGAGCTCCGTGATCTGGTAGTCGTTGCCGATACGCTGCAAAAACAGATTCGATTCCAGCCAGATCCGGATTTCCTCGCTCATCATGGGCGCTTCGAGGCCGCATTGAATGCTGTTGAGCGCACGCACGCAGGCATAATGCTTCAGCGCCTGCCGCCCTTTCACGGTGATCACGGGCTTGCCGTCGTCATCCAGGTGAATCAGGCCAAACCGTCGCAATTCAACGGGACACTCGGCAATCGTCATCCGGTGCATGCCGGTGTCCGCTTCAAAGCGAAGACGGTGCAGGATCGCCATCGCTGCCGCGTCGAGCGTGACCGGTTCGTCGTCGTCGGTCGACGCTGGCTGCGGCGCCGCGGACGCAGACGGCGCTTCATCGGTACGACGTCGCTGCGCGCGGCGTTCCTCGGGAATGGCCAGCACGCGCTCGACCAGCGCCTCGTCGAGGCCATTGCGCAAGAGTAGATTTTTCGCGGCGGCGTTGCCGAAACTGCGCCGCATGGCGAACATGGTACGCAGGATTTTTGCGGTGACGCCATCGGTACGTCGATCTCCCGAGCGTCGATCAGGGTGAATCACGAGAGCCATGGCCGCCAAAAGATGTGTCGATGATTAATAATAACAAAAAATCATCGAAATTGGAGGCTCAGGCTGTCATGTCTTACAGCGCGCGATTTTTCGAGCTTCCCCGGGAGAGCTTCCATTTGGCAGCGTCCGCTTCGGGCGAAAGGTCAGTCTTCGGCCAGCAGCTTTCATTTCTTGCGATGAAACCGCTGTGCCCCGATGGGCTTGCCGGCGGCATACTCGATCAATTCGATATGCCGGGTATCGTAGATCAACGGATAATTGATCCGCACCGCCGAGCCACCGCTGCCGCACGTACCGCCATCCAGCTGGAGCAGATAGGTCGGTATGCTGCCCTTGGCCCCCGCGATGAACTTCGTGCCGCGCGCGTTCACGTACACCGTTCCCGGCTTTTCCTGTTGTACCGCGAATCGGCGCATGCACTTGGGCACCGACTTGTCCCGCCCATGCCAGGCGATGGTGTCGCCCTTCACGGTAAGCGTCGTGTAGGGCGATCCCGCCTGCTCGTCCGCGAGCCAGCGTCCGGCAAACGGCACGGGTTCCGCCAGCACGGACGAACTGCAGCCAAGGCCGGCCACGACCGCAACGAGCCGTGCGCAAGACATTACACGCTCAGCCATGCCGATTCGCCCGCCGATACGCTCCAGGCGTCATCCCCGTCACGTCCCTGAGCGCCCGCGTCAGCGCGCTCTGGTCCGAAAAGCCTGCCGCCAGCGCGATGTCGGCGATGGAGCGCGACGTGTCCCCCAGCCACGCCTGTGCGCGTGCCAGGCGGACGTCGCGCAGCCACGCGTGCGGGCTCGTATCCAGTTCCGTGCGGAACAGGGCGTGCAGGCGGCTGACGGACAGGCCCGCGCGGCGCGCCATCGAATCCGTCGTCCAGGCGAGGCCGGGCTCCGCTTCGACGCTGGCCATGAGCGCGGCGAGGCGCGAGGTGGGGCGGGGCGCGTCCAGCGCGATGGTGTCGAGCAGCAGCGGGACCCAGCCGCGCAGCAGTCCGCGATCGAAGGCCTGCGTACGCATCACGCCCATGAATTCGACCAGCTTGCGCGCGCCCGGGCCGAGGCTCATGAACGGGCGGTCGAGCATGCGGTCCCAGGCCGGGTGCGACATGGCGGCCGGTTCGACGTCGAGGATCAGCGACTGGTTGGTCCCGATGCCGCACTGGGCGTGCCAGGCGTTCGGCGCGACGCAGGCGGCGCGCAGCGGGTCGAGCCGTCCCCGGCGGCCTTCGATGTCGAGCAGCACGGCGCCGCTCACGGGCAGCACCAGCTGGGCGAACACGTGGCGGTCGGTGACGATGTCGGCGCCGTAGGTGCGCAGGTGGAGGTCGGTATCCATGGCCGGCAGTCTAGCAGTGATTGTGCGACAAGGCCTACAAGTCGACGGGAAAAAATTTATGCGCCTGCCCTCTTGCAGGCGCGGTCGCCGGCCCAATTTGCCATCCTGATTCAGCGCCTTCGGGCGCGTGTCTCCTCTGTCTCCTCCAAGTGCAAACTTGGATTTACCGCCTGGCGCAGCAATGCGCGGGCGGTTTCTTTTTTGTGGTGCGCCCGGCCAGCCTGTCCGGGCGCGGTGCTGCGGCTGCGTCAGTCCCGGCGCGGATTGTTGGGATGGTCGTCGAACCGGTTCGGCACGCCGTCGCCGTCACGGTCGCCGCGGCGCCAGCCGCCGCGTTCCATCACCCAGCGGCCGTTGCGCTCGACCCAGGTCGGGGCGCGGTAGGCGTAGCCATGGCGCTCGCGCAGCCATTTGCCGTTCGTCCAGACGTAGCGGCCGTGACGCCATTCCCAATGGCCCGGCGCCCACACGTAGCCGTGGCGCGCGGCCGGGATGCGTTCGTCGCGCGGTGGGGGCGGGGCAGTGCGGATGACGACATCGGCGGCGGCCGGCAGCGCGACGCTGCCGAAGGAACCTGCAACCAAAGCGGCAATGAGCAGTTTTTTCATCTTGGCCTCCTCATAAGTAGGTGTAGGCCGACTGTACTGCCGCGTTGCGGGCGCGACCGTGCGGCGTTTCGCTTAACGCCGCAACTGATGATGCTGGAAGGGAATGCTCAGGTGGCCAGCGGCAACGCGAACTGCAGCACAAGGCCGCCGCCGTCGCGGTTGCGCACGGTGAGCTCGGCGTTGTGGCGGGTGATCACGCGTTCGACGATGGCGAGGCCCAGGCCCGCGCCGTTGGCCTGGCCGCGGGCGCTGTCCAGGCGGGTGAACGGCCGCAGCAGCTGCTCGATCTGGTCGTCCGGGACGCCGGTGCCGTGGTCGTTGATCTCGACGACCGCGCGGCGGCCGTGGCCCGTCATCCTGACGTGCAGGGCCATGTCGATCTCGGTGACGTCCGTGCCCGGCGTCTTGCCGTAGCGGCGCGCGTTCTCGATCACGTTGTTGATCACGCGGCGCAGGTCGGTCGAGTTGCCCATCACGTGGATGTCCGCGTCGATGTCGGTCGTCGTGCGCACGTCCGGCAGGCGGGCGGCCGCGTGCGCGCAATCTTCCAGCAGTTCCGAGAGGTTCACCGGCACGAACGTCGCGCTTTCCGTGGGGCGCGCGAAGTCGAGGAACTGGCCGATGATGGCGTCCATCTGGGCGATGTCCGACTGCATGCCGGTGCGGGCTTCGTCCGACAGCGGCGCCATCTCCACTTCCAGCTGCATGCGCGCAAGCGGCGTGCGCAGGTCGTGCGAGATGCCGGCCAGGATCACGGCGCGGTCCTTCTCGAGCTGCTGCAGGTCGTCGACCATCTGGTTGAAGCTGCGGTTCGCCTCGATGATCTCGCGCGATCCTTTTTCCGGCAGCGGGGTGGGGCGCTTGCCCTGGGCGATCGAGCGCGCGGCCGCCGTCAGGCGCGCGAGCGGCAGGTTGACGAGGCTCGAGATCAGTGCCGCGCCCAGCAGCGACAGCACGCCGACCACCGTGGCCCAGCCGAGCCACTGCACGCGCGTGAGGCCGGGCAGCTTGTCGCGCTCGAGCATGAGCCAGTACTTGTCGCCGTCGATGTCGAAGCTGACCCAGAAGCCGGGGATCTCGTTGACCATGCGCGAGAAGCGCGTGTCCGGCCCCAGCTTGTCGCGCACGAGGGCGGCCACTTCCGGCATCAGCGAATTGGGCGGCGGCGGTTCGACCGTGTCCGTCGGCTTCACGTCGTAGATGCGGATGCCCTCGTTCGACACCAGCTCGAACAGCAGCTCGCGCCGCAGGTCGGGCGCGGAGTGCGTCAGCGCGGCCTTCGTGATGGTGACGACGGAAACGAGCAGCTCGGCCGTCTGCTCGACCTGCGGGCCGCGCTGGAAGACATTGAGCATGCCGATCCACGAGGCCATCGACAGGCCCGTCAGCATGGACAGCAGGAGGAAGGTGCGCCAGAACAGGCCACTCTTCATCCTGCCGAAAATCCGCGGCATGGCCTGTTCCTTCGACGTTGATGCGAACACTAGCGCGGCTGGCCTTCAGGAATGAATACGTAGCCCAGGCCCCATACGGTCTGGATGTACAGCGGGCTCGACGGGTCCGGCTCGATCAGCTTGCGCAGGCGCGAGATCTGCACGTCGAGCGAGCGGTCGAACACTTCGTACTCGCGGCCGCGCGCCAGTTCCATCAGCTTCTCGCGCGACAGCGGCTGGCGCGCATGGCGCGCGAACACTTTCAGCACCGAGAACTCGCCCGTGGTCAGCGGCACGGTCTCGCCGTTTTTCTTGAGCGTGCGCGTGCCGAGGTCCAGCACGAAGTCGCCGAATTCGAAGGTCTGCGGCGTCTCGCTCGGCGCGCCGGGGATCTCGTCCGGGCCCTTGCGGCGCAGGACCGCGTTGATGCGCGCCACCAGCTCGCGCGGGTTGAAGGGCTTCGGCAGGTAGTCGTCGGCGCCCATCTCGAGGCCGACGATGCGGTCGACGTCCTCGCCTTTCGCGGTCAGCATGATGATCGGGGTCTGGTCGCCGGCACCGCGCAGGCGGCGGCAGATCGACAGGCCGTCTTCGCCGGGCAGCATCAGGTCCAGCACGAGCAGGTCGTAGCGCTCGCGCAGCCACAGCTTGTTCATCGCGGGCGCGCTTTCGGCCGTCACGACCTGGAAGCCCTGTTCGGTCAGGTAGCGGCGCAGCAGGTCGCGCAGGCGCACGTCGTCGTCGACGACCATGATCCGGGCGGAGTGGCCGCCATTCGCGCCGGCCGTGCCGGCATTCGAGCTCGTTGCATTCATCGTTCTGTCGGATTTGTCAGATTAATGTCGCTATGGTAACGTCTTATGGCTCGACGCCAAGGGGGTATCGTTGAGCCATTACATTGTGTTACAAACTTTACCCAATTCGCCTTATGCCCGAAGACGATTCCTCATACACTGGCCTCATCGAATCGCAGCTTACACCACAGCTCAAAACCACAGCTTACTCCTGACACGGCAACGCGAATGAGGAACACCATGAACAGTGCGTTCACACATCACCACGCAGCGAAAAAGGCCGGCCGCCTGGCCCGCCGCGCTGTGTTGGCGTGCGCCCTGGTGCTGGGAGCCGGCGGCGCGTTTGCCCAGCAACACGGCGACCGGCGGGACGACCGCGGCGACCGGGGTGACTTGCAATCGCAATCGCAGCCGCAGTTCTCGCGTTTCCGCCTGCCCCCGCAGGACCGCGACCAGCGCGACGACATGCGCGCCTACGAGGAACAGCGCCGCGCCCAGCAGCAGGAGCAGCGCGAGCAGCAGCACGAGCGCCGCGGCAGCCGCATGACGCCGGACGAACGGCGCGACCTGCGCCGCCAGATCAATGAAGCGGGCATGGACCTGTACCCGCAGCGTCGCTGAAATTTCTTTGCATCAACTTAGTTGCTTGATGTTTATTTTCAGGTGACAACATGATACGCTAGCCGGATTCTGCCGCGGCCCAGTCCATGCCGCGGCATCAACCGCACGGAGCGTATCGTGACCACAGACCTTTCCGTAACGGCGACCCGCTTCGCCGCGACCGGTCCCGAGCATTGCATCGCCAAACGCGACGACGGCGTGTATGCCGATCCCTCCGTGCTCGGCACCACGCTGGTGGCGGCCATCGACAACGTCTACCGCGCGGGGAACTACTTCACCGGGATCGATTATCCCGTGCTGATGAAGGCGCTCTTCGGCCACGGTCCCGAGCTGCCGCAAGGGCCGGACGGCACGACGCTCGTGCGCTTCGCGGCCGACATCCAGACCTTCGATCCGGCGCGCCGTGCGCTGTACCGCGCCGTCAAGATCGGACGCGGCTACGCGGAATATTACTTCGAACCCGTCTGGCTGCCCGACCCGGCCGACCCCGACGCCGCCGGCTTCCAGACCCGCCTCGATCTCGACGAATTCATCGCCGACGTGTGGATCAAGGGCATCCGCTTCGGCCTCGACCTGCCGGCCATCCGCGCGGCGCTGGAATCCACCAGGGCCGACCGCGTCACGGTCGCGCGCCAGCTTGATCCGGTGCCGGGCGAGGATGCGCACATCGTCGAAGTGTCGGATGACCTCCACCGCAGCGACGCCCCGCTCGAACTGGGCAACGGCCGCCTCGACCTGAACAGCTTCCAGAACCGCTTCCCGCAGATCCAGGCCGGCGTACGCCTCTTGAAGAAAGTCCCGGCGACGGCGGGCGCGATGGGCTTCGAGATGTCCGGCACACCGCTGCCGCCCGAGCCGGGGCGCGACGTCGACCTGCCGGCATATGCGGGCACCGGCACGAAGGTGGAGCGCACGCCGGAAGGCGAGTTCCTCGTGTCCAGCGCGGCCGGGTTCCTGATGGTCGATGCGAAGACGAGTCGCATCTCGGTCGAGGACAAGGTCGTCAGCCGCGACGGCGTCAGCGCCAAGACGACGGGTAACCTGAGCCTGACCGGCGACTACGAGGAGTTCGGCGAAGTCCAGGAAAAGCGCATGATCGAGGCCGACAGCATCACCGTGCACGGCGACGTGTTCGGCAGCCTCGTGTCGCGCGGCGGCACGGTCGATGTGCGCGCGAACCTCGTGGGCGGCAGCGCCCGCAATACGCGCGGCGACATCCACGTGCGCGGCGTCGCGTCGGCTTCGGTGCTGTGTGCGGAAGACGGCCGGATCGTCGTCGAGCGCGCGGAAAACTGCGTCATCGCGGGCACGCGCGTCGAGGTGAAGCACGCCGTCAACTGCGAGATCGTCGGCGACGAAGTCGTCGTGAACATGGCCGAGGGCTGCGCGCTCGCGGGCCGGCGCGTGACGGTGGAATGCACGGTGCCGCGCAAGCAGAGCGAGATGCTCGTGGCCGTGCTGCGCGAGGAAGGCCAGCAGATCGGCGAGGTGATCGCGGCGGTGACGCAGCGCGTCGCGCAGTTCGCCACCCTGGCCGCGCAACTGAAGGCCGCGCAGGATGCGATGACGGGCAAGCCGGACGTGCGCCGCTACCTGATGCTGGCCACGCGCGTGCGCAAGGGCGAGATCAGCCTGACGCCCGAGCAGGCGCGCCAGTTCCAGAAGATGGCGCAGGACGTGGGCCCGGCGCTGAAGGCGCTCGGCGACGTCTCCGCGAAGATCAAGGCCGCGGAAGCGGAGCAGCAGGCGGGCACGCAGATGCTCGCGAACCTCGAGGCGCAGCGCGGCGACGCGGCCAGCATTTCCAGCGTGGCGATCGCCTCGGTGCAGGGCGAGACGCAGGTGCGCATCCTCGCCTACAGCCCCGCGGACGGCCAGCCCTGGCGGTGGTCGCCGCGCGAGATCCGCACCCGGCTGCGCGGGCCGCAGGCGGGAGAACTCCTGTTCATCGGCGGCGCGGGCAGCGTCGCGTGGTCCAGCGATACCGTCGCCGCGTCGTAAAGTTTATACTTGGGGGTGGCCACCAGGCCATACCCATAACGACTCCAATCCGACAGAGGGGAAACCTTGAACACCATGCGTCCCATCCTCCAGCGCCGCCCGATCGGCGCGCTGGTCGCCGCCATGTGCGCCGGCGCGCTATTCGCAGCGCCGGTCCATGCCGCAACGAAGGCAGCCAGCAGCAAGGGCAAGCCGACCGTGGCCGAAGCAGAGCGCTTCGTCGCCGAATCCGAAAAGAAGCTCGACCAGCTGGGCCTCGACGCCGGCCGCGCCGAGTGGGTGGCCGAGAACTTCATCACGCTCGACACCGAGACGCTGACCGCGCAGGCCAACGAACAATACTTGACCGTGAGCGGCGACATCGCCCTCAAGGCGCGCCGCTACAACGGCCTGAAGGTCTCGGAAGCGAGCGCCCGCAAGCTGATGCTGATGCAGCAGTCGCTGATGCTGGAGAACGCCGACGACCGCGGCGCGTACGCGCGCCTGGCCGCCAGCATGACGGGCGCGTACGGCAAGGCGAAATACTGTCCGGAGGCCGCTGCTGGCGCGGCAAAGCCGGACTGCATGCCGCTGGGCGAACTGGAAAAAGTGCTGGCCACGAGCCACGACCCCGCGCGCCTGAAGGAAGTCTGGCTCGGCTGGCACGCCCAGTCGCCCGCGTACAAGCAGGATTATGCGAAGTACGTCGAGCTGTCGAACAAGGGCGCCCGCGCGATGGGTTATGCCGACACGGGCGCGCTGTGGCGCTCGCGTTACGACATGGCGCCGGATGCCTTCTCGGCCGAGATGGAGCGCTTGTGGCAGCAGGTGAAACCCCTGTACGACTCGCTGCACACGTACACGCGCTACAAGCTGCGCCAGGCCTACGGTCCGGACGTCGTGCCGGCCGACGGCCCGATCCCGGCCCACCTGCTGGGCAATATGTGGGCGCAGAGCTGGGACAACCTGTACCCGATCCTGAAGCCGGCCGGCCTCGAAAAGGGGGAAGACCTGACGGCGCTGCTGGAAGAGCGCAAGACGAGCGCCGTCGAGATGACGCGCTATGCCGAAGGCTTCTACACGTCGCTGGGCATGCGCAAGCTGCCGGCCACGTTCTGGGAACGTTCGCTGCTGACGAAGCCGCGCGACCGCGACGTCGTGTGCCACGCATCCGCCTGGGACCTGGACGGCAAGGACGACGTGCGCGTCAAGATGTGCATCACGCCGACGGCCGAGGACTTCCGCGTCATCCACCACGAGCTGGGCCACCTGTACTACGACCTCGCGTACAGCAACCAGTCGCCCATGTTCAAGAACGGCGCCAACGACGGCTTCCACGAAGCCATCGGCGACACCGTCGCGCTGTCGATCACGCCGGCCTACCTGAAGAAGGTCGGCCTGATGAAGACGGACCCGGATCCGAAGCAGGAGATCGGTCCGCTGCTGTACACCGCGCTGCAGAAGATCGCGTTCATGCCGTTCGCGTACAAGGTCGACAAGTGGCGCTGGCAGGTCTACGGCGGGCAGGTCAAGCCGGCCGACTACGACAAGGCCTGGTGGGCGCTGACGCAGCAGTACCAGGGCGTATCTCGTCCGGCACCGATCGCGGACGGCGGCTTCGACGCCGGCGCGAAGTTCCACGTCGCGAGCGACACGCCGTATGCCCGCTACTTCCTCGCCCATGTGCTGCAGTTCCAGTTCCACCGCGCGCTGTGCAAGGAAGCGGGCGACACGGGACCACTGTACCGCTGCTCGATCTACGGCAACCAGAAGGCCGGCGCCAGGTTCCAGCAGATGCTGGAGATGGGTACGAGCAAGCCGTGGCCGGAAGCGCTGAAGGCCGTGACGGGGTCGGACAAGATGGATGCGACCGCGATGCTGGAATACTTCGCGCCGCTCAAGACCTGGCTGGATGAGCAGAACAAGCAGCTGGCCGTCGAAGACGCGAAGTTGAAACGCTTATATTCGTTTCGCGTGGGCTCGGGGAGCCCACCCTACAGCTGACATTCGTTTCGCGTGGGCTCGGGGAGCCCACCCTACAGCGTCGTAGGGTGGGCACCCCGTGCCCACGCGGCCGTCAAGCGACCGTGGTTGCTTTCAGCACCCCGTGCCCACGCGGACGTCAAGCGACCGTGGTTGCTTTCAGCCCCCCGTGCCCACGCGGAGGTCAATCGACCGCGGTTGCTTTCAGCACCGCATGGCACTCCGCCGCTTCGGGGGGGAGCCCCGCAAACAGGGCTTCATCCGCCTCGTCGACAAGTCCCTGCTCGACGAGCATCCGCACCTTCCCGAGATAATCCGCCAGCTTGAGCAAACGCCCCAGCGGCGACATGATCACGCCGCGCCGCAAATCGCCCTGTTCCAGCAGCGCGGTACTGACCGTCTCCGGAAAATTCCACTCGCGCGCGATGCTTGCGCACAGGCGGCGCGTGGCGCGGGCCAGCTGGGCGAGAAACACGTCGGAGCCGAGGCGCTCGCCGTCCTTCGCCTCCTGGTCCATGATGCGCAGGCTGACGATCAGCCCCACGTTCTGCAGCAGCCCGGCGAGGAAGGCGTCGAACGGTTCGACGCCGGCGCCGGCCATCTGGCGCGCGGCGATCGCGCAGCGCTCCGAATGCGCCCACAGGTGCGGCGCCAGGCGGCGTGTATAGAATCCCGAACGCACGTCGATGATGGGCCGGAACGCGACCGTCGTGATCAGCTGGCGCAAGCCCTCCTGGCCGATCAGGATCACTGCCTGTTCGACGCTCGTGATCGACTGGCCCGTTCCCCGGTAGCAGCTGTTGGCGAGACGGACGACGGCCGCCACCAGCACGGGATCGGTTGCGATCGTGCGCGACAGCGCGCTGCCGGAAAACGTCTCGCTGCGCAGGCTTTGCAGCAGTTGCGGGACCAGCCCCGGCATGCGCCGGACGAGCGCGGCGCCGGACTGCTGCGACGCGACGATCGTCGCCAGCGCCTCCAGCACGCGCGTCTCGGCGTCGGAGAGCTCCAGTCCACCGTCCGCGCGGTCGAACAGCCAGGCGTGCCAGGCGCCGTTGATCCGTTCCAGCTGCTCGAAGGAGACGGGTGCCGTGCCCGGTTGCGGCGCGGGTGACGCGGGCGCGGGAGCAGGGGCGGGAACAGGCTCGACGGCCGGCTGCGGCTGCGGTTGCGCCACGGACGGGCTGGAAAACAGGCTTTGCAGCCACCGGAACATCGTCATCCCCTTTAGGTCAATTCCGAACATTGTACGGACGTAAGCGCCGAGCGCAAGGTAGGAAATGTCTCATTGATTGTTGACTGCACTCAACAATTTCCAATCGTCATCGCTTTAGCATGGCGATCTTGAGGAAAGGATCCGCCATGCACATGACTACGACGACCACCACCCAATTCCTGAGTTTTACCCTCGGCGGCCTCGAGTACGGGCTCGACGTCGCCAAGGTGCAGGAACTCCGGGTACTCAAGGCACTCGAGCGCTTTACATCGGACGGCGAGATCGTCGGCGGCGTGGCCGTCTCGCGCGGCGTGATCATGCCGCTCGTCGACATGCGCGCCGCCTGCGGCACGTCGCCGGACGCGCCCGATCCGATGACGGACGTGATCATCCTCAGGCTGTCGACCTGCACGATGGGGATGGTGGTGGATGGCGTGACGGGCGTCGTCTCGCTGGCGCCCGAGCAGGTGTCGCCGGTGCCCGGTGCGGACCAGGCGCAGGTCGACTACCTGATCGGGCTGGGGCAGATGGGGGCGCGGCGGTTGATTCTGGTCGATATCGACCGGCTGATGTCGGTGCGCCGTCCGCAGAAGGACGGCGCGCGCCAGGTTGCCTAGGCTACCAAGCTTTCCAGCTGCTCCTGCAACTCCAGCCACTCGTTCTCGAGATTGCCCAGGTCGCGCGTCAGGAACGCCTGGTCGGCCACGAGATTCTTCAGCTCTTCCTTCTTGTCCGCCTCGTAGATGCCCGGCTCCAGCAGCCGGGCGTCGACCTCGGCCTTTTTCGCGTTCAGCTTGGCCATCTGCTCTTCCAGCCGCTTGATGCGGTTTTCGATGGGCTTCTTCAGCGCGGCCAGGCGCTGGCGTTCTTCCGCTTCCAGGCGCTTCTGTTCCTTGCGGTCGACGGCGGGCGCGGGTGCGGCCGGCGTCGATGACGGCAGCGGCGCGCCCGTGCCGGCATCGCCCTTCAACTTGGTCTGGAACAGCCAGTCCTTGTAGTCGTCCAGGTCGCCGTCGAACGGTTGCAGGCGGCCGTCGGCCACGATGATGAACTGGTCGGTCGTCGCGCGCAGCAGGTGGCGGTCGTGCGAGACGACGACCAGGGTGCCTTCGAACTGCGCCAGCGCGAGGGTGAGCGCCTCGCGCGTTTCCAGGTCCAGGTGGTTGGTCGGCTCGTCCAGCAGCAGCAGGTTCGGGCGCTGCCACACGATCAGCGCCAGCGCCAGGCGCGCCTTCTCGCCGCCGGAGAACGGCTTGATGGAACTCGTCACCATATCGCCCGGGAAGTTGAAGCCGCCGAGGAAGTTGCGCAGCTCCTGCTCGCGCGTGGTCGGCGCGATCTTTTGCAGGTGCCACAGCGGCGATTCGTCGTGGCGCAGCATCTCGACCTGGTGCTGGGCGAAGTAGCCGATCACGAGGCCCTTGCCGAGGGTCGCCTTGCCCGCGAGCGGCGCGAGGTCGTTCGCGATCGTCTTGATCAGGGTGGATTTGCCGGCGCCGTTCACGCCGAGGAGGCCGATGCGCTGGCCCGTCTGCAGCGAGAAGTTCACCTTGTGGACGATGGTCTTGCCGCCGACCTTGTCGCCATGCGCGTCGAGCAACGGGTAGCCGGCGTCGACGTCTTCCATCACGAGCAGCGGATTCGGCGCCGAGACCGGGTCGCGGAATTCGAACGAGAACTCGGCCGCCGCGCGCAGCGGCGCCAGCTCTTCCATCTTCGCCAGCGCCTTCATGCGGCTCTGCGCCTGGCGGGCCTTGGTGGCCTTGGCCTTGAAGCGGTCGACGAACGATTGCAGGTGGGCGCGCGTGCGCTGCTGCTTTTCGTACGCGGCGGCCGCCAGCACGAGGTGCGCGGCGCGCTGGCGCTCGAACGCCGAGTAGTTGCCCGAGTAGCGCTTCAGCTTGCGCTCGTCGATGTGTACGACCACGTTCACGATCTCGTCGAGGAAGTCGCGGTCGTGCGAGATGATGATCAGGGTGCCGGGATAGCGCTTGAGCCAGTCCTCGAGCCAGATGATGGCGTCCAGGTCCAGGTGGTTGGTCGGCTCGTCCAGCAGCAGCAGATCCGATTGGCACATCAGCGCCTGCGCCAGGTTCAGGCGCATGCGCCAGCCACCGGAGAAGCTGGCGACCGGTTGGCGCATCTGGTCCAGCGAGAAGCCCAGGCCCAGCAGCAGCTGCTCGGCACGGGACTGCACCGTGTACGCGTCGGCGTCGGCCAGCCCCGAGTGGACGTGGCCGATGGCGATGCCGTTCTCCGTCGTGTGGGGCAGGGCTTCCAGGCGGTCCAGCTCGGCCTGCAGGGTGCGCAGGTGGGCGTCGCCGTCGATGGCGTACTCGATGGCGGGACGGTCCAGCGCCGGGGTCTCCTGCGCGACATAGGCCATGCGCCAGCGCGCGGGGAAGTCGATCGCGCCCTGGTCCGGGTGCAGCTCGTTGCGCAGCATCGCGAACAGGCTGGATTTGCCGGCGCCGTTCGCGCCGATCAGGCCGATCTTGTCGCCGGGATTGAGGGTGAGGTCGGCGTCTTCCAGCAGCGGTTTCGTGCCGCGCATCAGGCTGACGTTGGAGAATCGGATCATGGGGGGGAACTGAGTTATCTTGACCAACGTCGCCCCTGCGAAGGCAGGGGCCCAAGTTCGTGGCAGATCACGCAAGCTTGGGTTCCCGCCTGCGCGGGAACGACGGTTTTAGGGCTGTCTTGGGAATTACTTCGCCAGCTGCTCCGCCGTCAGCAGAAAGACGGCATCATCGCCCTGGCTCGTGGTCAGCCACGTGAGGCCCAGGTGCCCGAACGCCGCTTCCGCATACTCGCGCTCGTTGCCGATCTCGACGATCAGCACACCCTCGGGCGTCAGGCGCTCGGCCGCGCCGTCGACGATCTTGCGCACGAGGTCCATGCCGTCTTCGCCGCCGGCCAATGCGATCTGCGGCTCGCGCAGGTATTCCGGCGGCAGCTTGCCCATCGAATCGCTGTTCACGTATGGCGGGTTCGTCACGATCAGGTCGTATTTCTTGAACGGCACGTGCTGGTACAGGTCGGACTCGATCGGGTTCACGCGGCCTTCCAGCTTGTAGTCGCGGATGTTGCGCTCGGCCACGGCCAGCGCGTCCTTCGAGATGTCGACGGCATCGACGACGGCGTTCTGGAACGCGTCCGCCAGCATGATCGCCAGGCAGCCGGAGCCGGTGCACAGTTCGAGCACGTTTTCGACGCCGTCCGGATCCGCCACCCACGGGCTGAAGAAATTCGGGATCAGCTCGGCGATGAACGAACGCGGCACGAGCACGCGTTCGTCGACGTAGAAGTTGTAGCTGCCCAGCCACGCCTCATTCGTGATGTAGGCGGCCGGCACGCGCTCGTTGACGCGGCGCTCGATGACGGCCATCACCTGCAGGATTTCTTCCGGCAGCAGGCGGGCGTCGAGGAAGGGCTCGAGCTTGTCCAGCGGCAGTTTCAGGGTGTGCAGGATCAGGTAGGCGGCCTCGTCGAACGCTTCGGCGCTGCCGTGGCCGAAGAACAGCTTGGCGCCGTTGAAACGGGTCACGGCGTAGCGCAGCAGGTCGCGGGGCGTGCAGAAATGGGTCGTGGTCATGGCGAGGTCTCGTCGTTATGCCGCGGACGGCGGGATGGTGAGCAATCGCTCCAGCGTGCGCCGGTAGATGTTCTTGAGCGGATCGATGTAACGCACTTCGATGTGCTCGTCGATCTTGTGGATGCTGTCGTTGGGTGGCCCGAATTCTATCACCTGGGGGCAGATGCGGGCGATGAAGCGGCCGTCCGACGTCCCGCCCGTGGTCGAGAGTTCCGTCGTCACGCCCAGTTCCTGCTTGATCGAGCCGCAGATTGCGTCCGACAAGGTGCCCTTCGGCGTGAGGAACGGCTGGCCGGACAGCGTCCATTTCAGGTCGTAGTCGAGGCCGTGGCGGTCGAGGATCGCGTGCACGCGCGCCTGCAGGCTCTCGGCCGTGCTGGCCGTGGAAAAGCGGAAATTGAAGTCGACCTTCAGCTCGCCCGGGATCACGTTCGTGGCGCCGGTGCCGGCCGCGATATTGGACACCTGCCAGCTCGTCGGCGGGAAGTATTCGTTGCCCTCATCCCATTTCTCGGCAGCGAGCTCGGCCAGTGCCGGCGCCGCCTGGTGGATCGGGTTGCGCGCCAGGTGCGGGTAGGCGATGTGGCCCTGCACGCCCTTGACGACGAGGCAGCCGGAGAGCGAGCCGCGGCGGCCGTTCTTGATCATGTCGCCCAGCACGTGGCTGGACGTGGGCTCGCCCACGAGGCAGTAGTCGATCGTCTCGCCCCGTTCTTCCAGCAGGTCGCAGACGATGACGGTGCCATCAAGGGCCGGGCCTTCCTCGTCGGACGTGAGCAGGAACGCGATCGAGCCGATATGGTCCGGGTGCGCGGCCACGAATTCCTCGACGGCGACGACCATGGCGGCGATCGACGTCTTCATGTCCGACGCGCCGCGGCCGTACAGCTTGCCGTCGCGCCGCGTCGGCACGAACGGCTGCGACGCCCACTGGCTGGCGGGACCGGTCGGCACGACGTCCGTGTGGCCGGCGAACACGAACACGGGCGCCGCGTCGCCGCGTCGCGCCCACAGGTTCGTCACGCCGTTCGACTCGATCGTCTCGCAGCGGAAGCCGAGCGGCGCGAGCAGCGCTTGAAGCTTCTGCTGGCAGCCCTTGTCCTGCGGCGTGACGGAATCGAGCGCGATCAGCTCCTCCGTCAGGAGTTGGGTGCGCGACGGCTTCATGCCGGCCAGTCCCCGAACAGGTCTTCGTACTGGGCGGCCGAAAAGCCGACGGACACGCGGCCGCCGCCTTCGAGAACCGGACGCTTGATGACGGACGGATTTTCCAGCATCAGGTCGAGGGCGCTGGCCTTGTCGACGACCTGCGCGCGGCGCTCGTCGGTCAGCTTGCGCCACGTGGTGCCCTTGCGGTTGACGAGCGTTTCCCAATCGATCTGCTCGAGCCAGCGCGCAACGGTGGCGCGGTCCAGGCCTTGCTTCTTGAAGTCGTGGAACTCGAATTCCTGGCCGTTGTCGGCGAGCCAGGTGCGGGCTTTCTTGACGGTGTCGCAGTTGGGAATACCGTAGAGGGTCTTCTTCATGGCGGGTGGGTATTGCTGTTCGGGAAGGCGCGAAGGATAGCACAGGCCGGCTATCCCACCGATAGTTTACCAATGGCGAAGGGAGGGCGGCGTTATGTACGTCGATTCGACAAGGATTTAACATTTCCGTTAATCAACAACGTGAGTACATACCGGGAGATCCCATGCGTATCCTGGTCGCTTCGGCCTGTTTCCTTACGTTGCTGGCCGGCAGCGGAGGCCGTCGTGCGGAACGGGACCATGGCCTGCGGCGCCCGCAACGACAGCGGCCCGAACGCCGGCGTGAGCGGAATGACGGTAATGTCGAGGCCGGCTTACTTCTGCGGCTTGAAGGCGTGGCTGTTGTCGAATCCAAACTGCTGTTCGTCATACATCCGCTTCATCTTGCGCACCAGATGCGTTTGCAGGACGGGCGGCAGCTTGAAGTAGGACGCGCTGGCGGTGGTCGACCGTTGCAGGTCGAGGTTGCCCGTGATGGCCCGGATGGCGACTTTGGCGCCACGGTGAAAAGCGATCATCTTCAGCCGGCCTTCATAGGGGTCGCTCAGCATCTTGCCGTTGTCGCTGGCGTAGAAGCGGTAGACCAGGATCGGATCGACCAGGCCATCGCCGTCGATGTCGTCCAACTCGGTCAGCCTGGTCCACCATTGCACACCGGCCGTCCCCGCCAGTGCGCTATCGCTGACCGTGCCCATGGCCGCCAGGGTCGGCCCAGCGTTTATCTTGAACAAATACGCGCCGATTTTGCTCGACAAGGTGTCGTCACCGTAGCGACGGTCGCCGCTTTCGGTCAGGTACACCACGTAGTCGCCGCTCTTGTCGCGATAGCAGAAGTGGGCGAACACCGGCAAGGCCACCCTGGCGGCCTCGAGGGTATCGCGCTGCAGCAGGACGTCATCGCCGACGCAGCGCGAACCGGGCGCGGCAAGCGCATTCGAGGACGACAATACGAGAAGGCCGCACAGGAGTGCGGTCGACAGGGGACGGTCGGTCAAGTCAGCGATCCAGCGTGAATTCCGTGAACGACGGCCCATCCGGCTCGGCCGGCTTGGGCGCTTCCTCTTCCTTCGGCTTGCTGTCCGGCCCGTTATTGATCAGCCAGAGCAGATTGGTGGCCGAGTCGGCGTTGGCCAGCGCCTCCTCTTGCGTGATCAAATCGGCCTGCACGAGTTCCAGCAGCGCCTTTTCGAACGATTGCGACCCCGGCGACAGGCTCTTGTCCATCGCTTCCTTGATCTGGCCGATCTCGCCTTTTTCGATCAGGTCCGCGACGTAGCGCGTGTTGACCATGATCTCCACGGCCGCCGCCCGCCGCCCGCCGGCTTTCGCGCGCACGAGGCGCTGCGACACGATCGCCTTCACGGCGGACGACAGGTCCTGCAATAGCGCGGGGCGGTTCTCGATCGGGTAGAAACTGATGATGCGGTTCAGCGCGTTGTAGCTGTTGTTCGCGTGCAGCGTGGCCAGCACGAGGTGGCCGGACTGGGCGTAGGCGAGGGCGGCGGCCATCGTGTCCTTGTCGCGGATCTCGCCGATCAGGATGCAGTCCGGCGCCTGGCGCATCGAATTGCGCAGGGCGACGTCGAAGCTCTTCGCGTCGCTGCCGATCTCGCGCTGGTTGACGATCGCTTTCTTGTTCTTGAACAGGTATTCGATCGGGTCTTCCAGCGTGAGGATGTGGCCGTGGCGCTGCTCGTTGCGGTGGTCGAGCATGGAGGCGATCGTCGTCGACTTGCCGGAGCCCGTGGCGCCGACGATCAGCAGCAGGCCGCGCTTTTCCATGATCAGTTCCGACAGCACGGACGGCAGGCCCAGCTCGGCGAGCGGCGGGATCGTGGCGGGAACGAAACGGAACACGGCGGAGATGCTGCCGCGCTGGCGGAACGCGGAGAGGCGGAAGCGGCCCAGGTTCGCGACCGAGATCCCCATGTTGAGCTCGTTGTCGCGGTCCAGCTCGTCCATTTGCTCGGGGCTGGCGATCTCCGACAGCAGCACGCGGATATTGTCCGGCTCGAGCTTGTTCTGGTTGATCGGGATGAGGTTCCCGTTGATCTTGATGTGGACTGGGGAATTGACCGCGAAGAACATGTCGGACGCGTTCTTTTCCTTCATCAACTGGAACAGGCGTTCCATCATCATGGTGGTCTCTCCCTTGCTTCGCGGTAATTTTTCGCAGTTAAGGGATTCTAACCTGATGGCGCGGTGGCGCAAATGCAATGGTGGGCTCGGGGAGCCCACCCTACAACAGCCCGGCGTAGGGTGGGCACCCGTGCCCACCAACTACGATTCGACGCTGCCGTAGGGTGGGCACCCCGTGCCCACGCGAGCGCGCCGGGCTTACACGCCGCGCAGCAGCTCGTTGATACCCGTCTTCGCACGGGTCTTCGCATCCACCTGCTTGACGATCACCGCGCAGTACAGGCTGTACTTGCCGTCGCTAGAGGGCAGGCTGCCCGACACGACGACCGAACCGGCCGGGATGCGGCCGTACGACACTTCACCGGTCTCGCGGTTGTAGATCTTGGTCGACTGGCCGATGTACACACCCATCGAGATCACCGAGTTCTCTTCGACGATCACGCCTTCCACGATTTCCGAACGGGCGCCGATGAAGCAGTTGTCTTCGATGATGGTCGGGTTGGCCTGCATCGGTTCCAGCACGCCGCCGATGCCCACGCCGCCCGACAGGTGGACGTTCTTGCCGATCTGGGCGCAGGAGCCGACGGTGGCCCACGTGTCGACCATCGCGCCTTCGTCGACGTAGGCGCCGATGTTCACGTACGACGGCATCAGCACGACGTTCTTGCCGATGAACGCGCCGCGGCGCGCGACGGCCGGCGGGACGACGCGGAAGCCGCCCTTGGCGAAGTCGTCGGCCGAGTAGTTCGCGAACTTGGTCGGGACTTTATCGTAGAACTGCATGCCGCCGCCTTCGACAGGCACGTTGTTCTCGAGGCGGAACGACAGCAGGACGGCTTTCTTGATCCACTGGTTCACGACCCAGCTGCCGGTGTCCTTCTGGGCGACGCGCAGGCTGCCGTCGTCAAGGCCGGCCAGCACGTGGGCGACGGCGTCGCGCACTTCGGCGCTCGCACTCGTCGGGCTGATGTCTGCGCGCTGTTCCCACGCGGTGTCGATGATGGTCTGGAGTTGTTGGGTCATGATAATGGTCTATACAGGTGGTGTTTCAGGAAGCCTTGAGATCGTTGCAGAACTGGACGATGCGGTTCGCCGCTTCCAGTCCTTCGTCCACTTCGGCGACGAGCGCCATGCGGATGCGGTTGCGGCCCGGATTGCTGCCGTGCGCGTCGCGCGCCAGGTAACTGCCGGGCAAAACCGTCACATTATATTCGGCGTACAGGCCGCGTGCGAACTCCGTGTCCGACAGGCCCGTACGGCGCACGTCGGCCCACAGGTAGAAGCCCGCGTCCGGCAGCTCCACGTCCATCACCTGCTTCAGGAGCGGGGTGATGAGGTTGAACTTTTCCTTGTACAGCGTGCGGTTTTCCTGCACGTGGGCCTCGTCGTTCCACGCGGCGATCGACGCGGCCTGCACCGGCGGCGACATCGCGCCGCCGCAGTAGGTACGGTACAGCAGGAATTTCTTCATCAGTTCCGGATCGCCGGCAACGAAGCCCGAGCGCATGCCCGGCACGTTCGAGCGCTTCGAGAGGCTCGAGAACACGATCAGGTTCGCGTACGGACGCGCGCCGCCGCTGCGGCCCAGCTGGTGCGCCGCTTCCAGCGCGCCCAGCGGCGGCGTGGAACCGAAATAGATCTCGGAATAGCACTCGTCGGCCGCGATCACGAAGCCATGGCGGTCGGCCAGCGCGAACAGCTCGCGCCAGTCGTCCAGCGACAGCACGGCGCCCGTCGGATTGCCCGGGGAGCACAGGTACAGCAGCTGCACACGGGACCATACCTCGTCCGGCACGCTGGAGTAATCGCAGGCGAAGTTGCGGGCCGGCTGGGAATTCACGAAATACGGCTCGGCGCCCGCCAGGTAGGCCGCGCCTTCGTAGATCTGGTAGAACGGATTCGGGCTGACGACGAGCGCGCCCGGCTTGCGCGGATCGATCACGGTCTGCGCGATCGCGAACAGCGCCTCGCGCGAGCCGTTCACCGGCAGCACCATCGTGGCCGCATCCAGCGCCGGAATCCCGTAGCGGCGCTCCAGCCATGCGGCGATCGCGGCGCGCAGCGGCTCGTTGCCGTGCGTCGTCGGATACGTGGCGAGGCCGGCCATCGCATGCGTCAGCGCTTTCTGGATGAACGCGGGCGTCGGATGCTTGGGCTCGCCGATGCCGAGGCTGATGGCGTTGTAGTCGGGATTCGGCGTGACGCCGGCGAACAGCTGGCGCAGCTTTTCGAACGGGTACGGGTGCAGGCGGTCGAGATGTGGATTCACGGCGATGTGTTTTCCTGGCGATATTCGAGGTGAGAAGGGCAATTATAGCCACGTGAACCCGGGTGCGTTAGTATTGACGTAAGGAATCCCAATCGGACCCATTCAATCATGCAGCGCTCCGTCGACTATGTCCGCACCCTGACCGCCCAGGCGCGCAGCGCCCGGGCCAACCGCCACCTCGGCTATGCACTGGCCGGCGTGGCCGGGGCCGTGAACGCCGGCGGCTTCCTCGCCGTGCAACAGTACACGTCGCACATGACGGGCATCGTGTCGTCGGCCGCCGACAATCTCGCGCTGGGCGCCTTCGACCTCGTGCTCGACGCGCTCGGCGCCATCGTCTCGTTCCTGCTGGGCGCGGCCACCACGGCGATCCTCGTCAACTACGGCCGGCGCCGTGCGCTGGCCAGCGAATACGCGTTGCCGCTGCTGTGCGAAGCCATGCTGCTGCTCGCCTTCGGCGTGCTGGGCGCCCAGTTGTCCAGCGTGCGGGGCCTGTTCGTGCCGGCCACGGTGATGCTGCTGTGCTTTACGATGGGCCTGCAGAACGCGCTCGTGACGAAAATTTCGCATGCGGAGATCCGCACGACGCACATGACGGGCATCGTCACCGACATCGGCATCGAACTCGGCAAGATGATGTACTGGAACGTGGACGATGGCCTGACCAGCCCTCCGCACCCGCGCGTGGCCGCGAACCGCGGGCGCCTCGTCCTGCTGTGCGGCCTGCTGGGGGCCTTCTTCGGCGGCGGCGTCGCGGGCGCGCTCGGCTTCAAGATCTTCGGCTACGTGGTGACGGTGCCGCTGGCGCTGCTGCTGTGCGGCCTCGCCATCGTGCCGGCGCTGGACGACCTGCGCGCCCGGGCGCGCAGGTTCAAGTGACGCCGACGGACCGCATACGTTCGCGTGGGCACAGGGTGCCCACCCTACCGTACGCTCAGCGAGTAGGGTGGGCTCCCCGAGCCCACGCGTTACACTGTACGCTCAGTTGCCGCAGTGCGGCAGCGGCACCGACGCCGCCTTGCCGTCATACACGACCTTGACGATCTCACCGGCCTTGGGACCGCAACGCACCGCGAACGCCTGGCGGGCCGGCATGCCGTCGTAGCGGCCCTGGCGCGGCGCGATGTCGAGGCGTCTGGCTCCGTCGTTCCACGTCATCCGCACGACCGCATACGCGCCTTTCTCGTAGGCGTAACCGTCGCCGCCGTCGTCGTACAGCTCATAGGCGCCATCCTTGCCCGGATAGACGACGAGGTCCACCGGCGCATCCGACTTCTCGTCCGCGAACTGCTTCACGGGGCCCAGCGGCAGGATGCTGCCGGCGCGGACGTAGAGGGGAATGGTCGCGATGTCGGCCTTCGCCGTCACGACCTGGCCGCCGGCCAGCCGCGCGCCGCTCCAGAAGTCGTACCACGCGTCCTTGCCGGGCAGGTAGACGTCGCGCGCCTGTGCCTTCGCCTGCACGACGGGCGCCACGAGCAGGGCCTTGCCGAACATGTACTGGTCCGGGATGTGCAGCGCGTGCTCGTCCTCGCGGAAGTCGAAGGCGAGGGCGCGCATCATCGTGCCGTCGTTGTGCGTGACGTCCCACGACGCCGAATAGATGTACGGGAGCAGGCGGTAGCGCAGGTCGATGTAGTCGCGCATGATCTTCTGCGTGGCGTCGTCGAACTGCCAGATCTCCTTGCCGTCGCCGGTGCCGTGCACGCGGAACATCGGGTTGAACACGCCGAACTGGAACCAGCGCGTGAACAGTTCCGCGTACGCCGGATCTTTCGGCGAACCGCCGAAGAAGCCGCCGATGTCGGCCGACCAGTACGGGATACCGCTCAGCATGAAATTCAAGCCGGCCGGGATCTGGCGGCGGAACACGTCCCAGTTGCCCATCGTGTCGCCCGACCACGTGATGGCCGCGTTGCGCTGCTGGCCCGCGTAGGCGGAGCGGGTCAGGATGAACGCGCGCTTGCCGGGCTGGTCGCGCTTCATCCCGTCATGCACGGCGGTCGTGTGCAGCAGAGGATAGGCGTTGTAGACGACGCTGCCCGGACCGGCGCCGGTCTGCAGTTCGCGCATCTGCCCCCACCAGCCGCCCAGTTCCGCTTCCGACGCGTCCAGCCACCAGCCGTCGAAGCCGAGCGTGCCGAGGCCGCGCATGACCTGGCGCCAGTACAGGTCGCGGGCGCGCGGGTTGTACGCGTCGTACCAGCGGCCCTTGCCGGCCGGGTAGACGTTCGGATAGGTGGGCGGGTACAGGCCGCCCATCGCGTCCAGCGCCTTCGTGTTGGCGGTATCCGGGTCGAGGCGGGCCCACACGGAGATGATCGTGTGGACGTTCTGGTCATGCAGTTTTTTCACCATCGCGGCCGGAGCGGGGAAGCGCGCCTTGTCGAATTCGTGGCTGCCCCACTGGCCCGGCAGCCAGTACTGCCAGTCCTGGATGACCGCGTCGAGCGGCACCTTCATCTCACGGTATTTCGCCGCGACCGACAGCAGCTCGTCCTGCGTCTTGTAGTGTTCCTTCGACTGCCACAGGCCCCACGTCCAGCGCGGCATCATGGGCGCCGTGCCCGTCAGGCGGCGGTAGCCCTTGATCACGTCGTCCAGTTCCGGGCCGTACATGAAGTGATAATCGACGCCGCCGCCCGCTTCCGAACGGATCAGGATCGGCGGTCCGGACGGGATGTCGACCTCGACGTCCGTGACGGCCGCGTTGTTCCACAGGATGCCGTAGCCCTTGGGCGAGACCAGCATCGGCACGGCGACGTCGCGGTTCGCCTGCTGCAGGCGCACGATGTTGCCGCCGTAGTCGAGCAGGCCGTTCTGGTGCTGGCCGAGGCCGTACAGGACCGTGCCATGGTCGTCGTTATAAAAGCGCTGCACGACGCCGCGCGACAGGTCGCGGCCGCCTTCCTTGACGATCTCCTTGCCGTCCGGCGTCTGGAACGAGACGTTGCCGTCCTGGCGTCCCACGCGCACCTTCAGGCCGGCCGTGGACAGCGTCCACGCGTCGGCGGATTCACCGATGTCGAACGCGATCTTCTGCGGCTGCGCGATGACGGCCGGGTTGTAATTGCCCGTGTAGCCCGCGGGGCCGAAGCGGACGTGGACGACGCGCGGCGCCACCGGCTCGATCGTCAGCACGCCCTGGTCCGTGCGCACCTCCATGCCCGTGCCCACGCGCTGCATGGCCGGCGGCGCGGCATGTGCCGCCAGTGCGCACGCGGACAGGCCTCCAATGAATAATGATTTCCACATTTGTATTGACTCTCTGTGTGTAGTCCAGCCCAGCGGCCGGGTCAACCTGCCGTTATAGCAAAACCGCAGCGGGCATCCGTTATGAAAACGCCCACGTTGACATCTATTTTTTACCGGCCGTCCGTTCCCGCCACGCGCCGGGATTCATGCCCGACCATTCGCGGAACGCATGCGTGAACGCGCTCTGTTCCTGGAAGCCGAGCAGGAAGGCGATGTCGACGAGCGACAGCCCGCCCTCGCGCAAATACGCCATCGCGAGCGCGTAACGGGCAGCATCGAGCACCTGCTGGAACGTCGCGCCGGCGTCGGCGAGCTTGCGCTGCAAGGTGCGCGGGGACAGGTCCAGCGCCGCGGCGATGCCGGCCAGCCGCACGGGTTCGCGGGCGAGCGCGTCGACGATGGCCGCATGGACCTGCGCGACGATCCCGCTGGCCGTTCGTTCCCGTTCGCGCAGCAGGCGTTCGGCGTGCTGCTGCAGCAGCGGGTACATGGTGATGTCCGCGGCGGGCAGCGGCAGCGCGAGGAGGGAGGCGTCGAAGTCGGCGGTGTGCGCGGACGCGCCGAAGTCCGGCATCGTGCCGAGCACGCGCGCGTACTCGGCCGGGTCGGCATCGGGCGGGCGCGCATGCGCGAACGCGAGGGCGCGCGGCGCGAGCGGCCGGCCCGCGAGCCACGACCCGAATGTGCGGATGCCCGCGAACACGCTTTCCGCCAGGTGCCGGCTCGCATGCGGATAGCGGCTCGTCCACGTGTAGCGGGCGAGCGCGCCGCGCGGCTCCAGGCGCGAGCGTCCGAGGTCGTGTGCCAGCTGTTCGTAGCGTTGCGTCTGATCCAGCGCCTGGCCGATGTCGCGGCAGGCCAGCAGCACGAGGCCGTACACGCTGTACGTGCCGGGCCGCACGCGCTCGCCCACGTGCAGGCCGAAATGCGGATCGCGCGCGAGGCGGCTGCCCGCGTCCAGCAGGGCGATGTAGTCGGCGGCCGGCAGCGGGTCCGATGCGATGGCGGCGAGACCGGCGCTCGATGCCAGCGCGGCCGCGTCGATACCGCGCGCGGCGGCCGTCTCCAGCAGCGGCTGCAGATAGGCCGCGGTGACCCGGGGCGGCGTGGCTGGCATGTTCGAACAAGCGCTTGGCATGAATCCGCAATACGGTCGTGATGACGCAAGTCAGTATAGCCGCAGGATGAACACCGTGTACGGAGAAAAGAACCAATGCGACGCTGGAACGGCTGGGGAGACGATACGATCGAGGTGGCGCTGGGCGAGTCCGCGCTGGATTTCCTGCGCGGGCAGGTCGGCGCCAGCGCGGCCCCGCGCGACGCCGGGTTCGACGCGCTGTGCGCTGCCCTGCCGCCGGGCCGGCTGCCGGCGCATCCTTTGGTCGATGCGGCGCCGCAGACCCGCCTGACGCATGCGGCGGGCCAGAGCCTGCGGGACTGGCTGCGCCTGCGCTACGGCCGCATCGGCACCGTGCCGGATGGCGTCGCGTTCCCGGAAAGCGGCACCGACGTGCGCACCCTGCTGCGCTGGGCCGCGGACCACGACGCGGCCGTCGTCCCGTACGGCGGCGGCACGAGCGTCGCCGGACACCTGGATGCGGTCGGCGCGCGGCCGACCTTGTGCGTCGACATGGCGCGCATGCGGGCTCTCGTGTCCATCGACGCGGAGGCGCAGCTGGCCGTGTTCGAAGCCGGCGTGGCCGGCCCGGACCTGGAAGCGCAGCTGCGCGCGCACGGCTACACGCTCGGCCACTTCCCGCAATCGTTCGATTATTCGACGCTGGGCGGCTGGGTCGTGACGCGTTCGTCCGGCCAGCAATCGCTGCGCTACGGCCGCATCGAGCAGCTGTTCGCCGGCGGCCGCGTGGAGACGCCCGCCGGCCCGCTCGCCATCCCCACCTTTCCCGCGTCCGCCGCGGGCCCCGACCTGCGCGAACTGGTGCTGGGGTCGGAAGGACGGCTCGGCATCCTGACGGAAGCGGCGGTGCGCATCAGCCGCCTGCCCGAATACGAAGCGTTCCACGCCGTGTTCTTCCCCGACTGGGCGGCGGCCGAGCGGGCCGTGCGCGCCATCGTGCAGGCGCGACTGGGCCTGTCGATGCTGCGCCTGTCGAACGCGGTGGAGACGGCGACGATGCTCACCCTGGCCGGCCACGGCCGCCAGGTGGCGCTGCTGGAGACGTGGCTGAAGCTGCGCGGCGCGGGCCCGGATAAATGCATGCTGCTCGTGGGCGCGAGCGGAGAGAAGGCGCAGGCACGTGCCGCGCTGAAGGCGGCGCTGGCGCTCGCGCGGCGCGATGGCGGCGTGCACGTCGGCCGGGGACTCGGCGAGCGGTGGAAGCGCAACCGCTTCCGCAACGTCTACCTGCGCAACAGCGCGTGGACGCACGGCTATGCGATCGACACGGTGGAGACGGCGCTCGACTGGCCGCGCGTCACGCCCGGCATGCGCGCCATCGAACGGGCCGCGCACGACGCCCTCGCGCGCGACGGCGAGCGGGTGCACGCGTACACGCACCTGTCGCACCTGTATCCGCAGGGCGCGAGCGTCTACTCGACGTTCATCTGGCGCCTGGCGGGCGACTACGACGCGGACCTCGCGCGCTGGCGCCTGCTGAAGACGGCGGTGTCCGAAGCGATCGTCGCGAGCGGCGGCACGATCAGCCACCAGCACGGCGTGGGCCGCGACCACGCGCCGTGGCTCGCGCACGAAAAGGGAGAACTGGGCATGGCCGCGCTGCGCACCCTGTTCCGCGCATTCGATCCGGACGGCCGCATGAACCCGGGCAAGCTGGTGACGCCATGAGCGGCGCCTTCGCCGCACTGTGGCAGCGGGGCGGCCGCGCGGGCCTGGCGGACGTGCTGGCGCGCGACTGGGACGTGCTGGTGATCGGCGGCGGCATCAGCGGCGCCGGCGTGCTGCTGGAGGCCGCACGGCGGGGGCTGAAGGCGCTGCTGGTCGAGCGCCACGATTTCGCGTGGGGCACGTCGAGCCGCTCGTCGAAGCTCGTGCACGGCGGCCTGCGCTACCTGAAGGGCGGCCACGTGCGGCTGACGGCGGAATCCGTGCGCGAGCGCGAGATGCTGCTCGCCTGCGCGCCCGGCCTCGTCGAACCGCAGGGCTTCGCGTTCGCGCAGTACGAGGGCGCGCGCGGCCGGCGCAGCTTCCTGGCCGGCCTCGCGGTCTACGACATGATGGCGGGCCGGCGCGAGCGGCACTGGCTCGATGCCGACGATTTTTTGATGGCGGCGCCGAATGTAAAGCGGGACGGTCTTGCGGGCGGCATCGTCTACACGGATGCGCGCACGGACGATGCCCGCCTCGTGCTGCGGGTCTTGCGCGAGGCGCTCGATCATGGCGCGGCGGCCGTCAATTATCTCGGTGCGAGCGAGTTGCTGCGCTCCCCGAATGGCCGCGTGTGCGGGGCGCTGCTCGCCGGCGACGGTACTGACTACGCGGTGCGTGCCCGGGTCGTCGTCGATGCGACGGGCGCGTGGTCCGGCCCTCTGCACGGCGCCGGCCCGCGCCTGCGTCCGCTGCGCGGCAGCCATCTCGTGCTGCCCGCGTGGCGGCTGCCGCTGGCGCGCGCGGTGAGCCTGATGCATCCACACGACGGCCGGCCCGTGTTCGCGTTTCCGTGGGAAGGCGCGACGCTGGTCGGCACGACGGACCTGGACCACACGGACGGCATGGATCGCGCGGCCCGCATCACGCGGGCGGAAGTGGCTTACCTGATGGCGGCGCTGCAGGCGCAGTTCCCGCATCTGCAACTAACCGACCAGGACGTCGTGGCCACTTACGCGGGCGTGCGCCCCGTCGTCGCGGGCAAGGAGGGCGGGGCGCCGTCGCGGGAAGGGCGTGAACATGTCGCGTGGAGTTCGGCCGGCCTCGTGGCGACTGCCGGCGGCAAGCTCACGACGTTCCGCGCCATTGCGCTCGATGCGCTGCGGCTGGTAAAACAGCAGCTGCCCGGCTGGAACGATCCGCTCGATGCCCGCGCCGTGTTCGCGCCCGTGTCCCAGGTCGGCGCCGGTGTGCCGCGGCGCCTCCTCGGCCGTCATGGCGCTTGCGCGGCGGCGTTGCTGGACGCCGCGCGGCCCGGCGAACTGGAACGGATCCCCGGGACGGAGACCGCGTGGGCCGAACTGCGCTGGGCCGCACGCGCCGAAGCCGTCCGCCGGCTGGAGGACCTGCTGCTGCGCCGCACGCGCCTCGGCCTGCTGCTGCGCGACGGCGGCACGGCGCACATGGACCGCATCCGCGCCATCTGCCAGCCGGAGCTCGGCTGGGACGATGCCCGCTGGGCGCAGGAAGACGCCGCGTACCGCGCGCACTGGACCTTTCACCACGGTTTGCCACATGAAGACTAGAAAGCACTGTGATGCGACGACGATCCTCGCCATCGACAACGGCACCCAGAGCGTGCGCGCGCTGCTGTTCGACCTCGCCGGGAACATCGTCGCGAAATCGCAGGTGATGCTGGACCCGTATTTCTCCACGCAGCCCGGCTGGGCCGAGCACGACCCCGAGGATTACTGGCAGGCGTTGTGCCGCGCATGCCAGGGCCTGTGGACGCAGCCCGGCGTCCGGCGCGACGCCATTGCCGGCGTGGCCGTGACGACGCAGCGCGGCACGGTGGTGAATCTCGACCGCAACGGCCGGCCGCTGCGGCCCGCGATCACATGGCTCGACCAGCGCCACACCGACACCGTTCCGCCGCTCTCGTGGTGGTGGCGCACGGCGTTCAAGGTCGCGCGCGTGGACGGCACCATCGATTATTTTCGAGGCGAGGCGGAGATCAACTGGATCCGCGCGCACGAGCCCGACGTATGGGCCGCGACGGACAAATTCCTGCTGCTGTCCGGCTACCTGAACTGGCGGCTGTGCGGGCGCTTCGCGGATTCGTCCGGCTCGCAGGTCGCGTACGTTCCGTTCGATTACAAGCGCCGCCGCTGGGCCGGTCCGCGCGACTGGAAGTGGCAGGCGCTGGCCGTCGAGCCGCGCATGCTGCCGGAACTCGTCGAGCCGGGCGACCGCCTGGGCGAGATCGGCCGGGATGCGTCCGACGCGACCGGCATCCCGGCCGGCACGCCGCTGCTGGCCGCGGCGGCCGATAAAGCCTGCGAAGTGATCGGTGCCGGCTGCCGCGAACCGCACGTCGGATGCCTCAGCTATGGCACGACGGCGACCATCAACACGACGGGCCCGCGCTACGTCGAGGTGACGCCCTTCTTGCCGCCGTATCCGGCCGCGATCCCGGGCGCGTACAGCAGCGAGGTGCAGGTGTTCCGCGGGTACTGGATGGTCAACTGGTTCAAGGAGCAGTTCGGCCACCGCGAACAGCAGCGCGCGCTGGCGGAAGACGTGGCGCCGGAACAGCTGTTCGACCAGCTGGCGCGCTCCGTCCCGCCCGGATCGATGGGGCTGATGCTGCAGCCGTACTGGACGCCCGGCATCCGCGTGCCGGGCCGCGAAGCGAAGGGCGCGATCGTCGGCTTCGGCGACGTGCACACGCGGGCGCACGTGTACCGCGCGATCCTGGAAGGCCTCGCGTACGCGCTGCGCGAGGGGAAGGAACGCATCGAAAAGCGCAGCGGCGTGGCGATCACGGAACTGCGCGTGTCCGGCGGCGGATCGCAGAGCGATTGCGCGATGCAGCTGACGGCCGACATCTTCGGCCTGCCGACGTCGCGCCCGCACGTGTACGAGACGTCCGGGCTGGGCGCCGCCATCGACGCGGCCGTGGGGCTGGGGCTGCACCGCGATTTCGCCACGGCGATCGGCGCGATGACGCGCGTGGGGCGGGTGTTCGAGCCGGTGCCGGCGCATCGCGACGTGTACGAGCGGCTGTACCGGCAGGTCTATGTGAAGATGTATCGGCAGTTGCAGCCGTTGTATCGGGAGATCGCGGAGATTACCGGGTATCCGAAGCGCTGACGGGCGTCGGTCCTTCTGCTTGCAGTAAAAGCAACAAGCTCATGCGCTCGAGGTCCGGCGCGAACCGAAAGTCCGCGCCGTCATCGCCGCAGCCAATGCATCGTCGCTGCGCGTCGCCCATCGCCTTGGCCTGACTTACGAAGCGTACACCGAGATATACGGCAAAGCGGTCGGCATTTATGCTCGGGCGCGGGGAAGCCCGGTCGTTTAGGCCAGCAGGACTGCATGGGACTGGCCACGGGCGTTCAGGGCGCGTTCAGAACACCGCCGCGTCGTGCACCACATCCCACGCCGCCCCGACAATGGTCGATTCCACCCGGTTGCGCCCCCCGGCCTTGGCCGCATACATCGCGCGGTCCGCGCACACGAACAGGTTGTCGACCGCATCGAGCTGCGTCGGCACGATCGTCGCCACGCCCACGGACACCGTGAGCCAGGTTGACGTCGTCGAACCCGGATTCGGGATTTCCAGCGCCGCTACGGCCGCGCGGATCATCTCCGCCAGGAGCGCCGCGTTTTCCGCGGGCGTCTCGGCGAACAGCAGCACGAATTCCTCGCCGCCGTAGCGGGCCGCCAGGTCGGTCGGGCGCGCGGCGTGGTCCTGCAGCGTCTGCGCGACCTTCTGCAGGCAGACGTCGCCTGCCGCGTGGCCCAGCGTGTCGTTGTACAGCTTGAAGTGGTCGACGTCCAGCACGACCAGCGACAGCGGCTGGGCGTTGCGGATGGCGCGGTGCCATTCCTTGTCCAGGAAGGCGTCGAAGTGGCGGCGGTTGGCGATCTTGGTCAGCGGGTCCAGCATCGCGGCGCGCTGCAGCGCGTCCTCGGATTGCTTGTGGTGCGTGATGTCGTGCAGCAGGACGACGAACAGGCCGTCCGCCGCGTGCATCGGCGTCATCGTCAGGTCCATCGCGCGCAGGTTGCCGTCGCGGTGGCGGATCTTCACTTCGCGCGTGCCGTAGACCATCGCATCGAGGCCTTCGCAGCAGCCGGGTTCCTGGCAGTCCAGCAGCTCCTTCAGCGACTGGCCGACCAGCTCCTCGGGCGCATAGCCCAGGTAGCGGTCGCACGCCGGGTTCGCGTACTGCACGCGGCCGCAGCCCTCGACGATCAGCAGGCCCTGGTCCATGCTGTTGACGATCATGCGCAGGCGGTCGGTCTGTTCCGACTGGGCGTCGCCGCTGCGCAGGCGCAGCTGGGCGCGCACGCGGGCGCACACTTCTTCCAGGCGCAGGGGCTTCGGGATGTAGTCGGCGGCGCCCGTGTCGAAACCGGCGACGATGTCTTCCGTCTCGCCGCGCGCGCTCATGAAGATCACGGGGATGCGCGTCGTGGCCGGATGCGCCTTCAGGCGGCGGCACGTCTCCAGGCCGTCGATGCCGGGCATGACGACGTCCAGCAGGATCAGGTCCGGCTTGACGCGTTGGGCGATGTCCAGCGCGCGGTCGCCGGAAGTGGCGACGAACGTCTGGTACCCTTGACGCAGCATCATCGAACGCAGCGTGCCGAGGTTGTCGGGCGCGTCGTCGACGATGAGGATGGCGGGCTTGCGCGGGTCGGCAAGCGGCACGGGCACTGGGTTGGTCATACGGTGCTTTGCGAGGACTGCACGTTTATATTGCGTCCAAAATCATACACCTCGCAGCACTGACGTGGGGCAACAACTTCTTTTACAGGTGGAAAAATCTGTAACTTTTTCGCAACTTACAATTGTCTGGCGTGTTCAACAATTGTTGATGCCCGGCGGTATCGCTACCGCCGGGCTGGAACAAGGGCTTACATCTGGTCCTTGATCAGCTTGCCGAGGGTCGCGATGCCTTCGCGGATGCGCTCCGGCGGCACCGTCACGAACGACAGGCGCAGCGTGTTCGTTTCCGGCTTGTTGGCGTAGAACGGGGCGCCCGGGACGAACGCGACGCGCGCGGCGATCGCCTGGTCCAGCAGTTTCATCGCGTCGATGTGCTTCGGCAGCGTGACCCAGATGAACATGCCGCCTTCCGGACGGGTCCACGTCACGCCTTCCGGGAACTGCTCGGCCATCGCGTCCAGCATGACCTGGCACTGGTTGGCGTACAGGTTGCGGATGGTCGGGATGTGTTCGTCCAGGAAGCCGTCCTTGACGACTTCGTGCACGACCATCTGCGTCAGCGTGGCGGTGTGCAGGTCGGCGGCCTGCTTGGCCAGCTCGAGGCGGCGCACGAGCGGCAGCGGGGCGACGACGTAGCCCAGGCGGATACCCGGCGTCAGCACTTTCGAGAACGAGCCCATGTAGATGACGCCGTCCGGGTTCATCGACAGCATGCGCGGCATCGGCTCGCCCTTGTACGACAGCGCGCCGTACGGATCGTCCTCGATCAGCGGCAGGCCGAGGCGGGCGCAGGTTTCCACCAGTTCGCGGCGGCGCTCGATCGACAGCGAGCGGCCGGTCGGGTTCTGGAAGTTCGGCAGCGAGTACAGCAGGCGTGCACCCTTGGCCAGCGGCTCGATCGACGACGGCACCAGGCCGTGGTCGTCCGTGTCGACCGACTGGAATTCCGGACGGTAGACCGAGAACGCTTGCAGCGCGCCGAGGTAGCTGGGGGTTTCCACCAGCACGCGCGAGCCTTCGTCGATCAGGACCTTGCCGAGCAGGTCGAGGGCCTGCTGCGAGCCGGACACCATCAGGATCTGTTCCGGCACGATTCTTGAGCCTTCCGTGGACAGGTAGTCAGCCACCCATTCGCGCAGCGGCGCGTAGCCGTCCGTCGGGCCGTACTGCAGCGCTTGCTTGCCGTTTTCGCTGAGCACCTTGTCGTAGGCTGCCTTCATGCGTTCGACGGGGAAGGTGGCGGGCGAGGGCAGGCCGCCGGCGAAGGAGATGATCTCCGGACGCTGGGTGATCTTCAGGATCTCGCGGATCGCCGAGCTTTGCAGCTGCTGGGCGCGCTCCGAGAACTGCCACTGGATGGGATTGGGGTTTTCGATTTTCATACTGGTCTCACAGGAAGGGCCACGATGGTGCGTCGGCCATTATAAAGCACGCCGGGTAGGCTGCTCTCTCAATAGAGGAGCACGCCTGATAAGCATGCTCCGGTTAAATTTCTGTAGCAGGCCGATAGTTTATTCCACTTCGGCGATCAGTTCGATCTCGACCGAGGCACCGAGGGGCAGCGACGCCACGCCGAAGGCCGAGCGCGCGTGCTTGCCCGCGTCGCCGAACACTTCGCCCAGCAGTTCCGAGCAGCCGTTCGTGACGAGGTGCTGTTCCGTGTAGTCCGGCGTCGACGCGACCAGGCTCATCACCTTGACGATGCGCTTGACGCGGTTCAGGTCGCCGCCGACGGCCGCCTGCAGCGTGCCGATCAGGTCGACCGCCACGGCGCGCGCCGCCGCCTTGCCCTGTTCCGTCGTCTTGTCCTTGCCCAGCAGGCCGGTGTGCACCGTGCCGTCCGCATTCTTGGAAATGTGGCCGGACAGGAAGACCAGGTTGCCGGTCTGTGCATACATGACATAGGCGGCCGCCGGCGTCGCCGGCGCCGAGAGGGTGATGTTCAGTGCGTTGAGTTTGTCGTAGACGGACATGGATTCCCCAGGGTTGTTTGAAAAGAAAGCCGATATTGTACGTCGTGCCGGACGGCGTGGGCGTGCCTGGATGCATAGTCATTATCGCCTCACCTGCATGCGCCGGCCCAGTGCCACGGTCGCGATCACGGCCAGCGCGAAGCCGACGTTGGCCAGTGTGAGCGTTTCGCCGAGCAGGACGGCGGCCCCGGCCAGCGACAGGAACGGCTGCAGCAGCTGCACCTGTCCGACGCGGGCCACGCCGCCCAGCGCCAGGCCGCGGTACCAGAAAAAGAAGCCGATGAACATCGAGAAGACGGTGACGTAGCCGAACGCGAGCCAGCTGGCCGGGCCGACGTCGCCCAGGCGGCCGATTTGCTCGCCCTCCAATACCAGTAGCAGGACGGCAGCGGGGACGGCGGCCAGCACGAGCGCCCAGCAGATCGTTTCCTGCCCGCCCAGCGTGCGCGCCAGGCGGCCGCCTTCCGCATACCCGGCCGCGGCGGAGACGATGGCGCCGAACATCAGTACATCGGCCGCCTGCAGCGCGCCGCCGCCCTGGCTCAGCGCGAACGCGACGACCAGCCCGGAACCCAGGAGCGCGACGAGCCAGAACCGGTTCGATGGGCGCTCGTAGCCCCGAACGGCCGCGTACAGCGCGGTCGCCAGCGGCAGCATCCCCGCCAGCACGGCACCGTGCGACGCCGGCACGCTGCGCATCGCGATCGAGCTGAGCAACGGAAACCCGAGCACGCAGCCGAGCCCCACGATGACCAGGGGCCGCAGCGCCGCGCGTCCCGGCCACGCCACGCGGCGCATGCGCAGCCAGCCGGCCGCCAGCACGGCGGCGCCCAGCGCGCGCGCCAGCGTGAGGAACAGCGGGTCGAGCTCGCGCACCGCGAGCCGCGTGAACGGCAGGGTGAGGCTGAAGATGGCGACGCCGATCAGGCCGAGCAGCATGCCCCGCGCTTCGTCGGACGTCGTGCCGACGGTCGGCGCCGGCGTAAGGGTGGTGGGACGCATCAGTTCTCCGGTTGTCGTTGCAGCAAACTTTGGTCAGGGTTATGCTAGTCCGGACGAGCAGTACAGTCCCTATACACTTACCGATATCCTTTTCGCACTGTAATGGTGAAATGACCGATACAACGATCCCGACATTGCTGTCACGCGATTCCGGCGAACCGCTGGCCGACCAGATCGTCCGGATGATCAGCGCGCGGATCGACGACAAGCAGTTGCGCGTCGGTAGCCGCATGCCCTCGATCCGCCGCTTCGCCGCGGCGCACGGCGTCTCGCCGTTCACGGTCGTGGCCAGCTACGACCGCCTCGTCGCGCAGGGCTACCTGGAATCGCGCCGCGGCGCCGGCTTCTTCGTGCGTGAGCGGGCGCCGCTGAATACGGCGCTGCGCCGCGACGACCCGGACATTGCGGGCGCGCTGGAAAAGCGCGCGCTGGACGTCGTCTGGCTGGTCCGCCACATGTTCCGCCAGATGCCGGGCCAGCCGACGAGCGCGGCGGGCGTGCTGCCGACCGCGTGGCTGGACGGGCAGGGCGTCGCCAACGCGCTGCGCGCCGTCAGCCGCCAGAACAGCAGCGCGCTGCTGAACTACGCCAGCCCGCAGGGGTACGCGCCGCTGCGCGAACAGCTGCAGCGCAAGCTGGCGGAACTGGAAATCGCGGCCGCGCCCGAACAGTTCGTGACGACGCTGGGCGTGACGCAAGGCCTGGACCTCGTCGCGCGCGAGTTCTGCCGCCCCGGCGACACCGTGTTCGTCGACGACCCGGCCTGGTTCCTGATGTTCGGCTCGTTCGCCGCGATGGGACTGAAAGTGGTCGGCATCCGGCGCCAGGCGGACGGCCCGGACCTGGCCGAGTTCGAGGCGCTGGCGGCGCTGCACAAGCCGCGCCTGTACATCATCAACTCGGTGCTGCACAACCCGAGCTCCACGTCGCTGTCGGCCGCGAAGGCCTTCCAGATCCTGCGCATCGCCGAGCGCCACGACATCACGATGGTGGAAGACGACATCTATTGCGACCTGCACCCGGGCGGTTCGCAGCCCGCCACGCGGCTGGCGGCGCTGGACCAGCTGCAGCGCGTGATCTACCTGGGCGGCTTTTCGAAATCGCTGGCGCCGAACCTGCGCGTGGGCTTCATCGCGGCCTCGAGCGACATCGCGCAGCGCCTGGCCGACCGCAAGATGCTGGCGACGCTCTCCACGAGCGACCTGGGCGAGCGGGTCGTTTATAAAATCCTGTCCGAGGGCGTGTACCGCAAGCACCTGGACCGCATCCGTACCCGCCTGGACGCCATCCGCCCGCCGGTGCTGCGCCGCATCGAGTCGCTCGGCATGACCCTGGAGCCGGCGCCGACGGCCGGCATGTTCGCGTGGGCGGACTGCGGCCGCGACACGAACGTGCTGGCCGCCCGCGCGATGGACGAGGGCTTGCTGCTGGCGCCCGGCAGCCTGTTCTCGCCGACCCAGCTGCCGTCCACGAAGCTGCGCCTGAACGTGGCGGCCATGGAGGACGACACCGCGTGGCGCTTCCTCGAGCGCTCATTGGCCTGACGGTCAGGGGAGCTTGATCGACACGACGCCGGCCAGCAGCACCAGCGCGCCGGCGAACCGGACGCCGGAGACGGCGCTCTTCGGCAGCCCGAACAGGCCGAACCGGTCGGTCAGGATCGCCACGACCTGTTGCCCGGCGATCGTGAATCCGACCGTCGCGGCCGCGCCGATCACCGGCAGCGCGAGGAAGACGGTCGTGACGTAGCACACGCCCACCGGTCCGCCCAGCCACGCCCACCACGGTACGACGCACAGCCCGCCGAGCTGCGGACGTTCGTTGCGATTCAAGGCCATCGCGAGGGCGAGCACGATCGCCATGCCCGCCGTCGCGACGGCGAAACTCGCGAGCGACACGACCAGCGGCGCACCGACGGTCCGCGCGACGGCCGCGTTGAGCGCACCCTGCACGGGCAGCACGCCGCCGCACAGCGCGGCCGCCGCGACCCACGCCGGCTTGATCCGGCGGGGCGGGGCACCTGCCGCGGGACGCTGGCCACGCACGATCAACAGGATGCCGGCGGCGACGCAAGCGGCGCCCAGCCACGTGAACGGTCCGGGCGTCCGTTGCGCGACGCCCAGCAGCCCGGCACCGTCCAGCAGCAGCGAGGTGAACGCCTGCCCCGCGATGAACAGCCCGATCGTGGTGACGGCGCCGATGCGCGGGATGAACACGATCCCCGCGACGACAAACAGGGCGCTGGCGAGGCCGCCCAGCAGCTGCCACCAGTGGGCTTGCCCCAGCCGGCCCAGCGCGGGCAGGGCGCCGCCGGCGGTGACGGCCAGGAACAGCAAGACGGTGGCGACGAACAGTTGCACGGTCGCGGCGGCGAACGGACTCGCGACGGCCTTGCCCAGGCGCGCATTGGCGGCCGCCTGCAACGGCAGGCCGCAGCCTGCCAGGAAGGCGATAACGATATAAATCGTATTCATGTCAGGCTTTCCGCATCTTGCTCGCGGCCCGCGCGACCCGGATAGTCGCGCGGGGCGATGCCCGGCTCGTCGCAGGTGACGTGGTGGCCCCGGTAATCGAGGCCGGGTTCTTCCAGCGCGATGATGAGTTTCCTGCCGTTCGGGGTAGCGGCGACATACGCGGTATTCATGCTTCTCTCCTGTGATTGACAGAGAGAGCGTAGCTTGTGCAAAAATGGATGAACATTCTATTTGTTCAGACATTGCTTGTCTGTTTTTGCACATCCATGGACTGGGACGACTGTCAATACTTTCTGGCGGTGGCGGGCAGCGGGTCCGTCTCGGCCGCCGCGCGCCGGCTCGGCCAGAGCCACTCGACGGTGCTGCGCCGGCTGGACAAGCTGGAGACGGCGCTCGACGTCCGCCTGTTCGAGCGCTTCCAGACCGGCTACGTGCTGACGGCGAGCGGCGAGGAGTTACAGGCCATGCTGGCGCCAATCGGCGAGGGCATGCAGGACATCGAGCGGAAGCTGGCCGGCCAGGATGCGGCACTGCAGGGCACGATCCGCGTCACGACGACCGATACCCTGATGGCCGTGCTGCTGCCGGTGCTGGCGGATTTTCGCGCGCGCTACCCCGGCATCCAGTTGCAGATCACGGTCAACAACAGCTTCCTGAATTTGTCGAAGCGCGATGCGGACGTCGCCATCCGGCCGTCGAACACGCCGCCGGACAACCTCGTCGGCCGCAAGGCCGGCACCCTGCGCACGGCGCCGTACGCGTCGGCGGCCTATCTGGCGCAGCGGCCGCGGGGAGACCACGAGTGGATCGCGCCCGACGACAGCCTCGCGCACCTGCGCCAGGCCCGCTGGCTGCGCGAGCACGTGCCGGCGGAGAAAATCGCCGCCAGCGTGGATTCGCTGCTGGGCATGGCGGCTGCCGTCGAGGCCGGCCTCGGCGCCGGCATGCTGCTGTGCCTGCTTGCGGACGCGCGGCCGGGGCTCGTCCGGCTGGCCGATCCCGATCCGGCGCTGGACACGGACGTGTGGATCCTCACGCATCCCGACCTGAGGCGCGTGCAGCGGATCCGGATGTTCACGGCGTTCGTCTGCGACGGGCTCGCGGCGGCGCTCGGCCCGGCTTGACAGGCATATTCTCTTGTCCTACGCTGCGCGGTCCGCGACGGACAGACAAAGGAACAGCATGCACGCAGCAACGATTTTTAGAGCCGGGATGGCCGTCCTGCTGACAGCTGCACTGACGCCGGTGCAGGCCGGCCGGCTGGACGACATCGCCGCGCGCGGCGTGCTGCGCGTGGGCAGTACGGGCGACTACAAGCCTTTCAGCTACCGGCAGGCCGGCGGCGGCTTCATCGGCATGGACGTGGAGCTGGCAGGCGAACTGGCGCGCTCGCTCGGCGTGCGGCTGGAACTGGTGCCGACCACCTGGCCGACGCTGATGGCCGACCTGGGGGCGGACAAGTTCGATCTCGCGCTGAGCGGCGTCTCGGTGACGGCCGAGCGCCAACGGCAGGCGCTGTTTTCGGTGCCGTATCTGCACGACGGCAAGACGCCGATCACGCGCTGCGAGAACGTCGCCCGGTACCAGGCGCTGGCGCAGATCGACCGGCCGGAGGTGCGGCTGATCGTCAATCCGGGCGGCACCAACGAGCGCTTCGCGCGCGCCCGCGCGCCGCACGCCCGGCTGATCGTGTACCCGGACAATGTGACCATCTTCGGCCAGATCGTCAGCGGTGCGGCCGACCTGATGATGACCGACGCCATCGAAACCCGTTTGCAGCAGCGCCTGCATCCGCAGCTGTGCGCGGTGCATCCAGAGGCGCCGTTCGACATGGCGGAGAAGGCCATCCTGCTGCCGCGCGATGCGGCGCTGAAGACGTACGTCGACCGCTGGCTGCAGCAGCGCCTCGACGCCGGCGACGTGCCGCGGCGCCTGGACCGCTGGCTGGCGTTCCCCTGGGGGCTGGAGCCGCTGCGCCAGGCCATCGACCAGCGCCTGCTGCTGGCGCAGGATGTGGCGCGGGCCAAGTGGAATGCGAAGGCCGCCATCGAAGACCTGCCGCGCGAGGAACAAGTCATCGCCGCGGCCGTGCGCCAGGGCGGCGTGCTGGGCCTGCCGGAGGCGTGGATCCGCACCGTGTTCCGGGCGCAGATCGAAGCCTCCAAGACGGTGCAGCGCGCGCTGTACGAGCGCTGGCAAGCGGAGGGCGCCGGCCGCTTCGACGACGCGCCCGACCTCGGCAAGGCCATCCGTCCCGAGCTGGACCGCCTCACGACCCAGCTGCTGCGCGCCATGGCCGACAACCAGGCCCTGTTGCATGACAGCGGCCGCAAGGCCGACGTCGCCGTCGCCATGCATGCGCTGCAGGCAGGCGCCGTCAATCCGGCTGCGGCCGGGCAGGCACTGGCGCCGTTCCTGTCCGCTACGCCATCGGCTGGCGAATGACCGTCTTCCACCGGGCCGGATCGGCACGGCGGATGTCGCTCAGGTAGATTTCGTGGTGCTTGCCGGCGAGGCGGCCGCGCGCCTCGATGAAATCGTGCACCCGCTGGATCGTCGGCCCTTCTTCGGTGAACGGGCCGACATGCAGGATCTGGGCGCACGGGCCTTCCGTGAAACGTTCGATCCGCAGCGCGTCGACGGTGTGCAGGCCCTTCTTGCGCTTCACTTCCGCCATCGCGTCGCGCAACAGCGACTCGTCGACGAAGGCCGGCTGGTGGATCATCATCGTCCACTGCCACTTCGTCCGGTCGTTGGCGACGAACGACGCCATGTCGTCCGACCACCACAGGCCTTCCAGCGGCATCACCGCGTAGTCGACGCCCGCCGGTCCCTTCTTGACCATGAACTTGGCCGTATAGGACACGGAGAACAGCGCTTCCACGGCCCGCGCATAGTGCGGCGACGTGTTCGGATCGCCGGCGCCGTCGATCATCAGGTAGCGGATTGCGGGGACGTCCACGTGCACGACGTCGCGCGCGGACGGCTGGTACAAATGCTTGAGGTCTTTCTTGAGGTCGATTTTGTTCACGGGTCTAGCTCTCCAGTAGCGCACTCGACCGTGCACGCTCCAGCAGCAGCGCCTGCTCGCGCTCGTTCTGCGTGAGGCCGGCGGCCCGTTCGAACTCCGCCTTCGCTTCCGCATGCCGGCCCAGTTTCGCCAGCAGGTCGCCGCGCACGCTCGGCAGCAGGTGGTAGTTGCGCAGCGCCGGCACGTCCAGCAGCGCGTCGGCGAGGGCCAGGCCCGCGTCGGGACCATAGGCCATGCCCAGTGCCACGGCGCGGTTCAGTTCCACGACGGGCGACGGCGTCAGTTGCGAAAGCGCATCGTACAGCGCGGCGATGCGGGCCCAGTCGGTCGCGTCGGGCGTGAGCGCGCGCGCGTGGCAGGCGGCGATGGCAGCCTGCAGCGCGTACGGGCCGAGGGCGCCGAGGCGGCCCGCGCGGTCGAGCGCGGCCAGGCCGCGGCCGATCAGCAGGCGGTCCCAGCGCGAGCGGTCCTGGTCCATCAGCAGGATCGGCGCGCCGTCCGGGCCCGTGCGTGCGCGCTCGCGCGAGGACTGGATTTCCATCAGCGCGACGAGGCCGTGGACTTCGCCCTCGTCGGGCATCAGTTCCGCCAGCACGCGGCCGAGGCGCAGCGCTTCGCGGCACAGTGTCGGCCGCAGCCATTCGTTGCCCGCGCTCGCGGAATAGCCTTCGTTATAAATCAGATAGATCACCTGCAGCACGGACGCGAGGCGCGGCTTGAGTTCGTCGCCGCGCGGCACCTCGAACGGCACACGCGCTTCCGCCAGCGTGCGCTTGGCGCGCACGATGCGCTGGGCGACCGTCGCTTCCGGCACGAGGAAGGCGCGGGCGATCTCTCCGGTGGCGAGGCCGCCCAGCAGTTTCAATGCCAGCGCCGCGCGCGCCTCGGCCGACAGCACGGGGTGGCAGCAGACAAAGATCAGGCGCAGCACGTCGTCGTCGATCTCGCCGGCCGTCTCCTGTGTCAGCTCGGCCAGCTCGGCCGGGTCGCGGAAACTGCCGCCGTCCGCGAGCAGGTTGTCCATCTCCCAGCTCAGCTCGCCTTCCTTGCTGGCGTGCATGGCGTGGTGGCGCAGGTGGTCGAGGGCGCGCCGCTTGGCCACCTGCATCAGCCACGCGCCGGGACGGTCCGGCACGCCGTCCGCCGGCCAGCGCTCCAGCGCTTCCAGCAGCGCATCCTGGGCGAGTTCCTCGGCCCGGCCGAGGTCGCGCAGCATGCGGGTCAGCGCGCCGACGATGCGCGCCGACTCCATGCGCCAGACGGCCTCGACGATCTTGCCCGTGTCGGCACCGCGCGTCATGTCACGGACGGTTCCAGGCCGGTTGCGGGGCCAGCTCGGCGCGCAGGGCGGCGTCGAGCTGTTCGGCGCGCACGCTGGCATCCTCGCGCAGCCGCGCCGTGGCCGCATCGACCGGCGCGTGCTTGCCCAGCGGCGCGATCAGTGCCACCGGCCGGACCTCGACCTCGACTTCCGGCCCGGTCGGATAGGGCAGGGTGCGCGCCCAGTCCAGCGCGGCATCGATGGAGGACGCGCGGATCATCCAGAAGCCGGCGATCAATTCCTTGGCTTCCGCGAACGGGCCGTCGATGATGCTGGTGCCGCCGTTCGCCACGCGCACGCGCGCGCCGCGCGCGGTGGACTTCAGGCCGTCGCCGGCCAGCAGCGTGCCGGCCGCCGCGTGGATGGCGTTGAAGGCGTTCAGCCGGTCCAGCTTTTCCTGCAGCGGGATGGCGTCGCGCTCGGTGCCGGCGTCGGACCGCAGCAGGATCGCGTAGCATGTGTCGTCGCCGGCGGCGCCGGGCGGGATGCCCGCGCAGCCGCCGGGGCAGCCCGTCTCGCGCAATTCCACCGTGACGTCGTCCTTGGCGGAGACCACGCCATTGGCCTGCAGCCATGCCAGCGCCGCGGCGCGCGACGGCGCCTCGAACACGGCAAAACCGGCCGGCAGGCGCTCGCCGGGCGGGAAGGGACCGGACGTCACGGCTTCGCCGCCGGGCCACAGTTTCAGGCGCCGCGCGTCGGCGTCCGGCGCGAAGGCCAGCGCGAGCGCTGGGGCGCGCGGACCGTCGGCGGTCGCCGTCTGGCCGCCCGGCAGGCGGCGCAGCAGGTCGTCCAGCACGGCCTGCGGGTCGGCGGCCGCGGCGCGCGTGCCGTTGTCGGTACGGATGAGCATGAACTGCATGGTGGTCTCCTTAGCGCGCCGCCATTTGTTCGCGCAGGCGGTCTTCCTGTGCGCGGACGTCGGCCGGGAGGTCCGTGCCGAAGTCGTCGGGGCCGAAGATCTGGCGGATTTCGATCTCGCTCTCGACACCTTCGTGCGGATTCGGGCAGCGCTTGAACCACTCGATGGCTTCTTCCTTCGACCCCACCTCGATCAGCCAGAAGCCGGCCACGAGTTCCTTCGTTTCCGTGAACGGGCCGTCGATCACGGTGCGCTGGTCGCCATTGAAGCGAATACGGGCGCCCTTGGAACTGGGGTGGAGGCCTTCGCCGGCCAGCATGACGCCGGCCTTGACGAGTTCCTCGTTGAAGTTGCCCATGTCCGTGAACAGTTTTTCGCTCGGCATGATGCCGGCTTCCGAGGCCGCGCTGGCCTTCACGATCACCATGAATTTCATTGCTGTGCTCCTGCGCAGCCCTGGCCCATCGATTGCAGCATTTCTTCGCGGATCTGCTCGGGCGTCATGTCGCGCTTGTGGGTGGCGATCGACCAGCGGTGGCCGAACGGGTCCTCGAGCTGGCCGTAGCGGTCGCCCCAGAACATGTCGGCGACCTGCATGATCGGCTTGCCGCCCGCTTCGATGGCGCGGGCGTAGGCGGCGTCGACGTCTTCCACGTACAGGTGGATGTAGACGGGTGTGTTCTTCAGGGCCAGCGGGCCCACGCAGCCGTAGTCGGGGAAGTCGTCGGCCAGCATGAAGATCGAGTCGCCGATGCGCATCTGGGCGTGCATGATCTTGCCGTCCGGGCCGGACATGCGGCTCATTTCGACGGCGCCGAAGGCCTGCGCGTAGAACGTCAGCGCCTCGGTCGCGCCGCTGCAGACGAGGTGCGGGGTAATCGTGTGGAAACCTTCGGGGATGGGACGCACTTGCTGGGTCATGATGTATCTCCTTCGTGATTGGTTGTGGGTGCTGCCATCCGTACGACGATCGGGATTCCACGGTTTCGACATGCCCGCACAAAAAAATTTCGGCCGACCGCAACGTTATGCCGACTCGGTCAAAAAGTCGAGAATCTTAGTGTATGTATAAGAAATGCGATTCGGAAAAAATAGCTCTTGAAATCCCTGTTGGTATCCCAATATCGGACCGGTCTGTCCAACCCTGTTAGCAACGAGGATATAAAAGATGGCTGTCGCCGAAAAAGAAACCCTTGGGTTCCAAGCAGAAGTCAAACAGCTGCTGCAACTGATGATCCACTCCTTGTACTCGAACAAGGAAATTTTCCTCCGAGAACTGATTTCCAATGCGTCCGACGCGGCCGACAAGCTGCGCTTCGAGGCCATCAACAACGACAGCCTGTACGGCAACGACCATGAACTGAAGATCAAGGTCCTGTTCGACAAGGATGCGAAGACCGTCACCATTTCCGACAACGGCATCGGCATGAGCCGCGACGAGGTGATTTCGCACCTGGGCACGATCGCCAAGTCGGGCACCAAGGAATTCTTCAGCAAGCTGTCGGGCGACCAGCAGGCCGACGCCGCGCTGATCGGCCAGTTCGGCGTGGGGTTCTACTCGGCCTTCATCGTGGCCGACCGCGTCACCGTCGAGACCCGCCGCGCGGGCGCCGACGCGGCGGACGGCGTCCGTTGGGAATCGACGGGCGAGGGCGACTACACCGTCGAGCAGGTCGAGAAGACCGGCCGCGGTACCGACATCATCCTGCACCTGCGCGACGGCGAGGAGGAGCTGCTGTCGTCGTGGAAGCTGAAGTCCATCATCCGCAAGTACTCCGATCACATCTCGCTCCCGATCGTGATGCCGAAGGAAGAGTGGGACGAGGAGAAGAAGGAAACCGTCGTCAAGGACGAATTCGAGACCGTCAACCAGGCGTCCGCGCTGTGGGCCCGCTCGAAGTCGGACATCACCAAAGAGCAGTACGAAGAGTTTTATAAACACGTCTCGCACGACTTCCAGCCGCCGCTCGCGTACACGCACAACCGCGTCGAAGGCCGCAGCGAATACACGCAGCTGCTGTACGTGCCGGGCCACGCCCCGTTCGACCTGTGGGACCGCAACAAGCGCGGCGGCATCAAGTTGTACGTGAAGCGCGTCTTCATCATGGACGACGCCGAGCAGCTGATGCCGGTCTACCTGCGCTTCGTGAAGGGCGTGATCGATTCGAACGACCTGCCGCTGAACGTCTCGCGCGAGATCCTGCAGGAATCGCGCGACGTGCGCGTGATCCGCGAAGGCTCGACCAAGCGCGTGCTGGGCATGCTGGAAGAGATGGCCAACAGCGACGAGCAGGAAGGCAAGGACAAGTACGCGACGTTCTGGAAGGAATTCGGCCAGGTGCTGAAGGAAGGCATCGGCGAGGATGCCACCAACAAGGACCGTATCGCCAAGCTGCTGCGCTTCGCGTCCACGCACACGGATTCCGCGGACCAGACCGTGTCGTTCGCCGACTACATCGGCCGCATGAAGGAAGGCCAGGACAAGATCTATTACGTCACGGCTGACAATTACAACGCCGCGAAGAACAGCCCGCACCTGGAGATCTTCCGCAAGAAGGGCGTCGAGGTGCTGCTGCTGACCGACCGCGTGGACGAGTGGATGCTGTCGTTCCTGAACGACTTCGACGGCAAGGAACTGGTGTCCGTCGCGAAGGGCGGCCTGGACCTGGGCAAGCTCGAGGACGAGGCCGAGAAGAAGGAGCACGAAGAGACCGAGACGCAGTACAAGGATCTCGTCGAGAAGATGAAGAGTGCGCTGGCCGACAAGGCCAAGGACGTGCGCGTCACGTTCCGCCTGACGGATTCGCCGGCCTGCCTCGTGGCGGACGAACACGAACTGTCCGCGAACCTCGTGCGCATGCTGAAGGCGGCCGGCCAGAATGCGCCGGAGAGCAAGCCGATCCTCGAGATCAACCCGAACCACCCGCTCGTCACGCGCCTGAAGTACGAGGACGCCGCGAGCCCGCGTTTCGGCGACTGGGCGCACATCCTGTTCGACCAGGCGATGCTGGCCGAAGGCGGCAGCCTGACGGATCCGGCGGCGTTCGTGAAGCGGTTGAACGAGATGCTGCTGGCGACTGCGGCGAAATAAGCAACGCAATCATGGAAGCCGGGCACTGCCCGGCTTTTTTTTCGACCTGGATTCAGGTCCGCAGGCCCATTCCGCGCGCACCCAGCGCGAGTGCGGCGTCGAACACGCGCCGCAGCCCCCGCTGCAGCGCTTCCGTGAGCGGATTCAGCGCCAGCGCCACGACGGCGATCGCGGTGCCGATCGCGAGCATCTCGTGCGCCGCCCCGCGCTCGATCGGCAGCAGCGACTGCCACAGCCCGATCACGATCCCGTGCGACAGGTACAGCGTGAACGTATGCCCGGCCACGAAGCGGATCGGGCGCGCCAGCCGCAGCAGGGCGTCGAACCGCGCCTGGCGCGCGCAGGCGAAATTCAGCAGCACGAGCAGCATGACGGCGTAGTCGGCCAGCACGCGGTCGGCGCTGCCCATGCGGATGCCGGCGAAGGGCCACAGGCCGTTGGCGACGTCGCGCAGGTACGGCTCCGGATCGAACCGGCCCCACAGGCCGACCAGGACGACGGAGAGCACCCAGCCGGCGCGGGCGAGGGTGGCACCGAACGCGAGGCGGCCCTGCAGGCGGTACAGCGCGACGCCGGACAGCCACACGGGCAGCAACAGCCACAGGCGCGGGCCGACGACGGCCAGCACGGCACCGGCGGCGAGCCAGCGGCGCCGCCCCTGCGTGAAATGGAAGACGCCGAACAGCACGTAATACCAGGCTTCGTAATCGAGCGACCAGTACGGGATCAGCCACGGCGGCCGCTCGACGAGGCTCCATACGTCGCCCAGGAAGGCGAGATGGAACGGCACGTACAGCCAGGGGCGGCGCAGTTCGTACGAGTCCCCGATGGGCACGTGCAGCACGTCCTGCGCGACCGTCGCCAGGATGAAGGCCAGGGCCAGCACGGGCAGCACGACGGAATACAGGCGCGCGGCCCGGGCCACGACGTAGCTGTGCGCCGTCAGGTTCTTGTGTTCGGCGCTGTACGCGATCACGAAGCCGGACAGCACGAAGAACGCGATGACCGCCTCGCGCCCGAAGTCGGGAATGCGGGCGATCTGGGCGTCGTCGAAGATGCGGAAATAGCCGAAGTGCGCCACCACGACGGCCAGCGCGGCGCAGGCGCGCGCGAGGTCGAGGTAGAGGGAGAAGCGCGCGTCGAGCGCGCCGGCCCGCGCCGGGGTCATCGTGCCGTCCGGCGTTACGGGTTCAGGTCGCGGCAGAATTCGTCGAGCATCGCTTCGCCCTCCGGCCATGGACCGTAGCCGCTGCCGCCGTTGATGTGGCCCGCCGGCCCGATCTCGACCAGCTTGCTGCCCCACGCGCTGGCGAACCTGCGCGCGCGGTCCGGGGCCACGTATTCGTCGTTGCTGCTGGCGACGACGATCGACGGGAACGGCAGCTTCGCCAGCGGGATCGGCTTGAACCCGTTGGCATCGATCGGGTAGGACGCCGCTTCGACGTCGCTCGGCGCGACGAGGAAGGCGCCGGCGATCTTGAGCTTCGATCCGGACTGCGCCCACTGCGCCACCAGCATGCACGCGAGGCTGTGCGCGACGAGGATCGGCCGGCCCTCGCACTCGGCGATGGCGGCATCCAGTTCGGCCACCCATTCGTCCCGGTCCGGGTTGTTCCAGTCGCGATGCGGCACCCGTGTCCAGGCGGGATATTTACGTTCCCAATGGGTCTGCCAGTGTTGCGGGCCCGAGTTCCACAGGCCGGCCAGGGTCAGGATGTCGCACTTCATGTTCGCTCCAGTGTGGTCTTGCCGGCCATTGTACGATGGCGCGCCGCTACAGCGCCGTGCGCAGCGCGAACAGCTCGGGGAACAGCACGACGTCCAGCATCTTGCGCAGATAGCTCACGCCCGCCGTGCCGCCCGTGCCCGTCTTGAAGCCGATGATGCGTTCCACCGTCGACACGTGGCGGAAGCGCCAGAAGCGGAAGGCCGTCTCCAGGTCGACCAGCTTCTCTGCCAGTTCGTACAGGGCCCAGTGGTGCTCCGGGTCGCGGTAGACCTCGAGCCACGCGGCCATCACGCTGTCGTCGTGGACGGTCGGCTGCGTCGGATCGGCGTCCAGCCGGCTTGGTGCGACTGCGAGGCCGGTGCGGGCCAGCAGGCGCACGGCTTCGTCGTAGATCGACGGCGCGTGCAGTTCGCGTTCGAGCAGCGCGTGGTGCTCGGGCGACGTCTTGTGCACGGCCAGCATGGCGGCGTTCTTGTTCCCGAGGATGAATTCCAGCTCGCGGTACTGGAACGACTGGAAGCCCGACGACGACGCCAGGTAGGGGCGGATCGCGCTGTACTCCGGCGGCGTCATCGTGGCCAGCACGTCCCACGCGTGCACCAGCTGGTCCATGATGCGCGCCACCCGCGCCAGCATTTTAAAGGCGGGCGGCAGGTCGTCGGCGCGGATGTGGGCGCGCACGGCCTGCAGCTCGTGCAGCATCAGCTTGATCCACAGCTCGCTCGTCTGGTGCTGGACGATGAACAGCATCTCGTTGTGGTTCGGCGACAGCGGGTGCTGGGCCGACAGGATCTGGTCGAGGCCCAGGTAGTCGCCGTAGCTCATGCTGCGGCTGAAATCCATCTGCGCGCCGTGCCACTGCGCGTCTTTCTTGTCCTTGTCCACGATCGCTCCTCAGGTCACGACGCTGCGTTCGGCGCGGGTGTCGTAGTCCTCGCGGTCGAGGATGTCGCGCAGGGTCTCGACGGCATCCCAGACGTCCGCGAAGCTGGTGTACAGCGGCGTGAAGCCGAAGCGCATGATTTCCGGCTCGCGGTAGTCGCCGATGACGCCGCGTGCGATCAGCGCCCGCATCACCGCGTAGCCGTGCGGATGCGTGAAGCTCACCTGGCTCCCGCGCGCGGCGTGCTCGCGCGGCGTCACGAGGCCCAGCGGGTGCGCGGCGCAGCGGCTTTCCACCAGCGCGATGAACAGGTCGGTCAGCGCCAGCGATTTCGCGCGCAGCGCGGCCATGTCGGTCGCCTCGAAGATCTCGAGGCCGCATTCGACGAGCGCCAGCGACACGACCGGCTGCGTGCCGCACAGCGCGCGCCCAATGCCCTCGGCGGCCTCGAACCCGTGCGACATCGCGAACGGCGCCGCATGGCTCCACCAGCCCGTGAGCGGATGGCGGAACGCGGCCTGGTGGCGCCTCGGTACCCAGATGAAGGCCGGGGCGCCCGGACCGCCGTTCAGGTATTTATAAGTGCAGCCCACCGCGAAGTCGGCATCGGCCCCGTTCAGGTCCACCGGCACGGCGCCGGCCGAATGGGCGAGGTCCCACAGCACGAGGGCGCCGCGGGCGTGCGCGTGATGGGTCAGCGCGGCCATGTCGTGCATGCGCCCCGTGCGGTAGTTCACGTGCGTGAGCATCAACACGGCGCAATCGGCGTCGACGGCCGCTTCCAGTTCTTCGGGTGAATCGACGAGGTGGATGCGGTAGCCGCGGTCGAGCCACCGCGCGAGACCGTCCGCCATATAGATATCGGTGGGAAAGTTGCTGCGTTCCGTGACGAGAACCTTGCGGGAAGGATGACGGTCGGCCTGGATCGCCAGCGCGGCGGCCAGCGCCTTGAACAGGTTCAGCGACGTCGTGTCGGTGACGACCACTTCGCCGGTGTCGGCGCCGATCAGCGGGGCGAGGCGGTCGCCCAGCCGGCCGGGCAGGGCGAACCAGCCGGCCGTGTTCCAGCTGCGGATCAGTCCCTGGCCCCATTCCTGGCCGACGACGTCGCGCGCGCGGTTGAGCGCGGCGCGCGGGCGGGCGCCCAGCGAATTGCCGTCCAGGTAGATGACGCCCTCAGGCAGCTCGAAACGGTCGCGCAGCGGTGCCACCGGGTCGGCGGCGTCGAGCGCGAGGCAGGCCGCGCGCGTGGTGACGGCGGCGATGTCATGGAGAGGTGGGTTCATGCGGGAAGTGTAGCCACTTTTGCATCAATCGGGCGCAGGAAAAAATTTTCAGGATTTTTTGGACCGGACCCTAAAGTTCTCCGGAACCCGTCCGATAACCCATCCAGATACCCGGGAAAGGGTCTCGAAAAAATTTTGGCGAAAACCCTAAAGTTTCTCTAAAGGCTGCCGATAACCCTCTCAGATGACGAGGATTGGATCAAAAAAAAGTTTGTCGAAACCCTAAAGTTCGGCAAAAACGGTCCGATAACGAGTCAGTAGGGTTGCTCAAGGGACAAAAATTTTTTTTTGAGGAACCCTAAAGTTCCCGAATCCGTTGACGTAAACCAACACAGCAATACGTTGTTGGCGACGTCGCAGGGCAGGAAATGGCCCCGGTTGCACATCATTCTTCCGGCCCCTTTTCATAGGGGAGCCACCGCGATTCGGCAGGGTTTGTCAGACAAACTCCTACGGATCGATCTCGTCTTTGTCGGACGAAAAATACAGACAGTCTCCTATTCTCCAAAAGTTTCCTCACAGTCAGAATCTATCTCACCGGCAACACACAACGCCTCACAGATAGATCAAACGGAGAGATGGAAATGACTGCGAACGACATGATGGCTGAAATTCGTGATGCGAACCTGAGCTACCTGATGCTGGCACAGCAGATGATCCGCGCAGACAAGGTCACCGCAATCTTCCGTCTCGGCATCTCGGCCGACATCGCCGACCTGATCGAAGGCATGAGCAACGCGCAGATCCTGAAACTCGCCGGCGGCAACATGATGCTGGCCCGCTTCCGCTTCGACGACGCCGCGATCCTCGGCATGCTGACGAGCCACAGCAAGGACCGCGCCCTGGCCCAGTCGCACGCCGCCATCCTGATGGCCGGCCAGCCCGCTGAAGAAATCGCATAGGGTCAGAGCCCGGTTTTTCTTTTGGGGCTCTGACCCGGGTTCAATTGCCCATTTCAGGGCTCTGACCCCGGTTTTCAGCCAGCAGCACTACATCAGAAGCGAAGTCACGGAGAACAGCATGACCAAGAAAAGCGTCGTCTCGGAAGCCCAGGAAATCCAGCTGGCCATCGAACTGATCCAGCTCGGTGCACGCCTCCAACTGCTGGAAAGCGAAGTCTCCCTGTCGCGCGAGCGCTTGATCAAGCTGTACAAGGAACTGAAGGGCGTGTCGCCGCCGAAGGGCATGCTGCCGTTCTCGACCGACTGGTTCCTGACGTGGCAACCGAACATCCACGCTTCGCTGTACATCAACATCTATAAATTCCTGGTCGAGTACGCCGGTGCAACGGGTATCGAGGCCGTGATGAAAGCCTACAAGCTGTACCTGGAACAAATGCCGCCGGCCGCGGGCGAAGAGCCGCTGCTGTCGCTGACCCGCGCCTGGACCCTCGTGCGCTTCTTCCAGGGCAATATGCTCCAGCTGGCACCGTGCTCCAAATGCCAGGGCAAGTACGTCGTCAACGCCCTCGACCTGAACAACGATTACCAGTGCGGCCTGTGCCACATGCCTTCGCGCGCCGGCAAGACCCGCAAGGCCAAGGACGCCGCCGCACTCGCCGCCGCCTGAGCGGTTTTCCCTCCAGGTCGATGACCCCGCCTGCCTCGCGCCGCGCGTTCGCGGCGCCGTCCGTCCGCGCACTGCTGGCCCAGGCCGGCGCTTTCCCTCTCACCCTGATCGCCGTCTGGCTGCTCGCCCGTGCGGGCGTCCACATGTCGTGGGAGGGCGTCGCCCTCGTCCAGGGCGCCCTGGCCGCATTGCTGGCCTGGGGCCTGCGGCTCGCCATCTGGTGGCGGGCCATCGAACTCGTGTTCCCGACCGGCGTGCTGCTGGCGCGCGGCTTCGAGCTGCCGCCGGGCGTGTTCCTCGTATTGTTCGTGCTGTTCCTTCTAATATATTGGTCGACGTTCCGGACGCAGGTGCCGTACTACCCGTCCGGGCGTGCCGCCCGGGATGCCGTCGCCGGTGTGTTGCCCGCGGACCGTCCGCTCGCGATCGCGGACGTGGGCAGCGGCCTCGGTGGTCTCGTGCTCGACCTGGCGCGGCGCCGGCCGGATTCGCAGGTGGACGGTATCGAACTGGCGCCGCTGCCGTGGTTCGTCAGCCGCCTGCGCGGCAAACTGTCGGGCAGCCGCGCGCGCTTCCTGCGCGCCGACTACGAAACGGTGAATTTCGGTCACTACGACGTCGTGTTCGCCTATCTGTCGCCGGCCGCGATGGCCGGGCTGTGGCGCAAGGCGGAGAGCGAAATGCGGCCCGGTAGCATCCTGTTAAGTTACGAATTCGATATTCCCGGAAGAATGCCCGACCGTCGCATTGTGACGACTAACAGTAAGAAAATTCTCTTTCTTTGGCAATTTTGACGGTGGTCCGGGCACTTTTACTTGCCCGTGGGCCATTCTCAAGCTAATCTAGTTCCCTACGTAAATATTTCTCTTTGGATTCGTCAACTTGGATCCAATCCGGGCGACCCCCGGAATCACGCATCGGGAGTCCCGTGTTTGTCATTGTTGGTTACGTAATCGTCTGCGCATGCGTCTTCGGCGGCTTTGCCATGGCCGGCGGTCACCTGGCAGCTTTGTTCCAGCCGCTCGAACTGCTGATGATCGGCGGCGCGGCTACCGGTGCGTTCTTCGTCGGTAACACGCCCAAGGCCGTGAAGGCGACGCTGGGCGCGCTGCCCACGCTGTTCAAGGGCTCGAAGTACACGCGCGAGATGTACATGGAGCTGATGTCCCTGCTGTTCGACGTGCTGTCGAAGGTACGCAAGGAAGGCCTGATGTCGATCGAAGGCGACATCGAGAGCCCCGAGCAGAGCCCCGTGTTCTCGAAGTACCCGCTGGTGCTGGCGGACCACCACATTATCGAATTCATCACCGATTACCTGCGACTGATGGTTTCGGGCAACATGGACGCGTTCCAGATCGAGAACCTGATGGACAACGAGATCGAGACCCACCATCATGAAGGTGCGGTCCCGGCGCAATGTATCGCGAAGCTGGGCGACGGCCTGCCGGCGTTCGGTATCGTGGCGGCCGTGATGGGCGTGGTGCACACGATGGAATCCGTGGGCCTGCCGCCGGCCGAGCTGGGCATGCTGATCGCGCACGCGCTGGTCGGTACGTTCCTCGGCATCCTGCTGGCCTATGGCTTCGTGGGACCGCTGTCCGGCCTGCTCGAGCAGAAGCTGGAAGAATCGAGCAAGATGTTCCAGACCGTGAAGGTGACGCTGCTGGCGAGCCTGAACGGTTACGCGCCAGCACTGGCCGTCGAATTCGGCCGCAAGGTGCTGTACTCGACCGAGCGCCCGACGTTCGCGGAACTCGAGGACCACATCAAGAAGGCCAAGGGCAAGTAATGGTGCGAGCTGACCACATCGGCGCGGGAGTGCTGCATGGCTGACGAAGGCCAGAAGCCGATCATCGTCAAGCGCGTCAAGAAGGGCGGCCATGGTCACCATGGCGGCGCCTGGAAGATCGCGTACGCCGACTTCGTGACGGCGATGATGGCGTTCTTCCTGCTCATGTGGCTGCTCGGCTCGACGACCAAGGGCGACATGGAAGGCATCGCCAATTACTTCAAGACGCCGTTGAAGGTCGCCATGCAGGGCGGCTCCGGCTCCGGTAACAGCAATTCGATCCTGCAGGGCGGCGGCAAGGACTTGACGCGCCGCAACGGCCAGGTCAAGAACGGCGACATCGAGCCCAACAAGAAATCGATGGACCTGAAGTCCGCGCGCGAAGCCCTCGAGAAGCAGGAGGCGGCGCGCCTGGAAGAGCTCAAGCAACGCATCCAGCAGACGATCGACGCCAATCCGCTGCTGCGCAAGTACAAGAACCAGCTGCTGCTCGACGTGACGAGCGAAGGCCTGCGCATCCAGATCGTCGACGAAAAGAACCGCCCCATGTTCGCGTCGGCGAGTGCGCAGTTGCAACCGTACACCCGCGACATCCTGGATGTGCTGGGCCTCGTGCTGAACGACGTGCCGAATCGCATCGGCCTGTCCGGGCACACGGATTCCACGCCGTATTCGACGGCCGAAGGGTATACGAACTGGGAATTGTCGGCCGACCGCGCCAACGCTTCGCGACGCGAACTGGTGCATGGCGGCCTGTCCGACGCCAAGATCCTGCGCGTGGTGGGTCTCGGCTCGGCCGTCCACCTCGACCGCGCGGATCCGTTCAACCCGATCAACCGCCGCATCAGCATTCTCGTGATGAACAAGCGTACCGAGAACGCCGTGCTGCACGACGGTACGCCGCTGGACGTGCCGGGCGAGAGCGCCGACGCGGCGGTCAAGGCTGTTGCAGAAGCGACGGGTGCCGGGGTGGCGGCACCCGTCGAAAAGGGTGGCGGTCTGGCACAGCCGGCGCAAGCGCCGGCCGGAAAGAAATAACGGGCGGGAGTTCTGGAGGATTTTATGACGACAAGAAAAAAGATTCTCGGGTCACACGTCAAGCGCCTCCTGTCGGGCGTGTCCGACCATGGCCGGCGCCACCTGTCCGAAGTCGAGACCGACCTCGTGCAGACGACGCTGTTGCTGGAGGAAGCCGTCGAGAAGCTGACGAGCAGTTTCATGGCGATCCACCACGTGGTCGACTCGCGCCAGGAGGCGATCAACCGCCTGCTGGCGGGCCAGGCGCCGACGGCCGAGGACAGTGCGTGCCTGACGGGCATGTCGGGCGAGATCGCCGGGCACGTGAACGCGGCCGTGACGAGCATGCAGTTCCAGGACATGACGAGCCAGCTGCTGGACCGCACGCTGCGTCGCGTGACCGGCCTGCGCGAGTTCCTGACGACGCTGTCCGAGCATGGCGACGAGATCCTGCCGGAGAGCGACGGCGACGAGATCGTCGAGCGCCTGGGCAAGGTCAGCATGGCGCTGGCGATCCAGTCGCTGGAGCTGCGGAGTATGCTGCGCAAGTCGGTGGAGCAGCGGCATCTCGAAAGCGGCGACGTGGAATTGTTTTAACCATGGGGTCAGAGCCCGGTGTTCGGGTTGGGCTCTGACCTCATCTGACTATAAAAAAAGCGGCCGGGCGACTGGCGCGGATTGAAACCGGGGTCAGAGCCCCAAAAGAAAAACCGGGCTCTGACCCCAACAGCAGGAGCATAAAGATGGCAAAAACTATTCTCGCAGTCGACGATTCCAGTTCCCTGCGCCAGATGGTGGCTTTCAGCCTGAAGGCCGCGGGCTACCAGGTGGTGGAAGCCGTCGACGGACAGGATGGCCTGGAAAAGGCGAAGCTTCAGACCGTCGACCTGGTCCTGACCGACCAGAACATGCCGAAGATGGACGGGCTCACCCTCATCAAGTCGCTGCGCGGCCTGCCGGGCTACCAGAAGACGCCGATCCTCATGCTCACGACCGAGTCGTCCGAAGACATGAAGACGAAAGGCCGCGCGGCCGGCGCCAACGGCTGGCTGGTCAAGCCGTTCGACCCGCAGCGCCTGATCGAGGTGGTCAAGAAAGTCATCGGCTGATCGTTTCACGCCGATCGCACCAGACGGATAATGACATGACCATCGACATCAGCCAGTTTTACAAGGTCTTTTTCGACGAGGCGGAAGAGCTGCTCGCCGAAAAGGAGCGTCTGCTGCTGGCCGTCGATATCGATTCGCCGGACCCGGAAGACCTGAACGCGATCTTCCGCACCGCCCATTCGATCAAGGGCGGGGCATCGACCTTCGGCCTGACCGACATGAGCGAAGTGACGCACGTGCTCGAGTCCCTGCTGGACCGCATCCGCAAGGGCGAGATGGCGCTCACCGGCCAGCACGTGGACGCCTTCCTGGCCGCCAAGGACATCCTCAAGATGCAGCTCGACGGCCACCGCAATGGCGCGGACGTCGACCAGGAAGCGGTCGCCAACGTGCGCATGATGCTGCACGACCTGTCCGAAGGCGTGATCGTGCCGACGCACCAGCCGACCGTGCCGTCGTTCCTGCACGCGGAACAGAAGCAGCAGGTCGCCGAGGGCGCCCACCGCTACAAGATCGAGCTGCCCGACCTCGCCAAGCGCGACGTCGACGCGCTCGTGGACGAACTCGGCCTGCTGGGCCGCGTGTCCGTCGTGCCGCTCGCGGCGGGACGCACGGCGCTGATCATCATGACGCACGAGAGCCTGGACGACATCATCGCCATCTGCTCCTTCGTGCTCGACCCGAACGACCTCAGGATCTTCGAAGCGCCGGCGCTCACCCCCGAGCAGCGCGCCAGCGAAGCGGCGGAACGCGCCCGCATCGAGGACGAGCAGGGCTACGGTTTCTTCGACCCGGCCGATCCGGTGGACGCCACCGCGAACGAGCGTTCCGAGGACGAACTCGGCTATGGTTTCTTCCAGCCGATCGAGCAGATCCGCCGCGAAGCGGGCATCGTGACCGAGGCGCCGCCGCCCGCGCCGGTGCGCCCTGAGCCGGTACGCCCGGAACCGCTCGAAGTGACGGAGGCGGCGGCCGAAAAGAAAACCGCCAGGAAGACCGCCGAGGGCAGCCACGCACAGGGCTCCGAATCGTCGTCGATCCGCGTGTCGATCGAAAAGGTCGACCAGCTGATCAACCTCGTCGGCGAACTGGTGATCACGCAGGCGATGATCGAGCAGCGCAGCGACGGCCTCGACCCGATGGTGCACCAGCGCCTGCTGGCGTCCGTGTCGCAGCTGACGCGCAATACGCGCGACCTGCAGGAAGCCGTCATGTCGATCCGCATGATGCCGATGGACTTCGTGTTCTCGCGCTTCCCGCGCATGGTGCGCGACCTCGCCGGCAAGCTGGGCAAGAAAGTCGATTTCATCACCAACGGCGCCGCGACGGAACTGGACAAGGGACTGATCGAACGCATCGTGGACCCGCTCACGCACCTGGTGCGCAACTCGATCGACCACGGCATCGAGCTGCCCGCCGCGCGCGTGGCCGCCGGCAAGTCGGAGTCGGGACGCCTGTTCCTGTCCGCGGCTCACCAGGGCGGCAACATCGTGATCGAAGTCGCGGACGACGGCGGCGGCCTGAATCGCGAACGCATCCTGGCCAAGGCCAGGCAGAACGGCCTGCCGGTGTCGGACAACATGAGCGACGCCGACGTCTGGCAACTGATCTTCGCGCCGGGCTTCTCGACGGCGGAAATCGTCACCGACGTGTCGGGCCGCGGCGTCGGCATGGACGTCGTCAAGCGCAACATCCAGGCGCTGGGCGGCACCATCGACATCCGCTCGGCGCGCGGCTTCGGCACGACGATCCTGATCTCGCTGCCGCTGACGCTCGCGATCCTGGACGGCATGTCGATCCGCAGCGGCGACGAAATCTACATCCTGCCGCTGGGCTTCGTCGTGGAGTCCCTGCAGCCGGCGCGCGCCGACGTCAAGGAGATCCACGGCCAGGGCCGCGTGGTGAAGGTGCGCGGCGAATACCTGCCGCTGATCCCGCTGTACCAGATGTTCAACATCGAGCCGCGCATCACCGATCCGTGCGAAGGCATCCTCGTGATCCTCGAGGCGGAAGGGCGCAAGGCCGCGCTGTTCGTCGACGAACTGGTCGGCCAGCAGCAGGTCGTCGTGAAGAACCTGGAAGCGAATTACCGCAAGGTGGCCGGGATCTCCGGCGCCACCATCCTCGGCGATGGCGGCGTGGCGCTGATCCTGGACGTGGGCGCGCTGCTGCGCTCGTCGCGCCAGTTGTCCGACGAATCCGTCATCTCCTGATTTAACCCTTACTTTTGCTCCGATAAGGAACCGACATGTCCACTCAACCGACGAACAAGCCGAACGATGCCCACGACGGCAACGGCAGCGAATACCTGGCCTTCACCCTCGGCTCCGAGGAATACGGCATCGATATCCTGAAGGTGCAGGAGATCCGCGGCTACGAAGCCGTGACCCGCATCGCCAACGCACCCGAATTCATCAAGGGCGTGATCAACCTGCGCGGCATCATCATCCCGGTGGTCGACATGCGCATCAAGTTCAACCTGGGCACGCCGACCTACGACCAGTTCACGGTCGTGATCATCCTGAACATCGGCGGCCGCATCATGGGCATGGTCGTGGACAGCGTGTCGGACGTGACCACGCTCACGCCGGACCAGATCAAGCCGGCGCCGGAGATGGGCTCCGCCTTCAATTCCGACTACCTGACCGGCCTCGGTACCGTCGACGAGCGCATGCTCATCCTGATCGACATCGACAAGCTGATGTCGTCCAGCGAGATGGGCCTGATGGACCGGTTGGCGGCATAAGACACACAGCGCGGCGCAAGGGACACACCCGGACCGCACGCGGTCCGCAGAACGACAGCAATCCATAGGTTATAACGTGCCGCCCACCAATACGAACAAACAGGAGACGGGCAAGGAATTCAACTTCACGCGCGCCGATTTCGAGCGCGTGCGGGGCCTGATCTACCAGCGTGCCGGCATCTCCCTGGCCGACAGCAAGCAGGAAATGGTCTACAGCCGTCTCGCGCGCCGCCTGCGCGCGAACGGCATCGCCTCGTTCGCGTCCTACCTCGACGCGCTGGAAGCGGGCCGCATGCCGGCCGAGTGGGAATCGTTCACGAACGCGCTGACGACGAACCTGACGTCGTTCTTCCGCGAGGCGCATCACTTCCCGCTGCTGGCCGAACACGCGCTCAAGGCGCGCGCGAAACACGGCGCGCCGCTCACGATCTGGTGCTCGGCCAGTTCCACGGGCGAGGAGCCGTATTCGATCGCGATGACCGTGTGCGAGGCGTTCGATACCTTGAGTCCGCCCGTCCAGATCATCGCCACCGACATCGACACGAACGTTCTGGCCACGGCCAGCGCCGGCGTGTATCCGTCCGAGCGCGTCGACAAGATGGAACAGGCGCGCCTGCGCCGCTTTTTCCTGAAAGGCAAGGGCGCCCAGGAAGGCCTCGTGCGCGTGCGCCCGGAACTGCGCCAGCTGATCACGTTCCGGCAATTGAACCTGCTGGCCGACGGCTGGGACGTCAAGGGCCCGTTCGACGCGATCTTCTGCCGCAACGTGATGATCTACTTCGACAAGGCCACGCAGCGCAGGATCCTGTCGCGCTTCGTGCCCCTGATGAAGCCGGACGCGCTGCTGTTCGCCGGGCACTCCGAGAACTTCCTGTACGTGTCCGACTCGCTGCGCCTGCGCGGCAAGACGGTCTACGAATTGAACCAAGGCTGACGCCCACGACACCGCCCATGGAAACGAACAGCCATTTCGCCACCAACGTCTATTACGACCGGACCTTCGACTGCGACGCAGCCAAGATCCTGCCCGGCGAGTACTACTACACGGGCAAGGACATGCTGATCGTGACGGTGCTCGGCTCGTGCGTGTCGGCGTGCATCCGCGACCGCGTCAAGGGCCTGGGCGGCATGAACCACTTCATGCTGCCGGACGGCGGCGACCCGGGCAACCCCGTCTCGGCCTCGATGCGCTACGGCACGTATGCGATGGAAGTGCTGATCAACGACCTGCTCAAGGCCGGCGCCCGGCGCGAGCACCTGGAAGCGAAGGTGTTCGGCGGCGGCGCCGTGCTGCGCGGCTTTTCCGCGATGAACGTGGGCGAGCGCAATGCCGCATTCGTCATCCAGTTTCTCAAGACGGAACGGATTCCCGTGCTGGCCGAGGACCTGAACGATATCTACCCGCGCAAGGTGTATTTCTTCCCGCGCACGGGCAAGGTGCTCGTCAAGAAACTGATGCAGACCCATAACGACACGCTGGCGAAGCGCGAGCTCGATTACGCCAGCCGCCTCAAGGTCACGCCCGTCTCCGGCGCCGTCGACCTGTTCTGAAGAGAAAGGCAAAACCAATGACAAAGATCAAAGTGGTGATCGTGGACGATTCCGCGCTGATCCGCAGCGTGATGACCGAGATCGTCAATTCGCAGCCCGACATGGAAGTGGTCGGCGTCGCGCCCGATCCGCTCGTCGCCCGCGACCTGATCAAGCGCACGAACCCGGACGTGCTCACCCTGGACGTCGAGATGCCGAAGATGGACGGCCTCGACTTCCTCGAAAAGCTCATGCGCCTGCGCCCGATGCCCGTGCTGATGGTGTCGTCGCTGACGGAGCGCGGCTCCGAGATCACGATGCGCGCGCTGGAACTGGGCGCCGTCGATTTCGTGACGAAACCCAAGATCTCGATCCAGAGCGGCATGCGCGAATACACCGAACTGATCGCGGACAAGATCCGCGGCGCGTCGCGCGCCCGCATCAAGCCGCGCACCCTGCATGCGGCCACGGCCGGCGCCACGACCCCGCTGCCGCAACTGCGCAGCCCGCTGACGTCGTCGGAAAAGCTGATCATCATCGGCGCCTCGACGGGCGGCACGGAGGCGATCCGCGAATTCCTCATGCAGATGCCGTCGGACTGCCCCGGCATCCTCATCGCCCAGCACATGCCGGAAGGCTTTACCACGTCGTTCGCGCGCCGCCTCGATTCGCTGTGCAAGATCAGCGTCGTCGAGTCCGCCGGCAACGAGCGTGTACTGCCGGGCCACGCCTACATCGCGCCGGGCCACTCCCACTTGCTGTTGACTCGATCTGGCGCCAACTACATGACGAAGATCGAGCAGTCCGAGCCCGTGAACCGTCACCGTCCGTCCGTGGACGTCCTGTTCCGCTCGGCGGCGCAGGCGGCCGGCAAGAATGCCGTCGGTGTGATCCTGACGGGCATGGGAAAAGACGGCGCACAGGGTATGCTGGAGATGAAGAACGCGGGCGCCTACAATTTCGCCCAGGATGAAGCGTCGTGCGTCGTGTTCGGCATGCCGCGCGAAGCGATCGCCATCGGCGCCGCCCACGAGGTGGCCGCCCTGAGCGCATTGCCGGGCCTCGTGCTTGGCCATCTGGCAACGCATGGGGGCCGGGCGTTGCGCGTTTGATCCGCATACGGTGCATTCACTGCGGTTTTATCGCCGTAGAGCAACAAAACTGCTATGCTTTAGCCTGTATTCGCAGTGCCGAACCTACCAACCTATACTAGGGGCTTCGTAGTCCTCGAAGCCCATCATCAGAGTTAAGAAACAACGGAGTATTTCATGGCTGATCCTAAGATGCGTTTCCTGGTTGTTGACGATTTTTCGACGATGCGACGCATCGTCAAAAATCTGCTGAAAGAACTGGGTTACGGCAATGTCGACGAGGCGGAAGACGGTGTCCAGGCACTGGCCAAGCTGCGCAGCGAACAGTTCGATTTCGTCGTGTCCGACTGGAACATGCCGAACATGGACGGCCTGACGATGCTGCAGAACATTCGTGCCGATCCCGCGCTGGCCAAGCTGCCGGTGCTGATGGTGACCGCCGAAGCCAAGAAGGAAAACATCATCGCGGCGGCGCAAGCCGGCGCCAACGGCTACGTCGTGAAGCCGTTCACCGCGGCCACGCTGGACGAAAAGCTGAACAAGATTTTCGAAAAGATGGAAAAGGCCGCGTAAATGAGCGAGCACATCGCCGACTCGACTTCGCCCGACGAGGTTCTGAGCCGGATCGGGCACATGACCCGCGCATTGCACGAAAGCCTGCGCGGGCTGGGCCTGGACAAGCTGATCGAAAAGGCGGCCAGCGACATCCCCGATGCGCGCGACCGCCTCGATTACGTCGTCCGGCTGTCCGAGCAATCGGCCAAGCGCGTGCTCGACGCGACCGATGCCGCCAATCCGCTGCAGGACGGCATCGACGACCGTGCCGCCGAACTCGGCCGTTCGTGGCAGGCGCTGCTGGCTGCCCCGGGCGCCGACGGCGACTGGCGTGCGCTGGCCGAGCGCACCGTCGCCAGCCTGGCCGAATCGCGCGAAGCGGCCAGCGCCACGAAGGCGCATTTGATGGACATCATGATGGCCCAGGACTTCCAGGACCTGACCGGCCAGGTGATCTCGCGTATCACGGGCATCGCCCAGAACCTGGAAAAGCAGCTGGTGCAGGTGCTCGTCGATTTCGCCCCGAGCGAGATCAAGCGCGAGCTCGACAATGGCTTGCTGAACGGTCCGCAGATCAACCCGGAAGGCAATAGCGACGTCGTGGCCGACCAGGGCCAGGTCGACGACTTGCTGGACAGCCTGGGCTTCTGATCCCGACGCGGCGGCATCAAGCCGCCGTTTTTCGTTCCACCCGGCGATCGTTACAAGACATGCACCAGACTCACTTCATCGTCCGTGAACCCCTGCTCGACCCGAAGCAACGCGTGATCGGGTACGAGCTCTGCTGGCAACAGCGCGCTGGCCAGCCACTCGGCGACGCCGACCTCGAACGCCTCGTCGCCTTCGTCGCCGACCACGTGGTCGACGAGGAGCAGGGCTGGCTCCTGCGCGACAAGATCCTGTTCCTCGACGCCGTGCCCGCGATGCTGTCGCTGGATGCGCTGCACGCGCTGCCTCCGGAACGCACCGTGCTCTCGCTGCCTGTACGCGATCTCGCGAACCCCGATACCCGTGCGGCCGTGCAGGCGTTGCGCGCGGGCGGCGTCGGCATCTCGATCCGCGGCGCCGACCCGGCCCTGCTGGGCAAGAACCTGTCTCCCTTCGCGTCCTATGCCGAAGTGCGCTTCGCCGGCGCCGACGTGGCCGCCCAGGCGCGCGCGTACGCCGCCGCGAAGCAGTCGGCGCTGCGCCTCGTCGGCCGGCCCGTGTCGACGTGGCAGGATTTCGACGCCTGCGCCGCGCTGGGCCTGGATGCCTTCGTCGGCAAGCTGCACCTGACGCCGCGCCCGGGCAACCCCGTCAAGGGCATGAACCCGGCCCAGACCATCATCCTGCAGCTGATGCAGATGGTGCAGAACAACGAGGACGTGCCCAAGATCGAGGCCGTGCTCAAGCGCGATCCGGCACTGATCTATAAACTCCTGCGCTTCATCAATTCGGCCGGTTTCGGCTCGGGCCGCGACATCCAGTCGCTGCGCCAGGCGATCGCGATGCTGGGCTACGCGCCGCTGTACCGCTGGCTCGTCCTGCTGCTGGCGACAGCCAGCACGAGCGGCTATTCGCCCGTGCTGATGGAAACGGCGGTCGTGCGCGCGCGCCTGTGCGAACTGCTGGGCCAGACGTATCTGCCGCGCGGCGAGGGCGAGCACCTGTTCGTGGCGGGCATGTTCTCGCTGCTGGACCGCCTGCTGGGGCTGCCGATGAAGGAGGTGCTGGACACGATCCAGCTGCCGGAGCAGGTCGTGCAGGCGTTGCTGGGGCGCGATGGCGTCTACGGACCCTATCTCGCGCTGGCGGAGGCGTGCGAGCTGAATTCGGATCTCGTGGCGTCGCTGGCGGCGTCGCTGGAGATCGGCCCGGTCGACGTCAACAAGGCGCATCTCTCTGCGCTGGCTTGGGCGCAGAACGTCGCCGCATGAAAAACGGCCCATCACGGGCCGTTTTGCTTATCTGCGCTTCTGGATCTTGACGACAGCCCGTTCGAGCGTCTGCCGCATCTGCATCGTGATATTCGAAATGCGGCAACCCACCTGTACCTGCTGACCCAGCAGGAAGGTGCGGAACGGCCGCAGCAGGCGGATTTCGAGGTCGGCCGAGACCGCCAGCGACGTGCCCAGTTCCAGCTGCACGCCTTCCAGCTTCTTGCCGACGTACAGTTCGAGCGCCTGTTCCGGCGTCGCGCGCAGCCCGACGCCCCCGCGTGAGAAATCGTACAGCGGCATCTCGAACACCTTGCCCAGCAGCGTGAAGCGGGCGCCGTAATTCATGCCTAGCGGCGATTCCAGGCGGGGCTCCGCGCGCCGGTTCAGCACAAGACAGACCTCCGGCAGCGGCAGTTGCACGAGGTCCGGGCGTCCCTCCACGATGGCCCAGCCGGCGTCGAGCTCGAACTGGATCTTCGCATTGCTCCCGAGCGCCGCGACGAACATGGCCTCGCCTTCCGCCAGGACGTCGTTGCCGGCGAGCTCGAGGGTGAACACCTTGTGCTCGGGATCGACGCTGTCGATGCGCGCCATGACGAAGTCCCTGCCGCGTGGATACACAGTCACGGGTTCGCCGGTCAGGGCGAGCGTGGTCAACGCGTCGCCGATGTCGAACGGGTCGCGCATGTCATGGGCGCCGGAATCCGGGCGGATCCGGTCCACGGCGTCCGCCGGTTTGGGCGGGCCCTTGCGCATTTGAAGCATCGAGAGGTCGGTCAAGACGCTACTCCTTCTTTTTACGTGGATTGGGTAAAAAGCCAAGCCACGAGTCTAACAAGAAGAGTTGCCAATTCCTACAACATATTTGCAACAAAGGAATATTTAGAGTCAGATCTCGAGATTATCGATCAGACGCGTCGCACCAAGTTTGGCGGCCGTCAGGACGACGAGCGGTGCGCCCGCTTCATATTCCTCGCGGCCTGGCGCCTGCAGGTTCATGCGCTTGCGGATCGACACGTAGTCGGGCTGCCAGCCGCGCGCGGCCAGGCGCTCCATCGCGTCGCGCTCCAGCGCGGCCAGGTCGGCGTGGCCGGCGCGGGTCTGTTCCGCCACGTACTGCAGCGTCTGGTACAGGAACGGCGCTTCCGCGCGTTCCGCCGTGCTCAGGTAGCCGTTGCGCGACGACAGCGCCAGGCCATCTTCCGCGCGGAACGTCTCGGCGCCGATGATTTCCGTCGGCAGCGCGAACTGGCGCGCCATGTTACGGACGATCATCAACTGCTGGTAATCCTTCTTGCCGAACACGGCCACGCGCGGCTGCACGCAGGAGAACAGCTTCGTCACGACCGTGCACACCCCGTTGAAGAAGCCGGGACGGAACTCGCCTTCCAGGATATTACCAAGGTCGTCGGGCGGCTGCACGCGGTATTCCTGCGGCTCCGGATACAGGTCCTTTTCGGTCGGCGCGAACAGCACGTACACGCCTTCCTTCTCCAGCTTGGCGACGTCCGCTTCGAACGTGCGCGGGTATTTGTCGAAGTCCTCGTTCGGGCCGAACTGCAGGCGGTTGACGAAGATCGAGGCGACGACCGGGTCGCCGTGGCGGCGCGCCAGTCGCATCAACGACAGATGGCCTTCGTGCAGGTTGCCCATCGTCGGCACGAAGGCGGTGCGCAGTTGTCCGCGCAGCTGGTCGCGCAGTTCGTCAATGGTGGAGATGATTTTCATGGTATCGGATTCGTAATGGCGTCACGCGGGAGAATAGGCGAGCCGCACATAGATGGGGGCGAAAGGTTCGGCCTGGGTTATTTCGATTAAGGTTTCTTTCGCCAGTTCGAGCATGGCGACGAAATGCACGACGACGACGGGCACGCTGGCCTGGCCGCCGAACAGTTCCGAGAACTCGACGAAGCGGGCCGACTGCAAGGTGCGCAGGATGGCCGACATGTGCTCGCGCACGGACAATTCCTCGCGGCCGATGCGGTGGTGCTGGGTCAGTTTGGCGCGGCGCAGCACGTCCATCCAGGCGCGCTGCAGATCGTGCGGGTCGACCTGCGGCCAGACCGGCCCCAGCGCCTGCTCGATGTGCAGCTGCGGGCGCACGAAGTCGCGGCCTTCCTGGGGCAGGGCGCCCAGCTGCTGGGCCGCGACCTTGATCTGCTCGTAATCCAGCAGGCGCCGCACCAGCTCCGCGCGCGGGTCTTCCGCTTCCTCGACGAGCGTGTCGACGCGCTTGGGCAGCAGCATGCGCGACTTGATCTCGATGAGCATCGCGGCCATCAGGAGATATTCCGCCGCCAGCTCCAGGTTGCTCTTGCGGATCTGCTCGACGTATTCCAGGTACTGCAACGTGACCTGGGCCATCGGGATGTCGAGGATATTGAAATTCTGCTTGCGGATCAGGTACAGCAGCAGGTCGAGCGGACCTTCGAAGGCATCAAGAAAGATCTCGAGCGCATCGGGCGGGATGTACAGGTCGGTGGGCAGGTGCAGCAGCGGCTCGCCGTACAGGCGTGCGATGGCGCTGTCGACGTGGGCGTCGACACTCGCGGTATCGGCAGGGGAGGACGTGGTGCCGTCGCCCGTGTCGGGATCGGCGCGCCCCCCGGGCGTCGCCTGCTCGGGCACCATCGTCGTCGGCCTGGGAATGATCGGGAAGCGTCAGACTTTCGTCTGGTACGGATACGCCTGCTGGCGGAGACGCGACTCGGCGATGCGGCGCTGCTCGTCCAGCGACAGCGGGGCTTTGTCCCACAGCAGCGAGCGGCCGGCCTGCTGGCGCTCTTCCATGCCCGGGGTCTTTTCCTTCAGTTCCTTGATGAACTTCGTGTGCTCGGATTCGTACTGGATGTGTTTCATGGCTTTTCTAGGCAGGTCGTACAAACGGCGGCCTCGCTTATCGAGAGCCGCCGCATCATAAAAACAAGGAATGATACTGCGAGTCAGCGCTTATTGGTGCAGCGCATTCAGTTGACGGGCAATGATGTCGTGGTTGAGCCACAGCACCGGTGCGATCTTCTCGGCCGCGCCGTGGAACATCAGCGGGCCGGTGCCTTCCAGCACCAGGGCCGACAGATGGTCCGTGATCAGCGCCTTCTTGTCCGTGTGCAGCGACGTGATTTCGTCGGACGTGCCGATCATCAGGTCGGCCAGTTCCGGCGTGTTGTCCATCGGCCAGGCCTCGAAGTTGCGGAAGGAGGTGCTGGTGGCGGTCTGCAGATACGCTTCCAGCTTGTCGAGGATCGATTGCAGCGAGACGCCTTCGCCCAGCAGTTTCTGGCAGATGTCCCATTGCTCCTGTGCCCATGCAGCGCCGCCTTCTTTTTTCAGGGCCAGCAAGAGCGGGAAGAGCGACAGTTCCACGCCGACGAAGATGTCGGACGAGTTCGTGCGGATTTCCGGGCAGTTGAACACGGTGGCGGTGACGCCCTGGGCCCAGGCGGCCTCGGCGATCGACTCCAGGCGCATCTTGGCATAGCCCTGCGTGTAGTTCGTGTAGGTCTGCCACACGTACTCGTCGCCGATCAGGATCTCGGTGCCGTGGTAGCCGTACGCCGTGTAGCGCACCTGGCCGCCCTTGGCTTCCACGCGCGCGCGGATCGGGGCGGATGCGTCGATCAGGTACTTCAGCGTGTTCGCCGACACTTCGTCGAAGTTCATCAGGATCAGCTTGCCGAGGTCGCTGTCCAGCAGGGCGCGCGACGACATGAAGCGGTCGCCGCGGCCTTTATAAATGCGGTTGGCGATGGCGAGGAAGGCCTTGATCTTCGGGATGCCGCCGGCCATCGTGTGCGCGAAGAACACGTTGGCGCCGTCCGGGATCAGCTTGTCGATCTCGGCCATGACGTCCTGGGCGGACTGGGTGAAGCGCTGCACGCCGGCGGTGCGGCAGGCTTCGATCTTGGTCCAGTCCAGCTTGTCTTCTTGCCAGCTTTTGAGGGTAATACCGGACAGCATCTCGGTCGGATTCTGCTCGCCCGGGGGCGCGTCCATGTCGAAACCGGCCATCAGGGGCACATTGACGATGCGGCCGCCGAGCTTGGCTTCCGCTTCCGCGTGTTCTTCCGGCGTCAGCGCGCGCAGGGTGCCATCGTCGTTGCGGCGGCCGACGGTGATGCCGAGGATCGTCATGCCGGCGGCGCGCGCCTCGTCGATCAGGCCGTTCACATAGCCGCGGCCGAACAGTTCGCCGAACAGGACGAAGACGTCACCTTGGCGGAACAGATTCGCTTGCGGGATGTGCCTCAGGGCTTTGTATTCGGTCATATTAGTCGCTACTACTCTAAAGTAAGTTTATTTTATGGGGTCAGAGCACGGTTCTTCTGTTAGGGCTCTGACCTCATCTAATTTTTATGGGGTCAGAGCAAGGTTCTTCCGTTGGGCCTCTGACCTCATCTAATTTTTATGGGGTCAGAGCACGGTTCTTCCGTTAGGGCTCTGACCTCATCTAATTAAACAGCGCATTATACTGCTACCCGCGTACGGAAATTAATAGTATTCTGGCAAGGTATTTATCTTTCCCTCAACCTATTCCCGTACAGGTGATCCATGAAAGCCGTCCTGCCTTGCGCTGCCTTGTCATTTGTCCTGGCCGGGTGCGCCAGCACGAATGAACCTGCCGCCGCAGACATGCTCGCGCTCGGCGCCGCATCCACCTCGACGACGGACGCGACGGCCCCGATCACCGGCAGCCGCATCCCGGCCAAGCGCACCGAAAAAATGGTCAGCCAGATCGGCGGCAAAGACTATAAAGACAACAAGAGCTCGCTGATGGCGCCGTTGCAGAGCAACTGACGCCACCAGGCCGGGCTCAGCGAATGCGCATGCCCGGCTGCGCGCCGCTCACCGGCTCCAGCAGGTACAGGCCCGGATTCGCTTTTTCATCTTTCGCGGACGCGCACAGCACCATGCCTTCCGACACGCCGAATTTCATCTTGCGCGGCGCCAGGTTGGCCACGAGCACCGTCAGTTTGCCGATCAATTGCTCCGGCTGGTAGGCCGACTTGATACCCGAGAACACATTACGATAGCGGCCTTCGCCCACGTCCAGCGTGAGGCGGAGCAGCTTGCCAGCACCTTCGACGTGCTCACAATTGACGATCTTCGCCACGCGCAGGTCGATTTTCGTGAAGTCGTCGATCGAGATTTCCGGTGCCAGTTCTTCGATGTCGGAGGCTTCCGGGGCCGGAGCTTCTGCCGCGGCCTCGGCGGGAGCGGGCGCAGCAGCCGGCGCCGGCTTGTCGAACAGGTCCTCGACCATCTTGGCATCCACGCGCTGCATCAGGTGGCTGTAGGCGCCGATGGTGCGGCCCAGCAGCGGGGCGTAGACGCGCTCGCCCTGGGTGTCGTCCCACGAGTACGCGTCCTCGCCGAGGAATTCGCGCACGCGCGCGGCCACGTGCGGCAGCACCGGCGACAGCATGATCGTCAGCTGGCGGAACAGGATCAGCGCGGTCGTGCAGACGTCGTGCAGTTCGGCGGTCCTGGTCTCGTCCTTGGCCAGGATCCACGGCTTGTTCTCGTCGACGTAGCGGTTGGCGACGTCGGCCACTTCCATGATTTCGCGCAGCGCCTTGCCGAACTCGCGCGCTTCGAAGTTTGCCGCGATGGCGGCCTGGCGCTCGCCGTTGTCGCCGTTCAGGGCGCGAGCGATCCATTGTTTCGCGTCATCCGACAGCGCCGATGCCAGCTTGCCGTCGAAACGCTTGGCGATGAAGCCGGCGCAGCGGCTGGCGATGTTCACGTACTTGCCGATCAGGTCGCTGTTCACGCGCGCGACGAAGTCCTCGCCCGTGAAGTCCAGGTCTTCGACCCGGGCGTTCAGCTTGAACGCGAGGTAGTAGCGCAGCCATTCCGGATTCATGCCCAACTGCAGGTAGCGCAGCGGCGAAATGCCCGTGCCGCGCGACTTCGACATCTTTTCGTTGTTCACGGTCAGGTGGCCGTGGACATTGACCTTCAGCTTGTCGATGATCGGGTGGCCCGAGAAATTCAGCATCGCCGGCCAGAACAGCAGGTGGAACGACACGATGTCCTTGCCGATGAAGTGCACTTGCTCGGCGGACGGATCGTTCAGGAACGCTTCGTAATCGATGCCCTGTTTTTCGAAATAATTCTTCAGGCTGGCCAGATAGCCGACCGGCGCGTCCAGCCACACGTAGAAGAATTTACCCGGCGCGTCCGGGATCGGGATGCCGAAGTAGGGCGCGTCGCGCGAGATGTCCCAGTCGGCCAGCTTTTCGCCGTTCTCGCCCAGCCATTCGGAGACCTTGTTGACCATTTCCGGCTGCAGGCGGCCCGGCGTGTTCAGCCACTCCTTCAGGAATTGGAAGCAGCGCGGGTCGGACAGCTTGAAGAAGTACTGTTCGGACGGCTTCAGGATCGGCGTCGAACCCGTGAACACGGAGTACGGGTTGATCAGCTCGGTCGGCTGGTAGGCGGCGCCGCACACTTCGCAGTTGTCGCCGTACTGGTCCTTCGCGTGGCAGACCGGGCACTCGCCCTTGATGTTGCGGTCGGCCAGGAACATGCCCTTGGCCGTATCGTAGAAGCGGTCGACGGTCTTCGTGTAGATGAGGCCGTTATCGCGCAGGCGGCGGTAGATGCCCTGCGACAGGTCGACGTTTTCCGGCGAGTCCGTGGAGTACCAGTTGTCGAACGCGATGTGGAAGCCGTCCAGGTATTGCGCGCGGCCGGCCGCGATCTTCGCGACGAATTCCTGCGGCGTGACGCCTTCCTTTTCGGCGGCGATCATGATCGGCGTGCCGTGCGTGTCGTCGGCGCCGACGAAGTGCACGACGCGCTGCGCACCGGCGTCGCGCTGCATTCGCTGGAAGCGGACCCAGATGTCGGCCTGGATGTATTCCATCATGTGGCCGATGTGAAAGGCAGCGTTGGCGTAGGGCAGGGCGGTGGTGACGAACAGCTTGCGTGTCATGGTCGAAGGTCGAGGTTGTCGAGGAAAACAGGCATTTTACCAGCGGATGACCCCAAGCGCGCAGGGGGTACTTCGTGCATTTGCCGGCCTGACAACAGGGGACGCCGCGTTTTGCGCTAAACTTGCGCATCACATCCGGAGAACCCAATGAGCATCACTGTAGATGACGTCAAGGCCGCCCTGGCCGCTGTCGTCGATCCCAACACCCATAAAGATTTCGTCACCTCCAAGGCAGTCAAGAACATCCAGGTCGACGGCGGCAACGTCGCCCTCGACATCGAGCTCGGCTATCCGGCGAAGAGCCAGGTCGCGGGCATCCGCGCGGCCGTCGTCGACGCGCTGCGCAAGCTTCCGGGCGTTGACAACGCCAGCGTCAACGTCACGAGCAAGATCCTGTCGCACGCCGTGCAGCGCGGCCTGAAGGTGATGCCGAACGTGAAGAACATCATCGCCGTCGCGTCCGGCAAGGGCGGCGTCGGCAAGTCGACGACGGCCGTCAACCTCGCGCTGGCGCTGGCCGCCGAGGGGGCGACGGTAGGCCTGCTGGATGCCGACATCTACGGCCCGTCGCAGCCGATGATGCTGGGCGTGAACGGTCGCCCGCAGAGCCTGGACGGCAAGACGATGGAGCCGCTGGAAAACCACGGCGTGCAGGTGTCGTCGATCGGCTTCATGATCGATCCGGACGAGCCGATGGTGTGGCGCGGCCCGATGGTCACGCAAGCCCTGCAGCAGCTGCTGGAACAGACCAACTGGAAGAACCTCGACTACCTCGTCGTCGACATGCCGCCGGGTACGGGCGACATCCAGCTCACGCTGTCGCAGAAGGTCCCCGTGACGGGCGCCGTGATCGTCACGACGCCGCAGGACATCGCCCTGCTGGACGCGCGCAAGGGCCTCAAGATGTTCGAGAAGGTCGGCATCCCGATCGTCGGCGTGGTGGAAAACATGAGCACCCACATCTGCTCGAACTGCGGCCACATCGAGGCGATCTTCGGCGAAGGCGGCGGCCAGAAGATGTGCGAAGACTTCCACGTGGACTTCCTCGGCAAGCTGCCGCTGCAGTTGTCGATCCGCGAGCAGACGGATTCGGGTACGCCGACCGTCGTGGCGGAGCCGGATGGTGCCGTCGCCGCGATCTATAAAGAGATTGCGCGCAAGGTCGCGGTGAAGGTGGCGGAGCAGTCGAAGGATATGTCGGCGAAGTTTCCGACGATCGTCGTCAAGAACGACTAGAGGGGTCAGAGCCCGGTGTTTCTTTCGGGGCTCTGACCCCGGTGCTCAGCCACGATATGAATTTGAAAACCGATTTTCGTGGCTCTGACCCCGGTGCTCAGCCACGATATGAATTTGAAGACCGATTTCTGGGACGCGGCCACAGGTCCACCGTTTTGCCTGATCAGATGGGGTCAGAGCCCTAACGGAAAAACCGGGCTCTGACCCCATGAAGATTGACACTATCCGCACCCGCCTCCGTGCTTTGGGCGCCCGACCCCTGCACGAAGACCGCGTGCTGCGCGACTGGGTCCGCGTGATGGCCCACGACCGCGGCCGCCGCCGTCCCGACGACTTCCTGCCGAAGCCCGTCCGTGCAGCGCTGCCGCAGCTGGATGCCGAGCTGGACGCGCTCGCCCGCGTCCTCAGTACCCATCCCGCCGACGACGGCTCGGCGCGCCTGCTGGTCGGCCTCGCCGATGGCCAGACGGTGGAGTCCGTGCTGCTGCCGCGCGACGGCGTGTGCGTGTCGAGCCAGGTCGGGTGCGCGGTCGGCTGCCAGTTCTGCATGACGGGTCAAAGTGGCCTGATCCGGCAGGTGACGAGCGGCGAGATCGTCGCCCAGGTCGTGCTGGCGCGCCGGATGCGGCCCGTCAAGAAAGTCGTGTTCATGGGCATGGGCGAGCCCGCGCACAACCTCGACAACGTGGCGGAAGCCATCGAGCTGCTCGGCATCGAAGGCAATATCGCGCACAAGAACCTCGTGTTCTCGACGGTGGGCGATCCGCGCGTGTTCGAGCGCCTGCCGCAGGGCCGCGTGAAACCGGCGCTGGCGCTGTCGCTGCACACGACGAAGACGGACCTGCGCGCACGCCTGCTGCCGCGCGCGCCGCGCTTCACGGCGCGCGAGCTGGTCGAAGAGGGCGAGCGCTACGCGCGCCTGACCGGCTACCCGATCCAGTACCAGTGGACCTTGCTGGACGGCGTCAACGACGGGCCGGACGAACTCGAGGCGCTGGTCGACCTCTTGCGCGGCAAGTATGCCGTGCTGAACATGATCCCCTACAACACGAATCCGGGTTTGCCGTTCCGCCGGCCCGACTGGGACAAGGCGCGGACGATCGCCGCCTGGCTGTTCGAGCGGGGCATCCTGACCAAGCTGCGCGATTCGGCGGGGCAGGACGTCGATGGCGGCTGCGGGCAGTTGCGGGCGCGCGCCGCCGGCGAGCAGGCCGTCACGTTGCGTCGGACGGCGGCCGCAGCGTAAATGTCGCGACCGGTTCGACCGCCGCGCTCGACATATACCAGTCGTTGATCACGAGCTCGAGTCTGCTTACCCGCATGGTCCCGAGCGGCACGTCGCGCAGCGCCGCCAGCACTGCGGCCAGCCGCGCCGGATCGGCGGGCGGGGCGATGAAGCGCAGCGCCGTCGAATGCGCGGTGACGAGCCGGTAGCGCTGGTCCAGTGTCCCGTCGAGCCCGCGTGCGCGCAGCGCGTCGCGCAGGCGCGCACGCAGCCGTTCCAGTGTGCCGTCGCGCGGGAATCCCTTGAACAGCACGGCACCGCGCGAGATCGTGATGCCTTCGAAGCCGATGTCGAACGCGCGCAGATCATTCGTTGCCGCGCGTGCGGCCGCGGCGTAATCCGCACGCCGGGCCAGGTGCGGTGCGTAATCTTCCGTGACCGTGAACAGCGACAGCACCGTCATGTGCAGGTCGGAAAGGGGTTGCCGGTACTGGCGCGGGTCGGCGGCGAGCAAGGCGTCCTGCACGGCTTCGAAGCGGGTCGCCAGCGCTGCGTCGGGACGCGCGATCAGCGTGAGGCCGCGGCGCGGATCGAGGCCGCCGGCCAGGTGCGGGTCGCACTCGACCTCGCCGCGGGAGATGTCCGGCCAGGCGCGGTCCCACATGGCGTCGTAGTGGGCGCGCAGATCGGGTAAGGAAGAATCGCTCATCCGGGCGATTCTATGCCACGCGTGCCATACCCGTCTCGACCTGGCGTGCGCGCACCTGGTTGCGGCCGCCCCGCTTGGCGACGTACATCAGGTCGTCCGCGACGGCGATCAGCGATTGCGGCGTGATGGCCTGGTTCGCCGCGAAGTCGGCGCCGACGACGCCGAAGCTGGCGGTCGTGGCCAGCGCGGTGTCGCCGTACGGAATGCGTTCGGCGGCGAACGCGGCGCGGACACGTTCGGCCAGTTCGACGGCGCCGTCCAGCCGGGTCTCCGGCAGGATGATCAGGAATTCCTCGCCGCCGTAGCGCACGACCGTGTCGATGGATTCGCGCGTCATCGCCTGCAACAGGTTCGCGAAGCACCGCAGCAGTTCGTCGCCCGCGTGGTGGCCGTATGTGTCGTTGATGGCCTTGAAGCCGTCCAGGTCGCACATGATCAGCGACAGGCTCAAGCGGTAGCGCCGCGCGCGCGCGATCTCGCCGTCGAGCAGGGCCGCGTTCAGGTGGCGCCGGTTGTAGCAGCCGGTCAGCGGGTCGCGCACGGACAAATTCGTCAGCACCTGGCGCGTGCGATATTGCTCGCGCCACAGGCGGGCGTGGCGGTTCGCGGCGACGGCGCCGAAGGCGTTGGCGAACAGGACCAGCATCGTCATCGACACGAGGTGGCGCGTCGTTTCGAGGTGCTGGATCCACGCCAGCGCGGCGAACACGAGGCTGGAACCCAGCGCGATGGCGACGGACGTGCGCAGGCGGTTCGGGATGAAGATCAGGATCACGACGGCCATGAGGCCGACCGACGTGCCGTGCAGCAGCGTGTCGGCCGGGCGGCGCCACGCGACGAACATATACGTGAACATCCCCAGCAATGTGAACACGCTCGCCACCCGGTACGCGGCCTTGACGGGCGCGGCGGCGCGGCGCGCATGGCGCAGGCCGGCCCAGGCGAGGACCGGCACGAGCGCGCGGGCGAGCAGGGACGGGGTGGCGCCCGGCAGGCCCAGCGCCAATACGTCGGCCACGCTGAACAGCAGGTAGAACAGCGAGCACACGATCAGCGCGCGGCGCAGGTCGCGCAGGATCGTCGGCGCCTGCTCGTGCAGGAAGCCGAGCTCCGTCGTCGCGCAGACGAATTCGCCGCGCAGGCGCGCAATGGCAGCGGTGCTCGGGTCGCTCGTCATGGGTAAAGTGATATATGCATGAGGTGGGAAAGCCGGACGAGACTGTAGCCAAAACTTTAATTTCTGTAAAGTAATTTTCGGTCATCGTGAGTAACCATGTTGCAGGATCGCTCGCTTCGCCATTGCCGGGCCTCGCGGTAAAATAGCCGCTTCACTAATATTCATGCGTTCCCTTCGCATCCGACCATGACCGTCCGTACCCGTTTCGCTCCCAGCCCGACCGGCTATCTCCACCTCGGCGGCGCGCGCACCGCGCTGTATTCGTGGGCTTTTGCCCGCCATTTCGGCGGTACCTTCGTCCTGCGCATCGAAGACACCGACCTGGAGCGTTCGACGCCGGAAGCCGTGCAGGCCATCCTGCAGGGGATGGAATGGCTGGGCCTCGCGCACGACGAGGGTCCGTTCTACCAGATGCAGCGCATGGACCGTTACCGTGAAGTGGTGAAGGGCATGCTGGAAGCCGGCACGGCCTACCTGTGCTACTGCTCGCCGGAAGAAGTGGAAGCGATGCGCGAGCGCATGCGCGCCGCCGGCGACAAGCCGCGCTACGACGGTACGTGGCGCCCGGAACCGGGCAAGTTGCTGCCGCCGGTACCGGAAGGCGTCAAGCCCGTGGTGCGCTTCAAGAATCCGCTGGACGGCGAAGTCACGTGGCACGACGTCGTCAAGGGCCCGATCACCATCGCCAACAAGGAACTGGACGACCTCGTGATCGCCCGTCCGGACGGCACGCCCACCTATAACTTCTGCGTCGCCGTCGACGACTGGGACATGAAGATCACGCACGTGCTGCGCGGAGACGACCACGTCAACAACACGCCCCGCCAGATCAATATCCTGCGCGCGCTGGGCGCCGAGCTGCCGCAGTACGGCCACCTGCCGATGATCCTCGGCCCGGACGGCCAGAAGCTGTCGAAGCGCCACGGCGCCGTCAGCGTGATGGAATACCCGGAGCAGGGCTATCTGCCGGAAGCGATGCTGAACTACCTGGCACGCCTGGGCTGGAGCCACGGCGACGACGAGATCTTCTCGATGCAGCAGTTCACCGAGTGGTTCAACCTCGACCACCTGACGGCGTCGGCCGCGCAGTTCAATCCGGAAAAGCTGGGCTGGCTGAACAACCACTATATCAAGCAGGCCGACAACGAGCGCCTGGCCGGCCTCGCGCGTCCGAAGATGGAACGCGAAGGCGCCCAGTTCGACGGCGCGCCGCCGCTGGCCGCCGTGCTGGGCCTGATGAAGGAGCGCACCAACACGATCAACGAGCTGGCCGATGCCGCGATGCTGTTCTACCGCGAGCCGAAGCCGGACGCGGCGCTGCTGACCCAGCACCTGACGGACGCCGTGCGCCCCGCGCTGGCCCAGTTCGCCGAGCGCCTGCGCGACGTGGAATGGACCAAGCCGGCATTGTCCGCGATGATGAAGGAAGTGCTGGCCGCGCACGGCCTCAAGATGCCGCAACTCGCCATGCCGCTGCGCCTGCTCGTCACCGGCCAGCTGCAGACGCCGGCCATCGACGCGGTGCTGGAATTGTTCGGCCGCGACACCGTGCTCAAGCGAGTTGGCAAGGGGCTGTGACTATTTGCGTAATGCAAGTGCGTCCGCTATAATGCTCGCACTTCAGCGCTGCGGGGGTATAGCTCAGCTGGGAGAGCGCTTGCATGGCATGCAAGAGGTCAGCGGTTCGATCCCGCTTACCTCCACCAACTCTGAAGTGCAGTAGTCGTAGTCCAGGTCCCCATCGTCTAGAGGCCTAGGACATCACCCTTTCACGGTGAGTACCGGGGTTCGAATCCCCGTGGGGACGCCAGATTCGGCAGCGACGTTGAAAAACGACGTAAGCAGTAAATGTAGTGTGTTATAGTGCTGTTTTCCCGTAGGGGGTATAGCTCAGCTGGGAGAGCGCTTGCATGGCATGCAAGAGGTCAGCGGTTCGATCCCGCTTACCTCCACCAAGCAGGGAAAAACAGGGTAACACAGTGCAGTCCAGGGTCCCCATCGTCTAGAGGCCTAGGACATCACCCTTTCACGGTGAGTACCGGGGTTCGAATCCCCGTGGGGACGCCAAGATTTTTATCTACTGGGGTCAGAGCCCGAATTTCTCGGGTGGGCTCTGACCCCGGCAGAACAGAAGGTTGTGCAAGGAAGCCGCCTTGAGCGGCTTTTGTTTTGGGGGTATAGCTCAGCTGGGAGAGCGCTTGCATGGCATGCAAGAGGTCAGCGGTTCGATCCCGCTTACCTCCACCAAGAATACGTAGTAGCGAAGTTCAGGTCCCCATCGTCTAGAGGCCTAGGACATCACCCTTTCACGGTGAGTACCGGGGTTCGAATCCCCGTGGGGACGCCAGTTTTGATGTAAGATGCCTGCGATCAGGCATAGCGGTAAAAGTTCCAGGGTCCCCATCGTCTAGAGGCCTAGGACATCACCCTTTCACGGTGAGTACCGGGGTTCGAATCCCCGTGGGGACGCCAAGAATACGGCAAGCAGTAGTAAAAACAGTTTTAGGTCCCCATCGTCTAGAGGCCTAGGACATCACCCTTTCACGGTGAGTACCGGGGTTCGAATCCCCGTGGGGACGCCAGTCAAAGACCGGAGCAGACCACCCGCACATGCGGAAAGGTGCTCCGGTTTTTCTTTGGGTCCGCGACCATGCACAACGATCAACGCTCCACGACTCTCGCCATCTTCTGCAAGGTGGTCGACAACTTCGGCGACATCGGCATCTGCTGGCGCCTCGCGCGGCAGTTCCACCGCGAGCATGGCATCGCGGTGACCCTGTGGGTCGACGACCTCGCCAGTTTCCGCCGCATCTGGCCGGGCGTGTCCGTCGCTGCCGACGAGCAGGTGGTCGACGGCGTGCGGGTCCTGCACTGGCGCGACCAGGACGGCGCCTGGGCGCCGGCCGACGTGGCCGACATCGTCATCGAATTCTTCGGCGTCGACATCCCGCCGGGCTATATCGCCGCGATGGCGCAGTGCGAGCCGCGGCCGGTGTGGATCAATTACGAAGGCCTCAGCGCGGAGGAGTGGGTCGAGGGTTGCCACGCGCTGCCGTCGATGCATCCGCGCCTGAAGCTGACGAAGCATTTCTTCTTCCCGGGTTTCACGGACAAGACGGGCGGGCTGCTGCGCGAACGCGATCTGCTCGAGGCGCGCGACCGCTTCCAGGCCGACGCGGCGGCGCGGGCCGGTTTCCTCGCGCGGCTGGGCGTGACGACGGACGAGGCAAGCGCGCTGACAGTCAGCCTGTTCTGCTATCCGCACGCGCCGGTCGCGGAGATGTTCGCCGCATGGCGCGATGGCGACCGGCCCGTGACCTGCCTCGTGCCGCAAGGCGTCGCGCGCGAGCAGGTGGCGGCGTTCGCCGGCGCCGGCGCCGTGGCGACGCACGGCAATCTCACGGTCCGCACGGTCCCGTTCCTGGCGCAGGACGATTACGACCGCCTGCTGTGGTCGTGCGACGTGAACTTCGTGCGCGGCGAGGATTCCTGGGTGCGCGCGCAATGGGCGGGTCGACCATTCATCTGGCACATCTATCCGCAAGATGAAAACTTGCATCATGTTAAACTCCGCGCGTTCCTGCAACAGTACGCGGCGAACCTGGGCAGCCTGATCGATTTTTCCCTGCGCTGGAATGGCGTGGAAGGTAATGCTCCGGCGGATTGGCGCGCGCTGTGGACATCGCTGCAAGCCAGTTTGCCGACGATTCGTGAACGCAATGCCGAATGGCAGGCGCAGATGTTGGCGCATGGCGACCTGGTGAGCAATCTGCTGGATTTCGCCCGGTCGCTGCGGTAGGCGGCGGACGAGGAACATGGTATCATGCTTGATTACTGCAACTCATTTTTAGGTTAAAACCCTCCTATGAAACCCGCAAAAGAAATCCGTGTCGGCAACATCATCATGGTTGATGCCAAGCCTTTCATCGTGCTGCGCTCCGACGTCAATGGCTCGAGCCGCACGGGCTTCACGTACAAGTGGAAGATGAAGAATCTTCTCACCAACGCACCGCTGGAAAACGTGTTCCGCGGCGACGACAAGTTCGACGTCGTCGTCCTGGACAAGAAGCCGGTGACCTACTCGTACTTCGCCGACCCGCTGTACGTCTTCATGGATGAAGAGTACAACCAGTACGAAATCGAAGAAGAAAACCTGGGCGACGCCATCAACTACCTGAAAGACGGTATGGAATGCGAAGCCGTGTTCTATGACGGCAAGGCCATCTCGGTCGAACTGCCGATCACCATCGCGCGCCAGATCATCTACACGGAACCGGCCGTCAAGGGCAATACCTCGGGCAACGTCCTGAAGGAAGCCAAGATCGAGAACGCCATCGAGTCGAAGCAGTTCACCATCCAGGTGCCGCTGTTCGTCAACCAGGACGACGTCATCGAGATCGACACCCGTACCGCCGAGTACAAGAAAGTCGTCCGCAACTAAGCCGACGCGCTCTTACGAAAAACGCTGTCCATCGGGCAGCGTTTTTTTTGGGCGGTACCTCCGACACGCGCTCATGTCAAATAAGCAAGATCCTGTTATGCTGGAGCATTCACGAGGAGAATGCATGGACCGCAGGGATTTCGTTCGACTGGGCCTGGCGGCGAGCGCCGCTGCCGGCGTGACTGCGCCGGCAGCGGGCAAGGAGCTCGATGCCGTGCTGGACGCCGGCGTACGCGAGCAGCAGGCGCTCATGGAAACGGGCAGGCTGACGTCGAAGACGCTCGTGCAGCGCTACCTCGCGCGCATCGCCGCCATCGACAAGGCCGGGCCGCGCCTGAACGCCGTCATCGAACTGAATCCCGACGCCGCCAGGATCGCCGCTGACCTCGACCGCGAGCGCAAGGCTGGCAAGGTGCGTGGGCCGTTGCACGGCATCCCCGTCCTGTTGAAGGACAATATCGCGACGGGCGACAGGATGAGCACGAGCGCCGGCTCGCTCGCGCTGGACGGCGTGCGCGCCACGCGCGATGCGTTCGTCGCGGCGCGCCTGCGCGCGGCCGGCGCCGTCATCCTCGGCAAGACGAACCTGTCCGAGTGGGCGAACATGCGCTCGACGCATTCCGTCAGCGGCTGGAGCGGACGCGGCGGCCAGACGCGCAACCCGTACGCGCTCGACCGCAACACGAGCGGTTCCAGTTCCGGCTCGGGCGCCGCGATGGCGGCCGCGCTCGCCACGCTCGCCATCGGCACGGAGACGGACGGGTCGATCGTGTCGCCGGCGTCGATTTGCGGCATCGTCGGCATCAAGCCCACATTGGGCCTGGTCAGCCGCAGCGGCATCATCCCGATCGCGCATTCACAGGACACGGCCGGCCCCATGACACGCACCGTGGCCGACGCCGCGCTGCTGCTCGCGGCCATCGCCGGCGCCGATCCGGACGATGCCGCGACGGGCGCCATGCCGGGTAAGCCGGCCGATTACGCGGCGGCCCTGCGGACCGACGGCCTGCGTGGCCGCCGCGTCGGCGTCGCGCGCAATTTTTTCAATAACCCGGCCGTGAACGCCGTGATCGAAGCCGAGCTGGCCGTCCTGGGCGCGCAGGGCGCGACGCTCGTCGACGTGCAGGTGCCCAACGTCGACAAGTACGGCGACACGGAACTGGAAGTGCTGCTGTCCGAATTCCGTCCCGACCTGGAGGCGTACCTGGCCGGCTACGCACCGCACGCGTCCGTGAAAACGATGGCCGACGTGATCGCGTTCAACGACAGGCACGCCGCGCAGGAACTCCGCCACTTCGGCCAGGAACACCTGATCGCGGCGGCGGCCCGGCCGGGCCTCGACGCCAGGGCTTACCGCGACGCGCTCGCCAACAGCCAGCGCTACAGCCGCGAAGAGGGCATCGACCGGATCCTGCGCGAGGAAAATCTGGATGCGCTGGTCGCGCCGACGGGCGGCACGGGCTGGCTGACCGACTACATCAACGGCGACCATGATGGCCCCGGCTTTTCGTCGCCCGCGGCCGTGGCCGGTTACCCGCACGTGACGGTCCCGGCCGGCTTCGTGCACGGGCTGCCCGTCGGGCTGTCGTTCGTCGGCGGCGCGTGGAGCGAAGCGGCGTTGATCGCGATGGCTTATGCGTACGAGCAGGCGAGCCAGCGGCGCCGCGCGCCGACGTATCCGGCGTCCGTCAACCCGCGCGCCTGACCCAGGCGAACGCGCAGATCGACGCCGCCAGCGCGCAGGCGGCGCACACGACCATCGCCACGTGGAACGTCGCCAGCAGTGCGCGGCCTTGCGCCGTCAGGACGACGCCCAGCAGCGCCGTCGCGATGAGCCCGCCGCCGCGCGCGACGGCGCTGTTGAAGCCGGACGCGACACCCGTGTGATGGGCGTCCACGGACGACAGCACGGCCGTCGTCAGCGGCGCCGCCACGCACGCCATGCCGACGGCGATGACGAGGATGGCGGGCAGCACGGTCGTGGCATAGCCGCCGTCGCCGATGCGCGCGCCCAGCAGGAATCCACCCGCGACGATGAGCGCGCCGATCGATAACGGTAGCCGCGCCCCGTGGCTGCCGGCGACCTTGCCCATCAATGGAGAGCCGATCGCGAGGACGATGGGAAACGGCAGCAGCGCCGCGCCGGCCTGCTTCGCCGAATACTGCAGCGCCTGGATCAGCACGAACGGCACGAGCAGCATCAGCGCGCCGAGGGCGCCGTAGAGCAGGAACGTCATCAGGTTCAGGCCGGAAAAGGTGCTCGATCCGAACAGTGTCAATGGCAGCATCGCCTTGTCGCCCGCCCGCCGCTCCGCCCACAGGAACCCCAGCAGCACGAGCACGCCGGCCGTCATCGCGCCGCCGGATGCGGCCGTCACGCCCTTGTCGGCCGATGCCGCCGCCAGGCCCCACGTCAAGCAGCCCAGGCCCACGCTGGCCAGCAGCGCGCCGGCCGGATCGAGCGCAACGGGCTTCTCGCCGCGCGGCACGCGCACGTAGCGCCAGCCGAGGAACATGGCCACGGCCGCGATCGGCAGGTTAATGTAAAACGCCGCGCGCCAGCCGACCGTATCGATGAGCCAGCCACCGAGCAGCGGTCCGATCGCACCGGCCGCCGCGCCGGCCGCGGCCCAGATCCCGATGGCCTTGCCGCGCGCCTTGCCGTCGAACGTGGCGCCGAGGATCGCCAGGCTGTTGGGCAGAAGGAAGGCTGCGCCCATGCCTTGCAGCACGCGCCCGCCGACGAGCAGCCACAGCCGTGGCGCCCACGCGCACAGCAGCGAGGCCAGCGCGAACGTCGCGATGCCGGCGAGCAGGATGCGGCGCCGGCCGTAGCGGTCGCCGGCCGCGCCGCCCAGCAACAGTAACGAGCTCAAGGGGAGGAGATAGCCGCTCACGACCCACGACAGGTCCGCGCCCGCGCCGCCCAGGTCGCGGCCGATGGCGGACAGGCCCACGTTGACGACGGAGCCGTCGATGAAGGCGAGGCTGCTGGCCAGGATCGACGTGGCCAGCACCAGGTGCGGGTGGTCGGTGTGGCCGCTCGTCGGCGTACTGTCGGCCAGCGGGCGATCGCAATGGGCCGGCAGCGCGCTCACGTTCTAGCGCGGCGTCGCGGCCTGCTTGGCCTTCGTGAAGACGGGCCCCCACAGCGGATGGCCGTGCTCGCCGGGTGCCAGGTCGAACGACGGGTCGAGGCGCAGCGCGCGGTCGAACGCCTGGCGGCACGGGCCGGGACGCGACGTCACGCAATAGCTGAACGCCATGTATTTCAAGGCCGTGAGGCGCGTGGCGAGCGGGCCGTTGTTCACGTCGCGCGCGGACAGGCGCCGGATCGCGCCGTTGTAGTCGCCGTCGTTGTACAGCCGGATGCCTTCCTGCAGGCCTGCGCTGGGCGTGGACACGTCGTCGCGGTCGCGCGGTTTTTCCTTCGGCCGCGCCGGGGCTTCGCGCACCGCCGGGGTGTCCCGGTCCACGGTCGATGTCGCCTTTGGATGGCTGGGACTGCGTGCCGGTTTCTTGTCGAAGCCGGGCAGGTCGGCGCAGCCGCCGAGCAGGGCGGCTGTCGCGGCCAGCAGGATGGCGTGGGCGAAGCGGTGGGTCTTCATCGGTCTCCGGTCGTGGGTCATCAGGGTTCCGCCGTGAAGTCGACGGTGATCTGGCCGTCGCTGCTCGCCGTGTCGACCTCGAGCACGCGGTCGTGGAAGTTCGGGTTCGTCACGCGGATCGTGTGGCGGCCGGGCGCCAGCACGAGGCGCTTGACGGGCGGACTCACGCCGCGGTCGACGTCGTCGACGTAGACGACGCCCCACGGCTGGATCTGCAGCTTGTAGACGTTGCCGTTCGGTGTGACGACGACACCGGGCAGCCGGGTGTCCGGCGCGGACTGGGCCTGGCCGGCGGCGATGGGCGCGGCCGGGTTGGCGGGCGTTTGCGGTACGGCCGCCGGGCTCGCTGCCGGCGAATCCGGTGCGACATAGCCCTCGCCGCTGTCCAGTGCGCCCGCAGCCGCGGCGCCGGTCGCGACGGACGGTTTATCGGCCTGCTGGGGCAACGTGAGCACGACGTGGTCGAACGAGCCCGAATCGCGCATTTCCGCGAACATGGCGAGTGCCAGCGCGATGAGGACGGCGCCGCCGCCGGCCGCGACGGCCCAGCGTTGCCAGCGGTTCAGGTTCAGGGTTCGGCGGGGGCGCTCGGCGGCCTGCATGAACGCGGGCGGCACGGCTGCGGGACCGAGGTCGGGCGCGGGCACCGGCGCGGGCGCGGGCGTGGGCGCAGGCGCGGGCGCGGGCGCGGGCGCAGGCGTGGGCACAGGCGCGTCGGGCGGCATCGGTGGCGTCATGTGCGACGCCACCGCGGCCCCGACGGGCGGACCGAGCGGGACGATGCCGAGCAGGTCGCGTAGCTGTTCGATGCTCTGGGGACGGCGCGCCCGGTCGGGATCCATGCAGCAGTCGATGGCATTCACGAGCGAATCGCTGTAGCCCTCGGCCCGACCGGCCAGCGGGCCCGTGGGGGCGAGCTCGCGCGTGATGGCGTAATGGATGATGCGTGCCAGGGCGTTCAGGTCATCGGCCTCCTGCGCTTCCGGCGGGCCGAAGTCGGTGGGAATCAGCAGCGGCTCGCCATTCTCGTGGAACACGATCGTGTCGGGCGTGATGGCGCGATGCGGCATGTGCATCGCGTACTGCAGTTCGAGCGACTGCAGGATCTGGCGTAGGATCTTGCGGCACCAGACTTCGTTGACCTGTTCGGGACTGTACTCGACGATGTCCCTGACGGTGCGGCCTTCGAGGTGCTGCTGCTCCGGTCCGATGGTAGTTAGGCTGGTCATTTTGCTAAGGCATGGGCTTGGCAAAATCATGCCAGATTTGTAGCACCGGTGCCCGAGTACAACTCAACCGTGCGCGCCTGTTACAACTGTTACAAGCGCGGCCTGTCGACTATCAGTCGTCGATGAAACGCATCTTGAAGTTACGGCCCTTGATGGTGCCGAATTCCGGTCCCAGCGGATTGTCGCTGTTCAGCCGGTCGAACGCCTGCTGTGCGACCCGGCGGTCGAGCGCGACGTAGCTGACGAATTCGAAGATGGCGATCTTGCCGACCTGTTCCTTCGTGAGGCCCGCGTCGCCGGTGAGGGCGCCCAGCAGGTCGCCCGGACGCAGCTTCTCTTTCTTGCCCCCGGATACGCACAGCGTGATCATCGGTGCCGGATCCACCGCGCCGTCGTCGTCGGCCAGTTCGTCGAGCGCATGCCACTCGGCCGTGAAGCCCTGCGCGTCCTCGATCAGCTTGACCCAGCGCTTTTCGTTCGGCGCGCACAGCGACAGCGCGACGCCGTTCGCACCCGCGCGCCCCGTGCGGCCGACGCGGTGCACGTGCACTTCCGGATCCTTGGACACGTCGACGTTGATGACGGCTTCCAGCCCCGCGATGTCGATGCCGCGCGCGGCCACGTCGGTGGCGACGAGCACCGCGCAGCTGCGGTTGGCGAAGCGCACGAGCGTCTCGTCGCGCTCGCGCTGTTCCAGCTCGCCGTACAGCGCGAGCGCGGAAAAGCCTTGTTCGCGCAGGGCATCCGCGACTTCGCGGCAGCGCGCCTTCGTGTTGCAGAATGCGATCGCGGACGCGGGGCGGTAATGGCGCAGCAGCCGCGCGACGGCATCCACGCGGCCGTCGAAGCCGATCTCGTAGAAACGCTGCTCGATGCGGGCCGGCGCGTGCGCCGTGTCGACGGCGACCTCGAGCGGATCGCGCAGGAAGCGCGCGGTGGCGGCGCGGATGTCGTCAGGATACGTCGCGGAGAACAGCAGGGTCTGGCGATGCGCGGGGCATTCGCGCACGATGGCCGCGATCTCGTCGTAGAACCCCATGTCCGTCATGCGGTCGGCCTCGTCCAGCACGAGGGTGCGCAGGCGCGCGAGGTCGAGCGTGCGGCGCTGCAGGTGGTCGCGGATGCGCCCCGGCGTACCGACGACGATGTGCGCGCCGAACTGGAGTGACGCGATCTGCGGACGCATCGAGATGCCGCCGGTCAGCACGACGACCTTGACGTTGCCGATGCCCCGCGCCAGGCGGCGGAGCTCGTTCGCCACCTGGTCGGCCAGCTCGCGCGTGGGGCACATGACGAGGCCTTGCACGGCGAACAGGGTCGGGTTCAGCTTCAGCAGCATGCCAATGCCGAACGCGGCCGTCTTGCCGCTGCCCGTCTTGGCCTGCGCGATGAGGTCGCGGCCTGCGAGTGCGAGCGGCAAGGTGGCCGCCTGCACGGGCGTCATGTCCTTGTAGCCGAGCTGGTCGAGATTGGCGAGGAAGGGGGCTGCGAGCTGCAGGGAAGAAAAGGCGGTGTCGGACATGGTGGCGGCGTTTCGTTGGCGCGACGAACCGGCGTTCATGTCGCGTGCTTCAGGGTGCCGGCTTCCAGACAGGCAAGCCGGTAAGGTCCAGATCGGGATCGTGTTTCCAGACCGGCAGGCCGGTCGCATCCGTTTCTGCCAGGTTCATCAGCATCAGCTGTTCCTGTTTCTGTGCCGTGCGGCGCGCCCGGGGACGCTTGGCGGGCGCCGGAACTGCGGACGGAGACGAAGAAAGAGCCGCGGCGTCATCGTCATGTGGCGCCGGCTCGAAGCCGGGCAGGTCGAAGGTCGCGTTGTCTTTCTTGTCTCTCATGCGCTGCGCTGGCCCAGAAAACAAAAGCCCGGCTACGAGAGTCGGGCTTGTTGTTACGGAATTTGGTTGCGGGGACAGGATTTGAACCTGTGACCTTCGGGTTATGAGCCCGACGAGCTGCCAGACTGCTCCACCCCGCGTCTGAGAACGCTATTTTAACCCGATCGGCGCCGGAGCGCAAATCGGGTTGTCGATTCATGAGCTGGCCACCCGCAGGCGCCACAGCGACGTCACCTCGGCCATGCGTGCCGCGGCCAGCGGATCGTCGGGATCGCTGGCCTTCGGGTGCGTGGGACGGATGTCGTGGCGGCCGGCGACGTCCAGCCCCGCCTCGGCGATCCAGCCGAGCAATTGATCGCGCGACCGCAGGCCCAGGTGCTCGGCCAGGTCGGACAGGATGAGCCAGCCTTCGCCGCCATGGCGCAGGTGCTCTTTCAATCCCGCGAGGAAACCTTTCAGCATGCGGCTGTCGGGATCGTAGACGGCGTATTCGATGGCGGAGCTCGGCTTGCCGGGCAGCCAGGGCGGGTTGCAGACGACGAGGTCGGCGCGGCCCTCGGGATACAGGTCGGCGCGCACGATCTCGACCTGGCCGGCGAGACCCAGGCGTTCGACGTTGGCACGGGCACAGCCGAGCGCGCGCTCGTCCACGTCGGTGGCGAGCACGCCCTGCATGCCGCGATGCGCGAGCACGGCCGACAGCACGCCCGTACCGGCACCGATGTCGAACGCGAGGTTCGCGCCGGCAGGCAACGGTGCCTGCGCGACGAGCTCGACATATTCGCCCCGCACGGGCGAGAACACGCCGTACCACGGGTGGATGCGCTCGTCGAGGGCGGGAATGAACACGCCCTTGCGGCGCCACTCGTGCGCGCCGATCACGCCCAGCAGTTCGCGCAGCGAAGCAACGTACGGTTCCGTCGCCCCACCGTAGGCTTCCGTGCATGCTTCGCGGACGTCGGGCGCGCGGCGCAGCGGGATGCCGTGGTCCGCGTCGAACGGCATCAGCAGCATGGCCAGCGTGCGTGCGCGCTGCAGTTGCGCGAGGCGGTGGCGGTGGAATTGTTCGGTGAGCGTCGCCGGTGCCTTGCCGGCCTTCGCGCGTTTGGCGCGCGAACCTTTATGGTCGACGCGGCGCACGAGTGCCTGCAGCAGCTGGCGTGCGTTCTGGAAGTCGCCGCGCCACAGCAGCGCCGTGCCGTCCAGCGCATGGCGCCAGGCTGCATCGGCGCTCATCGTGTCGTCCGCGAGCACGACCTTCCGCGGCGCCGGCCACCCGCTTTCCGAGCGCCAGCGCGCCGAGCGTTCCTCGCCGTGTTCGATCCAGTGGATGCGCGCCGCGCCGTCGGGAGTCGTCATCGCCGCGTCCGATCAGTGGTGGTGGTGCCAGTGGAGTTCGTTCGACTCGACGAAGGATTTCACGGCGTCCGGATTGCCGGTCGCGTGGCGCTTGATTTCGCCGCATTCGCAAATGCCCTGGTAGGGCTGGATGTGCGAGCAGGCAGATACTTTCTGCAGGGTGACCTTGACCGGCTTGGCGCATTTGGCGCACTTGAAGGTCAGGAAACGGGCGGGTTTGGTCATGATGAAAGTGAGCGATGAATCAATGGAAGGGGCGCATTTTAGCACTGCACGGTCACGGCACTGCTGCCCCCGCCGGCCGGCCGGACGAGCACCTTGGTGGCGATGCGTTCCGTCATTTCCTGCACGTGCGAGATGACGCCGACCTTGCGGCCCAGCGACTGCAGCGCGTCCAGCGCATCCATCGCGACGCCCAGCGTATCGCTGTCCAGGCTGCCGAATCCTTCGTCGATGAACAGCGATTCCACCTTGACGCGGTTCGACGACAGCGAGGCGAGGCCCAGCGCGAGCGCCAGCGACACGAGGAACGATTCGCCGCCGGACAGGGAGTTTACGGAGCGCACTTCGCCGCCCATGTCCTGGTCGCGCACCATCAGCGCCAGCGACGGACCGGCCGTGCTGACGACGCGCTCCAGGCGGTAGCGCCGCGCCAGCTGGGCCAGGTGCGTGTTGGCATAGCCGAGCAGCACGTCGAGCGTGAATTGCTGGGCGTAGTTGCGGAATTTCTTGCCGTCCGCGGAGCCGATCAGGTCCGCCAGCTTGGCCCACCGGTCCTCGATGGCGCGCTGGCGCTCGATCTCGGCCATCATCGAGCGCGCACGCTCGCGCCGCTGCTCGTCCTCGCGGATGCGCATGGCGAGGCTGGCCGCCGCTTCGTGTGCGGCGTCCCGTTCGGTTTCGGCGCGGCGCAGGGCGGCGGCGACCGCGTCGGCGTCCTGGGCCTGCGCGGTTGCCTGCGCGGTTGCCGGCGCCATCGCTTGTTCCATTGCGAGCGCGCCGTCCCCGGCCCGCGCGTCCGGCCGTTCGACGTTTGCCGGCGCCGGCGCCACGTCTTCGCGCAACCGCTCGTGCTGTTCGCGCTGCGCACGGCGTTCGGCCAGCACGGCCGTCGCCTGGCGCAGGGCCGCGTCCAGTTCCTGCAGGGCCGCGCGTTCCTGGGCGATCCAGCCCGCGCCGACCTGGAGCAGGGCAGCGAGCTGCTGTTCGTTGGCCACGCTTTCCAGCGCCGGGTCGCTGCCGTCGAATTCCTGGATCCAGTGTGCGAGCCGCTCGCCCGCATCGGCCAGCTCGCCCTGCAGGTCGGTGATGCGGCGCGCGGCCAGCGACTGCGCTTCGCGCACCCGTGCTTCCGCCTGCGCAGCCTGCAGGCTCGCGGCCTGGCAGGTATTCACGGCTTCGCGTGCCGCGTTCACGGCACCCGCGAGCTGTTGCTCGACATCGCGCGCGGCGCGGCCGTCGAACAGTTCCGCACGTTCGACGCGGCGCGCGGCCAGGTCCGCATCCAGGCGGGCAAATTCGGCCTCCGCCTCGACGAGGCGCCGGCCGGCATGTTCCACACGCGTGGCCAGCGCGGCGTGCTCGGCGTCGAGGGCCCCGATGGCACCCTGCAGCCGCGCAAGGCGTGCCGCCTGGTCATTCCATTCGCGCGCCTCGTGGGCACGGGCCTGGCGCCAGCCGGCTGGGTCGCGCTGCCATTGACCCTGCCAGCCGTCGCCGCACGCTTCCGCCAGCACGGGGTCCAGTTCGGCGAGCAATTCGCCCAGCGTGGCCGCGGCTGCTTCGCGCCGCGCGGCCAGCGCGGCAATGTCGGCATCCAGGCGCGCCAGCGTGCCTTGCGCCGTCTGCGCCGCGTCGAGCAGGCGCGCGTGTTCGCGGTTGGCCTGGTCCCAGGCCTGCTGGGCGGCATCGCGCGCGAGTTCGGCGCGGCGCAGGTCGCCGTCGCGCGTCTCGAGTTCCGCGTACGCCTTGCGCAGCGCGGCCTGTTCGGCGGCCAGCCAGCGGCCGCGCGCGTCGGTGCCAGCGTCGCTGTCCGGTGCGTCCGCCGCGAGCGGATTGTCGGCCCATTCCGCATCCAGCTGGGCGAGCGCGGCGGCGAGGTTGTCGCGTTCACGCGCCAGCGCCGCCAGCCGTTCGCCGGCAGCATCGTACGCGGCGCGCTGGCCAGCCTGCAGGTCGACGTTGGCGCGCTGTTCGGCGCGCCGCGCGGCCAATTCGGCGGACAGCTCTTCCAGCACGGCATGCAGCCGGTCGTCCTGGTGCCGGTAGGGGTGTTCCGTGCCGCCGCACACGGGGCAGGCGTCGCCGTCCACGAGCGTGGCGCGCAGCTTCTCGACGCCGTCGGCGCACGCCAGCTGGGCCGTCTTCAGCATGCGCTCGGCCTGGGTGACGGCCGCGTCCAGCGCGCTACCCGCGGCGCGTGCGGCGTCGAGTCCTTCCTGGGCTTTCGCCTGCGCCTGGGTGGCCTGGGTGGCCTGCGCATCGAGGTCGGCCAGGCGGCCGCGCTGCGTGCGCAGGGCCTGCCACGTGTGGTCGAGCGAGGCCAGGTGTTCGCGCCGCTTGTCGAGCGTGCGGCGTTCCGCGCGCAGGGCGTCGGCGTCGATGCCGTCCAGCGCCTCGGCCGCCTGCCGGCGCGCCGCCTCGCGCACGTCCAGCAGTTCGATGGACGCCGACAGCGCGTGCGCCGTGCGCTGCGCCATCGCGGCGGCCTGTTCGGCACCGGCGCGGGCGGCGTTCAAGGCTTGCGCGCTGGTGGCATCCTGGCGCGCGGCCTGCTCGGCCTGGGCCAGGCGCTGGTCCCAGCGCGTCCATTGCGTGCCGAGCAGTTCGCGGGTGCCGTGCGCGGCGAGCCAGACCGTCGTGTCGTGCAGCGCGCGCCGGCTCGCTTCCAGTTCCTCCGTCTTGGTCCGCAGGGCGGCCTGGGCCTGCGTCGACTCCGTGCGCACGCCGTCCTGCGCCGCGCGCGCCTTCGCATGGGCGGGCGCGAACGTGTCCAGCGTGGCGTCGAGCGCTTTCGCGCGGTCCAGCTGCGGCGCGGCCGCGCGCTGCGCGTCCTCGGCCGCTTCCAGCTTGCGTTCGGCCTCCATCAGGCCGCGCGCCGCCTGTTGCTGGGCATCGAGGGCACGTGCCAGTTCGTGTTCGCTGCCGGCCAGTCGGGCCTGCACCTGGCGCTGTTCGCCGGCCAGGCGGTTCAGGTCGGCGACGAGGGCGCGTGCCGGTTGCACGGCGTCCAGCGTGGCCAGCCGGCGCCGGCGGTCGGCAGCGGCGTCGGTCTCGGCCCGGGCCCGGGCCAGCGCGCCGTCCGCCTGGGTTTCGGCCGCACGCAGCCGGTCCAGTTCCTGGTACCAGCGCAGGTGACGTTCCAGCGCGGCGCGGCGTGTCTCGGCCGCCGTCAGCGCGGCCTGGGCGGCGGCATGGTCGGCGTCGAGCCCGGCGCGTGCGTCCGGGCCGAGCGGCGCCTGATCCTGCAGGCGCGCCGTCAGGCGGCGCATGGCTTCCTGCTCCACGCGCCAGCGCTCGAAGGCGCGGCGCGAGATGTCGCTGTAGACGGCGCTGCCCGTCAGCGTTTCCAGCAGTTCGCCGCGCTCGTTCTCGTCGGTACGAAGGAAGGCGGAAAACTCGTTCTGCGCCAGCAGCACGGAGCGCGTGAACTGTTCGAACGAGAGGCCGATGCGGCGCTCGATCTCGGCCAGCACCTCCGTCTTCGTGCCGCCCAGAGGTTGCAGGCCGGGCAGTTGTTGCAGGCTCATCGTGGACGGCTGCAGGGCGCCGGCCGCGCGGTTGCGCGAGCGCCGCACGCTCCAGCGCGCCCGGTAGCGCTGCTCGTCGTTGCCGACGAAATCCACTTCGGCGAACGCGTCCGCGGTCCCGCGCCGCATCAGCGTGCGGCGGTCGGCGACGGACAGCGTTTCGTCGCCCACGTCGGGCAGGTAGTTGCCCACGCGCGGTCCCTTGATGAGGCGCGGCGTGGCGTCGTACAGCGCGAGGCACAAGGCGTCCAGCAGGGTGCTCTTGCCGGCGCCGGTGGGGCCGCTGATCGCGAACAGGCCGGACGAGACCAGCGGCTCGCTCTCGAAATCGACTTCGAATTCGCCGGCCAGCGAGGCCAGGTTCTTGCCGCCGATGCGCAGGATCTTCATGCGGCCTCCCGGTTCCTGGCGGTGCCATCCGTCGGCAGCAGCAGTTCCGTGAACGCGGCCAGCTGGTCGTCCGGCGCGTCCTCGCCGAAGCGCTGCTGCCACAGGCGGCGGAAGATGTCGTCCGGCTGCAGCTGGGCGAGCTGGTCGAGGCTCAGCGCGGGTTCCACGCCGGCCGTCGTGACCACCCGGCGCGTCGGTTCGATCTTCGCCAGGCGCACGGGCTTGCCTTCCAGTGCCGCCTCGACCTGTGCGCGCAGGCCCGGCTCGGGCGCGTCGAGCAGCACGCGCACTTCCACGTAGGGCCACACGTCGCGCGGCAGATCCGGCAGGTCGAGGGCGACCAGTTCCGCGATCGCCTGCTTGACGGGCGCCGGGCTCGCCGGCACGCGCAGCAGTTCGACCGCGCGCGGCACGTGCAGAGGTTCGATGGCGGCGGCGCGCGGGCCGTCCAGGTCGATGCGCAGCACCTGGTGCCTGTAGCCGACCTCGGCAAACGACAGGGGGAGGGGACTGCCGGAATAGCGCAGGTGCTCCTGCTGGCCGACCCGCTGGGCCAGGTGCAGGTGGCCCAGCGCGGCGTAGGCGACGTCCGGGCCGAACATCGACGCGGGCAGGGCCTCGGTGCCGCCGATGACGATGCGCCGTTCGGAATCGGGTGACGCATCCCCGCCGACCATGTGGCAGTGGCCCATCGCGAGGATCGCCTGGCCCCCGGTGGCCCGGGCGCGGGCCAGGTCGTACGCCTGCTGGTAGAGCAGGCGGATGCCGGCCAGGTAGGCGTCGAACGCGTCGTCGCCCGGCGCCGCGCCGGCCACTGCGGCCACGCGCGGCACGTCGCCCGGCCGCAGGAACGGGATCGCGACGCACCAGGCTTTTACCGCACCGTCCTTGCCGGTCAGCGGCACGATGCAACGCTCCAGGTCGATGCTGCCTGCGGCGTCGCGCACGACGTGGCCCACGACGCGCGTGCCATGCGCTTCCAGCAGCGGCCCCGGCGCCTCCAGCCGGCCCGGCGAATCGTGGTTGCCGGCGATGATGACGATGTCCAGTTGCGGCGCCCGTGCCCGCGCCTGCTGCAGGAAGCGGTACAGCTGGCGCTGCGCTACGGCGGACGGGTTCGAGTTGTCGAACACGTCGCCCGCGATCAAGAGGGCGTCCGCTTCCTCGGCGACGATCGTGTCGAGCAGCCAGTCGAGGAAGCACTGGTGTTCGTAGGTCCGGTCGAAATTGTGCAGGGTCTGGCCGAGGTGCCAGTCCGATGTGTGCAGCAGCCGCATGGTCGTTAAGAAATCCGCAACAGGGGTTGAGCCAGGGCGCCAACTATATCGCATGCGACGAGATACTGTAAAAAAAACCAGTACTTTTTCGCGGCGACCTGTATAAATGTTGATGAGATGTCATTAGAATGCCGGGATGAATGAACCAATTTTGACTCCTGCTGTCGCTCGAAACCTGCACCTTGCGGCCCAGGGCATGCTGCAGGCGAGACGCGCCCGTGCCACCCAAGCCGATGTCCTGGCCGCGATTCGTCGCATGGGCGTGTTGCAGATCGACACCATCAGCGTCGTCGCGCGCAGCCCGTATCTCGTGTTGTGGAGTCGCGTGGGCGACTACGACCCGGACTGGCTCGACCAGTTGCTGGCCGAGGGCCGGCTGTTCGAGTACTGGGCCCACGAGGCGTGCTTCATTCCGATCGAGGATTATGGCCTGTACCGGCACCGGATGGTCGATCCGGGCTCGCTCGGCTGGAAATACGCGGGGACGTGGCTGGCGTCGCACCGGGACGAGGTCGAGCGCGTGCTGGCGCATATCCGCGCCAACGGGCCGGCCCGCTCGGCCGACTTCGAGCGCACGGACGGCAAGGCCGGCGGCTGGTGGGCATGGAAGCCGGAAAAGCGCGCGCTGGAAGTCCTGTTCACGACGGGTCGGCTGATGATTGCGCGCCGCCAGCAATTCCACCGCGTGTACGACCTGGCCGAGCGCGTGCTGCCCGGCTGGGACGATGCGCGCATGCCGTCGATCGACGCGACGCGGCGGCGGTTCGTGCTGGACGCCGTGCGTGCGCTGGGCGTGGCGAAGGCGGCCTGGATTCCGGACTATCACCGCACGAAGCCGCCGCACCTCGATCCGGCGCGGCTGGCCGACGAGGGTCTGCTGCTGCGCGCCCGCGTCGAGGGCTGGAAGGAGCCCGCGTACGTCCACCCCGACCATGCGGCGCTGCTCGGGCAGGCCGTCGATGGCGGGCTGCAGGCGACGCTCACCAGCGTGCTGTCGCCGTTCGATCCCATCGTCTGGGACCGCCGGCGCGCCCTCGACCTGTTCGGTTTCGACTACCGGCTGGAGTGCTACACGCCCGCCGAGAAACGGCGCTACGGCTATTTCACGCTCCCCTTGCTGCGGCGCGGGGCGCTCGTCGGCCGGGTGGATGCCAAGGCGCACCGCAAGAGCGGCGTGTTCGAGCTGAAATCCCTCGTGCTGGAGCCCGGGGTACGTAGCAGCGACCGGTTCGTGCGCGACCTGGCCGCGGCGTTCGCCCGCTGCGCGCGCTGGCACGGCTGTCCGCGGGTCGTGCTGGCGCACGCCGAGCCGGCCGCGCTCGCCGCGCCGCTGGCCGCCGCGCTGGGCCAGACGCTGGCGGCCGCGGCCTGATGCCGGGTGGCCGTTTGTGATAGATCAAACGGGTGCCAGCCCCGCCTCCTTACACTAGACCTTCCTTCAGGCCAAAACCAACCAGAGGACGCCTCGCAATCCGAGACTCGCAATCCGAGACTCGCGATTCGAGAGTGCCCCGGGCCTGTCAACAACGCTCCCACGGACCTTGCATAGCGCCGCGCATGCCATGCGGCCGGGGAGCGGATTTGTCGAACTCACTTGTGAGAAAAAGGTGGAGACCGAATGCTGACATCGACTTATACCCTCGTCGCCCTGTCCGTCGAACAGACGACGGTGCGCGCGGCCCTGCAGTCGCTGCTCGACGAGCTGCGCGCGCTGCCGGGCGACTTCAGTACCCTGGCCGCCGGCCGGGCCGCACAATTGTGTACTGCACTGCGCCAGGTGTACGACAACTGTCATTGGCGCAAGCTCGACAAGTTCCTCGTGCCGGCCCTGCGTCGCAGCACCGCGGCGGCCGACAGGTTGCTGGAGGAGCTCGAACGGCTCAGTGGCCACGCGGCCAGCGCGATGGCCACGGCCGAGGCCAGCGTCGGCGCGGCGGACCGTCCGGTGCCGCGCGACGTGTTCTGCGGCGCCGTCGAGGGCTGCGTCGCGGCCTTGCGCTGCCGGCTGGAGCGCGAGGAACACGAGTTGTTCCCGCTGGCGCGCGCGGCGGTCGGCGGCGATGCGTGGTTCGCGATCGCGAACCAGATGCTCGCGCACGATGCGTACGCACAGGAGCACCGCGCCGATCCGCGCCGCCTGCGTCATGAACTGGTCGGGCATGCCGGCCACGATGTGCATGGGCGACGGCATGCGACGTTGACCGCGGCCCACTGACAGTATCGATATTGTCAGTGGGAAATGATGAACGATAGCTCGCACGCGCCAGGCTGGTGTCACGAGGCCATCAGGGTTCTTTGCTATGATGGCGATTTTGGAAGTGCGATTTCATCATGTTCGAGTTCCTATTCAAGCGGCCGGGCGACAAGCCCGGCGACAAGCCGGCCGGGCAGGGAGGACAGGCGGGGGCGCAAGCGGAACCGTCCGCGTCCGCCGCCACGCATTCGTCCAACCATCAACGCGTGGCCCAGGCTGAAAAGCTGGGCCGCATCGGGGATGATGAAGCCGCCGCGGTGGAATTCATCCTCCAGTGCGAATTTTCCGAACTGCGGCTTGCCGCCGCCGAGTTCGTTCACAGCCCGGCGCTGATCGAGCGTGTGCACACCGCGATGCGCAATACCGATCGCCGCGTCGCCAAACTGATGCAGTCGCGCCTCGACGCGCACCGTCACCGCGAAGCCGAGCACCGGCGCGCACAGGCCGCCGTCGAGCAGGCCGAATCCCTCCTCAAGGATGCGTTGCTGACCCCGAACCACGTGGCCGAGCTGGACCGCAGATGGTCCGTGATCTCCGCGCCCGAACTCGATGCCACATTCCAGACCGCGCGCGCCGCGCTGGCCCAGCGCCTCGAAGCGCAGGTGGCCCTGCAGCGCGCCATGATCGACCGCGTGGCTGCCTTGCGCCAGTTGGGCGGCGCCGGCCTGTCGGCAGCGGAACTGGGGCAGCGTCTGGATGTGCTGGCGCAGGAACAGGACGAGGCCCTGCGTTCGCCCGAACACCCGTCGCTGCCGCGTGCCCTCGTCGCCGAATTCGCGGCCGGGATGGAGAAGCTGCGCGCCGGCTTGCAGGTGCAGGAAGCCGGCCAGGCCGCGCTCGCCGCGCGCGCCGCATTCATCGACGCCCAGCAGGCGAAGCCGGTTGCCGAGCTGAATGCGGAGACGCTGCGACGTGAATGGAAAGCGCTGCCGCATCTGCCCCAGGACGAGCAGGCCGCCGAACTGCAGCGCCGCTTCGACGCCCTGCTGGCCACGGTGCCGCAGCCCGAGCCACGCAAGCCGAAGGAGCCGCGCGAGCCCAGGCCGGCGCAGGAAGGCGTTGTAAAAGCGCACGTGAAAGAGGGCACCAAGGAGGGCACGAAGGACAACAGGCCGCGCGGTGCGGACCAGCATTTCATCGATACGATGGATGCGATGGAAGCCGCCCTGCAACAGGGCTCGCTGGGCGCCGCCGCCGACCACGACAAGACGCTGAAGGACGCGCGCGAAAAGGGCATGCGCCTGACGCCCGCGCAATCCGACCGCCTGGCCCACCTGCGGGCCGAGCTCAAGCGCCTGTCCGACTGGGCGCGCTGGGGCGGCAACGTGTCGCGCGAGGAACTCATCAAGACAGTCGAGGCCTTGCCCACGCAAAACCTGGCGATGAGCGAGCTGGCCAAGAAGGTCGGCAGCATGCGCGACCGCTGGAAGGCGCTCGACAGCCTGTCCGGCGCCGCGCCGAAGAGCCTGTGGGAGCGGTTCGACGCCGCCTGCACGACCGCCTACGCGCCGGCCGCTGCTCACTTCCGCCACCTGGCCGACGAGCGCCATGCGAACGCGGCACGCGGCCAGGCGCTCGTCGAGGAAGCGCAAGCCGAGATCGCGCGCCTGCGCGAGGGCAGCGTCGAGTGGAAGCACGTGGCGGGCACGGTGCAGCGGCTGCGTCTCGCGTGGAGCCACCTGGGCGCCATCGACCGCAAGGAAAAGAAGCGCCTGGACGCCTTGTTTGCCGATGCGCTGAACGTGCTGCAGGGGCCGCTCGAAGAGCAGCGCAAGGCCGAGATGGCCGAGCGCGAAGCCATCATCGAGGAAGCCGCCGCCATCGACCCGCACGACCGCCACGCGATCGACACGATGCGCGCCCTGCAGCAGCGCTGGCAGGACCATGCACGCTCGCTGCCGCTCGAACGCAAGAGCGAGCAGGCGCTGTGGCAGCGCTTCCGCGCCGTGTGCGACGACGTGTTCCAGCGCCGCAAGGAAACGATGCACGAGGCCGACATCGAGCGCCGCGCCCACGAGGCCGCCAAGGAAGCCATCAGCGCGCGCCTGGAAGCGGCGGCGGACAGCGTTACGCCGGTCACGGTCGGCAAGCTGCTGCGCGAGGCGCAGGCGGAATGGCAGGCGATCGGCCCCGTGCCGCGCGCGCATGAAGCCCGCGTGGAAAAACGTTATCACGCGGCCGTGGCGCTCGTGCAGCAGCATGCGGACCAGGCTCGCCGCGCCGCCGGCGTCGCCCAGGCGGGCATGCTGCGCGACAAGCTGAGGCTCGTGCAGGAACTGGAGCAGGCCGTCGCGGCGGACAACGCCGGCGACACCGATTGGGAGGCACGCTGGTCCGGCTTGCCGCCCCTGGACGCCGACATGGAACGCACGTTGCGCACCCGTTTCGACGCCGCGCTGGCCGCGCTGCGCGGGAACGCGGAACAGCGGGCCGCGTATGGCCACAAGCTGGAAGACAATCGCGGCAAGCTCCTGCACGAACTGCTGCGCCAGGAAATCGGTGCCGGCATCGACAGCGGCCCGGAGTTCGCGCGCGAGCGGTTGAAGCTCCAGGTCGAGGTGTTGCAGTCGTCGTTGAAATCAGGACAAAGCGCAGGACAGGGCAGCGGCCGCGGCGCCCAGGGCGGCGCGACGGCGCAGCTGCGCGACCTGTGCGCGCTGGCGGCGCTCGTCGATGCGCGTACGGCGTCCCGGCTCGAGCAGCTCGCGCTGCGTGTGGCCAAGGAGGGCAAGTGAAGAAGGATGTGACGGAAGTCCGCGTCGAGGCCGCGGATTTCGACGTGAGCGCGGAAATCGCGCGCCTGCGCGCGGGCGATGCGCGCGTGGGGGCCGTCGTCAGTTTCGTCGGCACGGTGCGCGACATGAACGACGGCGACAATGTGGCCGAACTCGAGCTGGAACATTATCCGGGCATGACGGAGCGTGCGCTGCACGACATCGTGGAGCAGGCGCGGGCGCGCTGGCCGCTGTATGGCGTCCTCGTGATCCATCGCATCGGGCCGATGCGGCCGCTGGACCAGATCGTCCTCGTCGCCTGCACGTCCGCGCACCGCGGCGAAGCGTTCGCCGCGTGCGAATTCATCATGGACTACCTCAAGACCGACGCCCCGTTCTGGAAGAAGGAGCAGACGCCGACCGGTGCGCGCTGGGTCGATGCGCGCGTGACGGACGACACGGCCCGGGCCAAGTGGGCCAGCCGCTGAGCTGGATCGCGGTCGCCGTGGGCGCGGCCCTCGGGGCCTGGCTGCGCTGGGGCCTGACCATCTTCCTCGGCCAGCTGCATGCCCACATCCAGCTGGGGACGCTCGTCGCCAACCTCGTCGGCGGCTACCTGATCGGGCTGGCGCTGGGCTTCTTCGACGCCATGCCGGCCCTGTCCCCGGCCTGGCGTTTGTTCGTCATCACGGGCTTCCTCGGGGGGCTGACCACGTTTTCCAGCTTTTCCGGCGAAGCCATGGTGCTGCTGCAGCGGGGCCATTACGCCTGGGCGCTGGCCCATTCGGCGGTGCACCTGCTGGGGTCGATCGGCTGCTGCGTCGCAGGATATGCGACCTGGCGTGCCATCGCATGATACCGGCGCGTCATTCGCTTGCGCGCAATGCGTGAGAACTGCAATCTGGCAATGTCTTAATTTTCACTGACCGGAGAACAGCATGACCAAGCAATCATTTGCACGCCCGAGCCCCGCCTTCGTCGGCGCATCCTGGGGCGCGATGATCGTCGGCATCCTTGCCTACCTCATCGGTTTATGGAATGCGCAGATGCAGCTCAATGAAAAGGGCTATTACCTGACGATCCTGCTGTACGGCTGCTTTGCCGCCGTGTCGCTGCAAAAGACGGTGCGCGACCGCGCCGAGGGCCTGCCGGTGACAGGGATGTACGTCGGCTTGTGCTGGACCTCGCTGATGGCCGCCGTCGTGCTGCTGACGGTCGGCCTCTGGAATGCGACGCTGATGCTCAGCGAAAAGGGTTTTTATGCCATGTCGTTCGTGCTGACCCTGTTCGCCATCATCGCCGTGCAAAAGAACGTGCGCGACCTGGCCGCAGCGGGCGACGTGCCCGAAGCGCAGCAGGCTTGATTCATCACGACTTGCCGGGCTTGGCGTGGCCGATGCGCTGGGCCCGGTAAATCCCCGTGTGGCCGGAAAACAGATAGGCCAGCACGCACCCGACGGCCGCATACACCCCCACCTCCGCGCCGAACAATTCGATGGCCATCAGGGTCGACGCGATCGGCGTGTTGGCAGCGCCGGCGAACACGGCCACGAAGCCGACGCCCGCCAGCAGCGAGAAGGGCAGGTGCAGCAGCGGCGCCAGCGCATTGCCGAGCGTGGCGCCGATGTAGAACAGCGGCGTCACTTCGCCGCCCTTGAAGCCGCTGCCCAGCGACGCGACCGTGAACACCAGCTTGCCGGCGAAGTCCCACGGCGCCAGCGGCTCGGTGAATGCGGCCTGGATGGTCGGTATGCCGAGGCCGATGTAGCGGTCCGCGCCGAACGCCAGCACGGCGGCCGCGACGACGCTGCCGCCCAGCAGCGGCCGCAACGGGCCGTAAGTCACGCGCCGCTTCATCCAGCCCGACAGCGCGTGCGTGCAATCCGCGAACAGTTTTCCAGCAAGACCGAACAGCGCCCCGGCGATCGCGACGGCCGCCAGCGGCCACAGGCCCAGTGCCGGTACGGACGCGATGGCGTAATGCGTGTGGTGGATGCCCAGCGCATGGCCCCACAGCAGGCAGACCTGGTCGCCGGCGATGGCGGCCGCCAGGCAGGCGAGCAGGGCGTCGTAGCGCAGGCGGCCGATCGCGAGCACTTCCAGGCCGAAGATCGCGCCCGCCAGCGGCGTGCCGAACACGGAGGCGAAGCCCGCGCTGATGCCGGCCATCAGCACGATCCTCCGGTCTTCCACCTGTAGCTTGAATGCATGGGTGAGCTGGTCGGCGAGCGCACCGCCCATCTGCACGGCCGTGCCCTCGCGCCCGACCGAGGCGCCGAACAGGTGCGAGATGACGGTGCCGCCCAGCACGAGCGGCGCCATGCGCAGCGGAATCACTTTCTTCGGGTCGTGGATCTCGTCGATGAGCAGGTTATTGCCGGCCTCGACCGAGCTGCCGAAACGCAGGTACAGCCAGCCGACGGCGAACCCGGCCAGCGGCAGCAGCGCGATCAGCCAGCGGTGGGCGTTGCGCGTCCCGGTCGCCAGTTCGAGTGCGAACAGGAAGAAGGCGGAGGCAGACCCGGACAGCAGCCCGACGGCGAGGGCGAGCAGCAGCCATTTCCCCATGTAGGGCAGCAGGCGGCGTTGCTCCGTCAAGAATGAATGTTCCATGCCGGACATTTTATCTCAGCACGATTTGCCGGCCCCAGCCGCGTGTTCGCATCTTGAAAAGTCGCTACGGCATCCCTAACTAGATGTCAATCCAAAATCCAACCCACGGGGATCAAAACATGCGACAAGACAAATTGACGACCAAGCTCCAGGAAGCGCTCGCCGACGCGCAGAGCCTGGCGGTCGGCAACGACAACCAGTACATCGAACCCGTCCACCTGCTCGCCGCGCTGCTGGGCCAGAGCGACGGCGGCGCGCGCTCGCTGCTGCAGCGGGCCGGCGTCAACGTCGGCAGCCTGCAGACGGCGCTGCGCTCCGCGTTCGACCGCCTGCCGAAAGTGCACGGCACGGGCGGCGACGTGCAGGTCGGCCGCGAGCTCGTCTCGCTGCTGAACCTGGCCGACCGCGAATCGCAGAAACGCGGCGACCAGTTCCTGTCGAGCGAGATGGTGCTGCTCGCCTTTACGGACGACAAGTCCGAAGCCGGCCGCCTCGCCCGCGAAAACGGCCTTGCCCGCAAGGCGCTCGAATCCGCGATCCAGGCCGTGCGCGGCGGCGAATCCGTCAATTCCCAGGACGCGGAAGGCCAGCGCGAAGCGCTCAAGAAATACACGCTCGACCTGACGGAGCGGGCCCGCAACGGCAAGCTCGACCCGGTGATTGGCCGCGACGACGAGATCCGCCGTGCCATCCAGGTGCTGCAGCGCCGTACCAAGAACAACCCGGTGCTGATCGGCGAACCCGGCGTCGGCAAGACCGCGATCGTGGAAGGTCTGGCGCAGCGCATCGTCAACGGCGAAGTGCCCGATTCGCTGAAGGGCAAGCGCGTGCTGTCGCTCGACATGGCCGCGCTGCTCGCGGGCGCCAAGTTCCGCGGCGAATTCGAGGAACGCCTGAAAGCCGTGCTGAAGGAACTCGCGCAGGACGAGGGCATGACGATCGTCTTCATCGACGAGATCCACACGATGGTCGGCGCCGGCAAGGCCGAAGGCGCGATGGACGCGGGCAATATGCTGAAGCCGGCGCTGGCGCGCGGCGAGCTGCACTGCATCGGCGCGACCACGCTGGACGAGTACCGCAAGTACGTCGAGAAGGATGCCGCGCTGGAGCGCCGCTTCCAGAAGATCATCGTCGACGAGCCAAGCGTGGAAGCGACCATCGCCATCCTGCGCGGCCTGCAGGAAAAGTACGAACTGCACCACAAGGTGGAGATCACGGACCCGGCGATCATCGCCGCTGCCGAGCTGTCGCACCGCTACATCACCGACCGCTTCCTGCCGGACAAGGCCATCGACTTGATCGACGAGGCCGCCTCGAAGATCAAGATCGAGATCGACTCGAAGCCGGAAGTGATGGACAAGCTCGACCGTCGCCTGATCCAGCTGAAGATCGAGCGCGAAGCCGTCAAGAAGGAAACGGACGAGGCCTCGCAGCGCCGCCTGGAATTGATCAACGAAGAGATCGTCCGGCTGGAGCGCGAGTACGCCGACTACGAGGAAATCCTCACGTCCGAGAAGGCTGCCGTGCAGGGTACGACGCACATCAAGGAAGAGATCGAGCGCATCCGACTGCAGATGGATGAAGCGAAGCGCCAGAGCAATTGGCAGAAGGTGTCGGAGCTGCAGTACGGCCGCCTGCCGGAGCTCGAGAAACAGTTGAAGGATGCGGAAGCCGCCAGCCATCAACCGGACGGCGCCGACAAGGAAGCGAACACGCGGCCGCGCCTGCTGCGCACGCAGGTCGGTGCCGAGGAAATCGCGGAAGTCGTGTCGCGCGCGACCGGCATCCCCGTCGCCCGCATGATGCAGGGCGAGCGCGACAAGCTGTTGCACATCGAAGAGAAGCTGCATGAGCGCGTCGTGGGCCAGGACGAGGCGATCGAGGCCGTGTCCGATGCGATCCGCCGCTCCCGTGCGGGTCTCGCGGATCCGAACCGGCCGTACGGCTCGTTCATGTTCCTCGGTCCGACGGGCGTCGGCAAAACGGAATTGTGCAAGGCGCTGGCGAACTTCCTGTTCGATACGGAAGACGCCTTGATCCGTATCGACATGAGCGAGTTCATGGAGAAGCATTCCGTGGCCCGCCTGATCGGCGCGCCGCCGGGCTATGTCGGCTACGAGGAGGGCGGCTACCTGACGGAAGCCGTGCGCCGCAAGCCGTACAGCGTGATCCTGCTGGACGAGATCGAGAAGGCGCATCCGGACGTGTTCAACGTCCTGCTGCAGGTGCTCGACGACGGCCGCATGACGGACGGCCAGGGCCGCACGGTGGACTTCAAGAACACCGTGATCGTGATGACGTCGAACCTGGGTTCGCACAAGATCCAGTCGATGGATTCCGACGATCCGGCCGTCGTGAAGCTGGCGGTGATGGCCGAGGTGCGCGGCCACTTCCGCCCCGAGTTCATCAACCGGATCGACGAGATCGTCGTGTTCCATGCGCTCGACGAGAAGAACATCGGCGCGATCGCGAAGATCCAGTTGAAGAACCTGGAACAGCGCCTCGAGAAGATGGAAATGGCGCTCGACATCAGCGAGGAGGCTTTGCAGAAGATCGCGGAAGCGGGCTTCGATCCGGTGTATGGCGCGCGTCCGCTCAAGCGCGCGATCCAGCAGCAGATCGAGAATCCGCTGTCGAAGGAAATCCTGGCGGGCCGCTTCGGACCGAAGGATACGATCCGCGTCGGCGTGCGCGGCGGCCAGCTGGTGTTCGGCGAGGAACCGGCCGTCGAGCTGGCGAAGTAATCTGTTCGTGGCTATGGAAACGCCCTGCCGGCCAGCGCCGGCAGGGCGTTTTTTACGCGCGCTTGCGGCGCGCCATGAATCCGAGCAGGCCCAGGCCGCCGAGCATCAGCGCGTACGTCTGCGGTTCCGGCACGGCGGAGACCACGAGATGTTCGCCCATCAGGCTGCCGACCTTTTTATCGCCGTCCGCGCCGAACATGGTCACCTTGAGCTGGGGCGACGCCGCGTCGACATTGCCGCCAGAGAAGGTGAACTGGAACACCATGTCGTCCGTCAGGGCGACATGCGCGCCGGTATAGCACAGCGACGTGCCGGCATGGCCGCCGCCCGTGCAGCCGTTCGCGTTCAGCTCGTTGCTGGACAGGGTCCAGTTCGACACGCCGCCCGGCGCGGCTGTGAGCGCCACGCTGTCGAAGCTGCCGAGGTCCTTCAGCTGCAGGGCGCCGAGCGACGAGGCACCGGCCCAGCTGCCGGTCGGGTTGGCGGCGTCGACCTCGAGGGTCAGCACGTTGCCGGACCAGGACGACGTAAAGTCGACGCCTTGGAATTCGATCGTGCCGGCCTGCGCCGACGCGAGCGTGCCCGCGCCCAGCAGCGCCGCCAGCAGGATAGTGCGGATGCGTGATGTCATGTTCTCTCTTTCTCCACAAAATGCAAGGACCCGGCGGCTCGCGTCCTGCGAGACCGACGGGCACATACGGATCAGATCCGTGCCGCAAGGGTAGAAGGGGGACCGATATGGCTCTGTTAGCCGACTAACTCATCGTTTGTAACAACAACGCCCCGCCGGGCGCTGGACCGGGCGGGGCGTTCGGGAGGAAGGACTACGTTCAGCGCGGGCGGCGGCGCAGCACGAGACCCATCAGGCCCAGGCCGCCCAGCAGCAGGGCGATGCTCTCCGGCTCCGGGACGTTCGCCGTGGCGGCGGGGTTGCCGGCCTGCGTTTGCACGACCTCGGGGCCTTCGATGGGCAGCGTCGACGGCAGGTCTTCCTGCGGCGGCAAGTCGGCCGGCGTGCCGGATGGGAAGGCGATGTCGGACGTGCCGGTCGGCGTTGTCGTGTCGGCCGTCGTGTTGGTCTGCGTGCCTGCGGACGTTCGGAAATTATTCTCCCCCGATTTGATGCAAATCGTCAATTTGTGAGCATTTCTGATGAGGGTTGTGGTGTTTAATCAGGAAAATTGTCAGATTTGCGGCAGTATTTACGGAATACTTTGTGGAAACAATTTACTGTATTTCACATTATGAAAACTTGTTCGTACATGTGAAAAGCGCACAAGAAGCGCCTGCCCGGCAGTTTCCATTGTGAGAAATTTGTTCTCGTATCATGAAATAATAAATGTAAGCATATGATTTTCAAGGAAATAAAAATCGTCATATGTCTTATATAAGAGTATTGGTGCTGCGCACAATCGGCGCTATCATGTTTCTAACGGAATCACTGTCCAACACCGTCTTTTCAATCAGGAGAACGCCATGGCAACTCGTGAACAGCAAATCGCCGCCCTGCAACAGGATTGGGAGTCCAACCCGCGCTGGAAAGGTATCGTCCGCAATTACACGGCGGAAGATGTCGTACGGCTGCGAGGCTCCGTGCAGATCGAACATACGTTGGCGCGGCGCGGCGCCGAGAAGCTGTGGAACCTGATCAACAACGAGCCGTACGTGAACGCCCTGGGCGCGCTGACGGGCAACCAGGCCATGCAACAGGTCAAGGCCGGGCTGAAAGCCATCTACCTGTCGGGCTGGCAGGTCGCGGGCGACGCCAACCTCGCCGGCGAGATGTATCCGGACCAGTCGTTGTACCCGGCCAATTCGGTGCCGATGGTCGTCAAGCGCATCAACAACACGTTCCAGCGCGCGGACCAGATCCAGTGGTCGGAAGGCAAGGACGACGTCGATTACTTCGCCCCGATCGTGGCCGATGCGGAAGCGGGCTTCGGCGGCGTGCTGAATGCTTTCGAGCTGATGAAATCCATGATCGAAGCGGGCGCGGCCGGCGTGCACTTCGAAGACCAGCTGGCCTCCGTCAAGAAATGCGGCCACATGGGCGGCAAGGTGCTCGTGCCGACGCGCGAAGCCGTGGAAAAGCTGACGGCGGCCCGCCTGGCGGCCGACGTGATGGGCACGCCGACGATCCTCGTCGCCCGCACGGACGCCGAAGCGGCCGACCTGCTGACGGCCGACGTCGACGCGAACGACAAGCCGTTCTGCACGGGCGAGCGCACGGTGGAGGGCTTCTTCCGCGTGAAGCCGGGCGTCGACCAGGCGATCGCGCGCGGCCTCGCGTATGCGCCGTACGCCGACCTCGTGTGGTGCGAGACCGGGAAGCCGGACCTGGAATTCGCCAAACGCTTCGCCGACGCCATCCATGCGAAATTCCCGGGCAAGATGCTCGCGTATAACTGCTCGCCGTCGTTCAACTGGAAGAAGAACCTGGACGACGCGACGATCGCCAAGTTCCAGAAAGAGCTGGGCGCGATGGGCTACAAATTCCAGTTCATCACGCTGGCCGGCTTCCATGCGCTGAACTACAGCATGTTCAACCTGGCGCACGGCTATGCGCGCCGCGGCATGTCCGCCTTCGTCGAGTTGCAGGAAGCGGAATTCTCCGCCGCCGACAAGGGCTTCACGGCCGTCAAGCACCAGCGCGAAGTGGGCACTGGCTACTTCGACGCGGTGACCCAGACCATCCAGCAGCACCAGAGCTCGACGACGGCGCTGCACGGCTCGACCGAGGACGAACAATTCTTCGACGAGAAGAAAGTCGCCTGAGCTGAAACGATCCTCCACCCATCCTCGCGATGGTCTGCCGCAGTGGCCACAAGCCGCTGCGGCATTTTTATTTCCCAGAACCGGGGTCAGAGCCCGGTTTTGGGCAATTTCCTAAAAAAGGGATCTGACCCCGGTGTTTGTTGGGCCGAAAGCGTATCTGAGGGATAATGGCGGTCGGCCCGCGCGCGATCGCATGGCGGGCGCCGCATCAACCAGATTGGAATCTCTATGTTCAGCTACCGCCACGCCTTCCACGCGGGTAACCACGCCGATGTCCTGAAGCACTTTATTCAGGTTCAGTTGCACAAATACATGAACCAGAAAGACACGGCCTACACCTATATCGACACCCATGCCGGTGCCGGCGTGTACGCGCTCGACAGTGCGCAGGCGGTCAGGAGCGGCGAATACATCGACGGCATCGGGCGCCTGTGGGGGCGCGACGACCTGCCGCCGGCGCTGGCCGAGTACGTGGACCTCGTAGGCAAGTTGAACCCGAGCGGCAAGCTGCGCTGGTATCCCGGTTCGCCGTGGGTCGCGGATGCCGAGGCGCGCCTGGAGGATCGCCTCCGTCTGTTCGAACTGCATCCGGCCGACATCAGGGTGCTGGCGGAGAACGTCCGGAAGCTGGAGGCGCATCACGCGGAGCAGGGCGAACGTGCGCGCGGCCGCCGCATCCTCGTCGAGCACGCGGACGGTTTCCATGGCCTGAAAGCGCTGCTGCCGCCGCCGTCGCGGCGGGCGCTGGTGCTCATCGATCCGCCGTACGAAGTCAAGCTCGACTACAAGCACGTGCGCGACGCGCTGGACGAAGCGCTCAAGCGCTTCCCGGCGGGCATGTATGCGGTCTGGTATCCGGTGTTGCAGCGCATGGAATCGCGCCAGTTCGCCGATCGCCTGAAGCGCCTGCCGGCCAAGGAATGGCTGCACGTGACGTTGAGCGTCGCGGGTCCGCGCGCGGACGGCAACGGCCTGCACAGCAGCGGCATGTTCATCCTGAATCCGCCGTACACGCTGGAGGCGACGTTGCGCGAGACGATGCCGTATCTCGTGCAGGTGCTGGGCCAGGATGCCGGTGCAACGTTCCGTATCGAAAAAGGGACGCAGGTCACCGGCACGGTGCCGGCCCTGGGCGGTCCCCGCAAGCCGGTGGGCAATGCGCGCCGCGCGAGCCCGCTGTCCGGCGGCGGCAGCCTGCGCCTGCCGGGCCAGCCGTTCGGCGACGATCCACGTGCGCGCAAGGAAGGCGAGGGCACCGAAGGACGTGCGCGCACCCCGCGCACGGAAGCCAAACCGGCTCCGCGCACCCCGCGCACGGAAGCCAAACCGGCTCCGCGCGGCCCCGCCAAGCGTAACGGCTCGGGCCGTTCCTGATCCTTTTCGCATCGATCGTTTCTGGCAGGCACATCTATGTCTGAAACGTTTTGATACGATGTCGAAATGTAAAGACTTCCCGTCTGTAGTATAGTCGGACCGGTGTTCCGGCCAGACCGGGTCCGGCACGCATGGTGCGTGCCGTCGTTTCAGGAGTTTTTACATGCAAGCGGTAGCAACGGCAGCCACGTCCACGCCGTCCGACGAATTCTTTTTGGCGCGCCAGCCCATCCTCGGGCGCGACCAGAAACTGGTTGCGTTCGAGTTGCTGTTTCGCGCCGCGCCGGAGCATGAGGACGCGCAGCTGACCGATTATGCCGCCGCCACCGCCGCCGTGATCTCCCATGCGTCGCAGCTGGGGATGAAGCAGGTGGTGGGCGAGCAGGTTGCCTTCGTCAATGTCGACGAGGTGGTGCTGATGAGCGATTTCGTCCGATTCCTGCCTCCCGATAAGGTCATTCTGGAAATTCTGGAAACCGTCCGCCCCACCACGGCCTTGCTGGCCCGTGTGCGGGAGTTGAAAGAGCTCGGCTTCAAGTTCGCACTCGACGATGTTATAGGCCATTCTGAGCAGGTAAGCAAGCTGATGAGCCTCGTGGACATCATCAAGATCGACTTGCAGGGCGTCGGGCGCGGCGAGCTCGCCGAACTCGTCCGCACCCTGCGCGGACCGCATCAGAAGCTGCTGGCGGAAAAGGTCGAGACGATCGAGGAATTCGAGTTATGCCTGGAACTCGGCTTCGAATACTTCCAGGGCTATTATTTTGCGCGTCCTGCGATCCTGTCCGGCAAGAAGATCACGCCGTCCGAGCTGGGGCTGCTGCGCCTGTTCGACCTCATTCATTCGCAAGCCGACAACGACGCGATCGAGGCGGCCGTCAAGCGCGACCCGTTGCTGAGCCTAAACCTGCTGCGCCTCGTGAACGGCCACCTGGCCGGCACCGGCGCGCCGCACGTCGAGTCGATTTCGCAGGCGCTCGTCCAGCTCGGCCGCAGCCAGTTGCAGCGCTGGGTGCAGATCCTGTTGTACAGCGGTCCGGAGGGGCACGTCGAACTGAATTCGCCGTTGCTGCAGATGGCGACGACGCGCGGCCGCCTGCTCGAGCTGATGACGCTGACCCTGCGTCCGGGCGACGTGGCCGGCGCGAATACTGCCTTTACGGTCGGCATCATGTCGTTGATGGATGCGCTGTTCGAAGTGCCGATGCGCGAGATCCTCGACAAGGTCGACCTGTCGCGCGAGGTCCGCGCCGCACTGATGGAGCGCGACGGCGACTACGGTACCATGCTGAGCGTGGCGGAAGCGCTGGAGCATGCGGATCCGGGCCTCAACCTGGCGGCCGCGCTGGACCGGCTCGGGCTGTCGGTGAAACAGGTGCGCGACATCGAACTGGCCGCGTTCGGCTGGGTGCGCGAACTCGGCGTCGAAGTGCACTGACCTCTACGAATGCACGAGGAACAGGAAGACGGTCGGCTTCTTGTGGAAATCCGGCGCCTTGCCGGCAGCCAATTGCGCCTTCCATTTCGCGGCCGTCTGCGTCCGCACGGTTTCCGTCGCCAGCGACAGATCGGTCGCCACGCACACCAGCGTGCCCGGCTGGCAGCTGGCGACGAGGGCTTCCAGCATCGCGCCGTTGCGATATGGCGTCTCGATCAGCAGCTGCGTCTGTTTTTCGCTGCGCGAGCGCTGCTCCAGTTGCTGGATGCGCTTGGTGCGCTGGCCGGCGTCCGTCGGCAGATAGCCGTTGAATGCGAAGCTCTGGCCGTTCAGGCCGCTCGCCATCACGGCCAGCAGCAGCGACGACGGCCCCACGAGCGGACGCACGGGCACGCCGTGCTGGTGCGCCAGCCGGACGAGGTCGGCACCCGGGTCCGCGACGGCCGGCACGCCCGCTTCCGACACGAGCCCCGCATCGCGTCCCTCCAGCAGGGGCGCGAGCAGCGCGGCCAGCGCCTGCTGCGGCGTGTTCACATTGAGTTCCGCGATCTGGATCTCTTGCAGCGGGCGTGCGAGGGGGTGGTCGATGCCGACCAGTTTCAGGAAGGCGCGCGCCGTCTTGGCGTTCTCGGCGACAAAGTACTCGAGCTTGCTGGCGATGTCCTGCACCTGCTCGGGCAGGATGTGGGACAGCGCGTGCGGTGCGGCCTCGGTGGGGCCGAGGGTGTTCGGGATCAGGTAGAGCGTACCGGGCATGGTTGTTATTGTTGGCGATTAAAAAATGGCATGCCGGCGCGGCGCAGCATGCCGGTCAGGGCGATCAGGGGCAGGCCGGTGAGGGCGGTCGGGTCGCTGCTGTCGATGCGTTCGAGCAGGGCGATGCCGAGTCCTTCGTTCTTGGCGCTGCCGGCGCAGTCGTAAGGCTGCTCGATGTGCAGGTAGGCGTCCAGCTCGGCATCGGGGAGGTCGCGGAACGTCACGAACACCTGGACATTCTCGACCTGCGCCGTCCCGGTTCTCCCGTCCCACAGGCACAGGGCCGTATGGAATATGACGCGGCGGCCGCGCATCATCTGCAATTGGGCGAGGGCGCGCGCGTGGTCGCCCGGCTTGCCGATCTGGATGCCGTCCAGCGTGGCCACCTGGTCCGAGCCGATCACCAGGGCACCGGGGTGCCTAAGGGCGACGGCGGCGGCTTTCTCGCGCGCCAGCCGCAGCGCCGTCGCTTCCGGCGTTTCATTCGGATGCGGGGTCTCGTCGATGTCGGGCGAGATCGTTTCGAACGGCAGGTGCAGGCGACCCAGCAGCTCGCGCCGGTAGGCGGAGCCGGAGGCCAGGATGAGGCGCGGAAGGGTGGAGCTTGGCATCGATTTTCGTAAATAAAACAGGAAGATAGTGCTTTGTGAGGAAGTCTTTGACTGCGCGGGCAGAAGCCTGCTATTATCGCAGGTTTTCCGGGGATGTTTTTCCAAATGAGCGCTTTTGTCATCGACGCCTTTGAATTTTGTCGGAACAACGGCCATCGTGAAGGCGTCACGCCGGTGGCGGAAATGAACCGCCTGGCGGCCGATTGCGCCGACAAGTCCGGCGAGATCGCATGGTCCATCGACGGCGGCCAGACCCGGCAAGGGTATCCGATGCTGACGTTGTCCGTCTCCGGTACCGTGCAACTGGTCTGCCAGCGCTGCCTGACCCCGTTCGGCTACGAGCTCGATTCGTCGACCGTGCTGGTGCTGGGCAAGGACGACCAGGAAGCGGACGAGATCGAGGAAATCCTCGACGATGAAAGTATCGACGTGATCGTCGGCAGCCATACCTGCGACATCCGCGATCTGCTGGAAGATGAAGCCCTGCTGGCCCTGCCGCAGGCACCGAAACACGAGGTGTGCCCCGATACCAGGCTGCTGGACGCGATCAAGTCCGAGAAGGTATCGCCGTTCGCGGCACTTAAAGGCCTCAAATCTGAATAAAAGAATTGCCGTGGGTGTTACGTACAGGTAGCATTCGCAGCGTCAAAACGTGTCAAACGCGTGCAGCTCGAGTATTGAGTCATCGTTGTAAGGCAGCGTTAAACATGTCGGCAATGGCAGCCCCAACGTTATTGCTGCTGGGATACTCGATGCGCATGTACTTGCAAGTCGAATGTGTTAGAATTTTAGAACTTAAGTTTAGGAGTCATCATGGCAGTTCAACAGAATAAGAAGTCCCCGTCGAAGCGCGGCATGCACCGTTCGCACGATTTCCTGACCGCCCCGAACCTGGCAGTCGAGCCGACCACCGGCGAAACGCACCTGCGTCACCACATCAGCCCGAACGGTTTCTACCGTGGCCGTAAAGTGCTCAAGACCAAGAACGACGAGTAATCGACGTCTTGCTGTTTTGTTCCATGAAAGCGGTGCAACGTATGTCGAATGCGTGGCGCCGCTTTTTCTTTTGCGGTAACTCCGTCATTTACCATCCCGCTGACTCGGCTCGCAGTGTACCCCGCCGAGACCACGCCGCCGCCGGCCGACCTTGAGCCCGCGGTTCATTCCGACAAATGACAATCAAAATTTCCATCGACTGCATGGGCGGCGACCACGGCCCCGCCGTGACCATCCCGGCAGCCCTCGCATTCCTCAAGCGCGAACCCGACGCCGAGCTGATCCTCGTCGGTCAGGAAGAGCTGGTCCGCGCTGAACTCAAGAAACATCATGCGGGCGACAACCCCCGCCTGACCGTCCGCCACGCCTCCGAAGTGGTCGCGATGGACGATCCCGTCGAAGTCGCCCTGCGCCGCAAGAAAGACTCGTCGATGCGCGTGGCGATCGAGCTCGTCAAGGACGGCAGCGCCGACGTCTGCGTCTCCGCCGGCAATACGGGCGCGCTGATGGCCATCTCGCGTTATGTCCTGAAGACCATGGCCGACGTCGACCGTCCGGCCATCTGCTCGATCCTGCCGAACCAGAAGGGCGGTCCGACGTACATGCTCGACCTGGGCGCCAACGTCGATTGCGAGCCCCATCACCTGCACCAGTTCGCCATCATGGGCGCCGTGCTGTTCGAAGCGATGGAACACCGCCGCCCGAGCATCGGCTTGCTGAACGTCGGCACGGAAGAGATCAAGGGCAATGAAGTGGTCAAGGCCACCGCACCCCTGCTGCGGGCCGACCATGAACGCGGCGTGCTGAATTTCCATGGCAACGTGGAAGGTAACGATATCTTCAAGGGCACCGTCGACGTCGTCGTGTGCGACGGGTTCGTCGGCAACGTGACCCTGAAGGCGATCGAGGGCCTGTCGCGTTTCGTCAAATCGGTGTTCCTCGAAACGACCATGTCGAAGATCGGCGCCCTGTTCGCGCGCAAATCGCTCAAGAAGCTGAACCCCGAAAGTTATAACGGTGCCGGCCTGCTGGGCCTGAAAGGCCTGGTCTTCAAGAGCCATGGCGGCGCCAATGCCTACGCCTACGAGTGGGCACTTCGACGCGCTTTTGACGCGGCGAAATATAATGTGCAAGCGCAACTCTCGACCTTGATCGCCGAAATGTTGCCGCAAGCTCCCAATCCGGAAGCGCCAGGCTCAACTATTCAGCAGGGTTAGCAATGACTTACAGCAAAATCATCGGTACCGGCAGCTACCTGCCCGCGCAGCGTGTCACCAACGACGACCTCGCGGCGCAGCTCGCCACCAAGGGGATCGAAACCTCGGACGAGTGGATCGTGTCCCGCAGCGGCATCTCCGCCCGCCACTACGCCGCGCCCGACGAAAACGCGTCGGACCTGGCCGTCAACGCGGCACGCAAGGCGCTCGAAGCGTCCGGCCTCGAAGCGGAGCAGATCGACCTGATCATCGTCGCCACGTCGACGCCGGATTATTTCGGCAGCTTCCCGAGCACGGCGTGCATCGTCCAGAACAAGCTGGGCATGCGCAACAACAGTGCCGCGTTCGACATGGGCGCCGTGTGCTCGGGCTTCGTCTACGCGATGGCGACGGCCGATGCCTTCATCAAGGCCGGCAACGCGAAGAACGTGCTCGTGATCGGCACGGAAGTGTTCTCGCGCATCCTCGACTTCGATGACCGCAGCACCTGCGTGCTGTTCGGCGACGGCGCCGGCGCCGTCGTGCTGGCCGCGTCCGGGGAGCCGGGCCTGCTGGCCGTCAAGCTGCATGCCGACGGCAGCCATGGCCACATCCTGTGCGGCCCCGCGAACCCGTCGAACCAGGCCGCGAACCAGAAATTCCTGTACATGGATGGCCCGGCCGTCTTCAAGCTGGCCGTCTCCGTGCTGGAAAAGGTCGCCAACGAAGCGCTGGCGCATGCGCAGATGCCGGCGGGCGACATCGACTGGCTGATCCCGCACCAGGCCAACCTGCGCATCATGGCGGGCACCGCGAAGAAACTCGGGCTCCCGACCGACAAGATGGTCGTGACCGTCAACGAACACGGCAACACGTCGGCCGCGTCGATCCCGCTGGCCCTCGATGTCGCGGTGCGCGACGGCCGCATCAAGCCGGGCCACAACGTCATGATGGAAGGCGTCGGTGGCGGCTTTACCTGGGGTGCCGTGCTGGCGCGCATGTAATAACAAGACAAAAACACGCTAAGAGGAATCGATGAGCAAATTCGCATTTCTGTTTACCGGCCAGGGCGCGCAAGCCGTCGGCATGCTGAACGGCTTCGCCGGGAACCCGATCGTCGCACAGACCGTCGCCGAGGCGTCGGAAGCGCTGGGCCAGGACCTCGGCAAGCTGATCGCCGAAGGTCCGAAGGAAGACCTGGACCTGACCACCAACACGCAGCCCGTGATGCTGACGGCCGCCGTCGCCGTCTATCGTGCGTGGATCGCCGCGGGCGGCCCCAGGCCGGCCGTCGTCGCCGGCCACAGCCTCGGCGAATACTCGGCACTCGTCGCCGCCGGCGTGATCGACTTCAAGGATGCCGTGCCGCTCGTGCGCTTCCGTGCGCAAGCCATGCAGGATGCGGTCCCGGTCGGGCAGGGTGGCATGGCCGTGATCCTCGGCCTGTCGGCCGACGACGTGCGTGCCGTGTGCGCGGAGGCTGGGCAGGGTGAAGTGGTGGAAGCCGTGAACTTCAACGAGCCGACGCAGATCGTGATCGCGGGCCACACGGCCGCCGTCGAGCGCGCGTGCGACATCGCCAAGGCCAAGGGCGCCAAGCGCGCCATGAAGCTGGCCGTGTCGGCGCCGTTCCACTCTTCGCTGCTGAAGCCGGCGTCGGACCGCCTGCGCGACTACATGGCCACCCTGAACTTTGCCGCCCCGCAGATCGACTTGATCAACAACGTCGACGTGGCTATCCTGAACGATCCCGCCGCGATCAAGGACGCGCTGGTGCGCCAGGCGGCCGGTCCCGTGCGCTGGGTCGAGACCATGCAGAAGATGGCGGCCGACGGCGTGACGCAAGTCATCGAATGCGCGCCGAGCAAGACCCTGATCGGCATGGCCAAGCGGATCGATCCGGTGCTGGTGGGCGAAGCCCTCGTCGACCAGGCATCGCTGGAGCGTGTGCTCGCCGCCGTCCAGGGCTGAGTGCCGCCGCATCCCCCCGTTAGAGAAAAAGAGGACTCAATGAACCTGCAAAACCAAGTCGCCCTCGTCACCGGCGCCTCGCGCGGCATCGGCAAGGCCATCGCACTCGAACTGGCCCGCCAGGGCGCCAAGGTCGTCGGCACCGCCACCACCGAAGCGGGCGCGGAAGCCATCGGCGCCTACCTCGCCGAGTTCGGCGGCAAGGGCGTCGTGCTGAACGTCACCGACGCCGCCCAGTGCGCCGCCGTCATCGACGACATCACGAAGAACGTCGGCCCGGTCGGCATCCTCGTCAACAATGCCGGCATCACCCAGGATCAACTGGCGATGCGCATGAAGGACGAAGAGTGGGACAACGTGATCGCCACCAACCTGACGGCCGTCGGCCGCCTGTCGCGCGCCGTGCTGCGCGGGATGATGAAGGCAAAGCAGGGGCGTATCATCAACATCACGTCCGTCGTGGGCGCGGCCGGCAACCCGGGCCAGATGAATTACGCGGCGGCGAAGGCCGGCGTGGCCGGCATGACCCGCGCGCTGGCGCGCGAGATCGGCAGCCGCAACATCACCGTCAACTGCGTGGCGCCGGGCTTCATCGACACCGACATGACCAAGGCATTGGGCGACGGCCAGCACGAAGCGCTGCTGACGCAGATCCCGCTGGGCCGCCTGGGCGCGCCGGAAGATATCGCGTACGCGGTCGCCTTCCTGGCGGGGCCGCAGGCCGCCTACATCACGGGCACGGAACTGCACGTGAACGGCGGCATGTACATGAACTGATGGGCATCCTTTAATTAGAGATCTCGGCAGTTCGCAGTAGTTTCGACCGTTTTAGCGTCAGACGCTGAAAATAGTTTTTCAACGCGCAAACCCTGATAAAATGCGCGCACTTTCCGCAACACATACCTAATGGAGCCATAACATGTCGGATATCGAACAACGCGTTAAAAAAATCGTCGCTGAGCAACTGGGCGTTGCCGAAGCAGACATCAAAATCGATTCCTCGTTCGTTGACGACCTCGGCGCTGACTCGCTGGACACCGTGGAACTGGTGATGGCCCTGGAAGACGAATTCGAAATGGAAATCCCGGACGAGCAGGCCGAGAAGATCACGACCGTTCGCCAGGCTATCGAGTACGCACAGGCTCACGTCAAGGCCTAAGCTTTCAGGATTTCAGGAGAAGCGCTTGAGTTCACGCAACCGTCGTGTCGTAGTGACCGGCCTGGGTTGCATCTCTCCGATCGGCAACACCATTGCCGACGCGTGGGAGGCAGCACTGGCGGGCAAGTCGGGTATTGCCAACATCACCAAGTTCGACGCAACGCCATTCTCGACCCGCTTCGCGGGCGAGGTGAAGAACTTTAACGTCGAGGATTACCTGCCGGGCAAGGAAGGCCGTCACATGGATACGTTCATCCATTTCGGCATGGCCGCCGGCATCCAGGCGTTACAGGATTCGGGCATTGTCGTCACCGACGACAATCGCGATCGTATCGGCGTGCTCGTGGGTTCCGGCATCGGCGGTCTGCCGATGATCGAAGACACGAAGGCGGAGTACGACAGCCGCGGCCCGCGCCGCATCTCGCCGTTCTTCGTCCCGGCGTCGATCATCAACATGATCTCGGGCGACCTGTCGATCAAGTTCGGCCTGCGTGGTCCGAATCTCGCCATCGTGACCGCCTGCACGACCGGACTGCACTGCATCGGCCAGGCAGCCCGCCTGATCGAGTACGGCGACGCCGACGTGATGATCGCCGGCGGTGCGGAATCGACCGTGTCGCCGCTGGGCCTGGGCGGTTTCGCCTCGGCACGCGCGCTGTCGTCGCGCAATGATGATCCGGCCACGGCCTCGCGCCCGTGGGACCGCGACCGCGACGGCTTCGTGCTGGGCGAGGGCGCGGGCGTGATGGTGCTCGAAGAGTATGAACACGCCAAGGCGCGCGGCGCGAAGATCTATGCGGAAGTCGTCGGCTTCGGCATGAGCGCGGACGCGAACCACATCACGGCACCGCTCGAGGATGGCAGCGGCGCATCGCGCTGCATGGTCGCCGCGATGCAGTACGCGGGCATCAACCCGGACCAGGTGCAGTACGTGAACGCGCACGGCACGTCGACCCCCGTGGGCGACGTGGCGGAAGTGAAGGGCATCAAGCGCACCTTCGGCGACCATGCGAACAAGCTGGTCGTCAACTCCACCAAGTCGATGACGGGCCACCTGCTGGGTGGCGCGGGCGGCCTGGAGTCGGTGTTCACCGTGCTCGCGATTCACAACCAGGTCTCGCCGCCGACGATCAACATCTTCAACCAGGATCCGGAATGCGACCTGGACTTCTGCGCCAACACGGCACGGGACATGAAGATCGATTACGCGGTGAAAAACTCCTTCGGTTTCGGCGGTACCAACGGTACGCTGGTCTTCGCCAAGATCTAACGATCGCGCAATAGCCGAACTTTCGGACGCCCATTCCTGTCCAAGGAATGGGCGTTTGTCATTTCTGGCCTCCTCAAATTCTAATTGGAAACACCCATGTCGATCGCGGTGTCCGTGCTCGTCAGGCCGTCGCGCATCCAGCGGTTCGTATGGGGTGGCTGCGGCCTGGCCCTTCTCGCGTCTGCGCTGGCCATCGGGCTGGCGGCGCCCGGGCAGGTCCGCCTCGCGCCTCTCGTCGCGGCGGCGCTGGCGGCCGCCGGCAGCGCCGTGCTGGGCGCGGCGGCCCTTCCTTCAAAGACGCACCGGATTGATATTTCTGGAACCGGCGACTTGCGCGTAACGGTACAACAGGACGTGGGCCTGCCGCCGGAGGGCAATGCGGTCCTGCTGCCCGGATCGGTCGTCTGGCCGATGCTGATGGTGTTGCGGTACGCCGCGCCGGGCACGGGACCACGCGTCCTGTACGTGTGGCGCGACAGCGTCGACGCCGCGGTGTGGCGCGCGCTGGCCGTCGCGCTGGCAGTGGTCGGCCGGCGCGGACATGCAGACGAAGGATGCGAAGACACGACGAACTCATTGCAGCGGACCAACTCTTAAGGAAACGTGCACACCGTTTCCGTCTAACAGGGACGCCGCCGCAGCCAACGGGGCATTGCAGTGACGACCGAACGCGAATGTGATCAACTGCTGGTTGAGCGCGTCCAGGCGGGCGATCGCGGAGCGTTCGACCTGCTGGTGGCGAAATACCAGCGTCGCCTGATGCGGCTCGTGTCGCGCCTCGTGCACGATCCGGCCGAGGCGGAAGACGTGGTGCAGGAAACCTTTATCAAGGCATTCCGTGCACTGCGCCATTTCCGCGGCGATTCCGCGTTTTATACATGGCTATATCGAATAGGAATTAATACGGCAAAGAATTTCCTGGTAACGCAAGGCAGGCGCGCGCCGACCTCGACGGAAGCCGATGCCGAACGTGCGGAAGGATTTGACGACGCAGATAGCTTGCGAGACATTAATACACCGGAGTCAATGTTGGCCAGCAAGCAGATCGCCTATACCGTGAATGCGGCCATGGAAGCCTTGCCGCTGGAATTGAGGACCGCGATCGTCCTGCGCGAAATAGAAGGTTTAAGCTACGAGGAAATCTCCGAAGTGATGGCGTGTCCAATCGGGACGGTGCGGAGCCGGATTTTCCGGGCGCGCGAAGTCATCGCCGAGAAATTGCGGCCCTTGCTGGATATCTCGGCGGACAAACGTCGGTAGGTAGCGATATGAAGACAAAGTTTTACGTACCGGCGTGATGGCTATGGACACGAACAAGAAAAACCGTGAACTCATCTCGGCGCTGAGCGATGGCGAGATCCCGGACGTCGACCGGGAACTGGCGCTCGCCGCCCTCGACACGCCGGAGGGCCGGCAGGCCTGGGCGCTCTTCCACCAGATCGGCGACGTCCTGCGCGCGGATCCCGCGACCGACCTGTCGCCCGGTTTCGCGGAACGCATGGCCGCCCGCCTCGAGGCCGAACCGCTGCCGGGCAAGCGCGCGGCCGTCGTCGCCGACGCCGCCGGCCAGGCGACCGTCGCCGCCGACCCCACCTGAGCCGCCCGGCTCGTCACGCCGCACCGCCTGATGCCTGCGCCAGCCGCGCGGTCCGTTCGCCACGGCGGTGCCAACGCGACAACAATGCACTTTTGTCTTACCATACGAACCATCCAAGCCCAGACCTTACCGAACCTATGACAAGCAAAACTGGAAGCGCGATCCTGTCCGCCCTCGTCTTTGCGGGCGCGAGTCTGATGTCCGTCCCGGCGGCCCATGCGGCCGCTCCCGTTGCCGCCCCGACCGTCACCGGCCTGCCCGATTTTGCCGACCTCGTCGACAAGGTCGGCCCGGCCGTCGTCAACATCCGCACCACCGAACGCGTCCGTCTCGACCAGGGCGGCCCGGACGAAGAGATGCAGGAATTCCTGCGCCGCTTCTTCGGCGGCCAGATGGTGCCGCGCGGTCGCCGCGGCGGGCCCGCGGAACAGCCGCAGGAAGAACGCGTGCAGCGGGGCGTCGGCTCCGGCTTCATCATTTCGGACGACGGGTATGTGCTGACCAATGCGCACGTCGTGGAAGGCGCGGACGAGGTCGTCGTGACCCTGACCGACCGCCGCGAATTCAAGGCCAAGGTGCTGGGCTCGGATGCCCGCAGCGACGTGGCCCTGCTGAAGGTGGACGCGCGCAACCTGCCGAACGTGCGCATCGGCGATTCCAGCAAGATCCGCGTGGGCGAGTGGGTGATCGCCATCGGTTCGCCGTTCAACCTGGAGAACACGGTGACCGCCGGCATCATCTCGGCCAAGGCGCGCGACACCGGCGAATACCTGCCGCTGATCCAGAGCGACGTGGCCGTCAACCCCGGCAACTCGGGCGGCCCGCTGATCAACATGCGCGGCGAGGTCATCGGCATCAACTCGCAGATCGCCACGCTGTCCGGCGCCTATAACGGCATCTCGTTCGCCGTGCCGATCGACGAGGTGATGCGCGTCTCCGAGCAGATTCGCAAGACGGGCAAGGTGACGCGCGGGCGCCTCGGCGTGCAGATCAGCGAGGTCACGACGGACGTCGCGGAATCGCTCGGGCTGGGGCGCGCGCGCGGCGCCGAGGTCGCGATGGTCGAGCCGGGCGGGCCGGCGGACAAGGCCGGCCTGAAAGTCGGCGACATCATCCTGAAATTCAACGGCAAGGACATCGAACGCAGCTCCGACCTGCCGCGCCTCGTGGGCGGCAGCGCCGTCGGCAGCCGCGCCACCGTCACCGTGTGGCGCCGCGGCAGCCAGATCGACCTGCCGGTGACCATCGTCGAACTGCAGGAAGAAAAATCGCCGACGGCCAAGGCGACGCCCAAGAAGCCGGCGCCGGACCAGGCGCCGAACGCGCTGGGCCTGCACGTGTCGGATCTCACGGCCGCCCAGAAGCGCGAGCTCAAGACGGAAGCGGGTGTGCTGGTCGAGTTCTCCGAAGGGCGCGCGGCGTCGGCCGGCATCCGCCAGGGCGACGTGATCCTGCAGATGAACAATGTCGAGATCACGGGCGCGGCCCAGTTCAACGGGCTCGTCGCCAAGCTCGACGCGAAGAAACCGGTCGCGCTGCTGGTGCGTAGGGACAATGTCTCGCGCTACCTCGTCATCCGGCCGCGCCAATGAGTCCACGTTTTACGCTGTACTCCAGGTCGTACTGCCACCTGTGCGAGGACATGCTCGCCGCGCTGCAGGCGTTCATGGCCCGCCAGGGGCGGGCGTACGCGGTGGACGTGGTCGACGTCGACGCCGACCCGGCCCTCGTCGCCCGCTACGACGAACTGGTGCCGGTGCTCGTTGCGGAGCCGGCCGGCACCGAGCTGTTCCACTACTTCCTCGACGAGGCTGCGCTGCGGCGTCACCTCGGCCTGGCAGAGGCGGCCGCGTAATCAAAAGGGCAATAGTCACAGCTTTTACAGCTTGTTCCACGGATCGAAAGCGAGCCGACCTGCGATAATCGGCTGCATCGATTCCTGAATGATGCATATGGCTGACGGCCCCGACGCTACGCTCGACCCCGCGGACTGGACGCAACTCCGCGCCCTCGGGCACCAGATCCTGGACGACATGTTCGACCACCTGGAGGATATTCGCGCGCGGCCCGTCTGGCAGCAGATGCCGGACGCCGCGCGCGCCAGCCTGCGTGCCCCGCTGCCGCGCGCGCCGGGCTCGCTGGCGGATGCGTACCGCAGCCTGCAGGACAACGTCATTCCCTACACCGTCGGCAACCCGCATCCCGGCTTCATGGGCTGGGTGCATGGCGCCGGCACGCCCGTGGGCATCGTCGCCGAGATGATCGCGGGGGCGCTGAACGCGAACGTCGGCGGCCGCAACCAGGCGCCCGTCGAGGTGGAGCGCCAGGTGTCGCAGTGGATGGCGGCGCTGTTCGGCTTCCCCGATACGGCCCGCGGCGTGTTCGTCACGGGCACGTCGATCGCCAACTTCATGGGCGTCGTCGTCGCGCGCACGCGGGCGCTCGGGCGCGACGTGCGCGCGCACGGGCTCGCGGCGCATGCGGACCTGCGCGCGTACGCGTCGGCCGAAGCGCACGGCTGCATCGCGAAGGCCATGGACATGGCCGGCTTCGGCACCGATGCGTTGCGCACCGTGCGCGTGGATGCCGCCGGCCGCATGGACGTACCGGATCTCGAAGCGCAGGTCGCTGCGGATCGCCGCAACGGGTTACGGCCATTCCTCGTCGTCGCCAGCGCCGGCACGGTGAACACGGGCGCCATCGATCCGCTCGCGGCACTCGCCGATGTCGCGCGCGCACAGGGCATGTGGCTGCATGTCGACGGCGCGTACGGGGCGCTGGGGATGCTGGCGCCGGACGTCGCGCCGCTTCTCGACGGCATCGCGCGCGCGGACTCGCTCGCCTTCGATTTTCACAAGTGGGGCCAGGTGCCGTACGATGCCGGCTATTTTCTCGCGCGCGACGGCGCGCACATGCTCGACGCTTTCGCCGCACCGGCCGCGTACCTGCAGCGCGCCAGCACCGGGCTCGCGGCGGGGACGGCGTGGCCGTGCGACCTGGGGCCCGATTTGTCGCGCGGCTTCCGTGCACTGAAGACGTGGCTGACGTTCCAGGTCTACGGCGCCGACGCCATCGGCCGCTCGATCTCGGCCACGTGCGCGCTGGCCCGCTACCTCGCCGGGCGCGTCGCGGCCGAGCCGTCACTGGAACTGGCGGCGCCCGTCGCGTTGAACATCGTCTGCTTCCGCTATGTCTGCGCGGATCCCGAACGTGTCAATCGCGAGATCGTGCTCGCACTGTACGACGAAGGCCGCGTGGCGCCATCCGCGACGACGCTCGAAGGCCGCTACGCGATCCGCGCGGCGATCGTCAACCACCGCACGGGCCGTGCCGACATCGACGCGCTCGTCGAAGCCGTGTTGCGCGCCGGCCGCCGCCTGTCATGATCACGCCCACCATCCTCGACGCCGCCGCCACGCCCTACGCCCCGCTGATCGGCGCCGCGGCCCTGATGCGCTGCGCCTTTTATCGGGCCGACCTGCGTCCGGTCGGCGAACGCCTGCTGGCGCGTGCCCAGGCGCATCCCGACGATGCGAACGCGTGGCTGGATGCCAGCTTCGTCCTGCAATTGCTGGGCCAGCGCGCGGCGGGCCTGGACGTGCAACACCACGCGCTGGCCATCCGGTCGCTGTACGCGCTGCCGGCCCCGGCCAGGACGCCGGCCTTGAACCTGCTCGTGCTGATGGGGCCCGGCGACTTCATGGCCAACACGCCCGTCGAATTCCTGCTGCAGACCTCGAGCATCGCCGCGACCGTGCAATACGTGACGCCCGACCTGCCGCTGCCGGAGGAGGTGCCCGACCACGACGCGCTGTTCGTGGCGATCGCGCAATCGGACGCCAACGCGGCGCTGCTGCGCGACGTGGCGCGGATGCTCGACGGCTGGCCGCGTCCCGTCATCAACCGGCCGGAGCGGATCGCGCACCTGTCGCGCGACGGCGTCTGCGCGGCGCTCGATGGCGTGTCCGGGACACTGGTGCCGCGGACGGTGCGCCTGGATCGTGCGGCAGCAATGCAACTAACCGACGGTGCGTTCCCGCTGATCGTGCGGCCAGTGGATTCGCACGCGGGCACGGACCTGCAAAAGGTGGACGACGGCACCGCGCTGCGCGACTATCTCGGCGGGCATGCTGCGGGCGAGTTCTATCTGGCGCCGTTCGTCGATTATTCCGGTCCGGACGGCCAGTTCCGCAAATACCGCATCGTGCTCATCGACGGCAAGCCATTCATCTGCCACCTGGCGATCTCGTCGCACTGGATGGTGCATTACCTGAACGCGGGCATGGACGATAGCGCGGCCAAGCGGGCGGAGGAGGCGGCCGGGATGGCTGCGTTCGACGACGGGTTCGCGCGCCGTCACGCGGCGGCGCTGGCCGGGATCGATGCGCGCATCGGCTTGCCTTGGCTGGGCATCGATTGCGCGGAGACGCGCGATGGCCGGTTGCTCATCTTCGAAGTGGACAACGCGATGGTCGTGCACGCGATGGACGATCCGGGCAGGTATCCGTACAAGCGGCCGGTGATGGAGCGGGTGTTCGGGGCGTTCGAAAAGATGCTGCATCGGGTTACAAGCGCAGCATCAAATTAGCCGTCATCCCCGCGCAGGCGGGGACCCAAGTATTACGCGTTGCGGCAGATCCAGATTGGGCCCCCGCCTTCGCGGGGGCGACGGCTTTTCATGCAGCGACAAACTGTTTTTCATCGTTGGCGACGATCGCCGTCTCGCCGAGTAATTCCCGCATGAACACCCGCTTCGCGTCGCTGCGCGGACTCGCCCAGAAACTCTCGAGCGTAGCCTGCGGCACCCCGTCGTAATCGACGCGCAACTCGTACGGCCGCCCCAGCAGTTCGCTGTGCACGTAGCTCGCAAAGCATTCCGCGAAATCGTCGTACGGATTCGTCGCGCCGTACAGGCTGGGAAAATCGCTGCCTTCCAGGCCGGCATACGCGGTCACGATGGTGTCGCTGTGCAATTTGTTCGTGCCGTAGAAATCGACGGCGCCGCGCAGGCCGAAATCGGAGCCGCTCCACGGCACGAAGCGCCCGGCGGCGTTCGCATGCCAGCTCAGGTCGAGGAAGGGAAAGAACGCGGCCGGCACCGGTTCCCACCAGCGCGGCAGGAACGATCCGCCCGCCGTCACGACGTGGCCGAATTCGTGCAGCAGCAGGAATTGCAGGGCGTGCGCGCGGGTGTCGTCGTGCGGGGCGGCGATCGTCGCGGCGAGCGCAAAGCCGGGGCCGCCGAACGGCAGGTTTTCCTTCCACGTGGCCCAGGAATTGGCCGTATGCGTTTCGAGCAGATCCATGTCGAGCAGCACGACGCAGCCGAGGATGCGGCCGTCGACGGCATCCGCGACGATGTCCGTGATGCCCGACGACCCGAGGCCGCGGCCCGTGCACACGCCCAGCAGCAGCGGGCCCACGAGGTCGCGCACGGCGGCCGGCATGCCCGCCAGCGCGGCGCGCAGGTCGGCCTGCAGGGCGGCGTCCGGCACGCACGGGGCGGGCACGGCGTCCAGTCCGGTCGCCATGTTCACCTGGTGCACGATGTCGCGCACTTCATCGGGCAGGGGCAGGATGCGTTGCCCGATGGGCAAGGAAAGCTGCGTGCGCCATTGCTGCGGTTCGGACGTGTAGATCATGGTGGCAAAAAAGAAGGGCCGTAAGGTGCCGATGTGCCATTAACGGCGCGCCAATGGCCAACTTGAATCGTGGTCCTCCCCGGAAACCGGGCTTTCTGCCTCGAAATCCGGTAAAATGGGCAGCTTGCGGGTCAAGCCGCGGCCTTCATGAGCCGCGATTCGCCCGATAAGGCGCTCGCCCGGGGAACTTCCCGTCCCCCAGACGCGGCGCTTTTTTCGTATTGCGCCGGCAGGAGCCAAGCCTGTCGGCCTGGCCGCGTGCCGCTCTTTTTGGTTTTGAGTTTGTTAATGAAAAACATACGTAACTTTTCCATCATCGCCCACATCGATCACGGTAAATCGACGCTGGCGGACCGCATCATCCAGCTGTGCGGCGGCCTGTCGGAACGTGAAATGGACGAGCAGGTGCTCGACTCGATGGACCTGGAGCGCGAGCGCGGCATCACCATCAAGGCCCAGACCGCGGCGCTGCATTACAAGGCACGCGATGGCCAGATCTATAACCTGAACCTGATCGACACCCCGGGCCACGTCGACTTCAGCTATGAAGTGTCGCGCTCGCTGTCCGCCTGCGAAGGCGCGCTTCTCGTCGTCGACGCGTCGCAGGGCGTGGAGGCGCAGACCGTCGCCAACTGCTACACGGCGCTGGACCTCGGTGTGGAAGTGGTGCCCATCCTGAACAAGATCGACCTGCCGCACGCCGATCCGGACCGCGCGAAGCAGGAAATCGAGGACGTCATCGGCCTCGACGCCACCGACGCCACCACCTGCTCCGCGAAGACGGGCCTGGGCGTGGAAGACGTGCTGGAAACGCTGATCGCGAAAGTGCCGCCGCCGGAAGGCGATCCGGACGCGCCGCTGCAGGCGCTGATCGTCGACTCGTGGTACGACAGCTATGTCGGCGTCGTGATGCTCGTGCGCGTGAAGAACGGCACGTTGCGTCCGAAGGACAAGATTCTCCTGATGGCGACGGGCTCGCAGCAGCTGGTCGAGCAGGTCGGGGTGTTCTCGCCGCGCTCCGTGCAGTTGCCGGAGCTGAAGGCCGGCCAGGTGGGCTTCATCATCGCCGGCATCAAGGAACTGAAGGCCGCGAAGGTGGGCGATACCGTCACCCTGGCGTCGCGCCCGGCCCTGGCGCCGCTGCCCGGCTTCAAGGAGGTGCAGCCGCAGGTGTTCGCCGGTTTGTTCCCGGTGGAAGCGAACCAGTACGACGCGCTGCGCGACTCGCTGGAAAAGCTGAAGCTGAACGACGCCGCGCTGCAGTACGAGCCGGAAGTGTCGCAGGCGCTGGGCTTCGGCTTCCGCTGCGGCTTCCTGGGCCTGCTGCACATGGACGTCATCCAGGAACGCCTGGAGCGCGAATTCGACCAGGACCTGATTACGACGGCTCCGACCGTCGTGTACGAAGTCGTGATGCGCGACGGTTCGATGATCAAGGTCGACAACCCGTCCAAGATGCCGGAAGTGTCGAAGATCGACGAAGTGCGCGAGCCGATCGTCACCGTCAACCTGTACATGCCGCAGGAATACGTCGGCGCCGTCATCACGCTGTGCACCGGCAAGCGCGGCGTGCAGATGGACATGAGCTACCACGGCCGCCAGGTGAAACTGGTGTACGAGATCCCGATGGCCGAGATCGTGCTGGACTTCTTCGACCGCCTGAAATCCACGTCGCGCGGCTATGCGTCCATGGACTACGAGTTCAAGGAATACCGCGCGTCGGACGTCGTGAAGGTCGACATGCTGATCAACGGCGACAAGGTCGACGCGCTCGCCATCATCGTGCACCGCGCCAACGCCGCCTACCGCGGCCGCCAGGTGGCCGCGAAGATGCGCGAACTGATCCCGCGCCAGATGTTCGACGTGGCGATCCAGGCCGCGATCGGCGCGACGATCATCTCGCGCGAAAACGTCAAGGCGCTGCGCAAGAACGTGCTGGCGAAGTGCTACGGCGGCGACGTCAGCCGCAAGAAGAAGCTGCTTGAGAAACAAAAGGCCGGCAAGAAACGCATGAAGCAGGTGGGCTCGGTGGAGATCCCGCAAGAGGCTTTCCTTGCCATCCTCCAAGTGGAAGAAAAATAAGGGAAGAATCAGAAACGATGAATCTGCAACCGATCCTCGGCAATTTTGCCTTGATTTTGTTCGTCGCCATGGTGATCACGGGCGTCATCTGGTGCCTCGACGTGTTCGTCCTCGCGAAGCAGCGCCGCGCGAAGGCGGACGCGGCCCTGGCCGAGTACGACGCGCGCCACGCCAAGCTGACGGCCGACGGCATCAAGCTGGACAACGGCAACCGCGCGGCGCTGGAGGCATCGATCCTGCGCCAGCCGACGTGGGTCGAGTATTCCGGCAGCTTCTTCCCTGTGATCGCGCTCGTGTTCGTGCTGCGTTCCTTCCTGTTCGAGCCATTCAAGATCCCGTCGTCGTCGATGGTGCCGACCTTGCTCGTGGGCGACCTGATCCTCGTGAACAAGTTCGACTACGGCATCCGCCTCCCGGTGATCAACAAGAAGATTATAGAGGTGGGCAATCCGCAGCGGGGCGACGTCATGGTGTTCAAATACCCCAAGGATCCGAGCCAGGACTACATCAAGCGCGTGATCGGCATACCGGGTGATAAAATCACTTACGAGAACAAGCGCCTGACCGTGAACGGCCAGCCGGTCGAGTACGTGCCGATGGACGATTACCTGGACGACGAGCGCCCGGTCTACCACAAGCAATTCCTGGAAAAGCTGACGAACGCGCCGCACCGCATCCTGAACATGGACGGTGCCCGCACCTACAACCAGAGCGCCGTGGAGGAGTTCCCCCATCACGAAAATTGCACCTATTCCTACGATCAATTTACCTGTATCGTACCGGAGGGCAATTATTTCATGATGGGCGATAACCGCGACAACAGCGCAGACAGCCGCTACTGGGGCTTCGTGCCGGACCAGAACATCGTCGGCAAGGCTGTGTTTGTTTGGATGAACTTCAGCAACCTGAAGCGCATCGGCGGTATTCACTAAGCCGACGCGGAGGGTGTGATGAAAGGTGGCAAGCGGTATCGGATCGGTGCGGAAAGCGGTGTCTCGCTGTCGGGCCTGATCGTCGTGTTGATCGTGCTGGGCGCGCTGGCGCTGGTGGCGATCAAGGTGACGCCGGCTTTCCTGGAATACCGGGCCGTCAAGGATTCGATCGCCAAGGCGAAGGCCGAGGCCGGGTCCGGCACCGTGCGCGAGATCCGGCAGGCGTTCGACAAGAATGCCGGCGTCAACGACGTGTCGGCCATCCAGGGCCGCGACCTCGTGATCACGCGCGATGGCGGCACGACCGAGATCAGCTTCGCTTACGAGAAGCAGGTGCCGCTGACGGACAGCATCAACCTGACGTTCAAGTTCGACGGTACCACCGACCCCAGCGGCAACAATGCCGCCAAGGCCGACAAGGCCGACAAGTAATACGCCGGGAGGGCGCGCGATGGGATCGGCGCGCGGCGCCGGCCCATTAGATTGGTAAGACAATGAATCTTCAGTTATTGCAAACTCGCCTAGGCTATACGTTCCGGGACGCCGGCCTGCTGCAACAGGCGCTGACCCACCGTAGCCACAGCAGTCTGCATAACGAGCGCCTGGAATTCCTCGGCGACTCGATCCTGAACTGCGTCGTCGCCTCCATCCTGTACGAACGATTCAACAACCTGGCCGAAGGCGATTTGTCGCGCCTGCGCGCCAACCTCGTCAAGCAGCAATCGCTGTTCGAGATCGCCCAGAAGCTGGAACTGTCGCAATTCCTGCGCCTGGGCGAGGGCGAGTTGAAATCCGGCGGGTTCCGCCGGCCGTCGATCCTCGCCGACACCCTGGAAGCGCTGCTCGGCGCCATCTTCCTCGACAGCGGCTTCGATGCGGCGCGCGACGCGATCCGCTCGTTTTATATTCCGCTGCTCGATTCCGTCGACCCGCGTACGCTCGGCAAGGATGCCAAGACCCTGTTGCAGGAGTTCTTGCAGAGCAAAAAGATCTCGCTGCCCACGTACAACGTCGTCGCCACGCACGGCGCCGCGCACAGCCAGGAGTTCGAGATCGAGTGCCTCGTGCCCAAGCTGGGCATCCAGGTCTTTGGCCGCGGCGGCAGCCGCCGCGCCGGCGAGCAGGCCGCGGCGCGCCTCGCGCTGGAAACGGCCGAGCAACTGCTGCAAAAAAGTCCGTCCACGGCGCGCAAGTCGCGGCCCCGGTCGGCCCAGCTGAAGCTGGCGGGCATCGCCACCGACCAGACCGAGCTGGCGGTGCAGGCCGAGGAGCCGCAGTCGCAGCAGAAACAAACCCACAAGTCAGGAAACACCCCAGCATGAACATCGAGACCACCACCGAGACCAACGACACTGCACCGGAAGGCTTCCGCTGCGGCTACATCGCCATCGTCGGCCGTCCGAACGTGGGCAAGTCGACGTTGATGAACGTGCTGATCGGTGCCAAGGTGTCGATCACGTCGCGCAAGGCGCAGACGACGCGCCACCGCATCACGGGCATCCAGACCCGCGACGACGCCCAGTTCATCTACGTCGACACGCCCGGCTTCCAGACCCGCCACGCGAACGCGCTGAACAAGACACTGAACAAGACCGTGTCGAACACGCTGACGGCATCCGACGTGATCCTGTTCCTCGTCGAGGCCGGCACGTTCGGCCCGGCCGACCAGTTGGTCGCGGACCTGCTGCCGAAGAACGTGCCCGTCATCCTCGTCATCAACAAGTCCGACCGCATGAAGGACAAGGCCGAGCTGATGCCGTTCGCCGCGAAGGTCGCCGGCCTGCGCGATTTCACCGCGGTCGTGCCCGTGTCCGCGAAGCTACGCTTCCAGGTCGATGCGCTCGAAGGCGAGATCAAGCGCCACCTGCCGGAAAATCCGCCGATCTTCGGCCCGGACGACATCACCGACCGCAGCGAGAAATTCCTCGCGGCCGAGATCGTGCGCGAAAAAGTGTTCCGCCTGCTGGGCGACGAGCTGCCGTACACGAGCACCGTCCTCATCGAACAATTCCAGCAAGAAGGCAATTTGCGCCGCGTCTTCGCCGCGATCCTCGTCGAGCGCGACACGCACAAGTCCATGATCATCGGGAACAAGGGCGCGCGCCTGAAAGAGATTTCCACGCAATCCCGCCTCGACATGGAAAAGCTGTTCGGCGGCCCGGTGTACCTGGAAATCTGGGTCAAGGTGAAGTCCGGCTGGGCCGACAACGAAGCGGGCCTGCGCGCTTACGGTTACGAGTAACAAGCCGGGGCGGGAGCGTACGCATGCCGAGCCGCGACGACGAACTCATCGACAACGATAGCGACGCCCAGGCCCCGGCGGCGGCCGGCGCCAGGCGCCGCACGCCCGCGCGCGAAGGCCGCGTGGTCGGCCAGCGGATTGCCGGCCAACCCGCCTTCGTGCTGCACAGCTATCCGTACAAGGAGACGAGCCTCATCGTTGACCTCTTCACGCGCGATCACGGCCGGATCGGCGTCGTCGCGAAGGGCGCGAAGCGACCGCATTCGAAACTACGGGGCGTGCTGCAGACCTTTCAACCGCTGTCCGTGTCCTTCTCGGGCAAGTCCGAACTGCGCACGCTGATCGACGCCGAATGGGTCGGCGGCATGCTGCCGATCGAGAAGACCGCGCTGCTGTGCGGCTTCTATCTCAATGAATTGCTGGTGAAGCTGCTGGCGCGCGACGATGCGCATCCGGCCCTGTTCAACCACTACGTCGCGACACTCAATGAACTGGCGCACGGCGAACCGGCGCCGATCGCCTTGCGAAAATTCGAACGGGCCTTACTTAAGGAGACCGGGGTCGCCGCCGACCTGACGCGCTGCACGACGACGCGCGCCCCGGTCGAGCCGGACGGCCTGTACGTCGTCGACCCGGAACGCGGCGCACGCACGGCGCAGGCCGTGGAGTCGTGGCCGGTGGTGTCCGGCAAGACGCTCGTCGACATGGAACGCGAGGATTACGCCGACCCGCAGACGAAGGCGCAAAGCAAGCAGCTGATGCGCTTCCTGCTGGCCTATCACCTGGGAGGCGCGCCGCTGAACACGCGCCAGATTTTGATCGACCTGATGCAGCTTTAAGAACAAAGACTACCACCATGAGCTTCCTGCAACCCGCCGGCCAGGTGATCGACCTGGGCGTGAACATCGACCACATCGCCACCGTCCGCAACGCGCGCGGCACCGTCTATCCCGACCCGCTGCGCGCCGCGCTGATCGCCGAGCAGGCGGGCGCCGACCTGATCACCCTGCACCTGCGCGAAGACCGCCGCCACATCAAGGACGCCGACGTCCTCGCCATCCGCCCGCAACTCGCGACGCGCATGAACCTGGAGGCGGCCGTCACGCAGGAGATGATCGACTTCGCGTGCAAAGTGAAACCGCAGGACGTGTGCCTCGTGCCGGAGCGCCGCGAAGAAGTGACGACGGAAGGCGGCCTGGACGTCATCCGCTACCAGAAGGAAGTCGAAGCCGCGATCCGGCAACTGAAAGGCGAGGGCATCCGCGTGTCGCTGTTCATCGACGCCGACGAGCAGCAGATCGCCGCCGCGGCCGCCGTCGGCGCGCCCGTCATCGAGCTGCACACGGGGCGCTACGCCGAGGCCGGGAACGCCGAAGAGCATGCGCGCGAGCTGGAACGCGTCAAGGCGGGCGTGCGCGCCGGCGTGAAGCACGGCCTGCGCGTCAATGCGGGCCATGGCCTGCATTACACGAACGTGCAGCCGATCGCCGCGATCCGCGAGATCCACGAACTGAACATCGGCCACGCAATCGTCGCGCACGCGCTGTTCGCGGGCTTCGAAAACGCCGTGCGCGAGATGAAGGCGATCATGGTCGCGGCGCGCCTGGGCGTCTCTTACGCCTCGTCCAAAGCGGGCCAGTGATGATCTACGGGATCGGCACGGACATTGTCCAGATCTCGCGCGTCGAGGCGGCCCTCAAGCGCAGCGGCGAACGCTTCGCCGAAAAGATCCTCGGTCCCGAGGAACTTGTCAAATACCACGCCCGCCGCGCCAAGAACGAGGTGCGGGGGCTGCGCTTCCTGGCCACCCGGTTCTCGGCCAAGGAGGCGTTCTCGAAAGCGATCGGCCTAGGCATGCGCATGCCCATGACCTGGCGCTCGGCCCAGATGCTCAACGCCCCGAGCGGCAAGCCGATGATCGTATGCAGCGGGGCGCTCGATGAATTCATGCGGACGCACCGGCTCACGGCCCAGGTGACGATCAGCGACGAAGCCGATTACGGCGTCGCGTTCGTCATCGTCACCCAGGCACCGTAGTTGTTGTTGTCCGCTGCCTGGGTGTAGCGGAAGTGACAGACGAAGTCGTAGTAAGTACGGGACTAAAGGCGCGCCGGCGCAAGCCGCTGCCGTCCCCGGCGCAAGCGCCGCGCGCCCGTCCGGATGCGTGGCAAGCCATGAAAGAGGAATTGATCGCGACGATGACAAAGGATGCGGAATCCCCCGTGCGCCCCACCGAGGCGGCGCGCGAACAAGTTCTGGCGACGGTGGCCAAGCTGCCCGACCTGCCCGGCGTGTATCGCTATTTCGACGCAGAAGACAGGGTTCTCTACGTCGGCAAGGCGCGCAACCTCAAGAAGCGCGTGTCGAGCTATTTCCAGAAGACGCTGTCGAGCCCTCGCATCGCGATGATGGTGTCGCAGATCGCGCGCCTGGAAACGACGGTGACGCACAGCGAGGCCGAAGCGCTGATCCTGGAAAACAACCTGATCAAGACGCTCAAGCCGCGCTACAACATCCTGTTCCGCGACGACAAGTCTTACCCGTATTTGAAACTGACCGCGGGCGACTATCCGCGCATGGCCTATTATCGCGGCGCGCTGGACAAGAAGAACCAGTACTTCGGGCCGTTCCCGAGCGCGTGGGCCGTGAAGGAATCGATGCAGCTGCTGCAGAAGGTGTTCATGCTGCGTACGTGCGAGGACAGCGTCTTCGCCAACCGCACGCGGCCCTGTTTGCTGCACCAGATCGGGCGCTGCAGCGGGCCGTGCGTCGACCTGATCGCGCCGGAAGACTACAGGCGCGACGTCGACAACGCCGCGAAATTCCTGCGCGGTCGCCAGACGGAGGTGCTGGAAGAACTCGAGAAGAAGATGCTCGCGTATGCCGAGGACCTGAAGTTCGAGCAGGCGGCGAGCGTGCGCAACCAGATCCAGGCGCTGTCGCGCGTGTTGCACCAGCAGAGCATGGAGACGACGGGCGATGCGGACGTCGACGTCATCGCCGTCGTCGTGCAGGGCGGGCGCGCGTGCGTGAACCTGGCGATGGTGCGCGGCGGCCGCCACCTGGGCGACCGCGCGTACTTCCCGACGCAGGTCGGAGAGGCGATGGATGAATGCCCGATCGAAGTGGAGGTGCTCGCGGCGTTCATGGCGCAGCATTACGGCGACAAATTCGTCCCGGGCATCATCATCCTGAACATCGAATTCGACCAGCCCGAGCTGATGATGGCGCTGCAGGAGCAGTGCGGCCACCGCATCAACCTGGTGTTCCAGCCGCAGGGCCAGCGCCGCCAATGGCTCGAACTGGCGCAGAAGGGCGCGGAAATCTCGCTGGCGCGGCTGCTGTCGGAGCAGGGCTCGCAGCAGTCGCGCACGCGCGCGCTGGCGGAGGTGCTGGGCCTCGACAGCGAGGATCTCGAATCCCTGCGCGTCGAATGCTTCGACATCAGCCACACGGCGGGCGAGGCGACGCAGGCGTCGTGCGTCGTGTTCCATCACCACCAGATGCAGAACGGCGAATATCGTCGCTACAACATCACGGGCATCACCCCGGGTGACGACTATGCCGCGATGCGCCAGGTGCTGACGCGGCGCTACGAAAAGGTGGCGAACGGCGAGGGCGTCATGCCGGACATCGCGCTGATCGACGGCGGCAAGGGCCAGGTCGAGATGGCGCGCCAGGTCTTTACGGAGCTGGGCCTCGACATCGGCAACATCGTCGGCGTGGCGAAAGGGGAGGGGCGCAGGGTCGGCCTCGAGACGCTGATCTTCGCCGATGGCCGCCCGCCGCAGGAACTGGGCAAGGAATCGGCCGCGCTGATGCTCGTGGCGATGATCCGCGACGAGGCGCACCGCTTCGCCATCACGGGCATGCGCGCCAAACGCGCCAAGACGCGCCAGGCGTCGCGCCTGGAAGAGATCGAGGGCATCGGCGCCAAGCGCCGCCAGAAGCTGCTCGCGCGCTTTGGCGGCCTGAAGGGCGTGATCGATGCGAGCGTGGAGGACCTGATGTCGGTGGAAGGCATTTCCAGTACGCTGGCGGAAGAGATTTATCGGCAGCTGCACTGAGAGGGGGGGCGCGTCACGGATGGCTCAACTGGTTTAAACGGCAAGAGCCATGTAGACTAGCGCGCACGCAACTCAACAAGCAGAGCACGATCAGCCTCACCCCATGCCTTTCAATATTCCGATTCTCCTGACCTGGCTACGCGTCGCCCTCATTCCGCTGGTCGTTGGCGTCTACTATCTCCCCGAACACTGGCTGCACGTGGCCGACCGCAACCTGGCCTCCACGCTCGTGTTCATCGTCGCCGCGATCACGGACTGGTTCGACGGCTACCTCGCCCGGCGCTGGAACCAGACGTCGGCCTTCGGCGCCTTCCTCGACCCCGTCGCGGACAAGCTGATGGTGGCGGGCGCACTGCTCGTGCTCGTGCAGCTGGACCGCGTGAACGCCATCATCGCCTTCATCATCATCGGCCGCGAGATCACGATCTCCGCGCTGCGCGAATGGATGGCCGAGATCGGCGCGCGCAAGTCCGTTGCCGTGAGCTCGCTGGGCAAGATCAAGACGGCCGCGCAGATGGTCGCCATCCCGATGCTGCTGTTCCACGATCCCATGTTCGACGGCGTGCTCGACATCCACAAGTGCGGCGAGATCTTGTTGTGGATCGCGGGCGTGCTGACGGTCTGGTCGATGTTCTACTACCTGCGCCGCGCGTGGCCGCTGATCAAGGAAAAGTCGGGCACGGTATAAGTTTCTGCTGGGTCATCCTTGACACATAGCTCAGCATCTCTATAATGCCTGCCTGTTGCAACGACAACGCAGCAAACGAAACGAAGCGGGAGTAGCTCAGTTGGTAGAGCGCAACCTTGCCAAGGTTGAGGTCGAGAGTTCGAGACTCTTCTCCCGCTCCACAGTTTGCCTGTCGAAGTAATAAAAAGGTTGTCTTGGAAAGCAGTCGAAAATCTGAGATAATCGCAAGTTCCAGCGACGCGGGAGTAGCTCAGTTGGTAGAGCGCAACCTTGCCAAGGTTGAGGTCGAGAGTTCGAGACTCTTCTCCCGCTCCAGTCATCGCAAGATGATGCTGGGGCAAACAAGTAAGACTCCATGCGGGAGTAGCTCAGTTGGTAGAGCGCAACCTTGCCAAGGTTGAGGTCGAGAGTTCGAGACTCTTCTCCCGCTCCAGTGTTTTACGATCGTAGTACGTGATGAACTCCTAAGCGGGAGTAGCTCAGTTGGTAGAGCGCAACCTTGCCAAGGTTGAGGTCGAGAGTTCGAGACTCTTCTCCCGCTCCAGGTAATTCACGATGGTGTACCCGATGCGGGAGTAGCTCAGTTGGTAGAGCGCAACCTTGCCAAGGTTGAGGTCGAGAGTTCGAGACTCTTCTCCCGCTCCAGTTACAGAGAAGCCAGCCTTCTCGTGTCGCTGCGACGAATAACCGGTCGCTGTGGCATAGTCAAGTCTCCTCCGGCGAGGTAGCAAAGCGGTTATGCAGCGGCCTGCAAAGCCGTCTAGACGGGTTCGACTCCCGTCCTCGCCTCCAGCATTCTGTCAGATCAGCGCATTGGCGCTGATCTACGTCAGCAATTCACGACGAATTAAGGCTTGCCGCATCGTGTAGTTGACGCCGGCGCATAGCAAACCTTCGACATTAGAAAATGTATTATCGAATGCATATTTTGCGCTGCGGGGCATTGCAGGTGCCTTCCGGACGACGTCAAACCTCGCCCAGCCAGCGTGCGATTCACATGCTGATCGGCAAGGCAGTTGATGAAGGCAAAGTGTTGTCGGCCGATGTCGTGTGCGTCGCCTCTGGCGATACTCGAGAAGGCTTTTCCTAAATCGACGCACATCTGCGGATGAAGCCCAGCGCAACATCGAATTGATGTGGCTGATGCAGCGCTTGAGCCCCGACTTCATGGCGATAGCGAACTTCCGTCGCGATGTTTGTCGCCAGTTCGTTGTATTGTGCCGGCAGCTGGGTGGTCGCCATCGATGGCAGCAAGTTCAAGGCCGTCAACAGCAGCGATGCTGGCGCTGCCATGGGTTGTCAAGACCCGGCTGGTTATAGACGCGTTTCCTGAATAATTCGGGGCGTTTTTCATTCCATTCCTTGAGTGCCGGAATGGGTGTTTTATGCTTGAGCGCTCGCTGCGGAATGCTGTGGTTGTAGATCTTGACGTAATTGCGCAGCGTCGATTCCAGTTCGGCAGCTTAGCCAAAACGGGTCTGGTTGACGATGTCGCTGATGCGGCCATTGAAGCGCTCCACCATGCCGTTGGTCTGCGGGTGGCGAGGTGGGATGAGGCGGTGCTCGATGTCGAACTGTTTGCACAGCCGATCGAACACGTGCGAACCGCTGGGCTCCTTCTTTTTGCCGCCGGCCGTGAAGCGGTCGGTGAACTGGCTGCCGTTGTCGGTCAGCAGTTTGACGATCTTGACCGGGCAGGCATGCTGGACCTTGGTGAGGAAATCGACACTGCTGCCGTCGGTTTGATCGGCATACAGTTCGACGAAAACCCAGCGCGTGGCGCGGTCGATGGCAACAAACAGATAGCGCCTTGCCGTCTCGTCCGGCATCTGCGGCAGGTACTTGATGTCAATGTGCACGAAGCCCGGCTCGTAGTCCTTGAAGGTCTTCTTCGTAGCCGGGGCTGCGCCTTCCTGCTCGACCAGGTCGCGCAGGTCGGAGACGCCGTGGCGGCGCAGGCAGCGCCCCAGGCCGGCACGCGAGACTGCGGGATTGATGAACTCGCGTGTGACCGCCAGCAGGTCGTCCGTCGGTAGCAGGAGAGTCTTACGTAGCTCCACAACGATGAGCTCCTGTTCGGGAGACAGAGTTGTGTACATCTTGATGGGCGCGTGCGACTTGTCTTCCGAGGAATCCCGATCTTGCCATTTCCGGATGGTCTGGCGGGAGACGTTGCACAGCCTGGCCAATTTGGCTTGCGGCAGCGTTGAGTTCCTCATTTCCTCACGGATCAGGTGGGTGGTGCGAGCTTTGCTGTGCAGTACCTGGGCCATCGTGTCGCCAGTGAAAGATCGGATTGGAACGGTGTACGCAAAACGTTCCTGGCCTTGAAGAGCGGCCAGCTACGGATGGGTACATGATCCCACGAGTCTAGACATCTATGTTCCTGCTTGCCGGCTTTTACTACGCGACTCGGCCGGTCGCATAAGAACGTTTTCCCCATCCTCATTTGCTCGAAAACGGTTGCACCTGACTGGCCGTTTCCCGGTTCCGCCGGATCGTTTGCGTCTTGCGAACTGTGAATTTCCGAGAGAAATCCCCACATTCTGTTGTGATATCGTACGCCCGCGTGACGTAACAATCATTTCCGCTGCCACTGCAGCAGATCGTTTCCCAGTTATTGTCATTCAACAATTGTTTGCGGGAATATATGTTCGAGAGCCTCGACGGAACAGGTAGGTCGCTTTTCAACGAGTTGGGTAATTTAGTGTCGGGTTTGAGCGAAGCACATCGCCCCATCCGTCTGAGACTTGCAGGCCCGGAAAACGTTTTTGACGATGTTCTGCTCGTTAAAAAAGCAGATGGGCACGAACAGTTGTGCGGCGGCCTGGAATATCGGCTTTATTGCGTATCGTCGCACGCCACGTTACCTCTCAAAGATTTGATTGCCCTGCCGATCGAGCTGCAATTCGTCACCGATCGCGGACAATTGCGTTCCGTTTGCGGCATCGTGGCGGAAGCGGCGGCGGGGCAGAGCGATGGCGGACTTGCCACTTATCACCTCGTTGTTCGGGATTCACTGGCATTGATGGAGCAGCGGGTGAACACACGTGTTTTCCGCAATGTCAATGAGATCGATTTGTCCGCAGCCTTGATCAACGAATGGCGGGCGATGAATCCAGTGCTGGCAAGGGTGCTGGATATCGATTTTTCCGGCGTAGGCAACGCTTATCCCTCCCGTGAATTCACAATGCAGCACAACGAATCGGATGCCGCATTTTTACGCCGGTTGTGGAAACGGCGCGGTATTTCCTGGTTTATCCGCCCGGGTGCTGCAAGCGAAACCGGCACCGACCGGACGCCGGCGCACACGCTGGTCCTGTTCGATTCTCCGTACGCCCTCGGCCGCAATGAAGCGGGCGCAATCCGATTCGACAATGACCTCGCCACGCTGACGTCCGACAGCATTTATCACTGGAGCGCAACGCGAACGCTGAGGAGTGGCAGCGTCAGCCGGCAGAGCTGGGACTACAAGACAGGCGCATTGATGTCCGTCCAGGCACCGACCGTGATGCGCCTCGGCGAAGTCGGCACCCAGTTCGCCTTTAGCTTAGACGACTACCTCGTCGATCCCCCGCATGCGGGCGACGATGTTGCAGATTACAAGCGGCTCGGAGAACTGCGTATCCAGAGGCACGAATACGAATCAAAGTGTTTCCATGGCGAAGGCGGTGTGCGTGACTTGTGTGTCGGAGAGTGGTTCAGTCTGGATGGGCATCCTGAGATCGATTCGCATCCGGAAGACGAGCGCGAATTCGTGCTGACGGAATTATGGGTCAGCGCGGAAAATAATTTACCGACGACGGCCGATGAAGTTGTGCAGCGCCTGTTTGCCGTGAATGGCTGGGAAAACGGGCGTGCCGCGTCCGAACTTTTCGGTGCGAGTGAACGACGCAAGATGCGCTACACGAACCGGTTCTCGTGCGTGCGGCGCGGTATTCCCATCGTTCCTGCATTCGATCCGCGCACGGACCTGCCGCGCGTGACGTTGCAAAGTGCCGTCGTTGTCGGCCCCCCTGGCGAAGAGGTGCATTGCGATGCGATGGGCCGCGTCAAGCTGCGTTTTCTCGGAACGCGCGAACAAGACCACGGGTCCGATCCCGGTGCCTCGAACAGCGATCGCGACTCGGCTTGGGTGCGTGTCGCCAGCTTTTGGGCGAGCGATAAATGGGGCAGCATGCATTTGCCGCGCGTCGGGTAACCGACGAGCAACGCGCGCTGACCGATCCCGTCAAGAGCCTGCTCCCTGCCGGCAAACCGATGGTGGCGCTGCAAACCGAAAACCGGTTCATCCAAATGCCTGAGGTTTATAAACTGCCGGTATGGGAAATATTGTTCACGCCAGGCGACCAGGATACGTCCGGCGACGGTACCGTTTCGCAGCAGTCTGGCGACGGGCCACGTGGCAAAGTACGGCGCATTTTTCGCACCACAGGCTATGACCACCAGGGTAGTTATGCAAACAAGCACATGCTCAGTCTGACCCACCATCTGATCTGCAAGATCGTGCAGGAGGCTAAGTGAAGATCGGAAAGCGTACGCGGTACACGTTCATCGTCGTGGCAGGACTGTTTGTGGCAGTTCTTGTCGCCAGCAAGACGCCCCCGCAACACCAGCAATCAAGGACGGCACAACAAATGATGCAACAAACGAAAACAGTATGTGTTGGCAGACTGATGGTTGACCTCCCGGCCGACGCGGAAGTCACCTTTACCGATGCGCGCGTCGACGGCGTCACGATCAGTGTGGAGGCGGGATACAACGCACAAAAGGCGGCTGCCGCGATCGCCGAGCGCGTCTCGGCGTTGGGGGGCGAGACGAACGAGCTTGGAAGACCATCATTGGAAAAGCGCGAGATCGTCGACGGGGTCAACCTGCAGGCGACGCTCTTGTATTCAGGTCGTGAAAAAGCCGTCACGAGGATGCGGAACGGGCAGCCCGTGACCGGCGACGAGGGCATCACCGTCGAAGCGTTTGCGCTGAAGGATGACCTTCTCTATCGCTTCAAAGGGCAATCCCTGGCCTCGCCGAAGTATGAGCAGGTCGTGCACGACCTCGTAAAGAACTTCGCCTCGAGGACTGCAGGCTCCATGCCGGCAGAGCCAGGATTCTGTACAGAGAATGGCATCATCCACAGCACGACGCCTCCGGAACCTGACGAAAGCGTCACGATGTTCGCGACCCTCAAGGGGCATCCGGATATCGCAATCCGGTTGGACACGGCGGTGCTGGACAAGCCCCAGGAGTCCTTGTTGGCACGCCATGCGAAGAACGATACGGCAATGGAGTTCGCCAGCAGCATCAAGTACCTGGGCAAACAGGCGCGCACTCTGAACGGCATACCGGGCTCCGAAGTGCTCGTGCGCGTGAAGGAGTCGAACGGCACCAGTGCCCACTCGTTCATGTGGGAAAGCCCGGGCAAGGGCATGGATGTACTTGCACCCAACATCACGCTCGAGCTCGAGACAGGCAAGGGGAATCCAGGCAATCCTGTCAATTCGAGCCTGTCGGATGAAGCCGCTCTACAGCTCTGGCAGGCGATCTCGACGAGTTTGCGACTCCGTCCAACGTCAACCGTTAACAAAGTCGGCAACACCGCTCACGTGCCGGCAGTGCCACTTGGGGAACTCGTCGCCACAGGGAAGGTTTGTCCGCAGACCGGATATTGGCAATGTAGTGAACATGCTACGGTCGAAGGCGCTCAGCCGCAATTCTTCAGGCAGGGAGATTTGATGCCTCCTGCGACGTTGCGAGGGGCTCCAAGCCTTTGGCAGAAATTGAGCGGCAATGTGCGAACGCACGAGGTGGCAACAGTCTGGACCCTGATTGCGTACCAAATGAATCCTGATGGTAAGCCGACAGACGACAATCGTGCACAGCAACGGCCAAAGGCGTCCGGCCCAGACGACAGCCTCACTTAGCACTCCACTGCCGGTCAAAGCACCCGAGGGTATGGTGCGTAAATTCAGTTCGACAAATCTATACTGCTCATGCCTAACGTAATCCGACTCGGCGATTCAACCAGCCACGGTGGTAAGGTGGTGAAAGTAACCGCAGAGCACTATACCATCGACGGTATTCCTGTCGCCCGGGTGGGCGATTTATGTTCATGTCCAAAGCCGGGACATGACAACTGTACGGTCGTAGAAGGCAATCCTGATCACCTCATCGATGGGATTCAAGTCGCTTACGACGGACATAAGACGAGTTGCGGAGCTGCTCTGATTTCAACCCAAGCAACGTTCACCGCTGGTTAGCATATGCGCACAAGCGCTTATAGAGTCTCTACGAGCAACCATATCGGAGGTAGTGCACCCGGCTGCCGCGAGACGTTGAATCCGGTGTGCACAGGAGCCGCCATGAACCGATTTTCCAACTGCTCCTTGAGCCTGTTGATCGCGTGTGGCCATGCGCAAGGCGGACAACTTACGCGCTCCGGCAGCATTCCGCTCGGCGATCTCACGGCATCGTCCGACATCAACAACATCGCCATCTCGCCGGACGGCACACAGGCCTGCGTCGTCACCTCGTACGTGAAGGAGCCTGGCGCGGCCGTCTATAGTACCGTCACGCTGGTGGACCTGGTACGGAAAAAAGCAGGTTGGACCCGGCAGATGCCTCCTCCCGACGCGACGGCCAATGTGTACGCCGTGGCGTGCCGGTTCCACGGCAACAACGTGTATGTGCTGGCGAACGCCGACACCGCACACGAGATGGCGAACAACGTGGGCCGCGTCTACGTGGTCAAGTACAGCAGGAGTGGCGACGAACTCAAGCGCGCTGCGATTCCGGTGTCTACCGAAAGCCGGGTTGCCATCGATATGCTGGCGCATGATGGCAAGTTGGACGTCATCGGGTTTGGCAAGGATACGGACGCGAACAACGAGTATTACGGCATGTTCGTCACGACCGTAGACGAATCGCTGGAGTTCCATACGCGCATGATGAAAGACGGCAGCTATACGCAATTCGCCGCCGTGCGAGCCATCGGGAGCCAATGGTACATCGGCGGCGACTTCTACCCGAAAATCGTTCCGAAGAACGACCTCGCCATCTATTACGCCAACTCAAAAATTAAACCGGGCGGCGGGTATCTGTGGAGCGTGCGTCCGCAGCATAAGGTGGTCACAGCCTCGGACAACATCGCGACCGCGATCGATTATCAGGCGACGACGTACTCGCTCTCGCAGTCACGCGGGACGTCTTCGCTGATCGCGGTCGATGCAGGCGGCACGATCACTCCCGCGGTTACGTATAAAAGCGAATTCTGCAAGGTGGAAGCCTTCACGCCTGCGGGGCAGGGCCTGCTGGCGATCCGCCAGTCCTGTGCAGGTTCGGGCGGCAAGCGGGGATTGGTGTGGATCGATCCCGCCACGGGTGCCGAAACGACGCTCGACGTGCTGGGGAATACGCCGAAATTTATCGTGTCGGACAGCCGGAACTGGTACGGCGTGGGCCAGCTCGGGCGTAGGCTGGAGTTTGTATTCGGCCCGGTCACCGCGTGCAAGACCCGCTAGCGCGCCTCATCACCCTATCGAGACCAACCATGCTGAAGACACTCATTCGAGTTGCCTGCCTGCTTGCTGCTTGCGGGGCGCACGCGTCCACCGCCGCAGACCTGCATTTCGCGGAGAAGCTCGGCGGCATCAGCCACGACCTGCGCATCGCAAACCTGAAGGCTGATACGCGCGGCGTCCCATCGTTTGACTACACCTACCATCAGCAGGGCCTAGGCTGCGGCTTTACCTTGGCCGGCAAGGCAGTCGCTGGCTACGACGATGCCAGCGGCAAGGTTGAGCTCGAAGTCTACAATCCGCAAGGCGGCGACGGCAAAGAGATACCCCCCATTCTGGCTTTCCACGATGGCGAGGCCAACTTCACGGTCGCGCGCAAGGATATGCTGACGCCGAAATGGATCACGTTCGACTCCATGCTCTATGGTGCCGCACGCGCCAGACACTGCGACAGGAAGGCAGATCGCGTCGAGGTCATGTTCATGCATGCCGTTCGCTGATGTTCCATGGCCATGATGGAATTCAATCGATGAACCTGACGCTATTCCAGGGTTTTCTGGCGGCGCTTGCCGACAGCAGTTTTTCTGCCGCGTTTTATCTTGCTGCGGGCTATCAGCTTATCGTGCTTGGGGTGGGGTGCTTCCCGGAAGGGAGGCGGGCGAGGTGGTATGCGTTGGCTGCGGCCGTGTCGCATCTTCTCTTGCCCATGTTGCTCCTTGTTGGCTTCTATTACGCGACTCGGCCGGTCGCATGAGAAATGCTTTCGCCTGCTTTTGTCAACGGCGATTGAAAACTGATACAGATTTCGTCATGCCAGCGATTTAAAACTGATACACCGCCGTCGCCGAACACCGTCCGTGTTCAGCCCAGTTCTGCAACGTCGTTCCCCCTCATCATTCCGGCCTGTCGCTGGTGTTTCAAGCGATAGCTTTCCCCTGCAATCGGCACGATATGCGCATGGTGCAGCAACCGGTCGAGCAGGGCCGCAGTCAGCGTCGTGTCCTGCGCGAAGGTCGTGTCCCATTGCCCGAACGGCAGGTTGCTGGTCACGACCAGGCTGCTGCGCTCGTACATGGCCGCGATCACCTGGAAGAACAAATTGGCCTGTTCCCGGTTCATCGGCAAGTAGCCGATCTCGTCGATGATCAGGAGCCGATATGCCTTGATCGCGCGGTGCATCACCGCCTTCAGATTGTTCTGCGTGTGCGCCGTCGTCAACGCCAGCAACAGGTCGGCTGCCGTCGTGAAGCGCGTCTTGATGCCGGCCTGCGTGGCCTTGTAACCGAGGGCCATTGCCAAGTGCGTCTTGCCCACGCCGCTGGGGCCGACCAGTACCACGTTTTCATGCCGTTCGACGAAGCCCAGGCCGGCCAACTCCTCGACCTGGCTGCGTTTGACGCCCTTGGCAAAGTCGTAGTTGAACTCATCCAGCGTCTTCACTGCCGGGAATCCGGCCAGCCGGGTCAGCGTGCTTTGCTTGCGCACATTGCGTCCAGCTACTTCCTCCCTCAGCAAGCCTTCCAGGAAGTCGCTGTAGGCCGTTCCCTGCTTGGCTGCCTTCTGGGTTGCGGCGCTGTAGCCCTGCGCCACGAACGGCAGGTTCAGGCTCTCGCACAGCGCCGCGATCCGCTCATGCTGCAGATTCATGCCACCACTCCTTCCGATACCCGCATCAGCAGCGCGTCGTAGACCTGCAGCGGATGCTGTACCGGAGAAGGTTGCGCGATCCGCTCCACCACTGCCGCCGGCCGTGGTGCCGCAGGCGCCGTTACTGCCGGTTGCGGCCGGGCTGCCGCAATGTCTGCCCGCCACGGTGCTGGCAGTGGCTGCAGGTGCTCCGACTCCCGCTTCAACGCCGCGGCTGGCGGCTCCCCGGTGGTGCCGTGGATGCGTGCATTGGCCACTTCTTGCAACCAGTGAGCCACTTCCACGTTGGCCGTTACGACATCAAGCTTCTGGCCGCTCTGCGCCAGCCGGCTCACCAGCGGCACGTAGAACGAACGGCGCAGATAACCGTTGAAGCGTTCGACCTTGCCCTTGGTCTTGGCACGGTACGGCTGGCACAGCTTGATCACAAAGCCGCTATGCCTGGCATAGTCCAGGAAGCCGGCATGGAAGCGGTGCTCGCCTTCGCCGTAAGCGTCGCGCTCCAGTACCACCGTCTTCATGTTGTCGTACAGGACCCGCCGCGTCACGCCACCGAAGGCAGCGAAAGCGCGCTCGTGGCAAGCGATCAGGGTTTCCACCTTCATGTTGCTGACGAACTCCACATAGCTGGCCCGGCTAAAGCCGAGCGTGGCGCAAAATGCATACAGCGGCGCGCTGCCCTTGCGGAACTCGACCCAGTCCACCTGCAGCTGCTCGCCCATCGCCGTCTCGAAACGCACCACCGGATCTACCGGCGGCGTCGGGCGCAGCGTGCGCATGAAGGCGCGCAGCTGGCTCATGCCGCCTTCGTAGCCGCGCGCTGCGATCTCACGGTACAGCACCGTGGCTGGAATCGTATCGGGCTGGGCGGCCTGCTGCCGATCCCTCAGATACCGCTCGAATTGCGCCAGCTTCGTCTGGCGCTTGACCTTGCGCTCGTACTTCGGCACGGCCTCCAGAGCCAGATGCCGGCGCACCGTGTTCACTGCGCAGCCGACTTCAGCGGCAATCTGCCGAAGGCTCAACCCATGCTTCTTCAGTAGCTTGACTTCCACGTACACCTCTTTGGGTTTCAAGGCCGCTCCGCAAAGCGGCCATCTTCTCAAATCGGTGTATCAGTTTTCAATCGCTGCCTGTATCAGTTTACAACCGCTGCTGACAGCTTTTGCACGACATGTTCTAACGAACTCATGCGGTGCAAAGTGCGGTGCTGAGCTAACTCCTTGATTCCAGAAGGCCAAAACGGCCTGCAAAGCCGTCTAGACGGGTTCGACTCACGTCCTCGCCTCCAAATAATAAACATTCTGAGTTCATTTTATGTCAGCTTCATTTGAAGAATGCGCCTATTCGCCAAATTTAATTTGACATCGGCCGAGCTGTAGTTAGAGTCGCATTTTAGCGGCCTAGCAGGCCGTTGCGGATGGGCTCACATGAGCCCTGTAGCCGTGCAAAACGGTGCTTCAGTCCTGTTTAGTCCGCTTCACCATGGGTTCACCCCTGTTGAGGTTGATCTGCACCTCAATCGCGAACCGTCACGGAAACGTGCGAGAACAGGACGTTCCTACGCAACGCAAGACAGGCACACCTACCATAGGATGGGGCCGAAGCACCCCGGCTTTCGTGGAGGGCCGAACTGTTTAAGTCACAACACGTCGAGATCGATCTGGCGACAGTGAGTCAAACAGCAGCGGCGCTTTTAGGCGGCTGGATAAGAGTCTCGGCCGGTATGCCAAGTCCTTTGTGCAGCCGCCAGATCATCGGAAGCGTCAAAGGACGAGTCCGGTTCAGCACCTCGTACACCCTGTTGGACCGGCCAATCATCGGCTCGAGATCCTTGACGGTGAGGCCCTTTTGCTCCATCTGGAATTTGATGGCCTCGACCGGATCTGCGACTTCCATTGGAAAGTGTTTTGCCTCGTAGGCTTCGACCAGTGTCGCAAGCACATCCAGACGGTCGCCTTCCGGCGTTCCGAACTCGGCAGTCATGAGCGATTCCACTTCGCGCAGCGCTGCCTGGTAGTCTGCTTCGGTACGAATAGGCTTAATGTCCATGATGTCCCTCGATAGTTTGTGCATCGATGGCGTCGTACTGCTTGTGCGTGCCGACGAACTTGACGAAAACGATCCCATACGGATAGTTGATGGACGTGACCAGGCGATACTTGTTGCCAGCGATATTGAAGACCACACGTCCGTCCTTCAGAATGCTCGCGGTACCAAAGTCGGCCTTGACGTCCGCCGGGGTTTGCCACTTGGCCTTGAGGACATGGCCATGCCAGGTAAGAAGTGGCTCCTTCGAGTCGGCATACTCCGGTCGTTCGTAGAAGGTCCGAAGGGTAGGTAGGGATAGGATTCGCACACGTCCATGATAGTCCCAATTTGGGACTTCGACAAGGGAGACGAGGCGAACTCGTGCGGTGCAGAGTGCGGTGCAGAGCTAACTCCTTGATTCGTAAGAGCCAAAACGGCCTGCAAAGCCGTCTAGACGGGTTCGACTCCCGTCCTCGCCTCCAGCATTCTGTCAAATCAGCGCATCGGCGCTGATCTACGTCACCAGTGAACTTCGCTCGTTTACGCATCGCAGCCTTCAGGCATGCGTACGTCGGCCATCGATGTGCCACTTCAGCTCCGATAGCCCATATCAGAACGTGTGACGCATTCCAATCTCTACCTCACGTCCACTGAAACCGTTTCTTGCCGAGTTCAGGCGCACTTCGCCGCCGTTTTTCGTATAGCCGGCTGCGGCATAGAGAAATGTCCGTTTGCTGAGCGGATAGGTGTAATCGAGACCGTACTGATCCGAGATCCCGTTGCGGAACTCCCGGATGTCGTTGCGGTTCCACGATGCGCAAATCGTGCCGCGCCCGGCGCCGACGGTCACCCCGGTCATGTAGCTGCGCATCGCCAGCGCGTCGCCATTGCCGATGCGCGTATCGCCATATGTGCCGTGGAACTTGACCGGCCCGAGATCGTAGACGGCGCCGACGATCGCGCTGTTCACCTTGACGTTCGCGGATGCCAGATGTGCCGTGCCGACCAGGGCACCCAGCGGCGTCGATGCCGCGCCGAGGTCGACGCCGTCCGCATGCTGATACGCCGCGCGTACATTCCACCTGCCGGCCACATACGACACCGAGGCGAAGTCGCTGCTGTTGCTGGCGAAGCTGCCGGCCTTCTCGCCGAACGCGTGGCCGGCATAGAATCCGACGCCGTTGTGCAGCCGGATGCTGTATGTGACCGCGTTGTCGGCGCGGGACAGTGGATCCGTCTTGCCGAGGCCGTAAGCGAACACCCGTTGCGCGTTGCCGGTGCCGTTGATGACGAACGGATCGACCGTGAACAGCACGTCGTAGACCGCGGTCGTCTGCCGGCCGAAGCGGATCGAACCGAATCCGCCGTTCAACCCGACCCACGATTGCCTGCCGAAGAGACGGTTGCCGTAGCCCAGCGTGCCGTCGTCGGCGTTGAAGCCGCTTTCCAGTTGAAAGCTGGCGGAGAGTCCACCGCCCAGGTTTTCGGTGCCGCGAAAACCGAAGCGCGACGCCCGTTGCTGCCCTGACCCGACCGACAGCGTGTCGTCGTTCGACGTAGCGGCCTTTCCGTAACGTAGACCGACGTCGACGATCCCGTACAGCGTGACATTGCTTTGCGCGGACGACGTGCCGCTCACCAGGACGAGCAGTCCCGATGCGATGATCTGCTTTTTCATTGGTATTGACCGAACAGGTAAAGGAGTGCCGTCCGCCCGGCTTGTACGCCGGGCGGTTCGATGCCGCATGCGGGCGGGAAGGGTTTATTTATCCGCGAAGACCTTGCGCGCGAACGCGGCGATCGCGTCGGCCATGGCGTGCGGCTGTTCGGGCGCCAGCGCATGGCCGGCATTCGGAATGACGACGACGGTGACCCGGTCGCCCAGCATGTTCTTCAGGACCTGCGAAAAGCGCCGCGGCGCCACGGCGTCGTTTTCGGCCTGGAGGTCGAGGATGGGCGCCGTGCCCGCGGCGAAGTAATCGTCGACCGGCGTCGTGTTGCGCGCGTGCGATTCGGCCTCGTGCGTTTCCTGGTGCCAGCCGGTCAGCCACACGCGCGGGTCGTGGCCGGGCGCGAAGAACGCCTTGCGCAAGTATTCGAGGCGCTGGGCTTCCGGCAGCTTCATGTCGGAGGGGCCGTCGATCGCCTTGCGCATCTCCGGGCCGATCGGCTTTTCGTTGGACCCGGGCGGCACCTTGCCCGCCGACGCGGCCGCGACGACGACGCCGCGCACGAGGTCGGGCCGGTCGGCCGCCAGCTGGCGCGCCGCGAAGTTGCCCCAGGCATGGCCGACCACCACGACCGGGCCCTTGTTCTCGTGCTCGATCACGGCGGCGACGTCCTTCGCGAAATCGTGCACGCTGAGATTCTCCATCGGACCTTTGCTGAGTCCGATCCCGCGCGGTTCGGGACGCAGCACGCGGAACCCGTCCGCCACCAGGCGTTCGGCGACCTGGTCGTAGTCCCGCACCGAGCGGCCGAGCGACGGCAGCATCACGATGACGGGGCCTTGTCCCTGGCGCATCACGTCGATCTGCACGTCGCCGTACTTGACGAGTTGATGATCCGCCGTGACGGCCGTGCCGGCGAACGCGCATGCCGACAAGGTTGCGGTGAGGACGAATGCGTAGCTGAGCTTGCGAAGTTTCATGTGAGTCTCCTGTCTGTCGTGGTTATTCGTTTATTTCGCGCCGATCGGGTCGAGCCCCGTCTTCACGAACGTCGCTGCGGCGTCCGGCGTCTTCAGGTAGGCGAGGAATGCCTCGGCGGCCTTGCGTTCCCTGGCGTCCTTGCCGATCGCCGCGGAGATGACGCTGACCTTTTGCACGGCTTCCGGGAGAGGACCGACGTACTGGATGCCGGGGATGGCGCGCAGCTCGCTGATCTGCTGCAATCCGAGGTCGGCGTCGCCCCGCTCGATGGCCGTGCCGACCAGTTCGCGTCCGTGGATGGGTACGCTTTTCGCCTTCATCGCGTCGGCAATGCCGAGCTCGGGGAACAGGGTGCCGACGATGTACTTGCCGCTCGCGCCCTCGGAAAACGCGACCGACTTCGCCGCGAGCAGCGTGGCGCGCAGGCCGTCGACCGACGCAATGTCCGGCCGGGGCAGGCCCGCCCGTACGGCGACGCCGACGCGCGACTCGGCCAGGTCGACGGCGGTCGCGGGCAGCAGCTTGCCCTGCTTGATCTGATCGGCCATCGCCGCCTTGATCATGAAGCAGGCGTCCATCGCTTCGCCGGCCTGGATGCGCATGGGCAGCGCATCGGGTGAGCTACCGTAGGACGGGCCCCACGCAACGACCAGGTGGTGGCCGGACTTCTTCTCGAAATCGGGACCGAGCTGCCTGAACGCCGCCGACAGCGCGCCCGTGGCCAGGACATGGATGTCGGCGGCCTGCGCGGTGGCCGACAACAGCCCCGAACAGCCGAGGGCAAGCAGGGCTGTCGCACAAGCACGGTTACTTGATTTGTTCATTCATCGTCTCCTTGTCGTTATTCGAGTGGTGCAATCGTGTGGTCAGAAATACAGTCGCTTCGGGTTATCCACCAGTACGGCCTGTGCGGTCGCCGCGTCACCGCAGACCTCTACGAGGAAGTCGAGCAGCTCGCCGTCATCGGGCACCGGGCCCTGGATGTTCGGGTGCGGCCAGTCCGTGCCCCAGATCGCGCGCTGCGGCGCGGCGGCGAGCAGGCGCCGGGCGAGCGGCAGCGCGGCGGGCCACGGCGCCGGCGCGCCCTGCATCGCGCGGTCGACGCCGGACACCTTGATCCACCGCTGCGGATGCGCCAGATGGCGTTCCAGCAGTTTCAAGGCGGGCTCGTCCCATTCGCGCGTCGCGTCCTGGCGCGCCATATGGTCGATCACGAGCGGCACGTCGAGGTCGCGCCAGGCATCGAGCACCGGCAGGATCCGCGCGAGGGGGCCGTGCAGCAGCGCATGCCAGCCCAGCGGGCGCACGCGTTCGACGACGCTGCGCAACCGGTCGAGGTCGCGGTCGCCGGGCAGGTGTCCCATGAAATTGAAGCGCACGCCGCGGACCCCGCCGTCGTGCAGCGAGCGCAGGTCGGCGTCATCCATGGTCTCGTCGACGAGCGCCACGCCGCGGTAGCGTCCATCCGTCGCCGCGAGCGCCGCCAGCAGCGCGCCGTGGTCCGACTGGTAGCAGGCCGCCTGCACCAGCACGCCGTGGCCGATCCCGAGCCGTTCGTGCATCGCCAGCAGCTCGGTCATGGGCGCCGCTGCCGGCCGGTACGCGGCCGTGGCGGGCAGGGGAAAGGCATCCCAGGGTCCGTAGATATGCGTATGGCAGTCCCACAGGCCGCCGGTGAGCGCGGGCCGGACCATCAGTCGCACCGTGCGGTCATGCCGCCATCGACGATGATTTCGGTGCCGGTGATAAATTGCGCTTCGTCGGACGCGAGGAACAGCGCCGCGTTGGCGGTATCGCGGCCGTCGCCCATGAAGCCGAGGGGGATGCGCGCGAGTCGGCTTTCCAGCAGCTTGTCGACGTCGCCGCCGCTGCGCTGGCCGGCCAGGCGGACTTCGACCATCGGCGTGTGCAGCTGGCCCGGCACGACCGTGTTCACGCGGATGCCTTTTTTCGCATACTCGACGGCGACGACCTTGCCCAGCTGGATCACGCCGGCCTTGCACGCGGCATACGCGACCTGCGCGGAGCCGGTCCAGCGGATGCCGGAGGTCGACGCCGTGTTGACGATCGCGCCGCAGCCCTGCGCTTCCATCACGGGCAGTACGTGCTTGCAGGTCAGGAATACGCTCTTCAGGTTGAAGGCGACCTGCGCATCCCATTTGTCTTCGGACAGCGCGACCGGACCGCCGGCCGCCGAGCCGCCCACGTTGTTGACCAGGATGTCGACCCGGCCGTATTCGGCCGTGCACGCTGCGACCATGGCCTCGACGGCGGCGCTGTCGGTGACGTCGCACGTGTGCGCCGTGATCGTGCCGCCGGCTTCACGGACGCGCCGGACGGTCTCTTCCATCGCTTCCATGCTCTTGTCCACGGCGAAGATCTTTGCGCCCGCCTGGGCGAACAGCACGGCGACGGCGCGGCCGTTGCCCCAGCCCGGGCCGACGCAGCCGGCGCCGGTGACGATGGCGACCTTGTTGTTCAGGCGTCCCGGCGCCATGGACGGGTGTGCGGTTGAAGTTTTCATGCTGCTTTCCTTAATTCGTGGAGGTAGGGAGTTCCGGTGCGGTGCCGGCGGGCGGCGGCACCTCGAAGACCTTGATCGTCATCGAGATCAGCGTGTAGTAGCCGGCCACGCCGACCAGGTCCACCAGGGCGTCGCGGCCGATCTCGCGTTCGAGGTCGGCATACAGCGCGTCGTCGATGGCGCGGCGTTCATGGAGCTGCTGCATGAACGCGTGGATCAAGGCTTCGTCGCGCTTCGTGAAAGCCGGCGCGCGGCCGTCGCGGATCGCATCGAGCACGTCCGGAGACACGCCGGCTTCCAGCGCGAACGGCTTGTGCGCCGCCCACTCGTACTCGGCCAGCCAGTGGCGACCCATCAGCATGATGGCGAGTTCGGACAGGCGCGGCGGCAGGCTGCTGTCGTAGCGGCAGTAGCGGCCCAGCGCCTGGGCGCGGTCGGCGAGCTGCGGGCGGTGCAGCCACACCGCGAGCGGTCCGCGGACACCCTTGCGCGGGCCGCTGGCGATGGCGTCGTGGACGGCGCGCTGCTCGGCGTCGAGACGCTCGGGATCGATAGGCGAAATGCGTGGCATGGTGGTTTCCTGGTTTCAGATGTTCGATTGGGCCGGCTGGGATTGCACCGCGGCCTTGTCCGGCTGCAGGCGGGTGCGGCGGGGGCGCGTTCCCGTTTCGCGGGCAAATGCTTCCGCATCGAAGCCGTTCTCCCAGCGCGAGATGGCGAAGACGGCGATCGTATTGCCCACGACGTTGACGAGGGCGGTGGCGGTCGCCATCACGCGGTCGATGCCGAACAGCAGGCCCAGGCCGCCGAGCGGCAACGTGCGCACCGATTGCAGGGTCGCCGCGAGTTTCACGAACGCGCCGCCGGCCACGGTGGTGCCGCCCTTCGAGGTCAGGCTCAGGATGGCGAGCAGGCCCAGCTGCTGCCAGAGCGAGAACGGCGTGTCCGTGGCCTGGGCGATAAAGCCGATCGCGATCGCCATGTAGATGGACGTGCCGTCCAGGTTGAAGCTGTAGCCGGCCGGCAGGACGAAGCCGACCACGACCTCGTCGCATCCGGCGCGCTGCAGTTTTTCGAGCAGGCGCGGGAAGGCGACTTCGCTGGATGCGGTGCCGAAGATCAGCAGGATCTCGTCGCGGATCAGCTTCAGCACGCCGAAGAACGGCAGGCCGATCATCCAGCTGATCGAGCTCAGGACGCCGAACACGAACACCAGCGATGCGCCGTAGTACACGACGATGACTTTCAACAGGTACACGAGCGTCATGCCGCCGTAGCTGCCGATCGCGGCGGCCATGGCGCCGAATGCCCCCAGCGGCGCGAGCTTCATGATGAACGCCAGCATCTTGAACAGGACGGCCTGCGCTTCGTCGATGCCGCGCAGGAGGATCGAATCCGCGCCGACCGTGACGTTCAGGGCCAGTCCGGCGAGGATGGAAATGATGAGGACCTGCACGATGTCGCCCTTGGCGAATGCGTCCACGAGAGTGTGTGGAATCAGGCCCAGCAGGTAGTTGACCGCCGAGATCTGGCCGGCGCCGGCCGTCGCCTTCAGGGCATCCGCGCTTTCCACCATGTTCGTCGCGTGCAGTCCCGCGCCGGGTTCGAAGACGTTGACGAACACGAAGCCGATGATCATTGCGACCGTGCTGACGACCTCGAAGTAGACCAGCGATTTCAGTCCCAGCCGTCCCAGCTTGCGCATGTCCTTGACGTGGGCGAGACCCTGGACCAGGGTGCAGAAGATGATCGGTGCCAGCATCATCTTCAGCAGTGCGATGAAGCCCTGTCCCAGCGGTTTCATCGAGATGGCGGTGGCGGGTGCCACCAGACCGAGCACGACGGCGCACGCCAGCCCGATCAATACCTGCACATGCAGTTTCTTCAGTTGTTTCATCACGTCTCCTAAGGTCGCCGATGGCGTCTTGTTTTGAGTGGCTTGCTATTTGTATGAAGCATAGGTTCAAGCAAAAACTTTGACAAAGACCGTATGAATATATGATCCTATGCTTCTTCGGCATGGCTGGTGGTGGATATGGATATACGAGAACTCAGGAGCTTCATTCACGTGGCGCGGTCCGGGAGCTTCAGCCGTGCGGCGTCCGAGCTCTACATCGCCCAGCCTGCGTTGAGCCGGCAGATCGCGAAGCTGGAAGAGGAAATCGGCGTACCGCTGCTGATCCGCCATGGCCGCGGCGTGCGCCTGACCGCCGCCGGTGCCAGGCTGCTGGAACGGGCCGAGATGATCACGCACATGGTGAACGAGACCGGCGAACAGGTCCGTGCCAGCGCGGACGAGGAGGGTGGGCATCTCGCCGTGGGGCTGCCGCCGACGATCGGGGCACTGATCGGCGCCGACCTGATCAAGGACTTCCGCGCACGCTGGCCGCGCGTCACGTTGCACCTGCGCGAAGGGCTCAGCAGTTCATTGCAGGAGTGGGTGCTCGACAAGCGGGTCGACCTGGCGGTCGTGTACAACCAGCCGCTGCTCGATGCGTTCAATGTCCGTCCATTGTTCAGCGAGCCCATGATATTGATCGGCCCGGCCGGGGAGGCGGAACGGAAGCGCGGTTACCACATCCGGGATCTCGCGGACATTCCTCTCATCCTCCCTGGTCTACCCCACAGCAATCGCCGCCTCGTGGAACAGGCCGCGATCCAGCACGGCGTGCGGCTGCGGGTCGAGATCGAAGTCGATAGCGTCGCCCTGACCAAGCAGTTGGTGAAGGCGGGACTGGGCTATTCGATCCTGACGCAAGTCGCGATCAAGGACGAGGTGGCGCGCGGCGATGTCGTCGCCCACGCCATCGAACGTCCTTCGATCCGGTCGACCGTGGCCATTACGACGCTGCGCGAGAACCGCCCGTCCAGGCTGGTCGAGGCATGGTCGACGATGCTGCAGGAGAAACTGCAATCGCTCATTGCGAGCGAGGCCTGGAGGAATGACGTTATCTGGGCGTAGGCGGTAGCGGCGCCAGCACTACCAGGTCGCCAAAAAAACGCGGCCTTCATCTTTCTGCTCAAGCTCCTGCTTAGTGGGGATCATCAAGGTTCCTCCACGCCACGCCGGAAGGGGGCTACGCCGCGCGACCGTAAAACGATGTTGCATATAGACGATAACGCTGTTCGGGGCGGGCCTGTCCGACCACTCAATGCCGGAGATGGCGTTGCTAGCGACCAGCTCCGCATGCAAGGCGCGTCGAAATGCGGGTGGCAGCATGGCTATCAGGCGTATCCATCCGAGCGCCGCGTTTGCAGGCGGACCTTCCGGGGGCGGCGGCGCTTCCAGGATGCGTGCGACGATCGCCTGTTCGGCAACGGTCTGCTTCGATGACCAGGTCCCAAATAGCGAGTAACGGAAATGCTCATCGCGGCCAGAACTCATGCGTTTTTATTTCAGGACATTTGGTTTTGTCCTTTTCATCGCCAAGGCCGAGCTCAAGGCGGTTGCACGCCCGAACGCGCTGCGGATCAAGCGAATCCTTTTCTTCGGGTAACAGATCATTGCGATAATCCTCGATCAGGCGCGTATCGGAAAGCGTCCGGTCCAAGGTCGCGTAGTTCTCGCTGACGAAGACCACGTCACTTTCGATTGTCATTTTGCTGATGACCGCATCTTCGATTTCGCTGGTTTTTCTCATTTGCTCGACCTTTTTCGCCAGCACCCAGCAGATGAGCGTCATGCCGCGTTCCATCATTCGCCGGTTCGGATCTGGCGAACCCGAACGTGTACATGATTCTTTCGCATCTGCCTGGAGTCCGTGGTCGAGTGAATCGAGAGCATTGGTCATTTGTCGGTGAAGAAAGTCCACCTGAGCCACCCGGATCCGCGTATCGACGACAAGAAACGCCTGTAAGCTAGGGTAGCCGGCCTTGACCACTTGGTCCCCAAGGGTCGAGCGACAGGCCGAGCATGCTAGAAGTGTACCTGCGCGACTGGCGCGTTTCTGGTCGAGCAAGTCGGGCGAGACAGATGCAATGTTTTCGTAAGCACGCACCCAGAGTTCAAGGTCCTGGGGCTTCAACGGTTCGACCGAATGACCGCAACTGCTAAGGAGCATGGTGGCGCAGAGCGCAATAACTCTGGCGTAGCGTTTCATCATTAGTTGCACTATTTAGATTCCCAGATCTAAAAGCTCAGCATGGATGCTGTAAAGCAACTAAGAATTGACTTAGGGCAGGAGCGGTGTTGAGCAAACCGAACGAAGGCGAGTGAATCGCCATGAGTTCGGCAGGTATGCCCAGCCCCCTTGTCTAGCTTCCAGATCATAGTTCCCGGCTCACGGTGGAAGTGCGGATCACGGCGCTGGAAGTGAACGGCACGACGATCCTCGTCAAGGAAGCCGACTATTGGATGTATGAAGCGAAGCGGGCCGGGCGAGGGCGAGACCTGCCTGAGAAAAACATGCAGCAAAGCGCTCGATTGGCCTTGCCAAGGTTTGCCGTTGTGATCAGGATATCGCATTGATCGAATGGTTCACGGGGCAATAATGAAATCGAGTCAGCGGAATTTGCGTCGGGGGATGAACCGGCATGCCGTCAGGCTTGCACTGACCACGACCGTTGCGGCAGCGGGCGTGCCGCAGGCCTGTCGCGCGCAGGATGCCATGCCGGTGGTCACGGTCACCGCGCAGAGCCGCAGCCAGGACATCCAGAACGTGCCGATCGCCGTGCAGACGCTGGCCGGCAGTGCGCTCAGGGATGTCGGCGTGGTCAACCTGGCCGACATGGACGCGTTCGTCCCCGGCTTGTCGGTCGAGCCGCTGCAATCCACCCGTCCGATCATTTTCCTGCGTGGCGTCGGCACCGAGGATTACGGCATCGGCACGGACTCGCCGGTCGGCATCTTCACCGACTCCGTGTATGTCGGCAAGACCGGTGGATCGCTGCTGAACTTCAATGACGTCAAGCGGATCGAAGTGCTGAAAGGTCCGCAAGGCACGCTGTTCGGACGCAATGCGGCAGCCGGCGTCATCTCCATTGTCACCAACGATCCCGTCGAGCGGACCGAAGCGAGTGGACTGGTCCGGGTCGGCACGCGTGGGGCGGTCCATACCGAACTGCTCTACAACACCCCGCTGGCCGAGGGACTGGCGCTGCGCATCTCGGCGGTCGACCAGCGCGACAACGGCTGGGTCCGCAACACCTTCAATGGTCAGCGCATGGGCGACGATGGCGAGCGCGGCCTGCGCGCCGCCGTGCGCTGGCGGCGCGACGACACCGACGCCATCCTCGGCTGGGAACATGGGGTGATGCGTGTGTCCGGCCCGCCGGTGTTTTCCCTCACGGGCGGGAAGATCGACTTTGGCGGGCCCGCGGCGTGGGTCGATCCGCGCAGGCAGCCGCTGGCCAACGACGCCGCACCCAATGCGCAGGCGCGCACCTTCGACGGCCTCACGCTGCGTGTGACGACGCCGCTGCGCCATGCGACACTGAGCAGCATCACCGCCTACCGCCACTTCAACACGCGGAACTGGCAGGACAACGACGGGTCGATGAATCCGGCGGCGTATATCGGCATCGGCAACGGCGAATCGAACTCGACCTGGCAGCAGGAATTCAAGTTGAGCGGACAGAACGGCGCGCTCGACTGGGTGGGCGGCGCCAGTGCCTATCGCGAGCGCGCCACCCAGGCGCAGCACGTGGACTTGACGACGCTGTCGCTGGACACGCTGATTCGCCATGCCGCCGGCAGCGCGCCCTATGCCACACTGACAGGCCTGGCCCAGGGCATCGGCCGTGCCACCGGCAACGCGGCGCTGCAAGGGCTGAGCCTTGCCGGCCTGCCGTGGCGCGAGAGCATCCACGACAAGGGTGAATACCGCGCCTATGCCGTGTATGGCGACCTGCTCTGGCATGTGAGCCCGGCCACCAACCTGACGGTCGGCGGCCGCTTCACGCACGACGACAAGCGCTTCAGCTGGTATAACCCGCCGCGTATCGCCAGCGAGCTCGACGCTCGCCTCGCCGTCATGCAGCAAGCACAGCTGTTTCCGACCGCGGTCGCCCTGAAACTGCTGACCCCGCAACAGGCGGCATCGCTGCAGGCCGTGGTGGCACGTAACGTCGAGTTCAACAACACCGTATCGAGCACCAGCCCGTTCCCGGCATCGAGGAGCTGGAACAACTTCAGCCCGCGCATCGTGCTGGACCGCCACCTGACGCGGGACCACATGGTGTACGGGTCGTGGAGCAAGGGCTACCTGGCCGGCGGTTTCGATGCCCTCGGCGTGAATGGCTATTACGACGAGGAACTGGTGACGAATACCGAGATCGGCATCAAGGGGCGGGTGCGTGCGCTGGGCCTGTCCTACGAGGCGTCGATTTTCCATTACGACTACACCAACCTGCAAAGCCTGACCCTGGTGGCGGCCAATGCCGGCGCCGGCGTGCCCAGCTACCAGGTCGTCAACAGCGACCAGCGCGCGACGGGCGCCGAGCTGAGCGCGCAGTGGGCGCTCAACCGGATCTGGCGCCTGAACGGCGCGCTGGCCTACATCGACCAGACTTATGCGCATTACGTGTCGCCGTCCGGTGTCCGGCTGGACGGCCAGCCGGCCGGCGCGCCGCGCCTGAGCGCCAGTGCCGGCGCCACTGCGCGCTGGACGCTGTGGAACGGGACGGCGGACTTCAACGTGATGCTCGGCTACATCGGTGAGCGGCGCTGCAATGCCGACACGCGGGCGCAGGGAACGTGCAACCCCGACGGCAGCGTCGATACCGGGGCGGCGCGCGAGAAAGTCGACGTGCGCCTCGGCTGGACGGCGCCGTCCGGCAACTGGGGCGTGGGCACGGTCGTGACGAACCTCACCAACCGGCAAACTATCGCGATCAGCACGCTCGGTTCGGTCGTCGGCTCGCCTTACAGCTATGTGAGCAAGCCGCGTGCGATCGCGCTCGAACTGCGTGGACGGCTGTAAGCAGGCTCAACCTCACTCCAGCTCGCGCCACAGTAGCAACAAGACCGGTCCGTAAAACAGCACGGCAGTCAGTGCAATCAGGCACATGCCTAACAGTACGGACCGGTTGATTCTCCACAGGGGGATCGGCGGGTTGTTCGCGGACGAGTTCATGATGGTCTCCTGGGCAACAGACTGCTGTTCGCGCTTTGTTTTGCCGGATAGCCAGCAATGTCCATGCCAAGGAAAAAATACGCTTTGGTTTCAATGGCTTGGAATAGCACCGCCGTCAGACTCATCCTCAACTGTAAAAATTACCGAAGTGTTGCTGACTTTTCATGCCGCTGGCGCGGGCGCAACATCTGGTAACCGGTACCAAGCTAGAACAGCACGAACACGCAGGCCAGCGCCAGCCTGACGGACGGCGAGTCCGTGCCATGGCCGATTGGCGCCGACGTTCGAGGGGGGATGAGGCATGAATGCCCGGCTTGCGCATGCTGACGACCTCGGCGATGTCTGCATAGCAGAATCCGTTGTAACCGCCGGCGGCGATCAGGGAACGTGCGCAGGCCAGGATATCGTCGGCAAAGGCGGTCGTGCGATGCGGCGGCGGTTACTGGTCCAGGCTCGCCAGCGCCCAGCACTGCGTCCACGAAAAAATGGCGTGGCGCTGCTCGTTGTCGACGGCGCCCGTGAGGATCTCGGTCAGGTAATGGGCGACGTTCGTACGCAGGTGATTCGGAAGGCATGCCACCGTCGCGATGGATGACTCGATGTCCGGATGCACGCTCGACATCATGATCTGCACGACGACCTCCGCATGCTCGGTCCAGCCGGCACCGTCGACGTAGTTCATGAGCGCGACAGCGCTGTCTGGCATGTTCATCTGGTTTCTCATGATCGACGTATCCGGGCTCGAATGGTGAAGTCACCCAGAGTACAGCAGTCGGGTGACAGACCGGGATGAAATCTGGAACGAGCGGGCAGATTCGTGGCAGCCGTTGCAACGATACGTGGTGCAACTGCTACAGTCGGTGCCCGCTTCGTGCATTTCCGATAGCAGCGCAGACGGTCAGAAGTCCTCGAACCAGTGTTCCCAGAAGCCGGGCGCGTCATGTTCGGCATTCGTCATGGCGAACTTGTGTGTGAGCAAATAGAACCGCACGCCGGGCTGGCGCATGCTGCCGTCCGGATGCTCGAGGTAGTCGCGCACCGCACGTTATGCCGGCAGCGCTTCGTCGTACGGCACTTCGATGTACACCTGGCCACGGTAGGGCGGCATGACGCGCAGGTCGGCGATCGGCCCGCATTCGTCCCAACGCACCGCGTTCTGGTCGAGCCAGGCCAGCACGCCGGCACGGACCGGATCCCGTGCGTAGTCGTAGCCTTTGCGTTCGCCCGGCGCTTGCGGATGGAACTCGAGGTAGAGGACGTCGCGCCCCTGTTTGCGTGCGATCGCGTCGATGTGTTCGATCAATCGGGGCATGGCTGTCAATAACCGTCCATGAACAGCACCATCTCGACGCCGCGCGTCGTCCATGCCCCGGCGCCGCCGTCCGGCAGGGGCATCTTCGGATAAGCGCCGTTGTTCAGGATGTCGCGGATGTCGCGCACCACCTGGCTGCCCGCGACCTGGCCGGTCCAGGTCTTGTAGCCCGACGGCCAGCGCGCGGACAGCGCGCGCGGACGGGTGCCGCCGCGCCCCGGCACGGTGCCGACGCCGGGAAACAGTGCGGCCGGGTCCATGCCCGCGGGGAGCAGGCCGTCGAGGCGGCCGACGATGGACGTGGCCACGCGGCTGTCCCAGATCGCTTGCGGACGTCCCGTCTCGCGGCCGTCGACGTGGTCCGTCACGAAGGCGGCGACCTTGGTCCAGCCGCTGTTCATGTGCGCGCGCGCGTCGGCGTCGTTGTCGAGCGCGGCCCGCACGACGTCCTGGACCGTGCTCGCGGAGACGGTCTTCGGGTCCTGGGGTACGCCACCCCACGTGAAGATGGCGTGCGCCAGTGCGACCGCGCGCGCCTGCTCGTCCGCGTCCCACGTGCCCTGTTCGGCGAGCGCCTCGGCCAACTGGCGCGCCGTCTGCGCGATGTCGCGCATACCCGCGGCGGTCTCCTGGTAACCCTGTGCGGGCGCAGGCCAGAAGTAGGCGCGCAGGCGGTCGTCCCACCCTTTGACGGGTGCGCCGAACGGGCGCTTGCGGTAGATGCGCTGGAACGGCTGCTCGTGGATGTCCTTGACGAGCGCTTCGAGACAGCCTGTCCGGGTCTGCGCAGACGGTGTCGCCGACGACGCGGCGGCGGGTGTTCTCTCGTGCGGCAGCAACTGCACCGGGATGCCTTGCGACTCCAGGTCCGACTCCAGTAACCGGCGCGCCTCTCCCAGTGCCTGCCGGCGCTCGTCGTCGCTCGCGCCGGACCAGGCTTCGACGGCTTCCGGCGTCAGCTCGACCCCGCGAATCAGCTTTTTCTGCGTCGCGCTCGGCATGTCGACCGGCCGGAACCACTTGCCGTTGTCGGCGCGCGTGAAGAAGTCATCCGTGCTGTGACTCGTATCGATCAGCCCGGAGGCGAGCCGCAGGATGATGTCGAACCCGCAGGCACGTTCGGCCTGCTCGCGCGTGATGTCCGGCCATGCCGCGCTTTTCAGGTAGGCCGAGAGGGTTGCATTCGCGGACCGGCGCGGCATGCGGGCGCGCAGCGGTTCCGGCTCCTCCGGATGCCACTCCGCCATGAATTCGTGCCACAAGGCGAGGACCAGCGCGAGATCCGCACGACGTTTTTTCGAAGCAAACTGAACTTGTAGCATCCGTTGATTCCTTATCGATCACGTAAAGCGCCACCCGCTGCGGGAGACGTCCGGCGGCGCACCGAAACCGCATGATGCGGCAGGGGTGCGACAGCATAAGTCGCGCGTTGACTAAATGCAACATTGGACTTATGCTCCGTCGGATCAGGGAGGGGGAATGGATCGAGATGCCGATGGGAGTGGCGGAGGAAAAGCCCGTGTCGAACAGACGCTGCGGCGCCGGCTTGCGCTGGTCGCACTGTTGCCCGACAGCGGCCGCCCGGGCATCAGTGCGTCCGCGTTGGCGCGGCGGCTGAACGAGGAAGGCTACCGGTGCGTGGTACGCACGGTCGAGCGGGACCTGGCCGAGATCGCCGAGGAGGGCAATGCCTGGCGCGACGCCGGCATCGATATCGTGGGCAACCCGAACCCGGCGAATGCGTCAGGCAAGCTGTGGTCGCACCGGACACCGGCCAAGCCGCTGATGCTGCGCCTGCCCTCGAGCGAAGATGCGCTGCTCGTGAACCTGCTCGCACAGGAACTGCATTTGCTGGTCCCGGCCTCGGCGCAGGGGACCCTGGCAACGTACGAACAATCCGCGGCGCGGCTGGGCCACTGGCCCGGCAGGGACGAGTACGTGCGCTATCGGCAAAAGATCCGCATTCTCGCGGAAGGCCCGACGATGTCGCCGCCGCCGATCGACGGCGCGCACCTGCGCGAGATCAACGAAGCCTTGTTGCGTGACGAGCAGGTCGACCTGCGGTATGCCGCCGCCAGTCGCGCGGGCGAGACGAGCTACCGCCTGCATCCGATAGGCATGGTCAAGAAGGGCCGGTTCTTCTGGCTGGTCGCGGCGAAGGAAGAGGACGGGCGGCTTATCGACGGGCCGCGCACGTTCCGGATGGATCGGGTCCGGCAGGTCGGGCGCCGCGTCAACCAGCCGGTGGCACGCGGCCTGCCCGTGCTGCAGGACGTCCTCGCGGGCGGCGCGCTCGAGTTCTTCCCGGCAGGGACCGTGGCGCTGGTGCTGCGTTCAAGGCCGGGGAAGCCGGGCAACCAGCTCATCGCCAACTACATCGACACCCCGCTCGGCGCCGACCAGCGCATCGCCGCGCTGTCCGAAGGCGGCCATGAACTCCGCGCCACCGTGACCTGCACGCGCGAACTGGTGTGGATGCTGCAGGCCCAGGCGCATCTGCTGCAAGTCGTGGCCCCTCCGGATCTGCGCGAGGAACTGCGGCAGTTCGCCACCCGGGCCGCGGCGCATTACGGCGACGCTGCCGGCGCGGTGGCGCTATAAACGACCGTCCGGCGCGCGGCAGGGTCGTGGGCGTCGACCAGCTCGCCGATTGCGCAGGCGATCTTGCGGCCGCCCTGTGCGGAGGGTTCGATCGGCGACGAGGACGCATAGTCGGCCGCTTCCGCGCAGATCAGCCGGAGGTCGAGCACCGGGAGCGCGCGGGCCGCGGCCTCGCGCAGGATCACGTCGTTGAACGGCGCAAGCGCCGTGCGCAATCCCGGCGCGAGGTTCGGGACGGCATCGTAGATCGTCGCCACAGCCACCGGCAAGCATTGCGACAGGACGACGTCGAGCATGTGCCGGTAGGCGCGGCGGAACTCCGCTTGCCAGGACGCCAGCAGTTCCGCAGCCTCGAGCACCGAGCGCACGGGCGTCTGCATCGCGCCGACGAGCGGCAGGACATCGTTGCCGCCGCAGCTCACGACGAGCCAGGTCGGCGGTGCCGGTAGTTCCGCCAGCCGTTCGACCTGCGCCTCGACGTCTTTCAATACGCTGCCGTCGCGGGCCAGCAGGGACACCTCGCCTTGCCGGCCGAGCGCCGCCCGCACATGGCACGCGACCTCCATGCCTTCCGCGACGTACAACGCGTTATCGAAAATCGAGTCGCCCAACAAGACGATATGGCTCATGATGCCTCCGGTAGCGATGCCAGGCATGATGATCGCACGGCGGGACGACTACGCCACGTTGTTCCCGGCGACGTCGCGCTGCGCCACACCCGCCACCGCCTGCACGACGAGCGCCACCACGACGTTGACGGCCAGCGCCAGCAACCCGGTGTACAGGGGCACGCCGGCATCGCCCAGGTGCAGCGTATGCACCGGCTCGATGCCGTCGCCGAACGCGATCCACGTGCCGGCCACGATGCCGACGGCCCAGCCGCACAGCAGCGCGGTGCTGCCGAAGCGGCGCGAGAACAGGCCGTCCAGTGCGAACTTTGTCGGCAGGAACAGGATGCAGACCAGCGCGCCGACCTTGACGACCAGCGACACCATCTTCGCCACCTTCGCCTCGCCGGCCGGGCCGACGTGCGGATTCACGTACGGCTTCCAGAAATTGCGCGTGAGGCGATTGGCGGCGCCGATCGACATCACGGCCGCCGGCACCAGCGCGCCGAACAGCGCGGGGACGACGTCGTTGTTGCTCGCTACCTTCAGGTGCGCGGCGTGCGCCATGTAGCCGAGCAGCGCGATCAGGCCGAGCAGGATCGTGTAGGCCGGCAGGAAGATGGCGTTCCCGCGGATCGTGTCGGCGCTCTTCGCGGCGAAGATACCCGTGCATGATGACGAAGACGATCATGTAGGGCAGCGCGAAGAAGCCGTAGGCGCCCACCGCGTAGACGAGGGCCGGCACGGCGATCACGGTGTAGGCGGTATAGAAATCGCGGCGACGAGGAACCACGTGATCCACGTGCCGAAGTTGCGCCCGCCCAGGCCCCATTCGTCGAGGTGCTTGCCCTTGCCCGCGCCGCCCGACTTCCAGCGCGACGCCATGAAGCCCATCACCGTGACGAGGACGAAGAAGCCGATGAAGACCTACAGGGCGGTCCAGTTGATCGTCGACGTCATCGCTGGTCTCCCTTCTTTTGCTCGTGGCGGTAGACGAGCCAGATTTGTAGGGATGATGTGTCCGATCGTGCCGGCGCGCCGCCCGGCAAGGTACGCCACCGCACGGAGCACGATCTGCAGAGCCGATATATTGCAGTGCAACATCCATGCCGAGGCACCATGGCCAAACCTGCCCGAAAGACGCGACTGCTGCGCAGCCTGACCCGTGCCGCGAAGGCGCAGCAGTCGATGCTGGCCACGCTGCTGGACGTGTGCGCGCCGGCGCCAGCCAGGCCGGCGCGCAAGGCAGCACCGCGCAAGCCGGCGGCCCGGCCCGGCCTCGCGCCGGCAACCGGCAGGTGGCTGGCGGGCCGGTTCCCGCTGCCCGCGACGCAGGGCCAGGCGGTCGCACGCGACATGCAATACTGGCTGTACGTACCGGACCGCGTGCGGGACGAGCAGCCGCTTGGCGGCTGGCCGCTCGTCGTGATGCTGCACGGCTGCCACCAGAGCGCCACGCAGTTCGCGCAGGGCACGCGCATGAACCACGTGGCGGAGAACAAGGGGTTTGCCGTGCTGTACCCGCAGCAGCCGGTGTCCGTGCAGGCGCAGCGGTGCTGGCGCTGGTACGACCGGGCCACGCAGCAAGGCGGTGGAGAAACCGGGGCGCTGGCGTCGTTGATCGGGACCGTGTGCGAACGGTATCCCATCGACCGGCGCCGGATCTATGCTTGCGGGCTTTCCGCCGGCGCGGGGATGGCGGCGATATTGGCACTCAACCATCCGGAACTCATTGCCGCGGTCGCGCTGCATTCGGGCCCCGTGTTCGGCGCGGGGCATGGCCCTCTCGGCGCATTGCACGTCATGCGCCATGGGGCTCCGGAACAGGCCGGCGCTGCCATTCATTGCCTGTTGCGCGGCCGCCCGGCCGTACCGATGCCGGCGCTGCTGATCCAGGGCGAGGACGACCAGGTGGTGGCTCCGGTGAACCAGCGGCAGCTGGCACGCCAGTGGCTGCAATTGAACGGGTTGCCGGCAGGCCCGGCGACGCGGATCGCGGCGAAGCCCGCGGGCCGGGGCGGCAGCCGCAATGCGCATGAAATCCACGACTACCTCGTGGGGCGCAAGGTCGTGCTGCGCGTGGTGCGCATCCTCGGCCTGGGCCATGCCTGGAGCGGCGGCGACCCGGCACACGCCTTCAATGCCAAGGCAGGGCCGGATGCCAGCCGTATGGTGCTCGACTTCTTCGGCCGGCATCGGCGTTGACGGCAATCGTCATACCCATCAGGTATCGAATGGATACCAAATCGGTCTTGGACGCGCCTGTGCAATCTCTCTACCCTTGGTCCCGATAACGATAAGACAAGGAGACACCATGGGCACAGGGCAAGTGGAGTGCGCCGCCGTGCGCGGACGGCGCTGGTCCGACGGATCCCTGTCGGCCGTGGCCGCGGGCTTCCTGGCCGTGCTGGTCTCGTTCTCCGGGCCGCTGGCGATCTTCTACCAGGCCGCGCAGGCGGGCCGCATGCCGGACGCGATGTTCGCATCGTGGGTGTGGGGCATCTCGGTCGGCGCGGGCATCGCCGGCATCGTCCTGAGCTGGCGCCTGCGCGTACCCGTCATCACGGCGTGGTCGGCGCCCGGCACGGCGCTGCTGATCACGCTCTTTCCCCAGTTGCCGCTGGCCGAAGCCGTCGGGGGCTATCTCACCGCGGCCGCCATCCTGCTCGCGATCGGCCTGTCCGGTTCCCTCGAACGCATCATGGCCCACGTACCGCAAGGGATCGCCAGCGGCATGATGGCCGGGATCCTCGTACCGTTCGGGATGAACGCGTTCAGGACGGCCGGCACGCTGCCGCTGCTGGCGTTCGGCATGATTGCCGCGTACCTCGTGTTCCGGCGCGCCGTGCCGCGCTACGGCGTGGTGCTGCTGCTCGGCGCCGGCACCGGCATCGCGTGGCTGTCCGGCGCGACGCATTTTGCCGCTGTCCGCTTCGAGTTCGTCGTGCCCTCGGTGATCGCGCCCGCGTGGAGCTGGACCGGCACGTTCAGCCTCGCGCTGCCGCTCGTGCTGGTGACCCTGACCGGCCAGTACCTGCCCGGCATGGCGGTGCTGAAGACGTCCGGCTACGCCACGCCGGCGCGGCCGGTGATCGTCACGTGCAGCCTCGTGTCGCTGGCGGTCGCGTGCACGGGCGGCATCACGATCGCGCTCGCCGCCATCACGGCCGCGATGTGCACGAGCCGCGACGCGCACGAGGATCCGCGCCGCCGCTACGTGGCCGGCATCGCCAACGGCGTGTTCTACCTGCTCGCGGGCCTGTGCGGCGGGTCCATCGTCATGCTGTTCGCCGCGCTGCCGAAGGAACTGATCGTCTGCCTGGCGGGACTGGCGCTGCTGGGCGCGATCGGGTCGAACCTCGCCGGCGTGATGGCGGCCGAGGACCACCGCGAAGCCTCGGTGATCGCCTTCCTCGCCACCGCGTCCGGCATGACCTTCCTCGGCCTCGGCGCCGCGTTCTGGGGCGTCGTCATCGGCATGGCGGCGCACCGCATCCTGCATCACCCCACGACAACACATCCATAAGGAGACAATCGCATGCGGCACATCGACATCCACGCACTGGCCGACGGGGCCAGGTTCAACCGCTTCCACGCCGGCATCCTCGCGTGGTGCGCCCTCATCATCATCTGCGACGGCTACGACCTCGCCGTGGCCGGCATCGCGCTGCCGTCGATCATGAAGGAGATGGGCGTGACGGCGCAGAACGCCGGCTTCATGGTCAGCTCCGCGCTGTTCGGCATGATGTTCGGCGCGATCTTCCTCGGCACGATCGCCGACCGCATCGGCCGGCGCCACGCCATCGTCATCTGCCTCGCGCTGTTCAGCGTGTTCACGGCCGCCGCGGGCATGAGCAGCGATCCGTACGTGTTCAGCGCGATGCGCTTCCTGGCGGGCCTCGGCATCGGCGGCGTGATGCCGAACGTGGTCGCGCAGATGACGGAATATTCGCCCAGGCGCATCCGCGCGACGATGGTCACGCTGATGTTCAGCGGCTACGCGGTGGGCGGCATGCTGGCCGCGCTGCTGGGCAAGGGACTGATCGAGCACCACGGCTGGCAGTCCGTATTCCTCGCGGCCGGCGTGCCGGTGTTGCTGATCCCGTTCATCCTGAAGAGCCTGCCGGAATCGATGCCGTTCCTCGTGCGGCGCAACCGGCTGGCCGAATTGCAGCGCACCCTCGCGCGCATGGAGCCGTCGTACCGCGCGCAAGCCGGCGACCGCTTCGACCTGCCCGCCGCGGACCGCGCGCAGGGCGCCCCGATCGGGCAGCTGTTCCAGGACGGCCGCGGATTCTCCACCGCGATGTTCTGGATCGCCTTCTTCATGTGCCTGTTCATGGTGTACGCGCTGAGCTCGTGGCTCGCCAAGCTGATGGCCGGCGCGGGCTACAGCCTCGGGTCCGCGCTGACCTTCGTGCTCGTGCTGAACTTCGGCGCCGTCATCGGCGCGGTCGGCGGCGGCTGGCTCGCCGACCGCTTCCACATCAAGTACGTGCTGGTGGCGATGTATGCGCTGGCCGCCGTGTCGATCACGCTGCTGGGTTATCCGGTACCCACGCCCGTGCTGTTCGTGCTCGTGGGCCTCGCCGGTGCGTCGACGATCGGCACGCAGATCGTCACCTACGCCTATGCCGGCCAGTTCTATCCGACCGCGATCCGTTCGACCGGCATCGGCTGGGCCTCCGGCGTGGGCCGCAGCGGTGCCATCCTCGCGCCGATCGTCATCGGCACGCTCGTCGGCATGGCGCTGCCGCTGCAGCAGAACTTCCAGGCGATGGCCATCCCGGCCGTCATCGCCGCCGTGTCGGTCGCGCTGATCCGCCACGGCCGCTCGGCGTCCGCCGTGCCGCAGCATACCGGCGTCGTCGCCGAAGCCTGACCCGATTCCCTTCCAACGTTTTTCATGGGTGCGCGGCATCCAGGGCGGCGCTTTGCCGCCGCCCGAACAACAAGCAACAGGAGACATGATGAAAAAGGCAGTAGCGATCGCCCTCGCGGCGGGTCTGGGAGCGGGCGGCGCGCAGGCGCAAAGCCAGGTGACGGTGTACGGCATCGTCGACGTGGCGCTGGCGCACATGAACAACGCGGATGCGGCGGGCCACGGTGTCACGCGCGAACCGTCGCTGACGGGCAGCCTGCCGTCGCGCATCGGCTTGCGCGGCAGCGAGGACCTCGGCGGCGGTCTCTCCGCCGTGTTCAACCTGGAGAGCGGTTTCAATCCCGACGTCGGCACGCTGGGGCAGGGCGGCCGTTTGTTCGGACGCCAGGCGTGGGTCGGCCTGCGCGGCCGCTGGGGCACGGTGCAGCTGGGCCGCATCCTCAACATGACGTATCTCGCCACGATGAAGAGCGACGTGCTGGGGCCGAATCTCTTCTCGATCAACAGCATCGATCTGTATCTGCCGAACGCGCGCAGCGACAACGCGATCGGCTATCTCGGCACGTTCGACGGCGTGACGGTCGGCGCCACGTGGAGCTTCGGGCGCGACGCGTCGGCGGCCGGCGGCCCGTCCGCCACCGGCTGCGCGGGCGAGGTGCCGGGCAATGCGCGCGCCTGCCGCCAATACACGGCGCTGCTGGGTTATGACACGAAGGCCTACGGCATCAACGCCACGTACGACAAGCTGTATGGGAACACGGGCGCTGCGGGCGGCCTGACGGGCAGCGCCAACTACGACCGCCGCATCACGGCCAACGGCTGGATCTTGGTCGGCACGACGAAGATCGGCGCCGGCGTCATCGACCGCAAGACGGATGCCGCGACGGGCATCACCGAATCCGGTCTGTTCTACCTCGGCGCCAGCATCCCGGTCGCGCCGCGCCTGACCCTGGATGCCCAGGTGGCGCGCAAGAACGTCAAGGGCTCGCCCGACGACACGAACCTGGCGGTCGCGCGCCTGACATATGCGCTGTCGGTGCGCAGCGCCGTGTACGCGGGCGTCGGCCGCATGGACAACCGCGGCGCCGCCGCGATCGCGCTCGATGCGGGCGGCACGACGGCGCCGGGCAAGGCGCAGAGCGGGGCGATGGCGGGGTTGCGGCACGCGTTCTGACGGCGGCAAGGCGGCAGCATGTTTGCCGCCTTGTCCTGGTCAGTCGGCGAGGAAGGCGGCGAGGGCGCCGCTGAACTGCGGTTCCGCTTCGATGCTGGACAGGTGGGAGGCCGCCAGCGCGACGAGGCACGCGCCGGGGATCCGGTCGCGCAGCCAGCCGGCGTCGGCGACGGTGGTGACCGGGTCCGCGGCGCCGGCGATGATCAACGTGGGAACGGCGATGGTGCCGATCGCGCTGCGCAGGTCGGCGTCCGCCAGCGCATCGCAGCAGGCCGCGTAGCCTTGCGCATCCTGCTCGCGCAGGCGGGCGATCATGCGCGCGACGGCGTGCGGTTCGCGCGCAATGAACGCGGGCGTGAACCAGCGCGCCGCGGCACCGTCGGCCACGCCATCCATGCCGCCGGCCCGTACCTGGGCGGCGCGCGCGGTCCAGCCCTCGTGCGTGCCGATGTGCGCCGCGGTGTTGGCCAGCACGAGCCTGTCCAGCCGCTGCGGCGCGTGGATGCCGAGCCACTGGCCCGTCATGCCGCCCATCGAGATGCCGCAGAAGTGCGCGCGCGGAATCGCCAGCGCGTCGAGCAGGCCGACGACGTCGCGGCCCAGGCGGTCGAGCGTCGCGGGTGCCGTGCCGCGTCCGGACAGGCCGTGGCCGCGCGTGTCGTAGCGCAGCACGAAATAGTCGCGGGCCAGCACGGCGGCCTGCGGATCCCACATCGACAGGTCAGTACCGAGGGAGTTCGACAGCACGATGCAGGGGCGCGCGGGGTCGCCGTCGGTCCGCACGTGCAGGCGGACGTCGTCAACTTGAATGAAGGTCATGGCGTCAACCCTGATCGCCGCCGCCCACGGGCAGGACGGTGCCGGTGATGTACGACGCTTCGCTTGAGGCGAGGAACAGGATCGCGGCGACCTGCTCGGCGATGGTGCCGTAGCGGTGCATCAGGCTCGTCGCGGTCGTCTGGTCGACGATGCCCTGGTACCACGTTTGCTCCTGCTCGCTCAACGGCTTCGGATTGCGCGGCACCTTGCGCGGCGGCGCTTCCGTGCCGCCGGTGGCGACGGCATTGACGCGGATGCCGTCCTGCGCGTGCTCCATCGCGAGGCTGGCCGTGAGCGCGTTGATGCCGCCTTTCGCCGCCGAATACGGGATGCGGTAGATGCCGCGCGTGGCCACCGACGACACGTTGACGATGACGCCGGAGTGCGCGGCCAGCATCGCCGGCAGCACCGCGCGGCAGCACCACAGCGTCGGGAACAGCGAGCGGCGGATCTCCGCCTCGATCTGGTCCGGCTCGTACGCCTGGTAGGGCTTGGCCCAGATCGTGCCGCCCACGTTGTTGACGAGGATGTCGATGCGGCCGCAGGCCTCCAGCGCGTGCGCCGCCAGCATCGACGCGCCGGCCCACGTCTCGAGGTCAGCCTCGACGACGATGGGTTGCGTCCCGGTCTCCTGCGCCACTTCGTGCACGAGCGGCGAGCGGTCCGCCAGCACGAGCCGCGCGCCTTCCGCCGCCGCCGCCAGCGCCACGCCGCGGCCGATGCCCTGGGCGGCGCCGGTGACGATCATGACCTTGTCCCTGAAACGGTCCGGATGCATCATGCCGCCACCCCCGCCGTGCTCGTGGCCGAGAACTTCTCGAAGTGGAACGAATTCGGTGTCACGCCGATGCCGTCCAGCCAGCCGCGCACCGCGTCGACCATAGGCACCGGGCCGCACAGGTAGACGTCGACGTCGCCGCCGTTCATCCAGCCCGGTTCCACGTGCGCCGTGGCATAACCCTTGCGCGGATGGCTGCTGGATTCCGCCGCCACGCAGGTCACGTACTGGAACTGCGGATGCGCGGCCGCGATGCGGTCCAGCTGCGCCAGGCCGACCAGGTCGTGGTCGTTGGTCACGGCGTAGACCAGGCGCACCGGATGCGGGAAGCCTTTCGCCGCCAGCACGTCCAGCATCGACAGGAATGGCGCGATACCCGTGCCGCCGGCGAGCATCAGCACGGGGCGCTGCACGGGCCGCAAATAAAAGCTGCCGTACGGGCCGGAGAACGTGACCGGCTGCCCGGCTTGCGCCCGGGTCGTCAGCCAGGTGCTCATCAAGCCGTCCGGCACGTTGCGCACGACGAAGCTCGCTTGTTCCGCACCGGGCGCGGAGCTGAACGAGTAGGAGCGCGTCTGGTCCGTGCCGGGCACGGTCACGTTCACGTACTGGCCCGGCAGGAAGTCCAGTTGGTCGGGCTGGTCCGGCGCGATAGCGAAACGGATCGTGGACGGCGACAGCTGCTCCACGGCGGTGACGGTGCCGGGAAAGTCGCCGACGCCCGTCTTGCAGGCGGCGGACGTGGCCGGGATGCGTACGACGCAGTCCGACGTCGGGCGCATCTGGCACGCCAGCACGTAGCCGGCTTGCGCATCCTTCTCTTCGAGGGCATCCTCGATGTAGCTGTCCGGCGGCAGGTCGTAGCTGCCCGACTCGCACAGCCCGCGGCAGGTGCCGCAGGCGCCGTCGCGGCAGTCGAGGGGGATGTTGACCTTCTGGCGATAGGCCGCGTCGGACAGTTTTTCGTTGGGGTTGCAGCTGATGAAGCGCGTGACGCCGTCTTCGAACTGCAGCGCGATCGTGTGGCTCATGACCGTCTCCTGCTTAGATGTGATAGATGTCGATCACCTGGCTGATGTAGTCGTTCTTCAGCACGACGTACTTGTCCAGGATCTTCGGCTGCGGACCGGAAAAGTCGATCACGTAGCGCGACATGCCGAAATAGCTGTAATCGGTGTGGTAGCGGTGGCTCAGCGTGTGCCAGTTGAAGCGCACCGTGTGCATCGCGCCCTCGACTTTCTCGATCTCCACGTTGGCGATGTTGTGGCTCGTGCGCGTATCGGGAATCGTCGCGCTGGAGCGTTCGGTCTTGATGCGGAAGACGCGGTCCTCCAGCCCCTGGCGGTTCGGGTAGAAGATCAGCGAGATCTCGCGCTCCGGGTCCTGGACCAGCGTGCCGTCGTCGTCCCACGACGGCATCCAGAAGCGCGCGTTGGCGTCGTAGCACTGGAGCCAGTCGTCCCACTGTTCGTCGTCGAGCAGGCGCGCTTCGCGGTAGAGGAAGGATTGACTATCCTGGATCGTGACCGCGCTCATTTCGCTTCTCCCTTCGCGTCGAATGCCTTCTTCATGACGTCGAGCCAGTAGCGGTGCTGGATCGTGTACAGGCCTTCGTCTTCCGTGCGCACGCCGCTCATGACGGGCGCCAGGCCGATGTCCTGCGCCGCGTCGTCCGCGCCGTGGATCCAGTGCCTGGCGCCGCGGCACATATCGTTCCACTGCATCGCGGCGCCGTTGTAGCCCTGCTGGCAGGCGCGGAATTCTTCCAGGTCGTCCGGGGTCGCCATGCCGCTGACGTTGAAGAAGTCCTCGTACTGGCGGATGCGGTGCGCGCGCGCCTCGGCCGATTCGCCCTTCGGCGCGATGCAGTAGATCGTCACCTCGGTCTTGTCGACGGCGATTGGACGCAGCACGCGGATCTGGGAACTGAACTGGTCCATCAGGTACACGTTCGGGTACAGGCACAGGTTGCGCGAGCGTCCGACCATCCAGTCCGCGGTCGCCTTGCCGTATTTTTCCGTGTACTCGGCGTGGCGCGCGAAGTTCGGACGGTCTTCCGGATTCGCCCACTGCGACCACAGGAGCATGTGGCCATGCTCGAAGGCGTAGAAGCCGCCGCCCTGGCGGCCCCAGTTGCCGGCGTCCATGGCGCGGATCTTGTCTTCGCCGGCCGCCTGCTCCTGTTTGCGCCGGTTCGTCGTGGCCGCGTAATTCCAGTGCACGGCCGTCACGTGGTAGCCGTCGGCGCCGTTCTCGGCCTGCAGTTTCCAGTTGCCGTCGAATGTATAGGTCGACGACCCGCGCAGTACTTCGAGGCCTTCCGGCGACTGGTTGACGATCATGTCGATGATCTTGCCGGCCTCGCCGAGGAAGGCTTCCAGCGGCTCGACGTCCGGATTCAGGCTGCCGAACAGGAAGCCCTTGTAGTTGGCGAAGCGCGCCAGTTTCTTGAGGTCGTGCGAGCCTTCCTTGTTGAAGCATTCCGGATAGCCGGCCGATTCCGGATCCTTCACCTTCAGCAGCTTGCCGCTGTTGTTGAAGGTCCAGCCGTGGAACGGGCAGGTGTAGGTCGCCTTGTTGCCCCGCTTGTGGCGGCACAGCTGGGCGCCGCGGTGGCTGCATGCGTTGATGAACGCATTCAGCTCGCCGCCCTTGTTGCGTGCGATGAACACCGGCTGGCGGCCGATGTGCGTCGTGTAGTAATCGTTGACGTTGGGGACCTGGCTCTCGTGCGCCAGGTAGATCCAGTTGCCCTCGAAGATGTGCTTCATCTCGAGCTCGAACAGGGTCTCGTCGGTGAAGGCGCTGCGGTGCAGGCGGTGGTCGCCCGTTTGCGCGTCTTCGATCATGTAGTCGTCCAGCCGCTTGGGCTTGAACGCGTCGACAGGAACGATCGGGATCATGGCGGTGTCCTCAGGCGGCGGCGCGCGGACGGTCGACTTGCGTGGTCGGCGCGGCGGCGGTGTCGTGATACAGGTGGAAGTCGAAGTCGATCGACGCGAACGGCTTGTCGACACGCTTGGCGTCCAGTTGCGCCGGGTCGTCGATCCGGTTCACGGGCGGTACGAGGCCAGGGCGGCTCGCGAACGCGAAGTCGTCCCACAGGTATTCGTCGCCGTCGATGTTGATCTGCGTGGTCAGCTTGCGATGATCCGGGGCGCTGACGAAGAAGTGGATGTGCGCCGGGCGCTGGCCGTGGCGGCCCAGCAGGTTCAGCAGCTGCTGCGTCGTGCCGTCCGGCGGGCAGCCGTAGCCGACCGGGATGATGCTGCGGAACTGGTAGCGGCCCTGCTCGTCCGTGACGATCGTGCGGCGCAGGTTGAACGGCGACTGCGTCTGGTCGAAGAACGAGTAGTTACCCGTCAGGTTCGCGTGCCACACCTCGACCTTCGCGCCCGGCAGCGGCTTGCCATCCTGGTCGAACACGGTGCCCTGCATGAACAGGATCTCGCCCTTGTCCGCCTCGGTCCCGTCGTCCAGGCGGGCGAAGCCCACGCTTTCCGGCGCGCCCGCCACATACAGCGGACCTTCGATGGTGCGCGGCGTGCCGCCTTCCAGGCCGGCCTTCTGTTCCGCTTCGTCGGCGCGGATGTCGAGGAAGCGCTCCAGGCCCAGGCCCGCGGCCAGCAGGCCCAGTTCGTTGGCGGCGCCCGCGGCCGACATGTAGGCCACGCCGTGCCAGAACTCGGTCGGGGTGATGTCGAGGTCCTCGATCGCCTTGCACAGGTCGCCCAGCAGGCGCAGCACCACCTGCTGCACGCGCGGGTCGGCGGGGCGGTCGGCGGCGTCCACGACCCAGCTGTGGGCCAGTCGTTCGATGTCTGCGTGGTTCATTTCAGGTCTCCTTTATAGTTGCGTTAGATATCGCCGTCGCGGACGGACGAGGGATGGCGGCACAGCGGCATGACGTCGATGTGCATGTAGGGGAACAGGGGCAGGGACGTCAGCAGCGTGTGCAGCTCGTCGACGCTGTCGACGTCGAAGATGCTGACGTTGGCGTACTGCCCGGCGATGCGCCACAGGTGGCGCCACTTGCCCTCGCGCTGCAGGCGCTGGGCGAGATCCTTTTCGGTCTGCTTGAGCGCCGCGGCTTCGTCGGGCGGCATCGTCGCGGGCAGGTTGACGTTCATTCGGACGTGAAACAGCATGGTGGTCTCCAGTGTCTTTACTTGCGTTGCAGGCTGCGCAGCTTGTCGGTGTCGATCTCGACGCCCAGGCCGGGCCCCGTCGGCACCTGCAGTTCGAAGTCGCGGTACACGAGCGGTTCGCGCAGCACTTCCTCGGTCAGCAGCAGGGGACCGAACAATTCCGTGTCCCACTCCAGGTCGGCGAACGTCGCGCAGACGTGCGCCGTGGCCGCGGTGCCGATGCCGCCTTCGAGCATCGTGCCGCCGTACAGACCGATGCCGGCCAGCCGCGCGACGGTCGCCACTTCCAGCGCCGCGAACAGGCCGCCGGACTGCGCGATCTTGACGGCGTAGACGTCGGCGGCGTCCGAGCGGGCCAGCGCCAGCGCATCGACCGGGCCGTGCAGGGCTTCGTCGGCCATGATCGCGACGTCGAAGCGGCGCGCGAGGCGGCCCAGCATCGCCGTGTGATGGGCTTTCACGGGTTGCTCGATCAGGTCGACGCCGCCGGCTTCCAGCTGGGCGATGCCGCGCACGGCTTGCGCTTCGCTCCAGGCCTGGTTGACGTCGACGCGCACGCTGGCGCGGTCGCCCAGCGCGCGCTTGATCGCCAGCACGTGGGCGACGTCGGCGTCCACGCTGCGCAGCCCGATCTTCAGCTTGAAGATGCGGTGGCGGCGGATCTCCAGCATGTGTTCCGCTTCCGCGATGTCCTTGGCCGTGTCGCCGCTGGCCAGTGTCCAGGCCACGGGCAAGGCGTCGCGCACGCGGCCGCCCAGCAGGTCGGACAGCGGCACGCCCAGGCGGCGCGCATGCGCATCCAGCAGCGCCGTCTCCAGCGCGCACTTGGCGAAGCGGTTGCCCTGGATGGCCTTGCGCACCTTGGCCATCGCCTTTGCCGGCTGGCTCGCGTCCATGCCGACCAGCAGTGGGGCGATGTGGGTGTCGATATTGGCCTTGATGCTTTCCGGGCTCTCTTCGCCGTAGGCCAGGCCGCCGATGGTGGTGGCCTCGCCCCAGCCCTGAATGCCGTCGGCGCAGCGGACGCGCACGAGCACCAGGGTCTGCGTGTTCATCGTCGCGACGGACAGCTTGTGCGGCCGGATCGTCGGCACGTCGAGCAGGAAGGTTTCGATATATTGAATCATATTATTTGCGTATAATTCGCTGAGGTGAGGACACGATATTCCTGCAAATGACGGGCGTCCAACACCGTTTTGGTATCGTTTCAATACCCTGTAGGTATCGAGTATGGAATTAAGGCACCTGCGCTACTTCGTCGCGGTCGCGGAAGAACGCAACTTCACGCGCGCCGCCGAGCGCCTGCACATCGCCCAGCCGCCGCTCAGCCGGCAGATCCAGCAACTGGAGGAAGACCTGGGCGTGACCCTGATCGAAAAAGGGGTGAGGCCGCTGCGCCTGACGGAGGCCGGCGCGTTTTTCCTGGCGCATGCGAAGCCGCTGCTCGACCAGGTGCGCGACCTGCGCACGATGACACAGCGGGTGGGCAAGCTGGAACGGACGCTGTCGGTCGGCTTCGTCGCGTCGACCCTGTACGGCCTGCTGCCGGACATCATCCGCCGCTACCGCGAGAACCATCCGGAGGTGGAGGTGACCTTGCACGAGATGACGACGGTGGAGCAGCTCAAGGCATTGAAGGAAGGGCGCATCGACGTGGGTTTCGGGCGCCTGAAGAGCGAGGACACGAGCATCCGCCGCATCCTGCTGCGCGAGGAGCCGATGGTGGTGGCGCTGTTCCCCGGCCACCGCCTCGCGGAGAAAGAGGGCAACCTGCGCCTGACGGACCTGGTCCACGAGGCGCTGCTCGTGTACCCGAAGGCGCCGCGTCCCAGCTTTGCCGACCAGGTGCTGGCGGCCTTCCGCGAAGCGAACCTGACGCCGGACCACGTGACGGAAGTGCGCGAACTGCAGATCGCGATGGGCCTCGTGGCGGCCGGGCAGGGCATCGCGATCGTGCCGGAGAGCGTGCAGGGCATGCATCACCGGAACGTCGTGTACCGGCGCATCGAGGACAAGCATGCGGTGTCGCCGATCTTCTTCAGCGTGCGCCACATGGACCGCTCGCCCGAGCTGGAAAACATGCTGGCCGCCGTGTATTCGGTCTACGACGACCTCGGCATCCCGCACGTCAGGGAAGCGTTGTAGGCCGGGAGCGCAATGAAAGACAGGAACAGGGCCACGCTGATCGGCTTGACCGCCGTGCTGCTGTGGAGCGCCATCGTGGGCCTGATCCGCCAGGTCAGCGTCCACCTCGGCCCCACGGGCGGGGCCGCGCTGATGTACAGCGTGGCGTCGGTGTTCCTGCTCCTGTCGGTGGGCCATGCGCGGCTGCCGCGCCGCTACCTGGCCTGGGGCAGCGTGCTGTTCGTGGCCTATGAGCTGTGCCTGTCGCTGTCGATCGGCTATGCGGACACGGCGCGCCAGGCCATCGAGGTCGGGATGGTCAACTACCTGTGGCCCACGTTCACCATCGTGGCAAGCATCCTGTTCAACCGGCAGAAGACGAATGTCCTGATCGTGCCGGGGTTCGCGCTGTCCATCGTCGGGATCTGCTGGGTGCTGGGCGGCGCGCAGGGCGTCGACCTGCCCGGCATGCTGCGCAACGTGCGCGCCAACCCGCTCAGCTACGGGCTGGCGTTCGCCGGCGCCGTGATCTGGGCCGCGTACTGCACGGTGACGGCGCGCATCGCGGAAGGAAAGAATGGCGTCACGCTGTTCTTCATCCTCGTGTCGATGGCGTTGTGGGGCAAGTACCTGCTGGAGGGCGGCGGCCGCATGGATTTCAGTCTCGAGGCCGTCGTCTACCTGCTGCTGGCCGCGGGCGCCATGGGCTTCGGCTACGGCGCATGGAATGTCGGCATCCTGCACGGGAACGTGACGGTCCTGGCCGGCGCGTCGTACTTCATCCCCGTGCTCTCCGCGGCGCTCTCGGCACGCCTGCTGCGCGCGCCGCTGTCGCTCGCGTTCTGGCAGGGCGCGGCCATGGTGTGCGGCGGTGCCATCCTGTGCTGGCTCGCCACGCGCGCCAATCGTACACGCTGATATCACGCGTTGCGGGTATGATGCTTATCGGTAACGTATCGTTGCCGAAGTCCGAAAGCATCCATGAAGTCCAGCCAGAAAATCGCCGCCGCGCTCGTGCTCTGTGCCGCGGCCCTCGTTCCCCGTTTCTCCCTCGCCCAATCCATCCCCGCGGCCATCCATGCGCAAGCCGCGCCATTGCCCGGTCCCTACGACGAGCGCGGTTGGCTCGACCGCTTCTACGCCCCGCGCAAGTATGCGCCCGCGTGGAATCCGCAAACCGCCGCCGCCGCGTTGTGGGTGCTGCGCCAGGCCCCGGTGCAGGGCCTCGACCCGCAGGACTACGGCGCCGACGACCTGCAGCAGCAGCTGCGTTCCGGCCATGCCGATCCGGCCCGGTTCGACGTCGCGCTGACGGCGGCGATGCTGCACTACCTGGCCGACCTGCGCGTGGGGCGTGTGCGTTCCGAATACCACGCCGGCAAGTCCGACGCGCGCCTCAAGCGCTACGATCCCGTCGAGCGGCTGCGCACGGGGCTCGCGGCCGGCAAGCTGCGCGACGCGGTGCAGGCGGCCGAGCCGCAGCTGCCGCTGTACGCGCAGGTCAAGGCGGCGCTGGCGCATTTCCGCGAGCTGGCGAAGCAACCGTATCCGGCGCTCCTGGTGCCGCAGGCGAAGGTCAAGCCGGGCGGGGCGTACGCGGATGCGCAGGCGCTGTTCGAACGCCTCGTGCTGCTGGGCGACCTGCCGGCCGATGCGGCGCCGCCCCTCGAGGGCATCTACGGCGACAAGCTGGAAGAGGGCGTGCGCCACTTCCAGGCCCGCCACGGACTGGAAGAAGACGGTGTGCTGGGCCGCGGCACGGTCAATGCGCTCAACGTGCCGCCCGCGCAGCGCGTGCGCCAGCTCGAACTGACGCTGGAGCGTTTGCGCTGGCTGCCGGATTTCGGTCCCGGCCCGCTGATCGTCGTCGACCTGCCGGCCTATCGCCTGTGGGCGCTGCAGAACGGCAGCGCGGAGCCGCCGCTCGAGATGCGCGTCGTCGTCGGCTCCGCCGTCAAGACGGAAACGCCGCTGTTCGTCGGGCAGATGCGCTACCTCGAATTCAACCCGTACTGGAACGTCCCGCGCAGCATCCTTGAAAAAGAGATCCTGCCGAAGCTCGCGCGCAATCCGGCGTACCTGAAGCAGCATGACATGGAGACGGTGCCGCCGGATGCGAGCGTGGCGGACCTGAAGGCGGGGCGCGCGCGCGTGCGCCAGCGCCCGGGGGCGAAGAATTCGCTGGGACCGATCAAGTTCGCGATGCCGAACCCGATGGACATCTATTTGCACTCGACGTCGGCGCGCGAACTGTTCGAACGCAGCCGGCGCGACCTGTCGCACGGCTGCATCCGCGTCGAGCACCCGGCCGCGCTGGCGCAGTACGTGCTCGGCGGGCAGCGCCAGTGGACGGCGGATGCGATCCAGGAGGCGCTGCAGCCGGGGCCGACGAAGCACGTCGACCTGCCTCGTTCGATTCCCGTGGTGCTGTTCTACGCGACCGCCATCGTCGACAGCGAAGGCGGTGCGCGCTTCGCCGCGGACATCTACGGCCGCGACGTCAGGCTGGAGCAGGAGCTGGCGGCGCGCCGCCACGCCTTGAAATCAGCGCGCTGACGTCAGCGCCGCGTCACCCCAGGTCACCGGCAGCTGCTCGTTGGCGCCGCCCGTGCTCTTGGCCACCAGTTCGATCAGCTTGACGCCGGCGACGTCCACGCTCAATGCCTGCGCCGGCTGGCCCCAGCGCAGCGCACGGCTCTTCGCGAGCAGCTTGCCGTCGCCGTAGACGAGGAACGTCACGCCGTTCTTGCGGTCCTGCGCGGAATCGTCGACGCCGACCTTCGTCTCCAGGCGGCGGTAATTGTGGTTGCGCACTTCGAGGCGCGAATTGGCCAGGATGCCGATGCCGGCGTCGTAGCGCTTGCCGCCGATCTGCAGCCACTGGCCGTACGGCGTGCTGTCCGCGCGCGCGCCGCCGAAGCCGGCGTACATCGGGCGTTCGCCGCCGCCCTTGGTGCCGCTCCAGCCGAACGACGAGCGGAACACGGTCGGATCGGCCGTCGGCTTCGTCACGCCGTCGACGGCCGGGTTCACGCTGCCCGGCTGCTCCGACAGGTACAGGCCGTCCGCCAGCGCGCGTGCGCCCTGGACGCGGAAGATGCGCGTTTCGCGCGGCGCCACTTTCACTTTCGTCTCGTTCGTGAACGAGGTGGCTTCCTTCGACCAGAGATCGGTCAGCGTGATCTTGCCGTCCTTGCGCAGCTTGAGGTGCTCCGCCGTCAGGTCGGCATCGACGGCTGCGATGCCGCGGTTGAAGATGGCGACGGCCTTGTCGCCCGACGCGAGGGTCTTGACGAGGATTTGCACGTCGTCCGCGTCGTACGCGAGCACGGCCTGGTTGCCGGCCGGGTCCTGGTTCAGCGCGATGATGTCGGCGTTGCCGAAGATGTCCATCAGCGCCTGCGGCGTCGTGCGCAGGTCGGCGCCCGTCATCAGCGGCGAATTCAGCATGGCCCACAGCGCGAAGTGCGATTTCGCTTCGGTCAGGTGGTTCGCGTCGAAATCGCCGGCGCCGATGTACAGCATGTCCGGATCGTTCCAGCTGCCCGGATGGCCGTACAGTTCGCGCCGTGCGGCGCTGTCGTAGTTGCTGAGCAGGCGCGGCCAGTTCGGGCGGATGTCGTCGCTCGTGCGCGAGAGGTTGCCGAAGTTCTTGCCCCAGGCGCGTACGTCGGCCGAGCCCCACACGCACAGCGACAGCAGGTAGTCGCCGTCCGGATTACTGCGCTTCAGTGCCTCGTTGATCTGCGTGAATTCCGCCTGCACGGCCGGGATGTCCGAGCGGGCGACCGATTCCAGGTCCAGCACGGGCTTCAGCGGGCGGTAGTTGCCGGTCTTGACTTTCGGGCTGTCCGCGCCGTACGCGCGCAGGCCGCAGCCGTCGACCTTGATGAAGTCGAAGCCCCAGTCGCGGAAGAACAGGCCGATGTCCTGGTCGATGTGGCCGTACAGGCCCACTTCGCGTTCGAGCACGCTGCCCTTCGGCAGGTTCGGGTCGTCGCCGCCATACGCCTGCGAGCACGTATTGCGGCCCAGGTCCGAGTAAATACCGGCCTTCAGACCCATCGCGTGGATCTTGTCGGTGAACGGACGGAACCCGCCGTTGACGGTGGACGGGAACCGGTCCGGGCGCGGGATCAGGCGACCGTCCGGCTGGTTGCGGCGCAGCGCCCAGCCGTCGTCGATGTTGACGTAGCGGTAGCCCTTGGCGGCCAGGCCGCTGTCCACGAGGCGCTGGGCCGCGCCCAGGACCTTCGCCTCGTCGATGTCGGTGCCGAACGCATTCCAGCTGCTCCAGCCCATCGGCGGCGTGGCCGCGTGGCCGGCGGTGTAGGCGCTCCAGCGCGCGGTCGGTGCGAGGGGATCGGTGGCAGCGTGAGACAGGGTCGCCGCGAACAACAGAGGAATCAGGGCCAGGCGAGGCTTTTGCATCGGGATTTCCAGTATGAGGTGTGGACGTGATAGCAGATTATGCGAAGCACGGGGGCTTTCGACAATTACTAAATGTGTCATCCGGTATATCAAATTGAGCTGACTGGCGCCTATGTTAAAGTGACATCATTATTCCGGGTGCTCCATGAATCTGTTCGAACATCTGGCCTTGCTGGCCGTCCTCGTGCTGGCCGCCGGCTTCCTGTCCCTGAGCGAAATCGCGCTGGCGGGCGCACGCAAGATCAAGCTGAAACTGCTGGCCGAGGCGGGCGACGCGCGCGCGCACAAGGTGATCGCGCTGCAGGCGCAGTCGGCCGACTTCTTCGCCGCGTCGCAGATCGGCCTGAACGCGATCGCCATCCTGGGCGGTATCCTCGGCGAGGGCGCGCTGCGGCCGTTTTTCCTGGAATGGCTGACGCTCTTCTACGACGGACCGGGCCGCGACAATATCGCGTTCGCGCTGTCGTTCGTGTTCGTCACGACGCTGTTCGTGCTCTTCTCCGACCTGATGCCCAAGCGCCTCGCGATGATCGCGCCGGAGAGCACGGCGATGGCCGTCGTGCGGCCGGTCATGGTCGTCATCCGCGTGTTCAGGCCCCTGTCCTGGGCACTGAACAAGGTGGCGAACATGCTGTTCCGCGTGTTCGGCGTCGACACGACGCGCGAGGACCGCATCACCTTCGACGAGATCTCGGCCGTCGTGGAAGCGGGCGCGCAGGCCGGCGTGCTGCAGAAGCAGGAGCAGCACTTCATCGAGAACGTGTTCGAGCTGGAATCGCGCGCCGTCACGTCGACGATGACGACGCGGGAGAACGTCGTGTTCTTCACGCTGACCGAATCCGAGGACAGCATCCGCCAGAAGATCGCCACGCACGCGCTGTCGAAATTCCCCGTGTGCGACGGCGTGATCGACCGCGTGATTGGCTATGTGGACACGCGCGACATCCTCGTGCAGCTGCTGAACCGCCAGTCGCGGTTCCAGCTGAACGAATCGAGCATCCGCACGGTCCTGATCATTCCCGATTCGCTGACGTTGTCCGAACTGCTCGACCGCTTCCGCGCCACCAAGGAGACGTTCGCCGTCGTGATCAACGAGTACGCGTTCATCGTCGGCGTCGTCACGCTGAGCGACATCATGGTGACCGTGATGGGCAAATGGGGCACGCCGCTGGAGGCGGACCAGCAGGCCTTGCAACGCGAGGACGGGTCCTGGCTGATCGACGGCAGCACGCCGGTGGCGGACATGAAGCGCGTGCTCGAACTGGACGGGCTGCCCGAGGAGGAGCACTACGAGACGGCGGCCGGCTTCATGATGTACATGCTGCGCAAGGTGCCCAAGCCGACCGACAGCGTCGAATACGAAGGGATGCGGTTCGAAGTGCTCGACGTGGACCACTACCGCATCGACCAGCTGCTCGTGAAGCGGATCGGCGCGCGCGGCGCATCGTCCGCCACGCCGGCCGAACCGCTGGAAGGTTAGTCGAGCACCAGGATGCCCTGCAGCGACGAGATCCGCTCGGGGGCCGACCACGTGCCGGCCAGCCGCCGCTGCGCGTCGAACTCCAGCAACTGCCGTCCCTTGTGCCCGTTGTCCGGACCGTGTCCCTGCCAGTTCGCGACGAGCAGGTGGCCGTTGCCCAGCTGCTGGAAGCTCGCATAGAAGAACGGCGCCACCTCGGCGGGCAGGTCGGCCGCGGCGCCGAAGCGCTGCCGCACGTTCCCGGCCGCGTCGAACAACACCATCACCGCGCCATAGCCGCCCGACACGAGGGTGGTGCCGTCCGCGCTCCGTTCGGCCTTCCACGCATGTTCGAATTCGGACACGCCAAAGCGGCGGCGTTCCGTCAGGTCCGGCGCCGTTTCGAGGATGTGGTCGTTGGTGCACAGCAGGTACGTGCCGTCCCGCGTCGGGCGCATCAGGCGCACGTAGTCGCCGTCGCGGCGCGCGCTGGCGACGACGTTCCATTCGCGGTCCAGCGTCAGCACGTTGACGCCGCCCGTGCCGTCCAGGTTCCAGCCCGTCACGAGCGTGTGGCCGTCGGGCCGGCGGTGCACGGCCGTGACGTCGGTCCAGCGCGCGCAGGCGTCCAGCACGCGGCCCGATTCGATATCCAGCTCGAAGAAACCGCGGTCGAAGCCGACCAGCGCGCGGGCCGCGTCGAGCCGCTGCAGGTCGCGCGCGAGCGGGTAGGGGGACAGGTCCAGCGTCCAGTGGAAGGTGTCGGTGGCGGTGTCGACGAGCGACAGTTGTTGGCGGCCTTCGTCGATGGCGAGCAGGCGGCGGGAGATTGTCTCGGTCATGTGGGTGAATTAGTTATCGATAACTTTTCGGAGTGTATGCGATTTCCGCGTTATCGGCAATGGCGCCGGCGTTCGACGTCCTCCCGCTCCGCGCGGCACACGACCGGGTTGTCCGGATCCCGGCTCCATTCGCACCAGCCGCCGTCGTACACGCCGATGCGCTCCCAGCCCATCAGCCAGGCGTAGAAGAACGCCAGCGACGCGCGCCAGCCGGTGCCGCAATAAAATACCGTCGGCCGGCCCGCGTGGATGCCGTTCGATCCCCACATGCGCAGGATGTCCGCCGCGGGTTTCATGCGCCCGTCGGCGTGATGGAACGCGGCCATGCTGTTCACGTCGCCCTCGTCGCCGGCGCGGCCCCATACGGCGCCCGGAATGTCGCCCCGTGCCTCGATGTAGTTGTAGCCCGACGTCCGGCCGACGTATTCGTTCCACGTGCGGATGCTGGCGAGCGTGCCCTGGCCATGCCGCAGCAGGCCGCGCACCTGGTCCATGTCGAACAGGTAGTCGGGCCGCGCCGGGAAGGGCGCGCCGAAATCGTCCGCCGCCGGACCGGGGCGAGGCGGCCCGGATTCGAGCGGCAAGCCCGCCCGCTGCCACGCCGCGATCCCGCCGTCGAGCAGGCGGACGTCCTCGACGCCCGCGTACAGCAGCAGGTGCGCGACGCGCGCCGCCGCGAGCACGTTGCGGCCATACAGGACGACGGTGGTGTCGTGGCGGATGCCGTGGGCGAGCAGCACCCGTCGGAGTTCGGCGTCGGGGACCTTGTTCCACAACGGTCCGTGTTCGAACCACGTCGTGTCGAGGTAGCCGGCGCCGGGGAGATGGCCGGCCGCATGGGCCGCCGCGCCGTCGCATCCGACTTCGAACAGGCGGCACGCCGCGTCGGCGCGGCCCGCCAGCCAGGCGGGCGTGACGAGCTGGCGCCAGCGGGGCAGGTCGCGCCGGAAGCCGAACGGAGGGAGGCTGTTCAAGAGACGATGCAAGGAAAAAGGGCCGGGCCCCGTATGTTACAGGACCCGGCCCCCGAGGGCTTGAAACGTCAGGCTCAGACGGCGACGGTATCCGCCACGTCGCGGAACTCGCTGATCTGGTCGAAGTTCATGTAGCGGTAGATCTGGTCGGCGTTCTCGTTGATCACGCCGATATGCGCCATGTACTCTTCGCGGGTCGGGATCTTGCCCAGCGTGGAGCAGACCGCGGCCAGTTCGGCCGAACCCAGGTACACGCGGGTGTCGATGCCGAGGCGGTTCGGGAAGTTGCGCGTCGACGTCGACATCACGGTCGCACCCTTGCGGATCTGCGCCTGGTTACCCATGCACAGCGAGCAGCCCGGCATTTCCATGCGCGCGCCGGTGCGGCCCAAGGTGCCGTAGTGGCCTTCGGCCGTCAGCACCTGCTGGTCCATCTTGGTCGGCGGGGCGACCCACAGGCGGACCGGGATGTCGGTCTTGCCTTCCAGGAGTTTCGAGGCGGCGCGGAAGTGGCCGATGTTGGTCATGCACGAGCCGACGAACACGTCGTCGATCTTGTCGCCGGCGACGTCGGACAGCGTCTTGACGTCGTCCGGGTCGTTCGGGCAGGCGACGATCGGTTCATGGATGTCGGCCAGGTCGATCTCGATGACGGCGGCGTACTCGGCATCCGCGTCCGGTGCCAGCAGGTCCGGCTTCGCGAGCCAGGCTTCCATCGCCTTGATGCGGCGCTCCAGCGTGCGGCGGTCCAGGTAGCCGTTCGCGATCATCCACTTCATCAGCGTGATGTTCGAGGTCATGTACTCGATGATCGGTGCCTTGTCCAGGTGGACCGTGCAGCCGGCGGCCGAGCGCTCTGCCGACGCGTCGGACAGTTCGAACGCCTGTTCGACCTTCAGGTTCGGCAGGCCTTCGATTTCCAGGATGCGGCCGGAGAAGATGTTCTTCTTGCCCTTCTTGTCGACGGTCAGCAGGCCTTGCTGGATCGCGTACAGCGGGATCGCGTTGACGAGGTCACGCAGCGTGACGCCCGGCTTCATCTCGCCCTTGAAGCGGACCAGCACCGATTCCGGCATGTCCAGCGGCATGACGCCGGTGGCGGCCGCGAAGGCGACCAGGCCCGAGCCGGCCGGGAACGAGATACCGATCGGGAAGCGGGTGTGCGAGTCGCCGCCGGTGCCGACGGTGTCCGGCAGCAGCAGGCGGTTCAGCCACGAGTGGATCACGCCGTCGCCCGGACGCAGCGCCACGCCGCCGCGGTTCTCGATGAACGTCGGCAGTTCCTTGTGCATCTTGACGTCGACCAGCTTCGGATACGCGGCCGTGTGGCAGAACGATTGCATCACGAGGTCGGCCGAGAAGCCCAGGCAGGCCAGGTCCTTCAGCTCGTCGCGGGTCATCGGGCCGGTGGTGTCCTGGGAGCCGACGGTGGTCATCTTCGGTTCGCAGTACGTGCCCGGGCGGATGCCCTGGCCTTCCGGCAGGCCGCACGCGCGGCCGACCATCTTCTGCGCCAGCGAGAAGCCGCGGCCGGAATCGATCGGATTCTGCGGCAGGCGGAACAGCGTCGACGGCGCGAGGCCCAGCGCTTCGCGCGCCTTGGCGGTGAGGCCGCGGCCGATGATCAGCGGAATACGGCCGCCGGCGCGCACTTCGTCGAACAGCACGTCGGACTTGACCTTGAACTCGGCGATCGTCTCGCCGTTCTTCAGGGCCTTGCCGTCGTACGGACGCAGTTCGATGACGTCGCCCATTTCCATGTTCGACACGTCGACTTCGATCGGCAGGGCGCCGGCGTCTTCCATCGTGTTGTAGAAGATCGGGGCGATCTTGGTGCCGAGGCACACGCCGCCGAAGCGCTTGTTCGGGATGAACGGGATGTCTTCGCCCGTGAACCACAGCACCGAGTTGGTGGCGGATTTACGCGAGGAGCCCGTGCCGACCACGTCGCCCACGTAGGCGACCAGGTGGCCCTTGGCCTTCAGTGCCTCGATCTGCTTGATCGGGCCGATCTTGCCCGGCTCTTCCGGATTGATGCCCGGACGCGGGTTCTTCAGCATGGCCAGCGCGTGCAGCGGGATGTCCGGGCGGGTGGTCGCGTCCGGAGCCGGCGACAGGTCGTCGGTGTTGGTCTCGCCGGACACCTTGAAGACGGTGAGGGTCATGCTTTCCGGGACGGCCGGACGCGACGTGAACCATTCGGCGTCGGCCCACGACTGGATCACTTCCTTGGCGTTGGCGCTGCCCTTGTCGGCCAGTTCCTTGACGTCGTGGAAGTAGTCGAACATCAGCAGGGTCTTTTTCAGGCCCTCTGCGGCGACCTTGCCGACGACGGCGTCGTCCAGCAGGTCGATCATCGGCTTGATGTTGAAGCCGCCGAGCATCGTGCCCAGCAGGCGCGTCGCCAGTTCGCGCGAGATCAGCGGGCTGGTTTCCTCGCCGCGGGCGATCTTGTTCAGGAACGCGGCCTTGACCTTGGCCGCGTCGTCCACGCCCGCCGGGACGCGGTTCGTGACCAGGTCGACCAGGAAGTCTTCTTCGCCAGCCGGCGGATTCTTCAGGAGTTCGACCAGGTCCGTGGTCTGGGCTGCGGACAGGGGCAGCGGGGGCACGCCGAGGGCGGCGCGTTCGGCGACATGGGTGCGGTATGCGGCTAACATGGGAAGCTCTTTCAGTCGTTTTGAAAATCAGGACAGCGGTTGCTGGCCCGGTACTGCCGATATTGTATCTCAAGTCTTCTATAAGACATAAGACGCAACTCGGTTAACCGTGAAAGCTGCCCGGAAGTGTGGCGTCGGACCGTCAGGTGAGGGGCGTATCGACCTTTTTCAGCGTGCGCAGCACGAAGCTGGACTTGCTGTGGCGGATGCCCGGGATGTTGTAAATGCGCTCGCGCAGCAGCCGTTCGTAGTCGCGCGTGTCCTTCACGGCGATGCGGATGAAGTAATCGTAGTCGCCCGAGATCAGCGCGGCTTCCAGCACTTCCGGGATCGATTCGAGCGCCTGGCCGAATTTGTACAGCGTCTCCTCGCTGTGGCTGTCCAGCGTCACCTGGACGATCACCGTGTCGTGGTAGCCGAGGCTCGCCAGGTCGACCTTCACCGTGTACGCCTCCAGCAGGCCGCTGTCCGTCATCCGCTTGATGCGGTTCCAGCACGACGTCGTCGACAGGTTCACGGCGCTGCTGATCTCCTGCAGCGGCGTGCGCGAGTCCTTCAGCAGGATGGCCAGGATCCGCAGATCGGCAGCGTCGTAGATTTTTCTCTGATCGTCCATGATGGGTGAAAAATTTTCAGGATAGGGTGAGATTATAGCGAAAACCATGAAGCACTTTCCGCGCTAAGGTCGATAAAATTCAGGGATGAAAACACTTCCTCTCCTGACCGCCGCCCGCGTACTGGTCGACACGCTGGTGGACTGCGGCGTCGACACCGTGTTCGGCTATCCCGGCGGCGCCGTGCTGCCACTGTACGACGCGCTCGCCCTCGACCGGCGCATCCGCCACATCCTCGTCCGTCATGAACAGGCGGCCGTCCATGCTGCCCAGGGGTATGCGCGTTCGACCGGGCGGCTCGGCGTCGTCTTCGTGACGTCCGGCCCCGGTGTCGCGAACACGACGTCCGGCCTGCTCGACGCGCTGAGCGATTCGGTTCCCGTGCTGTGCGTCAGCGGCCAGGTCGCCACCGGTGCGATCGGCACCAACGCATTCCAGGAGTGCGACGCGCTCGGCATCACGCGCACGGTCACGAAATGGAATACGCAGGTGCGCGACGCCGCGGCCGTCGCGGCCACGATCCGGACCGCCGTCGCGACGGCCCTGGGCGGCCGGCCGGGGCCCGTGCTGGTCGACGTGCCGAAGGATATCCAGGCGGCCGAGGTGGCGGCCGCGCCGTCCGGTTCGTCCGCCGCCGCGGTCCCGTCAAGCGTGCCGCAAGCCGCGCTCGGACAGGCCGCGCACCTGATCCGGCACGCGCGCCGGCCCGTGTTCTACGGCGGCGGAGGCCTCATCAACGCGGGCGACGCCGCCTGCACCGCATTCGCCCGTCTCGTGCGCCGGAAGGATGCGCCGTGCACCCTGACGCTGATGGGGCTGGGCGCGTTTCCCGCGTCGGACCCGCGCTGGCTCGGCATGCTGGGCATGCACGGCACGCTGGAAGCGAACCTCGCGATGCACGAGGCGGATCTCGTCGTGTGCGTGGGCGCGCGCTTCGACGACCGCGTCACGGGCGAGCTGGCGCATTTCTGTCCGGAGGCGCGCATCGTCCACATCGACGTCGATCCCGCGTCGATCGGCAAGGTCGTGCGCACGGACGTCGGCCTGGCGGGCGACTGCGCCGAGATCCTCGTCGGCCTGCTCCGGATGCTGGACGGTGCCGACCCCGCGCCCACCGCGGCGTGGTGGGACAGGATCGCGTCATGGCGCGCGGCGCGCTGCCTCGACGTGCCGGCGGCCGCCGCGGGCATCCTGCCGCAACGGCTGATGCGCGCGCTGGCGGATCACGTGGCGCGGCGCGGCGCGATCGTGTCGACCGACGTGGGCCAGCACCAGATGTGGGCCGCGCAGTATCTCGGTTTCGAGCGTCCGCGGCGCTGGCTCACGTCGGGCGGTGCGGGCACGATGGGTTATGGCCTGCCGGCGGCGATCGGCGCCCAGGTCGCGCATCCGGACGATCTCGTCGTGTGCATCTCGGGCGACGCGTCCGTGCTGATGAACATCCAGGAACTGGCGACGGCGGTGCAGCACCGGTGTCCCGTGAAACTGGTCCTGTCGAACAACGGCTGCATGGGCATGGTGCGGCAGTGGCAGGAGCTGCATTACGAAGGGCGCTACAGCCACAGTTATTCGGAAGCGCTGCCGGACTTCGTGGCGCTGGCGCGCGCCTTCGGCTGGCAGGCGCGCCGCGTCGAGGACCCGGCCGAACTCGATGCCGCCGTGGCGGCGTGCATGGATTCGGAGGGCCCGTACCTGCTCGACGTGCGGGTCGAGCAGGCCGAGAACTGCTTCCCGATGATCCCCGCGGGGCGGGGGCATCACGAGATCCTGCTGGCGAAGGACCGCTGGTACGAGGCCTAGAGAGGGCGCAGCCACAGCGCCTGGCCGCCGGAAGCGGGCAGGTCCAGCTGCAGCACGGTGGCCGCGTCCACCGTGCGCGTGCGGATGCCGACTTTCGTGCGCGTCGGCGCGGCCGGGTCGTCCGCATAGATCGTCGCTTCGTAGCGCTTGCCCTTCGGGAGGAAGTCGAAGCGCAGCGGGATGCGGCGCGCGTCGTTGTTCGTGATGCTGCCGACGAACCACTCGTCGCCCTTGCGCCGTGCGATCGTCACGTCGCGGCCCGGCGCGCCGTCCAGCACGCGCGTCTCGTCCCACGTGGTCGGGATGCGGTCCCAGAACGCGAGTTCCGGCTCGTCGTGCGAGCGGTCCGGCGTGTCGTACCAGTACAGCGTCTGCAGCGGGCTGTAATAGACGACCGCCAGGGCCAGCTGGTGGGCGTGCGTCGTCCGGATGCGCGGGTCGTAGTAGCAGATCGTGTAGTCGGCCGCGCCGGCGAGGTAGCGCACGAACGGCAACACCGTGTTGTGCGTGGCGTCCGGCATTTCCTCGTTGCCGCGGATGCCTTCCGCCGTCAGGAGGTTGGGCCAGGTGCGCTGCTCGCCGGTGGGGCGCCAGTCGTCGTGGATGTTGACCATGATGTTGGCGGCGGCCGCCTGCTGGATCGTCTTTTCGAGCCACGTCGTCCAGCGATGCGAACCGACCTGCACGAAGCCGAATTTCACACCTGCGACGCCCCAGTCGCGGTAGGTCTGGAACAGCGTGTCGCCCTGCGCCATCAGGCCCTGCTGGTTCACGTACAGCCACACGCCGATGCCCTTGCTTTTCGCGTAGGCGATGATGCCCGGGAGGTCGAAGTCGGGAATCGCCACCTTCGTCGCGTCGGCGTCGAACGAGAACGCGTTGCCGTACCACTTGAAGTCGAACAGGACGTATTGCAGCTTGTGGCGCGCGGCGAAGTCGATGTTGGCCTTCGCGTCCTTCGTCGTCAGCGACATCACGCGCATGATCTTGCCCGGCTTGATCCACGAGGTGTCGGCGATGCGCGACGGCGCGTTCAGGTTCAGGATGAAGTCGTTGTTTTCGATCAGCTGGCCGGGACGGCGCGCGATCATGATGCCGCGCCAGGGCGTGGCGAACGGCGAGACCAGGTCGGCCGGGTCGTGCATGGCCGTCACGATGGTGTCCGGCTTGTCGGGGCTCAGCTTGAACTTGGTGCGCGCGTAATCGACCATCTGGCCTTCGAGCAGGGCGACGGACAGGCCGTTCGGCAGTTGCAGCGTGAGCGGGCGCTCGGCCTGGTCCGGCCAGTCGCGCAGCGGCATCAGCTGGTACGGACCCTGGGCCCAGCCGTGGAACCAAGCGCGCGTGCCGGCGGGCAGCGCGAATTCCGTGTCCTCGCCGATGATGCGGTAGTACGTGCCTTTTTCGTTCTCGGGGAACGCGAAGCGCAGCGCCACGCCGGCATCGTAAGCACGCACTTCGACGGACAGTTTATAGGTCGGGTTGTCGTCCTTGACCAAGTCGACGGTGAGGGCTTCGTACTGGTCGCGGATGTGCGTGCGCTCGCCCGTGACGGGCGTCCACGTGCTGTCGTGGCGCGCGCGGTGCACGCCCGTCACGCGCAGGTTCTCGAACCAGCGCGCGTGATGGTCGACGGGCAGGGCCATCGCGTTCTCGGACAGGTGGTTGTCGAGGCGCAGTTCCAGCAGCGAGTCGCGGATGACGGTCTCGCCGTCGTAGCGCACGTTGTAGGACAGGGCGCGCTTGCCGGCGGCGTCCAGTTTCTGTGCCAGTTCGAGCACGATGTGGCCGTCCGGCGAGGCGACGCGTTCGATCATGTCCGCGGCGCTGGCGTGCACGGCGGCGGCGCACAGCCACACGGCGGCGAAAAATTGGCGCATGAGGTCTCCTATATTTGTTATCGATCACATGGTAGCAGATATCCGCTGCCGGATGCAATCGGTGCCTAATCGCTCTGCAGGCTGGGGAAGGCGTCGCTGACATCGCCGCGGGCGCGCGCGGCACGTTCGTCGGCCAGGTCGCGTTCGAGGGTAGCGACGCAGGACGCCAGGTCCGCCTCCTTGCCGGCGACGGCGACCGTCCGCGCGGCGGCGCCGTCGATGCGCATCCACAGCGTGCGCTGGCGCAGGAACGTCCGCAACACGTCCATCATGGCCGGGGCGGGGATCTGCGCGGACGCACGGTCAGCCTTGTCCGGGTGTAGCGCGACGCTGAGTGCCGTCTGCGCGCCCGCGCCGATTTCCAGCAGGTGGGGGCGGGCCGGCGGGGCGTCCTCGCGCAGCCTGACCTTGCCGACCAGTTCGAACTTTTTTGGGTCGACGCCCACGCCGAGGGTCAGACGCAGGAATTGGCGGATGTCGCCCCCGACCGGCATCGTTGCGAGCGTGCACTGTACGATACCGTGGTCGCCGGCGTCCATCCAGAAACCGAGCTGCTCTTGCGCAGGTGCCGGCTGGGCGTAGCAGGACGTCGCACTGAATACGGCAAGCAGGGCCGGCACCGGTCTCATTGTATTCCTTTCATCGATCGCGACGGCCAGTGTAATGAAAAGTCCGCGACAAAAGGCGGAGATATCGATAACATTGCACGTCCACTCACGGAGACGAACGTATGAAGCACAAGATGAAGTTTTTCCTGGCGGCGGCAGCGCTGCTGGGCGCGGCGACGGCGGCACAGGCGGACGGCGTGTTCCGGCCCGGCGCGCTGTGGCCGGATGACAAGGGCGTGCACATCAACGCGCACGGCGGCGGGATCCTGGAACACGACGGCGTGTATTACTGGTTCGGCGAGCACAAAGTGTCCGGCACGGCGGGCAACGTCGCCCAGGTCGGCGTGCACGTGTACAGCTCGCGCAACCTGACCGACTGGAAGGACGAAGGCATCGCGCTCGCGGTCAGCAACGACCCGGCGAGCGACATCGTCAAGGGCGCGATCATCGAGCGGCCCAAGGTGATCTTCAATTCGAAGACGGGCAAGTTCGTGATGTGGTTCCACCTGGAGCTGAAGGGCAAGCGCTACGACGCGGCGCGCTCCGGCGTGGCCGTCGCGGACAAGGTGACGGGGCCGTACGTGTATCAAGGCTCGTTCCGGCCGGACGCCGGCGCGTGGCCCGTCGACGTCAAGCCCGAGGACAAGGACCCCGCCACGTCCTTCCTCGCGCGCGACCACGCGGGCGGGCAGATGGCGCGCGACATGACCCTGTTCGTGGACGACGACGGCAAGGCCTGGCAGTTCTACGCATCGGAGGAAAATCACACGATGCACGTATCGCGCCTGACGGACGACTACCTGCGTTCGGCGGGGCAGTATGCGCGCGTGAAGCAGAACGGCGACGACGAGGCGCCGGCCGTCTTCAAGCACGGCGGCAAGTATTACCTCGTGACGTCGGGCCTGACGGGCTGGGCGCCGAACGCGGCCAAGTCTTACGTGGCGGACGCGATATCGGGCCCGTGGCGGGCGCTGGGCAATCCGGTGCGCGGCACGCCGGAGCAGCAGAAGATCACGTTCGGCGGCCAGTCGACCTATGCGCTGACACTGCAGCGCAATGGCTGCACGCGGCATATCCTGATGCTGGACGTCTGGCGCAAGGAGGATGCGATCGACGGGCGCTACGTGTGGCTGCCCATCGAGTGGGAGGGCGGCAAGCCGGTCGTGCGGTGGCGCGACCAGTGGACGCTGGCGGACATGGACAAGCTGCCCTGCGACGGGCCGGGGGAATAAGTACGTCGACCAAAAAACGGACTTGCCGGGAGAGCAATACGGGCCGTACACTGGGCCTTACGAACGGCCGGGTTCGGCCAGAAGCTGCCGTTAGCTCGTTAGTTAAGGAGGAAAGATGCTCAAGGTTGCAATTTTCAACGTGTTGAAGAAGAACTGGTTGCTCGTGGTGGCGATTCTCACCGTAAGCGCGGTCTTCCAGTACTGGCGTGAGCATTCGGTTTCTCCGCTAATGCTTTTCCTCGTCCTGCTTTCATCAATCGCAGCCGGACTTCTCGTCACGCTCCCGGTCGAACTTCATAAACTACGTAATGCCCGCTAGCGAACTGAGGACACGATGGGACTTTTGACCTTCAGTATCAACCTGACCCTGGACGGCTGCGTCGACCACCGCGAAGGCATCGCCGACGACGAGACGCATGCCTTTTTCACCGACCTCATGGACGAGGCCGGGGCGATGCTGTGGGGCCGGGTCACTTACGAGATGATGGAGGCCTACTGGCCGGCGGTCGCGCGCGGCGCCGTCGACGCGCCGCCGGCGCTGCGCGCATGGGCGGACAAGCTGGAGGTCAAACCGAAGTACGTGGTGTCCTCGACCCGGTCCGACTTCCCCTGGACGAACAGCCACCATGTCACGGCCGACCTGCGTTCGAGCGTGCAGCAGCTCAAGGACGCAACCCCGAACGGCGTGCTCCTCGGCAGCGGCAAGCTCGCGGCCGCGCTGGAACGGCTGGACCTGATCGACGAATACCGGTTCCTCGTCCATCCCAGGATCGCCGGCCACGGTCCGACGCTGTACGACAGCGGATTGCCGGCCACGCGCCGGCTCGAACTGCTCTCCGCGACGCCGCTGCGCAACGGCGCGGTCGCCATGCACTACCGGCGCGCGGGCTGACCCGGCGTCATTCGATGCTCCACTTGTACTGCACGATGGACACCTTTTCCACCGGCGCGCCGGCCGACGTGCCCGGCGTAAAGCTGCAGCGGGAGAGGGCGGCCAGCGCGGCCTGGTCCAATGCGGGGTAGCCCGACGACGTGCCGATCTCCGCTTTCCGGATGGCCCCGTCGGCGCCGATCAGGAAGTTCAGCTTGACCAGGCCCGTGTGCTTCGCCCGCACCTCGTCCGGCGGATAGGCTGGCCTCGGGCACGTCTTGAAATCGATCATGGCGGGCAGCTCGGCCGGATTCAGCGATGCCGACGGCAGCGCGCTGCCTGCCTGGCCGGGATCGTAGCCAACCGGACGCAAGCGCAAGGTCACGTCCCGCTCGCGGTCGTCGTGCGCCCTGGTGACCGCAAACTGGTGTGACTGCTTGACCTGCGCCACGAAGTCGCGCTCGGTCATCGGCTTGCCATGCTCATCCACGTAGTTGAAGTTGTCCACGGGGCCGACGCCCTTGTGCGCGAGCGCGTCAGCCAGGGCTGGGGGAACGGCTGCCGGTTGCGTTGCGCAGCCGGCAAGCGCGGCAAATCCGAGAACGGCAAGTCGCTTCTTGAAGTCGGTTTTCATGATCGGGCGGAAAGTTGTCGGACAACTAGTGTATTTGCAAAGTTGCTGAGATTGCAAGCAGCGATCCTTGCCGCATGAAGTAACAATCCATCCGAAAAAAGTTAGCTAGAATTTACGATTTAATGAGACTATCGTCCGGCTCACGGAACCCTGGCGAGTCGGCAGTATTGTCACTAAACAGAATTGTCTTACGGAGAAATTATGACAATTGACTGCTTCGCTGTGCGTGCTTGAATGAAGCCGGCGTTCGCGGCCGTCGTGGTCGGTGCGCTGCTCGCCTGTGCGCCCGGTGCGCACGCAGCGGCGCGGAAAACCGGTCCGGCCCGGGACGGCGCTCCGATGACGGCCAATTACTCACAACAGGACTTGTTGAAAAACTGGGCCTTGAGCACGTGCCTGGCAATCGTAGCGACCGACCCGGTGCTGCGCGCGGACGCCAACGCCACCGCCAGCGCGTACATGGAGTTCGGCCATCAAACGCCGGAGGCGTATGCCGCCTTGCGTGCGCTGGCGGAGAATTATGCGGCGCGCCGCTACAGCGGCTCGGTCGAAGGAGGATTCAATACCATGAAGTGCATCGACTTGTTTCATAGCCGCGAGTTGAACGGCCTGGCCGCCAGGCTGGCCAAGCCGTCCAGAGAACGTTAATACCCTGCGGCCGGTGCAAAGCCGGCCAGCCTTACCGCTCGTTCCGCCCCTCCGCCTTGGCCGCATCCTCCGCCGCCTTCAGCGACGCATGCGCGACGGGCAGGTGCCAGTCCAGCTTGATGGCGGCGAGGCGCAGGCCGAAGCACAGCGCGGCGCCGGCGCAGGCGCTCGCGGTGCCCGGCACGCCCAGCGCGTCGCCCGTCACCATCACGGCGGCACCGGCCAGGGCGGCGACGGCGTAGATGTCGGAGCGCAGCACGGCCGGAATCTCGGACAGCAGCACGTCGCGCGCGACGCCGCCGCCGACGCCCGTCAGCATGCCGAGCAGCGCGGCCATCACGGGGTCCAGGCCGAACACGAGGGCCTTCTGGGCGCCGGCCACGCAGAACAGGGCGAGGCCGGCCGCGTCGAAGATCAGCACGGGGCTCTGCAGGCGCTTGATGCGCGGATACCAGAAAAAGATCAGCACGCCCGCGAGCAGCGAGACGGCCAGGTAGCGCCAGTCGCGGATCGCCGATGGCGGCGTCGCGCCGATGAGGACGTCGCGCACGATGCCGCCCGAGTTGGCGGCGACGAACGACAGCACCAGCACGCCGAACAGGTCGAGCCGGCGGCGCACGCCGGCCACGGCGCCGCTCAGGGCGAACACGAACGTACCCAGCAGGTCGAGCGTGAGCACGAGGGTCTTGATGGCGGCGCTGACGTCGAGCGATACGGGAGAAAACACGAAAACCTCGTCAAGGACGGCGAAAACCCGCCATTATGCCGCTGAAAGGTAATTGAAGGGTTGCGTCGATATAGTGGGCTCCATTCACCAGGCTGATCGGCCGTATCAACGGTTCCGATATCTGGCCTTGACAAGAAAGAGGAGCACACATGAACACGACAACCTACACTCCGGCGAACGCAGAACAGCAGGCGGCCGGCACCTCCATTCCGCGGATCGTCCGCACCATCGCGCGCACCCGCATCGGCATCGTGCCGCTGCCGGTCTACGTGCTGCTGCTGGCGCTGATCGGCGGCTTCGTCGCGACCGGCAAGGTGCCGAACGATATCTGCGTGTCGATCGCCATCCTTACCGTCGGCGGCTTTTCCTGCGCCGAGCTGGGCAAGCGCCTCCCGTATTTCCGCAACATCGGCGCCGCCGCCATCTTCGCGACGTTCATCCCGTCGTATCTCGCCTTCAGCAAGCTGCTGCCGGCGCCCGTGCTGAAGAACGTCGTCGACTTCACCAAGTCCACCAACTTCCTGTACCTGTTCATCTCGTCGATCATCGTCGGCAGCATCCTGAGCATGGACCGCAACGTCCTGATCAAGGGCTTCCTGAAGATCTTCGTGCCGCTGGCCATCGGGTCCGTCGTGGCGGGCGCGGTCGGCACTGCGGTCGGCACGCTGCTGGGCCTGGGCCCGTACCACACGTTCTTCTACCTCGTCGCGCCGATCATGGCGGGCGGTGTCGGCGAAGGCGCGATCCCGCTGTCGATCGGCTATGCGGGCATCCTCGGCCAGGAGCAGGGCCATATCTTCGCGGAAGTCCTGCCGCCCGTGATGCTGGGCAGCCTGACGGCGATCCTGCTGTCCGGCATGCTGAATTCGCTGGGCAAGAAGCGCCCGCACCTGACCGGCCAGGGCCGCCTGCAGCCGGGCGAGGAAGCCATCGCGCCGCAGGCGGAAAGCCTGCCGGGCCAGTTCGACATCGCCAACATCGCCGCCGCGGGCATCACCTCGATCTCGCTGTACATGGTCGGCATGATGTGCTTCCGCCTGTTCGATTTCCCGGCCCCGGTCGCGATGCTGTTCGTGGCCGTGATGTTCAAGCTGTCGCGCCTCGTGTCGCCGCAGCTGCAGCAGAGTTCCTACATCGTCTACAAATTCTTTTCGACGGCCGTGACGTACCCGCTGCTGTTCGCGATCGGCGCGTCGATGACGCCGTGGGACAAGCTCGTCTCCGCGTTCAACGTGGTCAACCTGACGGTCATCGTCTCGACCGTCGCCAGCCTGATCGCCACCGGCTTCTTCGTCGGCCGCCGCATGAACATGTACCCGATCGAGACCGCGATCATCAACGCCTGCCACAGCGGCCAGGGCGGCACGGGCGACGTCGCGATCCTGACGGCGGCCGAGCGCATGCAGCTGATGCCGTTCGCCCAGATCGCCACCCGCATCGGCGGCGCGATCACGGTCACGCTGACCTTGTTGGCAATGTCGCAACTGCATTGAAGCGGACGCCAACGCGAGTATCATGAGCGTCATGACGTCCCTGCGCACGATCCTGTTGTCCTTGCCGCTGCTGGCCGCGCTGCCCGCCGGAGCGGCACAACCGGCCGCCGAATGCCTCGTCCCGTCCAAGCCGGGCGGGGCGATGGACCTGACCTGCAAGCTCGCCCAGAAGGCGCTGCAAGCCAAGCCCGGCGCGCCCCGGCTGAAGCTGAGCTACCTGCCGGGCGGAATCGGCGCCGTGGCGTGGCACACGGTGGTGTCGCAGCGGCGCGCCGAGCCGGACACGCTCGTCGCGTTTTCCGGCGGGTCGCTGCTGAACCTCGCGCAGGGCAAGTTCGGCAAGGCCAGTCCGGATGACGTGCGCTGGGTGGCGGCACTCGGCGTCGACTATGGCGTCATCGCCGTGCCGGCCGATTCGCCGTACCGTTCGCTGCGCGACCTGGTGGACGTCCTGCGGCGCGACCCCGAGAAGATCGTGATCGGCATGTCGGGCACGATCGGCAGCCAGGACTGGATGAAGATGGCGCTGCTGGCCCGCCAGGCCGGCCTCGACCCGCGCCAGCTGCGCTTCGTCGCGCTGGAAGGGGGCGGCGAGGAGTTCGTCGCGATGCAGGCGGGCTATGTGCAGGTCGTGTCGAGCGACGTGTCGGAGACGGCGTTGTACACGGCGTCCGGCAAGGTGCGCGTGCTGGCCGTGTTGTCCGATAAACGCCTCACGGGCGCGATGGCGGGCGTGCCCACGGCGCGCGAGCAGGGCTACGATATCGTGTGGCCGCTGATCCGCGGCATCCTGATGGGGCCGGACGTGTCCGATGCGGATTACCGCCGCTGGGTGCAGGCCTTCGACCGCATCGAGTCGGCGCCCGAGTTCGCGCAGATGCGCGCGCAGATCGGTCTGTATCCGCTCGCGTTGACGGGCGATGCACTGACCCGCTACATCCACCAGGCCGTGGCCGACTACAAGCGCCAGGCCCGGCAGTTCAATCTGGTGCGCGAGCGCTAGCCTTATTGCTTGCCTTCGGCATAAAAGTCTTTTAGTTCGCCGTGGCCGAAGGCCTGGCCCGCGACCGCCGCCGCGGACACGATATCCGCCACGCGCTTGTCCGTTTTCGCGCGATCGCGGTCCGAACCCACCAGCTTGCCCTGCCAGTCGTACACGTCGTGCCACTCGCATTGTTCGCAATTGCCGCCGTTGAACATGTCGGCGACGACGTAGCGCTCGCCGGACGCGGTGCGCGTGCAGGTGAGGGCGCCGACCTTTTCCTCTATCACGGGCGGGTCGTCGCCTTCGCCTTTCGCGGCCGCGAAGTCGCGCTTTCCGGCTTCCCGGCCGGCGGCGCTGTCCAGGAACGTCAGCGACTGGCGCGTGCAGGCCATCAGTTCGGGGCCGTACATGTTGCTGCACGTGGCGTCCAGCACGATCTTGCGGTCGTCGCAGACGAGTTCCGCGTGTTGCGCGTGTTCGATGGGCGCGGATGCGGCCGCGGCTGCCGGTGCCGGTGCCGGTGCTGCGGCGGACGGCGCGACGGCCGGTGCGGTCGCGGGTGGCGGTGCGGCAGGTGCGGGGACATCGTGTTTGTCGGAACAGGCGGTAAGTAGCCAGGCGCACAGCAGGGCCGCGAGGCGGCGGCGGGTCAACAGGTCGTTCATGGTGTCATTGGATGAAGTAATGGTCTTGTGTCGCCTTCAGCGTGGCGCCGCAGGCGGTCGTGTCGCCGTCGCGCGCGGTCGGCTTATCGTCGACGAGATAGGTGGCGCTGCCGCTGGCGATCGTCGTGTCGCCGTGGATCGGGCAACTGACCTTGTCGCCCACGCGGGCGACGGGCTTGCCGTCGACGATCATGTTGGCGCTGCCTTCGAGCACCTTGCCGCCGTGCGACGTCGTGTCGTCGACCCGGATCAGCGGACGGTTCATCGCTTGCCGACCAGCTTGATGCAGGTCTCGGCCGCCCGCTTCGGTTCGCCGTCGGGCAAACGTGCGACGGCCGCTTCGAATTGCTTGCGCAACGGTGCCGACTTTTTCATGCCCATGAAGACGGATAGCGGATTGCCCAGTTCGGGGTCGTAGTATTGCGAGCACGACGAGCGCACGTCGAGCAGCGCCGCGCATCCCGATACGTCGGCGAGCGCCGCCATCCGCGCCTCGTCCACACGGCTCGCTGCCAGTTTGGCGAGCACCTTGGGCTGATCGAGGTGTTTGGCGTCCGGTCCCAATGCGGCGTCGAACGCCTTGTCGAGTGCGGCGAGGACGTCCAGCCCGACCTGCTGTTCGACCTTCGGCCCGGACGCGCTCTTGACGGGGCAGACGTAGCCCGACGTTGCGTGAGACATGTTCTGAGAGCACGCCGCGGTGCAGACGGCGAGGCCGAGGGCGGGGAGTAGTGATGAAATCTTCATGTTATTCCTTGAACCAGATGCCGATGACCTTGTAGCTGACGCCCGTTGTCCTGCCAACTGGCGATACCATCGTCACCTCGTTGGTGCTGAAGGTAGGATGTTCGGTGAAGTAATCGCTGACGTAGCCGCTGTCGGTCTTGATTTCGATGTGTCCATAGATCGGCTTGCCGTTTCGTTCCTGCTGTTCCACAGGGCGGTAGACGATGACGGACCCGACGGGCGCCGTCCTGAGATTCGTGCCCGGCTTCGTCTCCAGCAGATTCCTGAAACCTTCGGCCGCGAGCGACGGACCGAAGTCCTTGGCGGCGACGACGTTCGGGTACGTGCTGATCATTTTTGTCGCCTTCAGCGCGGTCTTGACGTACCTGAGACACAAGTGTTGCGACTTCTTGTGTGCATGCTTCATCGCGTACGCGATGGTTGCGGCCATCCCGCCCGTGGGAGGCGCCACGACGTTTGCCACCGGATGCTTGCTTTCCGCATCGCGCCGCTCTTTGACGACGGGCCTGGCGGGCGCCGGTGCCGTGGCCGCGGCCGGGGCGGGCGCCTTGGCGGGCGCATGCGCCGGTGCCGGACCCGCTGGCGGCTTGGGCGGGGCTGCGGCGTTTCCCTTCTTCGGCGGCAGCTTGAGGACCTGGCCGGGGTAGATCGTGTACGGTTTCTCGATCCCGTTCAGCTTGCACAGCTCCTGGTAGGTCGTGCCGTGGTCGCGCGCGATGCGCGACACCGTCTCGCCCGACTCCACCTTGTGCGTGTCGGGTGCCGGGGCCGCGGCCGGTGCCTTGGGCTCGTGCAGGTGCGTCTTCAACGGTACCCGTTCCTTCGGCGCAACGAGCGTCCATGCCGATTCGAGCTTGTCGATCGCGAGGTCGCTCAGGTACTTGAACGTACCGTCGACTTTCTTGATGTAGACCTGGATGGGGCCGAAGTCCGGGCTGGCCAGGAAGGGCGGCGCCGTGCCGTGCTCGTTCGTCTTGAGGATGGCCGACTTGCCGCCCTGCGCTACCTTGAGTTCCGCGTCGGCGATGGCTTGCCCGCTCGGGTCCATGACGGTGAGCACGTGGCCCGCGATCAGCGCTTTTTCGTAGGTCGCGGCCAGCGGCGCGAACTTGTCGGTGGCGAGCTGCGTGCCGCCGTATTCGCCGTACGGGCCGTCATGGTGGTATTTGTAGACAAAGTAATCCGGTTTCTTCTTCTTGGCCGCGATCGCTTCGTTCTCCTTGAAGTACCCGATCAGCGCCTTGATGCCGGGACCGGCTTCGAAACGGTTCTGCGCGTTCAGGCCGTACGCCTCGCCCGTCTTCTTGACGAACTGGCCGAGACCGGATGCCGAGGTCGTGCCGGCCGCCGCGTCCGGATTGAAGCCCGATTCGATCTTCGCCATCGCCAGCAGCATGGCGATGCGGCGCACCGAGAAGCCCTCCGCCTTGGCGGCGGCGATGATGGCATCGATGACCTTGCGCTGGACCTCGTGCGAGGCATCGCCCCAGATGCGCGAATTGCCCGCCAGGCGGCCCGGTCGCGTGTCGATGGGGACCTCGTAGGCGGACCAGCTGACGATCTGTTCCTTGCGGTAGCCCTTGCCCTTGGTCGAATAGAAGACGTTGTAATCGATCGCCATTATTTATCGGAGCGGGATTGGTACAAGCCCCGCAGGGGCTCCTGGTCGAGCACGCGCTTGACCTGCTTGTCCCTCAGCGCCTCCAGGGCCGCCGTCATGTCCGCGCTCCTGCTCTTGCGATCGCGCGTGCTGCCCAGCAGGACGCCATCCATCGAATACACGTCTGTCCATTCGCATTGGGGGCAGTTGCCGCCGTTGAACATCGACGCGACGACGAATTGTTGCTTGTTCTTCGTTTCGACGCAGCTGAGTGAGCCGACTTTTTCCTCGATCGGGGGATAGTCGTCGCCTTCTTCCTGCGGCTGGGGCGTGAACACGCGGCTGCCCAGGACTTTGCCATCGGCGCCGGTAAATTGCAGCGACTGGCGGGTGCAGGCCAGCATGTTGCCGACGTACTGGAAGCAGCTGGCCTCCAGCTCGACGCGGCGGTCCGCGCATTGCAGCGCCGCGTGTTTCGGCACCAGCGGTTCGCGCGCCAGGGCCGGGATGGCGGTGACGGCGCACAGGGCGGCCACGGCCAGGTGTGAGTGTTTCAGTGCTTGGAACATTGTCGTACGTCCTTGTAGTATTTCCCGTCACGTTGCGCCGTCACGCGCCGTCCTCGTCGCCTTCGCCGCGCAGCTCCGCCGGCAGGGCATCCAGGTCGACCGCGAACGGCGTGGATTGCGACAGCGCCGTCCACGTGTCGGTCGCGGCGATGTCGACCTCGTCGGCATCGGAAGCGTCCTCGTCCGGCGCCATGACAGCGGCAACGCGCGCACGCTGCGCCTGGGCGCGTTCGAACACACTGTGGATTTCCTGCGGCAGGGCAGTGCCGGGCTTCCACCGGCCGCTCAACGCGGCAAGCAGCCTGGTGCTCGCATCGTTCACGGCGCCATGGATGACGTTCGCCGCGCCCGCCTTGGCGATGGCGACCGGATCCAGCTCGCCGCGATGGCGCACGAGCTCGACGATGGCGGCTGCCGGCAGCCGCAGGCGCGTCTCGAGCACCGACATCGCGGCCGACTCGACGTCGATCCGCCCGTCCGGACGGAACAGGCCGTGGGCCATGTCGATCGGCATCGGCAGCTTCTCGGCAAGGATGCTCACGCCGACCGGCACGTCGCCGTCGGCAGTCGGGTCCGGGGCCGGCCGGTCGATGGCGTGGCGCTCGTCGCGCACCACCTGCCATTTGCCGCCGTGCACGTCGATCTCGGCATGGAGCTCTTCCATGTCCTCCGTGAACACGCGTTCGGACTTGCCTTCGCCGTCCAGCTTGCCGGACTTGAGCACGGCGCCATCCTTTGCGACGATCTTGTAGGCATAGTTGGCGGCCTTGCCGCCGAACTTGTGCAGGGCCTCAGCCAATACCAATTGCTGGCTGAACTTGCCTACGTTCATCTGGCCCCAGAACGGCTTGCTCTCCGCCGCCGGTACGCTGCCGGTGTTGACGACTTTGGCCGCGCCCAGTTCGATGGTGCCGGCGATTTCGTGGGTTTCCTTGGCGCCCTTGATCAAGATGTCGCCCGATTCCGTCAGGACGATGCTGCCGCCCTTCGTCTTGAGCGTGATGTCGCCGGACTTGGCCTCGATCATGATGCCTTTCTGCGACAGGACTTCCGTCCGCCCGTCCTGAACGTGCACGTGATAGTCGCCGTGGCTGACGACAGTGGAGTGGCCGCCCCGTTCGACGTGCTGGCGCATGCCTTGCGCGGCGCTCAGCGACAGGATCTTGCCCGCGGTAAGATCCAGGTGGCCGACGGCGTAATTCCCCAGGTCTTCGCCGGCCGCGTGCACGATGCTGCGCGGTGTACTCGTCGCCACGCCGTCCGGGCCAGTGATGAACACGAGGGGCTTCGCCAGCGACCAGCTGTGCTCGTTCAGCGCCGCATGGCTCTCCAGGCCGCGGTGGCCGAGCTTGTTGTCGCCGCGCGCATCGCTTGCCATCTCCGCCGCCTTGCTGCGGTTCGCGGCGCTGTCGAGCACGGCGCGCAGCGTGTCGGATCCTTCCGTATTGTCCTGCTGGGTCGCGCCCTCGTCCTGCGCCGCCTGCGGCCATGCGGTCACGAGCAGGCCCTTGGCGGCGCGCAGCGCACCCCAGCCGTCCGTGCGCAATTCGTAGCCTTCGCCGCGAAAGTCGCGGCGGCCCGCCGTGCCCGTGACGCGCGTCAGGTAGCCGAGATTCAGCTGGCTGTGCTGGTGATCAGACGACAGCACGGCCTGGATCTGGCCGTTCGTGTCGTCCAGCAGCAGATGATTATTGCGGTTGCCTGCGCCGAGTCCACCTTTCAGCTCGCTGCTGCGGATGCCGGATAGGGCGCTCTGCGCAGGCAACTGCCACGGCGCCATATTCGTGCCGTTATACACGCGGCCCGTGATGATGGGCAGGTCAGGATTCCCGTCGAGCCATTGCACGATAACTTCGTCGCCAATGCGGGGCAGGGTGATCGCGCCGTAATTGCCGCTGGCCCAGCTCGACGCGACGCGCACGAACGCCGAACTGCGCTCGTCGTGGGTGCCTTCGCGGTCCCAGTGGAACTGGACGCGAACCCTGCCGTGTTCGTCGGTATGGATGTCTTCGCCAGGCGGGCCCACGACGATGGCCGTTTGCGGCCCGGGCATGCGCGTGTCGACGCTGTTGAAGCCGCGGCCGGGCCGCCACGGTACGCTCTTGCGAGTGCACGTCATCGTGTTGCGGTAGTCGGGGGCGGCTTCCTTCCCCTGCAGATAATTGTTGGTGGCGCTGTGCTCGACGTCGAGAATCAGGAATTCGGCCTTGTCCGGGTGGTTGCCTGGCGCGAACGGGTCGAACTGGAAATGGTCGACCAGCGTGAACGCGCGTCCCGGCAATACGTAGCGGTTATTGCCTTCCGCCTCGTGGTGCTTGCCGCGCGCTTCGAGTTCCTCCATCCGCAATTGCCCTTTGGCATTGCCGTCAGCCCGGTCGCGGAAACCGTAGGCGCCCGCGTATTCGTAGGTCTCCACGGACAATACGTCGCCCTGGTCGGCGATTGTGGGCACGTCCACGATCGTTGGCTGGCGCCGCTTGAAATCGAAGCTGCTCAGGACCGTCCGGCCCGCCAGGATGCGGCGCGCCGGGCTCCATGTGCCGATGCCTTCTTCCTCGATCGCGCCGCCGTGCTTCTGGTAGCGGATCTCGCCCGTCGGGCCGTCGATGGGCCGGGAGCGGGTCGAGTCGTCCGCAATCACGAGCCTGTGCCCCGTGGCCGTATGCTCGTACCAGTAGTACCAGCCGGCCGCTTCCCAGCGCCGGTGCAGGTAGTTGTGATCGGTCTCGCCGAACTGGCAGGCCATGGTGACGGGCCGGTCGTCGCTGGTGACGCGGATGTCCCAGTCGGCATGGGCGCCGTATTCGGCGAATACGGCTTCGGTCTGTTCGCGGAGCGTCTTGCCGTGGTACAGACAATTGTCTTTGCGAAGCTTCAGGTAAGCCAGCCACGGCCGTAGCGCCATGCTGTAAAAGGCGAATCCGCCGTCCGTCCTGACGAGCTTGAAGTCGAACGCATAACCGTTGAAGTGGCGTACGCTGCCGTCGCCTCGCACCAGATCGACGGTGACCATGCGGCCCAGCACGTCCTTCAGGGAGATGCGCGCATCGTCCGACAACACTTCTACCGTGAAGGCGAAATCGCGCGACAGGCTCTCCGTGGCCTCCAGCCGGTTCGCGAGAAGCGTGGCCGCCGGACCATCGTCATGGGGGAAGGAGAGGCGCAGGAGACGGTGATGTTGCGGGTCGTTCAATAAACTTGCAAGGTGAGGGGAAGGGAATCCCATCGTGTTCCTATCGTTAAATAGTGCCGAACTAAAACATTGCGACATTTTACATATTTCTTGAGCGTGTGCATGGCAACGATGCGCGGGTGAAAGCGCCGTTGCGCAAGCGACAGGCGTACGGACTGGCAAAGATAACAGAGGAGGTGGTGCGCGAAATTCACCAATTGTTGCATCCGGACATAGATGACGTCGGCACGGCAACGTGCACGGGTCAATCAGTCCGGCCGGCGGGGCCGGCGTCGTCGGCAGGCACCTTGTGCCGGCCGCGCTGCGCGGCCACGACGCCCACACCCAGCAATGCGAGGCTCAGCATCGTGCCGAACGACGGCGCCGCGAGCCAGCGCAGGGCCTGGTTCGGAAGCTCCTGCGGCGTGCCCGGTGCCGGATCGGACGGCATGTCTGCGCTGAAAGCGGCGGCAGGTTCACCCGCGAACAGGGCGATCAGCGCCGGCACGAAGGCGGCCATGTCGTGGGCGCCGCGGCACGACAGCAGATGAGCGTCGCGCACGACCGCTGCGTTGCGCCAGGTCGCGCCCGCGTTGACGACGTCGTCGCGAACGCCCGGCCACGACGTCAGCATGCGCCGCGGGGCGAGCCCAGCCGATACGAGGATGAGCGGCGCCTGCGACAGCAGCGCGACGGGCTTGCCCGCCGCGTCGAACTGGCGGACGAACGCGCGCGCGTTGGCCGATTGGCGGAGGACGTCGGGGCTGAAATGGCCGCCCGGGATCAGAAGGCCGTCGTAGTCGGCGGCGGCGGCATCGTCGATGCACTTGTCGGCGTGCACGAGGTCGCCGGGCTGGTGCATGTGCATGCCGCGGATGCGTCCGCGCCGTAGCGAGACCACCGTCACGGCCGCACCGGCGTCGGCGAGGGCGGCCACCGGCGTCTTGAGCTCGGCCTGTTCGAAGCCGTCGGCGGCCAGCACGGCGATGCGTTTTCCGGCAAGGGGCTTGGGTGTGTTCATGATTGCGCGCGCGGGGGTCATGCTTCACAGACGGTGGCGGGCGCGGTTTAGTTCCATTCGACGTGGGAGGTTGGCGACCGGCCGGTACGATCGGCCCGCCCGAGCGCGCTATCGATCACGCCATGGCACAGCGCCACCTGCGCCGCATCCTGTTGCAGCAGCCGCAGCCGGCGCCGCAGCGGCGCCCAGCCGGTCCAGGCCGCCATCCGGTCGGTGCTGCCGGGCAGCGGCGCCGGTTCCGCCTGCGCGGCCCCGAGCGTGCCGCGCAGGCGGGCGAACGCGTGCCCGAGCGTGGCCTCGACTTCCGCGCGCGGCAGGTTGTCCGCGTAGCGCTGCAGCAGCAGGCGCAGCGCGGCCATGTGCGCCATCAGCAGGTAGTTCTGCACCGTGAAGCGGTTCAGCTCGGCAGGCGCGCGCTGCTGGGAGGCCGGCTCGTCGAGCATGCGGCCCAGCGCCGCGCTGAGGTTCGCGAGGGCGTCCATGAAGCGCTTGCGCTGGATCCGGTAGCGGGCATCGTCGACCGCGCGTTCCAGCAGCAGGTCTTCGGCGGCGTCGATGTAGCCGCGGTTCGCGTCGGTCACGGCGTCCACCAGTTCCGGCAGGTGCTGGTGTTCCCAGTTCGGCAGCACGTAGCTGAAGAACGAGGCGATCAGCGCGCCGAGCAGCGTGTCGAGCAGGCGTTGTTCGATGGCGCCGGCAAAATGCGGCACGGTCAGGCCGATCAGCAGCAGGGCCTGCACGCTGGCGGCGATCGCCGTGTAGCGGTACTTGATCGACAGGAAGGTCGGCCCGGCCGCGGTCGCGACGAACAGGAAGCCGATCAGCACGGCCGGCGAATGGACGAAGCGGAGGATCAACGCCGTGAGCACGCAGCCGATCAGCGTGCCGACCAGGCGGTCGGTGCGGCGCTGGCGCGTCATGCTGAACGTCGGCTTGAGGATCACGGCGATCGTCAGCGCCGTCCAGTAGCCGTGCGACGTGTACGGCAGCCATTCGGACGACAGCAGGCCCACCGAGATCGCCATCGCCACGCGCAGCGCGAACCGGAACGTGGGCGACGTCCAGCGCAGGTTGGCGACGAGCGTGCCCAGGTTGTAGCGCTGCTGGGTGAGGAAGGGCGTCAGGTCGCTGCCCGGCGCCATCGGGAGTGTCCCGCCCTCCGTCCCGCTGGCGGCGTGCAGGCGCGCGATCATCGCGATCATGTCGCGGATCTTGTTGGACGTGGCGCGCAGCACGGCCTGCGGATTGACCTCGTCGCTGTCGGCCGGGGGCAGGGCGCGCAATGCCGTCTCCAGCGCGGCCAGCTCGGGGCGGTAATCGGTATCGGCATGCGACGGGCGGTCGCGCGTCATGGCGTATGCCGCCGATTCGATGTCGCGCGCCGCCTTGCCGATCAGGTCGCCCAGCAGCGGCAGCACGGGGCCGCCCGCGAAATGCTGGCGCAGCAGGGCGTAATCGGTGTGCGTCGAGAGCACCAGTTCGTACAGGTCGAACATGGCGTAGTGCACGCGCACGAGGACGGCCTCGTCGTCCCTGGGCTTGCCGCGCAGGACCAGGTCGCGCGACGCCTGCTGGCGCTCGGCCAGCACGCTTTGCTGGCGCACGAGCTTTTCCATCTGCGCCGGCAGCGGGTTGGCCATGTCGTAGCAGCCGGCCTTGATGCCCGTGTAAGCGGCCAGTTCGTACAGCGCTTCGGCCAGCACCTGCTGCTTCAGGCGGCGCCGCAGCCGCCAGACGACGACCATCGCATACGTCATGTAGCCGGCACCGCCCGCGAAGAACAGGGCCCCCTGGCGCAGCGCCTGCAGCGGCGTGGCGGCGGCGTCGCTCGACAGCATCATCACGAACAGCGCGACGAACTGCAGCGGCATCGCCTTGCGGCCGTACACGGTCATCATGCTGGCGAGGAAGGAGACGAGCACGATGACGGTGCGCAGCAGCCATTGCACGGGCGAACACAGGCTGACGAGCAGCGCCACCAGCGAGCACGTCAGCACGCCGGCCAGCATCTCGTTGAACTTGTGGCGCAGCGGGCTGGGCAGGTCCATCAGGCTCGTGCACAGCGCGCCCATCGCCACCGCCATCGCGGTCGGCAGGTCGGCGACGGCATACGTCAGGAACGTCAGGCCGACGACGCCCGTGGCGATGCGCAGGCCGGTATAAAAGTAGTGACTGAAGAAGAGCGTGCGCGGCGCGAGGGCGTAATGCATGTGGGGACGCGTCAGCAATGGACGAGTCATTATAGCGTCGCCGGCGTCCCTATGCCGCCATCCGGAAATCGTACGCGGCATCGTTGGCGCACGCCCGGGCGCGCACGGCCATCGGCTGGGTCTCGCTGAGCAGGGTGATCATCGCCGGCACGTCGAGCCCGTCGAGCGCGGCATGGAAGCGGCGGATGAGCTCGCGGCACAGCTTTTCGTCCGGCGGCGTGTCGCCCTCGGTTGCGCGCAGGCGGCGCCGCGCGCGCGACAGGTGCTGGCGCGCGTTCGCCGGTGTCGTGCCGAGCGCGGCCGCGATGTCGGCGTGGCCGCATTCGAACACGTCGAACAGGACCAGCGCCAGCCGCTCGGACGGCGACAGCCGGGCGAGGAGCCGGGCCAGCGCGTCGCCCGCGTCCGCACGCCGCAGCAGCGCCTCGTCCGGCGGGACGGGCGGCGCGGCGGGCACGAGTTCCATGGCGGCGTGCGCGGCCTGCGTCTCGCGCGCGCGCCGGCGCAGGCGGTCGATCGACTGGTGCCGCACGACGGTCGTCAGCCACGCCGCGGGCGTCGCCAGCGCGGCCCGGTCCGCGGCCTGCCATTTCAGGAAGCAGTCCTGCACGACGTCCTCGGCGTCCGCCGCGCTGCCGACGATGCGCAGGCTGAGCGCGATCAGGCGCGGACGCAATTGTTCGAACACGTCGGTGGCGCTGGTGCATGGCATCGTGCATCTCCTCGCTGGTGGTGGTCCCGCTTGACGCCCGGCGCGGCCCGGATGTGACACGCCGCCGGCATATTTTTTACGCCGTCACACGGCGCCCGGCGGCAAGCGTCATGAGGCACCTTCCACCACCGAAAGGACCATCATGAACTTCGTCCCCACCGTCATCGAACAGACCGGCCGCGGCGAACGCGCTTTCGACATCTATTCCTGCCTGCTGAAGGAACGCGTCGTCTTCCTCGTCGGCGAAGTGACGGAACAGTCGGCCAACCTGATCGTCGCGCAACTGCTGTTCCTCGAATCGGACAATCCGGACAAGGACATCTCACTGTACATCAACTCGCCCGGCGGGTCCGTGTATGCGGGAATGGCCGTGTACGACACGATGCAGTTCATCCGCCCCGCCGTGTCCACGCTGTGCACGGGCTTCGCCGCCAGCATGGGCTCGTTCCTGCTGGCGGCTGGCGCGCCCGGCAAACGGTACGCATTGCCGAACGCCCGCATCATGATCCACCAGCCGCACGGCGGATCGCAGGGCGTCGCGGCCGACATCGACATCCAGGCGCGCGAGATGCTGTACCAGCGCCACCGCCTGAACACGATCCTCGCGGAACGCACGGGGCAGACCCTGGCGCGGATCGAGAAGGACACGGACCGCGACCGCTACATGTCCGCCGCCGAGGGCGTCGAGTATGGCCTCATCGACCGGGTGCTGGAGGCGCGCGGTGCCGGCTGACCTGGGCGTCGTTATGAAAACCGCCAGCTCCACCAACAATTTTTCGCAGGCGTGGATACGCCATCGTGTGCGGTCAATCTTCTCAGATATGTTTCGGAGATTCTTGCGATTCGGCTTGATGGAGACAAGCCGAACGTAGGGATCGGCGCCTGCGCAGAATCAGGCGTTGCCTTACTTCATATGCATAACAAATCTTAGGAGGCATTACATGAAGTTGATCAATGCAACACTGCTCGCGGCGGCCGCATTGGCCGTCCAGCAGCCGGCGATGGCGTATTCGTGGGGAAATGTCGGCATCGGCGGCGGCGGATTCGTGTCCGCCGTCATTCCCAGCAAGACGGAAGCGAACGTCGTGTACGCACGCACGGACGTCGGCGGCGCGTACCGGTGGGACAATGCCAGCGGCCGCTGGGTGTCGCTGCTGGACTGGGTGGCGGAAGACCAGGTCGGCTTCCTCGGCGTCGAAGCGCTCGCGGTCGACCCGAAGAACGCCGCCAATGTCTACATGACCGTCGGGATCAATTATTTCAACAACGGCAAGACCGCGGTGCTGCGTTCGTCCGATTACGGCAGGACGTTCAGCGTCGCCGAAGTGACGAGCCAGTTCAAGGCGCACGGTAACGGCATGGGCCGCCAGAACGGCGAGCGGCTCGTCGTCGACCCGGGCTCGAGCAATGTGCTGTATGCCGGTACGCGCCAGAGCGGGCTGTTCAAGAGCACGAACTATGGCGCGAGCTGGGCCAGGGTGACGGCGCTGAACGTGACGACGACGCCCAACGACAATGGCATCAGCCTCGTCCTGGCCGATCCGTCCAGCGTGTCGGGCGGCGTGGCGCAGCGGCTGCTGGTCGGCGTCTCGCGCTACGGCTCGGCGGGCGCCAACCTGTACCGCAGCGATAACGCGGGCGCGTCGTTCAGCGCCATCTCCGGCAGCCCGTCCGGCCTGATGCCGCAGCGCGCCGCGTTCGACGGCGCCGGCAACGTGTACATCACGTATGCCAACGGTGCGGGACCGAACGGCAACAGCTCGGGCTCGGAACCCATGAACAGCGGCCAGATCTGGCGCTACACGATCTCGAACGGCGCGTGGACCAACGTGACCCCGTCCGGCGTCAACGCGGCCTTCAGCGGCATCAGCGTGGACCCGGCCAATTCGCAGCGCCTGGTCGCGTCGACGATCAACCAGTACATGCAGCAGGGCGACAGCTGGGGCGACCATGTCTACATCTCGACCAACGGCGGCGCCAGCTGGACCGACGTGATCAACCGCGGCTTCGTCCGCGACAATGGCGGCGTGCCCTGGATCAACGGCAAGGCGATCCACTGGGCCGGCGTGGCCGTGTTCGATCCGTTCAACAACAAGGCCGTGTGGGTGACCTCGGGCAACGGCATCTTCAAGACGGCGAATATCGACGCGGTGCCGACCACGTGGACGTTCACAGTCAAGGGTCTGGAAGAAACGGTGCCGCTGAATATCAACAGCATCCCGGGCGGCCCGGTGCTGTCCGCCATCGGCGACTACGACGGCTTCCTGCACTACAACATCGACGCGTACACGAACCCGCAATTCTCGCCGACGATGGGCACGACCACGGGCCTGGCCGTCGCCGACGCCAACAAGAACCTCGCGGTGCGGGTCGGGAACAAGATGTACACGTCGGCCAATGGCGGCGTGAACTGGAACCAGACCAATATGAATGGCACCTACGGCCAGGTGGCCTTGTCGGCCAGCGGCACGGTCCTGCTGCACAACCCGTCCAATTCGTCGACCATGTACCGTTCCACCAACATGGGCGGAACCTGGTCGACGGTGGGCGGCCTCAGCGTCAACAATGCGCGTCCGGTCGCGGATCCGGCCAATGCCAGCAAGTTCTACGTGTACAACCCGGCCGACGGCAGCTTCATGATCAGCACGGACAGCGGCGCGTCGTTCTGGAAGTTCAACACGCTGGCCACGTGGGGCAGCGACGTGATCCGCGCCGCGCCGGGCCGCGAAGGCGATATCTGGGTGCCGCTGAACTGGGGCGGCCTCGCCCGGACCACGAGCTCGGGCTGGCAATTCAGCAATATCGCCAATGTCACGTATTGCGGCGCGGTCGGCTTCGGCAAGGCTGCGGCGGGCGCGTCGTATCCGACCGTGTTCATCTGGGGCACCATCGGCGGCGTGACCGGCGTGTACCGGTCCACCGACGCGGGGCAGAGCTGGACCCGCATCAACGACAACGCGCACCAGTACGGCGGTCCGGGCAACGGCCATTTCGTCGTCGGTGACATGAACACGTTCGGCGTGGTCTACATGAGCACGGCGGGACGGGGGATCGTGGTCGGCAAGCCGTAAGCCGTTGCGTTGTGAACACGCCTCTTGTCAGAACAGATTGTTTCCGTACGGAACTGTGCTAATCTGGCCGGAAGCGTGTTCCCACCGATTCCTTCGAGCCGTGCAACCTTCTCATGCCCCCCATCGACCGGTTGCCGGCCTCGACCTGACAGACGCGCTGCTGGTCGGCGCGCTCGTCTTCATCTGTTCCATCTTCGGCATCTACACGGCGCCGCCGGGCGTGCTGGCCGCGTTCTGGCCCACGAACGCCGTCCTCGTCGGGCTGCTGTTGCGGCGCGCCCATCCGCCGACAGCGGCGCACTGGCTGGCCGCCATCGCCGGCTACATCGTTGCCGACCTGATCATGCAGCACGGCTGGCCCAAGACCCTCATGCTCACGACGACCAATCTGATGGGCGTGTCGGTGTGTTATGCGCTGCTGAAACGGATGAGCGACGACATGCGCGGCCTGCGCCATCCGCGCTCGATGCTGCGTTTCGTGCTGGTGGCGCTGTGCGGCGCCGCGGCGGCCGGCGTGGGCGGCACCGTGATCCACCCGGCGCTGTTCGGCGGCACGCGGGCGTATGGCTTCCTGTTCTGGTTTTCGACGGAGCTCGTCAACACCATCGCGATCCTGCCCGTGCTGCTGACGATGCCGGACCTGGCGCGCCGGCTGGCGCGACGCCGACGCCGCGGCGACGCACCCGCCTGGCGCATCGGCCACCTCGCGCCGCTGGCCGCGTTCGCGGGCAGCCTGTGGCTGGAGACGCAGCTGGGCGGGCCCGGCGTGATCTCCTTTCCGATTCCCGCCATGCTGTGGTGCGCGCTGACGTACAGCCTGTTCGCCACGGCGGGCATCACCTTGCTGTTCTCGATGTGGACCCTGCTCGCGATCGCCAGCGGCATGCTCGCGATCGGCGCTGCCGTCGATACTCCGCAGGCCGTCATGTCGCTGCGCGTCGGGGTGACGTTGACGGCACTGGCTCCGCTGGCCGTCGCGAGCGTGATGGTGGCCCGCAACGAACTACTGGCGCGGCTGCGGCACGCGGCGTCGCACGATCCGCTCACGCAAGTGCTCAACCGCGGCGGCTTCATGGCGCGTGCGGACAGCGTGCACGCGGCCGCCGTGCTGATGATGGATATCGATTTTTTCAAGAAGGTCAACGACACTCACGGCCACGCGGCCGGTGACGAAGTGCTGACCCATTTCGCGCGCGTGGTGGCGGGGTGCCTGCGCGCGGGCGACGTGCTGGGACGCCTGGGCGGCGAGGAATTCGCCGTGCTGCTGCCCGGCTGCGATCCCGAGGACGCGCGCGCGATCGCGCAGCGCATCTGCGACGCGTTCGCGGCGCAGCCGGCCGTGCTGGAGGGCGGCGTGCGCCTGCACGCCACCGTCAGCATCGGCCTGGGCTGCCGGGACGCCCCGGACACGCCCGTCGGCACGTTGCTGTCGCAGGCCGACGCGGCGCTCTACAGCGCCAAGCACGCCGGCCGCAACCGCGTCGTCGTCGCCTAGACGCCCACCATCGAGATGGCCTTCGTGTTGAGGTAGGCTTCCAGCGCTTCCGGACCGCCTTCGGAACCGTAGCCCGAATCCTTGACGCCGCCGAACGGCAGCTCGGCGCTCGGCGTGGCCGGCTGGTTAATCCACAGCATGCCCACTTCCACGCGGTTCATCAGCAGGTGCGCGTTCTTGATCGAGCGCGTGAACGCGTAGCCGGCCAGGCCGTACGGCAGGCGGTTCGCTTCCGCGATCGCCTCCTCGAGGCTGTCGAAGCCGCGGATGCCGGCGACGGGGCCGAACGGTTCGTCGTTGAAGATCGACGCTTCCAGCGGCACGTCGGCGAGGATTGTCGGCGCGAAGAAGTTGCCCGCATCGCCCACGCGCTTGCCGCCCGTCGCGACGATGGCGCCCCTGGCTTGCGCATCCTCGACCATCTTCGCCATCGCCGTCACGCGGCGCGAATTGGCGAGGGGACCGAGGGTCGTGCCCTCAAGCAGGCCGTCGCCCAGTTTCAGGCCTTCCGCATGCGCGACGAAGGCGCGCGTGAACTCGTCCTTGATCGCGTTGTGCACGAGGAAGCGGGTCGGGGAGATGCAGACCTGGCCCGCGTTGCGGAACTTGGCGGCGCCGGCGGCCTTGACGGCCAGGGTCACGTCCGCGTCTTCGGCGACGATCACCGGCGCATGGCCGCCCAGTTCCATCGTCACGCGCTTCATGTGCGCGCCGGCCAGCGCGGCGAGCTGCTTGCCGACCGGCGTGGAACCCGTGAAGGTGACCTTGCGGATGACCGGGTGCGGGATCAAATAGCCCGAGATCTCGGCCGGATCGCCGAACACGAGGCCCACGACGCCGGCCGGTACGCCCGCGTCGACGAAGCACTGGAACAGCGCGGCCGGGGAGGCCGGGGTCTCTTCCGGCGCCTTGCACAGGAACGAGCAGCCGGTGGCCAGCGCGGCGGCCAGCTTGCGGACGACCTGGTTGATCGGGAAGTTCCACGGCGTGAAGGCGGCGACGGGGCCGACCGGTTCCTTCAGCACGAGCTGCTGCGCCTGCGGGTTGCGGGCCGGCACGATACGGCCGTACACGCGCATGCCCTCGGCCGCGAACCAGTCGATGATCTCGGCGCCGGCCAGCGCTTCCATTTTTGCTTCCGCAAGCGGTTTGCCCTGTTCCTGGGTCAGCAGGCGGGCGATGTCGCCGGCGCGTTCGCGCAGCAGGCTGGCGGCGCGGCGCATGATGGCGGCGCGCTCGGCGGCGGGCACGAAGCGCCATTTCTCGAAGCCCTGCTGGGCGGCGGCGAGGGCGCGGTCCAGGTCGGCGATGGCCGCGTGCGCGACGGAGCCGATCGCCTGGCCCGTGGCCGGGTTCACGACCGGGATCGTCTTGCCGCCGGTGGCGTCGACCCATTCGTTGGCGATCAGGAGGCGGGTGTCGGGATAGCTGGAGGTGGTCATGGGTCCTCTATGAGTTGTCGGATGCAGAGAACGCAATGATCGCACCGCTGCGGATTGTTTGCTTAACACCGTGTGAAATCGGTGTGAGTGTTTGCGCATAACACGAATGTTAGCAAACACTGGTAGCGTATATCATGCGCTCGGGATGACGATACCATTTGCGATATCGGTCGCGCAAAAAATTCCATTGGTCGCTGGGATGTTTGATATTTAGATTAGCATTTTATATTTAATCAACACTTTTTTAACCAAAAAGTGGTATTGCCAGGCGAAACTGGAAGTTTGTTTGCGCAACCATTTGGTTGGCTTTCTACCATCCAGAAAACAAAAAGAAGAGAGGACGACACAATGAACTACCACGCCATCCGCGCGACCTGACGCGCACGACCTGATTCCCCGACAGTCCCGCCGACCGGGATCCGAGCACCTCGAACGCGTGTTCGAACGCTATTACCGGGCCGACGCGGCGCGCGGCGCGGGGAACTCGATCGGCGATTTCCGCCCTGACGCCGACTGGCGTCAGGGCGTCCACACGACCCGCACGGCGAGCGCGCGTTCGTATTCGCTGCGCGTGGCGGCCGACCCGAATTCCGCATGGCGCGGATCGAACAGATTCTGGCCGATGATCGACAGCTCGACGCCGCGGCGGATGCGCCAGCCCCAGCGCGCATCGACGGCCGTGTACGCGGGCACGCTCGGGCGCGGCAGCGCGCCCACGTGGCGCAAGGTGACGTCGAATTCCTGGCCGGCGCCGATGTCGTACGAGGAGCGCACCTGCCAGTAATGCGTCGGGTCGCTCGTGAACAGGCCCGTCGCTCCCGACAGGTCGCGGCTACCGGGCTCCAGGGTGGTGCCGACGCGCTGCACGACGCCGCCGCCGGACAGGCGCCACGCATCCGCCGCCTGCCACGTGGCCCACGCTTCGATGCCGCGCGTGAGGCCGTCCGCCCGGTTCTCGAACACGGAACCCGGGCCGGACGGATTCGGCTCCAGCGTGCGCAGCCGGTCGTAGCGGCTGAAGAACAAGGTGGTCGAATACGACAGGGACGCCGAGGGCCGGCCGCGGTAGCCCAGTTCGAACACCTTGGCCGTCTCCGATTCGAACCCGGGACCACCCGCCACGCCATACTGCGGCACGCCGTTTACGACGGGCGGCCGGATGGGACTGTACAAATCGCGGTCGATGCGCGACGGCGCCCGCACGGCGCGCGACAGCGACGTCCACACGAGGGCAGCCGGCCGCGGATTCCACGCGAGGCGCAAGGTGGGCAGCATTTCGACGCCCGTGTAATTGTTGTCCTCGATTTTCAGGCCGGCCGTGAGGCGCAGGTTGTCGCGCAGCGCGATCTCGTCCTGCGCGAACAGGTTCGCCCAGCGCAGGTTCAGCGTTCCGGGCAGGAAGCCGAACGCGGGGCCGTTCTCGACGCGGTCGTGGCCCAGGCGGTAGCCGCCGCCCCACACGACATGGTGGCTGCCGCCGACGTGCACGGCGTGCTGCAACTGCAGGTCGAACGTGTCGAGGCGTTCGTGGAAGGCGTTCGGCTGGTCGCGCTCCGTGTGGTCCCAGTACAGCTGGACGGTGGCCGACGAGCCGTCCCCGAACGTGCGCGCCGCGCGCCCCAGCAGGTTGGCGCCGGCGACCCTGATGTCGCGCGTATTCGCCTGGCGCAGCCGCGCGTCGTAAACGTCGCCCTGGACCGTGAGCCCATCGCCCCAGTCCGTGCGGAACCCGGCCTGGTCGCGGTGCCAGCCCGTTTGCGTGGTGGCGCCCGCCGCCGTGTGCGTGTCGTCGTTTTCGGCGTGCTTGGCGTAGGCGCGATAGTGGCCGTCGCCTTTCATCCGGCCGCCGTAGCGCACGGCGCCGTCGCGCGCATCCTTGCCGAGGGTCGCCGCCAGCAGCGCGCCCTGCGTGGCGGCGGACGACTTCGTGATGATGTTGATGACGCCGTTGACGGCATTCGCACCCCACAAGGTCGCGCCCGGGCCGCTGATCACTTCGATGCGCTCGACGTCGTCCAGCACCACGTCCTGCACGTCCCAGAACACGCCGGAGAACAGGGGAGAGTACACGGTGCGGCCGTCGATCAGCACGAGCAGCTTGTTTTCGAACGGGCTGGAAAAGCCGCGCGCCGTGACCGCGTAATTGCGCGCATCGACGCGCGCCACCTGCAGGTTGGGCGCGAGCCGCAGCGCTTCCGGCAGCGACGCGGCGCCCGCGCGGCGGATGTCGTTGCCCGTGATGACGAAGATGGAGGCCGCCGCGTCGGACAGCGATTCCGACCGTTTCGATACGGACGTGACCTGGATGTTGGCCAGTTCTTCCAGGCTCAGTTCCGCGATATCGTCGTTCTGTGCGGGGACGATGGCCCTGGCGGCCGGCGCGGCGAGGAGGGCGGCGAGGAGGGCGGAGACCCGGACGGCCGCGGGAGGAAACAATGTGGAACTGAGCATGGTAACAGGACACATTTAGTCGAATTCGCAAGATTGTATTGCAGAAATCGATTTGTTACCGATACCATCGTGCCGTGCGCGGCTTCCACTTTTTTTATGACGGCGATAAGCAATTTCATAATTGCGGAGACGGGACACAATTCGGACAATCCGACAAAATCCAACGGAGACACTGTGAACACATTCATCCCAGCGCACGGCCGCCGCCGGCGCGCCCTGGCCGGCCTGTTGCTGGCCGCCGCCGCATGCGCGCTGCCGGGCGCGGCGTCCGCACAGACGACCCCCGCCGCCGCGCCGGCCGCCGGAGCAGCGTCCGCCGACGGCGACGCGGCCGCCCGCATCGCCTGGTGGCGCCAGGCCCGCTTCGGCATGTTCATCCACTGGGGGCTGTATGCCATCCCCGGCCGCGGCGAGTGGGCGCAATTCATGGAACAGACCCCGGTGAACGAATACGCGAAGCTGGCCGGCCAGTTCAAGCCGCGCCACTTCGACCCGGACGGGTGGGCGCAGCTGGCGAAGTCCGCGGGCATGAAATACATGGTGTTCACGTCGCGCCACCACGACGGCTTTGCGATGTTCGACGACGGCGACAATCCGTTCTCGAGCACGAAGACGGCCGCGCAGCGCGATTTCGTCGCGGACTACGTGAAGGCCGCGCGCAAGGCCGGCATGGGCGTGGGGCTGTATTACTCGCCGCTGGACTGGCGCTATCCGGGCTACTTCTTCCCCGACCTGTACCGGGACAGCGCGGAAGCGATGCGCGCCCAGTACCACCGCCAGATGGAAAAACTGCTGTCCAACTACGGCAAGCTCGACGTGCTGTGGTTCGACGGCGGCGAGACCGACTGGCTGAGCTTCGGCGGCGACTGGTCCGCCGCGCAGTGGCAGAAGCGCGCGCCCGGCAAGCACTACGGCGGCGGCTTCGACTGGCAGCACGACAAGGTGCACACGATGCTGCGCCGCCTGCAGCCGAACGTCGTCATCAACGGCCGCGCGGACATGAAGGAAGACTTCCACTCGCGCGAAGGCGACGGCGCGCTGGGCGACTACGACGACCAGCATCCGTGGGAGCTGTGCACGACGATCGCCGGCGCCTGGGGCTACCAGCCGAACATGCAGCCGAAGCCCCTGAAGCACTACATCCAGCTGCTGGCGAACGTGGCGGGACGCGACGGCAACCTGCTGCTCAACGTGGGGCCCGACCCCGACGGCCGCATCGATCCGGCGCAGGCCCAGCGCCTGCGCGAGATCGGCGCGTGGCTGGGCAAGCATGGCGACAGCATCTACGGCACCCGCGGCGGGCCGTTCCTGCCGGGCAGCTGGGGCGCGTCCACGCGCCGCGGCAACACGGTCTATGTCCACGTGCTGAACTGGCCGGGCGACAAGCTCGCGCTGCCGGCGCTCCCGGCCCGCGTCGTGCGCGCGTCCGTGCTGGGCGGCGGCGCGGCGAAGGTCGAGCAATCCGCGCGCGGCATCGAGATTTCGGTACCGGCCGCCGCGCGCGACGACATGGACACTGTGGTGGCACTGCAACTGGATGCGTCCGCCGAAGGGCTCGCGCCCGTGCGCTGAAAAAACGTTCGCCGCTCCGGTGGATTTCATCATTGCCCGCGCAGGCCGGGTATCCGCACAATGATGATTTTCTACCTGGAGCACGAATGCGTTCGCAGACGGCGACCCTTACCCGGGCGGCCCTGATCCGCCTGGCGGCCCGAGCCGCCACGGCGCTTGCCATATTGACCGGCGTGGTCCATGCCGCAACCCCTGCCGCGGCCGCGGCCGAAGCACCTACCGCGCGCCAGCGGCAGAATTTCAACGCCGGCTGGCGCTTCCACCTGGGCGACATCGGCGGCGCCGAGAAGGTCGACTTCGACGACGGCGACTGGCAGGCCGTGGGTCTCCCGCACAGTTTCAGCACGCCTTACTTCCAGGCGCCCGAGGTGTACGTCGGCTACGGCTGGTACCGCAAGGATCTCGTGCTGCCGCAAGGGACCGCCGGGCGCCGCTGGACGCTCGAGTTCGAAGCCGCGTTCCAGACGGCCGAGGTGTACGCCAACGGCCGCAGGATCGCGCGCCACCGCGGCGGCTATACCGGCTTTCCCGTCGACCTGACCGGCGCCCTGCACCCGGGGCGCAACGTGATCGCCGTCCGCGTCGACAACACCTGGGACCCGACGCTCGCGCCGCGCGCCGGCGAACATATCTTCAGCGGCGGCATCTACCGCGACGTCTGGCTCGTGACGACGGACGACGTGCACGTCCCGTGGACCGGCACGGCCGTAACCACGCCGGGCCTGACGGGCCGCAGCGGCGCCGTGCGCGTGGCGACGGAGGTGCGCAACGACGGTCGCAAACCGGTCAAGGTGACGGTGCGCACCCGCATCGCCGACGGCCGCGGCGCCACCGTCGCCGTGCTGCCCGACGCGGCCGTCCGCGTGCCGCCGGGGCAGACGCTGGACGTCGCGCAGGAGTCCGCGCGGCTGGCGGGCCTCGAGCTGTGGAGTCCCGAGACGCCCACGCTGTACCGCGCCGTCACGACGCTCGACGTGGCGGGGCGCCAGCGCGACCGCTTCGAGACGTCGTTCGGCTTCCGCACCATCAAGTGGACGGCCGACCAGGGCTTTTTTCTCAACGGCGAGCACCGCTACTTCCGCGGCGCCAACGTGCACCAGGACCAGGCCGGATGGGGCGACGCCGTGACGAATGCCGCCATCGACCGCGACGTGCAGCTGATGAAGGACGCCGGTTTCGATTTCATCCGCGGCTCGCACTATCCGCACGACCCGCATTTCGCCGAGGCGACCGATCGGATCGGCATGCTGTTCCTGCCGGAGGCGCCGTTCTGGGGCACGGCCGGCATGAGGAGCCCGTGGAGCCGGTCCGCCTATCCGCCCGAAGCCGAACACCAGGCCGCGTTCGAGGACAGCGTCAAGCAGCAGCTGGCGGAACTCATCCGCATCAACCGCAACCATCCGTCCGTCGTCGCGTGGGGCATGGACAACGAGGTCTTCTTCACCGACAAGGAGACCTTGCCGGCCGTGCGCAAGCTGCTGGCGGACGAGGTGGCGCTGTCGCACAAGCTCGATCCCACGCGGCCCGCTGCCGTCGACGGCGCGCAGCGGGGAGACATCGACCGCATCGGCGACATCGCCGGCTACAACGGCGACGGCGCCGTGCTGTTCCCGAATCCCGGCATCGCCAACTTCGTCGCGGAGTACGGCTCGACCATCTCGGACCGGCCGGGCGAATACGACCCGGGCTGGGGCGACATCGAACGCACGCCGGGCGCGAAGGCGGGCGAGCCGGCGTCGTGGCGCTTCCCGTGGCGCGCGGGCGAAGCCGTATGGGCCGGGTTCGACCACGGCTCGATCGCGGGCAAGTTCGGCTCGATGGGCCTCGTCGATTATGCGCGGCTGCCGAAGCGCAGCTGGTACTGGTACCGCAATGCCTACCGCGGCATCGCGCCGCCCGCGTGGCCGCAGCCGGGCCAGCCGGCCGCCCTACGGGTGACGGCCAGCAGTCCCGTCATCCGCCACGCGGACGGCACGGACGACGTGCAACTGGTCGTGACGGTGTTGGATGCGGCCGGCAGGGCGCTGTCCAACAGCCCGCCCGTGAAGTTGGCGCTGGAAGCGGGGCCGGGCGAGCTGCCGACGGGACGCAGCATCGCGTTCACGCCGGACGGCGACATCCCGATCCGCGACGGCCAGGCCGCCATCGCGATGCGCAGCTGGCAGCGCGGCACGACGCGCATCCGCGCGACGTCGCCCGGCCTCGCCGACGGCGTGCTGACGGTGGAGACGGTGGATGGTCCGGCCTTCGTCGACGGCGTGACGCCGCTGGCGGCCGACCGGCCGTACGTGCAACGCAAGATGGCGGTGGGGGGAGAGCAGGCGTTCGGCCTGAAGAATCCGACGCAGGCCAGTTCGAGCGCGGCCGATCACGCATCGTCGCTGGTCAACGACGGCGACGCTGCCACGTGGTGGGCGCCGGCGGCGGACGACGCGGCGCCGTGGATCGCCATCGACCCCGAGCGCATCGTGAATTACCGCCGGCTGGCGGTGCGGTTCGCGCCGGGTGGGCGCTGCGCCGTGACCGCGGAAGCGCAGGATACGGGCGGCGTGTGGCAGGTGCTGGACGACGTGCCGGCGGCGGCCGACACGTTCGACGTGCCGGTGCGCGCCGTCACGGGACGGCGCTTGCGGCTGCGCCTGGCGGGCGCCAACTGCCGCATCGCCGACGTCGTCATCACGGGGACGCCGGCGACCTTCTGGTGATCAGCGCACGTTCTGCTTCTTGATCAGTTGATCGAGCATGGCGTGTTCTTCTTCCGTCAAATCGGTCAGCGGCGCGCGCACCGGGCCGCCGTCGTGGCCGACGAGGCGGGCGCCCGCCTTCACGATCGACACGGCGTAGCCGGCCTTGCGGTTGCGGATCGCCAGGTAGGGCAGGAAGAATTCGTCCAGCAGGCGGTTCGTCGTCGCGTGGTCGTCCTGCGCGATCGCGTGATAGAAATCCATCGCCAGTTGCGGCATGAAGTTGAAGACGGCCGACGAGTACACGGGCACGCCCAGCGCCTTGTACGCGGCCGCATACACTTCCGCGGTCGGCAGGCCGCCCAGGTAGCTGAAGCGGTCGCCGAGGCGGCGCCAGATCGACACCATCAGTTCGATGTCGCCGATGCCGTCCTTGAAGCCGATCAGGTTGGGGCAGCGGTCGGCCAGCTGTTCCAGCGAGTCCGCGGTCAGGCGGCATTGCGCGCGGTTGTACACGACGACGCCGATGTTCACCGATTTGCAGACTTCTTCCACGTGCGCGACGAGGCCGTCCTGGCTCGCTTCCGTCAGGTAGTGCGGCAGCAGCAGCACGCCTTTCGCGCCCAGGCGCTCGGCTTCCTGCGCGAACGCGATCGCGGCGCGGGTCGGGCCGCCGACGCCGGCGAGGATCGGCACCTTGCCGGCGCACGTGTCGACCGCGGTCTTGATCACCTGCGAGTATTCGTCGTGCGTCAGCGAGAAGAATTCGCCGGTGCCGCCGGCCGCGAACAGGGCGGTGGCGCCGTACGGGGCGAGCCATTCCAGGCGTTCGATGTAAGTGTTCTTGCGGAAGTTGCCTTCGGCATCGAAGTCGGTGATGGGGAAGGACAGCAGGCCGGACGACATCACTTGCTTGAGTTCTTGCGGATTCATTTGCGCTCCAGGGCGGTGGGTTTAACTTGTCAGACATCGTACAACTAAGCCCGCGACGTCGCAAGAATAATTTGCGATATCGTTGTTTCGGCGCCGGTCAGCCGGCGGTGCGCGTCGTCGCCCGTTCGACGAGCTGGAAGCCCACGTCGACCACGTTGTCCGCCGGCGCCTCGCCTTCGATCTTGGCGATGAGCGCCCGCGCCGCCTGCACGCCGATCGCGCGCTTGTCGACGTGGACGGACGAGATGGGAGGATGCGTGTACGCGGCGAAGTCGAAGTCGCCGAAGCCCATGATGCCGAGCGATCCGGGTACGGCGATGCCTTGCGCCTGCGCCTCGATGAGGGCGCCATGGGCCAGCACGTCGGAGCTGCACACGACGACGTCGGGCTGGTGGCCCTCGGCCAGGATCGCGCGCAGGCCTTCGCGGCCGAGATTCATCACGGTCGGCGGGGTGGCCATGTGCGTGGCGATGGGCACCACGCCATGCTGTTTCAGTTCCGCCTCCAGCGCCAGGCGCCGCCGGTTGGCGCGCTCGTCGCGCGCGCAGATCGATGCGAAACGCCTGTAGCCTTTACTTAAAAGGTATTGCGCGACCTTTTCGCCGACCCGTTCCTGCGAAAAGCCGATGGCGATGTCGATGGGGGAGGGCGTCAGGTCCCACGCTTCCACGACGGGCACGCCCGTCGCCAGCAGTTTCTTGCGCACGCCGGGGTGATGATGGATGCCGGTGAGGACGATGCCGTCGGGCTGGCGCGACAGGATCGCCGTCAGCAGGTCTTCTTCCTTTTGGCGCGAATAGTTCGACACCGACAGCAGCAACTGGTAGCCGTGCGCCGACAACTCGTCGTTGAGACCCTGCACCGTCTCCGCGAACATCGAGTTCGACAACTGCGGCACGATGGCGGCGATGAGCTGGCTGCGCTTCGTCGTCAGGCTGCCGGCCAGCATGTTCGGGATATAGCCCATCGCGGCCGCCGCTTCTTTCACGCGCGCGATCGTGTCCGGCTTGACGAGCTTGGGGTTGTGCAGCGCGCGCGATACCGTGATGGGAGAGAGGCCCGCCAGCCGCGCGACGTCCTTCAGCGTGATGCTTTTCGGCCGGTCTCCGTTGGTGGGGAGCGTGTCGTCTGCGGGGGCTATCATATTGTTGTGTTCTTTATCACTTGTACGACATCCGATCACAAAACGCTTGCGTTCGAAGATGATTGCGGTATCATACCAAACACCTCGGCCGACCTACCGGCCCTATTTTTAAGACAAGAATGATTGCGGTGTCATTTTTGGGCAAAGTGCGCGCTTGTTGTGCTTTGCTGTTAAATGATTGCGCAATCATGGAGACGCTGATGACTATCCCCCGCACCATCCGCATGCACGAGAACGACAACGTCGCCATCGTCGTCAACGCCGGCGGCCTGCCGGAAGGCACTATCTTCCCGGACGGGCTGACCCTGGCCACCCGCGTGCCGGAAGGGCACAAGGTGGCGCTCGTCGACATCGCCCAGGGCGCACCCATCGTCCGCTACGACGTGACGATCGGCCATGCGCTGCAACCGATCGCCCGCGGCACGTGGATCGAGGAATCGCTGGTCGGCATGCCGGCCGCGCGCGGGCTGGACGACCTGCCGAAGCCCGTCCGCGACCGCGTCCCGTTGCCGCCGCTGGAAGGCTATACATTCGAAGGCTTCCGCAATCCGGACGGCTCGGTCGGCACGCGCAACATCCTCGCCATCAGCGAGACGGTGCAGTGCGTGTCGGGTGTCGTCGCGTTCGCGGTCGACCGCATCAGGAAGGAGCTGCTGCCCCGGTACCCGCACGTGGACGACGTCGTCGCCATCGAGCACACGTACGGCTGCGGCGTCGCCATCGACGCGCCCGGCGCCGAGATCCCGATCCGGACGCTGCGCAATATCGCGAAGAACCCGAACTTCGGCGGCCGCGTGATGCTCGTGAGCCTGGGCTGCGAGAAGCTGCAGCCGGCGCGCATGTTCCCGCAGGGTTCGATCCCGATCCAGACGCCGAAACAAGAGCTGGATACCGTGTGCCTGCAGGATGCCGCGCACGTGGGCTTCGGCGACATGATCGACTCCATCATGCGCACGGCCGAGAAGCATCTGGCGGTACTGAACGAGCGCCGGCGCGAGACGGTGCCGGCGTCGGAACTCATCGTCGGCGTGCAGTGCGGCGGCAGCGACGCGTTTTCCGGCGTGACCGCGAATCCGGCCGTCGGCTTCGCGAGCGACCTGCTCGTGCGGGCGGGCGCCGCCGTCATGTTTTCCGAAACGACGGAAGTTCGCGACGGCATCGACCAGCTGACGGCGCGCGCCGCCGACGACGACGTCGCGCAGGCGATGATCCGCGAGATGGCGTGGTACGACGAGTACCTGAAACGGGGCGGCGTGGACCGCAGCGCGAACACGACGCCGGGCAACAAGAAGGGCGGCCTCGCCAACATCACGGAAAAGGCGATGGGGTCCATCATCAAGTCCGGCACGGCGCCGATCGCGGGCGTGCTGGCGCCGGGCGACAAGCTCCAGCAGAAAGGCCTCATTTACGCGGCCACGCCGGCCAGCGATTTCATCTGCGGCACCCTGCAGCTGGCCGCCGGCATGAACATGCACGTGTTCACGACGGGCCGCGGCACGCCTTACGGTCTGGCCGCCGTGCCGGTCGTGAAAGTCGCCACGCGCGACGATCTCGCACGCCGCTGGCACGACCTCATGGACATCAACGCCGGCCGCATCGCGACCGGAGACGCCACGATCGCGGACGTCGGCTGGGAGTTGTTCCACTTCCTGCTCGACGTGGCGAGCGGCCGCAAGAAGACGTGGGCCGAGCACTGGAAGCTCCATAACGCGCTCACGCTCTTCAATCCGGCGCCCGTGACCTGACCGCACGGACGACCGCACAAGCTAGAAAACAGCAAGGAGACAATGTGAAGAAAGCAGTATGCATCGCCCTCGGCCTGGCCGCGGGCGCGGGCGCGCACGCCCAGACGAATGTGACCATCTACGGCATCGCCGACGCCGCGTTCGTCGGCGAGAACGGCGGCGCCGCCGGTCACCGGACGAAGATCACGAGCGGCGCCGCGTCCGCATCGCGCATCGGCTTCCGCGGCACGGAGGACCTGGGCAACGGCATGTCCGCGTTCTTCACGCTGGAGACGGGCGCGAAGATCGATACGGGCGAGCTCGATGCCGCGAACACGATCTTCAACCGCCAGGCGTTCGTGGGCATGAAAACGAAGGCGGGCGCGATCGCCTTCGGCCGCCAGTACACGCCTTACCACCTCACGCTGACGTCCGTCGCCGACCCGTTCGGCACGGGCTACGCGGGCACGGCGAAGAACCTCTTCCCCGACAACGGCACCAATGTCCGCACCAGCAACACGATCACGTACACGTCGCCCAAGGTGAACGGCGTGCACGCGGAACTCGCGTACAGCGCCGGCGAGCAGACCGAATTGTCGGCCGGTCGCCAGTTCGGCGGCGCGCTCGACCTGGCCCGTGGCGCCCTGCGCGTGCGCCTCGCCTACAACAGCAAGAACACGGACGTGGCGGCGGCGGGCGTGAACCACGACCTGGGCCGCAACGTGCTCCTCGCTGCCAACTACGACTTCAAATGGATCAAGCTGTATGGCGCATTCGAAGTCGACAAGGGTTATAACAGCGCCACCCTGGGCAACGCGAACAACCCGTACGGCGGGGTGAAACCGACGCCGTCGACGGACGGCCGCGAGATCCTGCTCGGTTTCTCCGCGCCCGTCGGGCCGGGCACGCTGATGTTCTCCACGCAGCACAAGGACGACCGCACGCAGTTCGACCAGGACGCCCGCGAGTGGGGCATCGGTTACCTGTACGCGCTGTCCAGGCGCACGGGCCTGTACGCCGCGTACGCACATATCCATAACAAGAACGGCGCCGGCTACACGGTCGCCAACAACACGGAGCCGGGTACGGGCAACACCGGCTTCAACCTGGGCATCCGCCAGACGTTCTGAGTCCGGCGGCCACACCAATCTCTGGAGGGACCATGGAGCACACAACGACCGCCGCCATACCGGCCGCAACCACCAAACTCGCGTCGCGCACGCGCTGGGGCATACTCGCCATCCTGTTCATCGTCACGACGGTCAACTACGCGGACCGCGCCTCGATCTCGATCGCGGGTCCGGAAATCCGCAAGGCCCTGGGCCTGTCGCCCGTCGAGATGGGCTTCGTCTTTTCCGCGTTCGCGTGGTCGTACGTGGCGGCGCAGCTGCCCGGCGGCTGGCTGCTCGACCGCTTCGGCTCGAAGATCACCTATTTCTTCAGCATTTTTCTCTGGTCGCTGTTCACGCTGCTGACGGGCGGCGTCGGCTTCCTCACCGGCGCTGCCGCCGTCGGCACGCTGTTCGTGCTGCGTTTCCTCGTCGGCGCGGCCGAGGCGCCTTCGTTCCCCGGCAACAGCCGCATCACGTCGGCGTGGTTCCCCACGCACGAGCGAGGGCTCGCGTCCGCGCTGTTCAACTCCGCGCAGTATTTCGCGACCGTGCTGTTCGCGCCGATCATGGGCTGGCTCGTCCACGCGTTCGGCTGGGAGAGCGTGTTCATCGTGATGGGCGGCCTCGGGATCGCGCTGGCCTTCGTCTGGCTGAAGGTCATCCACGGCCCGAAGGACCACCCGTCCGTCAGCGCCGGCGAACTGAAATACATCGAGGAGGGCGGGGCGCTCGTCGACCTGGATGGCGGCAAACGCGCATCGCAGGCGCCCGCGGTCGACACGCTCGCCTGCGTCAAGGAGCTGCTGTCCAATCGCATGCTGCTGGGCGTGTACATCGGCCAGTACTGCATCAACACGCTGACGTACTTCTTCCTCACGTGGTTCCCCGTGTACCTCGTGCAGGAGCGCCACATGACGATCCTGAAGGCGGGCTTCGTCGCATCGCTGCCCGCCATCGCCGGCTTCCTCGGCGGCGTCGTGGGCGGCGCGATCTCGGACCGCCTCGCGAAGGCCGGCTTCTCGCTGTCGATGTCGCGCAAGGTGCCGATCGTGTGCGGCATGCTGCTGTCGATGAGCATGATCGCCTGTAACTACATCGACACCGACGCCGTCGTCGTCGCCGTGATGGCGCTGGCCTTCTTCGGCAAGGGCGTCGGCGCGCTGGGCTGGGCCGTCGTCGCGGACACGTCGCCGAAGGAAGCGGGCGGCCTGTCCGGCGCGCTGTTCAACACCTTCGGCAACATCGCCGGCATCACGACGCCGATCGTCATTGGCTACATCCTGCAGGGCACCGGCTCGTTCGCGGGGGCGCTCGTGTATGTCGGCGCCAACGCCGCCGTCGCGATCTTCAGCTATGTGTTCATCGTGGGCGAGATCAAGCGCGTGACGCTGGTGAAGTCGCTGACAACGGCTTCGTCGATAGTTTGAATCCGATCGCCGGGTCGCTGCGTACAGGAGGGAGCGGGGGAGGCTTTTCTGTCCGCGTGCGGCGGTGGCGAAGGTCGACGACGACGCGGCCGCCGGCCCGCCGGCCGATCCGAAGGAAGTTCGCCCGGTTCATGGTCGACCTGGCGGCCGTCATGAAGCAGGCCACCGTGACGGCCGCGCACTTGCCGCAGACCGGATTGTCCGTGCGCGAGCAATACCTGTCCGCACGAATGTAATCGTTTCCAGTCCTGTCATTGTACGGTTACAATGTTTTCATTAAATCAATGACAGGGGCGACGTGAGCCAGGAGACCGACCAGGACGACCAGCTGTACCACCTGCTCGCGGCCGTGGCCCTGCAGGACCGCGCCGCGTTCCGCAGGCTGTACGACGCCACGTCGCCGCAGCTGTTCGGCTTCGCGCTGCGCGTGGTGCACAAGGAAGAACTGGCGGAGGAGGCCGTGCGGGATGCGTTCGTCGCGATCTGGCACGCGGCCGCCGGCTATCAGATGCACCTGGCGTCGCCGCTCACGTGGCTGGTGACGATCGTGCGCAACAAGGCGCTGGACGTTCGCCGCCGCGCGCTGGCGGACGGCGGCGACGTTCGCGTCGAACTCGAAGATGCCGACGGCCTGGCCGACATGACGGCGGGTCCGCACGGACAGGCGCAGCTCTCGCGCGACGCGCAGGCGCTGGCGCGCTGCATGGACACGCTCGCGGACCGCCAGCGCCAGGCGATCGGCATGGCGTACCTGCACGACCTGTCGCATTCGGAGGTGGCGGCGCGTCTCGCCCTGCCGCTCGGCACGGTCAAGACGTGGATCCGGCGCGGCCTCGACCGGCTGCGCGATTGCCTGTCCAGACGGGAGGCCGCATGAATATCCGCGACAACGCGCCGCTGCGCGACCGGCTCGCGGCCGAATACGCGCTCGGCACCTTGCGCGGCGGGGCGCGGCGCCGCTTCGAGACGTGGCTGCGCGACGACCGTCAATTGGGCGCCGCCGTCGCCGACTGGCAGGGCCGGCTCGCGGCGCTGGCCGAACTGCAGCAGCCGGTGACGCCGCCGGCGCGCGTGTGGGAAGGCATCGAGCGCCGCGTCGGATCTGCGGTGCAGACGCAGTGGTGGCAGTTCTGGCGCACGTCCGCCGCGCGGCCGTGGGGCGTGCTGGCGCTGGCCGCGGGCGCGGCCGCCGGCGGCGCGGCCGACGCAGCAGATCGCCGCCCTGTCCGACGCCCAGTCGCAGACCGCCATGGTCGTCACGGCCGACACGCGCCACCGCCGCCTGCAGGTGCGCGTGGCGGAAGACGTCCACGTGCCCGCCGACCGCACCCTGCAACTGTGGGCGATCACGCGCACGGGCAAACCCCGCTCGCTCGGCATCCTGCCCGGCAACCGCAGCACGGACCTGGCGCTGGACGCGCGCGCGACCGCGCCGGACGTGGCGCTGCTCGCGATCAGCCTGGAGCCGAAAGTCGGCTCGCCCGATCCAACCGGACCGACGGGACCCGTGCTGTACAAGGGCAGCTGGGCAAGGCTGTAAATCCACTCTTTCATCATCGAGGTGTCGTCATGCGCATGTTCGCCGTCCTGTCCTTGTGTTGCCTGACCGGCGTGGTCCACGCACAGGACATCGTGCCGCGTCCGGCCCGGCTGGAGCGCGGGACGGGCGAGTACGTCCTCACGCCGGCCACCCGCATCGTCGCCAGCGGCGCCGCGCGGCCCGAGGCGTCGACCCTGCGCGACTACCTGCGCCCGGCCACCGGCTTCGACCTGCCGGTGACCGCGCACGACGGCGCCAACGCGATCCGCCTGCGCCTCGACCCGAAGGCGGACCTGGGCAAGGAGGGCTACCGCCTCGTGAGCGACACGCGCGGCGTGACCATCTCGGCGGCGCAGCCGGCAGGCCTGTTCTACGGCATCCAGACCCTGCGCCAGATGCTCCCGGCCGACATCTACCGCCAGGCGCGGGTGAAACGCACGTGGACGCTGCCGGCCGTGGTGATCGAGGACGCGCCCCGGTTCTCGTGGCGCGGCAGCCACCTGGACGTAGCGCGCCACTTCATGCCGAAGGAATTCGTGCTGAAGCACATCGAGCTGCTGGCCCAGCACAAGATGAACGTCTTCCACTGGCATCTGACGGACGACCAGGGCTGGCGCATCGAGATCAAGCGCTATCCGCGCCTGACGCAGGTGGGCGCGTGGCGCCGCGACAGCATGCTCGCGTACGATCCGCCGCGCTACGACGGCAAGCCGCACGGCGGCTTTTATACGCAGGACGACATCCGCGAAGTGGTCGCCTGGGCGGCCGCGCGCCACGTGACGATCGTGCCGGAGATCGAGATGCCGGGGCATGCGCAGGCCGCCGTCGCGGCGTATCCCGAGCTGGGCAACCGGCCGGATCGGGCACTCCAGGTCGGCACCGACTGGGGCGTGATCCCGCACGTGTTCAACGTGGAGGACGGCACGATCGCCTTCCTGCAGAATGTGCTGGACGAGGTGATGGACCTGTTCCCGGGCCAGACCATCCACGTGGGCGGCGACGAGTGCCCGAAGACGGAATGGGCGCAGTCGCCGGCCGCGCTGGCGCGCATGAAGCAGCTGGGCCTCGTGCCCGCCACCGCCACGCTGCAGGACATCCAGAACTACCGCGACGCGCAGGGCAAGCCCGCCGAACATCCCGCGCTGCACGGCCTGCAGAGCTGGTTCATCGGCCGCATGGATGCCTACCTGACGCGGCACGGACGCCGCCTGATCGGCTGGGACGAGATCCTGGAAGGTGGCCTCGCGCCGGGCGCCGCCGTGATGAGCTGGCGCGGCGAGGCGGGCGGCATCAAGGCCGCGGGCGCCGGACACGACGTCGTCATGACGCCCGAGCGCGAGACCTATTTCGATTTTTACCAGGCCGACCCGAAGAGCCCCGGCTTTCGCGAACCGATGGGCGTGCGCGACGTGACGACGCTCGCGCGCGTGTACGCGTACGACCCGCTGCCGGCCGCGCTGCCGGCGTCGCAGGCGCGCCATGTGCTGGGCAGCCAGGCGCAGTTGTGGACGGAATACATGGCGACCCCGCGCGACGTCGAATACATGGCCTGGCCGCGCCTGGCGGCGCTGGCCGAGGGCCTGTGGACGCCGAAGGCGCTGAAGGAGTACGCCGGGTTCGAGGCGCGGATGCCGGCGGCGCTGGACCGCCTGCAGGTGCAGGACGTGAACTATCGTCCCCTGGAAGGTCCAAAGTAACGATCGCCCGCGGATGCCCCGCGGGCTGCAAGACCTACTGCATGAACCAGCCGTGGCTGACGACGATCGACTGGCCCGTCAGCGCGTTCGACGGGAACGTCGCGAGGAACAGCGCCGTGTGCGCGACGTCTTCCACGGTCGTGAATTCGCCGTCGACCGTCTCCTTCAGCATCACCTTCCTGACGACGTCCTCTTCGCTGATCCCCAGTTCCTTCGCCTGCTCCGGGATCTGCTTGTCGACGAGCGGCGTGCGCACGAAGCCAGGGCAGATCACGTTCGCCCGCACGCCGTGCTTCGCGCCTTCCTTGGCGACGACCTTGGCCAGGCCGACGAGGCCATGCTTCGCGGCGACGTACGGCGCCTTCAGCACGGAGGCTTCCTTCGAGTGCACGGACCCCATGTAGATCACAGTGCCGCCGCGGCCCTGCGCATACATCCGCTTCAGGCATGCGCGCGTCGTGAGGAAGGCGCCATCGAGGTGAATCGCGAGCATCTTCTTCCAGTCGGAGAACTTGAATTCGTCGACCGGCGCGACGATCTGGATGCCCGCGTTCGACACGAGCACGTCGATGCCGCCGAATTGATCGGCCACTTGCGCGATGCCCGCGTCGACCTGTTCCTCGTTCGTCACGTCCATCGCGACGGCCAGCGCGCGTTCCCCGGTCGGATCGAATTCACGCGCGACGGCCTGCGCGGCCTCCAGGTTGAGGTCCGCGATGGCGACCTTCGCGCCATGGTCGAAATAGGTCTTCGCGATCTCTTTGCCGATGCCGCTGGCGGCGCCCGTGACGACGGCGACTTTGTCCTGCATGTTCATGTCGGTTCCTTTTCTGCGGAGGTGGGGAGGGGAAGGGGATGCGCGGGCGGCGTCAGGAAATCGTAGGTGGCCGGGTTGCACTCGAAGCGCGGCAGCCGGAAGATCTCTTCATGCGCGAGCGTCTTCGTCGCATCCGCGTAGCCGGCCTGCCAGTGTTCCTTCATCGTGCGGCGCGAGAATTCGAAATCCTTGTACTGGCCTTCGTAGGTCGGCGAGCGGTAGACCAGTTCGACGATGTTGTACAGCGCGGGATCGGACGCTTCCGCCAGCATTTGCGCCTGCGGCGTCGCGGCCAGTTCGGGCGGCATCATCGCCAGCAGTTCGTTGAAGGCCGTGCGCAGCTTCTCCGTGCGGCGGAATGCGTCGGTCGCGGTGCGCGTGCGGCTCGAATACTGGATCTCCTTCATGCGCGTCGCGACGGCGGCAAGGTCTTTCGGCACTTCGCCGCGCGCGCTCCACAGGTCGACCTGGAACACGAGCGTGTGCAGGCGCGAACGCGCCGACAGTACCCAGTCGAGCGGCGTGTTCGACACCATGCCGCCGTCCCAGTACCGCTCGCCGTCGATCTCCACCGCGTCGAAGCCGGGCGGCAGCGCGCCGCTGGCCATGACGTGTTCCGGCCGGATGCGGTCCTTCGCATTGTCGAAGTAGGCGAAGTTGCCGGTCCTGACGTTGACGGCGCCGATCGACAGCCGCATCTCGCGCGCGTTGATGCGGTCGAAGTCGACGAGGCGCTCCAGCGTCGCCCGAAGGGGCGCCGTGTCGTAGAAACTCGTCGCACCCAGGCCGGGCCACGACAGGTACGGCGGCGGCACGCGCGGTTCGAAGAAGCCGGGCACGCCCTGCATGAGCACTCTTCCGGCCGCGATCTGGTTGACCCACGCGTGCAGCGTGTCGACGAGCGGCACGCCGGTCCACCGGTCGCCCACGATGCCGTCGCTGGCCGTGCTGACCAGTTCCCAGAATTCGCGCAGGCGTTCGACCCGCCGCTCGCGCGGATTGCCCGCGATGATCGCGCTGTTGATGGCGCCGATCGAAATGCCGGACACCCACGTGGGCTCGACGCCCGCTTCCAGCAGCTTTTCGTACACGCCGGCCTGGTACGCACCGAGCGCGCCACCGCCCTGCAGCACGAGTGCGATGCTGTCGAATTCGGTGGCGCAGGCTTTCGGTACTTCGGCGGGCGCCCGCGTGCCTTCGTGCAGTACGCTTTGATCCCGTGTGTTCACGTGCCGGCTCCGTCGCGGAGCGCTGGGGTTGGGTTCATCCATTCCTCGCTGTGTCAATACGAATCGCAAGCGACCTTGCGTTTGGTCAACGTGTCGCTTGGCCGATATTCTCACAAATTTGCGGATGAGGCTGTCGTACGATTGGATGATGCACACCATGTTTACGCGGCGCTGGTATAGTCGCCGGCATGGACGACACCTGGCATCCGCAACTGGACGAACACGGCCGCAAGGTGCGGCTGCGCGCGCCGTCGTGCGAAGCGAACCTGGCTGCGCTGGCCGACCCGCGGGCCGCGGTGACGTTCGTGCCGGGCAGCGTCTGCGCCGGCATGCTGGATGGTGTGCCGCTCGCGGCGTGCACGCGCGCCATGGTCGATGCCGCTTGCGCCGGTGGCGCCACGCTTGTCGAACCGCCGTTCGTCCTCCCGCCGGGGAAGCACGCGGCGGCCGGCGCCGTTGTGCGCGAAGCCGACGGCCGCATCTGGCTCGTGGCGCCGTCGAACGGCTTCGGCGGCTATGCGGTGACCTTTCCGAAAGGGCGCGTCGAACCGGGCCTGCCGCTGCAGGCCACGGCCATCCGCGAGGTATGGGAAGAATCGGGGCTGCTCGTGGAACCCGTGGCCTGGCTAGGCGACTTCCCTCGCACCCAGACCTTTACACGCTTTTACATCGCGCGCCGGATCGGTGGCCATCCCGCGCACATGGGGTGGGAATCGCAAGCCGTCCACCTCGTGACGCCCGCGCAGGCGCGTGGCCTGTTACACCGGGATACCGATCACGCGGTACTCGACGCCCTGAACGCATTTGAGGCGCATCAAGCCTGACGCCAGCCACGCGAGACACGGCAGCCTTTCCAATCTGTAATGTTCGACGACCCTGTTTTTAATTTTCGCTTCAGGTTCGCGGCGTACCGTTTTCATTGCATATCGGAAGCATTTCTTGCCCTGTCCGTCGTCCCTTTTAAGGCTGTCGCCCCCGTGAAACTCGCCGCTTACCAAGAACTCGCCCCACAGGAACTCGCTCCGCCGCAATCCGGCGGCCTGGCCATCCTCGGAGCCGATCCCGCACAGCACCGCCAGGTCCTCGACAAGCTCGACGAGCTCGGCTTGCGGCCCTATCTCGCGCCGTTTGAACACGGCCGCGGTTTCGCGCTGTCGGCGGACGCCGCGCATGCGCTCGTGGACGATGGCGACACGCTGAACCTGTGCCGCGATCTCGGCCTCGACACCGCCGCGAACATGGTCCACCTGGAACGCGAGATCGTGCTGGCGCTGCTGGCCGCGCCGCGCCTGCTGCGCTTTGCGAGTGCCGCCGAATTCCTGGCGGCGGTCGCGATCCGGCGCAACATCGTCGTGGCCGCGCGCGCCACCCAGCTCGCGTTCGGCACGGCCGAAGCGGACCGCCCGGCCAGCCACTGGACGTACGACGAAGACCGCGGCTTCACGATCTTGCCCGGACGGCCGCTGATCGAGGCCCTCACGCTCGCGACGCAGCCCGGTGCGGGCGACGGGCGCATGTACGCGTTCTCCTGCTACCGCGCGACCGAATATGTGATGCTGCTCGGGATCGCGCGCGAACTCGAACGGACCAACCCGCCGCTGCTCGCAGCCTTGCAGCGGCAGTGGGAGACGTCAGCGATCCAGTCGGGCGCCTTCCACGACGTCTTTCTCGTCGAATACGGTTCGTTCGACGCGCCGCTGCCGCCGCGCTGGTACGTGCCGGGCGATCGCGTGTGGTTCCGCAATCCGGACGCGCTTTCGTCGGACGCCTCCGGCTACGAAGGCTCGTGGGTGATCTATCTCGGCAACGGCCTGTTCAGCAATTTCTGGCAGCGCGACCGCCCGTACAGCCTGGTCGCGAAATGCCTGGAGATCTACCACTGGCGCCACGGCACGTATGTCGACGCCGCCGGCGACTTGCGGATGAACGAGGCGATCGTCGCCGCGCATGTGGCGGAGACGGCCGCCAACCCGGCCGCGCTGGCATCCGTCGTCGCGTGCATGTCGCGCCTGCGTGACACGCGCGGCGTGTATGCCGATGGCGGCTGCATCGACGTCTCGCGCGAATTCTCGCGTCCTGTCTGCCCCGGCACCACGGGCATCGTGCTGCCGGGCTGACGGCGCACGGCTGACGGCTTACGGCTCCAGGACGTAGTGGCCGGGCGCATCACGCACGCCGCGTCCTTGCGGAGGCGGCGCCACCCATGGACCGGCCAGGCGGGCCAGCCAATGTTCCCACGCCGGCCACCAGCTGCCTTCCCGCACGCGCGTCTCGGCCTGCCAGCTGTCGGGATCCGTGTACGGTGCGTCGTGTTCGTGGGTACTCATCTGGTAGCTGCGGTTCGGCGTACCCGGAGGCGACACGACGCCCGCATTGTGGCCGCCCGACGTCAGCAGGAACGTCACCGACGTATCGCTCAGCGGAATGATTTTATAGACGGAGCGCCACGGCGCCACGTGGTCCGTCATCGTGCCGACCGCGAGGATGGGGATGTGGATGTCGGTCAGCGCCACCGGCCGCCCGTTCACGAGGTAGCGCGAGCTGGCCAGGCTGTTCTGCAGGAACAGGTTGCGCAGGTATTGCGAATGCATGCGGTAGGGCATGCGCGTGGCGTCCGCATTCCACGAGGCGAGGTCATTGTCCTTGTCGGGGATGTCGAGCAGGTAGTGGCGCAGGCGGCGCGACCAGATCAGGTCGTTCGAGCGCAGCAGCTGGAAGGCGCCCGCCATCTGGCGCGTATCCAGGTAGCCCTGCTGCCACATCACGGCTTCCAGGAAGCTGACCTGGCTCTCGTCGATGAACAGTGACAGCTCGCCCGGCTCCGTGAAGTCGACCTGCGCCGCCAGCAGCGTCATGCTGGCAAGGCGCTCGTCGCCCTCGCGCGCCATCGCCGCCGCCGCGATCGCGAGCAGGGTGCCGCCAAGGCAATAGCCGCACGCATTGATCTGCGGGGCGCCGCTCTCGCGCACGACCGTGTCCAGCGACTCCATGATGCCGTGCCGCCGGTAATCGTCCAGCGACAGGTCGCGGTCGTCGGCCTGCGGATTCTTCCACGAGATCATGTACACGGTGTGGCCATGCTCGACGAGGTAGCGCACGAGCGAGTTGTGCGGGGAGAGGTCGAGGATGTAGTACTTCATGATCCACGCGGGCACGATCAGCAGCGGCACGGCATGCACCTGCGGCGTGACGGGATCGTAGCGCAGCAGTTCGACGAGGTGGTTTTCCATCACGACCTTGCCGGGCGTAATGGCGACGTCGCGCCCGGGCCGGAGGCTGACGGGCGCCGACGTGCCGGCCAGCGCGCGGCGCATGTCCGTGCCCGCGCGGGCCATGCCGTGCACGAGGTTCTGCCCGCCGCTGGCGAGCGTGACCTGCTGCGCGACCGGATTGGTGGCGATGAAGTTCGACGGCGCGATACCGTCGAGCAACTGGCGCGCGACGAACGTGACCACGTCGCCATGGTGCGACGACACGCCCCGCACGCCGGCCGTGGCCCGGTGCCACCATTGCTGCGTGAGCAGGAAGCCCTGGCTCAGCTGGTTCCACGGCCACGCATGCCAGAGCGGATCGCTGAAGCGCTTGTCCTGCGCCAGCGGCTGCACGGGTTCGGCCGGCGTGCCGAACATGGCGCTGGCACTGTACTGCAGCCAGCGCTGCATGTTGCTCGCGGCCTGCACGCCCAGCTCCAGCTGCTTGGCGGGCGAGAGCAGCAGGTGGGTGGCCCAGTCGTGCCACGCGCCGGCCAGCGCCGCCGGCGACACGTAGCCGGTCAGGCGCCCCAGCGCGGCGTTCAGCGCGAGGTCGACGTGCGCGTGTTCGACGCTGGCCTCGGGATAGCGCGGCCGCGCGCCGCCCTGCCACGTGCTGGCCTCGCGCCGCTGTTCGCTTGGCGGGATGTCGGACAGGATATTCATGATGCGATGCCTCCGAAGCAGGGCTGGAAGCACGTTTGACCAGAATCCGGCGAGTAAGTGCCGCACCATGGCGGTGCGTTCGCTTGATATGGCACAGATGCCCGTCCTGGAGACCCGTCTATCATTGTTTACGGCGAGGTAGCAAAGCGGTTATGCGACGGCTTGCAAAGCCGTTCAGACGTGTTCGACTCACGTCCTCGCCTTTCACTCTTCTTCCACACCGCTCCCCCACTTGAAGTTGTTGACCCCGGCCCGAAAAGCCGATAGCATTCGATCAAATGACAACGTTGGACAATTTGCGGCGAAAGACAACCGCGACACCAGCGCTGACCAGTTCGAAGACCCGAAGGGGCGGAGGAGACGAGGTGTCGACCATTCACGATGTCGCCGAAAAAGCCGGCGTATCGATCAAGACCGTGTCGCGCGTGCTGAACGATGCGAGCAGCGTGTCGGAAAAGACCCGCCAGCGGATCGAGCACGCCATGCAGGCGCTCGACTTCGCGCCGTCCGCCGCCGCGCGCATGCTGCGCGGGCGCCCGACCGATCTCGTGGCCGTCATCGCGGACCAGCTCACCACGACCCCCGATTCGTCCGAGATCATCAAGGGCATCCAGTCCGTCTGCGAAGACCTGGGCAAGATGCTCATCATCGGCGAGACGGGCGGACAGGCGCACGTCGCCAGCCGCCTGGTGGCCGACATGCGCACCCGCCGTGTGGAGGCGATCATCTTCGCCACCACGTTCCACCGTCCCGTGACGGTCACCGACACGCTGGGCCAGACGCCGGCCGTGCTCGCGAACTGCTTCGAAGCGGCATCCCGGTTCGCGGAGGTCATCCCGGACGACGAGGGCGGCGGCTATGCGGCGGCCGAGACCGTGCTGCGCGCCGGCCACCGCAAGATCGCGTTCCTGCAGCTGATCGAGGGCATGGTGGCGACGCGCCTGCGCCTGCAGGGTTTTCGCCGCGCCATGCAGGACCACGGCGTAAGGCCGAACGCCGCCTGGCTGCTGCACGGCGCCACGCCCGGTGTCGAGGACGAGTTCGCGCAGTTGCGGACGACGATCGACGGCCTGTTCGCGGGCGCCGAACGTCCGACGGCCATCCTGTGCGGGAACGACAAGATGGCGATCCGCGTGATCTTCCTGCTGCAGCGGCGCGGCCTGCGGGTGCCGGAAGACGTGTCCGTCGTCGGCTTCGACGACTTCCGGCTTCTGTCGGAGGCGTCCGATCCCGGCCTGACGACCGTCACCCTGCCATATCGCGAGATCGGTGCGCTCGCCGCGCGGCGGGCGCTCGCCAAGGACCTGGAGCCGGGCATCGTCCGCGTGCCATGCCGCGCCGTGCTGCGCGGTACCGTGGCGGCGCCGTCGGGTGGCAAGGCGGGACAATGATGAAACGGGCGCTGCTTCCGGTACTCGCCATGGTGGCGCCGCCCGCCCTGGCGGCGCCCATCGACATTACCGTGTGGCGCCACGATACCGGCGACGCCGAAATGGTCGCGAGCCGGAACATGGTCGACCGGTTCAACCGCGCCCAGGACAAGTGGAAAGTCGTCGTCGAGACGATCCCGCAAGGCACGTACACGGAATCGATCACGGCGGCGTCCCTCGTCGGGCACCTGCCGTGCGTCATGGCGATCGACCAGCCGGCCGTGCCCAACTTCGCGTGGGCCGGCACCATCCGTCCGCTCGACCGGCTGCTGCCGGCGTCGGCGCTGCAACCGTTGCTGCCGGGCGGGCGCGGCACGTACCAGGGACGGCTCTACAGCGTGGGCCAGTTCGACGTCGTGCTGGCGCTGTTCGCGCGCCGGTCGCGGCTCGCCGCCGAGGGCATCCGCGTGGCGACCATCGATCAGCCCTACTCGGCGCGCGAACTCCACGACATCCTGCTGAAGGCCAAGCGCGCCGGCCATTACCGCTATCCGCTCGACCTGAACGGCAAGGCGACAGGCGAGTGGTTCAGTTATGCCTTCTCGCCCTGGCTCGAGAGCGCCGGGGCGGACTTGATCGACCGCGGCGACTACCTGCGCGTCGAGGGTGTGCTCAACGGCGACGCCGCCGTGGGTGTCGCCCGCTACTACGGCCGCCTGTTCAGGGACCGTCTCGCCGAACGCAATCCCGCCGACGACAAGAGCTTCGAACAGGGGCGCTCGCTGCTCCAGTACACCGGGTCGTGGAAGGCGCGCGACTACAGCGAACGCTTCGGCGACGATCTCGTCGTGATGCCGCCGCCCGATTTCGGCCATGGCCCCCGGATCGGCGCAGCGTCCTGGCAGTGGGCGGTGTCGAGCAGCTGTCCTTATCCGGCGGGTGCCGCGGCGTTTCTCGAGCACGTGCTGTCCGCACGGGAGATGGCCGAGTTCTCGCGCATGACCGGGCTGGTCCCCGTCACGGCGGATGCCGCGGCGCTCACGGAGCACTACCGCCCGGGCGGCGCCTGGCGCATCTATTTCGACTTCGCCGCTCGCTATGCGCGGCCGCGGCCCGCGACGCCGGGTTACCCCGCGATCTCGGCCGCGTTCGAGAAGTCCATGGCGGATGTCCGTGCCGGGAAGGATGCGGCCGAGGCGATGGACGAGGCGGTCGAGACGATCGAACACGACATCGCCCGCAACGGCGGCTACGGGTTCATCCGGCACGACGCGGTGGCGCGCCAATGAAGACACTGCCCGGCCGCGACCATCCGCTGGCGATCGCCGGCTTCGCCGGTCCGGCGCTGCTGCTGCTCGGCTTCTTCATGCTGTTGCCGCTGCTGATCGCGGCCGGCGCCACGTTCACCGATCACCGGCTGGTGTCGCCGGCGCCGACCCGCTACGTCGGCCTGGAGAACTACCGGCGCCTGCTGGCGCTGCAGGTGGTCGAGGTGGGGCCGCTGCGCGACGCGGCCGGCGCGGCGTTGCGCGACGAGGAGGGCATCCGCTTCCCCACGTGGCGCCAGACGCGCCGCGCGCAGCCGCAGCTGGCGCAATACCGGCCGGCGTGGCAGGTCCAGCTGGGCGAGCGCCGGTTCGTGCTGGCGGCGACGGACCCGCTGTTCTACCGTTCCCTCATCAACACCTTCCTGTTCGCGCTGCTGGTGCTGCCGCTGCAATGCGGCGCGGCGCTGGGGCTGGCGCTGCTGGTGAACCAGCGCATCGCCGGGCGCGTCTTCTTCCGCACCGTGTATTTCGCGCCCGTCGTGACGTCGATGGTGGTCGCGTCCATCGTCTGGTCGTTCATGCTGAACACCGACCGCGGCATGATCAACGAGCTGCTGCGCGCCGTGACGGGCGATCCGAACGTCGGGCCGGACTGGCTGGGCGAGCCCCGCTATGCGCTGCCCGCCATCGCCATCATGTCGGCCTGGCAGGGCGCGGGATTCCAGATGCTCGTGTTCCTTGCCGGCCTGCAGTCGATCGCGCCGGAGCTGTACGAGGCCGCGACCCTGATGGGCGCGAATGCGTGGCAGCGCTTCGTGCACGTCACCTTGCCGGGGCTGCGCAACACCATCGTCTTCGTCGTCGTGTCGACCCTGCTGCTGGCGTTCGGCCTGTTCACCCAGGTCGACGTGATGACGCAGGGCGGACCGCTCGATTCGACGACGACCGTCGTGTATCACGCGGTGCGTACCGGGTTCCGCCAGCAGGACATCGGGTACGGCTCGACCATCGCCATGGTCTTCTTCGGCATCGTGCTGCTGGTCGCCGTGCTGCAGCGCGTCCTCGTCGCGCGGGGGGAGAACGCATGAAGCCGTTCCTCCGCATCGCCTTCCTGGTCGCCGTCATGGGCGTGCTCGGCGTCGTGTTCGCGGCCCCGCTGCTGTTCATGTTCGCGTCGTCGTTCAAGCGCGACGACGCCATCTTCGCCAACCTCGCCAGCTGGTCCGCGTTCGTCCCCGATGCGGGATGGTCGCTGGCCAACTACGCGGCGATCTTCGAGCGCAGCAACCTCCCGTTGTTCCTGCTGAATTCCACGACCATCGCCGCGTGCGTCGTCGTCGGCGGCGTCCTGGTCAACAGCATGCTCGCGTTTTCCCTGAGCCGCATGCGCTGGCGCGGCCGCCGCGCGGTGCTGGCCGTGGTGGTCGCGCTGATGATCGTCCCGTTCGAAGTCATCGCCATTCCCCTGCTGTCGCTGGTCGCGCGCCTGCCCTGGCCCGGCATCGAACAGGGCGCGCTGACGTGGCACACCGGCTGGTTCAACAGCCTGCACGTGCAGATCATCCCGTTCCTCGCCAACGCCTTCTGCGTCTTCCTGTTCTACCAGTTTTTCCGCGACATCCCGCGCGAGCTGGACGAAGCGGCCAGGATGGACGGCGCCGGACCGTGGACCCTGTTCTTCCGCATCATCCTGCCCAACAGCCGTCCCGTGATCGCGACGGCCGCGATCGTGCTCTTCATCGCGGCGTGGAACCAGTACCTGTGGCCGATCATGGTCGTGCAGGGCGAAGCGGCGCGCCCCGTGCAGCCGGGCATCCAGCAATTCTTCGGGCGTTCCAATTCCTGGGGCCAGATCATGGCCTACGCGTCCGTGGTCACGCTGCCCGTGCTCGCCGTATTCCTCGCGTTCCAGCGCCAGTTCGTCGCCTCGGTGGCGGGTTCCGGCATCAAGGGCTGAATCGATTCAATCATCATGACACTCAAACTCGACGACAAATACATCTGGGATTTCTGGCACTACGCGGAAGGCGACGCCCAGCACCTGTTCATGCTGCAGGCCGACCGCGCGATCGGCGATCCGGACCTGCGCCACTGGAACGTCTCCATCGGCCACGCCGTGTCGCGTGACCTGCGGCACTGGGATTACCGCGGCACCGTGTTCGGGCCGTCCGCCGGACCCGCATGGGACGACTTCACGACGTGGACCGGTTCCGTGATCCATGCGGAAGGCCGCTACCACCTGTTCTACACGGGGACGTGCCGCGCCGAGAACGGGCTGCGCCAGCGCATCGGCCACGCGACCTCGAGCAGCATCGACGGCCCGTGGACCCGCGTCGGCGACGGCCTCGCGCTGGATCTCGACGAACGCTTTTACGAAGAACATGCGGAGGGCCGCTGGCACGACCGCGCGCTGCGCGACCCGTGGGTGCTGCCGGACCCGATCGACGGCATGTACCACATGTTCTTCACGGCGCGCCGCAACGACGGCCCCACGTTCGAGCGCGGCGTCATCGGCCATGCCGTCTCGCCCGATCTCGTGCACTGGGAAGCGACGGCGCCCGTGTACGAGGGCGGCCACTACGGCCAGCTGGAAGTGCCGCAGGTGTTCGCGCGCGACGGGCAGTGGTTCTGCACCTTCTGCAACGTGCGCGACCACTGGGCCGAGGCGCAGCGCGCGCGGCAGGGCGGCGGCGTCTCGGGCACGCACTACCTCGTGGCCGGGAATCCGCTCGGCCCGTGGCAACCGGCCGAAGGCTTCCTGGATGGCGACGTACCGTGCCGGCGCTACGCGGGCAAGATCCTGCGTGACCCGGTGACGGGCGAGGACTGCCTGATGGCCTTTCTCGATGCGGGGCCGGACGGCCGGTTCGTCGGCCAGATCAGCGACCCGATCCCGCTGCGCTTCGAGCATGGCCGCTACCGGCTGGACGACATTTTGGCACCGGAATGACAACGATGGACAACCATCCTTGAGGAGACACCGTGATTCCCTTTGACCAGACAAGCCGGCCGTGGCGGCGCGGGGTGGCTGCAATGCTGCTGGCGCTGCTCGCGCCGGCCCGTGCCGGAGCGGCGACCGACATCGCCGCCTGGCCGCTCGACGAGCAGCGCGGCAGCAGGACGATGGAAGCCGTCTCGGGCCGCCACGACCCCGTCGACTACGTCTTCAACCATGCCCGCTTCAAGCCCGATTCCGATCCGCTGTGGCGCCCGGCCACGGCGTGCGTCAAGGGCGGCTGCCTGCTGTTCGACGGCTACTCCACGGACATCACGGCACCCGGCCTCGCGGCGGCGCAGCTGGGCGCCGGCTGGACGATCAGTGCGTGGGTGGCGCCGCATGCGTTCGAATGGGGCGACGGCGGCCAGTACTCGGCGTTCCTCAGCCAGTTCGACGAGGGCAGCAAGACCGGCTTCGCGTTCGGCATGTATCGCTTCGGCACCTGGGGCATCAAGCTGGGATTCGGCGGCGCGGAATTCGACCTGCGCGTGAGCGACCGCAAGTTGCCGAAGGACGCGTGGTCGCACGTGGCGGCCAGCTACGATCCGCGCGGCCGCGTGGTCCGGCTGTTCCTCGACGGCGAACAGGTGGCGACCGGCAGGGCGCCGGCGGAAGGCAGCTTCGCGTTGCCCGCGCGGGCGCTGACGATCGGCCGCTATTCGCAGCCGCGCACCGTGGAGGGCGTGTTCCAGCTGAACACCTTCCTCGGCCTGATGGACGAGGTCCGCATCACGGCGGGCGCGGCGACGGGGGAGGATATCGCACGCAGGGTGCACGCCGACCTGGCGGCCCGTGGCGGCAGGGCGCCCACGCTGGCGCAGGCCGACGTCACCATCGCGCCCGTCACGTTCGCCGGCGACCGCCATCGCCCGCAGTACCACGCGATGCCGGATTCCGGCTGGATGAATGAACCCCATGCGCCGTTCTACCAGGACGGCCGCTACCACCTGTTCTTCCAGAAGAACCCGTTCGGCCCGTTCTGGCACCAGATCCATTGGGGGCACTGGGTCAGCCCGGACATGGTCCACTGGCGCGAACTGCCCATCGCGCTGGCGCCGGAAGACGACACGCTCGCGCCGGACGGCATCTGGTCCGGCAGCGCCACGCATGCGCGCGACGGCACGCCGGTGCTGTTCTTCACGGCGGGAAACGACAAGGCGCCCATCCACGAGCGCACCGGTCTCGCGCGGCCTGCGGATGCGGACCTGGTGCGGTGGACGAAGCATCCGGTGCCGGTGACCGAGCAGCAGCCGGGCCCCGGGCACACGGGCGATTTCCGCGACCCGTTCGTGTTCCGCGACGATGCCGGCGACCGCTGGTTCCAGCTCGTGGGCTCGCGCATCGCGGGCGGCAGCGGCACGGCGCTCGTCCACGAATCGTCCGACCTCGTCCACTGGCGTTATCGGGGGCCGCTGTTCACGCTCGATGCGCAGCGCTATCCCGGCTTCGACAAGACGTTCGAACTGCCCGTGCTGCTGCCGATCGGGATGGGGACGGACGGCCGCCCCCGTCACGTGTTCCTCACGGACGTGGGGGCGCAGGCGTACTACTGGATCGGCGTGTTCGACCCCGCCGCCGCGCGCTTCGTGCCGGACCGCGAGGCCCCGCGCGTGTTCGACCTGGGCGATCACCATTTTTCCGGTCCCAGCGGTTTTATCGATCCAAAGACGGGGCGCACCATCGTCTTCTCGATCGCCCAGGGCGAACGCGGCCTGCGCGACGAATGGGCGAGCGGCTGGGCCCACAACGCGGGCCTGCCCGTGACGCTCGCGATCGGCCCGGACGACGACCTGCGCCTGGCGCCCATCGACGAACTCCGGAGCCTGCGCCAGGAGGTGTTGCTGGACCTGGCCGATGTCACGCCCGCCGCGGCGGCGGCCCGGCTGGCAACGATCAAGGGCGACGCGCTGGAAGTGGAACTGGACATGGAACTTGAACCGGCGGCGGACGGCCACGCGCGGCGCGGGCTCGTCGTCCGCAAGACGCCCGACGATGCCGAGCACACGGACCTCGTCGTGGATACCGCGCGCAAGCGTTTCGAGATCGACCGCACGCACACGACGCGGGACGCGGACGCCCGCTCGCGCGGCGTGCAGGGCGGCGCGTTCGACCTGCGCGGCGAGCACGTGCGCCTGCGCGTGTTCGTGGACCGGTCGATGGTCGAAGCCTATGTCAACGAACGCAAGAGCATCACGAGCCGCATGTATCCGTCGCGGCTTGACGCGACCGGGCTCGGGTTGATCGCGGCGCCGGGCGACCGTGTCGTCAGGCTGAAAGTATGGCGCATGGGCGGGCTGGATGCGGAGGCCTCGACATGGCATCCATCACGTTGACCGGCGTGGGCAAGACCTACGCCGGCAAGCGCGCCAACCGCGTCCTCGAGGACATCTCGTTCTCGATCGCGGACGGCGAGTTCGTCGTGCTGGTCGGTCCTTCGGGCTGCGGCAAATCGACCGTCCTGCGCATGATCGCGGGCCTGGAAGAGGCGAGCGGCGGCGAGATCCGCATCGGCGGCGCGCGCGTCAACGAGACGCCGCCGGCCCGGCGCGGCCTGGCGATGGTGTTCCAGGGCTATGCGCTGTACGCGCACATGACCGTGTTCGAGAACATCGCCTTCGGCCTGCGCCTCGCACGCGTGCCGAAGAAGGAGGTCGAGGCATCCGTACGCACGGTCGCGTGCATGCTGCAGCTCGAGCACCTGCTGGACCGCAAGCCGCCGCAGCTGTCGGGCGGGCAGCGCCAGCGCGTGGCCATCGGCCGCGCCATCGTGCGCAAGCCGCGCGCCTTCCTGTTCGACGAACCGCTGTCGAACCTGGACGCCGCGCTGCGCGCCGACATGCGCGTCGAGATCGCGCGGCTGCACAAGCAGCTGGGCGCGACGATGGTCTACGTGACCCACGACCAGGTCGAGGCAATGACCCTGGCCGACCGCATCGTCGTGCTGGGGCCGACGGGCGTGCAGCAGGTCGGGGCGCCGATGGCGTTGTACGAGCGGCCCGCGAACGTGTTCGTCGCCGGCTTCATCGGCATGCCGAAGATGAACCTCGTCGACGGCACCGTCGACGCGCAGGGCCGGCTCGCGCTGGGCGGCGTGGCGCTGGACTGGCGCGGCCCGGCCGCAAGCGGCACCCCGGTGACGGTCGGCGTGCGGCCCGAGCACCTCGTGCCGGATGCCGCGGGACCGATCCGCGGCGGCGTCGCGCTCGTCGAGCGGCTCGGCGCGGAATCGCACGTGCACCTGGATGTCGCGGGGCTGGCGCGGCCCCTCGTGGTGTCCATCAAGGAGACGCCGCCGCCGCCGGGCAGCGCCTGGGCCGTCGCGCCCGCGGACGGCGCGCTGCACGTATTCGGACCGGACGGCAGGCGTATCGAAAACAATGTCATTCAGCAGGAGGAAGCATGATCGTAGTGTGTGGTGAAGCGTTGTTCGATGTGTTCGCGGCCGGGGAGGGGGTAGAAAAGCGGGCGGCCGCCATCGACCTGTCGGCCTGCCAGGGCGGTTCGCCGTTCAACCTGGCGACCGGCGTGGCGCGGCTGGGTGGCACCGCGTCGTTCTTCGGCGGCCTGTCGCGCGACCTGTTCGGCCGCAAGCTGCACGCGGCGCTGGCGGCCGAGGGCGTGGACCTGTCCGCCGCGCCGCGTCCGGACGCGCCCACCGCGCTCGTGATGGTCAGCGTCGACGAGCGCGGCGTGCCCCTCTACACGTTCTACGGCAGCGGCACGGCCGACCGCATGGTGACCCAGGCCGACCTGGCGAGCGTGCCCGCCGACGCGGCGGCGATCCACGTGGGCTCGTACTGCATGGTCGTCGAGCCCGTGGCGTCCGCCTTGCGCGCGCTGGTCGACCGGCAGCGCGGCCGCAGCCTCATCGTCTACGACCCGAACGTCCGGCTGACCATCGAGCCCGACGTCGACACGTGGCGCGAATCCGTGCGCTGGATGCAGCGCCGCGCCGACGTGCTCAAGGTCAGCGAGGAAGACATCCACGCGCTGTATCCGGGCATGCGCGTCGACACGTTCATCGCGCAGTCGCTGGAAGCCGGCGTGGCCCTCGTCGTCGTGACATGGGGCGAGCGGGGCGTGGTGGCGGTCACGCGCTCGCAGCTGGCGGTGGAAGTGCCGGCCGTGCCCGTCACGGTCGTGGACACGGTCGGCGCCGGCGACACGTTCCAGGCCGGCCTGCTCGCCTGGCTGCAGCGCGCCGGCAAGCTCACACGGCGCGCGGTGGAAGGCCTGGTCCAGGACGAACTGGTGGAAGCGTTGCGCTTCGCCGCGCGCGCCGCCGCCGTCACCTGCTCGCGCCGCGGCGCGGACCTGCCGTACACGAGCGAACTGGCCGATGTGGAAGGTTTCGAATTTTTTTAAAAATTTTTTCAAAAGAAATGACAACGTTGGACATCCGGTTCAAAAGACCGGCAGCTGGAAAAGCGAAGGCAAAGAAGTCAATATCACACAGGAGATAAATACAAATGCGTTACTCGCTCACCCCCTATATCGGCCGCTCGGCCGCCCTCGTCATCGCGCTGGCGCCCGCCCTCGCGTTCGCGCAGCAGCAGGCCGGCGCGGCCGCGGAGCAGTCCGCGGCCAAGGCCGACGAGCCCAATAACGTCGTGATCGTCACGGGCGTGACCCGGACGACGACCAAGAAGAACGCCACGTTCTCGATCAACACGCTGAGCGCGGAAGACATCCAGCGCCTGGCGCCGATGAGTACCGCCGACCTGCTGGGCAACCTGCCGGGCATCTATGCCGAGGGCAGCACCGCCGGCGAGGCCAGCAACAACATCACGGTGCGCGGCCTGCCCGTGGTCGGCGGCTTCCGTTTCGCGCCGCAGCTGATCGACGGCCTGCCGGCGTACGAGGAATCGGAAGCGCCGTTCCTGAACAACGACGTGTTCGTGCGCGACGACCTGATGACGGAAAGCGTGGAGGCGGTAAAGGGCGGCCCCGGCGGCATCCTGTATTCGAACGGCCTGGGTGCGACCATCAACCACATCACGCGCACGGGCGGCGACCACCTGGAAGGCGGCTACAAGCTCGAATACGCGGACTACGGCTTCATCCGCCAGGACGCGTTCGTGTCCGGCCCGCTGGGCAGGAACCTGACCGGCGCCGTCGGCGGCTACTACCGCAGGAGTCAAGGTATCCGCGATACGGGCTACACGGCGGACCGCGGCGGCCAGATCCGCGGCAACGTCATCTACACGAGCGACGACCGCCGGACGACGGCCCGCTTCGACGCGCTCGTCATCAACGACCGCACGGCCTTCTACCAGAACCTGCCGATCTCGGTGCCGCGCTTCACCCAGTCCGGCACGCCGGCGCATCCGACGGTCCTCAGCCAGGACACCATCCAGCCGCTGGGCATCGATTTCGCGCACGGCACGACGGCGTCGCCCTACAACCGCCGCTTCAACATGATCGGCGAATACGGCACGCGCACGATCGACCAGGCCGACGGCATCCACCCCGACTTCAGGATGTTCACCTTGAAGCTGGGGCATGACTTCGACTCCGGCCTGAAGGTCACGGCCGGCCTGCGCCGCACGGGCGGCAGCAGCGGGTTCAATTCGGTCTTCACGGGGAACGACACGGCGACCGCCGCCACGTTCCTGAACGCGCGCTTCCAGAACGACGTGATCTCGCCGGCGCACGGGGCGGCGCTGGGCTGCAACCTGAGCAATGCGAAACTGGTCGGCTACTTCAAGAGCGGCACGTGCGCGGACTTCGCCAACATCAGCCGCGAGGACTTCATCGCGAAGTACGGAAAGGGCGCCGGCGTCGTCGGCACCTACCGGAACGACGGCACGCGCGTGGCGCCGGGGACCTACATGAACTTCCTGGTGCCATTCATCGCGGACACCGACGCGGCCAGCACGGTGCTCGACCTGAAGGGCCAGCAGACGTTCAAGGCGGCCGGCACGCACGACCTGACGTTCGGCGTGTACCGCAGCCACTACACCTACGACCCGAACTTCCAGGCCGGGCTGCTCGTGTCGGAAAGCGCCCCCAACGCGCGCCTCATCGACCTGACGGTGGTCGATGCCGCCGGCAACCAGGTGGGCCCGTCGCTGACGTCGGGTGGCGCGATCCTGCCCGGCTGGTTCGGCTGGGTCAGCCACATCAAGGCCGATGGCCATGCGGCCTACCTGCTCGACCACTGGGAGACGCTGCAGGGCAAGCTGAAGATCGACGCGGGCGTGCGCTGGCAGGACGTGCGGGCCAACGTCGACCGCCGCGACCGCAACACGGCGGTCGACCTGACGCCGGCGAACGTCGTCGTCGGCTCCCCCCAGGATACCGCGGCGGACAACGAGATCCAGTTCCCCGGCCAGCCCAACCTGCTGAACAAGACCTATCACGGCATCGGCTGGTCGCTCGGCGGCAACTACAGCTTCAGCCGGCCCCTCGCCGTGTACGCGCTGGCGTCGTACTCGTTCCGCCTGCCGAGCCTCGAGGACCTCAACAACCTGAGCACTGCGGGCGCAGTGGTGGTGAACGGGCGCCCGGTCGAGCTCAGCGCCGTCGAGCACATCCGCCAGTACGAAGGCGGCCTGCGCTACCTGACGCGCGAGTTCGGCGCCTCCGTCGCGCTGTTCTACAACAAGTTCTCGCCACGCAGCGCCGTGAACATCTACAAGGACTTCCAGTCGCCGGCATGCTCCACGCTCGGCGGCGTCACGCAGATCAACTCGTGCCCGGACGTGGCCCAGCTGTACAAGCGCGGCGTGCGCAACGTCGGCACGGAGATCGAACTGAGCTGGCGTCCGCGCATGATCGAAGGGCTGGAACTGAAGGGTAACGTCGTGGCGCAGAATCCGAAGGTCGACGGTGCGCGCTACCAGATCACGCAGGAGGACAAGGATCCACAGGGCGTGATCACGGGCTACCACTACGTGCAGATCAGCGAAGACGGCCGCCGTCCGCGCCGCCTGGCCAAGATCATGGCCAACTTCCAGCCGTCGTACGACCTGCTGGCCATGACGGGCATTCCGATGACGGTGTACGGACAATACCAGTACGTCGGCGACCGGTTCTCCGAGGCGACCGATACCAACGTGACCCTGCTGCCGTCGTACCACATCATCAACATGGGCGCGCAATACCAGGTCTCGTCGCGCTGGATGGCGCAGCTGCACGTGGCCAACCTCACGAACCAGCTGTCGTTCACGGAAGGCGATCCGCTGTTCTCCGACCTGCTGTCGCCGGACGGCACCCGTAACCGGGGTATCGCGCGGCCACTGTTCGGCCGCACGATCCGCGCCAGCCTCACGTACCGCTTCTGAGCGCACCGACGACTGCATCACGGGCGGCCGGGAGGCTGCCCGTCTCCGACACCAACAAGGAATTCCTGTGGCTTTGACCTTCCGATTCTCTTTGCTCGCCCTCGGCGCGGCGCTGCTGGCCGCCGGCTGCGCGAGCGGCTCGCCCGATCCCGCCCCGACCTACGGTGAGCCATTCCGCCCGCAACTGTCGTTCTCCCCGCAACGCAACTGGATGAACGATCCGAACGGCCTCGTGTACCACGACGGCGAGTATCACCTGTTTTACCAGTACAACCCGAACCAGAACACATGGGGCGACATGTCCTGGGGCCACGCGGTCAGCCCCGATCTGCTGCACTGGACCGAGCTGCCGCTGGCGCTGCCCGTCGAACAGGATGCGAGGGGCGAGCCCACGCAGATGTTCTTCTCGGGCAGCGCCGTCGTCGATCACGCCAACACCAGCGGATTCGGCCAGCCGGGCAAGCCGGCGATGGTGGCCATGTATACGTCCATGTATCCGCAGGCGCGGACGGTGAACGGCAAGCCTGTGCGCGCCGGCACGCAGGCGCAGTCGATCGCCTACAGCCTCGATCGCGGACGCACGTGGACGCAGTACGCCGGCAACCCGGTGCTGCCGGAGCCGCCCGCGCCCTACGCGGCCGAGTACCGCGAATTCCGCGACCCGAAGATGTTCTGGTACGAGCCCGGACACAAGTGGATATTGGCGACGGTCGCCGCGAAGCAGCACAAGGCATTGTTCTACAGTTCGCGCGACCTGGTCCACTGGGAGTGGACGGGCGAGTTCGGCCCGGCCGGCGCGACCGGCGGCGTGTGGGAGTGCCCCGACCTGATCGAGTTGCCGGTCGACGGCGACCCGGCGCAACGCAAATGGGTTCTCGTCATCAGCCTCAATCCCGGCGGTCCGGCGGGCGGGTCGGGCATGCAGTACTTCGTCGGCGACTTCGACGGCAAGACCTTTACGCGCGACCGCGATGCCGCGGGCGCCGCGCCGCGGTGGCTCGACTACGGCGCCGATTTCTACGCGGGCGTGACGTACAACGATGCGCCGGGCGGCCGCAAGCTGCTGGTCGGCTGGATGAACAACTGGCTGTACGGCGAGAAGGTTCCGACGGCGCCGTGGCGCAGCGCCCAGTCGCTGCCGCGCGAACTGGGTCTGCGCACGGTGAACGGGCAGGTGAAGCTCGTGCAGCAGCCGATCGCCCAGGCGCAGGGTTTGCGCGGCCGGTCGCTGTACAGCGGGGCCGGACAGACCATCGCGCGCGGCACGAAGGCGGTGCCGCTGGCCGGCACGGCGAGTGCGCCGCTGGAATTGAAGATGGTCCTGCAACCGGGCACCGCGACGCGCGCCGGCATCCGCCTGGGACAGGGTACCTATACCGAGATCGGCTACGACGCGAAGCAGGGCGCCGTGTACGTGGACCGCACGAAGTCGGGCGACACCGGCTTCCATCCGCAGTTCGCCGCGCGCCACACCGCGCCGGTCGCGCTGCGCGCTGGCGGGCTGCCGCTGCGTATCCTCGTGGACCGGGGCTCGGTGACGGTGTTCGCCGGCGACGGCGAGGCGGTACTGACCGACCAGGTGTTCCCGCCCGCCGGGGCGGCGGGCGTGAGCCTGTTCAGCGTGGACGGCGACGCGCAGGTGCGCGACCTGGACATCTGGTCCCTGAATTCGATCTGGAAGGAAGCACGATGAATACGTTGTTGAAGGGAACCCTGGTCGGCGGCCTGGCGGGGCTGCTGTTCGGTTTCGATACGGCGGTCATCGCCGGCACCACGCAAGGCCTCACGCAGGCCTTCCGGCTCGACCCGTCGGGCCTCGGCATGACCGTGTCGAGCGCGTTGTGGGGCACCTTGCTGGGCGCGCTGTTCGCGGGCCGCCCGGGCGACCGCTTCGGGGCACGCAACTGCCTGCGCGCCATCGCGGGCCTGTACATCGTCTCGGCGCTGGGCTGCCTGTTCGCGCCCAGCCTCGCGGTGCTGGTCGCGGCGCGCGTGCTGGGCGGGATCGCCATCGGTGCCTCGTCCGTGCTGGCGCCGATCTACCTGGCGGAGATCGCCCCGGCGCACCGGCGCGGCATGCTGGTCGGCGCCTTCCAGTTCAACATCGTGCTGGGCATCCTCGTCGCGTACCTGAGCAATTACCTCGTCGGCCTGGCGGACCTGGGTGCCGACGAGTGGCGCTGGAAATTCGGCGTGGCGGCGCTTCCGGCGCTGCTGTTGTGCGGCCTCCTGTTCGTGATTCCCAACAGCCCGCGCTGGCTGGCCGCGAAGGGCAGGACGAAGGAGGCGGAACAGGTGCTGCGCGAGATCGGCGCCGCCGACGTCGCCGGCGAGCTGGCCCGCTACGCGCGCAGCCACGTCGCCGCGGGTTCGACGCTGTCCTGGAGCCGCTACCGCAAGCCGATGCTGCTGGCGTTCGCGATCGCGGCGTTCAACCAGCTGTCGGGCATCAACGCCATCCTCTACTATGCGAACGACATCTTCGCGGCGGCCGGATTCGGCAAGGTATCGGCGGACCTGCAGTCGGTGATGATCGGCGCGACGAATTTGCTGTTCACACTGCTGGCGCTGACCGTCATCGACCGCCTGGGCCGCAAGACGTTGCTGATCGTGGGCTCGGTCGGCATGGTCGTCGCGCTGACGGGAACGGCATGGATCCAGTGGAGCGGCATGCACCGCGACCTGCTGCTGTGGGCGCTGGTGCTGTTCATCGCGGCGTTCGCGTTCTCGCAGGGCGCGGTGATCTGGGTGTACATCTCCGAGATCTTCCCGACCGAGGTGCGGGCGCGCGGGCAGAGTCTCGGCGCGTCCACGCACTGGCTCATGGATGCCATCGTCGCCGGCGTGTTCCCGGCGATGGCGGCGCGCTCGAACGGCCTGCCGTTCGTCCTGTTCGCGCTGGCGATGCTTGTGCAGCTGTTCGTCGTGGCGCGCTGGTTCGTCGAGACGAAGGGGACGCGGCTGGAGGATATCGACGTGTGACCGGCGTGCCCGCCAGGCCGTCAATGCGGGAAGACGGCCTTGGCGGCTGCATCCGGCCGTTCCGCCGGCTGTGTATACATCTGCATCTGCGAAACGGGATGGTAGCGCCGGTGCCAAGGCCGCGTCAGGACGCGCAGTGCGACGTCGAACGGCACGCCGTTTTCGCACAGGGTGCGCGCCGCATACGCGGTACCCTCGGCGGCGCTCGCGCTGATCACGGCGTCGACGAGGAGGGCGGTGACCAGGTCGGTCCGCTGCCCGGAACCGGCGGGTGCCGCCTGTGAGGGGGGCGCGCAGTGCGGACAGGCCACCCGGAGCGTGCAGCCGCACCCGCTGCACGTGCACTCGACGATGTTCTTCGTTGTCATCTTGCCATTCTACATCTGGAACGTGATAGCTGGATGACTCGGCCCGCTTTTCGCAACCGTTATTTTCCGGTCAATGCGCCAGCAATACCGGAATGCGCGCATCGGCCAGCACCGCGCGGCTGACCCCGCCCAGGCAGAGTTCGCGCAACTTGCTGTGGCCGAAGGAGCCCATCACCAGCAGGCCGCAATGCAGTTCGGCGGCCAGGTCCAGCAGGTCGTGCCCTGCGTCCCGCCGCGACGCCCGCACGAGCATGTGCGGCGTGACACCGTGGTGGCCGAGGAACTGGAGCAGGTCGGGCCGCTGGGACTCCAGTTCCGCCGCGCCGGCGTCGGGGCCGGTGAGCGCGGCGATCGTCACGGCACTGGCGCGGTGCAGCAGGGGCAGCGCGGCGGCCAGGGCGTGCGCGGCTTCCTTGCCGCCGTCCCATCCCACCAATATGTCGCGGGCGGCGCCGGGCGCCGCGTCCGTGCGCGGCAACACGAGCACGGGTCGGGGGCTGTTCAGGATCACGTAGTCCGGCAGGTGGACGGCCCGGTCCGGCAGCGCCTCGTCGGGGTCGTCCTGGCTGATGACGACGAGGTCGGCGAAACGTGCCAGCCGCGCCAGCCCGTCGTCGGCCTGGTCGCACACGAAGCGCGACTCGTGGGGGACGCGCATTGCGGTGGCGATCGCTTCGAATTGCACCAGTGCCCGCCTGGCGTTCTGCTCGAGGGGATCGAAGTAGCTGGCTTCGAGCGTACCCGGTCTCGATGTGTAGCCGAGCGGGAAGATACTGCGCGACACGCCGAACATGGCCGCGCCCAACAGGTGCGCCTGGTGCGCGTGCGCCAGCGCGGCCGCGTAATGCATGCGTGCGGGCGCGTGGGACGACTGGTCGACGTGCACGAGGATCGTCTTGAGCATGTGGACCTCAATGGGCCAGCAGCAACGGTACGGGCGCGCGCTCCAGCAGCTCGCGCGTCACGCCGCCCAGCACCCATTCGCGGTAGCGGCTGTGGCCATACGCTCCGGCGACGATCAGCCCGGCACCCGCGGTGCGCGCGAGCGCCATCAGGGTGTCGCCGACGGTCGCATGCGTGCGCTCGAGCACGACGTCGACCTTCACGCCGTGGCGGGCCAGGTAAAGTGCCATGTCGGCGCCCGGCTGTTCGCCGTGCGCGTCGGACAGCTGGTCCGGATTGACGAGGACGAGCCGCACGCCGTCCGCGCGCGCCAGCAGCGGCAGGGCGGCGGCGAGGGCGCGCAGTGCCTGCGTGCTGCCGTCCCAGCCGGCGACGACGGTGGCGGCGATCGGGGCGTCCGCGTAGCCGGGCGGAACGACCAGCACGGGCCGCGGACCGCGCAGCGCCACGTGTTCCGGCAGCCTGCGCACGCGGGGCGGGATGCCGGGCCCGGGATCGACGTCGCGGCTGAGCACGATCAGGTCGGCATAGCGCGCCTGCAGCAGCAGCGCGCCGTCGGCCGTGTCCTCGACGAGCCGCGTTTCCACCGAGGCGACGCCGAGTTTAACGGCCTGGTCCGTGAAGGCGCGCAGATGCAGCGCCGCGGTCTCGCGCAGGCCGTCGAAATCGGCGGGCGGGACCGGCGCGGCCATGGATCCGGTGAGTAACAGGTAGTCCGTCCACGAGATGCCCGTCGCCGCGCTGCCCACCAGGTGCGCGCCGTGCTCGCGGGCAAGGCGGGCTGCGGCGGCCATGCGGCTGTCCTGCTGGTCACTGCCGTCGACGTGAACGACGATGGTCTTGTACATCGCAAATCCTTTCGAAGACGCACGGCGCTGCCGAAATGGCGTGGTGCAGTCGTTCGACCGGGATTTGCCCGCTTGGTGCCGCGTGTCGTCGTGGAAGCGCGCTGTCAAGCGCTTCGGTCAAGCCGGCACGGTGCCGACGAACGCTTCCAGCTGCCGGTTGAACTCCGCCGCATGCGTCACGTTCATCCCGTGCGATGCGCCGGCAATGGTCCGCGCCGCGGCGCCTGCGATCCATGCCGCGAGCTGCCCGACATTGTCGCGATACATGCGCGGGCTCTTCTCGCCGGCGATCAGCAGCGTCGGGCAACTGATGGCCTGTGCCACGGCGCGGGTGTAGGCGGGCAGCGGGTCGCGGAACTGCATCGGCAGGGTGGCCGCGTTGTCGATCGCCATCGTGCGGAACGCCGCGGGGCTCTTGCGCCAGATGCCCGGCAGGCTGACGGAATCGACGAACAGTTCCAGGCCCGCGTCGACGTCGCCGTCTTCGATCAGCCGGGCTGCCCTTGCGCGCAGGGCTTCCGTCGCGGGCGGCAGCGACGCGTCGGCGTGCAGCGGGCCGCCGGGATCGGCCAGGGTCAGCGATTTCACGAGGTGCGGATAGTCGCGCGCCAGGTGGAACGCCACGCAGCCGCCGCGCGAGTGGCCGACCAGGTGCACCGGACCGAGGCCCATGGCGGTGATGAATTCGGCGAGTTCGGCGACGTGCGTCCACCAGTTGAACGCGCCCTGCAGCGCGAGGTCGTCGGCCGGCCAGTAGTGGCTGAGGCTCACGGAGACGCACTGGAAGCGTTTCGACAGCGCGGTCGTCTGGCCGTTCCAGTAGCGGTAGTCGCACAGCGAGCCGTGGACGAACAGCAGCGGCTCGCCGGCACCGCGCATCACGTACGGCATGCGCACGCCGGACGGCAGGGTGGCGAAGTAGATCTCGGGGACGGACAGGGCGTGCTGGTCGGTGCGTGCGTTCATCGTTGACTCCTTTTGCGCTACTATGCCGCACACGAAGTCCCAAGAAAATCGCATAATACTGAATCTATCAATCAGATTTTCTGATACCAATGAAAACACTCGACCTCGACGTCCTGGCGATGATCGTCGCCGTGGCGGATACCGGCAACATCAGCCGCGCGGCGGAAGTGGTGCACCGCTCGCAGTCGGCCGTGAGCATGCAGATCAAGACCCTGGAAGGCGCGCTCGGCAAGCCGCTGTTCGTGCGTGGCCCGCGCAGCGTGACGCCGACACAGGACGGCGAGGTCCTGCTCACCTACGCCCGGCGCATGCTGGCCTTGCGCGACGAGGCGTGGGCCGCGGTCGTGCGGCCGGACATCACGGGCCGCGTGGTCATCGGTGTGCCGGACGACTACGCGTCGTCGCTGTTTCCGCCGATTCTGAAAAAATTCTCGGCGACGTATCCGAAGGTGCAGATCCAGGTCGTGGGCCTGCCGAGCGTGGCGCTGGCGCCGATGGTGAAGGATGGCTCGGTCGACCTCGTGTGCGCGACGCGCGTGAAGGGGCTGTCCGGCGAGTTCGTCCGGTTCGAGCCGATGGTGTGGGCCGCGACGCCGAGCAGCCGCGACCTCTGGCGCGAGCGGCCGCTGCCCATTGCCGTGTTCCTGCCCGGCAGCGTGGCACGCGAAAACGCGATCCGCAGCCTGGAAAAGGCGAAGATTCCCTACCGGACGTCGTACGAGAGCCCCAGCCTGATGGGCCTGCTCAGCATGGTCGAGGCGGGCCTCGCCGTGGCCCCGCTCGCGCGCTGCGCCGTGCCCGCGCACCTGAGCCTGCTCGGCCAGGCGCAGGGCCTGCCGGAAATCGACCCGCTCGAAGTCATCCTCGCGCGCAGCACCAAGTCGAAGCGGCCGCCGTGCGACTTCCTGGCCGAGAAAATCATGTCGGAGTTGCGGCGCTGACCGGCCGTCAGCGGGCCGCGACCTTGTCGATCCCGCCCGGTTCCCATCCGCCCCCGAGCGCCTTGTAGGCCGCCACGGCCGCCCGCGCCACGTCCGTCTGGGCCTGCGCGCGCGCATCGGCCGTGCGCAGCAGCGTGTCGTCCGCGCGCAGGACCTCGATCAGGCTCGCGGCGCCCCGCCGGTAGGCCGCGAACGACGCCGCGCGCGAACGGGCGAGCGCCTCCTCGCCGCGCACGAGGACGGCCGTTTGCTGCGTGCGGTTGGCCAGCGCCGAGAACGCGTTCTCGACGTCTTCCGTCGCGTGCAGTACGGCGAGGCGGTAGGCCGCGAGCGACTCCGCTTCGCGCCCTTTGGCCTGGGCGATCTGCGCGTCGATGCGGCCGAAGTCGAACAGGCGCCAGCGCACGCCGAGCAGGGCGGCGCCCTCGCCGGCACCGCTGCCGAACAGGTGGCCGGCGGACAAGGTCGTCGCGCTGCCGAGCAGGGCGCCCAGCGACACGTGCGGATAGTATTCCGCCATCGCCGCGCCGATGCGCGCATTACCGGCGGCCACGCGCCGCTCCGCCGCGATCAGGTCGGGCCGGCGCTGCAGCAGGTCGGCGGGCGTGCCCATCGTGCCGATGACCGGCACGGCCGGGATGGAGACAGGCGCGCGCAACTCGGCGCGGTGCGTGCCGGGTGGTGTGCCCAGCATGACGTCCAGCGCGTTCGACGCCGCATCGAGCGCGGCCTGTAGCGCGGGCACAGCCGCTTCGGCCTGCGCCAGTTCTCCCTCCGTCTGGTCGACCTGGTATGCGGGCGCCACGCCCTTGTCGTGCAGCAGCCTGACCTTGGCGAGCAGGTCGCGGCGCGTGGCGACCTGCTGCTGCGCGATGCCGAGGCGGGCCTGCAGGCCGCGGATGCCGATGTAGATGTCCGCCGTCTGGGCGGCGACGGCGAGCCGGGCCGCGACGAAGTCCGCCTCGGATGCCTGGTAGTCGGCACGCGCCGCTTCGCGCCCGCGGCGCAGGCCGCCGAACAGGTCGATCTCCCAGCTGGCGGCCGCGTTCACGTCGTAGGCGTTGCCCCAGCGTTCGTAGCCCGGTGTCGCACCGAGGACCCGGCCCAGCGGCGTCTCCACCGACTGGTACGCGCGTGTGGCGGATCCATTGACCGTGCCGGACGGCAGCAGCGCCGCGTCGGCCGCGTGCAGGCCGGCGCGGGCCTGGGCGACGCGCGCGGCGGCCTGTGCGAGGTCGAGGTTGCTTGCCAGGGCCTGCGCGACGTAGCGCGCCAGTTGCGGGTCGCCGAAGCTGCCCCACCAGGCGGTCAGGTCGGCGGCCCGGCCTTGCACGGTGACGGGTTGGCCGAGGTAACGGTCAGGGACGGGCGCATCCGGCCGCCGGTAATCGGGGCCGACGGCGCAGCCCGTTGCCGCGACGGCGACGACGGCGGCCGCGAGCAGGCGAATCGTGATCATGGTGTATCCTCGTGTTTTGTGACTAGTGACTATAATACTTATTGGTCACACTTTGTCAAACGTTTCTTCAACGCGTTAAGCTATCGCCATGAACACGACAATCACTTCTTCTTCCCCGAGCAGGGGCCCGCTGGATCACGACGTACGCACGCAGATCGTCGACGCCGCGACGGATTACTTCACCCGCTACGGCTATACCAAGACGACCGTGTCCGACCTGGCCAAGGCGATCGGTTTTTCCAAGGCCTATATCTACAAGTTTTTCGATTCCAAACAGGCGATCGGCGAAGTCATCTGCGCCAACCGCCTGGGCGAGATGATGCGCGCCGTCGATGCCGCGGTCGCCGCAGGGACCAGCGCATCCGACCGCTTCCGTCGCATGTTCCGGGCGTTCGTCGACGTGGGCACGACGCTGTTCTTCGAGGACCGCAAGCTGTACGACATTGCCGCGACGGGCGCCAGCGAGGCTTGGCCGTCGGTGCAGGCCTACGAGCGCTATATCGAGGAGCTCATTGCGAAAATCGTCCGCGAAGGGCGCGAGGCGGGCGAATTCGAACGCAAGACGCCTCTGGACGAGACGGCGAACGCGATCTGCCTCGTCATGAAGCCGTACATCAATCCGCTGCTGCTGCAATACAACCTGGACGGGGCGCAGGACGCCACGGTGCGCCTGTCCAGCCTCGTGCTCAGGAGCCTGGCCCCGTAAAAAATATCGGTTGTGACCATTGACTTATTTGGTCACTAGTAGAAAAATGGGGACTTTCTTACCAAAGGGAGCTCCCATGTCCATTCGCTCACGCGGCGCCCGCGCCCTGTATCTGCTGCCGATTGTCCTGGCGGCGTGCGGCGACAAGCCCGCCGCCGATGCCCGCACGGCGGCGCCCCTCGTCGAGACCGTTCTCGTCCAGGGCGCACCGGCCACCGCCCGTTCATTCACCGGCGTCGTCGGCGCCCGCGTCCAGAGCGACCTGGGCTTTCGCGTGCCGGGCAAGGTGGTGCAGCGCCTCGTCGACGTCGGCCAGGCCGTCCACCGCGGCCAGCCCCCCCCCCCCGGGGGGGCCCGGGGGGGGGCGGCCCGGCCCGCCGGCCCCGGGGCGCGCCCGGCGCCCCACGACGAGGCCCGCTACCGCGACCTCGTTGCGGCAGGCGCGGTGTCGGCCTCGACGTATGAGCAGCTGAAGGCCGCCGCAGACTCGGCGAAAGCGCAGCTGAGCGCGGCCGAGGCGCAGTACGACGTCGCCCGCAACGCGGCCGGCTATGCGCTGCTCGTGGCGGACGCGGACGGCGTCGTCGTCGACACGCTGGCGGAGCCGGGCCAGGTCGTCGGCGCGGGCCAGACCGTCGTGCGCCTCGCGCACGCGGGGCCGCGCGAGGCGGTCGTCCACTTGCCCGAGACGATGCGGCCCCGGCCCGGATCGCAGGCGCAGGCCACGCTGTATGGCGGACAGGCCGCCGGCGTGGCCCGCCTGCGGCAGCTCGCGGACGCCGCCGACCGCCTCACGCGCACGTACGAGGCGAAATACGTCCTCGACGGGCCGCTGGCGGACGCGCCGCTCGGCGCCACCGTCACCTTGCGCCTGGACGGTGAACGTGGTGGCGACAGTGACGGCAAGGTCGGCGCGCTGCAGGTCCCGGCCGCGGCCGTCCTGGACGCCGGCAAGGGCAGCGGCGTCTGGACCGTCGCGGGCGATCCCGCCAAGGTGACGTGGCGCCGCGTCGACGTGCTCGCGATCGGCGACGACATGGCGCGCGTGACGGGCCAGTTAAAGCCCGGCGAGCGCGTGGTCGCGCTGGGTGCCCATCTGCTGCACGAAGGCGACACCGTGCGCGTCGATCGCGTGCCGGGCCGGCTTGCCGCCGCAACCGTGTCGCAAACCGCGCCACAAACCGCGCCACAAACCACGCCACACTTCGCGCCGGGAGCCGCACGATGAGCCGCTTCAACCTGTCCGCGCTGGCCGTGCGCGAGCGGTCGGTCACGCTGTTCCTCATCCTGCTCGTCTCGCTGGCCGGCGTGCTGGCGTTCCTGAAGCTGGGCCGCGCGGAAGACCCGCCGTTCACGGTGAAGCAGCTCACGGTGATCACGGCCTGGCCCGGCGCCACCGCCCAGGAAATGCAGGACCAGGTGGCGGAACCGCTCGAAAAGCGCATGCAGGAACTCCGCTACTACGACCGCACGGACACCTATACCCGTCCGGGCCTCGCGTTCACGACGGTCACGCTGCTGGACAGCACGCCGCCCGCCGACGTGCCCGACCAGTTCTACCAGGCGCGCAAGAAGCTGCAGGACGCGCAGGCTTCGCTCCCGGGCGGCGTCATCGGCCCGATGGTCAACGACGAATTCTCCGACGTCACGTTTGCCCTGTACGCCCTGAAGGCGCGCGGCAAACCGTCACGCCTGCTGGTGCGCGATGCCGAAACCCTGCGCCAGCGCCTGCTGCACGTTGCCGGCGTCAAGAAGGTCAACATCATCGGCGAACAGGCCGAACGCATCTTCGTGTCGTTCTCGCACGACCGCCTCGCCACGCTGGGCATCGCCCCGCAGGACATCTTCGCGGCCCTCAATGCGCGCAACGTGCTGACGCCCGCCGGTTCGATCGACACGAAGGGCGCGCAAGTCTTCGTCCGCCTGGACGGCGCCTACGACGAGCTGCAAAAGATCCGCGACACGCCGGTCGTCAGCCAGGGCCGCACCTTGAAGCTGTCCGACATCGCGACGGTCGAACGCGGCTACGAGGATCCAGCCACCTTCCTGATCCGTAACAACGGCGAACCGGCGCTGCTGCTGGGCGTGGTGATGCGCGACGGCTGGAACGGCCTCGACCTGGGCAAGGCGCTCGATGCCGAAGTCGGGTCCATCAACAAGGACGTCCCGCTGGGCATGAGTCTCGCCAAGGTGACCGACCAGGCCGTGAACATCAGCGGCGCCGTCGATGAATTCATGGTCAAGTTCTTCGTCGCGCTCCTCGTCGTGATGGTTGTCTGTTTCCTCAGCATGGGCTGGCGCGTGGGACTCGTCGTCGCCACGGCCGTGCCGCTGACCCTGGCGGCCGTCTTCATCGTGATGGCCGCGACGGGCAAGAACTTCGACCGCATCACCCTCGGCTCCCTGATCCTCGCGCTCGGCCTGCTCGTCGACGACGCCATCATCGCCATCGAAATGATGGTCGTGAAGATGGAAGAGGGCTACGACCGCGTGCAGGCGTCCGCGTACGCCTGGAGCCATACGGCGGCCCCCATGTTGTCCGGCACGCTCATCACGGCCATCGGCTTCATGCCGAATGGCTTCGCGAAATCGACGGCCGGCGAATACACGAGCAACATGTTCTGGATCGTGGGCATTGCCCTCGTCACGTCGTGGATCGTCGCCGTCGTGTTCACACCCTACCTGGGCGTCAAACTCCTGCCGGCGATTCCGAAGATCGAAGGCGGTCATCACGCCATCTATGACACGCCGAACTACAACCGGTTCCGGCGGCTGCTGGGCACCGTGATCCGGCGCAAATGGCTGGTCGCGCTGATCGTGATCGGCACCTTCGTGCTGGCCGGCGCCGGCATGGCCGTCGTCAAGAAGCAGTTCTTCCCGACGTCCGACCGGCCGGAAGTGCTGGTCGAGGTGCAGATGCCCTACGGGACCGCGATCGGGCAGACGTCCGCCGCCGCCGCGAAGATCGAGGCGTGGCTGGCGAAGCAGAAGGAAGCGCACACCGTCACCGCGTACATCGGGCAGGGCGCACCGCGCTTCTACCTGGCGATGGCGCCGGAGCTGCCCGATCCGTCGTTCGCCAAGATCGTGATCCGCACCGACAATGAACAGGAACGCGAAGCGCTCAAGCTGCGCCTGCGCGGCGCCATCGCCGACGGCCTGGCGCCGGAGGCCCGGGTGCGCGTCACGCAGCTGGTGTTCGGCCCGTACTCGCCGTATCCGGTCGCGTTCCGCCTGTCCGGCCCCGACCCGGACACGCTGCGCGCCAGCGCCGCGAAGGTGGAAGCCATCCTGCGCGCGAGCCCGCAGATGCGCACCGTGAACACGGACTGGGGTACGCGCGTGCCGACCCTGCATTTCACCCTGGACCAGGACCGCCTGCAGGCCGTCGGCCTGACGTCGGCCGCCGTGGCGCAGCAGCTGCAGTTCCTGTTGAGCGGCGTGCCCGTCACGGCGGTGCGCGAGGACATCCGTTCGGTGCAGGTCGTCGCCCGCGCGGCCGGCGACGTGCGCCTCGACCCGGCGCGGATCAATGCCTTCACGCTCGTCGGCGCGGCCGGACAGCGCATCCCGTTGTCGCAGGTCGGCACGGTCGACGTCCGGCCGGAAGAACCGGTGCTGCGCCGGCGCGACCGCGTGCCGACCATCACCATCCGCGGCGACATCGCGGAGGGCCTGCAGCCGCCGGACGTGTCGCTGGCCATGCAGCAGGCGCTGCAACCCGTCGTGGCGGCGCTGCCGTCCGGGTACAAGCTCGCCATGGCCGGGTCGATCGAGGAGGCCGGCAAGGCGAACGCCGCGCTGCTGCCGCTGTTCCCCATCATGCTCGCGTTCACGCTATTGATCATCGTGTTCCAGGTGCGCTCGATCGCGTCGATGGTGATGGTATTCCTGACCAGTCCGCTGGGCCTGATCGGCGTGGTGCCGACGCTGATCCTGTTCCGCCAGCCGTTCGGCATCAATGCGCTCGTGGGCCTGGTCGCGCTGTCCGGCATCCTGATGCGCAACACGCTGATCCTGATCGGGCAGATCGACCACAACCGCGCGGAGGGACTGAATCCGTTCGACGCCGTCGTCGAGGCGACGGTGCAGCGCGCACGCCCCGTCATCCTGACGGCGCTGGCGGCGATGCTGGCCTTCATTCCGCTGACGCACTCCGTGTTCTGGGGAACGCTCGCCTACACGCTGATCGGCGGCACGTTCGCGGGCACGGTCATGACGCTCGTGTTCCTGCCCGCGATGTACGCCATCTGGTTCCGGATCGTTCCGGCGTCCGAGCCCGCGCCGGCACTGGCCGAGGCGGCGCCGGCCTGAGGCCCAGCAAAAAGCCCGGGCGGGCCTTGCGGCACCGCCCGGGCTGGCGTCGGTCGTGACCGGAATCAGAACTGGTTCATCGTGTTGTGCTTGCCGCCGGCCTTCAGCGCCGCTTCGCCGCTGAAGTATTCCTTGTGGTCGTCGCCGATGTCCGAACCGGACATGTTCTGGTGCTTGACGCAGGCGATGCCCTGGCGGATTTCCTTGCGCTGCACGCCGGCCACATAGCCCAGCATGCCCTGGTTGCCGAAGTAGTCCTTGGCCAGGTTGTCCGTGGACAGGGCGGCCGTGTGGTAGGTCGGCAGCGTGATCAGGTGGTGGAAGATGCCCGCTTCGCGCGCCGCGTCGGCCTGGAACGTGCGGATGCGCTCGTCGGCGACTTTCGCCAGGATCGAGTCGTCGTACTCGGCGCTCATCAGGTGGGCGCGGTCGTAGGCCGACACGTCTTCGCCGCGGGACTTCATGCCGTCGTACACCTGCTGGCGGAAGTTCAGCGTCCAGTTGAACGACGGGCTGTTGTTGTACACCAGCTTCGCGTTCGGGATGACCTTGCGGATTTCCTTGACCATGCCGCCGATCTGGCCGATGTGCGGTTTCTCGGTCTCGATCCACAGCAGGTCGGCGCCGTTCTGCAGCGACGTGATGCAGTCGAGGACGCAGCGCGCTTCGCCCGTGCCTTCGCGGAACTGGAACAGGTTGCTCGCCAGGCGCTTCGGACGCAGCAGCTTGCCGTTACGCTGGATCACGACGTCGCCGTTCTTCAGTTCGGCCGCCGCGATTTCTTCCGCGTCCAGGAAGCTGTTGTACTGGTCGCCCAGGTCGCCCGGTTCATGGGTCACGGCGATCTGCTTGGTCAGGCCGGCGCCCAGCGAGTCGGTACGGGCGACGATGACGCCGTCGTCCACGCCCAGCTCGAGGAACGCGTAGCGCACGGCGCGGATCTTCGCGAGGAAGTCCTCGTGCGGGACCGTGACCTTGCCGTCCTGGTGGCCGCACTGTTTTTCGTCCGACACCTGGTTTTCCAGCTGGATGCAGCAGGCGCCCGCTTCGATCATCTGCTTGGCCAGCAGGTACGTCGCTTCCGCGTTGCCGAAGCCGGCGTCGATGTCGGCGATGATGGGCACGACGTGCGTGACGAAGTTGTCGATCTTGTCCTGGAGCGCGGCCTTGGCGGCGCCTTCGGCCGCGTCCAGCTGGCGGAACAGGCCGCCCAGTTCACGGGCGTCGGCCTGGCGCAGGAACGTGTACAGCTCCTTGATCAGGGCGGGGACGGCGGTCTTTTCGTGCATCGACTGGTCCGGCAGCGGGCCGAATTCCGAACGCAGCGCGGCGATCATCCAGCCCGACAGGTAGAGGTAGCGGCGGTCGGTGCTGTTGAAATGCTTCTTGATCGAGATCAGCTTCTGCTGGCCGATGAAACCGTGCCAGCAACCCAGCGACTGCGTGTACTTGGACGGATCGGCATCGTAGTTCGCCATGTCGCGGCGCATGATCGCGGCCGTGTAGCGGGCGATGTCGAGGCCGGTCTTGAAGCGGTTCTGCGCACGCATGCGGGCGGCGGATTCCGGATTGATGGCGTCCCAGCCGCTGCCGTAGCGCTGCTTGAGGGTGGCGATGGCCTGGATATCGTTTTGGTACTCGGACATGTCGAACTCCATGAAAAGTGAATCGAAAGTGGTGAAGCGCATGGGTTCATCATAAGAGATCCAGGGATCTAAATCTTCTGTCTTATATAAGACATAAAACTAAAATTAAACGCTAGAATTCAATGAGTTATCTCAAGCATTCCGCAATGCGGCAAAGAATTTTGCGGAATGGGATATTCATCCCACCTGTTGAAAGGCGGGAATTTCATATTGTGGAATGTTATTCAGCCGAGTGAAAAATTCGGGGTCAGAGCCCATTTCTGATCAATTTCTACATGCATTGTTGGCCTTGCGGGCAGCGCGTCGAGTCGCGTCGACGTTTCGGTGGCTGTGGGGAGAGATCATTCGCGGCCAGAGCGTAGAGTTGCCGCAAGAACTGTGCACCGAAATGTGCTCTGACCCCGAATTTGAGAAATGGCCGGACATTCAGCCGGGAACGCAGGGACAAAAAAAAGCCCGCTGGTTGGCGGGCTTGAATCTATTTTCTTGGAGGAAGATAGAGGAGACAGGAAGTATTATGCTGCGATGCACAAAATCCGTCCAATGATGTTTCGTGATGACCGTCATCCGCCACGCGCATGACTGCGCATGCGCGGCGGTCAGAGGTGGTAGTGACCGGCGCGTTCCGGCTGGTAGATCACCTCGACGACTTCCACGCCGAGCGTCCGGCCGTCCGGGTGGGTCCACTCGATGCGGTCGCCTTCAGCAAGGCCCAGCAGGGCGCTGCCGACGGGCGACAGTACGGAGACCGTGTCGTCGCCCTCGCCGATTTCCTTCGGATAGACGAGCGTCTTGCACCACTCGCTGTCCTTGCCGTCCAGGCGGAAGCGGACGGTGGAACGCATGGTCACGACGCGGGGCGGCATGTCCCAGGGCGCGACGACGTCGGCCCGCGCGAGTTCATCGGACAGCGCGTCGCGCGCGGCCGCCTGGGCCAGCGGGAGCCGGTCCAGCATCAGGTCGATGCGGTCGAGGTCGAGCGTCGAAATGGTGATGGCGGGATACATGGCGGTCCTCCTTCAGTCGACATGGAGCAGCAGCCAGCCGAGCGGCAGGCAGACGGCGAGGGCGAGGCCGATGCGCTGGCGCAGGCGCTTGCGGTGCGCGATCAGGTCGTTGATGGCCCGGATGCTGGGCGGGCGGCGGAACAGCGAAGGTCGATCGAGTTTCATAATAAGTCTCTTGATGTCCTGGACAGGAATGGGGCATAGCCGCCCGATGAGGGTCGGGCGGATCGTTATGTTCTGTGGAGCCCGGCCAACGGCTGTGCCGCCGCCGAGCTTAATGAAGCCGGGCGAGAACGCGCGGCAGGGCGTAATCGAGCAGGCGCAGGCAGGCCGCCGTCGCGCGGACGGGGGCGTGGGGCTGTCGGCAAATCAGGAACTTCTCGTGAGCCATTGCGCTGCTATGTCACAAAGATCGATGGTTCATTGTACATCCGGTCGGGGCAACGTGGCGCGCCGATAGGCGTGGCCAGGCGCCGGTCCCATGCGTCGATAAACGAAGTAAGATGCAGGATTGTTGATACACCGTGTAATGAATGGAGCCTTCGATGAGCCGCCAGTTCGACGACATCCTGCTCGGCAGCATCGAGCTGTTCTGCTCCGCCGCGGAACTGGGCAGCTTCACGGCGGCCGCCACCGCGGCGGCCGTCACGCCGGCCGCCGTCAGCCGCGCGGTCTCGCGCCTGGAAGCGCGCCTCGGCGTGCGCCTGTTCGTGCGCACCACGCGCACCCTGCACCTGACGGAAGCGGGTCGCGAATATTTCGACCAGTGCCGCAAGGCGCTGGCCCAGCTGGTCGAGGCCGAGCGCGCCGTCACGGGCCGCCAGAGCGCCCCGTCCGGCCTGCTGCGCATCAGCATGCCCACGCCGTACGGCCATTACCGCGTGCTGCCGATCCTTCCCGAATTCACGCGCCGCCATCCCGACGTGAAGGTCGACTTCCACCTCAGTAACCGCAATGTCGATTTCGGCGACGAGGGTTTCGATCTCGCAATCCGGGGCCGGGCGCCGGCCGATTCGACGATGATCGCGCGCCCGCTGGAAGACGCGGAACTGGTCGTCGTCGCCGCGCCCGACTACCTGAAGCGCATGGGCACGCCGAAGACACCCGACGCGCTGCCCGGCCACAACTGCATCCAGTTCGCGCTGCCCAGCACGGGCCGCAACATCCCGTGGCTGTTCCGCGTGAACGGCGCGGACGTCGAACTGCCGACGGCAGGCCTGTACTGCTGCGCCGAGGACATCCTGGGCGCCGTCACGCTGGCGCGGGCGGGCGGCGGCCTGTTCCAGACCTACCGCTTCATCGCCGACGCCGACCTGAAGGCCGGCCGCCTCGTCGAGGTGCTGCCCGGGTTCGGCGGCCGGTCCAGGCCGTTCTGCCTGATCTACCCACATAACCGGCACGTGGCGGCGCGGGTGCGCGCGTTCGTCGATTTCCTCGTGGAGCATTTGCGCGAACCCCCGCGATTCATTACATGATGTATCGATTGTCTTGCTGTAACCCATCTTTTTCCGGCCGCAGCCTGTTCATATAGTTGTCTCCACGGACGACGCATCCGCGCCGTCGACAACCCGGAGAACAGCATGAACGCAGCAGTCCATCATCCTCGTACCGTCGTCATCACCGGCGCCTCCAGCGGCATCGGCCTCGCCCTGGCGAAGGCATACATCGACCGCGGCGACAACGTCGTCGGCAACGCCCGCGGCGCGGCCCGCCTGGATGCCGCGGCGGCGCAACTGGGCAACCCGGCCAACTTCGTCGGCGTCGCCGGCGACATCGCCGACCCGGCCACGGCGCAGGCCCTGTTCGACACGGCGATCGCACGCTTCGGCCAGGTCGACATCCTGATCAACAATGCCGGCATCTTCAACGCGAAGCCGTTCCACAGCTACACGCCGGACGAAGTCGACCGCCTCGTCGACACGAACCTGAAAGGCTTCTTCTACCCGTCGCAACGGGCGGCGCAGCACATGGCCGCCAACGGCGCCGGCCATATCGTCAACATCACGGCCAGCATCGCGGTACAGCCGAACGCGAAGGTGCCGGCCGTGTTGCCCGTGCTCGTGAAGGGTGGCCTGAACAGCGCGACGCGTGCGCTGGCGATCGAACTTGCCGCGCACGGCGTGAAGGTGTCCGCGGTGGCGCCGGGGATCATCGAGACGCCGCTGCACGGGGATTACGAAGGCACGCGCGCCTTTTACAACACGCTGGCGCCGAGCGGCACGACCGGCACGACGGACGACGTCGTCGACGCGGTGCTGTACCTGACGGACGCGCGCTTCACGAGCGGCGTCGTGCTGAGCGTGGACGGCGGCGCCTCCGCCGGCACGTGGTAAGGAGGTCATCATGCCCTACATCCTCATTCAGGTGACCGACGAAGGGGTCACGAAGGAACAGAAGGCGGCCCTGATCGCGGGCGCGACCGACCTGGTGGTGAACGTGTTGGACAAGGATCCGGAAGCGACGTTCGTCGTCATCGACGAAGTGAATACCGATAACTGGGGCCACGGCGGCGAAGTCGTGACGAAGCGCCGCCAGCGCGCGGCGGACCGACGCAAGGCCTGAAGCCATGGACGACCAGCGCGCCATCGCCGCCGTCCTCGGCGATTACTTCAAGGGCCTGTACACGGGGGACACGGCGCTGCTGCGCACCGTGTTCCACCCGGACGCCGCGCTGTTCGCGGAGCGGAGCGGGCAGCCGTACCACAAGCGCCTGGACGACTACCTGGACGGCGTGGCGGCGCGGGCGTCGCCCGCGGCGCTGGGCGAGGCGTACCGCATGCGGGTGCTGGCGATCGACGTCACCCACGACATCGCGATGGCCCGCGTGCACGTGCCGGCGCTCGGGTTCGACTACGTGAACTACCTGTCGTTCGTGCGCCGGGAAGGGCGCTGGGCGATCGTCAACAAGGTGTTTACGGAAGTGCCGGTCAGCGGGTGACAGTCAGCGCGACGACGATGCCCAGGATGACGAGCAGGACGAGCCAGCACAGGCGGCGCAAGACCTTGTGCCTGCGCATCTGGACATTGAGGACGACTTCGGCGATGGCTTGCAGGATCACGTCACCCGCCATGGGCTTCTCCGGTGGTATGCTGGTCGGCATATATTGACAGATGTGGCAAGGTTCTGCAACCGGGGGGCAGCGCATCCATCCAAAGACGGAGTCGTATTCGCGGGCGCGGGTGTAGATTCGGGCGATCCGTTTCAACCATCAAGGAGTCATCATGGCTACACCCGACCTGAACCTCGCCAACGTCCGCGCCGCCGCGCCCGCGGACGGCTTCGACCGCACGGTGCGCACCGCGGGCCGCGTGCTCGTCGGCGTGCTGTTCCTGTGGGCCGGTATCGACAAGGTGCAGGGCTGGCAGGGCGCGCTGCAGGAAGTGGTGGCCGGCGGCCTGCCGGCGCCGACACTCCTGCTGGCGCTGACCATCCTGCTGCAGGTGGCCGGCGGCGCCGCGATCATCGCGGGGCGGCTGCTGAAACCCGCGTGCTGGGCGCTGGCCGGGTTTACCGCGCTGGCGACCGTGCTGTATCACGGCTTCTGGCACGCGACCGGTGCCGCGCGCCATGCGGAACTGATTCCGTTCATGGAGCACGTGTGCATCGTGGGCGGCCTGCTCGTGGTGTCGACGCTGGAACCCAGGCGCCGTTGATCAGCCGCCGACCGGGTTGCGCCACACGACCCGGTTCCTGCCTTCCTGCTTGGCGCGGTACAGGTGTTCGTCCGCCGCCTCGAACAATTCGGCCGCGCTCTCCGGCCCATGGCCGCCGAGGGTCGCGCCGCCCACGCTGACCGTCAGCACCGGCGCCACCTGCGACGCCGCATGCGGCATTTCCAGCGCGGCGATCGCCGCGCAGATCTCGTCCACCACGTGGCGCGCCTGGACGATGTCCGTGTCCGGCAGCAGCAGCACCAGTTCCTCGCCGCCGTAGCGCGCCGCCAGGTCGGCCGGGCGGCGCAGGCCGGTCGCCGCCGTGCGCGCGATGGCGCGCAGCGCGCGGTCGCCGGCCGGGTGGCCGTAGTAGTCGTTGTACTGCTTGAAGGCGTCGATGTCGAGCAGCGCCAGCGACAGCGGCCAGCCGTTGCGCTGGGCGCGCTGCCATTCCTGCGCGTACAGCTCGTCGAAGCGGCGCCGGTTCGCCAGTTCCGTCAGGCCGTCCACGTGCGCCAGGCGTTCCAGCATGCGGCGCTGGCGCACGAGCTGCAGGTGCATGGCCACGCGCGCCATCACGACGGTGGCGTTGAACGGCTTGGCGATGTAGTCGGCGGCGCCCAGCTTGAGGCCGTTCGCCTCGTCTTCCGGACTGTCCAGGCCGGAGATGAAGATCACGGCGATCTGCTCCGTCTGCGGATCGGCGCGCAGCCGGCGCAGCACTTCGTAGCCGTCCAGGTCCGGCATCATCACGTCGAGCAGGATCAGGTCCGGCGCGTGGCGCGTGGCCCGTTCCAGCGCCTGTTCGCCGTTCTTCGCCAGCAGCACCGTGTATTCCGGCTTGAGCAGCTCGGCCAGTACCTGGCGGTTGATCACGTCGTCGTCGGCGATCAGGACTTTTTGCGGTTCCACGTTCACGATGCGGCCTCCACGCGGCTGTCGATGGCGTGCTCCAGCACGTCGAGATGGACCAGCGCGCGCTCGTATTCGATCTCGTCGACGGCCGCGCGGATGGCCGCCAGCGGCGCCGCGTGGCGCGGGTCGGCCAGCGCGGCCTGCACTTCGGCCAGCGCGTCCTCGGCACGCGCGTCATCGGTCTCCAGGAAGCCGCGCAGGCGCGCCAGCAGGGCGCCCGCATCCAGGCCGGTGACGGCCGGCGCCTGGACGGCGTCGATGCGCGCGAGGCCGGACAGCACGCTGTCCAGCGCGACGATCAGGTCCGGCGCCAGCACCGGCACCCGGTCGATACGGCCGGCGCGGAGTTCCTGCTCCAGGCTGCCCGCAAGCGTGGCCAGCGGCATGGCGCCGATGTAGGCCGCGCCGGATTTCAGGTTGTGCGACAGCGATTGCAGCGGCGCGTAGTCGCCGTGCGCCAGCGCGTCGCGCATCGCCTGCGGCGCCTGCACGTACTCCTGCAGGAAGCTGGCGATGCGGCGGCGCAGGCGCTGCTGCTGGCCGCCGGCGTTGGCCAGCGCGCGGTTCCAGTCGATGCCGCGCACGAGCGGCAGCGCCGTCGGCGCGGGGGCGGGCACCGGGACTGGCGCTGCGACCTGCGGCGCGGTGCGGCCCTGCAGGCGGGCCGGCGCGATCCACTTGACGAGCGTGCGCAGCAGCAGGTCCGGGTCGATCGGCTTGACGACGTGGTCGTTCATGCCGGCGGCCAGGCTCTTTTCGCGGTCGCCGGCCATGGCATGCGCCGTCATCGCGACGACCGGCACGTCGGCACAGCCGGGCAGGGCGCGGATCGCGCGGGTGGCCGTGTAGCCGTCCATCCCGTGCATCTGGATGTCCATCAGCACGAGGTCGTAGTCGCCCCCCTTCGCCATGCGCACGGCTTCCTGGCCGCCCGTGGCGACGTCGATCCGCATGCGCGCCACGGCCAGGAAGTCGAGCGCCACCTCGCGGTTGTTGGCGTTGTCGTCGACGAGCAGGATGCGCGCGCCGGCCAGGCGGTCGGCGTCCGGACGGTGGTCGGCGGGCGCGGGCGGCTTGTCCGCCGGCGCGGCCAGGTCGGGGCGCAGCACCTGCAGCAGGCTGTCGTACAGCAGCGCCGGGCCGACGGGCTTGGTGAGGAAACCGTGCAGCGGCAGGTCGCCTTCCTGCTGCAGCACGCCTTCGCGCGTGCAGGCGCTGACCATCAGGATCGCGGGCGGCGCCGCGAAGCGGGTGTCGGCGCGGATGCGGCGGATCGTCTCCACGCCGTCCCAGCCCGGCATCATGTAATCCATCAGCACGACCTGGTACGGGCTGCCTTCCTGCACGGCCTGCGCCAGCCGCGCCAGCGAGTCCTCGCCCGACGCGACGGCGTCCGCATGGATGCCGAAGCCGTCCAGCATCTCGACGAGCGCGTCGCGCGCGCCCGCGCTGTCGTCGACGACCATCACGCGCATGCGCTGCAGTTCCGCGCCCGGCGTGGTCGCGGCCGCGGCGTCGGCGTCGGCGATGCCCAGCGGGACCGTGAACGTGAAGCGGCTGCCGACGCCCGGCGTGCTGGTGACGGCGATCGTGCCGCCCATCAGTTCGACGAGCTGCTTCGAGATCGACAGGCCCAGGCCCGTGCCGCCGTACTTGCGGGTGATGGAGTTGTCGGCCTGCGTGAACGACTGGAACAGGCGCGCGATCTGGTCGGCGTCCATGCCGATGCCGGTGTCGCTGACGGAGAAGCGCAGCACCACGCGGTCCGCCTCGCGTTCGACGACGTCGACGGCGACGACGATCTCGCCGTCCTCGGTGAACTTGACGGCGTTGTTGGTCAGGTTGATCAGCACCTGGCCCAGGCGCAGCGGATCGCCCACGAGGCGGCCCGGCACGCCGCGCGGCACGCAGAACACGAGTTCGACGCGGCGCGCATCCGTCTTGATGGCGGCGATGCTGGCGAGGTGCTCGAGCATGTCGTCGAGGTCGAACGGCACCTTGTCGAGCGTCATGCGGCCGGCCTCGATCTTGGAAAAGTCGAGGATGTCGTTGATGATGCCCAGCAGGTGCTCGCCCGCGCCGAGGATCTTGCCGAGGTAGTTGCGCTGCTTTGGATTCGGATCGGCCATCAGCGCGAGGCGGCTCATGCCGATGATCGCGTTCATCGGCGTGCGGATCTCGTGGCTCATGTTGGCCAGGAATTCCGATTTCATGCGGGTCGCCGCTTCCGCGCGGACCATCGCGTCCTGGATGCTCTTGGTGCGCAGGCCCAGGATGCGCATGAACACGAGCATGTCGAACGTGCCGCCGAACTGCGTCGAATTCAGCGTCCAGTAGGTGGCGTCCATGCCGCCCTTGATCACCTGCGCCTGGACGACGGAACTCATGAAGCTCGCGGCCCAGCCGACGAGGAAGTAGATGCCGACCGTGTCGCCGCGGCGCGCGCGGTTGAACGCGCCGGGGAGGCCCAGCAGCATCGGCATGATGCCCAGCGAGCCGACGACGGCGACCAGGGCCTCGTCGTGGATCAGGCCGAGGCCGAAGGCGATGGCGGCGATCACGCACAGGACGGCGCCCGTCTGCATCAGGCGCGGGAACACGCGGTCGACGCCGGGCCGCGTCAGCGCGGAGCCGACGAACAGGTAGGCGCCGCACGACGTCATCAGGGAGATGATGCCGGTGGCGTTCGCGGTGGCCCACGCGCTGGCGCCCCACAGGTATTCGGCGCCGAGGCCCCACCACGCGATGTTGTACAGCGCCAGGCCGCCGATCAGCAGCGAGTACTTGGCGAACAGGCTCTCGCGCAGGTTGGCCCATTGCGCGAGGCTGTACAGCAGCAGGCACAGGAACAGGCCCGTGAGGATGCCCTGCACGAGGCGGTCGCGCAGCGCTTCCTCGTAGAACACGCCGGGCTTGGCGAAGCTGATCGGGAGGATCTTCGGACCGTTGGCCTCCACGCGCAGCAGCACGTCGTAGCGCTGGCCCGGCTCCAGTTGCAGCAGGAAGGCCGGCACCGGGCCGCCGTGGAAGATCGACGGCCGTTCGCCCGTGCGTTCCGAGCCGGCCTGCGCATGGCGTTCGATGCGGCCGCCGCGCACGAGGTACATGTCGACGCGGTTCAGCAGCCCGAAATCGATCTTCAGCGTCCACGCGCCGTCGCTGCCGGGTGCCGGCTGCACGGGCACGCGCACCCAGACGACGCCTTTTTCCATGCCCAGCGTCGCGTACGCCGATTGCGGGACCGCGAAGCGCCCGGGCGCGGCGACGAGGTCGGCGACGTCGAGGCGGCCGGCGGGATCGCGCACGAGCGTGACGGCGGGCCATGCCTCGACGCGGGGCACGGCGTCGTCCAGCACGAGCGGCGCCGGGGCGGCATGGGCCACGTTCAGCAGGAACAACACGAACAGCGGCGCGAAGCGACGGAATACGGACATCGTTTATCCTTGATGGGCGGCGGGCTGGAGGCGCCCGGTGAAACGGCGTTCGAGGGCATTGACCCAGCGCGGCGCCTTGTCGTCATTGTGCCAGGCGTGGACGGCGTCGCCGACTTCGCCCAGCAGCGTGTCCGGCAGTTTCAGCGGACGGGTCTCGTCCATCAGCAGCTTGACCGTGAGGTTGTAGCCGAGGATGCGCGTGACGAGGCGCGAGATCGAGAACCCCGGGAACACGAGCCGCGCCATGGCATCGACGCCGCGGATGAAGCCGAACACCAGCACGAACAGGCCGCGCGACAGCAGCGACACGCGTTGATCGAGACCCAGGTCGCGCGAGGACGCCTTGCCGATCAGGTGGCGGGTGAGGAGCACCGGGAACGGTTTCAGGATGCGCGGCGGCAGGTAGCGCTGGATGTTCGCCATCAGCGCGCCGGCCAGCGCCGGGCGCGGGTCGTCCTTGCGCTGCCGGGTGCGCGTCTCCGCCTGGATGGCGGTGAACATGCGCTCCGCGTCCGCCATCGTGTCCGTCATCTGCTCGCGTTCGATGCCGAGCACGGCGCCCAGCACGTTCCAGGCGTGGATGTACGCTTCCTCGTCACCCTGGTCGAGGCGCAGGCCGAGGCGGCGCAGGCCCTGCAGGAACACATAATTAAACGTCAGCAGGGTGTAGCCCAGTTCTTCCTGGTTGCAGGGCAGGCCGAGGCGGTCGATGTCCCAGCCGTGCGCGTACAGCACTTGCGGCATCGTCTTCGCCTGCGTCAGCAACCGGGGCAGCCGGCGCGGCGCCACGAGGGCCTCGGCCACGTCGCCGCGCAGCACGAGGTGGCGGATCATGGCGTGGATCAGGCGCACCTTGATGGCTTGCGCGACGCCGCCGCCGGACGGTGCCGTCAGGCCGCCGCGCATCATGACGGGGAAGATCATGGCGGCGGTGGCGCGCACGCGGTAGTCCGTGTGCTGTTCGAGTTCGCCGGCCGCATGCAGCACGGCCGCGAGGTCCGGCATGATGTAGCACTGGGGCAGGCTCGCGCAGAACAGCAGCGTGCACGACGCCATGCTCATTTCCATGAACAGCACTTCGGCGCGCGCGATCTTCGCGGCGTCGGCCCAGTCGGGCAGCACGCGGGCCTCGACCACGTACGCTTCGAGCGCGGCGGCCATGTCGGGCGGCAGGCCGGGGCTGGCGCGCCAGCCGTCCAGGTCCCCGTTCAACTGCCAGCGCGCGATCTCCCGGTTCAGGAGGCCGATCGTCGCCATGTCCGGACCGCCGGGCCGGCCGGGGCCGAGGATGCGCGCGATGGTGGCGTCGGCCAGCGGGTCGGCGCGCAGCGCCGGGTTGTCGGCGAGGCCGGGTTCGAGGACGTCGCGTCTCACGCGGCCTCCTTCAGCGCTTCGGGCGGCACGGCAGCCGTCGGTTCGTCGATGGCCGGACGGGCCAGGATGCCTTGCCGGCGCAGCAGGCCGATGGTCGCCGCGAGCAGCGGGAAGCCCATCGCGAACAGCGCGATCGTGCGCGCCTCGACGGGGTAGCCGAGCAGCACCTGGAACACCATCAGGCCGGCGTAGACGCCCAGCGGCACGAACACGTGGCGCATCGTCGGCAGTACTGCGCCTGCGTCTTCCGGCGCCGTGCGTACGCGCGCGAGGCGGCGGAACGCGAACAGGATCGCGAACGACACCGTCATCCAGCCGGCGAAGCCCTGCACCGTCTCGCCGAACCACCAGCCGTCCTTCTCCGTCATGATCCAGGCCTTCAGCACGTAGACCATGTACGGGTCGACGCCGAGGTCGTAGCACGTGACGACCATCGCGCCCAGCAGCGCCATGAGCGCGTCGTGGCCCGGCGACGCGGGGCGGTCGACGGGGTCGTGCCACACGATCAGGTTGGCGATCACGTAGCCGACGTACGCCAGCGCGAACCACATCAGCGGGATCACGACCGGGACGTCGCCCAGCGCGGGCCCGAGCACGGGCGTGTACGTGTAGCTGCCGAAGAACCAGCCGTACGACGACCCGAGCTGCTCGGCCAGCCAGCCGACACTCGTGGCGATGGCGACGAGGCGCAGCGCGGCACCGCCGCCCAGCAGGTGGGCGGCGCTGGCCCAGCAGCAGCCGAACATCAGCAGCGAGCTGGCGACGAGGGCGACGGTGGTGTCGCCGCCGATGCGCTTGGCCAGGACGAGGAGGAAGGCCGCCAGCAGCGTGGCGGCAAGGACGGGCAGACGACGGCGCAGCAATGGGGTCATATGAGGCTCCAGGGGCACGACGTAACGGTGAAAATGCGGCCACCGGCGACCGGCGGCCGCGCTTGAAATCAGAAGCGGTAGTCGAAACGGACGTCGGCCGTGCGCGGTTCGGTCGGCACGGCGAGGCCCGACGAACTGATCGTCATCGGCCGCACCTTGTCTTCCACGTTGCGCACGCGCGCGAGCACGCTCCACGGCGCACCGTCCGGCTCCCAGCCGAGGCGCAGGTCCGATTCCGTGTGGCCGGGTACGCGGAACTTCAGGCCCGCCTGCGGCACGCCCAGCAGGTAGCTCGCGCTCGCGCGCGTGCCCGCGCCGGCCGTCAGCACGCCGCCGTTGATGCGCGTCCGGTGCTCCCAGCCGAGCGACAGCGTGCGCGCCGGCGTGCGGTCCAGCTTGACCCCGGCCCACGAATGCACGCCGTCCGGCAGGTAGCTGGCGTAGTGCGCGTCGAGCAGGGTGAGGGCGTACGTGAAGCGGTCGGCGCTCGTCGCGAGCACCTGGCCATCCGCTTCCAGGCCGCGGATCGACGCCGCGCCCGCATTCGTCGTCTCGTAGCGCGGCCGGCCGTTGATCACCACCTCGTTCGACAGCTGCAGGTTGCGGTAGTCGTAGTGGAACACGGCCACGTTGAGTGTCGCGCGGCCGTCCCGGAAGCGGGTCTTGACGCCCGCCTCGTAGGCGCGCACGGTCTCCGGCCGGTACGTGAGGCTGGCGGCCGGCAGCGCGGTGGCGGCGGGACAGCCGACGCCGTTGCGCGCATCGCCCGCGGCGCAGCCGTCGTTGAAGCCGCCGGCCTTGTAGCCGGTCGCGATCGAGCCGTAGACGAGCGTGGCCGGGGCCAGGTCGTAGTCGAGGCCCAGGCGCCAGGTCGTCTTGTCGGTGGAGATGCTGCCGGCGTTCAGTTCGCGCAGGTCGGTGGCCGCGTTGAAGGCCGCGGTGCGCTGGTAGCCGATCGTGCCGGTGCGCGACTTGTCGTCTTCCGTGTAGCGGGCGCCGGCCGTGGCGCGCAGGCCGTCGGCCAGGCGGACCGTCGCCTGCCCGAACACGGCCTTGCTGCGCGCTTCGACCGGGTCGTTGCCGAACACATAGTAGGGCGGTAGGCCGACCGCTTGCAGGTCGCGGAAATAATAGGTGTCGCGCGCCCGTTCGCGGAACCAGTACACGCCGCCCTGGGCGGTCACGGGGCCGGCCCCGTTCGTCGCGAGGCGCAGCTCGTGCGAATCCTGGCTGTACGTGCCGGTGAACGGCTGGCGCACGCCCAGCGCGATCGTCGGCGCCACGCGGTAATAGAAGTTGTACAGGTAATCGTGGTCGAAGCTGCGGTGCGCGCCCAGCCACGACAGGGTCGCGGGGCCGAGGTCCCAGCTCAGGTCCGCCGTCAGGCTGGACGCCTTCTTGCGCGAATAGCCCTGTTCGAAGCGTGTGTTCGGCGGGTTGAAGCGGTAGGTCAGCTGGCGGTCGGTCGAATCGCCGTTCCACACCGGCTGGCCGGTGGCGATGCCGTTATAAAAATTCGAGTCGGGCACCGTGCTGTCGTTGTTGCTGTCGTCGCGGCTCGCCTCGTAGCGGACGAGCAGCGTCGCATTCTTTGCGAGCGCGAGCCTGGCCGACAGGCGCGCGGCGCGGTCGCCGCGGTCCAGGCCCAGGCCGCGCGGCGTGTTCGACCCGTTCTTCAGGTAAGCGTCGTGCTCGTTCCAGGTGGCGGCGGCGCGCAGCGCGAGCACGTCGTTCACCGGCACGTTGACCATGGCGCCGACCTTGCGCTCGCCGTGGTTGCCGACGGCCGCGTTGACGTCGCCCTCGAAGCGGCCGACGGGCGCCTTCGTGATCACGTTGACGACGCCGGCCGTCGTGTTGCGGCCGTACAGCGTGCCCTGCGGACCGCGCAGCACTTCGACGCGCTCGACGTCGTACAGCGCCGTGTTCTGGCTCTGCGGCCGCGCGACGTAGACGCCGTCGACCATGAAGGCGGCCGACGGGTCGCCCTTTTCCGTGACGTCGGCGTTCGAGACGCCGCGGATCGTGATGCGCAGGCCGTCGTACGAATTTTCCAGGTACGTATTCGGCAGGCGCGCGGCGAGGGCGCCCGGCGTGTCGGCGCCGATGGCGTCGAGCTGGCGCGCCGTGAGCACGCTCATCGCCACCGGCGTCTTCGATGCCGGCGCGGCCGTGCGCTGCGCCGTGACGATCACCTCCTGGATGCCGTCGCCCTGTGTCTCCACCTGCGCGCACGCCGGCGCGCTCCATGCGATCGCCGCGATCGACATGGCGAGCAGGTTGGGGGTCAACCGACCCTGCTGATTCTTCATGAACTATCCCAGTTTTTTTATAGTCGTTGCTTGGTGCGCCGTGTCGTTTGCACTGGCGTCGCCTGCCTGCGTGATTTTCGTGAGACTTTATTGCAGGCGGGTGAAACGGAGGAGTCTATCAGGTAGTGCGAACGGGCAATAGTGCCCAGTAACCACAAAGTGGTGCAATAAGGTTCACAAGTTGTTGTTTCCGGGGCACGCGCACGACTGATCCGGCGCAAACGCGCACAGCCTCGCCTCCTTATGCTTGTTGCATGGCGACGACATCTTTCCAACCCCGCGTGAGCGTGCTGGTGCCGACCTTCGACCAGGCGCACTTCATCGCCCGCGCACTCGCGAGCCTGCAGGCCCAGACGCTCGACGCGTGGGAGGCCGTCGTGGTGGACGACGGCTCGCGCGACGCCACGGCGGCCGTCGTCGCGCCGTTCCTGGACGATGCGCGCATCCGCTACCTCGCGCTGGACGCGAACGAGGGGCTGGGCCGGGCGTTGAACGTCGCGCTGGACGCGACGACGGCGCCGCTCGTCGCCTACCTGCCCGCCGACGACGTGTTCTATCCGCGCCACCTGGAGACGCTGGCGGCGGCGCTCGGGGCGGCGCTCGGGGCGGCGTCTGAGGCGGTGCTGGCGGTGTCCGGCGTGCGCTGGCGCTACAACCGCGAGGCGGAAGGACCCGTTCCCGGCGAGGGCCTGCAGCTCGTCCAGGCGATGCACCGGCGCACGGGCCTGCGCTGGACCGAGCGCGCGGCGCTCGAGTCCGACGACCTCGACCGCCTGTACTGGTCGCGCCTGCAGGCGCTGGGCGCCAGCGTGGGGACGGGCGTCGTGACCTGCGAATGGGTCGACCATCCGCGCCAGCGCCACAAGCTGATGCGCGAACCGGCGGGCGGCATCAACCCGTTCCGCCGCCACTACCGCGTGCGCGCGCCGCTGCGCTTCCACACGCGCAGCGGCAACGCCATCGACGAGGTCGCGCTGTACCGTCGCCTGCGCGAGCGTCCGCCCACACCGCGCGCAGCGGACGGCCTCACGATCCTGCTCGTGGGCGAACTGGCGTACAACGCGGAACGGGTACTGGCGCTGGAAGAGCAGGGGCACACGCTGTACGGCTTGTGGACGGACACGCCGTACTGGTTCAACACGGTGGGTCCGCTACCGTTCGGCCACGTGGAGGACCTGCCCCGCGACGACTGGCGCGCGGCGCTGCGAAGGCTGCGTCCCAACGTGATCTACGCGCAGCTGAACTGGCAGGCCGTGCCGTTCTGCCACGACGTCCTGCTGGCAAGCAGCGGCATCCCGTTCGTCTGGCATTTCAAGGAAGGGCCGTTCATCTGCCTGGAACAGGGCACGTGGCCGCAACTGCTCGACCTGTACCGCATGGCGGACGGGCGCATCTTCAGCTGCCCCGAGGCGCGCGACTGGTTCGAGCTGGCGGCGCCGGGCCTGGTGCGCACGCGTCCGTGCCACGTGCTCGATGGCGACCTGCCCAGGCGCGACTGGTTCGACGGCCCCGTGGCACCGCCGCTGTCCGCCGCCGGCGGCGACGTGCACACCGTGGTGCCGGGCCGTCCGATCGGGCTGCATCCGCCCACCGTGGCGGCGCTGGCGGCGGCCGGCATCCACCTGCATTTCTACGGCGACTACACGCACGGCCAATGGCGCGAGTGGATCGCAAAGACGCAGGCGCTGGCGCCGCACCACCTGCACCTGCACGGCAATGTGGCGCAGGACCGCTGGGTCGAGGAATTCTCGCGCTACGACGCCGGCTGGCTGCATTGCTTCGCGAGCCGCAACGGCGGCGACCTGCGCCGCGCCGACTGGGACGACCTGAACCTGCCGGCCCGCATCGCCACATTGGCGGCGGCCGGCCTGCCGCTGATCCAGCGCGACAATGGCGATGCCGTCGTGGCCGCGCAAGCGCTGGCGCGCCGGCTCGGCGTGGGGGTGTTCTATGACGGCATCGACGACCTGGCCGCGCAACTGCGGGACGGGTCCCGCATGGGCGCACTGCGCACGCGCATGTGGGCGCAGCGTGAGCAGTTCTGCTTCGATACGCATGTGCCGGACCTCGTGGCCTTCTTCCGGCACGTCATCGCCACCGCGGGACGCGGTCCGCGGGTGGCGGGCTAGGCGCTCATGGCGACGCGCGATCCTGGTGGTCGAGGTGATCCAGATGATCAAGATATGCGGCGGCTTCGTTCACGCCTTCCTCGGCCGCCTTGTGAAGCCATGTCCGCGCTTCGGCGATATTTTTCTGGATGCCATATCCCTCCGCCAGGGCGACGCCATAGTGATAGCGGGCCAGGCTCGGATAGGTCGAGCCGTCGTCCAGCTGGGCCGCCCGGCGCATCAGCGCCGTCGATTGTGCGGCGTCCTGCCGGATGCCGATGCCGGTTTCGTACATCTGCGCGAGGCCGATCATGGAAAACACGTCGTTCCAGCGCCGGATGCAGTCTTCGAAGATCTGGATGGCGGCCGCGTGGTCGCCTGTCTTGTTCGCCGCATAGCCGTACAGGCATTTGATGCGCTTGTTGCTTGTCACGTAGGACCGATAGCTCAGTTCGTTTTCCGCGGACTTGATGTCGGGTGCGCCATCGCCTGGCGGCCGGGCATGCGCCGCCGTGCCGTAAAGGGTGGCGCAGCATACGGTCGAGATAAGTAACGTTCGCATCGGATCTCCCTGGTTGTGAAGGTGGTTGATCCTCGAGCAATATCCGGGCCACATGTTGGCCACCAGCGAGCGCGACGATGTGTCACGTTATGGCACATTCTTGTGCCCCCGCGGTGTTCAAGGCTGCCGCAACAGGTCCGCGCGCGGATAACCCCAGTCCGGCATGGGACGGGGGCAGGGCGTATCTGCGAGGTGGGCATAGTCCAGCGTCGAGAAATTGGCGCTGCCCAGCGGGCTCCAGCGCGCATCCGTCGCCGTCGTGCCGTCGATCGCCGGCGCGCGGGCGAACCGCATCCAGGCGTTGAAGTGGCAATTGTTCTGTTGCAGGTCGTGAAGTCGCGCGAGGCTGTCGCGTGCGTCGCCTTGCCAGGCCAGTTGCGCATCGTTGCCGGCGGCACGGCCCGCGATCCCGGCCGGGCAGGAGGCGACCGGCGTGATGCCCGGTGCGACGCTGAGCTGGCCGCGGCGCAGGTGATAGCTGCCGTGCGCGGCATCGGTGGCCACCGTCACGAACGACCAGCACAGCGGATTGGCGGGATAGGCGGACAGGGCCGTATCGCGCAGGTGCTCGCCCGGGTCGAGGCGGGCGATGGCGGCAGCGACCGTGTCCCGGGCCGTGTGCATGGCCGCCGCCTGGACGAGGACAAAGGCGAGCGCCGCGGCCAGCCCGGCAGCCAGTGCGGTGCGGCCACGGTCGCCGCCGGCTCGCCGCGCCCGCCAGCGTGCGATCCCCGCCAGGAAGCCGGCGAGGACCAGCAGCCCGGCCAGCGAACCCCATTGCAGGAACCCGGCGAACGTCGCGATGACGGGCACGCTCACCAGCAGGGCCAGCAGCAGTCCGCGCCGCATCGGTCCCGTCACCATGAGGGCGAGCGGGATGCCGAACGCGATCCAGAACACGGGTTCGACGATGAAGATGAGGTCGCCGTAATACCAGCGCGCATCGAATGGCCAGAACGGATGCACGCCGTAGACGTTGAGTCCGTCCATCGAGATGTGCAGCACCATGCCCACGCAGGCCGTCAGGAGCGCCGCAAACCGGGCGCGCGGGCTGGTGCGCAGCAGTCCGCGCGCCGCCGGCCACAGCAGCCAGACCAGGCCCAGCAACAAGGCAACTTCGCCGAGTGCCGCCAGCAACGTGTGCGTATGGCCGCGGTGGTGCAACAGATAGCCCAGCGGTGCCTCGAGCAGCTTCGTGAGCACGAGGTCCAGGTCGGGGAAGTTGCTGGCGAGGCAGCCGATGGTGAGGAGCAGGCGCGTGCGGACGCGCTGCGCGTCGGATGCGGGCTCGGCAGGCACGCTGCGGTCGATCAGCGCGCCGATGCCGAGGCCGACGACGGAGTGGGTGAGATTATCCATCCTGCAATCTTACCCAAACCGCAAGCTGGCGGATCGAACGGCTTACTGCGCCGACGGTGCGTTCAACGCGGTGCGGCAGATCCGGGCCGCCTGCAAGCCCAGCCAGGCAGCGTTCGTCCAGAAGAAGACGTAAGGCAGGGCGACGAGGGCGACGCCGGCCGTCCGCGCGTAGAACGACAGCAGGATCGTGACCGCGCCGCAGAACGAGGCGAGCACGAACGCCGCGCCATGCCGTGCAGCCGTTTCCGACGTGCCGGCCGCGAAGCCGATCAGCAGCGCGATGGCGAGGCAGATGGCGATGACGGCGGTCGAGGCAATCCCGGAAAAGCTGTTGTGGAGGCGGGCAAGGACGACGACGGTCGCGAGGTATCCACCCAGGAAAACGGTAAGTTGGCGTAATTTCATTGGAAACTCAGGCAAGCGGTGGCATCGTCGATCAACGCGCGCGACGATGCGGGAATGCCGCGAGTATACCTGCACTCAGGAAAGCTTGCCTGGACCAGCCTTACTGCAAGAAAGGAATGCCCTGCAATTTATCTGGGTTTCTTACTACGTATATCTGCGAAATGGTGCCGTCGTGAATGCAAAACGATTGCACCGATTCGACTTTCCCATCGATGTACCGAACCAGTCCGGGTTCTCCATTCACGCGTGCCATCTTGTAGACGACGCGTTCACGGAACGCATGTTCGACTGCCCAATACAGACCCGCCACGCGTCCCGTCCCGATGAGAACCTTGTGCAGGGACTCGACTTTTCCTCCGCCGTCCGCCCGGAATTCGACATCTGCCGACAGGAGCGTCTTCATCGCATCGCGATCAGCGTTGGCGGCCGCCTGCATGAATTTTTCGAGGACGACGCGATGCATCGTCTTCGAGACCGTGAAGCGCGGACTCTCCTGCCGTATCCGTTCCCGGGCCCGGTGGACGAGCTGCCTGCAGGCGGCTTCGCTTTTGCCAAGCATGGTCGCAACGTCACCATAGTCCTGGTCGAATACTTTGCGCATCAGGAATGCGGCCCGCTCCTCGGGCGTGAGCCGTTCCAGTACCCAGAGCATGGCGACAGAGACATCGCTGGCCAGTTCGGCAGCGGCCTCGGGCGTGTCTTCGACGATCTCGACGACAGGTTCCGGAAGCCACCAGCCGGTGTAGGCGTCACGCTCCGTTTTTCGGCTGCGCAGGCGGTCGATCGACAGTCGCGTCGTGATGGTCACGAGCCAGGCTTCGGCCGACCTGACGTCGTCACGCACGCTTGCGCTGTACCGCAGCCAGGCGTCCTGGACGACGTCTTCCGCGTCGGCGCGCATGCCGAGCATGCGATAGGCGATCAGGAAAAGACGTGGGCGTAATGCTTCGAACACAAGCAGGTCGGCGGACTTCATGGCTACCCCGGGATTTGAACAATACTGACTAGACGATCCGGCACCGACCGTTGTGACGGATCCGTCCGGTGTGTCACGGCGGCGTGCGGTCGCACGTCTTGTGGAAAGCGGCGGGCAGGGTTGCCAACCGCATGACCAATTACCGCATGAAAGGAAAACGCACGATGAATCGCGCAAACTGGTTTCAAGTGTCGCAGGAAGGCGCCAAGGCGCTGGGAGCACTCCACCATTACGTAACGACCGGCACGGGTCTGGAACCGGGACTCATACACCTTGTTTTCCTCAGGACGTCGCAATTGAATGGTTGCGCACATTGCATCGACGTCCATACCCGCGATCTCATCAAACACGGGATGTCCGTCGACAAGATTGTACTGGTGCCGGTATGGGAAGAAGCCGCCTATCTGTTTTCGGACGAGGAACGGGCGGCCCTGGCGTGGACGGAGGAAGTGACGCGCGTGAGCGAGACCCACGCATCGGACGCGGCCTACGCGGCGGCATTGGCCGCGTTTGGAGAACAGGCCCTGGTCGAACTGACGATCGTGATCGCGGCCATGAACGCGATCAATCGCATGGGCATCAGCTTCCGGTTGAAACCGCGCGCAAAGGCCTGAAACGGCGCCGGTACCGACGGACCGTCAGCGCTGCGGACATGGCGCGGGCAGCACCGCGACAGTACCCATGTAACCGTCCGGCAGCACCAACGACAGGCAAGCGCACGCCGCCAGCAGGGATTCATCGCAGGCCCCCCATTCCGCCAGCGCCAGCCCCCGGCATTTGAGCCTGGCTTCGCGCTCGCTCCACGCGCGCGCGAACGCGGGCACGCCGGCCAGCGTGGCCGCGGCCGCCGGGCCGAGATAGTCGCGGGCGACGGCTTGCCAGTCCGGGACGTCGGCGACCTGCATGACGTCGATGCCGACGGCGCCGCCGTCCAGTCGCAGGGCCGCCACGGACAGGTCGCCGTCGTGGCTGATCGACAGTGCGAAGCGGCGGCCATCGTCGAGCAGCGCCCAGGGCGCCACGCCCGGCGCACCACACAGCCGGATCGACGACGACGATAGCCCGCTCGCCTCAGCCAGCGCGGCAAGCAGCGCCGCACGAATCGTGCGCCGCGCCGTCGCGCGGTCGGGTTGCCCGCGCACGCCGACGATCTGCACGCCCGAAGCGGAAGCAGGCGCATCTGCAAACCGGCTCCCGTGCCACCAGCGTACGGGCAAAGCGCGATCCATCACACCCGCTGCGGCGCCGCCGGCAACCCGTTCCAGCTCGTCGCGGCCGGAATGTGCTCGCCCTTCATGACAAGGGTCAGCGGCCCGATGCGGGCATTGTCCCCGACCTTCGCGCTGTACAGCACGGCGCTGCGCGGGCCCAGGTACACCTTGCTGCCGATGTCGACGTGATCGATCTTCATCACCCGGTCTTCGAACAAATGGGTCTGCGGGCAGGACAGCGCGTTCAGCTCGCTATGGTCGCCGATCGTCACGCAGTCGAATTCCGTGATGTCCGTCGTGTCCATGTAGACGCCGCGGCCGATGCGGCAGCCGAGCAGGCCGAACGCGACCGGCAGCCAGGGCGTGCCGCGCAGGTAGCGCATGAAGTTGGGCACGGCGATGCCTTCGTACATGTTCGTGACGCCTTCGGACAGCCAGACGAACGGCGTCCACATCGGCTCGGCCCGCTTCTTGTAGCGGCCCAGCAGCAGCCATTTGAACGCGAGCACGAACAGGTAGTTGCCGATGCCGTAGGCGAGGCTGATCAGGGCGAGGTCCCAGATCACTTCGCCCCAGCGGCCGGCCCCGGCGATCGGCATCAGGTCCAGCACGACCGTGTAGCCGACGGCGATGACGACCGCGTGCGGCGCGACGATGCGGAACGCTTCGACGAGCGCGCGGCCCAGGCGGCGCGCCGGCGACGGGCGGTAGGTCAGGTGTTCCGGGTAGCCGCTGACCTGTTCGCGCGCGGGCAGGTGGATCGGCGGCGAGCCGAGCCACGTGTCGCCGCCCGTCATGCGCTCGTTCGCGGGCGCATGCGTGTGCACGCCCACGAGGACGCCTTCCGGCAGCACGGTGCCGTCCGGGATATAGCTGCCGTTGCCGACGAAGCTGCGGTTCGAGACGACGGTCGCTTCCATCGTCATCCAGCCGCCGTCGATCTGCTCGTCGCCCAGCATGACGGCGTCGGCGATGAAGGTCTCGTCGCCCAGCGTCAGCATGTCGGGGACGACGCCCAGGGCCGTCGAGATCTCGGCGTCGCGGCCGACCTTCGCGCCCAGCAGGCGGTACCAGAACGGCGCGAACACGGTCGCATAGATGCCGTGCAGGACGTTCAAACTCGATTCCTGGATATGGCTCACGAGCCACTTTTTGCAGTACGCGTTGCTGTGCACGGCCGAGCGCCCCGGCATCATGCGGGGCAGGAAGCCCCAGCGGATGGCGGCCGACACGAGCATCGTCAGCGCGATCAGCACGGCGGACGCGGGCAGTGCCAGCACGAAGTAGCGCAGCAGCTGGCCCTGGATCGAGTTCTGCGCGAGGATCGGCAGGGTGCCCCGTTCGTCGAACCAGTCGATCAGCACGAAGCTGGGGAACACGGGCATGAAGAACAGCGTGGCGACGAGCAGCATGCCGAACACGAAGAACAGGGCTTCGCCGGCGAGGCGGGCACGGCTGACGCGCGGGCGCGGCGGCAGGGTCGACGGGTCGAACGCGCCGGCGTCGCGCGCGGGCGAGCCGTTCCAGACGCGGCCGGCGGGGACAATCCCGCCGTCCGGCAGCGCGGATTGTCCCTCCAGGTGGCCGCGCCGGCCCACCTGCGTATTGCCTTCCAGGATCGCGTACGACGACACGCAGGCGTCGTCGTCGAGCGCGATGCGGCCGAGGATCAACCTGCCCCGTTCCACGCGCGCGTTCTCGAAGTTGACGGCATTGCCGATGCTGACGTTGGCGCCGATGGCGAGCAGGTCGGGCGCGCGGATCGTCAGCGAGCCGATCACGACGTCATGTCCGATCTTCGCGCCCAGCAGGCGCAAATACCAGCCGTACAGCGACGAGCCGGCCAGCAAATAGGTCGGGGCCGCCTCGACGAGGCGGTCCGCGAGCCACCAGCGGAAATAGGTCGCGCCCCACAGCGGATACACGCCGGGTTTCAGGCGGCCCGCGACGAGCCACTTGCCCCCGATGGCGAAGACGAATTCCAGCAGGGTCGCGAGCAGGAACACGCCGATCGACGCGGCGATGGCACGCGCCACGGAGTCGCCCGGGTCGCCCGTGAAGAAGTGGTACGTGAAGAACGGCGCCAGCCATTGGGCCATGCGCAGCGTGATCAGCACGGGCACGGTCGCCAGCTGGGCGATGCCGCACAGCCAGCGGCGGGCTTCCGACGGCGGCGTCCAGTCCGGCTCGACGGCGGCCGTGCCGGCGGCCTGGTCCAGGCTCGAGGCGATGGCGCCGATCTGGCGTTGCGAATAAATGTCGCGCACGGTGACGTGGGCGAAGCGCGGGTCGGCGCGCAGTGCCGTGGCGAGGCGGGCGGCGAAGAACGAGTGGCCGCCCAGGTCGCTGAAAAAGTCCAGTTCGCGGCGGATCGGCTGGCCCGGGAACAATTTCTCCAGCGCGGCGAACAGCGCTTCCTCGCCCGGCGTTTCCGCCACGTCCGATTCGGCCGGATCGCTCGGTAGCGGGGCCGACAGGGCCATCGCTTTGAGTGCCTTCCTATCGATCTTGCCGGACGTCAGGCGCGGCATCACGGACAATTGTTCAAAGCGGCTCGGCACCATGTACGGCGGCAGCTTCCCGGACAGCGCGCGGCGCAACGTGGCCGGTGCGAGCTGTTCCGGCGTCGCGCCGGCGGCCGGCACGAGGTAGGCGACGAGGCGGTCGATGCCGTCATCCTTGCGCAGCAGCACGGCCGTCGTGCCGACGCCGTCCTGTTGCGCGAGCTGGGCCTCGATCTCGCCCAGTTCCACGCGAAAACCGCGGATCTTGACCTGGTCGTCCGTGCGGCCCAGGCACACGACCTGGCCGTCCGGCTCGATGCGCGCGAGATCGCCCGTGCGGTACAGGCGCGGGTCGTCCGGCCCCGCGCTCCACGGGTTCGGGAGGAATTTCTCGGCCGTCAGGTCGGGACGGCCGAGGTAGCCGGCCGACAGGCCCGGGCCGATGATGCACAACTCGCCCGTGTCGCCGCGCGGCAGCAGTTGCAGGCCGTTGTCCGTCTCGGTGGAAATGACCAGCAGACCGTAGTTCGGCAGCGGCGTGCCGATCGTGATCAGGCGTCCCGGCTCCAGGCGCGCGAGGCTGGCCGACACGGTCGCTTCCGTGGGGCCATACGTGTTGAACATCTGGCGGCCCGGCCTGGAAAAGCGCTCGACCACCGTTTCCGGGCACATCTCTCCGCCCAGGTTGATGATGCGCAGGCTGGGCACGTCGTCCGCGAACAGCGCGAGCAGCGTCGGCACCGCGTGCAGCACGGTGACGCCATTCTCCGAAAGCAGGCGCGGCAGCGCCTCCGGGTCGCCGGCCGTCTCCTTCGGACCGATCCAGAGCGTGGCGCCGACGAGGTAGGAAATCCAGATTTCCTCGAACGACATGTCGAAGGCGACCGAAAAGCCCTGGTAGACGCGGTCGGTGGCCTTGACGCCCAGCACTTCGTTCTCGCTGCGCAGGAAGTGGCAGATGCTGCGCTGGTCGATGAGGATGCCTTTCGGCTTGCCCGTCGAGCCCGACGTGTAGATCACGTAGGCGGGGGCGTCGCCGTCGACCTTGCCCCGGCGGCGCAGTTCGTAGCCGTCGGGCGCGGGCGCCAGCAGCGTTTCGGCGGTGTGGATCGGTTGCGTCACCGTGCCGAGACGGTCGCGCATGCGCTCGCTGCTCACGAGGGCGGGGGAGCCGGCGTCGTCCATGCACACGAGCAGGCGCTCGACGGGCGTGTCCTCGTCGACCGGCAGCCAGGCGGCGCCGGCCTTGGCGATCGCCGCCTGCATGACGAGCAGATCGATGCCGCGCGGCATCCACAGGCCGACGATGTGGCCGGGGCGGATGCCCGCGTCGATCAGGCGCGACGCGGCCAGGCTGGACAGGGCGTCGAGCTCGCGATACGTGAGGCGGCGGTCGCCGGCGATGAGGGCCAGCTGGTCCGGTGCGCGGGCCGCGCTCGCTTCCAGCAGGTCGGCCAGGATCTCGTCGCGCAACAGCTCGGGCTGGTGCGGGCCGTACAGGACATCGGGGTGCCGTGTCAGAGGAGAGATATCGTTCATCGACGGCTATGTTGGGGTTGGTTGAATTTCATCAAGACACAAAATGCAAACCTGGCAGCCACATCCGCGCAGGGTACTCCATTTTAACGGCCGGGCGGCGCATGTGTTCATTACGCCCGTGTTCACCAGCCAATCCGTCATTTTTGATCTGGATCAAGGATTTAGGCGGACCAGATTTCATAAAATTTCCAAAAAACAATATTTCCTCACTAAAAGCCAGGAGCCACGCTTGCGTACCAACCTACCCGTCACGGGCATCGAATACCCGGTGCATGACGGCCAGTCCATCGTGTCCAAGACCGACACCAAAGGCCGCATCACCTACGTCAACCCCACGTTCATCGAAGTCAGCGGTTTTACCGAAGATGAGCTGATCGGCAAGGCCCATAACATCGTCCGCCACCCGGACATGCCCCCTGCGGCGTTCGCCGACCTGTGGCAAACGCTGCAGGCGGGCGAACCGTGGACAGGACTCGTAAAAAATCGTCGAAAAAATGGCGATTACTACTGGGTCGTGGCGAACGTCGTGCCCATCAGGCAGGAGGGAACGACGGTGGGCTACATGTCGGTCCGCACCCGTCCCGCGCGCGACCAGGTCGAACGCGCCGAAGCGGTCTATCAACGCCTGCGCGACGGCCGGGCCGAGGGGCTCGCGTTCCGGCGTGGCGCCGTCATCCGCACCGCGTGGTGGGCGCGCCTGCTGGACCTGCGCACCTTGCCGCTGGGCCGGCGCCTGGGCGTCATGATGTGCACGCAGGCGCTGCTGATGGGCGTGCTGGCCTGTGCCACCCAGGCCTGGGGCTGGCGCCTGCTGGCGCTGGCCGGCGCGGCGCTGACCCTGCTGGCCTGGGCCGAGCTGCACCGGTCCATCGTGGCGCCCATGCACCGGGCGCTGGAGGCCGTCCATGCGCTGGCCGGGGGCGATCTGTCGCGCCCGCCCGCACGGGGACGCGACGACGAGATGGGCCGCCTGCTGCTCGCGCTGCGCCAGTTGAACATCAACCTGACGGCGATCGTCGGCGACGTGCGCACGGGCGTCGGCGCGATCCATGCGGCCACGCGCGACATCGCGACGGGCAACCACGACCTCGCGCGCCGCACGGAGGCGCAGGCCGCGAGCCTGGAGCAGACGGCTGCGAGCCTCGCCCACATCGCGGCCAGGGCGGGCCAGAACACGGACAGCGCCGAGCGCGCCGACAACCTGGTCGGCGAAGCCTCCCGGGTGGCGGGACGCGGCGGCGCGGCCGTGCTGGAAGTCGGCACGACGATGGGCCAGATCAGCGGCTCGGCCACGCGCATCGTCGACATCATCGGCCTGATCGACGGCATCGCGTTCCAGACCAACATCCTGGCCCTGAATGCCGCCGTGGAAGCGGCGCGCGCGGGCGAACAGGGGCGCGGGTTCGCCGTCGTGGCGGGCGAAGTCCGCAGCCTGGCCCAGCGCTCGGCGGGGGCGGCGAAGGAAATCAAGGCGCTGATCGAGGATTCCGTGCACCAGGTCGGGCAGGGCAACGAGCTCGTCGACGCGGCGGGCCTGACGATGCGCCAGGTCGTGGGCGCCGTGCGGGACGCGGCCGCCATCATGGGCGACATCTCGGCGGCGTCGCGCGCGCAGAACGAGGGCATCGCGGAAGTGAATGCGGCGATGGTCGAGCTCGACGGTATCACGCGCGAGAACGCGGCCCTCGTGGAGGAGTCGGCCATGGCGTCCGCCAGCGTGGCGGAGCAGGTGGGGCATCTGGGGCAAGTCTTGTCGGTATTTAGATTGAGCCGATAGCGTTCGCGTGGGCACGGGGTGCCCACCCTAGGATTGGCGCCGCCGTATGCTCTGGATGCGCGGCGGCACCGTGTCGCGCGGCCCGACGCAGGGGTAGGGTGGGCGGCCCCCGCCCACGCGTGTTAGCACACCGGCTTCGGCGATTTTTGATGCAAGTCAAGGATTTTGTGGACCCGCCTCAATAGACTCATCTTGTATGTTCACGCCGCAGGCCCAGGAGTTTCCCCGATGTCAGATGCAGTTTCCGCATTCCAGCCCGTCGTCGAGTTCGACGCGGACCTGATCGCCCGGCTGAGCCGCAACGGTCCCCGCTACACGTCGTATCCGACGGCGGACCGCTTCTCGGAATCGTTCGGCTACCGCGATTTCCTGCACGCGGTGGCGGACCTGCGCACGCGCGGCGGCGGCAAGCCGCTGTCGCTGTACCTGCACATTCCGTTCTGCGACACCGTCTGCTATTACTGCGCCTGCAACAAGATCGTCACGAAGCACCGCGAGAAGGCGGCGACCTACCTCGCTTACCTGAAACGCGAAGTCGAGATGCAGGGCCGCCTGTTCGCCGGCATGAACGACGTCGAGCAGCTGCACTTCGGCGGCGGCACGCCGACTTACCTGTCGGACGCGCAGATGGCAGACCTGACGGCGCACCTGCGCCGCTGCTTCCGCTTCGCGCCCGATGCCGTTGGCGAATACTCGATCGAGATCGACCCGCGCACGGTGTCGCAGGAGCGCGTGCACGGCCTGCGCCGCCAGGGTTTCAACCGCATCAGCCTCGGCGTGCAGGACTTCGATCCGGACGTGCAGCGCGCCGTCAACCGCATCCAGCCCGAGGCCGCGACGCGCGCCATCATCGCGGCCGCGCGCGATGCGCATTTCCGCTCCGTCAGCCTCGACCTGATCTACGGCCTGCCGAAGCAGACGCCGGCCACGATGCGCACGACGCTCGACAAGGTGATCGATGCGGCGCCGGACCGCATCGCCGTGTACCACTACGCGCACCTGCCGCACCTGTTCAAGCCGCAGCGCCGCATCGTCGACGCGGACATGCCCGACAGCGACGCGAAGCTGCGCATGCTCCAGCTGTGCATCGAACGCCTGACGGCCGCGGGCTATGTCTACATCGGCATGGACCATTTCGCCCGGCCGAACGACGACCTCGCCGTCGCGCAGCGGCAGGGCCGTTTGCACCGCAACTTCCAGGGCTATTCGACGCATGCCGACGCGGACCTCGTCGCATGCGGCGTGTCCGCCATCGGCGCGGTCGGGGCCACGTACAGCCAGAACGTCAAGACGCTGGACGCCTATTACGCTGCGCTCGACCGCAACGAGCTGCCGGTGGCGCGCGGTGCGCGGTTGTCGATGGACGATGCGCTGCGCCGGACGATCATCCAGAGGCTGATGTGCCAGTTCGAGCTGTCGGTCAGCACCATCGAACTCGCGTTCCCGATCGCGTTCCACGCCCATTTCGCCCGCGAGATGGCGCAGCTGGCGGAGCTGGAGCGCGACGGCCTCGTCGAACTCGCGCCGGACTGGATCAGCGTCACGTCGAAAGGGCGCCTGCTGATCCGCAACGTGTGCATGGTGTTCGACCGCTATCTCGCCACGCGCGGCCCGGCCACGCATTCCAGGACGGTGTGACCCCATGAACGTCGCGCTCCTTCCCGTCTTCGTGGTGGGCCTGCTGGGCAGCGTCCACTGCGCCGGCATGTGCGGCGGGATCGTGGGCGCGCTGTCGGTGGCGCCTTCCGTCGGACGGGTCATCCCCGTGCGGGTAGCAACCGGGCGGGCGCCCGTCGCCAACGTCCTTGCCTACAATGCGGGACGCATCGGCAGCTACATGATCGCGGGCGGGCTGGCCGGCGGCTTCGCACAAGGCGCGCAGGCGCTCGCCGGACTGCCGGCGCTGCAGGCCGGCGCGTACTGGCTCGCGAACCTGATGCTGGCCGCGCTGGGGCTGTACCTGATGGATGCGTGGCGCGGCCTCGCGCGGCTGGAGCAGGGCGGCCGCTTCGTGTGGCGCGGCGTGCAGCCCCTGCTGAAAAAAGTCGGCCCGCTGGACCGGCCCGCGCGCATGTTCGTCGCGGGCGGCCTGTGGGGCTGGCTGCCGTGCGGGATGGTCTACAGCGTCCTCGTCACCGCGATGCTGAGCGGTTCCGCCCTCCACGGCGCCCTCGTGATGCTGGCGTTCGGCCTCGGCACCCTGCCGATGCTGCTCGGCCTGGGCCTGATGGGCGCGCGCCTGCGCGGCTGGCTCGCGGGCCCGCGCGTGCGGGTCGCATGCGGCGTCCTCGTGCTGGGCTTCGGCCTGCTGGGCCTCGCGCGCGCGGCCGGCGGCCTGCCGCACGGCTGGGTGCAGCAGATCTGCGTCGCACCCGGAGCCGGCGCATGAGCGCGGCCGTCCTCGACACCGTCGCGTGCTGGCACTGCGGCCAGCCGGCACCGGCCGCGAGCCCGTGGTCGGCCGTCGTCGACGGCGCGAGCCGCACCATGTGCTGCCCCGGCTGCGCCGCCGCCGCGCAGACGATCGCGGACGCCGGCCTCGCCGACTATTACGACAACCGCACCGAGTTCGCCGCGCGCGTCGGGGATGACGCCGACCTGTCCGCCCTGCGCGCGTACGACGAGGCGGTCGATGCCGACGATGTCGTCTTCACCATCGAAGGCATCCGCTGTGCCGCGTGCGTGTGGCTCATCGAACGCCGCATGAATGCGCTGCCCGGCGTGACGGACGCGCTGCTGAACGTGGCGACGGAGCGCCTGCGCGTGCGCCGCGATCCGGCCGTGGCGAAGGCCAGCGACATCATCGCGGCACTGCGCGCGATCGGCTACACGGCGTATCCGCTGGACGCGGCGCGCCAGGCGGCCCACCTCGAACGGGAGCGCAAGACACTGTTCCGCCGCCTGTTCGTCGCGGGCATGGCGATGATGCAGGTGATGATGTACGCCGTCCCCGTGTACCTGGCGACGGACGGCACGATGGATGCCGACATGCGCGCGCTGATGCACTGGGCCGCGCTGTTGCTGACCGTGCCGGCCGTCGCGTACTCGTCGTGGCCGTTCCTGCGCGGCGCGTGGATGGACTTGCGGCGCGGCGTGGCCGGCATGGACGTGCCGGTGGCGCTGGGCATCCTCGCCGCATCCGCCGCCAGCGTCGTCGCGGTCGTGCGCGGGCACGGCGACGTGTACTTCGATTCGGTCACGATGTTCGTGTTTCTGCTGCTGGGCAGCCGCTACCTGGAACTGGACGCGCGCCGGCGCGCCGCGCGCGCGCTCGAGGGCCTGCAGCGTGCAGGGCCCGCGACGGCGCAGCGCTTCGTCGACTTTCCGGGCGCGCGCGCGACTGACACCGTATCCGCCGGCGCGCTCGTGCCGGGCGACGTCGTGCTCGTGCCGCCGGGACAGGCCGTGCCGGCCGATGGCGTCATCGTGGAAGGCGACACGGAAGTCGACCTCGCGCTGCTGACGGGCGAGAGCCGCACGCGCGCGCTGGGGCCGGGCGCGCCACTGCCCGGCGGCGCCGTCAACGTCGCGCAGGCGATTGTCGTGCGCGTGACGAGCAGTGCGCGCGACAGCACGCTGGCGCTGCTGGTGCGCCTCGTCGAGCGCGCCGGCCAGGACAAGCCCGCGCTGGCGTTGTGGGCCGACCGCGTCGGCGCGTGGTTCGTGCTCGCGCTGCTGGTGCTGACGGTCGGCGTGTGCGCGCTCTGGTATCTCGTCGATCCGGCGCGCGCGTGGCCGGCGGCGATCGCGGTGCTCGTCGTGTCGTGTCCGTGCGCGCTGTCGCTGGCGACGCCGACGGCGCTCGCCGCCGCCACCGACCGCCTGCTGCGCAGGGGCGCGCTGGCCGTCAAGCCGCATGTGCTGGAAACACTGGGCCGTGCGACGCACGTCGTGTTCGACAAGACGGGCACGCTGACCTACGGCCATCCCGTGCTGCGCCAGGCGGTAACGTTCGGCGGCGCGAGCCGGCGCATGGCGCTGCAGCTGGCCGCGGCGCTGGAAGCGGGCAGCGCCCATCCGCTGGCGCAGGCGATCCGCGCTGCCGCCGGGCCGGCCGCGCTGGTCGCGAACATGGTCAACCAGGTCGTCGGCAAAGGCATCGAGGGCGAGATCGGCGGCCGCCGTTACCGTCTCGGCAACGCCGCGTTCGTGGCCGGCATCGCGCGCGGCGGCGTCCCGGGCGGCCAGCCGGGCGGCGTCACGGCCGTGTGGCTGGGCACCACGTCCGGCTGGGTCGCGCGCTTCGACCTCGTCGACGACATCCGGCCGGAGGCGCGCGACGTCGTGGCCGGCCTGCGCGCGGCCGGCAAGACGGTCGTGCTGCTGTCCGGCGACGACGACGAGGCCGCGCAGGACGTCGCCATGCAGCTCGGCATCGCGCATGCGCTGGGCCACCAGTTACCCGAAGATAAACTGACCGTGGTGCGCGGCCTGCAGCGCGACGGCGCCGTCGTGGCGATGGTCGGCGACGGCATCAACGATGCGGCCGTGCTGTCGGGCGCCGACGTGAGTTTCGCGATGGGGCAGGGCGCGCAGCTGGCGCAACTGCACGCCGACTGCGTGCTGCTGGGTGAAGGTTTGCGCCCGCTGGCGGCCGCGCTGGACACGGCGGCGGACACCTTGCGCGTGATCCGCCAGAACCTGGGGTGGGCGATGCTGTACAACGTGGCGGCGATTCCGGCGGCGGCGAGCGGCCTGCTGAATCCGTGGCTGTCGGGCGTGGGGATGGCCGCGAGTTCGGCGCTCGTGGTGCTCAACGCGGCACGGCTGAGGACGGCATGACGATGGAAGCCTTGTATCTGCTGGTGCCGCTCAGTGTGATGCTCGTTGCGTTAGCGGTGTGGATCTTCTTCGGCGCGGCGGACAGCGGGCAGTTTGACGATCTGGAAGGGCCGGCGTTGCGGATTCTCAGCGACGACGATTGACGGACTCCGTCGTTCCCGCGCAGGCGGGAACCCATGCAGAAGATCAGCATTCAGTACGTCGGAAACACCCGGGCGGATCTCGGCGTTCGACTTCAGAGGCTCAGTATGGGTCCCCGCGTGCGCGGGGATGACGGTGATCCGCGCAAGCGAAGGTATTACATGCTGGGCCCGCGGCCCGTCCGCTGTTCCTTCTCGATCCGCTCCTGGCAAGCGATACACGTCCGCACCGTCGGCGTCGCCAGCAACCGCGCTTCCGGAATATCGCGCCCACACGACTCGCAGATCCCGATCGCGCCCGATTCCAGGCGCCCGATCGCCGCGTCGATCTCGTGCAGCAGGTTCGCTTCGTGTTCGGCCAGGTGTTCCTCGTTATGGCTGAGCATCTCGCCCGCCGGCGCGTCGTCGTTCTGGCCCATATGGGCATTCGGCGAGATCGCCGGGCGGTCGTCGGTATCGCCATCCGTGCGCGCACGCACGGCGGCCAGCGCATCCTCGCGCGCCTTGTGCAGGCGCTGGCCGAGTTGCTCGTGGAGTTCAGGTGAAATTGGCGGCATGGTCATCGTCCTCTTCGTTGTCAAAAGCTTCGGATCAGTGTGGCGGACCATCGAGCGTCATGTTTGACGCACCTCATATCGTCCTTTCAAAACGCCAGTCTGCTTTCAGCAACATCGAGGAAGAAGCCGGCTCCTTCCTTGGACCCAATCTGGAATTTTTGATTCACATCAAGGATTTGGAACCCCCAGGAAACCTACCCTGACGGTGTCGTCTTTCTTATTCTTCAGGGAGTGCACCTTGGACAGCAGTCTAAACTATAACTACAAGATCGTGCGCCAGTTTGCCGTCGCAACTGTCGTCTGGGGCGTGATCGGCATGCTCGCGGGCGTGTGGATTGCCGCGCAGCTCGCCTGGCCGGCATTGAACTTCGATATCCCGTGGCTCACGTACGGCCGCCTGCGGCCGCTGCACACGAACGCGGTGATCTTCGCGTTCGGCATCTGCGGCCTGTTCGCCACGTCGTACTACGTCGTGCAGCGCACGTGCCAGGTCCGGCTGTTCTCCGACCGGCTGGCCGCTTTCACGTTCTGGGGCTGGCAGGCGGTGCTCGTGGCGGCCGCCATCACCCTGCCGCTGGGCTTCACGCGCGGCAAGGAATACGCCGAGCTGGAATGGCCGATCGCCATCCTGATCGCCGTCGTGTGGGTCGCGTATGCCGTCGTCTTCTTCGGCACCATCGTCAAGCGGGCCGTAGCACACATCTACGTCGCCAACTGGTTCTTCGGCGGCTACATCCTCGCGGTGGCCATCCTCCACATCGTCAACGGCATGTCGATGCCCGTCACGCTGTTCAAGTCGTACTCGATGTACGCCGGCGTGCAGGACGCGATGATCCAGTGGTGGTACGGCCATAACGCCGTCGGCTTCATCCTCACGGCCGGCTACCTGGGCATGGTCTACTACTTCATCCCGAAGCAGGCCGAGCGTCCGGTGTACTCGTACCGCCTGTCGATCGTGCACTTCTGGGCCCTGATCTTCACCTACATGTGGGCCGGTCCGCACCACCTGCACTACACGGCGCTGCCCGACTGGACGCAGTCGATCGGCATGGTGTTCTCGCTGATCCTGCTGGCGCCGTCGTGGGGCGGCATGATCAACGGGATCATGACGCTGTCCGGGGCGTGGCACAAGCTGCGCTCGGACCCGCTGCTGAAATTCATGATCGTGTCGCTGTCGTTCTACGGCATGGCCACGTTCGAAGGTCCGATGATGTCGATTAAAACGATCAACTCGCTGTCGCACTACACGGACTGGGGCATCGCCCACGTGCATGGCGGCGCGCTGGGCTGGGTCGGTTTCATCACGATGGGTTCCCTGTACTACCTGATCCCGCGCCTCGCCGGCAAGAAGCAGATGGCCAGCATGGCGCTCGTCGAGACGCACTTCTGGCTCGGCACCATCGGCATCGTGCTGTACATCGCCGCGATGTGGATCGCCGGCGTGATGCAGGGCCTGATGTGGCGCGCCGTGAACCCGGACGGCACGCTGACCTACACCTTCGTCGAAGGCGTCAAGGCGACGTATCCGTACTACGTGATCCGTTTTGGCGGCGGCCTGATGTACCTGACCGGCATGTGCCTGATGGCGTACAACACGTGGCTGACGATGCGCGGCACGAAGTCCGTCGACGCGCGCATCCCCGCACTGCATTCGCATGGCAGGACGCATGCGGTCCCGGAACACGCCTGATAGAACACGCAGGAGCATAACCATGAAATTCACCCATGAGTGGATCGAGAAGAACCCCTGGCTGCTGATCGGCCTCGTGCTGGTCGTGGTCTCGTTCGGCGGCCTCGTCGAGATCGTGCCGCTGTTCTTCCAGCATTCGACCACCGAACCCGTCGCCGGCCTGAAGCCGTATTCGCCGCTGCGCCTCGCGGGCCGCGACGTCTACATCCGCGAAGGCTGCTACAACTGCCACTCGCAGATGATCCGCCCGTTCCGCGCCGAGACGGAGCGCTACGGCCATTACTCGGTCGCGGGCGAATTCGTCTACGACCACCCGTTCCAGTGGGGCTCCAAGCGCACCGGCCCCGACCTGGCGCGCGTCGGCGGCCGCTACTCGGACGAGTGGCACCGCACGCACCTCGACAACCCGCGCGACGTCGTGCCGGAATCGAACATGCCCGGCTATCCGTGGCTCGCGACGGCAAAACTGGACCCGCAGTCGATCGTGCCGAAGATGCGCGCGATGCAGCGCCTGAACGTCCCGTACACGGAGCAGGACATCAAGGACGCGCCGGCGCAGCTGGCCGACAAGACGGAGCAGGACGCGCTGGTCGCCTACCTGCAGGGTCTCGGCACGCAAATCAAATCGAGGAATTGAGATGGCCATCCAGCATATATTCGACGACGCGAGCCGCGTGATGACGGTCGTGAGTTTCGTTTGCTTCCTGGGCATCCTGGCGTGGACCTTCGTGCTGCGCAGGGAGCAGGATTTTGCGGCAACGGCCGCCATTCCGTTCGACGACGACGTGGAGGACGACTATGTCTGACTTCACGAGCGGTTTCTGGAACTGGTACATCGTCCTGATCACGGTGCTGGGCATCGCGGGCTGCGCGATCCTGCTGTGGTCGCAGTCGCGCCACAAGGTGCGCCTGGACGAACACGGCCAGCCCGACAAGACGACGGGCCACGTGTGGGACGAGGACCTGACGGAACTGAATACGCCGATGCCGCGCTGGTGGATGTTCATGTTCTACCTGACGATCCTGTTCGCCATCGGCTACTTGGTGCTGTATCCGGGCCTCGGCAGCTATGCGGGCCGCCTCGGCTGGCAATCGGCCGGCGCGTACAAACAGGAACTGGCGAAGGCCGATGCCGACTACGGCCCCCTGTTCGCGCAATACCTGAAGCGCGACCTCAAGGACGTGGCAGGCGACCCGCAGGCCCACGCCATCGGCGAGCGCCTGTTCCTCACGTACTGCGCGCAATGCCACGGCTCGGATGCGCGCGGCAACAAGGGCTACCCGAACCTGACGGACGGCGACTGGCTGTACGGCGGGGAACCGTCGGTGATCAAGGAAACGATCATGAAGGGCCGCAACGGCCAGATGCCGCCGATGGGCGCGGCGCTCGGCTCGGACAACGACGTGGAAAACGTCGCGCACTACGTGATGAGTCTCTCCGGGGCGCCGGCCGACCCGATCAAGGTCGCCTTCGGCAAGCCGAAGTTCGCCGCCTGCGCCGCGTGCCACGGCCCCGACGCGCACGGTAACCCGATGCTGGGCGCGCCGAACCTGACCGACAAGGTATGGCTGTACGGCGGCAGCGCGGAGACGATCATGGAGACGATCCGCAAGGGCCGCAACAACACGATGCCCGCGTGGGGCGAATTCCTCGGCGAAGGCAAGGCGCACGTGCTGGCCGCCTACGTCTGGTCGCTGTCCAACACGCCGGGCACGCCCCGCGAGGTGGCGGCAAAATGAACGTGCGCGCGCCCAGGGAGGCGGTCATCAAGATGTACGCCAGGCGCGAGGACATCCATCCGCGCGAGGTGAAGGGCCCGTTCGCCACCCTGCGCTGGGCCTGCGTCTGGCTCACGCAGGCGCTGTTCTACGGCCTGCCGTGGCTGTCCATGCACGGCCGCCAGGCCGTGCTGTTCGACCTGGGCGCGCGCAAGTTCCACCTGTTCGGCCTCGTGCTGTGGCCGCAGGATTTCATCTATCTCGCGGGCCTGCTGATCATCTGCGCCTACGGCCTGTTCCTCGTGACCGCCGTGGCGGGGCGCGTGTGGTGCGGCTATGCCTGCCCGCAGACGGTCTACACGGAGATCTTCCTGTGGATCGAGCGCCGCATCGAAGGCGGCCGCAGTGCGCGCATCCGCCTCGACCGCCAGCCGTGGACGCTGGAAAAGCTGGGCAAGCGGGGCGCCAAGCACCTCGCCTGGGGCACGGTCGCGCTGTGGACGGGCTTCACCTTCGTCGGCTATTTCACGCCGATCCGCGCTCTCGGCGACGCGGTGGCGCACCTGGGCCTCGGCCCGTGGGAAGCGTTCTGGATCCTGTTCTACGGCTTCGCCACGTACGGCAACGCCGGCTGGATGCGCGAGCAGGTGTGCAAGTACATGTGCCCGTACGCCCGCTTCCAGAGCGCGATGTTCGACCGCGACACGCTGATCGTCAGCTACGACATGGCGCGCGGCGAACCGCGCAAGATGGAACGCAATGCGGCGCGCAACGGCGCAAACGGTGGCGACCGCCGAGGCGACTGCATCGACTGCTCGCTGTGCGTGCAGGTCTGCCCCGTCGGCATCGACATCCGCGACGGCCTGCAGTACGAATGCATCGGCTGCGCCGCCTGCATCGACGCCTGTTCCGGCGTGATGGACAAGGTAGGCAGGCCCCGTGGCCTGATCCGCTATTCGACCGAGAACGCACTCGCCGGCGGCTGGAACGCGAAGCAGATCCGCGCCCGCCTGCTGCGCCCGCGCACGCTCGGCTACGGCCTCGTGTTCGTCCTGATGGCGGCGGGCCTGGGCACCGCGCTGGCGCTGCGCACGCCGCTGAAGCTGGACGTGATCCGCGACCGCGGCTCGATGGGCCGCGAAGTCGAAGACGGCAAGATCGAGAACGTGTACCGCCTGCAGCTGATGAACACGGGCGAGCGTCCGCACCGGTTCCACATCGGCGTCTCCGGCATCCCGTCGGCCGCGATCGCCGACGAGGATCTCGTCGAACTGGACGGCGCTTCCGCGCGTGCGGTGCCCCTGCGCGTGCGCGTGGACCATGGCGCCGCACGCACGGGATCGAATGCGCTGACGTTCACCGTGACGGCGCAGGACGATCCGGCACTGCGCGTGACCGAGAAGGCCGTCTTCATCGTGCCGCGCTGAACTGACAAGGATAGAACATGCACGCGACTCCGACTCCCTGGTACACCCACCGCTGGCCATGGCTCCTGATGCTCGGACCGGCGACGGTGCTGGCCGGCGGCGGCTACGTGGCCTGGCTGGCCGCCGGCCACCCGGACGCCCTCGTCGTCGACGATTATTACAAGCAGGGCAAGGCCATCAACCAGGATCTGCGCCGCGACCGCGCGGCGACGGCACTGTGCCTGTCGCTGCGGGCGGAATACGATCCGCGTGCGGGCACGCTGGCCGGCCGCCTGGCGGGACACGCGGCGCCGTTCACCATCTATCTCGCGCATCCGACCCTGCCGCGGCGCGACCTGCGCGTGTTCGTGAAGCCCGCGCCGGACGGCTCGTTCAGCGTCGCGCTGCCGGACCTGGAGCGCACGCACTGGCAGGTCGTCGTGGAAGGGGCGTTGCGCGACTGGCGGCTGGCCAAGGGGTGGGATGGCGTGCGGGCGCTGGAGATCGTGGCGGACGAGCCCTGAGCGGCCTCACAGCGCCTGGCCGAGGCGCTGTTCCAACTGGCCGCGGTAGGTGCGGCTGACCTTCGTTCGCCCGCCGTGCTTCAGCACCACGTCGAACTCGCCGTGCGACAGCGGTTCGAGGCGCAGGATGCTCTCGAGATTCACGATGGCCGAGCGGTGGATGCGCACGAAGTGGGCGGGATCCAGCTTGTCGGCCAGCACATGGATCGGTGACCGGTACAGCAGCGCCTTGCCGCCGATGTACAGGTTGACGTAGACGCCGACGGCTTCGATCCAGTCGATGTCCGTCGTCTTGACGATGTGCGTGGCGCCCGCGGTTTTTACCACCAGCCGGTCCCAGCGCGGCGGTTCTTCGGCGGGGCGGTGTTCTTCCAGCCGCGCGAGGACGCGCCGCATGGCCGCCTCGAAGCGTTCGTCGCTGAACGGCTTCAGCAGATAATCGAGGGCGCTGGCCTCGAACGCGCGGACCGCATACTGGTCGTAGGCGGTGACGAAGACGGTGACGGGCATGCGGCCGGCACCGACGGTGGCGACGACGTCCAGGCCGGACGGCCCTGGCATCTGCATGTCCAGGAAGACGGCGGCGGGGCGATGGTCGGCGATCATCCGCACGGCCGCCGCGCCGTCCCCGGCTTCGAGCACCTCGCCGACCCCGTCTACCCTGGCCAGCAGGTCGACGAGACGCCGCCGCGCCGGCGCTTCATCGTCGACGACGAGTATCTTCAATGGACTGGCGGGCGGCATGCGCGGCATCTCCTCGTTCAAGTCAGGGGCAGGACGATCGTCGCTTGCGTGCCGCCGCCGGCGTGGGGCGCGATGGCGAACAGGCTGGCGCCGGACGGGTACATGGCCGCCAGGCGGTCGCGCGTCACGCTGATGCCCAGTCCGCGCGCGGCGTCCATCGTCCAGCCGGGCGGCAGCCCGACGCCGTCGTCGGTCACGCGGATCTCGACCTGGTCGCCCACGCGCCGCGCCGACACGTCGACCTTGCCGCCGGACGCGCGGACCGCGATGCCGTGGCGGATCGCGTTTTCCACCAGCGGCTGCAACAGCAGCGACGGGACGCGCGTGTGCGCCACGTCGGGCATGACGGACACCGTGACGGCGAGGCGCTCGGCGAAGCGCATCCGGTGCAGTGCGAAGTAATGCTCGAGGAACTCGACTTCGTCGGCCAGGCTCACCTCGCTCCGGTTCCGGCTGTCGAGCGTGAAGCGCAGCAGGTCGCCCAGGTGCTCGATCATGCGGCGGGCCACCCTCGGCTCGTGCTCGACGCACGCGGAAATGCCGTTCAGCGCGTTGAACAGGAAGTGCGGATCGAGCTGGGTGCGCAGCGTGTTCAACTGGGCTTCGAGAAAGCCGCGCTGCAAGCGCTCGATCTGCAATGCGTCGACGAGCACCCGCCGGTAGTACTTCAGGCCGGTCAGCGCACCGATGATGACGCAGTACACGAGCATCGCCCAATAGAACCAGTCGAGCAGGCCCAGGGGCTGGCTCCAGGGATCCCAGTCGAGCAGGCCGAGCCGGTCTTCCACGGCCGCCGCCGTCAGGACGTACAGCGCCGTCAACGCCAGCCCGCACACGGCATGGGCGGCCAGCAGGGGCAGGGCGCGCCGGAACGTCGCGGCCAGGCGGTCGTGCAGGCGCTTGATCAGCGGCGTCAGCGCGCCCCACAGCCAGCAATTGATGGTGACGGACAGCAGCGCGCTCCAGCCGGCGCCGCGCAGGATGTACGGCAGCGCGAACACGCCGCCGGCGGCCGTGCAGGCCAGGATTGCGACGACATAGCGTGAGGTGCGTTGTTTCACTGGTTGATCGTTGACGTGTAAGCGGCCCGCGCACGGGGACGGGGCGCCGCCCGTTCGATGGGCGCCGCAACCGTCTCGCAACAGCGGAATCCGGACTGTGACAAAGCCATTGTAAATACCTATTGCACTCCGGCATTCTACCCAAAAAAACGGAGACCTCAACCTATGCCCCCGATGAAATCCCATTACGAAGCCCTCGATGGCCTGCGCGGTACGGCCGCGCTCTGCGTCCTCATGTTCCATTTCTGGGAAATGATGGTGCCCGACATCGCCCACAACCCGATGGGCCATGCCTTCCTGGCCGTCGATTTCTTTTTCGCGCTGTCCGGATTCGTTCTCGGCCACGCCTACGACGCGCGCCTGGCGCCGCACGCCGCGCCCCGCGAGGCGCTGTCCCTGTCCGGGTTCTTCAAGCGCCGCCTGATCCGCCTCCATCCGATGACGCTGGCGGCGCTGGCGATCAGCGTGACGGTGTACCTGCTCGATCCGTTCGTCGGCGACACCCAGCGCATCGGCGAAAAGATCTCGCTCGCGGCGTTCGCCGGCACGATCGCGCTGAGCGTGCTGTTGCTGCCGACGCCGAACGTGCCGAACAGCTTCGGCGAAACGCATTCGCTGAATGGGCCGTGCTGGACGCTGTTCCAGGAATACATCGCCAACGTCCTGTACGGCGTGTTCGGGCACAGATTGACCCGGCGCCTGCACGTGGGCCTGTGCGTGCTGAGCGCCGTCGCGTTGCTGTGGACGGCGCATCATTTCAATGACCTGAGCCACGGCTGGGGATGGGCCGATTTCTGGGCCGCTCCGGTGCGCCTCGCCTGTCCATTCCTAGCCGGGCTGCTGGTGTACCGGACGGGGTTCCGGCTGGCGGTGCCGCAACCGTTCGTCGTCCTGTCGCTGGTGCTGGCCGCGATCTTCGTGGCGCCCCAGATGGGCACCTGGAACGGCCTGTTCGAAGCGGCCTGCGTGATCGTCGTGTTCCCGCTGGTCCTGGCCGCGGGCGCGGGCGTGACCCGGACCGAGGGCGCGATCGGCGCACTGTGCCGGTTCATGGGCGAACTGTCCTATCCCGTCTACGTCGTCCACTACGCGTTCGTCTACCTGTTCGCGCACTGGAACTGGAATACGCATCCGGCGCCTGCGCGGGTGGCGCTGGTGGCGGCGGCATCGCAGATCGGTATCGTGCTTCTGGCGTACGCGTTGCTGCGCTGGTTCGACCGGCCGGTGCGTGCGTGGCTCACGCGGAAGTATGCGGGTCCGGTTCACGTTCCCGCCGCGGTGGCTGAGGTAAACGCGTAACCCCGGCCCTCTTGCAGACTCATCCATGATAGATTGCCATCGCCAGGCTTACCGAGCCGGCGACTACCACTATCCATGGAAAAGAGAGAGATGCCCAAGAACCATCTTCACGCGCGCGCCCGCACGGCCGCCGCCATCGCCACCCTGTTCGTTCCCCTCGTCCTCGGCACCGCCGCGCCAAACATCGCGGCGGCCGCACAGACCACCCAGGCGGTCAGACCCGACGCCGCCTTCGACACCTGGTCCGACCGTTTCGCCGCCGACTGGGTCCGCGCCAATCCGCAGCTCGCCACGTCGACGCAATACTTCGACGGCGCCGAACAGGACGCGCTGGACCGCCAGCTCACGCCGCTGACGGCCGCGCACCGCAAGAAGATGGTCGCGCTGGCGCGGGCCGGCGTCGCGCGGCTCGATAAATTCCTCGCCGGGCCACTGGGCGAAGAACAGCGCACGTCCGCGTCCGTGATGCGCTGGAGCCTGGCCAACACGGTCGCCAGTGCGCCGTACGACGATTACCAGTTCGTCTTCAACCAGTTCGGCGGCACGCAGGTCGGCCTCGTCAACTTCATGACGACGACGCATCCGCTGCGCCGCGCGTCCGACGTCGCCAGTTACCTGGCGCGCCTGGACCAGGTGGCCACGCGCATGGACGAGGCCCTCGCGCGCGCCCGCGCCGCCACGGCGCGCGGCCTGGTGCCGCCGCGCTTCATCCTCGAGCGCGCGCAATACCAGGTCGACCTGTTCCTGAAGCCGGCGGCGGAGCAGAACGTCCTCGTCACGACGTTCGCCCAGCGCACCGAAAAGCTCGCGGACCTGGCGCCGGGTGCGCGCGCCAAGGCCATCGCCGACGCCACCCGCATCGTCGAGACGAAGATCCGCCCCGCGTACCTGCGCGTGCAGGCCTACATGGCCGAGCTGCATCCGCAGACGAACGACACGGCCGGCATCGCGCGCCTGGCGAACGGCGCGGCCGCCTACCAGCAGGCGCTGAAGACCTACACGAGCACGAATTTGACGGCGCAAGAGATCCACGCGATCGGCCTGGGCGAAGTGGCGCGCATCGAGGCCGAGATGGACAAGCACCTGCGCGCCCTCGGCTACGCGGAAGGCGGCATCGAAGAGCGCATGAAGCAGCTGGACGCGACGTTCCAGCCCAAGACCGCGGGGTTGGGTAACCCTGATCCGCGCCCCGAACTGCTGCAGCGCTATGCGGGCATCGTGCAGGACGCATTGAAACGCAGCGACGCGCTGTTCAACCTGAAGCCGCGCGCGCCGGTCGACGTGCGCCGCGAGCCGCCGCTGACGGAGCCGTCGGCCGCGGCGCATTATTCGCTGCCCGCGCCGGACGGCAGCCGACCCGGCATCTTCTGGGTGCCGATGCGCGGGCCCACGTTCGACGTGATCCGCATGCGCAGCCTGTCGTACCACGAGGCCGTCCCGGGCCACCACTTCCAGCTCGCGATCCAGCAGGAGCGCACGGACCTGCCCAAGTTCCGCGCCCAGCGCATCTTCGGCGGCGGCAGCGCGCACAGCGAAGGCTGGGCGCTGTATGCGGAGCGGCTCGCGGTGGAGCAGGGCTGGTACGAGGGCGACGTCCCGGGCCTGCTGGGCGCCCTCGGCTCGGAACTGTTCCGCGCGCGCCGGCTCGTCGTCGACACGGGCCTGCACACGAAGGGCTGGACGCGCGAGCAGGCCATCGCCTACGGCATCGGCGCGCAGGAAGTGGAGCGCTACGTCGCGTGGCCGGGCCAGGCGTGCGCGTACATGATCGGCATGCTGCGCATCATCGACCTGCGCGAGCACGCGAAGCAGGAACTGGGCGCGAAGTTCTCGCTGCCCGCGTTCCACGACGTCGTGCTGCGCAACGGTTCCGTGCCGCTGGACGTGCTGGGCGAGATCGTCGAGCGCTGGATCGCGGCGCAGAAGCAGGCTTAGAAGCAGGCTTTGAAGCAGGCTTGGAAGCAGGCCGCGTGATCAGCGGCTGGCCACCAGTGCTTTCAGGCGGGCGATCGTCGCCGCCGGCGTCACGCGGTCGTCGCGCCAGAAATCACTGATGATGGCCCGCATGGCGTCTTCCACGGGCGGTGGCTGCGACATGTTGATGCTCGGGACCAGGACGCCGGTGCGCGCCGCGTGCTGGAACGCCGCCCTGGACGCTGCCGCGCAGCGGTCATGGCGGCCGAGATCGACGTCGGTCCGGACGGGCAGGGCGCCCTTGTAGAGATTGAACCGTTCCTGGATGTCCGGACGCAGGAGCGCGGCGGCGAGGTGACGCTGCGCGCCGACCTTCGCTTCGCCCCGCACCTTGAACATGACGAACGAATCGACGTCGAACACGAATGCGTCGGTGGCGCCCGGCACCGGCAGGCACTCGAACTCGAAGTCCGACGTCTTGCGGGCCTCCATGAGCACCGGCTTGTTCCAGTCGCCCATGAATTGCATGCCCGCTTTGCCGCTGGTGAGCAGTGCCGACGCCTGGATCCAGTCGTTCTGGTACGTCGAGCGGCCGGTATAGGATTTGATCCGCCTGAAGGTCGCCAGCGCGCGTTCCATCGTTGGGCTGGACAGCGCGGCCGGGTCCAGTTGCACGAGCGCCCGCCGGTAAAACTCCGCGCCGCCCAGGCCGATGACGACGTTCTCGAACAGGCGCAGGTCTTCCCAGGGCTGCTCGCCATGGGCCACGGCGACGAAGCCCGCGCGCTTCATCCGTTCGGCGGCCTGGAAAAACTCATCCCACGTCGCCGGCGCCTTCGCGCGCGCCGCTTTCAGGACGCGCGCGTTAATCCACAACCAGTTGTTGCGGTGGAGGTCCACCGGCACGGCGACGTAGTGCCCGTTGTATTTCATGCGCGCGCTGATCGCCTCGGGCAGGACCTTGTCCCATTGCCCGGACCGGGCGATGTCGTCGAGGTTGGTGAGGTACCCGCCCTGCGCCCACGCGGCGATGGCGGGCGCCTTCATTTGCGCGGCGGTCGGCGGGTTGCCGGCCGCGACCCTCGATTTCAGCAGCGTCAGCGCCATCCCGTTGCCGCCGCCGGCGACTGCGAAATCGCGCCAGGTCTCGCCCTCCTGCGTCAACGTCGCTTTCAGGAAGGCGATGGCCCTGGCGTCGCCGGCCAGGTCCCAGTAATGGAACACTTCCAGCTCGCCCGCCCGGGCAGTCGTCGACGCGCACAGCGCCAGACATGCCGCCAGGGCGACGAATACACGCGAAACAGTCATGCGCCCAACCTTATCACAAGGCGGGCCGGGCATCCAGGCCGTCAGTCGGGCGACAGGCGCAGCAACACCACGCCATGGGCAGGCACCGTCAGCGCCAGCGGTTTGCCGGTGTCGCCCGTGGCGCCCGTCCACAGGTCGGTGAACCGGTGGCGCTTCTGCCCGAAGTCGACGCTGTTGTTGCTGACGCGGTCGGACAGCGTATGGCTGTTCCAGTCGAACCGGTAGCGCCGCGCGTGGTCGGCGCGATTGAGGAACATGAGCGCCCATTCGCCGTTCGCCAGCGGCTTGGCATACATCTCGAGCTGGCCGTCGTTCATGAAACGCCAGGCCTGGATGCCCCGTTCATCCTGGTTCACGGCGATGACGGCGCGGTTGGTCAGGATCGCGCGCGTGGTGGCCGACATCGAACGGATGTCGTTCCCCGCGATCAGCGGCGAATTCATCATGGCCCAGATGGAGAAGTGGGCCCTGTCCTCGTCCTCGGCCATGCCCTTGCCGACTTCCAGCATGTCCATGTCGTTCCAGCGTCCGGGTCCGGCATGCCTGCGCAGGCCGTCCTGCTTGTCGAGGATGGGCAGCACGCCGAACGACGACCAGTCGCCGTGATTGAATTCGCAATCCCAGCACGGATAGATGTCGCCCGTCGTGCGCCATGAATGGCCCACGTCGCCGGCCCACTCCCAGGGCTTGTTGTCGCCCCATTCGCAGATCGACAACAGGACGGGGCGGCCGGCGGCGCGCAGTGCGTCGCGCATCGTCGTGTAGCCGCCTTTCGCGCTCAGGCCCTCGGTATTGCACCAGTCGTATTTCAGGTAATCGATGCCCCAGGCGGCGTACGTCAGCGCGTCCTGGTACTCGTGCCCGCGGCTGCCCGCGTGGCCGCCGCACGTCTTGTCGCCCACGTCCGAATAGATGCCGAGCTTGAGTCCTTTGGCGTGGACGTAGTCGGCCAATGCCTTGATTCCGGACGGGAAGCGCTGCGGATCGGCGTGGATGAAGCCCTGCGCATCGCGCTCGCCCTGCCAGCAGTCGTCGATGTTCAGGTACACGTACCCGGCATCGCGCATGCCGCTGGCGACCATGGCGTCGGCCGCGTCGCGGATGAGCTTTTCGTTGATGTTGCAGGCGAACGTGTTCCAGGTGTTCCAGCCCATTGGCGGGCGTTGTCCCAGTTCGGTGAACTTGCCGGGCGTGCCCGGTGCCGTGCGGACCGTCACGCCCTGCGCGTACGCCTGGTGCGAGACGGCGCCGCCGAGCAGCAGGACGGTGATAAATGCTTTCAACATGGGATGATGATTCCGAATAAAAAAAGGCGCGCGCCGGCAGGGCGCGGCCGAAAGGCCCGGTTGCCCGGGCAAGGAGATCAGGACGTGGAGATCAGAACGTGTAGCCCACGCGCAGGCTGTAGCGCGGTCCGGAGACGAAGACGGCGCGCACCTTGTCGCCGATACCCTGGTGCATGGTCTGGCTGTAGCGGGCATCCGTCAGGTTCTGCGCCTGGAAGTCGAATTTCAGGTTCTCGCTGAATTTGTACGAGACGCCGCCGTCCAGCTGGCCGTACGCGTCCGCCCACAGCGGCAGGCCCCAGGCCACGTTGTGCTGGCCGAAGGTCGGGCTGGCGGGATTGGTGTCCGTACCGTTGCTGCCCTGCGTCCCGTTCGTGTTGGTGCTGAGGAGGTAGCGCGAGCGCCAGTTGTAGGCCACGCGCGCCGACCACGGCCCCTGGTCGTACAGGATCGCCAGGTTGTAGGCGTTCTGCGACAGCTGGGGCAGCGGCAGGTTGCCGAACGCGCGTCCGTCGATGTCGCAGCCGTTCAGGTTCAGGTTGACGTTCGCGGCGTTCTGTCCGCCCGAGCAGTATTCGCTGAAGACCGGGTTGTACAGGCTGCGCTTGCTGTGGACGTAGGTGTAGTTCGCCGACACGCCGATCCCGCGCAGCCAGTCCGGCACATTGTCGAAATACTGCTGGTACGCGATCTCGCCGCCGCGGGCGATGCCTTTCGCGCCATTCACCGGCGCCGTCACCAGGAACTGCTGCGTGTTCCCGTTGATATCCTGGAGGCCCACCGACGTCGTCTGGTTGATGATCACGTCCTTGAGGCGCTTGTCGAACAGCGCCAGCGTCAGCGATCCGGATTTGGCGAAGTACCATTCCGCAGTGACGTCGAGCTGATTCGACGTGATCGGACGGAGCGCCGGGTTGCCCTGCGCGTTGCCGGTGCGGTTCACGGCCGTCACGTTCACGACCTTGGTCTCCTCGTTCACCGACGACACGATTTCCTGCGACAGCGTCGTGTAGGCCTGCAGTTGCGAGAAGTCCGGCCGCGACATCGACTTGCCGTAGGCCAGGCGGAACTGCAGCGTGTCGCTGGCCTTCAGGCGCAGGTTCACGGTCGGCAGGAAGTTGTTGTACCTGTTCTCGACATCGCTCTTGTTCAGGTAAGCGGGGATGTAGGGAACCGGGATGCCGGTGGCCTGCGTGCCTTGCCCGAACGGCGCGCCCGGCGTGTACGACATGTAGCCGGTCGAGTGCGAGCGGGTCTGCACGTAGCGCAGGCCGACGTTGCCGTCGATCGGGTATTTCAGGTCGTCGAAGCCGAAGCGCAGCTGCGTGTAGAACGCACGGGTCTTCTCTTTCTGGTCGTTGGTGCCGGCCGGGTTGTCGCCGCCGAATTTCGCCGCCTTCCAGATCTGGCACGGGTTGCCGCCATCGCCGCCATTGGCCGCGATCCGTTCCGGACACAGGATCGCGTCGTGGTAGTCATGCAGCGTCTGGTACGAAGCCGGATAGCCGCTGGCCACGCTCGGCGCGGGGAACACGACTGCGGGGACGCTGACGTCGCCGCCGAAGAAGTTGTTGAACTGTTGCGTCACGTGCGGCGCGTTGAAGCGCGGGTCGTTCAGGTAGGCCAGTTTCGGAATGTCCCAGCCCAGCAGCCACGGCGGCGTCACCCCGGCCCAATTCCAGCTCGGATCGGAGTTGACCGTCCGCGCTTCGCGGTCCGTCAGGCGCACGCCGAAGCGCACGTCGCGCAGCACCGGATGGTCGAACGCATAGCGCGCATCGCCCTTCCAGGCCTTCATGGTCCCGTCGGTCTTGTCGAGGTGTTCCATGGTCGACTCCCAGTAGTAATTCGCGGGATCGGCCAGGAAGGCGCGCTGTGAATCGGTAAAGTTAATCCTGGGCAGGCTGCCGCGCAGGTCGAGGCTCTCGTTCGGCATCAGCATGCCCAGGCCGACCGCCGAGGTGAAGTGGCTGCCGGTGGAGCGCACGTGCTGCAGGTCGCTCGTCAGCGTCCAGTTGTCGGCCACCTTCCACTGCACGTTCCAGGACACGTCGGTGGTCTTCGAATCGCCCTTGTTGAAGCCGCCCGCATTGCTGAACGGGATGCCGCCGTTCGTCGTGTCGCTGATGGTGCCCGTGACGAACGCGCCCTTCGCGTCGTACACGGTATCGGGGCTCACCTTCAGGTCATACGGGCTGGCCGACGAGAAGATCGACTGCTCGTTCGCGCTGTCCTTGTAGCGCGACTGGAAATACGTCAGGTGGCTCTGGAGGTTGTCGCGCTTCCACTGCAGGGCGCCGTAGGCACCTTGCCGCTTGCGGTCGTACTGGTAGTTGCGCCATTGCGCGCCTTTCGGTATCCACACCGTGCGGCCCGGTTGGATGTCGGTGCGTGGGAAGAAGGGTTCGAATTGGAACGTATCCGTCTGCGTGGAGCTGTCCGACGACGCGATATCGACCAGGGCGCCGAATTCGCCGAAGCCGGTTTTCCAGCGGTTCGAGTACAGGCCGGACACGGAAGGATCGGGCTTGCCCTTCCTGAGCGTGGAGTGCGTCGCCTCGACGGACAGCGCGCCGCGCTGGCCCTTGAAGTCGAACGGCAGCGCGGTGCGCAGGTTGACGAGACCCGAAATGCCGCCTTCGGTCTGCTCCGCCGAAGGGTTCTTGTAGACGTCGACGCCGGCCATCAGTTCGGGCGGGATGTCGCCCCAGCTGATCGAGCGGCCGCCGTTCGATGCGAACGCCTCGCGCCCATTGAGTTCGGAACGGACGTAGTTCAGGCCGCGGATGTTGACGCCGGCGCCCTCGACCGAGAAGCGTTCATTGTCGCCCGCCTGGCGGTTGATGCTGATGCCGACGACGCGCTGGAGCACCTCGGTGACGGAGCGGTCCGGCAGCTTGCCGATGTCGTCGGCGACGATCGAGTCGACGATCTCGTCGGCATCCTGCTTGAGTTTTTGCGCCGAGGCCAGCGCGGCGCGCTGGCCGGTCACGACGACAACGGCCTTGCCTTCGTTGTCCGCTTGCGCGTGCGCCAGGCCCGTTCCCCACGCGAGGTGAGCGACGGCGATTGCGATGGCAGTCTTGTTGGTGCGTTTCATGTGTCCCCTTCTGGTTGTCCAGCCGTCGAGTGCGGCGATTTCCGTTGTGCATGCACGTAAATCCGGCGCTAATAAAAAAACATCTTGCAAAAGACAATTTATTAACGCCGGATATACGAATTATTGACGCCGGGTTTTGTCGACGGGCGGAACGACGCGCGAAATCGGTGTTGTTTAGCGTTGTTTCGCGAAACTCGCCGGGTACGCAGTGGGGCAGGCAACGCTGTTGCGAGAAACGTCACTAAACAATGAGGGGAGGAAGGGGAGTGTGAAGGGCAGGTATGGACCGGTGGAATAATCGCCGTCGTTAATTTTTCGATGTGAAACGCATCGTCAAATTAACACCGACCCATTGATGGAGGAGATAACATGTCTAACGATACAAAAATTTCTTTGGACCGCCGCAGCCTGTTGTTCAAGGCGGCCGGCGCCGCGGCGGCCACGACGTTGCTGGGCGCTTGCGGGGGGGCCACCGGCCGCGCCGGCAACGACGCAGCGTCGGCAGCAGCGACGGCATCCCGGCAGGCCGCGCCGAAACCCGCGACCGTGACGATCGATGCCTGCGGGCAGGCGGGCGCGACCTCCACTTGCGTCGTGCGGCGCTTCACGATCAACGCCGCCCCCGTCGATCCGGCGGCCACGCCCGCCGCCCAGGCCCTGTACGGCTGGCTGCTGTCGAAGTTCGGCAAGTTCATCGTCTCTGGACAGACCGACCAGGATCACTTCGACTACGTGAAGAACCTGACCGGTCATTACCCATTGCTGCGCGGCTTCGACATGCAGCATTACAGCCCGATGTATTCGTGGCTGTGGGACGGCAATGCGATCAATCCGGGCACCGGCCAGCCGGGCTATTTCACGTTCGGGTCCCGATGCGGCCGACCCGTCGGTCGCCAACTCGATCGCATGGCGCCGGGACCACGGGGACAAGCCCGTCATCGCCTATCAATGGCACTGGCATTCGCCGTCGGGCGGCACCGCCGGCACGAACACGTTCTACACCGAGTTCACGACCTTCGATGCATCCCGGGCCGTGAGGAAGGGGACGCCGGAATATGCGGACACCCTGCGCGACATCGACGCGATCGCCGTCCAGCTCGCGAAGCTGCGCGATGCCGGCGTCCCCATCATCTGGCGGCCCTTGCACGAAGCCGGCGGCAGTTGGTTCTGGTGGAGCGCGAAAGGCAGCACCGTGTACAAGCAGTTGTGGGACATGATGTACGACCGCCTCGTGAATTACCACGGCCTGCACAATCTGCTGTGGTGCTGGTGCGGCGACGACGTGGCGTGGTATCCGGGGAACGACAAGGTCGATCTCGTCGGCATCGATTCCTACCCCGGCAACTTCGTCTACATTAACAACAAGACGGAGTTCGACAAGGCCTATGCGCTCAGCAACGGCGCGAAGCTCATCGCGATGACCGAGAACGGCCCGATGCCGGACATCGACAGCAGCCTCGAGGGCGGCGCGCCGTGGTCGTTCTTCATGTCCTGGGTCGACATCACGGCGGCCAATGACGATACGCGCATCAAGGCCGTGTATGCCGATCCACGCGTCATCACGCTGGAACGATACGTGTGATCAGAAGTTGTGACGCATGCCGAGCACGTACGCCTTAAGCGTCGCGCCCGGCGTGGCACCCAGACCGTTGATCGCGAAGTCGTAGACCCCGTTCGCGCGGTTGTCCAGGCGCGTCGTGTACGCGTACAGGCTGCTGCGCTTGCTGAGCGTGTAATCGTAGCCGAGCGTCGCATGCGTGGCGCCGGTGCCCGCGCCGGCGCGCACGAAGCCGATGCGCGTGCCGGCCGGCCCGCTCGCGTCGCCCGCGCGCGCAATGCCGATGCGGATGCCGTGCGGTCCCATCTGGTGCGACACGGACAGGTACACGGCATTGCGCGCCAGCTCGCCGGCGCCCGTCCCGTATTTCAAACGTTCGGCGACGACGGCGATGCGGGTCTGCGGGAACTGGTAGGCGAGGGCGGCCTTCGCGCCGGTGTCGTCCAGGCCCGGTCCCTGGTACTCGTGGTGGCGTTCGCCCGCCAGTACGGCATACCACGGGCCCCGTTCGTAGATCGCGGCGGCCGACGTCAGCGACGGCTGCGCGCCGCTTGCCGGCTTTTCTTCGTTCAGGCCGTGCGTCACCCGCAGCGACAGACCGTGCCAGGACGGGCTCCAGTAGTGAATCGAATTGGACTGGCGCCGGTCGAACGACGACTTGTCGCTGACGTTGTCCGCGTCCCCCGCGGATCCATTGCCCATGATGCTCATGTAGCCGGCCGTCGTCGGATAGAACGGGTCGAGGCCGGACGTGGCGCTGTTGTAGGCCGTCGTCCAGTGGCCCGCGAACAGCGTGCCCCAGGTGCCGGCGAGGCCCACGCGGGTATCGCGTGCGGCGAGGGCGCCGGCGCCCGTGTCGGGCGACAGCGTGCCTTCGACCTGGAAGATGGCTTTCAGGCCGCCGCCCAGGTCTTCGCCGCCGCGGAAACCCAGCACGGAGCGGTTGTTCGCGAGGCGCGCGAGGCCGGGGCCGGAGGACGCCGCCGCGTGTTCGAGGGCGACGTTGAGGCGGCCGTAGATCTGCACGGCGCCGTCTTGCGCGTGGACGGTGCCCGCGGCCAGCAGCATGGCGGCGGGGATTGACTTGATATGCATGGGGGATCTCCTTTGCCCGCATTGTCGATGCGGACGCGGAGACCGGGAACTACCGAAAGGTCAGGCCATCGGACTGCACTGCTCCGTCCCGGCCGCCATCGCCTTCAGGCGCGCCGGTTCGAGCAGCACGACCTCGCGCTTGTCGACCTGCACGAGCCCCAGCTTTTTAAAACGGGACAGCAGGCGGCTGATGCTTTCGATGGTCAGGCCCAGGTAGTTGCCGATGTCTTCGCGCGACATGCGCAGCTGGAAGCGCGTGGACGAATAGCCGCGCGCCGCGTAGCGGGCCGAGAGGTTGATGAGGAAGACGGCGAAGCGCTGCTCGGCGCGCATGTTCCCCAGCAGGAGCATGACGTTCTGTTCGCGCGTGATCTCCTGGCTCATGATGCGGTGGAAGTGGCGCAGCAGCGCCGGCACCTGGCCGAACAGGTCCTGCAGGTTCCCGAACGGGATCTCGCACACTTCGCTGTCTTCCAGTGCGACGGCGTCGCAGTGGTGGCGGTCGGCGCTGATGGCGTCCATGCCGAGCAGCTCGCCGGCCATCTGGAAGCCCGTGATCTGTGCCTCGCCGGCCGCGTTGATCTGGTACGTCTTGAAGTGGCCGAAGCGCACGGCGTACAGGTTGCGGAACGGCTCGCCCATCTTGTACAGCGGTTCGTCGCGCTCCAGGCGGCGGCGCTTGCCGATGATCCGATCCAGGCGGTCGATGTCCGCGTCTTCCAGCCCCATTGGCAGGCACAGCTGGTGCATGCTGCAGGCCGCGCAACTGGACTTGAGTGCGGTGACGTTGATGGGGGTTGCGGACGTGGTATCAGCGGCAATCATGGCAAGTACCTTCGGGTGATGTCTCGATTATAGACGTGCAGCCCGACTGCAACGAGGGAATTTGTCCCGACGTTGGTTGCCTGGCCAACGAAGTGTCGCGTGGACGTCAAGCGTGCGCGCCTTTGCGTTGTCAAGGATTACACTTCCCATGAATATTTGCCAACGGGAGAACCATGTCCGTCGAACAGCGTTCTGCTTCATCCGATTTGCATGACGGCGTGGAGAGAGCCGTCGCTGCGCCGCTGGCCGACGAGGACCAGGCCCGCGCCGATTTCTACGCGCTGTTCGCACGCCTGCTGCTGGCCCCGCCCGACGACGCACTGCTCGCGGCACTGGCCGCCGCGGACCCGATCGGCGCCGCCGGCGAATTCGCTCTCGAGGACGCCTGGCTGAAGCTGACCCAGGCCGCCACCGTCGTCGATGCGGCCGCCGCGGCCGATGAATTCTCGGCCATGTTCATCAGCACCGGCACGCCGCCGCTGAATCCGTACGGTTCCTTCTACCTCACGGGCCACCTGAACGATGCGCCGCTGGCCGACCTGCGCCACGACCTCGCGCGCCTGCGCCTCGCGCGGTCGCCAGGCGTGGGCGAATTCGAGGACCACCTGGGCACGCTGTGCGAGACGATGCGCGTATTGATCCAGGGCGGACCCGGCATGCCGCCGCGTGGCCTGGACGTGCAAAAACACTTTTTCGAAACGCATGTCCGGCCGTGGTATGCGGCCTGCCTGGCCGACATTGCGGGGAGTGCCGACGCGAATTTCTACCGGATCGTCGCAGGCGTCGTCGATGCCTTCCTGTCGATCGAAGCGCAGGCGTTCGCCGTGCTCGATGCCACCGACCCGATTGCCGCATGAGGACCATCATGAACGATGACAAGCAACCCGATCCGACCCGCCGCAGCCTGTTGAAGGCCGCGCCGCTGGGCGCGCTGGCCGTCGCCGCGGCCGCGCGTGCGCGCGCGCCCGGGCCGCAGCCGAGCCCGCGGCACCGGCGGCGCCGCAGCAGGCCAAGGGCTATCACGAGACGGAACACATCCGGCGCTACTACCGCACCGCGGCTTACTGGTAGAAGGAGACCACGACCATGACCCTGGTGAAGACATCACGCGACAGCGGGCTGAAACGGCGCCGCTTCCTCGTCGGCGCGGGCGTGACGGCCGGCGCGGGCGCCCTCGCGCGCCACCTGCCGCTGAACGTGATCCAGCCCGCGACCGCGGCGGACCCCGTGCCGGCCAGGCCGAACACGGAGGTCAAGCACACCGTGTGCAGCCACTGCTCGGTGGGCTGCTCGGTGGAGGCGGTGGTCAGCAACGGCGTGTGGATCCGCCAGGAGGCCGCGTTCGACTCGCCGATCAACATGGGGGCCCACTGCGCGAAAGGCGCGTCGGTGCGCGAGCACGGGTTCGGCGAACACCGCCTGCGCTATCCGATGAAGCTCGTGAACGGCAAGTACGAGCGCATCACGTGGGACCAGGCCGTGGGCGAGATCGGCGACCGGCTGCTGAAACTGCGCGAGCAGTCCGGGCCGGATGCGCTGATGGTGATCGGCAGCTCGAAGCACAGCAACGAGCAGTCCTACCTGCTGCGCAAATGGGTGTCGATGTGGGGCTCCAATAACTGCGACCACCAGGCCCGCATCTGCCACTCGACGACGGTGGCCGGCGTCGCCCAGACCTACGGGTATGGCGCGATGACGAACTCGTTCAACGATCTCCACTACAGCAAGGCCGTGCTGTTCATCGGCTCGAACCCGGCCGAGGCGCATCCGATCTCGATGCTGCACTTCCTGCATGCGAAGGAACTGGGCGCGAAGATGATCGTCGTCGACCCGCGCTTCACGCGCACGGCGCGCTTCGCCCACCACTACGTGCGCATCCGTCCCGGCACCGACATCGCATTCGTGTGGGGCATGCTGTGGCACATCTTCAACAACGGCTGGGAAGACAAGGAGTACATCGCCGCGCGCACGTACGGCATGGACGACGTGCGCAAGGAAGTCGCGAAGTGGACGCCCGATAAGGTCAGCGACGTGACGGGCGTGCCGGAAGCGTCCGTGCGCATGGCGGCCGAAATGCTGGCGACGAACAAGCCATCGTCCGTCGTCTGGTGCATGGGCATCACGCAGCACCACGTGGGCACGGCGAACGTGCGCGCGCTGTCGATCCTGCAGCTCGCGCTGGGGAACATCGGCGTGCAGGGCGGCGGCGCCAACATCTACCGCGGCCACGACAACGTGCAGGGCGCGACGGACGTCGGTCCGAACGGCGAGTCGCTGCCCGGCTACTACGGCATCGCGGAAGGCGCGTGGAAGCACTTCGCGACCGTGTGGGGCGTCGATTACGACTGGGTCAAGTCGCGCTTCGGCTCGAAGGAGTTGATGGAAAAGCCGGGCATCACGGTGTCGCGCTGGTTCGACGCGGTCCTGGAAGACAACCAGTACGTCGACCAGCCGGCGAACCTGCGTGCCGTGTTCTACTGGGGCCACGCGCCGAACAGCCAGACGCGCCTGCCGGACATGAAGGCCGCGATGCAGAAGCTGGACTTCATGGTCGTCATCGATCCGTATCCCAGCATGACGGCCGCGATGCACGGCAGGAGCGATGGCGTCTACCTGCTGCCGGCCGCGTCGCAGTTCGAGACGCAGGGTTCCGTCACGGCGTCGAACCGCTCGATCCAGTGGCGCGAGCGCGTGATCCAGCCGCTGTTCGAATGCAAGACGGACCACGAGATCATGTACCTGTTCGCGAAGAAGCTCGGCTTCGGCGAACAGCTCGTCAAGAACATCAAGGTCGTCAACAACGAACCGGTCATCGAGGACATCCTCCGCGAGATCAACCGCTCCTGCTGGACCATCGGCTACACGGGCTGCTCGCCCGAGCGCTTGAAACTGCACATGGAGCACAAGCGCGATTTCAATCCGACGACGATGCGTGCCGAATCCGGTCCGTGCAAGGGCGACTATTACGGCCTGCCGTGGCCGTGCTGGGGCACGCCGGAGATGAAGCACCCGGGCACGCCGATCCTGTACGACCTGCACAAGCCGGTGGCGGAGGGCGGCCTGCCGTTCCGCGCCAACTGGGGCGTGGAGCACAACGGCGAGCCCCTGCTGGCGGCGGACGGCTCGTTCACGAAGGACAGCGAGATCGACACGGGCTATCCGGAATTCGACCACGTGTTCCTGAAAAAGCTGGGCTGGTGGGCCGAGCTGACGCCGGAGGAGCAAGTGCAGGCCGAGGGCAAGAACTGGAAGACGGACCTGTCGGGCGGGATCATCCGCGTCGCCATCGCCCACGGCTGCGCGCCGTACGGCAATGCGCGCGCCCGCTGCAACGTGTGGAACTTCCCGGACCCCGTGCCGACGCACCGCGAACCGCTCGTCACGCCGCGGCGCGACCTGGTGGCGAAGTACCCGACCTACGACGACAAGGCCGCGTTCTGGCGCCTGCCGACACTCTATAAATCCGTGCAGGCGGTCGACTTCTCGAAGGACTACCCGCTGATCATGACGTCGGGCCGCCTCGTCGAATACGAGGGCGGCGGCGAGGAGACCCGGTCGAATCCGTGGCTCGCCGAACTCCAGCAGAACATGTTCTGCGAAGTGAATCCGGAAGACGCGGCGCAGATCGGCGTGAAGCTGGGCGAATTCATGTGGGTCGAGACGCCGACCGGCGCGCGCCTGAAGCTGATGGCGATGGTGACGCCGCGCGTGCCCGTGGGCCTCGTGTGGATGCCGTTCCACTTCGGCGGCTGGTGGATGGGCGAGGACCTGGAAAAGCATTATCCGGACGGCGGCGCGCCCGCGGTGCGCGGCGAGGCAGTCAATACCGGGTGGACGTACGGGTACGACGCCGTGACGATGATGCAGGAAACGAAGGTGTCGTTATGTCGCCTGGTGCGCGCGTAGGGTGGGCACTCCTGTGCCCACGCGTAACGCCAACATACCGCGAACATCGCGCGTGGGCACGGGGTGCCCACCCTACCGAAGGAGATTGAGATGGCCCGAATGAAGTTCATCTGCGACACGGAGCGCTGCATCGACTGCAACGGCTGCGTGACCGCCTGCAAGAACGAAAACGAGACCCCGTGGGGCGTGAACCGCCGCCGCGTCGTCACCATCAACGACGGCGTGCCGGGCGAGCGCTCGATCTCCGTCGCGTGCATGCATTGCAGCGACGCGCCGTGCCTGGCCGTCTGCCCCGTCAACTGCATCTATCACACGGAAGACGGCATCGTCCTGCACGACAAGGACCAGTGCATCGGCTGCGGCTACTGCTATTACGCGTGCCCGTTCGGCGCGCCGCAGTTCCGGTCCACGGGCCTGTTCAACCACCGCGGCAAGATGGACAAATGCACGTTCTGCTCCGGCGGTCCGGAGCCCGACACGTCCGAGGCCGAGTTCAAGAAGTATGGCCGCAACCGCATCGCCGAAGGCAAGCTGCCCGCGTGCGCGGAGATGTGCGGCACGAAGGCGCTGATCGGCGGCGACGCGACCGTCATCGCCGACATCTACCGCCAGCGCGTGGAGACGCGCGGCTACGGTCCGGAGCTGTGGGGCTGGAAGATCGCGTACGGCAAGCCGAAACGCGGCGGCGACATCAAGGCGAAGGGCGACGGCCCGCGCGAGAACCAGAATCTCAAGGACTCGCAGAACGACGAGGGGAGGCTGCCGACATGAAGCGCATCCTCATCCTCTGCCTGCCGCTGGCGCTGCTCGCGGGCTGCCTCGAAGTCGACCAGCATCCGAACTGGGTGCACGGCATGGTCGCCGGGAAGAAGGACGACCGGCCGTTCTTGCGGCACTTCCACAACGACAAGCTGTCGTGGTGGGGCACGATCAGCAACCGCAACATGAACCAGAACGAATACAACCGGGCCAACCCGTAACAGGAGCCGACCATGTCATTCACGCTACGATCGATATTGTCATTGCTCCTGTCGCTGTGGCTCGTCGGCATCGCGCACGCCGGCGTGCCGAACAACCGCGCCGAACCCGCGTATGCCGAGGAACAGACCATCCTGCAGGCCGAGAAGGATTCGCGCACGCCCGAGCCGGGACTGGGCTCGTCGGCCTCCGGCCGCGTGCACATCGACCGTCACTACCTGGGCCAGTACGGCGGCACGGAAGGCACCGTCATCGTGCAGCGCGGCGGCAACCAGTGGCGCATCTGGCGCAACGGGCCGATCGCGACGGCGATGGGCACGATCCTCGTCGTCGTGCTCGTCGCGATTTTCTTCTTCTACCGCGCCATCGGTCCCGCGCGCACCGAAGAACCGGACACGGGCCGGCGCATCCGCCGCTTCACGGGCTGGGAGCGCGGCGTGCACTGGGCGACCGCGATCAGCTTCATCATCCTCGCGGTGACGGGCCTCGTCATCATGTTCGGCAAGAAGCTCCTGATCCCGCTCGTCGGCCACGACGTGTTCGCGGCGCTGGCCTACGTCTTCAAGTACCTGCACAACTTCGTGGGCCCGCTGTTCATCGTGTGCTCCGTGCTGATGTTCTTCACCTTCCTGCGCCGGAACTTCTTCCGCCGCATCGACTGGCAGTGGGTCAAGCAGGGCGGCGGCCTCGTGTCGCACAAGCACGTGCGGGCCGGGTTCTTCAACGCGGGTGAAAAATCCTGGTTCTGGCTGGGGGTGACGCTGCTGGGCCTCGTGATGTCGATCAGCGGCCTGGTCCTGGACTTCGTGACCTTCGGGCAGACGCGCTACATCATGCAGGTCGCGAACTACCTGCACATCGCCGGCGCCACGTTCTACATCGCGGCCGCGATGGGTCATATCTACATCGGCACGTGGGGCACGCCGGGCGCCTACGAAGCGATGCGCCACGGGACCGTGGACGAATCGTGGGCCAAGGCGCACCACGCCGTGTGGTATGACGAAGTGAAGGCGGGCGTGGAACCGGGCACGTTCGACGACCGCGTGCCGCCGGACCAGCGGCCGCCGGCCGGCAGTCCGCCGCCGCGGCCCGCGCATTGAGGAGCCGCCGATGAAAACGACGATGAAGGTCATGGCCCTGCTGCTGGCGCTGGCCGCCGTGGGCTGCAAGCAGCATGGCGACGAGGCCCAGCGCAAGACCAGATTCCCCGGCATGGTGACGGCCGACGGCGGCACGAGCGGCCAGGTGATGGCAGCGCATGCGGGACCGAAGACGAACGCCGGCTATGCGGGCGGCACGCCGGGCATCGCGGGCGGCAGCGGCGGCAACACGGCCGGCGCGGAGACCGGCGGCTCCGTGCGCGAGACGGGACAGGTACCCAGCCAGGGCGTGACGCCGCCCAGCGGCGCGGGCACGCAGGGCACGACGCAGACGCCGCCCGGCGACCACGGCAAGCCGGCCGCGCCGACGCCGGCCGAACAGGGGCCGCTGCCGGGCGCCGTCAACCGCGACCCGAGCCACTCGGCGGCGCCGGGACGATGAGGAGACCAGGATGAGCCACATGACCAGGATCGCGGCGCTCGCGCTGGCGCTGTCCGCCGCGGCGGCCCACGCCGCGCTGCCGCCGCCGACACCGGCGCAGCAGGAGGCCGCCGCCGCGAAGAAGGCGGCCGCGGATGCGCAGGCGGCGAAGGACAAGGCGCTGCTTGCCGCATCGATGGATGCCGTCACGGCCCGCTGGCGCAGCCGCGCGTCCGCGCAGGGCTGGACGGCGCATGCGCCGGTCGCCATCGCCGCGGCCGCACCGGCACAAGCGGCCGCACCGGCCGGACAGCCGGAAGGCAAGCTGACCGCGGCCGGCGCCGCCGCACCCATCAAGAGCGAAAAACTGGGCACGGCGCCGCCCAGCGCGGACGTGAAGGCCCACCCGACGCGGGCCGAGCCGGCGGGCACGCCGCCGACCGTCCAGAAAGGCACGCCGAAGGTGAACAACAGATGAAGATGGGATCCATGCCGATCGCCGTGCTGATGCAGCGGCGGACCCTCCAGCACCGCTGGGCCGACGAGGCCTGGGAAGCGGTCGGCGTCGTGCCGGACCGCGGCGATCTGCCGCCGCTGCAGGTGCTGAGCCAGACGCCCGCGCGCGACTACTACCTCGTCTCCGGCCTCGAACTGGAACTGTATCCGGACGAGAACGAAGGCTATTACGAGAACTGCGTGGCGCCCGAATCGAAGGTCTTCGTGCTGTGGCGGATGGAGAACGGCCGCGCGATGCCCGTGCGCGCATCGGTCAGCTATGTCGAGGGCACGCGCATGTTCGACTCGGGAGAAAACGCGGACGGCGTGACGATGCCGGCCGAGATCTATGCGTGGCTCGCGGGCTATTTGCGCGCGCACTACCAACCGCAGCCGCGGCGCGGCCGCCAGCACGGATGACGGACGAAGGCTTCCTGCGCCGCTGGGCGCGCCGCAAGACGGAAGCGCGATCGGGAATCGAGCCGCTGCCGGAAGCGGCTGCGCCGGTCGAAGACCTGCCGGTTCCGGTCGTCGAAGCGCCTGCCGTGGCACCGGCCGACGTGCCGCTGCCGACGATGGACGACGTCGCCCGCCTGACCGGCGACTCCGATTTCTCCGCGTTCGTCGTGCGCGGCGTCGATGCGGCCGTGCGCCGGACGGCGCTGAAAAAACTGTTTGCCGACCCGCACTTCAATGCGATGGACGGGCTGGACGTCTACATCGACGACTACACGAAGCCGAGCCCCGTGTCCGAGGCGATGCTCGCGTCGCTGGAGCACGCGAAGAACGCGTTGCAGCGGGTTGTCGACGCCGTCGAAGAACCGCCGGCCGCGGAAGAGGTGCCGGAGGACTCCAATAAAACCACCTGAAACCGGGACAGCATGAACATCCGTTTGATCGAAGGGCAGGGCGTCGCCCTCGACCCCGTCCAGGACGACCGCGACCGCGTCGCCCGCAACGCCGCGCTGGCCGCGCTGTCCGGGATTCCCGCACCCGACCCGCTGGACACGGTCGGCTACAAGTCCGCCGGCCACACGCTCGTCATCGGCGCCCGCGCCGACGCGCTGCCGTGGGCCGAGCGCCTGGCTGCCGCGCTGCCCGTCACCGTGCTGCTGCTGGACGACGACGGCGGCGACACGGCGCTGCGCCTGTATCCCGTGTTCGCGGCGCGCGCGCTCGTCGTGACGGGCTGGCTCGGCGCGTTCGACGCGACGTGGCAGACGGGAGGCAGCAAGCCGGAACACGCGCGCTTCGACCTCGTGCTCGACCTCGGCGCGGCGCCGCAGATCGCGACGCACCAGCGCCCGCATGGCTATTACGCGCCGGGCCTCGATCCCGCCGCGCGCCAGGCCGCCGTCGACGAACTCGTCGGGATGGTCGGCGAATTCGAGAAGCCGAAATATTTCGCCTACAAGGAACGCCTGTGCGCGCACGGCCGCAACCGCAGGAGCGGCTGCAATGCGTGCATCGAGATCTGCTCGGCGGGCGCGATCTCGGGCGCGGGCGACCTGATCGCCGTGAACCCTTACCTGTGCGCGGGCTGCGGCGCGTGCACGACCGTCTGCCCCACGGGCGCGCTGGGCTATGCGTATCCCGGCGCGGCGCACACGGGCATGCGCATCAAGGCCGCGCTGAACGCCTACGCGCAGGCGGGCGGACGCGAGCCGGTGCTGCTCGTCCACGGCCCGGAAGGCGCGGCGCTGCTGGACGCCGTCGACGTGCCGGGACGGGTGCTGCCGCTGGGCGTGCACCACACGGCATCGACCGGCATCGACATCTGGCTCGCGGCGCTCGCCTGGGGCGCGGCCGGCATCACGGTCCTCATGACGGACGCCGAGGCGCCGCAGTACGCGGCCGCGCTGGATGAGCAGATGACCATCGCGCAGACCATCATGACGGGCCTCGGCTACGCGGGCGCGCACGTGCGGCTGCTGCGCGTGACGGGGCCGGACGAGCTGGCGCGCGCGTTGCTGCACGCGCCGCGCGGCGAGGTGCCGGCGCGGCGGGCCGGCTTCAACGTGGCGGCGGACAAGCGCAACACGCTCGACTACGCGCTCGAGCACCTGCTGCGCGAGGCGCCGCAGCAGGTCGAGGAGATCGCGCTGCCGGCCGGCAGTCCGTTCGGTACGCTCGACGTCGACGCCGGCAAGTGCAGCCTGTGCATGGCGTGCGTGGGCGCGTGTCCGGCGTCGGCGCTGCAGGATGGGCAGAACGCGCCGCAGCTGCGCTTCATCGAAAAGAACTGCGTCCAGTGCGGGCTGTGTGCCGATACGTGTCCGGAAGATGCGATCCGGCTGCTGCCACGCCTGTCGTTCCGCGACACGCGCAAGCAGCCCGTGGTGCTGAACGAAACGCAGCCGTTCCACTGCATCCGTTGCAACAAGCCGTTCGGGACGCTGCGCATGGTCGAGAGCATGCTGGCGCGCCTGGCCGGACATCCCGCGTTCGCCGGTCACCTCGACCGCATGCGCATGTGCGGCGACTGCCGCGTGATCGACATGATGACGCCGACGGACGAGCAGACGATCCACCAGGCGCAGGAGCTGCGCCGGCGCTGACCGTGGCAGAATAGGCACGAGCCGCTACACGACCACCGGAACGGGCGCTCACGAGGCGCCCGTTTCGCAACCACAAGGAGACGACCGATGGCATCCCCGTACGAGCGCTTCATCCGCGCGCGCGACTTCCTGCACCGGCATCGCACCGACTACGCGACGGCCTACCGCGACTACGAGCCGCCCGAGCTCGACGAATTCAACTGGGCACTCGACTATTTCGACACGCAGGCGCAAGGCAACACGACGCCCGCGCTGTGGGTCGTGGAACAGGACGGCAGCGAGCGCAAGATCGGTTTTGCCGACATGGCGGCGCGTTCCAGCCAGGTCGCGAACTGGCTGCGCGATTGCGGCGTGCGGCGCGGCGACCGCGTGCTCCTGATGCTGCCGAACCGCGTCGAGCTGTGGGAGGTCATGCTGGCGGGGATCAAGCTGGGCGCCGTCCTCGTGCCGACGACCATGCTCGTGTCTGGCAACGACCTGCAGGACCGCCTGCAGCGGGGCCGCGTGCGCCACGTGATCGCGCAGGCGTCCGAGACGCACAAGTTCGCGGACCTCGCCGGCGATTTCACGCGCATCGCCGTCGGCGCAAGCGCCCCCGGATGGCGCGACTATGCGGACAGCGCGACGGCGGCGGCAGGCTTCGTTCCGGACGGGGTCACGCGCGCCACCGATCCGCTGCTGCTGTACTTCACGTCGGGCACGACGGCGAAGCCGAAACTCGTGCTGCACAGCCACCAGAGCTATCCGGTGGGCCACCTGTCGACGATGTACTGGATCGGGCTGCGGCCGGGCGACGTCCACTGGAACATCAGCTCGCCCGGCTGGGCCAAGCATGCGTGGAGCTGCTTCTTCGCGCCGTGGAACGCGGGCGCCACCGTGTTCGTCTACAACTACGAACGCTTTTCCGCGCGCGCCTGCCTGGACACGATCGTGCGCTGCGGCGTGACGTCGCTGTGCGCGCCGCCGACCGTGTGGCGCATGATGATCAAGGAAGACCTCGCGCAGTGGCAGCCGCCGCTGCGCGAACTGGTCGGCGCGGGCGAGCCGCTGAATCCGGAAGTCATCGAGCAGGTCGAGCGCGCGTGGGGCATCCGCATCCGCGACGGCTTCGGCCAGTCCGAGACCACGTGCCAGATCGGCAATCCACCCGGCCAGCCCGTGAAGCCGGGCTCGATGGGCCGGCCGCTGCCGGGCTACCGCGTCGCGCTGCTCGACATCGACGACCAGCCTGCGGAGGAGGGAGAGATCTCGCTTCGCCTCGATCCGGCCCCGCTGGGCCTGATGCTGTGCTACGAGAACGACGAGGCCAAGACGGCGGACGTCATGCGCGCCGGCCACTATCACACGGGCGACACGGCGCGCGTCGACGAGGACGGCTATTATTTTTACGTGGGCCGTAACGACGACGTGTTCAAGTCGTCCGACTACCGTATCAGCCCGTTCGAACTGGAGAGCGTATTGATCGAGCATCCGGACGTGCTGGAAGCGGCCATCGTCCCGAGCCCCGACCCGGTGCGCCTCGCGGTGCCGAAGGCGTTCATCGCGCTGCGTCCGGGCGTGGAGCCGACGCGCGAACTGGCCGCCGCGATCTTCGCCTTCGCGCGCGACCGGCTGGCGCCGTACCAGCGCATCCGCCGCATCGCGTTCGCGGACTTGCCGAAGACGATCTCCGGCAAGATCCGCCGGGTCGAGTTGCGCCGGGCGGAGGCGGCCGGCGATCGGGCCGTGCTTGAGTTCAGGGACGACGAATTCGGCGGCTGAGCAGCCGACACGGTAAGATAAAGGCGTGCGGCAGGATTGCCGCGATCCGATCAATAATAGATCGTGTCCATCCAACCGAACGCCGATCCATGAACCCGTCCGTCAGTCCGACCACATCGAAGCAGACCGCAAGCAAGGGCGCCGCCAAGCCGGCCCGCCCGGCCTCGTACGAGGTGCGGAAATCGCCCGTGCACGGCAACGGCGTGTTCGCGCTGCGCGACATCCCGGCCGGCGAGCGCATCATCGAATACCGCGGCGAGCGCATCACGTGGGACGAAGCGACGCGCCGTGCCGCCGAACGGGACGGCCCGGTCAATCACACGTTCTATTTCAGTCTCGCCGACGGCAACGTGATCGACGGCGGCCGGCGCGGCAACGACGCCCGCTGGATCAACCACGCGTGCGAACCCAATTGCGAAGCCTACGAAGAAGACGGCCGCGTGTACATCCACGCGCTGCGCGACATCGACGCGGGCGAGGAACTCAATTACAACTATGCGCTGATCTACGACGAGCGCCACACGCCCGCGCTGAAGCGTTTGTTCGCGTGCCGCTGCGGCACGCCGGCCTGCACGGGCACGATGCTGGCGCCCAAGAAGCGTGTGCGCAAGCAGGGGCCGCGCAAATCTGCCGGCGCCCCGACCTGAAGCATCCGGACCAGACATCGACACCACAACAACAGGAACCCCCACCCGCCCATGAAACCCGTCGTCCGCAGCCTGCTCGAAACCGATCTCTATAAATTCACCATGTGGCAGGCTTTGATGCACATGCACCCGAACGCCATCGGCGAATACGAGTTCAAGTGCCGCAACACGCCCGCCTATCCGCTGGCGGAATTGAAAGAAGAAGTCGAACGCGAGTTGGACCATCTGTGCACGCTGATGTTCACGGAGGACGAGGTCAGTTACATGAGGTCCCTGCGCTTCATCAAAAGCGACTTCGCCGACTTCCTCACCTTGTTCCGTTTCCAGCGCAAGTTCATCCACGTGGAAACGAACGGGCCGCACCTGCGCATCCGCGCCTGCGGCCCCATCGTGCACGTGATGGGCTTCGAGATCTTCGTGCTGTACATCGTCAACGAGCTGTATTTCCGCCGCTTCGACCAGCAGGCCGCCATCGAGGAGGCGCGCAAGCGGCTCGACCAGAAAATCGCCGAGTTCCGCGCCTTCGACCAGGAGCCGAAGAAGACCAACCCGTTCGAGTTCTTCGATTTCGGCGTGCGCCGCCGCTTCTCGGGCGACTGGCACGAGGAAGTCGTCGCCACGCTGGCACGCGAGCTGCCGCAGTTCTTCAAGGGCACGTCGAACGTCTACCTGGCGAAGAAGTTCAACTTGGTGCCGATCGGCACGATGGCGCACGAATACATGCAGGCGTTCCAGTCGTTCGACGTGCGCCTGCGCGATTTCCAGAAGAAGGCGCTGGAGGACTGGGTGCAGGAATACCGCGGCGACCTCGGCACGGCGCTGACGGACGTCGTCGGCATGGACGCCTTCCTGCGCGACTTCGACCTGTATTTCGCCAAGCTGTTCGACGGCCTGCGCCACGATTCCGGCGACCCGGTGGAGTGGGGCGAGAAGGCCATCGCGCACTACGCCAAGCTGCGCATCGACGCGCGCACGAAGCGCCTCGTGTTTTCGGATGCGCTCACGGTGCCCAAGGCGCTCTCCCTGTACCGCCACTTCGCCGACCGCGTGATGACGGGCTTCGGCATCGGCACCAAGCTCACCAACGACACGCAGTACGACCCGCTGAACATCGTCATGAAGCTCACGCGCTGCAACGGCCAGCCCGTCGCCAAGCTGTCCGACAGCCCCGGCAAGGGATTCAGCACGGACGAGACGTTCATCGCCTATCTGCGCCAGGTGTTCGACCAGCACATCTGAACGGTTGCCGCTGTCAATTTTTTCGCGACAAAGACTTTCGTGCTTTTTTATTGCGTTGAGTCTACTATTGTTTTGATATCGCTCACATTTGCATCGAATTCCCGGGGCGTCGCTCGGCCCTGACAGCAACGCCCACCAGGAGCGCACGTTTTGATAATGTTTTGGCAAAAAAATCCGTGTCGGGAGGGGCGGTCGCGTGCCATCACAAGAGGACCGGCCGCGCGCGCCTACCGGCTGACCGGATTGTTATTGGCGGTGGCCGGACTGCCGTGCCAGGCGACACCGCAGGGCAGCGCATTGCTCGACCTCAGTTTCGACCAGCTGGCCGATATCCGCGTTACCTCCGTGTCCAAGAACAGCGAGCGCCTGGCGGAGGCGGCGGCTTCCGTATTCGTGATCACGAGCGACGACCTGCGCCGCAGCGGCGTTGCCAGCCTGCCGGAGGCGTTGCGCCTGGCCCCGAACCTGCAAGTGGCCGAAGCAAGCGCCTACGGTTATACGATCAGCGCGCGCGGCTTCAACAGCAGTGCAGCCAACAAATTACTGGTGCTGATCGACGGCAGGTCGGTGTATACGCCGTTGTTCTCCGGCGTGTTCTGGGACGCGCAGGACGTGATGCTGGAAGATGTCGAGCGGATCGAAGTGATCAGCGGGCCGGGCGGAACCCTGTGGGGCACCAATGCGGTCAACGGCGTCATCAACATCATCACCCGTTCGTCCGCGGATACGCAGGGCGGCCTCGCCGGTGCCGGGGGCGGTAACCGCCGGGCCGATGGCGCGGTACGTTACGGAGCGAAGCTGGACAGCGGTGCGACCTACCGGATGTACGCGAAATACGCGGGCCTCCGGCACACGTCGCTGGCAACCGGCGACCCCATCGACGACGGCGCCCACCATGTACAGGCCGGTTTTCGTGCCGACTGGCAGCACGGTATCGACCGGTTCACCGTCCAGGGCGACGCTTACCACGGTATCGCGGACCAGCCTTTGCCCGGCATGATCGCGATTTCCGGGATGCAGCTTGCGCTGGGCCCGATCACGCTGGCCGGCGCGAATCTCAACGCCCGCTGGGAGCGCCAGCTGGAAGGCGGGGGGCGCCTCAGCCTCCATGTGATCGAAGATCATACCGAACGCACCGTGCCGCCGACGTTCGGCGAGGTGCTCGATATCGTCGATGTCCAGTTCCAGCACAACCTGGCGCCCATCGGCATGCACGCGCCGGTGTGGGGCGCGGGCTACCGCTACAGCATCGATCGGGTCCGCAACAGCCGCTACGTCGCCTTCCTGCCGGCGGACCTGAACCAGAAATGGGCCAGCCTGTTCGTCCAGGACGAGGTGTCCCTGCGTGCCGACCTGCACCTGACCGTCGGCACCCGCCTCGAACGCAACGACTATACCGGCGTCGACATGCTGCCCAATGCCCGGCTGGCCTGGACACCGGCACCCGGGCACACCCTGTGGGGCGCGTTGTCGCGCACCGTACGCGCGCCGTCGCGCTTCGACCGCGACATCTATGTGCCGGGCGCGCCGCCGTACCTGCTCGACGGCGGATCGACCGTGAAGTCGGAGACGGCGCGGGTCGCGGAACTCGGCTATCGCGGCCAGGCCACCGCGACGCTGTCCTATTCGGTCACGGCGTTCCATGCCCGATACGACGATCTGCGCACGCAGGAGGTCGCGGCCAGCCGCACCTATGTTTACTACGCCAGCAAGATGGAGGGGAGCACCCGCGGCATCGAGATGTGGGGCACGTGGCAGGCCGCGCCGCACTGGCGCCTGAACGCGGGGATGAATGCGCTGCATGAAGGCCTGCGCCTGCAACCCGGCAGCAACGACGCCGGGGCCACCGCGACGGCCGGGCTGGACCCCGCTCATCAATGGTTGCTGCGTTCGTCGCTGGACCTGGACGGCCAGCGTTCGCTCGATTGCACGCTGCGCCATGTGGCCGCGCTGTCCAGCCCCGACGTGCCGGCCTACACGAGCGTGGACGTGCGCTATGGCTGGCGGCCGCGCCCGGACTGGGAGTTGTCGATCGCCGCGCAGCACCTGAACGGCGGCGGGCACGCGGAATTCACCCCGGCGGCGACACGCAGCCAGTTCGGCCGCGGCGTCTATGCCAAAGTCGTCCATCGCTTCTGAACCGCCCGCGCCACGACGACGACCATGTTCATTTCCAGGCTCCAGCGTAAGGGCGCCGCCGGCTTGTGGGGCCGGCTGTCGGCGCTTGCATGCGTTCTCGTGGTCATGGCCGGCGCCGCGCGCGCCGATACCCAGGCGAACGGACGCTCCGACCAGGTCGTGCGTCAGATCGAGGCCGCTTATCTGTACAAGTTTGCCAGCTTTGTCGAATGGCCGCCCGAGGCGTTTGCCGGGCCCGACAGCAGCTTCACGATCGGCCTGGCCGGCTCGGATGCGCTGGCCGACGAACTCGAGGCCAGCCTGGCGGGGCGCACCGTGAACGGGCGCAAGGTGGCCGTGCGCCGCCTGCGGCGCGGCGAGGCGCCGACCGACGTGCAGATGCTGGTCGTCGGCACGCCGGATGCCCGCTGGGCGCGCGAGCTGTATGCGGCCATCAAGGACCGCCCGGTCCTGACGGTCGCCGAACCCGGTGCCGAGCCCGGCGCCGACAGCATGATCAGCTTCACCGTCGTCGACGACCGCCTGCGCTTCGAAGTGTCGCTCAGGCCGATCAAGCCGAGCCGTCTGAAGATCAGCGCACTGATGCTGAGTGCAGCTTACAAAGTGGAAAAAGGGAACCCGTGATGCTGCGCTCCTACTCCATCCGCAACAAGATGTTCGTCATCGTGTTGTCGACCACGCTGGTGGCGCTCGCCGTGGCGCTGGTCGGCAATGTGGCCGGCGACATCTGGACCTACCACCGCGGGCTCGTGACGGAAATGACGACCCAGTCGACGCTGCTCGGACGCATGACGGCGCCGGCACTGGCGTTCGACGATCCGAAGCTGGCGACCAGCAACCTGCACTTGTTCGACACCTGGCCGAACATCGAGGCCGCGGCGATTTATGACGAGCACGGCAAGCTGTTCGCGTCGTATGTGCGCCCTGGCCACGGCAAGGACCTGCCGGTGCTGCCGGAGGCGGACGGTGCGCAGGTCGACGGGGCGCGTCTGAACGTGTTCCGGCGCATCGTCGGCGAGAACGGCATCGTCGGCACCGTCTACATGCGCGCCAGCTACGATCCGACGACGACTGTTGCGGTCGACGTCGCCATCGCCGTGGTCGTCTGGGTGGTCGCGATGGCGATTGCCCTGCTGATGGTCGTGCGCATGGAGAAGCTGGTGAGCCGTCCAATATTGGCGGTCGCGGAGACGGCGCGCGACGTGGTGGCCCAGCGCGACTATTCGCGCCGCGTCGAAGCCAGCAGCAGCGACGAAGTCGGCATGATGGTGGGCGCGTTCAACGACATGCTCGGCGAGATGGAGCGCCGCACCGGCGAACTGGAGTCGTCGAACCTGGCCATCATGCGCGAAGTGGAACAGCGCGAGCGCGCCCAGCGCGAGGTCATGCGCCTCAACGTCGACCTCGAGCAGCGCGTGACGGAGCGCACCTCGGAGCTGGAACTGGCCAAGGCGGCGGCGGAGGAGGCGAACCAGGCAAAATCGTCGTTCCTGTCGAGCATGAGCCATGAATTGCGCACGCCGCTCAACGCCATCCTCGGCTTTACGCAACTGCTTGCCAACGACGCCCAGCCGAACAACGTCGAGCGCAAGAAGGAATTTACCGGCTACATCCTCAAGGCGGGAAAACACCTGCTCACGCTGATCAACGAGGTGCTCGACCTTGCCAAAGTCGAGTCCGGGGCGGTCACGCTGTCGCTCGAGGCCGTGGCGCTCGAGGAAGTCATCCAGGAGTGCCGGGCCATGATCGAACCGCTGGGCGACCAGCGCGGGTTGCGCATGACGTTTCCCGACGCGTCGGGCGTGACCGTGCTGGCCGACCGGACGCGCCTGAAGCAGATCCTGTTGAACCTGTTGTCGAACGCGATCAAATACAATCGGGCCGGTGGCGTGGTGGCGCTCGACTGTGTGCCGGACGCGGCACGGCGGGTGCGCATTTCCGTGCGCGATTCCGGGCCCGGCCTGAGCGCGGCACAAATGGAGGAGCTGTTCCAGCCGTTCAATCGCCTGGGACAGGAAGCGGGCACCGAGGAGGGAACGGGCATCGGCCTCGTCGTCACGAAGCGCCTGGTCGAATTAATGAACGGCAGCATCGGCGTGACCAGCACGGTCGGGATCGGCAGCGTGTTCTGGATCCAGCTCGACAGTGTGGCGCCGGCCGCGTCCGGCACCGCGGACGGCGCGGCGGCGCCCCCCCGCGGCCGCGGCGCGGGATCCGCTTGCCGTCGGCAATGGCTACACCTTGCTGTATGTGGAGGACAATCCCGCCAACCTGAAACTGGTCGAATCGATCATCGCGCTGAGCCCGGACCTGCGCCTGCTGTCGGCGCCGGATGCCCACCTCGGCATTGCGCTGGCGCGCGCGCATACGCCCGACCTGATCCTGATGGACGTGCACCTGCCCGGCATGAGCGGCATCGACGCGCTCAAGGTCCTGCGTGCCGACCCCGCGACGGCGGACATACCGGTGATCGCCGTCAGCGCCAGCGCCATGTCGCACGACATCGCACTGGCGATGAGCAATGGTTTTTTCCGATATGTCGCCAAACCGATCGATATCGCAGAATTTTCCGCCGCGATCGACAGCGCGCTGGAAGCCAACGGCGCCGTTCGCCGTCCAACCATAGCGGAGCGAAAAGAGGTGCCATGATTTCCTTATCCGACATCCATCGTGCCCGCATCCTGATCGTCGACGACCAGGAAGCGAACGTCAAACTGCTCGGCTATATGCTCGAAGACGCGGGGTACACGTGCGTCACGCTGGCAACCGACTCGCGCACGGTGCTCGACCTGCACCGCGCGAATCGCTACGACATCATCGTGCTCGACCTGAACATGCCGCACATGAACGGCTTCCAGATCCTCGAAGGCCTGCGGCCGCTGGAAAGCGAGGGCTACCTGCCGGTGCTCGTAGTCACCGCCGAGCCCGCGCACAAGCTGCGCGCACTCGAAGCCGGCGCCCGGGATTTCGTCAGCAAGCCGTTCGACCAGGTCGAGGTGCTCACGCGCATCCGCAATATGCTCGAGGTGCGGCTGCTGTACACGGCGACACGCGAATATGGCCTGCGCCTGGCCCGCTTCGACACGGTCACGGGCCTGCCGAACCGCATGCTGATGCACGCCTCGCTCGACCAGGCGCTCGCGCAGGCGCAACGCGACGGCGAGATGGTCGCGGTGATGGCGATCGACCTGGACCGCTTCAAATACGTCAACGATACGCTCGGCCACGTCGGCGGCGACGAGTTGCTGTGCCAGTTCGCGCAGCGCCTCGGCGACTGCGTCCCCGCGCGCGCCGCCCTGGGCCGTGTCGGGGGCAACCAGTTCGGATTGGTACTGGCGGGACCGCAAATGCAGCATGACGTGCTGCAGATCGACCAGCGCATCAGGGCGGCCCTGCAGCGGCCCTTCGCCCTCGAGACGCAGCACTTCACGATGACCGCGAGCATCGGCGTCGCGCTTTATCCGGCCGACGCCACCGATGGGGCGACCCTGCTCAAATATGCCGATACCGCGTTGCACCAGGCCAGGGCCGAGGATCGGGGACGATGCCACTTCTTCACCGACGAAATGAACGTCCAGGCGCGGCGCCGGCTGACGATCGAGAACGCACTGCGCGCGGCCATCGGCAACCATGAGTTCGAGCTCCATTACCAGCCGAAGGCCGGGATCAATACCGGCCGCATCACGGGGGCCGAGGCCCTGCTGCGCTGGAATCGTCCGGGGCACGGCCTGATATCGCCGGGGGAGTTCATTCCCGTGCTCGAGGAAACCGGCCTGATCGTCGAGGTCGGCCGCTGGGTGATCGACGCCGCATGCCGGCAGATTGCAGCGTGGACGGGCGTGATGTCGGCGCCGATGCATATCGCCGTCAACGTCTCGGGCCGCCAGTTCGCGGGCGGCGGCCTGGAGACGGCCGTGCTGGAGGCGATCGACGCACATGGCATCGACGCCGGCATGCTGGAGCTCGAAGTGACCGAAAGCGCGCTGGTCGACAATGTGGAATGCGCGGTCGCCACCCTCCAGCGTCTGCGGGCGCGCGGCGTGCGCGTGTCGATCGACGACTTCGGCACCGGTTATTCCAGCCTGGCCTATCTGAAACGGCTGCCGCTCGATGCCCTGAAAATCGACATCGCGTTCATCCGCGAGGTCACGACCAATCCGGACGATGCGGCCATCACGGAGGCCATCATCGGCATGGCGCACAGCCTGAAGCTCGACGTGATTGCCGAGGGCGTGGAAACGGTGGCCCAGCTGTCCCTGCTCAGGCGCTATCGCTGCGACCAGATGCAGGGTTTCTACTTCAGCCGCGCGGTGCCCGCGCAGCAGTTCGAGGCGATGCTCCGTCAAGGCGCGGCCCTGGCGCTGCCGCAGGACCTGACGGCGGCACCGCCGCGTACCCTGCTCATCATCGACGACGAGCCGAGCGTGCTCGCGTCGCTCAACCGCCTGCTGCGCCGCGACGGTTATCGCATCCTGACGGCATCGGGCGCGGCGGAGGGATTCGAGATGCTGGCGCTCCATCCCGTTCACGTCATCCTGTGCGACCAGCGCATGAGAGGGACGAGCGGCACCGAGTTCCTCGGCAAAGTGAAGGAGATGTATCCCGACACGTTCCGGATCGTGTTGTCGGGGTACCCCGACCTCGACACCATCATGGACGCGGTCAATCTCGGGGCGCTGTATCGCTTCTTCACGAAACCATGGGACGACGAGGTGCTGCGCGGCAGCATACGCGCCGCGTTCCGGCACTACTGGCAATTGCACGGCATGGAGCCGGACAATGGCCGGCCGGCGCCGCCGTAAGAGGCCTCAGGCGCGCGCCGTGCCGGGCGGGCCCGCGGCCGCATCCGCGTCGTCCGCCTCCAGCGCCCGCCGCAGATCGTCCAGGCTGGCCGGCTTGGTGAGATGCAGGTCGAACGCGGCCCCATCCGGCGGCGCGTGCGCGGCCGCGCCGGCCTGGCGGCCGTAGCCCGTGAGCGCCGTCAGCCGCAGCGGTGTCACGGCCGCGCGGCGCATGGCGGCGGCGAGGGCGTAGCCGTCCATGTCGGGGAGGCCGATGTCCAGGATCGCGGCGTCCGGCGGCCAGGCCGCCTGCACGTCCAGCGCCGCGTTCGCGGTGTGCGCCGTTTTCACTTCGTGGCCCAGTTCGTGCAGGATCGCGGCCGTGAGCGCGGCGGCGTCCTCGTTGTCGTCCACGACCAGGACACGCAGCGGCCGGCTCGGCGCGCGGATGGGAGCGGGCGCCGTGAGGGACGGCGGCGCGCCGAGCGGCAGCACGATCTCGAAGCGGCTGCCCAGGCCGGGCCCGTCGCTGCGCGCGCTCACGCGGCCGCCGTGCAGCTCGACGATGCGCTGCACGATGGCGAGACCGAGTCCCAGGCCGCTGTGGTGCACCAGCGGTTGCGGCGCCTGGTAGAACGGTTCGAACACGCGCTGCGCCAGCGCGGTATCCATGCCCACGCCATTGTCGGCGACGACGAGGCGGGCCGCGCCGCCCGCGCGCTCGAGGACGACCTGCGTGTCCGTGCTGCCGAAGCGGGCCGCGTTCGACAACAGGTTGCCCAGCACCTGCGCAAGACGGTGCTCGTCGCCGGCGACCCACAGCGCCGCGGGGGCCTGCAGGCGGAGCGGCTGGTCGGGCCGGGCGGCGACGGCGTGGCGCACGACGGCCGCCAGGTCCACGGGGGCGACGTCGATGCGTAGCTTGCCGGACGCGATGCGCGACACGTCGAGCAGGTCGTCGACGAGGTGTTTCAGGTGCGCGACCTGGCGCCGCATGATGCCGCGCTCGCGGCGCGAGGCGGCGTCGTCGCGCAGGTCCATCAGGTCGAGCGCGCTGGCGATGGGGGCCAGCGGATTGCGCAGTTCGTGGCCCAGCACGGCGAGGAATTCGTCCTTGGCGCGGCCGGCCTGGCGCGCCAGTTCCAGCGCGTCCTCGCGGTCCCGCTCGTGCGCCGCGCGGCGTGCGCCCGCGGCCCGCAGCGCCGCGCCCATCGCGTCGATTTCCTGGATGCGCGACGAGGGCACCACCGGGTCGGTGCCGGCGCCTAGGGCGGCGGCGCCCGCCGCGAGCGTCGCGATGCGGCGCACGATGCGGCGCGCCAGCAGCGTCGCGAGACCGATGCTGAGCGCGAGCGACAGCGCGATGCCGGCCCCGTACCACGCAAAGCCCGCCCCGCCGGCCCAGCCCGCGGGCGGCGCGCCGACGGCGACCGTCCAGCCGTAGCGCGACAGCCGCGTATAGGCCGTCGTGACGGCACTGCCTTCGAGCGTGACGGTGGCGCCGGCGCCTTCCGGGCCGTTCAGCCGGATCAGCCGCGCCAGGCTCGGGCTGGGTGGCCCGCCGGCGTGGTCGCCCTGGCCGCGCGAACGGGCGACGATCGCGCCGTCGCCGTCCAGCACCGAAATCACCGAGCCGGCCGGCACCTGCTGGCGCGCGAGCGCGCGCATGATGCGGTCGGGCTGGACGACGGCCGTCAGCACGTACGGATGGCCGGCGGCGTCGCTGACGGGAAAGCGCACGGGGACGGCGGCCCGCCCGCCCTTGCCGTGCGCGACGTGGCCGATGACCGGGCGGCGCAGCAGCAGCGCCTGGCGCAGGCTGGACGGATCGGCGACGGGTTGCGGCGGCGCGTCGAAGGGCGCGGTCGTGCGGAAGACCATGTTGCCGTCGCCGTCGGCCAGGATCACGCCCAGCCATTCCGGCTGCGCCCGGGCCTGGTCGCGCGCGATGGGGTAGAAGGCCCGCACGTTGCCGTCGCCGAGCGCAGGCGTGCGCGCGATGCTGGCGAGGGTGGCGACGGTGCCGTCCAGTTCCGCGTCGACGGCGCTCGACAGCGCGCGTGCGAGGTCCAGCAGCGCCCGTTCCTGTTCGCTCTGGTGGTACTCGGCGGCGAGATGCACGCTCCAGGCGCCCAGCGCGGCCAGCGGGAGCAGGCCGGTCGCCGTCAGCAGGATCAGCAGGTGGCGAAGCGACAGAGTGGGCCCGCGGTGAGCGCGCATGGTGATTCCGGCATTCAAAGTGGATCATTATACGGCCCCGTTCGCTTGCACATCCGGCATCGCCGCCTATGCTGCAAGAACGGCGCGGGCGGTTGGCGGCCGCCACCTGCCGGGTTCGCCGGGCGGAGGCAGCGATGACGCAAATGAAACCTGAAGTGCTGGACGGTCTGAAGGCCGCCCTGCGGGGACCCGTGCTGCAGCCGGGCGACCGGGACTACGATGGCGCGCGGCAGATCTGGAACGCGATGATCGACCGCCGGCCGGCGCTGATCGCGCGCTGCGCCGGCACGGCCGACGTGTGCACGGCTGTCGCGTTCGCGCGCGACCACGGCCTGCCGCTGGCCGTGCGCGGCGGCGGCCACAACATCGCCGGCAATGCGATCTGCGACGACGGGCTCGTGATCGACCTGGCGGGGATGCGGAGTGTCCACGTCGACCCGGACGCCTGCCTCGCGTACGTCGACGGCGGCGCGCTGCTCGCCGACGTCGACCACGAGACGCAGGCCTGCGGCCTCGCCGTCCCGCTCGGCATCAACTCGACGACGGGCGCGGCGGGCCTGACATTGGGCGGCGGGTTCGGCTGGCTGTCGCGCATGCTGGGGCTCACGGTGGACAGCCTCGTGGGCGCCGAGATCGTCACGGCGGACGCGCGCCGGCGCCACGTCGGTCCGCGCCAGGAGCCGGATCTGTTCTGGGCGATCCGCGGCGGGGGCGGCAACTTCGGCGTGGTCACGCGCTTCGAATTCGCGCTGCACGCCGTCGGGCCGCTCGTCACGGCCGGCCTGGTCGTGTTCCCGGCCGCGCAGGGACAAGCGGTGCTGCGCCGCTACCGCGACTACGTGGACACGCTGCCGAACGACGTCTCGATCTGGGCCGTATTACGCAAGGCGCCGCCGCTGCCGTTCCTGGCGCAGGCCGTGCACGGCCAGGACATCGTCGCGCTGGCCGTGTTCTCGCCACGCCCGCCGGAGGAAGCGGAACCGGTGCTGGCTCCCGTGCGGTCGTTCGGCGACGTGCTGGGCGAACACGTGGGCGCCGTTCCGTACGCGGCGTGGCAGAAGACGTTCGACCCGCTGCTGGCGCCGGGCGCGCGCAATTACTGGAAGTCGCACAACTTCACCACGTTGTCCGACGAGGCCGTCGACCTCGTGCTGCGCTACGCCGCCGCGGTGCCGACGCCGCAGTGCGAGATCTTCCTGGGCCTCATCGGCGGCCGCGCGAACGAACCGGCCGTCGATGCCACCGCGTACCCGCACCGCAATGTGATGTACGCGATGAACGTGCACGGGCGCTGGCTCGATGCCGCCGACGACGCGCGCTGCGTGGCCTGGGCACGGGAGTTCTTCGGGGCCGTGGCGCCGTATGCGGCCGGCAGCGTGTACATCAATTTCCTGACGCAGGACGAGGGGGCGCGCATCCACGAGGCGTACGGCACGAACTGGGACCGGCTCGTGCAGGTGAAACGGCGCTACGATCCGGACAACCTGTTCCGCTTCAATCACAACATCCCACCGGCCGGGTAGGGTGGGCACCACGTGCCCGCGCGGACGTGTGCATGACGCCGGCGTGCGCGTGGGCTCGGGGCGCCCACCCTACCGTTCAACAGCGCGTATCGGTAATGACAGCGCCAGCGCGACGGCCGCCTCGGCATGCAGCCCCGTCGTGTCGTACAGCGGCACGGGGCTGTCCTCGGGCCCGACGAGCAGCATGATTTCGGTGCAGCCGAGGATGATCGCTTCCGCGCCGGCCGCGACCAGGCGCCGGATCACGCCGCGGTAGGCCTCGCGCGACGCCGCTTCGACGCGTCCCTGCACGAGCTCCTCGTAGATGATGCGATGGACCGTGGCGCGATCGTCCGCATCGGGCACGAGCACGTCCAGGCCGTGCCTGTCGGCCAGCCGGCCTTTATAAAAATCCTGTTCCATCGTGAAGGCGGTGCCCAGCAGGCCGATGCGCTTGTATCCGGCGGCCTTGATGCGCGCGGCGGTCGGGTCGGCGATGTGCAGCAGGGGCAGGTCGACGGCGGCCTCGATCTGCGGCGCCGCCTTGTGCATCGTGTTCGTGCAGATGACGAGGAAATCGGCGCCGCCGCGCTGCAGCCGTTGCGCCGCCTCGACCATCAGCCGCGCCGCATCGTCCCAGCGGTCTTCGCGCTGCAGGACGGCGACGTCGTCGAAGTCGAACGACCACATGAGGCAGCGCGCCGAATGCAGGCCGCCGAGACGGTCGCGCACGCCCTCGTTGATGAGGCGATAGTATTCGGCCGAGCTTTTCCAGCTCATCCCGCCCAGCATCCCGATGATCTTCTGCGTCATGCGTATCCCCTGTCGGTGTGTAGCCGTCGAGTATAAGCGGTTGTGCGCCCGCGCACGGAGGGCGCGTCAGCGGATCACGTCCAGCGCCGCGAATTCCCGCACCGCGAAGTCGACGAATGCGCGCAGCCGCGGCGCCATGTGGCGGCTGCTGGGCATGACGAGGTGCACGGGCGCCGGTTCCGGCTCGTAGTCCACGAGCAGGCGGCGCAGCACGCCGGCCCGCAAATCCGGCTCGACCTGGTACGACAGCGCCCGTGCGATGCCGAAGCCGTCGCGTGCGGCCGCCAGCATGGCTTCCGTGTCGTTCATGCGCAGGCGCGGGCTGTAGCGCACCACGTGCTCGCGGCCGTCCGCGCGGAAGCGCCATTCGGCCACGCTGCGTACGGCCGTCGACATGATCAATTCGTGGCCAGCGAGGTCGGCCGGGACCGCCGGCGTGCCGCGCCGGTCGAGGTAGGCGGGGCTCGCGACCGTCACGCGCCGCACCTCGCCCAGCCGGCGCGCGACGAGGCTCAGGTTGGCCAGCGCGCCGATGCGCAGCGCGGCGTCGATGCCTTCCTCGATCAGGTCCACGTTGCGGTCGGACAGCGTCAGGTCGACCTGGATGTCCGGATGCAGCGCGAGGAAGCGCGTGACGACGGGCGCCACGTGGCGGCGGCCGAACACGGTGGGCGCCGTGAGCCGCAGCAGGCCGCGCGGCGTGCCGGCGCCGGGCGGCTGCAGCGCGGCGTCGTAGTCGGCCAGCAGGCGGCGCGCCTGTTCCGCGAGGCGCAGGCCCGTTTCCGTCGGCGTGAGGCGGCGCGTGCTGCGTTCGAACAGCCGGGCGCCGGCGCGGCTTTCCAGCGTCCCCAGGATGCGCGTGACGGCCGCCGGCGAGCGGCCCAGCTTGCGCGCGGCGGACGCCATGCTGCCCGCGTCGAGGATGGCGAGGAACACGTGCAGCTCGTCGAGTCGGTCCATGATTATTGCAAAAGTCGGAATGCTGAATTGTCATTATGCCGGATTCCGGCGTGAATGGTCTGGCGCTACGATGCAGGGACCGACAACGACCACAGAGACGACCATGACCCGCATCCTCCACGGCACCCCCCTGTCCGGCCACACGCACCGCGCCCGGCTGTTCCTGCACCTGCTCGACCTGACCTACGACTTCGCCGACAGCCCGGCCGACGTGCGCAAGTCGCCCGCGTTCCGCGCGCTGAATCCTCTGGGCCAGATCCCGGTGCTGCAGGATGGCGACGTGGTGCTGGCCGACAGCAACGCCATCCTCGTCTACCTCGCGAAGCGCTACGCGCCGGGCAGCGCCTGGCTGCCGGAAGACCCTGTCGGCGCCGCCCGCGTGCAGCGCTGGCTGTCGCAGGCGGCGGGCGAGATCATGTTCGGCCCGGCCGCCGCGCGCGTGTCGGCCCGGTTCTACGACACCGGCGTGCCGGCGCCGCTGTCGCAGGCGCTGGCCGCCCGCGTGCTGGGCCTGATGGAAGGCGAGCTGGCCGCGCGCGAGTGGCTCGCCGGCACCGCGCCCACGATCGCGGACGTCGCTTGCTACAGCTATATCGCGCACGCGCCGGAAGGCGGCATCGCGCTCGATCCGTACCCGCGGGTGCGCGCGTGGATCGCCCGCGTGGAGGCGCTGCCGGGCTTCGTCGCGATGCCGGGGGAGTGAGGCGATCATGGATGGCGACCGTATCCCGATGCCGTTCCACAAAGGCGAGTTGATTGCGCAGGCGCTGGCCGGCGTCGACCCGTTCAACGCGCCGATCCGCAACCGCATGCCGGACCAGCACCGGACCTTTTTTCCGCTGCTGCCGTTCGTGGCCCTGGCCGTCGCGGACGACGAAGGCTGGCCGCTGGCGACCCTCGTGCAGGGGCCGCCGGGCTTCGCCAGCTCGCCCGATCCGGCGCGCCTCGACGTGGCCGCGCTGCCATCGCCCGACGATCCCGTGCGTGCGCGGCTGGTGGCCGGCTCGAAGGTCGGCATGCTCGGCATCGACCTGGACACGCGCCGGCGCAACCGGCTGAACGGCGTCGTCGCGGAACGCGGAGAGGCCGGATTCGCGGTCGACGTCGCGCAATCGTTCGGCAACTGCCCGCGCTACATCCACGTGCGCGCGCTGCAGCCGGTCGAGCGCACGGCCGGCGCGGTGACGGCATTCGATGCCGGCCTGCCGGCACGGGCGCGCGCGATGCTGGCGGCGACGCCCACGCTGTTCGTGGCCAGCGCCAGCGACGCCGATGCGCAGGACGGTGCCGCGGGCCTGGACGTTTCGCACCGGGGCGGCCCGGCCGGCTTCGCGCGGCTGGATGGCGACGTGCTCGTTGTGCCGGATTACGCGGGCAACCGCTACTTCAACACGCTCGGCAATTTTTTGGTGGAGCCGCGCGCGGCGATCGTGGTGGTCGACTTCGCGACCGGCGACGTGCTGCAGCTGCAGGGTGTCGTCGAGGTGGACTGGGAGGCGGCCGAGCTGGAACGCACGCCGCCCGTGGAGCGGACGTGGCGGTTCCGGGTAGTGCGCGGGTGGTTGCGGGAAGGCGCGATAGGGCTGGCCGATAGCCCTTGAACGTCGTTCCCGCGGAGGCGGGACCCCAAGCTCTGCGAGCGTCATCGCAACGCGTGCATCATTGGGCCCCCGCCTGCGCGGGGGCGACGTGGTTACGTGGCGGACCCGGTCAATTTCCACAACTGCGTCGGCAACGCCGCCGGCGCCTCCGGCTTGAAGAACGCCGAGTCCTGGATGTGCGACGTGGTCACGTAGATCGTCCCGTCCGGTCCCTGGCCGAACGTATCCGGCCAGCGCAGCCGCTCGTCCTGCACGACGATGCGCGCCGGCGCCGACGGGCCTTCGGACAGGTCGCGCACCTTGATCGCATCGTCCTGCACGGACGTCAGGTACATGAGCTCGGTGCCGCGCGCGATGAGGAGGCCGTCGTTGACGCCGTTCTTCCCGTACGGTTCGACCTGTGCGCCGACGTCCACGCCCCGGAACCCCGGACCGGTGAGGGCGGCCGTCGGGATGCGATACAGCTCGTCGCCCTTGATCGCCTGCCAGTACAGGTACTTGCCGTCGCCGGACAGCTCGATGCCGTCCGCCGAGAATTCCACGCCGCGGCCGTCCGGGCGGCGCAGGACCTTGCCGTCGGCCGTCACGTCCAGGCCCTTCTTCATCTGCGTGGACGGGTGGCCGTCCAGCACGCGCGCCGCCTTGCCGGACGCGATGTCGACGACGAGCAGCGCGCCCCGCACGCCGGAATCGGTGATGTACGCGACCTTGCCGTCGTTCGAGAAGCGCACGTCGTTCAGGTACGAGCCTTGCGGCGCGGCGTCCTCGTCGAAGGCGATCGTCTGCGTCACCTCGTCGGTCGCGAGGTCGATGCGCACGAGCTTCGCGCCGCCGGCCACCAGGTGCGCCTGCGCCGGCGCGGCCGGGTCGAGCACCCACAGGCTGCCGCGCTGGTCGGCGACGACGCTCTGCACGCACACCCAGTGGTCGTGCGGCGTCACCTCGTCCTTGTTCGCGTTGCGCCAGCCGTTCCAGCGTTCGTCCGGGTACGGGCGCAGCCGGCCATCCTTCAATTCGGCGACGGACACCGCGGTGTCCTCGGTCCAGCGCGGGAAGTTGACGAAGATGCGGCCGTCCTCGGCGACGGTCACCCCCGTCACCTGGTGGCCGAAACCGGCGACGAGTTCGATGCTGCTCATGGGGTTCCTTTCGTTGGTTGGATTCAGGCGGCGCGCCGTTTCACGGCCAGGTCGTTGGCGGCGGTCTCCTGCGCGAGGCGCCGTTCCAGCATCGCGAGCACGGCCGCCTCTTCGGGCTGCAGGTCCTTCAGGTCCTCGACGAGGCTTTCCTCGGCGCGGGCACGCAGGCCCTCGAGCATCGTGCCGTCGAGGTAGGCGTCCAGCACGGCCGGGTGCACGTAGCACTTGCGGCAGACGGACGGCGTGTTGCCCAGCCGTTCCGCGACGGATTCGATGGCGCGCACGACGTTCTTCTTGGCCTGCGTGTCGGAATCGACGGCTTCGAATTCCTGCAGCGCCATCGCGGCGAGGACGGTCCCGGACCACGTGCGGAAATCCTTCGCCGTGTAGTCCTCGCCGGTGATCGTGCGCAGGTAGTCGTTCACGTCGCTGGATCCCACCGTGTGCGTTTCGCCGTCTTCGTCGAGGTACTGGAACAGGTCCTGGCCGGGCAGGTCGCGCGTGCGCTGGATGATGCGGGCGAGGCGCCGGTCGTGCACCTTGACGTCGTGGTATACGCCGCTCTTGCCGCGGAAGCGGAACCCGACTTCGCTGCCGTCGATCCTGACGTGGCGGTTGCGCAGCGTGGTCAGGCCGTACGACTTGTTCTCGCGGGCGTATTCGTCGTTACCGATGCGCATCATCGTCGCTTCTAGCAGGTAGACGATCGTCGCGAGGACTTTTTCGCGCGGCAGGCCGGGGAGGGACAGCGCGCGGTCGACTTCCTTGCGGATCTGCGGCAGCGCCTTGCCGAACTTGATCATCCGTTCGTACTTGACCTCGTCGCGCACCTCGCGCCATTTCGGGTGGTAGCGGTACTGCTTGCGCCCACGCGCGTCGCGGCCCGTCGCCTGCAGATGGCCGTTGGCCTGGGGGCAGATCCACACGTCCGTCCACGCGGGCGGGATCGCCAGCGACTTGATGCGCTTGAGGGTGGCCTCGTCCTCGACCGGTTCGCCCTTCGCGTCGAGGTAGCGAAAGCCGTCCTTGACCGGCTCGCGCAAGATGCCCGGACGGTCGTCGTGGACGTAGCGCAGGCCCGCGGCCCTGGCGGCGGCAGGCGGATCGGTGTTCGGCACCGGGTCGTGCAAGGCGTGGTCTTCGCTCTTCATCGGGGACTCGTCGTTCGCAGTGAGGCTGCCGCCAGTCTACGCCGGCCTTCGTCGCGCACCGTTCGCGAACTAACGTAGTGCAGGCCCGTTAGAATGGCGCCATGCCCAGCAAATCACCCATCTTCCCCGGCCCGCGCACCGCGCGCGGCATGGTGCTCGCCATCCTGCTGTCCAACGCCGACCAGGCGGGCGCCGAGCCGCTGCGCGGCCGCGTGACGCTGGCCGCCATCGTCCGCGCGCTCAAGCGCAAGTACCACTGGCCGATCGAGACGACGAGCTTCCCGTCCAACGCGCCGGATGGCCGCGCGACGTGGGCCACCGTGTACAGCCTGCCGCCCGACGTCATCGCGAAAGCGCTGGACGGGCGGGGGCGCGACTGGTTGCGCAGCAGCCTGGGAACCGCCGACTAGTCCTGTTGCTCAGTTTTGTTGATACCGCGCCTCCAGCAGGTCGATCTGGCGCAGCAGCCTGCGTGCCGTCTCGTCCGAGATATCCATGCGCCGTGCGAGGCGCAGTACCGTGTCCCGCTCCGCGTTCAGCGCGAGCAGCCGGTAGCTGTGCTCCGTGCGCTTGAGTGCCTGTGCGTCGCCATTGCCGCCCGCGGTGTCGGTCGCGTTCAGGCGGTGCCGGTACAGCCGCAGCACGTGGGCCACGGCCCGGTTGTCGTCCTGGCCGTCCGCCTGCTGCGCCCGTTCCAGCGCGGCGATGGCCGCCAGCGTGGCCGCGTGGCGCGCATCGTCCTCGCTGCATTTCGCATCCGGCTCGGCCGGCATCTCCAGGCCGCGCAGCAGGGCGGGCAGCGCGGCGCTGGCGAGCAGCAGCGACACCACGATCACGCTGCTGGCCAGGAAGATCGCCAGGTGGCGCGCGGGGAACGGATCGCCGTTCGGCAGCGCGAGCGGCAGGGTCAGCACGCCGGCCATCGTCAGCGCGCCGCGCACGCCCGCCACCGACGTGGCCAGCATCACGCGCAGTTTCGGCTTGAAGACCTGGCGGCCCAGGCGCTTGCGGTTCAGGATCGTCAGCTGCAGCGAAATCCACACCCACGCGAAGCGCAGCAGCACGAGCCCCAGGCTGAACGCGAGCGCGCGGCTGACGAGCCACCACGGATCGTACGGCGTGCCGCCGGCCGGGTGCAGCGCGCCGCGTACGATGTCGGGCAGTTGTTCGCCCAGCAGCACGAACATGGTGCCGTTCAACGTGAATTGCAGGGCGTCCCAGATGACGTTGCGGCGGATGCGCGTGCCCGGCGTCGCCCCGCCCGACAATTCCAGGTAGCTCATCGTGATGCCGGCCGCCACGGCCGCGAGGATGCCCGATGCCTCCAGGCGTTCGGCCACGAGGTAGGCGCCGAACGGCGTCAGGAGGTTGATCAGCACCGGGACGCCGTCCTCCTCGCCGAAGCGGCGCTGCAGGATGCCGTGCGCGCGGGTGATGGCGAACGTGATCGCGATGCCGGCCGCGACGCCCGCCAGCGCCACCCACAAGAACGTCAGGCTCGCCTGCGCCAGCGAGAAGTGTCCGGTTACGGCCGCGGCGACGGCGAAGCGGAAGCACACGAGGCCACTCGCATCGTTGAGCAGGCTCTCGCCCTCGACGATATGCATGAGCCGCGGCGGCATCGGCACGCGCGCGGTGATCGACGAGACGGCGACGGGGTCCGTCGGCGCGACGATGGCCGCCAGCGCGAAAGCCACGGCCAGCGGCATCGCGGGGATCATCCAGTGCAGCAGGTAGCCGGCACCGACGACGGTGAACAGCACGAGGCCCAGCGCGAGTTCCAGGATCGTCGCCTTGTCGCGGAACAGGCCGATCTTGGGGATGCGCCAGCCGTCCACGAACAGCAGCGGGGGCAGGAAGAGCAGGAAGAAGATGTCCGGCTCCAGTGCGATGCCATGGCGGAAAACGCCCGAGATGACGGCGCCCGCGGCGACCTGGATCAGCGGCAGGGGCAGGGCGATGGGCAGCACCCGCGCCACGTAGCCGCTGGCGATCACGGCGAGCAGCATCGCCAGGATGACTTCGATGGTCTCCATTCCATATCTCCTCGGTTCACGCGATGATAATGGATGGGGTGAATGGACGCGTCAGCGCCGGATGTTCGCCTCGGCGGCCGCCGCCAGGATGTCCGCCAGCTGCATCGTATTCACCGGCTTGACGAGGTAGTGGTCGAACCCGGCCGCCATCGACGTCTCGCGGTCCTGCTGGCGGCCGTAGCCCGTCATGGCGATCAGCGTGGCGCCGGCCGCCTGCGGCAGCATGCGCAGGCGCCGCGCCAGTTCGTTGCCGTCGAAGTCGGGCAGGCCGATGTCGAGCAGGCAGACTTCCGGCACGAACGATTTCGCCAGTTCCAGCGCGTCCGTGGCGGAGTACGCGACTTCCACGCGGTGTCCGCCGGAGCGCAGGAACAGCTGCAAGGTGTGGACGGCGTCGACGTTGTCGTCCACGAGCAGGATGCGCAGCGGCACGCCGCCGTCGTGGTGTTCTTCGCCGACGACGGGCGCCGGCGCCAGCACGACGTCCTGCGTGTAGCGGGGCAGGCGTACCGTGAACGTCGAGCCCTTGCCGAGGCCCGCGCTGTAGGCCTTCACTTCGCCGCCGTGCAGCTCGACGAGGCTTTTCACGAGGGCGAGGCCGAGACCGAGGCCGCCCTGCGAGCGGTCCGGCGTGCGCTCGGCCTGCGTGAACAGGTCGAACACGCGTTCGACGAGGACCGGCTCCATGCCGATGCCGTCGTCGGCCACGGTCAGCATGTAGTCGTTGCCGTCCGCGTCCACGCGCAGGTGGATGGTGCCGCCTTCCGGCGTGTACTTGGTTGCGTTGTTGAGCAGGTTCGCACACACCTGCACGAGCCGTTTGTGGTCGCCCTTGACGTACGCCGGCGCGGGCGGCAGCTCGATCACGACGCGGTGGCGCCGCGCCGCGATCAGCGGGCGGATCTGCTCGGCCGCATCGTCGACGACGCGCTTGAAGTCCAGCACCTGCGTCGCCAGCGACACGAGGCCGCGCGTCACGCGCGATACGTCGAGCAGGTCGTCGACGAGGCTCGTCATGTGGTCGACCTGGCGCACGATGATGGAACAGGTCTGCGTGATCTGGGCGTTATCGGAGTGCAGCAGCTTGAGCAGGTGTGCGCCCGTGCTGATCGGTGCCAGCGGGTTGCGCAGCTCGTGCGCGAGCATCGCGAGGAATTCGTCCTTGCGCTGGTCGGCGGCGCGCAGTTCGCGCTCGGCCAGCGAGCGGGCCGTTTCTTTCTTCTGCAGCGCGGCCGCCATGCGGTCCAGCGCCTGGGCCAGGTTGCCGATCTCTTCGTGGCCGTAGGCGATGCCGGAGCGGGCTTCCAGGTCGCCCGCCGCGATGCGCTCGGCGGTGCCCATCAGCTTGCGCACGCGCTGGACGATCAGCACGTCGCCCACGAGCCACGCGGCCAGCATGGCGAGCAGCGTGGTCGCCGCGAGGCCCAGCAGGGACATGATCTGGTCGTGGCGCGCGGCGGACAGGATCGTCTCGGTGGGGATGCCGATCGTGACCGTGTAGTCGGTCAGCGCGGGCGCGCCCACGCGCGCGAACGTGTGCAGGCGCTCGATGCCGTCGTCGCCGCGGACCGTCACCGCGCGCTGGCCGGCCGTGTTCAGCGCTTCCTGCATCGCCGGCGACAGCCTGGTGCCGAAGAAGCGTTCCGGATCGGGGCGGCGCGAGATGATGGTACCGCGCGCGTCCGCCGTCGCCAGCACGGAACCGGGCGGCAGGTTGATGTCGTTGATGAAGGTGTCGAGCCCTTCCAGGTCCATCGCCGCGAACACGACGGCGAGGACTTTCCCGCTGCGGTCGATGACGGGATAGGTGAGGTTGATCGTGTGCTTCTTGATGACGCGGCCGAACACGTAGTCGCCGGCAATGAACCTGCGTTCCGAGATGGCGCGGCGGAAGTGGCTGCGGTCGCCCAGGTTGACGGGGTGGAGCAGCGGGACGGCGCTGCAGGTGACGTCGCCGTTGAGCTGGATGAGGCCGAAGTTGACGAAGCCCTCGTTGCGGTCGAGGACGTCGGACAGCAGCGACGTGCATTTCGCCGTGTCGCCCATCAGGTCCGGGACGCTGGCCAGGTCGACGAGGATCTGGCGCGCACCCTCGATCGACTGGGCTTCGTTGGCGGCCGCCATGCCCGTCAGACGGCGCAGGTTTTCTTCCGATGCCTTGATGGCATGTTCGCGTTCGCGGATCCCGGACAGGATCGTCATCACCGCCAGCGGCGTGATCGCCAGCGCGACCAGCAACATGAGCCGGCTGCGCAGGCTGTTCAGCCGGAAGCGGCTCAAGCCAGATGTCATTTGTCTATCTTCAATCTGCCGCCTTTTGGGCAACAAACGCATTCCCAAATTCGATGATCCTGCGGATGCCTTCGCGCAAGGTCGCCACGTCGTCCGAAATATAGCCGAGCCGGATGTAGCCGGGCACGCCCAGCGCCTCGCCCGGCATGACCGCCACCCTCTGTTCCTCGAGCAACGCTTCGGCAAAGCCGACCGTGTCCAGCGTCAGGCTGCGCACGTCTCCCCACAGGTACGGACCGGAGGCCGGCGTGTGCATGACGATCCAGGGGACCTCGGCAAACAGCCGCACCGCCAGGTCGCGCCGGTCACGGTAGTCCGCCATCATCGCGCGCGGCGCACCGGTCGCGAACGCGACGTGGGCGGCTACCTGCGACAAATGCGGCGCGGCGGCCGTGATCGGGCCTTGCAGCGTCTGCATCGCGTTGACCACTTCGGCGGGCGCCAGCGCGAAGCCGACCCGCCAGCCCATCATGGCGTAGCTCTGCGAGGCCGAAAACAGCGTTACCACGCCGATGTTCCGCCAGTCGCACAAGGCCGCCAGGCTGGTGTGTCCGCCATCGAAGATCAGGTGTTCGTAGCTTTCGTCGACGATCACCCGGGCCCCGATGCGCTCCACCCATGCTCGAAGGTGTTCCAGTTCCCGGCGAGTGTACACCTTGCCGGTGGGATTGTGCGGGTTATTGATGATGACGATGTCCGGCTTGCCGAGGCCATCCAGTAGTGCCGGCGTGATTTCCTCAGGGAGATCGGCCAGGATCGTCCGCAGGCCCAATAGTTGTGACGTAGCAACATACGCCGGCCAGTGGGGCTTGAAGATCAGGACGGTGTCGTACGGATCGCTCAACGCATACAACGCTTCGTACAACCCCTGCTTGGCGCCGTTGGTGACGATGATCTCGTCCGTGCCCGCGTCGATGTCGTTTTCCTTTTTCAGCTTGGCCGCCAGCCGGGTCCGCACGTCCAGTGCGCCGACCACGCTCGTGTACGGCATGATCCGTTCGCGCTCGATCGCCGCCGCCACCGCGTCCAGCACCGGCCGCGGCGCCGGGAAGTGCGAGATGGCGATGGAGAAGTCGATGACGGCCTCGCCCTGGCTGCGCAAGGTTTCCACGCGGCCGTGCATGGCGGTGGTGGCGAGCGGGCGGGAGGAAGCAATCCGGGCAGAAATTTTCATTTTTTGTTCTCTTGGGATGGTGTTATTGAAAAGTTATGACGCACGGTGCAACGGCTGGGTGTTGCCTGATTGTACTAAATCGGCAGAACAATGCCGCACTGGTGGAAAATAGCGCGCAGGAAACGGGGGAGCGGCGGGCGCCGCGCGGCGCGGGATTCTGGTACGGTGATTGCAAAGTGAACCATTCGGGAGAACACCATGCAGCAACCCATCGTACGCACCTTCAAGCACGTGACGGCCGCCGAACAGGCGCGCGTCGAACTGCTGGACGCGGGCATCGCGGCCGACGACGTCGCGATCGACGTCCGCATCGACGAGACCGGTCCCGTGCAGGGCAATTTCACCGTCGGCGATTCGCCCGCGGTGACGGGCAAGACGGCGTATTCGCACACGTACGCGCCGGTGGCGCAGGACGACGTGCGCGACTGCCAGGTCACTGTGAACGCCGCCGACGCCGCGCTGGCCGAGCGGGCCGCCGCGATCCTCGACCGGCACGGCGGGCACGATCCCGATCCCGCCCATGCCGCCGCCATCGCCGCCCGCGAGACGCGCCATTGAGTTTGCGCGACAATAGGGCATCGCGGTCCGCGACCGCTTCCAGGAGAGTTCAATGAGTGCCATCCACCTCGACAAGCAGGATGCCCTGCTGATCATCGACATGCAGGTCGACTTCCTGCCCGGCGGGGCGCTCGGCGTGGCGGGCGGCCATGAAGTGGTCGCGCCGATCAACCACCTGATCGAGCTGTACCAGGCGCAGGATCTACCCATCTTCGCGTCGCGCGACTGGCACCCGCAGGACCACTGCTCGTTCGCGGCACAGGGCGGGCCGTGGCCGCCGCATTGCGTGGCCGGCACGCCGGGCGCCGCATTCGCGGCCGAGCTGGCGCTGCCCGACGATGCCATCGTGATTTCGAAAGCCGACACGGCGGCCGTGGACGCCTATTCCGCGTTCGGCGGCACCGACCTCGCGGCGCAGCTGCGCGCGCGCGGTGTGGAGCGCGTGACGGTGGTGGGTCTCGCCACCGATTACTGCGTCTTGAACACCGTCACGGATGCGCTGGAAGAAGGCCTCGACACGCTCATCGTGCCGGAAGCGATGCGCGCCGTCGACGTGAATCCGGGCGACGGCCGCCGCGCGCTCGACCGCATGGTCGCGCGCGGGGCGGTGCCGGTGCGGCTGGGCGAGATCGGGATGGTCGCACTCTCCGTCGCCTGATTCAGACGATGCGCGTGGACGGCGCGGTGCGGCTGTGCGTGAGCGACAGCGGCCCGGGCGTGCCGGCTGCCTGATTACGCCGCGCGCAGCAGCACGAGGTGGCCGGCGATGTCGCGGCCGTGATCCTGGCGCAGCACGACGCGTTCCGCCGCGACGATGTCGAAGCCGGCCGCCTGCGCGGTTGTCTGCACATAGCCGAGCGCATGCGCAAACCGGTTCGACGGCTGGAGCGCGTAACCACGATCGTCCTCGTCGAGTGCCTCGCACGACAGCGCGAACAGCCCGCCCGCATGCAATGCGCGCCGCACCCGCGCGAACAGCGGAGACAGGTCGCCGAGGTACACGAGCACGTCGGCCGCGACGGCGAGGTCGCACGAGGCGGGGCGCTCCGCCAGCCAGTCGACGATGTCGGCGCAGGCCAGGTCATCGTACAGGTCCAGTTCCGCCGCCTTGTCCAGCATGCGCTGCGACAGGTCGACGCCGGTGACGTGCCGCGCCAGCGGCCGCAGGAAAGTCGCGCACAGTCCCGTGCCGCAGCCGAGGTCCAGCGCCGCCGGCACGGGTGGCGCGGCCAGGTGCGGGCGGAGCAGGGCGTCCAGCAGCGCCGGCGTGCGGTAGCCGAGGACGTCGACGAGGTGGTGGTCGAACCGGCCGGCATATTGGTCGAACAGGTGCTTCACGTAGTCGGCCGGCGCCGCATCCGGCTGCTCCGCCTCGCCCAGCGCCGCCAGTGAAAACCGGATCTCGTCCGCATCCGCGCCCAGGTCGAGCGCGCGCCGGTACGACGCCACGGCCGCGTCGCGCCGCCCCAGTCCGCGCAGCGTGTTCGCCCGATAGTGTTCGGCCAGCGCGTAGTCGGGCCGCACGGCCAGCGCCTGTTCGTAGCTGTGCAGGGCGCCGGCGAGGTCGCCCGATTTCTTCAGTGCCGCGCCGCGCGCGCACCAGGTGTCGGCCCGCGGGGCCAGCGCGAGCGCGCTGTCGTACGCATCGACGCTGTCCGCGTGGTGGTCCAGCGCCTGCAGTGCATGGCCCAGCGCGACGAAGGCGTCCGCATACGCGGGCCGCATGGCGAGTGCTTGTTCGGCGCTCGCGGCGGCATCCGCATGGCGTCCCAGGTCGTGCAGCGCGATGGCGCGATGGCACCATGCGTCGGCCAGCGCCGGGGCGATGCCGAGGGCGCGCTCGTAGCTGTCCAGGGCGTCGGCCAGGCGGCCGAGCCGGCGCAGCGTGTTGCCGCGGTTGTCCCAGGCGAGCGCATAGCCCGGGTCGAGGCGCAGCGCCGCTTCGTAGCTGGCCAGCGCGGCATCGGTGCGGCCGAGGTCCTGCAGCGCGGCGCCCAGGTTGCAATGGGCGCGCGCCTGCTGGGGGTCGATCCGCAGCGCTTCCTCGATCAGCTCCACGGCGCGGCCGGGATGCCCGCGCTGGCGCTCGATCACGCCCAGCAGGTGCAGCGCGTCGAACTGGCGCGGGTCGAGGTCCAGCACGCGCCGGTACAGGGCCTGCGCCTGCTCGAGCCGGCCCTGCTGGTGCAGGCGGACGGCCTGGCCCAGCAGGTCGGACGCGTCTTCCACCGTCACCGGATCAGCTCCAGGACAGGTCCGCCTTCGCCAGCGGCAGCTCGCGCACGCGCTTGCCGGTGGCGGCGAAGATGGCATTGCAGACGGCCGGCGCCAGCGGCGGGAACACGGGTTCGCCCAGGCCCGTGACGGGGTAGTCGGTCTTGAGGAAGTGCGTCTCGATCGTGGTCGGCGTGTCCGGCATGCGCAGCAGGGCGTAGTCGTGGAAGTTGCTCTGCACGATGCGGCCCTTGTCGATGTCGAGCGCCGGGTACATCAGCGTGGACAGGCCGTCGATCACGGAGCCCTGCACCTGGTTCTCGGCGCCGGACAGGTTGACGATCTGCGCGCCGATGTCGGCGACGACGACGACGCGGTCCACGCGCAGCCGGCCTTCCTTCGACACCGTCACCTCCGCCACTTCGGCCACGTAGCCGCGGTGGCTGAAGTGGAAGGCGATGCCGGCGCCCTGGCCGCGCGCGAACTTGCGCTGGCCCCAGCCGGATTTTTCCGCGACGGCCTTCAGCACGTTGCGCATGCGGCCCACGTTGTACGGCACGCCGCGCTCGCCCGTACCGGCCACGAGGTCCTTGTCGCCGAGGAGGTCGAGGCGGAACGCGAGGGGATCGCGCCCCGCCGCATGGGCCAGTTCGTCGATGAAGCTGTGGAACACCCACGCGAACACGTTGCTGCCCGGCGCGCGCCACGGACCCATCGGGATGCGGCATTCGAGCGGCGTCTGCTCGATCAGGCAGTTGGCGAGCCAGCGGCCGGGGAATTCGTCCCCGGACAGGTTGCCGCCGCTGCCCGGCTGCAGCACGCTGGCGCTGCCGCCGTCGCTTTCCTTCTTCTCGACGCGGTTCGCGAACGTGACGAAGTGGTCGTGCCACGCGACGACCTTGCCCTGGTCGTCCACGCCGCCGCGCAGGAAGTGGAAGCCGCCGGCGCGGAAGTGGTCGTGCTGCAGGTCGTCCTCGCGCATCCACGTCAGCTTGACGGGCGCCTTCACCTTCTGCGCGATCGCGGCCGCCTCGACGATGAAGTCGGACGACAGCCGGCGCCCGAAGCCGCCGCCGCTGCGTGTGATGTGGAGCAGGATCTTGTCTTTCGGGATGTTGAAGGTCGTGGAGACGAGCGCCTGGCCGGCGCCCGGATTCTGCGTGGGCGCCCACAGTTCGAGGGTGCCCTCCAGCGGCTTGAACCACGCCGTGCAGTTCTGCGGTTCCATGCTCGCGTGCGAGATGAACGGGTAGACGTAGTTCGCTTCGACCGTGCGCGCGGCGCCGGCGAGGGCCGCATCGACGTCGCCGTCCTTGCGCATCACGGCGGCGCCGGGCTGCCCGCTCGCGGCCTGCGCGGCGGCGAGGAAGCCGGACCAGCTGTGGCGCGCGCCTTCGCCTTCGTCCCACGTCACCTTCAGGTTCTTGCGGGCGCGGAAGGCGTTCCACGTCGAGTCGGCGACGATCGCGACGCCGGGCCGCAGGCCGTTCAGGTTTTCCGTGCCTTCGACGAGGAACGCGGCCTTCACGCCGGGCATGCGCTTGATGGCGTCCAGGTTCGCCTCGACGGGACGGCCGCCCGGCACCGGGCACTTCACGTACGTGGCGTACAGCATGCCGGGCAGGCGCGTGTCGATGCCGAACAGCGGCTGGCCGCTGACGACGAGCGCGTTGTCCACGCCGCCCACGCGCGTGCCGAGCAGGCGATAGGTCGCCGGATCCTTCGGCACGACCTCTTTCGCATCCGGCACGGGCAGCGCGGACGCCGCGCGTACGAGCGCGCCGTAGCCCAGCTTGCGGCCGCTGGCGCCGTGCACGACGGCGCCGTCCGCGGCGCGGCACTCCGCCACCGGCACGTTCCACGTCTGCGCGGCGGCGCGTACGAGCATCGTGCGCGCGGTGGCGCCGAGGCGGTGGAAGTTGTCGTAGTTGGTCGGCGTCGACGTCGAGCCGCCGGCGCCCTGCGACCCGTAGATCGGGTTCAGGTCGCCCTGCACGACACGGACCGATTTCCAGTCGACCTCGAGTTCTTCGGCCAGCACCATCGGCAGCGACGTCTTGATGCCCTGGCCGATTTCCGGCTGCTTGGAAACGAGCGTCACGCGGCCGTCCGTGCCGATGCGGATGAACGCGTTCGGGACGAAGTCGCCCGCCGCGGGTTCTTGCGCCCCGTTGTCGGCCAGCGCCGCGATGGCGCCGCTCGCCTGCACGCCCAGCAGCAGGGCGACGCCCGCCGACTGGCCGAGGAAGCGGCGGCGCGCGGGGGAGGCGGGGCGGCTCATGCTTTCCCCTTGGCGCCAGTCGCGGCAATGTCCGCGGCCCGGTGGATGCCGGCGCGGATACGGACATACGTCGCGCAGCGGCACAGGTTGCCGGCCATCGCGTCGTCGATCTGGGCGTCGGTCGGCTTCGGATGCTGTTTCAGGAGGGCGCATGCCGTCATGATCTGGCCGGCCTGGCAATAGCCGCATTGCGGCACGTCCAGCTCGGTCCAGGCCTGCTGCAGCGGATGCATGGCGCGGGCATCGAGGCCCTCGATCGTGGTAATGCGGCGCTTGCCGATGCTGCTTACCGGCAATTGGCAGGCTCGGACCGGCTGGCCGTCCACGTGCACGGTGCAGGCGCCGCAGGCACCGATGCCGCAACCATATTTCGTGCCGACGAGGCCCAGGGTATCGCGCAGCGCCCACAGCAGCGGGGTATCCGCTTCGACGTTAACGGCCTGGGCCTTGCCGTTGACGTTCAGTGTGTATTTACTCATGTCCTCGTGGGATGGGTTGGATTGCCGAAGCTGAACTGTGCAATGCTAAACCAAACTGCCCCGTCAAGACCAAGGGATTTGATCTTTTACGTGGCAATAGTAGAAACCCGGGGGCTATGACATACTGGAGCGGCCCGATGCGCAGCATCGCACGCCCCACTTACATGCGCCGACCGATCACTTTTCCGACCAACCTGCGCAGCCGCCTCGCCGGTGCCGTCGGCGTGCTCGTGCTGGGCGCCACGATGCTCGCCGGCCCGCTGGCCGTGGACGTGGCCGAGCACGACCTGCGCGCCGTGCTGGGCGCGCAGCAGTATGCGTCGCTGTCCGGGGCCGCGGCCTTTCTCGACGACCTGCTGGAAGCACGCCTGCGCCAGATGGCCGCGCTGGCCGTGGCGATGCCGCTCGACGCCCGCCACGACCCGCGCCGCCTGCAGGCCTGGCTGGCGAACCGCACGGCCGACGTGGGCGACGAGTTCGTCAACATCGCCGCGTTTGCCCGCACGGGCGAACTGGTGGCGTCGGGCGCTTCCATGCCGACCGCCCAGCCGCTGACGGCCACGGGCCGCCCGTACTTCGAAGAAACGCTGCTGCGCGGCCGCGGCATCGTATCCGATCCGTTCCAGAGCCGCCTGTCCGGCGCGAACATGGTGCTCGTGACGGCGCCCGTGTTCGACGACCACGGCGAGATCGTCTACGTGCTCGCGGGCCGCATCGACCTGCAGCATGCGCGTTTCCTGCGCCAGGTCGACGCCCTGCGGCCGGGCAGCACCGGCTATCTGTTCCTGATGTCGGCCGACGGCACGCTGATCGATTCGCCGGCGAAGGAACGCCAGACGGCGACGGCGCCGCCCGCCGACCAGCCGGGCATCGCGCGCGCCCTGCACGGTTTCGAGGGCTGGCTGATCGGCGGCGACCGCGAAGGTGCCGCCATCGTCACCTATAAACGCCTGGCGACGACCGGCTGGATCCTCGGCGCGCGCTATCCGGAGAAAGAGGCGTTCGCGCCGCTCGCCCGGGTGCGGCGCACGGTGCTGGTCGTGGCGGGCATCCTCGCGCTGGTCGCGGGCCTGCTTGCGTGGTGGCTCGTGCGCCGCGGCCTGCGCCCGCTGGCCGAGTTGCGCCGCAACGTGGCCGCCGTGCGCCACGAGGGCGTCGACAGCGAGGTGCTGGCGCTCGCCCGCAACGACGAGATCGGCGAACTGGGCCGTGCCTTCCACGACCTCGTGCAGGCGCGCGGCCGCGCGGCCGCCCGCATGCGCGCGATCGCCGACAATGTCCCGGCCGTGATCGCCTACGTCGACCGCGACGAGCGCTTCGAATTCACCAACGCCGGCTTCGACCGCATGATCGGATCCGAGCCGGACGTGTTCATCGGGCGCACGGTGAGCGAAGCGCTGGGCGAAGCCGGCTACGCGCGCCTGGAACCGCTGATCCGTGCCGCGCTGCTGGGCGAGCGCGGCCACGTGGAAGACGTGCGCAGCGACGACGCCAGGCGCCACCAGATGATCGACACGATTCCCGACATCGATGCCGACGGCCGCGTCGTCGGCTTCTTCGTGATGGCGATGGACATCAGCGAGCGCAAGGAAGCGGAACTGGCGCAGGCCGCGAGCGAGCAGCGCCTGCGCCTGATCGCCGACAACCTGCCCGTGCTGATCTGCTACATCGACCGCAACCACCGCCTGGGCTTCGGCAACGCGACGTTCCAGGCGTGGGTGGGCCTGGAACCGGTCCGCCTGCCCGGCATGCATTTGCAGGAAGTGCTGGGCAAGCCGGCCTACGACGCGGCGCGGCCGCGCCTGAAGCAGGCGTTCGAAGGCGTCGGCGCCACGTTCGAGATGCCGCTGCAGGCGCAGGGCCGGCACCGCATCCTGGAATGGACGTTCGTGCCGGACGTGCAGGCGCAGGGCAGGGTGAACGTCGCCGTCGCGGGCGTGTACGCGCTCGCGCACGACATGACCAGGGTGAAGGAGGCGGAAAGCCGGCTCGTGCAGATGGCGCGCTTCGACAGCCTGACCGGCATCGCCAACCGCCGCCTGTTCGGCGAGCTGCTGGGCCAGGCGCTGGAACGGGTGCGCCGCCAGCGCCAGGTGATGGGCCTGGCCTACCTGGACATCGACCACTTCAAGGCCATCAACGACACGTGGGGCCACGGGGTCGGCGACGAGGTGCTGAAGGAATTCGCGCAGCGCCTGGCCGCCTGCGTGCGCGTCACGGACACGCCCGCGCGCCTGGCCGGCGACGAGTTCGTCGTCCTGCTGGAAGACGTGAAGGGCGTCGACGAGGCGGAGCGGATCGGCGCCAAGATCGTGGAGGCCATCCGGAAGCCCATTGCGACCGGGGCCGGTCCGCTGGAGGTCACGGCCAGCGTGGGCATCGCGCTCGTGCACGGCGCGGACGTCCCGCTGCCCACGCAGGACCAGGTGCTGGGCTGGGCCGACACGGCGCTGTATGCCGCCAAGCACGGCGGCCGCAACCGCTGCGTGGTGCGCGTGGCGGAGGAGGCGGCCGGCGTGCCGGTGAAGTAATTACTGCGGCGCGGGCTGCGTGGCCACCAGCGTGCGCTGCACCCAGCCGCCGGAGACGTTCTCGCCGTCGATCTTGACGAAGCCGTCGCGCTCTTCGCCGGTGGCGATCGCTTCTTCCGACCGCTTCAACGTCCCCATCACCTTGCTGCCGGCGCGCGGCTCCGTGTACACCTTGACGGTGGCGAGGCGCGCGTACACGCTGGCGCCGGCCGTCACGGGCACGCCCTCGCGGGTGGATGCCTGCGCATTCACCTTGCTGGCCGCGCTGCTGGTACGCACGAGGCTTGGCTCGTTGCGGATGCGCGCCACGATGCGGTTGTAGTTGTCGAGCAGGCTGGCCGCGACCATCTTGCCTTCCGGCGTGTTCGTATAGCCGCCCAGGCGCGAGTAATCGCCGCCGCCCCAGCTCCAGCCGGAAATGCCGAAGTCCGTCTTCGTCGCGACGCCTTCTTCCGCCGCCACCTGGATGCCGGACCGGACGTCCGCGATCAGGAGGCTCGTCTGCGCTTCCTTGAATTTGAGGTTGCCCGCGATGCCGCCCGCGATCCGGCCCAGGCCGCCCAGCAGGCGGCCACCGTAATCCGAGATCGCGCCGCCGATGCCGCCCGTGTTGGCGGCGGCGAACTGCACGTTCGGCGTCATCACGAAGTCGGCCGCCTGCAGCTGGCCCTTGCCGACGTTGCTGCCGGACAGCGTCTCGCCGTTCGCGGCGAGCGCGCGTTCCTGCTGCAGATTGGCCATCGCCGCCCCGCGCTCGACCACCTGGAAGCAGTTCGATTGCTGGATCATGATGCGCAGCAGCGCGACTGGCGACCCGAGCCCGTAGCTCTGCAATGCGTGGGCGCTCTCGCTCTGGGCTTCCGTGACGGCGATGGTGCCGAGCGGGCGGTCGCAGCGCTCGACTTTGGACGTGGTTTCCTGGGCGTGCAGGGAGGTGGCGCCCGCGAGCAGGGCGGCAATGATCGAAATCCGGATTGGCTTCATGACCTTGTAAGTGAACAGTGAGAAGGAAAGCACGCGGAGCGTGCCTTACACCTTTGTTCATTTTACAAGTCTGTACGGGGTTGTAATCTCACCAACTTTCACAGTTCCCCGTTTTTCGGACACAATGGTCAGATACCTGTGGGATAAGTTTCCGGCGGTTCCTCCGCATGCCAGCCGCCGCCCCGATCGAGCGGATGCACGGCCGTCGTGTGGTCGATATGGATCACGGCATCGAACTGGCGCGCCATGCGGGCGGCAAAATAATGGCTGTGGCGCTCCGTGCGCGGCAGGTAGATGACGCCGATGGCCCGTTCCAGCCGCCGCTCCTCCATCGTGGCGCGCACGTCCTGGTCGATGCCGTCCCGAAGCGGTAGCAGGAAGCGGGGGATGCCCGTCTCGTGCAGCAACTCCTCATAGCTGCCCGGCATGCCCGGCCGGACGCGCTTGTGCTCGGCCGGCGCGTCCCATTCCGAGGCGGCCGTGACGAAGCCGTCGTACGTGGAAAACCCGATCAGCCGGGTCTGCCCATCGTATTCCTTGCGCGCCAGTTCGCCGACGTTCCACTCGCCCATTTCTCCCATTTCTGTCGCGCGCGCGTCGCCGATGTGGGAATTGTGTTCCCAGACGACGATCTTGGACGGCTCGCCATCCTTCGACAGGTGGCGGGCGAGCGCATCCAGCGTCTCCGCCATGTGGCTGTCGCGTAAATTCCATGACGACACGCGGCCCCGGAACATCGTCCGGTAGTATTCCTCGGCATTCTTGACGAGGCGCGCATTCTGCTCGGCGTAGAAGAACGCTTCCTCGTCGCCGTCCCGGTACATGTAGTCGGCGGCCCGCTGCTGTAGCTGGCGTAACTGCTCGAGGACGCCTTGTTCGCACGACGCGGACAGGTCGAGGCTCGCCGTATAGCCGTAGTGCTGGCTGTCCTCGTGGTAATGGTCGAAGCAGGCGTAACGCTCGCGCGCCTGGCGTGCCGCGTTCGGGTCGACCTGGTCGAGGTAGCGCAGCACTTCCTCCATCGACGTGAACAGGCTGTACAGGTCGAGGCCATAGAAGCCGACCCGCGGTCCGGCCGTCTTCTCGTTGTGGTGCCGCAGCCATTGGACGAACGCGGCGACGTCCGTGTTCCGCCACATCCAGTTCGGAAAGCGCTGGAAGCCGGACAGGGCTTCGTCGGCATTGCGGTCATCGCCGCGGCCGCGCACGTAGCGGTTGACGCGGTAGGCGTCCGGCCAGTCCGCCTCGACCGCGACGGCGTGGAAACCCTTGTCCTCGATCAGGCGCTGCGTGATGCGCGCCCGCTCCTCGTAGAACTCGTGGCTGCCGTGCGTCGCCTCGCCCAGCAGCACGAAGCGGGCATCGCCCACGAGGTCGAGCAGGGCGTCGTAGTCGCGGTCGCCGCCCGTCAAAGGACGCGCGGCGTTGCGCAGCGCCGAGATGGTGTGCTGCGGGGTCTGCGGCGTCGCCATGACCACCTCAGTGCAGCCAGCGGCTGCTGGTGCGCGGCCGCGCGGCATCGCGCGGCACGGCGCCCCGTTCGATGAACGCCTTCATGCGCGCCAGGTCGTCGTCCATCTGCGTCTTCGGATCGGACCCGAGCAGGGTCGCGAGACCGTGGCCGACGACGCCCGCCGGCGGCGTGTACGACATGTGCACGGTGACGCGGGTGCCGCCGCGATGCGGTTCGAACTGGATGGAGCCGCTCTGCGGGATCTCGGCGCCCGCTTCGCTGCGCCACGCCAGGCGGTGCGGCCGGGTCTGCTCGGTGAGCACGGCATTCCATTCGAACTCGCTGCCGCCGGGGCCGCGCACGACCCAGTGCGAGCGGCCGCGGCCGAGGTCGCGCACCTCGACGACGTGGGACATGAAGTGCGGGAAGTTCTCGTAATGGGTCCACAGGTCGTAGACGTCGTCCGGCGCGGCGTCGATGTGGATAGCTTTGCTGAAGTCGATGGTCTGGTCCATGCCGATGCCGCGGCCGCGCAGCATGCCCAGCAGCGGCTGGTTGGTGGCGCCGCGGGCCAGCAGTGCGGCGCCGGCCAGGCCCAGCATCCATGCCAGCGGCGAGCGCCGGCTCAGCGCATACAGGGCCAGCAGGCCGCCGCCGGCCAGGGCGGAATTGCGCGCGGTGGGCGTCCATTCGCCGCCGGGGGCCCCCGCCCGCAGGGTGTCGCGCACCCGGGTGCGGACGTCGTGCGCCAGGGCGCGGGCCTTGTCCATGCCGTTGCCGACCTCATGTCCGCCCCCGTCGGCCGCACTGCCCAGCGCATGCCGTGCCTTGTCCATGCGGCCGCCGACGGCCTCGCCTGCCCTGGCCAGCGTGTCCTTCGCCTTGTCGATGCCGGCGTCGAGCGCTTCGCTTGCCGCGTGCCCCATGCGCTCCAGTGCCGAGCCCGACCTGGCCCCGGCACTGCCGCCACTGTCGGCCATATCGGCCATATCGGCCATATCGGCCGCGCGGTCGCGCAGCTCGTCGCCGGCGGCGCCGATGCGTTCGCCCGCGCCGCGCCAGACGTTGCCCAGTGCGCCGGACGTGCGCGCGCCCGCGTTGCGCACGGCCGCGGCCGATTGCGCGCGCCGCGCCCCGCCGCGGTCCGGGTCGAGCATGTACATCAGCAGGGCGCCGGCAGCGGCACCGCCGATCCATTTCGCGATTTCATAGCCTGTGTCCGTCGTGTTTTTCATGATTGGCTCCTCCGGTTGGTCTGGCCCTGGCCGCCGCCTCGTCATGCCAGGCGGTGGCCAGCAAATCCTGCACTTCCTCGTCGCTGGTCTGTTCGAATGCGTCGTACCACTGGCCGACGGCGCGGAAGTGGGGCGGGGTCGACAGGCAGACGAGTTCGTCGACGCGTGCCTCGAGCGCGGCCGCCGTGTCGGGCGGCGCGACGGGGACCGCCAGCACCAGCTCGCGCGGACCCAGCCGGCGCGCGACTTCGATGGCGGCCAGCATCGAGGAACCCGTGGCGACGCCGTCGTCGACGAGGATCGCGCTGCGGCCGGCGAGGTCGAGGGGCGGCCGGCCGCCGCGGTAGGCGCGCTCGCGCCGCTGCAGTTCGGCCAGCTCGCGCGCCGTCACCGCGTCCACGTCCTGCGCGGTGACGCCCATCAGGCCGGGCACGCCGGGCTGGAGCACGCGGACGCCGCCGCTGCCCACGGCGCCCATCGCGAATTCCTCGTGGCGGGGCATGCCGAGCTTGCGCACGAGCAGGACGTCGAGGGCGATGCCGAGCCGCTGTGCGATGGCGAACCCGACCGGGACGCCGCCGCGCGGCAGTGCCAGCACGATGGCGTCCGGATGCCGGGTATAGGCGGCGAGCCGCTGCGCCAGCAGCCGGCCCGCTTCGGTGCGATTCTTGAAATGACGGGTGTCGGCCATGATGCGCACGCTTTCAGAGTCCTTCCCTGATCTCGAACCGGGCGCGGCGTGAGCGCGGTCGCGGGCGGCCCGCAGGCCGTCCGCTCGCGTGCCGCGCCGTGCGGCTCATCGACCCTACTGGATCGTCAGCTGGCGCGCCGTGCCGCCCTGTTTCTTCGGCAGCGAGAGCATCAGGACGCCGTCCTCGAGCCGCGCCTGCGCGCTGGCATCGTCGACTTCGGAGGGCAGCGTGAAGCTGCGCTGGTACTTGCGCGTCGAGCGCTCAGAATACACCACCTGCTCACCCTGGCGCTGTTCGTTTGCCTGCTGACACTCGCCTTCGATGGTGACGCGCTGGCCGTCGATCGAAACGTGCACGTCCTCCTTCTTGACGCCGGGCAGCTCGGCCTTCACCTCGAAGGTTTTGTCGGTCTCGCTGACGTCCAGGCGCGGCATGCCGACGTCCTCGCCGGCCCAGCGCCCCTGGGCGAGCGGCGCGAAGAAGTCCTGGAACATGTTCTCGACCATGCGTCCGAACTGGTCTTCCATGGCGCCGGGACGGAATGTGGAAAGCGGCGTCGTGCCTCTTCTGATCAGGTTCATGATAGACCTCCCTTTTAAGAATGATGTCCTGCGGCGCGCAGGGCGCCGCAACACCATTTATAGGGCGGTCGAAAAGGGTTTGCAAGAGTCGTGTCGAACCGTGCGCGGGCACCCGGACGGACCTTTGAGGCAGGACAGCAGGCGAACGAAAGCGGGGAATTTTTGCGAAACCGCCCCGGTCAATGACAGTGTGGACCGGGGCAGATGCGGGCGTCAGCCGAGGTTGCGCCGGTGGAAGCGCAGGTGGTCTTCGACGAAGGTGGAGATGAAGTAATAGCCGTGGTCATAGCCCGGATGGTGGCGCAGTTCGAGCGGCTGGCCGACGGCGCGGCAGGCTTCCTCGAACGCCTCCGGGTACAGTTGTTCGGCCAGGAACTTGTCGCCCAGGCCCTGGTCGATCAGGATCCCCTTGGGGAAGGGCGGGGCGCCGGCACCGGCCATCAACTCGGTCGCATCGTAGACGCGCCACGCGTCGCGATCGGTGCCGAGATAGCCGCCGAACGCCTTCTCGCCCCACGGGCAGCGGGACGGCGCGGCGATGGGGGCGAAGGCCGACACGGAGCGGAACAGGTCGGGGTTGCGCAGCGCCAGCACCAGCGCGCCATGGCCGCCCATGGAGTGGCCGAAGATGCCCACGCGCGCCGGATCGGCCGGCAAGGTGGCGAGCACCAGTTCGCGCAGTTCGAGGATGTGGCTGTACATGCGGTAGTGGCTCGACCACGGTTCGCGGGTGGCGTCCACGTAGAAACCGGCGCCGGCGCCGAAGTCCCAGTTGTCGGTCTCGCCCGGCACGCCGGCGCCGCGCGGGCTCGTGTCGGGCGCGACCAGGATCAGGCCTTCCTGCGCCGCCACGCGCTGGGCGCCGGCCTTGATCATGAAGGTCTCTTCGGTGCACGTCAGGCCGGCGAGGTAGAACAGGACGGGCAGGCGCTTGCCGTGCGCGCCGGGAGGGAGGTAGACGGAAAAACGCATCGGCAGGCCGATGGCGGCGGAATCGTATTTGTAGAAGCGCTGGACGCCGTCGAAACAAACGTGTTCGCTGAGGAGTTCGGGCATGGCTCGGTCCATCGGATGGTTGACTGATCGAAAGCGCAAGTATGCCCGGTCCGCAGGCAGGCCGCCACTGCGCTTCAGATCAGGCCGAGCGCCCCCAGCACGGCGCCGGCAGCGAGCAGCCACAGCAGGTGAATGCGCGTGCGCCAGATGATCAGGCCGCTGACGATCGCGGTGAGCCACAGGGGCCAGTTCGCCAGGACGGCGGACGCGATCGGGGCACCGGCACCGGCACTCGCACCGGTACCGGCGGAACTGGCCATGATCCAGGCGGTGGACAGCAGCAGCGCGATCACGATGGGCGCCATGCCCTGCTTGAAGGCCCGGACGGCGCGCAGGTCGCGGTTGCGGTGGCCCCAGCGGGCGGCCGTGTACGTGATGATGGTGGACGGCGTCATGATGCCGACCATCGTCACGAGCACGCCGAACAGCGCGGCGGCCGTGCTGCCGGCGTTCATGCCGACGTGCCACCCCATCAGGGCGACGAACAGGACGTTCGGCCCCGGTGCGGCCTGGGCCAGCGCGATGGACTGGTTGAACTGTTCCTGGGTCAGCCAGTGGTGCTGCTCGACGAGGAAGCGGTGCATCTCCGACGACGTCGAGATGGCCCCGCCGACCGACATCAGCGACATCAGGAGGAAATGGCCGAACAAATTGAGCCAGTCGGCCCAGTCCAGCGCGAGGTGCAGGGGCGCCGTCATGATGCGAGCCGGCGGTACGCGAGGACGCAGCCCAGGCCGCCGAGGCCGAACAGCACCCAGGGGAGCGGACATTTGAGGAACGCGACGAGGATGAAGCCGGCCGCCGCGATGGCCAGGCACCAGGACAGGGGCAGCGGGCTTTTCTTCAGCGCGCTCGCCAGGCGCAGGCCGGCCGCGCCGATCAGGCCGGCACAGACGGCGGCCATGCCGTGCAGCGCGCCGGCCACGACGGGGCTGTCGGCGAAGCGGTCGTGCAGCACGGCCAGCCCGATGACGAGGATCAGGGGCACGGTCAGCAGGCCGGCCAGTGCGGCGAGCGCGCCGGCGATGCCGAAATGGCGGCCGCCGATCATCAGTGACAGGTTGACGACGTTCGGTCCGGGCATGATCTGGGCGACGGCCCAGTCTTCGATGAATTGTTCCTGGGTCAGCCAGCGCTTGCGGTCGACGATCTCGCGCTGGACGATGGCCAGCACGCCGCCGAAGCCCTGCAGGGCCAGCAAGGTGAAGGAAATGAACAGGTCGGAGAGGGAGCGGGGGCGGTTGGCGCTTTCGGACGGCGCGGTCGTGCCGGACGGCGGGGAGCTGGGCGATGCATTCATACCCCGATTATCGCGCCGCTCCCGGCATCCTGTCCATGTGGCGGTCCGGCGGTCCGGCGCTCCGGCGGTCCGGCGCTCCGGCGATCAGCCGCCGCCGATGCCCCGCATCACGCGTCCCGTGCCTTCGCATTCGGGACAGGTCTTGCCGTCGGCCAGCTTGCCGCTGCCGCCGCAGGTTTCGCACAGGTCTTCGCCGGCGCCTGGCGTGCCGGGTTCGGCTTCGTCGCCGGGTTTCAGGTCGGGATCGGGCATTGCGCTCATGGCGTCCTCGTGGTGGTTGGATAGACGAGGCCATTCTAGGCGCAGCGAAAACGGCGCGGCGCGCGCATGCGGCGCGGGTTTGTCATGAGGAATTCACAAACGAATGCCACATTGGATAAAAATTAATCTTGACTTTGGCCAAAGGTGGGAAATACTCGTTAGGCAGCAATCCCTTCAATCCATCAAAGTCAGGAACTGCGATGAACCAAGACACCCTCGAGCTCGAAGACGGTCAGGTGACCGTCCCTTACCAGCGGCGCGATACGCAACAGAAGGATATCGTCGACCTGGGCATTGCGCTCCAGCAGCGCAGCAATACGATGTCGGCCGTGGAATACCTCCGTTCTCAGAACGTCGGCAACGACGTCATCGAACGCGTGCTGACGGAGCCGGGCCGCAGGCGTTCCTGGTGCAGGTAAGGGTGGAGGCAGGCGACAAGCTCGACGGTTATGCACAGTCTTGCTCGCGTGCATCTTGCGAATATTCTCGATTCGTGTGTCACTTGACTTGGTAACTCATTGATTTTGTGAAGGTTGAGTTTTGCCCACGCAACGGGCAAATTGTTGAAACCCGCATTCCTGCTTGGTTTTGGCATGTCAAGAGGGTGTTTTTCCACAAACTTATACACAGTTTTTGTGGATATCTGAACAAGCCTTGTTGAAGAGGCAAGCGAGGCGGGCAGAGGCCGTGAGCGGCCGCGCCCGCTGACGCTGGTTTGCTACATTGCCATCTGCGCTTGCATAAAGATACTGGACAAATGTACAGTTGAGCATCTATCCTCAACCGCCATGTCCGTCGCCACCGCCACCCCCGTTTCCCAGCCCGCCGCGCCCGCCGATCCGTTCGCCGGCCTGAATCCCGAGCAGCGCGCCGCCGTCGAGCACGACGTGGGTGCGGGGATGGTCCGGCCGCTGCTGGTGGTCGCGGGCGCCGGCTCGGGCAAGACGAATACGCTGGCGCACCGGGTGGCGAAGCTGATCCTGACGGGGAGCGATCCGCAGCGCATCCTGCTGCTGACGTTTTCGCGCCGGGCGGCCAATGAAATGGGCCAGCGCGCCGCCGGCGTGCTGCAGCGCGTGCTGGGCATGTCGACGGCCGTGGGCAGCCTGCCGTGGGCCGGCACATTCCACGGCATCGGCGCCCGCCTGCTGCGCGAATACGCGGGCCGGATCGGGCTGGAAGCGTCGTTCACGATCCACGACCGCGCCGACTCCGAAGACTTGATGGGCCTCGTGCGCCAGGACGTGGGCCTGGGTGCCTCCACCGGCCAGAAACGCTTTCCGCTGAAGGGCACATGCCTCGCGATCTACTCGCGCGTCGTCAATTCCCGCGAGCCGCTGGCCGACGTGCTGCAGTCGACCTTCCCGTGGTGCAGCGAATGGGAAGAGCAGCTCAAGCGCCTGTTCGGCGCCTACGTCGACGCCAAGCAGGAACAGAACGTCCTCGACTACGACGACCTGCTGCTGTTCTGGGCCGAGATGGCGTCCGATCCGGAACTCGGGCCGGAACTGGGCGCGCTGTTCGACCACGTGCTCGTCGACGAATACCAGGACACGAACCGCCTGCAGGCCGCGATCCTGCAAGGCATGAAGCCGGACGGGCGGGGCGTGATGGTCGTCGGCGACGATGCGCAATCCATTTATTCGTTCCGCGGCGCGACGGTGCGCAACATCCTCGACTTCCCGAAGCAGTTCGGCGAGCACACGACGATGATTACGCTGGACCGCAACTACCGCTCGACGCAGCCCATCCTCGACGCGTCGAACGCCGTCATCGCCGCCGCGCTGGAGCGCCATGCGAAGACCTTGTGGACCGATAAGGCCGCCACCGGCAAGCCGCAGCTCGTGTTGATCCCGGACGAGGCCGAGCAGGCCCGCTGGGTGTGCAACCGCGTGCTGGAACAGCGCGAGGCGGGCATCAAGCTGACGCAGCAGGCCGTGCTGTTCCGCGCCGCCAGCCACAGCGCCGCGCTGGAGCTCGAACTCGTGCGGCGCAATATCCCCTTCGTAAAATTCGGCGGCCTCAAATTCCTGGAAGCGGCGCATATCAAGGACGTGCTCGCCATGCTGCGCTTCGCCCAGAATCCGGCGGGCCGCGTGGCCGGCTTCCGCGTCGTGCAACTGATTCCGGGAATCGGCCCGGCGACGGCGGCCCGCCTGCTCGATGCGGTGGCGGAGGCGCCCGACCCCGTCGCGGCCGTCGACGCGTTTCCCGCGCCTCCGCGCGCCCAAGGGGAGTGGGAGCAATTTACCGCGCTGTTCCGCACCCTGCGCACGACGGGCCTGCGCTGGCCGCTGGAAATCGAACTCGTCCGCGACTGGTATCTGCCGCACCTCGAGCGCCTGCACGACGACGCAGCGGTCCGCGCCGCCGACCTCGACCAGCTGGTGGCGCTGGCGGGCGGCTATGGCTCGCGTGAGAACTTTCTCACCGAACTGACGCTCGACCCGCCGGAAGCAACGAGTGACCGCGCCGGCCCGCCGCTGCTGGACGAGGATTATCTGATCCTGTCGACGATCCACTCGTCCAAAGGGCAGGAGTGGAAGGCCGTGCACGTGCTGAACGTTGTCGACGGCTGCATCCCGTCCGACATGGCAACGGGCAGCGCGGAGGACATCGAGGAAGAGCGCCGCCTGCTGTACGTGGCGATGACGCGCGCGAAGGAACACCTGCACCTCATCGTCCCGAACCGTTTCTTCATCAAGCAGCAGGCGCAGATGGGCGACCGGCACGTCTATGCGCAGCGCACCCGCTTCGTCACGCCCGTCATGCTCAAGCACTTCGAGGAATGCGTCTGGACGAATGCCGAAACGTTGCAGGTGCGCAAACCGATGCCGGACAGCGTGAGAATGATGGTGCGCGAACGGGCCCGCAACGCCTGGAAATGAAAATAACGGCAAGATGACGGCAAAAGTGGGCAGAATCGGAACACTGTGACAAAGTTATCCACGCTGGGTCGATTTTGTAGGAATTTGCCGCATTTCCAGTGCCTGCTTAAAACACGAGCAACGGTAAGTCGTTGATTTTATTGAGTTTCGATTTTGCCCGTTCAATGGGCAGTTTATTGAAACCCGCACCAATACTGGGCTTCCGGCTTGTCAAGAGGCGCTTGTCCACACAGTTATCCACATTTCTTGTGGATATTAAAATTAATCCCGTCGAATCAATGCCTTAGGTCGCGGACTTGATGCGGCATCGAGTTTTTCGGGTCGATCTGGATCAAGTCAACCGAGCGCTGCACGGAGTGCCGCGAGGGCGTCCAGCGCACCCAGCGCCACCCCGACGCCCCGGCCGGGACGCACGTCGGGCTCGCGCGGATTGATCCGCACGAGCGGCGCACCCTGCGCTTCGCACACGCGCCGCACGGAAGGCACGTCCGTGCCGGCCCCCAGTTCGATGACGACGAGGTTCGCCACCTGCGCGCGCCAGCGGTCGAGGCGGGCGTACTGCGCTTCGCTGCGGGCGTCCACCCAGCGGCCGTCGCCGAACATCAGGATGTTGGGCCGCGCCAGCGCGCCGCAGTGCGGACAACGGGGCAGCGGCGGCGTCATCAGGCAGGTCGCGGGATCGATGAGCGGATCGACGGCATCGGCCGGCCAGATCGCATCGCTGCACGGGCGCGTGCATTGCAGGTGGTGGATGGAACCGTGGCATTCCACGACACGGTCCGGGCCGAAGCCGGCGCGCTGGAACTGCCCGTCGACGTTGCTCGTGAAGACGAAGGCGCCGTGCTTCAGGCGCGCGCCGAGGTCGCGCAGGATCGCGAAGCCCGCATGCGGGATCGTGGCGCGATACAGCGCGAGGCGGTGGCCGTAGAAGCCCCAGGCCAGTTCGGGATTGCTGTCGAAGTTGCGCGGATTCGCGATCTCGACGAAGCGGATGCCCAGCGCGGCCAGCGGCGGATAGGCGCGCCAGAAGCCGTGGTCGCCGCGGAAGTCGGGCAGGCCGGAATCGACGCCGATGCCGGCCCCGGCGCCGATCAGAAGACCGTCGGCATCGCGCAGCAGCGCGGCGGCCCGCGCAAGTTCGGCGGCGCTCACGCGGCGTCCCCTTCGTCGATGCGGCGCTGCAGATGTTCCAGCGCGGCCAGGAAGCGTGCGGCGGCGACGCCCGGCGGCCACGGTTCCCACGGTGCGCAGCCATACACGTCGACCAGCGGATCGTGCGCCAGCACGGCGGAGCGGATCTTCAGCGTCGTGCGCACTTCCTGCGCAGACCAGCCCGCCACGTGCACGGCTTCGCTGGCGGCGGCCAGGCGGTCGGCGCGCTTGTGAAGCAGGTGCTCGGCCGGCGTCCACGCGGGCAGGCGGTAGCGCAGGAACACGGCCTGTTCCAGGCGCCGCGTGAGGGCGCGAAAACCCTCGCCGAGGAACGGCTTGATCGGCGCGACGGCGTCGAAGCCGAGCAGGCCTTCTTCCGCGTCGTGCAACAGTTCGCGCAATTCGACGACGGGGGCGAGCGGCGTGGGCGATGCCGCGCGCCGCAGCAGCATCACGGCGATCGAATGCTGGGCCACGGACAGCGGCAGCGGCCACGCCGAGTGGCCGCCCCAGCGGTAGGTGCGCGCGAGGCCGAGGGCGAGGTCGCTGTCGTCCCAGTCGAACGGTGTCGGATTCAGCAGGTCGAGGCGCTTGCCGGACGGCATGCGGACCCAGGCGCGCATGTCGGGCGCCATGTCAGCGGTGGTATGAAACGGTGGACATGGCCCGATTCTACACGGCCGCGCCGGCCGACCCCGGCCGGATTGACGTGGCCGAACACGGGGCCCCGTTCGCGGTGTAGAGTAGGCTGCGGTCGGGCGGGGGCCCGGCAATCCGGAGTGCGGCTTCATGGGTGAACACGGCAAACGAATCGAGTGCGACGTTCTCGTCGTGGGCGGCGGCATCAACGGCGCCGGCATCGCGCGCGACGCGGCCGGGCGCGGCCTGCGCGTCGTGCTGTGCGAAAAGGACGACCTCGCGCGGCACACGTCGTCCGCGTCGAGCAAGCTGATCCACGGTGGCCTGCGCTATCTGGAGCAATACCATTTCGGGCTCGTGCGCAAGGCGCTGGCGGAGCGCGAAGTGCTGCTCAAGAGCGCGCCGCACATCATCCGGCCGCTGCGCTTCCTGATGCCCCATGCGCCGGGCCAGCGTCCGGCATGGATGATCCGCGCCGGCCTGTTCCTGTACGACCACCTGGCGCGGCGCGACTTCCTGCCGGCGTCAGGCACGGTCGCGTTGCGCGATCTCCCGGCCGGTGCCGCGCTGCAGCCCCGCTTCACGCAGGCGTTCGCGTATTCCGATGCGTGGGTCGACGATGCGCGCCTCGTCGTGCTGGCGGCGCTCGATGCGCGCGAACGGGGCGCGACGATCTTCACGCGCACGCGCTGCGCACGGGTGCGGCGCGACGCGAAGCGGTGGGAGGCCGACCTGGAGGGCCCGGACGGCACCGTCCATGTGCACGCGCGCTGCCTCGTCAACGCGGCCGGGCCGTGGGCGGGCAGCTTTCTGCAGGCGACGGGCGCCGGCCCGGCACGCCCCCTGCGGCTCGTGAAGGGCAGCCACATCGTCGTGCCGCGCCTGTTCGACGGCGACCAGGCGTTCCTGCTGCAGCAGCCGGACGGCCGCATCGTGTTCGCGCTGCCGTACGAGGGCGCGTTCACGCTGGTGGGCACGACGGACGTCGACCACGACGCGCAGGACGTCGACCGCGTCGCCATCAGCCCCGCCGAGACGGCGTACCTGTGCGACGCCGTGAACCGCTGCTTCGAGCGGCGCATCGGGCCGGACGATGTGGTGTGGAGTTATGCGGGCGTGCGGCCGCTGATCGCGGACGATGGCGGCGGCAGCGCATCGTCCGCCAGCCGCGACTACCGCTTCGAGCACGACACGGCCGGCGGCGCGCCGCTGCTGTCGGTGTTCGGCGGGAAGGTGACGACGTTCCGCAAGCTCGCCGAACAGGCCGTCGACTGGATCGGGCCCGTGCTGGGCCGCCAGGTGCCGGCGTGGACGGCGCATGCCTGCCTGCCGGGCGGCGACCTGTATGGCAAGGAACCGGTCGCGCGCGCGGTGCTCGAGTACGACGCGTGGGTGCGCACACGCCGCCAGCAATTTGCCTGGCTGCCCGACGGCCTGCTGGCACGCTATGCCCGCAGCTACGGCACGCGCCTGGCCACGCTGCTGGCGCACTGCCGCGCGCGTGCCGACCTGGGCGAGGAAATCGTGGCGGGCCTGTACGAGGTCGAGGCGGACTACCTCGTGCGCCAGGAATGGGCGATGGCGGCCGACGACATCCTGTGGCGCCGCACGAAGCTGGGCCTGCACGTGGCGCCGGGCGCGGCCCAGCGTCTCGATGCGTGGCTGACGGCGCGGCGCCGCGGCACGGTCGCCGCGCAATAGCGCGCCTTACCGCCAATGCCGTTCAGTGAAGAAGACCCCGTGTGGTGGGCACCCTGTGCCCACCACACGTTTGCGGATCGCATGCGCTTGGTGGGCTCGGGGAGCCCACCCTACGATCTGACCGGCATGAGCGCTTACCGCCCGTTCTTCGCCAGCCAGGCGTCGATCTCGGGCAGGCGCGCCGCGTTCACCTGGATGCGGTCCTTGATGGCCGCGATGGCCGCCTCGACGTCGCCGCGCGAGCTCGGTGCCAGGTTCGCCTGTGCGTACGCGCCCAGTTTGTCGACCATCGCCGGATCCGACGATCCCGTCGCGAGGCGCGCCAGGTAGCGGCTGCGCGAGCTCGCGTCCACGCGGTCGTTGATCTGCGCGAGGTTCGCGATCGCGAAGTCGAACGCCATGTCCGGATAACGCAGCGCCACTTCCGAGATCATCTCGGCGCTGATCGTGAGGCCCGGTTCGTCCGTCAGCGCGAGTTGCAGGGCGCGCATGGCGAGCGCGCGGTCTTCGGTCGCGGCCAGCAGGGTGTAGCGCTGGTCGCGCACGAGCGGCGTCGTCTCGTTGCGGGCGGCCAGGTGCAGCTGGTCCCACGTGGCGGCGTCCGCGTGCTGGGCGACGACGCCCATCACCGTCTTGCGCAGCGGTCCCGGCACGGCGCTGGCGTCAGTCGCCAGCGCGGCATAGCGGCGGCGCGCTTCGGCGATGACGTTGGCGTCGCCGAGGTCGCTCAGCACATTGACCAGCTCTTCGCGCAGGTTGGCGACGGACGACGCTTCGCCCGGCCGCGCAGTCCAGCCGACCTGCGCCATCAGCGGTGCCAGGCGCGCGATCGCGAACGTGTCGAAACGCTTCTGGCGGGTCGCGTCGCCGCCGCGGGCCTGTTCGCGGTAGCGGTTGTGGACGCCGTCGAGCAGTGCGGCGATGCGCGTCCACACGGCCGGATCGGCGCCGGCGGGCGTCGCCTGCACGAGGTCCAGCACGTCGGACGCGGGCTGCAGGCCGGCCTGGCCCAGGGCGCTGCTGTCGGCCAGCAGGCCGATCTGGTCGATCGGCGCCAGGCTGGCGAAGCGCGTGGCCAGCTGGGCGAAATCGGCGGAGGAGTACAGCGTGCGGTAGTAGCCGCTCTGGCCCGCGTTGACGATGACGGCGCCGCAGCCGGGGATCGTGATCGTGCCTTTGCCGCCCGTGACGAGCGTGCTCGCCTGCTTCGTGGACTGCCTTGTGCTGCCGGCGATCTGCGCGATCACGGGCACGCGCCAGGCCAGCGGCGCCTTGTCGGCGCGGTCGCGCGTGAATTCGGCCTGCGTCAGCGCCACCGTGGTCGCATTGTTCCGGCACGCCGGCTCGCCCACCTTGATCAGCGGGACGCCCGGCTGCAGCGTGAAATCGTGGGCGATCGCGGTGACGGGCTTGCCGGCCGCCTTCTCGATCTGCTTCCACAGGTCGTCCGACACCGTGTTGCCGTACGCGTGCGCCTTCATGTACGCGCGCACGCCGTTGCGCCACGCGTTCGCGCCCACATAGGCTTCCAGCATGCGGATGACGGATTCGCCTTTGGAGTACGTGATCTCGTCGAAGGCCTGGTTGGCCTGTTCGACCGTCTCCACGTGCTGCACGACGGGGTGCGTGCCGGCGACCGAGTCGCGCCGCATCGCGCTTTCGCGCACGCCGACGGCGCCCAGGTGCGTGTTCCATTCCGGATGCAGGCGCGCGGTCGTGCGGCTCTCCATCCACGATGCGAAGCCTTCGTTGAGCCACAGGTCGTCCCACCAGCGCATCGTCACGAGGTCGCCGAACCACTGGTGCGCCATCTCGTGCGCGGCGGTGGCGAAGATCTCTTCGCGGTCGTGCTGCGTGGCGATCGCGGGGTCGAGCAGCAGCGCGTATTCGAACGTGAAGATCGCGCCCCAGTTTTCCATCGCGCTGAAGAACTGGCTGCGGCCCGCGCCGGCCACGTTGTCCAGCTTCGGCAGCGGGTAGCGTACGCCGAAATAATCGTTGTATTCGCGCAGGATGGCCTGCGACGCATCGAGCGCGAACTTCGCCTGCGGCACCGCGCCGCGGCGGGTGACGACGCCGATCTCCGTGCCGTCCACCTTCGCGGCCGCGCGCTCGAAGTCGCCGAGCGCGAAGAACAGCAGGTAGGTCGACATCTTCGGCGTGGTCGCGAAACTCACGCGCTTGCGGCCGTCCGGCAGGGTCTCCGTTTTCGTCGCCGGCATGTTACTGACCGCCATCTGGGCGGCCGGCACGACGACGTCCAGCGCGAAGCTGGCCTTGTACGCGGGCTCGTCCCAGGATGGGATCACGCGGCGCGCGTCCGAGTTCTCGAACTGCGTGTACAGCGCGCGCCGCTGCTTGCCGTCCGCGCCGGGATAGTCCAGCGAGAACAGGCCGACGGCCTGCGTGCCGATCGCGCCCGTGTAGTCCATCGCCAGGCGGTACATGCCCGGTGCGATCGGCTGGGCGAACGTGAACGTGGCGGTCTGGGCATCGTTGTCGACGGCGACCGAGGCTTCGCGTTCGGCGCCGCCGGCCGCCGGTGCCAGCGTCACTTTCGAGAATTTCAGCTCGGCCGCGTTCAGCGTGATCGTGCTGGTGGCCTCGGCCACGTTGATCGTGACGACGGCGCGGGCGCCGAACGAGGCGTTGGCGGCGTCCGGCGTGAGCGCGACCTGGTAATGCGTCGGGACGACGCCGCGCGGCAGTTGCGTGGTGGTGTCGGCGTTCGCCGTCGCGCTTGCGCGGGTAGGCGCGGCGCCGACGTGAAAGGGGGCGGTCGCCAGAGCAAGGGTAAAAGCTGGGGCGACGGCGGCGGAAAGCAGCTTGCGGTGCATGGAAATCCTGTCGTGTATGTATGTCGGACCCGCGCGTGATGTCGGATGGACGCGCGCGGCCAAGCCGGGAATCTACGGTTAAACCGCGCACGCTGTCAAATGAGCAAAAGGACAGGATGCGTTATGATCGGCGGCGCCAATCGAATGAGGAGACGCTGGATGAAACTGTACACGAGCACCCGCGCGCCGAGCCCGCGCCGCGTCCTGATGTTCATGGCCGAGAAGGGCATCACGGACGTCGCGACGGTGCAGATCGACCTGGGCAAGGCCGAGCACCGCAGCGAGGCGTTCGCCCAGCTCAATCCGATGGCGCAGGTGCCCGTGCTGGAACTGCCCGACGGCCGCACGCTGGCGGAGACGCGTGCCATCTGTACTTACCTGGAGGGGAAGTATCCGAACCCGAACCTGATGGGCGAGGACTTCGAGGAGCGTGCGTTCATCGAGATGATGGACCGCCGCTGCGAACTGCAGCTGTTCCTGCGCATCGCCAACTGCGTGCGCCACACGCATCCGGGCCTCGCGCCGCTGGAACAGCCGCAGTTTCCCGACTTCGGCGCGGCGCAGGGCGCCAAGGTGCGCGAGACCGCGCGCTGGCTCGACGGCGTGCTTTCGGACCGCGATTTCCTGGCGGGCGAGCGCTTCACGATCGCCGACATCACGGGGTTCTGCGCGCTGGAGTTTGCGCGCGGGCTGATGAGGTTCAGGCCGTCGGACGAGGGGCTGACGAATTTGCAGGCGTGGCGGGACAGGATTGCGGAGCGTCCGAGCGCCCGGATCGTATGAGTCGTCGTTCCCGCGGAAGCGGGAGCCCATACTGAGCTTCAGGGTTCGATATCTTTGCGACTTCGGAACCTCAGCATGGATCCCCGCTTTCGCGGGGATGACGGCAGTCGGCTATCCAACCCGCTTGTACCACGGCCGATCCCCCTCGATCGCCTGGTACGTCCCCGCATACGCATCCGACACGGCCAGCGGCCGGTCCAGGCACAGCACGCCGAAGCGCGCGAGGCTGTCGTGGAACAGCCGCAGCACGCGCTGGCGCAGCACGGGCCCGAAGTCGGACAGCGCGCCGCAGCACAGGATCGCCTGGAATTCGTTGAACGACGCATCCGTCACGAGGCTGTACTGCGACCACGTGATGCGCCGGCGCAGTTGCGGCTGCAGGCGCGCCTGGCCGTCGCGCACTTCGAAGTACGTCGACAGCGCGGCATGTCCGCCGCTCGCGGCGTAGCGGGTCTGCGCGGCGTCCAGCTCGGCCACGGGCAGCCACGCGTCCTGCATCTCGGCCACGAGTTCCTCGTTGGCGAGGGTCGCGTGGATGTCCAGCTTGCCCAGCACGCCTTCTTCCGCCAGCACGATGGCGAGACCCCACGCTTCGCCGACGCCCGCGCATTCCGCCAGCCATACGCGCGGCACGGGCCACGCACGCAGCGACGGCGCCAGCACGGTGCGCAGGCGCTGCGTGTGGCCCGTGTTCTCGAACAGGTCGACGGGCTGCGGCGCCAGCATGCGCAGCAGCGCGGACGCAGCAAGCGGGGCGTGCAATACCTTTTCCTGCAGGCCGGACAAGGTGGCGGCGCCATGACCGCGCATCGCGTCGCCCAGCCGCCGGCGCAGGTACGCCCGGTCGTAGCCGCGGAACTCGTGGCCGTAGCGCTGGAACAGTGCCTCCAGCAGCAGCTCCGTTTCGAGCTCCTCGACCGCCAGCCCGGCCGCGAGGCCGGTCCAGGTATTCGCTACGGACGTCATCAGTGCAACCAGACGCGCATCATCGACAGCAGCTGGGCGACGTCGACCGGCTTGGTGATGTAGTCGGACGCACCCGCGGCGATGCACTTGTCGCGGTCACCCTTCATCGCTTTCGCGGTCAGCGTGATGATCGGCAGCGACTTGAACTTCGGGATGCGGCGGATGGCGCGCATCGTGTCGTAGCCGTCCATCTCCGGCATCATGATGTCCATGAGGACGATCTCGATGGCCGGATCCTTTTCCAGCACCTCGATGCCGTCGCGGCCGTTCTCGGCGAACAGCACCTGCATCTGCTGGCGCTCCAGCAGCGACGACAGCGCGAAGATGTTGCGCAGGTCATCGTCGACGATGAGGACCTTGCGGCCGGCGAGGCCGCCGTCCGCCGCGTGGATCTCTTCCAGCATGCGGCGCTGCGTCTCCGGCAGGCTGGCCTGCGAGCGGTGCAGGAACAGCGCGGTCTCGTCGAGCAGGCGTTCCGGCGAGCGCGCATCCTTGACGACGATGGTCTTGGCATAGCGCTTCAGCTTCGTGACCTCCTTGCGCGACAGTTCCTGCGCCGTGTAGATCACGATCGGCAGGTCGCGCAACGCTTGCTGCTTGCCGATCTGGTCGAGCAGGTCGAAGCCGGAGATGTCGGGCAGCGTGAGGTCCAGCACCATGCAATCGAAGTGCTGCTGCGCCAGCGCGTCCAGCGCCGCCTTGCCGTCTTCCGCCGTCACGATGCGCACGTCGGAATCGCCGATCAGGCCGACGATCGATTCGCGCTGCGCCATGTCGTCCTCGACGACGAGCAGCGAACGCTTGCCGCCCATGAGGAATTTCTGGATGCGCTTGAATTCTTCCTGCAGCATCTCGCGGCTCACGGGCTTGTTGATGTACGAGATCGCGCCCTGGCGCAGCGCGCGCTCGCGCTCGCGCAGCGACGACATCACGTGCACGGGGATGTGGCGCGTGCTCGGGTCGCGTTTCAGGCGGTCGAGCACCGTGAAGCCGTCGATGTCCGGCAGGTCGATGTCGAGCAGGATCGCGGACGGCAGGTAGTCGCGGGCGAGGGACAGCGCGGAATCGCCGCGGTGCGTGACGATGCCCTTGAAGTTCTTTTCGCGCGCGAATTCGAGCAGCGTCTTGGCGAAGCGCTCGTCGTCCTCGACGATCAGCACGGACGGGTCGCCCGGCACGATCAGGCCGCGGTCGTCCAGCATGGCCGCGTATTCGACCAGGCTGTTCGACGGGTCGGGCAGGGTGACGCTGGTGACGGGTTCCGGCTCCACTTCCAGCAGCATCGTGGGTGCCGGCAGGGCCGACGGTTGCGGCTGCGGCGGCGCGAGGCGTGCCGGTTGCGGCTGGCGGGTCTGTTCGTAGTTGATGAAGCCCGCGCGGTTGTACGGCAGGTACAGTGTGAACGTGGAACCGATGTTCACGGTGGACTCCACGCGGATTTCGCCGCCCAGCAGACGCGCCAGTTCGCGCGAGATCGACAGGCCCAGGCCCGTGCCGCCGTATTTGCGGGCGGTGGAGCCGTCGGCCTGCTGGAATGCCTCGAAGATCAGCTGCAGCTTGTCGGCCGGGATGCCCACGCCCGTGTCGCGCACGGAGAACGCCAGCACGGCGTCCGCATGCAGCAGGTGCGGGTGGTCGGCCGTCCAGCCGCTCGTCACGAGGCTGATCGTCAGCGACACGTTGCCGTGGCTCGTGAACTTGAACGCGTTCGACAGCAGGTTCTTCAGGACCTGCTGCAGGCGCGTCGTGTCGGTCATGACCGCGGTCGGCAGGTTGTCCGCCAGCTCCACCGAGAAGCCGAGATGCTTCGCCTCGGCCATGTGGCGGAACGTGCGGTCCACGTAGTTGCGCAGGTTCGAGAAGCGGTATTCCGACACGTCCAGCGTGACCGTACCCGACTCGATCTTCGACAGGTCGAGAATGTCGTTAATCAGGGTCAGCAGGTCGGAGCCGGAGCCGTGGATCGTCTTCGCGAATTCCACCTGCTTGGACGACAGGTTGCCTTCCGGGTTGTCGGACAGCTGCTGCGCGAGGATCAGCAGCGAGTTCAACGGCGTGCGCAGCTCGTGCGACATATTGGCCAGGAACTCGGATTTATATTTCGACGACAGCGCCAGCTGCGTGGCCTTTTCTTCCAGCGCCAGCTTCGCCTGTTCCACCTCGCGGTTCTTGCGTTCCACCTCGATGTTCTGCTCGGACAGCAGGCGCGCCTTTTCCGCCAGCTCCTGGTTCGTCTGCTGCAGTTCCTGCGCCAGCGACTGCGACTGGGTCAGCAGCGATTCCGTCCGGCTGTTCGCCTCGATCGTGTTCAGCACGACGCCGATCGATTCCATCAGCTGGTCGAGGAAGGAGAGGTGGGTTTCCGTGAAGCGGTCCAGCGACGCGATCTCGATGACGGCCTTGACCTGCTGTTCGAACAGGATCGGCAGCACGACGATGTTCGTCGGCGGCGCGGAACCGAGGCCGGACGACACGACGATGTAGTCGCGCGGGACGTCCGTCAGCCAGATGCGGGTCTTCTCCAGCGCGCACTGGCCCACGAGGCCTTCGCCCGGCAGGAACGACGTCGGCAGCTTTCTGCTCGAACGGTAGCCGTACGACGCGATCATGCGCAGGCGCGCGTCGGCTTCCTGCGAATCCATCATGTAGAACACGCCGTGGTGCGCGGAGACCAGCGGCGCCAGCTCGGACAGGATCAGCTTCGTCACCGCCTGCAGGTCGCGCTGGCCCTGCAGCAGCCGGGTGAAGCGCGCCAGGTTGGTCTTCAGCCAGTCCTGCTGCGCGTTCTTCTGCGTCGTCTCCTTCAGGTTGCGGATCATCTCGTTGATGTTGTCCTTCAGGTAGGACACCTCGCCGCGCGCCTCCACCTGGATGGAACGCGAGAGGTCGCCGCGCGTCACCGCCGTCGCCACTTCACCGATCGCGCGCATCTGGTTCGTCAGGTTGGCCGCCAGCTGGTTGACGTTCTCGGTCAAGTCCTTCCACGTACCCGCGACACCGGACACGTTGGCCTGGCCACCCAGCTTGCCCTCGGTACCCACCTCGCGCGCCACGCGGGTCACCTCGGAGGCGAACGACGACAGCTGGTCCACCATCACGTTGATGGTGTCCTTCAGTTCGAGAATCTCGCCCTTCACGTCCACCGTGATCTTCTTCGACAGGTCGCCGCGCGCCACGGCGGTGGTCACCGCCGCGATGTTACGCACCTGGCCCGTCAGGTTCGATGCCATGAAGTTCACGTTATCCGTCAGGTCTTTCCAGGTACCGCCGACGCCCGGCACGTACGCCTGGCCGCCCAGCTTGCCCTCGGTACCCACCTCGCGCGCCACGCGGGTCACCTCCGATGCGAACGAGGACAGCTGGTCCACCATCACGTTGATGGTGTTCTTCAGTTCCAGGATCTCGCCCTTCACGTCCACCGTGATCTTCTTCGACAGGTCGCCGTTCGCCACGGCGGTCGTCACGTCGGCGATGTTACGCACCTGCGCCGTCAGGTTACCCGCCATCGAGTTCACGCCGTCCGTCAGGTCTTTCCACGTACCCGCGACGCCGGGCACGTTCGCCTGGCCGCCGAGCTTGCCTTCCGTACCCACTTCCCGCGCCACGCGGGTCACCTCGGACGCGAAGGAGTTCAGCTGGTCGACCATCACGTTGATGGTGTTCTTCAGTTCGAGAATCTCGCCCTTCACGTCCACCGTGATCTTCTTCGACAGGTCGCCGTTCGCCACGGCGGTCGTCACGTCCGCGATGTTACGCACCTGGCCCGTGAGGTTGCCTGCCATCGAGTTCACGGAGTCCGTCAAGTCCTTCCACGTGCCCGCGACGCCTTTCACCATGGCCTGGCCGCCGAGCTTGCCTTCCGTGCCGACCTCCCTGGCGACGCGGGTCACCTCCGATGCGAACGAGGACAGCTGGTCCACCATCACGTTGATGGTGTTCTTCAGCTCGAGGATCTCGCCCTTCACGTCCACGGTAATCTTCTTACCGAGGTCGCCGTTCGCCACCGCGGTCGTCACGGCCGCGATGTTACGCACCTGGCCCGTGAGGTTGGACGCCATGAAGTTCACGTTGTCGGTCAAGTCCTTCCACGTGCCCGCGACGCCGGGCACGTAGGCCTGGCCGCCGAGCTTGCCTTCCGTGCCGACCTCCCTCGCCACGCGGGTCACCTCGGACGCGAAGGAGCGGAGCTGGTCCACCATCACGTTGATGGTGTCCTTCAGCTGCAGGATCTCGCCGCGCACGTCCACCGTGATCTTCTTCGACAAGTCGCCGTTCGCCACGGCGGTGGTCACCTCCGCGATGTTACGCACCTGCGACGTCAGGTTGCCCGCCATCGAGTTCACGGAGTCCGTCAAGTCCTTCCACGTGCCCGCGACGCCGGGGACGTACGCCTGGCCGCCCAGCTTGCCCTCGGTACCGACCTCCCGCGCCACGCGCGTCACCTCGGACGAGAACGACGACAGCTGTTCCACCATCGTGTTCGCGGTCGTCGCCGCGCGCAGGTACTGGCCTTTCAGCGGGTGGCCGTCCACTTCCAGCGCCATCGTCTGCGACAAATCGCCCTTCGCGACGGCGCCGATGACGCGCGCCATTTCCGTCGTCGGGCGCACGAGGTCGTCGATCAGCGTATTGACCGAGCTGATGATGGTGGACCAGCCGCCCACGACGCCGGGCACCGAGGCGCGCTGCGTCAGATGACCTTCGCGGCCCACGACGCGCGACACTTCGGTGACAGCCTCGACCATTTTTTCCTTGGTCTCGATGATGTCGTTCAAGGTATCGGCGATCTTGCCGGACACGCCGGTCCAGTCGGACGGCATGCGCACCGAGAAGTCGCCTTTTTTCAGCGCCATCAGCGTGGACAGCAGCAGCTTGACATCGAGCTGTTCAGCCATGTCGGTCATGTTATTCATTGACTAAAGATCCTCGAAGAGAAAGCGGAAGGGGGCTGGCGCGCATGGTCTTCGGACAACGCGCATTGTTAAATGCTAAGGAAACGCAACGATACACCCGTGTCCGGTCAAGTCAAGCATGCATATGCCTGACAGACAGGATTGTTACGAATCCACCATAAACTTGCATTTTTGAAATTTTAAATGGACAATTCGCGCGAGGATATTCGAAAGTCGTAAAGACTGGCGCACGATTCGATGGAGGACGTTGTTCAACATGTATCGGAACGACAACTGATCCAATGTCATGGCTCTGCCATAATGAATAAAAGACCAATTTTTCGTGCTTTTTGGTTACAACTCAACTAGCATAGCGGGGTGTCATTACACCCCATTCAAACAGCGCGAGGCATCCATGAAGACCGTCGATTTAGACGAGTTGTTACATACCGACACCGCGTCCAGTTGGGGCGAAGCGCTGTTCGCCCTCGGCCGCCACTATGGATTCGAAAAGGTCTTGTTCGGCATGTCGGGCTCGCGCCACGCGCGGCTCGAGAACGCATTTATACAGAGCAATTACCCGACAAAATGGCGCGAACGCTATGACGCCGAGCGGTTCGCCTATGTCGATCCCGTCGTCAGCCATTGCCTCGCCACCACCTTGCCGTTGATCTGGCAGCCGGAAATCTTCCGCAGCCCGGCCCAGCGCGCGCTGTATGAAGAAGCGTGCACGTACGGCATCCGCGCCGGCGTGACGTTTCCGATCCATGGTCCGAACGGGGAGTTTGGCCTGCTGAGTTTTGCCGTCGACACGGCGGCGGATAATGCATTCCTGCGCGACGTCACGAGCATGCTGCCCGATCTGGCGCTGGTGCGGGATTATGCGTACGCGTCGGGCGTGCGTTTCTGTCCGCCGCCTGTGCAGGAGGCGGCGCCGCGCCTGACCCCGCGCGAGCTGGAGGTGCTCAACTGGGTCATGGTGGGCAAATCGTCGTGGGAAATTTCAAAAATCACCGGCTGTTCCGAGGCGACGGTGAACTTCCACATGGGCAATATTCGCCAGAAGTTCAACGTCAACACCCGGCAACAGGCGGTCGTGAGGGCCATCTCGCTGGGGCTGATTACCCCAGAAGATCACCATCGTTGAGCTTGCCGTTGACATAGAGTTTCAACAGCAGCGCGACCGGGGCCGGAATGGCCAGACCCGTTTCGAAACGGCTGCCGCTGGATTGCGTGACGCCAAATCGGCCCCAGAATTTCTCCTGGCTCTCGCGCTTGCTGATCCGGTATTTTTTTAGATCGCTGATGGAGGGCGCCAGGGATGCGGGCGTTTTCATCATCAGGTTGCCTGCCGACGGTTCCCGCAGGCTTGCTTCGGTAACGAAATCATTAGCCATCGCCGCTCCTCCATGGAAAGATGTGTGAGAAACAAGTATTCCATGCAACATTCATTTAGCGTCCTAGCAACCCTGCTAGTTTCTTATCGAATGTGCTGGTTGCGTTAGCTTGCTAACTGATGGTTACCGGCGAAATAGGTCACGTCCAGCGTTTACGAGGTGCAATTACTTGAGTTTCCTCAAAAGAAAAGCATAGGTCAGCGCCCACATCGTCGCCGTCTGCTCGTTGTTCGCCGCGCCGGCATGGCCGCCCTCCGTGTTTTCCCAGTACAGCACGTCGTGCCCCTGGTCGCGCATCCGCGCCGCCATCTTGCGCGCGTGGCCCGGGTGGACGCGGTCGTCGCGGGTGGACGTCGTGAACAGCACGCGCGGATACTGCTTGTCCGGCGAGACGTTGTGGTAGGGCGAGTAGCGGGCAATGTAGTCCCATTCGTCGGGATCGTCCGGGTCGCCGTACTCGCCGATCCACGACGCGCCGGCCAGCAGCTCGTGATAGCGGCGCATGTCCAGCAGCGGCACCTGGCAGGCGACGGCGCCGAACAGGTCCGGCCGCTGCGTCAGGGCCGCGCCCACGAGCAATCCGCCATTGCTGCCGCCCATGATGCCCAGGTGGGGCGGGGTCGTGATGCCGCGCCGGATGACGTCCCCGGCGACCGCGAGGAAATCGTCGAACGCCTTTTGCCGGTTTTCCTTCAACGCCGCCTGGTGCCAGCGCGGCCCGAACTCGCCGCCGCCGCGGATGTTCGCCAGGACATATACGCCACCCTGCGCCAGCCATGCCTCGCCCGTCGTGCCGCTGTAGAACGGCGTCAGCGACACTTCGAAGCCGCCGTAGCCGTACAGCAGGGTCGGATGCGTGCCGTCCAGCGGCGCGTCCTTGCGCATCACGACGAAATACGGGACGTGCGTGCCGTCCGGCGACTCCGCCGTGAACTGGCTGACGGCATAGGGCGACGCATCGAAGAACGCCGGCATCGACTTCAACAGTTCGCGCCCGTCGCGGCCGGCCTCGATCAGGTACAGGCTGCTCGGCGTGAGGAAGTCGGTCACGGTGAGAAACGCCTGGTCCGAGTCGTACTCGTCGACGGCGGAGACGTGCAGCGCGCCCATGCCGGGGGCGTCGACGTCGCGGCGTTGCCAGCGGCCATCCACGTGCTGCCATTCGACGATCCGGTTCTTGACGTTGTCGAGGATCGTGAGGAAAAGCGCTCCTCGCGTCGCCGCGATGCCGTCCAGCGACGTCGTCGGCGTGGGTTCGAACAGCACGTCGAAATCGCGGCTGCCTTCCAGGAAACGGTCGAATCCGATGGCGAGCAGGGCGCCCTGCGGCCACGTGCGGTCCCCAAGCGTCCAGTCCGAGCGCAGTTCGACGATGAACCGGTCGCGCAGCGCGAACGCGTTCGCGTCCAGCGGTTTGTCGATGGGCTCAAGCTGGCCGCTCGCGGGATCGCGCAGGAACAGCTCGCTGCTGTAGAAATCGATCTGGCGCAGCACGAACTGGCGCTCGTGGCCCGGGGTCGGGTCGTGCCAGGCGGAGACGGACAGGTCGCCTTCCTGCGCTGCGTAGACGAGCGTGGCCTCGCTCAGCGACGTGCCGCGCTGCCACGCCTTCACGATGCGCGGGTAGCCGGATTCGGTCATCGAGTCGGGGCCGAAGTCGGTGGCGACGAACAGCGTGTCCGCGTCGATCCAGCCGACGCTCGACTTCGCTTCCGGCAAGGTGAAGCCGCCGTCGACGAAGGACAGCGTCGCGACGTCGAACTCGCGCACGACGTGGGCATCGCCGCCGCCGCGCGACAGCGAGACGAGGCAGCGCGTGCCGTGCGGCTCCAGGAACGTCACGCCCGCCCACACCCAGTTCTCGCTTTCAAGGCGGGCAAGGACGTCCAGGTCCAGCACCGTTTCCCAGGCGGGCGCCGGCTTGCGGTACTCGTCCAGCGTCGTGCGGCGCCAGATCCCGCGTTCGTGGTCGGCGTCGCGCCAGAAGTTGTAGAAGCGGCCGGCGTGGTGGCCGGCGTAGGGGATGCGGTCGCGCGAATCGAGGATCGTCTTCAGCCGCGTGCGCAAGGCCGCGTAGCCGGGAAGGGCGGTGAGTTCGCGCTCCGTCTCCGCGTTGCGTTCGGCCACCCAGCCGAGCGCGCGGTCGGAATCGACGTCTTCCAGCCACAACCAGGGGTCGAGATGTCCATTATCCGCTTCACGCATATGCATTCCTTATTGTTGAGCTCGCCATTTCGGCCTGATTCGGACATACTAGCAAACATCTAAAAATTTCCGTACGGCAATTAAGCCATGGGTGACATCACGACGCGCAACACGGGGAAGACGGCCGCGCTTTGGGCCGGCGGCGTCGCATTGGCCCTGCTCGCCGGCGCCGGGCTGTACCTGGGCGCGGCGCACACGGTCGACATCGAGACGCAGGCCCGCTTCGACCACCTGGCGCGCACCGGCCGCCAGCAACTGGCCGGCGCCGTGCATTCGTATGCGGACGTCGTGCGGGGCCTGGCCGGCCTGTTCCAGGCAAGCGGCGCCGTCACGCGGCTGGAATTCCACCGTTACGTCCAGGCGCTGGGCGTGGCCGAGCACTATCCGGCGCTCGAATCGGTCAACTACGCGGCGTACGTGGAGGCGGGCGCGCGCGATGCGTTCGTCGCGGGCGTGCGCGCGGACCGCAGCCTCGACCCGGCCGGCTATCCCGGCTTCACGATCCGGCCCGCCGTACGGCGTCCCGCGCACACCGTGCTGACTTACCTGGAGCCTTGGCTGGCGGAGAAGGCCGGTGCGGACCTGGCGGGCGGCGCGCCCGCGGTCGCGCAGGCGCTCGAGCGGGCGCGCGACAGCGGCCGCATGACGGCATCCGGCAAGCCCATCGTCGTGGAGCACCCCGTGCGCCATCTCGGCCTGGGCCTGCGCATGCCCGTCTACCGCACGGACGGCGCCGTTCCGCCCGACGTCGAAGGCCGGCGCGCCGCGTATGCGGGCTCCGTCGGCATCGGCTTTTCCGTGCCGGCCCTCGTGCGCGGCGCGCTGCCGGGCGGCGACCAGCCGGTCGCGCTGCAGCTGTATGCCGCCGCCGACAGCCGGGCGGCCGGCCCGCTGCACGTCAACGAGGCGGACAACCTGCTGTACGACGGCGCCGGTGCGGCGCTGAAGAATGCCGGCGACCTGATGGAAACGGTGCTGCCCGTGCGCTTCGACGACAACCTGTGGAAGGCCCGCTTCGTCGCCCGCCGCGCCGACCTCGTCGACGGCTTCGGCCGCGTCTTCCCCTGGCTGGCCGGCGCGGGCGGCTTTGGCGCGACACTCCTCGCGTTTGCGCTGTTCCTGAACCTGGCCCGCTCGCGCAAGACGGCCGTGGACCAGCGCCGGCTGCTCGACCTCGTGCTGGACAACGTCGACGCCTACGTCTACCTGAAGGACCGCGACCGCCGCTACCGCTACGTCAACGCGAAGATGGCCGCCGCCTGCGGCCTGCCGGCGCACGAGATCGTGGGACGGCGCGACCGCGAGGTGATGCCGCCCGCGCAGGCCGACGCGCTGTGGGCGCTGGACCGGCCCGTGCTGGAACTGGGCGAAAAGCGCGCGGTGCAGAACGCCTTTGCCGGCAGCGACGGCGTCCCGCGCCAGTTGTGGAGCGTGAAGGTGCCCGTGCGCTTCGCCGGCGATGGCGACGCAGGGGCGGTGCTGTGCGTGTCGACGGACGTGACGGAACTGCACGCGCTGAAGGCGCAGGCCGACGCGGCGAGCCGCGCCAAGAGCGACTTTCTGTCCAACATGAGCCACGAGATCCGCACGCCGATGAACAGCATCATCGGCATGGCCTACCTGGCGGGCAAGCGCGCGGAAGACCCGAAGCAGCGCGACTACCTGGGCAAGATCCAGCATTCGGCGCAGCACCTGCTGGGCATCATCAACCACATCCTCGACTTTTCCAAGATCGAGGCCGGCAAGGTCGAGCTGGAACTGCGCGACTTCACGTTCGACGCGCTGAAGCGCAACGTCGAGAGCCAGCTGGGCGCGCAGGCGTCGGCGCGCGGCCTCGAGCTCGTGTTCGACGTGGCGCCCGAGCTGAAATGGCCCGTCCGCGGCGATCCGCTGCGGCTCGAGCAGGTGCTGCTGAATTTCGTCGGCAACGCCATCAAGTTTTCCGATCACGGCACCATCCACGTGCGGGCCCGCGTCGAACGGACGGTGGGGGCCGACGTGCTCGTGCGCTTCGAGGTCGAGGATCGCGGCATCGGCATCGCGGCGGACGACCTGGCGCAGCTGTTCACGCCGTTCCACCAGGCCGATCCGTCGTCCACGCGCGTGCACGGCGGCACGGGCCTCGGTCTCGTCATCAGCAAGCAGCTGGCGGAGTTGATGGGCGGCGAGGTCGGCGCGACGAGCGTGCCGGGGCAGGGCAGCACGTTCTGGTTCACGGTGCGCCTGCAGCCGATGACGGCCCCGCGTCCCGCGGCGCCGGCGCCGCCGTCGGAACCGGGGGCTCTGGCCGGCTGCACGATCCTGCTCGTCGAGGACAATGCGTTCAACCAGCTGGTGGCGCGCGAGCTGCTGGAGGATGCCGGCGCGTGTGTCGTCGTCGCGGACGATGGCGCCCAGGCGTTGGACCGGCTGGCGGGAGTGTCTGTCGACTGCGTCCTGATGGACGTGCAGATGCCCGTGATGGACGGCTGCGAGGCCACGCGCCGCATCCGCGCGGATGCCCGGCTGGCGGGCCTGAAAGTGATCGCGATGACGGCGAATGCCGGGATCGAGGACCAGGCCCGCTGCCTCGCGGCCGGCATGGATGAATTCCTGACGAAGCCGGCGGCGCCCGAGACGCTGATTGCGACGATCGCGCGTGCGCTCGGCCGCGGCGTACCGCGGCCGGACGTCCCGGATGCCCCGAGGGTGGTCACCCTGCTCGACCTGGGCGTGCTGTCCGATGCGTTCGGCGGCCAGCCGGAGCGCATGCGCAAATACGCGTTCCTGTTCCTGGACACGGCCCGCGACGGCATGCACGAGATCGATCGCGCGCTGGTGGCGCAGGAGCCGGCCCGGGCGGCGGCCGCGGCGCACCGCCTCAAATCGGCGGCGCGCACGGTCGGGGCGCTGAATTTCGCCAACGTCTGCGGCGACCTGTGCGCCGATCTGGAACGCCAGGCCGAGCCGGGCGCGCAGGGCCAGGCCCGCACGCTGGCGGCCCGGCTGCGCGGCCTGCTGCCGCGGCTCGAACGCCACATCCTCGCCGAACTGGGCGCGCGCCAGCAGGATCGCCGGGCCTGAGCTCTACCGCCGGAGCCCCGGAAGTAGTATGCTGCGCGAGTCTCTTCGCCACGTCCCGTCATGCCATCCCCGATCCGCCCCGGCCTCCTCATCCTGCACGGCAACCAGATGGAGCTGTTGCGCGCCGCCGTCTTCGACTGGCTGCGCGACAATCCGCTCGGTCCGCTGGAAGAAGAGATCATGCTCGTCCAGTCGAACGGCGTCGCCGAGTGGCTCAAGATCGCCCTGGCGGAGGAGCTGGGCGTGTGCGCGGCCACGCGCGTGGCGCTGCCGGCCCGCTTCCAGTGGGAGGCCTACCGCGGCATGCTGGGGCCGGAACGGGTGCCGCGCCGTTCGCCGTTCGACAAGGATGCGCTCACGTGGCGCCTCATGCGCCTGCTGCCCGAGCTGCTGGAAAAGGATAAATTCGAACCGCTGCGCCATTTCCTCTCCGACGGCGACGCCGAGCGCCGCCTGCAGCTGGCCGAACGTCTCGCCGACCTGTACGACCAGTACCAGGTCTACCGCGCCGACTGGCTCACGGATTGGGCCGACGACCGCGACCAGCTGCGCCGTGCGGGCGGCGAGCCGATCCCGCTGGCGCCGGACCAGTGCTGGCAGGCGCAGCTCTGGCGCGAGATCCACGCGAGCCTGCCGCCGGAGCGCCGCTGGTCCGGCCGCGCGACGATCCACCAGCAATTCATGGCCGCCGTGACGGAAGACCGCGAACCCGTGCTGCGCCTGCCGCGCCGCGTGATCCTGTTCGGCATGTCGACCTTGCCGTACCAGACGATCCAGGCGATGGCGGGCCTGTCGCGCCACACGCAGGTGCTGATCGCGGTGCCGAACCCGTGCCGGTTCTACTGGGGCGACATCATCGAAGGCCGCGAACTGCTGCGCGCCGCCTATAAACGGCAGCAGCACCGCAATGGCAGCGACCTGTCCGAGATCCCCGTCGAGCAGCTGCACGCGCACAGCCATCCGCTGCTCGCGAGCTGGGGACGGCAGGGCCGCGATTTCGTGCGCATGCTCGACGAATTCGACAATGGCGAGGGCGCGCAATTCGGCAACCTGCGCATCGACCTGTTCTCCGACGAAGAAGGCGAGACTTTGCTGGGCCAGGTGCAGGCCGCCGTGCGCGACCTGCTGCCGCTCCCGGAGCATCCGCACACGCCGCCGCCGGCGGAAGACCGGTCGATCGAATTCCACATCGCGCACAGCGCCCAGCGCGAAGTCGAAGTGCTGCACGACCAGCTGCTGTCGTGGTTCGCGCAAGAGCGCGAAGGTAACGAGCGAGGCGCCTTGCGCCCGCGCGACGTCGTCGTGATGGTGCCGGACATCGAGACCTTCTCGGCCGCCGTCCACGCCGTGTTCGACCAGCACAAGCGCAGCGATCCGCGCTACATCCCGTTCGAGATCGGCGACGTGAAGGACCGCAGCGTGAATCCGCTGCTCGTGGCGCTGGAATGGCTGCTCCGCCTGCCGCAGCAGCGCTGCCGCCAGAGCGAGGTGCGCGACCTGCTCGACGTGCCTGCGCTGGCCGCCCGCTTCGGCCTGGAGGAAGCCGACCTGCCCATCCTCGGCCACTGGATCGAAGGCGCCAGCGTGCGCTGGGGCCTGGACCAGCGCCACCGCGCGGGACTCGGCCTCGGCTCGGCCGGCGAACAGAATTCCTGGCTGTTCGGCGTGCGCCGCATGCTGCTCGGCTATGCGACGGGCCACGGCGCGAGCTTCCGCGACATCGAGCCGTATCCGGAAGTGGGCGGCCTCGATGCGGCGCTCGCGGGCTCGCTGGCGGAACTGGTCGAAGCGCTGCTCGCGTGGCGCGAAGACCTCGACCGCGTCCAGACGCCGATGGAGTGGGGCGATTGCGCCCGCGCGCTGCTGGCCAGGTTCTTCCGCGCGACGAACGAGGAAGACCGCCTGATGCTGCACCAGCTGGAAGAAGCGCTGCAATGCTGGCTGGAGATCTGCGAGAACGCGCTGTTCGACGAACCCGTGCCGCTGGCAGTCCTGCGCGAAGCGTGGCTCGGCCAGCTGGACCAGCCGGCGCTGTCGCACCAGTTCGTGTCCGGCGGCGTCACGTTCTGCACGCTGATGCCGATGCGCGCCGTGCCGTTCCGCGTCGTCTGCCTGCTCGGCATGAACGATGGTGATTTCCCGCGCCGCGGCCACCAGTCCGACTTCGACCTGCTGGCGCTGCCGGGCTTGAGCCGCCCGGGCGACCGCTCGCGCCGCGACGACGACCGCTACCTGATGCTGGAAGCGCTGCTGGCCGCGCGCGACAAGCTGTACGTGAGCTGGGTCGGCCGCAACGTGCGCGACAACACGGAGCAGCCGGCGTCCGTGCTCGTGTCGCAGCTGCGCGATTATCTCGCCGCCGGCTGGGACCTCGACCTGGCCGAGCGCACGACGGTGCACGCGCTGCAGCCGTTCTCGCGCCGCTACTTCGAGCGCGGCGGCCTGCTCACGTATGCGGGCGAGTGGCGGTCGGCGCACGGTGCCGACGCTTCCGGTGTCGGCGACGACGTGCTGCCGCCGTTCGAACTGGATGCCGACTACCGGCTCACGCTGGGCGAGCTGGCGAGCTTCCTGCGCCAGCCCGCGCGCTACTTCTTCCGCCGCCGCCTCGGCGTGACGTTCGCGGACCTGGAAGTCGTCGGCGAGGACGAGGAACCGTTCTCGCTCGATGCGCTCGACCGCTACTTCCTGGAAGACACGCTGCTGGACGACAGCGGCACGCCGGAAGCGCCGCACGAGGTGCGCCAGGTGCTGGAGACGCGCGCCGCGCGGCTCGCGCGCGAAGGCGTGCTGCCGATCGGCCTCGTGGGCCGGCAATGGCAGCAGCAGCTCGTCGACGACCTCGTGCCCGTGCGCCGCGCCTGGCTCGCGCAGGGCGCGCGCTATCCGAAGCCGGCGCCGAAACTGGTCGTCGGCGTGGAGGCGGGCGGCCTGCGCGTCGACGACTGGATCGACCGGCTGCGCAGCAACGACGAGGACACCGTGTGGCTGCTGCAGATGTCGTCCAAGGTGCTGGACCGCAAGGGCGAGCCGCGCGGCGACAAACTGATCGGCCCGTGGCTGCGCCAGCTGGCCGCCGCCGCGATGGGCGAGCGCGTGGGCGGCGTGCTCGTCGCGCGCGACGCGAGCCTCGCGATGGCGCCGCTGGAACGTGGCCAGGCGCTCGCGCAACTGGAGACGCTGGTGACGCTGTGGCGCGCCAATCTCGACCGGCCGCTGCCCGTCGCATGCAAGACGGCGCTCGCGCACTTCTCCGGCGGCGATGCGCGCGAGACGTATGACGGCGGCTTCGAGATCGACGGCGAAGTCACCGACCCGTGCCTCGCGCGCCTGTGGCCGGAATTCGCGCTGCTGCGCGCGGCCGGCGGCTGGCCGCTCGTGGCCGAAGCGTTGTACGGCCCGTTGGTCGCGTGGCTGAAGGACGGCGTGACCGTGACCCGCTTCGACGGAGGCGAGCAATGAGCCAACTGCTCGACGCCCTGGGCTTCCCGCTGCACGGCTCGCGCCTCATCGAGGCCAGCGCCGGTACGGGTAAAACGTGGACCATCGCCGCGCTGTACCTGCGCCTCGTGCTGGGCCACGGCGGCGACAACGGTTTTATCCGTCCGCTGATGCCGCCCGAGATCCTCGTCATGACGTTTACCCGCGCCGCCACGCGCGAGCTGTCGAACCGCGTGCGCGAGCGCCTGGTGCAGGCGGCGGCGTGCTTCCGCGGCGAGATCGAGCCCGACGATCCCTATCTGGAAGCGCTGGCCGACGCATACGACGACGAGGCGTCCCGGCTCGTGGCCGCGCACCGGCTCGTGCTCGCGGCCGAGACGATGGACGAGGCGGCGATCTTCACGATCGACGCGTGGTGCCAGCGCATGCTGCGCGAGCACGCGTTCGACAGCGGCAGCCTGTTCGACGAGGAGCTCGTCGGCGACGAGCGCGCGCTGTTCGAGGATGCGGCGCACGACTACTGGCGCCAGCACGTGTACCCGCTGTCCGGCGCGGCGCTCGCGAGCCTCCTGTCGTGCTGGAGCGACGTCGATGCGCTGAAACGGACCGTGCGCGAGCTGGTGCAGCGCGCGGGCCGCATCGACGACCGCATCGGCAACCTGGGCGAGCGGCCGCTGGGCGCGGTCATCGCCGACGCGGAACGCGAGCAGCGCGATGCGTTGAAGCGGCTGAAGGACGGCTGGCAGGCGCGCGCCGATGCGATGGAATCGTGGATCGCGGCGCAGCGCAGCGTGAATCCGAAGGCGTTCAACGGCAACAAGATGCGTCCGGATTCGCTGGCGAAGGCGTTCGATGCGCTGCGCGGCTGGGCGGACGACCCGCAAGCCCACTATCCGCAACTCACCGACGCATCGTGGACCCGCCTGACACCCGACGGCATCCTCGACGCGTTCAGCAAGGATTACAGCGCGCCGATCCCCGAGTGCTTCGAGCACACCAAGGCGTTGAAAGAGGGGCTCGACGCCATCGCCCCAGTGTCGCACGCGTTGCTGCGCCACGCCGCCTGCGCCATCGCGCACCGCATGGCGGAGCTGAAGCGCCGCAACCGCCAGTTCGGTTTCGCCGACATGCTGGCGCGCCTGAAGGATGCGCTGGAGGGACCGAACGGCGAGGCGCTGCGCCGCCGCATCCTCGACCAGTACCCGGTGGCGATGGTCGATGAATTCCAGGACACGTCGCCCGACCAGTACCGCATCTTCGACCTGCTGTACCGCGTGGCCGACAACGATCCGGCGCGCGGCCTGTTCCTCATCGGCGATCCGAAGCAGTCGATCTACGGCTTCCGCGGCGCCGACATCCACAGCTACCTGTCGGCGCGTCGCGCCACGCACGGCCGCCACTACCAGCTGGGCACGAACTACCGGTCGACGCGCCAGCTCGTCGCCGCCGTCAACCAGCTGTTCCGCCACGCGGAAGGAAATTACGCGGCGGGCGCCTTCCGCTTCCGCAAGGGCGACGAAAATCCCCTGCCGTTCGACGCCGTCGACGCGGCGGGCCGCAAGCAGCAGCTGGTTGGCGTCGACGGGCCGTTCCAGGCGCTGGCCGTCGGCGTGGCGGAGGTCGAGGACCTGCGCGCGGACGACTACCGCGAATTCTTCGCGCAGCACTGCGCCGAACACATCGTCCGGCTGTTGAACGATCCGCGCGTCGGCTTCGCGGACGATGCCGGGCGGTTTGCCCGCCTGATGCCGGCCGATATCGCGATCCTCGTGCGCGACCGGCGCGAGGCGGCGGCCGTCCGGCGCGCGCTCGTGCAGCGCAAGGTCGCGAGCGTGTACCTGTCCGACCAGGACTCCGTCGTCGAAAGCATTGAAGCGCGCGACGTGCTGCGCTGGTTGCAGGCGGTGGCGAATCCGCTCGACGTCACGCTCGCGCGCGCCGCGTTCGCGACCGCGACGTGCGCGCTGCCGCTGGCGGAACTGGCGCAGCTCGCGAGCGACGAACTGGCGTGGGAAGTCCGCGTCGAACAACTGAAATCGCTGCACCAGGCGTGGCAGCGGCAGGGCGTGCTGGCGATGCTGCGCCGCTTCATCCACGAACTGGGCCTGCCCGCCAAGCTGCTGGCGGCGCCGGGCGGCGAGCGGCGCCTGACGAATCTGCTGCACCTCGCGGAACTGCTGCAGGAAGCGAGCCGCGAACTGGATGGCGAACAGGCGCTGATCCGCTGGTTCGCCGAACAGGTGGAAGGCGTGGGCGAGGGCGGCGACGAAAGAGTGCTGCGGCTGGAGTCGGATGCGGAACTGGTGAAAGTCGTCACGGTGCACAAATCGAAGGGCCTGGAATATCCGCTCGTGTACCTGCCGTTCGCCGTCACCGCGCGCAAGACGGACCGCCGCAACCGCGCATTCTTCGAATACGTGGAAGACGATGGCGAGCGCCGCATCGACCTGGCGCTGTCCGACGCGGCGATGGAAGCCGTCGACCGCGCGCGCCTGGAAGAAGACCTGCGCCTGCTGTACGTCGCGCTGACGCGGGCGCGCCATTTCCTGTGGCTCGGCGTCGCCGCCGTCGCGGCGCGCAAGAAGGGCGAGAACCAGCTGCACGAATCGGCGCTGGGCTATCTGCTGACGGGCGGCGCACCCGTGCCCGCGGCCGCCGTGCGCGAGCGCTGGGAACACTTGCGCGGCGACGTCGACGGCATCGAACTGCATGCGCTGGCGAGCCCGGACGGCTGTACGCGGCTGGCAAGGCAGGACGTGCGGCCGGAGCTCGTCGAGCCGCCGCGGTTCGCCGCGCGCTTCGAACGCAACTGGGCCGTGGGCTCCTTCACGTCGCTGACGAAAAACACCGTTGCCGTCGCGCCGCCCACGCGGCCGCAGGAAGAGAATTTGCTGGAGGAAGAGGACCCGGGCGTCGTGCCCGTCACGCACGGCGAGGACGCGCCGTGGCACCGCTTCCCGCGCGGCGCCGGCCCCGGCAACTTCCTGCACGAGCAGCTCGAATGGATGGCTCGGGAAGGCTTCGGCCAGATCGACGAGGAAGAGTACCAGGCTCGAGTCGCGCAGCGTATCCGGCGCGCCGGCTGGGGCAACCGCGTCGACGATGCGCTGGCCTGGCTGCGCATGGTCGCCGTCACGCCGCTGCCGCCCGTCGGCTGCGCGCTGGCGGACCTCGATTCGCCGCTGGCCGAGATGGAATTCTGGTTCCCCAGCCGCCAGCTGGACGTCGCCGCGCTCGACCGCCTGTGCCGCCAACGCATGCTGGGGAACACGCCGCGTCCGATCCTGCCGGAGCGCCAGTTGCACGGCATGCTGAAGGGCTTCACGGACCTCGTGTTCGAATGCCACGGCCGCTACTGGGTGCTGGACTACAAATCGAATGCGCTGGGACCGGGCGACGCCGCGTACACGCAGGCCGCGATGGCGGCCGGCATGGCCGGGCACCGCTACGACATCCAGGGCGCCATCTACATGCTGGCCGTGCACCGCCTGCTGCGCGCGCGTCTCGGCGCCGACTATTCGCCGCACGAGCACCTGGGCGGCGCCGTGTTCCTGTTCCTGCGCGGGATCGGCAACCCGGCCACGCACGGCTGCTACCTGATCGAGCCGGACCTGGAACTGCTGGACGGCCTCGATCGCCTGCTGGGAAAGGAGACGCATGAAGCCTGACGTCATCGATACCAGCGCCTTTTGGGCCGAGGTGGAGCGCCTGACGGAGGCGGGCGAACTGCGCCGCCTGTCCGGCGTGTTCGCGCGCTTCGTCGCGAGCCTGGGCGAGGCCGCGTGCGCGAAATCGACGCCGCTGCTGCTCGCGGCCCTCGTGCTGTCGGAACTGGAAGGACGGGGTCACAGCTGCCTGCTGCTGGACGACCTGGTGGGCGATCCGGCCGCGCTGCTCGGCTGGGCCGACGAGGATTGGAAGGCGCTGGCGAAGGCCGCGAAACCGCTGCCGCGCGGCGTGAAGGGGTGGATGTCGCAACTGGCCACGTGCGACCAGGTGTGGCGCGTGGGCGACCTCGATTACGACCAGCCGCTCGTGCTGGACGACACGCGCCTGTACCTGCGCCGCTACTGGCGCGACGAGACCCTCGTCGCCACGTGCGTGCGTACACGCGCGCAGGAGCGCCGCGACGTCGACATCGACCAGGCGCACACCTGGCTGGAAGCGCTGTTCGGCGCCCAGCGTGTGGGCGAGACGCCCGACTGGCAGCGCATCGCCTGCGCCGTCGCCCTGCGGGGCGCGTTCGCCATCATCACGGGCGGCCCGGGCACCGGTAAAACGTACACGGTGGCGCGGCTGCTGGCGCTGCTGTTCGCGACGGCGCCGGACGCCGCGCGCCAGCGCATCGCGCTCGCCGCCCCGACGGGCAAGGCCGCGGCGCGCCTGAAACAGTCGATCGACAAGGCGCTGACCGACCTGGCCGACCGCGTCGGCGGCGCCTTGCCGCTGCGCGCGCTGACGACGCGCATGGGCGCCGCGCGCACGCTGCACAGCCTCCTGGGCGCGCGTCCGGACACGCGCAGCTTCGCGCATCATCGCGGCAATCCGCTCGACGTCGACGTGCTGATCGTCGACGAGGCGTCGATGGTGCACCTGGAGATGATGGCGTCGCTGCTGGACGCGCTGCCCGCGGGCGCCACGCTGATCCTGCTCGGCGACAAGGACCAATTGGCGTCGGTGGAAGCGGGCGCCGTGCTGGGGGATCTGTGCCACGACGCGCAGGCCGGGCGCTACGACGCCGACACGCTCGCGTACGTGCGGGCCGCGAGCGGCGAGACGATCCCGGCCGAATATGAAGGCCATGGCGGCCCGCTCGCCCAGCAGACGGTGATGCTGCGCCACAGCCGCCGCTTCGGCGGCCCGATCGGCAAGCTGGCGCTGGCCGTCAACGCGGGCGACGTCGACGGCGCGGCCGCCGCGCTGCGCGCACCCGACGCGGCCGGCGTGCTGCGCTGGATCGACCACGCGCACCAGCACCACGTGATCCAGCTGGCGAACGAGGGTTATCGCCCGTATCTCGAACTCCTGCGCGCCGGCAGCGCAGGCCATGGAAGCCACGAAGACTGGGTCCGCGCCGTGCTGCAGCGCTTCGAAGCGTTCCGCGTGCTGTGCGCCGTGCGCGAAGGCGAGTGGGGCGTGGAAGGCCTGAACGAGGCCATCGAACTGCGCCTCGCGCACGCGGGCCTGATCGTGCGCGGCGACTGGTACGTGGGCCGCCCCGTCATGGTCACCCGCAACGACTACCCGACGGGCACGTTCAACGGCGACATCGGCCTCGCGCTGCCGGACCCGGCGCGTCCCGGTTCGCTGCGCGTGTGGTTCCTGGAAGGCGACAACGTGCGCAGCGTGCTGGCCACGCGCCTGCGTCACGTGGAGACGGCGTACGCGATGACGGTCCATAAATCGCAGGGCTCGGAATTCGCGCACACGGTGCTGGCCCTGCCGAAAGAGGGGGGCGCCGTGCTGGCGCGCGAGCTAGTCTATACGGGCATCACGCGCGCGAGCCGCCAGTTCACCCTGACGACGCCGGGGCCGGCCGTGCTGGGCGAAGCCATCCTGCGCCGCACGCGCCGGGCGAGCGGATTGCGGGGAATGATCGAACAATAAGGAGGTGGCATGAGCAACGACTGCACGCACTTTCATCACATCGTGACCCGCGAGGGCAATACCGACGGTTGCGAGGAGTGCCTTCGGATGGGCGACACGTGGGTGCACCTGCGCGTGTGCCTGACGTGCGGCCACGTCGGCTGCTGCGACCAGTCGAAGAACAAGCACGCCACGAAGCACTTCCATGCGATGGGACACCCCGTGATCCGCTCGAAGGAGCACGGGGAGACGTGGGGCTGGTGCTACGTCGACCGGGTCGTCAAGGATCCGGTGTAGCGGCATGTTTGCGGACGAGCCGGACGACCGTGTTCCACACCCGGGTCGTCGCCGGCACGTCCAGGGTGCGTTCGACGAACGCGTTCGGACTCCCCGCACTGGTCCCGAGCTTGTACGTCAGCGACAGCAGCATCCCGTCATGCCAGCTCACCACGCGCACATCGCCCCTCGGGTTGGTTGACGGCAGCGCCACGCCGGCGACAGCGCCCGCGTCCGCAAATGCCGCCTCGAACGCGGCACGGGTCGGCGCCGGCGGGTGGCCCAGATTGAGATTGCGAAAGAACGCGACGAATTTCGTTGGCATCCCGACATCCTGCCATATCGCAACCTATCGACCAACTCTCACCACAACCTTTGCTTTCTCAGTGGCAACAATGTTAAAGTTGCGTTCTGGGAATAGTTATCGGGGCATTATCATGTTGATCGTCGCGGGTTTCATCATCGTGCTGCTGGCCGTGTTCGGCGGCTTCGTGCTGCAGGACGGGCACCTTGCCGCGCTGTTCCAGCCCTACGAACTCCTGATGATCTTCGGCGGTGCGCTGGGCGCGTTCGTCATCGCCAACGACCGCAAGGCGATCGGCCTCACGTGGCAGAGCCTGCCGATGCTGTTCCACGGCTCGCGCTACACCCGCGAGCTGTACATGGCGCTGATGGCCCTGATGTTCGACCTGTTGACGAAGGTGCGCCGGGAAGGGCTGATGGCGCTCGAGAACGAGATCGACGCGCCGTACGAAAGCGCCGTCTTCACGAAGTACCGCATCATCCTGCTCGACGATCACCTGATGGAATTCATCACGGACTACCTGCGCCTGATGGTGTCCGGCACGATGAACAGCTACCAGCTGGAAAACCTGATGGACAACGAGATCGCCACGTACCAGGAAGACGCCGACATCCCCGTGCAGGCCATCCACAAGCTGGCCGATGGCATGCCCGCGTTCGGCATCGTCGCCGCGGTGATGGGTGTCGTGCACACGATGGGGTCCATCGGCCGGCCGCCGGCGGAGCTGGGCGGCCTGATCGCGGCCGCGCTCGTGGGGACGTTCCTCGGCATCCTGCTGTCGTACGGCCTCGTCGCGCCGCTCGGGAGCCTGCTGCACCGGCGCCACCAGGAAGTCGTCAAGGCGCTGCAATGTGTGAAAGTGACGCTGCTGGCCTCGATGAACGGCTATGCGCCGACGATCGCCGTGGAATTCGGCCGCAAGGTCATCTCGGCCACGGAGCGCCCGACCTTCGCCGAACTGGAAGGCCATGTGCGCCAGCTGAAGTCGCGCTGAGTTCTCAGTTGCGCGGCAATTCGATCCCCGCCAGCTTCCAGCTCCACAGGCCGTCGCGCCGGAACACGAAGCTGCCGCCGTCCTCCGCCGTGACGGCGAAATGGCGCCAGCCGCGGTAGTGCAGCGCATAATGCGGCTTGTGCTGCGGCGGCTTGTGCTGCGGCGGCTTGTCGCGTGACGGCTCCGCGGCGGGCGTCGCGGCGTCCCGGGTGGGATTGCCGATCGATACCTTGCCGTGTTCGACCATGGCGGCGACACCGGCCGGCGACACGATCGCGTCCACGAGCGGATCCGCGACGGCCCGTGCGAAGGCCTGGCCGATCGCGGCGAAGGCATTGGTGCCCGCGTCGCGGGCGATCGACCCGAGCAGCTGGCTCTTCACGCTGTCGCGCAGGGCAGGGAAGTCGACCTGGGCGGAGACGCCCTCGGCATCGTGGCGCTCCACGGCCGCGCGCAGGCGGTTCAGTGTCCACCAGGGGCTGGCGAAGCTCGTGGCAGCCACGACGAGGAGGGTGCCGCCGGCGCCGGCGGCGAGGATTCGGGTACGGTTCATGGGCATCGCAAATGACAAGGCCGGAACAGTCGCCCGTCCCGGCCTTCGGTATTGATATCGGTCGCCCGCTCAGCGATGGCGGCGGTGACGCGTGACGGTCACGTGCTTGTGGCTGCGGCGCGTGGTGCCGCCGGCCGTTGCACGGATGCGCGGACCGCCGGCCGTGGCGCGGATGCGCGGGCCGCGTGCGGAAGCGCGCACGCGCGGGGACCCGTCGGCCGTCGCCACGGCGCGCGTGGCCACGGGGCCGGCGTCGCCCAGCACGTGGCGGCGGATGTTCAGGGCGTCCAGGATGCGGACGGACGAGGCGCCCGCGTTCAGCAGCACCATCGTCGCGTTCTTGCCGGCCGCCTTCACGCGCATGATCAGGCAGCGGCCCGCTTCCTGCGTGTAGCCCGTCTTCGACAGGCCGATGTCCCAGCCCTTGGCGCCAACGAGGCGGTTGGTGTTGTGGTATTCGACTTCGCGGCCCTTGATGTTGATCAGGTCCTTCGACGACGTCGTGATGCGGGTGATCTCCGCGTAGTTCGATGCCGCGGTCGCCATCTTGACGAGGTCGGCGGCGGTCGAGCGGTTGTTCGGCGAGAGGCCCGTCGGTTCCTCGATGACCGTCTGGGTCATGCCGAGTGCGGCGATCTTGCGCTTGACGGCGGCGCGGAAGGCGTCGATGCCGCCCGGGTATGTGCGGGCCAGTGCGGCGGCGGCGCGGTTGTCCGACGACATCAGGGCCAGCTGCAGCACGTCACGGCGCGGAATGGTGGCGCCGACGGGCACGCGCGACGAGCTGTGCTTGAGCATGTCGACGTCCTGTTTTTCGATCTCGATCGGCTCGTTCATGTCCTGGTGGGCATCGAGCACGACCATGGCGGTCATGAGCTTGGTCAGCGAAGCGATCGGCGCGACGGTGCTGGCGTTCTTTTCGAACAGCACCTTGCCGGTGTCGTCTTCGACCACCAGCACCGATTGCGATCCGAACGGCACGGCGAAGGCCGCTGCACTGGAGATCGTCATCACTACGGCAGCGAGGAATTTTTTGATCATGGATGGTTGTCTGGGTACGGTTAATGGTCGGGCGCCGGACGGCGGCGGAGCATCAAAACGTCGGGTTGGCAGATAGCGACATGCTATGCGGCAACAAAATTGAACGATAGCACCAAAGATTGACACATGTCTATGTCCGTCAGTGAAATATCGAGTCCAACGGCAAGATTCTACAAGAAAAAAAGCCCCGCGTTTCCGCAGGGCCTTCTTTTTGAACAGATTTTTGTGAAATGTCTTATTTCGAGGTGTAAATCTTATCGAATTCTCCACCATCGTCGAAGTGACGTTTCTGCGCGGCACGCCATCCACCGAATACATCATCCACCGTGAACAGCTTGATCGGCTTGTAGTTCGCGGCGAACTGCTTCATGACTTTTTCGTTGCGCACGCGCATATAGTGCTTGGCGCCGATCGCCTGGCCCGTTTCCGAGTACAGGAAGTTGAGGTAGCCCGTCGCCTGCTTGCGGATGCCCTTGCGGTCGACGACCTTGTCCACGACGGCCACCGGCGACTCGGCCAGCACGGAGATGGACGGGTACACGACTTCGAAGTCGTTGCCGAACTCGGCGCGCACGAGGTTCACTTCGTTCTCGAAGGTAACGAGGGCGTCACCGATCTGGCGCTGCGTGAAGGTGGTCGTGGCGGCGCGGCCGCCGGCGTCCAGCACGGGCACGTTCTTGAAGATCTTGCCGACGAGGTCGCGCGCCTGCGCTTCGTTGCCGCCTTTCTTGATCACCGAGCCCCAGGCCGCCAGGTAGGTATAGCGGCCGTTGCCGGCGGTCTTAGGATTCGGGATGACGACTTTCACGTCCGGCTTGGCGAGGTCGGCCCAGTCCTTGATGCCTTTCGGATTGCCCTTGCGGACCAGGAACACCATGGTCGAGTAATAGGGCGCCGCATTGTCCGGGAATTTCCTGGCCCAGTCCTTCGCGACGAGGCCGCGGTCGGCCAGCATGTCGATGTCGTTGGCCTGGTTCATCGTCACGACGGACGCTTCGAGACCGTCGGCGACGGCGCGGGCCTGCTTGCTGGAGCCGCCATGCGATTGCTTGATCGTGACGGTTTCGCCCGTCACCTTCTTCCATTCGGCGACGAAGGCCGGGTTGATGTCCTTGTACAGCTCGCGTGCCACGTCGTAGGACACGTTCAGCAGTTCCACGCCGGCTGCCTGTGCGGCAAACGGGACCACGGTACTGCCGAGCGCCAGCGCCAGCAGTGCGCGGCGAAGCGAGGAAACGGATGGGATCGCCATATTGTTTTTCCTTGTAAAGACTCTCTAGGGACGGTCGATGATCCGTTAAAAAATAGCAAAACAAAAGAACATTTTTATCATATGCTTAGACGGCGTATGTGGCATGCATACGCAACGGACCGCTTCAAAGCAGCCGCGTCGCGTTTGGGGTATAGTCCGGCCTTCGCTGAAACATCGTTTTTTCCAGGTTTGATGCTGAAAACAATGGGTATCGAAATACGCCAGGCAACACCGAATGACGCGCCGGCCGCATGCCGCCTGCTGCGCCATTCGATCGAAGAGGGCTGCGTGCCCGACCACGGCGGCCGTCCCGACATCCTGCAAGCCTGGCTCGGCAACAAGACGACCCAGAACGTGCTGGGCTGGCTGTCGTCGCCCAGCAACTTCGCCGTCGTGGCGGAGCGTGATGGGGACGTGGTTGGCTTCGCACTCCTGAACCAGGCCGGCAAGGTGCCCCTGTGTTATGTCCGCCCGGATCTGTTGCGCCAGGGCGTCGGGCGCGCGCTGCTGCGGGCGCTGGAAACGCAGGCGCGCGCATGGAACATCAGCAAGGTGCACATGCAGAGCCCGGAGTCGGCCAGCGGTTTCTTCGAGCGCCAGGGCTATGTCAACGCGGGCAAGGACAAGGCCTGTTTCGGCCTCGAATGCGACTTCCTGTGGAAGCAGCTCGATGCTGAAACGGTGCCGGCACGCAAGAGATTTTGCAATTGCAGCCAATGAGCGCCGTCACGCTTTGATCACTGTGTAACATTACGCAACGTGAACTCATCTTCTTTCCTGTTGGCGCTTGCGCTATAGTAGTCGGGTTTCAATGATGAGTTCGTTATGGCTTCCCGTAGAGATTTTCTTCACCACGGCTTGCGCCTGACCGCGCTGGGACTCGTCGCCGTCCCGCTGGTCGATGCGCAAGCAGCCCGTTCCCAGACCGACGCCCCGAGCACGGAGCTGGAACCGCCTCCCGATCTGTTCGATGCCCAGGTCGTCGACATCGACTTCTGGGTCAAGCCGCGCACGTTGTCCGTGATCCGTCCGCAAAGCGGCGAACGCGCCAATGTCCTGTACTGGAAGGACGGCGAGGTGATCGATTCCGCCTACCAGGAACTGTGCCATCTGCTGCGCGACGTGAACGGCAAGGCGTCGATCGCCATCGACCCGAAGCTGATCGAGACGCTGTGGGCGTCGCAGGCATTCGTTGCGCGCTACGGCCTCGAACGGCCGCTGGAGATCCTGTCCGGCTACCGCACCCCCGCGTCCAACAACCGCCTGATCGAACAGGGCGTGCCGGCCGCGCGCCAGTCGCTGCACATGTCGGGCAAGGCGGCGGACGTACGCATCGCCGGCCTCACCGAGGAAGTGCTGGGCGGGCTCGTGAAGAGCTTCCGCAAGGGCGGCGTCGGCTTCTACTACCGCTCCGGCCCGAAAGGCGGCTGGATCCACACGGACACGGGCCTCAACCGTACCTGGAAAGGCTGAGCGGGGCGCGCCGCCGCCGGATTCCCGAACGGATAGGCGGCGCACGCGTTCGCGCGTTTTTGCTATCGTGGTTGTACCAACCTTTCCCCAAGGAGGACATGATGGCAACCATGAACGCACCGACAATGGAACGCCGGCACCTGCCCGAACGACGCGCTGCCGTGCGCGAAGGCACGACCGCGATGTCCGGGATCGACTACGCCGCAATGGCGCTCCTGATCATCGGCGGCCTGAACTGGGCGACGGTGGGCCTGTTCGACGTCGACGTCGTCGCCACGCTGTTCGGTCCGGGCAGCCCGGCCAGCCGTGTCGTGTATGTCGTCGTCGGCCTCGCGGCCCTGTATTCGATCTACACGGCGATCAAGATGAGCCGCCACCATCCCCACTGAACCGATGCGGGTCGGCCTGATTTCCGACACGCACGGCCTGCTGCGGCCCGAGGCGCTCGAGTTTCTCGCCGGGGCCGACCACATCGTCCACGGCGGCGACATCGGCAACCCGGAGATCCTTGTGCGCCTGGCGGCCATTGCGCCGTTGACGGTGGTTCGCGGCAACAACGACACCGCGCCGTGGGCGCGCGCGATTCCGGCGACGGCCCGCGTCGACTTCGGGACGGTGGCGCTGTACGCGATCCACGACCTGAAGGCGCTCGCCATCGATCCGCGCGCGGCCGGCGTGCGGGTCGTCGTGTCCGGCCACTCGCACAAGCCCGCATGCAGCGAGCGCGACGGCGTGCTGTACGTAAACCCGGGCAGCGCCGGGCGGCGGCGGTTCAGCTTGCCGATCGCGGCCGCCGAGCTGGTCATCGAGGGCGATGCCGTCGCAGTAAAGCTGGTGACGCTCCGCGAAATGCCGTAGCATACGCGCCGTCCTCAAGCCTGATCGATTGCCATATGACGCCTGACACCAACGACACTGAACGTCCCCGTTTCCGCCCCGTCCCGTGGACGTCGCTGGAAACCCCGCAGGACGTCGAACTGTGGATCGAGGAGCATAACCGCACGATGCAGGAGCTCGTCAAGCCGCAGGAGACGGGCGTCGGCGTGCGCTTCCGCCTCGCACCCGGCGGCGACGTCTACATGCAGACGGCGGCGGATGCCGTCATCCTCGACGTCGAGCCGGATGCCAGCTGGATCGCCCCCCTGATCATGGCAGCGACCGGGGCCGAGCAGCCGGCCGGGTCCATCTGGGTGCTGCCGGACGACAAGCTCGTGCAATTGCTGCTGGGCCTGTCGACGCTGGTCGAGAGCTCGCTGATCGTCACGGGCCACAACTTCGGCAGGCACGGCCGGCGACAGTTTTAGCATATATTTACGACAATATTTCCTTTGCGCGTAGTCAAGATCCGGTGTTAAATCAGCGCTGTCTCGTACGATGAGCTGAGCCGATGCCTGGTTCGGCGTCGACGCGACCCGCGCTCCGTGACCGAACTGTTCGACCTGCTGCGCGAGGCCGCGCCCGTGATGGCGCGAGGGGCGGGTTACACGCTCGCGTTTGCCGCAGGCGCTGCGCACGGCCGTGCCCGCGATGAGCAATACGTTGATCAGCCTGATCAAGGACACGGCGCTCGTCTCCGTGATCACCGTGACCGAATTGATGCTCGTGACGAAGTAACTGATCTCGGTGACGTTCCGGCCGTTGCCGCTGTACGTGGCGGCGGCCGTCGTGTACTGGCTGCCGAGTTTATGTTTCGAAGCCGTGCAGCGGCGCGCGGAGCGTTATTTCAACCGCGCGCACAAGTAGAAACGGCGCCGCGGCGCCGTTTGTTCGTTACATGTTCGGGTAGTTCGGCCCGCCGCCGCCTTCCGGCGTGACCCACACGATGTTCTGCGTCGGGTCCTTGATGTCGCAGGTCTTGCAGTGTACGCAGTTCTGCGCGTTGATCTGCAGGCGATCCTTGCCCTCGTCCGTCTTCACGAATTCGTACACGCCGGCCGGGCAGTAGCGCTGCTCCGGACCCGCGAACCTGGCCAGGTTGATCTCGACCGGCACGTTCGGGTTCTTCAGCGTGAGGTGCACGGGCTGGTCTTCCGCGTGGTTCGTGTTCGAGATGAACACGGACGACAGGCGGTCGAAGGTCAGCTTGCCGTCCGGCTTCGGATAGGCGATGGGCTTGAAGTCGGACGCCGGGCGCAGGCATTCGTGGTCCGCATGGGTGTGATGCAGCGTCCACGGCGCCTTGCCTTTGAACAGGATCTGGTCGATGCCGGTCATGATCGTGCCGACGACGAGGCCCTTGCTCATCCACGGCTTGAAGTTGCGCGCGACGTGCAGTTCCTCGTGCAGCCACGATTGTTCGAACGCGACCGGATAGCTCAGCAGCTCGTCGTGCTGGCGGCCCGCGCCCAGTGCGGCGTAGGCGGCGTCGGCCGCGAGCATGCCCGTCTTGATGGCGGCGTGGCTACCCTTGATGCGGCTCGTGTTGAGGAAGCCCGCGTCGCAGCCGATCAGCGCGCCGCCCGGGAACACGGTCTTCGGCAGCGACTGCAGGCCGCCCGCCGTGATCGCGCGCGCGCCATACGAGATGCGCTTGCCGCCTTCGAAGAAATGGCGGATCGCCGGGTGCGTTTTATAGCGCTGGAATTCCTCGTACGGCGACAGGTACGGGTTCTGGTACGACAGGCCGACGATGAAGCCGACGGCGATCTGATTGTTTTCCAGGTGGTACAGGAACGAACCGCCGTAGGTGTCGTTGTCCAGCGGCCAACCGGCCGTGTGGACCACGAGGCCCGGCTGGTGCCTGGCCGGATCGATTTCCCACAGCTCCTTGATGCCGATGCCGTAGGTTTGCGGATCCTTGCCCTTGTTCAGGTCGTACTTCGCCATCAGCTGCTTGCCGAGGTGGCCGCGCGAGCCCTCGGCGAACAGCGTGTATTTCGCGTGCAGTTCCATGCCGAGCTGGAACGCGTCGGTCGGCTGGCCGTGGCGGTTGACGCCCATGTTGCCCGTCGCGACGCCCTTCACCGAGCCGTCGTCGTTGTACAGGATTTCGGCGGCCGGGAAGCCCGGGAAGATCTCGACACCCAGCGCTTCCGCCTGCTGGCCCAGCCAGCGTACGACGTTGGCCAGCGAGATCACGTAGTTGCCGTGATTCGTCAACATCTTCGGCATCATGAACGACGGCGTCTGGTAAGCCTTCGTCTCGGAGAGGAACAGCATGCGGTCTTCCGTCACGGGCGTGTTCAGCGGTGCGCCCAATTCCTTCCAGTTCGGGAACAGTTCGTCCAATGCGCGCGGATCCATCACGGCGCCCGACAGGATGTGCGCGCCCAGCTCGCCGCCTTTTTCCAGCACGCAGACCGACACGTCCTGGCCCTTTTCGGCCGCCAACTGCTTCAGGCGGATCGCGGCCGACAGGCCTGCGGGGCCGCCGCCGACGATGACCACGTCGTATTCCATTGCTTCGCGCGGGCCGTATTCTTCGAGGAGGGAATTGGTCTGAGTCATGTCTTATGGGAGTTATAAAAATTTAAGCACGAGTGTGCACTTTTTTGCGCTCGTTGGCAACGCCGAGCGCCATTGTAGGGCAACAATTAGACGCGGTAATCTAATCGGTGCGAAATAGGTGAAGTGTGTAATGATTATGACTTCGCAACAGACAAAGTTTGGGCATAGGGGGCGTAACGTGGGGATTGAAGTCAATTTCGAAGGAAAGATCGCGATGGTCACGGGTGCATCCAGCGGGTTGGGTGCGCGGTTCGCCAAGGCGCTGGCCGGTGCCGGGGCCCAGGTCGTGCTCGCATCGCGCCGCATCGAACGCCTGAAGGAATTGCGAGCCGAGATCGAAGCGGACGGCGGTGCGGCGCACGTCGTGGCGCTGGACGTGACGGACCTCGCCAGCATCAAGGCCGCGATCGCCCACGCCGAGACGGAAGCGGGTCCGATCGACATCCTCGTCAACAACTCGGGCGTGTCGACGACGCAGCGCCTGCTCGACGTGAGCGAGGAAGACTACGGCTACGTCATGGACACGAATCTGCGCGGCGCGTTCTTCATGGCCCAGCAGACCGCGAAGCGGATGATCCAGCGCGCCAAGGGCGATCCGAAGAAGCAGCATCGCATCGTCAACATCGCGTCCGTCGCGGGCCTGCGCGTGCTGCCGCAGATCGGCGTGTACTGCATGAGCAAGGCCGGCGTCGTGCAGATGACGAAGGCGATGGCCGTCGAGTGGGGCCGCTACGGCATCAACGTGAACGCCATCTGCCCGGGCTATATCGCCACCGAGATGAACGAGGATTACTTCGACACGGAGCAGGGCAAGAAGCTGATCGAGATGCTGCCGCGCCGCCGCACGGGCAAGCCGGAGGACCTCGACGGCCTGCTGTTGCTGCTCGCCGCGGAGGAAGCCCATTTCATCAACGGCGCCATCATCACGGCCGACGACGGCATGACGGCGCAATGACGGCGTCTCGCCCGCGGCTCCTCTTGATCCACGGCCTGCTGGGTTCGCTGGATTACTTCGAGCCGCGGCGCTACCTGCCTGGCGTCGACCTCTTCACGCCCGACCTGATCGGCTACGGCCAGCGCCGCGGCGAAGACGCCCACATCACCCTGGCCGACCAGGCCGCCATGCTGGCCCGCTTCCTGCACGACGAGATCGGCGGTCCCGCCTGGGTGCTGGGCCACAGCGTGGGCGGCATCGCCGCGATGCTGCTGGCCGACCTCGTGCCGGAACTCGTGCGCGGCGTCATCAATGTCGAGGGCAATTTCACGTTGAAGGACGCGTTCTGGACGGGCCGCATCGCCGCCTTGCCCGACGCCGAGTGGGCCGCGGAATACGGCGCGATGGAAGCGGCGCCGGCCGCGTGGCTGGAAAAGAGCGGCATCGAGGCGAGCGACGAGCGCATCGCGTGGGCGCAGGACATCCTTGCGAACCAGCCGTACACGACCGTGCAACAGATGGCGCAATCGGTGCTCGACACGACCGGCGCGCCGGACTACCTGGGCTGCGTCGGCCGCGTGCTGGCGCGCGCGACGCCGCTGTACCTCGTCGGCGGCGAACAGTCCAGCGCGGGATGGGACGTGCCCGACTGGGTACTGTCGCAGGCGCGCCGCGTGTGCGTGCAGCCGAAGACGGGGCACATGATGATGCTCGAAGATCCGGGGAATTTTTGCCGGATCGTGGAGTCCATCCTCTACGACGAGGGCTGCCTTTCCGGCACCTGAGGCCGTATCATGCCGGCTTTTGGCCACGACACAGAGCAACAATGACTCAAAAGAAGCAGGTTCACACGATGCGCCAGGCGATCCGCTGGGGCGACATGGATGCATTCGGCCACGTGAACAACACGGTGTATTTCCGGTACATGGAGAGCGGGCGCATCGCCTTCCTCGAACAGGCGGCGGGCGACCTCGAGATCAAGGGCGAAGGTCCGGTGATCGTCACGGCTTACTGCAACTTCATCAGGCAGCTGAAGTATCCGGGCGAGATCGAGATCCGCACGTTCGCCGGTCCGGCGGGCCGGTCCAGTTTCGAGGTGACCCACGAGATCCGCATGGTCGATGCGGAAGGCAATGCCGACGTCGTCGCTGCGGACGGCGGCGGCAAGGTCGTCTGGATCGATTTCGCGGCCGAGAAATCGGTGCCGTTGCCGGCGCGGGTGCGCGAGCTGCTGCCCGCAGAGTAAGTTCCCCCACGCGGGAGGGCATCGCTCCCGTGTGACATTGCGTGAATCTTTTGCCCGTGTTTACGTGGCAATATCCTTCCCCTTCGCCCGCGACCGCGAGCGTTGTCCCGAGCATGCCGCGTGTTGCGAAATGGTGCAATTCCGGCATGAAATTATTCCAGCAGGAAAATCTTGGGATTATAATAATTACTATTTGTCCATGTCGCACGATTGCGGCGCTTTCTGTGGCTTTTGATTTATGTTTGAGAACGAGGTCGTCTTTTCCATTGCGCGCCACGCTGCATGGGCACCCGGCGTCACCTCGCCCGAGCGGTGGGAGGCGTGGGCGCGCGAGCCTTGGCCGTTCGCCGGCACCGACGAGCCGAAGGTGGCCGCCATGCCCGCGATGCTGCGCCGGCGTGCCGGCCTGCTGGGCCGGATGGCGCTCGAAGTCGCGTACGAATGCCTGGGACAGCGCACGGACGTGCCGACCGTGTTCTGCTCGCGCCACGGCGAAGTGGGGCGCGCCGTCGGCCTGCTCGACGACCTGGCGCGCGGCGAACCGCTGTCGCCCACGGCGTTCGGCCTGGCCGTGCACAATGCCAGCGCCGGCCTGTTCTCGATCGCGCGTGCGGACCGCGCCAACCACGTCGCGCTGGCGGCCGGCCCTGCCACGCTCGAACATGCCGTGATCGAAGCCTGCGGCCTGCTGGCCGACGGCGCCGACATGGTCCTGCTGGTGGCCTGCGATGCGCCGCTGCCGGACGTGTTGGCCGGATTCGAAGACTGCGACGAGCAGCCGTATGCATTTGCCTGGGCAATGGTGCCCGCCGGCGCGCAGCCCGTGCGGCTGTCGTGGCGCGCGGAGCAGGCGAGCGCCGCGGCGCCGCGCCGGCCCGGCGCGCTGGACGTGTTGCGCTTCCTGCTCGCGCACGCTCCGGAACTTGTGCGTCATGCCGCCGACCGCCGTTGGACCTGGTGCCGCGATGCTTGACAGGATCGGTCTCGGCTGGCGCGTGTTCGCGACCGGCCTGAGTTTCACGCTGTTCGGCTTGGGCGGCCTGCTGCTGCGGGTGCTCGTCTTCCCGTTGCTGGCGCTGTGCGTGACCGATACAACAGCGCGCGTGCGCGCGGCGCGCGCCACCGTGCGCCTGAGTTTTCGTGCCTTCGTCGGCATCATGAGCGGCCTCGGCGTGCTGCGCTACGACGTGCACGGGATCCACAAGCTCGACCGCGAAGGCCAGTTGATCCTGGCCAACCATCCCACGCTGATCGACACGGTCTTCCTGATGGCCTTCGTGCGCAACGCCGACTGTATCGTCAAGGGCGGCCTGGTGCGCAATCCGTTCACGCGGGGGCCGGTGCGCGCGGCCGGCTATATCTGCAACGACCGCGGCCCGGAACTGATCGAGGACTGCATCGCCTCGCTATGCGCGGGCGGCAACCTGATCATCTTTCCCGAGGGGACGCGCACGCCGCGGGGTGCCGTGCCGGCACTCAAGCGCGGCGCCGCCAATATCGCCGTGCGCGGTGCGCGGCCTGTGACGCCGGTGCGCATCTCGTGCGAACCGCCCACGCTGGGCAAGGGCGACAAATGGTGGCATGTGCCGCCGCGCCGGGCCAGCTTCCGCATCGACGTAATGGACGACATCGGCACCGAACGCTTCCTCGCGCCCGGCGTATCCGACGTCGTGGCCGCGCGGCGCCTGACGGATTACCTGCAACGCTATTTTATGGAAGAAGGCCAGCAACATGCTTGAACAGGAAGTGAAGGAACTGATCGTCGACGTCCTCCAGCTCGAGGACATCGAACCCGCCAACATCGACAGCGAGGCGCCGCTGTTCGTCGAAGGACTGGGGCTCGACTCGATCGATGCCCTGGAAATCGGCGTGGCGCTGCAGAAGCGCTACGGCATCACGCTGCCGCCCGAAGCGCAGGAAACCCGGCGCCATTTTGCATCGGTGCGCGCGCTCGCGGCGATGATCGAAACCCACCGCAAGAAATAGGAGCAGGCCATGGTAGCCCTGAACGAAATGAGCCGAGACGAACTGTTCACGTGGGTCGCGGACCTGCTGGCAGAGATGTTCGAACTCGATCGCGCCGCACTGACCCCGGCGTCGAACCTGTACGCCGACCTCGACATCGACAGCATCGATGCCGTCGACCTGGCCGTGAAGCTCAAGCAGATGACCGGCAAGCGCCTGCAGCCGGAAGTGTTCAAGACCATCCGCACGGTCGGCGACGTCGTCGATGCGCTGGTCGGTCTGGCACAGGCCGAGCCGGAACCGCAATCCGAAGCGCAAGTCGCCTGACCCGATGGCGTGGAACGTCCTGGCGGGCGCGCTGACGCTCGTCTATCCGCTGGCGATCTGGTTCGGCCACGGCACAGTCGAGCCGCGCTGGCTGGCCGGCCTGCTGTTGCTGGCGGCCGCGACGCGCCTGCCGGCGCTCAGGCTGAGCGCCGCCGCGCGCTGGTCGGCGGCGGCAGCACTGGGGCTGGCCGTGCTCGCGATCGGCGCCAATGCCGTGCTGCCCCTGAAGCTGTATCCCGTGCTCGTCAACGGAGCGTTCCTGGCCGCCTTCGGCTGGAGCCTCGTGCACGGCCCGTCGATGGTCGAACGCTTCGCGCGCCTGCGCGAGCCCGACCTGCCGGCGGCGGCGGTCGGCTACACGCGCCGCGTGACGCAGGCGTGGTGCGTGTTCTTCGCCGCGAACGGCACCGTCGCGCTGCTCACGGCGCTGTTCGCGCCGGAGGCCGTGTGGTCGGTGTACACCGGCGTCGTCTCGTACGTGCTGATGGGCCTGATGTTCGGCGGCGAATACCTGTTGCGCATGCGTTTCCGGCGGCTGCACCATGCGTGACCTGTTCGCCCGTCTCGCCGCGCGCGAAGTTGACGCGCTGGCCGGTTGGCGCGCCGGCGAATACGTGCGCCATGGCGCGCTGCTGGCGCGCGTCCGCGCCTGGGCCGCTCTGGGCCGGCGCACCGGTCCCGGACCCGTCGCGCTGTACCACGAGGACAGCCTGGAATTCGCGGCCGCCCTCGTCGGCGCCTGGCTCGCCGGGAAGACCGTCTGGCTTCCCGCCGACGTCTTGCCGGCCACCTGCGCGGCGCTGGCCGGCAACGTCGATGCGTTCTGGGGCGAGTTCCCCGCGGACTACGCGCCGCAGTCACCGTCCGCTGCCGGCGACGCAGAATGGCGCGCGCCTGCCCCCGATTTTCCGGCGCTTGTCGTGTTCACGTCCGGGACGACGGGCACGCCGGTGCCGATCCCGAAGCGCTTCTCCCAGCTGACGAGCGAACTCGAGGCGCTGGAGACGCAATTCGGCGCGGCGCTGGGCGACGCGGCCGTCGTGTCCACGGTCTCGCATCAGCACATCTACGGCCTGCTGTTCCGGGTACTGTGGCCGCTCGCCGCCGGCCGGCCCGTGCATGCGGCGCGCCACGAATATCCGGAAACGCTGGCACCGGCGCTTGCCGCGCGCCCAGCGGTGCTGCTGGCCAGCCCGGCCCATTTGAAACGGCTGCCGGACCACCTCGACTGGCGCGGCGCGGCGGCCAACCTGCGCGCCGTGTTCTCGTCCGGCGGCATGCTGGACGCGGCGGCGGCCCATCACGCTGGTGCGCTGCTCGGGCAGGCGCCCATCGAAGTCTACGGCAGTTCCGAGACGGGCGGCATCGCGTGGCGCCGGCGCACGGCAGCCGCCGCCGACGGCTGGACGCCGCTGCCGGGCGTCGCCTGGAAGCGCGGCGAGGACGGCCTGCTCGCCGTGCGTTCCGAGCCGGCTGGCGGCGACGACTGGCTGGTCCTTGCCGACCGCGTCGACGACCAGGAAGGCGGCCGCTTCGTGCTACGCGGCCGCGCCGACCGGATCGTCAAGATCGAGGAAAAGCGGATTTCGCTCGACGCCATCGAGGCGGGCCTGCTGGCAGGCGGCCTGGCGCGCGAGGCGCGGGTGCTTGCGTGTCCGGACGACGGCCATGGACGCCAGGTGCTGGCCGCCTTTGTGGTGCCGTCCGACGCCGGCCGCGCCGTGTTGAACGAGGGCGGCAAGACGGCGCTGAACGCCCACCTGCGCGCGCAGCTGGCATCCGGCCTCGAGGCCGTCGCGCTGCCGCGCCGCTGGCGCTACCTGGACGCGTTGCCCGTCGACGCGCGCGGCAAGACGACAGCGGCGCAACTCCTCGCGCTGCTGGCGCCGCCCGTGCGCCCGCGCGAGCCGGCCGTGCGCGTGCTGGAGCGGGACGAGGCACGGGTGCTGCTCGAACTGACCGTACCGTTCGACCTGTTGTACTTCGACGGACATTTCTGCGTGGCGCCCGTCCTGCCGGGCGTCGTGCAGGTCGACTGGGCCATCCGTTACGGCACGGCTTACCTGGGCCGCGCCGGCAGCTTCGCCGGCATGCAGGCCCTGAAATTCCAGCAGATGATCCGCCCGGAACAGCCGGTGCGGCTCGAACTGTCGCGCGACGCCGCCAGGTGCAGCCTCGCATTCCGTTACTTTTCCGAGGCCGGCGCCCACGCCAGCGGACGCATCCTGTTCGGGCCCGACTAACCATGCTGAACAAAAAATTCTCGCCCGCGCGCCAGAGCGCATTCGACGCCCGTTTCGATGCCCAGAAGATCGCCTTCGGTCCCGTCGTGTTCCAGTGCGTGCGCTACGCCTGGAAGCGCGGCATCCTGCAGGCGGTGGCCGACGCGGGCGACGCGGGCCGTTCCACCGCCGAGCTCCAGGCCGCGGGCGGCTGGAGCGAGTACGTGCTGAAGGTCGTGCTGGAGACTTGCCTGTCCGCCGGCGTCGTCTACCTGGAGGAGGGCCGCTGGGTGCTCGACAAGGCCGGCTTCGTCGTCCTGACCGATCCGATCACCCAGGTCAACATCGACTTCAACCACGATGTGTGCTACCAGGCGCTGTTCGACCTCGAACGCACGCTCGACGCCGAGCGGCCACTCGGCCTCAAAGTGTTCGGCGACTGGCCGACCCTGTACGAGGGCCTGTCCCAGTTGCCGGAGCCGGCGCGCACCAGCTGGCTCGCATTCGACCATTATTATTCCGACGTGTCGTTCCCCGCGATCCTGCCCGACGTGTTCGCGACCGCACCGCGCAAGCTGATGGACATCGGCGCCAACACGGGCAAGTTCGCGCTGGCCGCGCTGGCGTTCGACGCGAACGTCGAACTGCATGCCGTCGACCTGCCGGGCCAGCTGGCGGTCCTCGACGGCAACCTCGCCGCGGCCGGCCTGCGCGAACGTGCCGACCTGCATCCGACCGACATGCTGGACGACGCGGCGGCGCTGCCGGCCGGGATGGACGTCGTCTGGATGAGCCAGTTCCTCAGCTGCTTTTCCGAGGACGCCATCGCCAGTATCTTCCGCCGCGTCGCCGCCGCGCTGGCGCCGCGCGGCCAGGTGCTCGTGATGGACACGTTCTGGGACCGCCAGCGCTACGACATCGCATCCTACTGCCTCATCAACACGTCGCCGTACTTCAACAACCTCGCCAGCGGCAACAGCAAGGTCTACGAGAGCGGCGACTACATCCGCCTCGCGCGCGCCGCCGGACTGCAGCTGCAGACGGCGCGCGACGGCATCGGTTATTGCCACTCGCTGCTGCGATTCGTGCGGGCGGAGAACGGCTGATGTTCCAACCCTGCGTCGTCATCCCCGTCTACAACCACGAACACGCGATTCAAGGTGTGCTCGCGCAGGTGCTCGCGCACGGCCTGCCCGTGATCCTCGTCGACGACGGCTGCTCGGCCGCGTGCGCCGCGGTACTCGACGGCCTCGCCGCCGCCCACCCGGACCTCGTCGTGCTGGAACGGCACACCGTCAACCAGGGCAAGGGCGGCGCGGTGCTGACGGGTTTCGAACGCGCCGCGCAGGACGGCTACACGCACGTGCTGCAGGTCGACGCGGACGGCCAGCACAGCGTGGCCGACGTGCCGCGCTTCCTCGCCGCCGCGCGCGCAGCGCCGCACGCCGTTGTTGCCGGCTGCCCGCTGTACGACGAATCTGTGCCGTCGCTGCGGCTGTATGCGCGCTACCTGACGCACGTCTGGGTCTGGATCAACACGCTGTCGCTGGCGATCCGCGATTCAATGTGCGGCTTTCGCGTCTATCCAGTCGCGCCGGTGCTGGCGCTGGCGCGCCGCCGCCGGCTCGGCCTGCGCATGAATTTCGACATCGAGATCCTCGTGCGCCTGTACTGGGACGGCCTCGCCATCGTCAACCTGCCCACGCGGGTGGGCTATCCGGAAGACGGTGTGTCGCATTTCAAGGCCTGGACCGACAACGTCCTGATCAGCCGCCTGCACATGACGCTGTTCTTCGGCATGCTGCCGCGCATACCCTCGCTGCTGGTGCGGGCATGGCGCAGGTAGGCGCGTCCGCCGGCGACTCGCGCCACTGGGCCGCCGTCAACGAGGCGACCTGCGTGGCCGGCATGCGCCTGCTGTTCTGGGTCTGCCGCACGTTCGGCCGCTGGCCGTTCCGCATCGTGCTTTACCCGGTGCTGCTGTGGTACGTGGCGACGCAGCCCCGCGCACGGCGGGCGTCGTCCGTCTACCTGGCGCGCGTGGGCCGGCCGGCCGGCGTGACGGGAGTTCTGCGCCATTTCGGCGCGTTCGCCGAAGCGATCCTCGACAAGATGCTGCTGTGGGGCGGCGCGTTCGATTTCGACCGCGTGCGCCTGCACGGCGCCGAGCCGCTGCTTGAACGCGCGCGCCGGGGCCAGGGCACGCTGCTCGTGTGCGCGCACCTGGGCAACCTCGACCTGTGCCGCGCGCTGTCGCTGCGCACGCCCGGCCTGCGCGTGACGGTGCTCGTGCACACGAAGCACGCGCAGGCTTTCAACGATGTGCTGGCGCAGCTCGACCCGAAGAGCCGCTTGAACCTGATGCAGGTGACCGACATGGACGCCGGGATGGCAATGCAACTGTCCGAGCGCATCGGGCGCGGCGAATTCGTCGTCATCGCCGGCGACCGCGTACCCGTGTCGCCCAACCCGCGCGTGGCGTTGGCGCCTTTCCTCGGCCGCACGGCCGCGTTCCCGATCGGCCCGTACGTGATGGCCGCGGTGCTGGGCTGCCCGCTGGCCGCGATGTTCGCCACCCGCACCGGCGGCGGCTACGACGTGCATTTCGAACCGCTGCGCGACAAGGTCGTGCTGCCGCGCCGCGAGCGCGCGCAGGCGCTGGCGGAACTGGCAGCCGTCTACGCGGCCCGTCTCGAGTACCACGCGCGCCGCGCGCCCCTCGAGTGGTTCAACTTCTACGATTTTTGGCATTTACCCGAAACGGATTCCCCCGATGCTGCTCAGTGACATCAACACGCCCCGGCGCACCGTGCGCTTCGACCGCTCGCGCCTGACGCTGGACGACATCGTCGCTATCGCGCGCGGCACCGCCCGCCCGGCGCTGTCGGACGACCCGGCGTTCCGCGCCGCCATCGCGCGCGGCGCCGACTTCCTCGACCGCCTGCTGCGCGAGGACGGCGTCGTGTACGGCGTCACGACTGGCTACGGCGATTCCTGCACCGTCGAGGTGCCGCTCGCGCTCGTGCCCGAGCTGCCGCACCACCTGTACACCTACCACGGCTGCGGCCTCGGCGCCCCCCTGACGGAAGCGCAGGCCCGTGCCGTGATGGGCGCGCGCCTCGCGTCGCTGTCCAAAGGCTATTCCGGCGTCAGCGTCGAGCTGCTCGACCAGATCGTGCGCCTGTTCGACGCCGGCCTCGTGCCCGTGATCCCGAGCGAAGGGTCGGTCGGCGCCAGCGGCGACCTGACGCCGCTATCGTATCTCGCGGCCGTGCTGTGCGGCGAACGCGAAGTGTTGCGCGACGGGGAGATCGTTCCCGCGGCGCAGGCGCTGCGCGACGCGGGCATCGCACCGCTGCGCCTGCGCCCGAAGGAGGGACTGGCCATCATGAACGGCACTGCCGTCATGACGGGCCTGGCCTGCCTCGCGTGGGACCGCGCCGCTTACCTGACGCGCCTCGTCACGCGCATCACGGCGCTGGCGTCGTTCGCGCTCGACGGCAACGACCACCATTTCGACGAGACGCTGTTCGCCGTGAAGCCGCACGCAGGCATGCAGGACGTCGCGGCGTGGCTGCGCCACGACCTGGAGTACGCCGGCCAGCTGGAACGCAACGGCAAGCGCCTGCAGGACCGCTATTCGATCCGTTGCGCGCCGCACGTGATCGGCGTGCTGGCCGATGCGCTTCCGTTCTTCCGCACCGCCATCGAGAATGAACTCAACAGCGCGAACGACAACCCGATCATCGACGCCGAGGGCGAGCGCGTGCTGCACGGCGGCCACTTCTACGGCGGCCATATCGCCTTCGCGATGGACGGCATGAAGAACGTCGTCGCGAACCTGGCCGACCTGCTGGATCGCCAGATGGCGCTGCTCGTCGACGCGCGCTACAACGCCGGCCTGCCGGCGAACCTGTCCGGCATGCAGGGCGAACGGGCGCCGATCAACCACGGGCTGAAGGCGCTGCAGATCAGCGCCTCGGCATGGACGGCGGAAGCGCTCAAGCTGACGATGCCGGCGTCCGTGTTCTCGCGCTCGACTGAATGCCACAACCAGGACAAGGTGAGCATGGGCACGATCGCCGCGCGCGACTGCCTGCGCGTGCTGGAACTGACCGAGCAGGTCGCCGCCGCCCTGCTGATCACGGTGCGCCAGGGCGTGTGGCTGCGCCGGCGCGTCGACCCCGCGAAGGCCCTGCCGGCGCCGCTGGCGCGCATGGTCGACCTGCTGGGCCAGGACATCGTCCCCGTCACCGAGGACCGCCGCCTCGACCCTGAACTGCACCTGCTGCTGGGCCGTATCCGCGACCAGGCCTGGAGCCTGTATGCGTAAGGCGAAGGTCCCGTCGCGCTGGAGCGCCGAAGCCGCGATCCAGGTGCAGTTCTACGACCTCGATCCGATGGAAGTGGTTTGGCACGGCAACTACGTGAAATACCTCGAGGTGGCGCGCTGCGCGCTGCTCGACAGCATCGGCTACAACTATGCCGAGATGAAGGCGTCCGGCTATATGTGGCCCGTCATCGACATGAACCTGCGCTATGCGGCGCCCGCGACGTTCGGCCAGCACCTGGTGGTGCGCGCCGAGATCGTCGAGTGGGAAAGCCGCCTGCGCATCGACTACCTGGTCAGCGACGCGGCCAGCGGCCGACGCCTGAACCGCGCGTCGACGACGCAGGTAGCCGTCGACATCGCAACCGGCGAGATGTGTTTCGTCTCGCCGCCCATCCTGTTCCAGAAGCTGGGAGTGCAAGCACCATGAAATATTTGTCCGCCGCCGGCCTGCTGCTGGCAGCGCTGCTGGGCGCGCCCGCGCACGCCGCCGCGCCCGTCGCGAAGATCCAGGCCATGCTGGCCAAGCCGGAGCAGCTGTGTGGCCGCTTCGAGCAGAGCAAGCAGCTGGCCGGCATGAAAAAGCCGCTGGCGTCGAGCGGGCGCTTCTGCGTCGTCGCCGGCAAGGGCGTCCTGTGGCGCACGCTGAAGCCTTTCGCCAACACGCTGCGCCTGTCGCGCGACGAGATCGTGCAGCTGCAGGGCGACCGCGTGGCGATGCGCATGGAGGCGAGCCGCGAGCCGACCGTCCGCATGATCAACGGCGTGCTGTTCTCGCTGCTGTCCGGCGACCTCGGTCAGCTCGACACGCTGTTCGAGGTCGACGGCACGGCGACCGACGGCGCCTGGAAGGTGGCGCTGAAGGCCCGCAGTCCGGCGCTGGCGCGGGCGATCGGCGCGATTTCGCTGGAAGGCGGCGCCTACGTGCGCACCATCCACATGGTGGAAGACAGCGGCGACCGCACCGACATCGTGTTCTCCGACATCAGGACCGGCCCCGGCGCGTTCCTGCCCGAAGAGGCGGCCCAGCTTTGACGACGCACCGCCGCCTGGCGCTGGCCTGGGCCGTCGTCGTGTGCCTGCTGGTCGGGCACAATGCCTGGCTGTGGCTGGGCAAGCGGATCGCGCCCGATACCGACATCCTCGCGCTGCTGCCGGCCGGAGAGCGCGATCCGGTGCTGCAGCGCTCGTTCACGCACATGGTCGACAGCGCCCAGCAGCGCGTCGTCGTGCTGGTCGGTGCCGCGCAGTGGAATGCTGCCGTGCGCGCGGCAGCCGCGTTCCAAAGCCAGTTGCGTGCGCACGCGGACCTGCTGAAAGAGGATGCCGGCGCCAACGCGCAGGCCGCGTGGCTCGATGGTTTCACGCCGCATGCGGCGCTGCTCGTCGGCGCGGCGGACGAGCGCGCGCTGCGCACGCAGCCGGCGGCGTACTGGACGGAGAATGCGCTGGCCCGCGCGTACGGCGCATTCGGCGGGCCGAAGCTGGGGAGCTTCCGCGACGACCCGTTCGGCCTGTTCGCCAACTGGATGCAGGAGCGCGCCGGCGAGACGCCCGTCCGTCCGCGCGACGGCCATTTGTATGTGGGCGGGGAAGGGCGCGAATACGTGCTGCTGACGTACACGCTGGCGCCGTCCGCATTCGCGCTGTCCGCGCAGCGGCGTGTGGTGCCGCTGCTGGACGCGGCGGCAGGCGCCGCGCGCCGCGCCGTGCCGGCGGCCGAGGTGATCGAGGCCGGCGTCGTGCTGCATGCGGCGGCCGCGGGCAGCCAGGCGAGCAGCGAGGTCGAGACGATCGGCGTCGGTTCGCTGGTGGGCATCGTGGTGCTGACGTGGCTGACGTTCCGCTCCGTGCGGCCGATCGGTCTCATCGTCCTGACCATCGGCATCGGCTTCCTCGGCGCGCTGTCCGTGTGCTGGCTCCTGTTCGGCCGCATCCACTTGCTCACGCTGGTGTTCGGCGCGAGCCTGATCGGCGTCGCCCAGGACTATGGCCTGTACTTCCTGTGCCACCGCCTCGGCGCGGCGCCGCAGGAAGACTCTGTGCGCCTGCTGGGTCGGTTGCTGCCCGGTCTCGGTCTCACTCTGCTGGCCGCCGTGATCGGCTACATGGGGCTCGCGCTGACGCCGTTCCCGGGTCTGCGCCACATGGCCGTCTTTTCCGCGCTCGGCCTCGTGTTCGCGTGGCTCACCGTCGTGTGCTGGTTTCCGCAACTGATCCAGCCCGGCACGTTGCGGCGCGGGTGGCTCGCGCGCCGCTACCGTGGCCTCATCGCGCACTGGCCGCGGGTGTCGGCGCGGCCGCCGGTACTGGCCGTGCTCGCGCTGCTGGCGGCCGGCGCGGCCGTGGGCTGCGCGCGCCTGGGCGTGGACGACGACATCCGCTCGCTGCAATCGTCGCCGCAGCACCTCGTGCGCGACCAGATCAAGCTGGGCCGCCTGCTGGACGCGCCCACGCCCGTCCAGTACTACCTCGTGCGCGGCGCATCGGACGAACAGGTGTTACAGCGCGAGGAAGCGCTCAAGCGCCGCCTCGACCCGCTCGTCGCGCGCGGTGACCTGACCGGGTACCAGGCGCTGTCGAACTGGGTGCCCTCGGCGCGCACGCAGGCCGACCGCCTCGCGCTGCTGGATGCGACCGTGCTCGCGCCGGATGGCCCGCTGGCCGCGCTGGCGCAGACGCTCGGCGAGGACCGCGACTGGGTCGCGGCCACGCGCGCGCACCTGCGCGACCGCGCGGCGCCCTTGACTGCGGAAGCGTTCCTGCGCACGCCGGCCAGCGAACCGTGGCGCCACCTGTGGCTGGGCGAGGTGGGCGGCGTCCACGCCAGCATCGTCGCGCTGCGCGGCATGCGTTATGCGGCCATCCCCGCGCTGAGCCGCGCGGCCGACGGGCTGGAAGGCGTGCAATGGGTCGACAAGGTCGGCGGCATCTCGGCCGTGCTGGGCCGCTATCGCGCGGTCATGGGCGCCGTCGTGCTCGGGGCCTATGTGCTCGTGTTCCTGGCGCTGCTGCCGCGCTACCGTGGCCGTACCTGGCGCGTGCTGGCGCCGACGGCCGCCGCCAGCGTGCTCACCCTGGCCATCCTCGGTGTCAGCGGCCAGCACCTGCAACTGTTTCACGTGCTGGCCCTGATGCTGCTGCTGGGCGTGGGCGTCGACTACGGCATCTTCATGCAGGAAGAGCGGCAGCAGGGCGACGATGCGCCATGGCTCGCCGTCGGCCTGTCCGCGACGAGCACGCTGCTGTCGTTCGGCCTGCTGGCGCTGTCCGGCACGCCGGCGCTGCGCGCGTTCGGGCTCACCATGCTGCTCGGGACGGCGCTCGTCTGGCTCGCCGCCCCGTGTTTCACCGTCACCACGAAGGAGCGCCATGAAGCGACCGTCACTGTCTGACCTGGGCGCCGGCCTCGTTGCCGCGCTGCTGCTGGCCGGCTGCACCCGCGCGCCGGAAGCACCGGCACGCCTCGGCCTGCGCCTGTCACCCGCCGCGCTGGGCACCGCCATCAGCGTGCAGCAGCACCTGACCGTCGAACGGCCCGGCGCCACGAACGATCTCGACGTCGCGCTTGAAGTGGATGCCGCGCACGTGGGCCTCGTCGGCCTCGCGTTCGGCCAGCGCGTGCTGAGTCTCGATTTCGACGGCACCGCCCTGAAGGAATGGCGCCACACGATGCTGCCGGCCCAGGTGCGCGCGGCCGACGTGCTGGAAGACCTGCAGCTGACGCTGTGGCCCGTCGCTGCGATCGCGCAGGCGCTGCCGCCCGGCTGGCACATCGAGGAGCAGGGGCTCACGCGCACGCTGCGCCGCGACGGCGAGGTGATCGCGACGATCACATATGGCGGCATGCCGCGCTGGCAGGGCAAGGCGGTGCTCGACAATGTGCGCTACCACTACCGGCTGACCATCGAGTCGGCTTCCGAATGAGGTCCAACATGCTGTACCTGAACGATTGCGCGCTGTTGTGCGCACTGGGCGACGAGCGCGGCACGATCGCGCGGCGCCTGCTCGACGGCGTGGAGGGCGGCCTCACCGTGTCTGACGCCTGCTCGCCCGGCCGTCCGCTGCCGCTGGGCCGCGTGGACGCCGCGCTGCCCGCCGTGGATCATCTGCCGCTGGTGCTGCGCAGCCGGAACAACCAGCTGGCAATGGCCGCGCTGGCGCAGATTCGGCCCGCCGTCGACGCGGCCATTGCCCGCTACGGCGCGCACCGTGTCGGCGTCGTCGTCGGCACCAGCACGTCGGGCGTGGCCGCCACCGAGGCCGCGCTGGCCGCGCGGCTGCACACCGGCGCGCTGCCGGACGGCTTTCATTACGGCCAGCAGGAAATGGGATCGCCGGCCGCACTGCTGGCGCGTGAACTCGCGCTCGGCGGACCGGCCTACGTCCATTCGAGCGCGTGCTCGTCGAGCGCCAAGGCGCTGGCCAGCGCGGCGCGCCTGATCCGCATGGGCTTGTGCGACGCGGTGGTCACGGGCGGCGTCGACACGCTGTGCGGCTTCACGGTCGCCGGCTTTTCGGCCCTCGAATCCGTCAGCGCCGCGCGCTGCAATCCGCTCTCCGCCGCCCGCAACGGCATCAACCTGGGCGAGGGCGCGGCGCTGTTCCTCATGTCGCGCGAACCGGGCGCCGTGGCGCTGTGCGGCTGGGGCGAATCGTCCGACGGGCACCACATGTCGGCACCGGATCCGGCCGGCGTTGGCGCGGGCCTGGCGATGCGCGAGGCGCTGCGGCGCGCGGGCATCCAACCGTCCGACGTCGACTACATCAACCTGCACGGTACCGCGACCGTCCAGAACGACGCGATGGAGTCGCACGCCGTCGCCGACCTGTTCGGGCCCGGTGTTGCCGTCAGTTCGACGAAACCGTTCACGGGCCACACGCTGGGCGCGGCGGGCGCCGTCGAAGCGGCGTTCTGCTGGCTGGCGATGCAGGACGATAACCCGGCGGGCAAGCTGCCGCCGCACCTGTGGGACGGCGCGCAGGATCCCGCGCTGCCCGCACTGAACGTGGTGCGTCCTGGCACGCGCCTGGGCCGCCCGCTGCGCTGGGCGCTGAGCAATTCGTTCGCATTCGGCGGTTCCAACGCGACCCTCGTGTTCGGGAGGTCGGATTGAGCCTGCCCGACATCCGCACGCTGGTGCCGCACAGCGGGACCATGTCGCTGCTGGGCCGGCTCCGCGCCGCCGACGCCGAGACCCTGTGCGCCGAAGTGGCGATCGGCGCCGGCACGCTGTTCCTGGACGGCGGCGGCGTGGGGGCCTGGGTCGGCGTCGAGTACATGGCGCAGGCCGTGGCCGCGCATGCCGGTTACGGCGCGCGCCTGCGCGGCGAGGCGGTGCGCGTGGGCTTCTTGCTCGGCACCCGGCGTTATGCGTGTACCGTCCCGGCATTCCCGGCCGGGAGCGTGCTGCACGTGCATGTGCAGCGCGTGCTGCAGGGCGAGAACGGCCTGGGTGCCTACGACTGCCGCATCGTCGACGGTGCCGGCGGCGCCGAATGGGCGAGCGCCACGATCACCGTCTTCCAGCCCGACAATGTAGAAGAGTTTTTGCAACGGAGTTCCGAATGAGTAGTATCGATAAGAGTGTGCTGGTGACCGGCTCGTCGCGCGGCATCGGCAAGGCGATCGCGCTGCGCCTGGCGCGCGACGGCTACCGCGTGGTGGTGCATTGTCGGAGCCGCCGCGCGGAGGCCGACGCGGTGGCGACCGAGATCGAGGCCGCCGGCGGCAGCGCGCGCGTGCTGCAGTTCGACATTGGCGAGCGCGACGCCACGGCCACGGCGCTGCTGGCGGACATCGAGTCGCACGGCTGCTACTACGGCGTCATCTGCAATGCCGGCGTCGCGCGCGACACGGCCTTTCCCGCCATGACCGGCGAGGAATGGGACCAGGTGCTGGGCACGAACCTGGACGGCTTCTTCAACGTCCTGAACCCGGTCGTGATGCCGATGGTCCAGCGCCGCAAGCCGGGCCGCATCGTGACGATGGCGTCCGTGTCGGGCCTGATCGGCAACCGCGGCCAGGTCAACTACAGCGCAGCCAAGGCAGGCATCATTGGCGCGACCAAAGCGCTCGCGCTGGAACTGGCCAAGCGCGCCATCACCGTCAACTGCGTGGCGCCGGGCCTGATCGAGACCGACATGATCGGCGAGGTGCCGCTGGACGAAGCGCTGAAGCTGATCCCCGCGCGCCGCGTGGGCCGGCCGGAGGAGGTGGCGGCGGCCGTCAGTTACCTGATGTCGGAGGATGCCGGCTACGTCACGCGCCAGGTCATTTCCGTCAACGGAGGTCTCGCATGAAGCGCGTCGTCGTCACCGGCATGGCCGGCATCAGCCCGCTGGGCAACGACTGGGAGTCGATCCGCGCCCGCCTGGCCGAGGGCCGTAACGCCATCGTGCGCATGGCGGCCTGGGACGATTACGAAGGCCTGAACACGCGTCTCGGCGCGCCCGCCGCGCCGTTCGAGCTGTCCGAGCGCTACCACCGCAAGGCGATCCGCAGCATGGGCCGCGTTGCGCTGATGGCCACGCGCGCCAGCGAACTCGCGCTGGCCGACGCCGGCCTGCTCGACCATCCGCTGCTCACGAGCGGCAGGATGGGCATCTCGTTTGGCTCGTCGGCCGGTACCCCCAGCGCCATCGGCGACTTCGGCCGCATGATGGAAGAGCGCACGACGAAGGGCATCAACGCGACCACCTACATCAAGATGATGGCGCACACGGCGCCCGTCAACATCGGCGTGTTCTTCGGCGTCACGGGCCGCGTGTTCACGACGTCGTCCGCCTGCACGTCGGGCAGCCAGGGCATCGGCTACGCCTACGAGGCGATCAAGACGGGCAAGCAGACGGCGATGATCGCCGGCGGCGCCGAGGAACTGTGCGCGACGGAGGCCGCCGTGTTCGACACGCTATTCGCGACCAGCGTGCGCAACGACGCGCCGCACACGACGCCGCGCCCGTTCGACCGGGCCCGCGACGGCCTCGTGATCGGCGAAGGCGCAGGCTGCCTGATCCTGGAAGAGCGCGAGCATGCGCTGGCGCGCGGCGCCACGGTGTACGCGGAGATCGTCGGTTTCGGCACCAACAGCGACGGCTGCCACGTCACCCAGCCTAACGCGGACACGATGCGCATCGCGATGGAACTGGCGCTGGAGGATGCCGGCCTGGCGCCGGCGGCCATCGGCTACGTCAACGCCCACGGCACGGGCACGCAGCACGGCGACGTCGCGGAGACGGCGGCAACGAGCACCGTGTTCGGCGCGCATATGCCGATCAGCTCTCTGAAGAGCTACATGGGGCACACGCTGGGCGCCTGCGGCGCGCTCGAAGCGTTGATCAGCATCCGGATGATGCGCGAGGGCTGGTTCGCGCCGACCATCAACCTCGACGAGATCGACCCGGAGTGCGGGGCGCTCGACTATATTCGCGGCGAAGGGCGGCGCCTCGATTGCGAATACGTCATGTCGAACAATTTTGCGTTCGGCGGCATCAACACGTCGCTGATCTTCAAGCGGTAGTTCCACCACAACCTAGAAACGGAGAAAAAATGAATAACAAGCACCGGACCATCCTGCTGGCATCGGCAATTGCAAGCGTCGCGCTGCTGCAGGGTTGCGCGACGAGCATCAAGGCATCGTCGACGGCCAATCCGCCGCCCGCGAAACCGTTCTCGGCCTATAGCCGCATCGAGGTCAAGCCCGTCGTGTTCAAGGACGGCTACAAGGGCGACGTCGCCGGCCTGGCCAAGATCGACGAAAACTTCAAGAAAGACCTGGCGCCGCGCCTGGCGCAGTGGAACAGCCGCGCGGCCGACGGCAATACGCTCGTGGTCGAGCCGGTGGTGGAAGAAATGTCCTTCAAGCATGGCGCCAAGCGCGTGCTGCTGGGGCCCCTGGCCGGCAGCTCGGGCGTGCTGATGCGCGTGACGTTCCGCGACAACACCGGCAAGGTCATCGCGACGCCGGAATTCTTCCAGCGGACGGCGGCCTTCAGTGGTGGCTATTCGTTCGGCATCAACGACAACATGATGCTGACCCGGGTGGCGAACTTGGCCAGCGGCTATATCGTCGCCAACTTCGACAAGGCCGTCGGCGGGCCGACGGGTGCCGACGACCAGGCCGTCAAAGCCAACTGACCGGGAGAACACCGTGACGATCAAGACGATGAAGGCGATACTGGCCTGCGCACTGCTGGCGCTGGGCGTGACGACGGCGGCACAGGCGCGCGACACCAAGCTCCTGCTGCCGTTGTCCGCCGCGATGAGCGCGAACGACGCGCAGACGCGCCTGGGTGACTCGGTGAAATTCTATTTCGGTAATCAGCCAACGCCGAAGGTGCTGGAGCGTCTCGGATCCGACAAGACCAGCCAGAAGACCAATTCGTTCGGCAAATCGCCAGAAAAGGCATGCAACTGGGCGTTCTTGTCGGCCATGCTGCGCCTGCAACAGCGCGCCCGCGAGCTGGGCGCCGACGCCGTGATCAACATCGTCAGCAACTACAAGAACGAGGAAATGTCCAGTGACACCCAGTTCGAATGCCACGACGGGGCGATCATGTCGGGCGTGGCGCTGAAGGGCGAGTTCGTCAAGCTGGCCAAATGACGGACCGGGTGGCGCTCGTCCGCCTGCTCGAGGTGCGTACCCTGGACGACTCGGTGCTGGCGCGATGCACCGCGATGCTGGACGATTCGGAGCGCCAGCGCCTGGCCCGCTTCGTCCGGCGCGAGCGCCGCAACCAGTTCATCGCCGGCCGGGTGCTGGCACGGCGGACGCTCGGCGCCGTGCTGGGCGTGGCGCCAGAGGCCGTGCGCCTGGTCGAGCGTCCGGGCGCCGCGCCGGCCCTGGCCATGCCCGCTGCCGGCGCGGCCGGCTTCAGTATTTCTCATAGCGGGCTGTGGATCGCGTGCGCGGCCAGCGCAACGGGCCGGGTCGGACTGGATGTCGAGGTCGTCGATCCGGCGCGTGACATCGCCGTGCTCGCCCCCTACGCATTCGATGCGTCTCAGCAAGCTTGGCTCGCCGCACGCCCAACGGCAACCCGCGTGTCCGATTTCTATCGTGCCTGGAGCACGCTGGAGGCGCGTTTCAAGCTGGGCACGGTGGCTGCGGCGACGTTCGACCTGTCCCGTCCCGGGCTGGCGATCGTCGTATGCAGCGAGCATGCACTGACGGCGCCGCCCGCTGTGGAGTCCGATCGCTTGTGACGCGCTGGCCGCTCAGCGCGACATCCCGACCAGCTTGTGCACGAGTTCCGACGACGTCGACGCCGAGAACTTGCGCATCAGCTTGGCGCGGTGCATCTCCACCGTGCGCGGCGACAGATCCGTTTCGCGCGCGATCACCTTGCTCGTCTTGCCTTCGACGAGCAGCGCCGCGATCTCGCGCTCGCGCGGGGTCAGCTCGGCCGTCACGGGGCGCTTCTCGCTGACGTCCTCGAACGTCCAGACGCCGGCGCCCAGCGGCTCGGCCGGGTCGAGCGCGCGTCCGGTCACGTGGCACCAGAACAATTCCCCATTTCCTCGCCGCATGATGCGCTCGTCCGAGTAGCGGCCCTTCGCGTTCATGATCGGAATGATGCGGTCGCCCGTGCGCAGGAACTCGTCCATGGTCGGGTAGAGTACCGAGAACGACTGGCCGTCGAGCTGTGTGCGCTGGTAGCCGAACATGGCCGCCAGGGCGTGGTTGCACGACTGGATCACGCGGTTCACCGAAATGCACATGCCGACGGGCGCGTGCTGGAAAATCATCTCGTAATCGATGGCGTATGATGCGTTCATTTGATGGTAGTCGACTGTCCCCACAGGAGGCCTTGCCGGTATTTCTACGGTATTGTGCTTCGGTGGGCGCTATTTTATTCTGCAATTCTACTCTGCTGTACAGAACCTCATTATTAAAGGGACGGGTATGAACAAAGTGTATCCTGATGCGCGCTCGGCGCTCGAAGGGGTGGTTGCGGACGGCCAGACGATCGCCGTGGGCGGTTTCGGCCTGTGCGGTATTCCCGAGGCGCTCATCGCCGCGCTGCGCGATTCCGGCGTCAAGAACCTGACGGCCATTTCGAACAACGCCGGCGTCGACGACTTCGGCCTGGGCCAGCTGCTCACCACGCGCCAGATCAGGAAGATGATCTCGTCCTACGTGGGCGAAAACAAGGAATTCGCGCGCCAGTACCTGGCCGGCGAACTGGAACTGGAATTCACGCCGCAGGGCACGCTGGCCGAGAAGCTGCGCGCCGGCGGCGCCGGCATCCCCGCCTTCTTCACCAAGACCGGCTACGGCACCATCGTCGCGGAAGGCAAGGAAACCCGCGAATTCGACGGCGAGATGTACGTGATGGAACGCTCGCTCGTTCCGGACGTCTCGCTCGTGAAAGCCTGGAAGGCCGACCGCGCCGGCAACCTCGTGTTCCGCAAGACGGCACGCAACTTCAATCCGAACGTGGCCACCGCAGGCAAGGTCTGCATCGTGGAAGTCGAGCAACTGGTCGAGATCGGCGAGATCGATCCGGACCAGGTGCATACCCCGAGCATCTTCGTGCACCGCATCGTTCACAACCCGACACCGGAAAAGCGCATCGAACAGCGCACCGTGCGTCAAGCATAAGACCAGGGGAGACAGACATGGCATGGACTCGTGATGAAATGGCCGCGCGCGCGGCCAAGGAACTGCAGGACGGTTTTTACGTGAACCTGGGCATCGGCCTGCCCACGCTGGTGGCCAACTACGTCCCGAACGATATCGAAGTGTTCCTGCAGTCGGAAAACGGCTTGCTGGGCATCGGCCCGTTCCCGACCGACGCCGAAGTGGACGCCGACCTGATCAACGCCGGCAAGCAGACCGTCACCGCGCTGCCGGGCGCCGCCTATTTCAGCTCGGCCGATTCGTTCGGCATGATCCGCGGTGGCAAGATCAACCTGGCGATCCTCGGCGCGATGCAGGTATCGGAAAAGGGCGATCTCGCCAACTGGATGATCCCAGGCAAGATGGTCAAGGGCATGGGCGGCGCGATGGACCTCGTGGCCGGCGTCAAGCGTGTCGTCGTCGTGATGGAACATGTGGCGACGGCCAAGGATGGCTCGACGAGCCACAAGATCCTGAAAAAATGCGACCTGCCGCTGACGGGCGTCGGCGTCGTCGACCGCATCATCACCGACCTGGGCGTCATCGACGTCACCGACACCGGCCTCAAGCTCGTCGAGCTGGCGCCGGGCGTCACCAAGGATGAAGTCGTGGCCGCCACGTCGGCCGAGCTGGACGTCTCCAGCGTGTGATGTCCTTCCGGGCGGCACTGCGGTGCCGCCCGTCATCTCCGTCCTTCAGCGCAGCTCCCACACGTACTGGACCGGTTGCCAGGAAGACACGGGCCGGCCGTTGCGCAGTGCCGGTGCGAACCGGCAGCGGTGCAGGGCGTCGCGGGCCGCCTCGTCCATGCTGGCGTAGCCGCTGGAGCGCAGGATGGTCGAGTCCGTGACGAAGCCGGAGGCGTTCACGCGGAAGCTCACCGTGACCGTACCCTCGTGGCCCGCCGCGATGTCGGCCTGCGGGTATTGCGGTTTCTTGCAGCTGGAGAAATCCGCAACCGCGGACCGCGTCAGGCCGGCCGTCGCGGTGGCAATCGGGCCATCCCGGGTCGACAGCGCGTGGGCGCTCGCCGCGCACGCCAGGGCGAGGCCGAGCACGGGAATCGCGGCGCGCCAGTCCAGCGCCTGCGGATCCGGACGGACCAGGCGGCGGATGCGCGCCATCAGGTCGCCGCCGGCCGCGGCCTGGGCCAGGTGGTGCCCCGAAAACTGCAGGCGCTCCAGTTCCGACAGTGCCCGGGCCAGGCGGCGCGGCTCGCCCAGCCGGCGCGCGGCGAAGTCGTCGGCGATCTGCTCGCGCTCGTGGCGGATGCGGCGCGAGATCCACCACACGGCCGGGTGATAGAACAGCAGGGCCTCGATCACGTTCTGCACGAGGTTGACGAGGTAGTCGTGGCGCCGGACATGGCCCAGCTCATGCGCCAGCAGCGCTTCCAGCAATTGCGGCGGCATGCCCGTCACGAGGGCGGCCGGCACGAGCACGACGGGCCGCCAGAAGCCGGCCGTGACCGGACTCGCCAGGCCGTCGACGATGCGCAGGCGCACGGTGCGGTCGATGCCGCAGCGGGCGGCCAGTTGGGCCAGCCTCGATTGCCACACGCGTTCCGCGGCGCTGCCGGCCTGTGCCGGCGTGGCGCGTCCACCCGTGGCGCGTCGCACCCATACCAGCCCCATCGCCATGCGCAGCCCGAGCGCCGCCGCGCAGGCCGCCCATGCGCCGACGACCCAGTCGAGATGCCGCTGCAGCAGGCCGAGCAGGCCGGCCGCGTCGAGCAGCACCGCCGCCGATGCCGGCGCCAGCGGCAGGGCGTGCGCGGCCTGCGCGTCGTGCCCGGCCTGCAGCATCATGACGAAGTCGGCGGCCGGCCACACGAAGCACAGCAGCAGCGCGCCGCATGCGACGGCATAACGGCGTTCCGGCCGGGCGTTGCGCAGCGCCATGAGCAGCACTGCCGTCGTGCAGCCGATCAGCGCGCCTTGCCACACGAAGTGCAGCAACGCCCATCCGAGGCCGGGCACGAACGACTGCGACAGCGTGGCCAGGAATCCGGTCACCACGTCAGGCAGGTGCGACGGCAGTGGCGCGAGCGGACTCGTCGGCAGCAATACCGATAACAGCCCGGTGACGAGCCCGGCGCTCATTGTTCGTCTCCGTCTTTCAGCAGTTGTTCGATCTCATCGCGCTCCTTTTTCGAGATGCCGCTCTTGAGTGCGGCCAGCACCAGCGCCTTGGCCGACCCGGCGAAGGCGCGCTGCATCAGGTCCTTCAGCAAATTCGTCTGCAGCGATTCCTGCGCGTGGGCCGGTGCGTACACGTGAGACCGTTCGCTCTCGTCGCGGATCAGCAAACCTTTACCGTGCATGATCTGCATCAGGCGGAGCACGGTCGCGTACGTCACCTCCGGACGTTCCTTGACGATGTCTTCGTGAACCCGGCGCGCCGTGGCCGCGCCCAGCGGCCAGAGTACCTGCAGCAGGTCGAGTTCGGCGGGCGTCGGCCTGGGCGGGGCGGGGGATTTGGCCATGGCGGTGTCTCGGAACGTGGTCGATAAATCTAGACTAACTCGTCTAGATCAAGTTGTCTACAAGTTTATTTTCCATGCACTGGCTTGTTTCCGCAGACTGTCCGGCACTACCATAGACATCACTGTCTACATAAAAAAGGGAGTGTCCATGCTGAAAACCCGCCTGCGCGCGAGCGCCCTCGTCCTGCTGCTGGCTTCGAGTGGCGCCGGCGCGTCGTCCGTCCCCGATTATCCGTTCGTGCACGTCACCGGGAGTTCGTTCCAGGCCGTCGTACCCGACCTCGCCAGCCTCGATTTCGAGATCGTCGCGCCCGATGCCGACCCGGCCGCGGCGCGCGCCGTCGTCGAGGCGCGCGTGGGCGAGGTGCGTGACCTGGCGCGGCAGTTCGGCATCGAGGCCGACGATGTCGTCGTGCGCGAGGTGCGGCAAGGCATACGCAAGGAGGAAAAGGCCGCGAACGGCGGGCCGCTGTACGAACTGCGCTGCGACGTCCACATCAACGTGCGTAACGTCGCCAACTGGGCCGCGCTGGCCGGCGGCCTGCTCGGCAAACCGAACCTCGACGGCTTTGCGTCCGCTTTTGACCGCACCGACATGGACACCATCCACGACGAACTCGTGACCCAGGCCATCCAGGACGCGCGCCGCCAGGCCGAGGTGATGGCGGCCGCGGGCGGACGGCGCGTCGGCGGCCTCATGGGCGCGACGCCGGAAGCGCTGAAGAACCTCAGCACGGCGATGGGCCTGGAACGAGCCGACTTCCGGCGCGACGGCGGTGCGGACCGGGCGCGCGCCCAGGACGTCGATCGCGAGCAATTGCTGGCCGTGCCGGCGCTGAAGCTGCGCCAACCCGTCGATGTCATCTTCCGCCTGGAAAACCTGCCGCGCCGCACGCGCTGACCGCATGAATGCTTGAGGCAGCACAGGCGCCGGACGGGAGCCTTGCGCCGCCGCGACGGTCAAACCCGGCATGACCGCCGACACCGCCGCCGACCGTGCCGCCCGCCGCCGCTTCGCGGCCGAGCTGTGGGGCGTGATGCGCGCCAACCGCGGGCGGGTGGCGGTGTCCATCGTCCTGTTGCTGGCCGCGAAAGTGGCGACGGTGGCCGTGCCGCTGCTGCTCAAGCGCATCATCGACGCGTTTTCGCAGGCGACGCTGCCCGCGCTGCTGCCCTGGTATCTGCTGGTGGGCTATGCGCTGCTGCGCTTCGCGAGCACGCTGTTCAACGAATGGCGCGACCTGCTGTTCGCGCGCGTGACGCTGAGCACGGTCTCGGCGTATGCGGGCAAGACGTTCGCGCACCTGCATGCGCTCGGGCCGCGCTTCCATGCCCGGCGCCAGGTCGGCAGCCTGTTGCCGGACATCGACCGCGGCACCAGCGGCATCGCCTACCTGCTGGGCGTCGGGCTGTTCACGATCGTGCCGACACTCGTCGAGATCGGCCTCGTGCTCGCCATCATGCTGCGCCGCTATCCGGCGGGCTACGCCGCCTTCATCGTCGCGACCTTCCTCCTGTACGCGGGCTTCACGCTCGTGTTCACGGCGCGGCGCGTCGTCTACCAGCGGCGCGTGAACAAGCTCGATTCACGCGCCAAGGGCCAGCTGGCGGACAGCGTGCTGAACTACGATACCGTGAAGTACTTCACGAACGAGGGCCACGAGGCGGCGAAGTTCGCGGCCACGATGGACCGGTGGCGCGACGCGGGTGTCAAGAACCAGCGCGCGCTGTTCCTGCTGCACGTGGGGCAGAGCGGCGTGATCGCGCTGGGCGTCGCCGCCATCATGCTGCTGGCGGGGCAGGACGTGCTGGCGGGCCGGATGCGCGTGGGCGATCTCGTGCTGATCAATGCGTACGCGCTGCAGGTCTGCCTGCCGTTGAACGCCCTGGGCTTCGTGTACCGGGAATCGCGCGACGCGTGGGTCAACGCGGAGCGCCTGTTCGCCCTGCTGGGCGAGCAGCCGGAGATGCCGGACCTGCCGGGGCAGCCCGCGCTCGTGCCCGGCGCGGGCGAGGTGGTGTTCGAGCACGTGGGCTTCGACTACGAGCCGGGCCGCACCGCGCTCGACGACGTCAGCCTGCGCATCCCGCCCGGCACCACGCTGGCCGTCGTCGGACGCAGCGGTTCGGGCAAGTCGACGCTGGCGCGGCTGCTGTTGCGTTTCTACGACCCCGACCGGGGACGCATCCTCATCGACGGGCAGGATATCCGCCGCTGCAGCCCCGCCAGCGTGCGCCGCGCGATCGGCGTCGTGCCGCAGGATGCCGCGCTGTTCAACGACACGGTGGCCAGCAACATCGGCTACGCGCGCGCGGGCGCTGGGCGCGAGGAGATCGTGGCGGCGGCGCGGGCGGCGCAACTGCACGAAACGATCGCCGCGCTGCCGGACGGCTACGACAGTCCGGTCGGCGAGCGGGGCGTGAATTTTTCGGGCGGCGAGCGCCAGCGCATCGGCATCGCGCGCGCGATCCTCAAGCAGCCCGTGATCCTCGTGTTCGACGAGGCGACGTCGGCGCTCGATGCCGTGTCCGAACATGCGATCGTGAAGGAGCTGGAGCGCCTGTCGGCGCAGCGCACGACGCTCGTCATCGCGCACCGGCTGTCGACCATCGTGCATGCGCACGCGATCATCGTCATGGACCAGGGCCGCATCGTGGAGCGGGGCACGCACGAGGAACTGTTGCGGAGGAACGGCGTGTATGCGCGGTTGTGGCTGTTGCAAAAAAAAACGCCGGGCGAACCCGGCGTCTGAACGAGGAATCGTTCCCTGTCCTGGCTTACGCAGCTTCGCGGACCGGGTGCAGGTCGCCGGTCGCGTCGTCCGGGCTCGGATTCTTCAGCTCGGCGGTCAGGCGCTCTTTGTCCAGCTCGCCTTCCCATTTCGACACGACGACCGTGGCGACGCCGTTGCCGATGATGTTGGTCAGCGCGCGGCATTCGCTCATGAATTTGTCGATGCCGAGGATCAGGGTCATGCCGGCCACCGGGATGGTCGGGACGACGGCCAGCGTGGCGGCCAGCGTGATGAAGCCGGCGCCGGTGATGCCCGAGGCACCTTTCGAGGTCAGCATCGCCACGCCCAGGATCGTCAGTTCCTGCGTCAGGGTCAGTTCCGTGTTCGTGGCCTGGGCGACGAACAGGGCGGCCATCGTCATGTAGATGTTGGTGCCGTCCAGGTTGAACGAGTAGCCGGTCGGCACGACGAGGCCCACGACCGATTTCGGGCAACCCATTTTTTCCAGCTTGCGCATCAGGGCCGGCAGGGCGCTTTCCGACGAGCTCGTACCGAGGACGATCAGCAGCTCTTCCTTGATGTAGGCGAGGAAGCGGAAGATCGAGAAGCCGGTCAGGCGGGCGATGGTGCCGAGGACGATGGCGACGAACAGGAAGCAGGTCAGGTAGAACGAACCGACGAGCGAGGCCAGCGGGATCAGCGACTTGACGCCGTATTTGCCGATGGTGAAGGCCATGGCGCCGAATGCACCGATCGGGGCGACTTTCATGATGATGTTCACGACGCCGAAGATGGCGTGCGACATGTCGTCGATGAAGCGGGTCAGCGGACGGCCGCGTTCACCCAGCATCGACAGCGCGAAGCCGAACAGGATCGCGATCAGCAGGACTTGCAGGATTTCCCCTTTGGCGAACGCATCCACGAACGTGTTCGGGATGATGTTCATGAGGAAGTCGGTCGTGGTCAGCGCCTTGGTCTTCTCGGTGTACTGGGCGATCGAGTGCGTGTCCAGCGTGGCCGGGTTGACGTTGAAGCCGGCGCCCGGCTTGATCACGTTGGCGACGAGCAGGCCGATGGCCAGTGCGAACGTCGACACGATCTCGAAGTAGAGCAGCGCCTTGCCGCCGACGCGTCCGACCTTTTTCATGTCCTGCATGCCGGCGATACCGGCGACGACGGTACAGAAAATCACCGGGGCGATGATCATCTTGATCAGTTTGACGAAGCCGTCTCCCAAAGGCTTCATCGCCGTTGCGATGCCCGGATCGTAGATACCCAGCAGGACGCCTACGATAATCGCAAACAATACCTGGACATAAAGGACTTTATAGAATGGTTTTTTCATGGCTAGGCTTCATGCGCTATTGGTAACACCGTCATCATCACGCAAAATATCTGCATCGGCTATTGTGGAAAACCGCAACGCCGTAGCCGATATCAGGAATGCCGATCGGTGAATGACGCTCATTGAATCCCTGGCTGATTCCGGTACACCATTCCGCCCTTCATCACGAATCCCACCTTGCGCAGCGCAGCAATATCCGCCGTCGGATCGCCGTCGACCGCGACGACGTCCGCCAGCATGCCGTTGCGGATCGCGCCCAGGTCCTTGCGGTCGAGGATGCCGGCGGCGACGACCGTCGCCGCGCGCAACGCTTCCGTCGGGCTCATGCCCAGGCGGACCATCCACTCCAGTTCGCGCTCGTTCGTGCCGTGCGCAAACACGCCGACGTCGCTGCCGTTGCCGATGGTCACGCCCAGCTTGCGGGCGAGGCGGAAGGCGCGCTCGGCCTGCTGCATCGCGGGCGTGGGCGCGCCGCCGCGGACGTGGCGCTGGAAGTATTCGCCGATCGCTTCGGGCGCCGTCAACGTGGGCACGTACGCCACCTTGCGTTCCAGCATCAGCCTGAACGTCGCTTCACTGGCGCCATAGCCGTGTTCGATCGTGTCGGCGCCGGCCAGCACGGCCAGGCGGATCGCGTCGTCGCTGCTCGCGTGCGCCGCCACCTTGCGGCCACCGGCGTGCGCGGCCGCGACGATCGCCTTCATTTCCTCGAGCGTGAACGTGGGGCGCGTGCCGCCGTCCGGACCCGTGCGGTAGTCGGCATAGAATTTGATCCAGTCGGCGCCGTGGGCGGCCTGCTCGCGCACGGCCTTCGTCGCCTCGTCCGCGCCCGTCGCCTGCTGGGCGCCGTACGGGATGTCCATGTCTGGACGATAGCTGCGCTCGGCCGGGCCGTAGCTCGCCGTGGCGACGATGGCGCGCGTGGCGACGAGCAGGCGCGGGCCGGGGATCTGTCCTTCCTCGATCGCGCGCTTGATGCCGACGTCCGCATAGCCCGCGCCTTCCGTGCCGAGGTCGCGCAACGTGGTGAAGCCGGCCTGCAGGGTGTCGGCCGCGTGGCGCACGGCCAGCGCGACGCGGTAGGCCGGCGCTTCCTTCAGCACCTGGTCGTCCCACGTCGTTTCGTTGTAGGGGTGGAGCAGGACGTGCGAGTGCAGGTCGATGAGTCCCGGGATCAGGGTCTTGCCGGGCAGCGCGATGCGGTCGACGTCGGCGGGGACGGGCAGGGTCGAGGCCGGGCCCACGCCCTGGATGCGGCCCTGCGCGACGAGCACGCTCCAGCCGGCGTGCGGCGCGCCGTCGCCGGTCCAGACTTTATCCGGTGTGAGCAGCACGGGGCGCCGGTCGGCGGCGTGCGTGCCCTGCATCGTGCAGCCCAGCAGGGCCAGCGTCGCCAGGAGTGCTCGCATCATGTGTCCTTTCTCGTCGTGTGAAGCGAAAAGGCGATCATAGCCGAGCACGGGGCGGATGGCTTATCATGGACCGATGACACCGAAAATCCTCGTCCCCCTGCTGGCTGCGCTGTGCGCGTGCACCGCATCCGCGCAAGAACCCGCGCAACTGATGCAGGAGATCGCGGGCGTGTACAAGCACCGCTTCATGAGCGCGACGATCACGCCCGGCAAGGCGCCAGGCGAGGCGGACGTGCCGTACCAGGCCGAGGACGTCATCGAGATCGTGCCCTACGATGCCGATCACGTGTACGTGCGCGCCCACCTCGATTTCTACAACGGCCACATGTGCGACATCGCCGGCATGGGCCGGTATGAACAGGGTGCGTTCGTCTACCACGATCCGGCGCCGTCGCCGCTGCCGGAAGCGCCGCAGTGCGCATTGCGGGTGAGCGTGGCGCACGACCAGCTGACGCTCACGGACCGCGCCACGCCCGACGCCGCGTCGAGCTGCCGGGCGTACTGCGGTGTGCGCGGCAGCCTGGAGTATTCGATTGGCCTGGACAAGCGCCGCCCCATCCGCTACCTGGACCGGCTGAAGGCGTCGCGTGAATACCGCAAGGCGATCGACGACCTGCATGCGACCGAGCCGCGGACGGCGCCCTGACCGGACCGTTTCATTCGAGATCCTGCATCGATTGCGCGATGCCGGTCTCGACGTCATGCAGGAACGCCGCGCCCTTGGCCGACAGCGCGATGCCGGGCACGGCCAGTTCGATGAGGCAGGCGAGGGCCTGCCGGAACCATTCCAGGTCGGTGCCCATCAGCGGCAGCGCGTGGGCGTCGACGAGATAGTGCACGGCGCGGGCCAGCAGCGCGGTGTCGCGGCCGGCGTTGGCGACGAGCAGCGCGAAGTCGGCCGCTTCGCGTTCGAAGCGGTCGGCCAGCGTTTCGAGGATGTCGCGCGACACCTGCGGCTGGCCTGACGCGAGCACGACGTGCGCGAGTTCCAGGCAGGCGTCGTGCAGGCCCGGAATTTCCAGGGTTTCGTCGATGGACATTTATTGCGCGACCCAGCCGCCGTCCATGTTCCACGCGACGCCGCGCACCTGGTTCGCGGCCGGGCTGCAGAAGAACACGGCCAGCGCGCCCAGTTCTTCCGGCGTGACGAATTCGCCCGACGGCTGTTTTTCCAGCAGCAGGTTTTTCTTCGCCTGCTCGTTGCTGATGCCCTCGCGCGCGGCGCGGTCGTCGACCTGTTTCTGCACGAGCGGGGTCAGCACCCAGCCCGGGCAGATCGCGTTGGCGGTGACGCCGGTCGGGGCCGTCTCCAGCGCCGTCGATTTCGTCAGGCCGACGAGGCCGTGCTTGGCGGCGACGTACGCCGACTTCTGCGCCGACGCGACGAGGCCGTGGGCCGACGCGAGGTTGATGATGCGGCCCCAGTTCTTCTGCTTCATGTAGGGCAGCGCGAGGCGCGTGGTGTGGAAGGCCGAGCTGAGGTTGATGGCGATGATCGCATCCCATTTCTCGACGGGGAAATCCTCGACGTTCGCGACGTACTGGATGCCGGCGTTGTTGACGAGGATGTCGACGCCGCCGAATTTCTCAAGCGCGAAGGTCATCATCGCCTGGATCTGGTCCGGCCTGGACATGTCGGCGTTGTGGTAAGCGGTCTGTACGCCGAATTCCTGGCCGATGTCGGTGTACAGCTTTTCGATCTGCTGCGCGTCGCCGAAGCCGTTGAAGACGATGTTGGCGCCTTGCTCGGCCAGCGCGCGGGCGATGCCGAGGCCGATGCCCGAGGTCGAGCCGGTGACGAGTGCAGTCTTGCCGCTTAACATGGTGGATTTCATTCGTTCCTCTTTCTCGTGGACAGTTTCTATGAGAGCCGGGTGGTCCCGGGCCAGACTTGGTAGAATTCTAATCGCTCCACCGGGTAAAATGTTGGCGACCGCCTGGTCCTTGATGTTTCCGGCGGAAGCATGGTGAACGTCGGAACTTTTGAAAATGAGCGAACCGAAGCTGAAATCCGTGCTGTGCAGTTCGCCCGTCGGCCTGCACCGCATGGCATACAAGGAGTGGGGCGACCCCGCCAACACGAACGTGCTCGTCTGCGTGCATGGCGTGACGCGCGTGGCGGACGATTTCGACGCGCTGGCGCGGGCCATGAGCGACCGCTACCGCGTCGTCTGCCCGGACGTCGTCGGCCGCGGCCGGTCCGGCCGGCTGCGCGACCCGGCGCATTACGTCATTCCGCAATACGTGGCCGACATGGTGACCCTGATCGCCCGCGTCACGTCCGGGGATGAAGGCGTCGAGTGGTTCGGCACGTCGATGGGCGGCCTGATCGGCATTGCCCTCGCGTCGCTGCCGGGCAGCCCGGTCCGCCGCATGGTGCTGAACGACATCGGGCCCGTGCTGGACCCGGTGGCGCTGGCGCGCATCGGCGACTACATCGGCCAGGCCATCCGCTTCGCGACCTTCGCCGAAGGGGCCGCGTACGTGCGGACGGTCTCGACGCCGTTCGGGCCGCACAGCGACGCCCAGTGGGACAAGCTGGCGCGCGACGTGCTCGTGCAGCAGCCGGACGGGCAATGGGCGCTGCACTACGACCTCGGGCTCGCGCAGCCGTTCAAGGCCATGACGCCGCAGAAGGTGGCGCAGGACGAGGCGCAGCTGTGGGCCGCGTACGACGCGATCCGCTGCCCCACGCTGCTCGTGCGGGGCGAGCACTCGGACCTGCTGGCGCGCGCGACGGCGGAAGAGATGACGCGGCGCGGACCGAAACCGCGCCTGGTGGAGATCGCGGGCGTGGGCCATGCGCCCACGTTCCTGCAGCCGGAGCAGATCGCGATCGCACGGGAATTTTTGACCGGCTGAGCAAGCCGGAGGTGTTCGGCTCCACGGCCGGGCGAAACGGCCGCAAGGCCTGGTTTTATTACTAGAGAAAAGCATGGAAATCAAACGACTGCACGTAGGCAAACGACTGTCCGAAGTCGCCATCCACAATGGCACGGTGTACCTGGCCGGCCAGGTCGCCAGCGACACGACGCAGGACATCCTCGGCCAGACGCGCGAAGTGCTGGGTCACATCGACCGCCTGCTGGCGGAAGCCGGCAGCGACAAGAGCCGCATCATCTCGACCCAGATCTACATCACCGACATGGCCAACTTCCCGGCCATGAACACCGTGTGGGAAGCGTGGGTCGTGCCGGGCCAGACGCCGCCGCGCGCCACCGTCGAAGCCAAGCTGGCCGATCCGGCCGGCCTGGTCGAAATCGTCGTCGTGGCCGCCCAGGCGTAAGCACACGCGATGGTATCGATTGTCGCGCTCGGCGACGCCACCTCCCAGCTGGTCCATGGCCTCGGCCCCGACGACTGCGCGCGCGTAAAGGGCGCGCTCGACTTCGCGGCCGAGCGCTATGTCGAACGCACGGCCGGCACCGGCCAGAGCGCGTTCGAGTTCTCGCTGGGCGTGGCCGGCACGCTCGCGCTGTTGCGCAGCGATGCCGAGACCCGCATCGCCGGCCTGCTGTTCGAGCTGGCGATCGTGGACCCGGGCGTGGCCGAGGCGCTCGAGGAGCGCTTCGGCAAGGAAGTGGCGGACATGGTGCGCGGCGTGCACCAGCTGATCCGCCTGCGCGACCTGACGGCGGCCCAGGCCCCCGTCGGGCGCGGCAAGAATGCGGCCCAGGAGGCCATGGCGCAGGTCGAAACCCTGCGCAAGATGCTGCTGGCGATGGCCAGCGACATGCGCGTCGTGCTGATCCGCCTCGCCTCGTGCGTGACCACGCTGCGCTACTTCGCGGAGCACAAGCGCTTCGACGACGTCACGCGCAATTACGGCCGCGAGGTGCTCGACCTGTACGCGCCGCTCGCCAACCGGCTCGGCATCTTCCAGCTGAAATGGGAGCTGGAAGACCTGTCGTTCCGGATGATGGAGCCGGACACGTATAAACGCATCGCCAAGATGCTCGAAGAGAAGCGCATGCTGCGCGAAAGCTTCGTGGCGTCGTCGATCGAACGCCTGCAGAAGGAACTCGCGGCCGCGGGCATCGAGGCCGAAGTGTTCGGCCGCCCGAAGCACATCTACAGCATCTGGAAGAAGATGCGCGGCAAGGAGCTCGATTTCTCCGAGCTGTACGACGTGCGCGCGTTCCGCGTGATCGTCGGCGACATCAAGACCTGCTACACCGTGCTGGGCGTCGTCCACAACATCTGGACGCCGATCCCGAAGGAATTCGACGACTACATCTCGCGCCCGAAGCCGAACGGCTACCAGTCGCTGCACACGGTCGTCACCGCGGAGGACGGGCGCCCGCTGGAAGTGCAGATCCGCACGCAGGAGATGCACAACTTCGCCGAGTACGGCGTCGCGGCGCACTGGCGCTACAAGGAAGAAGGCGGCTCGAATTTCAAGAGCCAGGAATACGACGAGAAGATCGCGTGGCTGCGCCAGCTGCTGGCGTGGAAGACGGAAGTCGCGAGCGCCGTCACGGGGCAGGAAGAGCTGCAGCGCGAGTGGGTCGAGAAGCTGAAATCGACGACCCTCGACGACCGCATCTTCGTGCTGACGCCGCAGGCGCGCGTGCTCGAGCTGCCGGTCGGCGCGACGCCGATCGACTTCGCCTACCACCTGCACAGCGAGGTGGGCAACCGCTGCCGCGGCGCCAAGGTCGACGGGGTGATGGTGCCGCTGAACACGCAGCTGAAGAACGGCCAGACGTGCGAGATCATCACCGCGAAGGGGCCGGCCGGCAGCCAGGGGCCGTCGCGCGACTGGCTCAGCCCCGGCTACACGGTCAGCAGCCGCACGCGGTCGAAGATCCGCGCCTGGTTCCACGCGCTGGAACTGGCGGAGACGCTGGCCCACGGCCGCGCGCTCGTCGAAAAGTCGCTGCAGCGCGAAGGCAAGACCGCGGTCAACCTGGATACGCTCGCGCACAAGCTGGGGTTTGCCAAGGTCGACGACCTGTTCATCGCGGTGGGCAAGGAGAAATTCAGCCTGCGCCACGTGGAAGCCGCACTGCACGACGCGGCGCCGGCGGCCCCGATGCCGGACGAAGCCGTCGTCAACAAGAGCCGCGCGTCGAGCGTGGAGCAGGGCGCCAAGTCGGGCGTGCTGGTCGTCGGCACGGAAGGCCTCATGACGCAGCTGGCGCGCTGCTGCAAGCCGGCGCCGCCGGACCCGATCATGGGCTTCGTCACGCGCGGCAAGGGCGTGTCGATCCACCGCGCGAGCTGCAAGAACTTCGCCGAGATGGCCGCGCGCAATCCGGAACGGGTGCTCGAGACGGAATGGGGCACGACGGGCCTGGAGACCGTGTTCCCGGTCGATATCTTCATCCTCGCGGCCGACCGCCAGGGCCTGCTGCGCGACATCTCGGAAGTGCTCGCGATCTCGAAGATCAACGTGATCGGCGTGAACACGCAGAGCAGCAAGGGGACCGCGAAGATGGTGTTCACGGCGGAGATCAGCTCGACCGGGCAGTTGCAGAAGGCATTGGCGACGATCGCCGAAGTGAAGGGCGTGCAGCAGGCCCGGAGGACGTAGGGTGGGCACCCCGTGCCCACGCGTGGCGTATGCAAATTGCTGGCGTTTCGCGTGGGCGGAGGCCGCCCACCCTACAATGCAAACATGTCGATGACTTCGCTCTTGTATATCAAACCGCGCTACTGGGGCCACGTGGCCGCGCGCTACATCGCCAGCTGGTGGTCCATGCTGCACCTGGGCGCCGTGGCGCTCGTGATGGCGCTGACGCCGTCCACGTACCACCGCGCCAACCGCCTCGCCACGTCGCGCTACATCTACGCGAGCACGTGGCAGGTGCTGCCCTGGTTCACCGTGCTGACGGCGCTCGTCAGCCTCGTCATCATCCGCATCGTGCTCGTCACGGCGCAGAGCTACGGCCTGTCGCGCTACGCGCTGGAAATGGTCGTGCGCGTGCTCGTGCTGGAACTGCTGCCGCTGTCGGCCGCGATGTTCGCCGCGCTGCGGGCCGGCATGGCGTTCGATGCCGGTGCCATGGGCCTCGCGCGCAGCGGCGTGCCCGCCGGCGAAGCGACGGCCGAGACGTTGCGCCGCCTGCGCCGCGACCTCGTGCCGCAGGTGATCGCCAACGCGTTTTCCGTGCTGAGCCTCGCGATGGTCAGCAGCGTCATCGTGCTCGTGCTCGCGTACCTGAACGTGTACGGCCTGTCGCCATGGGGCCTGCCGGACTACACGCGCACGGTGGGCCGCGTGTTCGACCCGACGGTGACGCTCGGCTTCGTGTTCAAGACGGTGCTGTTCGGGCTCGCGGTGGCGGTGATCCCGAGCGCCGCCATCCTGGAACTGCTGCGCCGTCCGCGCCGCTTGCACACGAACGTGCAGCCGGGCGCGCTGCGGCTGCTGTTCGTGCTGCTGCTGATCGAGGCCAGTTCGCTGGCCGTCAAATACATCTAACGACATTCATACGATGAGCGACAAAGACATTCCTCCCGACGAACCGAAACACGTGGAAGCGAAGGCGCTGTTCCTGCTCGTGCTGATCGGCGCGCTGATCGTGGCGTTCTTCCTGTACGTGATGTATGCCCGCGGCGTGTTCGAGAAGACGCAGGAACTGGTGCTCGTCGCCGACGATTCCTCGGGCGTCATCCCGGGCATGGACATGACGTTCGCCGGCTTCCCCATCGGGCGCGTGCGCCAGGTCGAGCTGGGCAAGGACGGCAAGGTCAACATCCTCGTCGACATCGCGCAGAACGATGCGAAATGGCTGCGCACGACCAGCGTGTTCACGCTCGAGAGCAGCGTCGTCGGCGAGACGCGGCTGCGCGCGTACAGCGGCGTGCTGACGGACCCGCCGCTGCCGGACCATGCCCAGCGGCCCGTGCTGCGCGGCGACGCGGCGGCCGAGATCCCGCGCCTGATGGCCACGGCGCGTACCTTGCTGGAAAACCTGGAGACGATGACGCGCGCCGATTCCCACATCGGCAACACGCTGGCCAACGTCGATGCGCTGTCCGGCCGCCTGTCCGGCCGCTACGGCGTGCTGGGCACGGCGCTGGGCGGCGACGCGGAGGCGGAAAAGCTGCTGCAGACCCTGCACCGCGTGGACGCGCTGCTCGCGAAGACCGACCAGCGCGTGTTCGGCAAGAAGGGCGTGATGGACGATGCGCAGAGCGCGATCCGCGAATTGAACGGCCTGCTGGCCGACGCCCGCGGGACACTCCAAAAGGCCGACGGCGTGCTGGCCGAGGCGCAGGCCGTCGCGAAGAACGCGCACGCGGCCACCGACGACCTGGGCCGGCTGCGCGGCGAGGTCGATGCCAGCCTGCGCAAGGTGAACCGCCTCGTCGACGAGATCAACCGCAAATGGCCGTTCAAGCAGGACACGGAGATCAAGCTGCCATGATGACCAAGCCTCTTATCGCTGCCGCGCTCGTCGTATTGTCCGGCTGCGCCAGCAAGCCGCAGCCGCCCGCCTGGGAAGGCGATGCGAAGAGTTCCCTGGACGGTTACACGGACGATTTCCTGCGCGGGGACTCTGGCGCCGCCGACGCCGAGTTCGCGCGCGCCCGCCGCGCGAGCGCCAGCACGGGGCGGTTCGACATCGTCGCCCAGGCGGAACTGGTACGCTGCGGCGTGAAGGCGGCGGCGCTCGACTACGAGTGCCCCGGCTTCGCGGCGGTCGCGCACGATGCGACGCCGGCCCAGCGCGCGTATGCCGCCTACCTGGACGGCCGCTGGCAGGGACTGGAAACGAACCTGCTGCCGGAGCAGCACCGCGCCGTCGTCGCGAGCGGCTCGCTGGCCGGCGTCGCCGATCCGCTGGCGCGGCTCGTCGCGGCCGGGGCGCTGCTGAAGGCGGGGCGCATCACGCCCGCGGACATCGGCGCCGCGGTCGACACGGCATCGAGCCAGGGTTGGCGCCGGCCGCTGCTGGCGTGGCTGGGCGTGCAGGAACAGCGTGCCCGCGCGGCCGGCGACACGGCCGCAGCGGAAGGCATCCGCCGCCGCATCGAACTGGCCCAGTAGGGTGGGCACCCCTGTGCCCACGCGTGACGCCAGCATACTGGCCCGGTAGGCCGGGCACCCCTGTGCCCACGCGTGACGCCAGCATACTGGCCCGGTAGGGTGGGCACCCCTGTGCCCACGCGTGACGCCAGCATACTGGCCCGGTAGGCTGGGCACCCCTGTGCCCACGCGTGACGCCAGCATACTGGCCCGGTAGGGTGGGCACCCCTGTGCCCACGCGTGACGCCAGCATACCGCAAGCGTTCGCGTGGGCACGGGGTGCCCACCCTACCTGACGCGGATGACGCGCGCCGCGTTGTTGTTCGTTTCCAGCTGCAGGTAATAGGCGCCGAGCGCGCCCCGTTCGATGCGCACGGCCGGATCCACGAGGTCCGGCAGGACGGCATCGATGTCGTCCACGACGCGCCACACCTGGCCGTTCGCGAGGGTGAGCTGGGTGCCGTGGCGCCAGCCGTCCAGGCGGCCGCGCACGGTGCTGCGGATCGCCGCCGGCTCGTCGTCGACCTTCCGTTCCAGGCGTTTGCCGCCGAAGCGCTGCTCGGCCGGCGGTGCCACGGGCAGCGCCTCGTAGCAGGCCAGCCGGCTCGCCGTATCGGGGAGGGCGCGGCAGCGCAGCACGAGGGCGTCATCCACCGCGCCGGCGACGCCGCATGCGAACAGCAGCAGCAGGGGAATGGTCCTTTTCATCCGGCAATTATATCGGCAGCGGCCGGGTCAAACTTTCGGCGCGGCCGGCAGTCCAATCTTTTGCGCGATCGAGGTGCGCGCGGCTGTCCGGAACACCCGCCATCGTTTAGACTGCCGGTTCCTCAATCGCCGCCAACCGACTCCATGTCCGACATGCTCGACACCGCAGCCGCCGCCGAAACATCGCCCAGCGCCCCCTCCCTGCCGTTCCCGGTCGTCGGCATCGGCGCGTCGGCCGGCGGCCTGCCCGCGCTGCTGCGGCTGTTCGAAGAGATGCCGGCGCACAACGGCATGGCCTTCGTCGTCGTGCTGCACCTGTCGCCCAAGCACCAGAGCAATGCCGACCAGTTGCTGCAGCGCGCCACGCGCATGCCGGTGCTGCAGGTGGTCGAGACGGTCAAGATCGAGCCCAACCACGTGTACGTGATCGCACCGAGCAAGCAGCTGACGATGATGGACGGCAGCCTGACCGTTGCCGAGATGCAGCGCCCGCGCGGCCAGCACATCGCCATCGACGCGTTCTTCCGCACCCTGGCCGAGGCCCAGCGCGAACGGGCGCTGGCCGTCGTGCTGTCCGGCACGGGCGGCGACGGTGCCGTCGGCATCGGCCGGGTCAAGGAAATGGGGGGCGTGATCCTCGTCCAGCACCCCGGTGACGCGGAACACGACGGCATGCCGCTCGCGGCCATCGGCACGGGGCTCGTCGACTTCGTGCTGCCCGTCGTCGAGATGCCGCAGAAGCTGGTCGATTTGTGGAAGAACGCCAGCGCGATCGAGCTGCCGCCCGCCGGACCGGCCGACCTGCCCGCGTCCGCCGTGACGGAACTCGACGAAAGCGCGGACGCGGAACAGGCCTTGCAGCGCGTGCTGGGCCTCCTCCGCGCGCAGACGGGCCACGACTTCCGGCAGTACAAGCGGGCTACGGTGCTGCGCCGCATCGAGCGCCGCATGCAGGTGCGCGCCGTGCATTCGCTGCCGGACTACCTGCGCCTGCTCGAAGCGGACGTGGGCGAGCACAAGCTGCTGCTGAATGACCTTCTGATCGGCGTGACGAATTTCTTCCGCGACCGCGAGGCCTTCGAGACGCTGGAGCGCGACGTCCTGCCGGCCATCTTCCGCGACCGCAAGCCCACGGACGAGGTGCGCGCGTGGGTCGCCGGCTGCGCCACCGGCGAGGAAGCGTATTCGCTGGCGATGCTGCTGGCCGACCAGGCGAGCCTCATGCCCCATCCGCCGACTTACCAGGTATTCGCCTCCGATATCGACGAGCATGCGATCGCCATCGCGCGCGCCGGCACGTACCCGACGTCGATCGTGACGGACGTGACGCCGGCCCGGCTGCGCCAGCATTTCACGCGCGACGAGAACCGCTACCAGATCCGCAAGGCGGTGCGCGACCGCATCCTGTTCGCCGTGCACAACCTGTTGCGCGATCCGCCATTCTCGCGCATCGACGTGGTCAGCTGCCGCAACCTGCTGATCTACCTGAACCGCGACATCCAGCAGCGCGTGCTGGAGACGTTCCACTTCGCGCTGAAGCCGGGAGGCTACCTGTTCCTCGGGTCGTCCGAGTCGGCCGAATCCGTCGACGAGCTGTTCATCCCCGTCGACAAGAAGAACCGCATCTACCGTTCGCGCGCCGCCGTGCGCACGTTGCCGTACCACCGCGCCCAGCACGCGGCGCCTGCGCACCTGAACCTGCCGGAGCCGCGCGCGCTGGCCGCGTCGGCGCGGCGCCAGGCGTCGCTGGCGGACGTGCACCAACGCGCGCTGGCTCAGTTCGCGCCGCCGAGCGTCGTCGTGGACCTCGACCACAACATCGTCCACATGTCCGAGCGCGCCGCGCAATACATGCGGCTCGTGGGCGGCGAACCGTCGCGCGACATCCTCGCGCTCGTGCTGCCTGAACTGCGCATCGACCTGCGCAGCGCGTTGTACCAGGTGCAGAACTCGGGCGTCAGCGTGGAAGGGCGCCAGGTGTCGATCGCGCGCAACGGCCGGCCGAGCATCGTCAGCGTGACGGTGCGGCCGTTCCACGACGACGAGGCGAACCAGGACTTCCTGCTCGTGATGTTCTCCGAGGTCGAGCTCAGCCTGGAGATGGCGGGCAGCGAGGGGCGCGAGGGCGGCGACGACGTCGTCCTGTCGCAGCTCGAAGCGGAACTGCAGCGCAAGAAACAGCAGCTGCAGGAGACGATCGAGCATGCCGAGGTGTCGAACGAGGAGCTGCGTGCCGCCAACGAGGAACTGCAAGCCATCAACGAGGAACTGCGCTCGGCCACGGAAGAACTGGAGACGAGCAAGGAAGAGCTGCAGTCGGTGAACGAGGAACTCATCACCGTCAACTACGAGCTCAAGATCAAGGTCGAGGAGACGGGCAAGGCGAACGACGACCTGAACAACCTGATCGCGTCGACCGACATCGCCACGATCTTCGTCGACAGTGCCATGCGCATCAAGCGCTCCACGCCGCGCGCGGCGGACATCTTTTCCATCATCCCGTCGGACATGGGACGCTCCCTGCTCGACCTCACGCACCGCCTCGACTACAAGGAACTGGCGGACGACGTGGCGCTCACGTTCAATACGCTGCGCATGGTCGAGCGCGAGGTGCGCAGCCACGACGGCCGCTACTACATCGTGCGGCTGCTGCCGTACCGCACGACGGAAGACCGCATCGAAGGCGCCGTGATGACCTTCTTCGACATCACGGGGCGGCGCGAGGCCGAGGAAAAGCTGCGCGCGGGCGAAGCGCGCATGCGCCTGGTGGCGGAGAGCACGAAGGATTACGCGATCATCACGATGGACCGCGACGGCCGCGTGACGAGCTGGAACCGCGGCGCCGAGCGCATGTTCGGCTACCGCGAGGACGAGGTCGCGGGCCGCAACCTCGATTTCCTGTTCCTCCCCGAGGACCGCGAGCGGGGAGCCCCGGCCGACGAGATGGAACGCGCGCGCCGCAACGGCCGCGCCCTGAACGAACGCTGGCACGTGCGCAAGGACGGCAGCCAGCTGTTCTGCAGCGGCGAGATCACGCAGATCGAGAACGGCGAGTATTCCGGCTACGCGATGATCGCGCGCGACGAGACCGTGCGCGTGCGCCACGAGCGCGAGCGCGAGCAGACGCTGAGCTCCGAACAGCGCGGCCGCAGCGACGCCGAGAACGCGGTCGCCCTGAAGGACGAATTCCTGGCCATCATGGCGCACGAGCTGCGCCACCCGCTGAACCTCATCCACATCAACGTCGAGCTGCTGGCGCGCCTGCCCGAACTGCGCCAGGTGCCGGCCGTGGCCCGCTCGACGGGCGTGATCCGCAATGCCGTCATGAGCCAGGCGAAGCTGATCGACGACCTGCTCGACATGTCGCGCGTACGCACCGGCAAGCTGACCCTGTCGATGGCGCCGCTCGACCTCGAACCGCTCGTGCAGGAAGCGGTCGACGCGGTGCGCGCGGGTCCGGGCAGCGGCGAACTGGCCATCGGCATCGAGACGGACGGCACGCCGCTGCACGTGATGGCGGACAGCGTGCGCGTCGGACAGGCCGTCATGAATTTGCTGAGCAATGCGCTCAAGTTCACGCCGCCGGGCGGCTCGATCGCCGTACGGCTCGTCCGCGACGGCGACGCGGCGCGCATCGACGTGGCGGACACCGGTCAGGGCATCGCGCCTGACCAGTTGCCGCGCGTGTTCGACATGTTCGCGCAGTCGGCGTCCGTGACGACGCGGGTCAAGAGCGGCCTCGGTATCGGCCTGGCGCTCGTGCGCGAGATCGTCGCCCTGCACGGCGGCCGCGTCGAAGCGTTTTCGGAAGGCGTCGGCAAGGGCGCGCGGTTCACCGTCTGGCTGCCGCTGGCGGAAACGGGCGCGATCCGCGCGGACGACGGGGAGGGCGGCCCGCGCCAGGATATCGCCGGCGTGCGCATCCTGCTCGTGGACGACGTCGAGGAGGTCGTGACGACGTGCCAGACGCTGCTCGAGATGCACGGCGCGCTCGTCACCGGCGCGACGAGCGCGCGGCAAGCCCTCGCCATCCTCGCCGACCGCGACGTCGACCTGCTGATCTCGGACATCTCGATGCCCGACATGGACGGCTACGCGCTGCTGAAGGCGGCACGGGCGCTGCCGCGCCATGCGCGCTTGCCGGCCATCGCCGTCAGCGGCCTGGCGCGCGAGAAGGACATCGCCCAGGCCCGCGCCAGCGGCTTCGACGCCCACCTGGGCAAGCCGCTGTCGGTCGAGCGGCTCACGGAGATCATCCGCGACCTGTTGCCCGGGTAGGGGGGGCGCTGGTGCCCGGCGCCGCTTCCAGGTGCGGGCGAGCGGGCCGCAGCGCGGGCGGCAACTGGTTGTGGATGCGCACGGCCGCGCGCGCCGCCTGGCCAGCCGCCACGGCGATCTGGTTCAGGCCCACGACGACGTCGCCGATCGCGTACAGGCCGGGCACGGTCGTTTGCTGGTGGTCGTCGACGACGATCTCGTCGCACTGCGCCGTGCGCGCGCCCAGCTTCGCGGCGAGGCCCGATCTGGCATTCTCGCCCAGCATCGGGTAGAACACGTCGGCCTCGTGGTCCTGTCCATCCTCCGTGTGCAGCACGGGTTTCATCGATGCGTCCAGCGTGACGGACAGCAGCGGCGAATCGACGATGCGCACGCCGGCCGCGTCGAGGCGGCGCCGGTCGTCAGCGCCCAGCATCGACGGCGAGCCCCGTTCGAACAGGGTGACGTCCGCACTGAACGTGCGCATGAACAGCGCGTGGCCGACCGGGTTCACGTCGGACGTCGCGACGGCGATGCGCTTGTCGATCACGTCGAAGCCGTCGCACACGGGGCATAGGCGCACGGACCCGAACGCGACGGCCTCGCGCCAGTTCTCGATCGGGAGGCCCGCGTCCGCGACGCCCGTCGCCAGCAGCACCGTGTGGGCGCGGATCCGCACGATGTCATCGATGCCTTCGGGCTGGTAGTCGCCGACGAACAGGCCGTCCTCGATGCGCAGGTCGACGATCTCGCCCGGCATCACGCTGCCGCCGTAGCGCTGCAGCTGCGACGCGAGGTTGCCCAGCAGGATGTGGCCGGGCACGCCTTCTGGGAAGCCGGGATAGTTGTGCGAGACGGGGATCAGGCGCAGGCGGCTGTTGCCCTTGTCGACGAGGGCGACGTTGCGCGTGAAGCGGCGCAGGTAGATGGCGGCGGTCAGGCCGCCCGGGCCGCCGCCCACGATCAGCGTGTCGTAGACGTGCGCGGTGGCGAGTTCGGTGGAGGTAGGCATGTGCCGATTATCCGCAGGGTGGCTGCGGCTGGGCTATCGGCGCGTGACCCGAGGCCGGGTCGGAACCCGCTTACAGGGTGTCGGAGCAGTCGCGCAGTTCGGGCTGCAGTGTGACGTGGTCGATGCCGTGCTTGTCGAGCAGCATGATCTTGACCGCGCGCAGCACGTCGGGCCAGGCGTTCAGGTCGTCGATTTCCAGGTGGCCGATCAGCGCGGGTTCTCCTGGCGACATGTCCCACACGTGCAGGTCGTGCACGGAGCGCACGCCCGGAATGCCCGCCAGGTCGGCGCCGATTTTCAGGTAGTCGATCTGGTGCGGCACGCCTTCCATCAGGAAGTGATAGGACTCGCGCAGCACGCTCACGGTCGACTTGAGGATCAGCAGCGACACGAAGATCGACAGGATCGGGTCGATGCGCACCCAGCCGGTGAAATGGATGACGGCGCCCGCGGCGATGGCGGCGATGGAGCCGAGCAGGTCGCCCAGCACGTTGATGAGGGCCGCGCGCGTGTTGATGCTCTGCTCGTCGCGCGACAGCACCCACGCGACGGCGATGTTGATGCAGGCGCCGATCGCGGCGACGATCAGCACGGTCTTGCCGCCCACGTGCTCCGGATGCGCGAGGCGCTGGACGGCTTCGTAGACGATCCAGCCGACGAGCAGCAGCATCGCGAGGCTGTTCACGAAGGCGGCGAGCGCCTCCGCGCGCACGAAGCCGAACGAATGGCGCGCGGACGGCGGCCGCCGCGCGATCAGCTGGGCCAGCAGGGCGAGGCCAAGGGCGGCGGCGTCGGTGACCATGTGGCCGGCGTCCGAGATCAGTGCGAGCGAATTCGACAGGAAGCCGCTGACGACCTCCACCAGCGCATACAGCAGGGTCAGCCCGAGCGCGATGGCCATCGCCCATTGGCTGCGGCCTTCGATCGTGTGGGCGTGGCGGGCGTCGCCGTCGAGGTGGGCGTGGAGGTGGGCGGAGGAGCCGGCTTGGTCGGACATGAAAGTGAGGGAATCGGAAAACAGGCGGCAGTATACCCGGCGTCCTTGCAGAATAGTGTCCGATCCCCTTATAATAGCGGCATACGGGCGGTTAGTTCAGCTGGTTAGAATACTTGGTCGACATCCAAGGGGTCGCAGATTCGAATTCTGCACCGCCCACCAGAACACCAAAGACAAGCGCGGGGAACTTCGGTTTTCCGCTCTTGTCGTCAGTAAGAGCGAGAAAGGCATAATCGGTTATGACACCGCGAACTACAACGACGTTGTGGGGGAATCGCTAGACGCGGTAGGGTGTCATATTGTCTTTCGCAGCAACTCGACGACACTGAAAGAAACGCGCCTGGTGCGCGTTTTTTTTCGTCCAAAATTTCTTGGTTTCAAACTGCTAATCAACGGGCGCATGGCGCCGATGGAGCTCACAATGTTGAATGTTCGCCTCCCGGACGGCTCGAGCCGTCAATTCGAAGGTCCGGTGACGGTCGCCCAGGTGGCGTCCAGCATCGCCCCGAGCCTGGCCAAGGCCGCGCTGGCCGGCAAGGTCGACGGCAAGGTCGTCGACACGTCGTTCCTGATCGAGAAGGACGCCGACCTGGCCATCGTCACGGACAAGGATCCGGAAGGCCTGGACGTCATCCGCCACTCGACCGCCCACCTGCTGGCCTATGCCGTCAAGGAATTGTTCCCGGAAGCGCAGGTCACCATCGGCCCCGTGATCGACAACGGTTTCTACTACGACTTCTCGTACAAGCGCCCGTTCACCCCGGACGACCTGCAAGCCATCGAGAAGAAGATGGCCGAGCTCGCCAAGAAGGATGAGCCGGTCACCCGCAGGGTGCTGCCGCGCGACGAAGCCGTCGCGTACTTCAAGTCGATCGGCGAAGACTACAAGGCCGAGATCATCGCGTCGATCCCGGCGAACGAGGATGTGTCGCTGTACACCGAAGGCAAGTTCACCGACCTGTGCCGCGGTCCGCACGTGCCGTCGACCGGCAAGCTGAAAGTCTTCAAGCTGATGAAGCTCGCGGGCGCGTACTGGCGCGGCGACTCGAAGAACGAGATGCTGCAGCGTGTCTACGGCACCGCCTGGGCGAAGAAGGAAGACCAGGAGCAATACCTGCACATGCTGGAAGAGGCCGAGAAGCGCGATCACCGCAAGCTGGGCAAGCAGCTGGACTTCTTCCACTTCCAGGACGAGGCGCCGGGCCTGATCTTCTGGCACCCGAAGGGCTGGACCATCTGGCAGCAGATCGAGCAATACATGCGCAAGACCTACCAGGTCACCGGCTACAACGAGGTGAAGGCGCCGCAGATCATCGACGTCACCCTGTGGCAGAAGACCGGTCACTGGGACAATTATCGTGAAAACATGTTCACGACCGAGTCGGAAAACCGCACCTATGCGCTGAAGCCGATGAACTGCCCGGGCCACGTGCAGATCTACAACGCGGGCCTGCGTTCGTACCGCGACCTGCCGCTGCGCTACGGCGAGTTCGGCCAGTGCCACCGCAACGAATCGTCGGGCGCGCTGCACGGCCTGATGCGCGTGCGCGGCTTCACCCAGGACGACGGCCACGTGTTCTGCACGGAAGAGCAGATCGCGCCGGAAGTCGTGGCCTTCCACGCCCAGGCGATGAAGGTGTACGAAGACTTCGGCTTCGCGAACATCGACGTCAAGATCGCGCTGCGTCCGGACAACCGCATCGGTTCCGACGAAGTGTGGGACCAGGCCGAAGAAGCGCTGCGTTCCGCGCTGCGCGGCTGCGGCGTGACCTGGACGGAACTGCCGGGCGAGGGCGCGTTCTACGGTCCGAAGATCGAATACCACCTGAAGGATAGCCTCGGCCGCCCGTGGCAGGTCGGCACGATGCAGGTCGACTTCTCGATGCCGGGCCGTCTCGGCGCGGAATACGTCGCGGAAGATAACTCGCGTAAAGTGCCCGTGATGCTGCACCGCGCGATCGTCGGCTCGATGGAGCGCTTCATCGGCATCCTGATCGAGAACTACGCGGGCGCGCTGCCGCTGTGGCTTGCGCCGGTCCAGGTTGCCATCCTGAACATCTCGGATGCGCAGGCCGATTACGTGAAGCAGGTCGAGGCAAAGCTGAAGGCGGCTGGCCTGCGTGTTCACGCTGATTTGCGGAACGAGAAGATTACCTATAAAATTCGGGAGCATTCCGTCCAAAAACTGCCGTACATCCTAGTTGTCGGCGATAAAGAGCGGGATGCCAACACTGTGGCCGTTCGCGCCCGTGGCAACGTCGACCTTGGCGTCATGTCGGTCGATGCGCTGCTGGAACGCCTCCAAGGCGAGGTAGCATCCAAGGCGAAGTAATCAAGCACGCGCCTTGAGACGGCACTATCCATCTTACTTTCAAAGGAAACAACATAGCTACTGACAAGTCGTCACATCGCATCAATGGCGAAATCAACTACCCGGAAATGCGTCTGAACGGGATAGACAACGAGCCGCTGGGCATTGTGAGCCTGGCCGAGGCGTTTCGTCTGGCTGAAGAAGCGAACGTGGACCTGGTGGAAATCGCGCCGACCGCGGTTCCCCCGGTCTGCCGCCTGATGGACTATGGCAAGTTCAAGTATTCGGAGCAGAAGAAGGCGCACGAAGCGAAGCTGAAGCAGAAGATCATCCAGGTCAAGGAAGTCAAGTTCCGTCCGGGTACCGATGAAGGTGACTACAGCATCAAGCTGCGTAACCTGATCAAGTTCCTGGAAGAGGGCGACAAGACCAAGATCACGCTGCGCTTCCGTGGCCGCGAGATGGCCCACCAGGACATCGGCCAGCGCATGCTGGAGCGTCTGCGCGGCGACCTCGAGCCGTATGGCCAGGTCGAGCAGTTTCCGAAGCTGGAAGGTCGCCAGATGATCATGGTGGTCGCGCCGAAGAAGAAGAAGTAATTCTTCGTGCAGTCAAGCCGGGCCAGGCCCGGGCCCGGGGTCGTCCCGTGGCTCGGGCCTGGCCTATTCCGTTTTCGATAACGCGAATGTTTGATGGGCGGGAGAGTCCACCCCTACGGCAAATCCAGCGTAGGGTGAGCACCCCGTGCCCACGTGGCCAAAACTGTGCTAGAATCTGCGGTTCCCATGTTTGCAAGAACGGGGATGCAAGACTGTAGTGGACCCGCTTCCGCTGCAGAGACAAGTGAAAGCAGGCATCCAAGAGCAGCGTTGCTGCCACCTGCAATCCTGTCACATATGAGGCTGCCTGTAAGAGGGCAGAAGACTATGCCGAAAATGAAAACCAAAAGCTCCGCGAAGAAGCGTTTTCGCGTGCGCCCGGGTGGTACCGTCAAATCGGGTATGGCGTTCAAGCGTCACATCCTGACCAAGAAGACCACCAAGAACAAGCGTCAGCTGCGTGGCACCCGTAACATCAATGCGTCCGACGTCCAAAGCGTCTACCGCATGATGCCGTCGGCCGTTTAATCTCACATCAAACTAAGGAGCTACTATGCCTCGAGTAAAACGTGGGGTTACTGCACGTGCCCGTCACAAGAAGGTTCTTGCGCTTGCCAAAGGTTATCGTGGCCGCCGCAGCAAAGTATTCCGTATTGCCAAGCAAGCAGTCATGCGCGCTGGCCAGTACGCATACCGCGACCGCCGCAACAAGAAGCGCGTTTTCCGCGCACTGTGGATCACCCGTATCAACGCGGCTTCGCGTTCGCACGGCATGACCTACAGCGCATTCATGAACGGCCTGAAGAAAGCCGCGATTGAACTGGACCGTAAAGTCCTGGCCGACATGGCTGTCAACGACAAGCCGGCTTTTGCCGCTATCGTGAACACCGTCAAGGCAAAGCTGGCTGCTTAATCAGCGACAGCAAGAAGTACAGCATCGCGCCGCTCCAGGCGGCCGGTGCGCAAAGGACGGGGCAAAGGTTGAAGGACCGATGCCCTGTTTTTGTTTCTGGCGTCTCCCGCCATCAATAGGAAAAGAACACGCATGAACTCGCTGGAAGAACTCGTCGTCTCGGCCCAGTCTGACTTTGGCGCCGCACAAGACGCTGCCGCGCTGGAAAACGCAAAAGCGAAATACCTGGGCAAGACCGGCCAGGTGACCGATCTGATGAAGGGCCTCGGCAAGCTCGACCCCGAACAGCGCAAGGCGCAGGGCGCCCTGATCAACGCCGCCAAAGAAAAAATCGAACAGGCGTTGACGGCTCGCCGCGAGGATCTCGCCAACGCGCAACTGATGGCGCGCCTGAACGCCGAAGCGATCGACGTCACCCTGCCGGGCCGCGGCCGCGCCAAGGGCGGCATCCACCCTGTCATGCGGACCTGGGAACGGGTCGAACAGATTTTCCGCTCGATCGGTTTCGACGTGGCCGACGGCCCCGAGATCGAGACCGACTGGACCAATTTCACCGCGCTGAACAGCCCGGAAAACCACCCGGCGCGCTCGATGCAGGATACGTTCTACATCGAAGGCAACGACAGCACGGGCAAGCCGCTGCTGCTGCGCACCCACACGAGCCCGATGCAGGTGCGCTATGCCCGCACGCACACGCCGCCGATCAAGGTGATCGCGCCGGGCCGCACGTACCGCGTCGACAGCGACGCCACGCACTCGCCGATGTTCCACCAGGTCGAAGGCCTGTGGATCGGCGAAGACATCAGCTTTGCCGACCTGAAGGGCGTCTACCTGAACTTCGTGAAGGCGTTCTTCGAGACGGACGACCTGCAAGTCCGCTTCCGCCCGTCGTACTTCCCGTTCACGGAACCGTCGGCCGAGATCGACATCGCGTTCGGCTCCGGTCCGCTGAAGGGCCGCTGGCTGGAGGTGTCGGGCGCCGGCCAGGTGCATCCGACGGTCGTCCGCAATTTCGGACTGGATCCGGAAAAATTCATCGGTTTCGCGTTCGGTTCGGGCCTGGAGCGCCTGACCATGCTGCGCTACGGGATCAACGACCTGCGCCTGTTCTACGAAGGCGATTTGCGTTTCCTGAAGCAGTTCAACTAAGAACACGTCCGATAAATACCAAGGCAAACGAATATGCAATTCTCTGAAAACTGGCTCCGTTCCATGGTCGATCCGAAGTTGAATTCGGACGAACTCGCGCACCTGCTCACGATGTCCGGCCTCGAAGTGGAAGAGGTCGAACCGGTCGCGCCGCCGTTCTCGAATGTCGTCGTGGCGGAAGTCAAGGAAGTGGCCAAGCACCCGAACGCGGACCGCCTGAACGTGTGCCAGGTCGACGTCGGCACCGGCACGCTGCTGAACATCGTCTGCGGCGCGCCGAACGTGCGCGCGGGCATGAAGGCGATCTGCGCCATGGCCGGCGCCGTGCTGCCGCCGGGTCCGGACGGCAAGCCGTTCGAAATCAAGGTCGGCAAGCTGCGCGGGGTGGAATCGCAGGGCATGATGTGCTCGGCAAAAGAACTGAAGATCTCGGAAGAGAGCAGCGGCCTGATGGAGCTGCCGGAAGACGCGCCCATCGGCCAGAACATCCGCGACTACCTCGGCCTGAACGACCTGAAATTCACGATCAAGCTCACGCCGAACAAGGCGGATTGCCTGTCCGTGCTGGGCGTGGCGCGCGAAGTGTCGGCGCTGACCGGCGCGCCGCTGGCGCTGCCGGCCTTCCGCCCGGCGACCGTGAACACGGACGAAGTGCTGCCCGTTAAAATTTCCGCGACCGACCTGTGCGGCCGTTTCGCCGGCCGCGTCATCCGCGGCCTGAACGCGAAGGCGGCGACGCCGGAATGGATGAAGCGCCGCCTCGAGCGCAGCGGCCAGCGTTCCGTGTCGGCCCTCGTCGACATCTCGAACTACGTCATGCTGGAAGTGGGCCGTCCGTCGCACGTGTTTGACCTGGACAAGATCCACGGCGGCATGGACGTGCGCTGGGGCCGCAAGGGCGAAACGCTGAAGCTCCTGAACGGCAACACGGTCGACATCGACGAGTGGGTCGGCGTGATCGCCGACGAGAAAGAGCTCGAATCGCTGGCCGGCATCATGGGCGGCGATGCCACGGCCGTCTCGCTAGCCACCACCGACATCTACCTGGAAGCCGCATTCTGGTGGCCGAACGCCATCCAGGGCCGTGCCCGTCGCTACAATTTCTCGACGGATGCTGCGCATCGCTTCGAGCGCGGCGTCGACTACGCGACCATCCCCGAGCACCTCGAACGCATCACGTCGCTGATCGTCGAGATCTGCGGCACGGCCGACACGAAGGTCGGCCCGATCGACGACCAGGCCCCGAACCTGCCGCAGCGCAAGCCGGTCACCTTGCGTACCGCGCGCGCCGCGAAGGTCATCGGCGTGCCCGTCACGGACGACATGGTTGCCGACATCTTCACGCGCCTGCACCTGCCGTTCGAACGTGAAGCGGGCCTGTTCCACGTGACCGCGCCGTCGTACCGTTTCGACATCGAGATCGAGGAAGACCTGATCGAGGAAGTGGCGCGCGTGTATGGCTTCGAAAACATTCCCACGCTGCCGCCGGTGGCCCCGTCGGCGATGCTGATCGAGCCGGAGAATACCCGCTCGCTGTTTGCGATCCGCCACGAACTGGCCGACCTGGGCTACCAGGAAGTCGTGAACATGAGCTTCGTCGAGCAGCAGTGGGAAACGGATTTCGCGAACAATACTGACCCGATCCGCCTGCAGAACCCGATCGCCAGCCAGCTGAGCGTGATGCGTTCGTCGCTGATCGGCAGCCTCGTCGCCAACGTCCGCTACAACCTGAACCGCAAGGCCGGGCGCGTGCGCGTGTTCGAAGTGGGCGGCGTGTTCCTGCGCAATGCGGAAGCGCAGGACGGGCCGCTGGCCGTCGCCGGCTTCGACCAGCCCAAGCGCGTTGCCGCCATCGCCTACGGCCCGGCCGCGGACGAGCAGTGGGGCCAGCCGACCCGTGCCGTCGATTACTTCGACGTCAAGGGCGACCTGGAAGCGCTGTTCGCACCGCGCGCCGTACGTTTCAGCAAGACCGAACACCCGGCACTGCACCCGGGCCGCTCGGCCACGGTGGAAGTGGACGGCAAGGTCGTCGGCGTGATCGGCGAGCTGCATCCGCGCTGGCTGCAACAGTACGACCTGCCGCAGGCCCCGGTGCTGTTCGAGGTGGATGCCGACGCGCTGCGCGCGCGCGACGTGCCGCGCTACGCCGAGATTTCCAAGTTCCCGGGCGCCACGCGCGACCTCGCACTGGTGGTGAAACAGGACGTGCCGGCCCAGGCGCTGCTCGACGCTTTCCAGTCGGAACTGGAGTCGAACGCGCTTGGCAAACTCGTGCAAGCCGTTGTTTTGTTTGATGAATACCGCGGCAAAGGTTTGGAACAAGATGAAAAAAGTCTTGCTTTCCGCTTTGGCTTGCAAGATACTCAATCGACGCTGCAGGACGATGCGGTCGAGGCCATCATGGCCGCGCTGGCATCCGCGGCGCAACAAAAACACGGCGCAAAACTGCGCGGTTGATAACGAAGGCCACGTGCCTCGAAGGGGTATCGAGCAACCGTCGCGCAGCAGGTTGATCGAGCCCCCACCAAATCCAGAACTTGAAGGTAGGGCTTAAAATTAACAACAACGACGTTGATTCCGCCGTGCTCCAGGAAGCGCTGGCCGCCGACCTGCATCGTGCGATGCTGGTGGCCCGGGTACGGAAGGAAGCGGAAAAGGAGTTGCCGACCCTGACCAAGGCGGAGCTGGCCGAACTGCTGTTCGAGCAGGTCGGTCTGAACAAACGCGAGGCCAAGGACATGGTCGAGACGTTCTTCGACGAGATCCGCAATGCGCTCGAGCGCGGCGAGGCGGTAAAGCTGTCCGGCTTCGGCAACTTCCAGTTGCGCGACAAGCCGCAGCGGCCCGGCCGCAATCCGAAAACCGGGGAAGAAATCCCCATCACGGCGCGCCGCGTCGTGACGTTTCACGCCAGCCAGAAGCTGAAGGCGATGGTCGAAGAGGCCAATCCGGGCAGCCCGCGCAATCCGGACAGCCCCGACGGACCCGATCATCCTTCCCTGGCGCGTGCAGCCTGATAAAGCCGACACGGCTTGTGAGCGATGAACGACCGACCGAACAAGATGGAACCGACCGTGCTGCCGCCGATCCCGGCGAAGCGCTATTTCACGATTGGCGAAGTCAGCGACTTGTGCGGGGTCAAGCCGCATGTGCTCCGCTACTGGGAGCAGGAATTCACCCAGCTTAAACCGGTCAAACGCCGTGGAAATCGCCGTTATTACCAGCACCACGAAGTGCTGTTGATCCGCCGTATCCGCGAACTGCTGTACGAGCAGGGTTTCACCATCAGCGGGGCACGCAACCGCCTCGATGGGCGCGGCCAGCACGAGGCCGACGCGTTGCCGGAAACGCCACCACCACCGGCCACGCCGACCATCGAGCCGGAAGCATTGCGTGCCGAGCTGCACGCGATTCTCGCACTGCTCAAGCACGGTTCGCCGGCAGTCTGAAGCCCCGCCGAGGGCGCAACGGCCGACGCAGCCAGCTCAGGCGTGCGCGCCTGTTGTTCTGCACCCCGGAGGTGCTAAAATGTCACTTGCAGTTTGCTGACTCAAACGCATGACCTGACCGGAGGCGTGAGGGGCCAGCCTCGGCTCTTTCCTGTATCGGGAAAACTTAAGGGAAGACAATGATACGCGTTGCCATTTGTGACGATCACCAGATAGTTCGAGCAGGTTTCAAACAGATTTTTTCGTCGTCGGGCGAGTTCGAAGTCGTGGCCGAAGGCGCGACGGGACGCGAGGCCCTCGACATCGCACGCCGCGAGATCTGCGACGTGCTGTTGCTGGATATCGCCATGCCGGACCAGAGCGGCATCGATATCCTGCGCACCATTCGACAGGGCCAGCCCAATCTGCCGGTCCTGATCCTGTCCGGCTATCCGGCCCAGCAGTATGCGCTGAACCTGTTCAAGATGGGTGCCAACGGCTACCTGAACAAGGAATGCGACGCGGACGAACTCAAGACGGCCGTCCGCACCGTGTACCAGGGGCGCCGCTACGTCAGCTCGCAGGTCGGCGAATTGCTGGCCCAGAGTTTCGATCGCGATCCGAACACCGCGCTGCATACGGAATTGTCGGACCGCGAATTCCAGGTGTTCCTTCGCCTGGCCAAGGGCGCGACCGTGTCCGACATCGGCAATGCCCTGTCGCTGTCGATCAAGACGGTCTCGACTTACCGTACTCGCATCATGGAAAAGATGGGTCTGCAGTCGAACAGCGACCTGACGTACTACGCCATGAAGAACAACCTGCTCGACTGAGCAGGGTAGGCCGAAAGCCGCGGGGATTCCGCGTCGTTCGGCCTGCAACTGTTTTAGCAATTTGTCATTTGCTATGCAGAATTGTTAATTGCGCGTCGTCATCGCGCCACATTTCCTCGTCCGCAAGCCTAATCGAGCTCCATGGCAACTTTTCCCGGTCTATAATGACTCGGACAGGCCAAGCTGCGAAAGGAACGACCGAGGATGTTTTTCACCACCGACCCCAAGTTCAGGCCGGTTCGCAGCCTTCCGTTGTACCAGACCCTGCTGTGTGTCGTGTGCGTCCTGATCCTGGTCCTCAACGGCGTAAGCCTGGTCCGCAACCTGGACGGGCTCAAGACTGCCAACGCGCGCCAGGCGCAGGCCGATCGTGTGACGGCCAAACTGCAATACCTGAACCTGCTCGTGACCGATGCGGAAAGCGGTCTGCGCGGCTATTACCTGTCCGGTTCCGATACCTACCTGGGCCCGCTGCGCACGGCGGAGCGTGAACTGGACGGCCAGTTCAACAGCCTCAAGACGCTGCTGGCCGACAATCCCTCCCAGCTGAAGAATCTCGCCCAGCTGCAGAATCTCGTCGTCCGCCGCATCAATCTGATGAACCAGGGCCTGGAAGTCTATCGCCACGGCGGCCTCGCGGACATCGTCTCCATCGCGCAGACACAGGAAGACAAGACCCACATGGACGAGATCCGCCTGCAGGTGGTGATCATGACGGGCGAACAGAACGAGACGCTGGCCGCGCGCAGCGCCGTCTTCTACGACCGCTACCGCCTGGCCGCGCTGCGCGGCCTCGGCATCAACGTGGCGGCACTCGTCACCCTCGTCCTGTTCTACAACCTGATCCGCCGCAGCTTCCGCGCGCGCCTGAATGCCGAGCGGGCCTTGCAGCAAACCAATGACCACCTGGAATCGCTCGTCGCGGAACGCACGGAGCAATTGTCCGTACTGTCGCGCCATTTGATCCGCGTGTCGGAAGAAGAAAAGGCGAAGCTGGCGCGCGAACTGCATGACGAGATGGGCGCCAACCTGACGGCCATCGGCATGCACCTCGCGTCGGTCACGGACCGGATCAAGACCACGCACCCGGACCATGCGGAGACGCTGGGCCGCGCCCGTGGCGTGCTCGTCGAGACGGTCGAACTGAAGCGGCGCATCGTGGAAGACCTGCGTCCGAGCCTGCTCGACAACCTCGGCCTGTCCGCTGCCCTGGAGAGTTATTGCGAAGATTTCGGCCGCACGACGGGCGTGGATTGCGAGGCGCTCATCGAGGGCGACATCGACAGTGCCGGTTCCGCGCAGTCGATCGCGCTGTTCCGCATCGCACAGGAGTCGCTGAACAACGTCGCCAAATACGCCCAGGCGCGCCACGTCATCGTGCACCTGGCGCGCGAAGGCGAGGCGTACACGCTCGAGGTCAGCGACGACGGTGTCGGGATTCCGCCCGACGCGATGCGCCGTCCGAAATCGCACGGGCTCCTGGGGATGCGCGAACGGGCGTTGCTGCTGGGAGGGACATTGCGGGTGGATCGCGGCGTGAACGGGATCGGGACCTCGGTTCACGCCATCGTTCCGGTGACGGCGCCAGGGGAGACCGACGCCGGCGGGACCGCGTCAGGCGGTGCCCTGGATATCTCGGCGCTGGCCGTGGCGCCTTCGGCAGATCCGACTGGCGCAGTGCCAGCGGAGGCGGCCGACCTGGCCGAACATCAATTACACAATCATCTACGTGCTGCCCAGTCCCAGTCGCCGCTGGCGACGGCGGGCCGGGACGCGGTGCCGCTCATGCGCGCGACACGTCCATCAGCAGACGGTCATACTCGCTTTTAGCGACCTTGTAGCACTCGCCGGCGTAGTCTTCCAGGCCCTGGCGGTTCAGCACCGTGATGTTGCCGCGACGGTACTGGATCAGGCCTTCGTCCTGCAGCTTGCCGGCGGCAGCGGTGATGCTTTCGCGGCGCACGCCCAACATGATCGAGATGAGTTCCTGGGTGACCTTCAGTTCATTGCTCGGCGAACGGTCGAGGCGGTCCAGCAGCCAGCGGCACAGTTTCTGTTCGATCGAGCTGTGGCGGCCGCCAACGGCGTTCTGGGCCATCTGGGCGAACAGCGCGTTCGTGTAGCGCATCAGCAGCTGGGGCAGGGCGCCGCCCTTGTTGAAGGCGTCGCGCAGGAATTGGGTTTTCAGGCGGTAGCCGTAGCCGGCGCTCTGGACGACGGCGCTGCAGGTGGCGCGCTCGCCCATGAACAGCGACACGCCGACGGCACCTTCATGGCCGACCACGGCGATTTCCGTCGTGGCGCCGTCTTCCATCACGTACAGGAGGGAGACGATGGCGGTGGTGGGGAAGTACACGTATTCCAGCTTGCTGCCGTATTCGAACAGTTCCTTGCCGAAGGGCAGCGGAACCAGTTCCAGGTGCTCGAACAGGGCTTCCAGGTCTTGGCGCGGCAGGGCCGCGAGCAACTCGTTTTGTTGGGTGCCGCTGTAGCTGACAACCGGGCGGGCGGCCAGTTTGATTTCTTCGCTGGTCGAGGGAATCTGATTCACCGATTGCGCCTTTTTCTGGGCGGCATTACCGAGTTGGGCGTTATTCATTTTGTCCTCGTTATCTCTGACATACTTCACTGGGGCGATTGCTTGGATGGGTTTCCTCATCGCGATGTGTGTACATTAATGCCATAGTCTCTTGCCGAACATAAGACTAGCTGTCGCCCCCATGTAGGCTCTATGCATGATGTTATGTAAGCCCAGTCCTACTAGAGAGAAACTTTCAGTAGAGGGCTTTTTTTGTAACTTCGACAATGGTTTGGCGGCATTAAAACGTTTCGACGGCCAGCCTTTTTGCCATTCCGGCCACATCCATACGCCCGTCGGGGCCGCCAAGATTGCTGGCCATTACATGCCGCGCCCGACTGTTCCTACATGGGGCGCGTGCGGCGCGCCGGGAATTGGTTCACACAAGGTACGCTGGACCCGGTAAAATCGAGAGTTTTGCAAGCGCCCCAGGGCGAGACCATGTCCAACGAAATCGACGCAACCACCACCGACATCCAGGAAGCCGCGCTAACCGGCAAGCCCGCCGCCACGATCGCGCGCGAAGTCGCGCGCCGCCGCACCTTCGGCATCATTTCCCACCCCGACGCCGGTAAAACGACGCTCACCGAAAAGCTGCTGCTGTTCTCGGGCGCGATCCAGCTCGCAGGCACCGTCAAGGGCCGCAAGAGCGGCCGCCATGCGACGTCGGACTGGATGGACATCGAAAAGCAGCGCGGCATCTCGGTCGCGTCGTCGGTGATGCAGTTCGAGTTCCGCGACCACGTCATCAACCTCCTCGACACCCCGGGCCACCAGGACTTTTCGGAAGACACCTACCGCGTGCTGACGGCCGTCGACTCGGCGCTGATGGTGATCGACGCCGCGAAGGGCGTGGAAGAACAGACGATCAAGCTGCTGGACGTCTGCCGCATGCGCGACACGCCGATCGTCACCTTCATGAACAAGCTCGACCGCGAGACCCGCGACCCGCTCGAGCTGCTCGACGAAGTGGAATCGGTGCTGAAGATCGAATGCGCACCGGTGACCTGGCCGATCGGCATGGGCAAGAACTTCCGCGGCGTGTACCACCTGCTGAACGACGAAGTCATGCTGTTCAAGGCGGGCGAAGAGAAGGCCGACGGCGCCTACGAGATCATCAAGGGCATCGACAACCCGCGCCTCACCGAGATGTTCCCGCTCGAGATGGAACAGCTCAAGATGGAAGTGGAGCTGGTGCACGGCGCCTCGCATCCGTTCGACCTGGAGCGCTTCCTGTCCGGCGTGCAGACCCCCGTGTTCTTCGGCTCCGCCATCAACAACTTCGGCGTGCGCGAGATCCTGTCGGCCCTCGTCGAATGGGCGCCGGGCCCGCGCGAGCGCGATGCGACCGTGCGCGCCGTACGTCCGGACGAGCAGCCGTTCTCCGGCTTCGTCTTCAAGATCCAGGCCAACATGGACCCGGCACACCGCGACCGCATCGCGTTCCTGCGCGTGTGTTCCGGCCGTTTCGAGAAGGGCATGAAGGTCAAGCACCTGCGCCTGGGCCGCGAAGTGAAACTGTCGTCCGTCGTGACGTTCATGGCCTCGAGCCGCGAACAGGTCGAAGAGGCTTACGCGGGCGACATCATCGGCCTGCCGAACCACGGCAACATGCAGATCGGCGACAGCTTCTCGGAAGGCGAGCTGCTGACGTTCACCGGCATCCCGTACTTCGCGCCGGAGCTGTTCCGCACGGTGCGTATCCGCAATCCGCTCAAGACCAAGCAGCTCCACAAGGGCCTGCAGCAGCTGGGCGAAGAGGGCGCCGTGCAGGTGTTCAAGCCGGTGATGGGCAGCGACCTGATTCTCGGCGCCGTCGGCGTGCTGCAGTTCGAGGTCGTCGCGAGCCGCCTGCTGAACGAATACGGCGTCGACGCCGTGTTCGAGGGCGCGAGCATCAGCAGCGCGCGCTGGGTGTCGAGCGACGACAAGAAGGCCCTGTCCGACTTCGAGACGCAGCTGGCGCACAACGTCGCCTACGACGCCGCCGGCAACCTCGCCTATCTCGCCACGTCCGGCGTCAACCTGCGCCTCACGCAGGAGCGCTGGCCGAAGCTGCAGTTCCACGCGACGCGCGAGCACGCCGCCAAGCTGGATTAACGTAACGATATGCCTCGTGGGCACGGGGTGCCCACCCTGCGAACGCCTCCATTGCCGATTGGTGGGCTCCCCGGGCCCACCAAACGCCCGCGTTCACGCCTCCGGCCTGGCGATCAACGCTTCCACGATACTCCCCACGTAGCACACGGCGAACACGATCCCGGCCAGCGTCACGCTGAACGGCGTGGGCGCATTCGCCAGCTGCGCCTCGATCGCCGCCGGATCCATCGCCATCTTCCCGCTCAACAGCTGGTCGGCGACCGTGTTCGCCTGGTCCAGCGCAAAACTGAAATACAGGATCGCGGCGATGGCGGCCGGCGCCAGGAACAGCAGGGCACGCGTGCGCCGCCCCAGGTAGTACTGGCCCACGCCGGGAAACACCAGGGCCGACAGCAATGCGCCCACACTCTTACGTCTCATCCTGTTCCTCTCACGTTGGCGGGCTTGAGCCAACACAATGGCCAACCCCGGGGGCGGCGTACATTCATTTAATGCACGCCGGAAATACTGCCAGCCAGGAGGAGACCATGACCCATTCATTCCCCCTCGAACTCGTCAATCGGACGACGTCCTGACATGCTGGCCCGTCTGCGCATCGGTCCCAAGCTGCTGCTGGCGCCCGGCGTCGTGCTGCTGCTGCTCGTGCTGCTGTCCTGCGGCAGCTACTACGCGATGGTACGCCAGAATGCGTCGCTCGACAGCATCGTGCAGCGCCGGGCGGCGAACATGCGCGCGGCGGCGGAGCTGTCCGCGGCGGCGCGCAGCGCGCATGCCCAGGCGTACCAGGTCCTGACCTGGATCAGCGGCAGCTTTCCGCACTTCCGCGTCGACCCGCTCGCACTCGACCTGCGGGCCCGGCACGGCGGGGTCGAGCGCGACCTCGCCCAGCTGGCGCGCCTGACGGCCGACAGCCCGGAAGAACAGCGCTACGTCGAACAGGCCCGTGCCGCCTGGGCGCAATACGTGCCGGCCGTGCGCGACGTGATCGAGATCGCGCGCATCGACCAGTCGATCAGCGCCAATGCGATGGTCAAGGCTGAGCGTGCGTTCGCCGTCGTCGCCCAGCGCCTGGCGGAGCTGTCGCGGCGCGAGCAGGCCCTGTCCGAGCAGGCGTCGCGCGATGCGGCCGACGATTTTCGCCTGATCGCGGTGCTGATGCCGGTGGTGATCGTCCTGTCGATCGCCGCCTCGCTGGCGATCACGATGGCGGTGCGGCGCGCGCTGCTGGCCGATATCGGTGCGATCGGCGCGGCCGCCCACGGCCTCGCCAGCGGCGACCTGACGATCCGCGCGCGGACCTATGCGGACGACGAAATCGGCCAGACGGCAAGGCTGCTCGACGCCGGCATCCGCGGCCTGAACCGCCAGTTGCGCACCGTGCTCGAGTCGGCCCGCGCGATCGGCGAGGCGTCGCGCGAGATCACGCTGGGCCGTGCCGGCATGCCGCCGCGCGCGCACGTGCGCGACGCGCTGGACCGCACGACGGCGTCGATGCAGGCGCTGGCGGCGGCGCTCGACGACAGCGCCGCCGGCGCGCACGCCGCGGGCGACCTGGCGGCGCGTGCAGGTGTCGCGGCGGACGAGGGCGGCGTGCTCGCGCACCGCCTGGTGACGACGATGGAACAGGTGCGGCGCGCGGCCGTGCGCATGGACCGCATCGGCGCGGCCATCGAGACCACGCTGGCACGCACGGGCGACGCCGACGGCGGTGCCCGCGAAGCACGCGTCCTGGCCCGGCGCGCCCAGCGCGCGGTACGCGAGGCGCGCACGCTCGCGCGCGAGACCGTGGCCGCGCTCGACGATGGCGGCACCTGCGCGGTCGAAGCCGGCGCGACGATGGCGAGCCTGGCGGGCGCCGTGGAAGACATGGCCGGCATCGTCGACACGATCGGCAGCACGGGCACGGAACGGGCGCGCGAGCTGGCCGGCGCGGCCCAGGCGATCGTGCGCATGGACGAACTCACGCAACAAGGGTCGCGCATGGTGGAAGAAGCGGCGCTGGCCGCGCGCGCGCTGCAGCAGCAGGCGCTGGCACTGGCGCGCACGGTGGCCGTGTTCCGGCTCGACGAGGCCGTACAGGGCTCCAATGAAACGGCCCCGCCGGGGGCGCATCTGCTGCGTCCCGGCAGGGCCGGGCGTTCTTACCTCCGGCTGGCGAGCAGCCGGGGGAAGAATCGCTGACTACTCGGGCGTCGCACGTGGGCACGGGGTGCCCACTCTACGGCTGTGGTCGCACGTGGGCACGGGGTGCCCACTCTACGGCTGTAGTCGCACGTGGGCACGGGGTGCCCACTCTACGGCTGTAGGGTGGGCGGCCCGCCGCCCACGCGTAGCGTCTCACTCGTAGTCTTCGATGGGGGCGCAGCCGCAGAACAGGTTACGGTCGCCATACGCGTTATCCGCGCGGCCGACCGGCGGCCAGTACTTCTTCTTGCGCAGCGACGGCACGGGGAAGGCGGCCACTTCGCGCGAATAGGTGTGCTGCCAGTCGTCCGACGTGACGACTTCCGCGGTGTGCGGCGCGCCCTTCAGCGGGTTGTCCATGCGGTCGTACTCGCCGCGCTCCACTTTCACGATCTCCGCGTGGATGCAGATCATCGCTTCGATGAAGCGGTCCAGCTCCGCCTTCGATTCCGACTCGGTCGGCTCGATCATCAGCGTGCCCGGCACCGGGAAGCTCATGGTCGGCGCGTGGAAGCCGAAGTCCATCAGGCGCTTGGCCACGTCTTCGTTGCTGATGCCGGTGGCATCCTGCAGCGGACGCAGGTCGATGATGCACTCGTGCGCGACGAGGCCGTCGTGGCCCGTGTACAGCACCGGGTAGTGCGGCGCCAGGCGGCGCGCGATGTAGTTGGCGTTCAGGATCGCCGTCTCCGTCGCCGCCGTCAGGCCTTCCGCGCCCATCATCGCGATGTACATCCACGAGATCGGCAGGATCGATGCCGAGCCGTAGGCGGCCGAGCTGACGGCGCCGATGCCGGCTTCGTTCCGCTGGTAACCCGTCGAGGCCTGGTTCGGCAGGAACGGCACGAGGTGTTCGGCCACGGCCACCGGACCGACGCCTGGGCCGCCGCCGCCGTGCGGGATGCAGAAGGTCTTGTGCAGGTTCAGGTGGCTGACGTCGCCGCCGAACAGGCCCGGACCGGCGACGCCCACGAGCGCGTTCATGTTGGCGCCGTCGACATACACCTGGCCGCCGTGCGCGTGCACGATCTCGCACAGTTCCTTGATGCCTTCCTCGAACACGCCGTGCGTGGACGGGTAGGTGACCATCACGCACGCCAGGTTGGCGCTGTGTTCCTCGGCCTTCTTCTTCAGGTCGGCGAGGTCCACGTTGCCGTTGGCGTCGCACGCGGTCACGACGACCTTCATGCCCACCATGTTGGCCGACGCCGGATTGGTGCCGTGCGCCGACGAGGGGATCAGGCAGATGTTGCGGTGGCCTTCGCCGCGCGACTGGTGGTACTTCTGGATGATCAGCAGGCCCGCGTACTCGCCCTGCGAGCCGGCGTTCGGCTGCAGCGACACGCCGGCGTAGCCCGTGACGGCGCACAGCATCGCTTCCAGCTGGCCGATCATCTCGCGGTAGCCGACGGTCTGCTCATCCGGCGCGAACGGGTGGATGTTCGAGAATTCCGGCCACGTCACCGGGATCATCTCGGACGTCGCGTTCAGCTTCATCGTGCACGAACCCAGCGGGATCATCGTGCGGTCGAGCGCCAGGTCCTTGTCGGCCAGCGCGCGCAGGTAGCGCAGCATCTCGTGCTCGGCGTGGTAGCGGTTGAACGTCGGGTGCGTCAGGTAGGCGCTCGTGCGGGCCAGCGCGGCCGGGTAGGCGTCCTGCGCGTCCTTGTCCAGCGTGTCGAAATCGACGTCGGCGCCGCCGAAGATTTTCACCAGCAGGGCGATGTCGTCGCGGCCTATCGTCTCGTCCAGGGAGATGCCCACGTGGCGCGCATCGATGCGGCGCAGGTTGACGCCGTGGTCGTTGGCCACGCGGTGGATCTCGTCGGCGTTGTCGGCGATGACGGTGATCGTGTCGAAATACGATTCATTGGCCAGCTGGAAGCCGAGGCCCTTCAGCGCGGTGGCGAGGATGCCGGTGTAGCGGTGCACGCGGCGCGCGATTCCAGCCAGGCCTTGCGGGCCGTGGTAGACGGCGTACATCGAGGCCATCACGGCCAGCAGGACCTGCGCCGTGCAGATGTTCGACGTCGCTTTTTCGCGGCGGATGTGCTGTTCGCGCGTCTGCAGCGCGAGGCGGAACGCGGGGTTGCCCTGCGCGTCGATGGTGACGCCGGCGAGGCGGCCCGCCATGCTGCGCTTGTACTCGTCGCGCGTGGCCAGGTAGCCCGCGTGCGGGCCGCCGAAGCCGAGCGGCACGCCGAAGCGCTGGCTGTTGCCGACGACGACGTCGGCGCCCCATTCGCCCGGCGGCGCGAGGACGGTCAGCGCCAGCAGGTCGGCCGCGACGACGACCATGGCGCCGGCAGCATGCAGCTTCTCGACGGCGGCGCGGTAGTCGCGCACGTCGCCGTTCACGCCCGGGTATTGCAGCAGGACGCCGAAGCAGGATTCGGCGAGGTTCCCGATCTCGGCGGCGGCGACGGTGCGCACTTCGACGCCGATCGGCAGCGCGCGGGTCTGCACGACTTCCAGCGTCTGCGGCAGCACGTCGTCGGCGACGTAGAACACTTTCGATGGCGACTTGCCGACGCGCTGGATCAGCGTCATCGCTTCGGCCGCGGCCGTGCCTTCGTCCAGCATCGACGCGTTGGCGATGCCCATGCCGGTCAGGTCGGTGATGACCTGCTGGAAGTTCAGGATGGCTTCCAGGCGGCCCTGCGAGATCTCCGGCTGGTACGGCGTGTACGCGGTGTACCAGGCCGGGTTTTCGAAGATGTTGCGCAGGATGACGGGCGGCGTGTGGGTGCCGTAGTAGCCCTGGCCGATCAGCGACTTCATGACCTTGTTCTGCGCCGCGATGCCTTTCAGCTTCGCGAGTGCGGCCTGCTCGGGCAGCGGCTCGAAGAACTGGCCCAGGTCCAGCTTGTCCTTGCGGCGGATGTTGGCGGGAACGACGGCGTCGATCAGCTCGGCACGCGAGGCGTAGCCGAGGGCGGACAGCATGGCCGCCTGTTCGGATGCGGACGGGCCGATGTGGCGCGGGATGAAGCCATCGCGTGCTTCGAGTTGGGTCAGGCTGGTGCGGGTCATGATGGGGGGCGAAAAAAAAGTCGGCGCGTGAGGTACCACTCCGTCGCCCCCGCGCAGGCGGGGGCCCAAGTTCAGCGTGCGCGGCAGCTCGAACTTGGATTCCCGCCTCGGCGGGAATGACGGTCAATCAAATCAGCCTTCGGTGGCCTTGCCGTAAGCAGCCGCATCCAGCAGGCCATTGACGGCGGCCGGATCCGACGGCTGCAGCTTGAACAGCCACGCATCGTAGGCGTTCGCGTTGATCGAGTCCGGCGCGTCGGCCGTGGCCTGGTTCACCGCGGTGACGGTGCCCGAGACCGGGGCGTAGATGTCGCTGGCGGCCTTGACGGACTCGACGACGGCGGCGTCATCGCCGGCGGTGAAGGCCTTGCCGACCTGCGGCAGTTCGACGAACACGATGTCGCCCAGGGCGTCCTGCGCGTATTCGGTGATGCCCACGGTCAGGGTGCCGTCGGCCTCCTGGCGGACCCACTCGTGGGACTCGGTGTACTTCAGGTCGGCTGGGATGTTCATGTGCGTAACTCCGTAGTGATGGATGGTGCGGTAAGTATAGTGTTGTTTGTTCAGGACGCGAGGATCTTGCCGTTACGCACGAACGGCAGTTTAACGACGGATGCCGCCAGTTTCTTGTCGCGGATTTCCACGTGGACCGTGTCGCCGATGGCGACGTCGACCGGCACGCGCGCGAGCGCGATCGCCTGCTGCATCGACGGGCTGAACGTGCCGCTCGTGATTTCGCCGGCATTGCCGGATGCGGCCACGACTTTCTGGTGGGCGCGCAGGATGCCGCCTTTTTCGCGCAGGATCAGGCCGACGAATTGCTGCGTCTGGCCGTTTTTCCGTAGGGCGGATTTGCCGATGAAGTCGCGCTCGGCGTTGAGGTCGACGGTCCAGGCGAGGCCGGCGTCCAGCGGCGAGACGCTGTCGTCCATATCCTGGCCGTACAGATTCATGCCCGCTTCCAGGCGCAGCGTGTCGCGCGCGCCGAGGCCGGCCGGCTTGACGCCGGCGGCGGCGAGGGCGTTCCACAGCGCCTCGACCTGGCTGGCCGGCACGCCGATCTCGAACCCGTCTTCGCCCGTATAGCCGGTGCGCGCGACCATCAGTTCGCCGAACGGGGTGTCGTGCACGATCACGGCGTTGAACGGCTTCAGGCCTTCCGACGGGGCCTGCGTCTGCGGCACGACCTGCCACACTTTCGCGCGGGCGTTCGGGCCCTGCACGGCGACGAGGGCGATGGCGTCGGCGCTCAGGTCGGCGCGGCGCGGGGTGATCGTCAGGCCGCTATCGGTGGCGTCGTTCTGCTGGCTTATCCAGGCGATGTCCTTCTCGGCCGTGCCGGCGTTGACGACGAGGCGGAACCAGTCTTCGGCGAAGTAGTAGACGATCAGGTCGTCGATGACGCCGCCCTGCGGGTTCAGCATGCACGAGTACAGGGCCTTGCCCGGTGCCTGCAGCTTGTCGACGTTGTTGGCCAGCAGGCCGCGCAGGAAGGCGCGCACGTTCGCGCCTTTCAGGTCGACCACGCACATGTGCGACACGTCGAACATGCCGGCATCGCCGCGCACGGCATTGTGTTCTTCGATCTGGGAGCCGTAGTTGACGGGCATGTCCCAGCCGCCGAAGTCGACCATCTTGGCGCCGGCGGCACGGTGTACGGAATTGAGCGGGGTCGCTTTGAGCGTCATGGATGGTTCCTCGGCAGAAAATGGGTTCGCGCATGCGGATGCCCGCATGCTCTCGCACCCCTCTGTCCTCGGTACCTGAGAGATAGCGACAAGGTGTTGTCGCCTGCCCCTTCGGTGGGCCGGTGAAGGCCGCTCTCCAGAGTTGGTCCACTGCGCGTTGCGCAGCAGCCCCTGACCGGTCCGGTTGCCTGAGAGTTTTTGGGTAATGCCCCTTCGGCGGCAGCCTGCGCTGCGCTCTCCCGGTCAAGACTGCGAAGTCTATGTCAGTGGTGACGGGAAGTCAATCGGCCGGGGGAGGCCTCACACGATTGCCATGAGGCACCACGGACATGCGGACGTGTTTTGTTACACTTGCTCTACGACCTTTCTGACGGAAGAGACCCACTATGAGCGAAGATCCTGGAAAACAGAAAGTAGGGTGGTTCACCCTGTCCGGCGACGTGAACAGCGACATGGTGCATCGTGTCTTCGAGGCGGTGGCCGGCATGAACGACGACGGCATCGAGACGGCGCACATCCTCCTGCAGTCGAACGGGGGCTATGTCAGCGACGGCCTGTGCCTGTACAACTTCCTGGCCAATGCCCCCGTCAATTGCGTCATGTACAACGGCGGCGCCGTCGCGTCGATCGCGGTGATCCTGTTCCTGGCGGGCCAGCAGCGCTATGCGAGCGAGACGGCGCGCTTCATGATCCACAAGTCGCATGCGACAGCTTCGCCCGGCTCGCGTCCGGATGCGCTGAACATCATCGTCGAGGGCCTGCGCGCCGACGATGCGCGCACGGAATCCATCCTGCGCAAGCACATCGAGCTGACGCCCGAACAGTGGGGCATCCACCAGTACGGCGACCTGCACCTGAACGCGCGCGACGCCAAGGCGGCGGGCATGATCGACGAGGTGCGCGATTTCGCGCCGCCCAAGGGCTCGTACCTGCGCAACATCTGATAAACAAAGAGCCTGTCGCGGTCGTCCCGCGCCAGGCTCTTTCGACCTCCCGGAAAGCGCTGCAATCAGCGCTTGTTGTCGTTCTTGTGGCTTTGACGGCCAGCCTCGGCATGCTGCTCCGGGGTGCCGCCGCGGGTGCCGCCCGAGCCGCCCGAACGCGAGCCCGAACCGGAGCCCGACTGCTTGTTGCCGTCGTTCTTGTGGCTTTGCTGGCCAGCCTTGACGTGTTGTTCGTGGGAGCCGCCCTGGTTACCCGAGCGCGAAGAATTCTTGTTCGAAGCCATGATCATTCCTTTCGAGAGTGGAGATGTCCTGCTTACCGAAGCGATTTCGGTATTGCAATGATGCGAGCGCGACAATTGAACGGGTATCGGATCACCTCTTGACCACTTGTAGGACTACAGGCATTACGCTAGCAATAATTTTCTTCGCTAACACGTATTTTGCATATTCTTATTCGCCGGCAATCGTATCTTGCGACGCGGCATAGCGTTTTTTGTCGATCTATGGTCTCTTCAATAGCATAAGCATTTTCCTGGACGTGGCGCTGGCCGATCGATTTTAATTGCCACTTGGAAATTATGTGCCACAATAGAACAACCATGTCTTCCAGCCCCGTCCAGACCCCGGCCGCCCGCAAGGCCGCGTCGTCGCAGCAGGCGACGCTGGATGCGCTCGCCGGTATCGCAGACACCTGGGTCAAGGAGCAACTGACCGCGATGACGGCCCGCATGGCCGCGGCACTGGGCGACCTGACCCGTCACAACGGCGACCCGCAGGACGTCCAGCGGCGCGTGAAGGCGGCCCGCCTGCTGAAGGACAATGCGTACGCCTTCTTCCACCTGGCATCCGGCGCGACCGCCCTGGCGGTGCGGCGCGAGCTCGACCGCCTGGCGCCGCGGGCCGCGCCGATGCGCATGACGGCGGCGTCGTTGGACCTCGTGCCGCTGGAAGAGGTCGACAGCCGCCTCGCACTGGGCGCGCTGGCCCGACCCTTCGACATCCGGTACGCCGACCCGCTCGCCACGCTGGCCGTCCGCCTCGGCATGCTGCTCGGACGCGGCGTGCTGCGCGCGGACAGCAATCCCTTCCGTCCCGAGATCTTCCTCGGCGCGCTCGACGAGGCGTGGCGTGAATTCGAACCGGAAACGGATGTCCATGGCCTCATCCAGCCCCTGCTGCGGCCGGACATCGTGTTCGACCTCGCCCCGCTGTACGACTCCCTCGTCGCCGCGCTGCGCAAGGAGGGCCAGCCGGGTTCCGTGGGGGCTTACCGCATCCAGAAGACGGATGGCGGCGCCGCCGCGAAGGCGGCCCGCGCCGCCCAGCGCGCCGCCCTTGCGGAGCAGTTGCGCAAGCTGTTCGGCGACGATGGCGGCGAGGATGGCGTCCCGCTGATTCCCGACCTGCCCGCCTTGCCGTCCAGCGGCGGCGGCTGGCGGCCGAGCGGAGCGGGGACGTTCGCGGCGACGCCGGTCAAGGACCGGGCTGCACAACCGGCGGCTGGCTTCATCGCCCCGTCCGGTGCGGCAGCCCAACCCGGCGCCGGCTTCGCAGCGGGAACGGGGCAGGCCGAGTCCGGCTGGTCGGCCGCCCTGCAAGGCATGCTGGCGCAATCCGGCGGCACGGCGCCGCTGATGGACCTGCTGGCGCGCATCGAGCCGGCGCCGGCGCAAGGAACGCAAGCGGCCGCCACGCCGCATAACGTGTTCTACCTGCCGCGCCTGAAGCAGAGCCTGCCCCAGGGCAGCCTGCCGCGCCGCGACGAACGTACGCTGGACCTGCTGTCGCGTGTGTTCGAGACCGTGTTGCTGGACGATAGTATCCCGCCGCGCACGCGCGAACTGCTGCAACTCCTGCAGGTTCCCGTGCTGAAGGCCGCTCTGCTCGACAACAATTTCTTCTTCGAGCAAGACCATCCGGCGCGCCGCCTCGTCGACCTGATGTCGCGCGTCGGCTGGGAGCAGAGAGACGATGTGGACGACCCGCTGTTCCAGGCGATGCGGCGCAGCGTCGCACGCGTGGGCGAGGCGCGGCCGGAGGCGTTCGCGAATGCCGTCGCCGAGCTGGAAGCGGGCATCGCCGCCGACGAGTCGGCCCAGGTAGCCGCGCTCGCCGCACCGGTCGCCAGCGCGCTGAAACGGGAAAAGCACGAGGTCGCGGCGCGCCAGGCCCGCGACGCCATCGCCCTGCGGGTGCAGGCCGGCGACGTCGACGAGGTCGTCAGCGGCTTCCTCGAGCAGCGCTGGACGACCGTGCTGACGTTCGCGTGGACGATCGAGGATGCGCGCCCGGGCGCCGTCGACAACGCCACCCGGGCCATGGACGACCTGATCTGGAGCGTCAAGCCGAAGGCCACGCCGGAGCAGCGCAAGGCCCTGATCGCCCGGCTGCCGCGTCTGCTGCAGACGCTGAACAAGTGGCTCGATGCGATCAAGTGGCAGGACGCCGAGCGCCTGCAATTCTTCGCCCGCCTGGCCGAATACCATGCTGCCATCGTGCGCGCGCCCATCGAGCTGTCGCCGGAGCGCCAGCTGGAACTGGCCACGCAGGCGGCCCAGCAGGATGCGCTGCGCAAAATCGAGATGGAAAACGCGGCCGCGGAACAGGCGGCGGCGCGGGTGGCCAAGGTGTCCGCCGTCGACGGCCTGGAGCGCGGCATGTGGCTGGAATTCCGCACGGGCGAAGGCGTGCGCAAGGTCAAGCTGGCGTGGGTGAGCCCGCTGCGCACGCTGTTCATCTTCTCCGGCGCCGGGCGGCGCGAAGCGTTCTCGCTGCCGGCCGACAAGCTGGCCGCGGTCCTGAACGACGGCAGTGCGCGCGTGCTCGCCATCGACGGCGTCGTCGGGCAGGTGCTCTCCGACGCAATGGCCCAAGGGGCCGTCAACGATTCGAATATATCGGCCGTTGCCGTGACGTAGGGCGGGCTCCCCGAGCCCGCGCGAACGCCGGCACGCCGCATGCGTCACGCGTGGGCACGGCGTGCCCATCCAACGTGTTGGTATCGGTTACGTGACCGGGTTATAGTCGAGCGTCGTCATCCATCACCGAATCCAACATGCTCTGGTGGTCCCATCTTTCCGCGCTGGGCGGCCTCAACGTCACGGCGCTGCTCGCCGTCGGCGTGGCGGCCTGGCTCGTCGGCGCGCGCTGCTGGCGGCTGGCGCTCGTCTGGTGCGCCGTGTTCGGCGGTGCCATGCTCGTGGCGGCCGCGAGCCAGGTAGCGTTCATCGGCTGGGGCGTCGGGATCCGTTCGTTGTCGTTCACGGGCTGTTCCGGCCATGCGGCCCGGGCCGCGGCCGTGTTTCCCGTCGCCTTGTTCCTGCTGGTGGAGCGCGGTTCGCCGCGCCTGCGCCGGGGCGCCGTGGCCGTGGGCGGCCTGCTCGCCGTCGCGGTGGCGCTGGCCCGGGTGCAGGTCGGCGCCCATTCCGCCAGCGAAGCCCTGTCCGGCTGTGTACTCGGCCTGGGGGCCGCCGCGCTGTTCCTCGCGCGCGCCCGCGCCGCGCAGGACTGCTCGCCGCAGCCGCTGCTGGTGGGCCTGCTCGCGGCGACGATCCTGTTGCCGCGCGCCGATCCCGCCTACTCCCACCAATGGCTGACGGCCGTCGCGCTGAAGCTGTCCGGGCGCGACCGGGTCTACCTGCGCAACGACTGGCAGCCGGCGCAGGGGCCGTACGTCCCGCCATGCGCCCCGGACCGGCTCCGTTTTGCCGTCCTCTGCACCTGAACCTGCGCGCACGACGGCTAAAACTTGGCCGAAAAGCAAGGCGCAGATGGTATGATGCAGCCTTTATCGACTTCTCCCCCTACCGTAAGCGAACGTGCGTCTATCCTCCATCAAATTGTCGGGATTTAAGTCTTTCGTCGATCCCACCAATTTCCAGGTGCCGGGGCAGCTGGTCGGCGTGGTCGGCCCGAACGGATGCGGCAAATCGAACATCATCGATGCCGTACGGTGGGTGCTGGGCGAATCGAAAGCGTCCGAGCTGCGCGGCGAATCGATGCAGGACGTGATCTTCAACGGTTCCACCAACCGCAAGCCGGCCGGGCGCGCGTCCGTCGAACTCGTGTTCGACAACAGTGCCGGCAAGGCGGCCGGGCAGTGGAGCCAGTACGCCGAGATCGCCGTCAAGCGCACGCTCACGCGCGACGGCACGTCGACCTATTACATCAACGGCCAGCCCGTGCGCCGGCGCGACATCCAGGACATCTTCCTCGGCACGGGCTTGGGGCCCCGCGCCTACGCCATCATCGGCCAGGGCATGATCTCGCGCATCATCGAATCGCGCCCGGAAGAGCTGCGCGTGTTCCTGGAGGAAGCGGCCGGCGTCTCGAAATACAAGGAGCGCCGGCGCGAGACGGAAAACCGGCTGTCCGACACGCGCGAGAACCTGCTGCGCGTGGAAGACATCCTGCGCGAGTTGAATGCCAACCTGGAAAAGCTGGAGGCGCAGGCCGCCGTCGCCAACCGTTTCCACCAGCTGCAGGCCGACCAGGAAGAGAAGCAGAAACTGCTCTGGCTCCTGCGCCGCAACGAGGCCAGGGCCGAGCAGTTGCGCTGGTTCCAGGAGATGGAGCAGGCGCAGACCGGACTCGAATCCCAGAACGCGCAGCTGCGCAACCTGGAGCTCGAGCTGGAACGCATGCGCCAGGCGCACTACGAGACGGGCGACCGCCTGCACGTGGCGCAGGGCGCGCTGTACCAGACCAATTCCGAGATCGGCAGCCTGGAAGCGCAGATCAAGTTCGTCGTCGAGTCGCGCACGCGCCTGCAGAACCAGATCGGGACGCTCACGGCCCAGCGCGAGCAGTGGCTGAACCAGGCGGGCGAGACGCAGGAGCAGATCGAGGAAGCCGAGTTCCGCCTGGAAGAACTGGCGGCGCGCGTGGAAGGCGCGCAGATCGCGGCGGAGGCGCAGAACGAACGCCTGCCCGACCTGGAGGCCGCGTGGCGCGACGCGCAGAACAGGTCGACCGAGTCGCGCGCCCGCATCATGCAGATCCAGCAGCGCATCGAGCTGTCGTCCGCGCACCAGCGCAATGCGTCGAACATCCTCGCGAGCCTGGCCACGCGGCGCGAGCGCCTGCAGCAGGAGCGCGGCGGACTCAATCTGCCGGACGCCGGCCACCTCGACAACCTGCGCATGCAGCTGGAAGAAAAGCAGCTGCAGCTGGAAGAACAGAACCTGATGCTGGAAGAGGCGGCGAGCCGCCAGGAAGCCGTCGAGCAGGAGCGGCGCGACGCGCATGCGCAGGTCCAGCAGGAGACCGCCTCCAACGCCAGGCTGGAAGCGCGCTTGACCGCGCTGCGCCAGCTGCAGGAACGCGTGCAGACGCAAGGCAAAGTCCAGCCGTGGCTGCAGAAGCACGAACTGGATAAACTGCCGCGCCTGTGGCAGAAGCTCGACATCGAGACGGGCTGGGAGACGGCGCTGGAATCCGTGCTGCGCGAGCGCACGGGCGCGCTGGAAGTGTCGAACCTCGATTGGGCGCGCGGCTTCTTCGGCGATGCGCCGCCGGCCCGCATGGCGCTGTATTCGCCGGCACCGGGCAGCGCGGGCGCGCAGGATCATCACGGCCTGAAGCCGTTTGCGAGCCTGTTGAAACTGAACGACCCGGGCCTGCGCGGCCTGCTGGACGACTGGCTGACCGGCGTCTACGTGGCCGACGATCCGGGCACGGCGCTCGCGCAGCGTGGGAGGCTCCCACAGGGCGGCTGCTTCGTCACGCCGCAGGGCCACATGGTCACCGCGTCGAGCGTGCGCTTCTACGCGGCGGACGCCGAGCAGGACGGCGTGCTCGCGCGCCAGCACGAGATCGACAACATCGGCAAACAGTTGCGCGCGCAGGCGCTGCTGCTGGACGAGGCCCGCACGCGCGCCACCCGCGCCGACGCGGCGGTGTCCGACCTGCAGCGCCGCCTGCAGGACGGCCGCCAGAAAGTCGCGACCTTGCAGCGCGACGTGCATGCGCTGCAGATCGACGTGGTGAAACAGGCCGAGGTCGAGGCGCGCTTCAACCAGAGGAGCGGCCAGATCGCGGCGGACCTCGACGAGATCGCCGCGCAGGAAGCGGAGCAGCGCCAGGCGAAGGCCGAGGCGGAAGCGCAGTTCGAAGAGCTGGACATGGAACTCGCCGAACTGCAGGGCGCGCACGAGGATGGCCAGGTCGAGTTCCAGGAACAGGAGCGGATCCTTGCCGAAGCGCGCAACCGCCTGCGCGACCTGGAACGCGCGGCGCAGGAAGCCGTGTTCGCGGAAAAGACGCAGCGCACGCGCATCGAGGAACTCCGCCGCACGATCGCCACCGCCCAGCAGCAGGCGCAGCAAGTCCTGGAAAGCATCGCCGCCGGCAAGCTGGAACTGGAAGCGCTGGAATCCGGCGCGGCGGCCGAGGGCCTGCAAGACCTGCTGGCAAGGCGCACGGAGCAGGAACGGCTGCTTTCCGATGCGCGCCACGAACTGGACCAGCTCACGCAGCAGCTGCGTGCGGCGGAAGAAGCCCGCATGGCGGCGGAGCGCGGCCTGCAGCCGCAGCGCGAGCGCATCACCGAGATGCAGCTGAAGGAACAGGCCGCGCGCCTGAACCAGGAACAGTTCGCGGAAGCGCTGGCGGCCACGGGCGCCGACGAGGCCGCGCTGTCCGAAAAGCTCGATCCCGAGCTGAAGCCGTCGTACCTGCAGGGCGAGGTCACGCGCCTGACGAATGCCATCGCGTCGCTCGGTGCCGTCAACCTCGCGGCAGTGGAAGAGCTGGCGCAGGCGACGGAGAGAAAGCGCTTCCTCGACGCGCAGAACAACGACCTGCTGGAGGCGATTTCGACGCTGGAAGGCGCGATCTCCCGCATCGACCGCGAATCGCGCGACCTGCTGCAGGACACGTTCGACCGCGTCAACCTGCATTTCTCGGAACTGTTTCCGATTCTGTTCGGCGGCGGCCAGGCCAAGCTCGTGATGACGGGGGACGAAATCCTCGACTCGGGCGTGCAGGTGATGGCCCAGCCGCCCGGCAAGAAGAACGCGACGATCCATCTGCTGTCCGGCGGCGAGAAGGCGCTGACGGCGACGGCCCTCGTGTTCTCGATGTTCCGCCTGAACCCGGCGCCGTTCTGCCTCCTCGACGAGGTCGACGCGCCGCTGGACGACGCCAATACCGAGCGCTTCTGCCGCATGGTGAAGCGCATGTCGGACCATACCCAATTCCTCTTCATCTCGCACAACAAGATCGCGATGGAGATGGCCAACCAACTGATCGGTGTGACGATGCAGGAGCAGGGCGTGTCGCGCATCGTCGCGGTGGACATGGAGTCCGCCGCGAATTTCGCTACTGAGGCACAAGCAGCATGACAGACTTTCAAATGAGCCTGATCGCGGCCGGCGGCGTCTTCGTCGTCGGCGTCATTAGTTACAACAAGTGGCAGGAGTACAAGGCCCGCAAGAGCGTCGAGCGCGCGTTTTCGCACGACCACGACGACGTGCTGATGAAGGGCGGCTCGAGCGAGCGCGCGGAACCGCACGTCCAGCGGCACGAGCCCGTTCTGGACGGCGGCCCCGTGCCGGATCACGACGTGCTGATCGAGCCGGGCATCGTCGCCGAGCCGTTCCAGCACGCCGCGCCGGGCCCCACACCTGCGGCCGCGCCGGTGCCCGCGGCCGCGGCCGCGCTCGACCCGGCCGCCGAGCTGCCGGCCGTGAAGCCGGATACGCCGCCCGCGCAACTGGCCGAGAACCTCGTCGACCCGCTGATCGACTGCCTGATCCCGCTGAATTCGGAAGGCCCGCTGCGCGGCGACCGCATCCTGCCCGCGCTGCTGAAGTTGCGCCGCGTCGGCAACAAGCCCGTGCACTTCGTCGGCCTCGCGGTGAACGGCGACTGGGAACCGATCGTGCACGGCGGCGTGTACACGAAGCTGCAGGCCGGCGTCCAGCTGGCCACGCGCACGACGGCGCTGAATGAGCTGGAGTACTCGGAGATGGTCACGCGCCTGCGCGCCGTCGCCGACGAGATTGGCGCCGAGCCGGAAGTGCCGGACATGATCGAAGTGATGAGCGAAGCGAAGACGCTGCACCGCTTCGTCGCCGGCCACGATGCGCAACTGGGCGTGAACCTCGCGTCCAAAGGCGCGCCGTGGGCAATGGCCACGTTGATCGGCGCGCTGGAAAACGCGGGCTTCGACGTGCGCCCGGACGGCAAGTTCGTCATGCTGGACAAAGAGGAGGGCGGCGGCACCCTGTTCACGCTGTCCACGAACGTCACGCTGGGCGCCGATACGACGTCGCGCCTGACCCTGCTGCTGGACGTGCCGTGCGTGCCCCCGGTCCGCGACGGTTTCGGCAAGATGGTCGCCTGCGCGAAGGACCTCGAGCAGCGCCTGGATGCTGCCATCGTCGACGACTTCGACCAGCCGCTGACGGACGCGGCGCTGGAAGAGATCGCGGGCCAGGTGCGCGAGTTCTACCAGGAGATGGACACGGCCGACGTCGCCGCCGGTTCCACCCGCGCGCTGCGCCTGTTCAGCTGAGGTGAGCATGGCCGACCTGGAACGGATGGCGTGGCTCGTCAAGGAACTGAACCACCACATCTACAACTACCACGTGCTCGACGCGCCGACGATTCCCGACGCCGAGTACGACAAGCTGTTCCGCGAACTGCAGGCGCTGGAAGCGCAGCATCCCGAAGCCGTGTCGGTGGATTCGCCGACGTCGCGCGTGGGCGCCGCGCCGATCCCGGAATTCAGGCAGGTCACGCATGCGGTGCCCATGCTGTCGCTGAACAACGGCTTTTCCGATGAAGACATCGACAACTTCGACCGGCGCGTGCGCGATGGCCTCGGCCACGCACAGGTGCATTATGCGGCCGAGTTGAAATTCGACGGCCTCGCGATGAGCCTGCGCTACGAGAACGGCGTGTTCGTGCAGGCCGCCACGCGCGGCGACGGCTACACGGGCGAGGACGTCACCGCCAACATCCGCACGGTGAAGGTGATCCCGCTACGCCTGCGCGGCGACGATATTCCGGCGGTGCTGGAAGTGCGCGGCGAAGTCCTGATGTTCAAGGAAGACTTCGAACGCCTGAACCAGCGCCAGCGCGACGCGGGCCAGAAGGAATTCGCGAACCCGCGCAACGCGGCCGCGGGCAGCCTGCGCCAGCTCGACGCGCGCATCACGGCGCAGCGCCGCCTGCGCTTCTTCGCGTACGGCATCGGCCTGCTCGAAGGCGCGCCGCTGCCGGAATCGCATTCGAAGGCACTGGACTGGCTCGACCAGCTTGGTCTCCCCGTGTCGAAGGAACGCGCGGTGGTCACCGGATGCGAAGGCCTGCTGGGCTACTTCCACGACATCGGCGCGCGCCGCAAGTCGCTGCCGTACGAGATCGACGGCGTCGTGTACAAGGTCGACCGCTTGTCGGACCAGCGCGAGCTGGGTTTCGTCTCGCGCGCGCCCCGTTTCGCGCTTGCGCATAAATTCCCCGCCGAGGAGGCGCTGACGACGGTGTCCGCCATCGACGTGCAGGTGGGCCGCACCGGCGCGATCACGCCGGTGGCGCGCCTCGTGCCCGTCTCGGTCGGCGGCGTGACCGTCACGAATGCGACCTTGCACAACGAGGACGAGGTGCGCCGCAAGGACGTGCGCGTGGGCGACACGGTCGTCGTGCGCCGCGCGGGCGACGTCATTCCCGAGGTGCTGTCCGTCGTGCTGGAACGCCGCCCGACGCCGGTACCGCCCGTGTACGAACTGCCGAAGACGTGCCCCGTGTGCGGCTCGCACGTCGTGCGCGAAGAGGGAGAGGCCGTTGCGCGCTGCTCCGGCGGCCTGACGTGCGCCGCACAGCGCAAGGAAGCGATCCGCCATTTCGCGGGCCGCCGCATGATGGACATCGAAGGGCTGGGCGACCGCTATATCGACAGCCTCGTGGAAGCGAATTTGATCCATGGCGTGGCCGACCTGTATCGCCTCACCCTGGACGACCTGCTGAAGATGAAGCGCCTCGCGGACGAACGCGACGGTACGACGCCGGAGACGGTCAAGCAGGGCAAGGTCGCGACGAAGTGGGCGGACAACCTGCTGGCCGCCATCGCCGCCAGCAAGCATCCGCCGCTGGAGCGGCTGCTGTTCGCGCTGGGCATCCGCCACGTGGGCGAGTCGACGGCCAAGACGCTGGCCGACTGGCTCGGCAGCCTGGCGCTCGTGCGCCGTGCGCCGGCCGCGCTGCTGCGCGTACTGCCCGACATCGGCGGCACGGTCGCGGAAGCGATCGCCGACTTCTTCGCGGAAGAGAAGAACCAGCAGGCGCTGAACGATTTGCTGGCCGCCGGCGTCGCGCCGCAGGGCGAGCATCCGGCGCGCGCGCAGCTGCGCGAAAAACTCGACGACGTGGGCCTGCTGGCCGCGCTCGGGATCCCGAAACTGACGGAGCCGCGCGCGCGCCAGTTGCTGGCCGACGGCCGCACGCTGGACGACCTGGCGCACCTGAAGATATTCAGCGTGTTCGGCCTGCCGGAAGGCGTCGTCACGGCGCTGGAGCAGTGGATGGCGGTGCCGGGCAACCGCGCGATGCTGGCCGCGCTGGCGGCGCTGCGCACCGAGCTGCTGGCGCTGCTGCCGCAGGATGCCGTCGACGCGGCCGGTCCGCTGGCCGGCAAGACGTTCGTGCTGACCGGGACATTGCCGACGATGTCGCGCGATGCCGCGGGCGCGCTGATCGAACAGGCGGGCGGCAAGGTGTCCGGGTCGGTGTCGAAGAAGACGTCTTACGTCGTCGCGGGCGCGGAGGCGGGCAGCAAGCTGGAAAAGGCCGAGCAGCTCGGCGTGACCGTGCTGGACGAGGCGGGCCTGCTGGCCCTGCTGGGTGCACAGAATTCAATTCAATCATCAGACGGAGCTTCACAATGACCGCAATCAAGAAAGCCGTATTCCCGGTCGCAGGCCTCGGTAGCCGCTTCCTGCCGGCCACCAAGGCGCAGCCGAAGGAAATGCTGCCCATCGTCGACAAGCCGCTGATCCAGTACGCGGTCGAGGAAGCGGTGGCCGCCGGCATCACCGAACTCGTGTTCATCACGGGCCGCAACAAGCGCGCCATCGAAGACCATTTCGACAAGGCCTACGAGCTGGAATCGGAACTGGAAGCGGCCGGCAAGCAGGAACTGCTGAAGCTCGTGCAGCAGGTCATTCCGAAGAACGTCAACTGCATCTACATCCGCCAGCCGGCCGCGCTGGGCCTGGGCCATGCCGTGCTGTGCGCCCGTCCCGTGATCGGCAACGAGCCGTTCGCGGTGCTGCTCGCGGACGACTTCATGGACACGGCCGACGGCCACAAGCCGGTGCTCGCGCAGATGACGGACCTGTACGCGTACGAGAAGTGCAGCGTGCTCGCCGTACAGGACGTGCCGCGCGCGAACACGCGCCAGTACGGCATCGTCAGCGCGCGCGCCTACCGTCCGGACCTGGAGCTCGTGTCCGGGATCATCGAGAAACCGAAGCCCGAGGATGCGCCGTCGACCCTGGCCGTCGTGGGCCGCTACGTGCTGTCCGGCGCCATCTTCGAACACCTGGAAAACCTGGGGACCGGCGCCGGCGGCGAAATCCAGCTGACCGACGGCATCGCGTCGCTGATGTCGCGCGAACGCGTGCTCGCGTACCGCTATGCCGGCACGCGCTACGACTGCGGTTCCAAGCTGGGCTACCTGAAGGCGACGGCCGCCATCGGCATGAAGCACCCCGAGACGGCCGAAGGCTACCGCGAATTCCTCACGCACCTGTGCGCGGACCTGCCGAAATGACGATCCGCGAGATCCTCAAAATGGGCGACCCGCGCCTGCTGCGCGTGGCGGAGCCCGTGCGCGCGTTCGACACGCCCGAACTGCACGCACTCGTTGCCGACATGTTCGAGACGATGCACGCCGTCGACGGCGCTGGCCTGGCCGCGCCGCAGATCGGCGTCAACCTGCAGCTGGTGATCTTTGGCTTCGGCAAAAACCAGCGCTACCCGGACGCGCCCGCCGTGCCGGAGACGGTGCTGATCAACCCGGTGCTCAAGCCTCTGTCGGAAGAAATGGAAGAGGGCTTCGAAGGCTGTTTGTCGGTGCCGGGCCTGCGCGGCAGCGTGCCGCGCTACACGCGCCTGCATTACGAGGGCGTCGACCAGTACGGCAAGCCGATCAGCCGCGACGTGGACGGTTTTCACGCGCGCGTCGTGCAGCACGAGGTGGATCACCTGCTGGGCATCCTGTACCCGATGCGGATCCGCGACTTCACCCGCTTCGGCTTTACGGAAGTGATGTTCCCCGATCTCGATCCGAAGGCCGACGATTGAAAACGCGCGCCCTTTTCGCCTTGCTGGCGCTGCTCGGCGGCGGCGCCCATGCCGACGACCTGTTCACGAAGATCGACGCCGGTCCGAAGAGCGAACTGTGGATCGACAGCGGCTTCGCGACGTACCACTTCGACCGCGACAAGAACCTCAACGGCGGCAACCGCGGCCTCGGGTTCGAATACCGTTTCTCCGGCACGATGGCCGCGGCGGCGGGGCGCTTCGTCAACAGCGACCGCTATTATTCGAATTACGCGGGTGTGCTGTGGCAGCCGTATGCGCTGGGCCCCGTGCGCCTTGGCGCGGCGATCGCGATGTTCGACGGGTACCCGAAGATGCGCGACCGCGGCTGGTTCCCGGCCATTGTGCCCACGTTCACGTACGAGTATCAACGCGTGGGCGTGAATGTCGGCGTGATCCCGTCGTACAAGGATCGCCTGTACGGCGGTATCTCGGTGCAGTTGAAGCTGAAGTTGTTCTGACGTTCGCGTGGGCGCGGGGTGCACACCGTAACGGTATTCCGGCGTTCGCGTGGGCACGGGGTGCATACGGTAACGGTATTCCGGCATTCGCGTGGGCACGGGGTGCATACGGTAACGGTATTCCGGCGTTCGCGTGGGCACGGGGTGCATACGGTAACGGTATTCCGGCATTCGCGTGGGCACGGGGTGCCCACCCTACGGCTTTCGGGGAATCGTAGGGTGGGCTCCCCGAGCCCACGAAGCGCATCAGTTAGCGGTTATTTTGACGGTGGGTAGCGAATCGTAGGGTGGGCTCCCCGAGCCCACGAAGCGCATCAGTTAGCGGTTATTTCGACGGTGGGTAGGGCGACTTCCCGCCGTCCGCGATGAACGTATCGATCCGCGCCTTCAGCACGGGCAGCGGCACGGCCCCGAGCTGCAGCACCGTGTCGTGGAACGCGCGGATGTCGAACCTGTCGCCCAGCGCCGCCTCGGCCTTCCGGCGCGACTCGACGATCGCCATCTCGCCCAGGTAGTACGACAGCGCCTGCCCCGGCCAGGAGATGTAGCGGTCGACTTCCGTCTGGATCTCGTGGTCCGACAGCGCCGTGTTGTCGTGCAGGTAGGCCTGCGCCTGTTCGCGCGTCCAGCCCAGCGCGTGGATGCCCGTGTCGACGACGAGGCGGCTCGCGCGCCACGCCTGGTAGCTCAGCATGCCGAACGTTTCGTACGGCGTCTCGTACATCCCCATCTCGCTGCCCAGGCGCTCGCAATACAGCGCCCAGCCTTCGCCGTACGCGGAAATGTACGCGCGGCGGAATGGCGGCACGCCCTGCTGTTCCAGCGCCACCGGCATCTGGAACGCGTGGCCCGGTGCCGATTCGTGCAAGGTCAGCGCGGGGAGGCTGTACAGCGCGCGCGCCGGCAGGTTGTACGTGTTGACGAGGTAGATGCCCGGGCCGCCGCGCGCCGACGTGTAGTACGGCGCCTGGTCCGGCGGCACCGGCACGATGGCGAAGCGGCGGCGCGGCAGGTAGCCGAAGTACTGGTCGGCCTTGCCGTCGAATTTTTTGGAAATCCACGCCGCGCTTTTCAAGAGTTCTTCCGGCGTCTTTGCGTAGAACTGCGGATCGCTGCGCAGGAAGGCGAGGAAGGCGGGCAGGTCGCCCTTGAAGCCGGCCTTGACCATCGTCTCCTGCATTTCGGCGCGGATCTTCGCCATCTCGGACAGGCCGATCTCGTGGATCTGCTGCGCCGTCATGTCCGTGGTCGTGTACTCGACGATCTTCGACTGGTAGTACGCCTTCCCGTCCGGCAGGCGCTCCGCCGCCAGCGTCGTGCGCGCGTTCGGCACGTACTCGTCGCGGAAGAATTGCAGGGCTTGCGCGTACGCGGGTTTCACGGCACTGTCGATCAGCGCGATGCCCTGCGTGCGCAGGCGCGTCTGCTCGTCCATCGGGATCGTCGCCGGCATCTCCTTGAATGGCGTGTACCACACCGTCTCTTCCGGCGTCTTCGCGTTGACGATGTTCAGCAGCGGCGCATCGCGGCCGGCCAGCGTCACCCGCGGCGGCGTGAAGCCGCGCGCGAGGCCGGCCCGCATATTGTCCAGTTCTTCGCCGAAGTAGCGGGGCAGGTCGGCCAGCTGGGCGAGATAGGCGCGGTATTCCTCCGCATTTTTCAAGGGACGGCGCGCGATGTAGGCGATGTCGGACCAGAACGCGCTGTCCGCGTTCACGGGCTGCTCGTATTCGCGGAAGCGCTGCGCGGCGACGAATGCGGCGATCTGCGCGCGGTACACGGCATAGTTGATCTGCTCGGCGCGCGAGAGGTCCGCCGCGCGGATACCGTCCAGCTGGCGCAGCACGCCTTCCCACATCGCCAGGCGCGCCGCCTGCGTGCGCGCGTCGACCTTCGGCAGCGCGTCGCGGACGTCGCGCGGCTCGTCCTCGTCCCATGCGATCCGCTGCTTGATCCGCCACTGCCACTCGGCCTTGTAGATGGCCTGGAAACGCGCATCGGCTTTCGACGCCGTTTTCGTGGCGGCGGGTGCGGCGATGGCGGCGACCGGCGCGAACTGCGCGGACAGGGCGAGGGAAAGGGCGGCGGCGAGCAAGGTCTGCTTCATGGTGGTCCTGTGGTCGAGGTGTCGTGAGCGGAGGCGGGGTGTTGCCTCAACTCGCGATATTACCCGGCCATACCACGGCAGGCCAGTCGCATTTTGGTAACCCTTCAACGCTTTACCTTGCCGTACGCCTCGCCCGCCTTCCAGGTCGGCATCGTCGGCGCATTCGCGACCGCATAGCCGAGGTTCAGGGTGAACTGCGCCTGCTGCACCATGCCGGACAAGTCCCAGGCCGGATCGTACTGGTCGCTGACCTGGTGGTAGTCCTTCGTGAACGCGCGCATCTTCGCGCCTTCCGCGGACTGGTCGTGCTCGAAATCGAAATGGCCGTCGCCCGAGAACACGGCCGAGCCGACGTTGAACGCGGGGACGCCGGCCTTGGCGAAGTTGAAGTGGTCGGCGCGGAAGTAGGCGCCGCCGAGGTCCGGCACCGGTGCGGCCAGGCGCAGGCCCATCGCCTTCGCGACCGTGGCGGACGTCGCGTACAGCGAGCTGCGCTCGGCGCCGGCCACGCCCATGTCGCGCGTGCGGCCGACGAAGTTCATGCTGTCCAGGTTCAGGTCCGCCGCGGTCTTCGCCAGCGGCCACACGGGATGGCGCACGTACGCCAGGCTGCCCAGCAGGCCCTGTTCTTCCGCGCACGGCCACAGGAAGATCTGCGTGCGCCTGGCCGGACGCTTGACGGCCGCCTGCGCCATCGCGAGCAGGGCCGCGGTGCCGGAGCCGTTGTCGATGGCGCCGTTCCAGATGTGGTCCGGCTTGCCGTTGTCCGGGTCGATGCCCAGGTGGTCCCAGTGCGCGGAATAGATCACGGCCTGGTCGCGCAGCTTCGGATCGGTGCCGGGCACGATGCCGGCCACGTTGTACTCGACGACAGTGCGCACGGCACTCTTCACGTCGGCCTCGACGCTGGCCGCGAGCGGCACCGGCCTGAAGCCGCGCACTTCGGCGGCGGCGCGCAGGCGGTCGAGGTCCTGGCCGCTGGCCGCGAGCAGTGTCCGCGCCATGTCTTCGCTGATCCAGCCCTGCAGCGCGTTGCCTTTGCCCGCCAGGTGGAATTGCTCGTGCGAGAAGCTGTTGAGGGGGACGCTCCACGGATACGACGCGGACGGTGTCGTGTGGATCAGCAGGATGCCGGCCGCGCCCTGGCGCACCGCTTCCTCGAATTTATAGGTCCAGCGGCCGTACCACGTGAGCGACTTGCCGCCGAAGCGGTCCGGCTCCGCCCCGGTCGGCTGCGGATCGTTGACCATCGCGACGAGCACCTTGCCCTTCACGTCGGCGCCGAGGAAATCGTTCCAGCGTTCGTCGGGCGCGTCGATGCCGTAGCCGACGAACACGAGGGGCGCCGACACGCGCGTGGCCGCGCTGCCGTTGGCGTTGCCGAACACGACGTCATGGCCGAACGTGACGGGCAGCACCCGGCCGCCGGCCACGAAACGGAGCGTGCTGCCGGGCAGCGTCTTCTGGCCGACCAGTTCGACTTTCTGGCGGTAGCCGCCGTCCGCCAGCGGCTTCAGGCCCAGCACGGCGGCCTGGGTCTCGAGGTAGCGCACGGTGAGTTCGCCGCCGCGCTGGCCCGTGCCGCGGCCTTCCAGCAGGTCGTCGGCGAGGAAGGACAGATGGGCGCGCAGCGGTGCCTCGGCCACGGGCGGGGCGGACTGGGCGTGCGCGGCGCAGGTGGAGGCGAGGAGCAGGGAAGCGGCACAGGTACGGAAAAACATGGTGAACGGCTCATGACTGATACAAAAACGCGATGGTAGCACCGCGTGTCGCACATTGTCCGTATTGACACTCTATTAAAAAAATTGACCTTACATTCACGCTATAATCGGTAGAACGGACGTGCCAAGCCGAGGCCACGCCGCATGGCATGACAACCCCGACACCACCCCTGCATGGATAAAGACGAAAACCGAGCGCAACCGGCTCCCGCCGATCATGCCGCGCCGCTGATCCGGCCCTGGTCGCGCCTGGGCCGGCAACTGGTGCCACTGATCGGCGAAGGCGGTTTCGTCGCGTTGTTCACGCGCTCGGCGCGCCTGCTGGCGCCGCCGCGGGCGTGGCTCAGCGTCGACGCCACGCGCCGCACGAGCACGCTGCTGCTGACCGCTCTTGAGCGAGACCTGGCGGCGGCGGACCCCCAGGAAGCGGCCGCGACACACGATGAATTGATGGGTCTGTTCGTACGGCAGCTGGGGACCCTCATCGGCCCCGCGTTGACGGCACGGCTGCTGTCCGAAACCGGTGCGGACGGCACGCCGCAAAAGAATCAAGAGGAGCACAAGCAATGAGCGAAAAAGTAACCCTGGAAAAACTGAGCACCGGTGTGCCAGGGCTCGATGTGCTTCTGGGCGGCGGCCTGACCGAGTTTTCGTTCACGCTGATCGCGGGCGCGCCCGGCAGCGGCAAGACGACGCTCGCGCACCAGATCATGTTCGCGCTCGCGAGCGAACGGCGGCGCGCGCTGTTCTTCACGGTGCTGGGCGAACCGCCGCTGAAGATGCTGCGCTACCAGCAGCAGTTCTCGTTCTTCGACATGGACAAGGTCGGGCCCGCCGTCCGCTACGTCAACCTGGCCGACGACCTGCGCGCAGGCGATTTCAGCGGCGTGCTGGAACGGATCATGCGCGAAGTGGAGGACTTCGGCCCGAGCCTCGTGTTCGTCGATTCGTTCCGCTCCGTCGTGCAGACGGCGCGCAGCGGCAACGAGGGCCTGTGGGACCTGCAGCACTTCGTCCAGGAGCTGGGTTCGCGCATGGCCACGTGGCAGGCGACCACGTTCCTGATCGGCGAGTACAGCCAGGCCGACGTCGAGGCCAATCCGATCATCACGGTGGCCGACGGCATGATCGCGCTGTCGCACAACCTGGACGAGGACGCGGTGGTACGCAAGATCCGCATCGTCAAGATGCGCGGCCAGGCCCACATGGCGGGCGCGCACACCTTGCGCATCACGGACGACGGCATCCGCGTCTACCCGCGCCTGCTCACGCCGCAGCCCGAGGCCTACCTGACCATCGCCGCCGATCCGGCCCGCATTCCGACCGGCGTCGCGGGCCTGGACGACATGCTGCACGGCGGCCTGCCGCAGGGCCACACGATGCTCGTTTCCGGCCCCACGGGGATCGGCAAGACGATCCTCGGCACGCGCTTCCTGCAGGCCGGGGCGGCGCGGGGCGAGAAGGGCGTCGCCGTGTTCTTCGAAAAACACACGGCGCGCCTGCACAACGCGGAACTGATCAAGCTCGTGCAGGGCGGCCAGGTGACGGTGCTGCAATCGCTGTCGCTGTCGCTCACGGTCGAGGAATTGCTGGACCAGCTGACGGAGGCGATCGAGCGCACGGGCGCGACGCGCGTCGTGATCGATTCGCTGTCGGAGATCGGCCTGTACCTCGCGCCGGAATTCCGCTACGACCTGCGTCTGTCCGTGCTCCGCACGCTGTCGCTGCTGGCGCGGCGCGGCGTCACCGCCATCGTCACCGTCGGCTACGAGGACAATACGCCGAACTGGCGCTTCTCGATCGACAACCTGTGCTTCCTGGCCGACGCCGTGCTGTCGATGCGCTTCGCCGAAATCGAGGGACACGTCTGCAAGTTCATGACGGTGGTGAAAGTGCGCGGCACGGACCACAGCAACGAGCTGCGCGAATACCGCATCACCGACAAGGGCATCGAGGTCGATCCGCATGCGACGGAATTCGATGCCCTGATGTCCGGTTTCCCCACCCGGCGCCGGCCGCGCGACTGAGGACGACGATGGGAACGTACGAGCAACAGCCGCCTGTTTCGGAACAACGTTCCTTCGATGAGTCCGCGCTGCTGGACCGGATCCGCGCGCTCGAAGCGGACGTGGCCAGTCTGCGCGAAGCGAACGAGCACCTCGTGCTGGCCACCGTCGACGCCCAGTACCAGCGCGAGGATGCCGAGGCGGTCAATCGCCGCCAGAACGAATTCCTCGCGATGCTGGCGCACGAGCTGCGCAACCCGCTGTCGCCGCTGGCGATGGCCGCGTCGCTGCTGGAACGCGACGCGGACGCCGCGCCGCAGCAGCTCAGGCTCGCGCGCGTGATCGCGCGCCAGGTCGACCACATGGCGCGCCTGCTCGACGACCTGCTCGACGCGGCCCGGCTCAGCAGCGGCAAGATCAAGCTGACGGTCGAGACGCTGGCGCTGGCCGACGTGCTGCGCCACGCCGTCGAAACGGTGCAGCCGCGCGTCCTGGAGCGAGGCCAGGTGCTGGACGTCGAACTGCCGGCGGCGACGGTCGCGGTGGAAGGCGACAAGGTGCGCCTCGCGCAGGTGTTCACGAACCTGCTCGGCAATGCGTCGAAGTACACGGGCGACGGCGGCCGGCTGCGGCTCGCCGCCCAGGCAGGATCCGACGAAATCGTGGTGACCATCGCCGACAACGGCACCGGCATCGCGCCCGAGGTGCTGCCCTACATCTTCGACCTGTTCACGCAGGGCCCGCGCTCGCTGGCCCGGTCCGAGGGCGGGCTTGGCGTGGGCCTGAACGTCGTGCGCAACCTCGTGGGCATGCACCGCGGACGGTGGAGGCCCACAGCGACGGCCCCGGCCGCGGCAGCCGCTCCCCGGGGCGCCGGCCGCGCGCCGCCGGGCTGCCCGCGGCGCCGGTCCGGCCCGAGCCGGCCCAGGCCACGCCGCGCCGCCGCATCCTGCTCGTGGAAGACAATGCGGATGCCAGCGCCACGCTGGCCGACATCCTCGCGGCGGAAGGACATGACGTCGTCTGTGCCGGCGACGGCCGGGCAGGCCTGGCGCGCGCGCTCGCGGAGCGGTGGGACGTGATCGTGTGCGACATCGGCCTGCCGGAACTCGACGGCCTCGAGCTGATGCAGGCCCTGCGCGCGCAGCAGGAAGGCGCCCGTCCTTACGCGATCGCGCTGACGGGCTACGGCCAGCCGGACGACGAGGCACGGGGCTTCGAGGCCGGATTCGACCGCTATCTCGTCAAGCCGGTCGGCGCCGCGGCGCTGCTGGCCGTCGTCGCCGACGCGCCGGCCGACGTCAGCGCCTGATCAGTGCCGCCAGGCGGTCGACCGCCTGTTCGATCCGCTCGTACTTCGTCGCGTAGGAAAAGCGTACGTGCTGCTTCGGCGCGGCGAACCCGAAGTCGTCGCCCGGCACGAGCGCGACCAGCGCGTCGCGCAGCACGGCCATGCCGAACGCGCTGCTGTCGTGCGCCAGCGCGTGGTTCACCTGCGTGATGTCGGCGTACACGTAGAACGCGCCGTCCGGCAGCACGGGCACCTGGAACCCGAGGTCGCGCAGCGCGGGCACGAGGAAGTCGCGGCGGCGGCGGAATTCCCGGCGGCGCTCCTCGAAGATGGCGATCGCGTCGTCGTGGAAGGCGGCCAGCGCCGCGTGCTGGGCGATGGCGGGCGCGCAGATGAACAGGTTCTGCGCCAGTTTTTCGACGGCCGGCACGAGCGATTCCGGCAGCACCAGCCAGCCCAGGCGCCAGCCCGTCATGCTGAAGTATTTCGAGAAGCTGTTGACGGTGATGACGTCGTCGCCGAAGGACAGGGCGCTCGTCGCGCGGTCGCCTTCCTTGTCACCGTAATAGAGACCCTGGTAGATCTCGTCGACGATGGAGAATCCGCCGCGCGCGCGGACGGCCGCGACGACGTCGCGCGTCTGCTCCGGCGTCATCGACGTGCCGGTCGGGTTCGACGGCGACGCGACGATCACGCCGCGCGTGCGCGCCGTCCAGCGCTCGGCCACCTGGGCCGCCGTCAGCTGGTAGCGTTCGGCGGGGCCGGACGGCACGAGGACGGCCCGGCCGCCGAACGCGCTGACGAAATGGCGGTTGCACGGATAGCTCGGGTCGGGCATCAGGACTTCGTCGCCGTCCGCCACGAGCGCCGCGCAGGCCAGCAGCAGGCCGGCCGACGCGCCCGCCGTCACGACGATGCGCTGCGGGGAGATGTCGAGGCCACAGGCGCGGGCATAGTGCGCGGAGATGGCCTCGCGCAGGGCGGGAAGGCCCAGCGATTCGGTGTACTGCGTGGCGCCGCGCTGGATCGCGTCCATGGCGGCGCGGGCGACCAGGTCGGGGGCCGTGAAGTCGGGTTCGCCGACGCTCATGCTGATGACGTCCTGGCCGGCGCGCACCATGCTGGCTGCGGCCTTGACCATTTCCATCACGCGGAAGGGTTCGATGGCGTCGACGCGGCGCGCCACCTGGAGGGGATTGTGAGACATCGTGGGATAGTCGAAACGGTGGAATCCCTCCAGTTTAGCCGATCCTAGGCAATCGCGGTCCCGGCCAGCAGCGCTTCGCACGCCTGGGCCGGCACGGGTCGGCTGACGTAATAGCCCTGGATCTGGTCGCATCCGTACTGTTCCAGTTCGCGCAGCTGGTCCACGTTCTCGACGCCCTCGGCCACGACCTTCAGGCTGAGGCTGTGCGCGAGCCGGATCACGGCCTTCGTGATCGCGGCGTCGTCCGGATCGTCCGGCAGGTCGCGCACGAAGGTGCGGTCGATCTTGAGCGCGTCCAGCGGGAAGCGCTTCAGGTAGGCGAGGCTCGAATAGCCGGTGCCGAAATCGTCCACGGACAGGCGTATGCCGAGGGCCTTGATGCGCGCGAGGATCTCGACGGCGGCCTCCGGGTTCGCCATCAGCATCGATTCCGTCAATTCGAATTCCAGCAGCGCCGGGTCGACGCCGGCGCGCGCGACGATGCGCTCGACGGCGCCGGCGAGATCCGCCTGCTGCAGCTGGCGCGCGGACAGGTTGATCGCTACCGGCTGCACGGCCATGCCCTGCGCCTGCCATGCCTTCAGCTGGCGGCACACTTCGCCGATCACCCATTCGCCGACGGGCAAAATCAAGCCCGTGTCCTCGAGGATGGCGATGAATTCCAGCGGCGGCACGAGACCGCGCTGCGGATGGTTCCAGCGCAGCAGCGCCTCGAAGCCGCTGATGGTGCCGGTCGCCAGGTCGAGCTTCGGCTGGTAGTGCAGCAGGAACTCGGCGCGCTCCAGCGCCTGGCGCAACTGCGTTTCCGTCTGCAGGCGCTGCGTGGCGTTCTCGTGCATCTCCGCGACGTAGAACTGGTAGTTGTTGCGGCCGCCGTTCTTGGCCCCGTACATCGCGGTGTCGGCGTTCTTCAGCAGGGTCTCGGCGTCGCGGCCGTTCTCGGGATACGTGGCGATGCCCACGCTGGCCGACACGAACAGCTGCTGGCCTGCGAGATAGAACGGCTGCGCCAGCGCCTCGATGACGCGGGCGCCGATGCTGGCGGCGATGCCGTCGTCGTCCAGCGCGGGCAGCACGAGCGCGAATTCGTCGCCGCCCAGGCGCGCCACGACGTCGTCGGCGCGCGCGCAGGCCGACAGCCGTTTCGCCGCCTGCACGAGCAGCTGGTCGCCGACGCCGTGGCCCAGCATGTCGTTGACGTTCTTGAAGCGGTCGAGGTCGATGAACATGACGGCCGCGCGGCCCTGTGCACGCGCGGCGGCGGCGATCGCGTCTTCGAGGCTGTGCGCGAGACGGCGCCGGTTCGGCAGGCTCGTGAGCGGGTCGTACTGCGCCAGGTAAGTCAGGCGGTTGCGCGCTTCCTGGCGCTCGACGGCGGTGGCGACGATGTTGGCCACGCCGTGCAGGAAGCTGGCGTCGTCGGCCCCGAAACGGCGCGGGTGCGCGGCGTACACGCCCAGCAGGCCGAAGGTGCGCTCGCCGCACACGATGGCCGTGTCGATGCCCGTGTCGATGCCGTGCAGCGCCGCCAGCGGCGCGAACCAGGGCCGCAGCGCAGCGTCGATGCCAGGCGCGTCGCCGTGCTGGCAGGCCAGCTGGAGACCCGTCGACTGCGCCAGCCGGCCCGCGCCCGCGCGCACTCGCATGCCGTCCGGCCCCGTTTCGAACAGCGCGGCGCAGGCCGCGCCGAGGCCGCGCGCGGCGGCGTCGGCGGCGTCCGCGAACAGGTCGTCGAGGCCGTTCGCGGCCAACGCCTTGCGCCCGAGCTCCGCGATCAGGGTCTGGCGCTGCGCGTTCTCGACGATCGTGCGCTCGAATTCCTTGCGTTCCGTGATGTCGATGTCGATGCAGATGTAGCGCTCGACCGTGCCGTGCGCCGCGAACATCGGCACGATGGTGCGGTACCAGTGGCGCCGGCCGTGGCGTCCCGCGATCACGACCTCGCCGTTCCACACGCGGTCCGACGGCTGCCACGGCAGGCGCGCGCCGGCCGGGCGGCCCACGTCGCCCAGGCGCTGCCCCACGACCTCGGAGCGGGTGAAGCCGCTGCTCGTCACGAACAGGTCGTTGACGCCGGTGATCACGCCGGCCGCGTCGGCCTCGCACACGATCGCGGCCTGGTCCATCGCGCTCTTGTGCTGCATGAGGGAGTTCATCAGCGAGTCGATGCGCTGGCCGAACTGGTCGCGCAGGCTCGCCGCGCTGCGGTTCACGGCGCGGATCGCTTCCTGGATCTCGGTCGGCGCGTCGGCCAGCAGCGCCGCCTCGGCCGTGACGCGGCCCGCGGCCACGTCGTGCTCGAACGAGCGCAGCCGGCCCAGGTTGTCGAGCCAGCGGCGCACGAGGGTGCGCATGAGGACGAGGCTCGCGACGAACACGACGAACGCCACGCCGGCGGTCTCCAGCACGAGGCTCCACACCTGGGCCGCCAGCTTTTCCTCGTCGAACTGCAGGCGCACGACGCCGTAGTCCTTGCCGCCCACGTTGGCGATGCGATTGACGTCGTACAGCTTGGCGGCGATGCAGGCCGCCAGCCAGCGCGGCGCCAGCGCGCGCGTCACGCGCGGCGCGTCCACGCGGATCGTGCCGCCGCCCACGTCGATGAATTCGGCGCGCTTGAACGGCGACTGGAACAGCATCTTGCCCAGGGTGCGCTTGACCGTGTCGTAGTCGCCGATCACGACGCTGTCCTCGATCGTCTGCGTCGCCACCTCGACGAGCGTCAGCGCGGTGTCCTGCGTTTCCTCGATGTGCTGCAGGAACTGGTAGCGGTAGAACAGGCCCAGGCCCGTCCCCATCGACAGCAGCAGCGTGAGGCTGAACACGGTGAACACGCGGCCGACGAGGGAGCGGGGCAGCGCGGGAATGATGCGCATGACGCGCAGGAATGGGGAGAATGTCATCGCGTCAGCGCACGTTCGACGGCGCTTCCGCGTAGAACGCGCGGTAGCCGGCATAGTCGGCGTCGCTGGCCGCGACGAAGGCGAGCGGCACCGCGGCATGCACGAGTTCCGTGGCAGCCGCGAGGATGCGGCGGCCTTCCGGGTCCTGGTCCATGCCGATGAAGGCCTGGGCGACGGCGCGGACCTGGTCGGCCGGCACCCGCGGCGACGCCATCAGCGCGAGATCGTTGAACGGTTCCGAACTCCACAGCACGCGGAACGATTTATGTTCGCGCCGCTCGTAGTTCTGCACGAGTTGCGAATTGGCGCCGGCCGCCATCGCCTTGCCCGCGAACATCTGTGCAAAGGCGGCATCCATATTGCCCGCAAAGACGACGTCGACGGGGATGTTCCGGTGCTGCAACTGGGCATACGCCACCTTGTACGCGAGTATCGCTTCCGGCCCCGGGAAGGCGACGGACTCGCCGGCCAGTTGCGCCAGGGTCATCACGTGCGAATCGGCCGGCACGACGATCTGCGCCCGCACGGGCGGCGCGTCGCGGCGGCCGAACACCGTCCAGCCCATCCTGGCGCGGTCGGGGCTGAACAGGTGATTCGTGAACGCGAAGTCGACTTCGCGCGCGAGCACGTAGCTCGTCGTATCGGCCGACGTGCGGCCCAGCTTGAGATTCAGCCGGACGCCGCTTTTCTGCGACACGTAGCGGATGATCGGGTTCCAGAAACCGGCCGACACCTGCAGGTTGTACTGGTTGACCGGCGAAAAATTGTAGGCCGGCGGCGGCGCGGCACGCACGGCGCCGGCGGCGGACACGCAGGCCACGACGGCCAGGAGAGGGCGGACGAAGTAAGGACGATACATGGCTCGTTGACGTGGCGCCGGCGGAGTGTCGGCCGGCATGTCGCAAATATAACATATTTCCGGTTTGCAACAAGCCGAAACGTTTTGCCAAGGTTGTCGTCACGTCGTATTGATGGGTTCCTCATGAACAATGCGGTGCTTGAGATCCATGCGGTCAGTTGTGGGCGTGGTGGGTGGCCGACAGCTTGCGCATCAGGGGCAGCACGGCCAGCGCGATCGCCGTGCAGACGAGCGCGCCTATGCCCAGCCTGTTGAACAGGCTCGTGTAGATGGGCAGGGTCTGCACGGGGTCCGTCACGTCGCCCGGCACGCTGGCCAGGTTGGCGACGACGCCGCCCAGGTATTGCGAGATCCCGGTGGCGACGTAGTACGCGCCCATCATGAAGCCGCTCATGCGCACCGGCACGTAGCGCGCGACCATCGCGAGGCCGAGGCCGGAGACGAGCAGTTCGCCCAGCGAATACAGGCCGTAGCCCGCGACCATCACCCACGACGACGTCTTGCCGCCGACGGCGAACGTGCCCGCCACGCCGTACGCGAAGAAGCCGAGCGCCACGGCGAAGAAGCCCAGCGCGAACTTGCCGGCGATCGACAAGTCCCTGCCGCTGCGGCCGGCGGTACTGTAGGCCCACGCGAGCACGGGCGACAGCACCATGATCCAGATGGCGTTCAGCGCCTGGAACTGGGCCGGCGACCAGTCGAACAGGTGCGCGCCGAGCAGGTTGAATTCCAGGTCGACATTGCGCAGCGCGAACAGCGACAGCGACGTCGACATCTGCTGGTAGAAGATGAAGAAGAACACGGACTGCAAGGTGAGCACGAGCGCCGCCGTCAGGCCGGCGCGCTCGTTCGGCGCGCTCCTGCGGATCAGGTGGATGAAGATGCCCAGCACGACGAGGCCGGCCAGGTAGACGAAGATGCGGGCCAGCGTCTGGTATTCGAGGATCACGGCCGACACGCCGACCATCACGACGCCGCCCGCCAGCACGGCGGCGAGCTTGCCCACGGCGAGCGGGCGCTCGTCCGGCAGCGAGCCCACGTGGGCGATCGTCGCGCGCATGAGGAGCACGTTGAACAGGCCGACGACGAGGCCGACGCTGCACGCGCCGAACGCGATGTGCCAGCCCACCTCGCCGCCGTACGTCGCGTTGACGTAGTCCTTGATCCACGGCGTGGCCAGCATCGAGATCGTCGAGCCGACGTTCACGGCCATGTAGTACAGCGTGAACGCGCTGTCGATCTTCGAATCGTCGCCTTCGTAGATCTTGCGCACGAGGTTTGCCGTGTTCGGCTTGAACAGGCCGTTGCCGACGACGACGACGCCCAGGGCGCAGAACAGGAACCACGTGTTCTCGGTGGGGACGGCCATCAGCGCATAGCCGACCGTGAGGACGAGGGCGCCCAGCACCATCGAGCGCTTGGTGCCGAGGACCTTGTCGCCGATCCAGCCGCCGATCGCGGGCGAGACGTAGATCAGCGCCGCGGCGGCGCTCCAGACCAGGTTGGCGCGGCTGTCGTCGAAGCCGAGGCGCTGGACCATGAAGTACACGATCAGCGCCTGCATGCCGTAGTAGCCGAAGCGTTCCCACATCTCGATCAGGGCGATGGTGAGGAACGAACGGGATTGCGTGGGGAGGGGAAGGATTTCGGTTTTCATGGAAAGGGTCGGGCAAAGCGTGGATGCTACGCCAGAGACAGGCGGCATGCAACACGCATATCGCCTGTACTGACAGGCGTTATGCGCTTTTTTGCGCGTGCGCGAGCTGTTTCAAACTTGCAGAAGTCGCAATCAGAAGATTCGGATTTTCGTGATCGGAAACCATGAGAGTGTGCACGCATTTGGCCCTGCTGGCGCGCCGGCCGACCTGCACCTGAAACAGCTCGCGCGGCTGGACGAACTGGAGCGCGCGCTGTGCGAACCCGACCCGGTGCGCTGATCGTGCGCAATCATCGCGAACACAATGAAAATTTTCACGCCGCCTGTTATCGCTATCTTCTTTATATCGTGAAGCGGGAAGGTGGCCGTTCAAATACCTTGATTTGGCGGGCGGACCACCATTTCGTTCGTCGTTGCCCCGGAATTCGTTAAATATTGTTAAACATGGCGGGCACGATTGAAATTCGATTGGCACTGATCGGATTGTCAAGTAATCTGGGGTTGCAGGGTGTGGGCAACCAAGACTCGACGACTATGGCCGACTCGACATTTGATGCAGCGACCGGAGCCCGCGACGACGAGGTCGTCGAAGCGGTATTGCGCGAACGCGCGGCGCACCTGCCCGCGCGCGACGGCGCGGCGGAGAGCGTCGTGCTGGCGCGGCTGGCGCAGGCGCTGGCCGACACGCCGGAGCACGTGCTGCAGCACCTGGCCGATGCCGTGCGTGCGCTGTGCGGGGCCGATGCGGTCGTCGTGGCGGTGCGCGATGGAGCGGACGGGAGCGACGGCGGCACCGTGCGCTGGTGCGTCGTCTCCGGCGCGCTTGCCGGGCACGAGGGCGAGCGCTGGGGCCTGGACGAGTGCGCCTGCGGCACCGTCATCCGCGCCGACGGCGCGGTGCTGCTGGAGCAGCCGGCCGACACGTACCCTTCGCTGCGCGCCAGCGGGGTGCCGGTCGCCGAGTTTCTCGGCGTGCCGTGGCACCTCCACGGCGGCGCCGCCGGCGCGCTGGCGGCCGTGCTGGCCGATGACGGCGCGCATTTCGACGCCGAGGACCTGCGCCGCCTGCGCACCTGCGCGGCGTTCGCCGCGGCCGCGCACCAGGCCGGCGGCGGCGAGATCGAGCGCAAGGTCGAGGAACGCCTGCGGCCCGTCCTTGAAACCAAGGAGCACCTGGAGCGCGAGGTCGAGGAAAGCCGCGCGGCCGAGCGCCTGCTGCGCGAACACAAGGCCCTCATCGACGCCACCCTCAGCATCAGCACCGTCGGCGTGCTGTATTTCGACATCGACGGCACCGTGCGCGACGTCAACGCCGCGTTCGAGCGCATGACGGGCTACACGCGCGCCGAACTGCGCACGATGCCGAACTGGCGCGACATGACGCCGGCCGAGTTCTGGGACGTGTCGGCGCGCGCGCTGCGCGACCTCATCGACAAGGGGGTGACGCTGCCGTACACGAAGCAGATGAAGCGCAAGGACGGCAGCCGCTGGTGGGGCCTGTTCGCGCCCGCGCGCATCTCGGGCGACGGCGCGAACGCGCGCTGCGTGCTGTTCGTCATCGACGTCACCGAGAACCAGGAGACGGAGGCGCGCCTGGCCGAGAGCGAGGAACGGTTCCGCGCGATGGTCGAGGGCTTCGCGCAGACCGTATGGGAGTCGGATGCGCACGGCCGCGTCGTCACCGGTTCGCCCAGCTGGACGGCCTACACGGGCCAGGCGGAATCGGCGTCGCTGGGCGTGGGCTGGATCGAGGCCGTGCATCCGGACGACCGCGCCTACGCGCTGCGCGAATGGCGCGCGGCCGTCGGTACGCGCCGCGTCCTGAACGCCGAGTTCCGCGTGCAGATGGCGTCCGGCGGCTGGCGCTGGACCAATGCCCGCGCGGCGCCGCTGTTCAACCGCGACGGGAGCGTCCGCAAATGGGTCGGCATGCACATCGACGTCGACGAGCGCCGCCGCACCCAGGCCGCGCTGGCGGAGAGCGAGCGGCGCTACCGCATGCTGTTCGAGGCGATGGACGAAGGTTTTCTCCTCGCGACCGTCCGCTTCGACGACACGGGCCGGCCGGCGGGCCTCGATTACGCGGAAGCGAATCCGGCCGCCGTGCGCATGGCCAACATCGCCTACGTGGGGCCGGGCCAACTCCGCATGCGCCCGGAGCACGAGCCGTGCTGGCTGGACGCCTGCGCCCAGGTCGTGCGCACCGGCGTCTCCAGCCGCTCGCAATGCTTCTCGCAGCCGCTGGGCAACTGGTACGACTTCTTCGTGTACCCGGTCGGCGGGCGCCAGGTGCCGCGCGTGGCGATCCTGTTCCACGACATCACCGTGCGCAGGCGCGCCGAGGATGCGCTGCGCGAGAGCGAAGGCCGGTTCCGCGCGCTGGCCGATGCGTCGCCCGCGCTCGTGTATCAGTTCGACGTGGACGGCAACGTCATCTACCTGAACCAGCGCTGCGTGACGAACGACGTGTCTGCGGAAGACGGCAGGACCGGCTGGAAGAGCATCGCGCGGCCGGACGACATGGACGGGTACCTGCGCGACGTGTACGACGGGATCCGCACGCGCGGCGCCTACACCCAGCGTGTCCAGACGGTCGTGAAGGACGGCAGCCGGCACTGGTTCGAATCCCATGCGTCGCCCTGGCATTCGGGCGACGGCGAACACCGTGGCTATGTCGGCATCTCGCTCGACATCACGGGGGCCGTGCAGGCCGAGGAGGCCCTAAAGGAGGCCGATCGTCGCAAGGACGAGTTCCTTGCGACGCTGGCCCACGAACTGCGCAATCCCCTGGCCCCGATCAGCAACGCGGTGCAGCTGATGCGTCGTCCCGACGGCCGGCGCCAGTCCGACCGCGTGGTCGAGATGGTGGGGCGGCAGGTGAAGCAGATGGCGCGCCTCGTCGACGACCTGCTGGAAGTGTCGCGCATCACGCGCGGCAAGATCGACCTGAAGCTGGAGCGGGTGCCGTTCGCCGAGATCGTCCACGGCGCCGTCGAGACGAGCCAGCCGATGATCGACCGCGCCGGTCACCAGCTCGCCGTCGCGCTGCCGGAGCCGCCGCTCGTCCTCGAGGCCGACCGCGTGCGCCTGACGCAGGTGTTTGCGAACCTGCTCAACAACGCCGCCAAGTACACGGACACGGGCGGGCGCATCTGGTTCGACGCGCGGCGCGAGGACGGCCAGGTCGTGGCCATCGTGCGCGACACGGGCATCGGCATTCCGGCTGACGCGCTGCCCTGCGTGTTCGACATGTTCGCCCAGGTTCACCGGTCCGCTGGACGGGGGCAGGGCGGCCTCGGCATCGGCCTGACGATGGTGCGCAGCCTCGTCGAGATGCACCACGGCACCGTCGAGGCGCGCAGCGCCGGACCGGGCCAGGGCAGCGAATTCATCGTGCGGCTGCCGCTCGCGCCCGAGCGCGACGTCGACGACGACGCGCCTCCCCTGGGCCAGGCGCGTCCCGCCGCACCATTCCACGGCCAGCGCATCCTCGTCGTGGACGACAACCGCGATGCCGCCGACACGCTCGGGCTATTGCTCGAAGCGGATGGCGCCGAGGTCCGCGTCGTGTACGACGGCCGCGCCGCGCTGGCGATGGCCGAATCGTTCCAGCCGACCAGTGTCCTGCTCGACCTGGGCATGCCCGGCATGGACGGTTACGAAGTCGCGCGCCGGCTGCGCCAGGACGAACGCTTCACCGGCGTGCGGATCGCGGCGCTGACCGGCTGGGGGCAGGACGCCGACCGGCGCCAGACCCGCAACCGCGGTTTTTCCCACCATCTGACGAAACCCGTCAGTCTCGAGGAGTTGCACCAGATTCTTGTCTGAAACTGATCATACGACGTTGTTGAAACAATAAGTTACAAAATTGTGACATATGCGAACTGCATTTGGTTCCGCTATGTGCGTTAGCGAACGTCAATGTGCCTGCCGCCTAAGTAGACTGAAATCAACGTCAACCGATGTTGGGAGGCAGCGATGGCGTGGATTTCACAATTCGTCAGATACCTGGGCGTCTTCAACGACCCCCAGTTACACCCCGAAACGATTTCGGACCTCCCACCGTTTGCACTGCGCCAGACGCTCGAAGCGCTGCTGCGGACCGGCTGGATGAAGACGTTCGAATACGATGCCGAGGATGCATGGGTCGATTACGCCCGCGTGGACTTGCGCCGGGGTCGATCGAAGCTGAGGCTGGAGTGGGACCAGGACAGCGGCGGTACCGTCGAGGCGCCGCGGGCCGTGCTCGCTGAACTGCGCGTGCTCGATCCGTGGATGCAGTTGCGGCACGCGCATTGATGTTCGAGGAATGCTGCGTGGGCACGGGGTGCCCACCCTACGGCATCGACGGATCGCAGGGGGGGCTCCCCGAGCCCGCCAAATCGCACCGTTGACTCAAAACCTCTCGTCCGCGCCCAGGTAGCGCCACTGCCCGGGCGGCAGTTCGCCGAGCTTCACGCGCCCGATACGCACGCGCTTGAGGCCGATGACTTTCAGGCCGACCATGTCGCACATGCGGCGGATCTGGCGCTTGCGGCCTTCCCTCAGTGTGAAGCTGAGCTGGTCGTCGTTTTGCCAGCGCACCTTCGCGGGCAGCAGCGGTTTGCCGTCCATCCACAGGCCGTGGTTCAGCTTCTTGAGGTCGGCGTCCGGCAGGCGTCCCGGCTTCGTGTACTGCACGCGTACGAGGTATTCTTTTTCGATGGACGTGTCTTCGCCGATCAATTGTTTGGCGATGCGGCCGTCCTGCGTGAGCACGAGCAGGCCGACGGAATCGATGTCCAGTCGTCCGGCCGGCACGAGGGATTTCAGCTGCGTGGGGTGGAACTGCTCGGGCGACGGATCGTCCGCCCAGCGGTTTTCCGGCTTCACGAGCACGACGGCCGGCTTGTAGCCGTCTTCGGCCTGGCCGCTGACGTAGCCGACCGGCTTGTTCAGCAGCACGGTGACGCGCTTCGCCTGCTGGGCGGCGGCCTGGCGCTCGACGGTGATCTTCTGGTGCGGCAGCACTTTGCTGCCGAGCTCGGAGACCACCTGGCCGTCGACTCTCACCCATCCTTTTGCGATCCACTCGTCGGCCTCGCGGCGGGAGGAGAGGCCAAGTTCGGACATGCGTTTGGAGAGGCGTACGGGTTCGGTCATGGTGACTTCAGATAAATACGAAAACAAAAAACACCGTCGTTCCCGCGGAGGCGGGAACCCATGCTGAAGCGCCGAAGTCACTCCGGTGACAGGCTGCAGTCGATTCCGAATGACAGAATTCTGTGGCTCAGTATGGATTCCCCCTTTCGCGGGAATGGCGCTTTAACTTAGATTTTTACGGCATCCAGCAACTCGGTCTCGAGTTGCACCTGCACCCGCTGGTTATTGAGCGCCTGCCCGTCGATGAGGAACACGTCCTCGACGCGCTCGCCCAGGGTCATGATCTTGGCGGTGTGCAGGTTGATGCGATAACGCGCCAGCACGCTCGCGATCGAGTACAGCAGTCCGTTGCGGTCGTTGGCACCGATGGACAGCACCCAGAACTGGCCGCGCTCGTCCGGGCGCATGTCCACGGTCGGCGTGATGGGGAAGTTGCGCGACATGCGCGACAGCCGGCCCCGCAGCGGCGGGCACAAGGGTTCCTGGTGCACGAGCACCTCGCACAGCTCGTGCTCGATCAGGTTGATGATGTCGCGGTAGCTGTTGGCGAAATGCTCGTCCGTGATGAGGAACGTGTCGAGCGCGTAGCCATCCTTCGTCGTGTGGATCTTGGCGTCGAGGATGGAGAAATTCTTGCGGTCGAAATAGCTGCAGATGCGCGCGAACAGGTCGGGCTGGTCCTGCACGTACACCGTCACCTGCAGGCCTTCGCCGATCGGCGCCAGGCGCGATTTCACGACGGGCTTGTCGCGGCCCAGCTTGTCGATCAGGCAGCGCGTCTGCCAGGCGATGTCGGACGCGTCGTGGCGCAGGAAATACGCCATGTCGAGCTGCTTCCACAGCGCCTCGTGCGCATCGGACGGCAGGCCGAACAGGCGCAGCGTCGCCAGCGCTTCCTGCTGGCGCGCGCGCAGTTCGCGGTCGGCCGACGGCGGCTCGCCGCCCAGCACGCGCAGCGTCATCTTGTACAGGTCTTCCAGCAGCTTCGCCTTCCACGCATTCCACACCTTCGGGCTCGTGCCGCGGATGTCGGCCACCGTCAGCAGGTACAGCGCGGTCAGGTGGCGTTCGTCGCGCACGAGGCGGGCGAAGGACTGGATCACGTCCGGATCGGACAGGTCCTGCTTTTGCGCCACCACCGACATCGTCAGGTGGTGCTCCACGAGAAACACGACCAGTTCCGTGTCTTCCTCGGACAGTGCGTGGTCGCGGCAGAATTCGCGCGCATCGACCTTGCCCAGTTCCGAGTGGTCGCCGCCGCGGCCCTTGGCGATGTCGTGGAAGAGGGCGGCCACGTACAGCAGCCAGCGGTCGCGGAAATTCGCGATCAGCTGGCTGCAGAACGGGTATTCGTGCGCGTGCTCCGTCATCGTGAAGCGGCGCATGTTGCGCACGACCATCATGATGTGCTGGTCGACCGTGTACACGTGGAACAGGTCGTGTTGCATCTGGCCGATGATGCGGCGGAAGTTCGGCAGGTAGCGGCCGAGGATGCCCATGTCGTTCATGCGGCGCAGCGCGTGCACGAGGCCCACGGGCGCCTGCAGCACGCGCAGGAACAGGGCGCGGTGCTGCGGACTCGCGCGGAACGCGTCGTCGATCAGGGTGCGGGCGTGCCACAGGGCGCGCATCGTGCGTGCGGTCATGCCCTTGATGTCGGGGCGCTCCGTCATCAGCACGAAGATTTCCAGCACGGCGGAAGGCGTGGATTCGAACGTGTCGTCCGCGGCGATGTCGATGAAGCCGCCCACTTCGTTGAAGCGCGGGTTGATCGGCACCGGCTGCGACGGCGTGGGGAACAGGTAGGCTTCGATGTTCTGCAGCAGGATCGTGTTCAGCTGGGTCACCGTCTTCGCAGCCCAGTAATATCTCTGCATCAGGAATTCGCTGGCGCGGCGCGCATCGAGGCCTGCGCCGGTCGACGTGAGGCCGAACGTTTCCGCGATGGCCGTCTGGACGTCGAACACGAGGCGGTCTTCGCGCCGGTTCGTCTGCAGGTGCAGGCGGATGCGGATGTCCTTGAAGGCGCGCTCCTTTTCCATCAGCTGGCGCGCTTCCTCGCGCGTGATCAGGCCGCGGATCGCGAGCTGGCTCCAGGAATTCGCGAGGCCGGCCGCCTTGGCCACCCACAGGATCACCTGCAGGTCGCGCAGCGCGCCCGGGCTTTCCTTGACGTTCGGCTCCAGCGAGAACGGCGTGTATTCGTATTTCGCGTGACGCAGGCGCATCTCGGCCGTCTTGGCCTGGAAGAAGGCCTGCGGGTCCATCGCCTCGTCGTAGCGGCGCAGCAGCTCGTTGAACACGGCTTCATTGCCCGTCACGAGGCGGGCTTCCAGCAGGCTCGTCTGCACGGTGATGTCGGCGGCCGACTCCGTCATGCATTCGTCCACCGTGCGGATGCTGTGACCGATCTCCAGGCCCAGGTCCCACAGCAGCTGCACGAAGTTTTCCAGCTTCGCCTGTGCGATCGCGTCGGGCGGGTTGCCCAGCAGGATCAGCAGGTCGACGTCGGAATTCGGGAACAGCTCGCCGCGGCCGTAGCCGCCCACGCCCACGAGCGCCGCGTCAGGCGGGAGACCGGCCGCGTGCCACGCATCCGCCAGCACGCCGTCGACGCTGTGGCGCAGGCCGCGCAACAGTTTTTCCGGCTTGCCGTTCTCGCGGAACTCGGCAATGACGAGCTGGCGCTCGGCTTTCAGGCGCTGTTTCAATTGCAGCGGCTGCAGGGGTTGCGGCGGCGGGGCGATGGTGGCAGTGGACATGGTGGCGGATCAGGCGGCGACGGTGTCTTTCGGCTGGATGATGGCGGGCGGCGGCGGGGTACCGGCCGACGTCGTCAGCACTTCATAGCCCGTCTCCGTCACGAGGATCATGTGTTCCCACTGGGCCGACAGGCTGCGGTCCTTCGTCTTGATCGTCCAGCCGTCCGGCATTTCGCGGATCTCGCGGCGGCCCGCGTTGATCATCGGCTCGATCGTGAAGATCATGCCGGCTTTCAGTTCCTCGCCCGTGCCCGGGCGGCCGTAGTGCAGCACCTGCGGTTCCTCGTGGAACACCTTGCCGATGCCGTGGCCGCAGAATTCGCGCACGACGGAGTAGCCGGCGTTTTCCGCATGCTGCTGGATCACGTGGCCGATGTCGCCCAGGTGCGCGCCCGGTTTCACCTTGCTGATGCCCAGCCACATGCATTCGTAGGTGATGTCCGTCAGGCGGCGCGCCAGCTTCGACGGTTCGCCGATGAAGAACATGCGGCTGTTGTCGCCATGGTAACCGTCCTTGGTGATGACGGTGACGTCGATGTTCACCACGTCGCCATTCTTGAGCACCTTGTCGCCCGGAATGCCGTGGCAGATCACGTCGTTGACGGAGGTGCAGACGGCTTTCGGGAACGGCGGGTAGCCCGGCGGCGCATAGTTCAGCGGGGCGGGGACGGTGCCTTGCACGTTGACCATGTATTCATGGCACAGGCGGTCCAGTTCGCCGGTGGTCACGCCCGGCTTGACGAAGGGCGTGATGTAGTCGAGTACCTCGGCGCCGAGGCGGCCGGCGATGCGCATGCCCTCGATGTCTTCCGGGGTCTTGATGGAAATGGCCATATTGATCCGTTCTGCAATAAGTTCTGTGCCGGTCATTATATGTGATTCATAACGCCGCCGGGCCGGTCGCCGCCGCCACTGTTGAGAGCCGTATGCGTGCGCGAGCTTGAAATTCGTGTCGAATCCCGCTAGAATCTCGGGTTGCTCGTGTCCATATCGAGCAATTTGTGAATGTAAATCGCGAATGCGGCCGACAAGGGTGCCCGGAAACGGGTGTACCGGCCGTCATTCAAGACCCAACCCTGGAGAATACAATGTCTGTCACTATGCGCGAAATGCTGGAAGCCGGTGTTCACTTCGGCCACCAGACCCGTTTCTGGAACCCGAAAATGGCCCCGTTCATCTTCGGTCATCGCAATAAAATCCACATCATCAACCTGGAAAAAACCATGGCGATGTACCAGGATGCGATGAAGACCATCAAGCAGATCGCCGCCAACCGCGGCACGATCCTGCTGGTGGGCACGAAGCGCCAGGCCCGCGACATCATCGCCGCCGAAGCACAGCGCGCCGGCGTGCCGTACGTCGACCAGCGCTGGCTGGGCGGCATGCTGACCAACTTCAAGACCATCAAGACCTCGATCAAGCGCCTGAAGGACATGGAAGCTGCCATCGAGTCGGGCGAAGTCGAGAAGATGAGCAAGAAAGAAGCGCTGATGTTCTCGCGCGAACTGGAAAAGCTGCAGAAGTCGATCGGCGGCATCAAGGACCTGCAGGGCGTGCCGGACGCGATCTTCGTCGTGGACGTCGGCTACCACAAGGGCGCCGTCACCGAAGCCGGCAAGCTGGGCATCCCGGTCATCGGCGTGGTCGATACCAACCACTCGCCGGAAGGCGTGTCGCACGTGATCCCGGGTAACGACGACTCGTCGAAGGCCATCACCCTGTACGCACGCGGCGTCGCCGATGCGATCCTGGAAGGCCGCGCCAACGCGACCAACGAAGTCGCCGAGATGGTCAAGTCGGCTGACGACTTCGTCGAAGTTTCCGAGCAAGCTTAATTGCCCGCGGGTCACGGCCCGCTGAGCTGTAAAGGGGGCGCCGAGCCTAAGATCGAGCGCCCCTTTTTGTAAGCAATTCCTGAACAGATTAATAATATGCAAGACGCCGAAGACGGCGGCTTGCTCCTACTTTTAGGAGAATGAACATGGCAGCGATTACTGCAGCGATGGTTGGCGAACTGCGCGCCAAGACCGACGCACCGATGATGGAATGCAAGAAGGCACTGAACGAAGCCGAAGGCGACATGGCGCGTGCCGAAGAGATCCTGCGCGTCAAGCTGGGCGGCAAGGCATCGAAAGCGGCAGCCCGTATCACCGCTGAAGGTGTCGTGACGGCTTTCGTCGCCGGCAACGTCGGCGCGCTGGTCGAAATCAATAGCGAAACCGACTTCGTCGCCAAGAACGACGAGTTCATGGCCATGGCCAACCTGGCTGCCAAGCTGGTCGCCGAGAACAACCCGGCCGACGTCGCCGCCCTGGCCGCCCTGCCGGTCGACGGCAAGACGTTCGACGACGTGCGTACGGCACTGATCGGCAAAATCGGCGAGAATATGACCGTTCGCCGCTTCCAGCGCTTCGAAACCACCGGCAAGCTGGCATCGTACCTGCACGGCAACCGCATCGGCGTGATCGTCGACTACGACGGCGCCGACGAGCAGGTCGGCAAGGACGTCGCGATGCACATCGCCGCGATGAAGCCGGTCTCCCTGTCGGCAGAGCAAGTGCCGGCCGAGCTGATCGAGAAAGAGCGTTCGGTTGCTCAGCTGAAAGCCAAGGAAGACGCCGACAAGGCCGTCGCCGAAGGCAAGCAGCCGCAATCGGCCGAGATCGTCGCCAAGCGTATCGACGGGTCGGTGCAGAAGTACCTGAAAGAAGTGTCGCTGTTCAACCAGGCTTTCGTGAAGAACGACAAGCAAAGCGTCGAGCAGATGCTGAAGGCCGCCAACACCACCGTGAAAGCATTCACGATGTACGTGGTCGGCGAAGGCATCGAGAAGAAAGTCGACGACTTCGCAGCGGAAGTGGCAGCCCAGATGGCTGCTGCCAAGCAGTAATAAAGAGAACGGGCCGCAAGGCCCGTTTTTACAACCGGTTGCAAGACGCCGGTAGGGTGGGGCAATTCAAGCCAAGTGGCGCGAATTGCGTGCCCGCCATGCGTTCACGTGACGCATGCAATGGTGGGCACGGGGTGCCCACCCTGCGTCCGCCGGGGGCGACCCCTCCGGCTGGCGCAACGCACGGGCGCATTCCCCGGGCGCTGAAACAGAATCAAACACATCTATACTTAGGAGCCCCATTCATGACAAAACCAGCCTACCAACGAGTCCTCCTCAAACTGTCTGGCGAAGCGCTGATGGGCGACGATCCGTTCGGCATCAACCGCGCCACCATCGAGCGCATGGTCGCCGACGTCGCGGAGGTGTCGAAGCTGGGTGTGGAACTGGCAGTGGTGATTGGCGGCGGCAATATCTTCCGCGGCGTCGCGCCGGGTGCGCAGGGCATGGACCGCGCGACGGCCGACTACATGGGCATGCTGGCCACCGTGATGAATGCGCTCGCGCTGGCCGACGCCATGCGCCAGCAGGGCATCACCGCCCGCGTGATGTCGGCGATCGGCATCGAGCAGGTGGTCGAGCCGTACGTGCGCCCGAAGGCGCTGCAATACCTGGAAGAGGGCAAGGTCGTCGTGTTCGCAGCCGGTACCGGCAACCCCTTCTTCACCACCGACACCGCAGCCGCACTGCGCGGTTCGGAAATCTCGGCCGAAATTGTATTGAAGGCAACCAAGGTCGATGGCGTATATACTGCCGATCCGAAGAAGGATCCGCACGCGACCCGCTACGAACAGATCTCGTTCGACGAAGCGATCGCGAAACACCTGCAGGTGATGGACGCCACCGCGTTCGCCCTGTGCCGCGACCAGAAGCTGCCGATCAAGGTGTTCTCGATCGTCAAGCCGGGCGCGCTCAAGCGCGTGATCATGGGCGAGGACGAGGGTACACTCGTACACGTTTAATCAATAGTTAGAAATACAGGAGAGCAGCATGTCCGTAGCTGACGTTAAAAAAAGTGCCCAGGACAAGATGGCGAAATCCATCGAGACCCTGAGAGGCAACCTGGCCAAGGTTCGCACCGGCCGCGCCCACACCGGCATCCTGGACCACGTGATGGTCGACTACTACGGTTCGCCGACCGCGCTGCCGATGGTCGCCAACCTGACCCTGATCGATGCCCGCACGATCGGCGTCCAGCCGTATGAGAAGAAAATGCTGAACGTCATCGAAAAGGCGATCCGCGAGTCCGACCTGGGCCTGAACCCGTCGACGTTCGGCGAGCTCGTCCGCGTGCCGACCCCGGCGCTGACCGAAGAGCGCCGCAAGGAAATGGTCAAGCTGTGCAAGTCGGAAGCGGAAGACGCGAAGATCGCCGTCCGCAACGTGCGCCGCGACGCCAACGAACAGCTGAAGAAGCTGGTCAAGGACAAGGCGATCTCGGAAGACGACGAGCGCCGCGCCCAGGACGATGTCCAGAAGATGACCGACAAGGCCGTCGTCGACATCGACAAGCTGGTTGCCGAGAAAGAAAAAGAAGTGATGACGGTGTGATCCGTATTGCGGCATGATATGCCGCATATCGTCGTGGACGTCGGACCGGCAGGCCAGGCTTGACCGGTCCGTTCCGCCTTTTGTTGTAGCCGCCATTTGGCCAGATTTATGATTTTCAAAAGTTCGACCACCGCAGTCCCCGAAGCGCCGACGGTGCCGCGCCATATCGCCATCATCATGGACGGCAACGGCCGCTGGGCGACCAAACGCCTGCTGCCCCGCGTGGCCGGCCACGTCAAGGGCGTGGACGCCGTGCGCAAGATCGTCGAAGCCTGCGTGGATCGTGGCGTGGAATACCTGACGCTGTTCGCGTTTTCGTCGGAAAACTGGCGCCGTCCGGCCGACGAAGTGTCCTACCTGATGGGCCTGTTCGTCACCGCGCTCGAGCGCGAAGTGTCGAAGATGCATGCGAATAACATCCGCCTGAAGGTCGTGGGCGACCTGTCGCGCTTCGATGCGAAGCTGCAGGACATGATCGCCAACGCCGAGCGCCGCACCGCCAACAACACCCGCCTGACCGTCACCATCTGCGCCAACTATGGCGGCCGCTGGGACATCATGCAGGCGACGGGCAAGATGGTTGCGGCCAACCCGGGCGTGACCGAGTACACCGAAGAGATGCTGGCCGAGCACCTGGCCATGGCCTATGCGCCGGAGCCGGACCTGTTCATCCGCACCGGCGGCGAAGAGCGCATCTCGAACTTCCTCCTGTGGCAGCTCGCGTATTCGGAGCTGTACTTCACCGACACCTTCTGGCCGGACTTTTCGCGCGACTCGCTCGACACGGCGATCGCGTCCTACCAGAGCCGGGAACGCCGCTTCGGCCGCACCGGCGAACAGGTCGCCAACAAGGCTAAACAAGGCTAACCGCTGATGCTCAGAACCCGCGTCATTACCGCCGTCGTGCTGCTGGCAATATTGCTGCCAGTCCTTTACTTCAACAACTACACGGCGTTCGCGGTCGTGGCGACGGTGTTCTTCGGCGCCGCCATCTGGGAATGCTTTCGGCTGTTCAATCCGGAAACGCACAACGCCCACGTGATCGCGCTCGTGTGGGCCGCCGTATTCGCGATGTCCGTGTTCACGGGCCACACGAATCTGTCGTTCTGGGCCGCGCTGAGCGTGGCCTTGTGGATCGCCCGGTTCGCGCCGTCGCTGAAGATCGGCCTGCCGCCGCTGGGCACGCCCGCGAACACGGTGCTGTCGCTCGTCTACGCGTTCGCCGTGGTCGGCTGCTTTGCCGCCATCGTCGACCTGTATTCGCACTCGCCGCTGTTCCTGCTGTCCGTGCTCGCGATCGTGTGGGTGGCCGACATCGGCGCCTACTTTTCCGGCAAGGCGTTCGGCAAGCACAAGCTGGCTCCATCGATTTCGCCGGGTAAATCGTGGGAAGGCGCGATCGGCGGCGGCATCGCCGTGCTCGTGCTGGGCGGCCTGTCGGTCCAGTTCGGCGGCGACGCCTTCGCGAACACCTTCGCCGTGCGCGTCCAGCACACGTACGGCTGGCCCGTGCTTGCCGTCGTGCTCGTACTGATGACGGCCGCCAGCATCGTCGGCGACCTGTTCGAGTCCCAGCTCAAGCGGCGCGCCGGCATGAAGGACAGCAGCAACCTGCTGCCCGGCCATGGCGGCGTGCTGGACCGCATCGACGCACTGATCCCCGTGCTGCCCCTCGCCGCGCTGATCGGCTCGCGGCTGTAAGACACAGGCCGTTCCAACGCGGGCGGCGCGCCGCCTTCGCGCGCGCCGTGCCAGAATGACTCGGCGCTGGCGGTGGTCTGCAACCCGCCCCGCCCATGTTGGAACGACCTTGAAAATGGAACGCAACATGCAAAGCATCACTATCCTTGGCGCCACCGGTTCGATCGGCGTCTCGACCCTCGACGTGCTGGCACGTCATCCCGACAAATACCGTGTGTACGCGCTGTCCGCGCACGAGCGCGTGGATGCGCTCGCCGCGCAATGCCGCGTGTTCCGTCCGCAGCGTGCCGTCGTCGGTTCGGCGGAAAGCGCGGCGCGCCTGCGCGACCTGCTGGCCGGCCTCCCGATCGACGTGGCCCACGGCGAAGCGGCCTTGTGCGAGATCGCATCGAGCCCGGACACGGACACGGTGATGGCCGCCATCGTCGGCGCCGCCGGCCTCGCGCCCACGCTCGCGGCCGCGCGCGCGGGCAAGAAGATCCTGCTGGCGAACAAGGAAGCGCTCGTGATGTCCGGCCAGCTGTTCATGGACGCCGTCAAGGAACACAAGGCGACCCTGCTGCCCATCGACTCCGAGCACAACGCCATCTTCCAGTCGCTGCCCGGGACGTATGCACGTTCGCCGGACGTGGCCGGTGTCGCCAGGATCCTGCTGACGGCGTCCGGCGGCCCGTTCCTGCAGCGTGCCGTCGAGACGCTGGAACATGTCACGCCAGAAGAAGCCTGCAAGCATCCGAACTGGTCGATGGGCCGCAAGATCTCCGTCGATTCCGCCACGATGATGAACAAGGGCCTCGAAGTGATCGAGGCGCACTGGCTGTTCGGCGCGCCGGCCGACAGGATCGAAGTCGTGATCCACCCGCAAAGCGTGATCCACTCGATGGTGTCGTACGTGGACGGCTCCGTGCTGGCCCAGCTCGGCAACCCGGACATGCGCACGCCGATCGCGCACGCGCTCGCGTACCCGGAACGCATCGCGTCGGGCGTCGACCAGCTCGACCTGACGACGTTCGCCGCGCTGCAATTCCACAAGCCGGACTTCGACCGCTTCCCGTGCCTCGCGCTCGCCTTCGACGCCTTGCGCGCGGGCGGTACCGCGCCCGCCTTGCTGAACGCGGCGAACGAAATCGCGGTCCAAGCCTTCCTGGAGCGCCGCATCGGCTTCCGCGACATCGACCGCGTCGTACGTCGCGTGATGGACGAGAACCCGCATGGCGCGGCGACCAGCATCGAGGCCGTGATGGCCCAGGACGCGCGTGCCCGCGACGCGGCCGGATGCATCGTGCATGCGCTGCGCACTTGAACAACGCGGGCCCTGACGGGAGAGTGTCATGAACCTGATCCACACCGTGCTGGCATTCCTGCTGGCCCTGGGGCCGCTGATCGTCTTTCACGAACTGGGCCACTACGTCGTCGCGCGCCTGTGCGGCGTGAAGGTGCTGCGCTTCTCGATCGGCATGGGGCGCATCGTCTGGTCGCGCCGCTTCGGTCCGGACCAGACGGAATGGGCGATCTCGGCGCTGCCCATCGGCGGCTACGTGAAGATGCTCGACGCGCGCGATCCCTCGACCGCGCCGACCAATGACGCGGACCTGCCGCGCGAATTCACGCGCCAGAACGTGTGGAAGCGCATCGCCATCGTGGCGGCGGGCCCCATCGCCAACTTCATCCTCGCCATCGTCGTGATGGGCGCGCTGTTCATGCACGGGAAAGAGGAGCCGGGCACGCGCCTGCGCGCGATGCCGGAGGCGTCGGCCGTGTACAAGGCGGGCGTGCGCGGCGGCGACGTCGTCACGGCCGTCAACGGCAAGCCCGTGCAGTCGTGGACGGAGCTGCGCTGGGAGATCGTGCGCGCCGCCATCGACAAGCATGCGGCCGAACTGACCTTGCGCGGGCCGAGTCCGAACTCGGCGCCATACCGCGCCGTGCTGCCCGCGGACCGCATGGCCAGCCTGGACGTCGACAGCGACGTACTGGGCGTCCTCGGCATGCAGCTGTGGCGCCCGCGGCCCAGCGTCGACAAGGTGCTGCCGGACGGCGCCGCCGCGCGCGCGGGCCTGCGCCAGGGCGACCTCGTGACCTCGATCGACGGCAAGAACATCGTCGACGGCATCGCCTTCATCGAAGCCGTGCGCGGCGCCCCCGGCAAGACCCTCCAGGTGGGCGTGCAGCGTGGTGACCAGTCGCTCGTGCTGCCCCTCACGCCGGACCGCGATCCGCAGTCGGGCAGGGGCCTGGTGAAGCTGATGATCGCGCAGGCGCCCGAGATGGTGACCGTGAAGGCGGGGCCGCTGGAGGCGCTCGCGAAGGGCGCGCAGCGCACGTGGGAGACGAGCGCGATGACCGTCAAGATGATCGCGAAGATGATCGTGGGCGAGGTCTCGCTGAAAAATGTAACCGGCCCGATCACGATCGCGGACGTGGCCGGACAGACCGCCCGCTCTGGCCTGGAGCCGTTCCTGGAGTTCATCGCCTTCATCTCCATCAGCCTGGGTGTAATGAATCTGTTACCAATTCCCGTTCTGGACGGTGGCCATTTGCTGTATTATTCGCTGGAAGTTTTGACCGGGCGCCCCTTGCCCGCGCGGATCGGCGAGATCGCGCAGCGTGCCGGGGTCGGCCTGCTGTTCATGCTGATGGCGCTTGCCGTCTTCAACGACCTGGTGCGACTGCTCTGAACACACGGCACTCCGAACTGTACGCCGCGCCTGCGGCGGGCATCGGAGTGTTCGGCCCAGGCAGGACAAGCCCCGGCGAAGAACACGTAACGTTGTCCAATGACTGACCCATTGATCTAACCGATGAATTTACAACCCGAACGTTTTGCCCAGCCGCGTTTTGCCTTGCCCTCCCGTCGCAGCATGATCGGCGCAGCCGTGCTGGCCCTGTGTGCCGGTCACGCCGCCGCCGTCGCTCCCTTCGTCGTGAAGGACATCCGGGTCGAAGGCATCCAGCGGACCGAGGCAGGCACGGTGTTCAGCTACCTGCCGGTGCGCGTGGGCGAGACCTTCGACGACGAAAAAGGCACGGCGGCGATCAAGGCGCTGTATGCCACCGGCTTCTTCAAGGACATCCGCCTGGAAGAAGAAAACGGCGTGCTCGTGGTCCTGGTCGAGGAACGTCCGGCCATCGCCTCCGTCGACTTCACCGGCACCAAGGAATTCGAAAAGGACATGCTCGTCAAGGCGCTGAAGGACATCGGCGTCGGCGAGACCAAGATCTTCGACAAGGCCTCCGTCGACCGCGCCGAGCAGGAGCTCAAGCGCCAGTACCTGTCGCACGGCCTGTACGGCGTCAAGATCACCACGACCGTCACCCCGATCGAGCGTAACCGCGTCAACGTCATGTTCAACGTGGACGAGGGCGACGTCGCCAAGATCAAGCAGATCAACATCGTCGGCAACAAGGCGTTCTCCGACAAGGAACTGCGCCAGCTGCTGCAGCTGAACACCTCCGGCTGGTTCACGTGGTATTCCAAGGCCGACCAGTACTCGAAGCAGAAGCTGACGGGCGACCTGGAGACCATCAAGTCGTGGTACCTGAATCACGGCTACCTGGAAGTGAACGTCGAGTCCACGCAGGTCTCGATCACCCCGGACAAGAAGGACATCTACCTCACCATCAACATCACGGAAGGCGAGAAGTACACCGTCTCCGGCGTCAAGATGGATGGCGAATTGTTCGGCCGCGGGGAAGAACTCAAGAACCTGATCCTGCTGAAGCCGGGCCAGACGTATTCCGGCGACCTGCAGGAAGCGTCGAACAAGCGCATCGCCGACCGTCTCGCGAGCTTCGGCTACGCGTTCGCGAACGTCACCGCGAACCCGGAGATCAACCGCGAGAAGCGCGAAGTCGCCTTCACGTTCTTCGTCGATCCGGGCAAGCGCGCCTACGTGCGCCACATGACCATCTCGGGCAACACGATCACCCGCGACGAAGTGATCCGCCGCGAATTCCGCCAGTTCGAGAGCTCGTGGTACGACCCGAACCGGGTGAAGCTGTCGCGCGACCGGGTCGACCGCATGGGTTATTTCAAGGACGTGACGGTCGAGACGCCGGAAGCGCAGGGCACCAACGACGCCGTGGACGTGAACATCGCCGTCGTCGAAAAGCCGACCGGTAACTTCATGGTCGGCGGCGCGTTCTCGCAGGCGGAGAAATTCACCTTCACCGCGTCCGTCACGCAGGCCAACTTCGCCGGCAGCGGCAACACGGTCGGCATCGAACTGAACACCAGCCGCTACAACCGCACGATCTCGTTCGCGCAGACGAACCCGTACTTCACCGACGACGGCATCTCGCGCGCGTTCCAGCTGTACCTGCGCACGTCGCGTCCGCCGGCGCTGAACATCGGCTCGTACACCGTGCGCCAGCAGGGCGGCAACCTCACGTTCGGCGTGCCGTTCTCGGAAATCGACACCGTCTACTTCGGCGCCGGCCTGGAAAAGACCCGCCTCGAGACGGACGAGAGCTCGCCGACGCTGTACCAGCAGTTCGTGATGCAGAACTCGAAGGACCCGGTCGCGAAGGCGACGGGCGTGGGCGAGGCGACGACGAATGCGATCCCGCTGACCGTGGCCTGGGGCCGCGATTCGCGCGACTCCGCCATCACGCCGACGCGCGGCCGCTACCAGCGCGCCAACCTGGAAGTCGACGTCCTCGGCGACTCCAAGTACTACCGCGTGGTGTACGAACACCAGTGGTACCGCCCGATCACGCGCTGGATGACCCTCGCGCTGAAGGGTGAGCTGGACTACGGCGCGGGCCTCGGCGGTCACGCGTACCCGGTCTTCAAGAACTTCTACGGCGGCGGCATCGGTTCGGTGCGCGGCTACGAGAGCTCGTCGCTCGGTATCGTCGACCCGCGCACGTACGACGCCCTGGGCGGCGCCAAGCGCGTGATCGGCAACGCCGAGCTGCAGTTCCCGTTCCCGGGCAGCGGCCAGGATCGCTCGCTGCGCTGGTTCACCTTTGCCGACGGCGGCCAGATCTACCAGGAGCACGAACCGATCCGCACGTCGCAGCTGCGCTACTCGGCGGGTATCGGCCTGTCGTGGATTTCCCCGGTGGGCCCGCTCAAGTTGAGTTATGCTAAGCCCTTGAACGCGAAGGAGGGCGACCGCCTTGAGCGCTTCCAGTTCCAGATGGGTACCGGTTTCTGACCGGGTCCGTCGTCGAAACAAGGATTGCGAAGAATATGTTGAAAAAATCGTTAGCCGCGCTGCCGCGTAGCCTGGTGCTGGCGCTGCTGTGCGCCGGTGCGATGGCGCAGGCGTCCGCGCAGAGCGGGATGAGCCGCATCGGCTTCGTCTACACCGAGCGCCTGATGACCGAGTCCAAGCTGGCCAAGGCGGCGGACGCGAAGCTGCAGTCGGAATTCTCCAAGCGCCAGAAACAGCTCGACGACGCAGTGCAGAAGTACAAGGTGAGCCGCGAGAAATTCGACGACGAAGCGCCGAAACTGTCGGACGTCGACCGCACCAAGCGCACGCGCGAACTGCTCGACATGGAGAAGGACGTGCAGCGCATGCAGCGCGAGTACAACGAGGACCTGTTCCAGCGCAAGAACGAGGAGCGCGCCGCCATCGCGCAGAAAGCCTATAAACTGATCGAACAGGTGGCCGAGCAGGAACACCTCGACGTCGTGCTGCAGGAAGCCATCTGGACCAGTCCGCGCATCGACATCACCGACCGGATCCTCAAGCTGCTCGACAAGTAAGCATGTGAGCATGTGAGCCAACACGCTTCCCTGACGCCGGCCGGCTTGATGAGCGGCCGGCAGTTTTCACTTCTTTTACGGAACGACCACGATGGGCACTCGACTGGGTGATTTGGTCGAACGCTTCGGTGGCCAGCTGGTAGGTGACCCGGACCTCGAGGTCCAGGGCATCGCACCGCTCGACAGCGCCGGCGCTTCGCACATCAGCTTTCTCAGCAACAGCAAACTGCGCGCGCTGGCCGCGCAAAGCGGCGCCGCGGCGCTGATCGTCTCGCCGCTGGACGACGCCACCGTCGCCACGACCTATGCCGGCGCACGCATCGTCACCACCAATCCGTACGCCTATTTCGCCCGCGTCGCGCAGTATTTCGTGGCGCTCGAAGAGATCGTGCCGCCGCCTGGTATCCATCCGAGCGCCGTCGTGCACGAGACGGCGCGCGTCGCACCGACCGCGCATATCGGCCCGAACGTGACGGTCGAAGAGGGTGCCGTGATCGAGGCGGGCGTCCGCATCGACGCTGGCTGCTTCGTCGGCCGCGAGGCGGAGATCGGGGCGGACACGCATCTGTTCGCGAACGTGACCTTCCACGCGCGCTGCAGGATCGGCAAGCGCGGCATCCTGCACTCGGGCGCCGTGATCGGCACCGACGGCTTCGGCTTCGCGCGCGAGAACGGCGTGTACATCAAGATCCCGCAGACGGGCCGCGTGCTGCTGGGCGACGACGTCGACGTCGGCGCCAACACGACCATCGACCGCGGCGCGCTGGACGACACGATCATCGAAGACGGCGTGAAGCTCGACAACCAGATCCAGATCGGCCATAACTGCCGCATCGGGGCGAATACCGCCATGGCGGGCTGCGTGGGGGTAGCCGGCAGCGCGCAGATCGGCAAGAATTGCACGTTCGGCGGCGCGGCGATGGTGCTGGGGCACCTGGAAATCGCGGACAACGTCCATATCTCCTCGGGCAGCATGGTGTCGCGCTCCGTGCTCGAGCCGGGGCAGTACACGGGCTTCTATCCGCTCGCCAAGAACGCCGAATGGGAAAAGAGCGCCGCCATCGTGCGCAACCTGTCCTCGCTGCGCGAGAAGATGCGCAGCCTCGAAAAACAGATCAAACAATTGACCGAACCATCAGAACAAAAATGACGACTGAAGCCACCACCGCGACCAACAAGACCCTGGGGATCAACGAGATCAAGGAATACCTGCCGCACCGCTACCCGCTGCTGCTGGTGGACCGCGTGGTCGACTATGAGCTGGGCAAGACCATCACCGCCATCAAGAACGTGACCGTCAACGAAGAATTCTTCAACGGCCACTTCCCGCACAAGCCCGTGATGCCGGGCGTGCTGATGATCGAGGCGCTGGCGCAGACCGCCGCGATCCTGTCGTTCATGACCATGAACGTCAAGCCGGACGAGAACTCCGTCGTGTACTTCGTCGGCATCGACAACGCGCGCTTCAAGCGTCCGGTCGAGCCGGGCGACCAGCTCAAGATGGACATCGAGATCCTGCGCACCTCGCGCGGCATCTGGAAGTACAAGGCTGTCGCCAGCGTCGACGGCAAGGTCGCCGTCGAAGCTGAGCTGATGTGCACCATCCGCGCGAACGAAAAGGCGGGACAGTGATGAGCAAGGTCCACCCGAGCGCGATCGTCGATCCGAAGGCGGAGCTGGATTCCACCGTCGAAGTCGGCCCGTATTCGATCATCGGGCCGGACGTGCGCATCGGCGCGGGCACGGTCGTGGGTCCGCACGTCGTCATCGAAGGCCACACGACGATTGGCCGCGACAACCGCATCTTCCAGTTCGCGTCGCTGGGCGCCGCCCCGCAGGACAAGAAGTGGGCCGGCGAACCGACCCGCCTGGAGATCGGCGACCGCAACACGATCCGCGAATTCTGCACGTTCAACCTCGGCACCGTGCAGGATGCCGGCGTGACGCGCCTGGGCGACGACAACTGGATGTCCGCGTACACGCACCTGGCGCACGACTGCCAGGTGGGCAGCAACACGATCTTCTCGAACAATGCGCAGCTCGCGGGCCACGTGCACGTGGGCGACTGGGCGATCCTGTCGGGCTACTGCGGCGTGCACCAGTTCTGCAAGATCGGCGCGCATGCCTTCATCGGCATGTACACGAGCCTCACGCAGGACGTGCCGCCGTTCGTCCTCGTCTCCGGCAACCCGGCCGAGGCGCACGGCGTGAACATCGAAGGCCTCAAGCGCCGCGGCTTCACGCGCGAGCAGATCAACGCGATCCGCACCGCGTACAAGACCATCTACCGTTCCGGCCTGACGCTGGAAGAAGCCAAGGCCAGGCTGGCGGAAGAGGAAGCCGCCGCCGGCGACGCCGCACAGCACATCCGCGCGCTGCGCGACTTCCTCGACAACGCGAGCCGTGGCATCGTCCGCTGAATCCGTGAAGCTCGCGCTGGTCGCGGGCGAAGTGTCCGGCGACCTGCTCGCGGCGCGCCTGATGGCGGGGCTGAAGCCGCGCCTGCCGGGCGTGGCCTTTTCCGGCATCGGCGGTCCGCGCATGCTGGAGCAGGGCCTTGCGTCGGACGTCCCGATGGACACGCTCACCGTGCGCGGCCTGCTGCCCGTGCTGCTGCGCTACCGCGAACTGAAGGGCATCCAGAACCGCCTGCGCGACCGCCTGCTGGCCGAGCGTCCGGCCGCGTTCATCGGCGCCGACTACCCCGGCTTCAACCTCGGCCTGGAAGAGCAGCTGCGCGCGGCGGGCATCCCGACCGTGCACTTCGTCGGCCCGCAGATCTGGGCGTGGCGCGGCGGGCGCATCAAGAAGATCCAGCGCGCCGTCTCGCACATGCTCGTGATCTTCCCGTTCGAGGAAGAGATCTATCGAAAGGCGGGCGTGCCCGTCACGTACATCGGCCATCCGCTGGCGGAGACGATCCCGCTGGTGCCCGACGTGCATGCCGCGCGCCGCCAGCTCGGCCTGCCGGAGAACGCGCGCGTCGTGACCGTCATGCCGGGCAGCCGCATGTCGGAAATCAAGTACCTGACTGAGCCCTACGTCCGGACAGTCCAACTGCTGGCGGCGCGGGATCCGTCCGTGCGCTTCATCGCGCCGATGGCGGGCGAGCGGCAAAGAGCGTATTTTATGGAGCTGCTGGCGAAGGCCGGTTTGCAGGACGTGCCGCTTCAGCTCGTCGACGGCGAATCGCATGCGTGCATCGCGGCGGCCGACGCCGTGCTGGCCGCGTCGGGCACCGCGACCTTGGAAGTGGCGCTGTACAAGAAGCCGATGGTGATCGCCTACAAGGTCTTGCAGGCCGAGTGGCTGCTCATCCGGAACATGGGCTACCTGCCGTGGATCGGGCTGCCGAACATCCTGGCGCGCGACTTCGTCGTGCCGGAGTTCCTGCAGCACGCCGCGACGCCGGAAGCGCTGGCGGACGCCGTCTGGTTCCAGCTGACGGACGAGAACAACCGGGTGAGGCTGCAGGAGCGCTTCACCGAAATGCATCACAGCCTGCTGCGCGACAGCGCGCGCGAAAGCGCCCGCGCCGTGCTCGAGGTGATAGGCAAAGCATGAGAAAAACGAGAACGAAGGCGGTGGATTTCTACCCGGGCCTCCCGCCGAAGAACCGGCCGTTCACGCTGGACGACATCGTCTGCGGCGTGGACGAGGCCGGGCGCGGCCCGCTGGCCGGCCCCGTGTTCGCGGCCGCCGTGATCCTCGATCCGGCCCGTCCGATCGAGGGCCTGCGCGACTCGAAAAAGCTGACGGAAGCGCGGCGCGACGAGTTGGCCCCGCTGATCAGGGAGCACGCGCTGGCGTGGGCCATCGCCGAGTGCTCGCATGCGGAAATCGACACGCTGAACATCCTGCAGGCGACGATGCTGGCGATGCGCCGCGCCGTCGAACAGCTGGCGACCGTGCCGACCATCGCCCTCATCGACGGCAACCGCTGCCCGCAATTCGCGCCGCACATCCGCGCGCATGCGGTGGTGGAGGGCGACGACAAGGTGCACGCGATTTCCGCCGCGTCGATCCTCGCGAAGACGGCGCGCGATGCGGCGCTCGTCGCGCTGCATGACACGTATCCGCAGTATGCGTTCGACCAGCACAAGGGCTATTCGACGGCGCTGCACCTCGCGCGCCTGCGCGAGCACGGTCCGAGCCCCGTGCACCGGCGCAGCTTCGCGCCCGTGCGCGCGTTGCTCGAACCCGACCTGTTCGGGGCGCTGGCATGAAGAGCATCACGTCGCGCGACAACCCGTTTTACAAGGAACTGAAACACCTCGCGGGCAGCAGCCAGGCCCTGCGCAAGGCCGGCCGTTCGCTGCTGGACGGCGTGCACCTGTGCCAGGCGTACCTGGACCTCGTCGGACAGCCCGTGCACTGCATCGTCTCCGAAGGCGCGCTGGCGAATCCCGAAGTGGCCGCCATCGTCGACCGCGTGACGGCGCCGGCCACGTCGCTGCCGGACGCGCTGTTCGGCGCGCTGTCGCAGGTCGAACACGGCATCCATCTGCTGTTCCTCGTCGAGACGCCGCGGCCTGTTCGTCCGGACGCCCTGGTGCGATCGGCCGTGCTGCTGGACGGCGTGCAGGACCCGGGCAATGCCGGCTCCATCCTCAGGAGTGCGGGCGCGGCGGGCATCAGGCAGGTGTATTGCAGCCCCGGCACCGCCTCGATCTGGTCGCCGAAGGTGCTGCGCGCCGCGATGGGCGCCCATTTCGTGCTGGAGATCTTCGAGAACGTCGACCTGGCGGACCTGATCCGCAAGGCGGCGGTGCCCGTGCTGGCGACGAGCGGCTATGCGAGCGAACGGATCTACGACGTGGACCTGTCCCGCCCCGTCGCCTGGCTGCTGGGCCATGAAGGGCAGGGCGTGTCGGATGCGCTGCTGAACCTGGCCACGCACCGCGTCGTCATCCCGCATGCGGGCGCCGTGGAATCGTTGAATGTGGCCGCGTGCGCGGCCGTGTGTTTCTTCGAACAGCTGCGCCAACAACAGCAGGCGTAGACGCGATAAGCCCGTTCGGTTACGCTTCGTGCACGTTATGACGGAGTCGAGATGGACATGGGGCAAACGCAGTTGCACTCTTTGCACTTCCTGGTCGCGGAAGCGGACCCGGTGCAGCGCCGCGCGCTGATCGAAGCGCTCGGCCAGGTGGGCGCCACGCGCGTTACCGACGTGCCGGACGGCCCGATGGCGCTGCGCACCCTGCAGGCGGGTTTTACCCCGAAGATCGACGTCGCCGTCATCGACCTCGACCTGGGCGGCATGGATGGCCTGGAGCTGCTGCGCGCGATCGCCGCGCTGAAGTCGGACGCGCGGCTGATCGTCGTCGGCGCCCAGCCGGCAAGCGTGCTGTTCTCCGTCGAGAGCCTCGCGCAGGCGCATGGCGTCGACCTGCTGGGCACTGTCGCCAAGCCCGTCACGAGCACGAAACTCAAGGCCTTGCTGGACAATTACCAGGCGCCGCGGCGCGCGCCGGCGGCAGCGCCCGGCCCCAGCTTCACGTTCGCCGAAGTGGGCGTGGGCCTGCAGAAGCGCCAGTTCGAGCCGTTCTTCCAGCCCAAGATCGAACTGGCGACGGGCCAGGTGAAAGGCCTGGAGACGTTCGCCCGCTGGCGCCATCCCGAGCACGGCGTGCTGGGTCCCTCCGCCTTCATCGGCGCGCTGGAAGCGAACAACCGCATCGACTTCCTCGACTGGACGATGCTGGAAATGTCGGTGGAGCGGTGCCGCCGCTACCACGACCAGGGCATCCCGATCTCCATCTCGCTGAACCTGGCGCCGGAGACGCTGGCGCATCCGAACTTCATCCGCCAGGTGACGTCGACGATGCAGCGCCACGGCGTGCTGCCGGACTACCTGACGTTCGAGATGACGGAATCCTCGATCCTCAGCTTCGACGCCGACTTCATCGAACGCCTCGTGCGCTTGCGCATGCTGGGCTTCGGCCTCGCGATCGACGACTACGGCACGGGGCGCTCGAACCTGCAGATCCTGGCGCGCATCCCGTTCTCGGAACTCAAGATCGACCGTTCGTTCGTGGACGGCGCGTCGAAGAAGCGCCAGCTGGGCACCGTGCTGAAATCGTGCCTCGGGCTGGCGCACAGCCTCGATCGCATGTCCGTCGCCGTCGGCGTGGAGACGCGGCAGGACTGGGATTTCCTGCAGGGGCTCGGGTGCACGTATGCGCAGGGGTACCACATCGCCAATCCGATGCCGGCCGACGAATTTCCCGGCTGGCTGGAAGATTGGCGGCATTTCTTCTAGAGGGGTCAGAGCCCGGTGTTGCTGGTTGGGCTCTGACCCCGGTGGTCAATTGCGCCGCGCATTAGCACCGGGGTCAGAGCCCCTAAAAGAAGAACCGGGCTCTGACCCCTAGTATTCACTAAAAGAAGAACCGGGCTCTGACCCCTAGTATTCACGCCGGTCCGGCTTGATCTCCTGGAGGATGGTCGTCGCGATCTCCTCGATCGACTTGGTGGTCGACGACAGCCACCGGATCCCCTCGCGCCGCATCAGCTGCTCGGCCTCGTTCACCTCGTAGCGGCAGTTCTCCAGCGACGCATACTTGCTGCCCGCGCGCCGCTCGTTGCGGATCTCGGACAGGCGTTCCGGCGTGATCGTCAGGCCGAAGATCTTGTGCTTGAACTGCGGCAGCGCCGACGGCAGCTTGTTGCGCTCGAAATCGTCCGGGATCAGCGGGTAGTTCGCCGCCTTGATCCCGTACTGCATCGCGAGGTACAGGCTCGTCGGCGTCTTGCCCGAGCGCGACACGCCCACGAGGATCACGTCCGCGTCCGCCAGGTTCTTGTGCGACTGGCCGTCGTCGTGTGCCAGCGAGAAGTTGATGGCCTCGATGCGGTTCTTGTATTCCTCCGTGTCGACGACGTTGTGGATGCGGCCGATCGTGTGCGTCGACTTCACCCGCAATTCCTGCTCGAGCGGGGCGACGAAGGTCTGGAACAGATCCATGTGCATGCCCTGGGCGGCGCGGATCACGGCCGACAGGTCGTGTTTCACCAGAGTCGAGAACACGATCGGGCGCTGGTTGTCGGCGATCGCGGCGTCGTTGATGCGGCGGGCGGCCGCGTAGGCTTTGTCGATCGTGTCGATGAACGGCAGGCGGATCTGCCGGAAGCGCATCTCGAACTGGCTCAGCACCGCGTGGCCGAAGGTTTCCGCCGTGATGCCCGTGCCGTCGGAAACGAAGAAAACGGTGCGCGCGGCGCCCGGACTGCCTGGGGTGTTAGCGAAAGACATGATGTTTTTTAGACAGATAATGACAAAGTTGCAGCTGGTTGGGCTGTGAAACCCGGTCGCGCGCGGTAAAATGCTTGGGAACGGGTTGTTGGATTGTGCTTTACGACGCCAAGAATAACAAGAAATCCCCCGGAAACTCGACCAGCCTGCCGCGCGAAGCCCGCCTTGAGCAACGATTGCTCGGCGCGCCGCCGCTGCCTAGCCAGGCTCGTCCGTCATCCGGCCGTCGGCGCATCCGCCGTACAGATTTCCATCATCAAAAAGGTGTTTTATCATGACTAACCTGTCGAATGCAGTATTGAAGGCGCCCGATCCCACGGCGGCCGGCGCGAGCGAAGCGGTCTACGTCGCCTCGTTTGAAACCCTGCGCATGACCGACGTCGAGTCGGTCGGCGGCAAGAACGCGTCGCTCGGCGAGATGATCAGCCAGCTGGCCGAGGCCGGCGTGCGCGTGCCGGGCGGCTTCGCCACCACGGCCCAGGCCTTCCGCGACTTCCTGAACCACTCGGTCGACGGCGGTCCCTCTCTCGGTGACCGCATTGCCCGGCGCCTGGAAGGCCTGGACATCGACGACGTACGTTCACTGGCCACCGCGGGTGCAGAGATCCGCCAGTGGATCATCGACACCCCGTTCCAGCCGCGCCTGCAGGCCGAAATCGAAGCCTTCTACGACCGCCTCGTGGCCGATTCGGACACGGAAGTGTCGTTCGCCGTGCGCTCGTCCGCCACCGCGGAAGACCTGCCGGACGCCTCGTTCGCGGGCCAGCAGGAAACGTTCCTGAACGTCGTCGGCATCGACAACGTGCTGGAAGCGATGAAGCACGTGTTCGCGTCGCTGTACAACGACCGCGCGATCTCGTACCGCGTCCATAAAGGCTTCACCCACGCCGAAGTCGCGCTGTCGGCCGGCGTGCAGCGCATGGTCCGTTCCGACACGGGCGCCGCCGGCGTCATGTTCACGATCGACACGGAATCCGGCTTCAAGGACGTCGTGTTCGTCACGTCGAGCTACGGCCTGGGCGAGACCGTCGTGCAGGGCGCCGTCAACCCGGACGAGTTCTACGTGCACAAGCCGATGCTGGAACAGGGCAAGAAGCCCGTCATCCGCAAGAACATCGGTTCCAAGCTGATCAAGATGGAGTTCACGAAGGAAGCCAAGGCCGGCCGCTCCGTGCAGACCGTCGACGTGCCCATCGAAATGCGCAACCGCTACTCGCTGCTAGATGAGGAAGTCGTCGAGCTGGCGAAATATGCCGTCATCATCGAGAAGCACTATGGCCGCCCGATGGACATCGAGTGGGGCAAGGACGGCCGCGACGGCAAGCTGTACATCCTGCAGGCCCGTCCGGAAACCGTGAAGTCGCAGCAGAAGGCGACGGATTCCCAGCAGCGCTTCAAGCTGAAGGGCACGGGCACCGTGCTGACCTCGGGCCGCGCGATCGGCCAGAAGATCGGCGCCGGTCCGGTCCGCGTCATCAACGACCCGTCCGAGATGGAAAGAGTGCAGCCGGGCGACGTCCTCGTCGCCGACATGACGGACCCGAACTGGGAACCGGTGATGAAGCGCGCCTCCGCCATCGTGACGAACCGCGGCGGCCGCACGTGCCACGCGGCGATCATCGCCCGTGAACTGGGCGTGCCGGCCGTCGTCGGCTGCGGCGACGCGACGGAAACGCTGAAGGACGGCACGTTCGTGACCGTGTCCTGCGCCGAAGGCGACGAGGGCCGGATCTACGACGGCCTGCTGGAAACGGAAGTGACGGAATCGGCGCGCGGCGACCTGCCGGCCATCCCGACCAAGATCATGATGAACGTCGGTAACCCGCAGCTCGCGTTCGACTTCCAGTCGATCCCGAACGGCGGCGTGGGCCTGGCCCGCCTGGAGTTCATCATCAACAACAACATCGGCGTCCACCCGAAGGCGATCCTCGAGTACCCGAACATCGACAACGACCTGAAGAAGGCCGTCGAGTCGGTGGCGCGCGGCCACGCGTCGCCGCGCGCGTTCTACGTCGACAAGCTGGCCGAAGGCGTCGCGACGATCGCCGCCGCGTTCTGGCCGAAGCCCGTCATCGTGCGCCTGTCCGACTTCAAGTCGAACGAGTACAAGAAGCTGATCGGCGGTTCGCGCTACGAGCCGGACGAGGAAAACCCGATGCTGGGCTTCCGCGGCGCCGCGCGCTACCTGGCCGAGGACTTCGCCGAATCGTTCGAGATGGAATGCATGGCGATGAAGCGCGTGCGCGACGAGATGGGCCTCACCAACGTCGAGATCATGATCCCGTTCGTGCGTACCTTGGGCCAGGCCGAGAAGGTCATCGCGCTGCTGGCGAAATATGGCCTGAAGCGCGGCGAGAACGGCCTGCGCGTCATCATGATGTGCGAAGTGCCGTCGAACGCCATCCTGGCCGAGCAGTTCCTGGAGTACTTCGACGGCTTCTCGATCGGTTCGAACGACCTCACGCAGCTCACGCTGGGCCTGGACCGCGACTCCGGCATGGAACTGCTGGCCAAGGACTTCGACGAGCGCGACCCGGCCGTGAAAGCCATGCTGACCCTGGCGATCAAGGCCTGCCGCGCGAAGGGCAAGTACGTGGGCATCTGCGGCCAGGGGCCGTCGGACAACCCGGACTTCGCCGTGTGGCTGATGGAGCAGGGCATCGAATCGATGTCGCTGAACCCGGACTCGGTGATCGATACGTGGCAGAAGCTGGCGTCGATGCAATAAGCCGTTGAGCTTCCGATGAAAGACCGCTGCCTCGGCAGCGGTTTTTTTTTGCACATGTCACGTCTCGGCGTTGCGCGTGGGCTCGGGGAGCCCACCCTACAGCAATGCAACCGTAGGGTGGGCACACCGTGCCCACGCGGACATGTGCAACAAGTTGACGTCAAGCGTGCACCACGGTTCGGTGCAACCGATCGAACGCCCGCTGGAACTCGTCGAGATGGCGTGTAAAAGGCGGCGCCGAAACGGCCCGTAGGCGCCCCAGCAGCGCCTCGCCTTCGGCCACGCGCTCCGTTTCCAGGCAGGCGCGCAGCAGGTGGAAAGCGGCCTGCGGACCGTGCCGGGTAGGGTCGTAGACGGGTCCGACGAGCGTGACGATCAGGCCCGTGTGGCCATACTGCCCGAGGTCGGCCGCCAAAGTCACCAGGGCGCTGCCGTCCACGTCCTCCTCGGCCAGCACGGCCGTGTACTGCTCGCGCGCCGCCGGGAGGTCGCCGGCGGCGAGATGGTGCCGGGCCAGCAGGAGCCGCGCGCGCCAGCTGCGGGGGAGGGCGCACGCTTCCCGCAGCGCCTGCAGGAAGCCCGCTTCGCCCGCGCGCGCGCGCTCGACGGCCAGCCAGCCGTTCAACCCATGCTCGAAGTTCGGGTCGAGCCGGATGGCGCGCCGCAACAGGTCGGACGCGCCGGCCGAGTCTTCCCGGTCGTGCTTCACCTTGGCGAGGTTGGTGAGCAGCGCGGCCGTTTCGCCGCAGGTCCGGATGCCGGCCTGCAGCACGGCCTCGGCCTCGTCGTGCCTGCCGCTTTCCAGCAGCACGATGCCGTGCGTGACATGGCTGCGTTCCGGCAGGCCGTCGATCTCGACGAGGCGTGCGGCCGCCGTCAGCAACTCGGGCGCGAAGCCGTCGGACAGCGCGGTAAGGATGGTGCCGTACAAGGCGTCCGCCGTGTCCCAGTGCTGCTTGAGTTGCGGATGCAGCACCTTGTCGCGCCATTCCTCCCGCGCCATGACCAACTGGCGGCCGTGTTCGTCACAGGCCGTGATGACATCGTCGATGGCGGGCGCCGGGGCGGCGGCGGTCGTGCGGGTGCGGAAGGCGGCGAGCAGACGTCTGAACATGGCGGATCTCCAGAAGGCGATGCACCGCATTATTGGCGTTGATTTCCGCATGGCAATTGATCTGCCGCGGCAAGCGGGTCACGGCGCGATATGCATCAACGCGGGCACGATGTTGAGCCTGAAGCAACAAGTTGTTGACTTGTTACTGAAAAACGTTACACTTTGGCAAATAGTTTTGTCGAGGATGTGAATGAAGCGCCTGGCCTGGTTGACAATCATGATGGGAGCACTGTGGGCAAGCGCGGGTCATGCCGCCGATGCAAGCCTGTGCAAGTCGATGTGCAGCGCCGAGAAGCGCGAATGCCGGGGGAATGCGGAGGGGCTGGCGCGGGAAGACGGCGGCTCGCTGCTCGACCTGCCCGAGAAAAATCCGATGGCGCGCGCGGCACAGGAGCAGGTGCCTTCGGAGGCGGCGCGGGCGCTCGGCAATGCGGGCACGCAAGCGCGCCGGATCGGCAAGGCGGGCAAATGCGACGACGCCTACCTGCGCTGCACCCGCGCCTGCGCCGCGCCGGCCGACGCCGTACTCGTCAGGCCGAAGCAGGACCGTTGACTCCGCGCACAGACGCGCTAGACTGGCGATAACGATTTGATCACCGACACGATCATTGAACCCGATATCAATTACGCGACCCTCGTCACCCGTAGCGGGCGGCGGGGGTTTTTTATCTTTCGATCCGACCACGGAGGAAACCATGGCTGACTGGATGGGCTGGCTGGTAGCGGCCGGCGTGCTCGTGATCCTGGAGCTGTTCACCGGGACGTTTTACCTGCTGATGATCGCCATCGGTCTCGCGGCCGGCGGCATCGTCGCGCTCGCCGGCGCCGGCGGGCCCGGGCAGGCGATCGCCGCCGCCGCGGTCGGCGTGCTCGCGACGTGGCTGCTGCACCGCTCGCGCTTCGGCCATCCGGCGCGGGCGGATGCCCAGCGCGACCGCAACGTCAACCTGGACATCGGCCAGCGCGTGACCGTGCCCGCCTGGGACAACGGCCGCGCGCGCGTCATGTACCGCGGCGCGCTGTGGGACGTGGAGCTCGGGCAGGGCGTCGCGCCGCATGCGGGCGAATTCCGCATCGTCGAAGTGCACGGCAGCCGGCTCGTGGTGGGCAATCCATGACCAAGAAGCACGTCCTGACCCTGCTGGTGGCGTTGACCCTCGTGTTCGGCGTCGTCGACGCGCGCGAGATGGCACTGGGTGTCCAGTCGAACGGCTGGGCCGTCCTGTCGACGGTGCTGTTCAGCTTCCTGAGCTTTTGCTGGTACCGCCTCGACAGCGACGCCTACCACTACCGCCGCACGGCCCTGCTCAACGTGGGCATCGTGATGTTCGCGGTCCTCGCCGTGCCGTATTACCTCGTACGCAGCCGTCCGTCCGGCCAGAAGGGCCGCGCCCTGCTGCGCCTGGCCGGCTTCTGCCTCGTGCTTGTCGTCGCGGCGGGGCTCGGCAGCGTCGCCTACGAACTGCTCGCCTGACCATCACCTTTTTCAAGGAAGGAAACCCATGGAATTCACGTTCGGAACCGTCGCGCTGGTGATCTTCATCGTCGCCATCGTGTTCGTCATCAAGACCATCAACGTCGTGCCGCAGCAGCACGCATGGGTGGTGGAGCGGCTCGGCAAGTACCACGCTACCCTGGCGCCGGGCCTGAACATCGTCGTGCCCTTCGTCGACCGCATCGCCTATAAACACAGCCTGAAGGAGATCCCGCTCGACGTGCCGCCGCAGGTTTGCATCACGAAGGACAACACGCAGCTGCAGGTCGACGGCATCCTGTATTTCCAGGTGACGGACGCCATGCGCGCGTCGTATGGCGCGTCGAACTACATCCAGGCCATCACCCAGCTGGCGCAGACGACCTTGCGCTCCGTGATCGGCCGCATGGAACTGGACAAGACGTTCGAGGAGCGCGACCACATCAACACGACGATCGTCAACGCGATCGACGAATCGGCCGCCAACTGGGGCGTCAAGGTGCTGCGCTACGAGATCAAGGATCTCACGCCACCGGCCGAGATCCTGCACTCGATGCAGCGCCAGATCACGGCCGAGCGCGAGAAGCGTGCGCTGATCGCCGCGTCGGAGGGCCGGCGCCAGGAAGCGATCAACATCGCGAGCGGCGAGCGCGAAGCGGCCATCGCCCGCTCGGAAGGCGAGAAGCAGGCCGCCATCAACCGCGCGCAGGGCGAGGCTGCGGCCATCATCGCGCTGGCCGAGGCCAGCGCCAGCGCGCTGCGCCAGGTGGGCGAGGCGATCCGCTCGCCGGGCGGCATCGATGCCGTCAACCTGCGCGTGGCCGAAGAGTACGTGCACGCCTTCGGCAACCTGGCCAAGACGAACAACTCGGTCATCGTTCCGGCCGACATGGGCGACATGAGCGGCCTGATCGCGTCGGCGCTGACGATCGTGAAGTCGCAGAAGGCGTGATGATGATCAACGGCAACTCCAGCCGATTCCGTAAGCTGTCCGACGTCATCAAATCGCGCTGACGGATTCGCCGCGGCGCAAGGAGCCGCGATGAGTCACCAGCGTGTCGTGTTGTGGATCATGGTCCTGATGGCCGGCACGGGCCTGCTCGATGCCGGCCATGCCGACGCGGCAGCGCAGCTGCACCTCGTCGTCGGCGTCGCCGTCAGCTACCTGGGTTTTTTATGGTACCGCGGCGACAGCGATGCGCGCGGGTTCCGCAGGTCGCGCTGGCTCAGCGTGGCGGTCGTGGCGCTCACGGTCGCCACGATTCCGTACTATCTCGTACGCAGCCGCGATGAAGCGGAGCGCGGGCGTGCCCTGGTGGCGTACGCCGCCTGCCTCGCGGCGGCGGCATTCGCCGTGTGGGTAGGCATGGCTATCCACATCGGCCTGACGTGATGACGCCGGCGATTGGTGGGCACGGGGTGCCCATGCGTGAACGTTAGAAGTCGACCGTCGCCGACACCGTGAACGTGCGCGGCGCGCCGAGCACCAGATAGCCGTAGCCCGGATAGCCGCCCGCCGACGCCCAGTAATTCCGCCCGAACGCATTGTCCACGCGCGCCCGCACGGTCACGTCGCGGTCGAGCACGCGCGTCGCATACGTGGCGCCGAGGTCGAGGCGCGTCCACGACGGCAACTGCTGCGTATTGGCCGCATCCGCGTACTGGTGCGACGTGGCGATGGCGCGCGCGTTCAGCGACAGGCCCGCCACCTGCGGCACGTCCCAGTCGGCGTCGAGATTCAGCTGCGTGCGGGGCACGCCGATCGCATCGTTGCCGTCGTTGACGCCGCCGGCCGTGCGGCGCTGTTCGGCGTCCAGCAGCGTGAGGCCGCCGAGCACGCGCAGGCCGTGCATCGGCAGGCCGAACACGGACAGTTCCAGGCCCTGGTTGCGCTGTTCGCCGAATACGCCGAACACGCCGTTCTCGATATGGCCCAGCGGCTGCGCCGTCGAGAACAGCGCGGCGCTCATGCCCAGCTTGCCGCTGTCGTACTTCACGCCCACTTCCTTCTGGCGCGACGTGTACGGTGCGAAGATCTGGCCCTGGTTGACGACGTTGACGCCCGATGCGGTCGGCCCCTGCTGCAGCGCCTCGATGTAGTTCGCGTAGATCGACACGTTTTTCACAGGCTTGTAGACGACGCCCGCGACCGGCGTGTTGGCGCTTTCGTCGTAGGCGCTGTTCTGCGCGCCCGTGTTGTAGTCGTAGCCGTAGGACTTGATGCGCTGGTGGCGCACGCCGGCCGTCACGCGCACGGTGTCGTCCAGGAACGACAGCGTGTCCGCCACCGCATAGCTGGACAGGATGCTCTTCGCCGTCAGCAGCGGATTCGCGAGCGAGCCGCCGGTGAAGGCATTGGCGCCAGGTGCCGCGACGTCGACGGGCCGGACCAGGTTCGAGCGCCAGCCGGCGAAGTCGCCGAACGCATAGGCATTGTCCGACTTCGATTCGAACGTGGACGCGGTGGCGCTGACCGTGTGTTTCACGGAGCCGGTCGCGAAGTCGCCGCGCACGCCGATCTCGCCCGTGCGCACATTGTCCTTGCGCTCGTTGTCGAAGCGCGTCATCACGGTGCCGCCGTCGTTGTCGGTCGTCGTCGGCGAGGAGATCACGTTCGATTCGCGGCCTTCGCGTGCGCCCAGTGCCGCCCACGCGACGACGTGCGGCGCGAGGTCGACTTCGCCCCGCAGGGTGCCGAACGTGTCGCGCTCGTTCGAATGTGTCCACGGCTGGGCGAAGTTGCTGTCGGCATCCGGTGCGGCCGGGATCGCGAGGCCGGAGCCCACGGTCACGCTGGGGCGGCCGTTGCGCAGCTGGTGGTCCTGGTAGCCGACGTCCGCCGACACGCGGTAGTGGTCGCCACGGTAGTCCAGGCCCACGGAAAACACGGACAACTCGCGCTGTTCGCGGTCGACCGCCGTGTCGCCGTCGCGGCGGACGGCGTTCACGCGGATGCCGGCGCGGTTGTCCGGGCCGAAGCGGCGCGCCACGTCGGCCGCGACGTAAGCCTGGCCGCCCGATTCGACGCCGGCCGTCACTTCGTTCAGGGGCGCGTTCGGCGCGCGCTTGGGCAGCAGGTTGATCATGCCGCCGATGCCGCCGCCGCCCGGCGCCGCGCCGTTGATGAAGCTGTTCGCGCCGCGCAGCACTTCCACGCGTTCCAGCAGCTCGCTGGCCACGAACTGGCGCGGCAGCAAACCGTATAAACCGTTATACGCGAGGTCGTCCGAGTTCACCGCGAAGCCGCGGATCACGTACAGCTCCTGGTAGTTGCCGAAGCCGCGCGCCACGCGCACCGACGGATCGTTCTGCACGACGTCCGCGACGCTCCTGGCCTGCTGGTCCTGGATCAGCGCGTGCGTGTAATTGGTGGCGTTGAACGGCGCGTCCATGATGTCCACGTTCCCCAGCAGGCCGAGACGCCCGCCGCGCGCCACCTGGCCACCGGCATAGGCGGACGGCAGGCCCTGCGCCGACGCGTCGGCGGACGCGGTGACCACGACGGTGGCGATGCCGTCGTCGGTGGTCTGGGCCGAGGCGGAGGCGGCGAGGAGGAGGGCGCCGAGGGCGATCGGCGTGAGGATGGTGCGGGGAAACGGTGCGGACTTCATGGTAACGTTGTTTGTTGAATGAGAATAATTCTCATTATACGGAGCGTTCTTGCGTTCGTAAATGAGAACTATTATTATTTGGCCTCAGCCGCAACAATCCCGCCCCGTTTCCCGCTCATGTCTCCCGCACACCTCCGCCGCTGGTCCTGGATCCATACCTGGAGCAGCCTCATTTGCACCGTCTTCATGCTGCTGCTGTGCCTGACGGGCCTGCCGCTGATCTATCACCACGAGATCGGCCACCTGCTCGGCAACGACATCGAGGCGCCGCAGTTGGCGGCGCCGCAGGCGCCGGCGCGCCTCGACCGCGTGATTGCCGCCGGCCAGGCGCGCTATCCCGACAAGGTCATGATGTACATGTCGCAGGAGCCGGACGAACCGTCGCTGTGGTTCCTGACGATGGGCGCCCACGCGAACGACCCGGATTTCAAGAGCATCGCCATCGATGCGCGCACCGCGCAATTCGTCGGCGAGCCGCCGATCGAGGGCGGCGGCGTGATGCAATTCCTCTTCCACCTGCACGTCGACCTGTTCGCAGGCGTGTGGGGCAAGCTGTTCCTCGGCTTCATGGGATTGCTGCTGCTCGTGGCCATCGTGTCCGGCGTCGTGCTGTACGCGCCGTTCATGCGCAAGCTGGAATTCGGCACGGTGCGCCAGGGCCGCACGGCGCGCCTGAAATGGCTCGACCTGCACAACCTGCTGGGCATCGTCACGCTTGCGTGGGCGCTCGTCGTGGGCGCGACGGGTGTCGTGAACACGCTGGCCGACGTGCTGCTGAAGGTGTGGCAAGTGACGGAGATCGCCGAGATGACGAAGCCTTACGCGGGCCAGGCCGCGCCCGTGACGCTCGCGTCGATGGAGGTGACGGTGCGCCATGCGGAAGCGGCGGCGCCCGGCATGCGCGTCGGCTTCATCGCGTTCCCCGGCACGCCGTTCGCGACCCCGCACCACTACGGCGTGTACATGCATGGCGACGCGGCGCTGACGTCGCGCCTGTACCAGCCGGTGCTGGTCGACGCGCAGACGGCCGCCGTGACGGACCGCCGGGAGCTGCCGTGGTACCTCAAGACCCTGCTGCTGTCGCAGCCGCTGCACTTCGGCGACTACGGCGGCGCCGGCATGAAACTCGTGTGGGCGCTGCTGGACGTGGCGACGATCGTCGTGCTGGGCAGCGGCCTGTACCTGTGGCTGCGGCGCGGGCGCGCGGCGGCGCGGACCGCACGCGCGCAGGCGGACGCCGTGCCCGCGCTCGCACGTGAAGGAGAGGTGCGATGACGGCGCCGTTGCGCCGCGTGTGGGGCATGCCGCTGCTGCTGGGCGCGGCGACCGTGTTCGGCCTCGTCGCGGGGCTGCTGGCAGACGGTGTGTGGGATGTGATCGCCGCGGCCGCGCTGGCGCTGCCCGTGCTGGTCGGGGCCTGGTACGCGCTCAGGCCCGCGCTCAGGCCCGCGCGACCTGTCGATCCGGCGAGGTGACGGCCGCGCCGGCCCGTGCGACCATCGCCATTCCGATTCGACGGGGAGGTGGCAGATGGCGGGTTCGATTCCACGGCTGGCGAGGCGTGGCGCTTCTTCCGCACGAAATCCAGGTGACGCGGCGCGCATGCATACGGGCGGCTTAATTCTCGGTTAAGGCAAGCCGCGTATAACATCGGCAGAGCGACAAGAACATTCCACGAGCGGGAGACCTGAATGAAGAACTGGGCGCGCAACAACAAAGGCTTTCTGGCGTTTCTCGTCCTGTTCGGCGTGTTCCGCACGGCGGTCGCGGACTGGAATCCGATCCCGTCCGCGTCGATGCATCCGAACCTGCTGGAAGGCGACGTCGTGCTCGTGAACCGCCTCGCGTTCGACCTCAAGGTGCCGCTCACGAACGTCGTGCTCGCGCACCTGGGCGAGCCGCAGCGCGGCGACATCGTCACGTTCCGCTCCCCGCGCGACAACACCCTCTTGATCAAGCGCGTCGTCGCGCTGCCGGGCGACGTCGTCGAGATGCGCAACGAACGTTTGTACATCAACGGGAAGGGTGCCGACTACCGCGTCGTCGAACACTCGCTCGATTCCGTCGGCGGCACCGCGATGCGCGCGCTGCAGCTGGCCGAGACGTGGGGCGACAAGCCCGCGCGCGGGCCGCGCCACATCCAGATCATGCCGGACGTGCTGGCGCCGCGCACCTTCGGCCCGGTCACGGTGCCGCAGGGCGAATACCTGATGCTGGGCGATAACCGCGACAACAGCGCCGACTCGCGCGTGATCGGCCTCGTGCCGCGCAAGCTGCTCGTGGGCCGCGCCGAACGCGTGCTCGTCTCCGCCGACTACCAGGGCAACTGGATGCCGCGCACGGAGCGTTTCGGCATGTCGCTGTACCATCCCGACTGATCGCGTGCGCGCAGGCGGCACTGGCTGCGCCTGCGTGCCCTCGGTGTTCCGGCGCGCCGCCTTATGAACGGCGGCGCGCTGCACGGTTGATCCAAATCCCGCTACAATTTCGTCCTTCGGACGCTCGCATCCTGCAGAGCCGATGTTTTATTCAAGGCATGCATATGCAAAGACTCCTCACCGTCATCCTCGCCTGCCTCGGCATGGTCGGCGCGCTCGCCATCGACACCTATCTGCCGTCGATTCCCGCCATCGGCCGGGCATTCGACGTCGGCCCCGTGGCCGTGCAGCAGACGCTGTCGGTCTTCCTCTTCATGTTCGCGTTCATGATGCTGTTCTACGGGACGCTGTCCGATTCGTTCGGCCGCCGTCCCGTGATCATGGTCGCGCTGACGGTCTACACGCTGGCCTCGGCCGGCGCCGCGCTCGCGCCCACGTTCGGCTGGCTGCTGCTGTTCCGCGCGCTGCAGGGCATGTCGGCGGGGGCCGGCTCCGTCATCGGCCAGGCCATCGTGCAGGACCGCTTCACGGGCGCGGACGCCCAGCGCATCATGTCGCACATCATGATGGTGTTCGGCCTCGCGCCCGCGATCGCGCCGGTGCTGGGCGGCTGGCTGCACGTGACGTTCGGCTGGCGCGCGACGTTCGTGTTCCTTGCGCTGTTCGGCACCGTGATGCTGCTCGCGACCTGGAAGCTGCTGCCGGAAAGCCTGCCGCGCGAGAAGCGCCACGCGTTCCACGGCGTGGCCATCGCGCGCAACTACCTGAAGGTGCTGGGGCATCCGCAATTCGTGCTGCTGTCGCTGTCCGTGGGCCTCGCGTTCGGCGGGCTGTCGCTGTACATCGGCTCCGCCGCGAACTTCGTGATGGAGATCCTGAACCTGCCCGAGACGGCGTTCGCGTGGATGTTCATCCCGCTGATCAGCGGCATGGTGATCGGCTCCGCGTGGGGCGGCAAGCGCGCCGCGCGCATCCCGGCGCCGCGCATGCGCGCCATTGGCTTCGGCACGATGCTCCTCGCGTGCGTGCTGAACGTCGGCTACACGGCGGCCGCCGGCGACGCGGTGACGATCCCGTGGGCCGTGCTGCCGCTGATGGTCTACACGTTCGGCCTCGCCGTCGCGATGCCCGCGATCCAGGTGAGCGCGCTGGGCCTGTTCCCCGACAACCGCGGCCTCGCGTCGTCGATGCTGGCGTTCATCCAGATGATGTCGTTCGCACTCGTCTCCGGCCTCGTCGCGCCGCTGCTGTTCGACAGCGCCTTCAAGCTTGCGTGCGGCGTGGCGGTGGGGCTGGTGGCCAGCTTCTGCGCGTGCCAGCTGGGCAATGCGATGGCGCGGGAGCGGGTGGCGGCGGCCTGACGAACCTTACGAATCCGTAAGTGGTCAGGCGGGATCATCCCGGCAATAATTCCTCATTCACTTCCGTGGAATGGGGAAACGATGCATCGAACGATACTGGCGGGGCTGGTTGCGGCGGCGTTGTTGAGCGCTTGCGGGGGCGGAGGAAGTAGCGGCGGCGCCCCGGCGCAGGCGGCGGCAACGGTCACTTACCGTTTCGTGCCGCCGAAAGCGGGCGCGCATCTCGTCTATGCCGACCAGCAGGCCGACACCCTGAACAACACGTTACACCGCACGGCGGACGACGACGTCACGGCGGTCAATGCCGATGGCACGTTCGCCGTGCACGAAGAAGATCCCTCGCACAACCGCGTCGTGTCCGGCGCGGTCGACCAGACCCTGTACCCGACGGACTTCCAGTACGACGCGGCCGGGCAGGTGGCCGCGATGACGATCGATAAGGGCACGGCCGTCACGCACTGCACGTACCAGGGCAGCCAGGGGGCACCGGCAACGCTGGCCGTCGGCGCCGGCTGGGCCACGCAATACACCGAGACCTGCAACGGCGGTGCCGGCGTGACTTACACGCAGAACGGCACGCTGTCCGGCATCGAGACGATCACGATCGCCGCGGGCACGTTCAGCGCCTACAAGTTCGTCTCGACGACGACCTGGACCGTCAACGGCATCACGCGGACGGAAAGCGCCACGCGCTGGCGCGATGCGTCCGGCGGCGACACGCGCACCCTCAAGATGGTGCGGGCGATCGCCTACAGCGGCGGTACGCCGGCCGCGGGCTCGCTGGTGACGGGATCGCGGGAATTGCAGAGTTATCGGTAAAGCCCTGCGCGGGGCGCGGAACGGATCGGCCTCGGTGCTGTCCAACGGCTGTCATGAACCGGCATGGTCGCCGAAAGGAGCATCCAATGCGTGTCTCCGGACGCCAGGCGCTTGCGTCCAGGGTCTTGGGCCTGGGCATCCCACCCGCGATCTGTTGCATGCTGGCGGGCTGCGCTTCGTCGACATCGCCTGCGTCACGGCGGTGGACGCCGGCCTGTACACGTTCACGTATCGGTGGGAAGGCGGGAAATGGCTGATCACGAGCCACCATTCGTCGGCCATGCCGGAGCCACAGCCGCACTGATCGGCATCAGCGGCGATGCTGCTTCATCGCCTTGTCGACCTCGCGCTTGGCGTCGCGGTCTCTCTCGGTATCGCGCTTGTCGTGCTGTTTCTTGCCCTTGGCGAGGCCGACTTCGCATTTCACGCGGCCCCCCTTGAAGTGCAGGTTGAGAGGGACGAGCGTGTAGCCGGAGCGCTCGACCTTGCCGACCAGTTTGTCGATCTCGGCCTTGTGCAGCAGCAGCTTGCGCGTGCGCAGGGCTTCCGGATGGCTCCAGGCGGAGGCGGTCGTGAGGGCGCTGATGTGCGCGCCGAACAGGTACAGTTCGCCGTTGCGCACGACGACGTACGCTTCCTTGATCTGCACGCGGCCGTCGCGGATCGCCTTCACTTCCCACCCTTCCAGCACGAGGCCGGCCTCGTAGCGGTCCTCGATGAAGTAGTCAAAAAAGGCTTTTTTATTGTCAATAATACTCATGAAATCGCTAATTTCCGCGCGTCGGTTAAACTACCGTCGTCGCGCTTCTGAAATGCCGAGCGCGACGCAACGTAACCAACATCATAACAAACGGTTGACCAATGGCAGTAGTGCACAAATCAGTTTTCCTCGGGTACAGCGCGGAACAGATGTTCGATCTGGTCGCGAAAGTCGAGGACTATCCGAAATTCCTTCCCTGGTGCAGCGGCGTCAAAGTGCTCGAACGCAGCGATGAGAAGCTGGTGGCCTGCCTGCAAATCAACTTCCACGGGGTCAAGCAGAGCTTCACCACATCGAATCACAACCAGCGTCCGGGCCAGATGAAGATGCACCTCGTCGACGGCCCTTTCAAGATGCTGGAGGCCACGTGGAACTTCAAGTCCCTGCGCGCCGACGCCTGCAAGATCGACTTCGACATGCAGTACGAGTTCTCGAGCATTATCCTCGAGCAGCTCGTCGGACCCGTGTTCGGCATGATCGCCAACACGATGGTCGATTCGTTCTGCAAGCGTGCCGAGGTGATCTATGGCTGAGCAGGCGGGATTGCAAGTCTACGTCATGTACGCGTTGCCGCAGAACGAGTTCATCCGGCCGCTGCGTGTCGCACCCGGCACGACGGTCGGGCAGGCGATCGAGCAGAGCGGCGTGCTGGCCGCGTTCCCGGACATCAATCTCGTGACCCAGCCGGTAGGCATCTACGGCAAGAAAAAGACGCTGGAGACCGCGCTGCGCGACCGCGACCGCGTGGAAATCTATCGCCCGCTCGTGGCCGACCCGAAGGATTCGCGGCGCAAGCGCGCGGCCAAAAAGCAGACCGCCGCGTAGGGTGGGCACCCCTGTGCCCACGCGCAACGCCAACACACCGCATACGTCACGCGTGGGCACGTGGTGCCCACCCTACCGGGACGGACAGTCCGCCAGCACGCGCCGGGCCTGAACCAGCCGGCGCGCCTTTTCTTCGTCCGTCACGAAGACGCGCTCGCCCTTGTCATCCATCTCCGCGATGCGCACGCCCGACGTCAGCACGGCCTCGCTGCGGCGGGCCGCGGCGCATTGCGCGGCGCCGTCGGTCTTGCGCTGCGCGTCCTCCGTGGCCTTGCGTTCGTCCGCATCGCGCTCGGCCGCGCGCTTGCGGAAGTCGGCGTCGCGGTCGGCCAGGGTGGGGGCCGCGGGCCTGGTGGCCTCGGCCGGCGTGGCCTCGGTCGACGCCGCGCCGCGCGGCGTTTTCAGGATGCGCGACGGCGGCGTGCCGGGCGGCGGCGGGCGGTCCGAAAACACGCGGGTGCCGTGGTCGTCGATCCAGGAGTACTGGGCGAGGGCGGGCGCGGACACGGCGACGGCCGCCAGCAGCAGGAGAGAGTAACGGTTCATGGTCCGATTTCGCCATGCCGGACGGCCACTGTCAATCGCCGCCCATGGGTGATTTCAGTCGTTTTTTGCCAAGCTTGCGACGTTTTCCTGGAGTTTCTGTATAATTCGCTTTTGCGCCTATAGGAAATAAACTATGCGTCTCCTCCAGAAAGCACTCACGTTCGATGACGTGCTGCTCGTCCCGGCCTACTCCAACGTCCTCCCGGCCAACACGTCACTGCGCACCAAGCTGACCCGGAATATCTCGCTGAACATTCCGCTGCTGTCCGCCGCCATGGACACCGTGACCGAAGCCCGCCTCGCGATCGCGATGGCCCAGGAAGGTGGTATCGGCATCATCCACAAGAACCTCCGTCCGGCCGACCAGGCGCGCGAAGTGGCGCGCGTGAAGCGTTTCGAAGCCGGCGTGCTGCGCGATCCGATCACGATTCCGCCGACGATGAAGATCCGCGAAGTCCTGGCCCTGGCCCAGCAGCATGGCATCAGCGGGTTCCCGGTGGTGGAGGGCAAGCAGGTGGTGGGCATCATCACCAACCGTGACCTGCGTTTCGAAGAGGACCTGGACGCCGAGGCGCGCGCCAAGATGACCCCGCGCGACAAGCTCGTGTACGTCAAGGAAGACGCCGGTACGGAAGAGGCCAAGCGCCTGATGAACAAGTTCCGCCTGGAGCGCGTGCTGGTCGTCAACGACGAGTTCGAACTGCGCGGCCTCATCACCGTCAAGGACATCCTGAAGTCGCACGAACACCCGAACGCGTCGAAGGATGCGCAGGGCAAGCTGATCGTCGGCGCGGCCGTCGGCGTGGGCGACAAGGACAAGGAACGCGTGGACCTGCTGGTGAAAGCCGGCGTCGACGTGCTGGTGGTCGACACGGCGCACGGCCACTCGCAAGGCATCCTCGACCGCGTGAAATGGATCAAGACGACGTACCCGCACGTGGACGTCATCGGCGGCAACATCGCGACGGCCGCCGCCGCACGCGCGCTGGTGGAAGCGGGCGCCGACGCAGTGAAAGTCGGCATCGGCCCGGGCTCCATCTGTACGACGCGTATCGTGGCCGGCGTGGGCGTGCCGCAGATCACCGCGATCTCGAACGTGTCCGAAGCGCTGGCCGGCACAGGCGTCCCATGCATCGCCGACGGCGGCATCCGCTACTCGGGCGACATCTCGAAGGCGCTGGCCGCCGGCGCGCACACCGTCATGATGGGTTCGATGTTCGCCGGCACGGAAGAAGCGCCGGGCGAAGTGATCCTGTACCAGGGCCGCAGCTACAAGGGCTACCGCGGCATGGGTTCGCTGGGCGCGATGGCCGAAGGTTCCGCCGACCGCTACTTCCAGGAAGCGTCGAGCAAGGCCGACAAGTTCGTCCCGGAAGGCATCGAAGGCCGCGTCGCCTACAAGGGCAGCGTGCTGGCGATCATTTATCAGCTGGTCGGTGGCGTGCGCCAGTCGATGGGCTACTGCGGTTGCGCGACGATCGAAGAACTGCGCGAGAAGGCGGAGTTCGTCGAGATTACGTCGGCCGGCATGCGTGAATCGCACGTGCACGACGTGCAGATCACCAAAGAAGCGCCGAACTACCGCACCGAATAAACGCGCTGCGGCCTGGTGGGCACGGGGTGCCCACCCTACCAATACCGTCCGACGTAGGGTGGGCACCCCGTGCCCACCATTCACATCACCATATACATGCACTCCAAGATCCTCATCCTCGACTTCGGTTCCCAGGTTACCCAACTGATCGCCCGCCGCGTGCGCGACGCCGGCGTGTTCTCCGAGGTCTATCCCTACGACATCGGCGACGATTTCGTCCGCAACTACGGCGCCTCCGGCGTGATCCTGTCCGGCAGCCACAACTCCACGCTGGAAGGCGATTCGCCGCGCGCGCCGCAGGCTGTGTTCGAACTGGGCGTGCCCGTGCTGGGCATCTGCTACGGCATGCAGACGATGGCCGCGCAACTGGGCGGCAAGGTCGAGAACGGTAAAGTCCGCGAATTCGGCTACGCCGAGGTGCGCGCCCGCGGCCATACGAAGCTGCTGAACGGCATCAACGACTTCGTCACGGACGAGGGCCACGGCATGCTGAAGGTGTGGATGAGCCACGGCGACAAGGTCCTCGACATGCCGCAGGGCTTCAAGCTGATGGGCTCGACGCCGAGCTGCCCGATCGCCGCGATGGCCGACGAAGAGCGCGGCTTCTACGCGCTGCAATTCCACCCGGAAGTGACGCACACGACACAGGGCGAAGCCATCATCGGCCGCTTCGTGCACGAGATCTGCGGCTGCAAGAGCGACTGGAACATGCCGGACTACATCAGCGAGGCCGTCGAAAAGATCCGCGCGCAAGTCGGCAGCGATGAAGTGATCCTCGGCCTGTCGGGCGGCGTCGATTCGAGCGTGGCCGCCGCGCTGATCCACCGCGCCATCGGCGATCAGCTGACCTGCGTCTTCGTCGACCACGGCCTGCTCCGCAAGGACGAAGGCAAGATGGTCATGGACATGTTTTCGAAGAACCTCGGCGTGAAGGTGCTGCGCATCGACGCGTCCGACCAGTTCATGGGCCACCTGGCCGGCGTCAACGACCCGGAGCAGAAGCGCAAGATCATCGGCCGCGAATTCGTCGAAGTGTTCCAGGAGCAGGCCAAGCAGCTGACGGCGGCCCGCTGGCTCGCGCAAGGCACGATCTACCCGGACGTGATCGAATCGGCCGGCAAGGGCAAGAAGGGTCAGACGATCAAGAGCCACCACAACGTGGGCGGCCTGCCGGAAACGCTGAACCTGAAGCTGCTGGAACCGCTGCGCGAATTGTTCAAGGACGAAGTGCGCAAGCTGGGCGTCGCCCTGGGCCTGCCGCACGACATGGTCTACCGCCACCCGTTCCCCGGCCCGGGCCTGGGCGTGCGCATCCTCGGCGAGGTGAAGCGCGAGTACGCCGACCTGCTGCGCGAAGCGGACGCGATCTTCATCGAAGAACTGCGCAAGACGCCATTCGAAGTGCCGCACGTGCCGGGCATCGACGCGGGCAAGGCGCCGACCAACTGGTACGAAGCGACGTCGCAGGCATTCGCCGTGTTCCTGCCGGTGAAGTCCGTCGGCGTGATGGGCGATGGCCGTACCTATGAATACGTCGTCGCGCTGCGTGCGGTGCAGACGCTGGACTTCATGACGGCGCAGTGGGCGCACCTGCCGCATGAGTTGATGGGCAAGGTCTCCAACCGGATCATCAACGAAGTGCGCGGGATTAACCGTGTCGTGTATGACATTTCGGGGAAACCGCCGGCGACGATCGAGTGGGAATGATTCCCAGCCCGGCAGTAGCTGGCGCCCTCAGGCAACTCAACTGACCCAAGCCCCTGATTTCAGGGGCTTTTTTCTTGCCGGAACCAGCAGAGTTTGGCATTTTCTGGCAAAACGAAGCAGCAAAGTTTGATGGTATCGACAATGGTGCAGCTTCGGACCAGTACCATAAGGGCATGCTCATACCATGTTGCTGCTGCTCATTCAAACATGGTATCAGTTCTAGGTAAGTCTTTGAATCTAAACGAGGAAAAGGCAAAAGTGCCCACGTTCTCGGTCATGGTACGGAGAGTTTCCAATGCTGACAGACACCATGCTGCGAAACCTGAAACCGAAGGAGAAGGGATACAAGGTGTCCGACCGGGACGGCCTCTATGTGTACGTCCTGACGTCCGGTACCATTTCGTTCCGCTACAACTACGCGATCAATGGCAGGCAGGAGACGCTGGTGATTGGCCGTTACGGCCCCGGCGGGTTGAAGCTGAGCGAAGCGCGCGAACTGCTGCTCGAGGCTAAAAAAACAATTGCGGCTGGCAGGTCACCTGCTCGCCAGAAGGCGACAGTGACAGCCCGCCGACGCGAAGAGAACACGTTTGGCGAGTGGGCCGAGGAATGGCTGGAACGATACATGATGGCGGAGTCAACGCGCGACATGCGCCGCTCGGTGTATGAGCGTGACCTGAAGCGCCCGTTCGGAAAACTCAAACTTGACGAGGTCACGTCGGACGAGTTGCGCCGCTTATGTGATCGCATCGTGGACCGGGGCGCGCCGGCAACTGCGGTCCACGCACGCGAGGTGGTGATGCTCGTGTACCGGTATGCGAAGGATCGCGGGCAGAAAGTTGCCAACCCGGCCGACGAAGTGCGGCCCAGTTCGATCGCCCGGTTTCAGCCGCGCGACCGCGCTTTGAGCGCGGAGGAGGTAGGGCTCGTGTTTCGCTACCTGGAAAAGGTAGCCGCAAGTCCTACACTTCGCCTCGGGGTAAAGCTGCTGTTGCTGACGATGCTGCGGAAGTCGGAAATGGCGGAGGGTGAGTGGTCCGAGGTAAATTTTTCGGACCGTGTCTGGACGATTCCGGCTGTACGCATGAAGCGCCGTAACCCCCATAACGTCTATCTGTCGGAGCAAGCACTCGATATCCTCGTCGCGCTGAAGACATGTGCGGGCGGTTCCCCGTATATTTTCCCTTCGCGATATGACGGGGACCGGCCAATCAGCAAGGCAACGCTGAACCGGATAACCATGGCCGTCATTGAGGAAGCACGTGCCGACGGAGTCCTACTTTCAAATTTCACGCCACATGACTTTCGACGTACCGCGTCTACGGTCCTGCATGAAGCCGGCTTTCAGTCTGACTGGATTGAGAAATGCTTGGCCCACGAACAGCGAGGTGTGCGCGCGGTGTACAACAAGGCCGAGTATGCGGAGCAGCGTCGGCATATGATGCAGGCGTGGGCCAATATGGTCGAGCAATGGTGTACCAGTATTACCTAGTACCGGGCGCCGGCTGCTGGACGCCGGCGGTCTGATGACGCGCGATCCAGTCATCAACCTCCATTAGATCCCAGGCAACCAGCCGAGGGGTAACCGAAAACCGCTTCGGGAAATCGCCACGTTTTTCCATGTTAAGAATGGTTCGTTCGCAGAGAGGAACCTTCTTGAGTAGTTGCTTCCGATTGATCAGGACGCGACCTAGCGCACGTGCATTGGTATCGACGACTTTCATCTGTTCTCTCCTTTTTACTCGAAGAAATTCTACTACCTAGCTGGTTTCGATATGTCGAACAGATTCAGTATCGTCGCCGTGGTGGGAACTAGGAAGGCAAACGCGTTCGTTATTACGGATGCATCAATGCTTCAGCTGATTGACGTGAAGCCGTGAGTGCTGCAGACGGGAACGACTATCTCACGAGGTAGAGTGCCCGAGCCCACGCGGCGAATCGTGATGCACGCCCGACTGTGGGACGAAACTTTAGCGGCTAAATCGACGTTATCTCGGACGAGCCGTATCGTATGCACAGTCGCTTGGAAGCGATTTAACTTGAAACACACAAATATCGGTAGCGCCAGCTCGAATCGCAGCATCCGTGGGACTCAGTAGAAGTTCCACCAGCTCCAAGATGCGAAAGAATGCCGTCGAAACACGATTTTTTCGTCTGTTCCAAAGGGATGATCGTGGCAAACGGCGCATCTCTGCATGTTAAGACTATGGTCGACTAGTAAATCTTAGGTAGCGCGCTTGATTTTGCCATGATCCTCGAAGTATGAAAATCAGTATGCAAAAAGGATTATTTCAGCAAATCTCAAGTGTCTTGAAAAATAGATAAGATTCATGTTAGTCTTAGTTGCCTGCTGAACACAGCAGTCATGGCGATCAAAAGGAGAAATAAATGGCTGATAAAAGCAATGACCAATGGAAAGCGTGGATTAATGTAATGCCTGGTAGTGCACACACGCTACACGTCGTAGGGACGGTTGATGTAGGGAATGAACACGACGGTTTAACGATTGAGTTTGATAGCGAGGAAAAGTCTAACCCACCGATCCTTGTGCTGAAAATAGCTTCTGTAGAAATATTTATTCCACGTCAACCAGGTGATACGAAGGTAACGCTGCACTATCAAAAAGCCGCAACAGTTGGTCAGTACGCAGGAGTCGCTGTGATATATCCCGACGGCAGTCAGAGGGAAATTGGTTTTATCGGGATCGCCAATTAAATCAAGCCTCAGCGCTCGACATTAAGCGCGACGCGACCCATCCAATTACGCCCAAGCGATGGCTGGTCCAAGACGTGCAGAACAAGCAATATTATTACCAGCCGTCGCGTATCCAATATCGTTATTATCCTGTGAAGCAGAATCCTGCTGATTGAAGAACCCGGATCAATAGCGCTGAGCAATGCATGAATGGAGCAGCTCATGTGGAGGGTAATATGAACACGCACATTTGCTACACCCATAGAAAGCGGCGTTCAGTTGAGACACAGCTTACGCCTTTCTTCAATCTTATCTTAGTCTCCCAAGCAACCTTTACGCTCAATGTCCCCGGTATGCAATCCGTAGCTGATCTCGCCGACCGAGTAGTCCTAACACATTCCTCTAACCATTATAATATTCACTCATGATCCAGGCAGATGATCGACCCTGAAGTTTGATTGGGGTGCAGGGAACTATCCCCTTCTTGATCGCTCCGTAGACGCTACTCCGAGATTTATCGCAAATCGCGAGAACTTTTTTCAAACGCAGAAAAATTTCGAACCGGATCCTTGTATCGTCGTGATGTCGTGTACCGGAAAGTGAAAAACGTCGGCTATATCAAGTCGGATAAACGTCTGGCGGCCTTGCGGTGGAGTGGAACGAAGTCACTAAGTAGTCATGCAAAATTTATCGTGAACTTGCTGCCGAAGCCTCTCATCAAGGATTGAATCTCGTCGAGCAAATCGGCGCCGTTCCTGGCAACGAAGCGGCGCCAGAAGTGCTTGGCATGCTTCCACAAGATTTCGATTCGATTGAGTTCCGGGCTGTAGGGAGGCAAATAGTACAGATACAGCCCGTGTTTGGCCCACTGGCGCCGCTTCTTCTCCATCAGGTCACCCTTATGAATACCGGCATTGTCGTTCAAGACAATGCGTGGAACCGAGTGAGACTGGAGCGCAATCTGATCGAAGAATGCGATCACATCGTCGCGTGTCGTCGGCCGCTGCTGAGTGCTCCAGGTCAGTTGGCCGTCATGACGCAAGGCTCCAAGCACATTCACGCGCTGTCGGTGCGCGAGTGGTTCGACGGCCCGGGTCTCGCCGATCCTGCCCCAGCCGTACTGCACGGGAGGATTTGGACTGAAGCCTGATTCGTCGAAGTACAGCAACTCGCAGCGTTGTTCATGGTCGAGCGTGGCCAGTGCGTTAATCACTTTTCTGGCGTGCTCGAACGCCACTTGATTTCGCTTTTTTTTAGACCGTACCGATAGCGCTTGTACGTGAAATTCATCTCCTTGAGATACCGTTTGGCTGTGCTTTCGCTGATCGGCGCATGGCCCTGGCATTGCTCGATCTGGCGCAGCAGTGCGACCACGCTCCCTCCCACGGAATGCGCTAACTCGCCAAGAGCCTGCTGTTGCTGGGGCGTCCACTTCCTCGGTCGACCGGTATGACGTCCCTCGTACAATCCGGCCAAGCCAAGCTTGTTCCAGCGTTGCCACCACTGCTCGACGCTGTTCAGGTGCACCCCGAACTCATCCGCCGTTTTCTGCAGCGTCAATCCCTGGCTCAACCGCAAAATTCCTTGTGCGCGCATCCGTGTCCGCGGATGTGGGTGGAACACGCCCATCTCACGCAGCGTACGCCGCTCGTCTTCGGACAACTTCAAGTGCTTCATCGCCCAATCCCTGCTGCCTGATCAATTTAGCTTTGACAGCAAAAATTGGGCGACTACTTAGTTGTTGTGATCAGGTGCTGCATATCCGAGTAGTAGTTCTGCGGTACACTAAAAAGTCAAACAATCCTGTGCTTAACTAAAACTATTAACACTCAATTGTCTTACCGTATCAGGAGATGCAAACTTTAGCGGCTAAACCTGTTCACCCTGTCGGAGCCTGCGTGTACAACCTCATCCTTCTAACGAATATCCTGCGTATCCTGGACGACATAGGGATGACCAAGAGCGAGCTGGCAAAAAAGGCTGGCATGTCGGTATCATTCCTCTCTGACCTGACCAATGACCAAGCTAACCCGTCACTGCGCATCATGGAAGCGATCGCGCACGCGCTCGACACGCCGCTGCCTGCACTGCTTGAAACAACCGACTTGGATAGGCAAACCCTTGAGGAGCTCGCTGGTGGTGCCTCAAGGCTAAGCCTGCCGGAGGGATACGTTCGCATTGCAGCGATTCTCACGGAATTCCAGGCATTTACGGTCCGGCAGTGGGACCAAGAGAACCGCAAGCGCCTTGAGGCCGCCAAAGTACGGCGGAAGCCTATCCCTGCCAAAAAGATTTAGTTCGGTCAATCGTCAATTCTTCAGCTACTTCTTGAAGTCGCAAATAGTTTGTTGAGCCGCTGGCTGCCATTGACTCTTGACGTTAGGCAATCCGTTTGAGATCACGCAAGCAAGTTCGGTTTAGCGTAGCGGTCCACGTATCCTTTGTTTTAGATCGTTTCGGTATATCCCCGGTCACGTAGCATCGCTCGGCATAACCTAGAGCGAGCAATCATGACCGACCGCGATGACATCGTTGCAACCATGAAGACGCGAGCCAAGGAAAGGCTAATGCGCGACATGGGGCCGGAGCTCCTGGGCGTGCTCGCTGATTCCCGTACGGTTGAGATCATGCTCAACGCCGACGGCTGCCTGTGGCAGGAACGGCTGGGGGAGGGGATGCGCCGCATTGGCGAGATGCGGCAGGCAAAGGCTGAAGCCATCATCAAGACCGTGGCCGCGGCCCTAGATCAGGTGGTCAACAAGGCCCATCCGTTGGTCGAAGGCGAACTACCGCTTGATGGTTCGCGCTTCGCCGGCCAACTTCCGCCGATTGTCTCGGCACCGACCTTCGCGATTCGCAAACGCGCCATTGCCGTCTTCACGCTCGACCAGTATGTCGAGGCAGGAATCATGAAGACCCGTCATTGCGAAGCCCTCAAAGACGCGGTTCGTCAGCATCGAAATATTCTCGTCACCGGCGGGACTGGTTCCGGCAAGACCACGCTCGTCAACGCGATCATCAATGAAATGGTATGCGCGAACCCAGACGAGCGAGTGTGTATCATCGAAGACACTGGCGAGATCCAGTGTGCAGCCACGAACTGTATCCAGTACCACACCGCCCTCGACGTCCCGATGACGACGCTGCTAAAGGTCATCCTGCGCATGCGCCCCGACCGGATCCTGGTCGGCGAGGTGCGCGGGGCCGAGGCACTCGATCTTCTCGACGCCTGGAACACCGGACATGAAGGCGGCGCCGCGACCCTTCATGCCAATAGTGCCCTCGCTGGCCTCACACGCTTGAAATCGCTCATCACTCGTAACGAGGCTGCACCTTCCGAAATCGAACCCCTGATCGGCGAGGTCGTCCACCTCGTCGTGCACATCGCCCGTGTTCCCGAAGGCCGCCGCGTGCAGGAGATCCACGAGATCTCCGGCTACGCGGCAGGCCGCTATCTCTCTAAAACCCTCTAGGAGTGTCAAATGGAGCCGATCCGCTTTGCCCCGCAGTCCCCGTTTACCCGCGCCTTGCTGCCTTACCTGTTCCTGGCGCTCCTGCTCGCGTACCTGCTGCTGGCACCGCGGTACGCCTTCGCGTCGGAGGGAACAGGTGGTTCACTCCCATACGAATCATGGCTTGGCAACCTTCGCAACAGTGTGACCGGGCCGGTGGCATTCGCCCTGTCGCTCGTCGGCATTGTCGTATCCGGAGGTACCCTGATCCTGGGCGGTGACCTGAACGGTTTTTTCCGCACGATGCTGTTCGTGGTGCTGGTGATGGCCCTGCTGGTCGGCGCACAGAACATGATGAGCACCTTCTTCGGCCGCGGCGCGGAAATCGTTGCAGTGAGTGACGTCATAAATACGCACGGCGGGCTTGTGGCTGCAATGGTGACCCGATTGGTGGGCTAGCCATGGCCCTGCGCACAATTCCGATCCGCCGCGCAGGTAACAGACACAACCTGTTCATGGGTGGCGACAGGGAGCTGGTCATGATGGCCGGGCTGCTGGCCTTTGCGCTGATTTTCCAGGCGCAGGAGCTGCGAGCGACGGTGGTCGGACTGCTGCTATGGTTCGGCGCGCTGTTTGCGTGCCGGCGCATGGCCAAGGCCGACCCCCAGCTGCGCTTCGTCTACATGCGCCATCGCCGCTTTCAGACGTACTACCCAGCGCGCAGCACACCCTTCAGGATGAACACCAGAAGTCAGGGGAGGCAATACAAATGAACGGCTTACTGGCAATCGCGTTTGCCCTCGCAGGCTGCGCGATGCTGCTCCTGCTATACCTGCGGATCCGCGCCGCGAACGGCGCGCTGCAATTGAAGCGGCATCGCGCGACCGGCGCCGGGTTCGCCGACCAGCTCAACTACGCGGCCGTGGTGGACGACGGCGTAGTCGTCTGCAAGAACGGAGCCTTCATGGCGGCCTGGCTTTACCAGGGCGACGACAACGCCAACAGCACCGACGAGCAGCGCAACATGACATCGGTCCGGATCAACCAGGCGCTCTCGAACCTCGGCAACGGCTGGATGATGCATGTCGACGCGGTGCGTCGTCCTGCACCGGAGTACCCGGAAGAGCAGCTGTCGCACTTTCCCGACCCGGTATCGGAAGCGGTCGACGAGGAGCGGCGCCTGCTGTTCCAGGGCCTCGGCACGATGTACGAAGGCTATTTCGTGCTAAGCGTGACGTATTTTCCGCCTGTTCTGGCCGAGCGCAAGTTTGTCGAATTGATGTTCGACGACGAAGACGTCGCATCCGACCACCATTCGCGCACGCTGGGGCTGATCGACTACTTCAAGCGCGAGTGCGTCAACATCGAGTCGCGCCTGTCCGCGGCGCTTACGCTGACGCGCCTGCGTGGACAGAAGATCGTGCAGGAAGACGGTTCGAGCGTCACGCACGATGATTTCCTGCGTTGGCTGCAATTTTGTGCAACAGGGAAGAATCATCCAGTGATGCTGCCCAGTCATCCGATGTATCTCGACTGCCTGATCGGTGGCATAGAACTGTGGAGTGGCGTGGTACCGCGCGTGGGCCGCAAGTTCGTCCAGGTGGTCGCGATCGACGGTTTCCCCCTCGAGTCATCGCCCGGCATCCTGACCGCTCTTGCCGAGCAGGCTTGCGAATACCGCTGGTCGTCGCGCTTCATCTTCATGGAGCCGCATGAGGCGGTTGCGCACCTCGAAAAGTATCGTAAGAAGTGGAGGCAGAAAATCCGCGGCTTCTTCGACCAGGTCTTCAACACCAACAACGGTGCGATCGACCAGGATGCCCTGTCGATGGTGGCCGACGCCGAGGCGGCAATCGCTGAGGTCAACTCAGGCTTGGTGGCGCAGGGCTACTACACGAGCGTCGTCGTGCTGCTGGACGAGGATCGCGACCAATTGGAGCGGTCGGCGCGCATGATCGAGAAAGCGATCAACCGGCTCGGCTTCGGGGCGCGTGTCGAGACCGTCAATACTCTCGATGCCTTCCTCGGCAGCCTGCCGGGCCACGGCGTCGAGAACGTGCGTCGGCCGCTGATCAACACGATGAACTTGGCCGACCTTCTGCCGACCAGCACGATCTGGACCGGTCTGGATCATGCGCCGTGTCCGATGTATCCGCCGAACGCGCCGGCGCTGATGCAGTGCGTGACGCAGGGCTCGACGCCGTTCCGGCTGAACCTGCACGTGCGCGACCTTGGCCATACCCTCATGATTGGACCGACGCGCTCCGGCAAATCGACCCACCTGGCGTTGATCGCTTTGCAGCTGCTGCGCTACCCCGGCATGTCGATCTACGCCTTCGACAAAGGCATGTCGATGTACCCGACCACGAAGGCCGTGCGGGGTCATCACTTCGAGGTCGCAGCTGACGACCGCCTCAGCTTCTGTCCGTTGCAGTTCCTCGCGACGAAAGCCGACCGCGCCTGGGCGATGGGTTGGATCGATACGATCCTCGCGCTCAACGGTGTCCAGACTACGCCGGCGCAGCGCAACGAGATCGGCAACGCCATCATGAACATGCACGAAAGCGAGGCGAGAACATTGTCCGAGCTGTCGCTGACGATCCAGGACGAAGAGATCCGCGAGGCGCTGAAGCAATACACCGTCGATGGCATGATGGGCCACCTGCTCGACGCCGAGGAGGATGGCCTTGAGCTGTCGCGGTTCACGACGTTCGAAATCGAAGAGCTGATGAACCTGGGCGAGAAGTACGCGCTGCCGGTGCTGCTGTATCTGTTCCGTCGTATCGAGCGGAGCCTGCACGGCCAGCCTGCGGCGATCCTGGTCGACGAAGCCTGGCTGATGCTCGGCCATGCTGTGTTCAGGGACAAGATCCGCGAGTGGCTCAAAGCCTTTGCCAAGAAAAACTGTCTCGTGCTGCTGTCGACGCAAAGCCTGACCGATGCCGCAGGGAGCGGAATCCTCGACGTGATCGTGGAATCCACCGCCACCAAGATCTTCCTGCCGAACCTGAACGCACGCGACGAAGATACGGCGGCGCTGTATCACCGCATGGGCCTTAACAATCGTCAGATCGACATTCTGGCCGGGGCGATCCCGAAGCGCCAGTACTACTGCGTCACCGAGTCGGGGCGGCGCCTGTATGACACCGCCCTCGGCCCGCTCGCGCTGGCGTTCGCTGGGTCGACCGACAAGGATTCTATCGCCGTTATCAAGCGGCTGGAAGCCAAGCATGGCGATGGCTGGGTGCACGAGTGGCTGGCCAGCAGGGGCTTGCGCCTGGCCGACTATCTGCCTGCGTCGAGCGTACCGAACGCATTCTCGAATGAGGCCTCCACCAATGACGAGGTGACGACATGAACATCAATATTGGCCCCATGTTCAAGCGTCTGAAACAGAGCAAGCCGGCGGACGATCCGCGTCGAGGTGGCGGGCGGCTGGATGGCGGCCGCCGGCCGGGCGAAAGCGAGAGTCCGTACCTGGCCGCGCGTCGCACCTGGAACGACCATGTCGGCGGCTTGGTCGCGAGCCGCCAGATGGCCGTGCTGGGCGGTGCACTGTGCCTGCTGATCGCGCTGGCAGCGGTTGGCGGCATGGCCTATATCGGAAGCCAGTCGAAATTCATCCCAATGGTCGTCGAGGTCGACAAGCTCGGGCAGTACGCTGCCGTGAAGCCGCTCGACCGAGCGCAGCCGGCCGACCCGCGCGTTGTGCGCGCAAGCGTGGCGTCGTGGATTGCCAATGCGCGATTGGTTACGCCCGACGTTGCGCTGCAGCGCAAGGCCGTGCTTCAGGTGTACGCGATGCTGGCCCCAAACGATGCGGCCACGGCCAAGATGAATGAGTGGTTGAACGGTACCGAGACCAGTTCGCCGTTCAAGCGCGCCGCCAACGAGACCGTGAGCATCGAGGTCGAGACGACGCTGCAGCAGACTGGCGAAACCTGGCAGGTCGACTGGATCGAGACTACGCGCGCCCGCCAGGGCGTGCTCAAGTCGGCGCCCCAGCGCTGGCGCGCCCTGGTGACGGTGTACACGGTCGAGGCAACGGCGGAAACGACGGAAGTGCAGATGCGTGACAACCCGCTGGGCATCCACGTGCGCGACTTTACGTGGGCAAAACAACTTTAAGGGGCATGCCATGAAAAAGCATTTGATAGCAGCGACCCTTTGCACTCTGCCTCTTGCCGCCCTGGCTGGCGAAACGGGCACGGCCACCGCGGAGCGCAAGGCCGCCGACGCATACTTCTCGAAAGAGAACGGGAAGCTGACCAGCCAGGAAAAGGCGGCGCTCGCCGTGGCCCAGCGCTGGCAAGCCAGCGGCGACGCCATTAAACCGGTTCCTGGCCCCGACGGGATGGTGCGCTTTGTCTACGGTGCCCAGCGGATCACCGTCGTGTGCGCGGTACTACAGGTGTGCGACATCGAACTGCAGGCCGGCGAGCAGGTCAACAACATGAACGTCGGCGACACCCGCTTCACGGTGGAGCCGGCGATCAGCGGCAGCGGCCCGACGGAGGTCCAGCACCTGGTCGTCAAACCAATCGACGTTGGGCTGGAGACATCACTGATCGTCGCCACCAACCGGCGCACCTACCACATCCGCCTGCGCTCGCACCGGACCGACTACATGCCACGCGTCGGCTTCACGTACATGGAGGACGATGCGGCCAAATGGGACGAAGTCCGGATGCGAGAGGCAAGGCTCAAGCAGGAGCGTACGCTTCCAGGCACGCAGGAAGACGTGCGCGATCTGAGCTTCAACTACGAGGTCAAGGGCGCGACGGCGTGGAAGCCGGTCCGTGTCTACAACGATGGCACCAGGACTGTGATCCAGATGCCTGCCACCATGAACCAGACCGAAGCGCCGGTCCTGCTGGTAGTGCGCAAGGAGGGTGGCTGGCTAAGCGGCGACGATGAGACCGTCACCGTCAACTATCGCGTGCAGGGCGACCGCTACATCGTCGACAACGTGTTCCAGAAAGCGATCCTCATTGCCGGCGCCGGCAAGAACCAGGAGCGCATCACGATCACGAAGGAGAAATGACATGCGCAAGATCGCTCTCCTGGTGCTGCCGGCGGCCTTGGCCGGCTGCGCGGCGACTCCCAAGCCCGTCGGCTACGGCCGCTTCGCGATGGCCAGTGACGCCATCGACAAGAAAATGGTCGATGACACCGTCAAAAAGCTGGTCACGCTGTACCCGCCGGCCGGCACCCGCTTCGAGCTGCAGCATGGCGCCACCGATCCGTTCGGCACTTCGCTGGTGGCCACGCTGAGGGAGCAGGGCTACGCGCTGCAGGAACACATGCCGGCGTCCAGGTCCGGTGCCGACGACAAGGGCAAGCGCAGAACGCTGGCCTATGTGTTCGACCAGCCGTCCGAAACCGATCTGTACCGGGTCACGCTGACAATCGATGCTCAAAGCCTGTCGCGCGTGTACCTGGCCAAGGACGGTAGCGTGGCGCCGGCCGGCTATTGGGTACGGAAGGAGTAGGGCCATGAGCGGCGTGCCAGAACACGACATGTCGCCGGACGCCTCTCCGGGGCAGCAGTCGAAGAGAGCCGGCGTCCGGCGCGTAAACAATGTGCCGCTGTACATCCTTGGCGGCGCCATGACGACGTTCCTGGTGATCATGGCGTCGGTCGCGGCCAACCGCGCCCGCCAACAGAATGAACCGATCGAGAAGGTGCCGCAGAAGGCCGGCAATGCGACGATGTTCGCGAACGCAATCGTGGGCGAGCAGAAATACGGCATGGTCCAGGCGGCAGCGGTGGCGCCGTCGATTCCCGCGCCACCTGAATCGACCGACGCGAGCCACACTGCGTTGGTAACCGCCAGACCCGAGAATCCGGACCTGCCGCCAGCGCCACCGACCTCGACACAACAGCAGTGGACGCAGGATCAGCAGATGGCGGCGCAGGGTGGAACGCGCAGTCCGGCTGAAGACGAGGCCGCACGTATCCGAACTATCAAATTGCAGCAGCTCGACGAGGCGGCGAGGGCACGTTCGAGCCTGCAGGGCGTGGCACCGCGCAGCGCCGCTTCGAGCGCAGTCCCTGGTCCCGCTTCGAACCCGTTCGCCGGCACCATGCCGGCCAGCCGAGACGAGGTCCTGGCCAAGTTGGCAGTCGTGCGCCAGCAGATCGAATCGGCGGCCACCGACGATCCGACCGCGGCGTACAAAGGTCGCCTGCAATTGCTGCGCGCAAGCCAGTCTGCCCAGGAGTCGGGTATGTCTGGCATTTCGCCGCCGGTGCAGGCCGGCGGTGGACGCAACGACGTGGCACGGTTCGCAGGAGGGCAGGGCGACCGCTGGCGGCTCGATGCTCAGCCGGAAGCGCCACGTACACCCTACGAGCTGCGCGCAGGTTTCGTGATTCCGGCGATTCTGATCTCGGGCATCAACTCGGAGCTGCCTGGTCAGATCATGGCGCAGGTCAGCCAAGACGTGTACGACACGCCCCGTAGCAAATGGAAGTTGATACCGCAGGGCTCGCGCCTGGTCGGGGCCTACTCCAGTGATGTCGCCTACGGCCAGGCAAGGGTGCTCGTCGCATGGCAGCGCATTGTGTTCCCGGATGGGAAGGCAATGAACATCGGCGCTATGCCGGGCGTGGACAGCACCGGATATGCGGGCTTTAACGACAAGGTGAACAACCATTACTGGAAGACCTTCTCGTCTGCCTTCCTGATGTCGGCCGTGACGGCGGGGATCGCGACCAGCCAGCCCGAGAACAGCGGATATGGCCGTCCAAGTCTTGGCAGCGCGATGAGCGAGGCGGTCGGGCAGCAGTTGGGCCAGGTGACCGCGCAGCTCGTCGCGAAGAACCTCAACATCGCGCCCACGCTTGAGATCCGACCCGGCTATCGCTTCAACGTCATCGTCACCAAGGACCTGACGTTTTCCAAGCCGTATGAACCGTTCGATTATTAACGCAAGGAGAAGCCCATGAACACCCCGCGCAGCACCATTTCGGCCGCTAAAGTTGCATCAGCCCTGGCGTTCTCCGTTGGGGTGGGATTGACTGCGCCAGCCTCCGCCCAGTGGGCGGTCATCGACGCCGCGAACGTGGTGCAGTCCACAATCACTGCGAGAGAAAGCATTTCACAGACCTTGAAGCAAATCCAGCAGTACCAGACTCAACTGCTGCAGTACGAGAATATGCTGCGCAACACGGCGGCACCGACCTCGAATATCTGGGATCAGGCGCAGTCCACCATGAATCAGCTGCGCGCTTCGATCGACACGCTGGTCTACTACAAGAATACCCTCGGCAGCGTCGATACCTACCTCGGCAAGTTCAAGGACATGAGTACTTACCAGGCGTCGCGCTGCTTCTCGTACAACGGCTGCACTCAAGCTGAGTGGGAGATGATGCAGGCGTCCCAACGTCTCGGATCGGAGGCGCAGAAGAAGGCCAACGACGCTCTGTTCCGTGGTCTCGACCGCCAGCAGGATGCCATGGTCGCGGATGCACGCCAGCTCGAGCGGTTGCAAGCATCGGCCCAGGGCGCGCAAGGCCAAGTGCAGGCGATCGGCTACGCGAACCAGCTGGCCAGCCATCAGGCGAACCAGTTGCTGCAGATCCGGGCGTTGCTCATCGCGCAACAGAACGCGGTTGCTACACGAGACCAGTTCCTTGCAGATCAGGAAGCGAAAGAAGCTGCCGCTGCCGTCCAGCTACGCGCGGGAAAGTTCCTGCCAAGCCCGGCCCGCACTTGGTAAAGGGAGATCTCAGCCATGAAAGCGACGCAGTTTTTTGTGGTGTTTTTTCTTGGTGCCGAAGCATTGAGCGCTTGCAGTGACCGGGCAGATACGGCGGCAAGTCCGAATTGTGCTGAGCTGGCCACAGGAAAGTTAAGCGAGGCGCAGCAAATCGAACTCGCGAAGAAATGCCCGCGTGCTGGACCTCCCTTTAAGCCGAGCCCAGCAAGGAATTGGTGAGGCTAACATGAGACAGCCGGTCAACCTGAGATACCTGTTGCTGTTAATGCTCTCTTCGCTCGCACTGTTTTCGGCGCGAGCAATGGCTGCCGTCGATAACAGAGGAATTCTTGATAGGGTCCTCGACCGCTATTCAGCCGCAGCGGCAACGTGGGGCTCGCTGGTCACTACGCGTGCGAGCTGGCTGTTTTGGACCTTGGTTGTCATCAGCATGGTTTGGACTTTTGGAATCATGGCAGTACGTAAAGCTGACCTGGCCGAGTTTTATACCGAGTTCGTGCGCTTTACTATCTTTACCGGGTTCTTTTGGTGGGCATTGACGAATGGTCCTACTTTTTCTAACTCAATCACCAGCTCACTGCGTCAAGTAGCTGCTGAGGCCGCAGGCGTACCGAATACCTTGGCCCCGTCAGGAATTGTCGACATAGGTTTTGATATTTTTTTCAAAGTGCTCGATATGTCGACCGTTTGGAAACCCATCGATAGTGCCACCGGACTGGTTATCAGCGGCATTGTGCTCGTTGTTTTTGCCCTGGTGGCCGTCAACATGCTGCTTCTTTTGGTCAGCGGATGGATTCTGGCCTATGCAGGCGTTTTTTTCTTGGGCTTTGGCGGCTCGCGCTGGACCTCTGACATGGCAATTGCATATTACAAGACGGTCCTCAACATTGCGGCACAACTCTTCACGATGATCTTTCTCGTTGGAGTAGGGAAATCGTTTGTCGACCTTTATTACGCTGGAATGAGCACGGGGCTCACGCTCAAAGAGTTGAGTGTGATGCTGGTCGTAGCCCTGGTCCTGCTTCGCCTTGTTGAAACCGTTCCCGGTCTCATTGGCGGCCTTGCGGGAGCTGGCAACCCTGCTTTGGGAAGCGGGTTCGGAACTGGAGCCGTGATCGGCGCAGCTGCGTTTGCAAGTGCCGGCATGGCTACGGCCGGGGCCGCTCTTGCTTCTGGCGCTGCAGGTCTTGGGGGAGGAGCTCAAGCGTTGATGTCAGCTTTCTCCAAAGCGAATGCTGCGGAAAATGCTGGTGGAACAAGCTCGTTGCAAAGCGCGTTCGGAACTTCAGGACAAAGCGCGTCCGGAACTTCAGGAAGTGGCGTCGATAGTCCGCTGGCGGCAGCAATGGGCGAAGGGCATGCTAGCGTGGCCAACTCCGGTAGCGGGAGCCCGACGTCGACGGATGTCTTCAAGGCAGGTCTCGGAAGTTCAGGTGGAGGGGCAACAATAGGGAAAATGCCTTTAGGAGTCCAAACCTCGGCAACGGGCTCCGGAAGGGATGAGGGCTCTCCTGGCGAAGTAAAACGTGGTGCAGCCATCAAAGCACTTGGCTCAATCGCGGCTAAGGCGGGTAAGGTAGCTGTAGGGACGGTCGGTAACTTAGCAGTCGGTTCGTGGGATGTCGCCAAGGACAAAGTTGGCGACATGAAAACGAATGCGCTCGACCGTATTCGAGAAACAACTGGCGGCAAAATCGCTACCGCGATTAAGGCGCGAGAAACCGCTGACAAAGCAGTCTCTTTCGGTGCAGATAGTTTGTCCGCCGCCGATGGGGCGGCTGACCGTGAATCAGAGGTAGCTGCTTTCCGCGATCGTTCGTAAGAGATCTGGCCATGTTCGCTCTCGACTTCCGGCAAGATCTGCTGGAAAGTGTCGCGTGTTCCATCTCCGCCGTTGTCCAACCAGCAGTTAGGGCTGAGGATTCGGCCCCTTCTTTACCAAGTCATAGCTGGTACTGCGCCCACCGGCTCCAGAACGCTGCAGGACTCCCTGGGTTACCAGTTCCTGGATGTCCCGTAGCGCGGTATCGGGCGAGCATTTGGCCAGCGCGGCCCATTTGCTACTGGTGAGTTTGCCTTCGAAATCATCGAGCAGGCGGTTGAGGACCTTTACCTGACGTTCGTTAAGCGCGATTCCCGACAGCCGCTGCCACAAACGGGCCTTGTCCAGCACCGCATCGAGAGCGTGATTGGCCAGCCGCACGGCCTCGCCAAGCATCTGCAGGAACCACAGGAGCCACTCCGTCACATCCAGGTTCCTCTTCTGGGTGCGCTCCAGGATCTCGTAATAGGCTTTGCGCTCACGCTGAATCTGCGCCGACAGGCTGTAGAAGCGCTGAGGACTGCCATCCGCCCGCGCCAGCAAAAGATCGCCAATTGCGCGCGCGATGCGGCCGTTACCGTCGTCGAACGGATGCAGTGTGACGAACCACAGGTGTCCCAGTCCGGCGCGGATCAGCGCTGGCTCTACCTGGAGCGGCGCATTGAGCCATTCCAGGAAGCGCTCTACTTCGTCGGACAGATGCTCGGCAGGCGGTGCCTCGTAGTGCACGCGCTGGCGGCCAATGGGGCCGGAGACCACCTGCATCGGGCCTTGGGCATCGTCGCGCCACCTACCGATGGCGATCCTGCTCAGGCTGGAATAGCCGGTCGGGAAAAGAGCAGCATGCCACGCAAAAAGACGTGTCTGCGTGAGTGGCGATGCACTGTTGATCGTCGCGTCGAGCACCATTTCGACCACGCCTTCCACGTGCCGGTCTACCGGCGCCAGGGAGCCGATATCAACGCCGAGGCGACGCGCGATGGACGAGCGTACCGATGCAACGTTCAGATGTTCGCCCTCGATTTCGCTGGTCTTGATGACGTCATCGGTCAGCGCGGCTAGACTGGCGTGGTCTCGCAAACCCAAGCCAATATCGGTGAGCCGACCCAGCAAAAGTCCCTGTGCCTGGCTGACCTGCGCGAGAGGCGATGCCAGTGCCGTCAGATCGTAGCGCCAGTTCGGCCAATCAGGAGCTTGCCAGATATAAGAATAATCTCCGCATTTCATGCGGTGATTGTAAGTCGTAATCGCCGCATAAGCAATCTAAACAACGCAGAAATTGCGGTGATTACTCCGGTGTTTCCCGCAGTGACTTTCGCTATCTCTACAACGGAACGACTCGTGGAACCGTTGTGCTGGCGTTTGACAGTCGAGAGTTTTCCTTGGACGCTCGTCCACCCTTCAGTTGCTTTTGGGTATGGAGCACATCACCGTTGCTAAGTCAAACCAAGGCGACGGCGACACGGGAACATCGAAACGACCTGTTGTTGCAATGAGGACACTATATTAGAATGTCAGCAATTCGCAGAAGCTTCATTTTGTCGCTGTAGCACACTAGAGCATTTCAATGAGAATCATAAATAGTCATTTGTTTTCCCATACCTTTGCTTCCATCGCGATCTGTGCTCCGCTCGCCGCAGGCGCCATGCCGCTTCTGCAGGTTAAAGATGGCATTCTGAAGGGCGCCAAAAATGTTGTAGTGAACGCCCAGAATTATGATGTAACGTTCAACGGCGGTAGCTGTACCGAAGTATTTGGCGTGTGCGCGTTGTCCAGCTTTTACTTCCGAGATTTCGACACCGCGCAGGCAGCTTCACAAGCGCTCATCGATCAAGTCTTCGTAGACAGTGCGGCAGGTGTATTCGAACGCGATTCCAGCTTAACAAATGGCTGCCAAGCGTACACATCGTATTGCTACGTGCTCACTCCAGTTGCCATAGATGGCAGCGTTGTAATCGGCGGGATGGCGACGAATTATTCAGGAGGAGCCCGTAGCGAAACCGCGCGTATGTTTTACCGATATACCAACGAAGCGTCGGTCAACCTGTCTTACGCCCGTTGGACAGTGGCGCCTGCCGAGCTTCCCGAACCCGGTTCGGTCGCGCTTCTCGCCATCGCTTTCGCTGGCATGCGCTTTTCTCGCCGCCGGCATTTCTCGAACTAACGTCTTCTAGCGACTGCAATAACAAAAATCTTTGTTATTGTGCTCATGCGTTTCCTGTCGTCTTTCTATTTCGACTGATCCAGTCGAATTAATAAGATCCACGGCACGCATGATCATTTCACTCGGATCTCTGCCATACAATCCACACGAGCTCTCGTGCACACTCGAGATCTCTAGCGCAGTCTACTCATGTGTTTTTTGTCCGATCTTTCGAAGCACGACATGAATGGTCGAGAGATAAAAATAGAACATCCAACTGAGCCAGATGCTGGCGTCATACGCAGTGCGCTGCTTTTCATTATGGTGCCGCACGCCAAAATTGTTTGCGATGTTGAAGAGATCTTTTTCGTCAGCACTTGTGAGAAATGTTTTAACCTGAGGTCGCAGATATTCAAGCACGTCCGAAAGGTCTCGAACTGCTTGACGCCTGTCATCAAGTGTCGATCCATGTCGCCGATACCGTAACGTGGCGGCACTGACGCGTGATACAACGTTTTGATCTTTCGAAGGCAAGTCAGCATCAAAAATGGGCTCGAATCCCGCTTCCGGTTTATGAAGCACCTCTCCGCTCACCGACAATTCATAGCGCTGCTCGTAATGCGTGAGTAGAGAATTTATTTTTGATCGAAATTCCTCTTGCCCCAGGACCTTATTGAAAGTCTCCCAGTGCATGCCACAGTGGCCATAGGAGTGCATCGTTCCATCGATCGGTTTTGAAACGTAAAGGTATAGAAACTCAATAACATCGAAGAGATCGTCTTCGCTGTAATATGGTGCTTTCTCGAAAATCGGCCATAAACCGGTCTTCCGTATCGTCAGCAGCATTTCTAGTTCGGGATCACGAACTGTGCCAGATACTTCTCCTGCGTCGACGCAGATATAACCGAACGCTTCGTGGAAATACCCGTCTTCATTCATTTGGTTGTACAGTCGGACTAGCAGTCCAAGAATCTCTGATAACGGAAGGCCGCTAAGATTTGGATTTGTACCTTTACGGAGCGAATAAAACTGACGAACCATGACGTTGGAAGCCTTGTTAAGGTTGTACCGCTACCATGCTATCACGTGAGGGACCTCAAGCAACGTTGGCCCAGCGGGTCAGGGACCGCTCTTGGCCGAACCCGGCCGTTCGTAAGGCTCAGTGTACGGCCGTGTTGCTCTGAAAGCAAGCACGTGGTTTTGTTAGAGATACTTAGAAGCACGCCTCAGGATCGGTTTACGCAACGGTCGAGTATTCTAGTAATGATGACGTTATGACTGGCCGGACCGCCTATACAGCGCGGCCCGGAAACTTCGACTCAGGCAATCGTAGCGGCCTTCCGGCGTCGCTTAGGTTTCTGCTCCTGTGCCGTGTCTTGTGCCAGTTGGCGGATCCGCTGCACTTCCTGTTGTTCGACGGAGTCACCGTTGGCGACCGAGGAGTTGCACGCAGCTTTTACCTGGCGCTCGATGCCATCCCGACCGAGCACGCTGCGGTTCGCGAGATCATTGAAGTCAGTGAACTGCTTCATGCGTTCGAGCGCCGCTAGCTGTTCCTCGCTCAGTGTCGCGCCGGTTCGTTGGTGCTTGCGAAACAGTTCGGGTGTTACAGGGGCAAGCCCCGCTGGGTAGGCATTCTCGCCGGGTGCGAAGATCGGCAGCAGGGCGGTTCCACCCACCAGTCTTGCAGCTTCCTCGCCCTTGCCGCGGCCCGGGTTCACACCTTGGGTCAGTTCGAGATAACGGTCGTCGTCGCACGCGACGACGACCGGCTTGTCCGGATATTTCCCGTGCAGCGTCTGCGCCACCGGCGCGAGATTGCCGGAGTCGAAAGCCGACACGGTCGCATATCCCAGCGTCTGGCGCAGCGTGGCGGCGGTCGCGTAACCCTCCGCGATCACGATCGCCGGCACGTTGGCCAGTTCATCCAGACCTTGGCCGATCACGTGGAAGCAGCCTTCCTTTCTGCTGTCTTTCGCAAATCGTTTCGTACCGTCCTCGCCGATGTATTGCATTGTCCATTGCTTGCCGTTCGTATCGATCGCCGGAAGGCAGGTCTTCTTGCCATCCTTGTCGGTGAACGTGCCTGGCTGCGGCCCGAGTCCCTTCGCTACCATGTACGGCGTCGGTTGGTCGGCCGGCACCAGCTTGGCCAACTGGGCGGCCACCCGCTTTGCTGCCTGTTCATGGCGCTGCGCCAGATCTGCTTCGCGTTCCCGCAGCTTTGCGGCCGCTTCGGCGGCCAGACGGGCTTTCTCCTCGTTGCCCAGTACGTAGCCCATAGCCTTCCAGTTCTCCTCGCGCCCGGTCTTGTTGTTCTTGGCGTAGCCGGCCGGGTGTCCGTCCAGATGCCCGACATAGAAGCCCGAGCCGGCATTGGCGCTGTGTTTTTCGCCCTCCACGCTGATCCGGTGCGACTTTCCGTCCATGATCGGATGCTCGCCGCTGATCACGCAGCCGAGCGACTTCAGGAACCCGGCGAATTCCTCCCGTGGCGTCATCGAAGGATCCTGCTGTGCCGCGACGTTCTCTGGACGCCACTTGGCAAGTGCGGCCATGTTCTCCTGTGGTCCGACATACCATGAACCGGCAGCCTTGTCCCAGAGCGCACCGGCGGCTCTGGCTTCGCCCCGTTCGCTGTACGGCACGGCCAGGTAGACGCGGCCAATCTCTGTTTGCATGCTCGTAGCGGCAGATGACGCCACTTTTCCGGCCTCTGGCCCGCCGGTTTGCGACCACTTCGAGAACGGCGCCGGGTCCATGCCGGCGGGCACATACCACGACTGCCGCCGCCGGTCCCATCTGGCTCCCAGCGCTTTAGCTTCGTCCTTTTCCTTGTATGGCACGACGATAAGCATTTTCGCGGTGTCCAGAGCGTCTTGTTCAACGGCTTCGCGACCACGCTCGCGTTCGGCATGCTCGATGCGTCGCTGCAGATCGGCGTCGTGCAAGGTCATGTTAGCCTCGGCACTCTTGCGTGCCTCCTTCGCCGCCACGATGTCTGCGTCCGTGCTGTCCGGGGAGCGTGTTACTCGCGCTTCGTGGATGCGCGCAAACTTGGCCGCCTTCTCATATTCGCTGAGCGTCGAATGCGCGTCGATCCGCGCGAGCCTTTCGGCCGTGCGCTCGGCTTCGGCTTCGGTTGTCTGATTCGCGAGCCATTGATAGCTGCCGTCGCTGCGCCGGGCATACACACCCCATGCTTCGGGCGCGCGCCCGGAGGCATCTGCTGGAACGACCTTCCGCTGGCCGTTGGCATCCATCGTGACGGTTCCCTCGACGCGTACGTCGCCCGTCCAGTCGTGCGGCAGCGTGAACCCAAGCGTGCCTTCGGTTTCACCGGCGAAGGTGGCGGCGTCCGCATTGGTCTCCCGCCCGAAGGACTGCCCGGTAATCAGCGCCAGCCGGGTTGCCGCCACCCGCATGTCCAACTGACGTATGGCCACCGCTGCAAGCGCCTGGTGGATCTGCTCCTCCAATTTCTCGACGTCCGACGGAAGCGCGTGCCTTTCCCAGAACGGGTTATTCGGTTCCGTCGGCTGCATTGCGGTCAATGCGTGCTCGACGCGCTTGAGTTGCCCGAGCGAGGCCTTGTCGAACGCGCGCTCCTGCGTTCCTTGTACAAGATTGCTAAGAGTCCATGCTTCGGCGCGACGTTGGCGTTCGACGCGGTCGGTCTCGGCCGTTTCCAGCGCCTGCAGGGGCGCCGCAGCCCTGTCGGTTCCATTCATATTCCTCTCCTGATTGGTGACGTGGACGAGCCGATACGCTGCCCCTGCGAATGCCTGCGCAAGCCGGGCGCACTCCAGGTACGCAATGTCCGCACCGGTGCCGCCGGGTTTGAGACCAAACATGGCCGACAGACGGTCCTCGGCCGTCTCGTGGAATGTCGCCGGGACGCTGCCGGTTACGCTGGCGATGGATGTCAGATGCCGGCTGCGCATCGCCGCTTCCAGACTCTCGCGCTGGTAGCCTTGATAGGGGGCGAGGGACGAGTCAACGTCGTCCAGGACCTGACGGATGTCGACGGCCAGCACCTGTACGCATGCTGCCTCGGCTTCGGCATCCTGGTATTCGCTTGCCGCCAGCACCGTGAAGGAACGTTCGCCGCCTTCGTTGCCGACATACCAGAACGCTCCCTGGTTCTTGACGACACCATGCCAGTCATCGGGTACCACGGCGCCTGAGTCCCAGTCGCACAGCGTTCCATCGGGCTGCACGAATGCCTCGGGATGCGCCGCTTCCGCTGACTGCGACGTGTGTTCGGGGGACAGATCCTGCAACTGCTTCTGTTCGAGCCCGAGCACGTACTCGCACATCTTCTCGGCATCGGCGGCGGCGCGGAAGATCTCAAGCGGGTCATCCCGCAGCGCCTTGATCCAGCTGCCGACGTAGGCCGCGTGCCGCTCGGATCGTGGCCGATTCCGATTTCGTTCCCGAGCATCATGCTGGTAATCTCGGCACGCAGCTCTTCGCGCGCGTAGCCTTCGCTGCCAAACGGATGCGCAAGGTCACGGCCAAGCCGCGTGCTGTGCCCAGTCCAGTGCCCCAGTTCGTGCAGTGACACGGCATAGTACGAGGCGGCATCCGGGAACTGTCCCTTGCCCGGCTGGTGGATGATGTCGGCCCGCGGCTGATAATACGCCGCGTCCCGTTCGTCGTGCCGGATCACGGCGCCGGACGCCCGCAGGATGCGCTCGGCCCGTTCGATAGGATCCCATGCGTGTTCTTTTCGTGCCGTGAACGGAGGCAGGCCGTCGATCTGTTCGGCGTTGAACACGGTCGCGAAAAATACGCGAGGCCGCTCGAGCTTGACTGTCTGTTTGACGGGTTCCCCTCGTCCGTCGAGGACAGGCTTGCCATTGCGTTCGAGCGGCCGTTCTTCTGCAAACTTCCAGTACTGGATCGTCGTGCCTTTCTCGCCGGCGCGTACCTGGGCATCCATTGCCTGCGCCTGCCGATAGGTCAGCCAGCGCGGATCGCCGCGTCCTTCGCTCATCAGGTGCAAGGCGTTGATGCCGCGGTAGCGCTTGCCGCTGACGGGATTCAGTGGGAGGTCCACACCCGGCTCCCAAGGTTTTTGCCAGGGAGCGGTACCTTGTTCCAGTTGTTTAATCAGCTTCTCCGCAACGATCAGGTGGAAGGGCTTTTTATGTTCGGTGGTGTCCATGTCTGTTCGCTCCAGGTGCTGGACTCACACGGTTCGCGCCTTCGGCGGCAGGACGGTCACGCGCAGCCGGCGCAGCCCCGTATGGGGCTCGCGCGCGTCCACCTCACCGAGTGCGTCCTCGAGGAAGGCCCCGGCCGCATCGGCCTCGTGCGGGGTGAAATCCGGTTCGAAGCCGACGACCAGTGCGTCGCGCAGCTTGACGGCGGCAAGGGTGGGCCGGTCTGGATCGGGATCGGACAACAGGAATATGTCCAGATGGCCGTTCTCGCCGGCTTCGGTGGCAGCAGCAATGAGTGCTTCAATCGTCGGATCAATCATGGTGTCGCTCCTTGGATCGTGAAAGTGGAAATTCGGGCAGCACGCGGCCATCGCCGGGCTTGGACAGCCTGGCGGCATCATTCAGGAATGGGGGTGCTGCTTACGCTGGAAGGTCAGGAGGAGTGGGATGCACGCGTCGCCGGTCCTCCTACCATGTGAGGACCGGTACGATGACGGTCCTGATCTGCGCACGGCTGACGGGGCCGAAATAGCGGCCGTCGAACGAGGTGGTGCTCACGTCCGACATCAGCAGCACCTCAGAAGCACTAAGCACGTAGCGACTGGTCCGCAGGCGCGGCATCGGACGGCCGGCCCGGTCGGTCACCAGAGGGACGCTGAAGGGCAACATTACGTCGTTCACGCGCACCCCAACGGCATCCACCGTCACGGCATCGCCGCCGGTGGCGAGGATCCGTTTCATCATGTAGCCATAGCCCCCCGGGCAGAAGCCCGCGGCCAGGTAACCGCGCCTGCGCGCCTCTTCGATCGCACCGACCTGCGGAGGGCAGAGCAGCACATACTCTCCTTTTCGTGCCGGACGTTCGCTGGTCCAGTAGAGGCCAAGCGCAATGCTCCTGCTGGTGTTGACTCTGGCACCGGCCAGGCCGAACAGGCCAGCTACCCCGAGCAAGGACGCGCTGATGCCAAGCGCGCGCACCAGGCGCTGGCCGGCGGTCCGGGGGACGACACTACGTCGAAACGTGAATTTCATAGCGATATCCGTTGGGCGCTCGGAGATTCTGTTGCGGGCCGTAGCTGGTCGCTGCATGCCGGTGCCGGAATCGCGGCACGCGCGCCGAAGATCTCGTCCTTGAAAAACAGGGGCTGCCTGCCATAAATGGCCGGGAAACCGCTGACCGAGACGATCATGTCGCCAGCCTCCACGATCAAGTCGCCGTCCTTCCTGGGGCCCGGCATACGCAGGCACTCGTCGGGCGTCAGCAGCGGCCGCTGCGTCTCCTGGTAGGTGCGCGATACCTGACCGAGCAAAGCGCTGGTACGACGGCCGCTGGTCGTGATCTGCTCCTTGACGACCGTGGTGATGCCGGTGAGTTTCGACAAATGTTCAGCTGTCTCCAATCGGTTCGGCGGATAGGCGTTCTGGATGTGGCAGTTGGACGTGATGGTCTCGTCCGGACCGTATCCGACCTCGCGGCTGCGGAGCTGCGTCAGGTCCTGGCAGATGAGATAGAACTTGATCCCGTAAGTAGCAACGAACGCGAGCGACTCCTGCAGGATCTCGAGTTTTCCAAGGCTGGGGAATTCATCAATCATGCCCAGCAGCCGGTGCTTGTATTTGCGCTTGGCGCGTATATGCGCATGCGCTGCCCGAACAAATCCAATCTTGGCCAACGCGCGGCGCCACCACGGCATCTCCAGCATGTGCCGCTCGTACTCCACCTTGTTCGCCAGCAGGCGCACGATCAAGTTCAACACGATCCGCACCAGGGGCCGCAAGCGCGTCTTGTCGTCCGGCTGGGTGACGATATACAGGCTGACCGGACTATCGTGGTTCACCAGGTCCCTCGCGATCGAAAACGTCGAGCGGCTGGTATTGCGCGCGATGACGGGATCGCGCCACAGGGCGAGGTAGGACTTCGCTGTCGACAGGACCGATCCGGCTTCCTCCTCGGGGCGGTCCATCATGTCGCGCGCCGCCGCTCCGACGACGGGATGGGTCTTCCCGTCCATGTGCTGGTAGGTCACCATCTCCATCCACAGCTCCGCGACGCTGCGGTTCGGATCCGCCAGCAGAAAATCGACATGGGCCAGGTTGGCCGGCGTGCCTTCGTTCCGGTGCTTGTACAACGCGTGGAGGATCACGCCAACCAGCAGGGATTGACTGGTCTTCTGCCAGTGGGTTTCCAGTCCTCGTCCGTCAGGGTCGACGATCAGCGTGGCCAGGTTCTGGACGTCGCCAACCTCATACGCCGTGCCGAACCGGATCTCCTCCATCGGATTGATATGGACATCGCAGTCCGGGTCAGCCGGCTCGAAGCGCAGCACCTTGTTCCTGGCATGCGCCTGACGCCAGCCCGCCGTCATGGCCCACAGCTCGCCTTTCAGGTCGGTGATGACCGCGCTGTCGGGCCAGGACAGCAGGGTAGGAACCACAAGGCCAACGCCCTTGCCCGAGCGGGTGGGCGCATAGGTCAGTACGTGTTCCGGCCCATCATGTCTCAGGTAATGCAGTTTGCCGCCGTCATCGATCCATGCCCCAACATAGACGCCGCGACCGCCTCTTGGTACCACGCCGCGCAGGATCTGATGCCACTTGCGCGATCGTGGCAGCAGGCCAGCGTCCTGCATGTCTTTCTTCTCGGCCCAGCGCGCCGAACCGTGCAGGTAATCGTTCGGCTTCGCGGTATTGGCCCCGACCATTTTGCAGATGAGTACACCGATCAGGCCAACGCCGGCAACCGTGATGCCTGCGCCGCCGGCGCGCATGAACGCGTCCGGATAGGACGAATACCACTTGGTGGCCCAATGGATAATCGCCCATGGCGCGTAGAGATGGTCGCCGACATGGGCGCCAAGCGCTGCCTGGTAACGCATGTCCCTCGCGAAGAACTGGGTCGCCGTCTGCATGCCGCCGCCCAGGGACAGCGCTGCCATGGCGGGGAGCAGCTTGCCGCGTCGCGCTGCGTGCTCGCGCACTTGGGGACCAACCGCGTTGTTGAACCCGGCTTTCATCTGCTGCGTCCTTTCGACTTGATGGCACCTTGGGCATTCACGCCTAACTGAGCGCCCAGCGGCAGATGCCGCAGGCGCCGCGCGGTCGCCTCGTCGACTTCAAGAACCATGACCTCGTCACCTTGCCTGAGCAAAGCCAGGGCATGGCCGTCAATCCAGCGCGTGCCTGCATAGGCGGCCGTGCCGGCGTTAAGGGAAGTATATCGAGCGTGTTTCGGTATATCGAAGCCATTGAATCTTTTTTGTTCTCGCTCAGCGATGTACCTGTCGGCGGCGCCGGTGGTGAGGGCACGCCTTGTCGTTGCGGCGGCATCGCTGCGTGTTGACGCCTCGGTGTCGGGCGGTGGCGCGCTTTGCGTCGTCCTTGTGGGACCAGCCACTTCGTGCATGCCGACGTAGTCCGAAACCCGGCGCCTGTCCTCTTCCACGCCTTGTCGTGCACGCGGTGGCGCTATTTTCCCGCCGGTCGAGGATGCACGAACCAGCTGCGAACGGCGCTGTTCCAACGCAGTGTCGGAGAACGTAACGCGCAGGTTGCCGGCAACTGCCGCCATCAGGACCTGCTCCTTGAAGTCATCCGACCCGTTGACAGCGATACGCTCGCCATATCGCGCGATCGCCATCCGCAACGCGCTCTGCATCGCGATCTGGTCCGCGCCAAGGGAAACCTTAAGGCTGCCGCCGTCATCCCGGATTGCGCTGTTGCCGACGCGGTAGATGATCGTGCCTTTCCTCGTGACGCTATCGTGGCCAATGGGGCGGACCGGACGCTGCGGCGGGACGTCACCGGTGACCGTATTACCCGTCAGGCCGCCTTGCCGATTCCGGCTGCGCAGGGCAGCCAGCGCCTGGAGGTCGCCCATTTCCGCTTCGCGCCGCAGCCAGTCCGTCCACTGGGACCGGCGGTGCTGCCGGTTGATGGCCCGGCGTTCGAGCCGGTATAGATTCTTGATGGCCGCGATCTCTTCGCCCAAGGCATGGGTAAGGGCGCCGTACATCAGTGTCTTCGCCGGCCGCGGCATCGAGGCAAGCTTGAGGGCCGCACGTTTCAGCCGCACGCTGCGCTTTGCCGCCTCGATACGCCGCTCCTTGCGCCCCCGAGCCAGGTCGCGTTCGCGCGCGCGGCTGTCCAGCGCCGCCGCCTGCGCCGCCCGATAGCGCGCATACAGTTCGGTGGTGTCCACGCTCGATGCGATCGGTTGCTTCTGGTATCGGCGCGTCGGCTTGCGTGAAATCTGTTGTCCAGGCGTGGCCTGAAAAGAGCCGAATCGCTTTTCAAGGTTCGGCTTGGAAAATTCACGTCCCACCGAGCTGGCCTTGACCATGGTGCCGTCGTCAGCGCTGATCACCAGCCCGTTTGCGCGCGGGTGTATCCGCAGCCCATGTTCGGTGAGCACTGCGTGCAGCTGTTCCCACGAGCGCGCGCCCAGCATCTGCTCCTTGCATTCGCGCTTGATCCAGCCGAGCAGGCTTTCGATACCCGCATGGTGTTCCATGTCCGACGCGCGATTCTCCGCACCGACTTGCTGCGGCGTGTGATTGTCCTTTTGCAGGCCGAACTCGTTTTCGAGCCCGTCGCACAATTTGGCCAGGACCCGATAGACGCGGAACGGTTCATGGATCGTGTAGCGCGTCGGGTGAATCTTGTTGATGGAGACGTGTACGTGCAGGTTGTCGGTGTCCTCGTGTACCACGCTGATTCGCTGGTGGCCGGTGAACCCAAGGCCATCGCAAAGGCAGTCCTCGATCGCCGCCAGCGTGGCCGCGTCCGGATTTTCGTCACGGCGAAAACTGATGAGGAGGTGATAGGTTTTGTCGGCCGTGGACCTCGTGTTCATCGTTTGCGTGTTGAGGATTTCCAGTGCCGCGGCTTGGGCCGAGTCACTGATGCAGTTGGTGATCCGGACTGCGCCCGTGCGCACTTCCTTGCCCTGTGCATCCGTCAGGTAGCGTACAAGCCGGGTGAAGCTGCTTTTGCCCGCGGCGTTCATTGGGATGTGCTTCGCGATCATGGCTGGGCGCTTTTACTTTAGCCGCTAAAATCGCTCGCACCCGTCGCGTGGGGTCAGAACCGCGCGGACCACGTCCAGTAGCTCGTCCTGGGTCGCTTCGATCTTCGCGAGCAGGGCGCGGATCGTCGATTCGCTGAACGCGGCGGTACGTTCGTCATTGGTCAGCCACAGCTTCAGCAGGCCGCCCAGCCGCCCCATGTCGGCATTGACGCGCAGGAGATCCTCGACGCATCGCTGGTCGAGGATGTTTCGGACCGGGTAGCCCAGGCCGACGTTCAGCAGATAGGTCGACAGGCTCTTGCGGGCAGCGCTGGCGCTGGCCTGCAGCTGTGTACGTTCCTCCGGCAGGCAGTACACCTTGACCGGCGGCGTGTTCTTGCGTGTGCGCCTTTGGTTCATCGTCATCTCCGTATGGCCGGCGGCAGCCGGCTGGCCTCGCAGAGCAGGATTCCCGTTGAGCACGAAGTGCGAATAAGGGGAGGGAAGTGGGAACACCGGCGGCGCCGGTGGGCCCACTTCACCTATCCTGCCCGCCTCTGCGAGTCGAATACTCCAGGGCAGCATACCAATCGGACTTTCGGTTAATCCTCGACTAGATCAATGAAACATACCGTTTATATCGAAACTCAGACCGGCTCTCCTATACTCGAATCACACCGTTACCACACAGCGCAACCACGGTTCGAACAGCAGCGCGAACAATGTCGATATCACGCCGGAACGGGCAATCACGATGGCAAAATCCTACAACGAGGAGTTAGCCGAGTGGGTCAGGCAGCGGGCTCGCTCGGCCAGGCACGAGAAGAATCGCGTCGCCTTCCTGAGCGTGAAGGAGGACGTGAGGGAAGCGCTCGAGCAGGGGTGGCCGGTCAAGACAATCTGGACGCATATGGTTGAACAGAAGCGTATTGGATTCAGCTACGACGCCTTTCTCGTCTACGTTAAACGGCATGTGCGATCCGCTGCGGAACCAGCAGTTGCGCGCACGTTCCAAGCGCCTCGTGCATCGCCCGTGACGCCGGCAGGCGGGCCACCCGCTAGTTCAATAGAAAGCAGGACGCCGCAAGCACCCGTCCATGCGCAGCCCGTTCAGGATCAGTTGACCGGCTTCACGTTCCATGCCGCACCCAATCGAGAGGAGTTAATATAATGGCAAAAGCACATTTCGTCCTGCAGGGTAGGGGCGGTATCGGGAAGACATTAGTCGCAGTGGTGCTGGCCCAAGCATTGGGTCACGTGGGCCGTGAGCCGGTCAACATCGACACGGATCCGGTCAACGCCACATTTTCGGGTTACGCCGCACTCAAGGTGCAGCGCCTGGAAATCATGGAGGATGACGAGATCAACCCGCGCAGCTTCGACCACCTGGTCGAAATGATCGACGCGGCCAAGGGCGACGTCATTGTCGACAACGGTGCGAGCTCCTTCGTGCCTCTATCGCACTTCCTGATCAGTAACAGGGTGCCGTCGCTGCTGACCGAGATGGGACACCAGTTGGTCGTCCACATCGTGATCGCTGGCGCGCAATCCCTGCTCGATACGATTCATGGCTTCGCCCAGCTGGCCCGGCAGTTCCCTCCAGAGGCTGTCTTCGTCGTCTGGCTCAACCCGTACTACGGCCCGATAGAACACGAAGGCAAGACATTCGAGCAGATGAAGGCCTACGTTGCGAACAAGGATCGGGTATCCGCCATCGTCAGGCTGCCAAGCCTGAAGAAGGAAACCTATGGCCGCGACCTGGCGGAGATGCTGCAGGCCCGCCTTACGTTCGATGAAGCCCTGGCGCTCGGGACGCTGACGATCATGACGCGACAGCGCCTGAAGATCATCCGTGATCAAGTGTTCGGACAGATCGCCAGCGCTGCCGTGATCTGACAGGGGGCGTACGTGGCTGAAGAACGGGAAGACCAGATCGAGGCCCTCATCCGGGAGATCGCGCAAAAGCACGGCATCGTAGTCGGCCGTGACGATCCCATCTTCGTCCTTCAAACGATCAATCACCGTCTCATGCAGGACAGCGCCAAGGCCCAGCGAGCACAGATCGAAAGTTTGAAGGAAGAGATGGAAGCGCTTGCTCAGCGCTGGAGCCTGGACGCCAAGGAAAAATCAGAACGAATCCTGAATGCGTCGCTCGCCGCGGGCAAGCAGGCGATGGCCCAGTTGATGGAGGAGGGCACAAGGACATCGGCGCGCGTGCTTATCAACGAACTGGATGACTTGCTAGCGAGGCTGGCGCAACCGCTCCGCGAAGCGCGCCAACTTGCTGTATTTAACGTCGTCGCTTCGTGCATCACCTTGCTTGCCGCAGTAGTCGCATTATGGGCAACGCTGCGTTGACCATGTGGGCAGCCGTAGACATTCAGGAGATGCCATGCTTCATCCGGCGGCTCGCTGTCACCTGGGCCGTTTCGGCGGCTCCGCTCGCGTATTTGACGCTGATATGGATACCGATGTCAGGCACCTTGTTGAAGTCGGCTAGCGCGTGTCTGACGAAGCCTTTGCCGGTCTGTTGGTACAGATGGTCCTGGTCAACATGGACGACGATGCCCTCGTGCGCTTTCGCCTTGTCGGCGACAGCGGCGAGAAAGATGTTATAGATGCCGGGCTTGACGCCGGCAGCTTTCTCCACCTTTTCAGTCGCCCATTGACCTTCCCGCTCGTTTTGAACGAGTCGTTGCCCGTTCATGACAAGAAGACGCTGTTTCATGGACATTCCCCTATGGCATTCGCTTCAGTCGTGGCGCTCTTTCCAAGTCCGCTGCCGGTCAACTGCAAATTGTAGCTGATCCGTTCCAGTGGTGGCCTCCCGCTTTAAGTACGGGGTATTGATGGTGGCGTAGGAAGACGGGCAAGGTTGAACGGTTGATTACTCCCCTGGGACCATTGAAGCCCTGTTCACGCAGCTCGGTTTTGCGCGATGACTCGGGAGTAGAATGGGCAGGCCGGGAGATGTAAAGCATCGTTTTGCGCTACCTGAGGTGCCGCAGGTTGGTCGATCGAAGCGATGGACGTGGCTCGATTGCCGCGGCTTATGCTTCAACAAGAGCCAGGAGATGGACCTCGGCCAGGGCGACGTCGCACTCCTGTCCATTGTCTTCGAATCTCAGCCAGGCACGACCTCTGGAAAGCGGCCGCTTGGTGAGCAGTAGGTACGCAATCCGGTCGTTGTGTTGGACCTTGATCAGTCCGATTTTAAACCGCCGCGCGGCTTCTCCCTGTTCACGCGCCGATGCTGTGGCCACATCCTGCCCGCCTTCCACAACATCTGAATTGAATTGCCCGTCCGACCGATAGGCCGCGTGAGAGTCTCGCCGCTTTTCGGCAAGGAATTCGCGGAGTAGTTTTATCTCGCCACGGGTCATCTCCTGGCTTGGATTAGTCAACCACTGAGTCACTTCGATCGGGGCGGACTTGAACGCGGATACTAGTTCGTTTACGACCGTAACGTCGTTGACCCGTCCAGTCCGGAAAGCGATTGCGACAGGCTCGGGAAGGTCCAGTAACGTGACATGCTGAGAGACGAATGATGCCGACTTGCCGATACGGCTGGCGATCTGTCCCTTTTTCTTGCCCTTGGCAAGCTCGCGTCCGATGTAGTCCGCAATTTCCCGTGGCGTCATGCTTTCACGTTGCAGGTTTTCGATTACCTGGTCGGCATCGTCGTAGTCGTTATCGATGAATGCCGGCAGGGTGCTCAAACCCTTCAGCTTACCGGCCCGGTAGCGACGATGACCGTGATTGATGATGTAACGACCAGCTGCGTTCGGATTGATTCGCACGGAAAGGGGAGTCTTTGGCCCTTTTGGGCCGTAGCTTGCAGCCAGTTCGGCAATGCTCTCTGGCCGCAGTCCTGGGTTGTTCCTGCTGCGTGGCTGTGCAGGGTCTTCGTCGATCAACGTAATGTCGATCATTAGTGGCGCGCCGTCGCTGGGAGGGAGCGGCTTCACTGTGTTCGAAGTCGCAACGCTGCGTGAGCGCTTCCGTATTTGTGCCAGATGTGTTTTTGCTCCGATCGTCATCGCTTGGGCTCCCTGGTCTGCTTGACGTAGATCAGCTTACGCCGAAGCCGAGCGCCAGAGTTCGATATATCGCTAAACTTTGATGTATCTTTAGCGGCTAAACAATCAAGTGGCACCCGCGCGATGGCGCCCAGCGTCTTTCACTATCCAGTGGTGCCCTTATGACCAAACGGTGCCAGATTGGACTTTTCGACTTATTGCCGGATAAGACAAAGTTGCTAGTGGTAGGCCTGAGTGGTAATCCCCCCGTTTTTAGAGCGAGCTAGAAGTAGAGGTTAAGCGGCGAGGGCAAGTTTCTGTTTTGGTGTGATGCCGCCGAGTGCCATGTTGGGCCGGTCGTGATTGTAGGTCCACAGCCAGCGAGTGGCAAATTCCTGGATCTCGTCGAGCGTTTCAAAAAGATGGTGCGCCAGCCAATCGTAGCGCACGGTCCTGTTGTAACGCTCGACGTAAGCGTTTTGCTGAGGCTGTCCTGGCTGAATGAAATCGATGCGGATTCCGCGTCTGGCGGCCCAGGCCAACGTCACGGCGCTGATGTACTCTGGGCCATTGTCGCAGCGGATCGCGTTCGGTTTGCCACGCCAGTCGATAATCCGGTCCAGCGATCTGATGACACGTTCGGACGGCAGCGAGAAATCGACCTCGATGCCCAAGCCTTCCCGATTGAAATCATCGATGACGTTGAACAGGCGGATGCTGCGTCCGTCGGCAAGTTGGTCATGCATGAAGTCCATCGACCAACTCTGGTTGATCGTGGTCGGCACGGCCAATGGCAGCGGCCTCTCGCGCACCAGGCGGTGGCGCGGCTTGATCCGTAGGTTCAGCTCGAGCTCCCGATAAATCCGGTAGACCCTTTTATGGTTCCATTTGAAGTCTTTGACGTTGCGTAGGTACAGGAAGCACAACCCGAAGCCCCAGTTGCGCTGGTTGTTTGTCAGCCGTACCAGCCAGTCAGCAATCACATTGTTTTCCGCGTCCAGCTTGGCCTTGTACCGGTAGCAGGTCTGGCTGATGCCAAATGCCCGGCATGCCAGGTTAATCGTGGCTGACCGCTGTGCCACGGCCCACTGCGCCATCTCTCGCCGCTGAGATGGCGCTACCACTTTTTTGTCAGCGCCTCGGCGACGATCTCGGCCTTGAGACGTTCCTCGGCGTACATCTTCTTCAGGCGCCGATTCTCGTCTTCCAGCTCCTTCATGCGTGCCATCAGCGACGCGTCCATGCCGCCGTACTTGGCGCGCCATTTATAGAACGTGGCGTTGCTGATGCCGTGCTCGCGGCACAGCTCCGGTACAGGGCTGCCGGCTTCGGCTTGCTTCAGGATGGCGATGATCTGGCTGTCGGTAAAGCGGGACGTCTTCATGTAGAGCTTTCTGTCTTAAGTAGAAAATTCTACTTCCAAACGCGCTCTTTTTGCGGGGGGATTACCGAGTCTGACGCAAAGCGAAGCAGAACCGCCGACGCATACACCAGCGCACGTGCGGTGCGCTTTAGGCTTCGCGAGCGACCTGTTGCTAGCCTGACTCGCAAGCGGCAGTCGGTGCGCGTCTTGAGCCGCTAAAGGCCAGGTCAGTCAGGGTTGAGTTCATTCGTTCCGTTGGTCTTCATACTGACTTCGCGATCGTGCTGATAGACGCAAAACGACGGCTGGAACGGCGATGGCGATGCCATGGCGCATGCGCTTGAAGGGAACGATTGTCGCGATCGCGAGTCCTGACGTAGGGGTGTTCTTCGATAACGTTCGACAAACGAAATCCCACGAGAGGAGGTTCCCTAGCTGAGGCAACACTTGCCTTCTTATTATGCCTTCGTCGAACGCTTTTCGCCCCTTGCCGTACACTTCGCAGCACTTGGCTGGCAAGCTACGCATCGAATTGATCGTCGCCTGGCGCGTCGCAAACAGCCCCTGGCGAATTTGGTGCAGCGCGAGGGTCGCCTGCCGGTCCTTGCTCTTGACCGCCCGAGCTTTCACTTCCCGTTGCAGCGCTCTTATGTTCCGAAGAAAAGGTTGATTCATGCAAATAACTTTTGCGTTCGTAACGGCCGGCGCTACAGTCAAGATTAGGCAGCAGTACTTATCGACTTTGCTACCATTACTACCGCCCGTCTGAGCGCTTCCGCGTCCGGCATCTTGTCCGCAGCGATACTTTGGAAAAACATCATTAGCCCTTCGATTTGGGAAGCGATCAGTAGAGACCGCAACTCACATTCACGCACATTCAACGATGGATTAAGTTCACTAATCAGTCGAGACAATGTATTTAGATAGGCTCGTTGGCTCTGCTCGAGCGCCTGATTTGCGAAGCTGTGATGACATGCGACTGCTGCAATCTCGAGGAAAAAGACTCTCGTATCTCGATCCCGAATTTCAACTAAGACCTGATCAATGATGGCTTCCAGACGCTTTTCAGCCGGCGCATCACTCTGCTCGATGCGTTCGTAACTCTCGTTATATTCTCGAATAGTTTGCACGATTACTGCTCGCAGCAGCAGTTCCCTCGTCGGGAAATAATGTTGAAGTGTTCCGAGAGGCACCTCGGCTTCACTCGCTACCTTTCGCAAGGTGAATCCACCAAATCCTTCTCGCTGCAAGACCCGTCTTGCATCCTCGACGATAGTTTGCAATTTATCTACGCGCTTCCGGTGTTGCAACGTGCCAGGGGCCTCCTCCACAGCCAGGGCGCCAGCATCGATTGAGAAATTTTTCATAAATCAGTTTTAGAAGTATTTGTCACTGTGGCAAGATTGACTTGCACAACCCTCACCTGCTCTCCGCTCGTCCTTCTCTGTAGCCGACAGTGGCCACACCACCGGATCCGATCAATTCATCCCGTACATTATAGCAGTAAGTCATCCGACCGATAAATTCAATACAGGCGTATGGCATTTTTGAGACAAATATTGCTGTAACGACAATTGTTTCTGCAAGAAGGCAAAAAAAACGCTGGATTTTCCCGGAAATTCGCCCTAGTGTTACAGAAAAATGAAATACACCGGAGAGGTTGGCGACCTCGTAGAGCAAAAGAATCAGTCATTTGACTGACTTTTGCTCGAGGGGAACACAGGAGACAAACGTGAACAAACTCCAACATACACATGTCCTCAGTGCAAGATTGAAAGCCCAAGCAGGAGCGACGGGCCGGGGCCTTCTAGCCTCCATCGGAGAACTGCTTGAAGAACGCACGAATCAGCAAGTAACGCTAGGGGAGATCACAGGCGAACTTTTGCTTTCTTCACGAACGCTGCGCAGCCGCCTACTCGAGCTGAGCACACGCTTTCGGACGCTCGTGGCTGAAGTAGGTGCCAACCAGGTTCGTCGCTACTTGACCGAAACCTCATGGCCCTTGGATCGCATACCTGAACAGGTCGGCTATAGCGATGCGGCTAACCTGCGCCAGGCTGTGAAGCGTTGGACGCGCGAATCTCCCCAAGATTTTTGTTCGCGCTTACGCACACTGCGAAGTACGTAGCTGTGTGATAAGGATTCGGGCGCCGAATGGCCCGAATGCTTCCCATCTCACACTTGACGATCCAACAAGACGTTACCGCTGAATGTCTCGTAGCCCATCAATGGGCTAGCGCGAAATAAAGTTTGATGTGGACTGGTAGTAAAAATATTTTGTTTTCACTGAAAGGAGTATGGCTATGTTGATAAAGAAAAAAATCGCGTGTGCAATGATATACGGCACATCACTGTTAACAGTTGCTGGCGCGTATGCCGCGGATCCGGACCAGTTAGGCAAGGATTTAACGTCGACTGGTGCGACTACGGCAGGCAACAAGGACGGCAGCATCCCAGCATTCGACGGGACGAGCGCACAGCTTCCAGGTTACGCCTATGGGAAATTCCGTGGGGATTTTTTCAAATACAAGAATGAGAAGCCGCTATACACGATCGATGCATCTAACGTTGGAAAATACGCGGACAAGCTTGCGCCCGGCCAAGTCAAGATGCTCAAGGAGGTAAAAGGATTCTCTATGCCTGTATATCCGTCTCATCGCAGTTGCGAAATGCCGGATTTCGTTCAATCGAATACTAGAAAAAACGTACGCGAAGCGAAAATCGGCGTAAATGGATGGACATTGGAGGGCGTTACACTCCCTGGTGTTCCGTTCCCAATTCCAAAAAGCGGAATTGAAGCTGTTTGGAATCACCTTTTACGTTATCAGGGTGCAGCCGAAGAGTTTCCTATCGGACGGGCTTGGGTATCCCCTGCACCTGGCAGCGATAGAGGCATCACCGCCGTTTACAATATGTGGCAATTTTGGCCAAACGGGAAAAAAGGTGAAAACAAACCAGCATCAGACGCTATGTATCAAGGGCTTTACTATGGATACGTTGAGCCGGCTTCGCTTTCCGGGCAAGCCATCGTTCAAAGATTCTATTTCGGAAAACCGACAGAAAGCTATTACTACTTCACCGGGCAACGACGTGTTCGCCGCTTGCCCTCATATGACTATGACGCGCCTCTGCTAGGTTATGAAAACCAATATGCCGTCGATCAATCAAACATTTTTTACGGTGCTCCCGATCGCTTTAACTGGAAAATCATCGGCAAAAAAGAAATGTTGGTCCCTTATAACGCCTTCGGCATGTATGATTTCCGGAAAAGTATGAAAGATGCGTTTCCGCAGCCCAATGTCATTAATGCTGATCTCAGGCGATATGAGTTGCACCGCGTTTGGGTTGTGGAAGGTACGGTTAAACAGGGTATCCGTCACGTTAACCCAAAACGAGTGCTCTATCTTGATGAGGATTCATGGGTTGCCGTCGGAGGTGAGGACTACGATTCCCAGAATCAGATCTGGAAATGGAAAGAATCCTCTCCCGCGCCAGCTTGGGAGTTGGGCGGAGCGTGCGTGATTCCGCAAATCGCGTTGTATGACTTTAACAGCGGTCGACTCACTGTCGATGCCGTCCCGTTCGGCGCGAATAAGGATTTCCGGTGGTATTCCACGGTCTCGGCGGAGCTTCCACAGCTTAAAGAAAGCTACTATACCAGCGAAAATCTCGGTCGCATCAGCGACCGTTAATGGCCTAATTGGGAGAACAAATGAACTATAAATTTCAACTCCAAGCTACTGGCATTTTTACCATGCTTTTGGTAGTCGGCAGCGCACACGCCATGGATTTTGGCATTTTCGATAATAAACTAAAAGCAAGCTGGACGACAGATTTAACCGCGGGTGGGGGGCTGCGTCTCAAAAATCCGAGTTGTTCGCTGACTGGTGATCCGACGTCGTTCGGTTGTGGCAGTCGGGCCGATGTTCAGTTATGGTCAAATGGCGATGACGGCAACTTAAATTATCGAAAAAACCAGTTTTATAGCGCCTATGGCAGCGTTGCGAGCGAACTCCTAATCCGCGCGCCGGATGATGACTATAAATTTATGATCCGTGGCACAGCCTTTTACGATGGGGCCGCGGATAAAACCGAGCGCACACCTCTGAGTAGTTCGGCAAAGAACCAAATCGTTCACAACTTGCGTTTATATGATCTGTGGGCAGAAAAACGCATCACGATCGGTGAGCAGATTGGTCACGTACGCGTTGGTAATCAGGTCATCAACTGGGGGGAAAGTTACTTTTTGCCATACGGCATCAATTCTACAAGCGCCATCGATTACCAAAAGGCAGCAACACCTGGACAGCAGCTAAAGCAAATCATTTTGCCGGCACCATTGATCAGCGTAACCTCGAGCGTTACGGACTCCGTTTCTGTCGAGGCATATTATCAGTTTCGCTGGAATAAGAACCTCTTCCCGCCTGTCGGATCTTATTGGTCGGCATCTGACGTCTTTGGACGTACGGATGGGTATCGTCAACTGATATTCGACAATGTGCAGCCTAATTTTAACGTCGGCGGTCTCGACCCCGCCGCGTCTGCTCGGCTAAATGGCCACGACCCGAGGAATGCCTCGGTATATAACCAATATGCAAGTCAGCTTTATAATAACAATAATGGTGCCTTCGATCTAACCGGTTTTGGTTATCCAGTCCATGAAATCGAGCCCCACAAACAAGGCCACCAATACGGTATCCGCATCGCTTATCGCCCAGATAGCTTCGACATCAACCTGGGGTTTTATTACATGCGATACACGGATAAATCTCCGGTGTTCACTTTCCGGGCTGCCGACGCGACGATGACTTATTTGAAAAATCGCGACTTGTACGGCGTGAGCGCCAATTTCCCGTTGGGCAATTGGTCTATTGGCAGCGAGCTATCTTATCGTCCCCGCGATGCTATCGCACTGACTAGTTGTTTCGCTCCAGGCGGCCCGCTTGATTCGACCACAAACCCTGCGCGTGATGCAAGCGGTAACAACGTGAATTGTCCGGCATATCGTGATAATCAAAAGTGGCAACTTACGGTTAATGCTCAGTACAGCATGACGCCGACCACGACGCCATTCATTGAACTACTTCACGCAACCGGAGGTTATTTCCTTGCGGAAGCCTCTTGGATCCGTTACCCAGGAGTTTCTGCAAGTGGCCGGTATTATTCTGTTATCAACGGAGTGCCCGTCATTCAAGGTCCGGCGGCCGGAGGACTATTCTGGTATGACCGTAACAATCCGGCAAATACGGTAGCGGCAACGCAAGGTACAGCGAATTCCTTGGGGGCCGCATTGTTCGCGAGTGTGACATATGACGGAAACTTGTTGCCAGGATGGCAGGTAACCCCGAGCATTTATCACCAACAGGCCCTTTCCGGCTACACGCCGTCCGCAACGGCAGCGCTGTGGATGCAAGGTGTGAAAGCGACCACCCTAGCGCTGAATTTTGCGCAGAATCCCTTGGAATGGCAGGCAGGAATTAATTACGTTAAGTATTGGGGCGGTAATTCGACAACCAATCCGTACAGCGATCGTGATAGTATCGGCTTCTTCGTGACGCGCACATTTTAATTATGACTACCGCGCCGACCCGAAAAAGCTTAAGTTTAAATTAATTATACTTTGCAAAAATTTGGTATTCAAGGCACGTATTGCATGATTGCCTTGTTCGGCTGCGGTAGTTAGCTGATGTGCTACGCAGTCTACGCCAGCAGTACCTGTGCTTCACTGGCGTCTGTATTTCCTTTAAATAAATTTAACTGAATTATTCATAAGTCAGAGAAATTTTATACATTCAACGAGAATCGAAATGAAAGTCGAACTTGACGTCAATGGAAAGGTGCATCAGTTAGATGTCGATCCGGGAATGCCTCTGTTGTGGGCTTTGCGTGATCACCTCCACCTTACCGGTACGAAATATGGTTGCGGTATTGGGCAATGCGGCGCCTGTACCGTGCATTTGGACGGAGAGGCCGTACGTTCCTGTTTGATTCCCGTCAGCTCCGTGGAAAAGAGCAAGATCACTACAATAGAAGGCCTTGCGCATAATCAATTTCACCCTGTTCAGCAGGCTTGGGTTGATAACGCGGTACCCCAGTGCGGCTATTGCCAATCTGGAATGATTATGGCGGTAGTGTCCTTCCTTAAAAAGACTCCGATGCCCACGAATGAGGAAATCAACGCTCAGATTACTAACATATGTCGCTGCGGAACCTATGAAAGGATTCGTAAAGCCATACATGCGGTAGCAAAGGATGACAAGCATGTCTAAAAAAGTCTTCAGTAATAAGCGTCGCGCATTTCTCATTGGCGCCGCCATGACGTCCGCAGGCGCTTTGTTCACGGTGGCAGGTTGTAATCCAGGCCGGGGCTCGCAGCAAGCAAGTGGAAGTAGGTCCGCCGGCAACGGCGCGGGGCAAGAGCTGAGCGTATGGATCACTATCCGACCTGACAACAAGGTCGTCTTAAAAATTCCGCAGGCTGAGATAGGGCAGGGTGGTCTCACGTCCATTTCTCAATTTCTTGCAGAAGAGCTAGATGTGGACTGGGCGGACGTAATACCAGAGTTCTATGATCCAAGCGTTAATGTGGCAAAAAATAATGTCTACGTCTATGCCGCGACGTTAGGTAGTGCTGGAATTTCGAATCTAATGGAGCCAGCGCGTATTGCTGCCGCTCAGATAAGGTCGATGATGGTCCGGGCCGCATCGGTGCGTTGGAAACATCCCGTCGATACTCTCGATACCGAGTTGGGCCACGTGAGGCATAAGGCAAGCGGACAATCAATTTCATACGCAGATCTTGCCGACGACGCCGTGAAGCTACCGGTCCCGGACCCACACAGTGTAAAGTTGAAATCGCCCGATAATTGGCGATATATAGGTAAATCCGTTCCTCGAGTCGACATCCCTTCCAAAGTGGATGGCTCGGCGAAATATGGGATCGACCTCCACTTCCCGGGGTTGAAATACGCCGCTATTAAGCAATCCCCCGTGTTCGGGGGGCGCTTGAAGTCATTCGATGCAACGGAAGCGAAAAAACATGCGGGTGTTATCGACGTCGTCAGCGTCAAGGCCGGCCCAAGCGGATTGAATGATCCAACGCCGAGTTGGGGCATCGACTACGGAATGGATGATGCCGTCGCAGTCATCGCAGACGATTGGTGGACCGCTAAAACGGTACTTGAGAGCTTGCATGTCGAGTGGGACACAGGCAGTCATGTCAACGCTAATAGTAAAGATATTGCGGAAGAGTTTCAGAGGGCGTTAGCGCACCCGGGCGCTGGAATGAAGGTCGTGCGTGAAGAGGGAAATTTCGACGCCGCGTTCGACAAAGCACATAGACACTTCGAAGCGGTGTATTCGGTACCATTCGCCGAGCACGCAACTATGGAGCCTATCAATTGTACAGCTATTGTGCGTGATGATGGCGTCGAAGTATGGGCCGCGTCGCAATACCCGGACGAGGCGTTACGAATTGCGGCCAGTGCGGCAAATGTTCCCGTGGGGAAAGCCAGGTTTCATCCGGTGCTGGGTGGTGGCGGTTTTGGTCGTCGCATCGTCAGTGACTACGTTTCGCAGGCTGTCCAAATAGCGAGAGCCGTCAAGGGAACGCCAGTGAAGCTTCTTTGGACGCGCGAAGAAATGATCAGGCGCAGCTATTATCCTCCGTATACGCTGTCTAAGTTCAGAGCTGGCATCGATGAGCAAGGCGGACTAGTAGCGTGGGAATCGGTTTCGGTCGGTGGACGTGCCCCTGATCAGAGCTATGGTACCGCTCGTCTCCCGCAGCTCGTTCCAAACTTGCGCATCAGTTACGAAATGCGGGATACACCTCCGCCATTCGGCTGGAAGCGTGGAGTTGCGTTCTCCCAACATACCTGGATGAACCAGTATTTTTTGAACGAAATTGCCCGATTAAGTGGGAAAGATCCCGTCGAATTCCAGCTCGCTCTCCTGCGTCCCGATGAGCTGCCAAAAAACATGGAAAAACGGGAATTGGCGCTTGAACGGATCATGGCCCTCCGCCGCGTGCTTGAGAAACTAAAAGAGACCGTTGAGTGGCCTATTAGACCCTCGCCTGGCAAGGGGCGGGGCATCGCTGTTCACGACCAGAGTTACTGGCCGGAGTACTCGGCTTCTGCCGCTGCGGCGATGGTGGAGGTATCAATGCAAAAACAGCGTCTGAAGGTTGAGCGCGTTGTTGTCGTTGTTGATGCTGGCCGTGTCGTCAATCCAGACAATGCAGTCGCGCAGATACAGGGAGGTGTCGCGTTTGGACTTACCGACTTTCTTTATAGCGAGATCAGCTTAGCAGACGGAAAGGTTATTCAATCCAATTTTCATGACTATCCAATCCTCAGGATGGCTTCTATGCCCAAGGTAGAGGTGCATTTCATGGCTTCTGAAGGCCGTTCTCACGGTATTGGTGAGACTCCGGTACCGCTTGTGATCGCTGCGGTCGCAAGCGCAGTCGCCGACGCGGGTGGTCCGCCTATTCGAAGCCTTCCAGTCGTTGCTCACGGCATCGAAGTCGTCTAGCACATTAGTTGAACACAGCTTCTGCTTCCCTTTGGACATGTTGACCCGCGCGTTAACATGTCTTTTTTTATAAGGGTTTTGTACCTTCACGGTACCACATCCATCTGACAGCGTTCGCGGTCATCCTGATTCTGCATTCAGCGCCAGTTCGACGTCATGTCCTTGACGCGGTTATCGCGCCTTCTACGATTTTCCTCAAGAGAGTGCGCCCGTCGCGATGACGGTCGCGGCGGCGCCGTGTTTGGCCTGAAAACACCTTTGGTTTTTTTGCCTGGAAACCTACGATGGGTTGGCTTCGCGCGAAATGGTGGTGTGACGCGCAACCGGTTCAAGTCGACATTTGTTCCGCGTATCGGACGGAACGACGACCACGATACGCAGGAGGCGTGGCAACTGCGGCACAGTCAGCCATTCCGCGCTGACGCGAGAGTGATGGTACGCCGTGGCGGCGATGACCGGCAACGTCGAACAATTGGGGAAGCAGGAGCTGGAGATAGCGCAACGGGGTGTGTCATGCCTTTCCGAAAATGCACGGCACTGCCACTTGCTGCTGGGGCAACGGCGCGTCAAATGGGTTCGCGTGACACGTGCGGTTGCCCATGATCGGTACGAAAAGCGTGAACGTCTGCTGTTCGGTGAATACATATTTATTGCCTTCGATTAAACCATGGGAACTTATGAAATTGCCGATTTCGGCGGATGTTTTCTGACCACGCCGCGGCATAACAGCGAAGGATGTACCCTGCCAGGCACGTCGGCCTACGTCGAATGGTTCTTGCCCAGCCGGCGAAAGGACGTATCGGTCACGTTCGTGCATGGTGGGGGAGGACAGGGGTCGGAATTTCTACGTACACCGGACAACCGTCCCGGATGGGTACACGCATTTCTGAAGGCGGGCTATCCGGTCTATGTGCTGGATCGCCCTGGTCATGGTCGAAGCAACTGGGACAGCGCCGTTCTCGGGCCGGCCACGCCGGCACCTGATTACGAAACGCTGATCCCACGTTTTGTCGACGTGGCACGGTGCCATCTGTGGCCCGAGGCCGTTTTGCATTCGCAGTGGCCGGCAACGCCGGCCGGCAATGACGACCGCTTCATGGCCAGCCAGGGACCGATGGCGACGCGCCTGGTGTCGAGTCAGAGACATGTCGAGGACATTGCGCCAGCGCTGTTCGAATTGACGGGGGATACGGTTCTTTTGACTCACTCGGCAGGCGGACCATGTGGTTGGGCCCTGAGCGCGTGCGGCGGGCCGCGTGTGCGAGGCATCATTGCTGTCGAGCCGCTTGGCGCCCCCGGCATGGAGCATTCGTTGGGACGGTTCGAGAACGGCCTTTGCGCGGCGGATTTTGGCGGTGCTTACGATCCTTACGGTCCTCCGATTGCGATGTTGACCGGGGAGGCGACATGGATGCGCGCGACAAATTTCAGCGCCGCCGAATTTCTTCGCAAGCGTAACCCCAGCTTCACCCACTTCGATCTGCCTGCCCATGGGATCCGGGGAAACGGGCACATGATGATGTCCGAACTAAACAGCGATTTGATCGCGCAGTTAATGCTCGATTGGCTGGAAACGACACTTTAAAACCTCGACGTCGACCGCAGGCGCATGAGGGCATTGCGTGAGTCATCGCTGGCTTGCGCGAAGCCTTGCATGAGCGACCCTGTCGACGTTTCACACCTACTGGAGCTGTAGTTATGACGAAGAAATTCAGAATCGGGCAGATCGTTCCGAGTTCGAACACGACAATGGAAACCGAAATTCCGGCGATGCTGGCGGCGCGCCAGTTGATCCGGCCGGACGAGCGGTTCACTTTTCACTCAAGCCGCATGCGCATGAAGAAGGTTGTCAAGGAAGAGCTTGCGGCGATGGATGCCGAGTCGGATCGCTGCGCGGTCGAATTATCGGACGCTCGCGTGGATGTGCTCGGCTATGCCTGTCTCGTTGCGATCATGGCGATGGGCCCAGGTTACCACCGTGTTTCGCAAGAACGCCTGCATGGTCGCACCGTGGAGAACGGCGGCGAGGCGCCGGTGATCACAAGCGCAGGCGCTCTGGTCGATGCCTTGAAGGTCATGAAAGCCAAGCGTATTGCTGTCGTCGCTCCTTACATGAAGCCGCTGACCGAAATGGTCGTCGAGTACATTCGCAGCGAGGGTTATGAAGTGTCCGTGTGGCGTGCGCTTGAGATCGCCGACAATCTCGAGGTCGGCCGCCACGACCCGGCCAAACTTCCCGCCATTGTCGCTGAGATGGATGTGTCGGATGTCGATGTCGTCGTGCTTTCAGCATGCGTCCAGATGCCTTCGTTGCAGGCGGTGCCGATGGTCGAGGCGATGACCGGCAAACCTGTGGTGACGGCAGCGATCGCGACGACCTATGCGATGCTGAAGGCACTGGGCATCGAGCCGGTGGTGCCTGGCGCCGGCGCGCTCCTGTCCGGTGCGTATTGAGGGACGCGGTGATGAGTTCCACCTTCCTTTACGGCGCGAACGTGCATGCGAACGGAATCCGCCAGCATTATCTGCGCTATGGCGGCAGTGACGAGCAACGCGCGCAGCGCGATGCGGTCATTATCATCCCGGGCATCACGAGTCCGGCGATAACCTGGGGTTTCGTCGGTGAGCGTTTCGGACAGCACTTCGATACTTACGTGCTCGACGTGCGCGGACGCGGCCTGTCCGAAGCTTCGGATGCGCTCGACTATAGTCTCGAGGCCCAGGCGGCCGACGTCGCCATGTTCGCCCAGGCGCTCGATCTGCGCCGTTATGCCCTGGTTGGCCATTCGATGGGCGGGAGAATCGCAGCCAGGGTCGCTCGAACCGGGCCGCCAGGCTTGACACGCGTTGTCCTGGTCGACCCTCCGGTATCCGGCCCGGGCCGTCGCTCGTACCCGTCGAAATTGCCGTGGTATATCGATTCCATACGTGAGGCGCGCTCAGGTATGGGGATCGAGGCGATGAGAGCGTATTGTCCGACCTGGACCGATGCGCAGTTGAGGTTGCGTGCCGAGTGGTTGCATACATGCGATGAGCGTGCCGTGGTCGCGAGCTTCGAGGGATTTCATACCGATGACTTCCATCAGGACCTGCGGCATGTCGCCGTACCAACGATGCTGATGGTGGCAGGACGGGGCGATGTCATCCAAGCCAACGACGTCGAGGAAATCCGTACCTTGCTGCCCACTGTTGAACTGAGCCGGGTACCCAATGCCGGCCATATGATCCCCTGGGACGACGAAAAAGGGTTTTATGCTGCGCTGGATGACTTTCTCGGCAGCCATATCTGACGCAATTCAAGCGCGCGCGGCCGATCCGATCCCGCGCCGCGGACGACGTATGTCATCAAGGAGGAATAATGCCCGTTAGCGATCTGGAACTGATCAACGCCTGGAAACAGGTCTTGACCTTGTCGAATATGAAGAGCGGCGACAATGTTACCGTACTCACCAGTAGTAATACGCATCCGCAAACACTGGCCACGGCCATGATCGCCGCCGGCATGCTGGGGGCGGTGGTCAACCGTTTGGACCTGCCGCCGGTGAATGCGGAGAAAGCACATAGTCGCGATTCTCTCGCCTATTTGGGAACCACGCCACTCACAGGCAACCGGTCCGCGATCGCCGCCCTCAAGGAAAGCGATCTGGTGCTTGATCTCATGACTCTGCTGTTCTCGCCCGAGCAGCACGAAATCCTTGCGAGCGGAACGAAAATTCTTCTGGCGGTAGAGCCACCCGAGGTGCTGGTCCGGCTTGTGCCAACCGCAATGGATCGAGAGCGCGTCAGGACGGCCGCGGCGCTGATTGAAAACGCCAGGGAAATGCGCGTCGTGTCCGACGCGGGCACGGATCTTCGTTGTGCGCTTGGGGACTTCCCCGCAATCAGCGAATACGGCTTTGTCGATGTTCCGGGCCGCTGGGATCACTGGCCCAGCGGCTTTGTGCTGACCTGGCCGAACGAGGGGGGGAGTGAAGGCACGATCGTGCTCGATCGCGGCGACATTTTGCTGCCTCAAAAATCTTACGTGACCGAACCGGTGAGATTGACCATCAAAAGCGGCTACTGCGTCGCTATTGAAGGCGGCGTCGATGCGGCGCTACTGCGTGATTACATGGAAAGCTTCCGCGACCCCGAGGCCTATGCGATGTCGCACATCGGCTGGGGACTGCAGCCGCGTTCCCGATGGTCGACACTCGCCCTGTATGACCGGGAGCAGACCATCGGCATGGACGCGCGCGCTTACGAGGGCAATTTCCTGTGTTCGCTCGGGCCGAACAATGAAGCGGGCGGCAGCCGTACGACCGCCTGTCATATCGATATCCCTGTCCGGAATTGTACTGTCATGCTCGATGGCAGGGACGTTGTCCGGCAAGGAAAAGTACTGGATCAAGAAATTCTCAAAGGAATATGCCATGCACAGTGAAATCGAAACTTATCGAAGCCAGGGATTCGACGGTCAACTCGAGCCACGCGCCCCGTACGGACTGTTGTTAATCGACTTCGTGAACGGATTTGCCGATCCCGCAGTTTTCGGCGGCGGCAATATTGGCGAAGCGATCGGCAACAGTATTCCCCTGCTTGCGGCAGCTAGAGCGCGCAACTGGCCGGTCGCCCATAGCCGGATCGTGTTCTCCGACAGCGGTTCGGACAATAATATCTTCACGCTCAAGGTGCCGGGCATGCTGACCCTCAAGGAGGACGATCCCCGCAGCGCGATCGTTGCCGAGCTGGCGCCTGTCGAGAACGAGTTGGTCGTGCGCAAGCAGGTACCGTCCGCATTCTTCGGTACGTCACTCGCCGCCTGGCTGACACAGCGCGGCGTCCAGACGCTCGTCGTTGCCGGTTGCGTGACCAGCGGGTGCGTTCGCGCCAGCGTCGTCGACGCGATGTCGCTAGGATTCCGACCGCTGGTCATCTCGGACTGCGTCGGCGACCGCGCGATCGGACCACATGAAGCCAGCCTGTTTGACATGCAGCAGAAATATGCGACTGTCGTAACGCTCGACGATGCGCTCTCGATGACGCGCGTTTAGGAAAGCCCTGAAAGCGTGACTGCGTATTCCCGAATTGAAGTCGATCTACGTTGACCGCTGAGGCTGCTACAAATAACGCGTTCACTGCGGGACAAGCTAGCGATGCTTCTCTCGACGAATGCGAGCGGCATTAAGTCCGGCTGGGACATTTTAAAGATAACGGCGCGCAATCTTGGAACGCCGGAGCGACGCAATCGCGATGTTGCATTCCGCTCGTGTAAGGTAGCGCGCCATACCTTCGACCTTGCTTTAATGTCTCGCCTCTCCAGACTGCCATGGAGAATAGTCCAAAAGGCCCGTCTTTCAGCACGCCGCCCTTCCCGCGACACCAAACAGAATTTTTCAGCGAGTCGATCAACGATAAGCAGATGACACGTCCATCTGGGGAGTGGGACTGAATTCGCTGCGAGAGCCACCGTCTTATATGGCCACAAAGCACCTCGTGTAGAGCCATCGCCCTGCCTATCGTAGCCACATACCAACATCGCAAGCATAGTCTGTTTGTGACCGTGAGCGACCTGTGTCGTGCGGCACCGAAAACTTGCTCTGATCAATCGAACTCTCTCGAAAGTTGCACAATGATTTCTGCAGATCACCTTCTAAACTTTTATATCGACGGCCGTTGGGTAGCGCCCGAAGCAGGTGTCAGCCGACACGAGATCATCAACCCGGCGACGGGTGAAGTATCCGGTATCGTAGCCTACGGCACAGACGCCGACGTACACAGCGCGGTGCACGCTGCCGCTCGCGCTTTCCCCAAGTATGCTGCATGGCCTCAAGCGCAACGCACCGAGCTGCTGCGATCTGTATGCGCTGAATATGAGCGCCGTCTACACGATATGGCTGAGGCGATTACCGCCGAGATGGGCGCTCCGCTCGAGACGCTGTCCAAACCTTTGCAAGCGCAGACAGGACTTTGGCATTTCCAAACTGCATTAGAAATTGCCAGCAACTTCGACTTCGATCGGCTTCGAGGAACAACACGGATCCTGCGTGAGCCGGTGGGCGTGTGCGCGCTTATTACGCCATGGAACTGGCCTGTTAATCAGATCGCTTGTAAGCTCGCGCCAGCACTTGCCGTTGGCTGCAGCGTAGTTTTGAAGCCGAGTCAAAATGCTCCCTATTCAGCAGCCCTGATGGCCGAGATCCTGCACGATGCGGGCGTGCCGGCTGGGGTATTCAACATGGTGCAAGGCTCTGGAGCAGCCTTTGGCGAATTGCTGGCCTCGCATCCACAGGTCGATATGGTGTCGCTGACAGGATCTAATGCTGCCGGTGCAAGTGTAACGAAGGCAGCAGCTGATTCTGTCAAACGCGTCTCACTGGAACTTGGAGGCAAGTCAGCCAACATCATCCTGCCCACCGCCGATTTGCAACAGGCCGTCACCCATGGTGTGACGACGATGATGCATAACTCGGGTCAAACCTGCGTCGCTCCCTCGCGCATGCTGGTTCCGCATGACAAGTTGCAAGAAGTGGAAGCAATCGCAAAACGCGTCTGCGAATCGCTCGTTGTCGGCGATCCGCTTGCCGCTGACACCTTTATGGGACCGATCGCCAACGCGCGTCAGTACAAGCGCGTCGTCGAGATGATCGAAGTAGGTGTAGCCGAAGGTGCGTATCTGGTCACGGGCGGTGCAGCTAAGCCCGCTGGTTACGAACGGGGTTACTTTGTCCAGCCAACAGTCTTCAGCCGTGTAAGCAATCAAATGACGATTGCCCGTGAAGAGATCTTCGGCCCCGTGCTTGCGATTCTCCCCTACGGAACCGTTGACGAGGCCATCGATATTGCGAACGATTCTCCATATGGACTATCCGGCTATGTTTATGGCGCGACCGCCGATGAGGCGCAAGACATTGCCCGTCGTTTGCGCACTGGCATGGTTCATCTCAATGGCGCTAACGTCGACATGGCTGCCCCATGGGGTGGATACAAGCAATCTGGCAACGGTCGCGAGTGGGGCGCTTGGGGCTTTGAAGAGTTTCTTGAGACGAAGGCAGTGCTCGGAGCGGTAGTTGTCTGATCCGTCGAGAATGCTCAGGAGACTCTCATGACCAAAGCAATTATCAACCCCGTATCAGTTTCAGTATCGGGAGCGGGTGCCGGTGAAACCGCCGTTCTCCCTCGCACCTTGGGAACATTCCGCCTGGCGGTGTTCGTCATCGCGGCCGTTGCGCCACTTGCTGCCGTCATCGGTGTACTGCCAGTTGCGTTAGTCTTTGGCAGCGGCACTGCGTTGCCGCTTGCCTTTATTGTTGTCACCGCAGTGATGGCGCTGTTTGCAGTAGGGTATTCCGCGATCAGCCGGGAAGTGATCGTCGGCGGTGCGTTCTACGCTTATATCGCGCGCGGGCTTGGATCCGTTATCGGCCTTGGCGCAGCATGTGTGGCGGTGATCTCGTACACGATGTTCGTGCCAGGCGGCCTTAGCTACCTTGGGTTTGTTATGCAGACTTCGGTAGGAGAACTGCTTGGCTACCATTTTCACTGGATCGTGTACGCGCTCGGAGCGTGGGTCCTTGTAGGCCTTCTTGGCCTTCGAAAAATTGACTTCAGCGCACGTGCGGTTCTGGCACTAATCGTGCTCGAGTTTCTCCTGCTGCTTGTCTTCGACTCAAGCATTGTTGGCCGACTGGGCAGCGCGGCGTTGCCGATGCAATCCTTGAACCTGAGCGGCATGAGTCAGGGGGCACCGGGCGTGGCCATTCTTTTGGCGTTCACCTGCTATTTCGGGATCGAGTCCGCTGCGCTTTACTCCGAAGAAGCAAAATCACCGGAAAAGACCGTCGCCCGCGCCACCTATCTCGCTATCTTCGTCATCGGGATCTTCTATTTTTTTACGTCATGGATCACTGTAGGTGCGGTTGGGCCGAATAACATTAAGGGCATTACTGAGGCTGACATTGGCTTGATCTATTTCAAGCTCAGCGACAAGTTCATGAGCGCTGCGTTTACACATATCATCCAGGCCGCGATCGTTACGAGCATGTTTGCGACGGTCCTTTCGTTGCATAACGTGGCAGCGCGCTACCTGTTCGTGCTTGGTCGCCAGGGTTGCTTGCCCAGTGCACTCGGCCGCGCACACCCGACGCATGGTTCGCCGTCCGCAGCGAGCATTGCGGTCTCACTAATCTCGCTGATCGTGGTAGGTGGCGCAGCGTATCTCGGTTTGCACCCAATGCTCGGGCTCGGGTTGATCGCCTTGGGATTTGCCGCAGTCGGCGTGATGTTCTTACAAGCCCTCACGGCTTTGGCAATTGTGTCGTATTTCCGTGATCGTTCGGATCGAAAGACGTGGCAGCACATCGTTGCGCCAATTCTCTCGTTTATTGGATTGACCGGCGCGCTCGTGATTGCGGTCCACAATTTCGAATACTTAAGTGGCAGCCAGAACCCCTTGGTCAACAGGATACCGATCGGTATTCCGCTTGCAATGGCTTCGGGCATCTGCTTTGCCTTATGGCTTCGCCGGTATCGGCCAGCTAAGTTTGCAGCCGTCCTTAATGACTGACTAATTCTTCCGTTTTATCTGTGCCATGTCGGAAATATTGATGCGCCTTTTTTGCAACCTTTGATAGGAAACATCGCATGAAATTTACAAAACAATCCAAATTTTTTATTCTCGCTATGATGTGCGCAGCCTCATATTCTGCGGCTGCACGCGATCAAGCTAGCGCTACACGTGACGCTACGGCGCAAGAGATTCGCGCGCTTTTTAAGAGTCAAGACGAGGCAAATTGGAATGGTGCGACGCCTGAACAGTTGGCACACAGGTTCTACACAGAGGACGCGATCATCATCGGTGAGGGTGAGGAGACAACGCAACGTGGAATGAAAGATGCAATTACGGCGTTGGTCAATTGGAATGAGTACCTGGGGCCAGGAGGCAATAAGGCGTGTCAGTTCAACGTACTTGATCCAATCATGATCTCCGGCGATATGGCTTCAACGTTTGTTACTTTGAGCTGTAGGCCCAATCCACCGAAAACGACGAAGCAGGAAACTATTCGGCAGCTGTTCGTCCTGAAACGCACTCCAAAAGGTTGGCGCGTAGCTCAGGAAATGTGGGAGATGGGTGGCATGGAGAATTAACCGTTCCCCCTCGTTATCCCATTCACGGTTTGCTTGCGGGCGCCGAAGGGCGGCCCGCCTCTTCAGGGGCGGTTTGTGAGGTAACGGCGCTTTATCGAGGGTTAACCGTGTGGCATTGGCGGGCGTTGTCGTCGCTGACAGCCTCATTAAAGCAGTATGTACTATCGCGTGCGAAAGCTGATCATTAGGCGATGATACCGACCGAACACAGCAATTATTGTTATTTTGTCGAGGTAGACATTATGGCAATAATGCACTTCATGCAAAACTAATCTCCGGTGGATAGGCGCGCCATCGTGTTGCCAGCTTATGCGGCCAATCACTTGTCTGTCGCGTATCGATGCCGCCGCATTTGCGCGATCTGGGTATCCTCGAGGACTGCATCATGGCGACTTCTCTGGCAGGATCATGCAGTACGCGTTGAACCTATGGCAGCACACGCTTTACAGTTGCAGATACTAACGAAAACGAGCAGAAGTTGCTATTCAAAGCGCTTGCACAGCGAGCGCGATGCAAGTTTACGCGTCACGCATGAGCAAACTGACTATCGGCAACGTTGGCCACATGGCACCTCGCCTGACGCTGGGGCAGTGTCTAAAGTTTGGTCATGAACTCAAGAGACCCTCGCTACGACATCCTCTTTGAGCCGGTTCGGATCGGCCCGGTGACCTCAAAGAACCGCTTCTACCAAACCCCCCACGCTTTGGGGATCGGGCCCCACCGATACCAGGACATGGTGGCGTTTCGACAGGCGCGCGCCGAAGGAGGCTGGGGCGTCGTCTGCGTTGAGGAAACGATGATTCATCCAACCTCGGGACACGATCCGTTTCAGGGGCCACACCTGTGGTCGGACGCGGACATCACTCGTGTCGCTCCGATGGCGGAGGCGGTCCATAAATTCGGCGCTCTGGCAGGTGTCGAGCTGGCACACGTTGGCAGTTCAGGCCCCTGCTGGGAGCATCGTGGCTACCCGCTGTCGCCCACCGCAGGTCCGGTGCGCCTTCATCACAATCCGATATCCACTCGGCAGATGGATAGGCGTGACATCGCGCAATTCCGGCGTTGGTATGTCGACGCCGCATTGCGGGCCAAGAAGGCTGATTTCGATATCGTCTACGTCTACTGTGCCCACGACTTGTCGCTGCTGCAGGACTTTCTCGTCAGCCGCACGAACAAGCGCACCGATGACTATGGGGGCTCGTTCCAGAACCGGCTTCGGCTACTTCGCGAGGTGCTGTCCGACGTTAAGGATGCGGTAGGTGACCGCTGCGCGGTGGCGGTACGTTTGGCGGTGGAAGAACGTCGTTGGCAAAGCAGTCTCAACACGCGTGAAGATGGCAGGCGCGTGATCGAAGAATTGGCCGAGGTACCTGATCTCTGGGACGTGAACGTCAGCGATTGGGCTTGGGACAGCGGCAGTTCGCGTTTCTTCGAGGAAGGACAGCAGGAGCCATTCATTTCGTTTGTCAAGCAGGTGACAAGCAAGCCAGTCGTTGGCGTCGGCCGCTTCACCTCGCCCGATGCGATGGTCAGCCAGATCAAGCGCGGTATTCTTGACTTCATCGGTGCGGCGCGCCCTTCGATCGCGGATCCATTTCTGCCCAATAAAATCGATACGGGTCAACACGACGATATTCGCGAGTGCATCGGTTGCAACGTGTGCGCCGCGGAGGTCATGAACAAGACCACTATTCGCTGCACGCAGAACCCGACGGCCGGCGAAGAGGCCCGCTTGCAATGGCATCCGGAACGCGTGCCCGCCGCAGCGCACCCGACGCGAAGCGTACTGGTGGTGGGTGGTGGGCCGGCCGGTCTGCAGGCCGCACTGACGCTGGGCAAGCGCGGTTATCAGGTGTCGATTGCAGAGGCAGGCGAAAGCTGGGGCGGCCGGATTGCGCGAGAACGAAACCTGCCCCGCCTTGCCACCTGGGGCCGAGTCGTAGATCACAGGCTTGCTCTACTGCAGCGCATGCCCAATGTGGAGATGTACCTTTCCAGCCGCTTATCCGCCGACGACGTGCTGGGCATGGCGCCAGATCACGTCATTGTCGCCACCGGCTCGAGCTGGCGGCGCGATGGCACCGGCCGCAGCCATGACGAGCCAATCCCGGGCGCTCAGGCCGCACACGTGTTCACGCCGGACGACATCATGGCTGGCAAGCCGGTGACCGGGAAGATCGTGGTATACGACGATGACTATTACTACATGGCATCGGCGTTGGCCGAGAAGCTGGCGCGGGAAGGCAACCAGGTGACTTACGTCACCACCGCCAGTGATCCAGCGCCCTGGACCTTTAATACCCTGGAGCTCGGTCATGTGGTGAAGGCGTTGCTGGCCGCTGGGGTCGAAATTGTGACGGGAGCCGCTATCACCGCCGTTGAGCCGGGGAGCGTGAAGGCGCAACGAGTCCTAACCGAGCATTCGTTCGCGCTCGAAGCGGACGCCGTGGTACTCGTGACTTGCCAGACTGCGGATGAAACGCTGTACCGGGAACTACAGGAGCGGATCGGAGAAGGCGGGCCGATGTCGCTGGACCGCAGTGGCGACTGCGTCGCGCCCGCGTTCATCGCACAAGCCGTGCGCGATGGCCATCGTGCCGGAATGAGCTACGACTTGCCCGAGGACGAGGGAACGCCTACCTATTGAATGTCAAACCAGAAATATCGACCCCATTTGGAATTTTTCCCATGGACGACGAGCGTAGTCTGAGCCGAGCGTTTATCGAGCAAGTCGGTAATAAGTCCGTTGGGCGCCGATATACATTGGAGGCTGAGTGTTCATGTTCAGTGCATGTCGAAGTAAGATCTAGCGGCCCATAGTGGGGCCTTAAATCATTAACTAGTGCTTCATGCCTCTCACTGAACCGGCAAAATCAAAACCTGTGCGGTGAGCGTCTAGTCAATCAAACAGGTAGTGACCACCGTATTTAATGGAAGCTATTAGGCGCCACTGATCCTCGACAGCTAAGTCGAAAGCAAGTCATCCTGACCTTGCGGTAACCGTACATGCTGCCGCTTTCCAGCCATGACCCCTTGATGGGAACCAGCAGCCGCTTGTCTTCTTTGGCGCGGTGGCTTTCTGGATTCAGACGCCAGGCATAAAAACCACTGGGATGCACGCCGAGCAGCTTGCACAGCCGCCGCACTGGGAATTGGTCCTGAAACTCAGCAATGAAGGTGTACCTTACCCGGGTAATCCCCCCGCAAAAAGAGCGCGTTTGGAAGTAGAATTTTCTACTTAAGACAGAAAGCTCTACATGAAGACGTCCCGCTTTACCGACAGCCAGATCATCGCCATCCTGAAGCAAGCCGAAGCCGGCAGCCCTGTACCGGAGCTGTGCCGCGAGCACGGCATCAGCAACGCCACGTTCTATAAATGGCGCGCCAAGTACGGCGGCATGGACGCGTCGCTGATGGCACGCATGAAGGAGCTGGAAGACGAGAATCGGCGCCTGAAGAAGATGTACGCCGAGGAACGTCTCAAGGCCGAGATCGTCGCCGAGGCGCTGACAAAAAAGTGGTAGCGCCATCTCAGCGGCGAGAGATGGCGCAGTGGGCCGTGGCACAGCGGTCAGCCACGATTAACCTGGCATGCCGGGCATTTGGCATCAGCCAGACCTGCTACCGGTACAAGGCCAAGCTGGACGCGGAAAACAATGTGATTGCTGACTGGCTGGTACGGCTGACAAACAACCAGCGCAACTGGGGCTTCGGGTTGTGCTTCCTGTACCTACGCAACGTCAAAGACTTCAAATGGAACCATAAAAGGGTCTACCGGATTTATCGGGAGCTCGAGCTGAACCTACGGATCAAGCCGCGCCACCGCCTGGTGCGCGAGAGGCCGCTGCCATTGGCCGTGCCGACCACGATCAACCAGAGTTGGTCGATGGACTTCATGCATGACCAACTTGCCGACGGACGCAGCATCCGCCTGTTCAACGTCATCGATGATTTCAATCGGGAAGGCTTGGGCATCGAGGTCGATTTCTCGCTGCCGTCCGAACGTGTCATCAGATCGCTGGACCGGATTATCGACTGGCGTGGCAAACCGAACGCGATCCGCTGCGACAATGGCCCAGAGTACATCAGCGCCGTGACGTTGGCCTGGGCCGCCAGACGCGGAATCCGCATCGATTTCATTCAGCCAGGACAGCCTCAGCAAAACGCTTACGTCGAGCGTTACAACAGGACCGTGCGCTACGATTGGCTGGCGCACCATCTTTTTGAAACGCTCGACGAGATCCAGGAATTTGCCACTCGCTGGCTGTGGACCTACAATCACGACCGGCCCAACATGGCACTCGGCGGCATCACACCAAAACAGAAACTTGCCCTCGCCGCTTAACCTCTACTTCTAGCTCGCTCTAAAAACGGGGGGATTACCCCATCATCAGCGCATCGACAACCAGCTGTGATGTCATGCTATCTTGCATCGACCAGCCAACGATACGGCGCGAATACACGTCCAACACAGCGGCGACGTATAGCCATCCTTCGGCAGTCCAGATATAGGCGAAGTCGGCCACCCATTTCTGGTTGGGCGCCTCGGCATGGAACTGTCGATCGAGCACGTTCTCCGTCAAAGTGCTACGTGCTCCGCGATCCCTGGGTAAGCCTCGGCGTCGAGGACAAGCGCATAACGCCTGTTTCCGCATCAAACGCTCGATGCGGTGCAGGCCACATGACAGCCCTTGCTCAAGGACGTCGTGCGGTACCTTCTCGACAATTGGAGCGCTTCATCGATCGAGGGGCCTCATAGATCAATTTCCGAAATTTTGTGGACGTGGCAAGACTTAGCTTTCCGCATTCCTGTCTTCGCTTCCCCCATTGTTCCCGCGAAAAGCTTGTACACATGCACTTTTCGCCTGTAAGTCATCGATCGATTCGGCCAGCCAGTCATATGACTTGCGATTTCCAATACGTCTGTATGGTATTTTTGCGACAGAAGTTGCATATAGGGTAATTTTTTCAGGCATTTTGGGAAAAAAGCGCTGGATTTTAGGGCGAAAACGGCCTAATGTTGTGTGAAGACGGGCGCACACCACCCATACAACAGCCCCGCGATCGTAAAACAGCAAGTCAGATGACTGACTTGCATAGCGTGAGATACAGGAGACAACCGTGAATACACTCCCATATACCAGTGTCCTCAGTACAAGATGGAAAACTCAGACAGGAATGGCCGATGAGCGACTGCTGGCCTCCGTCCGGCAACTGCTTGAAGAGCGAACGAACCAACAAGTAACTCTAGGCGAGATAGCTGCTGAACTTTTGCTCTCTCCGCGAACGCTGAGGCGTCGCCTGCTCGAGCTGAACACACGCTTTAGTACGCTCGTGGCTGAAGTGCGTGGCAACCAGGTTCGTCGCTACTTGACCGAAACCACTTGGTCCTTGGATCGCATAGCTGAGCAGGTCGGCTATAGCGATGCGGCTAACCTGCGCCAGGCTGTGAAACGCTGGACGGGCGAATCGCCCCAAGGCTTTCGTTCGCGTGTGCGCTCGCAGCAAAGCACACAGGTATGTGACAGGAATTTCGAGCGGCAGATGGCTTAGACCAGTGGCTCACTGCGTTGTAGTGCAAAAACCTCCCTTAATGCAGGTCGCTTGACGATAAGGTCTACCGCCAGCTTGTACTCGATATCTGGTTCGTATGCGTCTTAGGCAGCGCGGAGGATCGCTTCGAGAAGCCTTGACTAAAATTGCGACCCTTCCGGATCTCTGACGCGACAGTACTTGCAACCGTGTACATGTGTGGAAGGGCCGCTTTACGACAAGTGAGCAATGTCTTCATGGATATCGCCACTGTCGACATGTTTTTACTCTGTGTTGGACAGCGAAATCAGCACAGGTATCGATTTCGATGTTGGCGTGCCCGCACCGTGAGCAACACTGTCGAGTGGCGTCAGCCGGTTTGTATGGGGATAATTCGCACCTAGGCAGTCGCACGGGATATCGTAGGCAACCAGCATGAAACGCTCGACAAGGCGCTCGATGCCGTCGCCCTAAATACTACTGATGTCCACCCATTGTCATGCGGCAACGCCTCGCATCGCCAGATCGAGAGGATTTGCGAATACCACATGCCGCATTCCAAAGGCACCGTGGTAGCGGCCGCTATACCGCATTTGATGAGGCACATCCGACGAGCGCTTAGTACCTGAGGAGCGAAGTGGCGTAATAGTCCACTGATCCACACAGAAAGACTGACAATCTCCGCTTTCATAGTATGCGGTACGGCTCCCCAACAGCTCATGTGAACGGCCACCGTGCGCAGCTACATTCATCAACGTCACGACCGTATATCACACAATTTGTAGGTATGTTTCCAACTACGTAATGGCCACTTCCCACCTTTCGTCACGCCGCCGGCGGACTTATTATTATTATCAAAGAAAGAATTTCACATCTGTTCTTTTATTGTTCAGAGTAAGCAATGCAACTTAGAAAAATGGCGCCGTATCCCGCAAGCTGCAAGCTAATAAGATCCATTTTACTCATCACGTCTTCGGATGCGATAGTTTGAATATAGCTTCTGTTCCCTTTTAGACATGTCGACGGCGGCCCTCGCATGTCTTTTTTTATAAGTAGTGCGCTCACTTCAGTTACGCTTCATGTTTAATTATGCATAAATAGTCGGTTGGTCGATAACTCAACGACGTTAATGATTCTGTGGTGATGTGTACCATCCGCCATGCGCGGTTGGATTTGCAATGGCCTTCTGTCACCGCCGGGGGAGACTGGATCGCATCATTGTTCCTATCGGAATAATTGTAGGCTCTATTCCCTCAATCCCTTTATTGTTACGGAAAAAACTATGCAGTCAACAGAACGCAATACGGCATCTTGGCAAGCCGCTGACAAGGCACATTTTATTCATCCATTCACCGATGCAGCGTCACTGCATAAGGACGGTGTCCGTATTATTACCAGTGGCGATGGCGTGTGGGTTCGCGACAGCGAGGACAACCTCCTGCTCGACGGCATGGCAGGTTTATGGTGTGTCAACGTTGGATATGGCCAGCCCGAATTGATTAAGGCAGCATATGAACAAATGAAGTCGCTTGCGTACTACAACGCATTCTTTCATACAGCGGTGCCTTCATCGATTGAACTGGCTGAGCTGCTGGCCGAAGTGAGTCCGCCACAATTAAAGCGGGTATACTACGCAAATTCTGGTTCTGAAGGAAACGACACCGTCATCCGCTTGGTAAGGCATTATTGGGGTCTAATGGGGAGGCCACTGCGAAAGACTTTAATTGCGCGAAACTTTGCTTATCACGGTTCGACCATTGGCGGCGCTTCTTTGAGCGGTATGCCGTGGATGCACGCACAGGGCGATTTGCCAATACCTGGTATCGTTCATATCGAGCAGCCGCATTACGAAGCGCTCGGAAGCGGCATGACGCGGGAACAGTTCGGCTTGAAAGCTGCTTCTTGGTTAGAAGAAAAAATTATCGAAGTTGGTCCCGAAAATGTTGCCGCTTTTATTGCGGAACCTGTACAGGGGGCAGGAGGGGTAATTGTACCGCCCTCTACCTACTGGCCTGAGATTCAACGTATCTGTCGCAAGTACGACATCCTGCTCGTTAGTGATGAGGTGATTTGCGGTTTCGGTCGAACCGGAAACTGGTGGGGATGCCAAACTTTTGGATTTGAACCCGATTTGATGACATTTGCCAAGGGCGTCACCAGTGGCTATGTTCCGTTAGGTGGCGTAATGGTTAGCGACCGGGTTGCCGATGTTGTCGAACGCGGCGGCATGTTTAATCACGGATATACATATTCAGGTCATCCAGTCTCGTGCGCAGTCGGCGTCGCTAACGTCAAAATGCTCAGACAGGAGCGCCTCGTCGATTATGTACGTGAAGACGCCGGCCCATATTTGGCAGAAAAGCTGGCATCGCTTCACGATCATCCATTGATTGGCTACACGGACGGCGTCGGCTTGATGTGGGCGATCCAGATTGTCAGGGATAAATCAACTAATGAACTATTCGAACCCGATAAGCAGATCAACGTAATTTGCCGCGAATTTGCCCGGAAAAATGGTCTTATCATTCGCGCGATTGTAAATGATCGAATGATTATTGCGCCACCACTGGTAGTTTCCCTCGTCGAAATCGATCGAATCGTAGAAATTGTCCGACGAAGTTTCGATGAAACGCTTGTCGAGGTCCAGTTGCGCGGATGGATCTGATAGACCGACGGGGCCGACCTCGCACTGATCAAGTCCAACATTGCAAATTGATTGCCGCGGAAACGTTGTTACGCTGCGTTTCCGAGTACACACGTAGCCGCATCAACGGCGCCACTGGAAGTATTCAACATCATGAATTTGAAACCACTAATTACACGCCTGGAAGCGTTTCTTTTCCGCTATCGCGGCCTGGCCCTTGCCTTACTGTTCGTGTTCACCGCCATTATGGCCGTTTTTGCGAGTCGACTTCACATGGAGGCCGGATTCGAAAAGCAGATCCCTATCGGCCACGATTATGTTGCGACCTTCCAGAAATACAGGCAGGATCTTCCGAATGCCAACCGTCTGACAGTAGTGGTCAAGGCACGCAAAGGCACTATCTGGACCAAGGAAGCTCTTACCCGACTTTATGAGGTAACGCAGGCGGTTACGTTTCTGCCCAATGTCGACCGCCTTGGAGTCAAATCGTTGTGGACGCCAAATAGTTTTGTCAACGAAATTACTGAAGACGGTTTCCGTGCCGAGCCAATTATCCCAGGCACGATCACCGTCGACGCGCTTACGCCAAAGATTATAAATAGCATCCAGACTTCGACTAGTCAGGCGGGATACATTGGCATGTTGGTATCTCGCGATCAGACCGCGGCCATGGTAACCGCTGAGTTAAATGAAGTCGGTGCGGACGGTCGAAAGATTGACTACATTTCATACAACAAATTAATCGAGTCTCGTATTCGACAAAAGTTTGAAGACAAAGATTTTGAAATTGAAATTATCGGTTTCGCTAAACAGATTGGCGATATTGCCGAGGGTGGTAAAAGCGTGATCCGCTTCTTTGGTTTGGCACTTCTGCTGACCTTAGGGGCCGTGTATTGGTACTGTCACTCGTGGCGTTTCACCGTTTTGCCAGTCGCATGCTCGCTGACCTCCCTCATTTGGCAGTTCGGTACGCTGAATTTGATGGGATATGGACTTGACCCGCTGGCTGTTCTTGTGCCTTTCCTCGTTTTTGCAATTGGTGTTTCGCACGGTGTTCAACAAATTAATTTCATCGTGCGAGGCTTAGGCCAAGGAAAGACGACAATGCAGGCGGCACGCGCAAGTTTTACTGGTCTTCTTATTCCAGGCGTTCTAGCCCTAACGACGGCCCTCATCTCTTTCATCACACTTTTGCTAATCCCGATTCCAATGATTCGGGAGTTGGCAATTACGGCGTCGCTTGGCGTTGGTTACAAGATACTTACGAATTTAGTAATGCTCCCTCTGGCTGCGTCATACTGCAATTTTACGGACGAGTATGCCAAGAAGGCCATGCGCAAGCGCGAGGCCCGAACGCGTATTATCCGCACTATTGCGGTAGTCGCCGAATGGCGTAATGCTGTAGTAATCACTTGCGCAGCGGTTTTAGTACTAGCGGTGACCGCGTGGTCAAGCCGTGACCGAGTCATTGGCACGGTCGAGCCAGGAGCACCGGAGCTCCGCTCGGACGCCCGTTTCAATCAGGATGCAGTTGCCATCTCGTCCAGTTTCAATATGGGCCTCGACTGGCTTACGGTCGTCGTAGCAGCTCCGCCTGATTCATGTGAAAACGTTAATGTCGGTCTGTATGCCGATGAGTTCGGTGCCGCCATGCGAAGCGTTCCAGGTATTGTTGCAGTCGATTCGTTTGCCGGACAGTTGCGTACCTATAATCAGGGCTACAACGAGGGCTACCCAAAAATGCATGTGGTTCCGATTGATTCGTCGAACTATTCGGCAATGGCGACCGAAATCGGCCGAGGTAGAGGATATAACAGTAAAGACTGTTCTATGACTGCCGTGCATCTGTATCTTTCGGATCATAAGGCTGTAACCATCGATCGCGTCCTAGACGCGGTGCACCAGTTTATGGCGAACAGAGCGGCACCTTCGGGCGTTCGCCTTCGTTTGGCCGCCGGTAACGCCGGTGTCTTGGCGGCGACTAACCAGGAACTCGAACATAGCGAATTGCCCATGATGTTATATGTCTATGCTGCCATTATTCTTCTTGTTCTCATTGTGTATCGCGATTTTCGAGCTGCACTTGCCTGCTGTTTTCCGCTGACCGTTGGCACTTTCATCGGTTACTGGTTTATGAAAAAGTTTGAAATTGGACTTACCGTCGCAACCCTTCCGGTAATGGTTTTGGCAGTAGGCATTGGCGTCGACTACGCTCTATATATCTATAATCGTCTTCAGATGCATTTGGCCGATGGTGATTCCATGCGCGTCGCGATGTCGAGGGCTTTGGAATTCGAAGGTATTGCAACCATCTTTACAGCCTTGACGCTCGCGCTCGGAGTCGGTACCTGGGTTTTTTCTGACCTGAAATTTCAAGCTGATATGGGAAAACTTCTCGCTTTCATGTTTCTTGTAAATCTTCTGATGGCTTTTACCGCTTTACCTGCTTTGGCCGTAGTTTTGGAACGAGTCTTTCCGCGTAAATCGGCGGCTTATTCCCCTTCGATCTTGTCTCATTGATTCTTGAAAGTCTCGGATATGAAATCGTTTCAGGCAGCAATGTCGTCAATCTTACTTTTGACTGCGTCAGTTTTGGCGAATGCACAGGCGGCTGCGCCTAGCGCAGTCGTCGTGCACCCGGCAAATCAATCGCGGAATTTATTGAATACCGAGTATCTCGCCGCGGCTCAAGCCGGGAGAAGAATTGTTGCCGTTGGTGAACATGGGACCGTTGCACTATCGGACGACAGTGGGAAAACATGGCATCAAGCCCACTCGGTTCCGACGTCTGCAGAGCTTACCGATGTATATTTCGTTGATGCGAACAATGGATGGGCGGTTGGCCATTGGGGAACGATACTCAAGACCACGGACGGGGGCAATAACTGGACGTCTCTGCGCAGCGATACTCAAGTTGACCAGCCGTTGTTCTCTGTCCGCTTCTTAAATTCAAATGACGGGTTCGCCGTTGGGTTGTGGTCCCTGATGCTGAAAACCAATGACGGCGGCGCGACATGGAATACGGTGCACCTTCCGGTGCCGGAAGGTGCAAAGCGCGCCGACCGGAATTTGTTCAGTATTTTTTCAGCCTCGGGTGAGCCATTATTCATTACTGCGGAACGTGGACTGATCTACCGATCGAACGATAACGGCACTACCTGGGATCCAATTGCAAGCGGATATTCTGGTAGTTTATGGTGTGGAACGGTATTGGCAAACGGTACAATTCTCGTTGGTGGTCTGCGCGGGAGCGTTTATCGTAGTCTCGATAAAGGTGCTACGTGGAGCCGCATCGATTCTGGCACTACGAGCTCGATTACAAGCTTAGTGCAGCTGCCTAACCATGTTGTCATCGGTACAGCGCTTGATGGAATTGTCATCACTAGTGAGGACGGTGGGTCGACGTTTAAAATGAGACAGGATAAGGATCGGCAAGCATATACTTCTGCAGTCAGCCTAAAAAACGGCCGACAGCTTTTAGTTGGGTCGCATGGTCTTCAAGTTTTCAATTAGCATCAATTTCCATTGAGTGTAAGGCATTCTAATTTTCTTTCAACTGGCCGCAGAATTTCTGGATAGACGTTTAATGGATATCTGGTTGGTTCAGGCCTACGTTCGAAAGTAAGTTGGCTTGTGGTCGGAGTTTTTGGGGCAGGAAGGGATTGTGCGAAGCCAACTTTGATGTGGTAATAACGTGCTGCGCGTGAAACTTTCCTCGCTTTTGGATCCCGGTTTCAGGGGGGCTGGACGGTTTTCGCCGGCAATGTCCGATTAGAACGTCAAATCATCTATCGGGCATTTTCCTCCTTAGCTCTAAACTACATCAGTTGGAACAAGCGGATGCGCAGCGTCGTGCTTCGTTTGCCGCTTGTGTTCGCCAATATCGTGGAACGCGATGAGTATTCGGGCAAAGCCGCGGCACGCAGACGTTCATCTGAACACCGAGAGATTTACATCCGCGCAAATGCGCGCGTGCATCGATCCCGCTAGGGTTGCGAAGAATGTGCAAGTGCGAATTCCTGGAAGCTAAGCGACGAAGCTCGCTGTCCCAAGGTACGCTTTTGATCTTCTGTTTGGCCGCCTTTCACCTCCAGTGCACTCGTCGTCGCCGCTAGGATACGTGTATTCGTCTATGGAAACGTATGTTCAATGTATGCGGATTCAGATGCGAAGAGTGTTCCGTGGTGGCGGGAGCCGGAGCGCTGACTTGGCGCGAATCGAAATCGCCAACGCGATACTCGGCGGGCAGGCCACGCCCGATGGACGACACCAATCGCCCGAAAAATGTGCCTAACTGTTGAAAGATTGAGAGGTTTATAAAAATGCGTGTTTTCAAGTTTGGTTTCTGGACATCGCTGATGCTCACGGCTTCGCTAGCGAGTGCTGTAGAGTGCGCGTCGCCGGACGCGTGTGGCGTAGAGCGGGGCCGGAAGATCTTCATGACGTGTGCAGCATGTCATTCCATTGATCCCAAGGGCAGTTTTACTGTCGGCCCTAACCTGCGATCTGTTCTCAATCGCCCGATCGGTAAAGCGGCAGGTTTTCACTACAGCGCAGCGTTACAGAAGGCGAGAGGTAACTGGACGCCAGCGGCATTGGATGCCTTCTTGACAGCACCGTCGGAAGCACATCCTGGAACAAGCATGGCTTTTGCTGGACTAAAAAAGCCTGATGACAGAGCAGCGGTGATCAGCTACCTCAAGCAGCTTGCGGAGAACAAAGAATGACTAAAGATACATTAAAACCCGGATTTAAAGGTCGCCGCTTGTTTCTCGGAGCCGCGGCGGCACTTCCAGCCACAAGCGTTCTTGGTGCAAAGCAGCCACAGGGTGCAGCCGGGAGCGGTCCACTAGCCACGAGCGTTCTCGATGCCAAACATTCACAGCAGGACCCTCAGCGTGGCAAGCATAGGTTCGATGCGGATGTAATCGTGATTGGCGCCGGGTTTGCCGGCGTTACCGCTGCGCGCGAGCTTGGCGTCGAAGGCCATAAGGTCATCTTGCTCGAGGCTAGTACTAGACTCGGAGGTCGCACGTACAGCGGGCGATTTGCCGGACAGGACGTTGAATTTGGGGGGGCTTGGGTACATTGGGCCGAACCGCATATTTGGGCGGAGGTCCAGCGCTATGGTCATGGCGTCGAAGAAGAACAGATCGCAAATGTCGATCGTGCGCTCGTGATGCTGTCGGATGGGAGAGTTAAGCAGGTCACGACTGAAGAACTTGCGGCCTATGACCGAAGTGGCATGGACAAGTTTTGCGCAGGCGCGAGGGAGTTGTTTCCGCGACCATATGAACCGATGGCCAATCCGAAAGTGCGAGAGCTTGAAAACATCTCCGCAGCCGAGCACATAGCGACACTTGGCCTGAATGAAATTCAGACGGCCATGTTGAACGCAGAGATGACGCTTTACGGTGCGGGTTCCACCAAAGAGTATAGCTATATGGCTTTCGTTAAATGCTTCTCTTGTATGAGTTGGGATTATTACACATTCAACGACGCGGATCGCCGCTACCGTATTGGCAAGGGCGGAACTCTCGGTCTCTTGAAGTCGATGATCAAGCACAGCAAGGCTGAGGTAAGGTTTTCATCCGCAGTCAACCAGGTTCGTCAAGAACGCGATCATGTGATCGTCACGACCGAAGACGGACGCAAAGTTACGGCACGCGCAGTCGTGGTCACGGTGCCGACTAATACATACAAACGTATCCAATTCATTCCTGAGCTGGCGGCGGCAAAACGTAAGTACATTGACCAAGGAGAAATGGGAGATGGCGCCAAGGTCTTTGTACAGCTCGAAAAAAATCACGGCAACACGTTTGCCTTCTGCGACGACCCTAATCCGCTCACGGTGGTGCAGACAATCGCCAACAACGACGAGATCGGGACGATTCTATCGTTGACCCCTGGCCGCCGCAAACTTATCGACATCAATGATGCCGATGAGGTAGAAAAGCAGGTCCAACGCCTTTTCCCGAAAGCCAAGCTAACTGGCTTGTCCGGATATGACTGGCCGAACGACCCCTATGCCAAACAAGGGTGGGGATCGTACCGCGTCGGGCAGATGAGTCTTGCTCAGGAAATGGCCGTGCCGGATGGGCGTGTATTCCTTGCAGGTGCATCGACTGCTGGTGGCCTCAACGAATACATTGACGGAGCCGTCGAGAGTGGGTTGCGCGCAGGCCGTCAAGTACGAGAAATGTTTGGGCGGTCGTCGAGCTGATAAACGTATAGGATGGACTTAATGATAGGCGGGCCGTCAGAACTTGCTATGTCTGGCTGCCCGTTTGCGGGTAACAGTTTTCTGACATTTACCGCTGATCAATCCCTTGCTCCGCTAGAAAACACGTGTACGGCAGACCCGATCCAAACACTGATGGCCTGACCGAAAAAGAAAGTGTAGATTTTTCGTATCGTGGTGCGATCAAACATTTTTATTCGCAAGCTAATACTTGAAAATATACACGTGTCAGCAACGCGATCAGTGAAACATTGAAAGCTATTACGGCTATCTTAGTGTTGGAACTTGACCGCGGCCGATTCGCACGGCAGTGAAAGTCTAAGATTAGCACCATCATGCTTTCAGAAAATGCCACCCCTTAAACTTCGAGCACCGCTGGCTATAAACCATTCGTCCGGCCGCAGGGACTGTATAGCACATACCAGTTCAATAACCCGGCTCACTAAGTAGGCGGTGCCGAGGCCGGAGCGACTAACCTCATTAATAACGACTAGATGCAGTCGGGAGAACGAAATGCGAATAGCAGATTTACGCATTGGGACACGTCTATGGCTTGGTTTTTCCTTGGTTACGCTGATGATCATGGCGATGGCCGTCTTCGCAATCAGTCGAGTAGAGCGACTCGAGCGGCATATCGAAGAGATCGTCGATGAGGACTATGCCCAAATTAAATTGCTCGGTGAGATGCGGCAAGCTGTCATGTACATGGCTATCGTGACACGAAACATGGCACTCGACAGTAGTGATGAGCAGCTGTCGTCGGGTGTCAACAGACTCCATGACGCGCAAAAACGATATGCCAAAAATGTTGGGGTGCTGAAGAAGCACCTTGCCAAAGCAGGGGTTGCTGACCTTGCACGAGTGATCGACGATGACGAGGCGAGGGCTCGGCCTATCATCGAAAAGGCGGCCCAATACGCGGACGAAAAGCGCCTGGACGAAGTCATCGCTGTGTTGATCAACGAAGCACAACCGGCGCAGGAACGGTGGTTGCACTCGATCGAGGCGTTGATTGAACGTCAAGAAGCCGCTACCAAATTGGCGACTACGGATGCCGTGAATGTGTATCACCAAGCGCGCGTCTGGATCGTATTAAGTGCTTGCGTCGCCGCGCTGGCCTCGGCCGCGACAGGTTACTTTACGACACGCGGAATTACTCGACCGCTGCGCGAAGCGGTTCAGGTTGCACGTAATGTCGCGGCAGGCGATTTGAGTTCGAAGATTGTCGTGCAGCGCCGAGACGAGACTGGCGAACTCATGACGGCCCTGCTGACCATGAACGATAACCTGCAGCGTTTGGTCGGCGAGGTGCGCGGCGAGGCCGACGCCATGAGGTCTGCGTCTGTTGGAATGGTCGATGGCAATCATACGTTGGCGGTAAGAACCGAAGAACAGGCCCAGTCGCTCAAGGAAACGTGGTTACTGATGAATCAACTGACGCAGGCGGTGTCATCAAATGCGTCGAGCGCGGCCAGGGCGAGCGAACTGGTAATTTCAGCCGCTTCCTTTGCCGGTATCGGTGGTACTGCGGTCAAGGATGTCGTCGAAACAATGAATGCTATTAGTGCATCTGCAAACAAAGTTGGTGACATTATCGGGGTAATTAACAGTATCGCATTTCAAACGAATATTCTGGCACTGAACGCAGCCGTCGAGGCCGCGCGGGCGGGTGAGAGCGGACGCGGATTTGCTGTAGTGGCGGCAGAGGTTCGTGCGCTCGCGCAGCGCGTGGCAGACTCTGCCACCGAAATCAAGGTCTTGATCGACAACAGCGTAAGCAAGGTCGCGACGGGTGGAACGCTGGTAGATCAAGCCGGTGTCACAATTACGGATCTCATCGTAAGCATTCAGCAAGTAGAAGATATCGTACAGGAAGTTAAGCGCGCCAATCAAAAACAGGAACAGGACATCGTCCAGGTAAATCAGGCTCTGGAGGGTATCGCACTGAGTACGAACCGAAATGCATCGTATGCCGAGGACGCGGAGAACGCGGCGCAAGCTCTCCTCGCGCGAGCGGACGCGCTGAACCGACTAGTGAGCAAATTCGTATTGCCAAAGGCGGATTCTTTGCGAGGTACTGAATTACCTGCGATAAGTTGTGGGCGTGTAAGTGCATCCGAGCCGAGCAACCTCGATAACATCGACACTCTGGTCTCGGCCGTTCAAGTATCTTCCGAACAAGGGCCAGTAAGTTAGCCAATTCAGAATGCCACAATTATATCGATGAGAGATGTCGCTTGTCTATCAGGCATGCAACGTCCCTGGGATACTGAGAAAGCCTTTGCCAGACATCGTCATCAGAATTGACATGGACTCTATCGACCTTGAAGTGCTCAATGCTTGCTCCAAGTGGCTGTGTCACGGATGGCGTTGTGAATATATAACTGTAGTGCAAACATGGGGTTCCAGTCCCCGACCAGTTGGGGCGACAATGGCGATCCGGGCGGATGGCACCGTAGTCGGCTCTGTTTCCGGAGGATGTATTGAAGACGATCTCGTAGCAGCAGTGCGCGAACGCGGCATTGCACGAATGACACCGGAAGTCCTCACCTATGGAATTTCGGCTGACGAGGCGCACAGGTTCGGTTTGCCTTGCGGCGGAACGATTCAACTTGTGGTCGAACCGCTCGCAGATCACAGTCGCATACACGAATTGACCGGTTTGGTAAGCGAGCGCACCCTGACGAAACGTATTCTCGATCTGGTGACGGGAACGGTGGAGTTGGCCAAAGGCAGCGCTGATGAGCGGCTGTGCATGGCTGATGGGAAACTACTTACCGTCCACGGACCGCATTTGCGTTTGCTCATCATCGGCGCCGGCCAGTTATCCCAATTTCTTGCACAAATTGCGGTTGGTCTCGAATATCAGGTGACGGTGTGCGATCCACGTGACGAATATCATGCCGGTTGGACTTTAGAAGGCGTCGAGCTCGTGCATGCTATGCCAGATGACGTCGTGCTGGAAATGAATCTGGATCGACGCGCTGCGGTTGTAGCTTTGACGCACGACCCCAAATTGGATGACCTGGCGCTGATGGAAGCATTGCGAACAGAAGCATTCTACGTAGGGGCGATCGGTTCCCGCGCTAACAACGCTAGGCGGCGCGAACGCTTACGGTGCTTTGATCTGAGCGAAGAGCAGATTGCCAACTTGCACGCCCCGATTGGCTTATACATTGGTAGCAAGACGCCTTACGAAATCGCTATTTCGATTCTTGCCGAGTTGACTGCCGTGAAGAACAATGTAGCGTTGCCGTGGCAACTGAGCGTCGAGCAGGGCAAGACTTTGGACCAGGACCGCGCGCAATCAGCCCTAGACTAGCAGCCTGCATTCTCGGCGATAAAACCGCCCTTGTTTTCACAAAACTTACCGATCCTGACACCTGGTATTGCCGCGATCATAGCCTTGAGGGGGCTGCACCACATCCATCTGACAGCGTTCGCGGTCATCCTGATTCTGCATTCAGCGCCAGTTCGACGTCATGTCCTTGACGCGGTTATCGCGCCTTCTACGATTTTCCTCAAGAGAGTGCGCCCGTCGCGATGACGGTCGCGGCGGCGCCGTGTTTGGCCTGAAAACACCTTTGGTTTTTTTGCCTGGAAACCTACGATGGGTTGGCTTCGCGCGAAATGGTGGTGTGACGCGCAACCGGTTCAAGTCGACATTTGTTCCGCGTATCGGACGGAACGACGACCACGATACGCAGGAGGCGTGGCAACTGCGGCACAGTCAGCCATTCCGCGCTGACGCGAGAGTGATGGTACGCCGTGGCGGCGATGACCGGCAACGTCGAACAATTGGGGAAGCAGGAGCTGGAGATAGCGCAACGGGGTGTGTCATGCCTTTCCGAAAATGCACGGCACTGCCACTTGCTGCTGGGGCAACGGCGCGTCAAATGGGTTCGCGTGACACGTGCGGTTGCCCATGATCGGTACGAAAAGCGTGAACGTCTGCTGTTCGGTGAATACATATTTATTGCCTTCGATTAAACCATGGGAACTTATGAAATTGCCGATTTCGGCGGATGTTTTCTGACCACGCCGCGGCATAACAGCGAAGGATGTACCCTGCCAGGCACGTCGGCCTACGTCGAATGGTTCTTGCCCAGCCGGCGAAAGGACGTATCGGTCACGTTCGTGCATGGTGGGGGAGGACAGGGGTCGGAATTTCTACGTACACCGGACAACCGTCCCGGATGGGTACACGCATTTCTGAAGGCGGGCTATCCGGTCTATGTGCTGGATCGCCCTGGTCATGGTCGAAGCAACTGGGACAGCGCCGTTCTCGGGCCGGCCACGCCGGCACCTGATTACGAAACGCTGATCCCACGTTTTGTCGACGTGGCACGGTGCCATCTGTGGCCCGAGGCCGTTTTGCATTCGCAGTGGCCGGCAACGCCGGCCGGCAATGACGACCGCTTCATGGCCAGCCAGGGACCGATGGCGACGCGCCTGGTGTCGAGTCAGAGACATGTCGAGGACATTGCGCCAGCGCTGTTCGAATTGACGGGGGATACGGTTCTTTTGACTCACTCGGCAGGCGGACCATGTGGTTGGGCCCTGAGCGCGTGCGGCGGGCCGCGTGTGCGAGGCATCATTGCTGTCGAGCCGCTTGGCGCCCCCGGCATGGAGCATTCGTTGGGACGGTTCGAGAACGGCCTTTGCGCGGCGGATTTTGGCGGTGCTTACGATCCTTACGGTCCTCCGATTGCGATGTTGACCGGGGAGGCGACATGGATGCGCGCGACAAATTTCAGCGCCGCCGAATTTCTTCGCAAGCGTAACCCCAGCTTCACCCACTTCGATCTGCCTGCCCATGGGATCCGGGGAAACGGGCACATGATGATGTCCGAACTAAACAGCGATTTGATCGCGCAGTTAATGCTCGATTGGCTGGAAACGACACTTTAAAACCTCGACGTCGACCGCAGGCGCATGAGGGCATTGCGTGAGTCATCGCTGGCTTGCGCGAAGCCTTGCATGAGCGACCCTGTCGACGTTTCACACCTACTGGAGCTGTAGTTATGACGAAGAAATTCAGAATCGGGCAGATCGTTCCGAGTTCGAACACGACAATGGAAACCGAAATTCCGGCGATGCTGGCGGCGCGCCAGTTGATCCGGCCGGACGAGCGGTTCACTTTTCACTCAAGCCGCATGCGCATGAAGAAGGTTGTCAAGGAAGAGCTTGCGGCGATGGATGCCGAGTCGGATCGCTGCGCGGTCGAATTATCGGACGCTCGCGTGGATGTGCTCGGCTATGCCTGTCTCGTTGCGATCATGGCGATGGGCCCAGGTTACCACCGTGTTTCGCAAGAACGCCTGCATGGTCGCACCGTGGAGAACGGCGGCGAGGCGCCGGTGATCACAAGCGCAGGCGCTCTGGTCGATGCCTTGAAGGTCATGAAAGCCAAGCGTATTGCTGTCGTCGCTCCTTACATGAAGCCGCTGACCGAAATGGTCGTCGAGTACATTCGCAGCGAGGGTTATGAAGTGTCCGTGTGGCGTGCGCTTGAGATCGCCGACAATCTCGAGGTCGGCCGCCACGACCCGGCCAAACTTCCCGCCATTGTCGCTGAGATGGATGTGTCGGATGTCGATGTCGTCGTGCTTTCAGCATGCGTCCAGATGCCTTCGTTGCAGGCGGTGCCGATGGTCGAGGCGATGACCGGCAAACCTGTGGTGACGGCAGCGATCGCGACGACCTATGCGATGCTGAAGGCACTGGGCATCGAGCCGGTGGTGCCTGGCGCCGGCGCGCTCCTGTCCGGTGCGTATTGAGGGACGCGGTGATGAGTTCCACCTTCCTTTACGGCGCGAACGTGCATGCGAACGGAATCCGCCAGCATTATCTGCGCTATGGCGGCAGTGACGAGCAACGCGCGCAGCGCGATGCGGTCATTATCATCCCGGGCATCACGAGTCCGGCGATAACCTGGGGTTTCGTCGGTGAGCGTTTCGGACAGCACTTCGATACTTACGTGCTCGACGTGCGCGGACGCGGCCTGTCCGAAGCTTCGGATGCGCTCGACTATAGTCTCGAGGCCCAGGCGGCCGACGTCGCCATGTTCGCCCAGGCGCTCGATCTGCGCCGTTATGCCCTGGTTGGCCATTCGATGGGCGGGAGAATCGCAGCCAGGGTCGCTCGAACCGGGCCGCCAGGCTTGACACGCGTTGTCCTGGTCGACCCTCCGGTATCCGGCCCGGGCCGTCGCTCGTACCCGTCGAAATTGCCGTGGTATATCGATTCCATACGTGAGGCGCGCTCAGGTATGGGGATCGAGGCGATGAGAGCGTATTGTCCGACCTGGACCGATGCGCAGTTGAGGTTGCGTGCCGAGTGGTTGCATACATGCGATGAGCGTGCCGTGGTCGCGAGCTTCGAGGGATTTCATACCGATGACTTCCATCAGGACCTGCGGCATGTCGCCGTACCAACGATGCTGATGGTGGCAGGACGGGGCGATGTCATCCAAGCCAACGACGTCGAGGAAATCCGTACCTTGCTGCCCACTGTTGAACTGAGCCGGGTACCCAATGCCGGCCATATGATCCCCTGGGACGACGAAAAAGGGTTTTATGCTGCGCTGGATGACTTTCTCGGCAGCCATATCTGACGCAATTCAAGCGCGCGCGGCCGATCCGATCCTCGATATATCGACGCAGCAAAACGCTGCCCTTGTCGAGGAGCTTGCCGCTGCGTCGGAATCCATGCATGAGCAGGCCGACCGACTTTGAAACGTGGTGTCTGCCTTCCCTGCAACTTGATACATTGTTGCCTTTGAGGAAATACACACGGATTTGGCGCTGCATCGGTTTCGAAGCCGTAGGTTGAGCTGAGGGGCATGCGCGCCAATGGGGTTGACTACTACGTCATCGCCCACGCCACCCTAACCGTTGAGAGCAGCGTTGTGGGTGACTACAGGCGAGCTCGAGAGAATCATAGACCGTCAGCAGCACACTATCTCAGCCGTCGGAAAGACAAGGGATCGCTACTGCATCACCAAGGGGATAGGGAAAAGGGATGACGAACAGGCACTGTGCGGCGCAGGCGACGGAATGATCTTTCGCTGCCTCATTTTCGCGCGTCCGCACAGATGCAGGCGCGCGGACCAACTTCGTGTGTGGAGATTGTCTATAATCTGTAACCATAGGGTGCTTGTGAATCGGAGCGAGATTCGTCATTGCGCGAGCAAGTCCTGCGTCGAGCAGGACAACTCGCTCGCAATGAGCCTCGTCAATTCGATTTAACGGTGCACTTGATCATCGTTCGCGCTGCAGCTATAGGCTTCAAGCCATTCCATTGGGTCACGCATGTCGACCCAGCCGCAAAACGGGCTGCACAACCGGTAACCCATCAGTTCTCGAACGCGCAAGGGGAGTTGACGTGCGCGTTCAGGCGAAACGGCAAGGTATTGATTTTCCTCCTGACGCATGTAGCCGAGCGTGTATGAGATGGCAATGGCGATTCGACGCTCATCTTCGGTAACGTTGCTGCCGCCTGCATGATACAGTCCACCAACATAAACGAGGGCAGATCCACGCGGCATCTCGATCGGAATAGCCTCTTCCAATCGCGGGATCCGCTCGTCATCCCAACGATGACTGCCGGGGATGACCATAGTGCCTCCGTTCTCGGCGGTGTAGCGCGTACCGGCGAAAAGCGCCTGCACCAGTGTCGGCGGACCAGGATGACGAGCATAGTACATACTGTCGTCTCGGTGGATTTCCTGTGCCGTTTGACCCGGCCATAGCTCGATAGCCTGTGTCACTGAAAGTTGGATTGTCGGACGCATGCGCAGCTTGTGCGTGGTCGTGCCATCCGGGTTTGCACCGGACCAGACGCCGTCATGCACCAGGAGGCGTTCGGCCGCACCGATAAATGCCGGCGCAAGCATGAGGTCAGCGGTACGATCAGAATGTTGCAGAAGTGCGTTGCAACGCCGTGTCCGATTGCCGGTAAAACCTGAGCCGAACGCTTGGCGATCAAAATGCGGCTGAAGATCAGCAATGAGCTCATCCATCACAGCGTCATCGATAAGATTGGTAATGATCACACCGCCATCACGGTCGATGCAGTCGGCTACGTCGTCGGCAGAGACGTTTCGCGGGAGAGTGCGTAGAGATGGTGACATAATCATTTTGACTCCGTAAGGTGAAATGATCACTATACGTAATTCACCTGCCGGGACGAGGTTCTAGTAGGTCATTGTTACATCGACTGGTAGCTGGTGCGGAGCGATCCAGGCAACAGCCAACGAAGTTTAAGTTTGTAATGGATGCCCCGCTAATGACCATCTCTCACCGTAGTATGCGGCGTGGTGGGATCATCCGGATAGTGAAAATATCTGTATTAATTGTTTCTGAGCGAGTCGATCCTCGTACCTTCGATCGGCTAGTGGAAGTGCCGTACAGCGCTCCGGCTAAATTGCCGGTACTTAGATTGGCGAGACTGTTCCTCCTGCCCAGGACTTTAGTCGGTTGCCCTGCAACGTATTCCGGCGGGGTTTTGCCTCGTGATATATATGACCCAAGAACGCATGACGTTCCAGCCATGGATGAGAAAATGGTCGTGGTCGGTAGCGAAGATACCTAGAGAAATCCGATTGCGCTAGACCTATGGTATCGGGCTGCTTCTTACCTGCAGCAGAATAGAGTCGCCGTGTTGGAAGTGATGGCGTCCGATAAAAATAATCGTCATAAGCAAGGCAAAAACGTACCATCGACCAGGAGAACAGCATGTCCGCAGTTGCGGATCATAATGGCCAGGAGAGCGACGACACGGTCGAATCTTTGCGGGTACTGCAGGTCTGCTGCTAGCCGGCCATTGCCCGACGTCGAGTTGTCCTACGACATTCAAAACACCATCGTTAGCATCCTAAATAAACCTCAGCGACCTATGAAATTTTCAGTATGAAACAGGGGCGTGAAATAATGCCGAGAGCACTGTTCCATGACCGAGGTAATGACCACCAAAACCTAAAAACTACAAAGTCCCATGCCGTTCCCCGGTTAGTCGATCGACCAACACTTTTCCATTGACTACATATTCGGATAACTGGGCCCGCCGCCGCCTTCCGGCGTGACCCACACGATGTTCTGCGTCGGATCCTTGATGTCGCAGGTCTTGCAGTGCACGCAGTTCTGCGCGTTGATCTGAAGGCGGTCCTTGCCTTCGTCCGTCTTCACGAATTCGTACACGCCGGCCGGGCAGTAGCGCTGTTCCGGACCCGCGAACTTGGCCAGATTGATCTCGACCGGCACGTTCGGGTTCTTGAGCGTGAGGTGCACGGGCTGGTCTTCCGCGTGGTTCGTGTTCGAGATGAACACGGACGACAGGCGGTCGAACGTCAGCTTGCCGTCCGGCTTCGGATAGGCGATGGGCTTGAAGTCGGACGCCGGGCGCAGGCATTCGTGGTCCGCGTGGTTGTGGTGCAGCGTCCACGGCGCCTTGCCCTTGAACAGGATCTGGTCGATGCCGGTCATGATCGTGCCGACGACGAGGCCCTTGCTCATCCACGGCTTGAAGTTGCGCGCGACGTGCAGTTCCTCGTGCAGCCACGACTGTTCGAACGCGACCGGATAGCTCAGCAGCTCGTCGTGCTGGCGGCCCGCGCCCAGTGCGGCGTAGGCGGCGTCGGCCGCCAGCATACCCGTCTTGATGGCGGCGTGGCTGCCCTTGATGCGGCTCGTGTTGAGGAAGCCCGCGTCGCAGCCGATCAGCGCGCCGCCCGGGAACACGGTCTTCGGCAGCGACTGCAGGCCGCCCGCCGTGATCGCGCGCGCACCATACGAGATGCGCTTGCCGCCTTCGAAGAAGTGGCGGATCGCAGGGTGCGTTTTATAACGCTGGAATTCCTCGTACGGCGACAGGTACGGGTTCTGGTACGACAAGCCGACGATGAAGCCGACGGCGACCTGGTTGTTTTCCAGGTGGTACAGGAAGGAGCCGCCATATGTGTCGTTGTCCAGCGGCCAGCCGGCCGTGTGGACCACGAGGCCCGGCTGGTGCTTGGCCGGATCGATTTCCCACAGTTCCTTGATGCCGATGCCGTAGGTCTGCGGATCCTTGCCCTTGTTCAGGTCGTATTTCGCCATTAGCTGCTTGCCGAGGTGGCCGCGCGAGCCTTCCGCGAACAGCGTGTATTTCGCGTGCAGTTCCATGCCCAGCTGGAACGCGTCGGTCGGCTGGCCGTGGCGGTTGACGCCCATGTTGCCCGTCGCGACGCCCTTCACCGAGCCGTCGTCGTTGTACAGGATTTCCGCGGCCGGGAAGCCGGGGAAGATCTCGACGCCCAGCGCTTCCGCCTGCTGGCCCAGCCAGCGCACGACGTTCGCGAGCGAGATCACGTAGTTGCCGTGGTTGGTCAGCATCTTCGGCATCATGAACGATGGCGTCTGGTAAGCCTTCGTTTCGGAGAGGAACAGCATGCGGTCTTCCGTGACGGGCGTGTTCAGCGGCGCGCCCAGCTCCTTCCAGCTCGGGAACAATTCATCAAGGGCAATCGGATCCATAATCGCCCCTGAGAGGATGTGAGCGCCGATTTCGCCGCCTTTTTCGAGTACGCAGACCGAGACGTCATGCCCTTGTTCGACGGCCATTTGCTTGAGTCGGATCGCCGCCGACAGTCCAGCCGGGCCTCCACCAACGACAACGACGTCATACTCCATCGTTTCGCGTGGTCCGTATTCTCCGTTCATCTATATTCCCTGTAATTGCCTGTCTGACTTATTCAATAAATAACTGTTGCCTGATAGCTGGCCGCGCTTGGCAGTTTCAGCGTTAACTCATGCTCTGTTTGCGCCTAATGCTTATGGGAAATAGAACTAGTCATAGCTGTGAAACTTGCTAGTCAAGTAAATATGCATAACGAAGTTCACGTTGTTGACGTCGTGAGACAGTTATCAGTTTGTATTCAAAGCTAGTTCGCCGCTCATTGGCGAACCTGCGGGCCGTGTGACGATCGGACGCGAAAACAAGTCAATATCTGCCGTCCGTGCAATCAACACTCAGCGGGGCGACTGTATTTTTTGATGGCAGTGACTAATTCGATGTCTAGCTCAGTCATATCAAAGCTGCATCGCACATTCGGCGCCGCCTCTGAGGAAGTGCACAGCGCTCACAGCCTCAGCTGCTTTAACCGGTTTGCAGTCGCGGGCCTGCGGAGTACAACGCTTGACTTTGCGACCAGGACCGCCAATATGGCAAACGAAGGCGACCAGCGTATAGCGGCGCTGCCTTTCAAACTCTGAACACAAAGCATAAAATTCTCTAAGCTGCGCAGCCATTATCTTGCTAAGGCTTCTTGTATAAAATCTACGGATATATGCCAATTGCGAGCATAACGAGTAGAGACATGCCTCGCGAACAATCCTGGCCGAGCGTGTGGCCATTCGACTAGCTAAGAAACTTATTCTCAACTGTATAGTTCTGCGGTTGCAGTCTCGCGTACTTTTCCATGCTCATTTACTACAGTTTGACTACTGCAATTATGGTTTCCGTGGTCTTCCGCTCACCGCTACGGTTATTAGCTTAAGAGCGTCTATCAAATTTGTGATGATTTAGCAGGGAGCCCGCCTAAGACGCCAAAAGGCATTTCGGACCCAGGTCTCGCAAAACTATCGGAGGTTGCGGACAGTAAGCCTGATCACGTTATCCGCTGTCAGTGCCGGAATGCGTACGTCGGACGAGTTAAACCATTCGACGTACGCTGTGGCAACGTTCATCGCACACTTCTTCAGTAAGCATGCGAAATTGGTTCGTGAAACGCCAGAGCTTTGCCCGATACGTCTTACGGAACGTAGTTAGAAGACAGTGCGCATCTGCTCATGGAACGACATGACCTGACGCATCTTGTCACGATCGGCAGCGATGGCCCGAGCCTGCGCAATCCACTCATCACGCTGCTGACCTGGAAGCATGTGGTACAGCGTACGCAAATTGTGTGTCGCGCGAGGTGATACGAGCTCGATGAATTTTTGCCGTCGATCGCGGTCGTAGAACTCAAGAATGTCTTCGCTTGCACCGTCCTGAATAACACGTCCCAAAGCTTCAACTAACGCGAAGCTGTCGAACATACCGCCTGTCAGGCCGAGTCCACCAGTAGGGTTGGTGACGTGCGCCGCATCCCCAACAAGGAAAATGCGGCCTTGGCGCATCCTGTCCGCTACTCGCTGATGCATTCGATAGGGAGAGAATGCATCAATCTGGTATTCAACACCTTCCGGCAGAAGCTTGGTCAATACTTCGGTAGCCCGCTGCTTCAGGCTTTCTACTGGCAGCTCAGGATCCTCAACGAACGTGACCCGCCAGAAGTTGTTCGGATCGATTTTGCAAATGACCGAACCAAAGACAGGATCGATTTGCATCGTAGTTTTGCTAAATGCTTGACTGTCGAGGTCGACTCGCAGGTTTGTGGCGACGTAGCGCTCTGGCCAAGTTACCCCGAAAAATTGCATTTTCAGCACATGGCGTCGGACGAAGCTGCCCGCGCCATCGGCTCCGATAAGCCAGTCGCCCTCGAGCTCTTCGTTCTCGCCTCGCGATTGCAACTGTGCCGTTACCCCACTTCCATGATCGGTGCAACCTACCAACGAGGTTTCGTATCGGATGCTGACTTTGGGGTATTTCTTAAGATGCTCAAGTACCACGCGAGAAAGCTTGTCCTGCCCTAGGTTTAGCGCGTACGGAAATTCGACGACGCCGTCAAGGCAGCTGAGATTCCAGCGAATCATTTCACCGGTCTGATAGATGCGCCAAGCGTGATCCTGTCGAAGGAACCCAGTCGCAATGCAGTCCTCAAGGATACCCAAGTCACGTAGATGCGGCAGCACCGAAAAGTGATAGACAAGAGCTCTAGGACTTTCGTTTGGCTTATCCTCGGCTTCCAGCACAGTCACTCGGTTGCCCTGCCGAGCCAGTCCCAATGCGGTGAGAAGCCCGGTCGGACCACCGCCGGCGATGATGATATGTTTGCTCAAGTTCATTCCTCGTGTGCCCATCCAGAGCGCGTCCAAGGCGGACGTGACCTGCGAGCGTTGATAGTAAATTGACCCGAACTCATGTTAAAAATCGGCGCCCTTGTCTGCGAGGTGCTTTCAGGCCAAATGCCATGACCGGACGTGCGAACGAAACACCGGCAATGTTCAAGGAGTGCTTGAGTCAGCCAAATCAATATCGATGGTGGCTCGTCCGCATGACCTGAATCGGAATCACGTGTTCCATTGGCGCAAGCTGAATCCGAACGGTAGTTTGTAAGCAGGGGCCGCCCGCATAGAAGTAGTACCGTCCTCAGAACTGAGCGAAGAGCTCAATCAAATCAGGGGCCTACAGCGGTTTCTCCGGCAAAAGGACAACAGTAGCAAAATTCTCCAGGAAACCGTCGAGGTAATAGAGTCACGAAATGGCAAGCGCACTCGTCAAAATTGCCATAGGACGACACTTGAGACGGGTCTGCGAAATCTTCGTTGCGCGCGTTCGGACGTGGCGTCCAAGCCAGCCAGGCGGACTGACGGGCAGGGTGGGCACTTGGCCGTAAGATCGATGACCTAACGTGGCTGAGGCAATACGCCAGTCGATAGCTCATGTGCCACAACTATGGATACCGTCGGGTTTGGATACTTGTACGACGCCAGCGGAAGCTCTAGGGATGAACGCGGTCAAATGGCATACGCGTCAACCATATTACGCATACCCACCACCATGGGTGCGTTGGCCACATGGCACCTCGCCTGACGCTGGGGCAGTGTCTAAAGTTTGGTCATGAACTCAAGAGACCCTCGCTACGATATCCTCTTTGAGCCGGTTCGGATCGGCCCGGTGACCTCAAAGAACCGCTTCTACCAAACCCCCCACGCTTTGGGGATCGGGCCCCACCGATACCAGGACATGGTGGCGTTTCGACAGGCGCGCGCCGAAGGAGGCTGGGGCGTCGTCTGCGTTGAGGAAACGATGATTCATCCAACCTCGGGACACGATCCGTTTCAGGGGCCACACCTGTGGTCGGACGCGGACATCACTCGTGTCGCTCCGATGGCGGAGGCGGTCCATAAATTCGGCGCTCTGGCAGGTGTCGAGCTGGCACACGTTGGCAGTTCAGGCCCCTGCTGGGAGCATCGTGGCTACCCGCTGTCGCCCACCGCAGGTCCGGTGCGCCTTCATCACAATCCGATATCCACTCGGCAGATGGATAGGCGTGACATCGCGCAATTCCGGCGTTGGTATGTCGACGCCGCATTGCGGGCCAAGAAGGCTGATTTCGATATCGTCTACGTCTACTGTGCCCACGACTTGTCGCTGCTGCAGGACTTTCTCGTCAGCCGCACGAACAAGCGCACCGATGACTATGGGGGCTCGTTCCAGAACCGGCTTCGGCTACTTCGCGAGGTGCTGTCCGACGTTAAGGATGCGGTAGGTGACCGCTGCGCGGTGGCGGTACGTTTGGCGGTGGAAGAACGTCGTTGGCAAAGCAGTCTCAACACGCGTGAAGATGGCAGGCGCGTGATCGAAGAATTGGCCGAGGTACCTGATCTCTGGGACGTGAACGTCAGCGATTGGGCTTGGGACAGCGGCAGTTCGCGTTTCTTCGAGGAAGGACAGCAGGAGCCATTCATTTCGTTTGTCAAGCAGGTGACAAGCAAGCCAGTCGTTGGCGTCGGCCGCTTCACCTCGCCCGATGCGATGGTCAGCCAGATCAAGCGCGGTATTCTTGACTTCATCGGTGCGGCGCGCCCTTCGATCGCGGATCCATTTCTGCCCAATAAAATCGATACGGGTCAACACGACGATATTCGCGAGTGCATCGGTTGCAACGTGTGCGCCGCGGAGGTCATGAACAAGACCACTATTCGCTGCACGCAGAACCCGACGGCCGGCGAAGAGGCCCGCTTGCAATGGCATCCGGAACGCGTGCCCGCCGCAGCGCACCCGACGCGAAGCGTACTGGTGGTGGGTGGTGGGCCGGCCGGTCTGCAGGCCGCACTGACGCTGGGCAAGCGCGGTTATCAGGTGTCGATTGCAGAGGCAGGCGAAAGCTGGGGCGGCCGGATTGCGCGAGAACGAAACCTGCCCCGCCTTGCCACCTGGGGCCGAGTCGTAGATCACAGGCTTGCTCTACTGCAGCGCATGCCCAATGTGGAGATGTACCTTTCCAGCCGCTTATCCGCCGACGACGTGCTGGGCATGGCGCCAGATCACGTCATTGTCGCCACCGGCTCGAGCTGGCGGCGCGATGGCACCGGCCGCAGCCATGACGAGCCAATCCCGGGCGCTCAGGCCGCACACGTGTTCACGCCGGACGACATCATGGCTGGCAAGCCGGTGACCGGGAAGATCGTGGTATACGACGATGACTATTACTACATGGCATCGGCGTTGGCCGAGAAGCTGGCGCGGGAAGGCAACCAGGTGACTTACGTCACCACCGCCAGTGATCCAGCGCCCTGGACCTTTAATACCCTGGAGCTCGGTCATGTGGTGAAGGCGTTGCTGGCCGCTGGGGTCGAAATTGTGACGGGAGCCGCTATCACCGCCGTTGAGCCGGGGAGCGTGAAGGCGCAACGAGTCCTAACCGAGCATTCGTTCGCGCTCGAAGCGGACGCCGTGGTACTCGTGACTTGCCAGACTGCGGATGAAACGCTGTACCGGGAACTACAGGAGCGGATCGGAGAAGGCGGGCCGATGTCGCTGGACCGCAGTGGCGACTGCGTCGCGCCCGCGTTCATCGCACAAGCCGTGCGCGATGGCCATCGTGCCGGAATGAGCTACGACTTGCCCGAGGACGAGGGAACGCCTACCTATTGAATGTCAAACTAAATCGACCAAGGGTGTGTAACGCGCTGTCCGCGATATCGCCCTTGGCAAGGAAAAATTAAACCGTCACGCTACGTGATAAGCCTTTCTGTTTCGCATGTAGGGCGAGCTCGACATCCCCGAAACGTCGACCGTTCCAAACTGATATCACGTCAGACGGTGGGCTTGAATTGGATGTTCCATGACCAACACGGCGCATATGAGCCGTAAGTTGGTTGCAAAGCACCAACGCCGCCTTCAAACCTTCAACGACCGCGTGATCAGAATTCATTTGGTTTGCGCTGGCGTTGCTCTGCTTTATGCCACGTGACGCTCCCGCCGTCTTCTTCGTTGAGGAGCGTCGCGACTATCACTAACCCGTCTTCATAACAGCCATGGCAGTTTACTGCTCGCGGCGCCCGGTAGCTTGGATTAATGTCTCAGGGACAATTTGGGGGCAGAAATGACGCATGCCAAGTAGTTTGACAGGTTGGTTCCCTAATTTAAGCTGGTCCACAGCGACCTTTAACCGGCTGACCAGCCCTTCACGCCATTGCATCCACGAGCTTTGGCTGCCCTCGCATCCGAACAGGGCAGCGCCTTTTCGGAATCTTGTTCTTTCACCATCCGACTAATATCTCAGGCTACGCGCCTGGGATATTTCGTTGATACTCTTCAATGTTCGCACCGCCTCCAGTCTAACGTTAGACTGAAGTTACGGCGTGTGCCCTGCCTTTTTACTACCGCTCATTCGCCGCAAGCATTCGTGGAAGACACAGGATCGACGCGGCTCAGCACCTTCTGCCCAAGTCACTCCGCCAAGCCATCGTATGAGCCGATGCACATTGCAGAGCCGCGCGCCACGGTCAGTTCGCGCGAACTCCGCGAATCGTGTAGGGAGGCCCGACGGGCTTACAGATCGTCAATATTGAAAAACAAACTATGTCGGGACTTGCCTTACCCTAAGCTCTAAAGGAGGCGATCGCGGTGTAGGTTAGTTCGGTGTGCTCAACACCACCGACATTGCGTGCACGGAAACCTGATCGCTCCCCACCGTCGCGCACTGATGTGCATCTCGATTATGAAGCGTTTATCGAAATTGGCGCTGCTGCCGACCAAAGACGGTGTCGTCGCGTTCAACGACACCGTGGACACGCCAGAAAATGCACGTTACGCGATGAAATTCCGCACCGCGGAGTCGTGGGAAGGTGTAAGCCTGGTCCCGTCAGTTCGACGCGCAGGTCGAGCTCATGGACAAGATCACCGGGAGTCCCGACCGAGTGCCGCTAATCCACCTGTTGTAGGACTTAGGCGGCCTGCCGGTTTGCGTTAAGATAATTGCCGCGTAAGCTGTGGGACTAATTCGAACAAGTCGCCGACGATACCGTAGTCGGCCACCGAGAAGATCGGGGCATCCGGATCCTTGTTGATGGCGACGATGGTCTTCGAATCTTTCATGCCGGCCAGGTGCTGGATCGCGCCCGAGATACCGACGGCGATGTACAGCTGCGGCGCGACGACCTTGCCGGTCTGGCCGATCTGCCAGTCGTTCGGCACGTAGCCGGCGTCGACGGCGGCGCGCGATGCACCCATGGCGGCGCCAAGCTTGTCAGCCAGCGGTTCCAGGATCTTGAAGTTGTCGCTCGAACCCATGCCGCGGCCGCCGGAGACGACGACCTTGGCGCCGGTCAGTTCCGGACGGTCTGACTTAGTTACTTCGCGGCCAACGAAGCTCGACTTGCCCGAGTCCGCGACGGCGTCGACCGTTTCGACGGTGGCCGAACCGCCGTCGTTCGCGGCGGCATTGAAGCCGGTGCCGCGCACGGTGATGACCTTCACCTTGTCCGTCGACTGCACGGTGGCGATGGCGTTACCAGCGTAGATCGGGCGCTCGAACGTGTCCGGCGCATCGACCTTGGTGATTTCCGAGATCTGGGCGACGTCCAGCTTGGCGGCCACGCGCGGCAGCACGTTCTTGCCGAAGGCCGAAGCCGGAGCCAGGATGTGCGAGTAAGCCGGAGCGACAGCCAGGATCTGCTCGGCGACGTTCTCGGCGAGGCCGTCGGCGAATTGCGGTGCGTCGGCGACCAGCACTTTCGACACGCCCGCGACTTTCGCGGCGGCTTCCGCGACGGCGCCGCAAGCACTGCCGGCGACGAGGATGTGGACGTGGCCGCCGCATTGTGCGGCCGCGGTGACGGTGTTCAGGGTGGCCGCCTTCAGCGCGGAGTTGTCGTGTTCAGCAATAACGAGAGTAGTCATGTTGTCTTCAGCTTTCGAACCGGCGTGCACTTGCCCGCCGGGAGATCATTGTCGAGCCCCCAACCCAGGTGCGCGCGTACTTCCTATAGTGTCGGCAACGGCGCCCAGATGCGCCGTCTATGCATAAGCCATTCGCAAACCTGCTCCTTGCTGGGGGCTTTGGTCGGTGCCATGGTAGTCTGCTTCAGATGACCTTGGCTTCGGTGCGCAGCTTCGCAACCAGTGTCGCCACATCGGGTACCTTGACGCCGGCCGAACGCTTGGCTGGCTCGGCGACCTTGACGGTCTTCAGGCGCGGTGTGACGTCGACACCGAGGTCTTCCGGCTTGACGGTCGTCAGCGGCTTTTTCTTCGCCTTCATGATGTTCGGCAGCGTGACGTAGCGCGGCTCGTTCAGGCGCAGGTCGGTGGTGATGATGGCCGGCAGGGAGAGGGCCACGGTTTCCAGGCCGCCGTCAACTTCGCGGGTCACGGTGACCTTGCCGTCTTCCAGCACGACCTTCGAGGCGAACGTCGCCTGCGGCCAGCCCAGCAGCGCAGCCAGCATCTGGCCGGTCTGGTTCGAATCGTCGTCGATCGCCTGCTTGCCCAGGATGATCAGTTGCGGCTGCTCTTCGACGGCCAGCGCCTTCAGTACCTTGGCGACGCCCAGCGGCTCGATCTCGGCCCCGGTCTCGACCAGCACGCCGCGGTCGGCGCCGATCGCCATCGCGGTACGCAGGGTTTCCTGGGCCTGGGCCACGCCGCAGGTCACGGCCACGATCTCGGTGACCTTGCCGGCTTCCTTCAGGCGCGTGGCTTCTTCCACGGCGATCTCGTCGAACGGATTCATCGACATTTTGACATTGGCGATATCGACGCCACTGCCGTCGGACTTGACGCGGACCTTGACGTTATAATCGATAACGCGCTTTACAGGAACGAATATCTTCATAAGGTTCTTTCGAAAAATATAAGGCAATGTAGCGAGCTAACTATCGCTAGCGCTGAAGATGCAATTTGATAATAATGGGGTCAGCGGCCAAGCGGAATTCTACCTATCACCACGCGCCATCTTGGGTCTTGACTACTTTTTGTAGAGTACTCGAGCTCTCAGTTGTTCGTCGTACCACGGTAACAAATACCAGAGCAATGACAGCCGGTAGAGGCGAGACCACCAACACGCTCATCAGACTGAAGTGACCGAGAAGAATCGCTGCGAGGCCTGGGCCGATTGATTGCGAGGCTGCGATGGCGATGTAGATAGCCCGTGTATAGCGACCACAGGCATCATTGGTGGAAGTCTGCGCCATATAATAGGCCAGCCCCATGTTCCAAGCTCCAGCCAAAAGCGACACTGACAGAGTAAACATCACCACCCCGTGTGAGCACCACGTGAGTCCTAGAGACGCGAAAAGAACTACGGTGGTGATGAAAAGCATGCGAACGCGGTTCCCGGCATCACCGAGGAGGGTGGGGGCAAGTGCACCCAACCCACTACCAAGTAATCCAATTCCCAATGCCCAGGCGATATCATTACCGGAGAGGCCATTTGCGGTGCCCAAACGTTCAAGGAAGCCCCAGACCACGTTCAGGCTTATGCCGAACAATACGAGACCAGCTAATCCAGCGCGTGCTGGCCGGGGATTTGTTAACGCCAGGGGAGCAGCGTGCGCTTCGATTCGCCACGTATCCTGCACGCCCCCGACGCGTCGAGGTAGGAAAAACGCTAGCATCATCGACACCACAAAGAGTAGTGTTCCTAATCCAATCGTTGCCTGATAGCCCAACGTTTGCTGAGCCGTGTTCAACAGCCAAACCCACATAGCATTGATGACACATGACACGAGCAAACCTGCCCCGAAGGCACGGTCAGGTTCTGCTGCGCGCGCCAGCAAACAGGAAGCTACGAGCGTGACAGTGTTGGAGGCGATTCCAGCGATAAACCGCGTCATGGCAACTGCAGCGAAGCCCGTCATCGATCCGGTGACCGCATTGGCCAGGATTGCAACCACGCTGGCCAAAATGATGAGTGACCTCCACTGCACACGCGATGTGGCCCAGAAGGCAAATAATGCTCCGAACACGCAGCCCGCCTGTTCGATGGACAAGATCCAACCTACTTCACTAACACTGAGATCGAGATGGTCCGCGAAGAGCCCTGCCATGATTGGCGAGACACTAATCGGAACCACTGATAAGGCATAGATTAACGTACTAGCGACCATAGCAAGCATAGTCAAAGGCGCGGTCTGGTTTTGATGCATGGTGATTGCCGGTAGGGTTACGAGATAGGAGCACTGCATCGAGCCGCCATACGCCGTTGTGGCGACAGCGACGGCTTGTCTGTTCGACATCCGCCTCTCAGTCGGATGGCAGAGCAGGCCCAAGCGATGATCGAGCGAGTAATCGTACACGGTGTACCCCAAAATTCCGATAATCACATGCAAATATACCGATGAAGCAAAAATACCACTATGTTATCTAGGCGCTAACAACGTTATCTCTACGACAGCATAAGCGGATAGCTAGCCTGTACGGTCGTTACTTTGGCTGCGCTCCCGCAGCGGAGTTTCGGGCACCCGCGTCAGGTGTCGCATACGACTTCATGTAAGCGTTTTTCACTTCTACTTTGCCATCATTAATGACGAAAAAGTCGCATCCGCGAAGTTGCGCCATCTGGTCATTGGCGTCTTTGTATTCAAAGAGCCATTCGGATGCCGCTTTACCATCGGGGCCGAAAATGGGCTCTCCAACCGGCAACAGACGCGCGCCAGGAAAAGCCGAGAAGGTGCTAATCAATGCTTTTCGAATCTCGGCATGACCGCGGTAGGTTTTTCCTAGTGGGTAATCGCCCATTACGTCGTGGTATGTGCCGTTCGCCGAAAAGCACTCAAGTACCGCGTCGACGTCTTGACGGTCCCAGGCGGTACCAAGATTTGCCAAAAGTTGCTTCGACATACATTGAACTCCTCAAGAGTAAGCTGTGATGAATATAATGGTTACCGTGACCCCGAACGGGGTCAAGATGCATCCTGTAGTCAATGTATGCGCCAGAACGAAACTTTGAGAGGTTACAACCGGCCAACTGGCTTTTGCTTCATGGAAAGTACGAAGCCGCCGCACACTTTACGTGTGCGCTGATGGTAGTCCTTGCCAGTCTCTCTCGGGTCCTGCGCGTATGATGAAATCACGCGTCAGTATGACGACCGCTACAGCCTGAGGGTGACGTGCACTGCGACAACGAAAGATCGGCCGGCAACGAATCCCGTGCTGACTCCGGAAACCAAGATCGTTTATCTGAAATCCGATTCGAAGGACACAATAATTCTCGCGCGCGGGCGCCGTTTCTTGATACGGATCGGCATCACCGAGCTAGGGGCGCGATTAGACCCGACACGCTTCATTCGAATACACCGCGCTGCTCTTATTAATCTCGACCTCGTCGAGTGGCATCTGGCGAGACCGCGACCTGAAGCGGCTGTTGAGGTGGTGTGTGGCTGGCAGGTGTGCAAAACGCAGGTATTTCCTGCGCAGGTTCGCTTTGGCGCGGCGGTAGATGCCGGTGTCCGAGAATTCATTGCATAGTCGTTAGCCGCGCCGCGGGCGGGATGCCGTACCTTGGTTCATCGCCAGGTTGCGAACGATTGCCGAGAACGAACGCATGTGCGCGGTCTGCTGCCTCGTACCCCGCTTCCAGAGGATGCCCGGCGTGCGTACCGGCGTCGGGCTTTCCAGCATCACCACGTGCAGACCGCCTTCCGCCGTGACCGCACTCGCCGCGACGATGGCGGCGATGCGCGTGCGGGCGACCAGTCGCAGCATCGGCGCGATTGTGTTCATTTCGGCAACTACGACCGGCTCGGCCGAGCTGGCGCGAAAACATTCGTCGAGCATATTGCGCGTCGAGAATTCGCTGGGCAGCAGAACCAATTGCTGGCGGTGCAGTTCCACGAAGCGGATCCGCTTCCTCTTGGCGAACGGATGTTGGTCGGATACAACCAGCACCATTTCTTCGTTGTGCAGCGGCTCGAACCAAAGTTCCTCCGGCGTGTTCGGACGGTAGGCAATGCCCAGATCGAGCTGTTCAGCCTTGAGTTTTTCGCTGATGTCGTCCGCCGATAGCTCCTCCACCGTCACTTTTACGGTCGGATACCGATCAAGGAAGATCGCAATGCATTCGGGCAAGAACTCCAGATTGAACGTGTGCGTCGCTCCGACTCGAACCTCTCCTGCCAGCGAACTGGCGCTGTCCTTGAGCGCCCCCAAGCCCTGGTCGACGGCACGCAATGCTTGCGTCACGTAATCGAGAAACAGCTGTCCGGCTTCGGTCAGCACGACCTTTTTGCCGATACGCTCGAACAGTGCGGTATCCAGCTCGTCTTCCAGTTGCGCGATCTGGTGCGATAGCGTCGATTGCGTCACATGCACCCGCTCCGCCGCACGCGTGAAGTTAAGACATTCCGAAAGCGCCTTGAAATAACGTAAATGCCTGAGCTCCATGTTCCCTCCAAACCATCGATGCCATCAATGATAACAATGGAAAATCATCATTTCAACATATGGTTGCCTGCTGTTACTCTGTATTTATCCGCAAGAAACCAACTGGACTGAATATGAAGATAGGCAAAGAAACCGTACCAAGAACCGCCATCTCGACGGCTGACGCACATTCGATCACCGTCCGCGGCGTTGACCTGTGTGGCGACCTGATTGGCAAAATCTCTTTCACCGACTACTTCCACCTGCTGGTGACCGGTACGCGGCCGTCGGTCAAGGCGGCAGCCATCATCGACGCGACGCTGGTGGCGATTGCGGAACATGGCCTGGTACCGAGTGTGCAGGCGAGCCGGATGACGCTTGCGGCTGCACCGGACGCACTACAGGGGGCGGTAGCGGCCGGTATTCTCGGATGCGGATCAGTCATCCTCGGGGCATCGGAAAGCGCGGGACGGCTGTTCGACGACATTGCCGCGTATGCACGCGATCACGGGACGGACATCGACACGGCTGCGCTGGCCGTCGTTGGCGAATATCGCGCAGCGCGCCGCGCCATCCCGGGTTACGGACACCCGCTCCACAAGGAGCGCGACCCGCGCGTTAACGCCCTGTTCGAGGTAGCGCGTCACCATGCGATCGACCTGTGTTACGTGGATATCGCGGAGGCGGTGGAGCGGGTTCTGCCGCGTGTCATCGGAAAGGAGCTTAAGCTCAACGTATCGGCCGCAATTCCCGCCGTGCTGCTTGGCATCGGATTTCCGTTGGCGGCGCTCAAGGGTGTCCCGATCCTGGCCCGCACGGCCGGATTGATCGCTCACCTGACGGAAGAACTTGAGCACTCGATCGGCTTCGCGCTCTCGTACCAGGCCACGCGCGAGCTCGTATTCGATGGCACGCAGCTCGTCCGATCCTGATCCCGCAACCGTCAACCACTAGGCAATCCAACATGAGCAAAGTACTAGAAGGCGTGCGCGTCATCGAACAGGGCACTTTCATCACCGGGCCCGCCGCGTCCATGATCCTGGCGGACATGGGGGCCGACGTGATCAAGGTCGAGCAGCCCGGCACCGGCGATCCATTCCGTGCGTTCGATGGCGGACTGTACAGTACCCATTTTCAGACCTACAACCGCAACAAGCGCAGCATCGCGCTGGACCAGAAACTGGAAAGCGATCGGGCCGTGTTTGACGACCTGATCCGTGGCGCGGACGTGTACATCCAGAATTTCCGACCAGGTATCGCCGAGCGCCTCGGTGCCGGCGAGGCCCGGCTGCGCGACCTCAACCCGCGCCTGATCTACTGCGCGATCAGCGGCTTCGGGGCGACGGGGCCGGCCTCTCAGCGGCCCGCTTACGACACGGTCGCGCAGGCCGCCAGCGGCTTTCTCGGCCTTCTCGTCAATCCGGCCGACCCGCGTGTGGCGGGTCCGGCGATAGCCGATGCGATGACGGGTTATTACGCGGCATTCGGCATCCTGGGCGCGTTGTTCGAGCGCGCCAGCAGCGGCCGCGGCCGCAGCGTGGAAGTGTCGATGATCGAGGCGATGTGCCACTTCAACCTGGACGCGTTCACGCACTTCCTGTCGGAGGGGGAAGTCATGGGGCCGTTCAGCCGGCCCAGCGTCTCGCAGTCCTATGTGTTGCAGTGCGCGGATGGCAAATGGATCGCGCTCCACATGTCGTCGCCTGCCAAGTTCTGGCAGGGTCTGGCAACCGCAATGGGCCGTCCGGACATTTTTTCTGATCCCCGTTTTTGTTCTCGCGAACAGCGCATCGAGCATTACGATGACTTGATCGTGCTGTTGCGCGACATCTTCATCAAGGAGATGCGCAGCACCTGGTGCGAACGGCTTGCACGGGAAGACGTGCCGCACGCACCCATGTACGACGTCGCCGAGGTTCTCGAAGATCCGCAGGTCCGACATCTGCAACTCGAGGTGTCGGTGCCCCACGCCGACCTCGGGAGGTTCCGCACGATCCGTTTTCCGATCACTTTCGATGGCGAACGCGGGTTCGACATTACCGCGCCCCCGGTTCTGGACCAGCACGGTCATGCCATCCGTAGCGAATTGTTGCACAAGAAGTAGCCCTCATCGCGCCGCAGGCGCATTACAAACCATAACGGAGATAAATCATGAGTCTCGAAAACTGGACCCCAAGCGACATCGATCTGGAACTGGCGCGCAGGATCGCCCAGCAACGGCGCGCCGCCAACAAGGTCAGGCACCTGCACCATCACGCCTTCCGCTGCCGCAGCGCGGAAGAGACGCGGGCGTTCTACGAGGGACTGCTGGGATTTCCCCTGGTGGCAGCCTGCATCGAGCCGATCGATCCGCTGACGAACGAACCCAAGCCGTACATGCACCTGTATTTCGAACTCGGTGACGGCAGCGCGCTCGCGTTTTTTGACTACCCGTCGCACTTCAAGGCCGACGATTTCCCTGAAGTCGATCAGTTCGGCCACCACATCGCCATGGAAGTGGAGGGCGGCCATGCGACGATCGACGCCTACAAGCACAAGCTTCAGGTGGCCGGCGTCGAGGTCCTCGAGATCGATCACGGCTACTGCCGCTCGATCTACTTCTACGATCCGAACGGGATGCGCGTGGAACTCGCCACGAACGTCTCGGTCACCGAGCGCTTCTTCGCGGACAAGTACCAGTCCGTCGACGCGGACATCGTCGCCTGGCGCGCGCTACGCGAAAAGCACTACGGCGCCGCCGCTGCTGCCTGAGAGCGCACCGATGAATGCCAAGGACTCCATCGTCGCGTTACGGTCATCCGAGGTCGTATCCGTGGACGGCTGCCGCATCGCTTACTGGCAGGGCGGTAACCCGGCCGGTTTGCCGATCGTGCTGCTGCATGGCTTTGCCCTGGACCATACCGTGTGGTCGACGCTGTGCGCACAGGACGGTTTCCTCGACCGGTGCCATGTCGTCCTGCCGGACCTGCGCGGCCATGGCATGTCCGGCCGCGCATTGTCCGCCGAGGGCTACGCCGACGGCCGTGCCTGGGCCGACGACCTCGACGCGGTGATCCGTGCCAGCGGCCTGCATCGGCCCGCCGTACTGGCCTGGTCGTACGGCGGCCGCATGCTGCTCGACTACGTCCGTCACTACGGCAGCGGTGCACTACGCTGCGCCAACCTGGTGGCCGCCGCCAGCCTCGCCGATCCGCGCGTGCTCGGTCCGGATCACACGGTCCTGGCGGACCTATGCGCGGGCGAGGTGGCGGTGGCAAACGCGGCAGCCGACCGTTTCATCCGCGAGGTCCTGCGGACCGCGGCGGGGACGCAGCGGTACCGGACACTGAGCGCTGCCATTGCCTCGATACCAGCCGGTCAACGGGCATGGCTGCGCAATCGCCGCCTCGACTACGACGACGTCGTCGCGCAACTTGACCTGCCGGTACTGGTGAGCCACGGCGTATGCGACACGGTCATCCTGCCGGCCCATGCAGGCAACGTGCAACAGGCGATTGGCGGCGCCTGGGTGTCGCTGTATGAGGATGCGGGGCATGCCCCGTTCCTCGACGACCCGGAGCGTTTCGCCAGCGAACTGATCGCATTCGTGGCACGGGTTGCGTAGCCCGTGTCCGGAGTTAATTACGTCAACAAATACTAGGAGACAAACATGGAAAATCTGGGTGGCGTCATAGTATCGGGGGCTGGTCCGGTGGGCCTCGTCACCGCGCTCGGGCTCGCACGCGCTGGGATTAAGGTCACGCTGGTCGACGCGGCACCGACCATCAACGACTCACCGCGCGCGGCGATCTATTATCCGACGACGCTCGACGTGCTCGACTGTTACGGCCTGCTTGAAGACGCGCTGCACGTCGGCTACAAGAGTACGGAATTCCAGTTCCGTTCGCCGGCCGAGAACAAAGTCGTGAGCATCGACTCGTCCATCCTGACGGGACTGGTCCGCTATCCCTACAACCTGCACCTGGGCCAGCACATCCTGGCCGATCTCGTGCTGCAGCACCTGTCGCGGTACCCGAACGCGGCGGTGCGCTGGAACACCGGCCTGGCGGCGTTCGAGCAGGACGAGCGGGGCGTGACGGTACGGGTCGACACGGCAGAAGGCCCTCAGGATTTGCGCGCGGACTGGCTGGTCGGTTCCGATGGCGCGCGCAGCACGGTGCGCCGCCTGCTCGACCTGCCTTTCGAAGGGCATACCTGGCCGGACCGCTTTGTCGCCACCAACGTGCGCTTCGATTTCGACAAGTATGGTTTCGCGCCGATCAACCAGGTGTCCGACCCCGTCAACTGGGCCGTCGTGGCCCGTCTCGGCAAGGAAAACATCTGGCGTTGCACGTTTGGAGAAGACGCCTCGCTGCCGGAAGAGGAAGTGCTGCGCCGCATTCCGGAACGCTATGCGGCCATCCTGCCCGGCCCGGGCAAGTACGAGATCGTGGCTGCATCGCCGTACCGCGTCCACGAACGTTGCGTGCCATCGATGCGGGTCGGCCGCGTCCTCCTCGCCGGCGACGCCGCCCACGTTTGCAACCCTTGCGGCGGCATGGGGCTCACGACCGGCATCATCGACGCGGTCGAACTGTCCGACGCGCTGTCCGCGGTGATCACCCGCCAGCGCGACGACTCGATCCTCGACTATTACTCCGACGAGCGGCGCCGTGTCTTCCGCGAATGCACGTCGCCTACGGCCAGCCACATGAAGCGCGTGCTGTCGGAGAAGGATCCGCACAAGCGGCGCGAAGACGAACAGGCTTACCGCACCTCGGCGGAGAACGCCGAGATCGGCCGCAAGGCCATGATGTATCCATCCGGCGTGATCGGCCGGCCGTTCCCGGAAGGCATCTACGAACGTGCCGATGCCACAGCCTGAGCCGCGACGCATCTCTCAAAAAGCGACAAGAAACGAAGGCAAGCCATGAGCAAAATTCTCGGAGACAGCAGGGTCCGCACGGAGGGTTTCGAGCGCCATGAATATGTGGTGAACGGCATCCGGACCGTGCTCTACAGCACGGGCCGCGGAGAGACGTTGGTCTACTTCCATGGCGCCGGCACATTCCACGGCTTCGATTTCGCGCGGGACTGGACGGGTGATTTTCGCGTCGTCATTCCCTATCATCCAGGGTTCGGCGAGTCACAAGACGATGCGCGCATCGACTCGATGGACGACTACGTGCGTCATTACGCCAACCTGTTTGACCAGATGGGCCTGAAGAAATTCAATCTTGTCGGCTGCTCGATGGGAGGGCGGATGGCGGCGCAGTTCGCGGCCGACCATGGTGCTCTGCTGAACAAACTGGTCCTTGTCTGCCCGGCCGGGTTGGACGTGCCAGCGCATCCGATGACGAACCTGGCCGACATCCCGCCCGGAGAATTGCTCGACTACCTGATCGAGGACGTGTCGGTGCTGGATCCGTTCGTGCCGACCTGGCCCGATCCTCAGTTCGGCGCCATGCGTGCACGGGAAACGGAATCCGTCGGCCGCGTCCTGAGGAACGGCAGCCTGGTCGATCCGGCGCTTCCCGCCTCGCTTGCGCGCATCGACGTAGCGACCCTCCTGTTGTGGGGAGGGGAGGATCGTGTGATCCCCGCCGCCCAGGCACAGACCTGGGCTAACTTGCTGCCGGACGCCACCGTCCGTGTGGTCGCGGGCGCGGGGCACCTCATCCTCGACGAATCTGTGCAGGCGAGGGGGGCGGTCAAAGCGTTCCTGCGTTCCGGCGCGGACGAGTGACCGACATGGCACCGAAGCCCCTTTTCGCCAAGCTGTGGGACCGGCACCTTGTCGGTCCGGCCGACGGCCCCGGTCCAGCGCTGCTGTATGTCGACCGGCACCTGGTCTATGAGGTGACGAGCCCACAGGCATTCGAGGGACTTCGCCTCGCCCGGCGCCGGCCGTGGCGCCCCGAGACCGTCCTGGCGACGGCCGATCACAACGTGCCGACGATCGCGGCGCAACGCGGGACCATCGCCGATCCGTTGTCGCGAGCCCAGGTGGACCAACTGGCCGCCAATTGCGCCGAATTCGGCATCACGCAATTCCCACTGGGCGATCCGCGTCAGGGCATCATCCACGTCGTCGGCCCGGAGCAGGGCGCGACATTGCCGGGCATGACGGTGGTCGCTGGCGATTCGCACACCAGTACCCACGGCGCCTTTGCTGCCCTGGCTTTCGGAGTCGGGACGTCGGACGTGGAGCACGTACTGGCGACCCAGTGCCTGCTGGTGGAACGGATGAAAACCATGTATATCGAAGTGACCGGCGAATTCGTTCAGGGCGTGACGGCCAAGGACCTGATCCTTGCCCTGATCCAGCGTCTCGGCACGGCCGGCGCGACGGGCTATGCGATCGAATTCGGTGGCCCCGCGGTCGCGCGCATGTCGATGGAATCGCGTATGACGTTATGCAATATGGCGATCGAGGCGGGTGCTCGCGTGGGCCTGGTGGGTGTCGACGACGCCACGCTGTCCTATCTTGACGGGCGGCCGTATGCCCCGAGTGGCGCGGCATGGGATGACGCGTGCGCTTACTGGCGTACGCTCGTCAGTGACGAGGGAGCCTCGTTCGACGCATGGCTGTCCATCGACGCGGGCACGGTGGCGCCCATGGTTACCTGGGGCGTGTCGCCGGCAATGGCCGTGTCGGTTGACGGCTGCGTGCCGTCGCCGGAGGATCAGGCGGACCCCGTCCGGCGCGCACAGGTGTCGCGCGCGCTCGACTACATGGACCTTAAGCCGGGTACGCCGGTTCGCGAGATCACGCTCGACCGCATTTTCATCGGCTCCTGCACCAACGCGCGCATCGAGGACTTGCGTGCCGCGGCGACGGTTGTACGCGGTAGGACGCTTGCGCGCACGATTCGCCAGGCGATCGTCGTTCCCGGGTCTGGCCTCGTCAAGGCGCAGGCCGAAGCCGAAGGACTGGATCGTTTGCTCATCGATGCAGGATTCGAATGGCGCGAGCCCGGGTGCTCAATGTGCCTCGGCATGAACGATGACCGCCTCCTGCCGGGTGAGCGCTGTGCCTCGACCTCGAATCGCAATTTCGAAGGTCGTCAGGGCGCGGGGGGCCGAACGCATCTGGTGAGTCCGGCGATGGCGGCGGCCGCGGCCATCGCCGGCCATTTCGTCGACGTGACGCAGGACTGGTGAGGCCGCCATGCAATCGTTCATCCCATTTACCTCGTGCGTGATGCCGCTCGACCGACCGGATGTCGACACAGATGCCATCATCCCGAAGCAGTTCATGAAGTCGATCGCCCGCTCGGGATTCGGCGCCAACTTGTTCGACGAATGGCGCTACCTAGATCCCGGTTACCCGGGCAAGCAGGGCAGGGCACCTGATCCGGCGTTCGTGCTCAACCAGTCCCGCTACCGGGACGCGCAAATTCTGCTCGCCAGGGAAAACTTCGGTTGCGGATCGAGCCGTGAGCACGCGCTCTGGGCGTTGTCCGATTACGGCATCCGGGCCGTGATCGCTCCCAGCTTCGCCAGCATTTTCTACGCAAACTGCTTCAAGAACGGCCTGTTGCCGATCCCGCTCGACGAACAAGTCGTCGACCGACTGTTCAGGGACGTTGAGGCGACCCCAGGCTACGCGCTCGCCATTGATCTGGTCAGCCAGATGGTCTTCACGCCAGGAGGTGAAGTCATCCGCTTCGAGATCGACGGGTTCAACAAGCGGCGGCTGCTCGACGCGCTGGACGACATTTCGCTCACGCTGCAGCAGGATGAAGCGATCCGTTGTTACGAACAGCGCCGCAGCGCGCTCGAACCATGGCTGTTCCCGTGACGACGATTCCGATCCAAGTAGGCGGCCCGCCACGAGCGGAGGCGCCGGATCCGCAGCCACCCTAGCTGACCGGCAGCGGTTCGTAGTCCATCCATTTAGACAATTACATATTTTGTGCCGTCCACGACAGGCGCACGGAGACTTGCATGCCTATTCCTCGTAAAACACTCGCGCTCGCCGTAGCGCTCACGCTCCCCAACGCCTATGCGGTCGACTTCAAGACGTCGGATCCCGACCTCAAGGTCAGGCTGGACCTGACGCCGAAATACAGCTCGGCATACCGCGTGAAGGATCCGTCAGCGGCACTGACCCGGCTGGATTTTGCCGGCGACCCCAATGTCGCCAACGAAGACGACGGTGACCACAATTTTCGCAAAGGCCTGATTTCAAGCCGTTTCGACCTGTTGGCGGAATTCGACGTCACGGCGAAAAATTTCGGTGCCCGCGTGAGCGGGACGGGCTGGTACGACAGCGTCTACCTGCGCCGTAATGATTACTCGGGCACGCAGGTATTCGTGGGCGGGAATCCCACACCAACCGTAATCTCGACCGCCAACAACAAGCCCGGCCAGGCGCCCAACGAGTTCCTGCCTTCCACCCGCTATCAACATGGCCGGGGTGCCGAAGTGTTGGACGCATTCGTATACGCCAAAGGTGAAGTCGGCGGCATGCAAGGCACGGTACGCCTGGGTAAGCATTCGTTGCAGTGGGGAGAAAGCTTGTTCTTCGGACAGAACGGTATCGCCAACGCACAGGGACCGGTGAACATTTCTAAGATTCTGTCGGTGCCGGCTTGGCAGTTCAAGGAGGTCCTGCTGCCGGTCGAGCAGGTCTCGGGCTCGCTGCAGGTTAGCGAAGGTGTACAGCTCGGTGCGTACTACCAGTTCAAGTGGCGTCCCAGCCGCCTGCCTGGCGTCGGCAGCTATTTTTCGGATAGCGACGTCTTGCCTGATACCGGGTTCGTCAACTTCGGCGTCGACGCCAGCGGCAAGCCCGTCAACCTGCCTTACCTTAACAACAAGGAGCACCTGCCGCGCAACTCCGGTCAGGGCGGCGTGCAACTGAAGTGGAATCCGGCAGGCAGCAACTACGAGTTCGGTTTCTATGCCGCGCAGTATCACGAGAAAACTCCGGCGGCTCCGGTGTTCGATTTCGTGAACGGCAACGTGCACCTTGCCTACGCCGAAGACGTGCGCACGGTTGGGATGAGTGTGAACTCGTCGATCGGACAACTCAACTGGGCACTGGAAGGCTCCATGCGGGACAACGCGCCACTGACCAGTAATCCGGCAGTGCTGGTGCCTGGCGGCGCGGTCACCGGTTGCGGGACGTCCGACAGCAATCCTTGCTATGCCGTCGGGCGCACGGCTCACCTGAACCTGTCCGGCATTTACGTCCTGCAGCCGACGGCCCTTTGGCAGGGCGGGGCCATGCTGGGAGAACTGGCGTGGAACCGTACGATGAAGGTCACGCGCGACATCTTCGCGCCGACACTGGGAGCGACCGGCGTCAACGGTGGACTTGCGGCCAACACCACCAAGGATGCCTGGGCTTTCCGCACGATCTTCGAACCCCAATATTTCCAGGTCCTGCCGGGGCTGGACGTATCGGTCCCCATCGCTGTGGGCTACAACTTCGGAGGGCGCTCGTCCGCCATGTTCAAGTTCGCCGGCGGCGTGTCGGACGGCGGCGACTACAGCATCGGTTTCAAGGGCACTTACCAGAACCAGTGGAATTTCTCGCTGGCCTATACCGATTACTTCGGTGCCGCCGGGACGCTCACCGAAACGCTGGTTCCGGGCAGTGCCGGGCCGCGTCAGCTTACCTTCGCCCAGACGCTCAAGGACCGAGGTTTCGTGTCTTTCAGCGTGTCCCGCACTTTTTAAATGCTTTCGAAATTATCGGAGTTTCGACATGAAGAACATTACCTTCCTCATCACCCTGATCACTGTCCTGGCAACCCCATTGTCGTTTGCCGCGGTAACGGCCGACGAAGCCACCAAGCTCAAGACCACCTTGACGCCGCTCGGCGGTGAACGGGCCGGTAACAAGGACGGCAGCATTCCCGCGTGGGACGGCGGTGCCACCAAGGTGCCGGCCGGCTACAAGTCCGGTGACCCGCGCCCCGATCTGTTCGCGAGCGAAAAGGTCCTGTATTCGATCGACGTCAAGAACATGGACAAGTACGCCGACAAGCTGACCGACGGTGTGAAGGCGCTCATGAAGAAGTATCCCGACTACCGCATCGACGTGTATCCGACCCATCGCAGCGCCGCAGCGCCGCAATGGGTGTACGAGAACACGTTTAAGAACGCCACGCGGGCGAAGCTGGTCGATGGCGGACAGGGTGTCGACGGCGTGTATGGCGGCATCCCGTTTCCGTTGCCGAAGGACGGCTATGAAGTGATCCAGAACCATCGCCTGGCCTGGATCGGTTACTCCATCGTGAGCAATTCCAGCGCCTGGGTCGTGACGTCGGACGGGAAGCGTTCGCTGGCGTCGGCCGGCATCGAGCGTATCCACCGCCCTTATTACGATCCGCACGGCAGCCCAGCCACGTTCAAGGGATACTACAACTACTCCAAATTCTATGCCACCGATCCCGGTTCGAAAGCGGGCGAGTCGATCATGGAGCACGCGTCGATCAATTCGAATAACGCGCGCGGGCTGTGGCAGTACTTGGTCGGGCAACGGCGCGTGCGCAAGGGCCCGTCCGTGGCCTACGACACGCCGGATGCGGTAACGTCCGGCATCGGGCTCGTCGACGAGGCGTTCATGCTGTTCGGTCCGCTCGACAAATACGAGCTCAAGCTGGTGGGCAAGAAGGAAGTCTACATTCCCTACAATAACAACCGCGCGGACGCGGCCAAGATCGCAGACCTGCTCCAGCCGAAGAGCCTCAATCCCTCGCTCGTGCGCTGGGAACTGCATCGCGTCTGGGTCGTCGAGGCAGCCCTGGCGACCGGCAAGCGTCACGTCGTACCCAAGCGCAGGTACTACGTCGACGAGGACACCTGGCAGATCATCCTGATCGACGGCTGGGACGCTAACAATGAGCTCGTAAGGACGAACTTCACGCTCACGCTGCTGGCACCGGATATCCCGGCTCTGATCGGCCAGACCGAATGGGGCGGTTATGACCTGCGCACAGGCGCGTATTACCTAAATATGGCCACCAACGAGATGCCGACGCAGTACAAGCCGGCCGTGCCGGCGCTGGCGCCGGCTGATTTCAGCCCCGAGGCGCTGGCCAACGAAGGTACGCGCTGATGAAACGCGCACTGCTTACCGGAAGCGCCGTGCTGGGATTTGCGGCGGTACTGGCCGCAGCGGCGGCGCCATCCGCATCGCCCGTGCCCGCCGTATTGCGTAACGGCGCGCTCGGCAGCAACAAGGCCACGACGGCGGCGGCCCTCGCGGTGGCGCGCGCCGGACAGCGTATGGTCGTCGGCGGCGAACGCGGCATCGTGCTGCTGTCCGATGACGCCGGGGCGAGCTGGCATCAGGCTAAAGTGCCGGTGCAGACAAGCCTTACCGCGATCCGGTTCGTCGACGCTCGGACGGGATGGGCCGTCGGCCATCTTGGCACTATCCTGACGACCGGGGACGGCGGCCTCACCTGGACGCTACAGCTCGACGGTGTCCGGGCTGCGGCCCTGCAGGCTGCCAGCTTGCGCGCCGAGGGCAATGACCGCGCCGAACGCATCGCCAGCCAGCTAGTCGCGGAAGGACCGGACAAGCCCTTCTTCGATATCGACTTCGCCGACAGCCAGCACGGATTCGCGGTCGGCGCCTACAACCTGGCGTTCATGACCAGCGATGGCGGCCGGACGTGGACTCCCCTATCCGCGCGGCTGCCCAATCCGAAGGGCTTGCACCTGACGGCGGTGCGTGTCGCTGGCAAGGATGTCTACATCGCTGGCGAGCAGGGTCTGCTGATGCACTCCTCCGATGGTGGCGCCACGTTCGAGGCATTACCCTCGCCGTACAAGGGCACCTTCTTCGGCCTGCTGCTGACCCGGTCGGGAACGTTGCTCGCCTATGGCCTGCGCGGCAACGTATTTCGCACGCCCGACCGCGGCGCTCACTGGGTCAAGATCGACAGTGGCGTAAGCGCCTCCGTCAGCGCGGGAATCGAGCGCGACGACGGTAGCCTCGTGCTGTTGGCCCAGACCGGGGACGTTCTCGTCAGCCGCGACGGTGGCGCGAGCTTTCAAAAACGCCCGACACGAGAACAGGCGCCCGCCGCGGGGCTTGCGGCCGCGCCCGACGGCGGCCTGATCGTGGCTACGTTGCGCGGCGTACGGCGCCAACCAAAACTTTAAGGCAACAGCATCATGCATACTGATACCACGCTCGACCACCAGCCGGTGGTCGCCCGCCTCGAAGACTTCGACACGTCCTCCGGTTCGCTGCCGGAGCGGCTGCTGTTCAACAACCGGCCCTGGATCGTCCTATTATGCGTGTTACTGAGCGCATTCCTCGGTTGGCAGGCCACGCATCTCCGATTGAACGCGAGCTTCGAGAAGACTGTCCCGACCAGTCATCCTTACATCGTCAACTATGTCGCCAACAAGGGTAACCTGGCTGGCCAGGGCAACGCGATCCGCGTGGCGGTGGAGACGACGGGCGCCTCGATTTTCGACAAGAATTACCTGGCTACCCTGCAAAAGCTTAACGACAACATATATTTGCTCCCAGGAGTCGACCGTCCGTTCATGAAGTCGCTCTGGACCAGCAACACACGCTGGGTGGCCGTGACCGAAGATGGGCTTGACGGCAATGTCGTGATCGGCGACAGCTATGACGGCAGTCCCGGCGCCCTCGCGGCGGTCAGGACCAACGTCGAACGCTCGGGCGAAATCGGACAATTGGTGGCGGCCGATTTTAAATCGAGCATCATCGTGGTACCGCTGCTCGACAAGAATCCACAGAGCGGCCACGCCCTGGATTACGGCGATCTGGGTCGGCACCTGGAAGCGCTTCGCGCCAAGTACCAGAGTCCGTCGGTGCGCATCCATATCACCGGGTTCGCGAAGGTGATGGGTGACCTGATCGAGGGCATGACCCAGGTGCTGGCGTTCTTTGCCATCGCTATCGGCATCTGCAGTGCGGTGCTGTACGGCTACACGCGCTGCGTGCGCAGCACCGCCCTGGTGGTCATGTGCTCACTCATCGCCGTGGTCTGGCAATGTGGCCTGCTCGCGCTTGCCGGCTATGAGCTGGACCCGTATTCGATCCTCGTGCCATTCCTGGTCTTCGCGATCGGCATGAGCCACGGCGCGCAAAAAATGAACGGCATCATGCAGGACGTGGGACGCGGCACGCACCGGGCGGTCGCCGCACGCTACACCTTCCGCCGTCTGTTTGTGGCGGGCATGATGGCGCTGTTGTGCGACGCGGTCGGGTTCGCCGTGCTGGCGCTGATCAAGATTCAGGTGATCCAGGACCTGGCCGCGGTGGCCAGCATCGGCGTCGCCGTCCTGATCTTTACCAACTTGGTACTGCTGCCCATTCTGCTGTCGTATGTCGGTGTGAGCCGCCGCGCGGCGATCCGCAGCCTCCAGGTCGAAACCGAGGGAACGGCTGGCCAGCGTGCCTGGCTGTGGCGCCAACTCGATCATTTCACGCGGCGCGGCCCTGCGATCGCGGCCATCGTGGTCGGCACCGCCATCAGCGTGGCGGGTTACATGGTGAGCCTGCACCTGAAGATCGGCGATCTCGATCCGGGGGCGCCGGAACTGCGTGCCGATTCGCGATACAACCTCGACAACGATTTCATGGCCCGCCACTATGCGGCCAGCGCCGATATATTTACGGTGATGATGTCGACGCCTGAGGACCAGTGTACTCGCTACGCCAACCTGGCCAAGGTGGACGAACTCGCATGGCGGCTCGAGCAGCTCCCGGGCGTGGAGGCGACCAATTCCATGGCCGCGCTGTCCAAGATATCGATGATCGGCTATAATGAAGGCAACCTGAAATGGTATGAGCTGATTCCGAACGACGCGGCGCTTGGCGGCGTGCAGACGCGTGCGCCGCGCGAGCTGTTCAACCAGGGGTGCTCGTTCCTCTCCCTGTACGTCTACCTGAAGGATCACAAGGCCGAAACTCTTACAAGGGTGGTGGACGAAACCGAGCGTTTCATCGCCGCCAACAACAGCGACGGAGAGCGGTTCATGCTCGCGGCCGGCAGTGCCGGCATCGACGCGGCGACCAACATCGTCGTCAAAAAGGCCATGCGCGAAATGCTGCTGTGGGTGTACGGCGCCGTGATCCTGTTGTGTTTCTTCACGTTCCGCTCCTGGCGCGCCGTCGTGTGCGCTGTACTGCCTCTGGTCGTCACATCGATCCTGTGTGAAGCGTTGATGGTATGGCTGGGGATGGGAGTGAAAGTGGCCACGCTACCGGTCATCGCGCTCGGCGTGGGCATCGGCGTGGACTATGCGCTGTACGTGCTGTCGGTCATGCTGGCGCGCCTGAAAGCGGGCGACACGCTGTCCGATGCCTATCACCATGCCTTACAATTCACCGGACGTGTCGTGCTGCTCACTGGCCTGACCCTTGCGCTCGCCGTGGCAACCTGGGCGTGGTCGCCCATCCAGTTCCAGGCAGACATGGGTATCTTGCTGGCGTTTATGTTCGTCTGGAACATGCTCGGCGCCTTGATCTTGCTGCCCGCACTAGCGTATTTCCTGCTGCCGGGCCGTAAATCGGTGCAGCCCTCGCCACTCTGCGCAGCGGCGTAGCGTTCTTCAAGGGAGGGGAGTCATGAAGATCGGTACGCGCCCGCGCCTGGGATTCGCGCTCATGCTGGTCCTGCTCATCGCCATCGCTATGCTGGGCTTGCAGCACATGGAACGCATGCAGAAGCGCATCGATGACATCACGAGCGTGAACAACGTGAAGACGCAACTGGCCAGCACAATGCGCGAGACGGTGTTCGAACGCATGATCGCGTTGCGCAACATGGCCTTGATCGGTGGCCTGTCTTACCTGCAGCCGAAAGCGGACAACATTGACGCGCAGTCCGCCAAGTATTATCAGGCGGAGCGTCACCTGGAGCGCCTGGTCACCGCATTACCGGCGTCCGCGCAGGAGAAAGCATTGCTGAAGCAGATTGGCCTATACGTGCAGGCGGCCCAGCCGTGGATCGCGAAGACGACGGGGTTGGCCTTCGCCGCCGAGAACGATCAGATCTACACGCTGCTGGTCGAGAACCTGCTGCCCGCACAAACCCATTGGATGGCGGCTCTAAGACAGCTGATCGAACTGGAGCAGCGAGAGAGCAGGCTGGCTGCCGACGAGGCGCTACAGGGTTACCTGCGCGCACGCGCTTTGATGTTGGGGATTGGAGGATTCGCAGTGCTGGTAGGCCTGGCGGTGTCATTCGCGCTCACGCGTCACCTGTTGCGGGAGCTGGGTGGCGAGCCCATCTACGCTGCCGGTATCGCAGGGCAGACCGCCGCCGGCAACCTGGCCGGCAAAGTCGATCTGGCGCGGGGAGACAAGTCTAGCCTGCTTTTCGCAATGAAAACGATGCGCGAGAACCTTGCCGCCCTGGTCGGCAACGTGCGCGGCAACGCCGACAAGATTGCCGGCATCTCGGCGGGCATCGCGCAGAGCAGCCGCGATCTGCTGATGGGCACGGAAGAGCAACGCCGCGCGCTTGACCTCACCACCTCGGCAATGACGCAGTTCGTCGCGCTGGTCAAGGACAGCGGCGAGCAGGCCTGGCATGCCGATGTGCTTGCGGGGTCCGCATCGGATGTCGCACAGCGGGCGGGCGAGGTGAGCGCACAGGTGATACGCACAATGGAAGCGATCAAGGTGTCGTCGCACCCCATCAAGGACATTACCGGTGTCATCTACGGCATTGCCTTTCAGACGAACATCCTCGCGCTCAATGCGGCGGTGGAAGCGGCGCGTGCCGGTGAGCACGGACGGGGATTCGCCGTCGTGGCCGCCGAGGTGCACAACCTTGCCCAGCGTTCAGCTACGGCGGCGCGCGAAATTAGCGATCTGATCGGGGAATCGGTCATGTGTGCCGACTCGGGCAGCAAGTTTGTCGACCGGTAATCCCCCCGCAAAAAGAGCGCGTTTGGAAGTAGAATTTTCTACTTAAGACAGAAAGCTCTACATGAAGACGTCCCGCTTTACCGACAGCCAGATCATCGCCATCCTGAAGCAAGCCGAAGCCGGCAGCCCTGTACCGGAGCTGTGCCGCGAGCACGGCATCAGCAACGCCACGTTCTATAAATGGCGCGCCAAGTACGGCGGCATGGACGCGTCGCTGATGGCACGCATGAAGGAGCTGGAAGACGAGAATCGGCGCCTGAAGAAGATGTACGCCGAGGAACGTCTCAAGGCCGAGATCGTCGCCGAGGCGCTGACAAAAAAGTGGTAGCGCCATCTCAGCGGCGAGAGATGGCGCAGTGGGCCGTGGCACAGCGGTCAGCCACGATTAACCTGGCATGCCGGGCATTTGGCATCAGCCAGACCTGCTACCGGTACAAGGCCAAGCTGGACGCGGAAAACAATGTGATTGCTGACTGGCTGGTACGGCTGACAAACAACCAGCGCAACTGGGGCTTCGGGTTGTGCTTCCTGTACCTACGCAACGTCAAAGACTTCAAATGGAACCATAAAAGGGTCTACCGGATTTATCGGGAGCTCGAGCTGAACCTACGGATCAAGCCGCGCCACCGCCTGGTGCGCGAGAGGCCGCTGCCATTGGCCGTGCCGACCACGATCAACCAGAGTTGGTCGATGGACTTCATGCATGACCAACTTGCCGACGGACGCAGCATCCGCCTGTTCAACGTCATCGATGATTTCAATCGGGAAGGCTTGGGCATCGAGGTCGATTTCTCGCTGCCGTCCGAACGTGTCATCAGATCGCTGGACCGGATTATCGACTGGCGTGGCAAACCGAACGCGATCCGCTGCGACAATGGCCCAGAGTACATCAGCGCCGTGACGTTGGCCTGGGCCGCCAGACGCGGAATCCGCATCGATTTCATTCAGCCAGGACAGCCTCAGCAAAACGCTTACGTCGAGCGTTACAACAGGACCGTGCGCTACGATTGGCTGGCGCACCATCTTTTTGAAACGCTCGACGAGATCCAGGAATTTGCCACTCGCTGGCTGTGGACCTACAATCACGACCGGCCCAACATGGCACTCGGCGGCATCACACCAAAACAGAAACTTGCCCTCGCCGCTTAACCTCTACTTCTAGCTCGCTCTAAAAACGGGGGGATTACCGTATAAATCTTCGGCTCAGAACTAATTTACGCGTGATCAAGGCACGCAGTCAGTGGCTGAATTGCGGTGGCGATGCGGTTATGCAGCGGCCTGCAAAGCCGTGTAGATGGGTTCGACTCCCATCCTCGCCTCCAGCATATCGGTGGATCAGCGCATTTATGCTGATCCACGTCAGTAACACGCTATGTGGCATTGTAGGTCGGTCTAAATTTCCCATTGGTCTCTAGATCCGCAATGCAGCGTTATGAGCCGCGCGTCGACTTCCCTAACCCTGTGTCCGTCGAATCGGCAGAAAGTCACGACATCGCTTCCAATGAAGTCGCGTCAAAACGTATCGTCAATCTCTTGTTGGCGGGTATGGAAGCCGACTGCGTCTCCGCCGGCTGACTGCTGCGCCGCACGATGCAGCAGTCGCCAGGCCGCCGGCAATCCAGCGACCTGGACTCTGCCTCAAGGCGCCAGGGTTTGCGCCTTCAGGTTCAACTTGACGTCCAGTACTGCATCATTTACCGAGCGTGCGATCGCAACCTTATAGCTTCCCTCCGCGACTTTCCATTTCTGCGCAGCGGTATCGAAATTCGCCAGAACACGCGGCTCGAGGTGAACCTTCACGGTGCGCGACTCGCCCGGTTTCAAGGTCACGCGGCCCCACCCGGCCAAACGGGAGATCGTCTTGCCATCCCGGGTCGGGACCGAAGCATAAACCTGGGGCGTGTCGGTACCGGCCCGGCGCCCGACATTCTTGACCGTGAACGTGAGCGTCAAGCCGTCCTCGCCGCCGAAGCTCGGTTTTTCATAGCTGAACCTGGTATAGGAGAGTCCGAAGCCAAACGGGTACAGCGGCTTGATTTGCTGGCGCTGGAACCACCGGTAGCCGACGTCCGACCCCTCGATGTCATAGTCCACATCGAATTCCTTCATGCCCGCCGCCAGGCCATACGTCACTTCGCCCTTGGCATTGGTTTTTGCCGCCAGGCCGGGAATGGTCGGGCGCGGAAGTTGTTCTTCGCTCGCCGGGAACGTCACCGGCAGGCGGCCGGACGCATCGACGTCGCCTGCCAGCACGCTGGCGATCGCCTTGCCACCAGCGGAACCCGGATACCAGGCTTCCATGATCGCGCCCACCTTGTCTTTCCACGGCATCAGCACCGGCCCGCCCGTTTCAAGCACGACCACGGTACGCTGGTTGGCCGCTGCGACGGCCTCGATCAGCTCATTCTGCTTGCCGGGCAGGCTCAGGTTAGCGACGTCTTCGCTCTCGGTGGTCCACTGATCTGCGAACACGAGGGTCAGTTCCGCTCCCTTGGCCAGTTCGACAGCGGCGTTGACGTCATCGCCGCTTGCATACGTGATCTTCGCTTTCGGAAAGCGCTGCTGCAGCGCTTTCATTGGCGACGATGGCAGGTAGGTGATGCGCGCAAACGCCGATGCAGTGCCCGCTGGCTTGATCTCCAGTGCTGGCCCGCCGACCGGACGAACCTGCGACGAGCCGCCACCCGACAGCACGCCGATGTCCGCATGGCCGCCGATCACCGCGATCGACTTGACGCGGTTCGCGATCGGCAGCAGGTCCCTGGCATTCTTGAGCAGCACGATGCCGGCCGTGGAGGCACGTTCGCTGATGGCGTCGTTCGCCGCGTAGTCGATCGCTTGGGCAGTCGGCACAACCGGATGGTCGAGCAATCCGGTCGCTACCGCACTGCGCACGATGCGCATGGCCATGTCGCGGATGCGTTCAGCCGGCACTTCGCCGCTGGCGACGGCGTTCTTGAGCAGTTCGCCGAAATACGGCTTCGCGTCCAGAATGTAGCCGGACTGGTGGTCCAGGCCGGCCAGCGCCGCTTTCGCACCGCTGTGTACTGAACCCCAGTCGGACTGCACCCAGCCCGGATATTTCCAGTCGCCTTTCAGCACGCGGTTCAGCAGGAATTCGTTTTCGCAGGCGTACACGCCATTGACGCGATTGTAGGCGCACATGACCGCAGCGGGCTTTCCGATCTCGATCGCAATCTGGAACGCCAGCAGATCCGATTCCCGCATTGCGGCTTCACCGATCTTTGCGTTCAACACATTGCGTCCGGTCTCCTGATCGTTCATCGCGAAGTGCTTCACGGTCGACATGATGTGATTGCTCTGCACGCCGGCGATCGAATGCCCGGCAATCACCCCCGACAGCAACGGGTCTTCGCCGGCATATTCAAAATTCCGGCCATTGCGGCCGTCACGCACCAGGTTCGCGCCGCCGGCCAGGAGCACGTTGAAGCCCTTGGCACGGGCCTCCGAGCCGATCATTGCGCCGCCCTGGTAAGCCAGCTGCGTATCCCAGGTCGCCGCAACAGCGAGACCCGAGGGCAGCGAGGTGGCGACATCGTCGGTCCGTTTATTGAGAAGGTTCGCGACGCCCATCCCGGCGTCCGACTCGCGCAGCGATGGCATGCCGACGCGCTCGATGCCGGGGATATAGCCGGCGCCGATGATGGCGTCCGCCGGCACGTTCTTCCTCTGGAAGGCCGGGAACATACTCCTCAACAGGCTCATCTGCTCATCGAGCGTCATTTGCGAGACGATCGATGCAGCACGTGCCTCGACATTGTTGGTCTGGGCCTGGCCTATCGATGCCTGGCCGAGCAGGCACAGCACGCCGGCCGAAATCAGCCGGCGCTTCATGTTTGGGTAAATCACATTCCCGCCTTTCTTTGTTTGCGTACGAGATGTACTGGACCGAGCAAGCCGGCCGGTTGTTGTTTCAGGTTCTTCAGGCCCGCCTTCTTTGGATCGATCATCGCGTTGTTCGGGCTGTTGAAGACCCGGATTTCCAGCTTGTTCAGCCCAGGGCGAAGCAGAGACGTGATGTTGGCATCGAAAGGCGCGGCGATCAGGGTCTGCTGCGGTCCGCCCGCCACTGAGACGGTGGCCATGTCATGCACGGCGCCGAGTTCGAGCCACACCCGGTGTCCTCGTTCCAGCCAGGCAGCAGGGACCATGATCTCCGTGCCATAGGTCGCCTGGCCCGAGAAATCGGCGAGTCCGTCGATGGCGCTCCAATCCTTCAACTGGTCGAGCATCAGGCGCGTATTCACCGGCCGGCCATTGTGGCCATGTCCCTGGACATCCAGCGTCCATTGGCGCCGGCCCAGGTCGATGGCGTCGACTGCTTTCCATGCCATCGTCGGCGGCGCTTGCTTCCCGGTGAATACGACCAGCGCGGCGCCGCCGGCCGCGATGTCGAGATGGGTTTCCGTTGCGCCCTCCTTGTGCTCGAAAGGCAGCCCTGCCTGTGTGCCATTCGAGGCGTCCCACAATTCCGGGAAACCTTTGGCCCGCGTGGTGAAACGGACGCTGATGGCCTCGTCCTTCGGGTTGTGCAGGAAGTATGCGGAACGGCCGTCGAGCACCTTTTCGATGAACAGGCAGGAGGTTCCTGCGAAAGTCAGGTTCGCGGGAACGCCGACCTCACGGAGCGATCGTTGCAGCGTTGCGGCTGGCACGATGCGCGCGCCCGCGTTCAGCGCGGATTGCACGGCTTCCCTGACGAGCCCGTCCTGCCGTTCGTGATCGGCATAGCCTGTCGCGTGCGAAGGAGGGCGATCCACAAAGATAACCGGTAGCCCGGCTTTGGCAAAGCGGGCCAGTTGCGCGGCCGTCGCGGCGGGCAGGTTGCCACGCGCCGGCAAGACCAGGGCGGCATAGGTGGCGCCGCCGGCCGTTCGCAGGGTACGGCCCGTCACGCGGCCTTTCAGGATGCTGTCGTCGTTGATCCGGTCGTAATCGTATCCGCTCTCCAGCAGGTCATCCAGAAGCTTCGTAGTGGACGCTGGCTCGATACCATGGAAATAGCCGATCTCGCCAAGATAGACGGAGACGGGAACGACGTTGCGGCTGTTCTGCATTACGCCCTGCAGGCGGCCGATGTAGCCGGTCAGTTCACTGATCGCGTTCCAGAGCGGATTTGCTTCGCTGATCATGCTGCTGAATCCGGCCAGGAAGGGGCTGGGCGCGAACGGGTACCAGCCGGGCCAGGCATCTTTGTGCAGTGCGTAGGGAAAGCCGTGCATCGTGAGGGCGTTCGCCCCGCTCGCGATCAACAGATTGGCGCGTGCCTTCCATTGTGCGGGCGTGATTTCGAACGATTTGCCGGGCCAGCACAGGCTCTCGCACCCGACCAGCTTGCGACCGTACAGGTTGGCGGCGGCGCGCGCCAGGCGCATGAAGTGCGTATCGCCGCCGGATTCAAGGTCTTCGGTTTCAGGAATGTCCGCCAACCCGTACGACTGCAACAGATCGCTCGGGCCGCCGTGTGCCTGCAGGCGCGCCTGCAGGCCATGTTGATGGTTCCACTCGACGAATGGCTGCAAGAAGTTTTCGATAAACAGTTCTGACAGGGTCTGGCGATAATCAGCCCGGATCCGGTCCCCGGTATCGCCGGCGTCGAAGTAGGGTGGGGAGCTATGCTGGTTCCAGGCTTCCATCCATCCGGGTTGCAGCAGGTGGGGTAGGTAGGGCGTCAGGTCATAGCCGCGGCGCGCCTGGAACTGCGCCAGCAAGTCCTCTGACCAGTACATGTCCGGCATGAGTTCCAGGCTGTCGACGAAGGTCGCCCGCAGGGCGCGTGCCGGTACGCCGCCTGGCGCCATTGGATCGCCGATACGGCGCGCATGCGCCTCGAAGGCGGCACGTTTAAAGTGATCGAGGACCAGTTGCGGCCCTTCGCCCACGCCTGCCATGACGGAGCTGTCGACCACGAATTGCTTGAAAACGACGATCTGCCACGTCCCCTCGCTCGGCGGGATCCAATCGATTTTCCCGTCCGCGCCAAGCTTGTCAGTCAGGACAATGCCTTTTGGCGTGTCCATCTTCCCGGACGCCTTGACCACTGCTTTCCTGAAGTTCTTGTTGTCGGTCAGTTCCGGCTCTGCGCTCTTGATGGCAACGACCGCCACGATCTTCTGGCGTGCGGCCAGGCGGTCACGCCAATCCTTGACGCGCGGGTCTTTCCCCCTTGCGTCCAGTGACGACATGGCGCCAAATTTGCGTGTGTTGGGCGGAATCTTCACCTGGATGGGGCCGGTCAGCGGGGCTTGTACGCTCGTGATGGCCGGCGTCAGCTCGATCAGCGCGAGTTCCGGTGTGATCGCGAAACCACCACCCGACGGCCAGGCCGAACCGAAGGTCGTGTCGATCTGCAGGCCTTGAGCCTGGGCTTCGTCGGTGCAGACCTTCAGGTGCTCAAAATATGCTGCATTGGCGTAGTCATTCAGGCGGGCGCGCTCTTGCAGGGTAAGGTCGGGAATCGCCGGATTGAAGGCCTGGATTTCGGCGCCGCCAAATCCGGCGGCGTTCAAGAGCCTGATTTCGCGACGCAGTTCGCTGTCGTCCACGACGCCACCGGGCCACCACCAGCGTACCCAGGGTCTTGCCTGACGGGGCGGCCGCTGGAAGACCTGCTGATAGGTGAGCGTCGTATTCGCGGCGCGAGCCGGCAATGTTGCCAGGCTCGCCAGCCCAGCCAGCGACGAAAGGAAGTTCCTGCGGTTTAAGCGCATCCGTCATGTCTCCATGTTTGTTATTGGCCCCGACCTGATCGTCATTCAATTGATCAGATTTCGACTCGGCACGAGCCTAAGTAAAGCGAAAAGTCGTGTCAATCAATGGCCAATCAACTTTTTGCAAAGTTCGATCACGGCGCAACAAGTTATGTGCGGAACGGTGCAAACCAGTGATTATTTCGTGTTTGCGGGGGGCGCGCTCTTTGCGCCCGTTGACACTGGTCGGCAAGTCCTTTTTACTAGGAAACACGGATTTACAACTGAAAGCGCGCTCAGGTAGATCACCACTATTGACTGCGCGTGTGTTCGAAATGGTGAAACGGAGATAGCAATGCAATTTACGAGACTTGCGGTGGCAGCCATTCTGGCTGGTTTGATGTCTGGCCCGGCGATGGTGCAAGCCCAGACCGGTCAACAACCGGCGGCGGGCCAGGCCGCACAAGCGCAGGGCAAACTGTCGGTTGATTCGTTGGTCGGCGACATCCTCGACTACCCCGCAGCAAAGGCCGTCCTGGTCAAGCACATCCCGGCGATCGGCGAGGATGACCAGATCGAGCAGGCGCGCAGCATGACGCTCCGTTCGCTCCAGCAGTTCGCTCCCGACGCATTTACCGATGCCGTCCTCGCCGCCATCGATGCCGACCTGGCAAAGTTGCCGCCGGGCGCGCTCAAGCACTAAGCCCCCCTGCTTTGCCGCCCAATGCTTGGGCGGCACTGCCGACAATCCGCTACTCAGATAAAAAAAGGCCGCGCGAAGCGACGGCGCAGATGCGTCACGTCCATCGTGTCGGTCCAGGAGACGTAATCAATGAACTATCGTTCCGATATCAATCAGCATTCCGGCTTCAAGCTGTCGCTGTGCGCAGCCGCGCTGACAATGGCATTCCCGACTTTTGCCCAACAAGGCGCTCCGGCTGCCGACACGGGCACCCAGGCCACGGCACAAAAGTCGAACCAGATCCAGGAAGTCGTCATCACCGCCTCCAAGCGCCGGGAAAGCATCCAGTCGGTGCCGATGTCGGTCGATGCACTGACGTCCGAAACGCTGCAAAAAAATAACATCCAGCAGTTCGCCGACGTGGAAAAGCTGAGCCCTGGACTGGTCTTGAACAACGCCGACGGGCGCGGGCAGAACATCTCCCTGCGTGGGGTGACGTTCGACCCCGATACGGGCGCGAGCCCGACGGTGCAGGTGTATTGGAACGAAACGCCGATTTCGACGTCCGATGCCTTCCGCAGTCTCTTCGACATAGGACGGATCGAAGTGCTGCGTGGTCCTCAGGGCACGCTGCGCGGCCAGACCTCGCCGGCCGGCGCCATCACGGTCGCGACTCGCGTGCCCAATCTCGATTCTGTCGAGGGTACGATCAACCAGACTTGGGGATCCCACAAACTGTGGAATACGCAAGCAGCCGTCAACGTACCGCTCATCGAGGGTAAGCTGGCCATGCGTGTGGCCGCGGTATATGACCGCAGCTCGAACGATGTCCATAACGTCGTGAACGGGCGCGACAATGGCGATCGCGCACGCGGCGGCCGCATCTCGCTCCTTTACCAACCCTTCAAAAACCTCGAAGTTCTGTTGGTGCATCAGCAACTCAAAGACGAAAACACGAATTATCCGGTGAACACGGGCGCGCCCGTGGCCGGGCAGGGCAGCGGTCCCACCTTGACGCAGGGGGACCGCAGTTCCGTGGTCGAAGGAAACTATGATTTCTATAACCGGACGAAGCTGACTTCGCTGAACGTTACCTGGAATCTCGACGGCCACAAGCTGAGCTATATCGGTGGCTTCCAGCAGAGCAGGGAAGTAGACGATCGCGATCAGGACATCACGAATGTCATTCAGAACTACGTCAGCCAGCAGCTCGTCAACATCAAGGGTTTGCAGCGGACGCACGAAGTGCGATTCGAATCGACCGACGGCGGCTTCTGGAATTACATGTTCGGCCTCTATTACACGAAGAGTTCGTTCTCCTCGCGGTTCACGCAGCCTCTCGCATATTTTTTCCCGGTGCCGTACGGCGCACCGATGACGATCCAGCTCGAGGGATACACCGCGCCCGGAACGTATGGCAAAGGCACAGCCTTCTTCACCGATCATCGTTTCGCATTAAGCGCAAATGACACCCTCGAAGTCGGTGCCAGGCACCAGAAGAACGAGTCGTATTCGCAACAATATCTGAACGTGTTTGGAAACACCACGGAATCCTTGCCGAAAGGTTTTGCGAATCAGGAGAGCAAGCACTGGACTGGATCCGCCAGCTACAAGCACACCTTTAATAAGGACGTGATGGCTTACGTCAGCTATGCGGGTGGATATCGTCCGGGGGGCGCAGCCGGTTTCGTGACCGCAGCTGGTCTGGACCCCAATTACATCGTGTACAAGCCGGAAAAAAGCAATTCGATCGAGCTTGGCGTGAAATCGTCGTTCCTGAACCGGACGGTAACGCTCAACGCGGACATCTTCCAGCAAAAGATAAAGAACTATATTGGTCGCGCGAACAACGTTTACGTCAGGACGGCCGCCGTGGCGGGTGAAGGGCCAGGCCCCGGCGCCGGTGGCACTTATCCTGCGGACGCTGCCACCGGTGGCATCAACCTCAATACGAATGGCGACGTGATCGCCCGCGGCCTGGAAGCCACCGCCAACTGGCGCATCAACCCGGACTGGCGCGCCCAGTTGTCTCTGAGCTATGTCGACGCGCACTACGACAAGGCCAACCTGTATTGCAATGACACCAATAACGACGGGAAGCCCGATAATCTTGGGTTCGCCGTGCAGCCGGGACGCCAGATTTCCTTATGCCGTAGCAGCCGCCCGCTGGCGGATAGCTCGGAAAACGAAGCTGGACGCCTGAACGCGGTCCTGCAGTCCGAATATGCGCGCCCAATCTCCAATTATGAAGGCTTCGTGCGAGGACTGATCCGGTACACCCCGCCCAGCTATTACCTGCCGACGAGCGAAAATATTCCATCGTTCATCCCGGTCGACCTGTACGTTGGCATGCGCGATTCGGAACGGCGTTGGGAAATCAGCCTGTGGACCCAGAACTTGTTCGACCGTTCGAACAAGGGGAGCGGCTCGCTTAACTATGTGGGTGGACTCCCTGGTGGCTACCTTATTTCCCGCGTACCGCAACAGCGCCGAGTCGGTGTAACCCTGCGCTACGACTTCGGTATGTGAGCAAGGTTGGCAGCGTTGCCGGACAATGACATGGCAGCGCTGCCGCATGGGCACCCGCAGGCGGCAAGCGCATTTGGCGGAGCGCACCCAGGCAAACACCAGATTGGAGAGTAGATTTGAAAAAAGTCAGAAATTTATTGACGTGGTCCGGGTTCTTCAAGACCCATTCACTGATCGGCGCCCTGGTTCTCTCGCTTGCCATTCCGGTTGCACATGCCGAGGTCACCGCGCCGGTGTGGATTACCGATCCGGAAGCGCGCGACATGACTTCGGTCGTTTTGCACTTCCGGCAGAAGCTGGCGCTGCAAACCAAACCCACGGCGCTGTGGGTCGATATCAGTGCGGATAATCGCTTCACCCTGTATGTCAATGGCGAGCGCGTCGCCAAAGGCCCGGCGACCAGCGACCTGGCTCACTGGCGCTATAAACGTATCGACCTCGCGCCGTATCTACGCCCTGGCCAGAATGACATTGCGGCCGTGGTGTGGAATTATTCCATTCCGTCGGGTCCGATGTCCCAGATCTCTTCACGGACCGGCTTCTATTTCAAGGCGGAAGACGAGGCTTACGCTTCCCTGAATAGTGGTCCTGGCTGGCGCGTCAAACTGGACCGCGGCCATCGCTCGTTGTCGGGCATGGGGCAGATTAACAAGCAGTTCAAAGGTTTGTATTACGTTGCGGCGGCGCCTGAGACGATCGACGCGGCGGCGGCGGACTGGGACTGGAAAACTGGCTCCGTCGCATCGGAATCCGGCTGGCATGTGGCCGTCCCGGCAACCGACGAGAAGCATCCCGCACGCTGGGACCTGACCGCCGACCCACTGCCCGAGATGAGCTATCGCAGGATCGAGAATGGCAAGGTCGTGCGAACGGACCTTCCGGAGGCAAAGAACTTCCCCTCCGGTGCCGTCACCATTCCCGCCCGTACTCATACCAGGATTCTTGTCGACCAGGGTTACATGACTGCCGCTTACCCGAAACTGTCCGTCGCAGGAGGCGAAGGTGCGTCCATCAAGCTGTCGTATGCCGAAGCGCTGTACGACGCGAACGGCAAGAAGGGAATACGTGACGAGGTCGGTGACTGCATCGTCAAGGGCATCTTCGATACCTTTACCGCAGACGGCAAGCCGCGCACGTTCGAGCCGCTCGAATGGCGCGTGTGGCGCTTCATGGAGCTGGATGTCCAGACCCAGGACGCACCCTTGACCCTGCAAGGAATGGAGGCCTACGAAACGGGTTATCCGTTCCAGCAAAAAGCGCGATTCGAGGCGAGCGAGGCCGCCTTGAAGCAGATCTGGGACATCGGTTGGCGGACTGCCCGCATCGACGCCCACGAGACCTACATGGACTCGGCGTATTGGGAAAAGCTGCAATACGTGGGAGATACACGCCTGCAGGCGCTGATCTCGTACGCAGTGTCGGGGGACGACAGACTCGCGGTCAACGCGATCGACATGATCGGCTGGTCGGACCGCGACGGCCTCACCGAAGGCGCCTATCCGAGCCGCGGACGAAATATCATCGCCCCGTTCTCCCTGCTTTGGATCGCGATGGTCGATGACTACTACCAGCGGCGTCCGGACGCGGACGTGGTTCGGCGCAACCTGCCTCGCGCACGTCGGATCATCGACTGGTACGCGAAATACATGCATTCGTCGAACCTGCTGGGGAAGAACCCGACCTGGAATTTCGTGGACTGGGTCGGCATGCAGCGTGACCAGTTCCCCAGCTTTGACGCGAACGAAGAGTCCTGCCTCACGACCCTGTTCTATCTTGGCGCGCTCCAGCAAATGGGGCGGATGGAAAAGGCACTGGGCGACGCAGGCATCGGCAGCGACTACGAGGCTCGCTCGGTAAAAATCACGGAAGCGCTGCGCGCAAAATGCTGGAGTCCTGCACGTCAGTTGTTTGCCGACGATCCATCGCTGACAAAATTCTCGCAGCACACCAACTCGCTGGCCATCATGTATGGCGTGGCCAAGCCTGAGGATGCCAAAGGGATCGTTCGCCGCATGACGACGCCGAACGGCATCACGCCGCCGGAAGGCGTCATTCCCACCAGCTATTACTTCTCGTGGTATCTGGGCCGGGCGCTCGTCCAGGCGGGCCTGGGCGACCAATACCTGCAAATGTTGCAGACCTGGCGCGACCTGTTGAAGCTGAACTTTTCCACCTGGCCCGAGGAGGGCGGCGATACGCGCTCGGATACCCATGCGTGGACCGGTCACCCAACCTCGGAACTGCTCGAGATCGTTGCGGGTGTCGGACCGGCCGCACCAGGGTTCGCCAAGGCCAGGATCGAACCGCATCTGGGTTCATTGACTTCGCTCGACGCCGTGGTGCAGACGCCGTCCGGACCGATTTCCGTATCGTACCGGGTCAAGGGCGGCAAACTTACCGCCGTCATCGATAAACCGGCCTCCTTGCCAGCAGTGTTCTCCTGGCACGGGCGGGAACATCCGCTCAAACAAACCAGGACCACACTGCGGTTGGCACGATGAGCCGCTGAACGCAAGGCATGGCTCGCCGCCATCAGGGCGAGCCATTGTCACTTCCATTTCCTCGAACTCCTGGAACCCGTTATCTTCCGATCTCATGGAACACATTCCATCCACGCAGGCGCTCCAGCCACATGACCGCGCTGAAGGCGGCACTTCCGCTCCACTTGTCATCGTTACCATGCTGTTCTTCATGTGGGGACTTCTCACGTCGCTGAACGATGTCCTGATTCCCCACCTCAAAGCGGTCTATACACTCAGCTATGTACAGGCGATGCTGGTGCAATTCTGCTTCTTCGGCGCCTATTTCATCGTGTCGCTGCCGGCCGGGATGCTGATCAGGCGTATCGGTTACCAGCGTGGCGTCGTCGTCGGGCTCGCCGGCGCGGCTGTAGGCTGCGCACTGTTCTATCCGGCGGCCATGAACGGCTACGGGCTGTTCCTGCTGGCGTTCTTTGTCCTGGCGGCCGGCATCACGACGCTCCAGGTAGCGGCCAATCCCTATGTCACCGTACTCGGCGATGCGCATACTGCTTCGAGCCGCCTGACCCTGACGCAGGCCTTCAATTCGCTCGGTACGACGATCGGACCGGCACTCGGCGGCCTGCTGATCCTGTCCGGAATCATGCTGGACGACCGGCAGCTGGCCCAGTTGCCGGCGCAGGCCCAGGTCGCCTATCGCGCAAGCCAGGCGGCGATGGTCCAGCAGCCCTATCTGCTTTTGGCAGGCCTGCTGTTGATGCTGGCGGTGATCTTTGCCGTCATCAATCTGCCGAAAATCGCCCACGGCGACGAGCAGGCGACGGTGCAGGGCACGTCGTCCATTTTCGCGCATCGTCATCTGGTGCTGGGAGTCGTGGCCATCTTCCTGTATGTGGGCGGCGAGGTGAGCATCGGCAGCTTCCTCATCAATTTCATGGAAGATCCGAACATCGCGTCGCTCGGCCAGGCTGAAGCGGCCCGCTTTGTCAGCTTCTACTGGGGTGGGGCGATGGTCGGACGCTTCATCGGGTCTGCCGCGATGCGTCATATCAGCCCTGGCAAAGCGCTGGCGTTCAATGGGGCGTGTTCCATGCTGCTCATCCTGGGCGCAGTCCTGGGTCGGGGGCACCTGGCGATGTGGTCCATCCTTGCGGTCGGGCTCTGCAACTCGATCATGTTCCCGACCATTTTCAGCATGGCGCTGCGCGGCCTCGGCAAGCTCGCCGGGCAAGGGGCGGGCCTGCTGTGCATGGGGATCGTCGGCGGCGCGCTGGTGCCGTTTGCCCAGGGCATGGTGGCCGACAAGCTCGGCGTGCAGCCCTCGTTTGCCGTGCCGGTCCTGTGTTACGCCTTCATTTGCTACTACGGCTGGAAATACCGCGCGGCGCTCGTACGGCCATCGTAACCGCGCACACCTTGCAGAGGCTGGGGCGGCGGGAACATGGTGCCGCCGGGATTACGGGCGACCGTTATGTCTGTTGGGGTGCGCGAGTTGGTCCGCCAGGATGGCGGATGCCCCAAGCAGCGCCGGATAAGGTGCGCTGATGACCCAAGTGGGGATGCGGGCAGTAAACGCACTCAAGCGGCCCTTTCGTTCGAAGCGCTCGCGGAATGGTGAGCCGGCGAAGTAGCTACCCAGGCGGGGCACGACGCCACCCCCGATATAGACGCCACCTCGGGCACCCAACGTCAACGCCAGGTCGGCCGCAACTGTGCCGAGCATCCCGCAAAAACAGTCGACCGCTTCTCGGCTCAGTTGATCGCCACCGGCCAAGGCCCGGGCCACAATATCGCCCGGCCTGAGCCCAGGATCGGTGGGCAATCCCCGACTTGCGGCGAGTGCCTCACGGATCAGTGCGATTCCGGGGCCCGAAACGAAGCGCTCGGACGAGACATGGTCATAGCGCTGCCAGCAATACCTCAGCACATCCGCCTCACGTTCGTCCATTGGAGAAAATGCAGCATGGCCACCCTCGCTCTCCAAGGGTATCCAGCGTCCTCCAGCAGGGATCAGGCCGGATACACCGAGCCCGGTGCCGGCGCCGACCAGCCCGATGGCGCTCCGGGGACGCGCGTCGCCGCCGCCAACCTGGACCAGGTCGGCCTCGCCGAGTAAAGGAAGCGACATGGCCAGGGCAGTGAAGTCGTTGAGGACAACCAGCGTGGCCAGTCGTAGTTCGCTGCGCGCGGCTGCTATCGAAAACGACCAGTGATGGTTCGTCATGCGTATGGCGTCACCATCCACCGGATTGGCGATCGCAACCACGGCATGCCGGACTGGCACGGCGCAACCGTCCAGGTAGGTCCGAACCGCGTCCACGAATCGCGAGTACTCGGCGCACGCCAGCGTACGCGTGTCGTGCACTTTTCCTGGCGCGGATTCGAGCGCGAAGCGCGCATTGGTGCCGCCGATGTCAGCCAGCAGGCGCGGGCCGTCGATATAGTCATGCATGTCTCTTCCTCTTGCTCTACTCACGGATGGAATGTGCCGTCAATGGTGTCGCCGAATCAAACCTTCGGCGTATCGGCCACTTCGACACTTGCAGATACCAGACCGGCTCCGCCGGGCCGACGGTTGTCCGATAACTTTGACCTGGTAAGAAAGACGACGCAGCGCTTGAGCCATAACAGGCCGTCGTCCACATAGGTGAAGACCACCGGGATGACCAACAGGCTGAGCAAGGTCGAGGTCACCAGGCCGCCGATCACGCCGATCGCCATCGGCGAACGGAAGCTCGGATCGGCGCCGAGTCCCATCGCGATCGGCATCATGCCTGCGCCCATCGCAATCGTCGTCATGAGGATCGGACGCGCCCGCTTGTGGCAAGCGTCCATCAGCGCGTCAAACCTGCTCACGCCCTGTTCACGCCGCGCCATCACGGCGTATTCCACCAGCAGGATGGAATTCTTGGTCACCACGCCCATCAGCATCAGCAGGCCAATCACGGAAGGCAGCGACAGGCTGTTGTTGGTGATGAGCAGGGCGACCATCGCGCCGCCGACCGAAAGCGGCAGGGCAGCGAGAATCGTCACCGGCTGCAGGAAATCATGGAACAGCAGCACCAGCACCAAGTAGATGCAGGCCACGCCGATGACGATTGCCACGCCGAAGTTCTCGAACAGTTCAACCATCATCTCGGCGTCGCCGGACTGAACCTGCTGTACGCCGTTCGGCAGCGACTGCAGCGAAGGCAGGCGCTTGGCCTCCGCCAGCACTTCGCCGATGCTGCGCCCGCCCAGTTCTACCTTGATCGTCGTCTGCCGCATGCGGTCGCGCCGGTTGATCTGGCTCGGCCCGCTGCCGGTACGGATCTCGGCGATGTTCGCCAGCGTCACCGGACCATTGCTGCCCAGAACCCGAATCTGGCCGATCGCGTCGATGTCGCGGCGGATTTCGCCGGCAAGGCGGACCCGAACGTCCACTTGACGCTCAGGCAGGTTCAGCTTGCTCATGGCCGCGGCATAGTCGCCGTATGTGGCCATCCTGACGGCCGAGGCCAGCGCCTCGCTGGTCACGCCGAGATCGGCGGCACGGGCGTAGTCCGGCGTGATCTGAATCTCCGGCCTCTGCAGGCTTGCGCCCGAGGTGACCGAACCGATCCCTCGCAGGGTGCGCAGCTCGCGCTCCACGGTACGGCTCGCGCCGGCAAGCGCGTCGGCATGATCACTGGCCAGCATGATCAGCAGCGATTCCCCGGTGTTGGCGCCGCCCACGGTAATCCGCGCGCCCGGCACAGAGGCCAGTGCGTTGCGGATTTCCTGCTCGATCACGGACTGTTTGTAGTCGCGCTCCGTGCGCGGCGTCAGTGTCAGTATCAGCGTCGCGGTTCGGGCATCGCTGCCGCTAGTGGCGGCGCTATTGCTGTTGGCGCTGATCGTCGTTCCGACCGAACTGAACACGTGACGCACGTCCTTGATCGTGGCCAGGCGCTGCTGGACCAACTCGGTGACGCGCAGGGTGTCGTCGATCCGGCTGCCCGGGGTCAGCTCGATGCCGACCTGCGTCTGGCTTTGGTCTGCCGGGGGCACGAAGCCAGTCGGCAGCAGAGGAATGAGGGCGAGGGATGCGACGAAGAAGCCGACCGCCCCGAGCACGGTGGTCTTGCGGTGCGCCTGGCACCAGCGCGCGCAGGCAAGGTAGCGCAGCATCAGCCAGCCGTCGCGTTCCTCCGGATGGTCGCCCTTGAGCAGGTAGGCCGCCATCATCGGCGTCAGCAGCCGCGCTACCAGCAGCGACGCGAGCACCGAGATCGCGGCCGTCATGCCGAACTGGCGGAAGAACATACCGGCGATGCCGCTCATGAAGGCGGTGGGCAGGAATACCGCCACCAGCGCCAGCGTGGTGGCCACCACGGCCAGGCCGATTTCATCGGCCGCGTCGAGGGCCGCCTGGATCGGCGGCTTGCCCATCCGCAGGTGGCGAACGATGTTCTCGACTTCCACGATCGCGTCGTCGACCAGGATGCCGATGACAAGCGCCAGTGCCAGCAGGCTCAGCGTATTCAGTGTGAAGCCGAGGAAGTACATCGCTGCAAATGTCGGGATGATCGACAGCGGCAGGGCGGCGGCCGAGACCAGGGTGGCACGCCAGTCGCGGAGGAACCAGAACACGACCAGAACCGCCAGCACGGCGCCTTCGTACAGCAGGTGCATCGAGCCATCGTAATTGTCCTCGATCGCGTCGACCAGGTTGTAAGCCTGGCCGAACTTCACGTGCGGATGCGCGGCCTGCAGCCTGGCCACGGCCTTCCGTACCCCGGCCATCACGGACACTTCGCTCGCCCCTTTGCTACGGGTAACCTGGAATGCAATGACCCGCTTGCCGTCGAGCTGGGCGTAGGAAGTCCGTTCGGCATACGCATCCTTCACGGTCGCAACCTGGTCGAGGCGCACGTGGCGCCCGTCACCCAAGGGAATCTGCAAGCGTGCGATCTCGTCGGCGGTGCCGACCGCGCCGAGCGTGCGCAGCGACTGGTTCTGCCCCGTCAGCCTGCCTTCGCCGCCGGACAGGTCGCGCTGAACTGCCCGCAGCTGGCTGGATACCGTGCCCGCACCGATGCCGAGGCCGTTGAGCCGTACCGCATCGAGCTCGACCACCACTTCGCGGTCGACGCCGCCGATGCGCGTGACCTCGCCGACGCCGGGAACGGAGCGCATGGCCTTGGCGACATCGTGGTCGACGAACCACGACAGCGGCTCCTCGCCCATGCGGTCCGACTGCACGGTGTAGGTCACGATCGCTCCGCCGGTCACGGTCATCTTCGAGATGGTCGGCGGCTGCATCTCGGCAGGCAGTTCAGGACGGGCGCTGTCGACGGCGTTGCGGACCTGATTCAGCGCTTCTTCGCCGTTCTTCTCGAGTTTGAACTGCGCGGCGATCGCCACGGTGCCATCGGTGACGGTCGTGGTGATGTGATCCAGTCCCGACACGGTCGCGATCCTGTCCTCGAGCTTGCGCGCGACTTCTGTCTCCAGCTGGCTCGGCGCCGCACCCTCGAGCACCGCGCTCACATTGATGACAGGAAGGTCCATGTCAGGCAAGCTCTGCACGCCAAGCTTGTTAAAACCTACGATCCCGAGGACCGTCAGGACGACGAACAGCAGAATTGCCGGAACCGGATTGCGGATCGACCAGGCAGAGCAGTTCATGCGGATTCCTTTGCTGCGCCGAGACGGACGGCATCGCCGTCATTGAGGAAGGCACCTCCACTGCGCACCACCGGCGTGCCCGGCTTGATGCCATCGAGGATCTCGACCTGGTCTGCGCGGCTGCGGCCAGTACGCACTTCGTGCTGGATCACGGTCTGGCGTCCGGCGTCGATCTCGAACACATAGCTGCGGCCGTCGCGCAGGGTGATGGCACTGCTCGGCAGTACGGTGGCCGGACGCTGGCCAAGCGCGATACTGCCGCTCGCATAGGCGCCGGCACGCGCACCCGCGCCCTTGGGCAACTCCACGTAAGCGATCGCCACGCGGGTTTTCTGGTCGAGCGTCGGCGCCAGTTGCCGCACGCGGCCCTTGACGGTGACGCCGCCCGGCAGGCCGATTTCCGCTTCGTTGCCGATCCTGAGCTGGGCAAGCTGCACGGCGTCGAGCTCGGCGCGCCATTCGATGCGTTCATCGCGCACCAGCGTAAACAGCTCGGCGCCGCTGGCAACGACGGCGCCCAGCGTCGCGCTGCGGCTGGCAATGACGCCGTCGTCGACGGCGACGATACGGGTCTGGCCAAGACGGATGCGTGCGCTCTCCAGGTCGGCTTCGGCCGATTTCAGCGTGGCGGCCGCCGTCAGTTCCGTGATCTCGTATTGCTCGATCTGTTGGCCGGACAGTGCGCCGCTCGCGCGGACTGCGTTACCGCGGCGGACATCGGACTGGGCTTCGCTCAGCCGGGCGCGCGCCGAGGCGACGGCGGCTTCGGCCTTGCGCACGTCTGTCCTGACCGTCTCGCTGGCCAGTTCGGCCAGCAGCTGTCCACGCTTGACGCGCGTACCGACGTCCACATGCAGTGCGCTGATGCGCAGGCCGCCGGTTTCGGCGCTGATGGTGGCTTCCTGCCAGGCGGCCAGCGGACCGCTGGCCGAGACGGCGAAAGGCCAGCTCACCTGGGCTGGCCGGACCGCTTCCACCGCAAGGCTCTTCGCTTTGCCGGGCGCGTTCGGCACCGCGGCGGGCGCCGGCGCGCGCACTATCAGGACGACCGCGGCGAGGGCGGCCACGGTGATAAGGGTAAAGCGCTTGGTTCGGGTCATTGCGAAACTCCGGTGGGATACGTGGTATTGGTGTTCTGCCAGCCTCCGCCAAGGGCCTTGTAGAGCGCAATGCCGTACAGAACCCGGTCGCGCCGGGTGGAAACAAGGGCCTGTTCCGCCTGCAGCGCGGAGCGGCGGGACTCTTCGAGGGTCAGCAGGCTGATACCGCCCGCCTGCCAGTTTTCCTGGGCCGATTCGAAGTAGCGGCGATAGTCGCGCGCGCTGGCGGCCACGTCGTCGAGGCGCTTGCCGGCCGCGTCGAGCCGCACCAGGCTTTGCTCGGTTTCGCGTACGGCGCTGCGTACGGCGCCCTGGTAGGACGCCAGCGCCATGTCGTAGCCGGCACGCACCGAGCTCACTTGTGCACGCAGCCGGCCACCATCAAAAAAGGGCAGGGAGAGCGAGGGGCCGAAGGACCACGGACTGGTGTTCAAGGTCGTTCCTCCCGCCGAGGTCCGGCCGACCGCTACCGATCCAAGAAGGGAGAGGCGGGGATACCGGCTCGATTCGGCAACGCCGACGTCGGCACTGGCCGCCGCCAGCGTGCGTTCGGCGGCCACGAGGTCAGGGCGCTGGCTGAGGAGTTGGGCGGGTACGGCACGGACCTCGAGGGCGGCCGGGACGGGAATGGCGGGAACCTCTTGCCCTAGATGCCGGCGAAGCTGCGGCTCGTCGAGACCAGTCAGGGCGACGAGCGACTTGACCCCAAGTTCGCACTCGGCCTCCTGTGCCGTGAGCGAAGCCGAGGCATTCGCGACGCCGGCGCTGGCCAGTGTCAGTTCAGCCGGCGCGGTCAGCTGGAGCTCAGCGGCGACGCGAATGCCGGCCGCGGTCTTGCGCAGCGAATCCAGGTTGTCACGCTGGCTCTGCGCCAACAGCCGGCAGGCGCGGTACCTGACATACTCGCTGGCGACTTCGGCGGCGAGAGAGACCCGTGCGTCATGCCAGTCGGCTTCGCGTGCCTGCACGCGCGCCGAGGTGGCTTCACGATTGCGCTGCACGGATCCAAACAGGTCGATCTCCCAGCTGGCATCCAGGCCCGCCGAGCTGACCGTGGTCATCGCTGTCTGGCTGGCCAACAGCGGATTTGCGCCGCCGGCGTCACCGGCGCGCAGGGAGCCACTGCGCGTTGCGCCGATTCCCGCATTCAACGTCGGCAGCGCGCCGGCGCCAGCCTGGTCACGGCTCGCCCTGGCCGCGGCGATCGCGGCGGCGGCCTGGCCCAGTGTCGGGTGATCCGCTTCGCCGGCGCGGAGCAACAGGTCGAGCGTCGGGTCGTTGAAGCCCTGCCACCAGGCGAGCAGGGCGCCGGTGCTGCCTCCGTGTGGAAGCGCCGCTTCCCACGCCGCAGGTATCTTCAGGGAAGGTGGCGTATAGTCCGGTCCTACCGTGGCACAGCCGACAAGGGTTGCGAGTGCGGTCGCAAGTGCAACACGCAGTAGTCCATGGATAACCATGGGCCCGGATGAGAAGTTCATGATGTTTCGGGATATGACGGGTTATCGTCCATATTAACTGTACCAATGAGTTCAAGTATGCGCTTGACGCAGTGAGCGCGTCAAGCAATACTGTACCTATTAGTTCACTAAAGGATCGGATCGAGATGAGAGTGCGTACGGAAGCGCGGCGCGAGGCCATCCTGGACACGGCGGGCGCCGTCTTCATGGAGCTGGGTTACGAAGGGGCATCCATGACGGAAATTGCCGCTCGCGCGGGGTGCTCGAAGGTGACGCTGTACGGCTATTTCGCTTCGAAAGACGACATGTTCCTCTCCGTGATCGCACACCATGTCGGACGAGAAGTCGATCCGATACTGGAACAGCTGGCCGCTTCCGCACAGGAAGATCCTTCGATGGTGCTGAAGCGTTTCGGCGAACGTTATCTCGCGGTGACGCTGGCGCCGGAATCGATTGCGATGAAGCGGCTGATCATCGCCCAACTGAGCGATCCGGAGCTGTCCAAGCGGTTCTGGACACTGGGACCGCAACGCTATCTCGATGCGGTGGAAGCCTACCTCGCCGCTGCAACCAGCGCGGGGCGCCTGAAGGTTGTGGATCCCAAACTCGGAGCCCAGCACCTGACCGCCCTGTACGAGGCGGAAACGAGCGGCGGAGGATTGTTCGCGAGCGGGTGGATCTTCACGCGCAACGACATCAAGCGCATCGTAGGGCGTGCGGTCGACACTTTCCGCAGCATTTATGGATGAAGCCGTGGGCCAGTTGCGCATGCTGGCATCTGGAATCGTCATGGGCGCGCCGGCGCTGTAGCGTCGCCGACCAGCTTGTAGAAACGCACCGCATCACGCAGCCTGAACGCGTTGTCGTGCATGCGTAGTGCCGCCGCTGCAGCCTCTTCAACGAGGGCGGCATTCGCCCCGCCTCTCGCAGTGCCCCATCGCTCGTCCGCAGTGACTGTCTCTTCCCCCCATCAATATCCTGATTATTTGAAACAAGCAGCCTGCTGATGCTTGTGTTACTACAACAGGCTGGTTAATATAATCAAACGTTTGTTTGAATAAGAGACCCGGAAGGATACGCAATGACACAAGCATCGCCGACGCGCAGGGTGCGCGCAAACGGTCAATACGCCCGGGAAAAGATCTTGCTGGCAGCGCTCGGATTGTTTTCCAAAAAAGGCTATGCCGCGACATCGGTGCGCGACGTCGCCGGTGCCGCCGACGTCAATCTGGCGGCGATCTCTTATCACTTCGGCGACAAGGCTGGCCTGTACCGGGCCGCGCTGCACGAATTCCTCGATGACGTCGGAGACGATCTTCCAGCATTCGATACACCCGGTCTGACGTTGCAGGAGTTGCTGCGGAGGTACATGCATGTCTGCCTGCGGCCTCTCGGCATGGGCAAATCGGCCCTGCTCAGCGTGCAGTTGCGCGTGCGCGAATTCATCGAGCCGACCGGGTTGCTGCAATCCCTGACTGCCGAGCGCGACCAGGCTTATGCGCTGCTTCTCGGCATCCTGACCCATCATTTCGGTCTCGATGCACCGGACGACGAGCTGGAAGCCCTGGCATTTTCGATTTTCGCCTTCGTCGGCAACCTGTATTCCGCCCAGGACCACCTCGCAGCCAGACGGCCGGAATTGCTCGAGGCCACGGACGCCGCTGGCGCGTGGGAAGAACGCTTCACGGCTTATGCGTACGCCATGGTCGTGGTCGAATCCGAGCGCCGCAAGGCGGCAGCGCACGCGATCCAACGCCCCGACTGACAGGACGAATTCGAACCAACCGTGACACCGTTGTAGAAGCACCCATAAAAGCAATGATATCGAGGAGACAATCATGAACCACGATCGCCGCAAAAAATTGTTGAAGCTTCTCGCCGCGCACCAGACGGCTTCGATCAGGTGGCTTGCCGAAGCGCTCGACGTATCGCCCGCCACCGCGCGTCGCGACATTGACTGGCTCGCCAGCCGCAATCTGCTCGTCCGTACGAGAGGCGGCGCGCAAAGCGCCGGACCGAAGTCCCAGCAAAGCTCGCTGTCGAGCGAGGCGTTCCAGAAGAGCATCCTGGAATGCGCGGCCCGCAAACGCGCCATTGCGAAGAAGGCGGCATCAATGTGTGCGGACGGCGAAACGATCATCATCAATGGCGGTACCACCACATTCATGATGGTCGAGTTCCTGACCGAGAAGAATATGCGGATCCTGACTAATTCGTTCCCGATGGCCCAACGGCTGCTGGCCACGAGTGAGAACGAAATCGTCCTCTCCGGAGGCAAGATCTATCGCGAGCAAAATGTCATCCTGGCGCCTTTTGACAATGACGTCACCCAGAGCCATTACGCCAGCAAGATGTTTACGAGCGTGTATGGGCTGTCCCTGCTTGGCCTGATGGAAGCCGACCCGCTGTTGATTCAGGCGGAACAGCGCCTGATCAAGCAGGCCGAAGAGCTGATCGTCGTGGCCGACAGCTCAAAATTCGGCCGCAACGCTGGTCTGATCCTGTGCCGCCTGGACCAGGTTGCGCGCGTCATTACGGATACCGATGTCTCGGACAAAGCTGTCCAGATGCTGGAACACCAGGGAATCCAGGTGATTACGGTGCCGGCCGAACAGCCCAGGCAGCACCCCGACGCCGCGGCGCCCGGCCAGCGATATGAACGCGAACCCCGGGAGCAGTGGGAGATAGGCGCCTACATCTGAGCCGTCGGCTGTTTTGTCGGAACCAATAAAACAACGAACATGGTCAGAGAGTCTCCGGCGCTCAAGCATGCCCTGCTCGTGGCTACTGGCTTGTAAATAAACGCCGAATGTCTCCTCGCGTTCGGGTGGCCTCCAACGCTTCAAAGGACGCTGCCTCAAACTGCGTCCTTTTTTTTGCTATGGGGGCGGCGCCGCTTGCTGGCGATGGGCGACAAGTCAACTCCCAATCGACGCGAGCTGACTGTTATTGGGCAGGAGGCGATGGGATCCTGCTAGTCGGTCTGACAGCCCAACGTGGTTGCTTCGCCGCACAGGTGCCAGGCCTGGCACTGCGCGCCGACTACGATGGTCGTGTAGTTGTCAGATTCAGCTTTTTCCGTCACTGAATGAAAGAGAGTGAATATTGATTTCTCCGTCGGAGCTGCCCTTGATGGTCATGTATAGGCTTTCCTCGGGACGTCTGATATCGACAGAAAGTGACGCATTGCGAGGCAATTTCCAAAATTGCGACAGGTCGTAGCTGCGTTTTGCCAGCAACCGCCCTTTTTTCGAGTCCCGGCGAACTTCGATCGAGAATGATCCTGAACCATTTTCGCTTGTTGATATCAAAATATCCAATGTCGAAAAATGCTTCGTAAACTGTATATTAGGAAAATAGAGGCTGCTTTCGTTCTGGATCGGCTGCATTACGAACGCGTTGCCGAATTCTCGCTTCCTGCAGCCAATCACGGCGAAATAGTCACTCGCCCGGATTCCTTTGTCAGCAACATAACGTCCCACACCTGCGGCTCGAATCTCAAGCGGCGCGATGTCGCCGTTCTCTCGATAGTGGACGTAAGTTATTACGGAATTTCGAAAAAATGGTGAACAATACGAAGCTGACTGGTCGTTGCATGCGAAATACGTCTGGCCATGCAATTCAAAAAATGAACCATGCCGGTCATAGTTCAGCCAATCGCGTGCGGAGACGCCTTTCCGGGACTTCGCCGGCGCCATCAAGAATTGAGGGTCAACATTATCCTCTGTGAATAGTCGCCCCTTGCATTCGTATGGACCGTAGGGTGAATCGGATATTGCGTAATATGACCCCCAAGACAGATAGTACTTGCCCAGCCTCGAATGCAGGAATGGCTTATCATCCGTAACGCCACGGCCGTACGGTCCCTCGGCATTGCGAATAATTATGCGTCTCGGTTTTTCAGCCAACGACGTCATTTCGTCGTTGAGTTTTGCGATGAAATAGCTGAACGTTCCAAACACGATGTAGCTGCTGCCATCGGGGTCTTGCAGTATTCCCGGGTCACGAGCTTCGGTCTTGACAGTGCCATCCGCAATGAGCGGCTGTCCCAGCGGGTCACTCCAGGGGCCATAGGGAAGCGAACTTTTCACCACGCCAATGTTCTTCGGCCCCATCGAGAAGTACATGAAATAGTCGTTACCTTTACGTGCGGCGTCAGTGGCCCAGCATTCATCGCTATCGGTCTTCAAGTATGTCGATCGCGGGCTCAGCGTGCTGACCAGATCCCAATGAACCAGGTCATGGCTCCGCCAGACACGCCAATCCTTCATTACGAAATTAGAATTGGCGGCGTCAAAGTCATGCGTGGCGTACATATAGGCGACGTCGTCGTAGACCCGGATTTGTGGATCACAGGTTCCGCTACCACGCAGTATCGGATTGCCAAATTCCTGGCCGTCATTTTGCTTGTATGCCTTTTCGCCTGCTTCGACAATACCCGCACCTGCAGTTAAGGCTGTTATCCCGCCAATCAGGAAACCTCTTCTTTTCACGCTTCACCTTCGCCAGAGTTATGATGGCTCTTGCCGTGGGCCATTCAGAACCGCATCTCGCCAATGCTGGCGATATGCAAGCAAACTTTCGCAGGAAATTGGCGGAACCGTTTTGCCGGACGCAGCTGGAATGCTGTCGGGATAGCGCAGCAGCCAGGCTCCGCAGGTCGTGCCGCTACCATCGTCCGAGTAGCTCACTTTCTGCCGCGGCCGTAGACCTGCGAGCAAGGCGCCGAACCACTGGTTTGCGGTGAAGCTGCCCTCGACCGACAGCGGACCGGCCGCACCGAGCGCGTCGAGGCAATAATCCGTCAGCAGGACCAGATACAGGGTCGCCAGCGCGTAGCGTTCACGCGCGTCCTGTGGCTCTGGGCCAATAATGCGTCCTGCACGACCTGCAAATGGTCCGCCGGCGGCGGCAAAAGAAGGCAGGGCGAGTGTGCCGCGGTTCATCACGCGCTCGAGATCAGCGAGGGTACAAGCCTCCCCACGTTCATGGGGGCCGGCCAATTCGGCGAACTCCCGTCCGCCCATGAAGCGCATGCACGCCACCGGCTGGCCCTGTGCATTCGTATTGGCCAGCATGTCCGCTTCTTCACGTAGGGCAGCCATGCTGACGCCGAAGGCGGCCGCAATCATCCAGGTGCCAGTGGAGAGCACGGTGCGCGCTCCACCAGCGTGATCGCTGTCGAGGTAGCGGACGAGCGAGGCATTACTGTCATGGATGCCGCAGAGGACCTGGCACGTGGGGGACAGGCCGGTAGCTGATGCAACTTCGGGACGCAGCGTACCCAGCGCGGCCGATGGTGCGGCCAGCGGCGGCATCAGCGTCTGCCACCCCATGCGCGCCACCAGGCCCGAATACTCCTGGCGATGCGGGTTCCACAAGTCGGTATGACAGCCCAGCGATGTCGCTTCGCTGGCTGCCACGCCGCACAGGCGCCACGCCCAGTACTGCGGATACATGAGGATACGGCGTGTGCGTGCAAATTCGCCTGGGAAGCGCTGCTGCAGCCAGGCCAGCTGGCGACCCAGGTTCAGTCCCACCGGCAGATTGGGCGAACAGGTCTCGGCATAGGCGGGCCGCACCGCGTCGTAATCGACGCCCGCCAGGGGCGCTTCGTAATCGAGCACCGGCAAGATCAGACCGTTGTCGTCCACCAGCGCGGCGGTGGCACCGTGGGTAACGGGCACGATGGCCGTGACATCGGCCTGCGCGGCGAATGTGCGGCAGGTCGCAAGCAGCCAGTCCCAAATGCCGTCGGTATCGTGATGCGGATAGGGGCCATTCATCAATACCGTGTTGGGGCGCCGTTGCTCGGCGAGCATATGTCCGGCTGCGTCGATCAGGGCCAGCTTGACGTTGGTCTTGCCGATATCGAGGACAATCAAAGCGTCGTTCATCGCGTGCCTGCCTTATGCCCGGGTCGATCGACCGCGCAGCAGGCGCGGCACCGCGATCGTCACCAGCAGCAGCGCGCCGACGACGATGGTCATGTAGATACCGGGGATGTTCGCCAGCGACATCCCGTAGGTAAGCGTACCCATGGTCAGTACCGCGAGCATGACGCCGCCGATGGTGCCGGTACCGCCGGCGATGCTGACGCCCCCCAGGATCACCATCGTGATGACTTCCAGCTCCCACCCGGTCGCGATGTTGGGGCGGGTACTGCCGATGCGTCCCGTCAGCAGGAATGCCGCCAGCCCGGCCATCGCGCCCGTCAGCATGAACAGCGCCAGCCGGTAGCGGTCGACAGCGATGCCGGAAAAGCGCGCGGCGTCGGGGTTGTTGCCGATGGCGTAGATGCGGCGGCCCCAGACGGTCGTGTGCAGCAGCACCGCGAACAGTGCGGCAAATGCCAGCAAGACCACGAACTCGCGCGGCACGATGCCGAAGAAATAGCCTTGGCCCCAATCCGTCATCAGCGCCGGATATCCGGTGAACGCCTTGTCTCCGAGGACGACGCTGGCCAGGCCGCGGTACAGCGACACGGTGCCGATCGTGACGACGATCGACGGCAGGGCGTAACGGGTCACCAGCCAGCCGTTCAGGAAGCCGCAGGCGGTGCCGGTCGTCAGCGCGACGACAGGTAGCATTTCGGCCGGCAGGCCGGCGCCCTTGGCAAGGCCCATTGCAACCGAGGACAGGGCAAGGGTGCCGGCCACCGAGATGTCGATCTCGCGGCAAATGATGAGTAGCGCCATCGGCAGCGCGATCAGCGCCTTCTCGCTGAAGTTCGTGGTGCCGTCCAACAGGTTGTACGGGTCGAGAAAGTACGGCAGAACGATGCTGTTGCCCGCGAAAACGAGAACAAACAGCATGGCCAGCAGGCTTTCCCAGCGCGTCAGCACATGCTTCAGTTTGGTGTTCTCACGGTCGAGGATCGTATAGCGTGACGTCTTTTCGCTGGGCGTCATGGTGATCGGATTCATGCTGCGCTCTTCATGTCGTTGGTATGCAGGGGAAGGATCTGGCGGCCGCGGCTGGTTTTGCCGCGTGCGTTGATCAGCACGGCGATCAGGATCACCAGGCCGGTGAGGGCGCTCTGCCAGAACGGCGAGACCTGCAGCACCGGCAGCGCGTTGCCGATCACCGACAGGAACAGTGCGCCAAGCATCGCGCCGGGGACCGAACCGATGCCGCCGCCGATGCTGACGCCGCCAATGACGCAGGCCGCGATCACAGTGAATTCGAAACCGTAGGCGACCTCCGTGTAGGCAACCGCGTAACGCGCCACCCACAGGTAGCCGCACAGGCCGGCTACGGCGCCGGACAGGCCATAGACCCACAACAGGCGGCGCGCGATCGGGATGCCGATGTAGCCGGCGCACTGCGGCGCGTTCCCGACCGCGTACAGATCCCGTCCGAAGCGGGTATGCCGCGCGAGAAACGCCATCAGGGCCAGCATCGCCGCGGCAAGCCACACGAGGTGCGGCAGGCCGAGCAGCCGGGTCAGCGGAAAGGCGATGAAATCGTGCGGCATCTGGTGTGCGGAAACCCAGGCGCCGCCGGAGAGTACGAATACCATGCCGCGGTAGACACTCATCGTCCCCAAGGTGATGACGATCGGCGGCAGCTGCAGATAGCCGATCAGCCAGCCGTTGACCAGGCCGAGGCCCAGGCCGACGAGAATCGCGACCGCGATCACGATCGGCAGCGGCAGCCCGGGATTGTGCGACGCCAGCATGGCGGCCACCATGCCCGACAGCGCCAGGTTGGAAGCCACCGACAGGTCGACGCCGCGGGTGACGATCACCAGCATCTGAGTTAGCGCCAACATCACCAGGAGGGTACTGTCCGTGACCAGGTTGGCCAGCGACGATGGGGCGAGAAAGATCGGCGCGCGCAGGCCGACCAGGCCGATCAGAATGACGACCATCAGGGCGAGCAGGAACTCGCGTTGCTTCAACAGATTCATTGGACCTCCAGATTGTTTTCCACCAGCTCGATGCCCGATGCCGCGGCGACTACGCGCTCGGGCGTGGCATCGGCGCGCTCGAACACGCGCTGCACGCGGCCGTGGTGCATGACCACGACGCGGTCGGCCATGCCCAGCACTTCCGGCAATTCGGAAGACACCAGGATCACGGACAAGCCGCGCGTGACCAGCTGGCTGATGAAGCGATGGACGGCGGCCTTCGAGCCGATATCGATGCCTTTGGTCGGCTCGTCGAGGATGATCACCTTCGGTTCGGTGGCCAGCCACTTGCCGAGAACGACCTTTTGCTGGTTACCTCCCGAGAGTTCGGCGACATGCTGGGTGAGGTGATTGGCCTTCAGTTCCAGCTGCTCCGAGAAGTGGCGTGCGATGGCCGTCTCGGCGGCCCGCTTGCCGCCGCGCAGGAAGAAACCAATCCGCGACAGGATCGGCAGCGTGATGTTGTGCATGATCGGCATCGTCAGATGGGCGCCATGGTGCTGACGGTCTTCCGGTACGTAGGCAATGCCATGGGCGATCGCTTCTTCCGGAGTAGCGACCCGGATGGTCTTGCCGTCCAGGCGCACGGTGCCGCGGACGTTGGCCGTCATGCCGAACAAGGCCTGCATGACTTCCGAACGGCCGGCGCCGACCAGGCCGTAGAAGCCCAGGATTTCACCCTTTCGGAGCGTAAAACCGACGCCGTCGAACTCAGTCGGGTGGCACAGGTTCTCCACTTCCAGAAGTGGCCCGCCGATTACCGCGACCTCTTTCGGATAAGCCTGATGCACCGCGCGACCGACCATCAGCGCCACCAGTTCGGATTCGGAAATGTCCGCCAGATTGCCCTCGGCGACAAAATTGCCATCCCGGAGGACCGTATACCGGTCGGCCACCTCGTAGATCTCGTCGAACTTGTGCGAGATGAAGATGACTGCCGTGCCGGCAGCTTTGAGCTGCGCGATGATGCGATACAACTCCCGGATCTCGCGCTGCGATAGTGCAGCGGTCGGCTCGTCCATGATCACCACGCGCGCATCCTGCGACAGGGCACGCGCGATCTCGACGAAATGGCGCTGGGCCACGGACAGGTCCTTCACGCGGGCGCGCACTGGCAGGTCGACCTCCAGGCGCGCGAACAAGGCCTGGGCCTCGGCTTCGATGCGTTTCCAGTCGATGCGGCGCGCGGTGCCCGTCACCGGTTGCCGCCCGACGTAGATGTTCTCGGCCACCGACAGCTCGTCGAACATCACGGTTTCCTGGTGCACGGCGGTGATCCCGGCGGCCATCGCTTCCTGCGGGCTGCCGAAAGACACAGGCTTGCCGTCCAGGTTGATGGTGCCGCCGTCCGGCCGGTAAATGCCGGTCAATGTCTTGACCAGGGTGGACTTGCCGGCACCGTTCTCTCCAATCAGGGCCATGACCTCGCCAGCCCGGATATTAAGGTTCATGCCGTTCAGGGCAACGATGCCGTTGAAGCGTTTGCTGATGCCGGACAGCTGGAGTACCGGCGCGTGCGCACCGGTGCTCTGCGGCGCGGCGCCGCCGTGTGGAATAGGGCTGGACAGTTGTGTGACTGACATACGAATGGGCGGACAGGTTGTGATGATGGCCGCGGCGCGTGTCGAGAACAGGAACGACACGCGCAGCAGATACTCGCCGTCCCAGCGCGCGGCGGGAACGACATGCAAAACTGCAGCCAATGATCAGGCCGCAGAGGGAGCGTCAGAACAGCTTCGCAAACTTGTCGACGTTGTCGCTGTTGTACGTAAATGGTGGGCCAAGAGCCGCTTCGCGGTTGGCGTCGAGTGTGACGCTACCCATACGCCCAACCGAGACCGTGGTGCCGGGCTGTGACTGCGCCGTGCCCTTGACGAACTCGGCGGCGGCATAAGTCGCCGCGTAGCCCAGGTCGATCGGATTCCAGATCGCAAATTCCTTCACCGCGCCGCTCTTTACATGGCCGGCCATTTCGGATGGCAGGCCGAGCCCGGTCACGAACACCTTGCCGACCAGCTTTTCGTCGACGACCGCCTTGGCTGCGGCCACGATGCCGACCGTGGTGGGGGCGATGATCGCTTTCAGGTCGGGGTGGCTGCGCAGCAGGCCGATCGCCTCGCGGTAGCTCTTGTCGGACTGGTCGTCGCCGTACACGGTACCCACCAGCTTGACCTTGGCGTACTGCGGCTGCTGCAGCACTTTTTTCATCACGCCGATCCAGATGTTCTGGTTGGTGGCCTGGGCCGAGGCCGACAGGATTGCGACTTCGCCCGCTCCGCCGATGGCGCTGGCGGCCATCTGCACCTGCTTCTCACCGATCAGCTCGGCGTTGGATGGGTTCAACTGCATCAGACGTCCCTCCGGCGTCAGGCCACTGTCGAAGGAAATCACCTTGATTCCGCGTTGCATCGCCTTTTTCGCGATCGGGACCAGCGCGTTCGGATCGTTGGCGGAGATAACGATCGCATCGACCTTTTGGCTGATCAAAGAGTTGATGATCTCGATCTGTCCCTCGGCGCTCGGGGTCGTGGGACCGGTATAGATGACGTCGATGCCGCCGATCTGTCTGGCCGCCTCGTCGGCGCCGATATGGGCCGCGTTGAAAAAGCCATTGCCCAGGTTTTTCACGACCATGGCGATGCGGGTCTTCTCGGGCTTTTTCTGGCAGCCGGAGCTGCCGACGAGGATGCCGAGGGCGACTGCGCTCAGCAAGAGTCTTCGAAAATTCAATTGAGCGTCTCCATGTAGTACATGTTTGGGGAATTCAAGTCATACTGGCCCTCGAGTGACATGGCGTCGCCGTCGTGCTGCGATTCGTATGAGTCCGTTTGATCGGGCTGTACAGTGATCACCTTGACCCCGCTCTGTTCAAGCATCTGGACCGCTTTATCCGATACGTCCGTATCGGTAATCACAGAAGACACCCGGTCGAGTCCGCACAGGATGAGGCCGGCCCTGCGTGCGAACTTCGAGCTGTCGGCCAGCACGATCAGTTCTTCGGTCTGGCTGATCAACCGCTTCTCGGCCTGGATCAGGACTGGATCGGCTTCCATCAAACCCAGCAGGGACAAGCCATACACGCTCATGAACATCTTGCTGGCGTAATGGTGCTGCGTGATGTCGTTGTCGAACGGCGAAAGAATGACATTCTGTTCACGATAAATTGTGCCGCCGGGCACGATGACTTCGCTCTTGCTGGACACGAGCAGGCGCTCGGCCATCAGGAACGAATTGGTCAGGATCTCGAGGGGCTTCTCGGTGAGGAATTCCGCCATCATGAACGTCGTCGTGCCGCCGTTGATGATGATTGTTTCGTCATCCGAGCACATCGATGCGGCGTAACGCGCGATGGCCCGTTTGCGCGATGCGAAGCACTGGATGTTGTTATCGAAAGTTTCGCTTGCCAGCGGATGCTGTCGGCTCTTCTGCTCGATGTTCCTGGCGCCGCCTCGGGTGCGCGCCAGCAGCTTGCGATCAGCGAGCCAGTTGATGTCGCGTCGGACGGTGGCCGGCGAAGCATTCAGCCATTCCACCAGCTGCGGGACCGTTACCATCTGATGTTCGGCGAGCAGTTTCAACAAGCTCTTGCGGCGCTTGTGATTCACCATGTTTGTCTCCTCCATCGGTCATTGTTCTTGTGTTCGACCGGATCTGTTCGAGAGAGATTAGTGAGTCATGTAGTCACGGTCAATCGCAAAGCGTGACAAATAAATGATTATTTCTGGTGCTTGTCGCTCAAATGCGATCAAACGAATCATTCCGATGATTATTCGCTGCGCGCGGTCCAATCCGGCCGCCGGCCCGTTGACACCGGTTAGTCGTCTGTCTTTTACTAGTTTTAGACGCCGCGGACGTAATGCATCCGTGGTTTGTTGGTGAGACATGAATGCTATCGGGCGATAGCGGCTAACTGTATGGAGACCTTTTTGATGGGCACGATGAGCGAAACGAAGCAGAAGGAACCAATCACGTCGCGCTGGGATGACCAGCACGCCGCCACCCTGAGCGAACCTGAACTGTTGTTGTACCGTTCGAACCTGCTCGGTTCCGACTTGCGCATCACGAACTTCGGCGGCGGCAACACGTCCGCCAAGATTGCGATGACCGATCCGCTCAGCGGCGCGCAGGTCGAGGTATTGTGGGTGAAGGGTTCGGGTGGTGACCTGGGTTCGATCAAGCTGGACGGATTCTCGACGCTGTACATGGACAAGCTGGAGGCGCTGAAAGGGCGTTACCGCGGTCTGGAACACGAAGACGAGATGGTCGGCTACCTGCCGCACTGCACGTTCAACCTGAACCCGCGTGCGGCATCGATCGACACCCCGCTGCATGCCTACATCAACCGCAAGCACGTGGATCACATGCACCCGGATTCGGTGATTGCGATCGCCGCGTGCAGGAACAGCCGCGCGCTGACGGAGAAGATTTTCGAAGGCGAGCTCGGCTGGCTGCCGTGGCAACGTCCGGGTTACGACCTGGGCCTGAAACTGGAAAAGCTGTCGCAAGAGCAGCCGCATCTGAAAGGCATCATCCTGGAAGGTCACGGTCTGTTCACGTGGGGCGATAGCGCCAAGTCGTGCTACGAGACGACCCTGGCGATCATCAAGCGCGCCGAGGACTGGCTCGCTGCAAACGTCAAGCAGCCGGTCTTCGGTGGCCGCAAATATACGCCGTTGCCTGCGCAAGAGCGAGCTGCCATCGCGGCGCGCCTGATGCCTCTGCTGCGCGGCAGGATCAGCAAGGATGAATACAAGCTCGGCCACTTCGACGATTCCGACGCCGTGCTGGAATTCGTCGGCAGCGCCGATCTCGCGCCGCTGGCCGCACTCGGTACGTCGTGCCCTGACCATTTCCTGCGCACGAAGATCCGTCCTCTCGTGCTCGACTTCGACCCGACCGCGCCGGACCTCGACCGTCTCGTCGCTGGCCTCGACCAGGCATTGGAAGCCTACCGCGCGGACTACACCGCGTACTACGAGCGCTGCAAGCGCGACACGTCGCCGAAGATCCGTGACGCCAACCCGATCATCTACCTGATCCCGGGCGTGGGCATGCTGTCGTTCGCGAAGGATAAGGCGACGGCGCGCATCGCCGGCGAGTTCTACGTCAACGCGATCAACGTGATGCGCGGCGCGAACGGCGTCAACGAATACGTCGGCCTGCCGGAACAGGAAGCCTTCGACATCGAATACTGGCTGCTGGAAGAAGCGAAACTGCAGCGCATGCCCAAGCCGAAGAGCCTTGCGGGCCGCATCGCGCTCGTGACGGGCGGCGCCGGTGGCATCGGCCAGGCCGTCGCGCGCCAGCTGCTGCAAGAGGGCGCGTGCGTCATGCTGACCGATATCGACGCGGAAGCGCTGGAATCGGCGCAACAGCATCTCGTCAAGGTGGCCGGCAAGGATACGGTCGGCACGGTGCAGGCGAACATCACGGATGAAAGCCAGGTCGCCGATATTCTCTCGGCAACCGCGCTGCGATTCGGTGGCGTCGACCTGCTCGTGTCGAATGCGGGCATCGCGTCGGCTGCGCCGCTGGACGAGACGTCGCTCGAAGTCTGGAAGCGCAACCAGGACATCCTCGTGACGGGTTACTTCCTCGTCAGCCGCAACGCCTTCCAGATCATGAAGCAGCAAAAACTGGGCGGCAGCATGGTCTTCGTCGGCAGCAAGAACGGCCTCGTCGCCTCCGCCGGTGCGTCGGCGTATTGCACGGCGAAGGCGGCCGAGCTGCACCTGGCGCGCTGCATCGCGCTGGAAGGGGCGGAGCACGGCATCCGTGTCAACGTCGTCAATCCGGACGCCGTCATCCGCGGCTCGCGCATCTGGGACGGCAAGTGGAAGGAAGAGCGCGCCGCTTCGAACAAGATCGAAGCCGACGACGTCGAAGAGTTCTACCGCAAGCGCAGCATGCTCAAGCGCAGCGTCCTCCCCGAGGACATCGCGGAAGCCGTGTATTTCTTCTCCAGCGAAAAAGCGGGCAAGAGCACCGGCAACGTCCTGAACGTCGATGCCGGCAACGCAGCCGCCTTCACGCGCTGACCATCACAAGGAAATACGCAGCGGAGCAAGCCTGCTGGCGGGCTTCGCTGTCAAGGAGACACGAGATATGAAAAACTTGATCGACGCCGGCCTGGTGGCCGAACAGAATGCCAAGGCGGCCGCACAGCTGCAGGCCGATTATGACGCGCTGGGCGGCATGCTCGCCCGCCGCGGGCAGGACATCGAAGCGTTGACCTCGCTCGCCCAGGACTTCGCGGTGGCCGTTCCAAGCTGGGGCGTGGGCACGGGCGGTACCCGCTTCGCGCGCTTTCCGGGCCGCGGCGAGCCGCGCAACGTGTTCGAAAAACTGGATGACTGCGCCGTCATCAACCAGCTGACCCGCGCCACGCCTGCGGTTTCTCCGCACTTCCCGTGGGATAAGCCGATGGATGCGAAGGAGCTGCGCCAGTATGCGGACGCGCTTGGCCTGGCCTTCGATGCCGTCAATTCGAACACGTTCCAGGACCAGCAGAACCAGGAACACACGTACAAATACGGCAGCCTGACCGCCAATGCGGCTGCGACGCGCGCACAGGCCGTGAAACACAACATGGAGTGCATCGAGCTGGGCCGCGCGCTTGGCTCGAAGGCGCTGACGGTGTGGGTCGGCGACGGTGCGAACTTCCCGGGGCAGAGCAACCTGCGCGGCGCACTGGAGCGCTACCTGGACAGCATGCGCGAGATCTATGCCGCGCTGCCGGACGACTGGAACGTCTTCATCGAACACAAACTGTTCGAGCCGGCGTTCTACGCGACGACCATCGCCGACTGGGGCACGAGCTTCGCGTGCGCGACTGCGCTAGGTCCGAAGGCGAAGTGCCTCGTCGACCTCGGTCATCACGCCCCGAATACGAACATCGAGATGATCGTGGCGCGCCTCGCGCAGTTCGGTAAACTCGGCGGCTTCCACTTCAACGACAGCAAATACGGCGACGACGACCTCGATTCCGGCTCGATCAATCCGTTCCAGCTGTTCCTGGTCTTCAACGAGCTGGCCGACGCAGCGCAACGCGATGGCGCCGCGTTCAAGCCGGCGTACATGCTGGACCAGTCGCACAACGTGACGGACCCGATCGAGAGCCTGATGAACAGCGCCGTCGAAGTACAACGCGCTTACGTGCAGGCTGCGCTTGTTGATCGGACCAAACTCGCTGAACTGCAAGGCTCGAATGACGTGCTGCTGGCCGCCCAGGCTCTCAAGACGGCATTCCGCACCGACGTTTCGCCAATCCTGGCGATGGCGCGCTTGCGCGACGGTGGGGCGGTTGATCCGGTGGCTTGCTACCGCGCAAGCGGGTACCGCGACCGTGCCGCGAGCGCGCGTCCGGCCAAGGCTGGCGCGAGCAGCAGCGGTATCGTCTGACGTCTGGCTTGTATGAATTCCGCGCCGGTCTGTCAGGCGCGGAATACGTTCGTGATAACGACAGGTTGTCGATCTGGATTGATGAGAGCATTCATGGGAGCAGAGTTGCGTCGTAAGCTGGTCGTTGGAAACTGGAAGATGAATGGCAGCAGGCAGACCGTCCTGGAACTGCTGGGAACCATTGGTGCTAGGTCGAAGGCCGCAGGATGCGAGGTGGCGATCTGCCCTCCATTCGTTTATCTGGACCTGTGCAACCTCGTCTTGTCCGCGACCGACATTGCGCTTGGCGCACAAGATATGTCCGAACACGCGAGCGGGGCGCGGACGGGGGAAGTGTCGGCAACCATGCTGACCGACTTCCGCTGCCGTTACGTCCTGCTCGGACACTCCGAACGGCGCACGTCTCACGGCGAATCTGACGAGACCGTAGCCCGAAAGACCCTGCAGGCGATAGAGGCGGGGCTGAGCCCGATCGTTTGCGTCGGCGAGACGTGGGAAGAGCGCCAGGCCGGGCGCACTTACGATGTGCTGGCGCGCCAGATCCATGTCGTCGCCGATGCGCTGAACTCCAGTGGACAGCTCATGTCGTTGACGGTCGCGTATGAACCCGTCTGGGCAATCGGCAGTGGTGTGACGGCGACAGCAAGCGTGGCACAGGACGCCCACGCATTCATCCGGCAATGCCTCGCGAGGCATTCTGCGACTGCCTCGCAACGTGTGCGCATCCTGTACGGAGGAAGCATGAAGCCGGACAATGCCGCGGAGCTGCTGGCGATGCCCGACATCGATGGCGGCCTGATCGGCGGTGCGTCGCTCAATGCGTCGCAATTCCTGTCGATCATCGATGCTGCGGTGAGGCTCGAAGCAGTGCAGTAAGCGCCGGACGTGCCTGCGTCGCAGATCGATTCAAGTCGTATTCCTTCGTTCAAGTTATCGTGATTATTTCATCCGCTACCGACTATCGCGCGGCTGCACGCCGCGTATTACCCCCATTCCTCTTCCACTACCTCGATGGCGGGGCGGGCGCCGAGGAGACGCTGCGTGCCAACGTCGACGACCTGCAATCCGTCAGGCTGCGCCAACGTGTCATGCGCGGTTCCGAGCAGCTGGATCTCGGCGTCGAATGGTTCGGCCAGAGGTATGACTTGCCCATTGCGCTGGCCCCTGTCGGGCTGACCGGAATGTACGCAAGGCGCGGCGAAGTGCAAGCGGTCCGGGCCGCGTGTGAGCGGAATATCCCGTTCATCCAGTCGACGGTGTCCGTGTGTCCGCTGGCGGAAGTCGCTGCGCAGGCATCCAGGCCGATCTGGTTCCAGCTTTACGTGTTGAAGGACCGGGGCTTCATGCGTGACGTCATGAAGCGCGCCAGCGACCTGGGCGCGACGACTCTCGTTTTCACGGTGGACATGCCGGTGCCTGGCGCGCGTTACCGCGACGCGCATAGCGGCATGAGCGGCCCGAACGCGGCATTGCGTCGCGTTATCCAGGCCATGCTGCACCCGCGCTGGGCACTCGACGTTGGACTGCGCGGCCGTCCTCACGATCTCGGGAACATTTCGGCCTACCGCGGACATGCCACGGGACTGCAGGACTATATCGGATGGCTTGGGGCAAATTTTGATCCCGCCATCGGTTGGCGGGACCTCGAGTGGATCCGCGACGAGTGGAAGGGCAGACTGGTGATCAAGGGCATTCTGGATAGTGACGATGCGCGCGACGCACTCGCCTTCGGCGCGGATGGCATTGTCGTCTCGAACCACGGCGGACGTCAGTTGGATGGTGCATTGTCGACGGCCCAGGCCTTGCCGGCCATCGCCGACACTGTCAAGGGAAAGATGACGATTTTCGCGGACGGCGGTGTGCGTACCGGTACGGACGTGTTTCGTATGCTGGCGCTGGGCGCAGATGGCGTCCTGATCGGGCGCGCGTTCGTGTACGCGCTGGCCGCGCAAGGTCAGGCCGGTGTGGAGCGGCTACTTGCGATTCTGGAAAAAGATATACGGACGAATATGGTGCTGACCGGCGCGAAATCCGTGCGTGAGATCGGTCCGCACCTGCTGGCCGTTTAGCGCCTGTTCATCCGGGCCGACCTATTCCCTGATGACGTCAAGCTTCATGCGATCGTTAAAGGGCGGCTCGACCAGGTGGCGACGCCACCGGACCAGCAGGGGCGCGACGCGGAGGAGGCCCAGCTGCGAGGTGTCGCTGCACTCGTTTGCGAAAGCGGTCATCGTGCGCGGCCGGGACATCCGAGTCGTTGCCGAATTGTTAGGTCATGCCAGCGTCACCACCGTTGCAGATGCCGAGTCGCTGAGCGTTCTGGAGTCGTTGCCGATGCGAGCTGTAAACCGCTTCCATTCGGCCTTAACTAAACCGATTGGTTCTAGGCAGTAAAGACCTGGTTTCGCTCTGCCACTTAAACTGGCAGAGCGTTTGTGGCAGATTTGTAAGAAATTCAAAACTGCGGCGCGTAAAGCAGGCGGCCGAATAACGATATGTATATGGAGATAGGACGGATGCGTTTAACCCGCAAAGATTTCCTCTCGCCGCTGGCGGGGCTGGCAAGTCTGGCAACCGGTCGTGCTGCACCTGCCAATGGTTCTGCTCAATATCGTTGCCGGCTTACTGCTACTCGTGACAATTGCGGTACCGCGTCTGTTGCACGATCGCAGGCCGGAGGCATTTTCATGAGGCGATTCTTCACTTGTCTGCTGATCGCAGTCGCTCCCTGGGCTGCGGCCAGTCCCGATGTGGTGCCTCTATGGCCCGAAGGCGTGCCGGGCGCCATGCAGAATGGCGCCGCGTACGCTGGCGATGACCGGGCCCCAACGGCGTATGCGCCTACGCTGACCGTGTATAGCCCGCCGAACGACCACGCGAACGGGACGGCGGTGATCGTCTGCCCGGGTGGCGGGTACGTTGGACTGTCAGTCGATCTTGAAGGGTCCGACTATGCGCGTGCACTCAACGACATGGGGGTGACTGCGTTCGTGTTGCGCTACCGGGTGCGGACCCGCCATCCAGCACCACTACTTGATGTACTACGTGCGATGCGTCTCGTGCGTTCTCAAGCCGACCGCTATCACATCCGTCCGGATCGCATAGGGATCATGGGGAGCTCGGCGGGCGGCCATCTGGCAGCGACCGCAGGCACGCTGTTCGATCATCCACTCGGACGCACCGGGGCAGACCTGGACAAGGTCAGCGCCCGTCCTGACTTCCTGATACTGGCATATCCGGTGATCACGATGAGCGGTCCGGACGCGCATGCAGGTTCGCGCAAAGCGTTGCTAGGCGCATTTCCAACAGAAGAGGATCTGCGGCTGATGTCGGTTGAAACACAAGTCACCAGTGCAACTCCGCCGACCTTGCTCATTCATACGCAGCAAGACCGCCTGGTGCCGGTCGAGAACAGCATCCTGTTTTATCAGGCGCTGACACGGGCGAGAGTGCCCGCCGAGATGTATCTGTTCGAACGTGGCGAACATGGGATTGGTATGCGCTCAAGGCTCGGTACAGCGGCAGACTGGCCCAAACGTGCAAAAGAGTGGCTGCAGGGAAAAGGACTATTGGACTAGCTTGAGCAGCATTGCTTTTGGTGGCCGAACATGCGGTTGCCTGCGCTATTCCGTCGAGCAGACCCGGCTCGGCATTCCGGTCCTGTTTCATGAAGAAACGGCACACGGCTGGCGTTCGAGGACGCCACATCGTTCCCGATCCCGCCTGCGCTGGGCAGTACCTGGAATCCCGCACTCGTCGAGCGATCAACATCGACAATTCGAGTGCCGCCGCCCCGTCGGCGCGTGACGTACATCTCGGCACTAGTCAGTCGCTGAGGTTTCCTTTTACCCGATCAACCCCATCGAAAGAGAAGAAATGCCGAAACAGATTTTCCTGACCGGCGCGTCCGGAAACATGGGCAATGCCGCCTTGGAGCACCTGCTCCTATTGCACAAGGACATCAGCGTACGCATCCTCGTGCTCCCTTCCGAGCTACGCCACCGTCGTATCCGGCGCTGGCAAACTGACTCAAGGGTCCAGGTCCTGGCGGGTGACCTGCGCAACTATGGGGATGTGCTGACAGGAGTGAAAGGGGCTGATTATGTCTTGCATGTCGGCGGGATGGTGTCGCCTGGATGCGACCGGTTCCCCGAGCTGACGCGTCAGGTCAATGTCGGCGGCGCTGCCAACATTGTTCGGGCCATACAAGAGCAACCGGATCCGAATGCGGTCAGGCTGGTCTATATCGGCACCGTGGCGCAAACGGGTAGCCGTAACGCGCCTGTCCACTGGGGCCGTACTGGAGATCCGATCAAGATCAGCAGATACGATCACTATGCGGTCACTAAAACTCAGGCCGAGGCGATCGTCGCCGAGTCCGGCTTACGCTACTGGGTCTCGCTGCGCCAATCGGGCATGGCGCATCCGGACATGTGGAAGATCTTCGATCCGATCATGTTCCACAACCCGATCAATGGCGTATTCGAATGGTCGACGGTGAAGGACTCCGGCCGCTTGACGGCCGCGGTCTGCGGGGAAGATGTTCCGGAACGGTTCTGGCGCTCCTTTTACAACATCGGTGGCGGACCGTCCTGCAGGGTCAACAATCACGAATTCATGCGGATGAGCTTCGAGGCGATGACAGGGGATTACCGAAAAGTGCTCGACCCACACTGGATCGGGACAAAGAACTTCCACGGCCAATGGTACGCCGACTCGGATGTACTCGAACAACTGGTGCCGTACCGAAGCCAGAGCCTGGCCGATTTCATGCATGACTACGGTCGGGCCATCCCTTGGTATGTCAAGGCGACGGCGCGCTTTTTCCCCGGCGCCGTCCGGAAGCGCATTGCCGGCCTGGCGCACGAGGAGGGCGGAACGATGGCTTGGATCGAGAACAACGATACCGAGCACATCAACGCTTTCTTCGGATCGCGTGCCGACTGGGAACGCATACCCAAGAGCTGGGACCGATTTGAACTCGCCAGCGCCCCGACCGCGCCGGTCCTGCTTGATCATGGTTACGACGAGCGCGTGGCACCGGACCAATGGGATGGTGACGTGCTGAATCAGGCGGCGGCATTTCGCGGTGGCGCTTGCCTGTCAGACGCGAGCGGGGGGCCTTACCGCCCGGTGCGTTGGCGCTGTGCACGCGACCATGAGTTCGACATGTCGCCCAATCTGTTCCTGCGCGGAGGCCACTGGTGTCCACAATGTATGGTGGATCCGTCGACGTACGACGACGTAGCGCGGCGCAGCCCTTTCTTCAGGCAGGTTTGGCCGGACTGAAGGTTACAACTGCTCTCGAGTATCTAGAAGAGCTGTTGCGATTCAGCTGGCCGACGGCCGGGAACCATTAGGAGTCGGCGGCGGTAACTGGTCTACCGGCTTTCCGGACGTTAGTGGCATTGGATATGCGTTCGCCGAACAATAGAGTAGCGTGTTAGACACCAGGGAAAAATGCCATAAACGAGGAACAGAGGCTGTCGCAGATGAGGCAGCTTCCGAGTGCATTCGTGGCGCAGCTCGGACGGCTATTGCAGTGGCGCTAGCCGACGTGCCTGTGTGGTGCTGTTCAGCGTCGCGTGTTGAACGAACTCATGTGGTGCAACGTGCGGTGCAGAGCTAACTCTTTGATTCGTTGCGGGAACAGGCGGCCACGCTGTCGGCGCTGGTCAGTGCCTTCATGGTCGATCGGACGAGCAGATCCCATTCACGGTACCATGAACGTAATGGCCCAAAGCGGGACGGCGAGCACGCTCGCGAATACCGATCGTGTAAATGCCAGTTATTGCCAGTTGCGGATCAATGAATTTTGCGTGGTATCGCGGATGGTACTGAACCGAAAGTGCCCTAAAAATGCCAGTCCATTCATAAGCTTGGCTCATCCATTGATCATCGAGTGGGAGTGAGGTTTCCTTCTGGAAACATCGCTCTTATAGTTTAAAAAGGCTCGCTTCGGCGAGCTTTTTTGTGCGATATGAATCTCCGGCTCAGAACTACTTTAAACGTGCTCAAGGCCCGCAGTCTGTCGCTGTATTGCGGCGATGAAGCAGTTATGCACCGGACTGCAAAGCCCTTTAGGCCGGTTCGATTCCCATCCCCTCCTCGAGCATATCTGTAGATCAGCGCTTTTGCGCTGATGTATGCCATTTTCATTTCTGGTTGTCGTGGTCGCGCACATTAACAATTTTTCGCGCGACACACGCCTACCGAACTCATGACAATTCATTGCGCATGGTCTGCCTGGCCGGCAAACGCAGCGTAAACGTACTGCCTTTGCCGGGTGTGCTAATGACCTCGGCTGTCCCGCCATGAAGTTCGGCGATCGAGCGCACCACCGCCAGGCCCAGACCCGTGCTGTCGGCCGAACTGCGTGCGGCGTCGGCACGGTAGAAGCGGTCGAATAGAAAGGGCAGGTGTTCGGCGGCGATACCGTCGCCGTCGTCGCTGACCGCGATCACGACAGCGTCGTGCTCCCAAGCGGCCGACAGCCTCACCGTGCCGCCACGGGGGGTGTAGCGCAAGGCATTGGTCAGCAGGTTCGACAGGGCGCGGCGCAGCAGTACGGGGTCGGCATCCAGTTCGGCCTCGCCGTGGATCGCCAAGGTGATGCCCTGTTCTTCCGCCGCGATGTCGTAGAAGTCGGCCAGCTTGCGAAATTCGACGGCTAGCGCCACCCGTTCCAGGTGCAGGTGCTGACCGGCGTTGTCGGCGCGCGCGAGGAACAGCATGCTCGACACCATGCGCGAGAGCCGCTGGCCTTCCTCGACCACGATGCCGAGGGTGTTCTGGTATTCTGCCGGCGCGCGCGCGCGCGCCAGCGTGACGCTGGCAGCGGCGACCAGGTTGTTGATCGGCGACCGGAACTCGTGCGCGAGGTCGGAGGAAAAGCGGGTCAGCTGTTCGAACGACTGCTCCAGTCGGGCCAGCATGTCGTCGAAGGCGCTGGCCAACACTCCCAAGTCGGATGGCCAGGCCTCGCTCGCCATACGGGCATGCAGTTTCTCGGCGTTGATGCGGCCGATTTCCCGGCTGATTGCCCGCACCGGAGCCAAGCCACGCCGAGCGAGCAGCCAGCCGGCGCCTGCGGACAGTACGATTGCCAGGGCGATCACACCTGCCAGCTTGGCGCGGTAGGCGCTCAGCACGTGCTGATCCTGCGAGACATCCAGCACGCCGCGCAGGAGCGTGCCGCGAGGACCGAGTGAAGGACCCCGCAATTTCGCCGCTTCGCGGCCGGGCAGATCCGCCGCAACGTCGAGTACAAGGTAATAACGCACCGGCTGGCGCGACCGGTCGGCCCACCTCACGAAGCCCGACCGCATACCGGCATGCGCGAGCGCGGCGCCAAATAGCGCCGTGTTCGATGATGCAGCCAGGACAAGTCGGTCCGGCGCCACCAGTTGCCAGGCAAATTTCTGGTAATCCTCCTGGTATTCACCCCACTCGTGCTGCCATTGGCTGGGGACCTGCCTGCGCGCCAGGTGTTCGAGCACGTCGCGCTGGATCTGGAGGTCGTCGCGCAGCTCGGTTTCCTCCTTGTCGCGCAGCTGCTCCACCAGCTCGGAATACATCATGACCGAGACGCCGATCACGATCACTGCGGTCGCCGTGCCGAAGAACAGGCTCAGGCGCGCCGTCAGCGACCAGCGCCCGGCATCGAACAGCTTAATTGCGGACTTCGAGAACATAGCCGACACCGCGTACCGTATGCAGGAGCTTGACGGAATAGGGGTCGTCCAGCTTCGTGCGCAGGCGCCGGATCGCCACCTCGACGATGTTCGTGTCGGACTCGAAATTCATGTCCCAGACCAGGTCGGCGATCACGGTGCGCGACTGTACTTCGCCACTGCGTCGGACCAACAGCGACAGTAGCGCGAATTCCTTGGGAGTCAGTTCGAGCCGGTCGGTGCCACGTGTGGCCCGATGCTTGAGCAGGTCGACCCTGAGATCGCCCAATTCGAACACGGTTGGCTCACTCGTCGCGGGCGAACGCTCATTGCGGCGCAGGATAACGCGCACCCTTGCCAGCAGCTCGCTGAACGCGAACGGCTTGACCAGATAGTCCTCGGCCCCCAGTTCGAGGCCGCGCACGCGGTCGTCGATGGCATCGCGCGCAGTGACGAACAGCACCGGCGTCTGGCGCTGCGCACGGCGTGCGGTTTCCAGGATGGTCCAGCCGTCGAGGCCCGGCAGCATGACGTCCAGGATCGCCAGATCGTATTGCACGGTCAGCAGCAGGTGCAGGCCATCGGGCCCGTCGTGGGCGACGTCGACCACCATGCCTTCTTCCTTGAGGCCCTTGGACAGGTAGGCGGCGGCGGTAGGCTGGTCTTCCACCAGCAGAATCTTGGTCACGTTCTCGATCGCTTTCAAAGCGTTTATTATCCCTGGCGCGGGCTCATTCCACCGTCGCCTCAATCGGCGCAGCGACACGCCGCGGAGACGTGCGGCGCGGTGCGGCGAGCCGGTCGAACCACACATACAGCACCGGCGTGATGAACAGGGTGATCAGCTGCGACAGCAACAGGCCACCGACGATCGCGACGCCAAGCGGCTGGCGCAGTTCGGCGCCGCTGCCCAGGCCCAAAGCGATCGGCAGGGCCCCCATGATAGCGCACAGTGTGGTCATCATGATCGGGCGGAAGCGCAGCAGGCAGGCCTGGCGCACCGAGGCGTCCGGCGCCAGCCCCAGGCGGCGCTGGGCGTCGAGCGCGAAGTCGATGATCATGATCGCGTTTTTCTTGACCACCCCGACCAGCAGCAGGATCCCGATCATGGCGACGAAGCTCAGGTCGAGGCCGGTCATGCGCAGGGCCAGCAGGGCGCCCACTGCGGCCGACGGGATGCCCAGCAAAATCGTCACCGGATGGATCCAGCTTTCGTACAGCATGCCGAGGATGACGTAGATGACGGCGACGGCGATCGCGATCAGCCACAATTGGCTGCTTTGCGATTGCTGGAACAGCGCAGCCTGCCCGGCGAAGGCGCCGAAGACGGTCGCCGGCAGCGCGATCGCGTGGCGCGCCGCGTCGATGGCGGCGCCGGCGTCGGACAGCGACTTGCCGGGTGCCAGGTCGAATGTGATGGTCACCGCCGGCAACTGGCCCTGGTGGTTGACCGCCATCGTGCCGGGGCCGCGTCCGACCCGTGCGAACGCGCTCAGCGGAACCAGGGCGCCCTGGCTGCTGCGGACGTGGATTTTTTCCAGGCTCGTTTCGTCGCGCCGGAAGCGGTCTTCCAGCTCCATGATGACCTGGTAACTGTCCTCGGGCGCATAGATGGTCGACACCTGGCGCGTGCCGAACGCCGCATACACGGTCGCGCGCACGGTGGCCAGGTCGACGCCGAGCTGCGCGGCCTTGTCGCGGTCGACCTCGAGGCGCGCTTCCAGGCCGTCGCGCTGGGAGTCGGTGGCCAGGCCGACGAACACCGGCGACCTGCCCAGCTCCTCGACGAGGCGGGCGGCCCAGGTCTCGAGCGAGGCGGGACTGACGGCCTGCAGCGTGTACTGGTAGGTGCTTTTCGAGCCACGTCCGCCGATCCGGAGGTTCTGCACCGGGCTGAAGAACACCTTGACGTTCGGCAGGAAGGCGGTCTCCGCGCGCAGCTGCCTGAGCACTTCGGCCAGCGGTGGGCGCGCGCCGCGGGGCTTCAGGGTGAGATAGAGATTGGTGGTGTCGTGGTCGACCTTCGAGGCGACGTCGCTGACGCCGGGGTCCTTCATCAACACCGCTTCGATCCGCTTGAGCACCGCGAGGCGACCTTCGTACGACATGTCCTGCGGGGCGTCGACGTTGACCGTCACCTGGCCGGTGTCTTCCTGCGGGAAGAAGCTTTTCGGCGCCGCCAGGTACAGCCAGGCGGTCAGGAGGCAGGTGGCCAGTGCCGCCAGCAGGACGGCGGCGCGGCGCGCCAGCGCCAGGTCGAGGGCGCGGCCGTACAGCGCCAGCAGGCGCGCGAAGCCGCGTTCGAAGGCGGCGCTCCAGGCCGGCGCCGGCCACGGCGCATGCGCGTCGTGCGCCATGAACATCGGCACCAGCAGGGGGATCAGGGTCAGCGAGGCCGCCGCCGACACCAGCACCGCCAGCGCCACCACCAGCGCGAACTCGTGGAACAACAGGCCGATCGTGCCCGGCATGAACAGCACCGGGATGAACACCGCCACCAGCGACACCGAGATCGACACCACCGTGAACGCCACTTCGCCGGTGCCCTTGATGGCGGCCTCGTGGGGCGCCATCCCATCCTCGACGTGGCGCATGATGTTTTCGAGGACGACGATGGCGTCGTCCACCACCAGTCCGACCGCGATGGTGAGACCTATCAGGGAGATGTTATTCAGGCTCATGCCGAACGCGAACATCAGGCCGAAGGTGCCGATCAGCGACACCGGCAGGCTGATCGATGGGATCAGCGTGGCCGCCAGGCGCCGCAGGAACAGCAGGATCACGAGTACGACGAGCGCGATCGTCAGCAGCATCGTCAGGTTGACGTCATGCACCGCATCGCGAATCGATATCGAACGGTCGTTCAGCACCGTCACCTTGACCGAACCGGGAAGCTGGGCGACCAGCTTCGGCAGGGCGGCGCGGATCGCGTCGACGGTCGCCACCGTGTTCGCACCAGGCTGGCGCTGGATCTGCAGCAGGATCGAACTGGCGCCATTGATGCCGCTGGTATTCTGGTTGTTCTCGACGCTGTCCAGCACCTGCGCCACGTCGCTCAGCCGCACCGGGCGCCCGTCTACGGTGGCGACGACGACGCGGGCGAAGTCGGCGGCCTTCATCAGTCCTGTCGCCATCTGGATGCTCATCATCTGGCGGCGCGTGTCGAGCTGGCCCAACGGCGCATTCGAATTGGCGGCCTTCAGCGCCGCGGCGACGTCCGGCAGCGCCAGGCCGAGCGCGTTCAGGCGGTCGGGATCGACCTGGACGCGCACCGCATAGCGGCTCTGCCCCGACACGTTGACCTGCGCCACCCCGCTCAGGGTCGAGAGCGCGGGCACCATCAGGTTGTCGGAAAAGGCATTCAGGTCGCTCAGGCGCAGGGAAGGGGAGCTCAGGCCGATCAGGAGGATCGGCGCGTCGGCCGGGTTCACCTTGCGGTAGGAGGGCGGCGTCGTCATCTCGGCCGGCAGCGAGCGCGATGCGCGGAACAGGGCGGCCTGCACGTCGGCGGCGGCGGCATCGATGTTGCGGCTGGCGTCGAATTCCAGGGTGATCTGGGTCTCGCCCTGGATGCTGCTCGAGGTCGTGGCGAGCAGGCCGGGGATGGCGGAGAACTGCTTTTCGAGCGGCGTCGCCACCGAGGTCGACATCGTTTCCGGACTGGCGCCGGGCAGGCGCGCGCCGACCTGGATGGTGGGCATGTCGTAGACCGGCAGGGCGGCCACCGGCAACTGCAGCCAGCAGGCGAAGCCGGCCACGATGACGCTCAGCCACAGCAGCAGGACGGCGATCGGCCGTTGCAGGCAGAAGCGGGCCAGGTTCATGGCGTCTCCGGCGCGGCGATGCGCACGCGCATGCCCGGCCGCAGGTTCTGGCCGCCTTCCTGCACGACGCGCACGCCCCCTTCGACGCCGGCGACCACCGCCAGTTCGTCCTGGATGCGCAGCAGCCGCACTGGCCGGGGCGCCACCTTGCCGTCGGCCCCGACCAGGTAGACGAAGCGTCCGTCCGGACCTTCCTGGACCGCTTGCGGCGGCAGGACCACCGCGCCGTGGCTCGTCCCGGCATGCACGACCACCCGCACGAAGCCGCCGGGCCACAGCATCTGCTTCGGATTCGGGAAGCTCGCCTTCAGGGCGATGGTCGCGCTGCCGCGGTCGATGGCACTATCGACGAACGCCAGCCGGCCTTCGGCGCTGGCGCCGGCCGCGTCGGTGACCGACACCGCCACCGGACCGGCCGCGCGCGCCGCCAGCAGGGCCGGCAGTTCGTGTTCCGGCAGGTTGAAGTCGACACCGACCGGCGAAAACTGCGAGATCGTGACCAGCGGCGCGGGCGCTCCGGCCTGGACCAGGCTGCCCGGATGCACGACCACGGCGCCGGCGCGGCCCGCGAGCGGCGCCATGATCCGGGTGCGCGACAGGGTGGTGCGGGCGGCCGCGGCTTCGGCCTGTGCCGCGCGCAGTTGCGCCGCCAGGGCGTCGACCTTGCTGGCGGCGGTATCGACCGCGCTCGGGGCGATGAACCTGGAGGCGGCCAGCGCCTGCGCCCGCTGCTGCTCGCGCCGCGCGTCGGCCAGCTGGGCCTGCACCAGGCCGACCTGGGCCTCGGCCCTGGCGAGTGCGGCGCGGGCATCGCTGTCGTCCAGCGTGAACAGCAGCTGGCCACGGGCAACCGCATCGCCTTCATGGAAATGGACGGCCAGCAGCGTGCCGTTGAGTTGCGGCCTGACGTCGACGAAATCGAGTGGCACGACGTGGCCCTGCGCCGCCAGGTCGACCGGAATGTCGACGGCGCGCGCAGCGGTCACGCTCACGAGGGGCTCCCTGGCGGGCGCCGGTGTGCTCGTCGCGCCTGCCTGCCCGTGCAGCGCCGCCGCCGCGAGGGCCGCGCCGATGGCCAGCGCACCGGCCGCGACGATCATCTTCTTGCGTACGGAAGCCATGACGGGAAGAAAGTTGGAGGAGGCGTTATTGTGGCCGCACGCGAATGACGGAATGCGGACGCTGCGATTACATTTTTGTCAGGTTCGGCGTGCGCATGGCACGGTTCGCTATCCTGTCGCTTCGATACGCTATCCGAATGCCTGGATGATGAGCTCATTGATCGACTGGATCCTGCACCTCGACACCCACCTTGCCGCGCTCGCGTCCAGCCACGCGGTCCTGGTCTACGTCGTGCTGTTCGCGGTGATCTTCATCGAGACCGGGGTCGTGATCCTGCCCTTCCTGCCGGGCGACTCGCTGCTGTTCGTGGCGGGAGCGATGGCCGCCCAGGGCACGTTCGGCCTGCCCGTCCTGGTGCCGCTGCTGGCCCTGGCGGCCATCCTCGGCGACAGCATGAACTATGCGATCGGCGGCCAGTTGCGCGCGCGGATGCTGGACAAGCAGCGGATCCGCTTCATCAAGCCGGAGCACCTGGAGCGTACCCACGATTTCTTCGACCGGCATGGGCGCAAGACCATCGTGCTGGCCCGTTTCGTACCGGTCGTGCGCACGTTCGCCCCCTTCGTGGCGGCGCTCGGGCATATGGCTTACAAGACTTTCCTGGCTTACAACATCGCGGGCGGCCTGTTGTGGGTGGGCGCGCTGGTCGGCGCCGGGGTTGCTTTCGGTAACCTGCCATGGGTCTCCGAGCACCTGACCGTGGCCATCCTCGGCATCGTCGCTGTCTCGCTGCTGCCGGGCCTGATCGGCTGGCTCTCGGGAAAAAAACAGGGGGAAGCGAGCACGAGTCGCTGACAAGCTATGTCTCGGCTCGGTTTCGTCTGGACCGTCATGCCGACTAGGACAAGGAGGATTGACCACATGGAAAAAACCAAAGAACATCATTTAGCTAAAGTTCCCGAAGTCACGCTGGGCTTCTGGATCATCAAGATCGCCGCCACCACGCTGGGAGAAACCGGCGGCGACGCGGTGTCGATGTCGATGAACCTCGGCTACCTGATCGGCACGGCCATCTTCGCCGTGGTATTCCTGGCGGCTGTCATTGCACAGATCAAGGCCAGGCACTTTCATCCGTTGCTGTACTGGGTCACCATCATCGCCACCACGACGGTCGGCACGACGCTGGCGGACTTTGCCGATCGCTCGCTCGGCATCGGCTACGCCGGCGGCTCGGCCTTGCTGCTGCTCTTGCTGTCTGGTTCGCTTTTCATCTGGCATCGCAGCCTCGGCTCCGTGTCGGTGAGCACCGTGAGCTCGCCCAGGGCCGAAGCGTTCTATTGGGTCACGATCATGTTCTCGCAGACCCTGGGCACGGCACTGGGCGATTGGACCGCCGATAGCGCGGGTATGGGCTATTCCGGCGCCGCCGTCGTGTTCGGCGGCTCGCTCGCCCTGGTCGCGGCCGTGTATTACTGGACCCAGGTGTCACGCACCATCCTGTTCTGGGCCGCGTTCATCCTGACCCGTCCGCTGGGGGCCGTGGTCGGCGACTTCCTGGACAAGCCCCTGGACCACGGCGGCCTGGCATTGAGCCGGTATTCCGCGTCGGCCGTGCTGTTTGGGTTCATCCTGACCAGCCTGCTGTTGTTCCGGCAACGGGCGGCCCGCGCCGCACACTGAACGCGGAAGGTGGATGTTCCGATGTGGAGAAGCGGACCGGCTTGAGCGTGCGGCTCATCCTGCGCGACCTGACAAAATTGTAATCTCCAGGTCGGATTGCTGTCATGTCCGGTCGGCCATAATGAGCGGCTGCCCTGCGCGAGCGTCATGGGCCAGCTGACGATCCACGGACATGAGAACAAGCTTGTTGACAACCTGGCTCCGCCCTTCTGCGGGCAGCCGCGAAGCCGGCCCAGTGCGCTTCATCCTTGCGCTGGCGCTCGCCAACACGGCGTTGTTCCAATGGCCGTTGTATGCCCTGGCGGCCTCCACCCGCGCAAGCTTCGACTGGAGCAGCGCGCTGGCGATCGGCACCCTGTTCGTATTCCAGCTGACGATTTCGCTGGGGGTGCTGGGCTTGTGCGCCCTTGTCTCGATCCGGCTTCTCAAACTCGCGTCCGCCCTGTTCGCCGTCGGTAACGCCGCCGCCCTGTATTTCATCGTCCAATACGGAATCGTCATCGATGCGACGATGGTGGGAAACATCGTCAACACGAATGTGAAGGAAGCTTCGGAACTGGCGCATCCGAAGCTGCTCCTGTACGTGATTGCCCTGGGGTTCGTGCCGGCCGCGCTCATCCTGCGCCAACGCGTCGCCGCTGCGCACCGCGTGCGCAGCGCCATGGTGCTCGTGCTCGCGCTGGTGCTGGGTTCCGCCTGGCTGTACGCGAATGCGCAGAGCTGGCTATGGATCGACAAGAACGCGAAGGCATTCGGCGGCCTGATACTGCCGTGGTCCTACGTGATCAACGCGGCGCGGTACTACAAGTCGGAGGCGGAGCGCCATCGCGTTGTGGAGCCGCTGCCGCCGATCACCGCCGGGCGGCCCGGCGGCATGGTGTTCGTGCTCGTGATCGGCGAGGCCGCGCGCGCGCAGAATTTTTCCCTGTTCGGCTATGGCCGCGAAACGAACCCCCGGTTGCGGCAGGACGGCGTGCTGGCCTACCCGGGGGCGCACGCCTGCGCGACGTACACGACCGCGTCGCTGCGCTGCATGCTTTCGCATCGCGGTGTGGACGGAATCTCCGGCAACGACGAACCCTTGCCGAGCTATCTCCATCGCCACGGCGTCGAGGTGATCTGGCGTACGAATAATTTCGGCGAACCGCCGCTTCAGACGAGCCGTTACGACACCGCCGACCAGATCCGGAAAGCGTGCACGCAGGATTGCGCGCGCCTCGACTACGACGAAGTGCTCCTGCACGGCCTCGATGCGATTCTGCACGACGGGAAGCCCGACACCAAGACCCTCGTCGTCCTGCACCTGGGCGGGAGCCACGGACCGCAGTACGCCAAGAAATATCCGCCCGAATTCGAGCGGTTCAAGCCGGCCTGCCAGAGCGTCGACCTGCAGAAATGCAGCCCCAGCGAACTGGTGAATGCCTACGACAACACGATCGTGTACACGGATGAGGTCCTGCACCGCGTCATCCAGCTGTTGAAGTCGGCGACGGCCAGGCCGAGTGCGATGCTCTACATGTCCGACCACGGCGAATCGCTGGGGGAGGGCGGCCTGTACCTGCACGGGGTGCCGATGGCCATCGCACCGGAGGTGCAGTACACGGTCCCGCTGCTGGCATGGACGTCCGACGAATTCGTACGGCGCGGTGGCACCCTGAAGACGCCGCAGCGTTTCCGCAAGCCGCCCTCCCACGACGTCATCTTCCACAGCGTCATGGGAGCGATGGGCTTGCGCAGCGCAGTCTATGTCCCGGAAAACGACCTGTTCCAATTTATCACCCAGCCATGAACGACCGATCGATATTCCGTCTCGCCTATACCGAAGTCCGGCGCCCGCTCGCGCTCGTCGCCATCCTGCTCGTCGGGATCGTCCTGAGCGCGGCGTTTCCGAGCAAGTTGGCGAGCTATCCGGTGTTGCCGGCAGGCACCAGCGTTCCCACGGAGGTCAGGCTGACCGAGAACTATGTGCGCTTCGTCCCGACCGCCGTACAGATCGTATTGCCGCTCGTGCTGGGCGATAAAGTCGGGCTCGTCCAGCTGCTTTACGTGGGCGTGTCGACCACCGTCCTGACGCACGGATTGAAGCATTTTCTCGATGACAGATGGGTGGATCACACCCGGCTGGGCCAGCGGCCGAATGGCGGATCGATCAACATGCCGTCCGGACATTCGTCGATGGCGTCGTGCGCGGTGTATTTCATTGGCAGGCGCTACAGCCTTTGGCTCGGACTGTTGCTCTCGGTAATCGTTGCGATGACCATGTATGCGCGGGTCATGCTAAATGCGCATACCATTTCCGCGGTGATCGCCGGGGCCCTCGTGGGATGCCTGACCACGGCATGGTTTACCTCGCAAAGGTAGTGGCTGTGCGAGCAGCGCGGCCAGGACGAACCTCCCCGAGTTTCGCATGCTCGTCAGGGCGGCTCTCGGCGTACAACTGTGGCCGACAGGCACGTGACTGGCGGGCATGCACCGAACTCATCTCGTATGCAGGGTTCGCGGGCCGTCGGCAGATCCCATTCACGTTACCATGTCCGTAATGGCCCAGAGCGCGATGGCGAGCACGATCGGGAATATCGATTGGCTGATGCCGGTTATTGCCAGTCGCGTATCAATGAATTCCGCGTGGTATCCCGGATGGTACTAAGCCGCACGTGCCGTAAAAATGCTAGTCGATTCATGGGCTTAGTCCAGCCATTTATGACCGAGTGGGAGTGAAGAGTCGTCGTAACTAATTTCTAAGTAAGATTTGGCGAGCCGTTGATCGTTCAGGTTGGATGATCAACGGCTTTTCTATTTCTTCACGAGATAAGGCGCGGTCGCGACCATGCGGCTTGCGACCCGGTGCGATGCCGGAGTCGTCAACACCGCGTCGAAGCGCGGTACTCACGCGCTATGCTGAGCAGCCATTGCTTGAACGGCTGAAGCGAAGGGGCGTTCTCCTTCGATTCGGGATAGACAAGGTAGTAGCCCTTGTCGTTGAGCAGTGACATCTCGTTGGGCACGATCAGTTCTTTGCTTGCCAGCTCGGCCAGGACGAAGAAGCGGGGCACCAGCGCTACCCCGAGTCCTGCACGCGCGGCCTCCACCAGCATGGAAAATAATTCGTAGCGTTGGCCGCTCATGCAGTCGACATCGTGCACGCGCGCCTGGGCCAGCCACTGGCGCCAGGCATCCGGGCGGGCCGATTGATGCAGAAGCGGCAGCCGTGCCAGCGCCGGCGGCGCCAGGGACCCTGACCCGTTCAGCAGTTCCGGACTGCATACCGGAACCATTTCTTCGCCAAACAAATGCTGGGTGATGGCACCTGGCCATACGGGATTGCCGAAGTGGATGGCCGCGCTGAACGGCGTATCCGTGAACAGGAACGGTTCGGAGCGGGTCGTGAGGTTGAGCGTGATATGCCCGTGTTGCGCGTAAAACTGCGGCAAGCGCGGGATCAGCCAGCGTGTCGCGAACGTTGGAATCACCGCGAGCTCGAGGATGCCCTCGGCGCCGCTCCGGGTCGCGACCGCGAGGGTGTCGCGTTCGATCCTGTCCAGGTTGTCGCGCACCTGTTTCGCATACGTCTCGCCGACCTCGGTCAGGCTGACACGCCGCCTGACGCGGTTGAACAGGGGCAGTCCCACGTAGTCTTCCAGCGTTGCGATCTGGCGCCCGATCGCGCTGGGCGTCAGCGCCAGTTCGTCCGCACTGCGGGTAAAGCTCTGGTGCCGCGCCGCCGACTCGAACGCGATCAGGGCTTCCATGCTCGGGAGTTTTCTTCTCAACGTTGTTTCCTCAAACGCACAATGTCGCGCATTTTTATCGTTTGTGCCACAGGGTCTTTGAACGAATACTAAGCACTGCTGCAAGCCAATCTTACGTACTTCGAATTTTTGCATTGCGAAGCTGCTTTGATGTTTGCGTTCAATCAAAGCATTGCACTGCCAGTACGCAGTGCCATCGCAAATTATCAATGGGACATGGAGGAAGACATGCTAGTCGAAGTTGCCGCACCCCGATTCAAGCCCTACACCCGACTCACGATCCAGCAGGCGCCGCAATGGGCGGCGATGCCCACGCATTTGCAGGAAGCCGTGCTGGTGGTATCCCGCGTCCTGCCGTTCCGCACGAACCAGTATGTGATGGATGAACTGATCAACTGGGACAACGTGCCGGACGATCCGATTTATCGACTGACGTTCCCGCACGAAGACATGCTGGCGCCCGAGGACTATGCGCTGCTGCGCGACCTGGTGCTGGTCAAGCAGGACGAAGTCGCCATCGAACGCGAGGTGCGCCGTCTGCGGCTTGGCATGAATCCGCACCCGGCGGGCCAGATGACGCACAACGTGCCGTCCATCGACGGCGTGCCGCTGCGCGGCCTGCAGCACAAGTACAAGGAAACGGTGCTGTTCTTCCCCAGCGCCGGCCAGACCTGCCATGCGTATTGCACGTTCTGCTTCCGCTGGCCGCAATTCGTCGGCATGGACGATCTCAAGTTCGATGCGAAGGAATCGAACGAACTGGTCAGCTACTTGAAGCTGCACCCCGAAGTGACGGACGTGCTCATCACCGGCGGCGACCCGTTGATCATGAGTACCCGCGCCCTCGCCGGCTACCTCGAGCCGCTACTGGCGCCCGAGCTGGCGCACATCCAGAATATCCGTATCGGCACGAAGTCGGTCTCGTACTGGCCGCACCGCTTCGTCACGGACAAGGATGCCGATGAACTGCTCCAGCTGTTCCGCAAGGTGGTCGACGCCGGCAAGAACCTGTCCGTCATGGGGCATTACAACCACCCGGCCGAACTGCGTCCGGCGATCGCGCAACGCGCCGTCAAGCGGATCGTCGGATCGGGCGCAACGCTGCGCATGCAGGCGCCGCTGATCCGCCATATCAACGAGGATCCGGCCGGCTGGGCGGAATTGTGGACCACGGGCGTGCGGCTGGGCGCCATCCCGTACTACATGTTCGTGGAGCGCGATACGGGTCCGAGCCACTACTTCCGCCTGCCGCTGGCCAAGGCGTACGAGACCTTCCAGGCCGCTTACCAGCGGGTGTCGGGGCTGGCGCGCACGGTGCGCGGGCCGTCGATGAGCGCGTTCCCCGGCAAGGTGGCGATCGACGGCATCGTCACGATCGGCGGCGAAAAGGTCTTCGCCCTTCAATTCCTCCAGGCGCGCAATCCGGACTGGGCGCGGCGACCGTTCTACGCGAAGTTCGATCCCGAAGCCACCTGGCTGGACGACCTGGTGCCGGCCTTCGGCGAGGAGCGGTTCTTCTTCCAGACCGAGGAAGACGAGCCCCACCGCGTGATCCCGATTGCCGCGCCGCGGGCGCAGGCCCACGCCGCCACCGCCGGCGATGGCGCAGGGGATATCGGCACCTTGAGCACGGGAACCTGACATGACGCGCTTACTGCATCGGCAAATTCACCACGCGTATCCGCGCGCCGTCGGCGGCGAGGGCATCCATCTGATCGACGCGGCGGGCAGGCGCTATATCGACGCCAGCGGCGGGGCGGCCGTGTCCTGCCTCGGCCACCAGCATCCAGCGGTGCTGGCCGCGCTGCACGCGCAGCTGGACCAGGTGGCCTACGCCCACACGAGCTTCTTCACGACCGACGTCGCCGAGGCGCTGGGCGAGGAATTGCTGGCCCAGGCGCCGTCCGGGATGTCGCATGTGTATCTGGTGTCGGGCGGCTCCGAGGCCGTCGAGGCGGCGCTGAAGATGGCGCGCCAGTATTTCGTGGAGCGCGGCGAGCATCAGCGCCGCTACTTCATCTCGCGGCGCCAGAGCTACCACGGCAATACGCTCGGGGCGCTCGGGGTCGGGGGCAATGCCTGGCGGCGCGCCCAGTTCGCGCCCATCCTCGTCGAGAATCACTACATCGATCCCTGCTACGAATACCGCTACCGGCACCCGCATGAGACCGGCGAGGCATATGGCGCGCGCGCCGCCGCCGAGCTGGAGGCGAAGATCCACGAACTGGGTGCCGCCAACGTCATCGCATTCGTCGCCGAAACCGTCGTCGGCGCCACCCTCGGCGCCGTCCCGCCGGCGCCAGGCTACCTGGCGCGGGTCCGCGACATCTGCACCGAGCACGGCATCCTGCTGATCCTCGACGAAGTCATGTGCGGAATGGGACGTACCGGCACGCTGCATGCTTGCGCGCAGGACGGCGTGGCCCCCGACCTGATGACGGTGGCGAAGGGCCTGGGCGGGGGATATGCGCCGATCGGCGCGACGTTCGTGGCCGGGCACGTCTACGATACGTTCGCCAAGGGGTCCGGGATGTTCCAGCACGGTCACACGTATGTAGGCCATCCGCTGGCTTGTGCCGCCGCGCTGGCCGTGCAGCGCACGGTCCGCGAGGAGCGCCTGCTCGACAACGTGCAGGCCCGCGGGACGCAGCTGGAGCGGGCCCTGCATGCGCGTTTCCGCGATCATCCCCATGTCGGCGACATCCGCGGCCGCGGCTTGTTCTGGGGCGTCGAACTGGTGGCGGACCGCGGCTCGAAGCTGCCCTTCGATCCGGGACGGCGCCTCCACGCCGACATCAAGTCGGCGGCCATGCAGCGCGGCCTGATGGTGTATCCGATGGGCGGAACGATCGACGGCCGCGCCGGCGACCATGTACTGCTGGCGCCCCCGTTCATCTGCGACGCCGCGGCCATCGACGCCATCGTCCTGCGGCTGGGCGAGGCTATCGACGCGGCCATCGCCGGCCGACGCGCAGGCGACCATTGACCACCGCATCACTGAAATGCAAAGGAACGACACCATGTCCCGTATTCCCTATGCGGCGCCCGGACCGGATGCGCCACAGGATCTTGTCGACGCCATCCTCGCCCGCCGCGGCGGACGCCTGCTGAACCTCGACCGCATGCTGCTGCAAAGCCCGGCGTTCGCGAGGGGCTGGAACGCCTTCCTGGGCGAGGTCAGAACCGGCCTCGGCTTGTCGCCCAGGCTGCGCGAACTGGCCATCTGCCTGGTGGCCGTCCTGAACGGCGCCGATTACGAGTTCCACCATCACGCCCCCGAGTTCATGAAGGCCGGCGGCACCGCCCGGCAACTGGCCGCGTTGCAGCGGCTCGAATACGGTATGCCGGACCCGGCCCTGTTCGATGCGAGCGAACGTGCCGTCGTCCGGCTGACGTTCGAAATGACGCGCGACGTGCGGACTGCGGACGCCACGTTCGCGGCGGCGATCGCCGCGCTGGGCAACCACCAGCACGTGGTGGAACTCGTCGGCGTGATCGCCACCTACAACATGGTGTCGCGCTTTCTGCTCGCGCTGCATATCGAGCCCGAAGCGGTGGCGTCCCGACCATCCTGACCTTGAAGAGGCAACGCAATGACGTACGTGGTCACCGAAAGCTGCATCAACTGCAAACATGCCGATTGCGTGGAAGTCTGCCCCGCGGAAGCCTTCCACGAAGGAGCGAACTTCCTCGTCATTCATCCCGAAAAATGCATCGACTGCGAGATGTGCGTGAGCGCCTGTCCGGTCGACGCGATTTTTTTCGAAGCGAACGTGCCGCTGGAACAGAAGGAGTTCGTCGCACTCAACGCCCACTATGCGGCAGTCTGGCCCGTCATCCTGGACAAGAAGCCGGCCATGCCGGACGCGGGATACTGGCACGGCCGGCCGGGCCGGCGCCAGCTGCTCGATCCGGCGCCGGCGCCGGCCTAGTATCACGACCCGGCAAAGTATCGAACATGGCATGACTTCGGCTGTGCGATTGACATTTTTAGTGGGATCAGCACGTTACCCCAGCTGTTGAAAATCGAAGGGGGAGTGAGTTTCCTTTCGAAAGCCTAATTTTGCAGTTCATTAAAATCCCGCTGCGTCTTGGCGGGCTTTTTTCCAGAAGAATGCATGCCAGTGGCGGCGCGGCGCGCGAGCGTCATGCCCAGCCCCACGCCGGCGCCGAGACGCAACGGCGCTTCGGCGACCCGAACATCCATTACCTTGACGGGCGCGTCCTGTACGGCGACGAGGACCATGCCCGCCTGCCGCTGCCCGACGGCCTGCATCCGGATGGTGCGACGCACGCGCTGATGGGTGAGCGGTTTGCCGCCGCAGCCTTCGGCGAGGGGCGGCCATTTGCTTGAGACCGGCTTGCTGGCTAACTTGAAGTCCTCTAACTTGAAGTCCTGTTTTTACAAGGCTTGTTTATTTCCCTTCTTGCTCTCCAAACACCAGCTTTCGCTTTCCAGACAGTTCGAAAACATGTCGGCTATTGGCGAAAAACGTAAAACACCCCCACGATCACGGCCATTAGAATCAGGCGAAAAAACGAGGCGACGAGTGGCTTCGCACTGATCGGGCGTGTGCTCGTTCGCATCTCCGAACCGTACGGGTTTTGCTTAAACAAGGAGAACAGATGAGACATGGTTGGCCCGCGTTACTCTTCACCACGCTTGTTGCTTGCGGAGGCACAGGCGCCACGAGCACGTCAACACCGACACCAGCCTCGCCATCCGCACCTCCCGTCGCCGTGCCGCCTGTGAGCACCGCGGGCTGCGGCAGCGGTTCCAAGTTGACCACCGGCATGCATTCGCTCACCAGCGACGGTACCGAGCGCAGCTACTGGATCGAACTACCGGCCACCTATGACCGCAACAAGGCCTATCCCGTGATCATCGGGCTGCACTGGCGCGATGGCAGCGCCGCCGATGTCTACGGTTGGAGCGGCTTTTTTGGTCTGAAGAATTTGTACGGCGACAATGCGATCTTTATTGCCCCGCAGGGCCTGGACAAGGGGTGGGCCAACACTGGCGACCGCGACATTCGCTTCCTGCGCGCCATGATCGGCGACGTCCAGCAGGGCACGTGCACCGACCCTCGGCGTGTCTTTGCTACCGGCTTCAGCTTTGGCGGCATGATGTCCAACGCCATCGGATGCCAGATGGGCGACGTGGTGCGGGCGATCGTGCCCATGGCCGGTTCGCTCTGGAGCGGCTGTGCCGGTTCTTCCTACAAGGTGGCGGCGCTGTTCATCCACGCCAAGGACGATAACACCGTGCCGTACTCGGCGGGGATGGAGGCGCGCGATGTTTTCCTCAAGCGCAATAGCTGCAGTGCCGCCACAGTGCCCGTCGGGAGTAACGGCTGCGTGGAGTACCAGGGCTGCGACAGCGGCAAGCCCGTAGTCTGGTGCGGCACCGAGACGGGTGGCCACTGGTACCCCGGTTTTTCGGCGCAGGAGTCCAAGGCCTTCTTCGATCGCTTCAAGTAGTCCCGGAAAAAACGAAAGGTCGTTGATGATGCGGATGCGCTCATCAACGACCTTTTGGTTGGGGGCTACCGCGCGCGATCAGCCTTCCATCTGCTCCAGTTCCTTGCCGCGCGTTTCATGCACGTAGCGCAGCACGAAATAGACCGAGATCACTGCGGCCACGGTGTACAGGCCGTAAGCGCCCGCCAGGCCGATGCTCGCGAGCAGCATCGGGAAGGTCACCGTGATCAGGAAGTTGGACGTCCATTGGGCCGCGCCGGCGACCGCCAGGCCCGAGCCGCGGATCTGGTTCGGGAACATCTCGCCCAGCATGACCCACATCACCGGACCCCAGGAAATGTTGAAGAAGATCACGTAGATATTCGCCGCGGCCAGGGCGACCACGCCCATCGTGCCGGACAGGGCCAGCTTGCCGTTCGCGTCGAGCGAGGCGCTGGCAAAGGCGAACGTCACGATGCCGAGCGTCACCGCCATGCCGGCCGAGCCGATCCACAGCAGGGGTTTGCGGCCGATGCGGTCGATCAGGAATACCGTGACGATGCAGGCGCCGATGCTCAGGCCGCCCGACAGGACGTTGATCAGCAGGGCATCGCTTTCGGAAAAGCCCACGGCCTGCCACAGCACCGCGCCGTAATAGAACACCACGTTGATGCCGACCAGCTGCTGGAACGTCGCCAGGCCGATGCCGACCCACACGATCGGGCGCAGCTTGCCGGTCGTCTTGTTGACCAGGTCCGACAGGCGCGGACGGTGGTGGTCTTCGGCCAGCGACACGTCGATTGCGGCGAACTTCGCGCGGGCCGAGGCTGCGCCGTACAGGCGTTGCAGCACGGCCAGTGCTTCGTCCTTGCGCTTCTTCGCGACGAGGAAGCGCGGGCTTTCCGGGATCGTCAGCAGCAACAGCAGGAATAGCACGGACGGAATGGCCATCATCCAGAACATCCAGCGCCATGCCTCCTGTCCCAGCCACAGCACGCCGGTCGAGGCGCCGGCCGCGTGCGCCAAGAAATAGTTGCTCAGGAAGGCGCAGAACAGGCCGCTGATGATGGCGATCTGCTGGACCGTCGCCAGCCGGCCGCGGTAGCGGGCCGATGCCACTTCGGCGATGTACGCCGGCGACATCACGCTGGCCGCGCCGACCGCGAAGCCGCCCAGCACGCGCGCGGCGACGAAGATGACCGAGCTCGTTGCAAAGCCCGCGCCCAGTGCCGACAACAGGAACATCACGGACGAGATCAGCAGCACGGTCCGGCGGCCCCAGAGGTCGCCCAGGCGGCCGGCGGTGAAGGCGCCGAGCGCGCAGCCCAGCAGCATCGACGCGACTTCGAAGCCGAGTTCGGCGTCGGTCGAATGGAAAGCCTGCTTCAGGCCGTCGACGGTGCCGTTGATGACGCCGCTGTCAAATCCGAACAGGAAGCCGCCGATCGTGGCGACGCAGCTGATCAGGACGATGAGGCGGGTGTTTTCCGCCTCCTGGATGGTACTCGTGCTCTCGACGGCACTGGTGTTCATACAAGTCTCCTTGGATAGTCTTGGTGTGTCATCGCCGTCGGTGCAGGTCTATAACATTCTGTACCATCAAACCAATAGCGCTAACATCTTGTCGAGTCTGTACGATTTCCGTGCTCGTGTCAATGCATTCCGAGGCCCTGCATTCGCCCGCGGGCAATGGATCGGGTAAGATGCGTGCCTTACCCTGCAAAGCCCTGTATTCACGGGGCTTTGTGTTGAAATACTAGGAATCTCCGATGGAAATCAAGGTCAACTTTCTCGACAAGCTGCGTCTGGAAGCCAAGTTCGATGACTTCACGGTCATCGCGGATCAGCCGATCCGTTACAAGGGCGATGGCTCGGCGCCGGGCCCGTTCGATTATTTTCTGGCCTCGTCGGCCCTGTGCGCGGCGTACTTCGTGAAGTTGTACTGCAACACCCGCGCTATCCCCACCGACAATATTCGCCTGTCGCAGAATAACATCGTCGACCCGGAGAACCGTTACAAGCAGATCTTCAAGATCCAGGTCGAGCTGCCGCCGGACATGTCGGAGAAGGACCGCCAGGGGATCCTGCGTTCGATCGATCGCTGTACCGTGAAAAAAGTGGTGCAGACCGGGCCCGAGTTCGTGATCGAAGAAGTCGAGAACCTGGATGCCGACGCGCAGGCGTTGCTGACGTTGCAGCCTGCCGCCGACGCGGCCACCTATATTCCCGGCAAGGACCTGCCGCTGGAACAGACCATCGCCAATATGTCCGGGCTGCTGGCCGGCCTCGGCATCAAGATCGAAATCGCATCCTGGCGCAACATCGTGCCGAACGTGTGGTCGCTGCATATCCGCGACGCGCACTCGCCGATGTGTTTTACCAACGGGAAGGGCGCGACCAAGGAAAGCGCACTGGCGTCCGCGCTGGGCGAGTATATCGAGCGCATCAGCAATAACCATTTCTATGCCGGCAGCTACTGGGGCGAGGAAATCGCCAACGCGGCCTTCGTCCATTATCCGGACGAGCGCTGGTTCCAGCCCGGCCCCGACGATGCGGTGCCCGACGAGATCCTCGATGCGTACTGCCGCGCCATCTACGACCCGGAAGGCGAACTGCGCGGCTCGCATCTGGTCGACACCAATTCGGGCAACGTCGCGCGCGGGATCGTGTCGCTGCCTTACGTGCGGCAATCCGACGGCGAGACGGTCTATTTCCCGTCCAACCTGATCGAGAACCTCTACGCCAGCAATGGCATGAGCGCCGGGAATACCCTCGCCGAAGCGCAGGTGCAATGCCTGTCGGAGATTTTCGAACGTGCGGTGAAACGCGAGATCCTGGAAGGCGAGATCGCGCTGCCGGACGTGCCGCAGGAAGTGCTGGCGAAATACCCGGGCATCGTGGCCGGGATCCAGGAACTGGAAGCGCAGGGCTTTCCCGTGCTGGTCAAGGATGCGTCGCTGGGCGGCGCCTATCCCGTCATGTGCGTGACCCTGATGAACCCGCGGACGGGCGGCGTATTTGCCTCGTTCGGCGCGCACCCGAGCTTCGAGGTGGCGCTGGAGCGGAGCCTGACCGAACTGCTGCAGGGCCGCAGTTTCGAGGGCCTGAACGATCTGCCGCAGCCGACCTTCGCCAGCGAAGCCGTGACCGAGCCGTACAATTTCGTCGAGCACTTCATCGATTCCAGCGGCGTGGTGTCGTGGCGCTTTTTCAGTGCCAAAGCGGACCACGATTTCGTCGAATGGGATTTCACCGCGCAGGGCGACAACGCCAATGCCGAGGAAGCCGCGACGCTGCTCGGGATTCTCGAGGAGATGGGCAAGGAAGTGTACATGGCGGTGTACGACGAGCTGGGCGCCACGGCGTGCCGGATCCTCGTGCCCGGCTTTTCGGAAATCTATCCCGTCGAGGATCTCGTCTGGGACAACACCAACAAGGCGCTGCTGTTCCGCGCAGATATCCTGAACCTGCACCGCCTGGACGACGACGCCCTGGCCGCGCTGCTGGATCGCCTGGAAAACAATGAGCTGGACGAGTATTCGGACATCGCCACGCTGATCGGCATCGAGTTCGACGAGAACACGGAGTGGGGCCAGTTGACGGTCCTCGAGCTGAAGCTGCTGATCCATCTCGCGCTGCAGCAGTTCGAGGAGGCGCACGAACTGGTGGGCGCCTTCCTGCAATATAACGACAACACCGTCGAGCGGCGTCTGTTCTACCAAGCGCTGAACGTGGTGCTGGAGGTGGTGCTGGACGACGAGCTGGAGCTGGACGACTACGTGACCAATTTCCGCCGGATGTACGGCAATCCGCGCATGGACGCGGTGCTGGGTTCGGTCGACGGCAGCGTGCGCTTTCACGGCTTGACCCCGACGAGCATGAAGCTGGAAGGGCTCGACCGGCATCATCGCCTGATGGACAGTTACCGCAAGCTGCATGCGGCGCGGGCCAGGTCGAGGTAAATGCGTGGAGAAGAGCCCCTGATTGCAGGGGCTTTTTCTTTGCTCGCTTGCTGTTGTTATCCGATCACACACAAGTATTGACATTGGATTCATTCTCAGCAGACAATGCCCCTGAATTTGGCAACGTTTCCAAATTTTTTTCATCGAGTTTGGCAACGTTTCCAATTTGTCAGTCGCACACGGCTGATCGGACGCGTCGCAAGAGGAAGACGACGCAATCGCGTCCAGCGTGCGTCACGGAGTGGCAACGTTTCCATTCGCGCGGATGGAGGCGCTTCCAGGATCACATTAGTTCAAACAACGAGGAGACACCATGCACCGACCCGGCAAAGTCCGCCCCCAGCAACGCATCCTGACCATCACCCCGATCGCCGCCGCCTGCGCCGCGCTGCTGTGGGGTGGCGCAGCCGCCGCGCAAACCATGGAAGACGCCACCGCGAACACCGTGGTCGTCACCGGCATCCGCGGCAGCATCGAGAGTTCGATGGCCATCAAGCGCGAATCCGATTCGATCGTCGAAGCGATCACGGCCGAGGACATCGGCAAGCTGCCGGACGTGTCGATCGCCGAATCGATCGCACGCCTGCCGGGGCTCACGGCCCAGCGCGTGGCGGGCCGCGCCCAGGTGATCTCGTTGCGAGGCCTGTCGCCGGACTTCGCCGGCACCTTGATGAACGGGCGTGAACTGGTCAGCACGAGCAATAACCGCGGCGCCGAATACGACCAGTATCCGTCCGAGCTGATCAACGGCGTCACCGTGTACAAGACGCCGGATGCGTCGCTCGTGGGGCAGGGCCTGTCCGGCACGGTGGACCTGCAGACCGTGCGTCCGCTCGACCGCCGCGAGCGCGCCCTGGCGTTCAACGTGCGCGGCGAGCGCAACGGTAACGGCAAGCTGAACGACGAATCGTCGGCCTGGGGCCAGCGCGTCAGCTTCGCCTACATCGACCAGTTCATGAGCAACACGCTGGGTGTCGCCGTCGGCTACGCGCACCTGAATTCGCCGGGCCAGCAGAAGGAATACAAGGCCTGGTGGTGGGGCGACCAGAACAACCTGCCGCCCGGGAATGCCGATGTGGTGGCTCTTAAAGGCGCGGAAGTCACGGCGACCTCGCGCAAGCAGGTGCGCGACGGCCTGATGGCCGTGCTGGACTACAAGCCTTCGCGTGCATTCCGCAGCACGCTCGACCTGTACTACTCGCAATTCGACCAGACGGAAATCATGCGCGGCATGATGTGGAACTCGCACCAGTGGAGCGCGGTGACCTACCGCGATCCGCAGATCGAGACGATCGGCAACGTGAAACTCCTCACGGGCGGGACGCTGGTGAACCTGGAACCGATCGCCCGCAACGACTACAACACCCGCAAGGACACGTTGAGCGCGCTCGGCTGGAACAACAAGTACCGGACGGGCGAATGGGAATTCATCGGCGACCTGTCGTACTCGCAGGCCAGGCGCCACGAGCAGGTACTGGAAACCTACGCCGGCCTCGGCCCGGCCGGGTCGGGCATCACGGACAACAATTTCCAGTTCAGGATCCCGGTCGAAGACGGCATCCCCAGATTCACGCCGAGCGTGGATTTCACGAACCCGTCCCTCATCAAGCTGACCGACGTCGGCGGCTGGGGCAAGGATGCGGACATGCACCGTCCGAAGGTCGACGACACGCTGGGCTCCCTGAAAGTCTCGGCGAAGCGCAGCCTGGTCGGCATGTTCAGCTATGTCGAGGGCGGCCTGAATTACTCGAAGCGCGACAAGAAGCACTCGGACATCAACAACTACTACTTCCTGAAGAATAACCACGCGCCGGTGTCGGTGTCGCCGGACCTGGTCAAGCCGTCCACGTCGCTGTCGTTCGCGGGCATCCCGGCCGTGCTCACGTACGACACGCTGGGCGTGCTGGCCAGGTACTACGACCAGCAGGCCGCGCGCAGCGCCGACCTCGCGATCCAGAACTGGAGCGTGGAAGAGAAGGTCGCCACCGGCTACGCCAGGCTGGGCATCGACACCGACCTCGGTCCCGTCCCCGTGCGCGGCAACCTGGGTGCACAGGTGATCGGCGTGAAGCAGGGATCGGACGGCCTCGCGGTGGACGGCGACAAGATCACGCCGTTGCACGGCGGCAGCGACTACCGGGACGTGTTGCCCAGCCTGAACCTGAACTTCGACCTGAGCCACTTCGTCGACCGCACCGCGCTGCGCTTCGGCGCCGCGAAGACGGTGGCGCGTCCGCAGATGCAGGACATGCGCGCCGGCGCGTCGGGCGGCATCAGCGACACGACGCGCGAATGGAGCGGCAGCGGCGGCAATCCGACGCTGGAACCGTGGCGCGCCCGCGCGTTCGACCTGTCGCTCGAAAACTACTTCGCCAGGAGCAGCTACGTCGCCGTCGCCGCATTCTATAAAAACCTCACCAACTACATCTACAACCAGCAGACGTCGTACGATTTCACGGGCTTCCCGACGCAATCGAAGACGGTCCCGATCAGCAATATCGGCACGATGAACCGTCCCGCCAACGGCCAGGGTGGCATGGTCAAGGGCCTCGAACTGTCCGGCTCCCTCGAAGGCGGGCTGCTGTGGCATGCGCTGGACGGCTTCGGCATCCTCGGCAGCTATTCGCTCACGGCGTCGTCGATCCACCCGAACGGTCCGGGCACGAGCGAGAAGCTGCCGGGCCTGTCGGGCAGCGTGTCGAACGTGACGCTGTTCTATGAAAAGAACGGCTTCTCGGCGCGCGTCAGCCAGCGCTACCGCTCCGCGTTCCGCGGCGAAGTCACGGGCCTGTTCGCACTGCGTTCGTTCAGCGAGATCCTGGCCGAGAAGCAGATCGACTTCCAGGCCGGCTACGCGTTCGAGCAGGGCAGCCTGAAAGGCCTGTCGATCCTGCTGCAGGTGAATAACCTGAACAACTCGCCATACCAGACGAAGCAGGGCAGCCCGTTCGCGAGCGGCGCCTATGCGCCCGAGCGCTACACGACCTATGGCCGCCAGGTGCTGCTGGGCCTGAACTACCGCCTGTGAGGACATGACCATGCGACTCACGACAGCGGCACTGGCCGCACTCGTCCTGTTTTCCGGTTGCGGAGGCGCCGGCGGCGGCGCGGCCGTGCCGCCGGCCGCGGCCCCGGTTCCTGCGGCCGCCACGACGCCCCCGCCCACGGCGCACCCGGTCGAGCCGGGACCCGCGGTGCCGATCACGCAAGCGGCGCAGATGATCCACGCGCAGGGCGCGAAATGGGTCACGGCCGGCGGCACCGAGATCCACCTGAAGGGCGCCAACGTCGGCAACTGGCTGATCAACGAATGCTGGATGATGGGGCAGGGGTCGAACGGCGTCGACACGCAATGCAGGCTGGAGGGCGTGCTGGACAAGCGCTTCGGCTACGCGGAGCGCGACCGCCTGTTCAAGCTGTTTCGCGACAACTGGATGCAGCCGGCCGACTGGGACCAGCTCGCGCAGTTCGGCGTGAACGTGGTGCGCCTGCCGTTCATCCACACGCTCGTGGAAGACGAGCGGCATCCGGGGAGTCTGCGCGCCGATGCGTGGCACTACCTGGACGAAGCGATTGCCCAGGCGGAGCGGCGCGGCATCTACGTGATCCTCGACCTGCACGGCGCGGCCGGCGGCCAGGCCGGGGAGAAGGAGCAGCACGACGGCTGCACCGGCCCGGCCGAACTGTGGACGACGCCGGCCTACCAGGACCGCACCGTGTGGCTGTGGCCGAACACGGGCGGCTGGCAGACCTGGACAACCGTCAGCGCGACCGTGAACCTGACCGCAGGGCAGCAGGACCTGACGATCTTTTCCAAGGTCGGCGGGTCGCCCACCTCAGGGTTCGGTCACCGCATCACGTGCGGCTGCGGAGGCGCCCGTTTTCCTGGTCGCGGTCTCGAGCAGGCTTAGTACGGCATCGACCATATTGTCGACCGTGAAGCGCTTGGCGATGGCCCTGGTATTGCCTGCAAGGCGGCGGTGCAACGGGCGGTCCAGCAGCAGGCGTTCGAGCTGGGTGGCGAGATCGCCGCTGTCCCACGCCTTGAACAGGAGGCCGCCCATTTTCTCGCCGTCGCGGATGACTTCGCCGATGCCGCCATAGTCGGGCACCAGTACGGGGGCACCATGGCTCATTGCTTCAGCAACGACGAGGCCGAACGGCTCGCGATTGACAGACGGACAGACCACGCAATGGCTGTGCGCGTACAACGCGTCGCGTGTTTCGATTGAAATCGAACCCGCGTGAAAGACCTTCAGATCGAGATGGGTGGACAGATCGTCCAACACCTTGCGGTAGGCGCCGCCTTTCGCCGTCGAGCCGCAGATGACGAGTTGCATCGCCGTGTTCCGCCTGGCCAGCAGCCGGGCTGCGTAGAGCAGCAGATCGATGCCTTTCTCGGCGTCTTGGCGTCCGACATAGGCGACGATCGGATAATGCGGCGACAAGCCAGGAAAGGCCGACTTCAGGCTCGCGAACGAATGTTTGACCTTGCGCTCGGTTTGCACGATGCCGTTGTACACGACCGCGAGCGAGTCTCGCGGCACGTCCATCTCCGCGATGATCCGGTCCGCGTAGTCGGCACTGACGACGACGGATGGCCAGGCGGAAGCACGGATGGCCTCGTTGAGCATGCGGTGGAACTCGTCGAGCAGCCCCAACTGTTTAGCATGCGCGGCGAACTGCTCGTCCCCCTGGAATGTCAGCAGGTAGTCGAACTCGTGCGTGCTCATCCGTTGCGCCGCCAGGGCCAGGGGGCCGAGCGCCGCGAAACTCATCAACACATGGCTGGCCCCATCGCGTGCGAGAAGGCGTTGCAGACGCCGTGCAAGGCCCCGGTCTCCTCCGGGGCGGCCGTAGAGCGCATGGATCAGGTTGCGCAGCAGTCGGTCGACATAACCGCTGCGCGCCTGAATCGTGCGTACGCGCAGGCGTCGCGGCAACAGGAACAACAGACGGCCCACGCACTGGTCGAGGAATCCGGACGGCGTCGCGAAATGGTAGCGCGTGCCATGACACAGCATGCGGTGCGCGATGCCGGGGTCGGCGAGTTCGGCGTTCACTTCCATCATCCAGTAGATCACGACCTTGTGGCCGCGCCGCCAAAGCGCATTGGCCAGTGCCAGGTCCCGTACGGTCGAGCCGAGGTAATCTCCGCTGCCCATCGTGACGATGGCAAACGTGCGTGTCGATTCCATCATGGTCTCCCTATGGTTCTGCAAGACGCTAATACGTGTAGGACGCGCCCACGAATACCGATCTGTGCAGCAGGCTGCCGAATTCGCTGTTCGCCGCCCCGCGGTAATGCGCCGGCACGACCAATAACTGCAAATGGTCGCCCAGTTCGTATTCCGCGTTGACGATGAACTGGGATGAAACGTCATCGAGATTGCGGATGTAGCGCGCAGTCAGATTGAGTTTGCCGGCGATTTTCGTGTCGAGGAATTGCAGCATCGCGTAGCGGCGCCGCGCCAGCGGAAGGACGGGATCGAGCAATGCGCCCCGGCGCTGCAGGCACGTCTGGATCGGCGCGTCGGGGCAGCCATCCTTGTTGAAGAAATACTCGGCTGTCAGTGTCGGGCCGCTTTCCAGGGTGTACGAAGCGCCGGTAAGCAACTGCCGGTTGCGCGGCGCGACCCCTGGGCCGTTCGACTTGCGCCCGGCACTGGCTTCCGCATGCAGCAACAGCGCGTCCGACACGTTCCATCCGGCGAAACCGCCAATGCGACTCCCTTCGCCGGTCGCTTTCGATCCGATCAACGAAAAGTAGGTCTTGTCGCCAGTGAAGTCCAGCTTGACGGCGCGTGCCTTGCGATAGCGATTGATCGGATCGAGACGGCCCTTGCCGGTGTTGTCGATGAGCGAAACGGTAACGGCGGAGCTCGCGACGTAGACGGCGCGGGCATAATCCAGCCCCGGCTGTTCGAGGTTCGGGTTGTTTTTGCCGTTGTTGGCATTGAACGGATTCGATGGCGACACGAGCGAGGAGGGCCCCCACTGCAGGTTTTCCCGGCCATAGCTCAGCGTCAATCGGTCGTGCGGACGGAAGCGGATCGATCCCTCGTTCAGGAACACCTTGTGCTCGATCTTCCGGTCAGGGGACATGCCGGGATAGTCGATACGCGAGCGCGTCCAGTAAAAGCGCGGCCGCAGGTCGAATTCGAATGCGCGCAGCTTCAGGTTGAAATCGGGGCGGAACTGGAACGCGGCCTGGTTGCTTGCGATGCCCAGGCTGTTGTTCGGGTTCAGCGGCGAGGAGAGCGTATCCTGATAGAGCCCGTAAGCAAGGCCGTTGATGCGCGAATAAAATCCATCACTGATTTCCTGGGCCAGAGTCGAAGACTCCGGCGCGGCATATGCCGACCAGGACAAACCCAGGCCCACTACACATAGGGAAAGCCGTTTTCGCATCGTTAGCCTCATCGCATGAAGAGATTCAGGTTGAAGACGTAGTCAGGTATTGCTTCGATGTGTGGATTGGCGAGTTTCAGGTAAGTCACCTCCGTGTTCATCAATTCCCCCCGCAAGGTGATCCGGGACAGGAACGGACGGGTGTTGCCGTTGACCTTGACGGTATTGGCGTAATCCATCCAGGCGGATTTGAATTTCTTGCCCGATACGGTGAAGTATTCGGCCTTGATCCCGAGCAGGCGCTTTTTCGAAACCCAATAGGTGATGCGGTCGTACGTCACCTTGTCGATATTGGCTTTCAGGTCGAAGACGTAGCACTCCTCGCCGTTGACAAGTTCGTCGGGGAGCCGCGTGGCCGAGTAGTTGTCGGCATAGTTGGTCGCCGCGATATCGCCATACGCCGCGTCGCCCATCAGCTTCTGGCGCTGCGAGATCGGTACGGGCCTGCTGAGGCCCGGCTTGTAGAACCACATGTTCGTGTTGAGCATGAGGATCTTGTTGCCCCTGTACTTGGGCGGCTCCAGGCTGACACCGGCGAAATCGAAGGCACGGACCTTGATGTCGTAGACCAGCCGATCCTTGACCCTGTCGTTCTCGGACGATTCGATGGCGACCCGCCAGGCGAGGCCATCCACATTGCCGCGCGCTTCGTCCGCCGCCCTCAGGATGTCGGTGGAAGAGGGCTCGGCGCGACCGGGACACGGCAGCGACAGGAAGATCGCCAGTGCCATGGCCGGCCGAGTCCATCGGGTCAGGTACGGTGCAGTCATCGCAATCTCCTCGTTCTTCAGGCATAGCCCAGCGCATTCGGGATGGGCATGCGCGCGGCCTTGCGGGCCGGCAGGATCGCAGCAACGGTGGACAACAGCATCAGCATGAGCGTGCTGAATACCCAGTACGTGGGGACCAGGTAGATTTGCAGCGGCACGCGGCGCGCCATCTGGGGCGGTATCCACGTCGGCTCCAGCCAGCTCACCGACGTGACGACGAGCAGCGTCAGCGCGATGCCCAGCAGCGATCCGAAGCCGCCCAGCACGACGCTTTCCATCGAGAACAGCCCGACGATCCGGCGGCGCTTGACGCCCAGTGCGCGCAGCGTGCCGATCTCGCGGGTGCGCTCCATGACCGCCATGGTGAACGTGTTCACCACGCTCATCACGACGATCATGAAGACGATGACGAAGCTGACGACGAAGATCACGTCGAACATCTTTTTCGTCTTGGTGTAGAAGGGCGACAGCTCGGCCCACGTCCGGATGTCGACGTCGAGGCCGGACCGCCGCAGTTCCTGCGCCAGGATCGTCCGGAACGCTTCGACATCGGTGTCCCGGTCGAGCAGCAGCGTGACCCGATCGACGCTGTGCGTGTCGTACAGGCTCTGGGCGAACCCGAGCGGTACGATGGTGAGCTTGTCATCGAGCACCTCGACAGGCGAATCGATGAGTTGCACGAGCCTGGCGTCGAGGGCATTGATCTGGCCGCTCACAGTCGGCGACATCGCCACCGCGGTGGCGCCGAGCGGCAGATTCAGGGCCTTGGCAAGGCCATGGCTGACGCCGATGCCATTGACGTCATCGTCCGCCAGCGGTTGGCCGTCGTACTGCCGGATGCGCTTTTGGGTCGCGTTGGCGTATTTCCTGATTTTCTCGACATCGGACGGTACGCGGCCCGTGCCGATGAAGATCGTCGAGACTTCGCCGTTGCTCAACAGGCCGGACACGCCCAGCTGCGCCGTGTTGACGAGGACTTCGGGGTGGCGTGCAGTCACGCCCTCGACGGTCATCAACTGGTCCGCGGTGAGCAGGTAGCGCGTCGGGTCCAGCTTCCCCTTGTCGAGGAATCCGGTCTTGAAGATGGTGAGGTGTCCGTTTGCCTCGCCGTAGATGTAATTTTCCTGCAGGTTGTTGAAGATGTAGACCATGAATCCGCCCAGCACGTTCACGGCCACGAAGCCAAGTGCAATCGCCAGGATCGTGAAGAGGGAGCGGCGCGCGTTGCGGAAGAGATTCCGGACAGCCAGTTTGATCCAGGTGAGCATGATTAACCTCGGTTGGCAAAGGAGGTAATGTGGTTCCTGCGGTCGTCCTGCACCATGCCGTCATGCAGGACGATCTGCCGGTCGACCCGCTCCAGCAGGCGCTGGTCGTGGGTCGAGAACACGAACGCCGTTCCCTCGGTATGGCTGATCGAGCGCATCAATGCGATGACCTTGAGCGCATTGTCGGAGTCGAGGTTGGCGGTCGGCTCGTCGGCAACCACGAGCATCGGCGCGCCGACCAGTGCCCGGGCGATGGCGACCCGTTGCTGCTGGCCGCCTGAGAGCTTGGCCGGGCGATGGGCCAGATGGTGCTCCAGGCCCATGTCGGTGAGCCGTTTCAGCGCGATATTCCGCGCTTCGCGTGCTGTCGCCTGTCCGACCTGAAGCGGCAGCATGACGTTCTCCAGGGCCGAGAGTACCGGGATCAGATTGAAGCTCTGGAACACGAAGCCGATGGCGCGGTTGCGCAACGCGCTGCAATGATCGTCCGACAATGCTGCCGCGTCCTGGCCCTGGAACAGCACGCTCCCCGAACTGGGCGTATCCAGCAGGCCGCACAGATTGCAGAACGTGGATTTTCCCGATCCGGAGGGACCCCAGACGGCCACGAATTCCCCGGGGACGATCGAGACGTTGATCGCCTTGAGTGCGTCGATGCGGTTCTCTCCAAGCTCGTACTGCTTGTGTACATTCCGCATCTCGATGAGTGCCGGAACAGCGCTGACGGTCATGATTGCTCCTTGTTGTCGTGCGTGTGCACGGGACTGTCGATCGCCACGATGAAGTCGCCGTCACGCAGCGTCCTGACATCGGCGCACGCGCCGTCCGGTACGTGGCGCATGCGCAGGCTGTGGTCGTCCGCCCATGCGCACGCTTCGACATCCCGGGCCGGACGATGGAGGCCGAGGCCAAGGCGCTTGCCGAACGCCTCCTTGGCACACCACAGGCGGGTGATCCAGGCGGCTCGCTCCGGGGCGCCGTATGCCGCCAGTTGCCGCCGCTCGCCTTCGGTCGTGAAACTCGCCAGCCAATGCGCATCGTGCTCGGCGACGCGCTCGATATCGATGCCGACCGGTGCGCCGGCGGCGATGGCAACCGCGACCCCATGGCTGTGCGCGATACTGATGCGCGGGACGGGCGTCGGGGCCGGCCAGGAGGCGACGACGGGCTGGCCATGCGGGTCGTTGCGGATGGCGAACGTCGCGGGATGCAGGTCCAGGTCCGCGTTGGCCGTGCGTGCGCTCCAGGCGCGCGCCGCGTCCTTGGCCGCGACGCGCCCAAGGAGCCATTCGAGCTGACGCTGCGGGTAGTGGGCCTTCGCGTCGAACTCGATCATTTCCTCGGCCCGCAGGTAGTGACGTGCCAGCAGGGCGAGGTCGAAACCGGCGATGGTCTGCGCCGCCAGCCATTGGTAACCGATGTCGCGATCGGGGCCGGCCAGCGACCGGGTCTCGCTGAGCAGGCACCGGCTCGGGTGGCGTTGCAGGGCCACGAGTTCCGGCGCCCATTTGAATTGCCAGGACCGCCAGCCGGCGACGCGGAGCCAGGCGCCGCCCGCGCCGTCGCCGATCTCGACGTCCGCGCTGATCATCTTCAGCTGGCGTCCCGTGATCCTGATCGTGACGGGCAGGATGCTGCCTGCGGCCGGCGTCGGGCCATGGAAGTCGAGCCGCCCCAGACCGACAGGGAAGGCGGAGCTGCCGTCCTGCATGCTCCAGACGGCAATGAGCTGGCCGATGGTGTCCAGCAGTCCCGGGTCGCACAGCAGTTGCGGTTGGTCCGAGAAGGTGAACCAGTCCTGCGTGGGCCTGACCCGCAATTGCCCATGCAACCCGTCGGGGCCGATGTGCAGCGGTCCGTGCAGGCACTGGAACCGCGGTCCATGGAACAGGTGGCGGTCCGCATACAGTTGACCGGCGTCGACCGTGGTGCCGGTCGGCGGGAGGATCGATTGCGCCGGCGGCGGGGCCGAATAACGCGTGCCGAGCAATACCGTGGAAGCGATCATGCTCTCGTGCGCGGGCCCGGCCAGCACTTCCACCGCAATGCGTTTGTAATCGGCGTGCTCGTGCCCATGCTCGACCTGGCCCTTGACCGTCAACTCGAGTTCGCCGTTGTCCGACACCGCGATCCAGCGCCGGGCCGTGACGTTTTCGAAGCCGAGCAGGCCATAGCCGGGGGTAAGGCATGCGGCCGCCTCGGCCATCAGTTCCAGGCTGCCCGTCATGGGCACTACGGGATAGCATTCGCGGAGTGGCTTGACCCCCGGGGCATGGACGAAGTTATGGTCCGCCAGGAACAGGTCCGTGTCGAGCGCCAGCCGGCGCGCTACCGTGATGCTGGCGCCGGCCTGGTAGTCGAGGATCCGGTCGACGAACGGCAGGACCGGCGCCGGTTGCCGGGGCGCCGCAGTCCCGGTATCGTCGGCGCGCGCCTGGTGTGCCGCTGCCTCGAACGCCCGGCCCACGAGCGGCGCGCTGCCCGAGACCAGGTAATGATTGGTGGGTGCCATCAGATCTTCTCCAGTACCAGTCCGCCGAGGGTGAGTCCCGGGCCGTAACCGAGGCAGACGACGCGCGTGCCGGGCGCAATGCCGGGTTCGTCAACGATGCCTTTCAGGATGTGGGGAATCGTGGCCGACGACATGTTTCCGTTCTCGCGCAGGACCGCCTTGCCGACGGCGACCTGGTCGTCCAGTAGCCCGAGTTCATCCTGGATGCGTTCGATGATCGTCGGCCCGCCCGGGTGGATCGCGAATACCAGGGCTGGCTTGGCCTGCTCGAAATCGATGCCGATCCGGCCCAGCAGGTCGTCGACGAACGCGTACACGTGGCGCCTGATTACGACCTCCACCATGTCCGACGTCGTTGTCCGGAACCGGTACGGGCCCGGGACCAGGGTCATGGCGTCCGCGGAATCGGGCAGCAGGCGTTCGTTGAACGCAAGTACGCGCAGCCCCGGCAATGCGTAGTCGCGTGCATGCGATGGGGTGCACAGCGAATAGTTGATGAAACCGTCGGCGTACAGCGACATCGCGGCAATGTTCGCGGCGCTGAACTCCTCGATGTCGTGGTGGCCGGACAGCAGTTCGGTATGCACGATATCCACGCGCTGCCTGGGCGACGCCGTGCCATTCTGCCCCGATGCGAGGAAGCCATGCGCCATCTTTATCGCGGAGAAAGCGCCATGGCTGTCCACGTGATAGCAATGCGATACGCACGTGGAAAACCATTTTTTTTCCACGACCAGGCGCTCCAGCGGGCTCGGCGCAAGATAGCCCGTGGAGGTCACGTGAATCAGGTCATCCGGCGCAACCGCGGCGTCGCCATACATCTCGCCGAGGCAGTCGCCGACGATCTTCCCGTAATACTGGTGCCGGGTTTTCAGGTCCGCGCCTTTGGTATCCTCCGGGCCGGCGAAGATACGCAGGTGCGCGTGCTCGGGATCGGCCAGGAACATGTCGCCATCCATGATGCGGATGTCGGCCAGTTTCGGGAAAAAGACGAGTTGCCGCTGCCTGATCACGGCAGGCGGCACCGCATACTGTTCGAACTTGCCCTGCATGTCGGCCACGGCCTGTTGCTTGCCCTGCCGGGTGGTGATGCCATGCAGCTTGCAATAGCTGCGTGCCATGGCATATGCGGACACCTCCAGGGCAAGCCGTTGAGGCACCGGCGTGGCGACCCTGACCGGGGTGAAATTAACCAGAACTGGATAGTCGTAGTTGTCCATTGCATGCTCCGCTAGTTCGTCAGCCGCAGGGTCGCGATCTGGCCGATGCTGGACGTAATCACGATTTCGGGCTGGCGACGGGGGCCGTGCTCGAGCTCATCCAGGAAATGGCGCTGCCCGGTTGCAGGGGCGATCGGCTGGATCGAACGCGATGCATACAGCCGGCGCAGATCGTCGTTGACCATGCCCGCATCCCACGGCCCCCAGTTGATGGAAAGCGCGTGCAGGTGGGGCCAGGCATGGCTGAGCTGGTCCGCCAGCTTGTTCAATACCTCGTTCGCGGCACTGTAGTCGGCCTGGCCGATGTTCCCGAACCGACCGGCGACCGAGGACAGGAAGACGATGAAGCGCAGGGCGGCAAGGTCCAGCCGTGCCGCAAGCGTCAGCGCGGGCACGACTTTCGTATCGAACACCGAGTCGAAGGTGTCCACGGACTTGTTGAGTATCAGTTTGTCGCTGATCACACCCGCACCGTGGATGACGCCGTCGATCCTGCCCAGGCGCCGGTAGATCTCGTCGAGCAACGCGTTGAACGCCTCGTTGTCCCGCACATCCAGGCAGTGGTATTCCACCGTGCAGCCGCTGTTGCGGAAGGCCGCGAGGTTGGCCGCCATCTCGCGTTCCTTCAGGAGCTGCTTGAGTTCGGCTTCGACCGCCGCCGGCCTGACCTTTTGATGCCGTGACTGGAACCGTTCCGTCAGCAGGTGCCGCAACGCCTGCAGATCCGTCACGTCGCGTGTCAGCTCGTCCTCGTCGCCCGGCAACGGACTGCGGCCGACAAGGACGAGGTGCGGGTGATATTTATCCGCCAGCATGCGCGCAAGGTTCGCGGTAATCCCGTAGGCGCCGCCGGTCACGAGGACCACGGAACCGGGTTCGAGGGCGAATTCCCCGAGATTGTCATGCTCGCGTGCGCGCGGAACGAGATCGATGCGGTAGCGCCCGTCCTCGTCGAACCCCACCTCGATGTCGGGATTCGAACTGAACATCTCGCGCGTGATCCGGGCGGCGAGCTCCGCCGGATCGAGCGCCGGTGCGGCATCGATGCATTTCACCCGGACGTTGGCCCATTCCCGGGCGGCCGACTTCACGACGCCCAGCGTCCCGGCGCTGCCGACCGCGGTATGCGCGCCGCCAGCGAGGCCGAAGCGGCCGTCGAACGATGTCACGTTGATCAATCGGCCGGCGCCGGCGTCGGCACTGCGCCGCAGGGCGGGGCCCAGCACTTTCAGGAGCATGAACAGTGCCCGCGCATCGTTCCTGTGGTCCCACGTCGAGCCACCCTCGTCGGCGCCCATCAGGTTGATCAGGGCCCCGGGCGGCGTCTCGTCCACCCGCAGCAGTTCGGCAAGCGGCGTCACGGCGTCGAGCGAGGAAAGGTCGACCTCGAGGCGCGACGCGTCGACGGCCCGCGTGAATGCGCCGGGCACGACGTGACGAACCTGGCAGCCTTGTTCCTCGAGCCGCTCGCGCAACGCGATCGCGAGGGGCGAGACCTTGCTGACCAGGACAATGGGGACGCCGCCCGGCCAGGCGATCGTCGCGTCCGCGTCCAGCGGTGCGTCGCATGCCTGGACGACATAGCTGAGCACGGGGTCGGACTCTGCCGGTGCATCACGCGACTCCACTTCCTCATCCGGCGACGAAAGTGGAGCCGGCGCTTTTTTTGCCGGGCTCTCCGCTACTGTGGATTCCGCTTCGGGCGCAAGCAGGCGCTCGTACCACGCCACGACTTCACGCAAGGTCTTGAAACCCGACAGCTCCTCGATCAGCTTTTCTTCGTCGCGATCGCCGACGAGGCTGTGGCGTTGCGACAGATTGCTGAAGATCTCGATGCGCTTGATCGAATCGATGCCGAGGTCCGCCTCCATGTGCGCGTCCATGTCGAGCATGTCGACGGGGTAGCCGGTCCGTTCCGACACCGCTTTCAACAGCTCCGCCGAGAATTCGGCGGTCGATGCCGGCCTGGCTTCCCGAGGACTGCCGTGGGGCGCCGCCGACCGCGCTGTCATGGGAGCGGAAGAAGCGGCCAGCGGGACCGCGGCTGGCAGTTCGGGCAGGATGGGCGCCTGCGCGGGCTTGCCGATATGAATGGGGGACGGCGCGGCGCTCGCTGGCGCTGTCGCAAGGCTGGCCACGGTGGCCTGGGGGCGCGGTTCAGGCACGGGATTGACTGGCCGCGTCGACCCGACCGGCAGCACCAGCGGCGGCGCCACGAGGCGCGGACCGATGCCGGCCAGCTGTGCCTGCAGGTCGAGGAACTGGCGGAGGACGTGCTGCTGCTCGGTCTGGAATGCGAGCAGAGATTTCAACGTGTCGTGAAAGTCACCCATGTGCGATGAGGACCCGGGAAATGCTGGCACTGGCATGGCTGCGTCGCCCGATAAATCGGTGGGCAGGGGTTCTCTGCTGGTCATTGTCGTTCTCCGATGAGTAGTTGTGGCGGTGTCTTGCGATACCTGCACCGGGCGCGTGCCCGCCTGCATGTGGGCGGCGGGTACGGACGCAGGCGGTGCCGGGGGCGACGGCTGCGGAGGGGGCGTGCCGGGGCGCGGCGGCGCGGACCAGGGGACGGCCCGGCCGCCGTTCACGCGCCAGACCAACGGGCCGTGCTCGTGGCGCCGGCGCGCTTGCGCCAATGTCTCGTCGAGACCCTGCTCGGCCAGTCCTCGTCCTGAGAACCATTGCCCGAGGTTGATGGGCAATCCCCTGGCTTCCGCCTGCGCCAGCAGCTGTGCGAGTTGTTCCCAACCGTTCCTTCCCGGGGCGTCGAGCGCAAGCACGCAGTGCGGACGCGTGCCAAGGATGCGACCGACCAGGCCGGTCAGCGTCAGGCCCGGCCCGCACTCGACGAACACATGTGCGCCTGCCGCGTACACTGCCTCGATCTGATCCGTGAAGCGGACCGGTTCGGAGATATGTCGCGCCAGCAGCGAGCGCATCTGATCGGGTTCGGGCGGATAGGGGGCCGCGGTCAGGTTGGCATAGACTGGCACGCGGGGCGGCGCGAAGGCGACCGAGTTCAATTCATCGGCCAGGGCAGCTCCGGCCACCGCCATCTGTGGGCAATGGAATGCCGTGCTCACGGCGATCCGCCTGGTGCGCATGCCCTGCTGGACCAGGACCGGCAGCGCCGCCTCGATCGACTCCGGCGTACCGGCGATGATGGTCTGGTCGGGCGCATTCAGGTTGGCCACCGTGACTTGCAGACCGTAGCGGGCGATGGCCTCGTTCGCCCGGTCGCCATCCACGTCGAGGGCCGCCATGGCGCCGGCCGGGGCGCTCGTCGCGAGGCGACCGCGGGCGAGCGACAGGTGCAGCAAGGCCTCACGCGTGATCACGCCGGCCGCGCAGAGCGCGACATATTCGCCGTAGCTGTGCCCGGCAACGAAATCGGGACGCAAGCCATAACTGGTAAGAACGTCGTACGCGGCCATGTTGACCATCCCGAGTGCCGGCTGCGCGACGTCGGTGGCGTTCAGGGCTTGTTGCTGGGCATTGCGGTCGGCGTCGTTGAACGCCGGTCGCGGATAGATATAGTCGGCGATGGCGGGCTGGCCGGGATCGTTCGTTGCCGGCTGGGCGAAACAGGCGTGCAGCGCGGGCAAGTCCGTGACGAGATCGCGCAACATGTTGATGCGCTGCGCCCCCTGGCCTGGAAACAGGAAGCAAACGCCGCCGGGTGCCTCGGTGCTCTCGCGGTAATGCAGGCCGCTCGCCGGATGGATGGGTGTCCGCGAATCGAACTGCGCCAGCGCGTGCGCCAGCCTGCGGCGCAGATCGTCGACGGAGCTGGCCACGACGACCAGGCGGCACGGCTGGCCGCCGTTCGCGCGGCGCAGCACGTGCTGCTCGCGGTACAGCGAGAAGGCCAGTTGCGCCAGGTCGACTTGAGGCGCGCGCTGCAGTTGCTCCAGCAGGTCCTTGATCGCTTGTTCGATGTCGGCGCGGCTGGCGCCGGTAAACGCGAACAGCTCGACGTTGCGGGGCTGCAGGCTGGTCCTGTCGGCCGGCCGGTACGCATTGGCGTACTCGGATAACACCGCGTGGAAATTCGTGCCGCCAAACCCGAAGGCGCTGACGCCGCAGTAGCGCGGGTGGGCGCGGCCGGCATGAAGCCAGGGGCGCGGTTCGCTGTTGACATAAAGGAAGGAGCCCGGTGCAGCGAGCGCCGCCACTGGCCGCTCTACGCCGAGCGTGGGCGGCAGGACGCGGTGATGGAGCGCGAGGGAGGCCTTGATCAGGCCCGCGATGCCGGCCGTGACCTTGGTGTGTCCGATCATGGACTTGACGGAGCCGATCGCACACGCGGGCGCCGGCGCCGAACCCATCACGGTCGTGAGCGCGGCGACTTCCGACTTGTCGCCGAGCGCGGTACCCGTGCCGTGCGCTTCGATCAGCGTAACGAGGTGCGGGTCGACGCCGGCGTCCCGGTAGGCGCGCTCGAGTGCTGCAACCTGGCCTGGCGGATGCGGGGCGGTCAGGCTGCGGTGGCGGCCGTCGCTCGCGCTGCCGACGCCGTTGATGAGCGCATAGATGCGGTCGCCGTCACGCTCGGCATCGCTGAGGCGCTTGAGCACGATCGCCCCCACGCCTTCGCTGATTGCGATCCCGTCGGCGCTTTCGTCGAATGGGCGCGAACGTCCGCGCGGCGACAATGCGTGCGTCTGGGCGAAGCACATGAACCCCAGTGCGCTATTCGTGCAATCGACGCCGGCCACGAGCGCCACGTCGGCCTGGCCGTCGCGCAGCTGCCTGAAACCGACTTCGAGCGCGGCGAGCGAGGATGCGCAGGCCGCGTCGACCGTGAAGTTGCTGCCGCCGAGATCGAGCCGGTTGGCCACCCGTCCTGCGATGACGTTGCCGAGAATGCCGGGAAAACTGTCCTCGGTCCACTTCGGCAACTCCTTGTCGAACAGCGTATCGATGATGTGATCGCGGGTTTCCTGGGACAGCGACTCCACCCGCGCGAGATACAGCGGCAGTACGGTGCGCAGGTTGTAGAGCGTGCCCAGGTCGTTCATGCCGCCGACGGCCACGATGCATGCCGTGCGGTCGCGTGCGAAGGGCCGCTGGTCCAGGCGTGCATCCTCGAGCGCCTGGCGGGCGACTTCGAGCGTAAGCAGCTGGGCCGGCTCGATCGAACCGAGCGTTGCCGGTGCGATACCGTAGCGCTGGGGGTCGAATGGCATGTCGTCCAGGAATCCCCCCCATTTCGAATACACTTTGTCGGCGACGCCGCGGCGCGCCTCGAACAACTGGGCGGCCGGCCAGCGGTCGTCACTCACTTCCCGAATGGCGTCGAGTGCGCGCATGATGTTGTGCCAATAGGCCTGCAGCCCCTGTGCCTTGGGAAATTGCGCTGCCATGCCGATGATGGCGATCGGTTCGCTGGCTGCCGCGGGCTCGGCGTCTTCGCTGCGCGGCACGTGTTCCTGCAGGAGCCGCATGCTCGCACCGGATACGGCGTCGTGCAGCTCCGCCAGGCTGCAGGTCTCGTCACGCAGCCGCGCGACATCGCCCAGCATGTACAGTCCGTCGCGTCGTTGCGCGTCTTCGTCGAGGGTAATGTAGCGCTGGCTTGCAGGCACATCCGGATCGCCGTTGCGCGCGACGCCTTTCGAGGCGATGCGCAGACGGCCGATGTTCATGAGCTCGAGCGCCATCAGCGTGTCTTCGTCTGACTTGCTTTCCAGGACGAGCTGGCGCCGCAGCGCCTCGAATTCGTCGCAGAATGCGGTCCTGGCGCAGCGGGTGTAGATACCGACGCCCGACTGCAGCAACGCGGTCTCCTTGCACTGCATGGCCTGGCGCTGGAATTCCCCGACGATCGCACCGCTTGCAACGATCTCGTGGGTGAACAGGTACGCGGTACCCATCAGCACACCGACTTTCATGCCCCGCGCGCTCAGTGGTGCGGCAATGAGCGCGACCATTGCCGCCGATAACGCGTCATGGACGCCGCCGGCAAACAGGACGTGCACGGCCTCCGGATCCTTGATGTCCGCGCTGGCCAGGATGCCGACCGCTTGTTCCCACAGCACGAAGCTGCTGCGCGGGCCCGTGTGCCCGCCGCATTCGCTGCCTTCGAACACGAAGCGCCGCATGCCGCTCCCGAGAAAACTGCGCAACAAGCCGGGTGACGGGACGTGCAGATAGGTGACCGTGCCGAGTTCTTCGAGCTCGCGGGCCTGGCCCGGACGGCCGCCGGCGATGATCGCGAACGGCGGCCTGATCTCGCGCAGCACCGCCAGCTGTTCCTCGCGTAGCTCGCGCGGTACGAATCCCAGGATGCCCACGCCCCAGGGCATCGTGCCCATCAGTTCGCGGGTCGCGCGCAGGAGGGCGGCAACCTCGGGACCGCGCAGCACCGCGAGAGCGACGAATGGCAAAGCGCCCGCCGCGGCGACATCCCTCGCGAACGGCGCGACGTCGCTCACGCGCGTCATCGGGCCCTGGGCGATCGGGAAGCGCGTGCCGTGGGATCGTGCGAGCGGGCCGTCGGGCTGCAGTGCCTGCAGGGTGTTCGCCTGCCGCAGCCGGTTTTCGATGGAGTCCCGGATCGCAGTGACGATGCGGCCGACCGTACCGAAGCGCGTTCCGAGGGGCTCCGCGAGACCGATGTCGGCCCCCGCCGGGATGATCGGGTCCCCGGCGTCGAGCAAGCCGTTCAACAGGGCGTCCTGCCATTCCTCGCCCTGTGCAACCATGCGTTCGATCTCGCGCTGGCGGACACGTCCACTCCGGCTGAAGCAGCGATAAGGCGTGTCTTCGCTGCCGACCAGCGCAGTCTCGCTGCCGTCGATCCCCGACCATGCGATATTCGCGGGCGGGCAGGGTGCTTCGGCCGTCTGCCAGAGCTGTTCGCCGATGACGACACCGCGCGCGCCAGCCAGCATGACGGCCGCCGCCGTGTGCGGACCGATACCGCCCTGGATCCAGTAAGGAATTGCCAGCTTTCCCGCGCACTCCTGCGTCAGCATGAACGCCGAGCGGCGGCACACGTGGCCTCCCGCCTCATTGCCTTTGAGGACCACCCCGTCGAAGCCCGCGTCCTGTGCCGCCTGGGCCTCGGCAAGATCGCATGCTTCCAGCAGGACGGCGCGGGCGATTTTGCGCCCGGTCCTGGCTGCGGCACGAAGGTCCCCGGAACGCACGCCAGCCAACTGCAGCACGGGCGCGCGTGTTTCGAGGCCGCTATCTCCCGCCAGGTGGTTGAGGACGTCATGCCTGGCCTGGAGCAGGTCGAATCGGAGCCCCCAATTCGCCGCCTGACTCGACCAGCGTGCGACTTCGGCGACGGCCGCCGCCATGTCGCCAGGTGGCGTCCTGATGCCGAGGTCGAGGATACCAAGCGCGCCCGCGCGGCTCGCTGCGATGGCAATCTGCGGCGCCAGCCGGAATTGCGGGCTGAGCGCGATAATCGTTGGTAGTTCAGTCTTTACCGCGTTTGACGCATTCATGAGGATCTCCACGGTGTCTCTTCAAATAGGCGGTTGACCGCCCGCTCAGGCATGAGGGATGACCATCAACGCCCCTTTGGAAAATACCTGCCAGAAATTCGTTGGATCATGGCGGACGCGTGAAGACCGGCCGCCCGTGGAACGGCGGGACCTGGCAGGTACGCGGGCCGGAAATGCCAACGATTGATGGGTGCGCATTGATATGCAGACGCCGCCGCCGGGCTCGCGATACACCAGCGCGCACGCCGGCGTGCGCGCGTCGACCCTGGCCTCGTCCGGCCAGCCATGGGGCAAATCCATCGGTCCGTCGTCGCAACCCACCACCTGCAGCCTGCCGGCCTCCGGGCGCAGTGCTTGGGTGACGGGCACGAACAGGAACGGGGGCTCAAGGACATCGAACACCGCTGCTTCGAGCTGTGGACCGAGGCCGGGATCGAACTTCACGTAAGCTGCCCCGGCTTTCAGGATCGCCAGGATTGCGCGCACCTCGGCAATCGAAGGTTCGAGTCTGACGATACAGAAGCATCCCGCGTGCAGGCCACGACGCTGCAAATACAGCGCGAGTTCGTCGGCCTGATGGTCGAGCTCACCATAGGTCAGCAACTGGTTGCCTGCCTTGACTGCAGGCGCACCAGGGAATGTCTGCGCATTCACTTCGAAGCGGCGCTGCAAGGGAAGTGAATGCAGATTATTTATCGTCACGCATCCGTAATCCGATGGATGCAGTGTCCTGCATAATTTTCTGAGGATGTGTAATTCACTTCTATATTGCGGTGCAGTATACAAAGTGTCGTCATCGAGGAATAATGAAATATTACCCCGGGCCGGTATTCTTGCGAGTTCCAGTCCAACGTGCATTTCTCTCTCCCGGTCATTCCATGGGCGCTTGGTTCACGGCTCTACAGGACGGCTCTTTCATTGCTTGACGGTATGTTCTGGCATGAGTTGTTCTGGTGCGACCTGCGCTGGCATGGGGGCGGCGAGCGGCAATTCTCCTGTTTGTTTTTTGTGCTTGACGCTGCGTTTCTTCAGGCTGTTGCTGAGTTCCGAAATCAGTTCCGTGGCCACGAAAATGATCTGATTGACACTGAGGCCGGTATGCAGCATCTCGCGATAGAAAGCGCGGGCCAGCATGCGCGCGAACTGGTTCGGATTTTGCATGATCCCATTCATTAACTGCTTGACTGCCGAGTCATTGGATTGGGCGATCGCCAATTGGGCAAATCTCGAGTTGAGAATATTCTGCAGTTGGATCACCTGAATGGACTTCGTCACCAGCGGCGTGAGAACACTGAAAAGTTGCAGGTCTTCTTCTTTGAATCCGCCCGGCTGCAACGAGAGTGATGCATGGATGACTCCAACGATTTTTCCTTGTAAAACAATCGCGGATACCATGCTTTCGGTCGTGCCGTGGACATCATAGGCGCGCTCCGGACCGGCGGAGGTCTCGCTGACGGTCGCTGCATAGATCACGGGTTTCTGATTCGCCAGCAGCTCGGGCAGCGGACCGAATTGAGGCCCGCTATCGAGTGGCGTCTGCGAAAGATCGCACTCGGCCAGGATCAGGATGCTGCAGCCTTTCGCGGAGAGTATTCGGGCAATGACCTCCGACAGGGCATCGAGACACTCCTTCATGCTCCCTTCGGGAGAGAAGCGGGAGAATTCTTCCCTTAACCGGGAAGCGGTCTTATCACTCAGCATCATGGCATCCTCATAAGATTATTCAGCATCCGACTTATACATCCTGATGATTATTATGTTTTCGATGGTGAATGACGTGGGGTGTGATTACTGTCGTGAATTGAATTCGTGCCGGCTAGCAATATTTATTCTGGTGCTTCTTGCTAACTACAGTCACATGTCGTGCCTATGATTGTCGAATCCAGTGCGTGCGCTTGTAATCATTGCCATAAACCTTAATTAGACATTATCACCTGTCGAATGTGGCTGTTTGATTGCAGTCAAACCGGCGGATAAGCTCGGCCGCGCGTAAAGAGACGGCGGCGCGATATTCCAGGACATGTCGTGAAAGCACAACTTTGGTGCGTCGTGTTGGTGATAAAACGGAAGAATATATCTATTTTTGCTGCGTCGCACCATGAATTCAGAGATGACTTGATGGGGGCGGATCGATGACTGGTTTCAGGTAATGCAGAGCTTGCCAAAAAGCGCAAATCCGGATATGCCATTACTCCATCCAGGCCGTTTAGTGATTCAAGGAACCTAAGTTTAAAGAATTGAAATTATCCGAATGAACCGGCCGACCTTGTGAATTGCGCTTTGCCCGGATGAAGCATGGGATCGTTGAATTCGGCCTTGCGGGCAGTGTTTCGAGAAATTGCTCATTCGTGGACGCGAAGGTGGAAGCGGGTTGTGGCTTGATGAACGATCGCTTTCGCTCGTCAATGCCGGGCCGCCGCGGCAAGGACATCGGCGGGGCAGGGATCGGGCACGTTCATCGTTACGGGAAGCTGCGCACCTGGACAAGCGAACGGGAGGATGGTCCGTGCGACCCGCCACAGATGCGCGCTGGTGGCGCCCGGTCGGCACGGCACCATGGTGTGAAGCAGCTGGCGGCGTAGTGTGGTTCTCGCGGCCTTCGACCGCCGCGCGTAGCGGTTGAAGTGGCGCGGTGATCGCCGATACCGTGGAGGTGCGCTTGGCTTTTTTACCGGAATAAGAAGACAGGATAGGTGACGTCTCCTTATTCCTCCGGAATCAGACTTTCTCCAGTATCAGGCCGGACACCGTCAACCCAGGTCCAAAACCCAGGCACAGCACGCGCGTTCCTGGCCGGATGGCTTTTTCGTCCAGAATCGCTTTCATTATGTGCGGAATGGTCGCAGAGGACATGTTGCCGTTTTCATGAAAGACCGACTTGCTGAACGAGACCTGATCTTCGCGCAGGCGCAGTTCGTTCTGGACATGCTCGACGATTTTCGGCCCACCCGGGTGGATCGCGAACATCATCGAGTCCTTGTCGCGCTCGAAGTCCATGCCGATCCTGCGCATCAGGTCGGTGGCGAAAGCGTAGACATGCCGCTTGATCACCACCGGCACCATGACAGACAGGGTCACCTGGAACTGGTGGTCGGTCGGCATCATTGTGATCGCATCGGCGGCGTCGGGCAGGAGTTGCTCGTTCAAGGCGAGGATGCGCAAGCCCCGCAGGCCGTGCTCGCGCGCGTAACTCTCGGAGCACGCCGAATACTTGATGAAGCCGTCAGCAAACAATGTCATGGCGATGATGTTTTCGATACCGCTGTCCTCGATGTTGTGATGACCGGACAGGAGCTCGGTATGGACGATATCGATCCGCCGTTTGGGTGGAGCGGCACCGGTAAGCGACGAGGACAGGAAGCCGTGCGCCATTTTGATCGCGGGAAACGCTCCATAGCAGTGTTTATGGTAGCAATGCGTTACAGCGGTATCGAACCATTCCTTGTGTGCGACCACCCGTTCCACCGGGCTGGGTGCCAGGTAGCCGGAACTGGTCACATGGATCAGGTCGTCCGGACCGGTCATCGTATCGGAGTACATGTCCGTGACGCAGTCGTTCACGATTCTTTCATAGCTGAGGTGGCGGGTTTTCAGGTCGGCCCCCTTCGTATCGTCGGGGCCGGCGAACAGCCGCAGATGCTCCTGCGTGGGTTCTGCCAGCACCACGTCGCCATCGGAAATGCGGATATCGGTCACTTTTGGAAAGAAGACCAGCTGCCGCTGCCTGATCTGGTCGGACGAGACCGCGTATTTCGCGAATCGACTTCTCATGTCGGCCAACGCCTGGCGCTTGCCGTCCTTGCTCTCGATACCGTGCACCTTGCAATAGCCACGGGCAAGGCCGAATGCCGATAGCTCCAGCGCGAAACGTTGCGACACCGGTTTGGAGACCTGTATGGGTTTGAAATCGACCAACACCGGATTGACATCTGTATTCATCATGGCCTCCTTCTGCTCTCGGGGGATAACGCATTGATCAGGTCCAGGCCTCAGCTTATCGCCAAGTCCGCTGCATAAGGACGCGTATGCGATTTCGTTGATCCGACTCAAAGCTCAGCCATGGGATGTTTTGAAAAGAAATAACCCAGGATCAAAAAATGTTGCTTGCAAAAGTAACGGGTCAGCCGACGCCAGGACGGTTTTGTGTTGTGCGACGCAAAATGTGGGGCTTGAACAACGGTTTTCCGGACTCGGCGGAGGCGCCGCGCTTCGGTTCATGCGCGTGCCGTTCAGAGGGGAAAACGTGGGGTCCGGGCCGGGCGACGACGCGGTAGGCGTTGTGGTGCGATCGCAGCAATCTCAGCCAATCATTGATCAAACCAAAACCTTGGCAAGATTGAACGTGCAAGAGTGAGCGTTGTAAATTTTTCTTTTGAAAATTCTCATTATCAACTTCTGTTGGGGAAAAAATAATGCGACAAATCAATCTTTCACTTGCACTGTTCGTCATGGCAGTCGTTTCCGGCTGCGGCGGCGGCGATTCCAGCAATACGACCACGGATGCCGGCTCGGTGGGCTCCACCCCGGGCGGAAGCGGCACCGCGAAACCGACATTCGCTGCCCAGGTGACGTTCGGCGACAGCCTGGTCGACGTCGGCAGCTATGCGGTCGGGGGCATTCAGGCATTGGGCGGCGGTAAATACACGATCAATGGAAACAATACGACGGTGAGCCCGGCCCTGGACGGGAAGAACTGGACCGAAGTCCTGGCGAGCCAGTTGAAACTGCCGGCACCGTGCGCGGCCCAGACCGGGCTGGAAGGCGACGCCGCCAAGGGTTTCTCTATACCGGTTACCAACCACGGCGGTTGTTTCGCCTATGCCCAGGGCGGCGCCCGCGTGAGCAACCCGGTGGGGCCCGGCAACAAGCAGACCGGATCCGCGCTGGGACTGCTGACGCTCCCCGTCGCGGCCCAGGTCGCGAACCATCTCGCCGCCAGCGGTGGGAAGTTCAAGGGCGACGAAATCGTCGTCGTCATGGCCGGCAGCGCGGATGCGCTTGCTGAACTGGACAAGTTGAAGGCGGATGCGACTGCAGCCGGCGAAGCTGCCGGCAAGGAGGCCGGCGACAGGGTGGCAAGGAGCGTGTTTGCGCTCTCGCTCACTGGCCAGTTGCTCAAGGCCGGCCTGAATTCCGTGAATGCATTGCGAGCGTCCGATGCATTGATTGCCGAGCTCGCGAACCCGAAGCACACGCCCGACAGCCTGGCGCTGGTCCTGGTGGCAGCCTCGCTGCCGCATCCGGGCGATCCCCAGCCCCAACCGGGCGGCACGACGCCCGACTGGCCGTTCCTCATACCCCAGATGATCGCCACGGCGACGGCTGACGCCAAGGCCGCCGCGGCCCCGATTGCTGCCAGTGCCGCGGCGAAGGCCGGCGCCGACTATGCCGATGCAAATGGCCCGCGCGTCGTGGCCGCCATGACAAGCGCCGCGGCCGACCTCGCTGCACTGGTCAAGACCAGCATCGTCGGGAAGGGCGCGAAATATGTCGTGGTCAATAACCTTCCGGACCTGACGATCAGCCCATTCGCGCTAGCGCAGCCTGCGTCGTCCCAGGCACTGATCAAGACGATGGTCACCGCTTTCAACGACAGGCTCAAGGCTGACCTGGCCGGTCAGGCCGGCGTCCTGTTGATCGACGTGGCGAGCGTCAGCCGTGCCCACGCGGCCGACTCGAAATCCTTCGGCCTGACCAGCGTCACCACGCCGGCTTGCGGCCCCAACGCGCTCGGCGCCGTCCTGAATTCGCTTGCGTGCAATGCCAGCAATACGATCGGTGGCGACGTCAGTCATTTCATGTTTGCCGACGGCATTTATCCGACGCCGTTCGAGCATTCGTTGATCGCCAAGTATGTAGCCGACCAGATGACCCTCAAAGGTTGGCTGTAGATCCTGCGGGAGCGACGCTGGCCGCTACCGCGGCCGCGTCGCTGCATGACCGCTTGTGATGTTGTTCACGCGTGACAAAGTCTAGTTCCTGCAGGAAACAACCGGTGAGCCGATGCTAATATGTGCACGTGCTCATCCGCGCGATCATGCAAATCTTTAACTTCCTCCTGCTGGCCGGTGCCGTGACGGCGCTGTTCCTGGCCTCCGTCGCCTGGACCCGCCGTCACGCCCCCGGGGCGCCAGCGCTGCTGGCCATGCAGCTGAGCGCGGCCTGGTGGCTGACCTGCTACGCGCTGCCGTTCGCGCGGCTGTGGCCGGACGACGGGATGTTCCTGCGGATGCGCGTCATCTTCCCGGCCGTCGTCGCGATCGCGCCGCTCACGCTGGTCTTCGTGCTGAGCTACACGCGCGGCACGAACAAATGGCCCCGGTCGCGGCTCCTGGCGCTGGCCACCGTGCCTGCCGTCGTGGTCGCGGCCGCGCTGTCGCCACTGCACGACCTGTGCTTCGGCACCTGGCGCGGCGAGTCCACGGACAGCATTTTCCGGATGGGCCCCCTGTTCTGGGTCCATTCGTTGTACAGCTACGTAGTGGTCGCGAAGTCGGTGCTTGCCCTCGTGGCCGCGTACGACCGGGGATCGCGGCACGTGCGGCGGCAGACGCGCATCCTGCTGGGCGCGCTGCTCGTCCCGATCATCTGCAACGTGACCTTCATCGCCGGCGTGTCCCCGCCGGATCTCGATCCCACCCCGATCGGCCTGGTCGCGAGCGGCATCCTGGTATCGCTGGCGATCTTCCGCCGCGGCCTGTTCGATCTCGTCGCCGTGGCGCGTGAAAAGATCGGCTCGGCCATCACCGACGGCTTCATCGTGATCGACGCCCAGCGGCGTGTCGTCGAAAGCAATGCGGCGCTTCGGCGCATGTTCGACATCGGCCAGCCGGTCAAGCCGGGCCGCCTGCTCGGCGACCAGCTGGCCGAGCTGGATGAACACGTGGCCCGCCTCGGCAATGCCCCGACGACGACGGAATTCGTGCATGGCGGTGCGCGGCATCTCGAACTGCGCACGTTCGCCATCGGCGACGACGACGGCAACGCGATCGGCGCCGTCCTGATCGTCCGCGACGTCACCGAAGCGCGGACGACGTCGCTCGCCCTCGAGCAGGCGAACGCGCAGCTCAAGGCCCAGCTGGACACCATCCAGTCGATGCAGGCGCAGTTGCAGGAGCAGGTCATCCGCGATCCTCTGACGGGGCTGTACAACCGCCTCTATCTGACGGACGCGCTGGCGCGCGAATTGACGTGCAGCGCGCGGACCCGGGGCTCGTTCGCGGTCGTCATGATCGATGTCGATCACTTCAAGACGGTCAACGACGTGCACGGCCATGCGCTCGGCGACGCGATGCTGCGCGCGCTTGGGAGCCTGCTCCGGCAACAGGTCAGGCCGACCGATTCCCCATGCCGGTACGGCGGCGAAGAGTTCGTCGTCATCATGCGCGACGTGACGCTCGACCTGGCCATCGAACGCATCAACGAATTGCGGGTCGCGTTTTCCGCCCTGCGTTTCGCGTCCAACGGTGCCGATGTCGGCAGGTCGTTCTCGGCGGGCGTCGCGCTGTTTCCGCTGCATGGCCGCGACGAGGCGACCCTGCTGGCCGCAGCCGACGCGGCGTTGTATGCGGCCAAGGCCGCGGGCAGGAACCAGGTCTGCGCGGCGGCTGGGCGCGTTTCGAATCCTCGGCCCTTGTCGCTCGGCTGACGTTGCCCGCGGCTGCGCGGCTGCGCGTCAGCGCGTCAGCGCAGGTTGACCGCCGCCAGCTTGCCGGCGCTCGTCAGGATATACAAGACCCCGCGCTGCGAGATCGCCAGGTTGCCGCCCTGCGGATACGTCCACACCACCTTGCGCGTGTTCAGGTCGACCGCCTGCGTCGCGGTGGACGAACTCACGAAGGCAAGGTTGCGCGTCACGATGACGTTCGAGAAGTCATTGTTGCCCAGGTCGACAGTCCACAACAGGTTTCCGTTCGCCGGTGCGTGTGCCTCGAGTGTGCGGCCGTTCGCGCCGAATGCGTACACGGTGCCGTTACCGTAGGCGGCCATGCCGAATGTGTAGCCGTCCAGCACCCACGCGCGCGCGTGGGTGGCCAGGTCGAACGCCATCAACTGTCCGGACGCGACGATCGCCTGTCCCGTACCGGTCAGGACCACCGGGGCGGCCGTGAAATAGGTGCTGTACGGGTAGGGCGCGCCGATGGCATAGGCGCTGCCGCCGTCGGCGGCGTCGAACACCTTCAGGATGTTGTCGGGCGTACTGTACGTGTAGACGAATCGGCCATCGGTGGCTGGGCTCCAGCCTTCCTCGACCGTCGAGGGGACCGTCCAGGCGAACTTGCCGTCCTGGTCGGCATATTTGGCGAGGCCGCCGTAGTAACCGTCGATCGAGTACACGTCGGTGCCGACTACGGTAGGGGCCGAGTAATTACTCCATTGCGAGCTCATCGCGGTTTGCTTGAGCAGCGCGCCCGTCGCCTGGGAATAGACCCACAGATAGGTGTCCTCGTGCCCGGTGGACGTGACGTAGACACGGCCGTTCGCCGCTGCCGGCGGATTTACGTGGTTCAGGTTGGTGAGCTCGACTTTCCATGCGATCGTGCCCGAATCCTCGGAGATCGCCAGCAGTTCCCATTGCGTGTTCGCGCCCTGGCGGACGATGAATACCCGTCCGTTGTCGATGGCCGTCGATGCGTATCTGTTCTCGGAATTGACCGCACTGGACAGCTGCCAGCGGCGCGTGAACGTGGCGGGATCGAAGCTGGCGTCGACAAATCCCGTATGGGCCGCGTTGCCCTGGTACGTCGTCCAGCTGCCCAGCCCGTTCACCGGGGCGAGCGCGGACAGATTGGTTGGCGACTTCACGTTCACGGTGAGCGGCAGCGTCCACGGCGAGCCGGCCACGGGACGTTGGCAGGTGCGTACGTCGTCATCGCACATGCGCAACTGCAGGTTACTGTTGTACGTGCCCACCGCGAGGGCGTTGCTGGTGGCGGTCGAGAGCGTGAACACGTAATGGCCGTCCGGCGCGAGCGTCATCTGGTCGGGCGGGGTCACGGTGAGGCTGGCGGGATCGAATACGCCGATACTGGCGACGCGCCTCGCGAGTTCCTTGTCCAGTTGTGCTTCGAACGTGACGGTGGTCGCCTCGCCGGGATAGGTCGTCACGCTTAGGCTAGGCACCGACAGGGTCAGGCGCGCCGCCGCATCGGTCCTGGATTTGACCTGCACCGTCAGTGGCACGTGCCAGGGCGACCCGGGGAACGGTTTGGCGCAGGTGAGCGGTGCATCCTCGCACACGCGCACCTCCAGCGAGGTGGTATGGGTGCCGGCGCTGAGGTTCGGGGAGGTACGGAGCGTGGCGACATAGGACATCGCCGAGGCGCCCGACACCGATACGTCGGTCGTGACCACGCCTTTCGTGTCGATGATGCCGATGTTGAAGGACTGGGCAAAGGTGCGGCTCGACGTCGCCGTCACCGATACGGGCATGCTTTCTCCTTCGTACTGGCTAACGGTCGGTGCCGCCGGATCGAACGTAAGCCAGGCCCCGTCCGGATTGCTGGCCCCGGAACCGGACCCGCCGCCACCTCCCGAGCCGCCGCCGCCGCATGCGGCCAGCGTGAACGCGAGCGCGCACGCGAGCAAACCTCGCACATTTACCTTCATCACATTTCCTTGACTAAAATGATTGCAAAAACGACATTTTAATCGGGAAACGTTTTCGGGTGTAAATATATGTAACTACGCCATCACGCCTTGGCCAAAAAACTTCCCAGCGTCGCCAATAGCGTCGCCCCATCTACACCGTCCGGGTCGGCTTCGTCCACGGTAGCTGGAATCACATCCGGGTTATAGCCCTCCCACAGCGGCTTGATCAACCCCGCGCCTTCACCCAGCAGATTGCGCACGACGCCGAACGCGGTGCGCGGCAGCTCCAGCGTGGCCCATTCCGCGGTCGCATTGGCCGGCCCCGTCCCGACGGGCACGCCCAGCCGCGTGGCCATCAGCGCCCGCCGGAACTGGCGCAGCCTCTTCGAATAGCCGTCCTCGATCACGCGGTCGAACGAGCCCAGGTCGGCGGCGCCGTCGAACGTCATGCCGCGCCGCCGGAAGTGGCTCGTGCCGACGAGGGAATACACGTCGTCGACGATCACCACCGCACTGCGGATGGCGGTCGCGCGGCCGGGAAAGCCGAGCGGGTGGAACACGGCCAGCCGGTCGCTGATGATGCCCGGGAATGTCGAGACGAGCGCCTTGCGCGCCCCGATCGCCTGCTGCACGAAGGTGTCGAAGTTCATCGGCGGGCCGCTGTGCGCGAAATCGGTGTCCCACGGCAGCGCCACCACCACGCGCAGGTCGCGGTGATCCGTCATGCGGTCGATGATCACCTGGGCCAGGTCGAGCATGTGGGGCGGCATGCCGCCGTTGTCGGCGGCCGTGGGGGCGAACTGGGCGCTTTCGATGTAGACGAGCTCACGCGCTTCGCCCAGCGCGCGCCGCAGCGACCACAGGGCGTCGCGCCGGCCGTGCTTCGCCACCCAGTATTCGCGTCGGATCTCGCGCAGCAGCCGGTCGCCGTTGGGCGAGTTCACGGTCGGCGGCGGGCCGGCCGGATTGACGGCGTTCGAGACCGCGTCGACGATGTCCTGCACCGTCGTCGCATCCTCGAAAGCCGATTCCGGCGCCAGCGACAGCTCGGGCGTGTCGCACACGGCCGCGATGGACTGCAGCGCCGCGCCCATGCGCGTGCCGGCGTTCGGCGCCGCATCGTTCGGCGGCGTGGCCGGTTCGTTCATGTTGTTGCCGGCGCCGTACAGGATCCAGCCGTCCAGCAACGTGGGCGCGCCGGGGAAGGGCAGCGGCGGCTTGGCGCGGCGCAGCGCGTGCCACGCGAAGTCGTAGGCCAGCGCACCCGTCACGCGCGCGCCCGCCGCGTGGATGTCCGGACCGGCCGGGTTGCCGGGGTTGCCCTGCGTGTGCTGGGCGGAGCGCGACTCCGGCATCCAGCGCGCGCCCGTCACCACGGCCTGCCACGACAGCGCGCCGTTGCTCGCGGCAGCATCCGGGATGCCCGCCGCGACGATCGTCTCGAAGCGCGCCATCAGCGGCAGGCGCGGACCCACGCGCGGGATGCTTTCGGAGGCGAGGCTGCGCGACAGCGCGGCCAGGGTGCCGCCGTTTGCGGCCGGCGTCGTGCGGGGGAGGCCGAACAGCGGGACCGGGCACCAGCCCCGCATCTCGGGCGGCACCAGCGGCAGGCGGTCGGTGCCGCCGAACGTGTTCACGGGCGGCGCGACGGGCGGGTCGACGGGCACGCGGATCCCGCTCCACAGCTTGCGCTGGCCGCCGCGCACCGTCACGACGATGTCCACGTCGATCCGGATGCCGGGGCTGTGCGGATCGCCCGGGCCCAGGCCGAACGGGTTGGCCAGCAGGATCCTCACGTCGTTCGTGCCGTCCGCCAGGGCCGCGCCGCCGTCGCCGCGCACGAACGAGGGCTGCTTGCCGATGCTCGCGATCTCGGCGAAACGGCGCGCGTACACGCGGATATGCGCATCCAGTCGCCCGTGATGCCGGGCGTGTTCCCGAGCCCGATCAGCAGGTTGCTGGCGCCGGCCGACACGGCGATGTCGTTCATCCCGTGCGGCGCCACGAACAGGCGCACGACGGGGAGGTACAGGCCGGTCCAGTTCTCGTCGTAGCCGAACTGCGCCAGCACCTCCGGTGGCGTGTAGCCGTTCGACAGGTCGAGGACAGCGCTGCGGAAGCCGAAGCCCACGACGTTCGAATCGCCGATGAATGCGTACGGCGGCGTCATCGTGATCAGTTCGGCGGTACCGAGGTCGCTGCCGTCGTCCAGGCTGGTCGCGCCGAGGCTCAGGAGGTTGAAGGCGAGGACCCCGGCAGCATCCTGCGACAACTGCATGCGCAGCCTCGGCAGGGTGAACGACACGACGGTGTTGGCGGGGTCGCGTTCCAGCAGGCCATCCGACTCGCGCAGCTTCGCGCCTTTCAGCATGGGCGGGCGCAGCACGACCGTCGTGAGCAGCATGTCGAGTGTGAACTGGGCGCCGGGATAGTCGGATACCGGCATGTCGATCGGCAGCGTGTCGAGCACGTTGAACACGTCGGTCGTGGTGGCCGCCACGCCCGTCGCGGCCGCGATGATCGGGGAACCGGCGCGCGGGACGAACAGTTCGAAGGCGATCTGCGTATCCTGGATGTCGATCCACGGATCGCGCCGGGTCGGATCGTCCTGCGGATGCAGGCCGCCGGCGGTGGCGGTGACGGTCAGGCGCGCGTTCGGCAGGTCGAGCACGGGCCGCGCGGAGACGGCGAACTTCGCGACGCCGCGGATCGTCGTGCCTTCGGCCGCGCCGGTTGCCTCGTAGCGGTCGACATAGATGGCACCCAGCGCCGCTTGCCAATCGCCCAGTGTCGTGCCGAGCAGTTGGTAGGGCGAGACCAGGTCGAGCAGCGAAAGAGGGAAGGCGGGCATGGCGGACTCTTTCAGACGTCGATGACCCCGTACGGGCGGCACGCGGCCTCTCGCACGATGAGATTCGAAAACGGCGGCGGTTGTTCTGGAGGTACGGCGCACTGGCCCCGGCCGCGCGAAAGTGGACCGGGAAGAATGTGTTCTTGTTATCGAGGCGGAGTCGACTGGAGATAATTTAAACGCAATTTTGTTAAATCACAAGCGGTCGGTTGCAAAATATTCGTAAATATGTTTGTTGCGTATTCAGGATGGATAACAGGGCCGGGTCCGACGGCCAAATGTAAAAAACCCGGAAGCCGCACATCGGCTTCCGGGCTGCGTTCAGGTCTTCAGGACCGCTCAGAACCTGCGCGCTTCACGCCCCCGCCACGCCATCATCGCCAGCATGGCAACCAGCATCAGCGCCGCCGTCGACGGTTCCGGAACCTTCGTCACGCTGCTGACCGGGGTCGAGGGCGCCGCCACGAGGACCTGTTCGCCGACCGGTGCAAACGGCTGCAGGAACAGGTTGCCCAGGTCGCCGTCGGCGCCCAGGTAGTGCGTCGCATCGAACAGCGCCCAGCCGAACGCGGTGCCGATGTCGCCCGGCAGCATGGTGAAGCTGACGTCGAAGGCGAACCTGCCGCCCAGCTGGATGGCCTGGACCAGGTCACCGCCGCCGCCGGCATTGCCGAACACGAAGGAACCGGGCGCGGTGCCCGTGACCGTGCCCGTCAGGTCCGCCGCGCCGTCCAGCGCGCCCGCCAGGTTGCTGACGATGGCGGTTGCCGCCGGCGCGCCGTCCAGTCCCAGGAAGTACAGCTCCAGGAAAGCCGGCCCCGAACCCAGCGACGCCGTGTCGATGTCGACGTGATAGAGCGGGGTGGCCGCCGCCTGGCCGCAGGTGCCGGTCAGCGCGGCCGCGAGTGCCAGCCAGGATAAGAAGTGCTTGAAGCGAAACATGGTCAGGTCCTTTACTGGATGCTGAAGAGGGCCGGCGTGTACGCAATGCCGACCTTGTTCGGGTTGGAGAAGGTGGTCGTCAAGGTGACGCTCTGGCCCGGAGCCAGGCTGGCGGCCGGCAGCGCCATGTACGGCACGCCGTCCTTCACGCCGGTTTGCGTGTCCAGCGTGACGCCGGCCGTCAGTACCTGCAGGCGGAAATGCAGCGGACCCGTCAGCGTCTGGCCACCGGTGTTCGTGATCGTCACCGTGCCCGTGTACTTGTTGGTGAAGCGGTTCACCGTCAGGCCCGAGCGCGCGATCGATGCGAAGGAGGTCACGTCCGCCGATTTGTCGATCGACACCGTCACCGCGTGCGCCTGTTCGGTATTGCCCGCCCAGTCCTTGCTCCAGTAGCTCACCGTGTGCGTGCCGCTCGTGGTCAGCGTGACGGAGTTGCCCGTCTGCTGCGCACCGCCGTCGACCGTGTAATACGTCGCTGCGACACCCGAGCCGCCCTGGTTGTCCGTGGCCGCGAAGGTGACCGTCGCGTCCGTGGTCGCCGTGCCTTGCGGCGCGGTGGCCGTGGTCACCGGTGCGATCACGTCCGCGCCATGCAGCGAGCCGTGCAGGCGAACTTCCCTGATGGTGCCGAACCACGCGTTCGGATTGTACACACGGATGTAGCGGTAAGGCACCAGGCTCGTGACCGGCAGCGTCTGCCATTCCGCCGTCGACTGCGCCGCCGGGGTCAGCGTGGTCCACGCGGTGTTGTCGTTCGAGCCCTGGAACACGAGGCCGTTGACGCGCGTGTAGTACTTGTCCTGGCTGCCGATGACTTCGGTGCTGGTCAGGCTGACCTGGTTGCCTTCCTTGAAGTCGAAGACCACCCAGGCACCCGTGCCGGAGCCGCCCGAGCCGTTACGGAAGTCCGAACCGGTGCCCAGGTTCGCGTCGAACAGGGTCTTCACGATCGTCAGCGTCGTGGCGGCGTTGCGGTTCGTGGTCGAATCGATCAGCGTTGCGATGGTCGGAACGTTCGGGATGAGGTCGCTCTCGTCGACCAGGGTCAGCGAGGTCTTGTCAGTCGTTTCCGTGACCTCGTAGCCCGTCTTGCCGGCTTGCGTGAGGTAATTGATGGCGAACTTCACCGTACCGGGCTGCGTCCCCTGGGGCAGGTTCGCGGTGGCCGTGTAGTTGATGTTGTCCGTCGTCGCGACTGTAGCGGGCAGGCCGGCGATGGTGACCGCCACATTACTGATCGCTTCCTTGGCCGTGAAGTTCAGTTTCGCGGTACTTCCGGGCACAACCCTGTTGCGCAGCGCCTGGACCGAGGTGAGCGACGCGGATGCGATGCGGTTGGTGGACTCCACGGCGCCATACAGGCGCAGCTCGGCCACGTTCCCATACCCATTGTTGGGGTTGGTCATGCGAATGTAGCGGTACGGCGTCGGATCGGTGATCTTCAGGCTCTGCCAATCCGACGTGTTCGCCGCAGCCGTCGAGATCGTCGTCCAGGTCGCATTGTCGTTCGAACCCTGGAAGATGGTGCCGGTCGTACGGCCGGTGAACTTGCTGTCCTGAAGAGCGATGACATCGGCTCTGGACAGCGCCACGGTTCCGCCGCCCCGGAAGTCGAACTCGAGCCAGCCATTGCTCCCGCTGCCGTTCAGGCGCAGGTCCGTCGCCGAGGCCAGGTTGCTGTCGAACAGGCGGTTGGCGTTCGAGATCACATCGGTCGCATTGCGGCCGTTGGAATCCGTCAGGGTTGCGATATCGATCACGTTACCGATGTAATCTTTCTGGTCCGCGATGAACAGGTTCGTGGAATCGGTCGAGAACATCACGGGTTCCGCGTCCACACCGGCGCCAGTCTTGTAGTTGGCCAAAAACTTCACCGGTCCGGTCGCCGTGGTGGGCTTGACGACCAGTGTCGCGGTCCAGTTCAGGTTGTCCGTGGTCGTGATGGTTGCCGGCTCGCCCTGGATCGTTGCGGTCACATTGTTGACCGGTTCGGAGGACTGGAAGGAAAGCTTGATCGTGTTGCCGGACACAACGCGGTTCTTTACAGCCTGGTCCGACGTCAACGAAACGCTGTTCAGCTTGTTAACCGTTTCATAGCGGGTACCGAAGAGCCTGAACTCGCCGAGCTCGATGATGTTGTACCACGTGTTCAGGTTGACGGTGGAAAGCTTGAAGAAGCGATAGCGCTGGCCGCGCAGGTCCTCCTGCACGTCCAGGGTCTGGCGCGCCTCGCTCTGAATCGTTGCGTCGGGTGTGAGTCGCGTCCAGTGCTCGTTGTCGTTGGAGCCAAAGGCCGCGACGCCACTGGCGCGTTCCGGGAAGCTGGTGCGCGGCTCGAACTGGAACGCGCTCGCCGCCACCTTGAAGCTGGGACCGAAGTCCAGCGTGAACGTGAGATTGTTCTCCCTGGCGATGAAGTACGGGATGAAGGTGATGGGATCGTCGTCGACCCCGGTGGCGGCCCAGTCACCGAAGTTCGTCACCAGGTTCGAATTGAAGAACAGATTGGTGTAGTTCATGCTGCCGTCCTTCAGCAGCGGGGTCAGTTCCTGGAGTCCGGCGACCGCGTTACGCAAAGTCGCCAGTTTCTGGAAGTAGGTGGTGTCGTTGCCGGACCCGACCGCGGCCTGCATGTCCGCATAGGCAGCCTGGTAGGCATCCCTGGTCGACGTCACGTACAGCGTGTCCGGTTTGAATTGCGCGGCCACGACCCCGACGGTCGCCTGCCGGTCCGCACCCACGACGACCGTCAGCCGCTTGGTGGTCACTGTCGTCCCGTCCGAAGCCTCGACCACTAACGCGTACGTACCGGCCTGCGTCGGCAACCAGGAGAATGCGCCCGTGCTGGTGTCGAACGACGCGCCTGGCGGCAGGTTGTCGATGTTGTAGGTCACGACGTCGCCCGCAGCCGGATCGGTGGCCGAAAGGTCGATCGTCGTCGGGACGGTTGCGCCGGCATACGTGTACAAGGTCGTGTCGGCATTGCCGGACTTGAACACCGGCGGGCTCAGCATAGTGCTCGACTGGGCATTGATGTGATCGATGTCGACCGTGGTGCCGTTGCCGGTCAAGGTAACCTGGAGGAAATCGCCGAGGTTGATGGGTACCACCAGGTAGCGCCACTCGCCCCGGGTGTTCGGCAACGCGATCGGGTTGGCATAGGTGTCCAGGGTCATGGTGGCCGGGCCATTGGTCCGGAAGCGGAAGCCGATCGACGTGACGGTGCCGCCGTAATAACTGTACACGGCATAGCGCGTGCCTTCCGGCGTGGCCGTGCTGCGCACGAAGCTGGTCGAGCCTTCGGTCTGCGTCACCGAAGAACCGGTGAGCGGGGAGTAGCGGTCTTCCACTTCGCGATACGGATCGATGACTGAAATGCCCAGGTATTTGCTGCCCTCCGCCTCGGCTGCCTTGGGGATGCCAATCCAGAAGTCGCCGCCGCCATCGGCGCCATCCCAGTTGTAGGCCCTGCGCTTGGCGTAGGCCGTCGTGTAACTAGGGGAGATCTGTTCGAGGTTCAGGCCGCGGACATACTTGTAGTAATAAAACGCTTCCCAGGTGTTCTGCGTCAGCCGGCCCCGGCCCGATGACGACACGGTCGGATACATCGCCCGGACGCTGCCATCGGGGTTGACACTCATGGCGACGGGAACCCACGGGATGTCGTAACCGATATTCCATTTGCTGAACAGGTCATGAACAGCCAGCAGACGATCATCGAGGAATTCATAGGGGCCGACGGCGTTCGACTCGGTCGAAGGCGTACCTGTCACCGGATCGACCTTGGTACCTTGCGACATGATCATGCGCGCCAGGATTTCCGAGTTGGTGAGGTCGCCGGCGCCGTGGGCCTGATCGCGGCCCATTTCCACGTGCTGGATCTGGGGCGGAATCGCTTCGCCGGTGGCGTCATTCTTCGTCACCAGGCGGAACAGCCTCTCGATCGAGCCGGTCCATGCAGGATCGGGCGCATCCTTGTTGACGGTGAACCACTCGACCGTCTGATTGTACGAATCGCGATCGCCCATGAAGATCGCACCGGACATCTTCGCGATGGTCGTGTACAGATGCTGGTTCATGAAACGGCAGTTGCAATTGTCGTCGGTCAGGATTGTCGGCACGAAGAGGTTGGCCGCGATCTTCTGTGTGTCGTCATCCGTCCACGCGAGCGTCGGGTCCTGGGTGCTGGAATAACGCATAATTTCGGCCGCGCCGACCATCCGCTGCATCGGGATTCCGGTATGGATGTGCGCATCGGTGTAATACGCGTACTTGGCCGGATCCATTTGCTCGTACAGGCGCATGATGCGCATGACGTTGGCCCGGTAGACCGGATCGCCGGTCACGTAGTAAAGGATCGCCTGGGTGTAGGCGGTCAAGGCGTCCGACTTGAAAATGCCCTCGGCACCCTGCGATTCAATTCCGAGAATGCGCGGCTTGGTCTGGTCCGAGGCATTGACGTTCGCGATGTTGGGCGTGCGCTTGGCGCTGGCCGACTGGAGCATCATGTTGAAATGTGTATACCAGGGCTCTTTCTTCGCCAGAACCTGGGCCCGCATGTTTTCCAGCTGCGCCTTCGTGAAGCCGACGCCGGGATGCTTGAATCCGCTTGCATCGATTGTTTCGGTGAGGACCGGCTGGTAGCTGGTCACCATCGTGTCGATCGGATCCGCGGCCATCGCGAGCTGGCCCGGGAAGGGCACCAGCGTCGTCGCGATACCGACTGAAAATGCCATGCAGACGGCGCGTCTTAACGCATGGTTCAATTTGATTGTTCTCATGTCTGTCCCTCCATTTTTAATCTCTTCGTGTTTAGGTTACCGATAACATTGTTGACCGGAGACGGACCGGAAATGCAGGGTGCGGCAGCACCCGCTTGCGTAGCCGAACCGGGTCGCATTGGTTTTTTATATATGAAGTGCTTATAAACGAGTGCCGTATCGAAGAACGTTCGGCGCAGTCTCACCGTACGTGTGCCTGAAACAATGCCGTTCCCGACTCGATCGGGTCACGATCAAGTCGCCGCTTGCACATGGCGGGATTGTACGTTATCGATACCGTACAATTGTAGGCCTAATTTCAGCAGGCGCGAACATATTTTTTGCCGCGCTGGCGATGCTCATGCCGGCTGGATGAATGAAAAAACCAAAAATGAAAAAAACCCAAAAGCCGGACAACGGCCTTTGGGGTCCGATTAAGACTGCAGGACGTCAGGACGGATCAGGGCCGGCGCGCGCCTTGCCCGCGCCACGCCATCATCGCCAGCATGGCAACCAGCATCAGCGCCGCCGTCGACGGTTCCGGAACCTTCGTCACGGTGCTGACCGGGGTCGAGGGCGCCGCCACGAGGATCTGTTCGCCGGCCGGTGCAAATGGCTGCAGGAACAGGTTGCCCAGGTCGCCGTCGGCGCCCAGGTAGTGCGTTGTATCGAACAGCGCCCAGCCGAACGCGGTGCCGATGTCGCCCGGCAGCATGGTGAAGCTGACGTCGAAGCCGAACCTGCCGCCCAGCTGGATGGCCTGGACCAGGTCACCGCCGCCGCCGGCATTGCCGAACACGAAGGAGCCGGGCGCGGTGCCCGTGACCGTGCCCGTCAGGTCCGCCGCGCCGTCCAGCGCGCCCGTCAGGCCGCTCACGATGGCGGTTGCAGCCGGCGCGCCGTCCAGTCCCAGGAAATACAGCTCCAGGAAAGCCGGCCCCGAACCCAGCGACGCCGTGTCGATGTCGACGTGATAGAGCGGGGTGGCGGCCGCCTGGCCGCAAACGCCGGTCAGCGCGGCCGCGAGTGCCAGCCAGGATACGAAGTGCTTGAAGCGAAACATGGTCAGGTCCTTTACTGGATGCTGAAGAGGGCCGGCGTGTACGCGATGCCGGCTTTGTTCGGGTTGGAGAAAGTGGTCGTCAAGGTGACGCTCTGGCCCGGGGCCAGGCTGGCGACCGGCAGCGCCATGTACGGCACGCCGTCCTTCACGCCGGTTTGCGTGTCCAGCGTGACGCCGGCCGTCAGTGCCTGCAGGCGGAAATGCAGCGGACCCGTTAGCGTCTGGCCACCGGTGTTCGCGATCGTCACGGTGCCCGTGTACTTGTTGGTGAAGCGGTTCACCGTCAGGCCCGAGCGCGCGATCGATGCGAAGGCGGTCACGTCCGCCGATTTGTCGATCGACACCGTCACCGTGTGCGGCTGCTCGCTGTTGCCCGCCCAGTCCGTGCTCCAGTAGCTCACCGTGTGCGTGCCGCTGGTGGTCAGCGTGACGGAGTTGCCCGTCTGCTGCGCGCCGCCGTCGACCGTGTAATAGGTCGCCGAGACACCGGAACCGCCCTGGTTGTCCGTGGCCGTGAAGGTGATCGTCGCGTCAGTGGTCACCGTGCCTTGCGGCGCGGTTGCGGTGGTGCCAGGCGCGGTCGTGTCCGCGGCGTTCACCGTACCGTACAGGCGCAGTTCGGTCATGTTGCCGAACCAGGCGTTGGCGTTGGTCATGCGGATGTAACGGTAGGGCGTGGTGCCGGTGATCTTCAGCGACTGCCACTCCGGCGCATTCCCGGCGAAGGTCGAGATGTTGGTCCACGTCGCGTTGTCATTGGAACCCTGGACGACGGTGCCGTTGATCCGGCCCGAGTACTGGTTCTGGGGACCGATGACGTCGACGCGGGACAGCACCGTGGTGACGCCGGGCCGGAAGTCGAACTTGACCCAGCCATTGTTGCCGCTGCCGTTGAGGCGCAAGTCGGTGTTCGTCGTCAGGTTGCTGTCGAACAGTAATTTTGCGTTCTTGATCACATCGGTTGCATTGCGGCCGTTGGAATCGGTGACGGTGGCAATGTCGAGCACGTTGTCGATGTAATCCTTCTGGTCCGCAATGAACAGGGTCGACGAATCGGTCGGGAACAGGACGGGTTCGGCGGCGGTGCCGTCGGCGGTCCTGTAGTTGAGGAGCAGCTTCACCGGTCCCGGTGCCATGGCGGCCTTGACGACTGTCGTCGCCGTCCAGTTCAGGTTATCCGTGGTGGTGACGGTGGCCGGTTCGCCCTGGATCGTCGCACTCACGTTGTTGATCGGCTCGGACGACTGGAACGTCAGCCTGATCGTATTCCCCGGCACGACCCGGTTCTTCAGCGCCTGGTCGGAACCCAGCGACACGCTGGTCAGCTTGTTCACGGTTTCATAGCGGGTGCCGAAGATCCTGAATTCGCCGAGTTCGAGGATGTTATACGACCAGAGATCATGGATCATCGAGAGCTTGAAGAAGCGATAGCGCTTGGTGCGGAACTCGTCCGCCACGTTCAGCGTCTGCCAGCCCTCGATCCCGAGCGTCTCGTCGGGCGAGATCCGGGTCCAGTTCTCGTTGTCGTTGGAACCGAAGATGGTCACGCCGCCGACGCGTTCCGGGAAGCTGGTGCGCGGCTGGAGCTGGAACTTGTTCGCGGCGACCTTGAAGCTGGGACCGAAGTCCAGCGTGAACGTGTGATTGGTATCGCGGGCGATCGTGAACGCGATGAAGCTGTCGGTATTGTTGTCGACCCCGTTCGCCGCCCAGTCGCCGAAATTCGTCACCAGGTTGGTCTTGAAGAACAGGTTCGTGTAGTCCATGCTGCCGTCCTTCAGCAGCGGGGTCAGTTCACGCAGGCCGGAGACCGCGTTGCGCAATGCCCCAAGCTTCTGGAAGTAGGTAGCGTCGGTGCTCGACCCGATCGTGTTCTGCATGTCGGCATAGGCGCTCTCGTAGGCCGTCTTCGTCGCGGTAACGTACAGCGTGTCCGGCTTGAACGGCGCGGCGACGGTCGCCACGGCAGCCTGCCGGTCGGCGGCGACTTCGACGATGACACGCCTGGTGGTCACCGAGGTGCCGTCCGATGCTTCGGCGAGGAACGTGTAGGTGCCGGCCTGCGTGGGTAGCCACGAGAACGCGCCCGTATTGGTATCGAACGTGGCGCCCTGCGGCAGGTCGTCCATGTTGTAGGTCACCACGTCGCCGGCCGCCGGGTCGGTGGCAGACAGGTCGAGCGTCACCGGGATGGTGGCGCCTGCATACGTGGTCGCCGTCGTGTCGCCGGTGCCGGACTTGAAGACTGGCGGGCTCAGCAAGGTGCTGGACTTGACGTTGATGTGGTCGACGTCGACCGTCGTACCGGCACCGGTGATCTTGAGCGGCAGGAAATCGCCCAGGTTCATCGGCACCACGACGTAACGCCACTGGCCCCGTGTATTCGGCAACGCGACCGACATGCCGTCGACGTCCATCATGGCCTGGCCATTGGTGCGGATGCGGAAGCCCATGTTGGGGATGGCGGCCCCGTTATAGCTGTACACGGCGATGCGCGTGCCTTCCGGCGTGGCCGTGCTTCGCACGAAGCCGGTCGTGCCTTCGGTCTGCGCGACCGCATTGCTGTCGTATGCCGTGAACCGGTCTTCCACTTCACGGTACGGATCGACGATCGGGAGGCCCAGGTATTTGCCGCCTTCCGCTTCGGCGGCCTTGGGAAGCGTCAGCCAGAAGTCGCCGCCGCCGTCGACGCCATCCCAGTTGTAGGCCTTGCGCTTGGCGTAGATCGTGGTATAGCCCGGCGCGATCTGTTCCAGGTCGAGGCCGCGCACGTATTTGTAGTAATAGAAGGCTTCCCAGTTGTTCTGGGTGAGCCGGCCGCGGTACGACGGATTCACGTTGTTGTACATCGCGCGGATGCTGCCATCCGGATTGACGCTCATGGCGACAGGCACCCATGGGATGTCATAGCCGATCATGTATTTGCCAAACAGTTCGTGGACGGCCAGCAGGCGGTCGTCCATGAATTCGTACGGGCCGACGGCGTTGGATGCCGTCGACGGCGTGCCCGCCACCGGATCGACCTTGGTACCCTGCGCCATCATCAGGCGCGCGAGGATCTCCGAGTTCGTGAGGTCGCCGGCGCCGTGCGCCTGGTCGCGGCCCATTTCGACGTGCTGGATCTGCGGCGGAATCGCTTCGCCGGTGGCGTCGTTTTTTGTCACCGTCCGGAACAACTGCTTGATCGATCCGGTCCAGGCCGGATCGGGGGCATCCTTGTTGACGGTGAACCACTCGACGGCCGTGTCATAGCCGTCGCGGTCGCCCATGAAGATCGAGCCGGACATCTTGGCGATGGTCGTGTACAGGTGCTGGTTCATGAACCGGCAGTTGCAGTTGTCGAAGGTCTGGATCACCGGCGTGACCAGGTTCCTCGAGAAGTTGACCGTATCGTCGTCCGTCCATGCGAGCGCCGGCGTCTGGGTGCTCGTGTAGCGCAGGATTTCCGCCGCCGCCGTCATGCGGCTCAGCGGAATCCCGGTATGGATGTGCGAGTCGACGAAGTACACGTACTTCGACGGATCCATTTTCCCGTACAGGCGGATGATCCGCATGGCGTTGGCGCGATAGACGTCGTCGCCGGTCACGTAGTACAGGATCGCCTGCGTGTAGGCGGTCAGTGCGTCGTTGATGAACAGGCCGTTGGCGCCCTGGGAATCGATCCCCAGGATACGCGGCTGCGTCGGGTCGGCGCCGTTGACGTTCGAGATGCCCACCGTACGCGACGCTTTGCTCGACTTGAGCATCATGTTGAAGTGGGTATTCCAGGGCTCCTTCTTCGCCAGGACCTGGGCCCGCATGGTTTCCAGGGTCTCCTTCGTGAGCCCGACCCCGGGATGCCTGAAGCCGTTCGCATCGATGGATTCGCTGATGACGGGCTGGTAGCTGGTCACCATCGTATCGATCGGGTCTGCGGCCAGGGCGACCTGGCCCGGGTAGGGCACCAGCGTCGCGGCGATACCGATCGACACCGCCATGCAGGCGATGCGCCTCGCCGCACGGTCGAATTTAATTGCTCTCATGTTTGTTCCCCCATTTTTCTACCTCTTCTCGTGTTTAGGTTACCGATAACATCTTTTGCCGGAGCCAGAGTCGGGAAAGCCCCAAATCTGCTTCCAGAGGTTTTTAATGTATGAAAAACGTCCGCGTCCGGACGGTATCGACAGCTCCAGCCTGTAAAATTGCCGCACTGGCTAGACAGAAATGTACGTTATCGATACCATACAATTGTAGACCTAATCCCTGCCAGCCGACACAAATTTTTAACGATTACGACCATCTGCAACGGACATGCCCACCTTTCCCGAACATAAATTCTCCCGCTGGTGCGCAGTCGCACTGTCCGGCTTGCTCGCTGCCGCCATGACGGGCCCTTGCCAGGCCGGCGACGGCGTCACCTGGGGTGACTGGGCCAAGTGGGGCGACCTGGGCAACGGCCGCTATCGCAATCCCGTCCTGCCGGCCGATTACAGCGACCTGGATGCGATCCGTGTCGGCGACGACTACTACGCGATTACATCGACGTTCCAGTTTTCTCCGGGGATGGCGGTGCTGCATTCGCGCGACCTGGTCAACTGGCGCACGGTGGGCCACGCGGTGCCCGACCTCACGCAGATCTCGCCGGAACTGGACTGGACGCGGATGAACCGCTACGGCCGGGGCATCTGGGCCGGCGCCATCCGCCACCATGCGGGCCGGTTCTGGATTTATTTCGGCACCCCGGAAGAAGGCTATTTCATGACCAGCGCGGAACGGCCGGAAGGGCCGTGGACGCCGCTGCAGCACGTGTTGCGTGCAACCGGATGGGACGACTGCGCGCCGTTCTGGGACGATGACGGCAAGGGCTACCTGGTCGGCACGCACTTCAGCGACGGCTACAAGATCCATCTGTGGGAACTGAGCGCGGACAACCGCAGCCTCGTGCCGGGGACCGACCAGGTGATCTACCAGTCGAAGGGCAGCGAGGCCAGCAAACTGTACAAGTTCAACGGCACCTATTACCACTTCTTCAGCGAAGTGCAGGGCGACGCGCGCGTGATGATGATGCGGCGGGCGCCGTCGATCCGCGGACCGTGGTCCGAGAAGCGCCAGCTGATGCAGGCGGACCGCGCCGCCATGGAGCCGAACCAGGGCGGGATCGTCCAGGGCCCGGACGGCAACTGGTATTTCTTCACCCACCACGGCAGCGGCGACTGGGCGGGACGGGCCGCGAGCCTGCTGCCGGTCCACTGGATCGACGGCTGGCCGGTGATCGGGCAGCCCGACCGCGCCGGCATCGGCACCATGGTGTGGGAAGGACGGATGCCGGGCACGCCGTCCGTCCGCCGGTTCCCGCAAGGCGGCGACGACTTCGATGCGGGCGCGCTCGCGCCCGTCTGGGAATGGAATTACCAGCCGCGCATGGACAAGTGGTCGCTGTCGGCCCGTCCCGGCCATCTGCGCCTGCACGCCTTTCCCGGCCTGGACGGCGTCAACCTGCTCAAGGTGGGCAATGTGCTGACCCAGCGCGTCGTGCGGACGGGCAGCCAGTCATTCGCAGCGCGGATAGAACTGGCGGGGATGGCCGAGGGCCAGCATGCCGGCCTCGTCCACTTCACGGCGCAGCCGCACGCCGCCAATCCCGCCGAATCCACGGCGTCCGCGGGCATCGTGATGGTGGAGGGCAAGCGTTACCTGGAAGTGTCCCGGGACGGCAGTTACACCCGATTACAGCCGTGGAAGCACGATGCGATCTGGCTGCGCTCGACGTGGGGGCTGGATGGCAAGACCACCCTGGCCGTCAGCGCGGATGGAGCAAGGTACGAGACCGTGCTGCCCGACTTTTCGTTGACGTGGGGCGCGTATCGCGGCAGCCGTGTGGGCGTGTTCACGTTCAATCCGGCTGGAGAACATGGCTACGTGGACGTGGACAGGGTGGATTATCGCATCGACAACCGTCAGTATTAACTTGTCAACAAGAGGCAAATGGTCCACACTGGTTGTGTGATTATTTGTGATATTTCTCCTTGACTAGACATGAGCACCGTCACGCTGGACGCGGCCGTACTGCTGGACATCATCGACATCCAGACCGAGATCGCCTGCCAGGGCCTGGATCTGGGCGGCGTCATGCAGCTGGTCAGCCAGCGCGCCGCGACGCTGTGCCGGGCCGAGGGTGCTGCGGTGGAATTGGCCGAGGGTAATGAGATGGTGTACCGCGCGGCAGCCGGGCTCGCCCGGGCGCAGTTGGGGTTGCGCCTGCGGCGCGAAGGCAGTCTGTCCGGCCTGTGCGTGGACGGGAATGAAATCCTGCGTTGCGACGACGCCGAGCTCGACCCGCGCGTGGACCGCGCAGCGTGCCGCAAGGTCGGCCTGCGCTCGATGCTCGTCGTGCCGCTACGCCATGACGTCCATTCGGTGGGCGTGCTGAAAATCGTGTCGTCGGCGGTGAACGCCTTCGGCACCTGGCATGCGCAGGTGCTCGGCCTGCTGTCGACGCTCGTCGGCGCGGCGATCTACCACGCGGTGCAGAACGCGTCGAACGACCTGTACTACCGCGCGACGCACGATGCGCTGACGAGCCTCGCCAACCGGGCCCAGTTCTACGACAGCCTGCGCCAGCAGCTGGCGCGGGCGGCACGGTGCCATGGGCACGTCGCCGTCCTGAACATCGACATGGATGGGCTGAAAGCGATCAACGACAACCTCGGCCACCGCGCCGGCGACGCTGCGCTGTGCGAAGTGGCCAGCCGCATCGGCGCCGAACTGCGCGCGGACGACATGGCGGCGCGCGTCGGCGGCGACGAGTTCGGCGTGATCCTCGTCGGCGTGCGCGACCGCTGCAGCGTCGCGAACAAATGCCAGGCATTGACGACGGCGATCGGCGCGCCGTTCGAGTTCGAGGGGCGCGCGCTGGCGCTGGGGGCGAGCATCGGGTTTGCGCTGTGGCCGGAGGATGGCGATGACATGGAGCAGCTGATCGAACTGGCGGATCGGGCCATGTATCGGGTCAAGCATGGGCGGCGCGCGGGCGTGGGTGCGGGCGCCTGAGTGTCATTTGTCGTCGAGTTCGGCCCGGTCGCGTCCGATAATCCGGAACGACGTGCTTGCGCTCTGACGCACAGGGAGTTTGATGCCTTCGAATTTCACGGGGACATGGGTCGTGTATCTCGTAGTGAGATCAAGCATCCATTCTCTCAGGCCCCGGATTGCCGATGGGGAAAGGCGCTCTTCCATTCTGATCGATTCCCCAGGCGCTAACGACGTGACCTTGTTGCGTAGCGAGAGATCGGCAGGCGGGAATGCGCACAGCGGGAGTATCTCTTGTGTTTCGTTGTCGATCAAAGCAGGGCATATTTTGTCCCGGTCATTGTCGAGGAGGTGGCCAGGCGTTTGAGTCATCAAAATAATGAAAGATACACGAGAACTTTTCCGGATTTTTCGCACGAAAAACCGTTGACCTTGCGCCCGGATTTCCTTACCTTTGTCTCATACGCGTGGCACCCGGCAGTTGTCGCGAGATCGAAATTCGCGTTCCTGTTCTTTACCAGGATGCTTTGAAAATGGCTTGAAAGCCATGGGCGCGCGGCTTCCGGAACAATATAAATAGCTTTGTCGTTCGTGCCGCTCGTGAAACTTTCGGCATGCGTGACCGGTTCGACTTCCGCAACGAGGGTCATGTAATCCGTGGAGCCCGGTACACCACCTTCGTATTCTGGCGTTCCGAACATTTCCCATCGGACAGACTTTAGATCGGGCGATAGATCAACCAGCCGTTGTAATGCCTTGACATCGTCGGAGGCCTTGAGTTTTTTATCTTCGGCCGAGCAGCCGGAATTACAAAGGACTACTGCGGTAGCAAGCATGGCCAACGCGTAGCGAGTCCTGGCCGCCTTCAAAATGCACATGTTAGGCCTGTGGAATCGTTTCAAGCGACGGTCCGTCATCGTCAGTTATCTGTGGAGATGTCATCTTCAAATCGTCCGGCAATTTGTTCGACGAAATACCACTTGCACGGACGCTCTACAAAGGCACGCTTGTTTCTCGATGAGATGTAATTTAGGAACTGCATCTTTTTATATGCGCGGCACCAATCATCGAAGTACTCGTCGGTAGGTTCTACACGCCCCTTGTTTCGTGTGGCATCATTCGGCGCCCTCCAGATGTTGTCACGCCCAACTATTGAGAGATATTCGAGTGCCAGGTCGCTGAAGGTCTCGCAGAGATCGAGCGCGCCCCCAGTGTTTCCGGTCCAGGCAAATTGCAGCGTACCGTTCGGATCGTCTTGAGGAACATATACACCCGTGCGTACCGGTCGTTTCCCGCTTTCTCCTTCGACATCCGTTCGAATACGGAACTTCGGAAATATTGGAATGTCGCTCATATGCAATACCCACGACGATTCCATTCCTAAATCCGTCCAGCAACGGTTTATGGTGGAGTCAAGTTTAAAGGCGGGGGCGACAGCGTCTCTGCTCAGTTCACGAAATTTTTCTTCTTCCTCTGGCAACGTCCAATTCATCGAAAAATGGCTCATGCCTATGAGCGTACCGCTGATGCCTGCGATGTCATACCATTCGGTAGCGCGCATCTGTTTTTGTCCCACAAGTGCGTGCAGACAATCCCTCAAAATTGGATGGATACGAATAATATTGCGAAGTCCGACCCTCTGCTGTAACTTCTTGTTGATTATCGCTCGGTTTTTTGGTGTCTTCTGAGTGACATGCGCAAGACAGCGCGCAAAGTAAAATTGCGAGGCTAAATTTTTTTATTTTGAATACTCAATGCGGAACTACCGAACGGCGAAAGTATGGTCAATAGCCGGTCTTGCGGCGGAGCGTGACAGCCCGGCGTTGTCGTCAGGTTGAAATCCAAATTTTTATTCCGCTGAAGGATGCACAGAGCAACCTCTCGTGCAAAGAATAGCTGCAACAGAAAGCGGTTTCAAGACACGTTTAGCGCTTGACGCCGTCGTCAGGCGCGCATGGTCGTTGCTCATATCGAGTCGTCCGGTGCCGATATGGAGATTATTTTTTGTCGAGCTCGGCTTTGTCGCGCCCGTGAATCCGAATACTCGTGCTGACGTTCTGATTTATAGGTGCTTCCTTATCAATTAACTTGACCGGAACGACAATAAAGAATCGCGCGGTGAGATCAATCATGCGCTCCCTGAACGCACTAATCGCCCCTCTGGATACGAGCTGTTCGATCTTGATACTTCCTCCAGCAGGTATTTCCGTGAACTTGTTTTTCAGGGAAAGATCCGGAGGTGGGGGTGGGTTGGTCTGAAATTCTTCTCGTGTCTCGTTATCGATTAAAACGCAGTGTGGTCCTTTTTGGTCAAGAAATTCGATAGGCACACCTACCGGGTTTTTCGAGACGTTTGTGATGGTTAAATCGATCAGCATCGACTGGTTTGCGAAGATGCATTGCGCATTGTCTTTGCATTCAGCGTGCACAGATAGAACTGAATCTTGCATTGCCGCCTCCGGGCTTGCGGATAAGAATAATAAAGTTATCGTGACAAACTTCAGATGATTTTGCATGTAATCGGACGTCCAATCTTTTCGGTAAGGAGGTCTCTCGCCTCGATGGCTATATTCCATGCATGACGCGGATATGTTTTCGTAACATGGCTCGTAGACATAACCGATGCGTCGGCTGCGCTCTCCTTTTTGCCGTCGTAGGGGCCGTCGATTGCAGCGCTGAGGGTACCGTCGGGCGTGACATATCGTATCGTCGTGTCAGTTTGATCGGGTTGCGCGGAATATTCGTCAGGGAGTCCGACACAGTGCCCAAATTCGTGCGCAAAAACATACTCGTCCGATTCCGTCCATACCTCGATATCGCCCAGACCCACGCCTTCCCGAATCTGCGTTTCGCTAACACTCATCGTGAAATGCTCGTCGGCATCTACCCAGATAAGCTTATAAGTTATTGGTAGCGTTCGCTTGCCACATTGTGGGTCGCGTATTTCGAGCTGAAACTTCCCATTCCATTGGGTGTATATGCCGCGCTCGGCCCGGCTTTTTAATGCGGCAACTCTTTCCAGCCAAGCTCGCCTTTTCGTCTTTTTTACTTCGTCCGGTAACCGCTCCTCCCTGAACATCTCCGAAAGGCTCAGCCGTGGTTGGGGTTTAATGCGAAGCTCGACGACGACAGGTGTTCCCGATTTTGCTGGCACGTAAAGCTTATAACGTATACGGGTTCTAGGTAGCAAAGTGGCGCCATCTGCATTTCTTGTCGTTCCATAATAACGGGTGGATTCGGCAACAACTTCCTTCTCATGATCTTCGATCCAACAGTTGGGAAGATCAACAAGCACTTCTTTCCGCTTTTTTACTTCGACAGGGCTGGTCGTCGTACTCGCTGCCGCTTTATATCTCGGATTGCCCTTTAACGGCGCATTCTGTCGCGCCTCCAACTCCGAGTCCCGCCGGTCCAGCAGCTCAATGGTCAAAGGTTCTGCAGAATACGAGCTGATCAGATGGGTGTGACCATCCTCGTCGGTAAGTCCTTCCTCGTAGCTTCCATCGGCTCGCTTTACACGATAGGGCTGTCTCGGCATTGCGGCGCTCGTCGTTTGGTCTCGGAGAACGAACGCTTCGTCGAAAAGATGCAGGCGGGTATCCGGCAGCGCATTCATTGCGGCGGATTTGTCATGTCCGCCATCGAGCACATGCTGTCCGCCTTTTACCGAGAACGTCCCCGGACAAGCAAACGTAATGTCCTTACCCTCCAGCGTGATCGACGCCTGCCCCGCCTGCAGTACGATCGTCTTGCTCGCCTTGACCTCGATCCCGTCATTGACCGAGATGACGGTGACTTCCTTGTCCGCCAGGATCTCGAGCTGGTCTGTATGCGCCTGCACCGACACCGGCCCGTTACCGGCGAACGCCTGAATGCCGCCCTCGTGGGCATACAAGGACGTCGCCTCGGCCGACACCGACGACGACGTGTACGCCGCCGTCATGTGCATGTCCGACTGCGTCGTCCAGTGCAGATGCTGGCCCGCGAACAGCACAGTCGACGCGGGCGTCGCCCAGTTGATGCCGGCCTGCGAATCCATCAGCACGACCGGCGCGCCGAATTTTTCGACGGGCGACGACGTGTCGAGGTCGCGCGATCCGGGCGTCGGCTTCGCGGCGTCCTGGTTGTTTACCGGGCCGGCGAACTTGCCCTGGTCGGCGGGATCGATCTGCGCGAGGAAGTCCTTCTGCGCTTGCACGGCCGCCTTGCTGGTCAGCGCATGCTGTCCCGTCGCAGCGTCCAGCAAGGTGGTGCCGAGCGACTGCGCCGCTTTCAGGCCGTCTACCGCTTCGGCCGCGTCCATTTGCGTCGAGCTGACGCTGGCGCCTTGCGCGGAACGTGCGCGCGTCGTCAGCAGCACGCCTTCCGCGCCGCGTACGACGGCCCAGGCATCCGTGCGCAGTTCGAAGCCGCTGCCGCGGTAGTGGCCGCGCTGCGCGCTGCCTGGCGCCTGGCGCACCAGGTGGCCCAGGTTCAGCTGCGTGGCCGCCGTGCTGGTGGCGAGGCGCATGCGCAGCTGTCCCTGCGTATCGTCCAGCTGCCACTGGTTCCAGCCGGCGCCGTCGAATGTCTGCGTGTGGATGCCGGAGATCGTGCCTGCGTGGTCGACGCCGGAATCGACGCCCGCCGCGAACGGCGGCGCATCCGCGCCCGTGTACAGCTGCGCGACCACGACGGGGCGGTCGATGTCGTTGTCGATGAAGTCGACCAGCACTTCGGTGCCGATGCGCGGCGTGAATTGCGACCCCCAGTTCGGGCCCGCCAGCGCTTCCGCGACACGCACCCACGTACCCGAGCGGTCATCGCCGGGCGCGCATCCTGCGTCGTCCGTGTCGTGATCCAGGCCGCCGCGATTCGCGCCGGCGCCGCGCTGCCAGGCGAACTGTACGCGCACCTGGTGGTCGCGCGTCGTGGTGGCGACGCTGTCCGGCAGGCCGACCACCAGCGCCGTCTGCGGGCCGAGCGCCGTGTGCGGCTGGGGCAGGGCGGTCGCATGTGGGACGATGGCCACGGCGTCGCGCACGCAGCCGAACCGGTTGCGGTACGTGCCGGGTTCGACGCCGCCACGGTCCACGGCCGCGATCTGCGCGCCGACGTTGTTGCGCGCCTCGTGCTCGACCCACAGCACCTTGAAGACGTTGTCGCCGTCGGGGTAGCGGTCGTGCTGCGTCAGCGTGAACGCATGGCCCGGGGCGAGCCGGCGCGCGGCACCTTCGCCTTCGAACAGCTTGTTGTCCAGTTCCAGCGCGTGGAGCATCAGGCGGCTGTGCAAACCGGCCGCGCCGGCATCGGTGGCGATGCGTTCGCCGGCGCCGTCGTACACCGGCAGCAGCGGCAGCTCGCCGGCGTCCAGGATCGATTGCTGTTCGGCGGCGGGCGCGCGGACCTGGGCCGGATCCCAGCTGCTGATCGAGACGGCGTTCGCCTGCACGCGCCGGCGCGCGCTGAAGCCGTCGATGGCGTCGTCGGTGTCGGTGGCGCGCACGCCGTGAAAACGGATGGCGGCGTTGCCCGGCGTCGTGGGGAACTCGGCCGCGCTGTCGAAGATGATCACGCGGTGCCGCGCCTGGCCGTCGTCGGTTGTGACGTCCTGGTCGTGCTCGAAGCGCCAGGACAGGCCCTCCGACGCCATCAGGCGCACGAAGAAATCGTAGTCGCTTTCGCGATACTGGGTGCAGATGGGGCGCGGCGGCAGGCCCTGCGTGATGTCGAAGTCGAAGCGCAGTTGCGGGTAGTCCGCGAACAGCTCGGTGACGATGTCGCGGACGTTCTTGTCCTGGAAGATGTAGTTGTCGCGGCGCAGGCGCAGCAGGGCCAGCGCGGGCTCCAGGCGCAGCCGGTAGCGCGCGACGCCGCCATCGGCACCCAGCCATTCAGCCGCGGTGCAGATGCCGTGCCACGCGCGGCGGCGTCCGTCCGGTTGCAGCAGGCCGACGGTCAGTTCTTCGCCGATGAAGCCCGCGAGATCGAGGTCGGTCGACGTGCTGAGGGCCTCCACGTCGAAACGGTATAAATCATTTACGGCTTCGCGGCCGCGCACCCGTTCCGCGAGCGGGGATTGCGGCAGTGCGGCGTCGTGCGCGCTGGCCAGCGTGATGAGGCGGGCATGCTGGGACAGGCCGGTGCCGAAGCGGCGGAGTGCTTCGCTTAATGTTGCGAGGTCCATGTCAGAACGATGTCATTGTCGGGTTGGCGGAGTTGGGAGGGCGCCCAGGCGTTGCGAGAGGGCGGCCCTGGCCGCCCTGATATCGCCGGTTGCGCCCGCGCCGTTGATGTCGGCGGACAGGCCTTTTTCGACCTTCAGCGTGCCGTCGTTCGCAATGGACGCGATGACGACCAGCTGCTTGCCGGCGACCGATCTGAACATGGAAATGTAGTACGTCGCGGCGGGCGCGGCCAGCCGAGTGGCAGCGAGGACGCCGGCGCACCCGGTCGTCGACGCCACCTCGGCCAGGTTTGCCGATAGCGGTTTGGCGCCGGCTTCCATCGCGAAATGGCAGGCGCGGGCGTGGCTGTCCTCGAAGGTGGCAAATGAGGACGTATCCCCCGCGATGAAGTCACGTTCCAGGAACCGCCATTGCGGGAACGTCTTCCGCATCATCGCCGCGCGTGCAAGCTTGATGCCATTGGCTTCTTTCCTGGAGTCGGACGACGGGACCCCGTCGTTGAGCATCTTGTCGTCGACGAAGCCCTGGGCCGGATCATCGTACACGTAATGGAACTCGCGATACGTGTCGTCGCGCGTGTCCCGGTCCAGATATTCGATGGCAAGGTAATGCTTGTCCTGCAGGCGGAACGCCCTGATCGACGGTATCGCGACGCATTGCGGAAAAGTGTTGCCGCTGTCCGCATCAAGTATGTCGATATAGCGTGGCTTCGGCGCGTCGGGGACGGCAACGAGGAGGCCGCAGCTCGGCGCCACGCCGTCCTTGTCGTAGAACGCGACGGGTACTACCGCCGGGTTGGGCGAGCGCGCCAGCTGACGGAGTTCGGCCCTCTCGGCGCCGCGCCCTTTCAGGAATGCGGCGACGTTAACTGATTGGGCGGCGGCCTGGATACTGAATGTCGGGATAGCCAGAGCAACGAACGCTGTGATCATTTTCATGGTGGCAGTCGGGCCTCAATCTGCAAAGGTATCTTCCGACATCTCGACCTTTTTGCCACCGCGCGTGAACGTATAGATGATGCGGCCGGATGTCGTATCCGAGCGCGTCTGCATCGTCATCGGTACGCCATTCGCCGTGAACGATGCCAGGATCGTGGGCTTGTCGAATCGCGCGCCGACCACGGCTGCCGAGAACGGCGAGCCATCTTCCGGGTTAGCCGCAATTTGTGCGAGCGTCTTCATCACAGGCGTCCAGAGCTTCTTGTCGGATGTCGGAGCGGCCACATAGATGTATCGGTAGCCCTTGATACTTTTCATCTGTGAGGCGAACAGGGGATCCTTGCCGTACTTCGCCAGTTCCGTATCGAGCGACGTCGGCGTGGTGTTTTTGACTTCATAGCAGCACACGACGTCCAGGGTCGAGCCGGGGCCTTGCAGACCGTTGAAGACAGTCGATCCGGACAACTTCTCGTCGGTGAAGATGTAGGTCGGACGGGCGGTTACGTGGCTCCCGTTTGCCAGAACAGGGATTTGTTCGACGATACCGACGATGGGAAGCCCGTCGGCATGACAACCGACGCAGGCTAATGCGATGAGCGAGAAGAAGAGCCGTTTTTTCATGGAGACTGGTCGGGAAAGGTCAGGAAGAGGCTTTTCGGGTTGGATACCCGCTGGGCGTAGCCGATACTCGTGCTGACGACGCGCTTACCCGGCTTCGCCATGTCGCCGGGATTGTTGGTGCGCCATGCGAAGGAGCCGCCGATGTACGGCGTTCCCTCGCCGTTTTCGTCGAAGTAGTGGACGGCCTTCTTTTCGCGATAATAGGTCGCACGTACGAACATCGATTACCCCTCAGCGGCCGAAGAATTCATGGTCTATCGCGTCGCGTCCATCCACGTAATGGCCCTTCGAGCGTTGCTTACTGTCGCTCTTGAACAGTGGGATGTCCTCATTCTCGTTGAACCGGACGACTTCGAAATCGAAAGGCGTCTTGCGCGCGCCTTGCGCGTCGGCGCTTGGCCCGACCTTCGTCGCCTGGACCGCGAACAGGTGATTGCCTTCGACGTAAAACGCGACGGCGTGCGTGTTGGCGTCGCCGGACTCGTAGTTGCGGAAGTTGTAGCCGAGGCCCTTGGGCGTGGTGGTCGTTACCTGCAGCCAGGGCTCGCCCGCGCTGTCCGGCACCAGGTACACGGTGAACGTATCGAAGCTGCTCGCCGTGCCGTTGGCGACCATCCCGCGCACGATGTGCAGTGACAACTTGCTCAGATTGACCTCGTTGACGCCGTAGCCCAGCTTGACCTCATGATGGGTCGACGCCGCAATCGCCGGTGCTTGTACACCGGCACAGAGCCAGGCGGCGAATAGGACACCTGCCACAACGTTACGCGCTATGTGCATGCTTTTTTTCATCATTAGGGCGAAAGCGCTCAACTACGCCGCACCGAGAAAGCGCCAGACAGTCAATCCATATGGGGACTTCAGATCCTGCATTGGCGCCCCTTGCGTATAGACCGTATCGTGGACGGGCACCCCGATCGATTGCCAGCGTCGTCCAATCGGGCATGTTTCGCCAGGCTTTGCACGAATTTCAGCGGTTGCAGTGCGCGGCGCACCTGTGGCACTTCCTGCCGTCGAGTTCCTGAGATGTGCAACGAGGTCGCGTGGGTAGAAAGGTAGGTCCCGATACGATTGGTCGTCGACATTCAAAGCAATCGTGATTGCTGCCGCTTCCCATGCCCAATAGCCCAAGAACGAAGGGGCGCCGGTGTGAGCGTCGTAGTAGGGTTCGCGACGGCTCGCTTCGTACCAGTCCAGCAGATACGCCTTGATCAGTCCGGGGCGGTCGGATGGTTGCGCGTCGAAGATTGGCAACGCCTTATAGTACGGTAAATGACGCGTGCATTCATCGGGTAAAGGCGAGGGCCGCTGGCTGTAACACGACGCAATTCGTTCGAGCAGACCGTCGCGCATCGAATTGTTATAGTCGAGAATTGCCATGATCCGGGGGATCAATTTTGTATGCCCGAGCAAAACGGAAAAGCAGAGCAGCCGGTTTGCTATCTGGAATTCGACATCCTGCAGATGGATGACAGGCGAGTTGAGTCGCGTTCCTTCGTCAGTTCGATTGAATGCCTGCGTATATAGAGCGAACTCCTCGAAATAGTCGACGACGTGCGGGAAAAATCCTTGTAATTCCATGATGTGCACGCCAGCCGAATAGCTGAGCGTCAACAGGTCGATCGCATAATCGGAACGTGCCCCCGTGAGACGCACCAGCGCGGCCACGTCTTGGCCGGAGAGCCATTCTGGATCGCTCAGTTTCTTTTGAGCGTTAGGAATTCGCCTTGAGATGTCTGCGGCTTCATCGCTGTAAGCAGCGTAGTCGAGTAAAGGTTCTCGCTTTGCCTGTTTGAATTCGGACTCGGTCAGTATATGGATCATGGTTCTCGCAAGTTTTTTCCGACGATCGAGCAAGTCGCCGCGGTGTTATTTCGGCCGGTATCTAATGATTCGCTTGTTGTCAATGTCGTTCGCAGTCTGCGATACAAACAAGCTTCTCTCGATTCTTGGCGACCTGCTCTAGCGTCATTTCGCTTTTGTCGGCGCTCATGACTACGTTATCGGGTACACGATACATCAACGGTTTCACCGGGTCGATATGCCGTGCAAATGCGACTTCGCCGTTACCAAACCACGCTTGATCGTCATTTTTCTGCTTGTACTGGTCAGAGGGTTCCTCATACATTCTCTTGATTCCGGGCCAGCCAGGCGAAGTATTAACGGCACTCATGCAACTGTCGGCATTCTGACCTGGACACAACGCGTTTAACTTTTCATTGTAGAAGTTAAGGAACAGCCAAGTCGCGTTTCTGCGACGTTTTGGATCGCCCGGAGCGAGGAAAACGGCATTTCCAGAAATAAATACTCGATCGCCTGTGGGCTTATGGCTTTTGGGGCTGATCGCTCTTCCTTCTTTATCGAAAAGAACGTGGAAAAATATGTTCGAATACGCTGCAGGCGCAATCAGATAAGGATTCTTGTTGACGCTCTCGCGAAGAATGACTGCGTCTTCGCTACCCGTACCCGGCGATCTGATATACAACCAATAGCGAAATGCCCAAGTCGGCACCGGCATGTATTCTTCGGCGCTACGAAAATCGTCATGCTTGACCCATCCTCTGACACCGCTGACTTTGCATTGCGCCCAACCATCCGCGCTGTTTTTGATGCAAGGCTTGACGGCGCCGCGTTGATTTATCACTGGCTTGTCTTTCAGCGTAGCGATAGGGCTTGTGTCACCTTTATTTTGGTATATGTTGAGCACGCCATTGACTGGAAAGATTGGGGCATCCAGGTCCATCCCAAAGTTAGTGTAATTTTGACTCCCTAACGCTTCGTCCGCAAGGATGCTTCCGGAAAAGAAAAACATGAACGAGAATAGAATTCCGATTTTAGTATCCAAGTTCAGTATCCCTCACGGTAATATGCAGATGGGTTCCGTGCAATTTCTCATTGCCGGTAATGAGGTGGTTCGGTTGTGCTGGCGAATTGTCACGAGTGTTTAAATCCATTTCCCATGGATCAAATGTCTGCTTAACATCACTGTTCTCTCGCAGCTTATGAATAAAAGTGCGAATAGAGGTGCTGTCGCTGTTGCGAATCGCTATCGTCGCGGCTTCACGTTTATTTGTCTCTTGCGCCACTAGTTGCTTGAGTTCTTGTTTTTCATCCTCGGTAAGCGTCTTTTTTCCTTCAAGCCGATTTTTTTGCGTCAATAAATTTATGTATGCCGTGTCTGCAGAAGTCCGGCTGCGGCTTAGCTTCAAGTCACGACCTTCCACTAATATGCGGCTTACGTCCAAGCCCACGCCAACGCGATGCAAGACTGAACCAAGCATGGGGCGCCAACCCGATGCAATCTCAAGTGCCGTAGCGTCCAATTCGAACGCGGCCTTCAAGAATGCTTTATAAGTCTGAGGGTGAACGCGAGGAATAATTTCGGCTTTGGCTGCAGCAAGGTTCGTAATAGAAGGTATGTTTTGCCTGCAATTCTGAAATGCAGCCGCTTGCCACGTGATTACCATGTTTTTCTTGTTTGGTTTTACGACGCTCAGCGTTATAGCGTTGCCGCTAACGCTTGCATTTCCCCCAAAAATCTGTTGCAAGGCTGCTTGGAGTTCCGGAGGTTCGAATCGACTTTGTTCCAGGGCCTCATCCGCTGTGAATTTATGACTGAATTTTAACCAGGTCGTCCCGAAAAGGCTTGCAGAATAGACCTTTTTGGTTCCTGTCGAGACTGGGTCCGACGGTAGTTCATCTGAAGGGTCATAAGCCGTACCCTTGATTTCCGAAATCTTCACTACCACGTCGCTCAGCCCTTCTTCCGCACGCACGCGATAAAGCGGGGTAGTGCGATATTGAACCTTTGCATCATTGCCAAGGTATAAGGCGACTTCTTTGCCAAACGGAACTTTTTGTCGAATTTTGTTGTTTCTCATTAACAAAATACCTTGCCCCTTCATCAGGGGTTTGCCTTGATCGCCCGACATCTCAGCAATAACATACGGCAGTTTTTCCAGTTTCTTCTCAGAGCCACGCTTGGTATCGAATTCCCACGCAACATACACGCCAGCTTCTTTTATGACATCTTGTACATGGTTCTCGGACTTTTTCTTCGTACCGGATAGCTGAACTGCGCCAGCTTGCTTAACGGTCGACAGAGGAGCCGGTGGAGACAAAGGCGCCTCCTGGAGCTCTTGATGTCCAGCGTCTAAGTCGTTTTGGCGTGGTGATTCGTCATGCTTGCTGTCTTCGCCAGCAACTGCTTGACTGAACGTCTGGCTGTACCATGGTTTAGTCGTGACCTCGGCAGCGACAATCGTTTTTCCTTTGCCGCCTCCCACTTTTTTTTGCAGGGGTTTTAGAGACTGTCCGGGGTCAGGTCGAGGTAGATGCAATTGTACGGTAGTTCGGGTGTCGGTAACGGCGATGACGGTCTTGCCGTCCGCGCTTGTTTCGCCTTCGATTTTTTTCTGCTCACCATCGCCGGTGAAGTAGGAAAGTAAATAGCGTAGACCTCCCATCGGCTTTCCATCAATGCCTTTTACGAGAAATTGCTTGGCATGGGGAATTGGCTCAGTTTTTCCTTCTTTCCAACCTTCCACGCGCATGATTGCTAATTTAAATTCGTCCAGCTCTTCCTTGGTGAGAGATCCAATAGTCCGAGCGGCGTCCAGGCCGGTCATCTTTCTGACTGTGGCTGCATATTGCTCCGGATCGTTATGGTCGGTGGCCGGGGCATATTTTTTAAAAACCTTATCCAGTTTGATATCGGAATAAAAATTCTTTAAAGAATACTCCAGGGCCGCAAATCCATCCTCCTGACTCGCAAATGCCGCAAAGCTGCCGCCGCGTCCGATCGATAAACCACTCTTTTCGGCGGCAATAAGATTCCCTGGGTTGTTATTTCGCCAGGCGCGAGTGCCTCCGGATCGTAAGAATTCCGTGCCGTCTGCGCAAACGTATATGACACTGTTTTTTTCGCCATCACGCGCTTGGATGAATTTCTTCTCACCCATTATTCGATCCCGTTGATAGGTGACGCCTCACTGTCGATAGCACGATTGACATCACAGTATGCTTTTTTCGAGCTGTAAACTTTACGCTCTTTAAAATAGTGTAGTGGCGTGCCAGGGGCGCGCTCATCATTCTTCGTTAGATCGAATTCCTGGAATTTTACGGAGTTTTTTTCAGACCACTGGCCCTTCCGGCTCGCGTAAACGACACGAATTTTCTTCCCGTCCTGAAACGCGCGCATTCCAGTGATCGCGCAGTCGGCGCCGGAACGCAATGTCAGGGAAGCTTGATAGTCGTCGTTTATCTCGAACGGAATAGCTTCAGCGGCTCCACGCGGATTTCTTATCAGGAAACTGACAGTTTCCAGCGCATGTGCATTGTTCAGGTCAATGATCGTGTGCAAAGCCACGACATCACCGCTGGCGAGTTTGATCGGCGTCATGTCACCACGCAATACCACTGGGAGCGTCTGGGCCGTCGCGGAGAGGGCGGCTATCGCCAAGACGCTAGCACTCGCTATGGCTCGAATTTTCATCGCTTTCCTCTTCACAGATCCATTGCAAATCACGGTCGAATAAGATGTAGGTCGTCTCAGGGTTTTCGGTGTCGACATACGCCGTCATGCCATGCGTATCTGTCACACCCTTGATCTCTTGTTGGTCCGCTACGTATATCGTGTAGGCCTGATCTGCCAGCGGTGTGCCAAGCGTGTCCTTGAGCCTGAAACGTTGGCCAAACTGATGGCTCAGCTGCGGCATGGCTGGTAGTTCGAATTGTGCGCTCGCCGGGCCGGTGAGCTCCTTCATGCTCGCCTTGAAGGCGATTGTCCCCGGGCCATGCACTTCGATGTCACCTCCCGAAAGCCGAATGTACGCGCCTTGCGCAGTCAACAGCACATGCTCCTTCGCTGCCACGTTCACGCTCCTCGCGATGCTCGCCACCGTAATCGTCTTGTCGGCTGTCAGCCGTGTCTGGCCACTTTGGCTTTGCATGCTGATTTTGCCGCTGGCCGCATGCATGCGGATGCCGGTTTCCTGATTCGGTTTGTCGGTGCTCGTGGCCTTACCGTACGTGAACAGGCTGACCCCGGCGCTGACCGAGTGAATGGTATTGCCTTGTGAGGCAAAGCCGATGTCCTGTCCCGCCGTGATGTTGGTGGTCGTGCCTGACGCAATGACGGTCGATGCTGGCGTGAGCGCTGCGATGCCTGCCGGCGTGTAGAGTTGCAGCTGCGGTTCGCCGTAAGCGGTGGCGTCGCCGTTGGCTGACGTCGCGGTCAGTGTATCGCTGGCCTTGGCGAGCGCTTCGGTTGCCGGCAACTTGTCTGGAGACGTGCCTCCCGCCAGCATGGCGTTGTGCTTGCCGGCCGTCTCGGCCAGGCTGTGTTGAAGTGTATGGCTTTGTTCGATCTGTGCAGCCGCCTGTCCGGACTCCAGCGCGCCCGCATCGGCCGACGCACGCTCGGTCGCAATCAGCAGTCCGCGGCCGGCGCGCACCGCCACCCCATGCTCCGCCTTCAGCTCGGCCCCCAGCCCCACGGTCCCAAGCCGCTGGTTATCCGTCTGATGCACGAGATGCCCGAGATTCAGCTCGGCCGTCCCCCGATGCGCCTTCGCATGCCGCTGCAACGCCACGCGCGCCTGTTCCGGCGTGTCGTCGAACACGAGCTGGCTGTACGCGCCGGCCCCGTTGCCGCTGGCCCGCATGGCCTGGCTTTTCAGGCCGGACAGCACGGCCGCGTGCGCGTGCGCGCCGGCCGCGCCGGGGAACCAGGCGCCCGCGTTGCCGGTGGCCGCGCCCGCGCCGCCGGCTGCCGTGTTGTGCTGGGCGTCGTCGGCACCGGCCCCGTTATAGACGGCGCCGATGACCACCGGCCGGTCGATGTTCCCGTCCAGGAAATCGACCAGCACTTCCTGGCCGACGCGGGGCAGGGCGTGGCTGCCCCAGTTGGCGCCCGCGACCGGCGCGAGCGGCGTGGCCACGCGCACCCACGTGCCGGCGCGGTCGTCGGCCGGGGCGCCCGTGTGGCCGTGCGGTTCGGGATGATCGAGGCGGCTGTGGCTCGCTTCGCCGCGCTGCCAGTGGAACTGCACCTTGATACGGTGGTCGCGGTCCGTGTGGATCGCGGTGCCGCGCGGGCCGACGACGATGGCCGTCTGCTGGCCCTGCACCGTCGGGCGCGGATGCAGCAGGCGGCCGTGGCCGTCCACCGGGCTGTCGCGGTATGGCGTCGCGGCCGGGATCGCGTCGAAGCTGTTGCGGTACACGGGGCGTTCCGCGATGCCCTTGCCGCGCGCGTGCAGGCTGGCCGACAGGATCTCGTCATTGAGCGCGGCGACCGGATCGTGGCCCAGGTGGCGGACGAGCGTCGATGCGGTATCGGCATCCAGGTTGTTGTGCGCGAGGTGGCGCACGCGTACGAGCAGGAACGGGGCGGCCGCGCTGTCCCGGGCGCCATGCTCCGCCAGGATGAACGTTGTCCCAGGCGTGAAGGTACGCACGTTGCCGGCGCCCACGTGGACGACCTTGCCCGCTTCGAGTGCCTGCAACTGGCGCTCGGCGATGCGCGCGCCGTGTTCGCGGCTCGTGTACGCGTACACGCCGGGGATGTCGCGGCTGGCCAGTTCGACCGGATCCTGTCCGGCCGCGCCGGCGGTCCGCACCTGGCGCGCGCGATAGTCCCAGCTGCGCAATTCGACGGCATTCGTCGCGAGACGCGTCTCGGTGCGCCAGCGGTCGACGCTGTCCTCGCGCATCACGGCGCCGGATTGCGTGAAGCGCACGAGGGCCTGCGTGTTCGGCTTGAACGCGTCGTTGCTGTCGGCGATGACGAGCGTGTGTGCGCCCAGCGGCGCGCCGTCCGGATCGCCCTCGTGCTCGAAGAAGGCGAACAGACCTTCTTCGCTCATCAGGCGTCGCACGAACGCGAGATCGCTTTCTTGGTATTGCGTCGTCAGGCTGCGCAGCGGGTAGAGCGAGCGGTCGACCTGGAAGCGCCAGGCCGGCGCCAGCCTGCCCTTGCCGTCGTATGCGGAAAACACGGTGTCGATGATGTCGACGATCGACTTGTCCTGGAAGACGCGGCTGTCGCAGCCCAGCGCGAGGAACGCGGTCCAGGGTTCGATCGTCAGCGTGTACCGGGCCAGGCCGCCGTTCGCGCCCGTCATCTCGGCCGCCGTCACGTGGCCGTGGAAAGGACGCACGCCCTGGAACGGCCCCGCCAGCAGCTCGAGTAGCACGGACTGGCCCAGCAGCGATTTCAGCGCCAGCCCCGCATCCGTCGACAGCGCCGACACACGCAGCCGGTAACCCGTGTCGATGGCTTCCTCGCCGTGCAGCGATTCGGCCAGCAGGACGTCGTCACCCAGCGGCGTATGCAGGCGCAGCACGCGGCTCGACTGGGTGAAGCGCGCCACGAGCGCCCGGATCGCCTGGGCTGTCAGTGGAAGAGAGGGTGTCGTCAGCATACGCGGAGTTTTCGTTGTCGCATGGTTCAGGTGCCGATGAATGCCGAGCCCAACGCCTCCAGCGCGGACTTGAGCGAGACATCGTGACGTTTCAGGTGCCTGGACACCTTGTCGACGGTATAGTCGGACTCCACCTGGTCTTCGACCCAGTCCAGGTCGTCGAAGGCGATGTGGCGCTCGTTGCCCGCCTGTGGATCCATGATCGCCTGCAGCGTCCGGGCCGATGCGCCGCCGAAACCGAGCACGAGGCGCGGCCGCGCGCCGATGCGAGTGACGAACAGCGCGAGCTCGAAATCGGCGCGCGCGAGGAACGGCGCGATCGCATGCATCCAGTACGCGCCGACGAGGCCGCGGTACAGCGGGTCGGCAGGCAGCGGCAAAACGAGGCTTTTCTCCAGCCGGCTCGCGCTGCTGGCCAGGACCGGCTGCAGCAACAGGCCGAGCGCCAGCAGCAACTGGCGCACCGAGCCCGCGTAGCCGGCTTGCGCCAGCAGCGCCTGCAGGGTGCCGAGCGACTGCAGTTCGATGAAGTCGGTAAATGCCGCCGCGTGGGCATCCGCACGCAGGTCGAGTTCGACGACCTGGCCGGCCGCCGCGCGGAGCGGCACGTCGGCGTCGACGGCCGTCACCAGTCCCTTGCTGAGCGCTTCCAGGCGGTTCCACAAGAGACCCAGCATCAGCGGCGCGGACGGGACGAACGCGCGGGGTTCGGCCACGTCCAGCATGCCCATCATGAGGAACGGAAAGCGGCGTCCCGACTCGTCGCTGCTCGCGACGATGTGGCCGGCGATCGCGTGCCGGCGGCGCGGACCCGTGATGACGAAGTGCAGCGGGGCGACTGCGTCGTAATTCGCCTTCCATTGCGCGTCCGCCGTCATGAGGTCCATCGCGCGCGCGAGCCAGTCGTCCAGCAGCTTGACGAGCGCCGGGTTGTCGGAACCCTTGACGAAGTCGCCGCGGCTCGGGATCTTGCCGAAGTAGCCGATCGACACGTGTGTGGACGCGAGACTCATCAGACGGCGGCGGACGTGGCGAGACCGGCCGGGCGGACCACGGCGACACTACGATGGACCGGATCGGCATTCCCGACGCACAGGACGGCGCCGGCACCATCCAGCGCATGGCGGCGGGCCAGCGCGAGCGTCGCCAGGAACGGCACGCCACCTGACAGTCCGCAAGCCGGCCCGGTGGTCCTCACGTCGATGCCTGCATCGAGGTGCGGCAGATCCTCGTGGGCCAGTGCCATCGCCTCGAGGACGCGGTTGCTGCGGTGGTCCGCATCCGCGAACAGCGCGGACACGGTGGATGCGTCGACGGCCGTTTCGGCCAGCACCCGTTCCGCCAGCCGGCGCAGGTCCGTGGCGTCGGTGCGGTGCATGGCGTCGGCCGATGCGCTGCGCGTGGCGCTTGCCGCCTGCAGCGTCGGCGCCGTGTACGCGGTATCGGACAGCAGGAGCCCGGCGGCGCCTTCGCCCGGCACCAGTCCCTGCGGATGGGCGGCGGAGAAGAGGGTGCCGTCGGCCGCCATCCGGTCGACGGCCGCCTGGTCGATGTGCGAATCGAAGGCGAGCAGGATAGTCAATGCCGGATCGTTGTTCGCCTGGCCGGCCAGCACCGACAGCAGGGCGCTGGCGGCCGCCGCGGGTTCGCCCGGCGGGGCGGGGCTGACGGTGACCTTGTCCGCGTCCCAGCCGGCCTGCGCGGCGACGTGGACGAACCACGCGCCGGCCGCCGTGCGCTGCGCGGCGGTCCAATCTACAGGCGCCAGGGGCACGATGCGCAGCAACGGATCGTCGACGGCGGCCAGTGCCGCGGCGTCGGCGAGTTCGCTCACGACGGCGCTGGCCAGTTCGAGGGCGCGCCAGTGCGCTTCACCGAAGCGGACGTCCGACTGGCCCTGTGCGGCGAGCCACGGCTCGGCCTCGGCCCGCCACGCGGCGTCGCCGGCGGACGGCACGCGCACGCTCATCACGGGATAGCCGGCGTCGTCGACGAGTTCCGGGTCCAGGTCAGGGCGCGCGCGTCGTGCGTCGAGCGCGGCGGCCAGTTCATCGACTGAATCCCCATGGCGCGTGCGCACGGCCGCATCGACCAGCGCCAGCGCGGGCAGGCGCGCCGCCGCGGCGGGAGCCGGTGCGGCGGTCGTGGCCGGCGCGGCGGCACCGGCTGCGGGTTGCGGCCGCGCGAATCGCCGGACCAGCACGACGGCGGCCAGCACGGCGAGCGGCAGCGCGACCAGGTACGTGACCAGGTCGGACGTGGATGGCGCGCGGTCGGTGCCGCGCCAGGTGAAGATGGCGCCACCCCAGAAGGCGCCGAACGTCAGCATCGTCAGGATGCCGCCGCGGATCCATGTGCCCATCAGGTCCGTCTCCGCCTGTGGCTGCGGCGCTGTGGGTTACACATGATCTACCGTCGCCTGCTGGCCGGCGATCAGCGTGGCGCCGCAGCCGGCCTTGTCGCCATGGCGTGCGGCGGCCTTGCCGTCGACGATGAAGGTGGTGTCGCCGCTGACGATGGGGGAGCGGCCGTGGCGCGGACATACGGTCATGTCGCCCACGCGCGCGATGCCCTTGCCGTCGCAATCGCTCAGCGTCGACGCTTCGATCACGCTGCCGCCGTGCGATGTCCTGTCACCCAATACGATCAATGGTCCTGCCATGCTTTTCTTCCGTCACCGTTACAAATGTGCAGCATGCAATGTTACATGCAGACAATATTTTTCCGCATTATAGCTGGGCAAAACTGTGTTCTTAATCACAGTTTGTAACAGTTAAGCAGTTTCTTTGAGGCTATAGCGTGGCGCTCGCGATTAGCGTAAAGTTAAGTTTGTTAAGTATGGATGAGTTGGAGAGTGTGTCTTGCAGCAATCGATGACCCATGCGCTGGAAGCGCTGGCCGCCCTTGCCGGATTCGACAGCGTCTCGCGCCTGTACGCGTTGCGGATCGGGAATGGCGCTACGGATTTCCCGGGCGGTGAACTGCTGGTCGAGGCGTTCGTCGCCGACGATGCGGTTCAGGGGCTCGGCGTACGCGACGTGATCGCGTTGTCGACCAGCGCCGCGATCGAGCCATCCTTGCTGCTGGGCCGGCCGGCCGCCCTCGAAGTCACCTTGGCGGACGGCACGCGCGCCGACTTCGCCGGCGAGATCTGCGCGGCCGCGCAGCTGGGCAGCGACGGCGGCTTGGCGCGCTACCGCGTCCGCATCGCGCACTGGGTGTGGCGCATGGCCCACGTGCGCAATAGCCGCGTATGGCAAGACAAGTCCGTCACCGACATCGTCGACAGCGTCTTTTCCGCCTATGCGCCCGACGCGCGCTGGCGCTGGAGCGACGACGTCGGCCCGTTCATGGACGGCGCCAACCCGCGCAGCTACTGCTGCCAGTACCGCGAATCGGATCTCGCGTTCGTCGAGCGGCTGCTCGCGGAAGAAGGCCTGGCATGGCGCTTCGAACAGGCCGACGACGGTCCGCGCATGGTGCTGTTCGCGGACAGCCGCGATGCGTCCGCCGTGACCGACGACCCCAGCATCGACGCCGGCGGCGCACGCTTCCACGGCGCGCACGCGCGCGAAAAAAGCGACAGCGTGCAGGCGCTGGCGGCGCTGCGCAGCGTCGGCGCTTCGGCCGTCACCTTGCTCAGCTACGACTACAAGAGCAAGCAGGCCGTGGCCGCGAACTCGCCGTCGCGGCTGTCGAACGGCAGCCTGCCGTGGCTTGAATCGTTCGACACGCCGGGCCAGTACGCGTTTGCCGACGGCGCTGACGCACGCCGCTACGCCGACCTGCAGATGGAAGCGCGCGAGGCGCGCAGCCAGTTGTGGCGCGGCCGCTCGACCCTGCGCACGCTGCGCGCGGGCACGCGCCTGACGGTGACCGGCGCCCCGGTGAGCGCGCTCGGCGCGGCGGCACCGTTCACGATCCTGCGCGTGACGAGCGTCGGCGTGAACAACCTGCCGACGCGGGCGCAGGATGCGCTGGCCGAGTTGTTCGGCCCGATCCCCGAACTGCTGGAAGAAACCCTGCGTGACGACTTGCCGGAAGACTTCGGCCTGGCGCTCGCGCAGGCGCGCGCGGCCGGCTACGCGAACTGCTTCGAGGCCGTCGCCGCCGACGTCGTGTGGCGTCCGCAACTGGACGGCAGCGACGGCCGCAGCCACGCGCGCCCGACGGCGGCCGGCGCGCAGAGCGCGATCGTCGTGGGCGCCGACGGCAGCGACACGCCGCGCGGCGCCGACGAACTGTATTGCGACCGCCTGGGCCGCGTGCGCATCCGCTTCCACTGGCAGGACGGCGGCGACGCCACGTGCTGGGTGCGCGTGGCGCAGCGCCTGGCGGGCGGCGGCATCGGCAGCCAGTTCCTGCCGCGCATCGGGCAGGAAGTCATCGTCCAGTTCATCGAAAACGACATCGACCGCCCGATCATCGTGGGCGCGCTGTACAACGGCCAGGGCGAAGGCGGCGTGACGCCGACCCCGGGCGGCGAGCACCGCGACGCCGGCATCGATCCATTCGACGCCGCGCACGACCACGCGACGTCCGGGCAGGGCAACCTCGCCGGCGGCAACAGCCCCGTGTGGCACGGCGCTTCGGCCGCGCTGGCCGGCCACCGCAATGCTGCGGCCCAGTGGGGCGTGCGCACGAAGGAATTCGGCGGCGCGGGCTACAACCAGCTGCTGTTCGACGACACCGACGCGCGGGGCCGCGTGCAGCTGCGTACGACGCACGCGGCGACGGAACTGAACCTGGGCCACCTGATCCACGGCGCCGACAACTACCGCGGGAGCCTGCGCGGCGAAGGCGCCGAACTCCGCACGGACGCCTACGGCGCGCTGCGCGCGGGTGCCGGTCTGCTGGTATCGAGCTACCGCATCGAGCACGACGCGTTGTCGCGCGACCCGGCGGGCGACAACGTGGCGGGTATCGCGCTGCTGAAGCAGGCCGTCAAATTGGGCGAGACGTTCAACGACGCGGCCGTGACGCACAAGACCGTGGGGCTGGCTGCGCATCTGGGCGCGACGAAGGCCGGCGCCAGCGCGCTGGATGCGAAGGCGGCGCCGTTGCAGGCTATGTTGAACGCGGTGGCCGGCATGGTGGCGCTCGATGGCGGTGCATTGGGCGACGACAAGCTGCCGCATGTGGCGGCGCCCGTGATCGCTCTGTCGGCGAAGGCCGGGCTGGGCGTGACCGCGGCGGATGCGGTGCAACTGTCGAACGGCGAGGCGGTCAGTCTGATGAGTGGGCAGGACACGCAGTTCGTCACCGGTGGCGCCATGCGGATGCATACCGGGCAGGCGATCGGCGTGCTGGCCGGCGCCGTGAAGGCGGGCGAAGGTGACGTCGGACTGCAGATGATCGCGGCGCAGGATGCGGTCGACATGCAGGCGCAGGCGGGCACGCTCGATGTACAGGCGCGCGATGACGTGCATGTCGTCAGCGCGAACGCGCACGTGGATTGGGCGGCGGCGAAGCGGATCAGTTTGTCGACGGCGGATGGGGCGAATATCACCATCGAGGGCGGGAATATTACGGTGCAGTGTCCGGGGAAGATTGCGGTGCATGCACTTAAAAAGAGTTTCATGACCGGCGTACGCCTTGACTATGACCTGCCAAGGCTGCCTTCGAGCGCTCCGGTGTGTATCGAATGTCTCGTAAAGGCCGCCAGCTTCGGCTCTCCCCTTGCAATGGTTGTGTCATGAGAAATACGCGTCGCTTATCACAAGATGAAACGGACGTGGTCGAAGCCGTCAGCCAGATGTGCAGCCTAATCCAAAGTCGACAAGGATTTGAATGGTATGGGCTTGTTGATACTGTATTCGACTACCCGGATGGAAAATTTTTTAACGAATGTGCCGACGTAATTAACTGCTATGTGGGTCACCCGCAATTAGAGGCACTTGCAAGTGCCGCGCCTTGTCTGGTATCACTTCAAGATAATGATGCTTTAGCCCATCGATTGACATCACTTTTCCGGCATTGTTCTGCTCGGCCCATGTTGAGTTTTTTCGCCAGTGAAGTGAGCGGTGCAAGAATGCTCGAGCATTGGCGGGCATTCTATATGGCTAGATTGGACGAGGGACAGGAAATGCTGTTGCGATTCGCTGATACACGAGTGCTGCCAAACCTCCAGCACGTGCTCGCCCTCGATCAGTGGGCAGCTTTCTGTGGTGCGGTGAGGTACTGGTATTATGTTGATCGAACTGGAAAAATTGCGGAGTGCGCAGTTTCAAATATTGCTGACTATCGCCATGATCAGTTGCAGTTGTCGAATCACCAAGTTGACAGGTTAATAAAACTAAGCTATCCAGACATTCTGATGCAGCGAATCATTGAATCCTTGCCTGACGCGATCCCTCCGTTGATTTGTCCTTCTTCCCTATATGAGCTAATTTCCGCGTCATATCGTTTAGCTCAACGCTACTCGATAGAAAACGAGGCGGACGTATTTTCTTTAGCCGTTGCAGCGTGCCTTACTGAGGGGAAAAGCAACAAAAATGCTGGGCTTTATCGATTGTTGGAAAGTGGGAGCTGGAGCGCCGGCAATTTAGGCGACGAAATGTTTGAGGCTAATATTGTATGAAATTTAACTTTGCGGCATTGCAGAACAAAAAGAAGAAGTCGATTTCCTTCGCCATCTCATGTTTTTTTGCTGCCGCATCGCTGCAGGCGTGTGGCGACGAGGGTACGGCGGTGAGTGTCACTGCATACAATCATACGCGGACTCATGATATCGAATATTTTACAATGAACGGGGCCGGCGGAGTAGACGTAAGGCGAGGGAGCTCAAGTGGGGAAACTTGTTGTATCGTAATTCCTAATAAGTGGCGTCCAGGTCTCAAGGTTTCGTTAACGTGGCGTTATGCTGCGCCAAATGATAATGAAAACAACGTAATGCCTGTGATAACTCAAGAGGTAGAGTTGCCCAAATATCCTCACCCTGATGCGATGCGAGTGCATTTCTATGAGAACGAAAGAATAAAGATCGTCCTGTCAAAGTGCTCGCCAAAACACCCTTTCTATCCTCTTTCGCCTGAAGATCGTCTCCCGTGGAAGCCTATGTCATCGAAGAGCGAATATCGTGAGAGTGGAGGCCCAATTGACTGTTGAAGTTCAGTTTGCTTACAACCCCGAAATTAATAACACCCGATCGCTTGTTCGGCCATTATCGCCTCGCGAAGTCATGCAGCAAGCCAAGGCCGTTTCGGCACAGTATTCGGAGCAATCGGTGCTGAAATGTTGTGGTCAAGTTTTTATCGGAATTTTCTTTGATGGAACAGGTAACAATGAAGACATCGATTACCTATCAGTAAAAAGCACGCCGCAGAAATTTCAACACAGCAATGTTGTCCGACTTTTTCACACGTTTAAGAGAGAAGAGGAAGGCACGACAGCATATTATCCGTTCTACATCCCCGGTGTCGGAACTCCGTTCCCTAAAATTTCTGACACCGGTGGAAAGCTAGGAACTGGGACTTCTTGGAATGGAGAGTCTCGTTTGATTTGGGGGCTTACGAGGGTTTTTAACGCGGTTAGCGATTATCTGGAGGGGAGTCAATTAATATCTGATTCGGTGGCTAATAGCATGGCTAACGCCTTGGGCGGGATCGGTTCTTTGGAGGCGCAACGGAATTATGCGTTGGGACGTACATGGATGGATCAGTTGTCGCAGTTGGTCAAAAGACAGCCGAAGAATCGGCCGTCCATAGAACAGATCAATATTTCGGTTTTCGGATTCTCTCGCGGCGCCGCTGAGGGCCGAGCATTCGTTAATTGGCTGTATCAGATTTGCGCAAAAAACTCCGAAGGCTATACTTTTGCGAACATCCCGATAAGAGTACAGTTTTTAGGGATTTTTGATACAGTTGCATCAGTTGGCATTGCCGGTGCCTTTTCCTCGGGACTAATGGGGGCGGAGGGGCACCAGTCCTGGGCTAATAAAAACATGCAGATTCATCCGGGGGTTGAAAGCTGTCTGCATATTGTCGCTGCCCATGAGGTTCGCGCTACGTTCCCGCTTGACTCGGTAAGAATTGACCAAAGATACCCTCCTAACGTTAAAGAATATGTTTATCCAGGATCGCATTCGGATGTCGGCGGTGGCTACAATCGGCATGCGCAGGGTAAGACAGACGCTCTTGCTCGAGTACCGGGTTTTGAAATGTACTGTGCAGCCCGCGCGGCAGGTGTCCCATTATTGCCACTTGAAGGTCTATCCAGGCCGGTCAAGGAGTGCTTGGTGCCGACCAACGAGGCATTAATAACATTCCAGAGATATATGCGCGAGGCACAGATTCCTGCGGGGCCGGTGGAGGAAATGATGCGCGCTCATATGGCCAAGTATTTTTCTTACAGGTATCAAGCTATAGCGAACGAAGAAGATAAGTCGACAGCGGAAGAATATTTCGCTCGCAACTTCTTTAGAAAATCGACGGCAGAGCGCGAGTATTTAAGAGACACGCAGCAGTATTTTGTTGCCATTATTGCCGCACTGGTTGAGAAGCTCGAGTATCGGATGGGCCACGACTCGGTACTGTATGGACTTCGACACGATGGCCTTGGCGAGACTTATGTAAAGCAGCCATTTCAAGAGATCGATTTCAGGACGCTTAATCTATTGTCCAGCGCAGCTCAACTGGTGAATAGACGAATATTTGCTTTGCTTGATGTTAAGGATCAGAAGTCCAACGAAAAGTCTATCGCAAGATTGCACCGGACTTTAGAGAGATGGTATAAGTGGCTTAAGGAAAACAACCTGCCAAATCTTGTAGATTCAAGCGCTCCGGAACGCGATGTTTTAACTGTGGCATCATCCATTGCAAGAGATTCGCAATCTCAGGAGATGCGAGATTTTTTCGATAACTGGGTGCATGATTCAATGGCTGGTTTAGCGAAAGATGGTATGAACGAGTTTTTATTCAATGGAATTGGCCTTTTCAAGTTTCGTCGTGTCTATTTTGGTGACCGCTCCGATGAAATAATTCACCGACGTGTGATCGAAGCTAACGATCGCGAGAAAGCAGCGTCTCGATTGAAGCAAAAGCAACGGAAGGAATGGGATCTGGAGTCAGCCGAGTATAGACGAGCGGCGTCGTAGAAGTAAGGATTTTGTTGGTGCGGTCTTGGGAACTTTAGGAGTGGACGAAAGTCTTTGTGCTGGGTTGGATTTCAAAGAAAAATATCCAACACTTCGAAAATAGTCGTGCAGGCTGTATGAACTTTGACGGCTTCCCGGCCGTCATGCGTGTAGTTTTTCTTGTTAACTTTGCGATCACGAACGCCATCTCGAGGCTTATAACATGAGGTCATGCAATCATTCTAAGGCAGTATTCGCTGCTAAAGTTAATTCGAAGTTCGGGACGCTACGTGTCCAGTCCCGTTTGATCGTAAACGCGTTTGACGAATAATTCTGGCCGCTTCTGCTGCCATTCTTTGAGCGCGAGGATAGGCGTTTTACTGCCGATGGCGCGTTGTGGAATGTGGTGGTTGTACAGCTTCAAGTAGTTCAGCAATGTGGCCTGCAGGTCGGCCCTGCTGTCGAAGCGGGTTTGCTGTAGCAGTTCGTTGATCCGTCCGTTGAAGCGCTCGACCATGCCATTCGTTTGGGGATGACGCGGCGGTGCCAGTCGATGCTCGGCAGGCAGGCCTGCGCAAGCGACGTCGAAGGCGTGCTTGCCGCTGGGCTTCTTGTCTTTGGTGGCGAAACGGTCGGTAAATTGCGAGCCGTTGTCAGTCAGGATCTTGCTGATCTTGATGGGTGAAGCCAGCTTGAGCCGACGTAGGAAATCGACGCTGCTCGCCTCGGTCATGTCGCCATAGATGTGCATGAAGACCCAGCGCGTGGCGCGGTCGATGGCGACGAACAGATAGCGGCGCGAGGTCTCATCCGGCATCTGCGGCAGGTACTTGATGTCGATGTGGATGAAACCCGGCTCGTAGTCCTTGAAGGTCTTTTTCGGTGCGATGGTTTCGCCCTCGGCCTTCGGAATCACGTCTTCCAGGCGCGACATGCCTTCGCGCTTGAGCAGGCGTGCGATGCCCGATCGGGAGACGTCGGGATTGATATATTGCCGCGTAATGAAAAGCAGGTCGTCGAGGGGCAGATAGAGCGACTGGCGCAGTGCCAGAACGATGGCTTCCTGGGCCGTGCTCAGCGTCGTATGCAACGTGTGCGCACGATGCGAGCGGTCCTGCACGTCATCCCGTTTGAGCCACTTCGCGGCCGTCGCCCGTGTGATGCCGAAGACCTTCGCCGCCTGACGGTCCGATAGGCCGGAAACCTTGATCTCCTGCCGGACTTTCGGGGTCGTACGAGCTTGCGGATGGATGCGTGAACTCATGCTGCGAACTGCTCCTGTTGCGGTTGAATGCCGGGACTGCTGAACCCAGCAATCAAGTCGCCCAGCATAGCCCTTGCGCGAAACAAAGGCCAGCTACGACGAGGAGCATGATCACACGAAACTAAACAGCTACGTATTCTTGGCATGCAAAAGCCCGGGTAAAAGAAAAATCCCCTAGCGAAATACAAGGTTTCATCGTAACGTTGCCTTTATCATGGACTGAAGGAGAAAACAACCGTTCGGCAATGAATCTTACGATGCTTGCGAAGACAGATCCCACAACAGTGCCTCAACAGACAGTCGCGAGTACAATGCAACCGACTGAAACTGAAGTCAATGGATAGTTGATTCGCATTGTTTTCAGCCTCGTATACTCCTGGAATATTATTGATGTCACGAACTGAATCCTCGTCTCCTCACGGAAGGATATTTCCCCGTCTAGTGCTTGCCTTGCTAGTGCTGGGGCGTTTTTCAAATGCGCTCCAGGCGGCAGATCTGCCGGTCGATGCGTCAAAGGCCACACCTTCTCGAGCTCCAACCTCGGACGATTTATTGAAAATAGCCGCCCCCGACTATCAGAAACCGGTTGGCGTCAATTCGGAGTGTTTTGGTCGAATGATGTTCGAAGTTAGTGGAGTTGATGAGTGGCCGACTTACTATCGCCACATGTATCCAACAGGCATTTTTGCAAGGTCGTTCAGCGATAATGTTGGGGATCCATATGATAGTATGCGCTTTGGGGATACGCTCATCGCTGTTATTGCATCGACAAAAAGGTTTCCGAAAGAGAAGATATTTGAGGCTACACCTTTCGGTAGAATAGCTGCGTTGCAAAAAAATATTGAAGAAAAGCGCTCTTATATTGCAAGATTGAAAAAGTCCGGAAAAATATCGGACGTTGATAAGGCCGAGATCGAGGAGCAGTCGCAGGATTTCCAGCGATTCGAGGCGATCATAGCTGAGTACAGAACGAAATTTGAGAAGTTCAACACCGGACTGCCGAACAGTGAGGCGTATTGGACCAGTGAAGACTCGTCAGTTGATAATTCCGATCTCCGTTCGATTCTAAGGGCGTACCTGATGCGAGGCGATCACATCTTCGTATTCGAATCCAATGCGAAGATGAAAAATTCTGCGAATAAGGAGAGTCATAAGAAAAAATTCTCTTCCATGCTCTCGAATTTTCGCCCGCGAGCGGCTAACGAAATTCCTGCAGAAAGAGGTGTATGCATACCTTTCGGCTTTATCGCAGACGATGGAGAAACACCTATCGCATTCAAGCAGTCAATACGCTTCAGTGATGCTCCGGGTGTCCTGTATACCCTGAGTACGGGTACTGTCGATTCACGGAATATCAAGGCGACGCCTTTGCTTGCAATGGCCGAGGCGGCCATTTCGCCTCCGCAGCCGGAGAAGCCGGGCGACCCAGCACCAAAAGTGATTCAACGTATTGGCCCTCGGATGGTCAAGATGGCGGGGGTGTCTGCGTCACAGGGAGGGGTGCACCTGAAGTTTGATCAACCTGGAAGCAAGGGGTACGAAATTTACAGTGTGTTCACTGGTTATGGAGGATGGCTGGGCACGACGGTATTGCCTTATATTCTCGTGAATATGCGTACCATGAACAAGAATCTGGCTCCGGAATTGAAGGAAAACCCTCCGCCATTCGCTGTCAGTAAGAACCGTATGGACCTGATGGTCAAAAGCATGCGCTGGAGGCCAACCACGCCACCCATGCCGGAGCTGACTCGAAGATAAATCAGAGAAGCGCGTGAGCAAATGTTCTCTTCCGTGCTTCGAATCACGGCGCGCACGAAAAGCGACAGTGTGCTGGCATTGGCGGGGCTGCGCAGCGTGGGCGCAGCGGCCGTCACGCTGCTCAGTTACGACTGCAAGGGCAAGCAGGCGGTCGCCGCGAACTCGCCGTCGCGGCTGTCGAACGGCAGCCTGCCGTGGCTCGAATCGTTCGACACGCCGGGCCTGTCAAATCCCGTCTGATCATAAACGCGTTAACGAATAATTCTGGCCGCGTCTGCTGCCATTCTTTAAGCGCCTGGACGGGCGTTTTTGCGTCGAGTGCGCGCTGTGGTATGTGGTGGTTGTACAGCTTCAAATAGTTCAGCAAAGTCGTCTCCAGATCGGCCCTGCTGTCAAAGCGGGTCTGCTGCAGCAGTTCGTTGATACGGCCGTTGAAACGCTCGACCATGCCATTCGTTTGAGGGTGGCGCGGCGGTTCCAGCCGATGCTCGGCAGGCAGGGCTGCGCAAGCGACGTCGAAGGCGTGCCTGCCGTGGGCTTCTTGTCTTTGGTGGCGAAACGGTCGGTGGATTGCGAGCCGTTGTCGGTCAGGATCTTGCTGATTTTGATGGGTGAAGCCAGCTTGAGCCGGCGCAGGAAATCGACGCTGCTCGCCTCGGTCATGGCGCCGTAGATGCGCATGAGGACCCAGCGCGTGGCACGGTCGATGGCGACGAACAGGTAGCGTCGCGAGGTCTCGTCGGGCATCTGCGGCAGGTACTTGATGTCGATGTGGATGAAGCAGGGCTCATAGTCCTTGAACGTCTTCTTCGGCGCGATAGTCTCGCCTTCGGCCGTCGGGATCACGTCCACCAGGCGCGACATGCCTTCGCGCTTGAGTAGGCGTGCAATGCCGGACCGGGAGACGTCGGGATTGATGTATTGCCGCGTTATGAAAAGCAGATCGTCGAGCGGCAGGTAGAGCGACTGGCGCGGTGCCAGGACGATGGCTTCCTGGGCCGTGCTCAGCGTCGTATGCAGCGTGTGCGCGCGATGGGAGCGGTCCTGTACGTCCTCTCGTTTGAGTCACTTCGCCGCGGTTGCCCGCGTGATGCCGAAGACCTATGCCGCCTGGCGATCGGACAGACCGGAATCCCTGATCTCCTGCCGGACCTTCGGGGTGGTGCGAGCTTGTGAATGGATGCGTGAACTCATGCTGCGGACTGCTCCTGTTGCGGTTGAATGCCAAGACTGCTGAACCCAGCAATCAAGTCGCCCAGCATAGCTCTTGCACGAAACAAAGGCCAGCCACGATAAGGAATATGATCGTACGAAACTAAACAGTTAAGCGCAGGAAGGGTGAAATGAAGATCTTTAGAAATAATATTTATGATGCGCGCCATTAATGGCGATTAATTGGATTATGGTGGGCTAGTTTAGGTAACGGATGAAATGGCGCAGAGCTCGTGCATACGTTGGCGCTTTGGTAAGGGAATAATGATGAGATCGTTCTTAATTGCACTGTTGTGCAGCTTCGGTGTGGTGTGTTCGTGGGCTCAGGCTGCTCCGTTAAACGGCACATGGAAATTCGATCGTGCTGTGGATTACTACGGGCGCACCCCGCTGGGTTTGGTATCGCACTTCAATACAGTAGTCATCAAGGATGGCGAAGCCAGGTTTTCGTCAGACTGTGCGGTTCGATTCAATGCGGAAGAGTATTTTTTCTCCGACGTGTTTCAGCCGCTCACCAAGGGTGATGTTACCGAAAAGCAGGTTAATGAGTTTCTGAATAAGAACCTTGGAGTGTCCCTGGTCGGAACGAAGGATGTGTATAGTTTGGCGAATGCGCCGGCAACGTGTGCTCGTCCCATCATGGAATTTTTTGTTGTTGGCGACAAGTTGCTGATTCCATTTGGCGCAACGTTTTACAGTTACGACAAGCAGCAAACACTGGAAATTGGGAAAAATGCGTCAGAAAGCGTTGTGCCGAGTATTCTTTCGAACTACAAGTATACGCGTTTGCCCTTGAACTATGACCGCTACTTCTCCTGGTGCAGACCGAAGATTGCCGGTGAAAACGGCCGTCCGCAGACAACTGATAAATGCAGGCCCGATTTTTATCCGTACGTCGCGGATTCAAAAAGTCACGATCCACTCATGAATATTATCGGCAACCACGATTATGCAATGAATGGACAGGAATATACCGAAGGGTTCTCGCCACCGTTCAAACAAAAAGTAGCTGCGACCTTTCTCGTACTCCCGCCCATGAAACGGGTAGTCCTGGTCCGTGTCGATGACTTCGACCTCGTGCGCGACGAAGAGCGCGATGTAATGTCCGGCGTGTATCTTTCGATTGTAAACGGGAAGGTCATCGATCAGATCGAAGGTTGTCAGTTCGATCAACGGTATATGTGTGTCGTCGACGGCACGCCGGTGGCGAGATTGACCGATAGCGGTAAGTTTGAGCGTATTTCATCCAAATGAGGTCGCGCTTCCGATAAACCGGCAATGCGCCTTTCATTGTCCCGACGGCGAGATCCACGTAGCGGTTATGACGTGGATCACTGCAACCACAAACATACAGTCAAGCCCTCCCGGGTACAACGATATCAATTTATTGAATTACCGAGCAGGGACGTCCTTACGGCGCGGCTTCGCTGCAAATTTCATCAGGACGATCCCGCAGCACCTTACGCTCGATGCGCCCATTCGCAAAGTACGGGATCTCCGGACAATAACGGCGCCCAGCCGTCGTATCGACCTGTTTCCACGCCGTGCTCTCCGTGCGCACGACCTTGAGCCGCCCCGCTGCGTCACGCTTCCAAATCGCGATGTCGCCCGATGCAGTGGACAAAGCCCGCGATTCGCAGCCGCTGAAGTCCTCGAACGTCAACGTCAGCCGATCGCCGACCTGTTCCACCCGATCAGCAAATTCGATACGCCCGTCCCGATACTCGGGAATCGTGTAGCAATACAGGATCTTCTGGCCGACCAGCACCGGCAATTGCACGCTGGACGCCGTGGCGGCTTCCTTGAGCCGCCCGCCATCCCAGCGATACGTCGTCACGCCATGTTCGCAGCACCCGTTACGCCATTGCGAAACGATGGTTTTGAATGTCTTGTCGAACTCGGGTGACGTAATCGCTTGCAGCGTTTCCGGCGCATCGACGAAGCGCTGCGTGCGCGGATCGAACAGCCAGGTCTGCTGCGGAATGTTCGGCCCCGCCGGCAAACTGAGCGCGATCGTCAGATCCGGGAACCCATCGAAATTGGCGTCGACGAACGATGGAATGAAGACGCGGCCCGGCCCCTGGGAATCGGTCGGCAATTCCTGAGCGAGCCGGCCGTTTCGATAAATCCTGATGGCCGATACGTAAGGCGCTTCGTCGCTGTCATCCGTCTCTTTCGGCATCGCATCGGCAACTAGGCGGAGCTCGAACGGCACCGGCTGCGTATCGCGCAGGTGCAGCGCAAACGTCTTCCCGCCATCGGGCGATGTCCAGTTTCCCGAGGCGCTATCTCCGTCCAGGTTCACCGTCCAGCGGCCGGTCGCAATGTTCTTCGCAGACTGCGAATCGCGCTCGGTCAGCTTGAGCGTGTTGGCTTTCACCGTACCCGTCAGCTGAAGCTGTTGCCGGGTTTTCCCGGAACAGGGCGCATAGCAATATGATCCCGATACGTTCCCGGCGATGCGGGTCAGCGCCACGTTGATCGGCTTTGTGCCGAGTGTGCCGGACAGTACCCGTTCCCAGACAGGAAATTCTACGCGAGGCAGCTTTGTTTCCTGGGCAAAAGACTCTCCATGCGCGGACAGCAACGAACAAGCCAAGACGAATACAAAGATGTTGCGCATTTTGCTACCTGTGATTGATCCGCTCGAAGTCTACATGGAAACCCGAAACAGCAAAATCGCTATGATTTGTACGGATCTTGATGTCGTCTAGCATCGCCACAATGCGTTTTTACACAGGACGAATCGATGGTACGAATGGATGAATCGCTGGTCGCATGGCTCGACGAGCATGCGGACAGCCTGGATGCGGACACGCTGCATGCGGACGCGCTGCCGGCCCGTCTGGCCCGGGCCGGCCTGTTCGCGGTGGCAGTGCCTGAAGGCGAGGGCGGTGACGGGCGCGCTTTGAGCGCGGCCGTCGATGTCGTCGCGGGACTCGCCGAACACTCGCTCGGTGCCGCCTTCGTGTACTGGGCACAGCGTGCCGTCATCGCCTGCCTGCTGGCGAGCCCGAACCGGGAGCTCGTGCGCAGGCTCGTGCCGGACCTGGTGCACGGCCGGCTCGCGGGCGCGCCCGGGTTGTCGAACGCGATGAAATTCCTGGGCGGCCTGGACCGGCTGCGCATTACCGGCACCGCCGTACCGGACGGCATGCGGTTGAATGGCACGTTGGCCTGGGCGACGAATGTGCGCAGGCAGGGATTCGTCGCCGCGATCGCTGTGGGCGACGAACATGGCGACAATCCGGCCGTGCTTGCGCTTCCCCACGACGTGCGTGGCGTGGTGCGCGAACCCGACCTCGATCTGCTCGCGCTGCGCGGCACCAACACGGCGGCCGTAAGGCTGGACGACGTCACGCTCGATGCGTCCTGGCAGATCCACCCGCAGGCGCGGGTTTTCCTGCCCTCGATCCGTCCCGTTTTCGTCGGCCTGCAATGCGGGCTCGGGCTCGGGCTCGCGCGCGCATCGCTGCGGGCAGGGCGCGCGGCGCTCGGTAACCGCCCGTCGGCCTTGTCGGGCGAAATCGACGCGCTCGATGCGGACATCGCAGCCTACCGCCAGACACTGTGCGCCGGCCTCGATGACGGCACCCTGCGCGACCGGCCGCGCGAGCTGCTGACGCTGCGCCTGCGGATGGTCGACATCGCGGCGGCTGCCCTCGCGCTGGAATTGCAGGTGTTGGGGGGACGTGCCTTGCTGCGCGCGGAGAGCGGCGGCTACGCCCGCCGTGCGCGTGAAGCAGCGTTCCTCGCGGTTGTCACGCCAACGGTTGGCCAGCTCAAAGGTGACCTGGCCAGACTGGCGTAGTCCGGATTTCACACACTTCACAAATGTTGTCTATACGAAATTATTTTCTTGCCAGAATGAGTAAATACCAGATAACATTTGCCTCAAGTCAACCTTAAGGAGCCGGCCAACGGCTTCCGCGTGGAGTGAAGATGCTGAGCCGCCTGCCCGTGCTGTGGAAAGTCCTGTTGGCCCCGGCCATCGCCATGTTGTGCATGGCGGCTTACCTGATCTTCACGGCCATCGTCTTCAAGCAGAACAACGTGCGCCTGGCGGACGTGCGCGACGTGCAGTACCCGGTGCTCGATGCGCTGACGGAGAACGCGGGCGCCCTGGACAAGATCATCGACGTGCTGAATTCGGCGGCCGCCGCCGGCGAACCCGAGCAGATCGCCGGCGCCGACGCCCTCGCCGCGAAGGTGGCGGACAACTACCGCCGCGTGCGCGCACTCGACAAGGTCCATGAGCAGGACCTGGGCCGGCTGGCACTGGAGTTCGACACGTATTACAAGACGGCCCGCGCGATTTCCGACGCCATGGCGAATCACAGCGGCATGCCGGCCAAGGACAGGCTGCAGGCGATGGCCACGGCGCTGGCGACCTATCGCAAGGATGTCACGGCGTTCCGCACGGCGGCGCGCGACCGCTTTACCGGGACGGTCGGCGCGGCGACCGACGCGTCGAACCGGGCGGTGCTCGGTGGCGCCGTCACCGGCGTGCTGGGCCTCGTCGTCACGCTCGCCTTCGCCCTGCTCGTCGCGCGCACGCTGGTGCGCCAGTTGAACGAGGCGGTGCGTGTCGCGGAAACCGTCGCGGCGGGCGACCTGACGAGCATGATCGCCGTGGATGCCCAGGACGAGACGGGCAAGCTGCTGCAGGCGCTGCGGGACATGAACGGCAGCCTCGTACGAATCGTCAGCGAAGCGCGCAGCGCCACCGACAACATCGCGGCCACGTCGGTCCAGATCGCGCAGGGCAATGGCGACCTGGCCGGGCGCACGGAGCACCAGGCGCAGGCTCTCGTGCAGACGTCGTCGTCGATGGGCGCGCTCACCGGCACGGCCAAGGAAAACGCGGCGAATGCCGCGCAGGCCAACGAGCTGGCCGGATTCGCCGCCAACGTCGCCACGCAGGGCGGCGCGGTCGTCGGGCAGGTGATCGCGACGATGGAAGCGATCCATGCGTCGTCGCGCGAAATTGCGGACATCGTCGGCGTCATCGAGGGCATCGCGTTCCAGACCAACCTGCTCGCGCTGAACGCCGCGGTCGAGGCGGCGCGTGCCGGCGAACACGGGCGCGGCTTCGCCGTCGTGGCGAACGAAGTGCGCAGCCTCGCGCAGCGTTCGGCCGCCGCGGCGAAGGACATCACGGCCCTGATCGGGCGCTCGGTCTCCCAGGTCGAACTGGGCACGACACTGGCCGACCAGACCGGCCGCACGATGGACGAAATCGTGAGCAGCGTCCGGCGCGTCACCGACATCATGGCCGCGATCGCCGAAGCGAGCAAGGCGCAGACCGCGGGCATCGAGCATATCAACGATGCCATCGCCCAGATGGACTTGGACACGCAGAGCAACGCCGGTCTCGTCGACGAGACCGCGGGCCTGGCGAGCGCGCTGCGCGAGCAGGCCGCCAGCCTCGCCGCCGTCGTGAGCGTGTTCACCCTGGCACGCCAGGACGGCTTGCCGCAGCCGGCCGCGCGCGACAGGCTCGCGCTGCCGGAATCCAACCGGCCCGGCGCGGGGCGCCGCGCCTGACCCGCCTCCTTTTCAACACCACACCATCATCATGAAAAGAGTCCTTTCCGCTGCGGCATCCGCCGTGGCGTTCGCGGCGTGCGCCGTGGCGCCCGCGCACGCCGAGATCAGCATCATCGTGTCCGCCCACTCGTCGCTGGCGCCGCCCGTGACGCAGGTATGCCAGGCGTTCCTCGGCAAGATCAAGTCGCCGACCCCGATCAACCTCACGGAAAAGAACCCGTTGCGCGACGAGTTCTTCGCCAAGGCCTGCAAGAAGGACCCGGTCCAGGTCCAGGCCATGTGGGGCAAGCTGATTTTCACGGGCACCGGCACGCCGCCGGCCGAGGTGGACTCGGGCGCGGCCATGCGCAAGGCCGTCGCGGCCGATCCGAACGCCGTCGGCTACATCGACAGGAAGGACGTTGACGCCACCGTCAAGGTCATCGCCACCGCCAACTAACCGATAAAAAGCATGAAGAAACTGATGATCGCCGCGCTGTTGTCCAGCGCCGGCATGGCACAGGCCAGCGACTTGAGTATTTCGGGGTTCGCCACCGTCACCGCGGGCAAGGCCTATGGCGGTTCCGACGGGGAGTTCATGGGACAGCCGTGTCCCTGCTTCATCGGCAATTACGAGCACGGCGCCGTCTACCACGGCAACGAATGGAGCCTCGCGCGCGAATCGCTCGTCGGCCTGCAGGCCACGTACCGGTTCACCGGCAAGCTGTCCGGCACCGTCCAGGCGGTGGCGCGCGCTTCGGAACACGGCAAGCCGGAAGTCGACTGGGCCTATCTCTCGTACGACGTGGCGCCCGACACGACCGTCCAGGTGGGCCGCCGCCGGCTGCCGATCTACGCGTATTCGGACAGCGTCTACATCGGCTACACGCTGCCGTGGGCGCGCGTGCCGCAGGATATCTACGGCTGGGAAGTCGGCGCCTACAACGGCGTGAACGTGCGCCATTCGCGCAGCTTCGGCGACTGGGCCGTCACCGGCACCGTCTTCGCCGGCCAGGAGACCACGGAGAACAACACCGAACAGCGCAAGATCTATTACGGCTACCGCGTCGACGACGACTGGAAGCACATCCTGGGCGGCTACCTCGACGTGTCCAACGAGGTGTTCGGCGCACGCCTGATCTACATGCAGAACTCGATCGACCTGTCGATGTATCCGCCGGGCGAAGACCCGACGTTCGCGCGGGGTACGCGCCAGCGGATCATCGGCCTGTCCGGCAGCATCGACTACGGCAACTGGATGGTGCGCGCGGAAGCCAACCGCTTCATGCGTCCCGCGCTGGACTACAAGTCGTCCAGCTGGACGGCGACGGTTGGCTACCGCATGGGCCAGTTCATGCCGATGGCCGGTTTTTCCTCGTACAAGGAAAAGCAGACCGCGACCTATACGGAAACGCAGAACGACAACACGCGTTTCGTCGGCGTGCGCTGGGACTTTCGCAAGAACATGGACCTGAAGGTGCAGTGGGACTCGGTGAAGGATTCGAGCGCGTACGACTTCACAAAGAACGCGAAGATGCTGACCGTGACCTGGGACGTACTGTTCTGACTCATCCGGTTCCGTGCGACATCGATCGTGAGCATTCGTTATATTTAAATTAACCATGCTCATTCGCTGTCGAGAGGAACATGAAGGTATCGAGGAATCGCTTCATGCCGCGCCGCTGCGCCTGCGCGGTCCTGCTGGCGCTGGCCGCCGGCGCCGTCCAGGCGGACGACGATCCGCTGCCGGAACCCGGACATGGCGACGATACGCGTCCATACAAGAGCTATGGCGCCGCGGCGCTGGAAATCGCCACCTTCCAGCTCCTGCTGAACCGCGTGGATCACGCCTTCGTTCGTCCGGACGACTACGGCGTCAGCGTCGGTTCGTTCCGGCGCAACCTGCGCAGCAGCTGGGTCGTCGACCGCGATCCGTTCGAGATCAACCAGCTCGGCCACCCGTACCAGGGTTCCGTCTACTTCGGCCTCGCGCGCAGCAACGGCCTGTCGTTCTGGGAATCGCTGGGCTTCGCGTTCGCCGGCAGCGCCGTGTGGGAAATCGCGGGCGAGACGACGCCGCCCTCGCGCAACGACCAGATCACCACGAGCTTCGGCGGCAGCTTCCTGGGCGAATCCCTGTATCGCATGGCGAACCTCGTGCTGGAGCAGGGCTATGGCCTGTCGCCGCGTTGGCGCGAGGCCGCCGCGGCCGCGGTGTCGCCGCCGCTCGGGTTCAACCGTTACGTGCGCCCGGGGCGCGGGTCCGGCATCTGGCCCAGCAACAGCCCGGACGTCTACGCGCGCCTGCAGCTGGGCGCGGGTGGGGTCTCGCACCGGAACGTCGGGCCGTCGCAGGCGCCGCACCGCAACGAGGTCTCGGCCGACTTCGCGCTCGACTACGGGCTGCCCGGCAAACCCGGTTACACGTATCGCCGGCCATTCGATTACTTCCTGTTCCGCCTGCGGCTGTCGAACATCCAGGGCATCGAAAGCCTCGCGTCGCGCGGCCTGCTGTGGGGAGCCCCGTATGCGCCCGGCCGCAACGTGCGCGGCATCGCGGGCCTCTACGGCAGCTACGATTACCTGGCCCCGCAGCTGTTCCGCGTGGCCAGCACCGGCCTGTCGCTGGGCACCAATGCGCAGTGGTGGGTGGCCGACGGACTCGCACTGCAGGGGCACGCGTCGGCCGGTGTCGGCTACACATCGACGGGGACCGTGCGCGCCAGCACGAGCGGCCAGTACAACTATGGCTTCGCACCCCAGGCGATGCTGATGCTGCGCGTGATCGGCGGCGAGAAGGTCGCGCTCGACCTGACGGCGCGCGAATTCTTCAACGGTAAACTGACCAGTCCCGAGACCAGTGGCACGGACCGCGTGTTCCGGGGCGACGCCACGCTGACATACCGTCTGACCGGTCGCCACGCCGTCTCGCTCAAGTACATCACGTCGCGCCGGACGTTCGCCTTCGCCAACGTGCCGGAGCGGCAGCAGCGGCGCGATACCATCGGTCTTTACTACACCTGGCAGCCGTTTCGCGGCTTCGGCGCCGTCGAATGGTAGGGCGCTCGCCACCGTTGTAAAACGTTTTACTTGCGGTTATATTGCGTCGGATAGCCCAGGTGGAGACGACATGGAGAAAAAACGTTTTGCGCGCACGGTCATCGCCTGTGCGCTGATGGCGTTCGCGGGCGCGGCGCAGGCCGATGTGAGCCAGCGCGTGGAAGCGCTGCTGCGGCAGATGACGCTGGACGAAAAGGTCGGCCAGCTGAACCAGCTGTCGGGCAAGGACTTCAGCACGGGGCCGGGCTCCGACAAAGTGCGCGACATCGAGCGCGACATCCGCGAAGGCAGGATCGGCTCCATGCTGAACATCCGCGGTGCGGCCGAGACGCGCCGGGTGCAGGCGCTGGCGCTGCAGTCGCGCCTGCACATTCCGCTGCTGTTCGGGCTCGACGTCATCCATGGCTACCGCACCGTGTTCCCCGTGCCGCTGGGCGAAGCGGCGTCGTGGGATCTCGAGGCGATCGAGGAATCGGCCCGCATCGCCGCGCGCGAAGCCTCCGCGGCCGGCGTGCACTGGACGTTCGCGCCGATGGTCGACATCGGCCGCGATCCACGCTGGGGCAGGGTGATGGAAGGCGCGGGCGAAGATGCCTACCTCGGATCGCGCATCGCCGCGGCCCGCGTGCGCGGCTTCCAGGGCCCGAAGCTGGGCGGCCTCGAATCCGTGATGGCCACCGCGAAGCATTTTGCAGGCTATGGCGCCGCGATCGCGGGCCGCGATTACAACGCCGTCGACATGAGCGAGCACCAGCTGTACGAAACCTATCTGCCGCCGTTCAAGGCCGCGGTGGATGCGGGCGTGGCGACGTTCATGAACTCGTTCAACACGCTGAACGGGATCCCGGCCACCGGCAACGCGATGCTGCAGCGGGATATCCTCAAGGGCCGCTGGGGTTTCAAGGGCTTCGTCGTCAGCGACTGGGGCTCGGTGCGCGAGATGGTCGTCCACGGCTATGCGAACGACTTGCCGGATGCGGCCGCGAAGGCCATCACCGCCGGCAGCGACATGGACATGGAAAGCGGTGCGTACGCGTCGTCGCTCGCGAAGCTCGTGCGCAGCGGACGGGTAGATGTGGCGCTCGTCGACGATGCCGTGCGGCGCGTGCTGACGAAGAAGTTCGAGCTGGGCCTGTTCGACGATCCATACCGCTTTTCCGATCCCGCGCGCGAGAAGGCGGCGCTGGCGGATCCGCGTCATCGCGCGGCCGCGCGCCGGATCGCGGCGGAATCGATGGTGCTGCTGAAGAATGATGGCGGCGTGCTGCCGCTGCGCAAGGACGCGCGCTCGATCGCCGTGATCGGCCCGCTCGCCGACGCCCGCCGCGACCTCGAAGGCGGCTGGATCGTGGATTCCAATGCGGCCACGATGGCGAGCCTCGTCGACGCCGTGCGTGCGCACGCGGGACCGGGCACGCGCGTCGCGTACGCGGCGGGCTGCGACGTCGCCTGCCGCGGCACCGACGGCTTCGCGGCGGCGCTCGACGTCGCGCGCGCGGCCGACGTCGTCGTGCTGGCCGTCGGCGAAAGCTGGGACATGTCGGGCGAGGCGAAATCGCGCGCCGATATCGGCCTGCCGGGCCGCCAGGCGGAACTGTTCGACGCGCTGAAGGCGATCGGCAAGACGCCCGTCGTCGTGATCATGGCCGGGCGCCCGCTGATCTTCGAGAACGTCGCGGCAGGGGCGAACGCCATCCTGTATGCGTGGCACCCGGGCAGCGAAGGCGGCAATGCGATCGCGGACGTGCTGTTCGGGGACGTGAATCCATCGGCGAAGCTGCCGATGACCTTCCCGCGCAACATGGGGCAGATCCCGATCGGCTACCAGCAATACCAGACGGGCCGCCCCGTGCTGGACAACGGGAACAGCGTCTACCGGTCCGCCTACATCGATTCGCCGAACACGCCGCGCTACGCGTTCGGGCATGGCCTGAGCTATACGACGTTCGCGTACGGCGACCTGCGTCTCTCCAGCACGCGGATGGCGCCGGACGGGAAGATCACCCTCCAGTTCACGCTGACGAACAGCGGACGCGTGGCCGGCGCCGAGGTCGTGCAGCTGTACCTGCGCGACCCCGTGGCGTCCGTCGTGCGGCCGGTGAAGGAACTGAAGGGTTTTCAACGTATTGTATTGAAACCGGGCGAGCATCGCGCCGTCAGCTTCACGATCGACCGCGACACCTTGTCGTTCTTCGACCGCAAGCTGGCGTGGGGTGCGGAACCGGGAACGTTCGAGCTGATGGTCGGCAGCGCATCGGACGACATCCGGCTGCGCCAGGCCATCGAGCTGGCGCCCCGTTGACGACGCCCGTCAGAACGTCACGTCCGCGCGCACGCCGACGTAGCGGTGCCAGTCGCGCGGCGGCAGCCATTCGGTGGTGTTCACGGCATGCGGCATATTCGGTGCCTTCGGGCTCCACGTGCTGTTGGCGATGCTGTTGTTCAGGCCCGCCGCATACTGGCGGTCGAACAGGTTGTCGACGAACAGCGTGGCTTTCCAGCGGCCGCCCCGGTCCGCGGCGCCGAACGTCAGGTTCGTGATGCTGTAGGCGCCTCGGATCGTGTTCGGATCCTGGTTCAGCGAGAACTGCGTACGGCTCTGGTAGCGCGTGGTGGCGGCGACGAAGCCGTCGAAGGGCAGCGCGGGCAGCGGCACGTCCAGTTGGCCGCCCAGGTTCAGTTTTACTTTCGGCGCGTTCGGCAACGTCTTGCCGGCCAGGTCCTGCACGTTCGTGTTGTTGAATTCGGGGCTCTGGTAGCAGCCCGGTCCCTGCACGGCCGCCGTGCCGGCCGCAGCTCAGACGCGGGAAGCGTTCATGCGCTATATTCTACGGTCTTCCAATTCGTCGATGCATATGCACGTGATCGAAACAACCGTCGTCGTCGCTGCATCCCCGGCCGCGGTCTGGGACGCGCTGACGGACCCCGCCGCGATGCGCGTGTGGATGGGCGAACCGGAAATGGCGATCGACGTCGCCACCGACTGGCGGCCCGGGTCGCCCATCGTGATCGGCGGCGTGCACCACGGGCCGTTCCGCAATCACGGCATCGTGCTGGACGCCTTGCCCGGCGCGCTGCTCCGCTATACGCACCTTAGTTCCGTGTCCGCGCTGGCGGACGTACCGGAGCACTACAGCTTGATCGCGTTCGCGCTCGATGCCGTGGAGGGCGGGACGTCCGTGCGGTTGACGGTGGAGCGGTTTGCGACCGAAACGATCTACCGGCACCTCGACCTGTACTGGCGCGGCACCATGGAAGTGTTCAAGGCATTCGTCGAGCGCCGGCCTATAATGAAACCATGAACTCGGATTTGTGGAACGCGCTGGCGGCGCGCCGCCATGTGGCCCTGCGCCGCCTGCAGGCGCCGGGTCCGGACGATGCCGCGCTGGCGCGGATGATGGACGCGGCCGCGCAGGCGCCCGATCACGGCTGCCTGCTGCCCTGGCGCTTCGTGCTGATCCCGCCGGAGCGGCGCGCCGATCTCGGCGCCGTGTTCGAGGAAGCGCTTGCGCAGCGCAATCCCACGGCCGACGATACAGCGCGGGCGTCCGCGCGCGAGAAAGCCTTGCACGCACCGTGCCTGCTCGTGGCGGTCCTCGTCGACGCGCCCGGTACAACCATCCCGGTCGAGGAAAAACTGGTCTCCCTGGGCTGCGCGCTGCAGAACGTGCTGCTCGCGGCGCGGGCGCTGGGCTTTGCCAGCGGTCTCGCGAGTGGCGGGGCGCTCGACACGCCCGCCATGCGCCGCCTGCTGGCGCTCGACGCGGACGAGCGCGCGGTCTGCTTCATCGGCATCGGCACGGGCGAACCCAAAAAAGCGCCCCGGGTGCGTCCGCAGCCGGGGCAGTTTTTTTCAACGTTGTAGGGTGGGCGCCTGCGCCCACGCGTAACGTTCGCGTTATGCCGGCTTTCGCGTGGGCACGTGGTGCCCCCCCTACTGCACGAGCGGCGTCGCGCTCCCTTCCAGCGTGACGCCCTCGATGCGCGCGCGGCCCACGAGGATCTGCAGATACTGGTGGATTCCCCGCTGCAGCGCGGCCGTCGCGAGCATTGCTGCGATCTGCGATTTCACCGTCTCGAACGGCAGCAGCGAGCCGTCGATGCGGCGCAGCACCTGGACGATGTGCAGGCCGAAGCGCGTCTCGATGGGACGCGCGGCCAGCTCGTTTTCGCCGAGGCGGAACAGCACGTCGTCGAATTCCGGCACGCAGTCGCCGCGGCTCAGCTGGCCGAGGCTGCCGCCCACGGCGCCGGACGGGCAGTTCGAATACTGGGCCGCCAGTTCGCCGAAGCGGTCCGGCGTGGCCCGTAGCGCCGCGAGGATGTCCTCCGCCGTTTCGCGGACGAGGTCCAGCGGCACCGTCGGCGTCACCTGGAACAGGATGTGGCGCGCTTCGACCATCGCGCCGCGGGTGAACCGGTCCGGATGGTTCCGGTAGTAGGTGCGGCACGCCGCCTCGTCGGCCTGCGGCACGCTGACCTCCTGCGTCAGCAGCGCCTCGACGCGTGCGTCGTCGTCCACGCCGGCAATCCCGAGGCGGTCCGCTTCCTGCAGCAGCACGGTGCGCAGCACGACTTCGTGCACCGACGCTTTCAGCGGATTGGCGGCGCCCTTGTGGTGCGGCAGTTCCTGTTCGATCAGGCGGTCGTCGATCTCGACGCCGTTGACGGAGATACCCATGATGACTCCTTAGCGCGGACGGACCAGCTGGAAGGCACGGCCCAGGTATGTCACCGCGCCGAAACCGCTCCAGATGTGGACGAGGCGGGTGAACGGGAAGATGACGAACAGCGACATCCCCATGAACAGGTGCAGCTTGAACACGAGCGGCGCATCGAGGATGAAGCCGGCGGCGTCGCCGCGGAACGTGACGATGTGCTGGGCCCAGGTCATCAAGAGGACCATCATGTGGCCGTCCAGGTGGCCGGCGGACACTCCAATCGACGACAGGCCGAGGAGCAGGGTGCCGAGGATCCACAGCAGCACGATCTTGTCCTTGAACGTGGTGGCGGCGCGCAGGCGCTCGTTGCCGAGGCGGCGGGCGAGCAGCAGCAGGATGCCGACCAGGCACAGGGTGCCCATCACGCCGCCCGCGGCCATCGCGAACAGCTGCTTGGCGCCGTGCGTGACGCCGAGCGTATCCCACACCCACACGGGCGTCAGCAGGCCGACGGCGTGGCCGCCCAGCAGGCCGATGATCCCGATGTGGAACAGGATGCTGCCCAGGCGCAGCTGGCCCCTGTGCAGTACTTGCGTGGATTCCGAGCGCCACGTGTATTGCTCGCGGTCGAAGCGGATCAGGCTCCCGAGCAGGAAGATCGCCAGGGCGATGTACGGGTAGATCCCGAACAGGAATTGATTTATATAGTTCATGCTACCTCCTCCTGATGCACGGCAGGACGCGTGCCGCGCGGGTAAAAATTGATCGGTTGCGGGCCGGACGCTTGCGGCTTGAGCAGCGGCTCGACGCCGTCCGCGCCGGGGCCGAAGGTTTCCAGTGCCTCGTCCATGTCCTTGATCGGCGGCTCGGACAGTTCTTCCGCCGCGACCGGGGACAAGGCTTCCAGCACGTCGAACACGCTGGCATACGGGCTGCCGTTCGCGGCCAGCTTGCGGCCGATGAAGGCCAGCACGTGGACCGCGTCGCCCAGCAGGCGGCCGGCTTCCTCTTCGTCCAGCTGCGACAGGAATTCGAGGAACAGCGGCACGAAGTCCGGCAGCTCGTCGCCCTGCATTTCCAGGCCGTGCTTCTTGTACTCTTCCATCAGGTCGACCATGGCCTGGCCGCGGTCGCGCGATTCGCCGTGGATGTGCTCGAACAGATGCAGCGAGTGCGACGGCGTGCGGTCGAACGTCTGCACGTATTCCTGCTGCAGCGTGATCATGTCGTTCTCGGCCAGGTGCGCCAGCAGCGGCGCCACCCGGGCGCGCATTGGCAGCGGCAGGCCGTCTTCCAGCTCGGGCAGGGCGGCGACGAGGTCGCCCTCCGGGTACAGCAACAGCGCGGACAGGATGCGGTAGTGGTTCATGTCAGGCTCCTTCCGTTTCTTTGTTCTTGCGCGATTTCGGCATCGAGACGAAGATCGTCGATCCCTGCTTCTTCTTGCCGAACAGCGAGGCGTCGCTGGTGCCGTCCGAGCAGCCGTTACCGAACGAGAAGCCGCACGAGCCTTTTTCGTTGAAGCTGTCCTCGGCCATCTCCTTGTGGCTGCTCGGGATCACGAAGCGGTCTTCGTAGTTCGCGATGGCCATGATGTGGTACATGTCTTCCACGACCGCCTGCGACAGGCCCACCTGGCGCAGCACGTCGAGATTCTCGACCTTGTCCACCGACTTCGAACGCATGTAGGCACGCATCGCCAGCATGCGGTCCAGCGCATGCACGACCGGCGCTTCCTTGCCCGCGGTGAGCAGGTTGGCGAGGTAGCGCACGGGGATGCGCAGGCTCTTCGTGTCCGGCAGGATGCCGTTCATGCCCATCTTGCCGCTTTCGGCCGCGGCCTGGATCGGCGACAGCGGCGGGATGTACCACACCATCGGCAACGTGCGATACTCCGGGTGCAGCGGGAACGCGATCTTCCATTCGACGGCCATCTTGTAGACGGGCGAACGCTTGGCGGATTCCAGCCACGAGTCCGGGATGCCCTGGCGGCGCGCTTCCGCGATCACGTCTGGATCGTGCGGATCGAGGAACAGGCCGAGCTGCGCTTCGTACAGGTCCTGCTCGTCGGCGACCGACGCCGCGGCTTCGATCTTGTCGGCGTCGTACAGCAGCACGCCCAGGTAGCGGATACGGCCCACGCAGGTTTCCGAGCACACGGTCGGCTGGCCCGCCTCGATGCGCGGGTAGCAGAACGTGCACTTCTCGGCCTTGCCGGACGACCAGTTGTAGTAGATCTTCTTGTACGGGCAGCCCGAGATGCACATGCGCCAGCCGCGGCACTTGTCCTGGTCGATCAGCACGATGCCGTCGTCTTCGCGCTTGTACACGGAACCGGACGGGCACGATGCCACGCAGGTCGGGTTCAGGCAGTGTTCGCACAGGCGCGGCAGGTACATCATGAAGGTGTTCTCGAAGGTCGAGTACATCTCCTTCTGCACGTTGTCGAACAGTTTATCCTTGCTGCGCTTGGCGAATTCGCCGCCCAGGTCGTCTTCCCAGTTCGGCCCCCATTCGATCTTGTCCATCTTCTTGCCGGTCAGGACGGAGATCGGACGGGCGGTCGGCGGTGTCTCGGACAGCGGCGCGTTCTGCAGGCGCTCGTAGTCGTACGTGAACGGCTCATAATACTCGTCGATCTGCGGCAGGTTCGGGTTGGCGAAGATGTTCGCGAGGATCTTCAGGCGGCTGCCCTGGCGCGGTTCGATCCTGCCGTCCGCCTTGCGTCTCCAGCCGCCGTTCCACTTGTCCTGGTTTTCCCATTCCTTCGGGTAGCCGATGCCGGGCTTCGTCTCGACGTTGTTGAACCAGGCGTATTCCACGCCGTCGCGGCTCGTCCAGACGTTCTTGCAGGTCACCGAGCAGGTGTGGCAGCCGATGCATTTGTCCAGGTTCAGCACCATGCCGATTTGTGCTCTGATTTTCATGTCTTTACCTCGTTATCTGTTCAAGCACCCTTCGGGCTGGCGGCGCGTGCCAGCGCGGGTTCGCGGTCTTCCGTCTTGTGCTTCGGCGTTCCCGCCGGCCGTGCCGGGGCGGGGCGGGTGGCCTGCTGGTCGCCGTTCGGACGCGATTCGTCGCGGGCGCCTTCCATCCAGTTCACGTCGCGCATCTTGCGGACCACCACGAATTCGTCGCGGTTGGAGCCCACCGTGCCGTAGTAGTTGAAACCGTACGACAGCTGGGCGTAGCCGCCGATCATGTGAGTCGGCTTGGTCACCGTGCGCGTCACCGAGTTGTGGATGCCGCCGCGCTTCTTCGACATTTCCGCACCGGGCACGTTCACGATCTTTTCCTGGGCGTGGTACATGAGCGTCATGCCTTCGGGGACGCGCTGGCTCACGACGGCGCGGGCCGTCAGGGTGCCGTTCACGTTGAACACCTCGATCCAGTCGTTGTCCACGATACCCGCCGCTTTCGCATCGATCTCGGACAGCCACACGTGCGGGCCGCCGCGCGACAGCGTGAGCATGCGCAGGTTGTCGGAGTAGGTCGAGTGGATGCCCCATTTCTGGTGCGGCGTGATCCAGTTCAGCGCCAGTTCCTTGTTCCCGTTCGGACGGCGGTTCATGATCGCTTCCGTGGTCTTGGTGTTGATCGCGGCCTTGTACACGCACAGTCCCTCGCCGAAGTCGCGCATCCAGACGTGGTCCTGGTAGAACTGCTGGCGGCCCGTCAGCGTGCGCCAGGGGATCAGTTCATGGACGTTCGTGTAGCCGGCGTTGTAGCTGACTTCCTCGCTTTCCAGGCCCGACCACGTCGGCGACGAGATGATCTTCCTCGGCTGCGCCTGCACGTCGCGGAAGCGGATGCTGTCATGCTCGCGCGGGATCGCCAAATGCGTGTGGTCGCGGCCCGTGATCTTCGACAGCGCGTCCCAGGCTTTCACCGCCACGTGCCCGTTCGTTTCCGGCGCCAGGGTGAGGATCATCTCGGCGGCGTCAATCGCCGTGTCCAGGCGCGGCTGGCCTTTCGAGACGCCTTCTTCCAGCACGGTGCGGTTGATGCCGCGCAGGACGTCCACTTCATGCGCCGTCTTCCAGTCGATGCCCTTGCCGCCGTTGCCCACTTTTTCCAGCAGGGGGCCGATCGACGTGAACTTCTTGTGGATGTCGCGGTAGTTGCGTTCCACCACCGTCATCGACGGCATCGTCTTGCCCGGGACCGGCTCGCACTCGCCGAGGCGCCAGTCCTTCGGATCGAACGGCTGACCGAGTTCGCCCGGGGTGTCGTGCAGCAGCGGCGTGAGGATCAGATCCTTGCGCGTGCCCAGGTGGGCGCCGCCGATCTCCGACAGCTTGGCCGCGATGCCCTTGTAGATTTCCCAGTCCGACTTCGCTTCCCACAGCGGCTGCACGGCTTCCGACAGCGGGTGGATGAACGGGTGCATGTCGGACGTGTTCAGATCGTCCTTTTCGTACCAGGTCGCCGTCGGCAGCACGATGTCGCCGTACAAACACGTCGTCGACATGCGGAAGTCCAGCACCACGAGCAGGTCCAGCTTGCCCTCGGCGGCCGGGCGCACCTTGACGTCGCGCGGCTTGACGCAGGCGTCTTCGTCGCTCATCAGCGCGTTCTGCGTGCCCAGCAGGTATTTCAGGAAGTACTCGTGGCCCTTGCCCGAGCTGCCCAGGATGTTGGAACGCCACACGAACATATTGCGCGGGAAGTTCGCGGGATTGTCCGGATCGTCGCACGAGAAATTCAGCTTGCCGGCCTTGATCTGCTCGACCGCGTACTTGGCCGGGTCCTGGCCCGCGCTTTCCGCGGCGCGGACGACGTCCAGCGGATTCGTCTCCAGCTGCGGGGCGGACGGCAGCCAGCCCATGCGCTCGGCCTTGGCGTTGAAGTCGATCAGCGCCATCTCTTCCAGCTTGCCGTCGGCCGTCGGGCACAGGATCTCGGACGTGTGCAGCTTTTCGTGGCGCCACTGGCTCGTGTGGGCATAGAAGAACGACGTGCCGTTCATCTGGCGCATCGGGCGGTTCCAGTCCAGCGCGAAGGCGAGCGGGGTCCAGCCGGTTTGCGGGCGCAGCTTTTCCTGGCCCACGTAGTGCGCCCAGCCGCCGCCGCTCTGGCCCACGCAGCCGCACATCATGAGGATGTTGATGATGCCGCGGTACGTCATGTCCATGTGGTACCAGTGGTTCAGCGCCGCGCCGACGATCACCATCGACTTGCCGCGGGTGCGGTCGGCGTTGTCGGCGAATTCGCGCGCCACGGTCACGACATCCGCGGCCTTCACGCCGGTGTGCTTCACCTGCCATGCGGGCGTGTACGGGACGTCGTCGTCGTAGCTCTTCGCCGCGTTCGGGCAGATCCCGCGGTCGACGCCGTAGTTCGCCATCGACAGGTCGTACACGGTGGTGACGAGTGCCGTGGTGCCGTCGGCCAGCGTGATCGACTTGACCGGAACGTTGCGCAGCAGGAGGTCCTCCGCGTCCTTGCCGCCGAAGTAGGGGAAGCCCACCGGGGCGATGCGGTCATGGTCGTCCAGCAGCGACAGCTGCGGATCGATCGGATTGCGGGTGGCGCCTTCCTTCTGTTCGAGGTTCCACTTGCCCGACTCGCCCCAGCGGAAGCCGATCGAGCCGCTCGGCGCGACGATCTTGCCGGTCGCCTGGTCGATGACGAGCGTCTTCCATTCCGGGTTGTTCGATTCATCCAGGTTGTTCGCGAGGTGCGAGGCGCGCAGGAAGTAGTCGGGGACCAGCGTGCCGTCGCGTTCCTTCAGCATGACCAGCATCGGGAAGTCGGTGTACTGCTTGGCGTAGTCGCGGAAGTAGGCGGATTTGCCGGTGGCGTGGAATTCCTTCAGGATCACGTGGCCCATGGCCATGGCCAGTGCGGCGTCGGTGCCCTGCTTGGGCGCGAGCCAGATGTCGCCGAACTTGGCCATCTCGCCGAAGTCGGACGATACTGCAACGGTCTTCGTGCCCTTGTAACGCACTTCCGTGTAGAAGTGGGCGTCCGGCGTGCGGGTCATCGGAACGTTCGAACCCCAAACCATCAGGTACGTGGAGTTGTACCAGTCGGCCGATTCCGGCACGTCGGTCTGCTCGCCCCACACTTGCGGGCTCGAAGGCGGCAGGTCGCAATACCAGTCGTAGAAGCTCATGGCGACGCCGCCGATGAGGCTCAGGTAGCGGGTGCCGGCGGCATAGCTGACCATCGACATGGCGGGGATCGGCGAGAAGCCGATGATGCGGTCCGGGCCGTATTTGCCGATGGTGTAGGCGTTGGCGGCGGCGATGATCTCGTTGACCTCGTCCCACTTGGCGCGCACGAAGCCGCCCTGGCCGCGTACGGTTTTATAGCTGGCGGCCTTCAGCGGATCGTTGGTGATGTAGTCCCAGGCCGCGACCGGATCGCGGGTGGCGCGCGCTTCGCGCCACAACTGCATCAGGCGGCCGCGCACCATCGGGTGCTTGACGCGCTGCGCCGAGTAGACGTACCACGAGTAGCTGGCGCCGCGCGGGCAACCGCGGGGTTCATGGTTCGGCAGGTCCGGGCGGGTGCGCGGGTAGTCGGTCTGCTGGGTCTCCCAGGTGATCAGGCCGTTCTTGACGTAGACCTTCCAGCTGCACGAGCCCGTGCAGTTCACGCCATGCGTCGAGCGCACGATCTTGTCGTGCTGCCAGCGCTGGCGGTAGGCCTTTTCCCAGGTGCGGTCTTCGTTGACGACGGCCCCGTGGCCATTCGAAAACGTCTCGCTCGGTTTGCCGAAAAACTTCAGGCGGTCCAAAAAGTGACTCATGGTTTCTCCAACGGCGCGCCGGAGGCGCGCTCTCGATATTCGGTGTTGTGCAGCTGTGTTCAGTCTACGGAGCGGACCGGCTGTGCGGTATTCGCAAGAAGTCGGTCCGGCCGTGGATTAGGGAGTAGGCGACCTACTCCTTTATGACTAGCAGGTGATCTCGGCACCCTTGCGGGCATAGAACCACCAGGTGACGGCGATGCAGGTGACGTAGAAGCCGATGAAGCACCACAGCGCGGCGTCGGCGCTGCCCGTCAGGGCGATCGAGGTGCCGTAGCTCTTCGGGATGAAGAAAGCGCCGTAGGCGGCGATGGCCGAGGTGAAGCCGAGGACGGCGGCCGCTTCCTTGTTGGCGCTGGCGACGGCCTGCGCTTGTGCGCCTTCCGACTGGCCCCTGGCGGCGCGCTGGTGCAGGGTCAGGAAGATCACGGGGATCATGCGGAAGGTCGATGCGTTACCGACGCCGGTGCAGGCGAACAGCACGAGGAACATGCCGAAGAAACCCGCGAAGCTCCCTGCGTGCAGGAAGTGCAGCACGCCCAGCACGGCCAGGATCATGCAGACGAACGTCCACACGGTGACGCGGGCGCCGCCCAGCTTGTCGGCGATGAAGCCGCCGGCCACGCGGGCGAGGGCGCTGACGAGGGGACCGACGAACGCGTACTGCAGCGGGTTCACTTGCGGGAACAGGGTGCTGGTCAGCAGCGGGAACGCGGCGGAATAGCCGATGAACGAACCGAAGGTGCCCACATACAGCCAGCACATGAGCCAGTTGTGCTTGCGCTTGAAGATGACGGCCTGTTCGGCGAACGACGCCTTGGCCGACGCGAGGTCGTTCATGCCGAACCAGGCGGCCAGGGTGCTCACGACGATGAACGGCACCCACACGAAGCCCGCGTTCTGCAGCCACATCTGCTTGGTGGCGGCTGCGCCTTTTACCACCTTTGTCCAGGTCTGCGGCTCGCCGCCGAACAGGGCGAACGTGATCACGAGCGGGACGACGAACTGCGCGGCGGAGACGCCGAGGTTGCCGAGGCCCGCGTTCATGCCGAGGGCATAGCCCTTCTGCGCTTTCGGGTAGAAGAAGCTGATGTTGGCCATCGACGATGCGAAGTTGCCGCCGCCGAAGCCGCACAGCAGCGACAGCACGAGCATGGTCGGGTAGCTGGTGTTCGGGTCCTGCACGGCGAAGCCGATGCCGAGGGCGGGGATCAGCAGCGACGCGGTGGAGATGGCGGTCCATTTGCGGCCGCCGAAGATCGGCACCATGAACGAATAAAAGATGCGCAAGGTGGCGCCCGAGAGGCCCGGCACGGCGGCGAGCCAGAACAGCTGGTTGGTGCTGTACTTGAAGCCGATGGCCGGCAGGTTGACGACGACGACGCTCCACACCATCCATATCGCGAACGCCAGCATCAGCGCGGGGATCGAGATCCAGAGGTTGCGGCTGGCCGTGGGCTTGCCGCGGCTGTGCCAGAAGGCGGGAACCTCGGGTTCCCAGGACGAGATGAGGTAACGACTCACGATGTTCTCCTGTGATTATTGAAGTGGTATCAGGCGGCCTTGCGCAACGGCGTGACCGGTGCGGCGACGGGCGCCCTGGTTTGCGGTTTGAACGAGAAATGCATCCAGACGAGCGACACGCACACGGTCCCGTACAGCAGCATGAAGGAGCTGGAACGGATGCCGGTGACGTCGACGATGGCGCCGAACATGATCGGCAGGATGAAGCCACCGAGGCCGCCGGCGAGGCCGACGACGCCCGAGACGGCGCCGATGTTGTCGCTGAAATCGTCGGCGATGAAGCGGAACACGGACGCTTTGCCGATGGCCATCGCCACGCCGACGACGAACAGCAGCAGGGTGAAGATCACGGGGCCGAGGCCGATGTGCAGGTCCATCGCGCCGGAAACCGTCTTGACGCTCATCGTGGTCTGCGGATACGACAGGATGAAGAAGCACACCCAGCACACCCACATCACGTACCAGGTCACCTTGTAGGCCCCGAACTTGTCGGAAATCCAGCCGCCCAGCGCGCGCAGCACGCCGCCCGGCAGCGAGAAGCACGCGGCCAGCAGCGCGGCTTCCTTGAGGCCGAAGCCGTATTCGCCCACGTAGTATTTCGTCATCCACAGCGCCAGCGCCACGTAGCCGCCGAATACGACGGAGTAGTACTGGCAGTAGCGCCACACGCGCGGATCCTTCAGCACGCGCATCTGCGCGGCGAAGCTCTCGCCCGATGCCGATTTGTGCGACGGGTCGGAATAGGTGCCGAACCAGAACAGCAGGGCGGTGGCGACCATCGCGGCGGCGTACACCTTGGGCAGCGCCTGCCAGCCGAGGGCGGCGATGATGGCGGGCGCCACGAACTTGGTCAGCGCGGAACCGGAGTTACCGGCGCCGAACACGCCCATCGCGAGGCCGCGGCGCTCCTTGCCGAACCAGCGCGCAACGTACGGCGTGCCGACCGAGAACGAGCCGCCGGCCAGGCCCACGAAGAGGCCCAGCACGAGGAAGTGCCAGTAGGCGGTGGCATGGCTGATCATCCAGATCGGCAGCGCGCAGGCCAGCATCAGCGTGAAGAACACGATGCGGCCGCCGTAGCGGTCGGTCCAGATGCCGAGGGGGACGCGCACGAGGGCGCCGCTCAGCACGGGCGTGGCGACGAGGAGGCCGAATTCCGTCTCGTTCAGGCCGAGTTTCGTCTTGATGGGGATGCCCAGCACCGCGAACATCATCCAGATCGCGAAGCAGATCGTGAATGCGAAGGTACTGCTGACCAGGACCGCGAGGGGCCGTCTGTCGGTGCTCATTCTTGTTCTCCCGATAAAAGCATGTGGTGATGCCGGAAGCGTACGTGGCGGGGGCCAGCCCAACCATTGGCCGGAGGGGTGTGCGCGGCAACGCAATGGAGCTAGGCGCCCTAGTCATAAAGGTGTAGGTCCGTGTACGATGGCGCTTATTGCCCCTATCGCGCCCCAGTCGCACGGAACCGCCCATGCCGCACGCACTCAGCCCCGAACAGCTCAGCAACATCATCGACATCGCCGAAAACGCCGTGATCTGCACGGACGAGCGGCAGAAGATCATCCTGTTCAACAAGGGAGCGGAACGGGTGTTCGGCTGGACCGCCGCGGAGGTGACGGGCCAGGACCTGGCGATGCTGATGCCGCCGCGCTTCCGTCCCGGCCACGCGGAGCGGGTGGCCGGCTTCCAGCACGGGGAGCGCACGGCCCGGCGCATGGGCGAGCGGGGCACCATCCACGCGGTGCGCAAGGACGGCAGCGAATTCCCGGCCGAGGCGACGATCTCGAAATCGGCGGCGGGCGGGCGCGTGATCCTCACGGCGATCCTGCAGGACATTTCGGAGCGCAAGGCCTACGAGCGCGAACTGGAACTGGCGCGCGACAGCGCCGAAGCGGCGATGCAGGCCAAGAGCATGTTCCTGGCCAATATGAGCCACGAGATCCGCACGCCGCTGAACGCCGTCATCGGCATGACGAGCCTCCTGCTGCACACGGACATCGACGACGAACAGCGCGACTACACGGAGACGATCCGTTCCAGCAGCGAGGCGCTGCTGGCCATCATCAACGACCTGCTCGATTATTCGAAGCTGGAAGTGGGGCGCCTCGACCTCGAGCGCCACGCGTTCGAAGTGCGCCGCTGCGTCGAGGAAGCGCTCGACCTGCTCGCGCCCAGCGCCAGCGACAAGAACCTGGACCTTGCATACATGATCGAGCCGGGCGTGCCCGCGACGATCCTCGCGGACGCCACGCGCCTGCGCCAGATCCTCGTGAACCTGCTGTCCAACGCGATCAAGTTCACGCACCACGGCGAGGTCGTCGTCACCGTGTCGGGCGAGCCGCGCGAGGAGGGCGGCTACCGCCTCGTGTTCGCCGTGCGCGACACGGGCATCGGCATCCCGCCGCACCGCCTGGACGATATCTTCCACTCGTTCACCCAGGTGGACGCATCGACCACGCGCAAATACGGCGGCACGGGCCTGGGCCTGACGATCAGCCGGCGTCTCGCGGAGATGATGGGCGGCGGGCTGACGGTGGACAGCGAACCGGGACGCGGCTCGACGTTCAGCGCGGCCATCGTCGCCGACGCGTTCGACGACCAGCTGGCCGAACACGTGCTGCGCGACCGCGCGGCCACGGTGCGCGGGCGCCGCATCCTGATCGTCGACGACAACGCGACCAACCGCCGTATCCTGATGAAGCAGGCGCTGTTGTGGGGCATGTCGCCGCTGGCGGCGGCATCGGCGGTCGAAGCGCTGGACCTCGTGCGCGACGGCCACCCGTTCGACGTCGCCGTGCTGGACATGCAGATGCCCGACATGGACGGCGCGCGCCTCGCGGCCGAGCTGCGCAAGCACCGCGACCGCGCCGCGCTGCCGCTCGTGCTGCTGACCTCCGTCGGCCAGCGCCAGGCAGGTGCCGAAGGAGAAGCCGTGCGCGAGTTCTCTGCGTGGCTGAGCAAGCCGATCAAGCCGGCCGCGCTGCTGGAAGCGCTGCAGCAGGTGCTGGGCGAGCGCCAGGCCGCGGCGCGGCCGGCGCCGGTGCCGGCCCGGGAAGAGACGGATCTCGCGATCCTCGTCGCCGAGGACAACACGATCAACCAGAAGGTGATCCGGCAACTGCTGCGCCACCTGGGCTACCGCGCGGACGTCGTCGGCAACGGTCTCGAAGCCGTGGCGGCGCTGGAGCGCCAGGATTATCCGGTGATCCTGATGGACATGCAGATGCCGGAAATGGACGGCCTGGAAGCGACGCGCCGCCTGCGCGAGCGCTTCCGCGGGGCCAACGCGCCGTACATCATCGCGATGACGGCCAACGCCATGCCGGGCGACCGCGAACGCTGCCTGGACGCCGGCATGAACGACTACGTGCCGAAGCCGATCGAGATGGACGTGCTGGACAAGGCGCTGGCCGCCGCGCGCGGCCACGTGGCGGCGCGCCGTGCGGGCGCCGCGGTGCTGGACCCGGCCCGCATCGCGCAGCTGCGCACCATCGACGACGATGCGTCACTGCTGGAGGACGTCGTGCACGCGTTCGTGGGCGAGGTGCCGCAACTGCTGCACAAGCTGGAACACGCCGTGCGCGAGCACGACGGGCAGCTGCTGGCGGCGACCGCGCACTACCTGTTGTCGAGCATCGATTTCGTGGGCGCGAACCGGATGCGGGTGCCGTGCACGAACCTCGAGCTGATGGGGAAGGCGGAGAACTTCGAGGATGCGGGGGAGCAGTTAGCTTCGCTTACGAACGCTTACGAGGAAGCAAAAGCCGCATTGTTGACGTTGAGGTAGGGCTGGCTCCCCGATCCCGCGCGGACGTTCGCGGACGTTCGCGGACCGCACGCGTTGCGCGTGGGCACGGGGTGCCACACACCCTACGATCGATCAACCCTGTCGATCGGGGCCGCTTCCTAAACCCTGCTCGACGGCGAACACCGCCGCCTGCACGCGGCTCGACAGGCCGAGCTTCTTGAGGATGTTCTGCACGTGGATCTTGACCGTGCTCTCGGCCAGGTCGAGCACACGCGCGATCAGCTTGTTGCTTTCGCCGCGGGCCAGGCACGCGAGGATCTCGCGTTCGCGCGGCGTCAGCTTGTCCAGGTCCGATGGCGGCGCGGCCGGCTTGGGTTCGCGCTGTTTCTGCAGCTGTGCCACGAGCTTGGCGGCCATCGATTCGGCCAGCACGGATTCGCCGGCGGCCGCGCGTTCGATGGCGCGCTGCAGGTAGTCGGCGTCGATGTTCTTGATCAAATAGCCCCGCGCGCCTGCATGCAGGGCAGTGGCCAGGTCTTCGCCTTCCTCGGACACGGTCAGCATGATGACCGCCGCCTCGGGCCACCCCTGCAGGATCAGTTCCAGCGTCTCCACGCCGGTCATGCCGGGCATGTGCAGGTCGAGCAGGATCACGTCGGGTTTCAGTTGCATCGCCCGCTTCACGCCGTCGATGCCGTCGGATGCCTCGCCGACGACGGTGAAGCGCGGATTGCGCTGCAACAGCGAACGTACGCCGCTGCGGAACAACGTGTGATCGTCGACCAGCAGCACGCTGATCGGCTCGCGGGTGTCTTGCCCGATGTCTTCCATCCGAAACTCCATTCGATTCAAGCGGCCCGCCGGTGCGCGCTCGGGACGTGCAGGCGGACGGTGGTGCCGGCGCCGTTCGCGGATTCGATGGCCAGGTCGGCGTTGATATGCCGGGCCCGTTCGCGCATGATGTGCAAGCCCACGTGGCTGTCGCCGGACGCGGGCACGGCGACGGAATCGAACCCGACACCATTATCGCTGATCGATAGCGAAAAGTCTTGACCGTCGCGGACCTGCACGAGCACCTTGTCGGCATGCGCGTGTTTACGGATGTTCGACAGCGCTTCCTGCACGATGAACAGGAGCTGCAGCTGCTCCTCGCGCGGGAACGGCAGGCCGCCGCCCCCTTCGGCCTTGAAGCTGGCCTCCACGCCCGTCTGGTCGCGGAACTTGCGCACGGCCTTGCGCAGCGCGCTGTTGAGGTCATCCTCTTCCAGCCGGCTGCGGAAATTCTGCAACAGTTCGCGTACGTCCTCGTAGCTTTCCTTGACGCCCGCACGCAGCAGCGGCACGATCGCGGCCGCATCCTGCTGCTGCCCGTCGTGCAGCGACTGTTCCAGCATCTGCACCTGCAGGTTCAGGAAGTTCAGGCCCTGGGCGATGCTGTCGTGCAGGCCGCGCGCCACCATGTTGCGCTCTTCCGAGATGGCCATTTCGCGCTCGCGTGCCGCGAGCCGCATGTTCTCGACGGCGGTGCCCAGCAGCCGGCCCAGCGTTTCCAGCAGGGCGGTCTCGCGCTCGTTGAACGATGTCTCGGTACGGAAATGCAGGCTGAATACGCCGAGATGCTGGTCCTGGGCGAAAATCTGGAACACCGACACCGTCGCGAATCCTTCGCGCGCGCAGCGCGACACGTCGGGGCCGGGCACGGCGCGCAGCAGCCGCACGACGGGGTGCCTGCCCTGCGCCGCCTCGCCGCACAGGCAGTCGCCGACCGGCATGCAGCGTTCGGCCTTGACCATCTCGTCGGACAGGCCGGCCTGCACGATGAGGTGCACCTTGTCCGTGTTGGCGTCGATGAGCCGCACCGATCCGCCGTCCGCGCCGAAGTAGCGCATGATGCGCTCGACGAAGCCTTCGCACATCGGTTCCAGCGTCTGGCGCACCTGCAGGAAGGCGGCACTGTCGTACAGCAGCGCCAGTTCGCGGTTCTGGCCTTCCAGCGCGGCCGTCTTGTCGCGTACCTTGTCTTCCAGGCTCGCGTAGATCTGTTCCAGGCGGTCGGCCATCCGGTTGAAACCCGTCGCGAGCTGGCCGAATTCGTCCTGGCTGGCCACGTCGAGGCGGACGCCGAAATCCGTGTCGGCCATGCTGCGCATTCCGGCATGCAGGCGCTCGACCGGGTCGACGATGAGGCTGAACATCAGGTACACGAGGACGACGGTCCCGCCCATCGCCAGCGCCATCAGCGCCAGCTGCGAGCAGCGCAGCCAGAACGTGCGCACCTCGTTGTCCCGTTCGATCAGGCCCACGATGGCGTCGATCTGGGCGACGTAGCCATCGACCCGGCCGAGGAAGTCGCGCAGCGGGGGCAGGCGCTCGTCGCCCCGCGCCTGCAGCACCTGCAGCGCGAGCGGCCGCAGTTCGCGCTGCCAGCGCAGCGTGGCCAGGGAAAAGCTGTCGCGGATGGCGGCCGTCGGCGGCAGGCCGAGGGGCCGCTGCGGGTCGCCGCGGTCGATCAGCGCCAGCGTCGCATCGATGGTCGCGATCTGCGCCCGCGCATCGCGCGCGTAGCCGCCGCCGGGCATGTGCACCTCGCGGCCGAGCAGCATCGCGAGCCGGTATTCCTGCTTGCGCACGCCGCCCGTTTCGTTGATGGCGGCCGCCGAGCCTTCCAGCTGCCACGACAGCCACAACGTCGTGCCGATGGCGGTCAGCGCCAGCAGCAGGAAGCCGATCAGGGCGCCGGCGATGCGGGTCGACAGGCGCAGGTGGCCCGGGATCGGCGGATAATCGGGCGTCGTCGTCATGCCGCGGCGTCCAGCGGCTGGACGAGGTTCGCGATGTTGCGGACGACGAAGTTGTCGCCCGGGTCGCAGCCCGTCAGCAGGGCCGGGTCCACGCGCACATCGCGGCAGCCGATGACGAGCGTGGACGGATGCTGTCCATCGCGCAGCGAGGCGCGCACGACCGGCTCGCTCATGAAGCGCTGCTGGAAGCGGGAAAAGCCGCGGATGAAGCGCTCGATGTCCTGCATGTCAGCCTCCCGTCTGCGACATGAAGCGGACGATTTTCTCGGGCCGCGCGGTGAAGTCGTGCTGGTGGGGTTTCAGTTCGATGGCGTGGCGGATCGCGGCGTCGAGCTCCGCGTCGCTGGCTCCAGCGCGCAGCAGCGGACGGAATTCGAATTTCTCTTCCTGGCCCAGGCACAGGTACAGGGTGCCGTCCACGGCCAGGCGCACGCGGTTGCAGGTGGCGCAGAAATGCTGCGACATCGGCGTGATGAAGCCGATGCTGCTCCTGCCGTCGCGCGTGGCGAGGTAGCGCGCCGGACCGCCGCCCAGTTCCAGCGCCTGCGGCACCAGGTCGAATCGTTGCTGCAGGCGTTCGCGCACGGGCTGCAGGTCCATGTAGGCGGCGTTCTGTCCGGTCTCTCCCATCGGCATCACCTCGATCAGGCGCAGCACGAAGCCGTGGCCGATGCAGAACTCGGCCATGCGCTCGATCTCGCTGTCGTTCACGCCGCGCATCGCGACCATGTTGATCTTGATGGGATCGAACCCGGCCTCCTTGCCGGCCATGATGCCGTCCAGGATGCGCGCATGGCTGTCGCGGCCCGTGATCGATTCCATGCATCGCCGGTCCAGCGTGTCGAGGCTGACGTTGATGCGCGCGACGCCGGCCTTGCGCAGCGCCTCGGCGTGGCGGCGCAGGGTCGTGGCATTGGTCGACAGCGACAGGTCGTCCACGCCGGGGATGGCGGCGATACGGCCGGCCAGGTCGGTGACATGGCGGCGCAGCAGCGGCTCGCCGCCCGTCAGGCGGATGCGGCGCGTGCCGAGGCGGGCGAACGCGCGCAGCAGGCGCTCGATCTCGTCGAACGTGAGCCAGTCCTCCGGTTCCTCGAACCCCTTGAAACCCGTCGGCATGCAATACGTGCAACGCAGGTCGCAGCGGTCCGTCACGGACAGGCGCAGGTATTCGATCGTTCGGCCGTAGCGGTCGCGCAACATCGCGGTTCTCCAAAGGGTTGATGGTGAAGATTGTAGAGACCGCGCGCCACTCTGGCAGTCGGCATGACGGATGACGGGAGCTAGTTCTTTCGGCGTATGTCGGGCCACGCGGCCTGCCGCTAGACTCAGTTTCCTATTGGCAAGAAAGTGTCGAAACGAAAGGAATTCATATGGCAATGTCAAATTTCAGGATCGGCACGCGCCTTGCCTCCGGCTTCGGCCTCGTGCTGGTGCTGCTCGCGCTCGTGGTCGCGGTCGGGCTGCAGCGCTTCCACGACGCCGGCCAGGCGACGGCGACGCTGATCGACGACGACTGGGCCAAGGCGGAAGCCGCCGCCACCATCGACACGATGACGCGGGCGAATGCGCGCCGCACGCTGGAGCTGTTCATCGCGCCGGACGACGGCTACCGCACCCGGGTGCGCGAGAAAATCGCATCGAACCGGCACGAGATCGACGGCGCGCTGGCCACGTTGCGCCGCCTGGTCGCCAGCGACGAAGGCAAGGCCGTGCTGGCCCGCGTGGCCGAGCGGCGCGAGGCGTACGTGGCCTCGTTCACGCAGGTGAACGCCCTCGTCGACGCGGGCAAGCGCGCCGAGGCGCAGCAACTGGTGCTGGCGGAAACCCTGCCGCGCCTGGACGTGTTGCAGCAGGCCGTGCACGATCTCAACGTCCTGCAGAAGGGGCGCGCGGTCGCCGCGGGCAAGGCCGTGCAGGACCGGATCGCGTCGGGGCGGGTGCTGATGCTGGCGCTGGGCGCCGCCGCGCTGGCCGTCGGCCTTGTCTTCGCCGTCCGCCTCGCGCGTTCGATCGTGCTGCCGCTGCGCAGCGCCGTCGCGGTGGCGCAGCGCGTGGCCGGCGGGGATCTCACCAGCCGGATCGAGGCGGGTTCGAAGGACGAAGTCGGCGAGCTGCTCGGCGCGCTGGCGGCAATGAACGCGAGCCTCGGCACGATGGTCGGCGAAGTTCGGCGCGGGACCGAGACGATCGCCACGGCGTCCTCGCAGATCGCGAGCGGCAACATGGACTTGTCGGCGCGCACCGAGATGCAGGCCAGCGCGCTGCAGCAGAGCGCCTCGTCGATGGAGGAACTGACAGGCACCGTGCAGCAGAACGCGGACAATGCGCGCGCGGCGAACGCGCTGGCGGCGGCCACGGCGACGATCACGGCCGAGGGCAGCGACGCCGTGGCGCGCGTGGCGGCCACGATGGGCGAGATCAGCGACGGCGCGCGCCGCATCGCGGACATCACGGGCATCATCGATGGCATCGCGTTCCAGACCAATATCCTCGCGCTCAACGCCGCGGTGGAAGCCGCGCGCGCCGGCGAACAGGGCAAGGGATTCGCGGTCGTCGCCACCGAGGTGCGCAACCTGGCGCAGCGGTCGGCCGCCGCGGCGCGCGAGATCCGGCACCTCATCGACGATTCGACCGCGAAGATCGCGGGCGGTACGGCGCTCACCGGCCGCGCGGCCGACACCATGCAGCGCGTGCTGGCCAGCGTGCGCCAGGTGACGGGCATCATGGCCGAGATCACGGCGGCCAGCGACGAGCAGCGCATCGGCATCGAACAGGTCAACCAGGCCGTGGGCCAGATGGACAGCGTGACGCAGCAGAACGCGGCGCTCGTCGAGCAGGCGGCCGGCGCGGCGCAGGCCCTGCGGGAGCAGGCGCATACGCTGAACGACACGATCCGCATGTTCAGGCTGGAAGCGGCCAGGAGCGCCTGACGCCGCCAACTCGCCCGCGCCAGCAGGGAGCTGGCGGTGCCGGTCGAGTTTTTCGGGTCGTACTCAACCTACAAATCTGGTTTACCTGGATAATCAAACTCCGACAACACGTTCACCTTCAAATGGCAGCCGTAACAAAAAAATTGGCTTCAGCGCCGTTGTTCCTTGTCCTTGGGCTCGCCACGTCGACGGTTCACGCACAGGCACACGCGCCCGTGTCCTCGATCACCGACGCAGCCCTGGATCAGTACCGCGACATGTATCAGCAGAGCCCGCTTTGCACCAAGGCCGAGATAACGTTGTGGAACTGCGAAACCGGGAAGCGCGTGTTCTCGCTGTGTTCGTCACCCGTCGTGACCCGCACGACGGGCTACCTGCAGTACCGGGCTTCGAACGCCGGGAAGCCGACATTCGCTTACCCTGCAATCAAGACTCCGCCACTCGGGTTATTCAAATACAACTCGTTCGGTAACGGTAACGCATCCATTGAGTTCACGAACAACGGATATCACTACACCCTCGCGGATCCGCTTCGGGATACCTCTTCGATCGTTGTGTCCGCACCCGGCGCATCGGGCAAGAAAACGGAAATCGCATGTGGTCCCAACCAAACGCTGCAAGTGAATTACACCATGCGGCTTATGTACGATGCGGGACTATGGGAAGATGACTAGGCAGGTCGCTTGACGAACCTGTTACAACGGAGTCTTCCGGGAATATAGGATGAACGTCACGCCGCATCAGCGCATCGATGCCGGCCACCGTGCCGGCCATCGCCAGCGCCGCGACGCCGGCGCCGGCCCACGTGGCGATGCGGTCGCCGGCCGCCCACTCCTGCCACGCCAGCACGGCGGGCATCAGCAGCATCGGCGCCGTCATGGCGGTGGCGAGCCAGGCGTGGCGGCGCACGCCGCCGGACAGGCTCTCAGCCACCGCAGCACCCGCCGCAGCAACCGCCGCTCTTTTCCTTGCGCGCTTCGCCGTAACCGGCGCCCAGCAGCGCGGCGGTGATGTCCCGCGTCGACGTGGCGTCCTCGTCGAACTCCACGTGCATCTCGCGGCCGCCCGGTTCAAGGTCGATACCGCGCACGCCGGGCAGGGTGCACAGGGCGCTCGTGAGGCGTTCGATGTCGGCGAAGGCGAGAGGGGCCGAGAACTGGAAATCGTGTTGCATGATGCTCCTTTTGCGTTGGGTCGTTGGTACACCGTCAGGGTAGGGCGGCCCGCCGCCCTTGTCCTTGAACCGGTTTCAGGTTTTACGAATCAGGCACAGCCGCCCAGGTAGTGGCACGACGTGCAGCGCGTGCAGCCGTCGACCTTGCGCAACGCCCGCGCGCCGCATTCCGGGCACTTGGCGCCCGTCTCTTCGACCGCCGCGATGTTCGGTGCCGGCGCCTCGTCCGGCGTGCCGCGCCGTGCCAGCAGGCGATCCAGCGCGTCGGCGGGCACCTGGTTGCCGTGGGCGTCCAGGAAACCGCGCCGGATCAGGATCCGCTGCAGCATGAAGGCGATGGCCGCCACTTCCGAGTCGTGGTACATCGGCACCTGCACGCCGTCCGCCCGCGTCAGGTGGCCGCAGCGCACCGGCCCCTTTTCCCACACGACGGCGCGCATGTCGGCGAGCGCCTTGGCGATGGAGCTGCCGGCGCGCGCGGCCAGCGACAGCAGGCGCATCGTGGACGTGATCCACTGGTGGCCGTCGCTGCGCTGGTTCGCGGGCATGAAGAACTCGAACGGGCGCTCGATGGCGAGGTCGCGCCCGTTCAGCCGTCCTTCCACGCGCATGAAGCTGATGGTCAGATAGACCGTCTTCTTGCCTTCCTGGGTCGTGTATTCGACCTTCGAGGTGACCGATTCCAGTTCGCCGGCCGGGCGGCTCTCGAAACGGCGGCGCAGCGGATCCACGTGGTACGGCACGCCGGCGTCCGGTGCTTCGGCGACAGGCGGCGCGACACTCAATACGCTGCCCGTGACGGCGTTGGGCCGGTACGTGGCGAGGCCCTTCAGCCCCGCGCGCCACGCCTCCGTGTATAAATCCTTGAAGTCGTCGAACGGGTAGTCGGCGGGCACGTTGACGGTCTTCGAGATCGCGCCGTCGACGTACGGCTGCACGGCCGCCATCATGCCGAGGTGGTCCTGCGCCGACATCTCCAGCGCCGTCACGAACTGCGCCGGCAGTTCGGCCACGTCGTGGCCGAGGTGGCGGTACAGGCGCCACGCGTGGTCGGCCACCTCGTAGATGCGCGTGCTGTCGTCCGGCATGCGCTTCTTGCGCTGGTACACCCACGAAAACGCGGGTTCGATGCCGTTCGACGCGTTGTCCGCGAACGCGAGGGCGATGGTGCCCGTGGGCGCGATCGACATCAGGTGCGAATTGCGGATGCCGTGGCGGGCGATCGCTTCGCGCAGCTCGTCCGGCAGGCGCCGCGCGAACGCGCCGTCCAGGTAGCGTTCCGCGTCGAACAGCGGGAATGCGCCTTTTTCGCGCGCCAGCGCCACCGATGCATCGTACGCGGCGTCCCGAAGTGCGCGCGTGACGTCGGCGGCGAACGCGCGGCCCTCGTCGGCGTCGTAGCGCAGGCCCAGCATGACGAGCGCGCTGCCCAGGCCCAGGAAACCGATGCCGATGCGGCGCTTGTTGCGGCCTTCCGCCGCCTGCTGCGGCAGCGGCCATTCGGTGGCGTCGAGCGCGAGGTCGAGCATGCGCACGCCGACGGCCGTCACGTCGCGGAACGTGTCGAGGTCGAAGCGCGCCTCCGGCGTGAACGGCTGGCGCACGAATTTCGTGAGGTCGAGCGAGCCCAGGTCGCAGCAGCCGTACGGCGGCAGCGGCTGCTCGCCGCACGGGTTCGTGGCCGCCAGCGTCTCGGCGTAGTACAGGTTGTTCTCGCCGTTGATCCGGTCCAGGAACAGCACGCCCGGCTCCGCGTGGTCGTAGGTGGAGCCGATCACCTTGTCCCACAGGTCGCGCGCCCGCACCGTGCGGTACACCCAGCGGCCATCCGGGCGCAGGTATGCGCCGTTCGCCCGGTCGTCCGGTCCCGGTTCGGCCGCATGCGTCAGCTCGACGGCGGCGTCATCCAGGACGGCACGCATGAAGGCATCCGTGACGCCGACGGACAGGTTGAAATTGCTGAACGCGCCGCCGTCCTTGGCCGCGACGAAGGCCTCGATGTCGGGATGGTCGATCCGCAGGACGCCCATCTGGGCGCCGCGGCGGGCGCCGGCCGATTCGACCGTGCGGCACGACGCGTCGAACACGGCCATGTACGACACGGGGCCGGACGCGCGCGAAGCCGTGCCTTTCACGAGACTGCCGGCGGGGCGGATCGCGGAAAAGTCGTAGCCGACGCCGCCGCCGCGGCGCATCGTTTCCGCGCTTTCCGCCACGGCGCCGTAGATGCCGGGGATGGCGCCGTCGCGGCCGCTGATCGCGTCGCCGACCGGCTGCACGAAGCAGTTCATCAAGGTGGCCTTCAGGCCGATGCCGGCCGCCGAGTTGATGCGGCCGGCGGGCACGAAGCCGTGGTCCTGCGCCCACAGGAAGCGCTGCTCCATCTCCGGGCGCAGCGGTTCGGGTTCGTGCGCGGCCAGCGCGCGGGCCACGCGGGCGCGCACTTGCGCGACGGTCGTCTCGTCGCCTTTCGCGTATTTCTCCTGCAGTACGTCGGCCGACACGTCCTGCGTCGGCATGGATGCGGCAAAGAGGGATTCGTTGGCGTTCATGTGATCCTCGGTGATAGTCAGGCGACCACTATCCCCGAGGCCCGCCGGCCCCGCCTTAAACTGGTTGAAGCATTCGGCGTTCCGCCGCGAGCAGCGCCACGTCGTCCGCCACCTCGCGCGCGACGGCGGCCGCTTCGGCCGGGTCGAACTGCATGTGGTAGCGCTTGCGCACGCCATGTTCGGCCAGCTGGACATGCAGGTCCGGCGTCACTCCGTGGCGCGCGAGGCAGTGGCGCGCACATTCGAGCGGACAGCCGTCGATGGCGACGACGGGCCGCCCGGATTTCGCCAGCTTGACGAGCGACGGCACGTCGCCGCCCACGCCGGCGATGCACGACATCTCGGCGACTTCCTCCCGGTCGAGTTCCAGCGCGATGTGGTTGGCCATCTGCGCCGCGCTGGAACAGCCGGAGCAGGAATAGACGAGGGGGAAAACGGTACGGTCACGGCCCATCAGGTTCTCCTTTCAACGGTCGACGGCGTCCAGCGTATTCTTGATGAGCAGTCCCAGCTCCGTGTCGCCTTCCATGACCAGGCGGCGGCTGAAGAACAGCGTGTCCGGGTCCTCGCGGCGCGTGGCCAGCAGGCCCAGGTCGTACAGGGTCGCGCCGATGACGACGTCCGGTGCCGTCTTTGACGTCACGGCCGCGAACGAGCGCCCGTTCCACGCGACGTCGAAGGCGACGCCCGCGTCCAGTACGGCCAGGCGCAGCCGCTTGCGCAGCAGTTGCGCGCGCACGTCGTCGTCCAGGTGGGGTTTCAGGCCGGCGTTCAGGCCCGCCGCGAACAGCCACGCGCCGGGCCGGCCGGGCAACCGGGACAGGACGTGGCGGACGGGCGCCGGCAGGCGGTAGGGGGAGGCGTTCATGCGGCGACCTCCTCGAGGCCGGGGCGGCCGTGCCAGAAGCCGTTGCAGGCGGCGCCCGGCATCCACGCGCCCATGCGCTCGCGCGCGGCGGCCCCGGTCAGGGCGCCCGTCAGCACGCCGTGCACGCTGGCGACGATGTCCGCCATGTGGGCCAACTGCGGGCTGAGACGCACGACGCCCACGCCCAGTGCGCGCATGGCGGGCAGTACGTCGACGAGGTTGTAGACCTTCGCGGACTGGGTCTGGATGCCGTTCAGGACGAGGAACGGCTTGCCTTCCTGCGTGTCCAGCACGAGGCCGTCCGGGTGCTCCAGGCAGCTGAAGCGGCAATCGTCCTTGGGCAGGTTGCGGTGGCGCGCCGTGAAGCAGCGCGCGGAAAACGCGAGCGGCATGCGGCCGTAGGCGAACACCTCGGTCTCCACGCCGGCCGGCAGGGCAGCCTGCATGGCCGCGAGGCTGGTCGACGGCATTTCCAGCGGCGCGACCCAGCGCACGGCGCCGGCGCGGGCGAGCACGGCCAGCGTGGCCGGGTTGTAGATGTTCAGGTGGGGGCCGGCGACGAACGGGCGGCCGTCGACGCAGTGGACGGCGCCCATGTCGTTGGCCTCGACGAGGAAGCGGCCGTTGCCGCCGACGCGGCGCAGGGTACTCAGGTCGGATGGCGATTCGATCAGCACCTGGGTGGACAGCACGACGTCCTTGCCGGCGCCGGCCAGCCGTTCGGCCAGGGTGAGCCAGTCGGAAGGACGCAGCTCGTGCCGGCGCGAGCAGACGGTTTCGCCGAGGTAGACGATGTCGACGGGCGTCTCCGCCATCGCATCGTAGAACGCGAACACCGTGTCGCGCGGCCAGTAGTATTGCAGGGGCCCGAGGGCAATCTTCATGATGGTCTTCCGGTGCGGGGTCATTTCCAGGGGCGGTGGTAGGCGCCCAGCGTGTGCTGGCTGCCTTCGGCGACGTTGTCCAGGCTCGTCATCCACTCGCGCCGGACCGTGTAGCGGCCGTGTTCCGCGAGGCAGGCGTCGATCGCGGCGCGCCACACCTTCGTGACCTGGGCCACGTACGCGGGGCTGCGCTGGCGGCCTTCGATCTTGACGGCGCGCGCGCCCACCGCCGCGAGCTTCGGCAGGATCTCGAGCGTGTTCAGGCTCGCGGGTTCCTCGATCGCGTAATACGTCTCGCCGTCCACGTCGAAGCGGCCCTTGCACAAGGTGGGGTAGCCGGCCTGCTCGCCGTCGCCGTAGCGGTCGATCAGGACGTCGTACAGGCGCGCCTCCAGCGCGCGCGGCGTCCGCGTCCAGCGCACGGCCTTCGCGGGCGAGCACACGCCGTGCGTGTTGGGCGATTCCCCGGTGGCGTACGACGACAGCTGGCAGCGGCCCTCGGCCATCACGCACAGGCTGCCGAAGCCGAACACTTCGATCTCGACGGGCGAATGCTCGATGACTTTTTCGGCCTGGGCCAGCGACAGCACGCGCGGCAGCACGGCGCGCGCGATGCCGAAGTGGCGGTGGTAGAAGGCGATGGCGTCGATGTTCGTCGCCGAGCCCTGCACGGACAGGTGCAGCCGCAGCTGCGGATGCACGCGCGCCGCATAGTCCATCAGGCCCGGGTCGGCCAGGATCACGGCGTCGATGCCGTGCGTGGCGGCGCGGTCGAGCGCGCGGCGCCACGGGCCGTCGCCGCCCGGCTGCGGATACGTGTTCAGGGCGAGGAAGACCTTGCGGTTGCGGTCGTGGGCATAGCGGATGCCTTCGACGATGGCGGCTTCGGAGAAGTTCAGGCCGGCGAAGTTGCGCGCATTGGTCGCGTCGCGGAAGCCGAGGTAGACGCAGTCGGCGCCGTGGTCGATGGCGGCCTTGAGGGCCGGCAGGCTGCCGGCGGGGCAAACGAGTTCGAGGGAGGGAGAGGTCATGGCGGGCGGGTGAACGGTAACGCATGGAGCATAATGACGCGCCGCCTCTCTCGCCTTGAACGGGTTCAAGCAAATCGCACGGCGTGTCCGTCCGGGTCGAACGCGAGGAACCGTTCGATGGCGCCGCGGTGCACGGCGTCGATCATCATCTTGAGGCCGCGGTCGATGCCGGACGCCTGCTGTTCCCCTGCCAGTGCGGCGACGAACACCATGTCCCACGGCTGGCCCGTCGCGCGCGACTCGTCGGCCAGCACGCCGAAATCCGCGAGCTCGTCGAGGCCCTTGTCGACGCACATCACGGGCGCCAATGCGCCGCCGCAGCCTTCCTCGAAGCGGCGCGCCTGGCCCGGTGTGTGCGCCTGCGGCAGTTCGGCGACCGCAAACACGAACAGCAGGCGCTGCGCCTCGGGCTGGGTGCGCGCGGCGGCGAGGAAATCGGAAAAATTCGAGAGCTGCATGGGGAAATCCGTGACAAGGAGGAGGATGGTCCGATTGTAGGCGGCTTCCCCGCGCGCGTAAGTCGGCACGATGGAGGACGCCGCCTAGTTCTTCCGGACTATCCCGCGCGGCGCCCGACCGCGCGAGAATGGCGGCATCCCGACCATTTCATGACGTCCCGCGACCGTGGCCACCATCGACCCCTGCACCTTCCTGCGCCGCCTGCCGCTGTTTTCCGATCTCGGCGAGGAGGAACTGCGCGCCGTCGGCGCCGCGGCCACCGAGCGGCACGTCGGCCGCGGCCGCACCATCGTCGAGCGGGGCGACCCGTGCGAGGGGTTTCACTCGATCCTGTACGGCCAGGTCAAGCTGGCCTTCATTTCGCCGCAGGGCCAGGAAAAGGTCATCGAGATCCTCGGTCCCGGCAAGACGTTCGGCGAGGCGGTCATGTTCATGGAAAAGCCGTACTTCGTGACGGCGACGGCGCTGGAAGACTGCCTGCTGCTGCACGTGCGCAAGGAAGCCATCTTCGCCGAGCTGGAACAGAGCGCGGCATTCGCCCGGCGCATGCTGGCCGGGATGAGCCGGCGCCTGCACGGCCTTGTCGCCGATGTCGAGGCGTACACCCTGCACACGGGCGGCCAGCGCGTCGTCGGCTATCTGCTGAAGGATGCGCCCGCATCCGGCGCGACGGTGCGGCTGTCCGTCAGCAAGCGCCTCGTGGCGTCGCGCCTGAACATCACGCCCGAGTATTTTTCGCGCGTGCTGAACGATCTCACGCGGCGCGAACTCGTGCGCGTGGACGGGCGCGACATCGCGATCCTCGACGCGGACGGATTGCGCGCCTACGAGGGATAAGCGTCCGCGACCCGTTTCGTCTCGCGCGCGATCACGGCTTCCTCGTCGGCCGGCAGCGCCCACACGGCGACGGCGCTGTCCGGCGCGTGCAGGCGCGGGCCATGGGTTGCATTGGCGTCCGCGTCGAGGCGCACGCCCAGCCACGCGGCCTGCTCGCACACGCGGGCGCGGATGGCCGCCGCGTGTTCGCCGATGCCGCCCGTGAACACGAGCACGTCGAGGCCGCCCGCCGCCGCGGCCAGGGATCCGAGTTCGCGCGCGATGCGGTATACGAACACGTCGACCGCTTCGCGCGCGGCCGGCTCCAGGCTCGCGAGCAGGGTGCGCATGTCGCCGCTGATGCCGGAGATGCCCAACAGGCCGCTGTCGAGGTACAGCAGGCGTTCCAGCGCGTCCGGCGTCATCCGTTTTGCGCGCAGCAGGTGCAGCACGAGGCCGGGGTCGAGGGCGCCGCAGCGCGTGGCCATCGGCAGGCCGTCCAGCGCGGAAAAGCCCATCGACGTCGCGACGCTGCGGCTGTCGACCATGGCGCACATGCTGGCGCCGCTGCCCAGGTGGGCGACGACGACGCGGCCACGGGCGCGCGGTTCGATCGCGGGCAAGGTGTCGGCGATGTGGGTGTACGACAGGCCATGGAAACCGTAGCGCAGCATGTTCTCGTCCGCGAGCGCGCGCGGCAGGCCGTACAGGCGCGCGACCCGCGGGTTCCCGAGGTGGAACGCGGTGTCGAAGCAGGCGACCTGCGGCAGGCCCGGATGCAGGCGCGCCATCGCGTCCATGCCGGCCACGGTGTGCGGCTGGTGCAGCGGCGCGAGCGGGGCGAGGGCCTGCAGCTCCGCCAGCAGGGCCGGCGTGACGAGCGCCGGTCCCGCGTGATCGTTCCCGCCGTGGACGACGCGGTGGCCGATGGCCGCGAGCCGGGCCGGCGCGAGGTGGTTCTCGACCTGGCCGACGACGGCACGCAGTTGCGCGGGGCCGTGACCCGCCACCTGGCCGTGCGCCGTCGCGACGAGATCCGCGCCCCGTTCGACGTAGACGGCGTACTTGATGCTGGACGAGCCGGCGTTGATGCATGCATATCCCTTGCTCATGATGATCCGATCACGGCGAGACCTGTCGAGTGGCGCACGAGCAGGGACGCGAGCGCGCACGACGCGAGCCGGGCCAGCGGGCCGTCCGCGCGGCTGGTGAGCATGATGGGCACGCGCGCCCCGATCACGATGCCGGCCACCTGAGCTTCCGCCAGGTACTCCAGCTGCTTGGCCAGCATATTGCCCGCTTCCAGGTCGGGCACGACGAGGATGTCGGCCTGGCCGGCCACCGGGGACACGAACCCTTTCGTGCGCGCCGCTGCTTCCGATACGGCGAGGTCGAACGCCATCGGCCCGTCGAGGATCGCGCCCTCGATCTGGCCGCGGTCAGCCATCTTGCACAGCGCGGCCGCCTCGATGGTCGACGCGATCTTCGGATACACCGTCTCGAGCGCGGACAGGATCGCCACGCGCGGCGCCGCGATGCCCAGCGCGTGCGCCAGGTCGATCGCGTTGCGGACGATGTCGCGCTTGTCCTCCAGCGTCGGGTAGATGTTGATGGCGGCGTCCGTGAGGAGCAGGGGACGCGGATACGTGGGCACGTCCAGCGCGAACACGTGGCTGATGCGGCGGCCCGTGCGCAGGCCGGTGTCGCGGGCGACGACGGCATGCATCAATTCGTCCGTGTGCAGCGCGCCCTTCATGATGGCGCCGACCTCGCCCGTGCGCGCGAGCGCCACGGCGGCATCGGCGGCCGCGTGGCTGTGCGCGGTCGGCACGATGCGGTACGGCGCGAGGTCGACGTTCGCCAGCTCCGCCGCCTGGCGGATCTTCGCTTCCGGGCCGACGAGCACCGGCGTGATCAGGCCCTCGCGCGCCGCTTCGACGGCGCCCAGCAGCGACACCGTATCGACCGGGTGGACGACGGCGGTATGCACGCGCGGCGCATCCTGCGCGGCCGCCAGCAGCGCGCGGTAGCGGCTGCCGCGCTCGCGCAGGCGGACTTCCGGCAGCGCGATACGGGGCCGCGCGACCTTCTCGGCCGGCGCGATGACCTCCGCGGTGCCGCTCGCCACCTGCTGGCCGTGCTGGTTCGTCACCGTGCAGTCGAGCGTCACGCGGTGCTTGTCCGGATCGAGGCGGGCGACGGTGAGCAGCACGGTCACGGTGTCGCCCAGGCCCACGGGTTTCAGGAAGCGCAGCGACTGGCCCAGGTAGATCGTGCCCGGGCCGGGCAGCTGGGTGCCGAGTACCGTGGAGATCAGGGCGCCGCTCCACATCCCGTGCGCGATCACTTCATGGAACATGCTGCTGCGCGCGTATTCCTCGTCCAGGTGGGCCGGATTGACGTCGCCCGACATGACGGCGAACAGTTCGATGTCGGCGCGGGTCAGCGTGCGGGCGAGGCTCGCGCTGTCGCCGACCTTCAGTTCGTCGAACGTGCGGTTGCTGATGGTGTCCATCGGTCACCCCAGCACGTGGTAGCCGGCGTCGACGTATTCGACGTTGCCCGTCACGAGGCGCGCGCCGTCGCTCGCCAGGAAGGCGGCGAACGCGCCCACGTCGTCGAGCCGGGCCAGCATGTGCTCGGGCGCGCGCGACCAGGCATCGTCGAGGAGCTCGTCGAAGTGTTCCAGGCCGGACGCGGCGCGCGTGCCCATCGGGCCCGGCGACACGGCGTTCACGCGGATGCGCCGGCTGCCCAGTTCCACCGCGAGCGCGCGCACCGACGCTTCCAGCGCCGCCTTCACGGGGCCCATCAGGTTGTAGTGGGGGACGACCTTCTCGCCGCCGTAGAACGTGAACGTCAGCAGGCAGCCGCCGTGCGGCATCAGCGGCTCCGCCAGTTTCGCGCAGCGGATGAAGGAATGGCACGACACGTCCATCGCCAGCGCGAAGCCTGCCGCCGAGCAGTCTACGACGCGGCCCTGCAAATCGTCCTTCGGTGCGTACGCGATCGCGTGGATGACGACATCGAGCGTGCCCCATTCGGTGCGCACCGCGTCGAACACGGCCTCGAGCTGGCCGGGCGCGCGCACGTCGCACGGCAGCACGAGCGGACAGCGCAGTGTTTCGGCCAGCGGGCGCACGTGGGGTTCGGCGGCGTCGTTCAGGTAGGTCACGGCCAGTTCGGCCCCGCACGCGGCCATCACGCGGGCGCAGCCCCAGGCGATGCTGCGGTCGTTGGCGATGCCGAGAATGAGCCCGCGCTTGCCGCGCAGGTCGATGAGAGCGTTCTGCATGGGATTCTCCAGTGAGGGTTCAGCGTTCCAGCACGTAGCGGCCGGGTGCGGGGCCGAGCGAGGCGCCCGGCGCGGGCGGCGCGGTGCGGCCCGTGCTGCCGGCTGCCAGCCAGTCGGCCCAGGCGGGCCACCACGAGCCGTCGCGCGCGGGCGTCGCGGCCAGCCAGTCGTCCGGGGCGACGTACGTGTCGCCGTCGCTGCGGCGCGCGAGGCGGTAGTGCCGGCCGCGGCGCCCCGGTTCGCTGACGATGCCCGCGTTATGGCCGCCGCTCGTGAGCACGAACGTGACGTCGGCGTCGGCGACGAGGTTGATCTTGTAGACGGACTTCCACGGCGCCACGTGGTCCGATTCGGTGGCGACGACGAACTGCGGCGCGCGGATGTCGGCCAGCGCCACGGGCCTGCCGTCGATGCGATATCTCCCCTCGAACAGGTCGTTCTTCAGGAACAGCCGGCGCAGGTATTCGCTGTGCATCCGGTACGGCATGCGCGTGGCGTCCGCGTTCCACGCCATCAGGTCGTTCATGGGCTGGCGCTGGCCGAGCAGGTAGTCGTTGACGATGCGCGACCACACGAGGTCGTTGGAGCGCAGCAGCTGGAAGGCGCCGGCCATCTGGCGCGTCTGCAGGTAGCCCTGGCGCCACATGATGTCTTCCAAAAAATCCAGTTCGCTGTCGTCGATGAACAGCGACAGCTCGCCCGGCTCCGTGAAATCCGTCTGGGCGGCGAGCAGCGTGAGCGATTGCAGGCGCGCGTCGCGCCGGCCCGCCAGGTACGCGGCGGCGATCGCGAGCAGGGTGCCGCCCAGGCAGTAGCCGGCGGCGTTGACGCGCCGGTCGGGGACGATGGCGGTGACGGCATCGAGCGCGGCGAGCACGCCCAGGTGCAGGTAGTCGTCCATGCCGAGATCGCGGTCCGCCTCGCCCGGGTTGTGCCACGAGATCATGAAGACGGTGTGGCCGCGCCCGACGAGGTAGTTCACGAGCGAATCGTGCGGCGACAGGTCGAGGATGTAGTACTTCATGATCCACGCGGGCACGATCAGCACGGGTTCCGCATGCACGTCGGGCGTCGCGGGCGCGTACTGGATCAGCTCCATCAGCCGGTTGCGCAGGACGATCCTGCCGGGCGTGACGGCGACCTGGCGGCCCGGCACGAAGTCCTCGGTGCCGGCCGGCGGGCGGTCCGCCAGCAGGCGCCACCAGTCGTCCGCGAAGTGTGCCGCCCCCTTCGAGAAATTCATGCCGCCCTGTTGCGCCGTGGACTGCAGCACCTCGGGATTCGTCGCGACGTAGTTCACGGGCGACATCATGTCGAGCAGCTGGCGCGCGACGAACGATACGACCTGTTCGTGGTGCGGCGCGACGCCGCCGATGCCGGTCGTGACGTTGTGCCACCACTGCTGGTTGAGCAGGAAGCCTTGCTGGATCACGTTGAACGGCCACCGCTGCCACGCGGCGCCGTCGAAGCGGCGGTCCTGCGGCAATGGCTGGATGCAGGGTGCCGCCGGTCCGGCGGCGGCACGCGCGGCGTAGTCGCCGAAACGGCCGGCCTTGCGCAAGGCCTTGTCGCACAGCCGGGCCCATTTTCCCGGCGATTGCGCCAGGTGCAGGCTCCAGTCCATCCACGCGAGCGCCAGCGCGGCGGGCGAAATGCCGGACGTCATGCGGCCCAGGGCCGCGTGCAGCAGGCGGTCGGTCACGGTAGGCGGTTCGATGTCGGCCCAGGGGTCGGCCGGCGGCGGGTTGAACTTGTCCATGGGCCCACCTTACCGGTTTGATCGAGGTGAGATCGTTGATCCAGATCAAAACTTCGAAAAATTAACTTGTCATCAACATTTCATCATCGATGCCTACGCTGAAGCCTTGTTGAGCATGAGGTGTATTTCCAATAATCAACCTGGAACATTCAAATGCAATCTTTCGATCTCGCGTTTCCCGCGCCGATGGTGCACGCATGAGCCGCCGCGGCTTCCTCCGCACGCTGGCGCAGGCCGGCGGCGCCAGTGCCGTCCTCGCTTCCTTCCCGCCCGCGATCCAGAAGGCGCTGGCCCTGCCGGCCAACCAGCGCACCCGCAGCCTGCAGGACGTCGAGCACATCGTCGTGCTGACGCAGGAGAACCGCAGCTTCGACCATTATTTCGGCACGCTGGAAGGCGTGCGGGGATTCGGCGATCCGTTCCCGATTCCCGTGATGGATCGGCGGAACCTCTTCAACCGCAAGACGGTCTTCGTGCAGCAGACCGTCGGCGGCGCGCCGGTGCCGGGGCGTCCGAACTGGCCGCAGAGCCGCGCCATCGCGCCGTTCCGCCTGAATACCGTGCAGGATTTCCCGGTCATGCGCGTGGCCGGCACGCCGCACGCGTGGCTGGATGCACAGCTGGCGTGGGACCACGGCCGCATGAACGACTGGTGTACCGTGAAGCAGAACCATGCGCTGGGCTATTACGCCGAGGCCGACGTGCCGTTCCAGTTCGCGCTCGCCCGCGCCTTCACGATCTGCGATCACTATCATTGCGCGACGCAGACCGGCACCAACACGAACCGCCTGTTCCTGTTCACCGGCCATAACGACCCGCTGGGCGCCGCGGGCGGTCCGTCGACCGACAACAGCCACGACGATTTCAATCCGGACCCGAACACCGACTACCGCTGGACGACGTATCCCGAGCGCCTGGAAGCGGCCGGGATCAGCTGGCAGGTCTACCAGAACATGGCGGACAACTTCACCGACAATTCGCTGGCCGGCTTCCGTTCGTTCCGCAACGCGTGGTACCAGCGGCCGGGCTATTCGCCGTCGCTGCGCAGCCGCGGCGTCAGCACGCGCGATCTCGACCTGCTGAAGGCGGACGTGCTGGCCAACCGGCTGCCGCAGGTGAGCTGGGTCGTCGCCACCGCCGAAGGGTCCGAGCACCCGGGGCCATCGAGCCCCGCGTCGGGCGCCGACTACATCGCGCGCGTGCTTGATGCGCTGACGGCCAATCCGGAGAGCTGGAGCAAGACGGTCTTCATCATCAACTTCGACGAGAACGACGGCTTCTTCGACCACATGCCGCCGCCGGCCGTCCCGTCGTACACGACGTACAGCCCCGATCCGGCGCAGGCCCGGCTCGCGGGCGCATCGACCGTCGACACGACCGGCGAATACCACCACATCCTCAACGGCGCCGACGCGCGCACCTTGCACCGTCCGTATGGCCTGGGTCCGCGCGTGCCGTTGTACGTCATCTCGCCGTGGACGAAGGGCGGCTGGGTCAATTCGCAGGTGTTCGACCACTCGTCGATCGTCCGCTTCATCGAGGCGCGCTTCGGCGTGCGCGAGCCGCTCATCAGCCCGTGGCGGCGTGCCGTGAGCGGCAACCTCCTGTCCTGCTTCGATTTCGTGAACCCGAACGACAGCGCGGCCGCCTTGCCCGATACGGCCGCGCGGCGCGCGCTGGCGCTGAGCCTGGGCAGCACCAAGGTCCCGGCGATCCCGACGGCCCTGTCGGCCCCCGTGCAGGCCGCCGGCGTGCGGCCGGCCCGTGCGCTGCCGTACGAATTGCAGGTGCAGGCGCAGGTGTCCGCGACCGGCGGCCTGGTCGATCTCACGTTCGAGAATGCCGGTGAAGCCGGTGCCGTGCTCCACGTGTACGACCGCCTGGCCCTGGACCAGGTCCCGCGCCGCTACACGGTCGAAGCGGGCAAGCAGTTGACGGGCCGCTGGACGACGGGCGCCGGCTACGACCTGTGGGTGCTGGGACCGAACGGCTTCCACCGCCATGTCGCGGGCGACGTGCGCCGCACCGCGGACGCCCCGTTGCCGGAAGTGGTCGTGCGCGCCGACCGCCGGGCCGGAGAGCTCGTCGTCGACTTCGTGAACAACGGCGGCCAGCCATGCACCTTCCAGCTCATCGCCAACAAGTACACGACGATGCGGATCCCCGACGTGCGCGTACCCGCGCGCTCGCGCAGCACGTTGCGCCTGTCGCTGGCGCAGACCGCCAACTGGTACGACTACGCGGCGCGTGTCAACGGCATGCCGGGCTGGCTGCGGCGCTTCGCCGGCCACCTGGAAAACGGCCTGCCGTCGATCAGCGACCCGGCGATGCGGGGCGCGGCGCAACTCGACCAGTATCGTATCGTTTGATCAGGAGATGTCCATGCATGTTCGCTTCCTCATGGCCGCCGCGCTGCTCGCGGCGGCATGCAACGGCCAGGCCGCCGTCGTCTACGGCAGCAACCTCGTCGTCAACGGCGATGCCGAAGCCGGCCTCGCCGGCTGGACCGGCTACGCGGGCTACGGCGCGTTCCAGTCCGTGGACTATGGCAGCAATTGGGTGCTGCCCACGCAGCCGGGACCGGCGGACCGCGGCAACAGGATGTTCGCCGGGTTCGGCCAGTATGCCGTCGGCTGGCAGACGCTGGACTTCGGCACGGCGACGTCCGGCACGATCGCCTATTCGCTGACCGGCTGGCTCGGCGGCTGGCAGGACCAGGGCGACAACGCGCTGTTCTACGTGCAGTTCCTCGACGAATTCGACAACGAAGTCGGGAACTCGGTGCTCGGCCCCGTGACGCCGCAGGACCGCAACGACCAGACCGGCCTGATGTTCCGCGAGACCGACGGTTTCGTGCCGACGGGCACCCGCAAGCTGTCGTTCTGGCTGTCGATGGAGCGGCTCGTCTCGGGCGACAACGATGGCTATGCGGACAACCTGTCGTTCGTCCTGCGGGCGCCGCCGGCGGGCGACGTGCCGGAACCCGGCATGGCGGCGGTGTTCGCGCTGGGCCTCGGCATGCTGGGCTGGTCGCGCCGGTCAAGACGCCCAGCGATGCCGCAGCACGGGCGCCGCGAGGTCGAGCCCCAGCCGCAGGCAGGCCAGGGCCAGCAACAGGCCGCCGGCTGACGCCAGGGGCGGCACCGCGCACGCGGCGAGCAGCACCGCGACGGCCGCGGCGTGCCAGCGGCATTGCGTGCGCAGGCGGCTCGGGGCGATGAGTTCCGCGAACTTCGGCACCGGCACGTGCGGCGGCAGGCGGGCGCGCAGGTGGTGCCACACGAGGAACGGGACGATCCGGTACAGCATGCCGTTCACGGCGGACATCGCGCAGCCCGCGAGGAAGCAGACGCCGACGAGGGCGTCCGATGCGCCGCCCGGCCACGCGAACAGCCACGCGGTACCGGCCAGCGCCGCGAGCGACAGCAGCCAGTAGGGCGTGCCGGCCGCGGTGCGCGTGCGTTTGCGCCGCAGCAGCAGGGAAGCGGCCAGGCCGGCATAGGCGGTGACGAGCGCGGCGCCGGCCAGCGCGGGCACGGTGCGCCAGGGCGAATCCAGCCAGCGGCCCGCGATCCATCCGGCCGATGCGAGCAGCACCAGCGGCACCAGAACGCGCGCGGCGAGTGGCGGAAACGGGTCGGTCGCCTGGAACATCGGAATCACCTGGAACGACACGGCCATCACGAGCGGCACGACCCAGCCGGCCAGGCCCAGCGCCGCGTGGGTGTCGACCAGCGGCGGCACGGGGACGGCCGGGCCGCCCGCGAGCCAGCCGGCGAGGAGCAGGCCGGCGACGACGCACGCCAGCAGCGCCGCGGCGGCCACCGCCCACATCGAGGGCAGCAGGCAGGCCAGCAGCACACCGAACGCCGCCACCAGCACGGCGCCCGCCAGCGCGAACAACAGGACATGCCCGGACAGGAACGCGGCCGCGAGCAGCGCCGCGCCCGCACCGAGCAGCGGGCAGCTCCAGGCGGCGACGCGGTACGTCCCGCGCAGCGGCAGGCCGGCCACGGCGGGCACCATCTGGAGCAGCGAGCCCGCCATCGTCATCGTCAGGAAGCCCAGCGTGACGAGGTGCACGGCGGCCAGCGCCGGCGCGGACCAGCGCGACGCGAACACGGCCGCGCCGTGCCACGCGACGACGACGCCCGCCGCCACCCCGAACCACGGCGCCGCGAGCAGGAACGCGAGCGGCACGGCGGGCGGCGGGAGGCGGGTAGTGTCGACGGCGCGCCGCATCAGGCGCTCCGCGCGATGGTCACGAGGCAGCCGTCGTCCTGCCACTCGGATTGCCAGCGGTAGCCGGTGCGTGCGAGGATGCCGTACAGCGGGTGCGGCTCGCGCGCCAGCAGCACGCGCAGCCGCGTGCCGTCGGGGAGGGCATCGAGCGCGGCCAGCACGCGCTCCATGGGTTCGGGGGCGGTCAGGGCCCGCAGGTCGAGAAGATCGTTCATGATGGTGCGATGAGGCTGGACAGCGCAATGCCGTCCAGCGACTCGAGGAAACAGGCCGTCGCGCGGCACAGCGCCCCTTTCAGCACGCACGCCGGCGCGAGCGGGCACGCGCGGGCGCGGCCGTCCAGGCAGGCGACGAGGTTGAAATCGCGCTCGGTGTGGCGCACGACGTCGCCCACGGTGATGTCCGCGGGCGCGCGGGCGAGGCGGATGCCGCCGCAGCGGCCGCGCACGGTCTCCACGAACCCGGCATGTCCCAGCTCGTTCACGATCTTCGTCAGGTGATGATGCGAGATCCCGTGCAGGGCGGCCACCTCGCCGGTGGTGGCGAGGCGACCGCCGTTGGCGCCCAGGTACATCAGGACGCGCAGGGCATAGTCGGTATGTTCGGTGAGACGCATGTCCGCTCCGGCGCCCGTGGGTTCAGGCCTTGGTGGAAACGCGGGCCTTGGCGGCGGGCCGGCCGGCGATCTCGATCGGCACCTCCACCGGGACCGTGGCCGGGCGGGCCGGACGGCGCATCACCCGCAGCACGAACAGCGCGAGGAACAGGGTGCCCAGCGCGAACACGATGTCGCCCGGCACGCGCAGCCACACCATGTTCTCCATGAACGGGGAGTGGATCACTTCCGGCGAGCGCGCGAACCACATGCCCTTCGAGATGCTGGCCCAGGCCTGGTAGATGCCGGCTGGGACGAGCGCCATGAACACCATCATCGCGAGGCCGATGTTCAGCAGCCAGAACATCGGCTTGAGGAGGGCGTCCGACCAGGCCAGGCGGTCCGTCAGGCCGCGCAGGCAGAACAGCATCAGGCCCACGCCCAGCATGCCGTACACGCCGAACAGCGCGGCGTGGCCGTGCGCGGCCGTCATGTTCAGGCCCTGCATGTAGTACAGCGCGATCGGGGTGTTGATCGAGAAGCCCAGCAGGCCTGCGCCCACCGTGTTCCAGAAGCCGACGGCGATGAAGCACAGGATCGCCCAGCGGTAGCTCGCCACCCACGGCGCGGCCTTCATGCGCTGGTAGTTGCGGTAGGCCTCGATGCCGATCATCGACAGCGGCACCACTTCCAGCGCCGAGAACATGGCGCCGATCGCGATCACGGCCGTCGGCGTGCCGGTGAAATACAGGTGGTGCAGGGTGCCGAGGATGCCGCCGAACAGGAACACGATGGTCTCCAGCACGATGGCGGCGTTGGCGCTGGCCGCGCGGATCAGGCCCAGGCGGGTGAACAGCAGGGCGATGACGGCCGTGGCGAACACCTCGAAGAAGCCTTCGACCCACAGGTGCACGAGCCACCACCTCCAGTACTCGACCATCGCGTAGTGCGTATGCTGGCCCCAGGTCAGCGACGTGGCGTAGAAGCCGCCGATGCAGACGGCCGCGAGGAACACCATGGCGATCAGGCCGCGGCTTTCCGACGGTTTGCGCAGCGCGGGCCACAGGCCGCGGCCGAGCAGGAAGGCCCAGAACAGCAGTCCGACGAACAGCAGGTATTGCCACACGCGGCCCATGCTGGTGAATTCAAGGCCCTGGTTGCCGAGCCAGAAGCTGAAGTCGACGCCGCGATGCTGCAGCGTGCCGAGCCAGCCGCACGCGGTCGAGCCGGCGACGATGAACAGCAGCGCGTAGAACAGCACGTTCACGCCCAGCGCCTGGAACTTCGGCTCATGGCCGGAGATGGCGGGCGCGATGTACAGGCCCGTCGCCAGCCACGCGGTGGCGATCCACAGCACGGCGAACTGGGTGTGGATCGTGCGGCTGATCGTGAACGGCAGGATGTCGCCCAGCGGGATGCCGAAGAAGCTGTGGCCTTCGACCGAATAGTGCGCGGTGATCACGCCCATGCCGACCTGGGCGAGGATCAGCGCGACGACGACGGCGAAGTACTTGCGCGTGGCCTTCATCGACGGCGTGGCCTTCAGCTTGAACAGCGGGTCGTCCTTGGGCGGCTTCGGATCGGCTTCTTCCGGCTGCGCGGAGTGGAAGAACACCATGCCGGCGATGGCGCCGATCATGACGATGATGCTGGCGACCGACCAGATGCCGGCGCCGGCCGTCGGGGTGTTGCCGACGAGGGGCTCGTGCGGCCAGTTGCTCGTGTACGACAGCGCGGTTTCGCCCGGACGGTCGGTGGCGGCCGCCCAGGACGACCAGAAGAAGAAGCCGGTCAGCGCGGTGCGGTCGTCCGCGGCGGGCAGGGAGCCGGCGCTCATCGCGTACTGTTCGCGCAGCTTGTCGAGCTTCGGATCGGTGCCGAACAGGCCCGCGTAATGGCTGGCGACGGCCGCGATGGCGGCGGTGCGCTCGGCGCTCAAGGTCAGGGTGCCGGTGGCGGCATCGTACGTGTTGCGGCGCAGGGCGTCCTTGACCAGGGCGTCGATGCCGCCCCGTGCGGCCGCATCCAGCTGCGCGTACGGCTTGCCGTGGCCGCGCTGCGCGAGTTCGTCCTGCAGGGCGACGGCTTCGCGGTGCAGCCAGTCGGCCGACCAGTCGGGGGCGACGTAGCTGCCGTGGCCCCATACGGTGCCCAGCTGCTGGCCGCCGGCGGCGAGCCAGGCCTGCTGGCCCCGTGTGATCTGGTCGCCCGTCCAGATGACGTGGCCTTGTTGGTCGAGGACTTGCGCGGGGATCGGCGGGGCCTTCAGGTAGATCTCCCGGCCCACGAACAGCAGCGTGCCGAAGGAGAGTACGCAGATGATCGCCAGCCAGGTCCATAGTCTGCGTGTAGCGTGCATGGCTTGTGTTCCTTCACTGTGATTGATCGGTGGCGCAGCGGGGCGCCTGGACCGCATTGTGCGGCGAAACACCGCAATAGTTGCATCGCAAATGCAGCTTTATTTGAAATGCTTGACCCAGTTTAGGAAACCGCGCGGGACACGCCCATCGGCACGGCGGACTAGTCACTTTGGCCGATTGTCCGGCGCCCCGGCGGCTCATAACATGCAGCGTAGATACCACTTAAAAGGAGGCCGCCATGGCCCTCATGACCATCGAAGAAGCCCGGCCGGCGCCCGCACCCGGCCACGGCGCGCCGCTGTTCGCACTCGGGTTCCGCCCGTTCTACCTGCTGGCCGCCGCGTTCGGCGCCCTCGCCGTGCCGCTGTGGATCGCGGCGCAGGCGGGCGTGCGCCTGCCCGCGCGCATCGACATGTTGTGGCATATGCACGAGATGGTGTTCGGCTTCGCGCTGGCCGTCGTCGTCGGCTTCCTGTACACGGCCGGCTACGCCTGGACGAAGCTGTGGACCCCGCGCGGCAAGGCCCTTGCCGCCATCGCCACCGTGTGGGTGGCGGGGCGGATCGCGATGCTGGCCGCGCCGCCCGTCGTCGGTGCCCTGGTGGACGCCGCGTTCCTGCCGGTCGCCGCGTGGCCGCTGTTCCGCGTGCTGAAGCAGTCGGGCAACATGCGCAACATGTTCCTCGTCGGTCTGCTCGCGCTGCTCACCCTGACGAACGTGTGCTACCACGCGGCCGCGCTGGGCTGGATCCGCGTGAATCCGCTGGCGCCCGTGCACGCCGCGATCCTCCTGATCGTCGTGATCGAAATCGTGATCGGCGGCCGCGTGATCCCCATGTTCACCCGCAACGGCGCGCCGGGCACCCAGCCCGTGCAGGATGCGCGCCGCGACAAATGGGCGCTGGTGCTGACCGTGCTGGCGGGCCTCGCGTGGATCGCCGGCCTGCCGGCGCCCGCGACGGCCAGCCTCGCGCTGTTCGCCGCCGTCGGCCAGGCCATGCGCCTGCTCGGCTGGCAGCCGTGGCGCACGTGGCGCAACCCGCTGCTGTGGATCCTGCACGTGTCGTACTTCTGGATCCCGTTCGGCTTCCTGCTGCTGGCGCTGGCGCAGTACGGCGTCGTCACGGGCAGCGCCGCGCTGCACGTGCTGACGGTCGGCGCGCTCGCGGGCCTGATCATGGGCATGATCACCCGCACGGCGCTGGGCCACACGGGCCGTCCGTTGAAGGCCGGCCGCGGCGAGACCGCGATGTTCGTCCTCGTGCAGGCGGCCGTCGTGCTGCGCTTCGCCGCCGGCGTCGTGCCGGCCTGGCGCGACACCGGCCTGGTGCTCGCCACCGTGTGCTGGAGCGCCGCCTTCCTCGCCTACCTGGCGGTCTATGTGCCTTACCTGACGGCCGCCCGCATCGACGGCCGCGAAGGCTGAACCGGAGTGACCATGCATCCCACCATCGAATTCGACGCCGACCTGATCGCCCGCATGACCCAGCGCGGTCCGCGCTACACGTCCTACCCCACCGCCGACCGTTTTACCCCCGCGTTCGGCGCCGGCGAGTTTGCCGCCGCCGCGCGGCCGGGCAGGCCGCTGTCGCTGTACGTGCACATCCCGTTCTGCGAATCGCTGTGCTACTACTGCGCGTGCAACAAGATCATCACGCACGACCACGGCAAGGCGGTGAAGTACCTGGGCTACCTGCTGCGCGAGATCGACATGCAGGCCGCGCTGTGCGCGGACGGCGCCGTCGTCGAGCAGCTGCATTTCGGCGGCGGCACGCCGACTTACCTCAGCGACGCCCAGATGGGCGACCTGCTGGGCAATTTGCGCAGCCGCTACGCGTTCGCGGCCGACGACGCGGGCGAGTTTTCGATCGAGATCGACCCGCGCACCGTGGACGCCGCCCGCATCCGCACGTTGCGCCGCCAAGGCTTCAATCGCCTGTCGCTGGGCGTGCAGGACTTCGACGAGGACGTGCAGCGCGCCGTCAACCGAATCCAGCCGGAAGCGCTGACGCGCGACGCCATTACCGCCGCGCGCGAGGCGGGCTTCCGCTCCATCAGCATCGACCTGATCTACGGCCTGCCGCTGCAGAACGTGACGACGATGGCGGCGACGCTCGACAAGGTCGTCGCCGCGGCGCCGGACCGCATCTCGGTCTACAACTATGCGCACATGCCGCAGCTGTTCAAGTCGCAGAAGCTGATCCGCGACGAGGACCTCCCGGACGGCGCGACGAAGCTGGCGATGCTGGGCCTGTGTATCGAGCGGCTCGGCGCGGCGGGTTACGTGTACATCGGCATGGACCATTTTGCAAGGCCGGACGACGAACTCGCGCGCGCGCAGCGCGACGGCACCCTGCACCGCAATTTCCAGGGCTATTCGACGCACGCGGACGTCGACATGGTCGCCTGTGGCGTGTCCGCCATCAGCGCCGTGAACGGCACCTATGCGCAGAACGAGAAATCGCTCGAGCGGTATTACGCGCGCATCGGCCGCGGCGAGCTGCCCGTGGCGCGCGGGCTGGCGCTGTGCAGCGACGACCTGCTGCGGCGCGACGTGATCCAGAAGCTGATGTGCGACTTCGCGCTCGACCTGCGCGGTCTCGCGACGCGCTGGGACGTCGACGTCGCCGAGCATTTCGCGCCCGAGCTGGCGCGGCTGGCCGACCTGGCGCGCGACGGCCTGCTGGCCGTGACGCCGGACCGCATCACCGTCACGCCGAAGGGCCGCCTGCTGGTGCGGAACATCTGCATGGTGTTCGATGATTATTTCGGCAAGCCGGCCGCCGTGCCGTTGCAAAGGATGCAGTATTCGCGTACGGTGTAGCGTTGCCAGAGCGTCCAGACTGTATTCGCAGAGACACAGTTTCCGCAAATATGTGAACATTCCGTGCGGCAATGTTCTATATTCTCGACATAAGGCTTGATTCCTCTCAAGCTGATCGAGTTTTGCCAAACTGCCATGAATGCAGCCACCTTACATCTTCCCGCGCCCAGGATGGCGCCGACGCCGCCATGCCCGGAGGGCTATGTCGCGCTCGAATGGCTCGAACATGCGCCCGGCTTCGTCGCCTTCCTCGTCGGTCCCGACCTCGTGTTCGCCCATGCGAACGACGCGTACAAACAGCTGGTGGGGCGCAGCGACCTGATCGGCCTGCCGATGGGCGACGCACTGCCGGAAGTGGCGGAGCAGGGCGTCGCGGCACTGTTGAAAGCGGCGCTGACCACCGGCGAACCGGTCGTGCACCGTGCCTGGCCGGTCCAGCTGGCCGGTCCGGGCGGCGCGCTGCAGCTGCGCTACGTCGACTTCGTGGCGCAACCCGTGCCGCACAGCGCGGCGCCGGGCGGCGCCGGACTGCTGGTTCTGGGCAGCGACGTGACGATGGAGACGGTGTCCCAGCGCGACCTGCAATTCAGCCTGACGCACGACATGCTCACGGGCTTGCCGAACCACGCGCTGTTCCGCGACCGCCTCGAGCACGCGCTGCGTCGCGCCGCGCGGGCCCAGCGTCCGCTGCAGGTGGCGGCGCTGCAGCTCGACCTGTTCAAGCGCGTGCACGCGCTGGTCGGCCACGCGGGCGGCGAGCGCATGCTGGTCGAGATCGCGCGGCGCATCGAGCGCGCCGCCGGGCCGGACGTGACGGTCGCACGCGACGGTGCCGACAAATTCCTGTTGCTGCTGGAAGGGACGCAGCAACCGCAGGTGACGGCGCGCATCGAGGAGATCATTCGTACCGTCGCGGCGCCGTTCGAACACGCCGAACACGCCGAACACACCGTGTACGTGACCTGTTGCGTGGGCGGTGCCGTTTTCCCCCTGAGCGGAGGCACGGCGGAAGACCTGCTGCTGGCCGCCGACCGCGCCCTCGCGTGCGCGCAGGATGCGGGTGCCGGCACCCAGCGCTGGGACGATACGCTGCCCGCCGACGGTGGCCTCGACCGGCTGCGGATCGGCTTCGCGCTGCGCGAGGCGCTCGCGGGCGACGGCCTGTCCCTGCGCTACCGGCCGCGGGTCGACCTCGTCAGCGGCGCGATCTGCGCCGTGGAAGCGTCGGTCTGCCTGCACCACGACGGCGCCGCGGTGCCGTCCGCCACCCTGCTCGGCGTGGCCGAAGAGTGCGGCCTGGGCGGCGCGCTGGCCGACTGGGTGTTGCGCCACGCCGCCGCGCACGCGGCACAGTGGCGCGCGCACGGCCACACGGCGCTGCGCGTGGGCGTCAACCTGTCGGCGCGCCAGGTCGCGATGTGCGACCTGGAGGGGACCATCCTGCCCGCGCTCGCGGCCGCGGGTGTCCCGCCGACCTGCCTCGACCTGGAGCTGGCCGAGCACCTGCTGGCGGACGACGCCGGCCGGCTCGCCGACTGCCTGCACGCGTTGCGCAACGCGGGCATCCGGCTGTGCCTCGACGGCTTCGGGACCGGCTCGTCGAGCCTCGTCAACCTGCAGCGCCTGCCGCTCGACGTCCTCAAGATCGACGGCTCCTTCATCGCGCGCGTGCCCGACGGGGACAGCGCGGCGGCGGTCGTGGATGCGATCGTCACGATGGGGCACAGCCTCGGCATGCGCGTCGTCGCCGACGGCGTCGAGCGCGAAGGGCAGTGCGACTTCCTGGCGCGTCACATGTGCGATGCGGTGCAGGGCGATTTCGTCTCCGCGCCGGTGCCGTTCGACGCGCTGACCGCGCTGCTGCAGACCGGCCCCGGCCTGGCGCCGCGCCTGCTGCGCTTCAACCGCACGCAACCCACGCTGCTGCTCGTCGACGACGAGCCGAGCATCGTGTCGTCGCTGCGGCGCCTGCTGCGCGGCGACGGCTACCGCATCCTGACCGCGAACAGCGGCAGCGAAGGCCTGAAGCTGCTGGAAGAACATACCGTCGACCTGATCGTGTCCGACCAGCGCATGCCCGAGATGACCGGCGTCGAATTCCTGCGCAAGGTGCGCCAGCTGTACCCGGACACGGTGCGCATCGTCTTGTCCGGCTACACCGAGCTGCAGACGGTGACGGACGCGGTGAACGGCGGCGCGATCTACAAATTCCTCACCAAGCCGTGGGACGACGAGCAGCTGCGCGGCCACATCCAGGAGGCGGTCGCATACGGCGCGATGGCCAACGAAAACCGCCTGCTCACGCTGGAAGTGCGCACGGCGAACCAGAAGCTCGCGGCCGTGAACCGCCAGCTCGAGTCCGTGCTGGCGCGCCAGCGGAGCGACATCGAACAGGGCGAGATCAGCCTCGACATCGTGCACGAGGCGCTCGACAACGTGCCCGTGCCGGTGCTGGCGGGCGACGACGCCGGCACCATCGTGCTGGCCAATCGCGCGGCGCACGGGCTGTTCGCGGCGCAGGGGCCCGTGCTGGGATGCGCGTTGCGCCAGTTGTTCCCGGGTTTGCCCGAGCCGCTGCCGGACGGCGCGAGTTTCGCCTTCGAACACAAGCTCGGAGAGCAGCGGCTCCATGCCCGCGCGCAGCCGATGGGCAACGGCTCCCAGTCGCGGGGCTGGCTGATCGTGATCGAGGCCGCATGACGACGACCGTGGTGGAACTCACCCAGGTGGTGCAGCGCCTGCGCGACCTGCCGGCGCTGCCGTCCATCGTGCTCGACCTGATCAGTTCCTTCGGCCGCGAGGACGTCGACGTGACGACGCTGGCGGAAAAGATGTCGCGCGACCAGGCGCTGGCCGCGAAGATCCTGCGGCTGGCGAATTCGTCGTTCTACGGCCTCCCGGCCAAGGTGAAAACGGTCAAGCAGGCGATCGTCGTCCTCGGGTTCGACAGCGCGCGGGCGCTGGCCGTCGCGAGCACCGTCATCGACCGCTTCGGCGGCGCCGGCGGGCCCAGGGTCGACGTCGCGCACTTCTGGCGCCATTCGATCGCGACGGCGCTGTGCGCCCGCAGCCTCGCGCGCCAGGCGGGGCTCGACCAGGATGCCGCCTTCATCGGCGGCCTGCTGCACGACATCGGCCGGCTCGTGCTGGCGATCAGCTTCCCCGAACAGTATGCCCGGGTGATCGCCGAGTACGACGACGCGGGCCTGTCCGCGGTGGAGCTGCGCGTGCTCGGCGTGGACCACGAGCACGCCGGCCAGTTGCTCGCCGAGGCGTGGAAGTTCCCGCCCGTGATCCAGCGCGCGATCGGCCGGCACCACGCGCCGGCCGCGGCCGACCTGGCCGACATCCCCGGCGTCGTGCACGTCGCGAACGGGCTGGTGCACGCGCTCGATCCGAACGGGCGCATGGCCGGCGTGGCGGCGGCCAACCTCGGCCTGTTGCCGGAACAACTGCAGGCCGTGTGCCGCGAGACGGAAGGGCAGTTCGAGGAAGCGTGCCGCCTTTTGATGCAAGATTAGCCATGAACGACATTATCGAGAGGGCCGGCGCCATGGAGGCTCAGTCATGAACATGTTTTCCGCCACCGCGCGCCCGGATGCGCCCGCGGCCACGATCCTGTGCGTCGACGACGAGCCGAACATCCTCGCCGCGCTGCGCCGCCTGTTCCGCCGCGAACACTACAAGGTCCTCGTCGCGGGCAGCGCCGCGGCAGGGTGGGCCGTGCTGGAAGAAGAGCACGTCGACATCGTGATCTCCGACATGCAGATGCCGGAGGTGAACGGCACCGAATTCCTCGAACGCGTGCGCCAGCGCTGGCCGGACACGCTGCGCCTGCTGCTGACGGGCCACGCCGACCACGAGGCCACCGTCGGCGCGATCAACCGCGGCGAGGTCTATCGCTACATCACGAAGCCGTGGAACGAGGAGGCCATCCTGCTCGTCGTGCGCGACGCGCTGGAACGCCAGTCGCTGCAGCGCGAAAAGCTCCGCCTGGAAGAACTGACGCGCCAGCAGAACGAGCAGCTGCGCGACCTGAACGCGAACCTGGAGCAGCGCGTGCGCGACCGGACGGCGGAATTGTCCGCGGCCCAGAAATCGCTGCAGGCCTCGCACGAACGCCTCAAGAACAACTTCCTCACGCTCATCAAGGTGTTCTCGAGCATGGTCGAGACGCGCGCCGGCGCCGTGCCCGGCCACGGCCGCAAGGTCGCCGACCTGGCGCGCCGCATCGCCATGCGCATGGGCCTGACGGCGCGCGAGGCGCAGGACATCTTCGTGGCGGGCCTGCTGCACGAAATCGGCAAAACCGGCTTTCCCGACGGCCTGATCGGCATTCCGGAATCCGTGCTGAAAGGTGACAATCTCGGGCTCTACCGCACCTACCCGCACCTGGGCGAACAGCTCCTGATGCCGCTCGAGGAATTGCGCGAGGCGGCACGCATCATCGGCGCCCACCGCGAGCGCTTCGACGGCGCCGGCTTCCCGGAAGGCATGGCCGGCTTCGACATTCCGCTCGGCGCGCGCATCCTGGCGGTGGCCCACGATTACGAGGCGCTGCAGCGGGGCCTGCTCGCGCAGCGCCGCGCGGATGCGGCGCAGGCGACGGAACTCGTCGCGGAAAGCCGCGGCAAGCGCTACGACCCGGAGGTCGTCGAAGCGTTCTACGATATCCGCACCGGGCGCAGCGTGGCCGAGGTGATCGCCGAAGTCGCGATGGGCACGGCCCAGCTCAAGCCGGGCATGGTGCTCAGCCGCGACCTGCTGTCCCCGGAAGGGACGCTGCTGCTGTCGGCCGACCATGTGCTGTCCGACCGGATGCTGAAGCAGCTCGCCGAATACGAGCGCCGCTCGTCGATCGAATTACAACTTTTCGTGAAGTCAGGGTCTCCCGATGCGCCGCATTCTCATTCTTGACGACGAACCGTCCGTGCTGAGCGCATTGCGGCGCACGCTGCGCGCGGCATTCCCGCCGGACGACGTCGTGATCGAAGCGTTCGACGAGCCGGAAGCGGCCGTGCTCCGTGCCGGCGAACAGGACTTCGACGTCGTCATCTCCGACTACCGCATGCCCGGCCTGAACGGTGCCGACGTGCTCCAGCTCATGAAAGGCCTGCAGCCGGAAGCGGTCCGCATCGTCGTGTCCGCGACGAAGGAAATCCTCGAGGTGGCCGACGCCGTGAACCGCGCCGAAGTGTTCCGCTACCTGGCCAAGCCGTGGCAGCAGGAAGAACTGGTCGCGACGGTGCGCGAAGCGTTCGCCCGCCGCGACCGCCGCGCGCCGCCGCGTCCGGCGCCGGCGGCGGCGGGCGGGCAGGACGACGTGTTGCGCCGGCTCGAGCAGGACGAGCCCGGCATCACCCGGGTCGACTGGGACGAGGACGGCAATATACGCCTGTTCTGACGCGGCATCCTGTCCGGATCGGCGGGAAACACCGCTCCCATGCCGTAAAATCAGTCATATCATGTGGATTGAATTGCCATAAGGCAATTTATTTGACACAATCCCGCTCATAACGATATTTACATGGGCACGGAGGCATGTCATGGGTTGGATTTCACGTTTGATGGGCGGTTCGGACGGCGGCACCAGCCCGTCCGCGGCGGCGGCCAAGGCCGGCGAGCAGAAACTGGAGCAGGCGCGCGAAGCCGAACGCATCGGCCACGACATCGATGCGGCGTACTACCGCTGGCTGACGGGCTCGGCCCGTTTCGATGCGGCGCCGGACGTGGAACAAGGCATCCTCGACGAGGTCCGGGCGCTCGCGGCCCGGCCGGGCGATGCGGCCGGGCTCGTGCCGCGCGTTCCCGAAGTGATCCCCCAGCTGCTGGGCAGCCTGGGCGCGGAAGACGTCTCGACCACCGACCTGTCGCGCCTCGTCATGCAGGATCCCGTGCTCGTGGCGGAAGTGATCCGCGAGGCCAACAGCGCGTTCTACCGCCCCATGACGAAGGTCGATACCGTCGAGGCCGCCATTAAGCTGCTGGGGCAGAACGGCCTGCGCATGGTGCTGGCGCGCGTCGCGTTCCGGCCCGTCATCAACATGGAGTCGGACGGCTTCGCGCGCCGCGTCGCGCCGCGCGTGTGGGACCAGTCCGAGCGGTGCGCCCTCGCCGCGAGCCTCATCGCGCCGGGCATCCCCGCCGGCGGCTTCGAAGCGTACCTGGCCGGCCTGATGCAGAACGTGGGCCTGATCGTCGCGTTCCGCCTGTGCCCGGACCGCGCCGTCCCCGGTTCCACCGGGTTCAGCAGCCAATTGCTGGCGCTGGGACGGCAGCTGTCGGCCGGCATCGCGCGCCACTGGGAATTTCCGGCGGAGGTGACCCTGGCCATCGAACAGGCGGGCGCGCCGGACGCGTCCAACCTCGCGCGGGCGCTCGCGCAGGGCGACCGCATCGCCAAACTGCGCCTGCTGATCGACGCCGGCGCGGTGCCCGAGGACGATGCCCTCGTCACGGATGGACTCGACAGCTTCCAGCGCCGGTGCCTCGGCAAGCTGGCCCACCTCGAGACCTGATCACATTGCCCACACTCGTTGTGAGGAATGTCAATTTTTAGCAACAATATAACGATAACCTCTGTCGTTTAATTTGCGACAGAATTATCGAATTTGCGGTATTTTAGATGCGCGTGGGCGATTTATTGCTGGAAATTTCATGAAATCCACAGGTTTGGCCGTTCTTCCTGCGTGCCGAGCCCGTACATACGTCCATGCCACGCGCAATGGGACTGACACGCCGGCCGCAAGGTCCGCTAGGATCAGGCTCATGCGAAGAATGCCAGCGGTCGCCTGGTATCGCATCGACAGGAGATGAGCATGAATCCCTCCGCTTTTGCGCCCGAAGCGGCGTTGCCGGCCCGGCAACCGGCAGCACTGCAGGTCCTTGAATTCGATTGCCGGGGGCGACGCTTTGCCGTGCCGCTGGCGTCCGTGCGGCGGGCCGTGCTCAGCGCGCGGCCGGTGCCGCTGCCGGGGGCGTCCGACATCGTGCTCGGCGTGCTCGACGTGGGCGGCGAGACCGTCACCGTCGTCGATTTCGGCCTGCGCGCCACCGGCCGCCCGACGGTCATCACACCTTCCCAGCAATTCCTCATCGTCGAGATGGACGGGGTCCTGTGCGCGCTCGTGGTCGACGCGGTCGTCGGCCCCGGCACGGCGGTGCCGGACAGCGGCTGGCCGGACGCCGCGGGCGCCGCCGATTACGTCGACGGCGTGGTGCGCCTGCCGGACGGCCTGTGCCTCGTGATCGATCCGGCCCGGTTCCTGTTCGAGCACGAACGGGTGCAGCTGACGCGAGCGTTGGGAGCGGTGGGTGAGCGCCATTGACGACACCGTCGTCGCCGACGTGTTCGACCTGGCGGCGCAGCGGGTCGAGGCCGCGACCGGCCTGACGTTCACGGGCCTGCGCCGCCGCCAGTTCGACGCCGCCCTGGCGCGGATGGCCGACGCGCTGGGCCTGCCGGGCGCCGCGGCCTGCGCGTCGTGGCTGCTGGCCGGGCCGTGGGACGCTGCCCTCAGCGCCCTGTGCGCGCGCTTCCTCACCGTCGGCGAAACGTATTTCCTGCGCGAGCCGCGCGCCTTCGACCTCGTGTGCGACCAGGCGCGCGCCCTGCTGGCCCGGGGGACGGCGCGCCCGCTGCGCGTCTGGAGCGCCGGCTGCTGCACGGGCGAGGAACCGTATTCGATCGCGCTGGCGCTGCGCCGCGACGTCCCGCAACTGCCGCCCGAACGCGTCGACATCCTCGCCACCGACCTGAACGACGCCTTCCTCGACGTCGCGCGTGCGGGCGTCTACCGGCGCTGGTCGTTCCGCCGCACCGACCCGGCCGAACTGGCCCCGTTCATCCAGCCGCTCGGCGACGGCCGCTTCGAAGTCGACGCCGTGCTGCGCGCCCAGGTCCGCTTCGCGCAGCTGAACCTGGCCAGCGGCGCGTATCCGTCCGCCATGGACGTCATTTTCTGCCGCAACGTCCTGATGTACTTCGGGCCCGAGCAGTCCGCGCGCGTCGTCGCGCGGCTGCGCGCCGCCCTCGTCGACGGCGGCTGGCTCGTCGTGAACGCCAGCGAGGCCTCGACCCGGCTGTTCCCGGGCTTTACCGCCGTGTACCTGGAGGATGCCGTGTTCTTCCGCAAGGACGCGCTGCCCGCGCCGGCGCCGGTGCCGGTGGCGCCCGCACCGGCCGCGACCCGGCCGGCGCCGGTCCCGCGTCCCGAGCCGTTGCCGGCCGCGGCGCCGAGCGCGCCGGTGCCGCCGGACGATGCGGCCATGGCGCGCGTGCACGCGCTCGCGCAGGCGGGCGGGCGCGAGGAGGCGCTGCAATGCCTGCGCCGCGCCGTCGAGGCCGAGGCGCTGTCGGCCCCATTGCAGCAGCGTGCCGCGCTGTTCGCGCTGGAGCAGGGCGACCCGGCCCTCGCGCGCCATTGCGTGCGGCGTCTCCTGTACCTCGAACCGGACAGTGCGTTCGGCCACTACCTGTGCGCGCTGATCGAAGACGCCGCGGGCCGGCGGCCGCGCGCGCGCAGCCTGCTGCGCGACTGCCGCCGACTGGCCGGCGCCGCCGACGCCGAACTGGGCGGCGCGGCGGCGGCGTGGCTGGAGCGGATGTCATGACGGCCGCCTTCGACTGGGAAGCCTTGTCGCGCCGGCTCGAAGCGGCCGCCGCGGCCTGGACGCGCTGGACCGCATCGAGCCCGGCGCCCGCGAGCGCGTGCTGGCCGCGCGTGCCGCCGCGCTGGCAGCGGCGGGCGCCGCGCCTGGCGCGGCACCGCCCGCCGGCATCGAGGTGCTGGCCTTCCGCTGCGGCGGCGAGCGCTACGCGTTCGACGCGGCCTGGGTCGCGCGCGTGCTGCCGGCGCTGCCGCTGACTACCTTGCCCGGCGTGCCGGACGTCATTGCCGGCATCACGATGTGGGAAGGCGACGTGCTGGCCGTCGTCGATCTGCGCGTGCTGCTCGCGCTGCCGCTGACCGAACTGGCCGACCCCGGCGCGCTGATCGTCCTGCGCGGCGAGGAGAGCCGGTTCGCCGTGCTGGCCGAGGCGATCGACGGCACCCGGCGCTTCCCGCACGACTGCCTTGGACACGACCTGCCGATGCTGGCCGACCCGGACGCCAGCTACCTGCTCGGCGTCGCCCCCGACCGCACCGCGCTGCTGGACGCGCGGCGCCTGCTTGCCGATTCCACGCTGATCGTGAATACGGACCACCAATAACAAGAGGAGATTCCCATGCGCGCCCTGGCCGACTTTTCCACCCGCGCGAAACTGATGCTCGGTTTCGCATTGATCGTCGTGGCGATGGCGCTGTCCAGCTTCTCGTCGTGGAACGGACTCGCGCGCCAGCGGGCGTTGCAGCAACGCCTGTACAACGACGACCTGGCGATCACGATGAACGTGCTGGAGCTGCGCAGCGCCATCAACCGCGAACGCGTGGCGCTGCTGTCGACGCTGGTTGCGGGCAGCACCGCGCAGGCGGGATTCGGCCGCCAGCTCGAAGCCGAGGAAGGTGCGATCCGGAGGCTGTTCGGCGAGCTCGCCGCGCACAAGGACGCCGACCAGGCGTTTGCGGCGGACTACGCGCGTCTCGTCAACGCCTACCAGGAATACGGCGTCGTGCGCGACAACGACGTGCTGCCGCAGGTGCGGGCCGGACAGCGCGCGGCCGCCGGCGAAGCGGCGACGGGACGCCTGCAGAACACGTTCGACCGGCTCAGGACCGTCGCCGACGAGATCGCGGCGAAGCAGATGCAGGAAGCCCGGACCCGGATGCGCGATGGCGAGGCGCTGGTGGAAAGCGCGGGCGTGACGCTGATCGTCCTGAACCTGGCGGTCGTCCTGCTGGCGTTCGTGAAGACGGTGTGGCTCAACCGCGCCATCGCGGTTCCCCTCCGGGAAGCGACCACCGTGGCCGCGCGCATCGCGACGGGCGACCTGCGCGCCGACGTCCCGGCCGGCACGAGCCGCGACGAGGTCGGGCAGATGCTGCGCGCACTGGGCGACATGGTGCAGTCCTGGCGCACCCTCGCGGCCGAGACGACGCGCGGCGTCGCCACGCTGACCGGGGCCGCAGGCGAGATCCTGTCCAGCACCGCGCAGGCGGCGGCCAGCACGGCCGAGACGGCGGCCGCCGTCAGCCAGACCACCGCCACCGTCGAGGAGGTCAAGCAGACCTCGCTGCTGGCGTCCGAGAAGTCGCGCGCCGTGTCGGACGCGGCGCAGCAGGCCGCCCGCACGGCCGCGGATGGGCGGCGCGCACTGGAAGACAGCATGAAGGGCATGGAATCGATCCAGGAAAAGATGGAAGCCATCGCCTCCACCGTCGTGCGCCTGTCCGAGCGCAGCCACGCGATCGGCGAGATCACGGCGACCGTCGCGGGCCTTGCCGAGCAGTCGAACCTGCTGGCCGTGAACGCGGCCATCGAGGCCGCCAAGGCCGGCGAGCATGGCCGCGGCTTCGCCGTGGTGGCGCAGGAAGTCAAGAGCCTCGCCGAGCAGTCGCGCCAGGCCACGAGCCAGGTGCGCGAGATCCTCGGCGAGATCCAGAAGAGCGTGGGCGCGGCCGTGATGATCACGGAGCAGGGCGCCAGGACGGTGGCGCAGGGCGTCGAGCGGGCCGCGCAGGCCGGCGAGGCCATCCGCGGGCTGACGGACAACATGACGGAGGCGGCGCAGGCGGCGGTGCAGATCGCCGTCTCGAGCCAGCAGCAGCTGGCCGGCATGGACCAGGTGGTGCTGGCGATGGAGAACATCCAGCAGGCCAGCACGGAGAACGCGGCGGGCACGCGCCAGGCGGAGGCGTCCGCGCGCAACCTGCACGCGCTGGGGCAGTCGCTGCGCCAGACCATGACCCGCTTCCAGTTCTGATCCTGCGATGACCGACGAAGCATTCCGGGAGCGGCTGCGCGCCATCTTCGGCGAAGAGGCGCGCGAGCACCTGGCCCAGATCGACGTGGGCCTGGTGGCGCTCGAACAGGCGGGCGGGGGCCAGCGCGACGTCCTGTTCGAACGCCTGCTGAAGGTGCTGCATACCCTCAAGGGCGCGGCGCGCACCGTCGACGAGATCGAGCTGGAGCGCCTGTGCCATGCGCTGGAAAGCATGCTGGGCGCGGCGCGCGCGGCCGGCGCGGCGGGGGTGTCGGCGACGGCCGAACAGTTCGACCTGCTGCACCGGGCCGCCGCCGCGGCGCGTCAGGTCGTCGACGCGCCCGCCCTGCGCAGCCGCAAGGTGGCTGGCATGCTGGCGGCGCAGGTCGAGACCGCCGCGGCCGAGCTGCCGGCGCAGGCGGCCGAGGCGCCCGCGCAGGAAGCGCCGGCCGCGCCGGAGGTGCCGGATGAGCCGGATGAGCCGGACCCGCCGGCGGACGAGACGGAGCAGAACCGGACGGACGAGCGCATCCGCGTCGACGGCCGCTGCATCGATGCGATCCGCGCCCACGCCGAAGGCCTGCTGCCCGTCGAACTTAAGTTGCGCCACCACGTCGACGAATTGCGCGCTCTCGCGGCCGGGATCGCGACGCGGCGGCGCGAAGGCGTCGTCTCCTTCGACGATGAAGCGGCGCGCCTCGAGCTCGCGTGCGCCCAGCTGGCCACGGGGCTGGAAAACACGGGCAAGGAATTGCATGGCGTGCGCGCGCGCCTGTTCGAGGCCGTGCTGGAAACGGCGCTGGTGCCGGCCGCCGCCGCGTTCGGCGAGCTGCCCGCGCTCGTGCGCAACCTGGCGCGGGGCCGCGGCAAGCAGGTACGGCTGGAGACGCTGGGCGCCGACGTGGACCTCGACCGGCGCGTGCTGGGCGTCGTGCGCGAAGCGCTGATCCACCTCGTCACCAATGCCGTCGACCACGGCATCGAGACGCCCGACGAGCGCGCGCGCGCGGGCAAGGATCCGGCCGGGCGCATCGAGATCGCGGTGACGCAGCGCGACGCGCGCACGGTGTGCGTGCGCGTGCGCGACGACGGCGCCGGCATCGACGCGGACGCGGTCGCGCGCCGTGCCGGCGTGGACGCGGCGGAACTCGCGCAGATGAGCGAACAGCAGCGCCTGCAGCTCGCCCTGCGGGCCGGCGTGTCGACCCGCACCGAGGTCACGTCCGTGTCGGGCCGCGGCGTGGGCCTGGCCATCGTGGCGGACAAGGTGGCGGCCAGCGGCGGCCAACTGGTCGTGGGCACCGTGCCGGGCGCCGGCGCGTCGTTCGAACTGCTGCTGCCGGTGGGCGTGGCGAGCCTGCGCGCGCTGGTCGTGGAAGTCGACGGCCACCGCTACGCGCTGCCGCTGGCCGGCCTGGAGGCCGTGCGCAGCGCGGCGCAGGCGGCCGTGCGCACCGTCGAGGGCCGCGAGACCGTGCTCGTGGGCGGGCGCGTGCTGCCGCTCGTGCGCCTCGCCGCACTGTTCGGCACGGCGCGGCCCGGCACCGACGGCGACCAGGGCGTCGTGGTCACCGCGCAGGCGGGCGGCCAGGCGTTCGCCGTGCTGGTCGACGCCATCGTCGCCGAGCAGGACCTGCTGCCCAAGCCCCTGGGGCCGCTGCTGCGGCGCGTGCGCTGGTTCAGCGGTGCGGCGCAGCTGGGCGACGGCACGCTTGCGCCCGTGATCGCGCTCGAGGACGTCGCCGGCGCCGGCTATGCGGTGGACACGGCCGTCGACGGCCTCGACGCGCAGTCGCGCCTGCGCACCGGGCGCTACGACGTGGTCGTGAGCGACGTCGAGATGCCGAACATGGACGGCCTGGCGCTCACCGCCAGCATCCGGGCGACGCCGGCCACCGCCGAGCTGCCCGTGATCCTGGTGACGTCGCTGCAGACGCCCGAGCAGCGCGAAGCCGGCCTGCGCGCGGGCGCGGACGCGTATTTCACGAAGGGCAGTTTCGATCAGGACCGCCTGCTGGCGACGGTGCGCCGGGTGGCGGGGATGGAGGCATCATGATCCGGGTACTGGTGGTGGACGACTCGAATTCGGTGCGGGCGCTGCTGATGCACATCCTCGGCACGGCCCCGGGCCTCGCGGTGGTCGGGTGCGCGGCGGACGGCGAGGAAGCCGTGAAGCTCGCGCGCGAGCTGCAGCCGGACGTGATCACGATGGACCTGCACATGCCGCGCATGGACGGCTTCGAAGCCATCCGCCGCATCATGCGCGAATGCCCCACGCGCATCGTCGTCGTCAGCGGCAGCGACTCCCGGGCCGAGGTCGACGCCAGTTTCCGCGCGATCGAGGCGGGCGCGCTGGTGCTGGTGCGGCGGCCGCTCGGCATCGGCAACCCGGCGCATGCGGACAGCGCGCGCGACCTCGTGCGCACGGTGAAGGCGATGGCCGAGGTGCGCGTCGTGCGGCGCTGGAGCGATGCGCGCCGGGCCGCGCGGCCGCTGCAGGGGGCGCCGCGGCGGCTCGTGGCCGTCGGCGCGTCGACGGGCGGACCGACGGTGCTGCGCGACATCCTGGCCGAACTGCCGGCCGACTATCCGCTGCCGGTCGTGATCGTGCAGCATCTCGCGCCCGGCTTCATGGACGGCCTGGCGACGTGGCTGGGCGAGGCCAGCGGCTACCCGGTGGAGGTGCTGAAGGATGGCGCCCCGCTGGCGGGCGGGCGCGCCTGCCTCGTCCCGGAAGGCTGGCAGGCGACGCTGGGCCCGGGGCTCGTCGGCCGGCTCGTGCTGGCGCCGCCGGAACACGGCATGTGCCCGTCCGTGTCGCACCTGTTCCGCGCCATCGATCCCGAACTGCGTCCAGCCACCGCGGCCGTCCTGCTGACCGGCATGGGCAAGGACGGCGCGGCCGAATTGAAGCTGTTGCGCGAGCACGGCGCGCTGACCATCGCGCAGGACCGCGCGAGCGCCGTCGTCTACGGCATGCCCGGCGAGGCGTTGCGGCTGGACGCCGCGATGCTGGTGCTGGAACCCGCGGAAATCGGCAAGGTGCTGGCACGCCTGCCGGCCGAGCCGTTTCCGTCATCCGTATTTCCAACCCTTGGGGACCTTCCATGAGCACGTCTCCCGACAACGTCGTCGAACGCGATACCGTGGCCTCCCACGAGATCGAAATCCTGGTGGTGGAGGACAGCGCCACCCAGGCCCGCCAGCTGGCGCAACTGCTCGAAACCGTGGGCTACCGCGTGCGCATCGCATCCGACGGCCGCGCGGGCCTGGAGGCGGCCCGACAGCGACCGCCGACGCTCATCGTCACCGACATCAACATGCCGCGCATGGACGGCTTCGAGATGTGCAAGGCGATCAAGCAGGACCCGCACGTGCGCGACGTGCCGGTGATCCTGCTCACGTCCCTCTCCAGCCTGTACGACGTGATCAAGGGCCTGGACTGCGGCGCCGACAACTTCATCCGCAAGCCGTTCGAGGCGGACTACCTGCTGGGCCGCATCCGCTTCATCCTCGCCAACCGCGCGCTGCGCTCCAACGAGCGGGTACAGCTGGGGATGAAGATCAACCTGGGCGGCCAGACCCATTTCATCACGGCGGAACGCCAGCAGATCTTCGATCTCCTGATTTCGACGTACGAGGAAGCGATCCACATGACGGAGCAGCTGCGCGCCCAGCAGGAGCGCATCGCCCATTCGTACCAGTCGCTGGAAGGGCTGTACCGGGTCGCGGAGGCGATCAATCCGGTGCTGTCGGAGCAGGACGTGGCCGAGCGCGCGCTCGACCGCGTGCTGGACCTGCCGGGCGTCACCGGCGCGACGATCCGGCTGCACGACCACGACGGCCGGCCCACGTTCGCCGTCGCGCGCGACGGCACCGGCGCCGTCATGGAGCCGTGCACCTGCGTCATGCCGGCCGGGGCGCAGCCGGCGGCCGTGATGCGGTCGACGTGCCGCGGCTTTCCCAGCCTGCGCGTCCCGCTGTCGACCGGCACGCGCAGCCGCGGCATGATGTGCCTGACCGTCGGCGACGGCCCGCTGGCCGAGGACGACCGCCAGGTACTGGAGACGGTCGGCAGCCAGATCGCCGTCGCCGTCGAGCGCGCGCACCTGTACGGCAACATGGAGCGCCTGGTCGACGAGCGCACGGCGGCGCTGGAATCGGAGCGTGCGCTGCTGGCGGCCGTGGTGAACCTGTCCGGGGCACTGGTCTGCGTGGTGGACGGCGACGGCAGCATCCGGCTGTTCAATCCGGCCTGCGAGCAGACGTCGGGCTGGCGTGCGGAAGAGGTGCTGGGGCGGCCGTTCCGCGACCTGTTCCGCCGCGCCGACAACGCGCCCGTGGAATTCAATGCGTCGCCGGCCGGGACGATGCCCGTGCAGCAAAGCGGCGAATGGGTCGCGCGCGACGGGTCCGTGCGCTCCGTGATCTGGTCGTCGACCATGCTGCCCCGCGCCGACGGCAGCGTGCAGTACGTCGTCACGGCGGGCATGGACGTGACGGAGCTGCGCCGCGCCGAAGAGAGCCTGCGCTATCTCTCCAACTTCGACCGCGAGACCGGCCTGCCGAACGACGTGCTACTGCGCGACCGCGTGCGCCAGATGCAGGCCCGCGTCATCGACGGCAAGCCGCTGCTCGGCTACATGCTGCTGCGCCTGACGCGCTTGCAGGTGATCCGCGCCAGCGTGGGCGTGGAAGCCGAACAGGCGCTGCTGCGCCAGGCCGCGGGCCGCCTGGGCGAGCTCCAGGACGCCGATCTCACGGTCGCGCGCACGGGCGAGCGCACGTTCACGCTCGCCGCGCTGCGCGCGAACGAGGCGGAGATGGCCACGCTGGCGCGCCTGGTGCTGGAGCGCATGGACGAGGCGTTCGTCCACGACGGCGAGGACGTGCACCTGGACCCATGCATCGGCATCGCCCTGTTCCCGAACGACGCCGACGACTATGACGGCCTCACCCAGGACGCCGAGGCGGCGCTGCAGCGCGCCCTGGCGAGCAAGGACGAGCGCTACGCGTTCTACCGGCCGGAACTCAACGACGGGGTGTACGAGCGCTACCGCTTCGAGAACGCGCTGCGGCGCGCGCTCGAACGCGACGAGCTGATCGTGTACTACCAGCCGCAGGCGAGTCTCGCCACCGGTCAGCTCATCGGCTTCGAGGCGCTGCTGCGCTGGCAGCATCCGGAACTGGGCCTGATCCCGCCGGGCCGCTTCATCGGCCTGGCGGAGGAGACGGGCATGGTCCTGCCCATCGGCGAGCGGGTGCTGCGGCTGGCCTGCGAACAGTCGATGGCGTGGCAGCGCGAGGGCCTGCGCGCCGTGCCGGTCTCGGTGAACCTGTCGGCGCGCCAGTTCTCGGAACGGATCGTCGAGACGGTCGCGAAAACCCTCGCCGCGACGGGGCTGGAACCGAAGCTGCTGGAACTGGAGTTGACGGAAAGCGCGTCGATGGAAGACCCGCAGAAGACCGTCGACATCCTGTGCAAGCTGAAGGAGATGGGCGTGCGCCTGGCCATCGACGATTTCGGCACGGGCTACTCGAACCTGAACTACCTGAAGCGCTTCCCCGTCGACCGCCTGAAGCTCGACCAGTCGTTCGTGCGCGACCTGACGTCCGACCCGGACGACCTGGCGATCGCGCGTGCCGTGATCGCGATGGGGCACGGCCTGCGGCTGGACGTGATCGCGGAAGGCGTCGAGACGGAAGGGCAGCTGGCGCTGCTGGCGCAGCACGGCTGCGACGAGGTGCAGGGCTACCTGTTCGGCCGGCCCGCGGCGCCCGAGGATTGCGGCCGCATGCTGCGCGAGGAAAAGTCGCTCGCCCTGGACAAGCTGCAGCCGCAGCCCTATCACCGCACCCTGCTGTACGTGGACGACGAAGTGAACCTGCTGACGGCGATCCGGCGCGCGATGCGCCAGAGCGGCTACCGCGTGCTGGTCGCGAGCAACGCGCGCGAGGCGTTCGAGATCCTCGCGACGAACGAGGTGGGCGTCATCGTGTGCGACCAGCGCATGCGCGGGATGAGCGGCACCGAATTCCTCGCGCGCGTGAAGCAGATGTATCCGCTCGCCGTGCGCATGGTGCTGTCGGGGTACACGGACCTGCAGTCGGTCACGGAGGCCGTCAACCGGGGCGCGATCTTCAAGTTCCTGACGAAACCATGGATCGACACGGAACTGGACGAGGCGGTGCGCGAGGCGTTCGCCGAATTCGAATCGAAACGGCTGCACGGGAACCCGTGAAGGAGGCTTTGCTATCGCGCTTTTGGATACCGGCCCGGCCCATTTCATATAGCTGGGCGCGGGGAGGCTGGCTCATACTTGGGGTTTCCCTTCTCATAACCATAACGACGAGACCATGACGCTTCTTCCCCGTACCCTCACCATCGTTGCCCTCGGCGTCGCCATGCTGTGCGGCGGCGCCCATGCGGCCGACGTCCGCGAACGCCAGTCGTTCGACGCCGGCTGGCGCTTCACGAAAGGCGATCCGGCCGGCAGCGCGGCACCGGACGCCGCCTCCCAGCCGGCCTTCGACGACGCCGCGTGGCGCAAGCTCGACCTGCCGCACGACTGGGGCATCGAAGGGCCGTTCAAGCAGGAATACCCGGGCGAGACGGGCAAGCTGCCGTGGTGGGGCGTCGGCTGGTACCGCAAGCACTTCACCTTGCCGGCCGGCGACGCGGGCCGCCGCGTCTACCTGGACATCGACGGCGCCATGTCGCACGCGAAGGTCTGGGTGAACGGTCAATACGTGGGCGGGTGGCCGTACGGCTATGCGTCGTGGCGCGTGGACCTGACGCCGTACGCGAAGCCGGGCAGCGACAACGTCGTGGCGATCCGGCTCGACAATCCCGAGAAGTCGTCGCGTTGGTATCCGGGCGGCGGCATCTACCGCCACGTCTGGCTCGTCAAGACGACGCCCGTGCACGTGGCCCAGTACGGGACGTTCGTGACGACGCCGCAGGTCTCGAAGGCGCAAGCCACCGTCTCCGTGCAGACGACGGTGGAAAGCAACGGCCGCGCGGCGCAGGTGCAGGTCGCGACCGAGATCTACGCGCTCGACGCGGCCGGCAAGCGCGGCGCCGCGCCGGTCGCGCGCCAGGCGGCCACGAAGGTCACCAAGGTGGAGGCGGATCGCCAGGCCCAGCTCACGCAGACGCTGACGGTGCCGCAGCCGAAGCTGTGGAGCATCACGAGCCCGCAGCGCTACGTGGCCGTCACCACCGTCACGGAAAACGGCCAGGTGACGGACGTCGTCGAGACCCCGTTCGGCATCCGCAGCGCCGTGTTCGACGCGAACAAGGGCTTCCTGCTGAACGGCCAGCGCGTGCCGCTGAACGGCGTGTGCATGCACCACGACCTGGGCGCGCTGGGCAGTGCGATCAACGAGCGCGCCCTCGAGCGCCAGCTCGAGCTGCTGCGCGAGATGGGCACGAACGCGATCCGCACGAGCCACAACCCGCCGGCGCCGGAGCTGCTGGACCTCGCCGACCGCATGGGCTTTGTCGTGCTGGACGAGGCGTTCGACATGTGGCACGAGAAGAAGACGCCGAACGACTACCACACGTCGTTCGACGAATGGCACGAGAAGGACCTGCGCGCGCAGATCCGGCGCGACCGCAACCACCCGAGCGTGATCGCCTGGAGCACCGGCAACGAGATCCCGGAGCAGGGCAAGCCGGAAGGCTGGAAGCTGGCCGCGCACCTGGCCGAGATCGCGCGCGGCGAGGACCGCACGCGCCCGATCACGTCCGCATACAACCACACGGATTCCGGCTACAACGGGTTCCAGAACGTGGTCGACATCTTCGGCTACAACTACAAGCCGGGCGAGTACGGCAAGATGCATGCGTCCGCGCCCTACCTGCCGATCTACGGCAGCGAGACCGCGTCGACGATCAGCTCGCGCGGCGAATACTTCTTCCCGGTCAGCGACGACAAATCGAAAGGCGCCGCCAATTTCCAGGTCAGCAGCTACGACCTGACGGCGCCGCCGTGGGCGACGTCGCCCGACGTCGAATTCAAGGGGCAGGACGACAATCCGTTCGTGGCGGGCGAATTCGTGTGGACCGGCTTCGACTACCTGGGCGAGCCGACGCCGTACAACGACGACACGACGAACCTGCTGAACTTCACCGATCCCGCCCAGCAGGCGCGCGCCGCGCAGGAACTGGCGACGCTGAAGAAGATCGCGATGCCGTCGCGCAGCTCGTACTTCGGCATCATCGACCTGGCCGGCTTCAAGAAGGACCGCTTCTACTTGTACCAGGCCCGCTGGCGCCCGGAGCTGCCGATGGCGCACCTGCTGCCGCACTGGAACTGGCCGGAGCGCGTGGGCCAGGTGACGCCGGTGCATTTGTACACGTCGGGCGACGAGGCGGAGCTGTTCCTGAACGGCAAATCGCTGGGCCGCAAGAAGCGCGGCCCGCGCGACTACCGCCTGCGCTGGGACGACGTCGTCTACCAGCCCGGCACCTTGAAAGCGGTCGTGTACAAGAAGGGCAAGCGCTGGGCCGAAGACACCGTCGCGACGACGGGCGCGCCCGCGAAGCTGCTCGTGTCGGCCGACCGTGCCAGGCTGCGCGCGGACGGGAAGGACTTGTCGTTCGTGACGGTCACGGTCGCGGACAAGGATGGCCGTCAGGTACCGCGCTCGCATGACCGCATCACCTTCAAGCTGTCCGGGCCGGGCGAGATCGTCGCGACGGACAATGGCGACGCGACCGACCTGGAAGCGTTCCAGTCGCCGGCGCGCAAGGCCTTCAACGGCCTGGCGCTGGCCATCGTGAAGACGAAGGCGGGCCAAGCGGGCAAGCTGACCCTGACGGCCAGCGCCGATGGGCTCGAAGGGGCGCAGGTGACGCTGGACACCCAGGCGCAGTAAGGCCGACTGTTGTAATCAGGCGATAGCGACCGAAACTCTTGCATGCAAGAGTTTCAAGAAAGCCCCCACGCTCGGCGTTTCCTCCGGATAATGGAATTTCCGTAAATATGCCGAGCCATCGCCATGGAATTTGAAGTTTTCGAATCGCTATCGTCGAGCCCCGCGCCGGCCGAAGCCGCGTCGCCCCTGGTCCGGCTGCAATACCTGATCGACAATACGCCGGCGATCATCTACGCCACCGTGCCCAGCGGCGACTTCAAGATGACGTTCGTGAGCAACAATGCCTACAAGGTCCTCGGCTACCGGCCGGAAGAGATGCTGGCCGATCCGAACTTCTGGTTCGACCATCTCCACCCGGACGACGCGCCGGGCATCTTTTCCAGCCTGGCCCAGCTGTTCGTGGAAGGCGAGCGCACGTACGAATACCGGTTCCGCACCGCGAGCGGCGAGTTCGTGTGGATGCACGACCGCCTGCGCCTGATCCGCGACGAGCACGGCACGCCGGTGGAAGTCATCGGCTCGCTGACGGACATCACCTCGCGCAAGAACATGGAGCAGAAGCAGCAGCAGCTGATCGCCCGCCTGAGCGAGGCGCACGAGCAACTCCTGCAGTCGGAAAAGATGGCGTCGATCGGCCAGCTGGCGGCCGGCGTCGCGCACGAGATCAACAACCCGATCGGCTTCGTCAACTCCAATATGGGGACGTTGGGGCACTACGTGGACACGCTGCTGAACGTGGTGGACGCGTACGGCGAGGCGGTGCAGAAGGCGGCGCCCGGCTCGGCGCTGACGGCGCAGATCGAGGCGATCAACCGCGAGGCGGACCTCGGCTACCTGAAGGACGACATCGCCGACCTCGTGAGCGAGTCGATGGACGGCCTGAAGCGCGTGAAGGACATCGTCCAGGCGCTGAAGGATTTTTCGCACGTCGGCCAGAACGACTGGCAGTACGCGGACGTGCACGCGGGCCTGGACACGACGCTCAACATCGTCGCCAACGAGATCAAGTACAAGGCGACGGTCGAGAAGCACTACGGCAAGCTCCCGGAAATCAAGTGCCTGGCCTCGCAGCTGAACCAGGTGTTCATGAACCTGCTCGTGAATGCCGCCCAGGCCATCAATAGCAAGGGCGTGATCACGATCGCCACCGGGGCGAGCGAGGGCTGGGTGTGGGTGAAAATCAGCGACAACGGCTGCGGCATCCCGCCGGACAACCTGAAACGCATCTTCGAACCGTTCTTCACCACCAAGCCGGTGGGCAGCGGGACGGGCCTCGGCCTGTCGCTGTCGTACAGCATCGTCAACAAGCACGGCGGGCGTATCGACGTGGCGTCGAAGCCGGATGTCGGCACCGTCTTCACGATCAAGCTGCCGGTGGTGCCGCCGGCGTCCTGACGCTCACTCCTCATGCAGGCGGATCGCCTGCTTCTCCTGTTCCGGCTTGTCCAGCCAGCGCCGGTGCAACGCCCGCTCGATGGGCTTGCCGCACACGAACAGGACGAACACGAGGACGAGGGCGATCGCGGCGATCTGCCACGAGCCCATGCCGCACAGGATGCCGAGGATCGCGGTGATCCAGATCGACGCGGCGGTCGTGAGGCCGCGCACGCGGTCGCTGCCGTTGTCGCGGATGATCACGCCCGAGCCGAGGAAGCCGATGCCCGTCACCAGTCCCTGGATCACGCGGCTGACGGCGGAAGGATCGGCCTGGCCGTCGCCCGTGAGGAAATTGGCGCCGGCGAGGGTCAGCACGCAGGCGCCCAGGCATACGAGTCCCAGGGTGCGGATGCCGGTGGGCTTGCCGTGCAGGTTGCGGTCCAGGCCGATCAGGCCGCCGACGAGGACCGAGACCGTCAGGCGCAACAGGATGTCGAGGTAGTCCATGCGTCGGGTTGTTGTCGAGAGGACACTATCCTACCACCTGGATGGCACCGTTGCAGGCAAGCTTGTGGATCTGATAAATGCTGTTAAAACATTCGTAATTTCGAGCATTCGGGGCCAGAAAACTGTCTCGTTCCCGTCCAAAAAGCATGGTTTCGTCGCGTTTTTACGACCACATTTCGCGAGGTTGCGCTAATATTGACGCGCGGAAACTTTCACCCAATGTTTATGAAAACACGTTCCCTGACCACCCGGCGCGAACGCGGCTTCACGCTGATCGAGATCCTCGTCGTCGTCGCAATCGTCGGCATCCTCAGCGCCATCGCCGTCCCGACCTATCGCGACTACGTGATACGGGCGCGCCTGACCGAAGCGTTCTCGGGCCTCGGCAGTGTGCAGATCGCCGCCGAGGATTACTGGAACAACGGCAGTCCCCACACGTACGCCGGCTTCGACCGGCTACCGCCGAACAGTAGCAGCTTCACGTTCGCGCTGAGCGGCGCGACCGCGTCCGCGTACACCGTGACGGCGACCGGTGCCGGTCCGGTGGCGGGCTTCGTCTACACGGTCGACCAGAACGGCAACCGCGCGACGACGGCCGCGCCGACCGGGTGGGGTACGAGCACGTCGTGCTGGATCGACCGCAAGGGTGGCCAGTGCACCCAGTGACGCTCCCGCCGGCGGCGCGCGGCTTCACGTTGATCGAGGCCGCGGTGGTCGTCGCCATCATGGGCATCGTGCTCGCGGTCGGCTTGCCGTCCATGTCGGACTGGCTGCTGGGCCGCAAGGCGCTGGCGGCCGCCGTGTTTTACCAGGACGGCTTCACGCTCGCGCGCAACGCGGCGATCGCGCACAACAGCCACAGCCGGCTCGTGCTGACCGAAAACGCCGCCAACGGCAAGATGGACTGGCGCGTCGACATCTGCTTCCCGACGTCGGGCACGCCGTGCAACGACGTGACGGGCGGCTGGTCGACCGCCGCCGCGGCGGACGGCGATCCCGATCCGAACCCCGTCTTCCGCTCGATCGCACGTAGCGCCCAGGCCATGCCGGGCGAGAGCGACCTCGCGCAGGCCGTGAGCCCGTCCGGCGCCACCGAAGTCTATTTCACGCCGCTGGGCTGGGTCGATACGGCCGTCGCGCCGTATCTCGCGCGGATCGACATGGCGCCGTCGCTCACGCGCGCGCACGCCTTCGCCCCGCTGGCCGTCGTGTTGACGCTGGCCGGCATCGCGTCCATCTGCGACCCGGCGGCGCCGGCGCACGACGTCCGCGGGTGCCCGCCATGATCGCACGCCGCCAGCAGGGCATGGCCCTGATCGAATCCATCGTCGCCGCCGTGTTGCTGGCGGTCGGCCTGCTCGGCGTCGTCGGCATGCAGGCGCGGTCGATGGGCGCCCTGGCCGACACCGGCATGCGCGCCGAGGCGACCATCGCGGCCGACCGGCTGCTCGGCATGATGGCCGTCGACCTGCCGAACGCGGGCGCGTACGCGCTGGCCGCGGGCGCGACGCCGAACGCGCGCCTGCAGCCGTGGTACGACGACACGCGTGCGCGTATCCCGAATGCGCAGGTGGTGATCGCCGTGACGCCCGCGGCCGGGCGCACGCGCGTGGCGATCACGATTTCCTGGACCCGCAAGACGGGGGCGGCACAGAACGCGCACCGGGTCGTGTCCTACCTGGCGGCGGCGACATGATGCGCGCGCCATCGCGCCGGGCAGGGGGCTTCTCGCTCGTCGAGCTGATGGTCAGCGTGGCCATCGGCCTGCTGGCACTCCTGTTTGCGCTGCGCATGGTGGGGGGCGCCGAACAGACGCGCCGCACCGCGCTGGGGGGCTCGGACGAAATGCAGAACGGGATGGTCGCGCTGTTCTCGCTCGCTAACGACGCGGGTAATGCCGGTTATGGCCTCAACGATCCCATCATCGCCGGCTGCAACACGCAGTTCAGCGACACGGCGGGATACGAGCTGGCGCCCGCGCCGCGCGGCACGGCGACCGTGACGCCGCTTGCGCCCGTCGTGATCGAGTCGCACGGTGCGGACGCGGACCGGATCTCGTTCTATGCCGGCACGTCGGTCGGCGGCACGCCCACGCTGCGTCTGACCAGCGACGCGGCAGCCGGCGCCACGCAGCTCGACGTGGACCGCATCGTGTACGGTTTCAGCCAGGGCGACGTGCTCGTCGTCGCGCCCGAGCAGCCGGGTGCCGACTGCCGTCTCGTCCAGCGTTCCGACAACGACCAGACGGCCACGCGCGTCCTGCTGGCGTCCGGCGGCGGCATGCGCTTCAACGACAACACGTCGACGGCCACGTTCAAGGGCTACGCCGCGCGCGTGTTCGACCTCGGCCCGGCCGGGAACCTGGCGTTTCGCTCGTGGTCAGTGGCGGACGGCTACCTGCAGCTGCAGGCGGCGGCGCCGGTGGACGCGGCGGGGCAGCCGTCGACCGTGGCCGAGGACATCGTCTCCATCAAGGCCCAGTACGGCATCGACACCCGCACGGGGAGCGCGTTCCTGCCGCAGAACGGCCTGCAGGTGAACCGCTGGACGGCCACGATGATCGATGCGGACGGTTCGGGCACGGTGGGCGACGCGGGCGACTGGCAACACATCGCCGCCGTGCGCCTGGCCGTCGTCGCGCGCAGCAAGGCCGTCGAGCACCCTGCCGCCGGCGCGGCCTGCACGACCACGACGGCGCAACCGGTCGTATTCTCGAGCGCCGCGCCTGCCGGCGTGGCCGGCGTGCCCATTACGGTGAACGTCGCCGTGACCGGCGATCCGCTCGACTGGCGCTGCTACCGCTACCGCGTGTTCGAGACCGTGGCCACGCTGCGCAATGCGGGATGGAGGCCGAATCCATGAGAACGCGGCCGAACCTGCGGGCCCACGGCATGGCGCTGCCTGTCGTGCTGATCATCCTCGCCGTGATGCTGCTGGGGAGCGTGTACCTGCTCCGCTCCGTCAACTCCACCGCGCTCACGACCGGCAATCTCGCCTACGACACCACCCTGAGCCGCGAAGCCGACCTGGGCTTGCACACGGCGTTTGCCTGGCTGAGCCAGACCGCGCAGACCAACAAGGCGGCGCTGAACCAGGACGACGCGGCCAGCGGCTACGTGGCCACGTGGGACGCCGCCAGCCAGGCGCGCGACGCCGCATTCTGGAACGGCAGCCGCACCATCACCGGCGACGACGGCACGAGCATCGAATACGTGATCCACCGCCTGTGCGCGTCGGCCGGCGCGTACAGCGGCACGAACCGCTGCATGCAGACGGCCGCCAATACGGCGACGGCGGGCAGCACGGTGGCGATGGGCGACAGCCTGGCCTCCGACGCGCCGTCGTATGCGGGTACGCCCCAGCTGCATTACGTGATCACGGCACGCATCACCGGCGGCCGCGGAGCCAACGTGACCAACCAGATGATCGTCCTGATCGGCGCCTGACCTACCATCATGAATAAACTCCTCGTCATCCTGGGCTTCGTTGCCCTGACGCTGGCCGGCACCGCCGGCGCGGCCGTGACCAGCATTGCCCAGCTTCCGCTCCTCAACGTCGACGGCACCGGTAACGTCAAGCCGAACCTGATGCTGCTGTACGATAACTCGGGCTCGATGGCGAGCGCCTTCACGCCGGACTATATCGACGACAGCACGACGTGCCGCTCGCGCGCGCTGATGACGGGCGGGACCCGCGGCTGCACGGTCGGGCACCCGCCATTCAACAGCGCGGACTTCAACCGCCAGTACTACGACCCGAAGGTGCGCTACACGCCGCCGGTGCGCGCGGACGGCACCTCGTACACATCGATGACGCGCAGCGCAACCAGCGACTGGACGTCCGTGACGACGGACGGCTTCGGCGTAAACCGACGCGACCTGCTGGGGAACAGCGCCGCCAGCACGAACCTCGCGACCGGATTCCCCGACCTGCGCTGGTGCGACTCGAACAGTGCCAATTGCGTCTACAACTCGGCCACGTACACGTATCCGAACGATGTGCGCTATACCGCGAAGGCGTACACGACCAACCCCTACTACTATACGATCAACGTTGCCGAGTACTGCACGACCGCCGCGCTGACGACGTGCGTGACGACCGCAGTGGGCGCACCGGCACCCAACGGTTATCCGTTCCCTGCCAGGGTGCGCTGGTGCGACAGCACCGCGCTCACCAACTGCCAGGCGAAATACGTCGGCAACTTCAAATACCCGCGTTTCTCGAATCCGAACGGCGGCGTGGTCGCCGCGTATGGCACGATCACGATCGGCACGTCGGCCTCGAACGGTGCCATCACGATCAATGGCGTGTCGGTCGCCGAGTCGGGGGGCAACGTCGTCATCACGAACAACGCGGTGACTGCCGCGTCGGGCACGAATACGGTCGGCAAGCAGCAGACGGTAGCGACCGCGCTCGCCGCGTCGATCATCGCGAAGACGGGGCTGACGAACCAGTACCTCGCCTGCGTGCGCACGCCGGCGTCGGGCTACGGCGTGCCGGCCTGCTCGACCTACGGCATCACGCTCGGCACCGACAACGTCGTGGCCGTGATCCCGATCGACTGCGCCAGCGGCACGAGCGGCAAATCCATGGGCGTCTGCTCGGTCCTGACGGACAGCAGCCGTTCCGGCTGGGCCATCACGGTGGACGCGCCGGCGGCCATCGTCCAGGCCGCGCAGCCGGCAACGGCCCTCATCACGGTGTCCGGCACGGCCAGCAATAGCAAGAACGCCAGCGGCCGCACCGTGCTTGCCGGCGGCACCAAACTGGGCAGCAAGACCATCATCGCATCCGACCTCACGTTCGGCAAGAGAGCGAGCAATACGGCGGTCGCTTCGGCCATCGCGGGTGCGATCGGCACGCAGGGCACCATCACGGCGTACGCCGGCGGTAACGCCGTCACGACGGCCTGCGCGGGCAAGAGCGCCGCCACCGTCTGCGTGGCCGACACGGGCGCCAGCGCGGGCGGTGCCGCGATCACGATGGGGGCGCTCACCAACAACGGCGGCGACATCAGCTTCGCGCTGACGCCGGCGTCGGCGCCCGTGCCCGCCGTGTACGACACGATGCCGGTAACGACGACACCGCTGGGCAGCGGGGCGGCCGTATTCGTGCGCACGGACATCGTGCCCACCGTGACGAGCTATCCGAAGGCGGCCGGCCGCACCGACTGCGCCGGCGACACCTGCACGTACGACGAGGAGATGACGAACTTCGCCAACTGGTATGCCTACTACAAGACGCGCAACCAGATGATGAAAACCGCCGTCGGTCTCGCGTTCCAGGCGTTGACGTCGAACTACAACGTCGGCATCGTCGCGCTGTCCGCCGCCGCGGCCGAGGGCACGATGACGGCGCCCCAGCAATTCACGGGCGACGCGCGCACGACCTGGTACTCGACCCTGTACGCGATGGACGGCAGCCAGTCGACGCCGCTGCGCCCCGCGCTGCACGCGATCGGCAAGATGTACGCCAACCTGAGTCCCTACGTGGCCGCGGCCGGATCGGAAGTGGTGCAGTACCCGTGCCAGCAGAACTTCACGTTCATCACGACCGACGGATACTGGAACGGCGGGGCCGCGTCCACGGTCGTCAACAACGACAACGTCGAAAGCACGGCGCGCTTCTGCACGCGCGGCACCGGCTGCTACGATCCGAGCGCCCAGAGCTACAACACGCTGGCCGACGTCGCGCTGTACTGGTACAACGGCGGTTCGAACACGGTATCGTCGTCGCTGCGCTCGGCGCTGGAAGACTGGACGAAACCGGGTCTCGTACCCGCGCAGGCGGGAGAAAACAGCCGCCTGCACATGAATACCTATGCGCTCGGCCTGGGCGTGGACGGCGTCATGAACTACGAGCCGAAGTACGATTCGGCGCCGGTGCCGGGCGGCGATTTCTACAACCTGATTACCGGCGCGGCGACCGGCTGCCCGTGGAACGGCAACGGCGCGTACGTCTGGCCGGATCCGAAGACGAGCGATTCCAGCGGCTCGGCCGCCTACCAGTCGCGCGTGGACGACCTGTGGCATGCCGCCATCAATGGCCACGGCCACTATTTCAGCGCGTCCGATCCGACCCAGGTCGTCCAGGGCCTGTCCTCGGCGCTGTCGGCGATCCAGGTGCGCATCGGGGCGGCGTCGGCGGCCGCGACGTCCACGCCGAACATCTCGCAGCAGGACAACGACATCTTCTCGTCCACGTTCACGACCGTGCGCTGGTACGGCGAACTGTCGGACCGCAAGATCGATCCGATTACCGGCGCGGTCTCGACGACGGCCGCGTGGACGTCGTCGGACACGGTCGGCCGCCTCGTCGGAGACAGCAGCGACTCGCGCACGATCTGGATGCAGGATACGGTGAACGGCGGCCTCAAGTCGTTCACGTACGCGAACCTGACGGCGACCGAGAAAGCGTGGTTCGACAACAAGTGCGCGGCGCTGGCCCAGTGCGCCAGCCTGTCGGCGACCGACCGCGCCACCGTCAACGCCGGCGCCAGCATCGTCGACTGGCTGCGCGGGCAGCAGCAGTACGCGGACGGGACGGTCCTGCGCGCGTACTCGCGCACCGACCACAACCCGCCCGGCCTGACGACGACGATCCCGATCGTGCTGGGCGACATCGCTTCTTCGAAACCGGCCTACCTGCGCGATCCGCGCAAGGGCTATTCCATCGCGGGCTATGCCGATTACAAGGCCGCCAACGCGACGCGCTCCCCGACCGTGTTCGTGGCCGCGAACGATGGGATGCTGCACGCCTTCGATGCGGCGTCTGGCTCCGAACTGTGGGCCTACGCGCCGCGCATCACGATGAAGAAGCTGTACCTGCAGGCCGGCACGACCTACGGCACCAACCACCAGTTCACGACGGACGGCGCGCCCGAGGTGGCCGACGTCAAGATCGACGGCACATGGCGCGCCGTGCTGGTGGCCGGCCTGAACGCGGGCGGCCGCGGCTACTACGCGCTGGACGTCACCGATCCCGCGCATCCGCGTGCCTTGTGGGAATTATGCGCCGATCCCGCGGTGTGCAGCGGTACCGCATATGACGCCGACATCGGTCTCACCTTCGGCAACCCGCAGTTCGGCACGTGGAAGGACAGCGGCGGGACCGAGCACTGGGCCGTGTTCCTCACGTCCGGCTACAACAACGTTCCCGGCACCGACGGCGTAAACGGCGGCAACGGCGCGGGCTACCTGTACGTGGTCGACGCCGCCACGGGCCAGGTACTGAACAAGGCCAGTACGGCCAACGGCGACACCACGACGCCTTCCGGCTTTGCCCGCATCACGGCCATTACCGCGAATCCGCTGACGGATCCGCTCGTGACCTATGTGTACGGGGGCGACAACCAGGGCAGGATGTACCGCTTCGACTACACCGCCGGCGGCGCGCCCGTGGTCGTGCAGATGGCGGATGCGGGCAGCACGCAGCCCGTGACGACGCGGCCGGAAATCACGCAATGCCGTGCGAACGGCACGGATGCGCAGGGCAACGCGACGACGGCCGTGCGCACGATGGTCGTGTACGGGACCGGGCGGTTGCTGGACCTGCCGGACATCGCGAATACCGACACGCAGAGCGTCTACGTGCTGAAGGACACCGGTGCGGGCATTCCGGCCGTGGACTGGCGCACGGCCGCGAAGATGGCCCGGATGCGCCTGTCGAAAAGCACGGCCGGCGGCGGCGACACATACGCCATCAGTGGCACGACCGTCAACTGGGGGACCCAGGCGGGCTGGTACATGGACCTGGACCAGAACAGCGGCGAGCGCGTCAACCTGGACCCGAAAGTCGTTTCCGGCACGCTCAACGTGGTGGCCAACATGCCGACGTCGTCGTCCGCCTGTTCGGTCGGCGGTACGAGCAATCTGTACCAGCTCGACGTCTGCACGGCGCAGCCGTTGCTGGTCGATTCCAGCAACCAGCCCATCGTGGGCCGCGCCCTGTCGAACACGTCGGCGGCCGTCGGCTTCATCATCGTGCGGCTGCCGAACGGCGCGCTGAAGCTGATCGCGACGACTGCGGACGGCAAGAACACGCCGTTCGATCTGCCGGCCGCCACGGCGCAAGCCGCACGCAAGGCCGGCTGGCGGCGCGTGCGCGACTGAGCCGCGTTACGGCAGCGCGGGGGCGGAGTCCAGCGCCGACAGCGTTTGCGTGGCGCTTCCGCCCGCATCTTCCACGCGCAGGCGCACGGGCAGCCAGTTTCGCTCCGGCGCGAGCCAGATGTCCAGCCGTGCCATGCCGGGAGCGGCGAGTTCCGCGAGATGCCAGGCCGCGAGCGTACCGATGCCAGTCGCGACATCTTCCCGGCCCAGCACCTTGAACCGCGCGATGCGCAGGTCGCGCGCGCCGGCCACGACGACGTCGAGCGTGTCGCGGACCTGGTCCGGTTCCGCAAGGCCGATGCCGGCGAGCTGCATCAGCACCGATGCGCGGTCCTGGATACCGACGTTGTCCGGACTTTCGGCGCCGGTTGCGCGGAACAGCACGCGGTGGCCGTCCGCATCGAATTCCGTCAGCAGTGGACCGGCGTCGCCGTCCTCGCGTGCAAGCCGCGGCGCGATGCCGGCGTCGCCGCTCGCGCCCTCGCTGTGCAGGCGTCCAAGGACGCCGTCCATGTCGAGCACATAACGGTCGCCATCCGTGCGCCAGGTCAGGCGCGTCGGGCCGGCCGGCGCCGGGACGCCGCCCGCCGGCTGGCGCACGAGGTCGTAGGTGAGCTGGACCGGGGCGGGCAGGCGGACGCGGTAACGGCCCGGCATCTGCAGCAGCGGCGGCCCGGTGTCGGACGGCGCGGCGGATACGGTGCCCGGCGCATCCGGGGCTGGACGTTGCGCGTCGGCGGGTGGTGGCACGGGCGTGGCTGCCGACCGCTGCGCGGGTCGCGGGCGTGCCGGTGCTGCGACGGCTGCCGGTGTCGCCGGGGACGGGGAAGTCGGCGCGGCCAGGACGGGGACCGGAGCAGGCGGCGCGAGCCTTACGCTGAGTCTGCTTTCAGCCGCCACCGGCGTGGCCGGGAACGCTCCGCGACCGCGCGCGGCGAGCAACTGCAGCAGTGCGAGGTGCGCTGCCGCGGAACACACGCACAGGACCAGCAAACGCCGGTGCCGGGACAGGAAGGCAAGCGTCATGCCGCTAGTGTAGCAGTGCGCTGGTGGCCTTCCTCAACCCGTCTTCTCGACAGCCTTGACCATGCACTTCGACAGCTTGTCGAAGTGCGCCAGCGCCGCCTGCGTGAGCGTCACCTGCTTGCGCCTCGTGTCCTCGGTATCGGTCAGCATGATCCAGCCCTTCTCGCGCATCGACGTCAGGCGGCTGTGGACGGTGGCTGGCGCTCCGAGTTCCTTCTTGGCCATCATGTCGCGCACGCACAGGCGCTCGCCGTCCTGCATGGCGCGCGCGACGGTGCCGAGGATGCGTTCTTCCAGCGGGTCGAGCGAGGGCAGGGACGGCAGCCCGCGCAAGGCTTCCGCGAGTTGCAGAAAGCGCAGATAGATGTCGGCGGGACGGGTCGATTTGCTCATGGGCAGATTATAATGCGATAGCCACGCGAACTCCATCACCTACAAACCCTCATGTCATCCCCTTTAACTCCTGGTAACCACGCTGGACCGGGCGTGTCCGACCGCGCCCGCGTCGCCTGCGCGAGCGTCGTCGGCTCGGTGGTGTTCTACCTGCTGCTGGCGCGGTTGCAGGACTGGGTGTTCCCCAACGTCGAGTTCATGCGCGGAGTCGGCTGGATCTACCTGCCGGCGGGCGCACGGCTGCTGTGCCCGTTGCTGCTGGGCTTGCCCGGCGCGGTCGGCGTCCTGGTGGGGTCGTGGTGCGAATGCTTCTTCCACCTGTATCCGGACGATCCCGTGCGCTCCTTCGCCGGCGGCATCAGCTCGGCGCTCGCGCCCTACCTGGTGTACCTGTTCGCGTTGCGGGTGCTGGGCATGCAGGCGTCGCTGGCCAACCTGACGTCGCGCCGCCTGCTGCTGCTCGTGCCGCTGTTCGGCGTGGCCAGCCCGCTGATGCACCACCTGTGGTTCTGGATGCATGGCGACCACGTCCACCTGGCGCAGGGTTTCGCCGTCATGGCGGCCGGCGACATGCTGGGCGCGCTGGTGGTCCTGTACGCGCTGAAGGGCATGCTGGGGCTGCTGCCGGCGCCGGCACCCCGCCGGGAAGATCTTTCATGACGAGGTGGACATGATTCCGCTGCGGATTCATGAATCCCATTCATAAGGTCAAGCAATCCCCGCCGGTCCCGCGCGGCAGGTTTGCCGTTACCATCGTCGTCCTGCGATGCAAACGACAACCTTACGAAAGGATCATCCATGACCGTCAAGGCCTATGGCGCCCATGCCGCCGACAAACCGCTCGAATCCCTGGACATCGCCCGCCGCGCGCCGGGTCCGCACGACGTGCAGATCGAGATCGCCTATTGCGGCGTGTGCCACTCCGACCTGCACACGGTGAAGGCCGAGTGGGCCGGCACCCTGTATCCGTGCGTGCCGGGCCACGAGATCGTCGGCAGGGTCTCCGCCGTTGGCGCCCACGTGAAGGCTTTCCGGGAAGGTGACCTGGTGGGCGTCGGCTGCATGGTCGACAGTTGCCGGCACTGCGCGGACTGCGAGGAGGGCCTCGAAAACTATTGCGACGGCATGGTCGGCACGTACAACGGCCCGACCGCGGACGCACCCGGCCACACGCTGGGCGGCTATTCCGAGCGCATCGTCGTGCACGAGCGCTACGTGCTGCGCGTGCGCCACCCCGAAGCGCAGCTCGCCGCGGTCGCGCCGCTGCTGTGCGCCGGCATCACGACGTACTCGCCGCTGCGCCACTGGAACGCGGGCCCGGGCAAGACCGTGGGCGTCGTCGGCATCGGCGGCCTGGGCCACATGGGCATCAAGCTGGCCCGCGCGATGGGCGCGCACGTCGTCGCCTTCACGACGTCCGAATCGAAGCGCGCGGATGCCGAGGCGCTGGGCGCGCACGAGGTGGTCGTGTCGCGCGATGCCGATGCGATGGCCGCGCGGGCGAACAGCCTGGACCTGATCGTCAACACGGTCGCCGCGCCGCACGACCTGGACGCCTGCCTGAACCTCCTGAAGCGCGACGGCACGATGGTGCTGGTCGGCGCGCCCGCGACGCCGCACCCGTCGCCGCAGGTGTTCAACCTGATCATGAAGCGCCGCGCGCTGGCCGGCTCGATGATCGGCGGGATCGCGGAAACGCAGGAGATGCTGGACTTCTGCGCGCGGCACGGCATCGTCGCGGACATCGAGATGATCCGCGCCGACGAGATCAACGCCGCATACGAACGCATGCTCAAGGGCGACGTGAAGTACCGCTTCGTGATCGACAACGCGACGCTGGCCGCCTGATGCAGCCACAAGTCTCATCGCTCCCGAACGGCGTCGCGCAGGACGCGCAAGCCGCATGGGGCGCCGTGTTCGCGCTGGCCCTGGCCGCGTTCGCGCTCGTCGCGTCCGAGTTCATGCCGGTCAGCCTGCTCAGTCCCATCGCGTCGGACCTGCGCATCAGCGAAGGCCAGGCGGGGCAGGCGATAGGCGTGTCCGGCGCGTTCGCCCTCGTGACGAGCCTGTGCGTGGCGCGCCTGGCCGGACGCCTCGACCGTAAGGTGCTGCTGCTCGGCCTCACGCTGATGATGATCGTGTCCGGCACCATCGCCGCGTTCGCGCCGAACTACGCCGTGTTCATGGCGGGGCGGGCGTGCATCGGCGTGGCGATCGGCGGATTCTGGTCGATGTCGGCGGCGACCGCGATGCGGCTCGTGCCGGACCACCTCGTGCCGCGCGCGCTGGCCATCGTCAACGGCGGCAACGCGCTGGCGACCGTGGTCGCGGCGCCCGCCGGCAGCTTCCTCGGCGCGCTGGTCGGCTGGCGCGGCGCGTTCTTCGCGATCGTGCCTGTCGCGGCGCTGGCATTCGCGTGGAAGTTCGTGAGCCTGCCCGCCTTGCCCGCGGCATCGGACGCGACATCCGGCAGCGTGTTCGCGCTGCTGAAGCGCCCGGCCGTCGCGTACGGCATGGCGGGCGTCAGCCTGTTCTTCATGGGGCAGTTCGCGCTGTTCACGTATCTGCGGCCGTTCCTCGAAACGGTCACGCACGTGAGCGCGACGACGCTGACCGGCATGCTGCTGGCGATCGGCATCGCGGGCTTCATCGGCACGACGTGCATCGGCGCGGTCCTCGACAACCACCTGTACCGCACGCTGGCCGTCATCCCGCTCGTGATGGCCGTGCTGGCCGGCGCGCTGGTGGCATTCGGCGGGTCGACGCCCATCGTCGCGATGCTGCTTGCCGTGTGGGGCCTCGTCGCGACGGCGGCACCGGTAGGCTGGTGGACGTGGCTCGCGCGCACCTTGCCGGACGACGCGGAGGCGGGCGGGGGCCTGATCGTGGCCGTCGTCCAGCTGGCGCTCGCCCTCGGCGCCACGTTGGGCGGCGTGCTGTTCGACGCCTGGGGCTTCCGCGCGACGTTCGGGTTGGCCGCGCTGCTGCTCGTCATCGCCGCGGCGCTGGCCCGCAAGGCCGCGCGCGCCTGATTCAAGCTTAGAATCACGGCATGGCACGCGATAATCTCAGCGACATCCTCGTCTTCCTCGCGGTCGCGCGCGAACGCAGTTTTACGCGCGCGGCCGTCAAGCTCGGCATGACGCAGTCCGCGCTTAGCCATACCATCCGCGCGCTGGAAGCGAGACTGGGCGTGCGGCTGCTGACGCGCACGACGCGCAGCGTGTCGCCCACCGAGGCCGGCGAACGGCTGTTGCAGAACGTGGCGCCGCGGCTGGAAGAGATCGACGCGGAGATCGCCGCCGTCAGCGAGCTCGGTGACCGGCCCGCCGGCACCGTCCGCATCACGGCCACGGACCACGTCATCGACAACGTGCTGTGGCCGCGCCTGGCCGCCGTGCTGCCGCAGTACCCGGACATCCACCTGGAGATCAGTTCCGAATACCGCATGGTGGACGTGGCGGCCGAACGCTACGACATCGGCGTGCGCTGGGGCGACCAGGTCGAGAAGGACATGATCGCCGTGCGCCTCACGCCCGACACGCAGACGATGATCGTCGGCGCACCCGAGTACTTCGCGCACCGTCCCGTGCCCGCGTCCATCGACGACCTCATGAAGCACGAATGCATCCGCCTGCGCCTCGCCGGCGGCGGCGTCTACGCGTGGGAGATGCTCGATCGCGGCGCAGCCGTCGACGTGCGCGTGCGCGGACGCTACACGTTCAACGGCGTGTACCAGATGCTGAACGCGGCGCTGTCCGGCTGCGGCCTCGCCTACATGACCGAAGACGTGGCGGTACCGCACCTGCGGGCCGGCCGCCTCGTCAGCGTGATGGCGGACTCCTGCCCCAAATTCCCCGGCCTGCATGCGTACTATCCGAGCCGCCGCCACGCGTCGCGCGCACTGGCCGTCGTGCTCGATGCGATCCGCCACAAAGGCTGATTTCTGCCGGGATTTTTCGTGCGTACCATATCTCCGAAGAGGCTGGCGCACGGTTGAAGCGAATACCTGAACGGATGGCCAGGATGTTCTAGAATGGGTCGCCTGCGGTGCCTGTCGCACGCCGCATGGAGGACCGCATGGACCTGCTCGAGGCAATCAACGACCCCGCCGCCTTGCGTGCGCTACCCCGCGCGCGCCTGGAGACGCTGGCGCGCCAGTTGCGCCGCTTCCTGCTCGACACGGTGGCGCGCACCGGCGGCCATCTCGCGTCGAACCTGGGGACGGTGGAACTGACGATCGCGCTGCACTATGTGTTCGCCACGCCGCGCGACCGCATCGTGTGGGACGTTGGCCACCAGAGCTATGGCCACAAGGTGTTGACGGGCCGGCGCGCGCAGATGCACACCCTGCGCCAGGCGGGCGGCCTCTCGGGCTTCCCGCGCCGCTGCGAGAGCGTGCACGACTGCTTCGGCACGGCGCATTCGTCGACGGCATTGTCCGCCGCGCTCGGCATGGCGCTGGCCGCGAAGCTGCAGGGCGACGACCGCCATGCCGTGGCCGTCTGCGGCGACGGCGCGCTGTCCGCCGGCATGGCGTTCGAGGCGTTGAACAACGCCGGCGTCGATCCGTCGCTGCGCCTGCTCGTCGTCGTCAACCACAACGGCATGTCCATTTCGCCCGCCGTGGGCGCGCTGGACCGGCATCTGTCCGATCTTGCCGCCGGCCGCGTGCGCCCCGGCGCATCGCTGTTCGAGGCGCTCGGCTGCGCGTATGCCGGCCCGGTGGACGGCCATGATCTCGACGCGCTGATCCCCGCGCTGGCGGCCGCCCGGGGGCGTCCGGGTCTGCAGGTGCTGCACGTCGTCACGCGCAAGGGGAAGGGCTATGCGCGCGCGGAGGCCGCGCCCACGCTGTACCACGGCACCGGGCGCTTCGACCCCGCGCAGGGCGTGCCGGACGGCGCCCGCGGCCGGCCGGCGTACACGGACGTGTTCGGCGACTGGCTGTGCGACATGGCCGCGCACGACCCGCGCCTCGTCGGCATTACGCCCGCCATGCGCGAAGGGTCCGGCCTCGTGCGCTTCGCCCGGCGCTTCCCCGACCGCTACGTGGACGTCGGCATCGCGGAGCAGCACGCGCTGACGTTTGCGGGCGGCCTCGCCGTCGAAGGCATGAAGCCCGTCGTCGCCATCTATTCCACCTTCTTGCAACGTGCCTACGACCAGTTGATCCACGACGTCGCGCGGCAGAACCTCGACGTGACGTTCGCGCTCGACCGCGCCGGCCTCGTCGGCGCGGACGGCGCCACCCATGCGGGCAACTACGATATCGCCTACCTGCGCTGCGTGCCGAACATGGTCTTGATGGCCGCGTCCGACGAGGCCGAGTGCCGGCGCATGCTGACGACCGCCTACCGCCATCCGGGGCCGGCGGCCGTGCGTTATCCGCGCGGACCGGGTCCCGGGATCGTGCCGGCGGCCGAGCTGGACACCATTCCGTTCGGCCGCGGCGAGGTGCGCCGGCACGGGGCCGGCATCGCGATCCTTGCCTTCGGCCCGATGCTGGCGCCGAGCCTCGAGGCGGGCGCGGAACTGGGCGCGACGGTCGCCAACATGCGGTTCGTGAAGCCGCTCGACGCGGACCTCGTGGCGGCACTGGCGCGCGACCATGCGCAACTCGTGACGGTGGAGGAGGGCGCCGTCATGGGCGGCGCGGGCGCGGCCGTCGCGGAGGCGCTGGCCGCGGCCGGCCTCCAGCGCCCGCTGTTGATGCTGGGCCTGCCGGACCTGTTCATCGAGCACGGCGACCCCGCCGCGCTGCTGGGTGCCGCAGGGCTCGACGCGGCCGGCATCGCGGGCGCCATCCGTCAGCGATATCGTGCCGATGCTCCTTTGCTCGTAGCGAACAGTAGTTAGCGAGAGGTGCCCCATGCTTCCCGAGACGGATGCGCTCACCGTGCCGGACCACACGCCGGCCAGTTCGTTCGGCCTGGCCATGCGCGTGCTGCCGGCGCCGCGCCGGGCCGCGATGTTCGGCATCTATGCATTCTGCCGCGCCGTCGACGACATCGCCGACGGCGCGGCGCCGCCCCGTGAACGCCGCGCGGCGCTGGAGCGGTGGCGCGCCGACGTCGACGCCGCGTATGACGCCGGCGGATCCCCGCGCCTGCGCGCGCTGGCGCCGCACATCGCCGCGTACGGCCTCGCGCGCGCCGACTTCCATGCGGTGATCGACGGCATGCTGATGGATGCGCAGGACCGGCCCATCTGCGCGCCGCCGGCCGACACGCTCGACCTGTACTGCGACCGCGTGGCCGCCGCCGTGGGGCGCCTGTCCGTGCGCGTGTTCGGCCTGCCGGCGGACGACGGCATCCTGCTTGCCCACCACCTGGGCCGCGCGCTGCAGCTGACGAACATCCTGCGCGACATCGATGAAGACGCCGCCATCGGCCGTGCCTACGTGCCGCGCGAACTGCTGCTCGCGGCCGGGGTCGAGCCGCGCGTGTGCGCCGCCGGCGCGGACGACATCGCCGCGCATCCGGCGCTGCCCCGTGCGTGCGCGGACCTCGCCGCGCAGGCGCGCCGGCATTTCGCTGCGTCCGACTTCGTGCTGCGCCGCCACCGGGGCAGCCCTGGACGGGCGCCGCGCCTGATGGGGGCCGTCTACGCGGCGCTGCTCGAGCGGCTCGCGGCGCGCGGGTGGAGCCGGCCGCGCACGCCGGTCCGGCTGGGCCGGCTGGCCAAGGTCGGCATTCTGGTGCGGCACGCGCTGCTGTAGCCACGGGGGACGCCATGCACGACTCGTCATTCCGGTCCACGGCGCCGGCCGGCGCCGTCGAGCGGAACGCACCATCGGCAAGCGCGCGCGGCTGGAGCCGGCCATCGACGCGGCGCTCGCGGCGGTACTGGCCACCAGCGCGGCGACGGCCACTGGGTCTACGAACTGGAAGCGGACGTCACCATTCCCGCCGAATACGTGTTGCTGGTGCACTATCTTGGCGAGACGCCGAACAAGGACCTGGAACGCAAGATCGGAACGTATCTGCGCCGCCGCCAGGGCGAGCACGGGGGCTGGCCGCTGTTCCACGGCGGCGCCTTCGACCCGAGCGCAAGCGTCAAGTCGTATTCGCGCTGAAGATGACCGGCGATCCGCCCGACGCGCCGCATGGCGCGGGCACGCACTGCGATCCTGGAGCACGGCGGTGCCGAGCGCAGCAATGTGTTCACGCGCATGCTGCTCGCGCTGTTCGGCGAGATGCCGTGGTCGGCGGTGCCCGTGATGCCGGTCGAGATCGCGCTGCTGCCGCTGGTCGCCGTTCCACCTGTCCAAGGTCTCGTACTGGACCCGCACCGTGCTGACGCCGCTGCTTGTGCTGGGCGCGCTGCGGCCGCGGGCGCGCAATCCCCTTGGTGTGGGCGTCGGCGAGTTGTTCCTCGCGCCGCCGGAGAACCTCGGGCTGGCGCCGCGCGCCGCACCAGGACCGCATGTGTTCGCGCTGTTCCGCACGCTGGAGTCGCAGGTGCGGCTGCTGGCGCCGCGTCTGCCCGCGCGCCTGCGCCGGCGAGGCGGTGGAACAGGCGGCCGCGTTCGTGCGCGCGCGCCTGAACGGCGAGCATGGCCTGGGCGCCATCTTTCCCGCGATGGTCAATGCCGTGCAGATGCTGGACGTGCTCGGCTTGCCGCCGGACGCGCCCGAGGCGTCCGCCGCGCGCCGCGCCATCGACCGGCTGCTCGTCGACCGCGGCGCCGAGGCCTATTGCCAGCCGTGCCTGTCGCCCGTGTGGGACACGGCGCTGATGTGCCACGCACTGCTGGAAGCGGGCACGCCGGCCGCATTGTCTGCCGCACGCCGTGGCCTCGACTGGCTGCTGCCGCTGCAGATCCTCGACCGGTCGGGCGACTGGGCCGCACGCCGGCCGGACGTGCGCCCCGGCGGCTGGGCGTTCCAGTACGAAAACGCCTGCTATCCCGACGTCGACGACACGGCGGTCGTCGCGATGGCCATGCACCGGGCCGCGCACCTCGAACCGTGGCCGCTGCCGGACCAGTACGCGGACGCCGTCGCCCGCGCCCGCGAGTGGATCGTCGGCATGCAGGGCAGGGGCGGCGGCTGGGGCGCGTTCGAGGCCGACAACACCCACTACTACCTGAACCACATCCCGTTTGCCGACCACGGCGCGCTGCTGGATCCGCCGACGGCCGACGTGTCCGCGCGCTGCCTGTCGATGCTGGCCCAGCTCGGGCCCGGCGCCTGCGCGCGGCGCCGCGCGCCGGCCGCGGGCGCTCGGTTGGCTGCTGCGTCGCCAGGAAGCGAATGGCAGCTGGTACGGACGCTGGGGCGTGAACTATGTCTACGGCACATGGTGCGCGCTATGCGCCCTCGCGGCGGCCGGCCTGCCGCCAGAGGCGCCACCGGTCGCGCGCGCCGCCCGCTGGCTCGCCTACGTGCAGAATCCGGACGGCGGCTGGGGCGAAGGCGGCGACAGCTACCGGCTCGACTACGCGGGCCACGCGTGGGCGCCGTCGACGGCATCGCAGACGGCGTGGGCGCTGCTGGGCCTGATGGCGGCGGGCGCCGTCGAGACGCGGGCCGTCGCGCGCGGCATCGCCTGGCTCGTCGACCACCAGCGCGCGGATGGCCTGTGGGACGAGCCGCAGCACGGCCACGGGCTTCCCCGCGTGTTCTACCTGCGCTACCACGGCTACGCCAGGTATTTTCCGTTGTGGGCGCTGGCCCGCTACCGCAACCTGCGGGCCGGCGGCAGCGGCCGGGTCGCGTTCGGGATGTAGACCGTGCCTTCGGCGCCGTGCGTGCTCGCCGTCTGCGGCATGCCGTTCGAGGCGGCGATCGCGGACGGGCCCGGCGTCGCCAGCGTGTGCGGGCCGGGGCCGTGGCGGGTGGCGCAACGGCTGCACGGGATGCTGGAGGGGCCCTGTCAGGCGCGACCCGGTCAGGCGCGACCCGGTCAGGCGCGACCCGGTCAGCAGGGACCCGCTGGCTGGGCTGGCATCATCAGCTTCGGCTGTGCGGGCGGCCTGGACCCGGACCTCGCGTGCGGCGACTGCGTGGTGGCGACGGGCGTGCTGACGCCGGACGGCCTCGTCGCGACGGACCCGGACTGGTCGCGCGCCTTGCTGGACCGGCTGCCCGGTGCCGTCCCGGGCTGCTCGCGGGCGCGGACGCGCCACTCGCCACGCCGGCCGCCAAGGCGGCGCTGTGGCGTGACGCGGGCGCCGCCGCCGTCGACATGGAAACGCATGCCGCCGCGCTGGCCGCGAGGCGGCACGGCCTCCGTTCGCGGCCTGCCGCGTCGTGCTCGATCCGCCTGGCGCACCGTGCCGCGGCCGCGCTGGCCGGCCTGGACACGGGCGGCATCTGGCCCGTGCTGCGCGCGCTGGCCCGTGGACCGGGGCAGGTCGCCGCCGTGTGCGTGCTGGCGGGCGAGGCGTGGGTGGCGCGGCGTGCCCTGCTGCGGGCGCGTGCGCGGCTCGGGGCGGGGCTGGGGTGTCATTGTTCGCCATCTTCCCTGCCGCCATCGTCCTTGTTGTAATCCGGCAGCGGCGTTTCCTTGCACTCGTCGAGCTGCGTACGGCGGCGGCCCAGGTAGGCGTCGCGCACGAACAGATAGCGGTCGAGCGCGGCCTGTTCCAGCAGATTGGTCGCGTTCAGGTAACGGGCCCGCGTGCTGACGAAGTCGACGCCCCAAGCGTGTTGCGCAAGGCCGGCTTCGCGTAGGTGATGGGCGAGGCGTACTGGTCGACGCCGAAGCCCGCCGCGTCGCGGAACGTGCTCGGACCGAACAGGGGCAGCACGAGATAGGGGCCGGCCGGCACCCCGTAGTGGCCCAGCGTGAGGCCGAAGTCCTGGTTGCGCTTGGCGATGCCGGCGGGCGTGGCGATGTCGAGCACGCCCAGCAGACCGAACGTGGAATTCACGGACACGCGCATCAGGTCGTTCATGCCGTCCATCAGGCGCAGCTGGGCGAAATCGTTGAGCATCACCGGGACATCGCCCAGGTTGGAAAGAAATTGTCCACACCGGTGCGGACGAAGCGCGGCACGGTGCGGTTATACGTGCGCGCGACCGGTTGCGCGATGTGGCGGTCGAGCGTGTCGTTGAAGCGGAACGTGGCGCGGTTGAGCGGTTCCAGCGGATCGGCCGGATCGAGCCCGGGGCCCGTGGCGCAGCCGGACAGGAGCGCGAGGGGCGTGAGCAGCAGGGCGGCAACGATCCGCGGCGGCGGCGGGTGGGTCATGGCGGACCTCGTTCGGCAGGTGCCGGGGCACGGGGCTGCCCCAGCAGGACGGGCTGGAAGAACACGGCGCCGATCAGGGTGCAGACCAGCGCCAGCACCAGCAGCTTGCCCATGCTCGCGGTGCCGGGGTGGTGCGACAGCCACAGGCTGCCGAACGCGGTGCCGGTGGTCGCCGCGCTGAGGACGATGGCTTGCGTGAGCGGATGCTCCAGCCGGGCCGGCTGCCCCGCGCGCCACGCCATGATGTAATAGATTTTAAAAGCGACGCCAACGCCCAGCAGCAGCGGCAGCGCGATGATGTTCGCGAAATTCAGGTGGATGCGCAGCAGCACGCAGGCCTCCAGCGTGGCCAGGCTCGACACGAGCAGGGGCACCATCGTCAGCAGCACATCGCCCACGCGCCGGAACGCGATCCACAACAGCAGCGCGATGGTCGCGATGGCCAGCAGCGCCGCCTGCACGAACGCGGCGACGATCAGGTCGGCCGCGTGGCGCACGGAGATCGGGCCGCCGGCCGCATCGGGGCGATGCGCAGGACGGCATCGGCAAAGCGGCCCAGCCGGCTGTCGTCGCCGAGGCTCGTCCCCGTGGGCCGCTTCGGACTGACGTCGACCAGCGCGCGGCCGTCGGGCGCGATCCAGTTGCGGCGCATCGCGGCGGGCAGCGTCGCCAATGTGACGGGTTCCGGCCGGAGGGCCAGCCGCAGGGCGTCCAGCGCGAGCCGTAGCGTACCCGCCAGCGCCTGGTCGGCGCGGTCGCAGGCGGCAGGCCCTGCGCGCGCCAGGGCAGCGAGCGCCCGCGCGAGCCGCGACGCCTCGGCCGCACCGGGACCCGGATGATCGAGCGCCGCATTGTGCAGCGCTTGCGCGGCCGTGCGCAGCGCCGCCGTGCGCTGCGCATCCGACGCCGGCGCGACTGCCGGTGCCGCTGCGGGCCGCTCCAGCACGGGCAGCAGGCGGGCGGCCGCGGCCGCGATGGCCTCCAGTTTTTCCGGCTGACGGTCGGGCACGAGGCTGGCGGCCGTCAGCGCATGGGCCACGTCGGGCAGGCGTTCCAGGCGGGCCGCCAGGGCCGCGGCCTGTGCCAGCGACGGGGCGAGCACCTGCACGTTGTCGAGTCCGATGTCGGTGCCGCGCGCGAGCGACGTCAGCGTGGCCATCGATTCGCTGCCGGGATTCTTGAGGTGCAGCGGATCGAAGTCGAATTCGAGGCGCCACAGCAGCGGAATGCCGGCCGCGACGAGCGCCAGCGTGGCCGCGAGCACGGTCCTGCGGTGGGTCTGCAGCGCATGGTCGATGCCGGCGAGCCACGGGTAGCCGGGCGCGAGCGCCCCCGCCGGCGGATCGGTAATGCGGATCAGCGCGGGCAGCACGGTCAGGCAGGCGGGCAGGGCGACGCACAGGATGCCGACGCCCGCGATCTGCCCCAACTCGGCCACGCCGCGGTACGCGGTGGGGAGGAACGCGAGGAAGCCGAACGCCGTGGCCGTCGCCGCGAGCGTGAGCGGCAGCGCGAGCGCGCGCGCCGTCGCCAGCAGGGCCGTGCCGGTGCCGGGCCGGACGCGCCGCAGTTCGCGGAAGCGCATGCCGAACTGGATGCCGAAATCGATGCCGAGCCCGACGAACAGGATCGCGAACGCGATGGAGATCAGGTTCAGCGCACCCACCATCATGAGCCCCAGCGCGGCCGTGAGCGCGAGGCCGCCCAGCATCGTGATGCACAGTGCCAGCACGAGCGGGGTCGAACGCACCGCGCGCCACAGCAGCACGAGCACGATCGCGACGGGGATGCTGCCGACGAGCGGCGACCCTTCCTGCAGTGAGGCGAACTCGTCGTCCGACAAGGGCACCGGCCCCGTCAGCGAGACGTGCGCGCCGTAGCGCTCGGCCAGGCGCAGGTCGGCGGCGGCCGCGCGGATCGCGTCGCTGGACGCGGCGCCGGGCAGCAGGGCGGCGTAGTCCAGCACCGGGCGGACTTCCACGAGGCCGGGTTCGGCCGCCACGCCGGCGGTGGCGAGATCCTGCCAGGACAGCGCGGTGTTTCTTCCGGCGAGGACGCCCTCGACCGTGGCGGCGCCGCGCGCCAGCAGCGGCGCCATCTGCGCGAGCGAGACCTGGCCCGTCAGCAGGGGCGTGCCCAGCGTGACGGCCAGCAGGTTCGCGACGCCCCGCAGGGACGGGTCGCGCGCGAGCGCACCGAGCAGGGGCCGTGCATCGACGAGGCGCGCCGCCAGGTTGCGGACCTCCTGCGCGTCGAGGTACAGCAGGCCGTTGCGGCGGAAGAATTCGGCGCCCGCGCCGAGGTCCACCGGGCGGAACAGGGGGGGTCGCCGGCGCTGGCGGTCGGCCAGTTCGCGCGCCGCCTGCGCCGCGAACTCGGGCGCGGGCGCACGGATGACGGCCAGGGTGGTGTCGCCCCGGTTCGGGAACGCGGCGGCGATGGCGGCGTCGCGCCGGGCCCATGGCGCATTCGCGTCAATCAACTGCCCGACGTCCGTATTGATCGCGAAATGGCGTGCCACATAAAGCCCGGATCCAAGTACCAGCAGCGCAAACGCCCCGAGCACCGCCCATGGGTGGCGGCACGACAGGTGGACGAGCCTGGCAATCTGGTGGGTCAGCATGGTGTGTTCATTAGAACGGATGCGGTGCGGGTGGCCGTATGATCTGGCGCAGCCGTGCGCGGGAACACGGACGGCGGACGACGGTCATATGGATGTGCCGATCGAGGATCCCATGAAACCGTCCTTATTTGTGTTTGCCCTGGTATGTTCCATGCCGCCGCCGGCCTGTGCCCAGCAGGTGGCGGAGCGTACGCCGGAGCAAACATTGAGGAGCACGATCGACAAGGTCATGAGCGCCATCCGCAGCGACCCCGGCGCGCGCGCAGGCGACCCCGAGCGAACGCTCGAGATCGTCCGCCGCGACTTCCTGCCGTCCACGGACTTCATGCTGACGACCCAGTACGCGGTGGGCAGCGCGTGGGCACGGGCGACGCCGGCCCAGCGTGAGGCGCTGTTCCGCGAATTCCAGACCTTGCTGGCGCGGACCTACGCGATCCAGCTGACGCAGATCCAGCAGGAGAACACGCAGTTCCGCTACGCCCCCGCGCGCCGGTCCGCCGCGAACGCCACCGATGCCGTCGTGAAGACGACCGTGGTCACGGGCGCCGACGCGATGCCGATCGACTACCGGATGCACAAGACGTCCGCCGGCTGGAAAATCTACGACATCAACATGATGGGTGCGTGGATGATCCAGGTGTATCGCCAGCAGTTCGCCGCGCGCCTGGCGACGGAGGGCGTCGACGGCCTCATCCGATACCTGGCGGCTCATAATCGTGGCCCCTGAGCGCGGTCGACGAACGGACGCAGGCGGCGCATTTCGAACCAGTGCCACGAGACGAGAGCCGGCACGCCGGTCGCGAGCTCGCGCATCCGTTTGGCGAGCGCGAGCGACAGCGCCACATCCCCGCCCACGCCGGCCAGCTGGCCGAACAGCAGCACAGCGGCTTCCTGCACGCCCAGGCCGGCGGGCACCATGAAGCCGGCGTGGCGGACGGCTTGTGTCAGCGCCTCGATGGCGAGCGCGGCCTGCAAGCCGACGGGGTGGCCGAGCAGGGCCAGCGCGTACCACGTTTCGAACGTGCCCAGCACGTTGGCGAGCAGCGACCACATCCCGGCGCGGGCGAGACGGCCTCGTTGCCGGAACAGGCGCGCGACGGCCGCGTCGATGCCCGCGCCGTCCAGGTGCAATGCGATGACGTTTTGCGGCCCGAGCAGGCGCAGTACCCAGCGTTCCAGCCGCGCGAACGGCGCGCCGTGGCCGAGCAGCCACCAGGCGAGCACGGGCAGCGGCAGCGACAGCAGCAGCGCCGCCACGACGATCCCGACGGGGCCGGGTCCAGCCGCCAGCGTCAACATCAGCAGCGCGCCGGCGCCGCAGAACAGGTAGAGCACGACGATCGTCAGCACCACTTCCACGACGACACTGGCCGCGACGCCGGCCGTGTCGGGCACCCGCAGGCCCGCGAGCCGTACGCCGGCGACTTCGCCGCCGATGTTCGCCACCGGCAGCAGCCGGTTGACGGCCTCGCGCACGAATGCCACCCACAGCAGGAACAGCGGCCCGGCGGCGCGCCCGGGGTCGAACGGCGCGAGCAGGATGCGCCATGCGCGCACGTCGAACAGCTGCGTGACGACTCTTGCCGGCACGACCAGTAGTAGCGCCCAGCCGGCCCGCTCGAATGCGGCCACGACGCCGGTCCAGCCTTCGGCCGCGACGAGCGCCGCCACCAGCGCGAGCCCGGCGAGCGATGCCGTCCAGGCCAGCCGGCCCATCGTGCGGGTGTGGTTCATGGGCTGCTGCGGTGGTCCGCCCCGACGGCGCGGGTGTCCGCCCCGACGGCGCGGATGTCCGCCCCGACGGCGCGGGTGTCCGCCCCGTCGCCTGTTGCGGCGACAAGGTCGGCGAATCCACCGAAGCGCCACCCCTGCGCGCGCAGGGCGCCGCACACCGCACGCACATGCGGCGAGAGGAGTGCCGCGAACTCGTCGGCGTGGCGGTAGCCGCGCATCGATGGCGCGATCGCCGCACCCGACGCGAGCGCCGGATGCAGGTACAGCTCGCCGATGCCGGACGTCGGCAGGTTGCACAGTGCATCCAGCAGGGCCGCCTCGTCGAAGCGCCCGGACTGGCGGATGCCGGTCACGTAATCGTTGTGGCCGATGTGGGCGGCGTCCAGCCTGGCTTCGAGCAGCGCCAGCCAGGGCCGCAGCCACCGCGGGGACGCCTGCGCGGGCGGCCCTGTCTCGCGCGGCAACCTGACGGCTTGCAGCCCGAACGCGCGGCCGATATCGAGGATGAGCGTCAGGATCGTCGGGTGCACATGAAAATGCTTGTGCGCGTTGACGTGGTCCAGCACCAGGCCGCTCGCGGCGAACGCGTCGAACTGGGCACGGATCTCCAGCGCCAGCTGGCGGCGTACGCGCGGCAGGCAGAAGTACCGCGCGCCGTCGCGTGCCATGCGCCCCCCGAAGCGGCCCTGCGCGTCGACGAGGTCGGGGATGGCCCGCGGCGGCAGCACGGACGCGCCGTCGGCCAGGACGAGGTGCAGGCCCACCCGCAGTCCCGGCAACGCGCGCGCGCGGGCGATCGCATCCTCGGCGGCCGGCGCGCCCACCATCAGGCTGGCCGCGGTCAGGATGCCGTCCCGATGCGCGCGCTCGACGGCCGCGTTCACGCTCGGGTGCAGGCCGAAGTCGTCGGCCGTGACGATGAGGCCCCGTCCCGGCGGCGCGCTCATGAATGGGACGCGCCGTGGGCGCGCAGGAAGTGGAAGAATTCGACGCCTTCGCGCAGGCGGCGCCGGGTCATGTCCCAGCTCTGCAGCATCTCGCTGACGATTTCCCAGATCTTCGAAGGCCGGAAATAAAAACTGCGATAAAACTGTTCCACGCCGTGATAGATCTCGTCGCTCGACAGGTGCGGATAGCTGAGCGCGGCCAGTTGCACGCCGCTGCCGTCGACGAGCGGAATGGTCTTGTGGGCCGGTATCCAGTCGTTCTCCAGCGCCTGTTCGTACAGCCGGGTGCCCGGGTACGGCGCCGCCAGCGAGACCTGGATCGTGTGCGGGTTGATTTCCTTGGCGAAGGCGATCGATTTCGCGATCGTCTCCCGTGTCTCGCCGGGCAGCCCGAGGATGAACGTGCCGTGGACGGTGATGCCGAGCGCGCGGCAGTCGGCGGCGAAGCGCCGCGCGATGTCGGTCCGCAAGCCCTTCTTGATGTTCAGGAGGATCTGGTCGTCGCCGGATTCGTAGCCCACGAGCAGTAGCCGCAAGCCGTTTTCCTTCATGATCTTGAGCGTCGAATAGGGCACGTTCGCCTTCGCATTGCACGACCATGTCACGCCCAGCTTGCCGAGACCCCGCGCGATCTCCTCGGCGCGGGGGCGGAAGTCGGTGAACGTGTCGTCGTCGAACATGATTTCCTTCACTTCCGGCATGTTCTCGCGGATCCATCGGACCTCGGCGAGCACGTTTTCCGCCGACCGGGTACGGTAGCGGTGGCCGCCGACGGTCTGCGGCCACAGGCAGAACGTGCAGCGCGAGCGGCAGCCGCGGCCCGTGTACAGCGACACGTACGGATAGTTCAGGTAGCCGATGAAGTAATTGCGGATGTTCAGGTCGCGCCGGTAGACGGGCGCGACGAACGGCAGCGCGTCCATGTCTTCGATGATCGCGCGCGGCGGGTTGTGCCGGATGGCACCGCCGGCATCGCGCCAGCTGATGCCGTCGATGTCCGCGAGCGGCCGGCCGGCGGCGACGTCGCGGCAGGTGTAGTCGAATTCCTCGCGCGCGACAAAGTCGACGGCAGTGCCCGCCCGGAGCGATCCGCCGGGATCGACGGCGACCTTGGCGCCCACCATGCCGATGCGTATCGCGGGATGCGTTTCCCTGAGCATCGCGGCGAAGCGCACGTCGCCCGGAAACGAGGGCGTGCTCGTGTGGATGATCACGAGGTCGTAGTCGCGCGCGATGTCCAGCGTCTGCGCCACGGAGAGCCCGTCCGCGGGCGCGTCGAGCAGCCGGCTGCCGGGCACGAGGGCGGCGGGCTGGGCCAGCCAGGTCGGATACCAGAACGAGCGGATTTCGCGCTTCGCCTGGTAGCGCGAGCCGGCGCCGCCGTCGAAACCGTCGAACGACGGCGCCTGCAGGAACAGGGTCTTCAGCATTGCGGTATGCATCGTGGTCGTGTCCATGTTCGCTATCGCCAGGATGGCCGGTCATGCGGCGCGGGCACACCGCCGGGCCGGTCGGGGCCCGCCGCCCGGCCCGTATCGATGGGCAGGCGGTGCCGCCGCCAGTGCGTCGACGTACCGGCAAAGGCGCTCGCCCACTCCAGCATGAGCAGGCAGTCGCGCAGCGGGGCGAGCCAGGCGTGACCGGGTGCGGGGATGTCCGGCGCCGGCCTCCGCCAGTGCAGGCCGAGGCGTGCCGCCGCGCCGCACAGTGCCGGCGCCATGTTCCACGCTGTCGGCGCGAGCCACAGCCCGAGCGCCAGCATCGGCAGGGTGAAGGTGATGCAGGACAACGCGTAGCCGAGCGGATTGAGCGAGCGGATCGTCTGCATCCAGCGCCGCTCTCTCGACCACAGCGCGCGCAGGCCCGTTTCCGTCACGTCGGTCCCCACGTTCACGTCGGACAGCACCGTCTCCAGGCCCAGACCGCGCACGAGTTCGCCGAGCCGGTAATCGTCGGCCAGGCGGTTCTTCAGCACCTCGACCCCGCCAACGGCCTCGAGCGTCGCAGCGCGCACCGCAATCGTCGCCCCGAACGCGAAGGCGCTGGTGCCGCCGCTGCTCGCGACCCGCACGGAGGGGGCGAACCAGGTGTCGATGAAGAGTGCGCCGATGCGCGGCCAGACACCGTCCAGCGGCCGGCCGTGGTACAGGCAGGTGACGATGCCGACCTGCGGCTCGGCCAGCGGCGCCGTCACGCGGGCGACGTACTCGGGCCCGACGACGATGTCGCTGTCGGCCAGCACGAGCCAGGGATGGCGTGCAGCCTGCATCATGTTGATGAGGTTGCTCACCTTGAGGTTGCTGCCGTGGATGCGCGGATCGACGACGAGCCGCATGTCCACGGCGGGGAAGCGCCGGGCGAGGCGTTCGACGACGGCGATGGCCGGGTCGGCGGGATCGCGGACCCCGAACACGAGCTGGACATGCGGGTGCGTCTGGCTGCACAGGCCGGCGAGATTCTCTTCCAGCCGGGGCTCGGCACCGCACAGGGGCTTGAGCACGGTGACAGGCGTCCACACGGGGGGCCGGTCCGCGCGCGCGACGCGGATGCGGCCACGGCAGAGCAGCGCCGCCACCGCGTACAGCGTGGCCAGCACCGTCAGCGCCGAGCCGGCCAGCGTGACGAAAGACGGCATCATCGGGCTCCTCCATTCAGCCCGGCCTTGCGGCCCCGGATCTCGTCGAGACGGATGGCGACCTGTTGCGCATGCACGTGTTGCGCGGGCCGCTGTCCGCCCAGCGGAATGTCGGGTGCCATCGGCCCGTCGGTGGCGACGCCCCGCAGCGCGACGCGGGCGGCCGTGAGAGGACGCGCGAGCGTATCCCGCACGGCGCTCGCCTCGTAGCCGCTGTGCACCATGCAATCCGCACATTTCTCGTAGCGTCCCGTGCCGTAGGCCTCCCAGTCGGTGTCGTCCATCAGTTCCCGGAACGATGCGGCATAGCCTTCGCCGAGCAGGTAGCATGGACGCTGCCAGCCGAATACGGTGCGCGTGGGATTGCCCCATGGGGTGCAATGATAGGTCTGGTTCCCCGCAAGGAAGTCGAGGAACAGGCTGGACTGGCTGAACGCCCAGCGCCGCCCCCCGTCGCCGCGTGCGAGTATGTCCCGGAACAATTGTCTCGTCCGGTTGCGCGTGAGGAAATGCTGCTGTTCGGGCGCGCGTTCGTAGGCATAGCCGGGCGACACGGTGATGCCGTCGACCTCCATCGTCTTCAACGTATCGAAGAAGCTTGCCACCCGCTCCGGACGGGCATCGTCGAACAGCGTGCAGTTGACGTTGACGTGGAAGCCCGCCGCCTTGGCATGCCGGATCGCGGCCACGGCACGCCCGTACACGCCCGGGCGGCAGACCGAGCGGTCGTGCATGCCCTCGTCGCCGTCGAGGTGCACGGACCATGTGAAGAACGGGCTCGGGCGGTACTGGCCGAGCTGCCGTTCCAGCAGCAGCGCATTCGTGCACAGGTAGACGAACTTGCGGCGTGCGACGATGCCGGCGACGATCGCGGGCATATCCTTGTGCAGCAGCGGCTCGCCGCCCGCGATCGAGACGACGGGCGCGCCGCATTCGTCGACGGCGCCGAGGCACTCTTCCACCGACAGGCGCTGGTCGAGGATCTCGGCCGGATAATCGATCTTGCCGCAGCCCGCGCACGCCAGGTTGCAGCGGAACAGCGGCTCGAGCATCAGCGCGAGCGGATAGCGTCGTTCGCCGGCCAGGTGCTTGCGCAGCACGTAGGCGCCGACGAGGACTTTCTGCAGGAGGGGGATGGCCATGCCCGTGTCCCCGCCGTCAGTGCGTGCCGGCTTCCGGCCCGTCGGCGAGCGCGCGCGGCAACCGGAATTCGATGTGTTCCTCGATCCCGTCCAGCGTCGACACCTCGACGGGCCCGAGGGAGCGCAGGGCAGCGATCACGTGCTCGACCATGGCCTCCGGTGCGGAGGCGCCGGCCGTGATCCCGACCACCGCCGCGCCTGCGACCCAGGCTGGGTCGAGCTCGCTGCCGTCGGCCAGCAGCCAGGTCGGCGTGCCGGTCTCCGCGCCGATCTCGCGTAGCCGGTTCGAGTTCGAACTGTTGGGCGCCCCGACGACGAGCAGCACGTCGACCTGGCGGCACAGGTCGCGCACGGCGCGTTGGCGGTTCTGCGTGGCGTAGCAGATGTCGCGCACGTCGGGTCCGACGATGTCCGTGAAGCGCCGCCGCAGGGCCGCGATGACGCCGCGCGTGTCGTCCACGCTGAGCGTCGTCTGCGTCACGTAGGCGACCGGCGTGTCGGGCGGCAGGTCGAGGGCCTCGGCCTCGCGTGCGTCGCGCACCAGTAGCACGCGGCCGTCGATCTGCCCCATCGTCCCCTCGACCTCCGGGTGGCCGGGATGGCCGATGAGGATCACCGTCCGGCCGCCGGCGGCATACTGGCGCCCCTGGATGTGGACCTTGGCGACGAGCGGGCAGGTCGCGTCCAGCACCCGCAGGGCGCGCGCGCCGGCATCGGCCTCGACCGTGCGCGCCACGCCGTGCGCACTGAAGATCGTCACCGCCTGCGGCGGCACTTCGTCCAGGTCTTCGACGAACACGGCGCCCTTGGCGCGCAGGCCGTCGACCACGGCCTTGTTGTGGACGATTTCGTGGCGCACGTACACGGGCGCGCCATGCCGTTCGAGCGCGCGCTCGACGATCTCGATGGCTCGGACGACGCCCGCGCAAAACCCGCGCGGCTGGGCTAGGATCACGTGCATGACGGTTCTCTGCGGTGCTTTCCGTTCGGTGCTGATTGGAGTCCCGGCCGGCGCGCAAGTTCGCACGCGGCGTTTGATCCAGATGCGTATGCGCGTCGCATATGCGATTAGAATGCGCTGCGGATGGATGCCTGAAGGAGGCCATGGTGGCGCGGAGCGACCTCGTGCTGGTCACGGGCGCGGCCGGGTTCGTCGGTGCCGCCGTGGCGCGCGCGGCGCTGGAAGAGGGGTATGCCGTCCGTGCCCTGGTGCGCGCGAGCAGCCCGCGCCGCAATCTGGCGGGGTTGGCCGCCGAGGTCGTCGTAGGCGACATGCGCGACGCGGCGGCGGTCGGGCGCGCGCTGGCCGGCGTGCGCTTCCTGCTGCATGTCGCAGCGGATTACCGGTTGTGGGCGCCCGACCCCGGCGAGATCATGCGCAACAACCTGGAGGGAACGGCGACCGTGATGCGGGCGGCGCTGGCTGCCGGGGTCGAGCGCGCGGTCGTCACCAGCAGCGTGGCCACGTTGCGGGTGAGTCCGTCGACCGTGGCGGCCACGGAAGACGAGCCGCTGGCTGAGCACGAGGCCATCGGCGTGTACAAGCGCAGCAAGGTGGCGGCCGAGCGTCTCGTCGAGCGCATGGTCGCGCGGGAAGGCTTGCCGGCCGTGATCGTCAATCCGTCGACGCCGGTGGGCGCGCGAGACGTGCGGCCGACCCCGACGGGGCGCATCATCGTCGAGGCGGCCCGCGGCCGGATGCCGGCGTTCGTCGAGACGGGGTTGAACGTCGTCGACGTCGAGGACGTGGCGCGCGGGCATCTGCTTGCCCTCACGCGTGGGCGCGTGGGCGAGCGCTACATCCTCGGCGGGCAGAACGCGATGCTGCGCGAGCTGCTGGGCGAGATCGCGCAACTCGTCGGGCGCAGGCCGCCGCGCGTCAGATTGCCGGCCGCTCCGCTGGTGCCGCTGGCGCACGCGGCCGAGGCGGTCGCGCGCCTGCGCGGGCGCGAGCCGTTCCTGACGGTGGACGGTTTGAAGATGTCGCGCAACCGGATGTTTTTTTCGTCGGACAAGGCGGAGCGGGAACTTGGCTACCGGCCGGGACCGTATATTGGCGGCGTGCAGGCGGCGGTCGCGTGGTTTGGGCGGGAAGGGTATCTCGACTAGGGCTCGACCGCGGCATGCCCTGTTCGGCCTGTTCGAAGGGCGGTCGTCGGCCAGGGCTGACGGTGATCACGACCGGGGGGAAGCGAGTCAGGGCGGTTATTGCATTCAGCGCCACGAGCAAACGTGCACTGTCGCCGGGCCGTCCTGCTTCCATTCACCATTGGGTGTACGCGCGAGAAAAATATGCGATGAGTGACGGCAGTCTCCGGCTTGATGGACTTTGGGATAGACACTTCCCGTCAGAAATTCGATTCGGTCGCCCTGCAGCCGGAACTGGAACACGCGGAGATAACCCGGCGTTGAATACGCCATGCTGCGATCGGGCACGTCTGCCAGGGCGACGACGTTTCCCACGCTTCCCAAAGCGTGTCGCGCTTCCGAAGACAAGCCGTCATCGACAACAAACGTCACCGTCTCCACGCGGCTCGTCAGCCTGAGCGCAGCCTTTGCCACGGAAAGCCAATCGGCATCGGTCAGTTCCTCGGATGTCCGGCCTTGCGCGGCCACGGTGCAGATTGACGCCATGAACAACAACAGCAGTACGGATTTCCTCATCGTGATCAGGTCCAGGTCGTGTTGGACTTGAGCGGCGCATTGTCGAGCAGCATAGCACTCAGCGTGGCCAATCGAACGGTCTGGGCAGCCGCAGCGCGAGCCGGGCCAGGCGCGGCACCGTGTGGGGACGCAGCAGCCGTTCGTCATAGCCCGCAAAGCGCCGGTCGTTTTCTGCAAGGCATAGCGCGAGCAGGTCACGGACGCCGACGCCATCGTCCGCCACCGATTGCGCCCCGTGCAGCGTGAAATTATTGTCCTGCGCGCGTGCGCCTCCGTCCGCGTCGATGGCGCGCGCGAAACCGATCCGCTCCCATGCGAGGAACGCCCACACCGCGGCGACCTTCGTATCGAAGCGCACGCGGCGCAGGAAGGACAGGCGCGCGCGGTGCCAGGCGGCCCAGTTGGCGAACAGCAGGATGTGCCGGCACTCTTCCTGCATCACGGGCTCGAACGTGTCGACGAGCGCCGGCGGGAACAGGCCGGAACGCCGCGCCAGCTCGAACAGGCCAAAGGCGAAAAAGCTGTCGATGCATTCGCTGTAGCCGGTGACAAGGTAGGCCCATTCCGGATCCCGGGGCGGGTGCTGGACGGGTTCGGGCGCGAGGTCGATGCCGTACGCCGCCACCATCCGCGCGAGCACGTCCTTGTGGCGCTGCTCTTCCCACGCGTTCAGCGCGAGGGCGTCGCGCATGGCGGGGTCGCGCAGCGTGCCGGCGTAGGCCGCCATGCGCAGGCGCGCCTTGCCTTCGGTCTGGACCGCGATGTCCCAGATCGGCAGCGCGACGATGCGGTCGCGCACTGCCGGTTCCAGCTCGGGCCAGTCCAGCACGGCGGGGCGGTAGGGGTTGAAGGTGTCGCGGAACATGCGGCACGTGGCGTCGCCGTGGCGGTCCGAGCCGGGAACCAGCGGACCGTCGTCCGGGTCGCGCCAGTGCCGCATGCGCGCGTCGGCCGCGGCCAGTTGTGCAGCGCTTTGGCCCGGTACAGGCTGCGGCGGGGGCCGGAAGCCGGGCACCAGGCCGGCAACGTCGAAGGCGTCGGTGGCATAGCCGTCCATGCGTGTCTCCCAGACGTCGATCAACATCCAGGTATCGACCGGTTCAGACGGCAGAGGTTCCCGCCGCCAGGCACACCAGCTTGATCTCCATCTGCAACGCCACCAGCAACGTTGTTTGCACGAACCCCAGTTCCCCCCTGATGGGATGCCGGAACCGCCGCTCCCCGCCTTCCCGGTGCAGCACGTCTTGCTTGTCCCAGCATTGCGCGAACAGCGTGCTGTCCCGGCACAATTGTTCAACCAGCGCCTGCATGTCCCCATCCGCCGGCCGCCGGTGGAAATCGGCCCGGAATTCCGCCGCCAGCCGCCGGGCCCGTGTCTCCCAGTCCACGATGAGCTCGCGCGCGGCCGGATGCAGGAAGACGTAGCGGAGCAGGTTGCGGTCGGGCGCCTCCGCGTCCAGCCAGCCGACGAACAGCACGGCGGCGGCATCGTTCCAGGATCGTGCCGTCCACGTATGGTCGAGCAGGTAGGCCGGCGCGGCCATCAGCCCCGGCAGCGCCAGCAGCGCCGGGGACAGGTCGTCGACGTGGTCGGGCAGGGCGCGCGGATCCTTCTTGCCGGCGAGGTCGAACAGCGACGCCCGTTCGGCCGCGGACAGCTGCAGCGCGTCGGCCAGCCGCGACAGCGCGGCGACGGAAGGCTGCACGTCGCGGCCCTGTTCCAGCCACGTGATCCACGTGACGCCGAGGCCGGCCGCGTCCGCGAGTTCCTCGCGCCGCAAGCCGGGCGTGCGCCGGCGCGTGCCGGGCCGGGCGGGCGTCAGGCGCGCGCGGTGGGCGCGGATGAAGGCGCCGAGCATCTGGCGCTGGTGCTGTTGCGTTCCGGTCATGGTGCTCTTTATACCAGGATAAACGGGCTCCTTGTAACAGGAAAACGCCTCGCAGACAATAAGTGGACCATGAGCCAACGATCAAACCCAGGAGCCAACATGCACAACCACGATGCCGCCGTCCTTGAACAATACGATTCCCGCGCCGAGGCCTATCTCGCCAGCGCCGTGCACGCCGCCGGCGCGGACCTGGAGCGGATGGCGGACCTGATCGGCCACCGTCCCGATGCCGTCGCGCTGGACATGGGCTGCGGCGGCGGCCATGTGGCGTTCCGCATGGCGGGCCAGGTCGGCAAGGTCGTCGCATACGACCTGTCCGCCGCGATGCTGGACACCGTCGCCGCGGAAGCGCGCCGGCGCGGCCTGGACAATCTCGTCACGAAGCAGGGCGCGGCGGAAGCGCTGCCCTGCCCCGATGCGTCGTTCGATATCGTCGCCACCCGCTACAGCGCGCACCACTGGGGCGCGTTCCGCGACGGACTCGCGCAGATGCGCCGCGTCGTGAAGCCGGATGGTCTCGGGTTATTCATGGACGTCGTCTCGCCCGGCGTGCCATTGCTGGACACATGGCTGCAGACGCTCGAGCTGCTGCGCGATCCATCCCACGTGCGCAACGCGTCGGTGGCGGAATGGCAGACGACGCTGGCGGCCGTCGGCTTCGCGGTCGACGACGTGGTCACGTACAGGCTGCGGCTGGAATTCGCGTCGTGGATCGCGCGGATGCGCACGCCCGACGTCCACGTGGCCGCGATCCGCTCGCTGCACGCGCGCGCCGCGAGCGAAGTGAGGGATTATTTCCAGATCGGGGAGGACGGCAGCTTCACGGTCGACACGGCCCTGATCGTGGCCCGTCCGGTTTAGGCGCGCAAACGGTCGACGCGCAGCCGCTGGCGGTCGTCGCTGAGGGCCCGCACGGCCAGCATGGCGGCGCCGACGGACGCCAGGCCGCTTGCGCCGGCCAGCAGGAACATCAGCAGGATCTGGTATTTGACGGCCTCGATCGGGTCCATGCCCGCGAGCAGCTGTCCCGTCATGATGCCGGGGAGGGTGATGATGCCGGCGGCCGACATCTGGTTCGCGACGGGAATCATGCCGCGCCGCGTCGCGTTGCGCACGAGCGGGCCGATGGCTTCGCGCAGCGGCGTGCCGAGGGCGAGCCGCGCTTCGATGCGGGCGCGCTCGCGCACGACGCCGTCGAGGATGCCGTCCAGCGCGAGGCTGGCGGCGTTCAGCACGCTGCCGAGGACGATGCCCATCAGCGGGATCGCGTAGCGCGGTTCGTACCACGGTGTCGGGCGCACGGCCGTCGCCAGCGCCAGCAGCACGGTCGCGACACCGGTGCAGGACACGACGGCGGCGCTGATCCGGTAGTTCACGTGGCGCTTCAGGCGCTGCTTCGGCCGGGTCGCCACTTCGCGCGCGGCGGCGGCGATCATGAACACGACGACGGCCAGCGTGGCTGCCGCGGAGCTCGTGGCGAACACGTGGCGCAGCACGAGGCCGACGATGGTCAGCTGCGCCACCATGCGCACGGCCGCGACGAGGATCTGGCGGTGCAATCCGAGGCCCAGTGCGAGCGACAGCGCGGCGTCCAGCAATATCAGGATAGCGGCGGCAAGCAGATCCCAGGCGCCAAGGTGAATCGCGTTCATGTCGTCGTCAGCTTTCCCTGTTCGAGCCGGAAGATGCGCTGCGCGAGGCGGCGCGCCTGTTCGCCCGCGTGCGTGACGATCAATATCGCCATGCCGGCCGCCAGCCGTGCGCGCAGCAGCGCCTCCACGCGCGCGACGGCGTCGGGATCGAGGGCGGCCGTCGGTTCGTCGAGCAGCAGCACGCGCGGACGCCGGGCCAGCGAGCGGACGAGGGCGAGGCGCTGGCGTTCGCCCGTCGACAGGCGTTCGATTTCCGTGTCCAGCAGCGCAGGGGACAGGCCCAGCGCGGCCAGTGTGGCGCCGACGAAGTCGCGGTCCGCGGCGGCGAAATGCGCGCCGGCCGTCGCTTCCCACCACGCGGGTTCGGCCGCCTGGTAGACGACGGCGGCGCGCCAGTCGGGCGCGGACATCGACGACGCCGGCCGCCCGTCCAGCAGGGCGCCACCGTCGTGCGGATCGAGGTCGGCCAGCATGCGCAGCAGGACGCTCTTGCCGGCGCCGGACGGTCCCTGGATCGCGATGCATTCGCCCGCGTGCACGTCGAACGTGAACGGTCCGCCGAACGGCGAACGCAGGTCGCGTGCCGACAGCAGGACGGTCGCGCTCAACCCAGCCATGCGCGCAGCATGTCCGCGCTTTGCGTCATGCCGGATTTCAGGCGGCGCTCGGCCTCTACGGCGCATTGTTCGGGCGTGCCGGCGCCCTGGTCGGACGCCTTCATCGCCATGGCCCTCGCGGCGATCCCGAAGGCGAGGATCGCTTCGTCCCAGGTGAGGCCCGAGGCCAGCGCGTGTTCGACGACGTGCGCCGTCAATGCGCCGAGCCGGTCGACCCGCGCACGGTCCATGTTGTCCAGTTTTAGCATCGCTCGTTCTCCATGGCTATCGTTTGCCACGTTGTAGCATGTCCGCGGCGGGGCGTCCGTGCGGTGGCGATCACGAACGGGCGGCGGCGCGGATCAGGTCGAAGGGGGAGATGTCGCGCACGGTCGAGCGCGAGTTCAGCAGGTTGTTGTCGAAATGGCCGAAGCCGCCCGGCACGCCGCCGCGGTCCTGCCAGTGGCGCAGGGGCGTTTCGTCGGCGCCGAACTGCGCTTCCAGCTCCAGCTGTTTGACGCGGGCGGTCAGGGTGGCGACGGTGCTGCGCAGTTCCGCCAGTTCGTGGTCGCGCTCGAGCAAGGCCTGGTCGTGGGCGGCGCGCAGCTGGCGCATGCGCTCGTCGAAGCCGGCGTGCAGGCGGTCGGCCACTTCGTCGACGAGGGCGTGCAGGACGCGGCCCGTGTCTTCGCGGCGCATGCCCGGCACGGCGTCCGCGCCGCCGTCTTCGGCGCGCAGCTCCTTCAGGTATTTGTGGATGGTCGACTTGGAGCCGCTGTCGCCGAGCGCATGGCGCACCGCGTCGACGGAGGGATGACGGCCCTCCGCCACCAGCCGGTCGCGGGCTTCCCTGACCTGCGATTTCGTGAGTCCGCTGCGCGCCATGAATACTCCACTTCGTTCGATCCGATCAGGAACTGGCCTGATTCACCAGTCCGCGGTGCCGCACGCGATGCAATTTCGGGTGCACGACCGGGACGGTCAGCATTGTACTGCCGACGGCCATCAAAAGGAGCGCGGTGAACGTTTCGCTCGTGATGATCTGCTTGTCGAGGAGGATGTTGGCGAAGATGATCTCGATGAGGCCCTTCGTCTGCAGCAGCCAGCCGATGATGGATGCCTCGCCGTCCTTCCATTTCAGGACCTTGCCGGCGATGTGGGCGCCGGCCAGCTTGCCGCCGACGGACGCGAACAGCAGCAGGCCGCCCGCGAAGAACACCGCATGGCCGCCCAGGTCCCACTTGGTGCGCAGGCCGGTGCTGAGGAAGAACACGGGCATCAGCGCGAGCAGCACGTTCTTGAAGAGGGCATCGAGGTGTTCCTGCTCGAACCAGTCCGCATCCATCACGACGCCGGCCAGGAACGCGCCGACCATGAAGTGCAGGCCGGCCCAGTCGGCGCCGAACGCGCAGGCGATCAGCCAGATCATCGCCACATACCAGCGGTCGGTCTGGCCCAGGCGCGCCATCAGGCGGCGGAACACGAACGTCAGCACGGTGAACGCGACGAGGAAGCCGAGCTGGCGGCCGATGCGTTCGAAGTCCAGCATGATGATGGCGAGGACGCCCCAGATCGCGACGTCGTCCAGGCTCGCATAGCGCAGGATGCGCTGGCCCATCGGCTGGCGCAGGAAATCGAGTTTTTCCATCAGCAGCACGAGGATCGGCAGCGCGGTCACGGCGCAGGCCATGCCCGTGCCCAGCGTGAACTGCCACGGCGCCGCCCGCGCGCCCATCCAGCCCGGATACGACATCAGCAGCGCCGCGGCCGCGCAGCCGAACAGCAGGGGCGTGCCCAGCGCCAGGCCGGCCGTCGTCGCGCTCTCGCGGCGGTAGGTCCAGACCTTTTTCAGGTCGAGCTCCACGCCGGCCAGCATCACGAACAGCATCACGCCCCACTGGGCGATGCCGTTCAGCGTCTTTACGACGTCCGGGTTGAACACGAACTTGTGGTACTCCGGGAAAGCCGCGCCCAGCACGCCGGGGCCCAGCACCACGCCCATGATGATCTGAACGATGACCAGGGGCGCGACGTAATCCGTGCGGCCCAGGCGCCAGATGGCGTACGGGACGACGAAGATGATCAGCATCGCGAGCAGGAAGATTTCGGTGGTGCTCATGGGTCTCCTTGTTGTATTACGTAATTATGTAACGGCATCCTAGCGAGAAATTGAAAAAATGAAAAGGATTTCATAAAACCTTGCATAGTCGACAATTTGTTGTCATAACATAAGAAAATCGTTACGATTCTGCGACGCGCCCAGCCGCGCCAACGACGAGGAACCCGTGGCATTCGACTTTTTCCGCAAGATTTCCCGCGCACCGACGCATCCCCGCACGGTGTCCCGGCCGCGCGAATTCGACGTCGCCGACCTGTACCGGGGACCGGTCGCCGCGGACGGCGGCACCGGCGGCGCGGACGACATGGCGGGGCAGCTGGACGAGAAGCTGCGCCAGGCCTACTTCTGGATCGTCAACAAGGCGATCATCAGCCCGCACTACGACATCGAATTCAACGAGGGCCCGCCGCAGACGTTCACGGTGGGCGACAGCCGCCGCACCCTGACCTTGCCGTCGGGGCAGAGCTATTCCAGCTTCGTGCTGCTGCCGCTGCTGACGTTCGCCACGCGCCGCAAATGCCTGTTCGTCGGCGGCCCGGGGCGCGGCAAGACGGCCAGCGCGGTGCTGATGGGCGTGCTGTCCGGCGCCAGCGTGCGCGACGTGCGGCGCGCCATGCAGCACGGCCATCCGCAGATGACCATCGCCGACCTGCTGGGCAATCCACTGCCGGCGGATCTCGTCAACGCCCAGGACATGGCGCAGATCCGCATCGCGTGGCGCGCGTGGCTGGGCATGCGCGTCAAGATCGTCGACGAGTACAACCGGATCCCCACGCGCACGCAGAGCGCGCTGCTCACCGTCATGGGCGACAACTATGCGGAAGTGCTGAACCAGGTGTACGAATGCCCGGAGTCGGCGTGGTACCTGACGGCCAACGACGAGCAGGGCGGCGGCACGTATGAAGTGATCGAAGCGCTGCGCGACCGCATCGACGTCGTCGTGCAGGCCCTCGCGTTCAACCCGCGCTTCCTCGACGAACTGCTCGTGCGGATCGAGGAAGACGTGCGGCCGGAAGAACTCATGCCGCGCGAGCTGGTGTTCACGGACGAGGAAGTCGACCGCATGGGCCGCGCGATCCGCGCCGTCGAGGTGCCGGTCGCCGTGCGCCGCCGGGTGGAATTCTTCGCCAGCCAGTTCGAGCTGGCCGAGATGGCCGGTGGCCAGTTCGAATACATGACGAAGGACACGGCGCGCCTGTCCGGCATCGCGTGGCACGAGCTGGCGGCGCTCGACAACGGGCGCGACCGCATGAAGGACCTGGGCTGCCAGACCCTGAACGGCCTCTCGGTGCGCAATCTCATGACCCTGCTGCTGTTCGCCAAGGCGCTCGCCTGGTTCCGCGGCAATCCGCAGGTGGAGCTGGACGACGTGCGCCAGATCCTGCCGTTCGTCCTGCACGACAAGCTGCGGCCCGACCCGGACGCGCCGTTCTTCGCGCTGCCCGAAAATGGTCCGTACCGGTCCGACCGCGTGAGCTGGCTGCGCCGCCTGTTCGACCTTGCGAGCGCGGAATACGCGCGCCTCGATCTCGACCGCAACGATGCCGTCGCGGCGATGGCGCACGAATTCGCGCAGGGACTGGACGGCGTGTCGGAGCGCGAGACGCGTGCGCGGCTCGTGCGCATCGAAAAGCTGATCGGCGAGCGCGTCAAGGGCCGCAAGCTGTATGGCCACCTGTACGACGACCTGCTGAAACTGAAATACCTGCACCAGCGCTACACGAACTACCTGGCCTGGCTGCGCGCGCAGGCATGATCTCGTCCGCCTTCGCCGCCGCGCTGGCCGCCGGCCGCAACGCCTTCAACCAGCGCGTGCGCGACGCGCAGCGGCATTATCCGGCGTTCCGCACCGACGTCCTGCAGCGCTTCCTGGCGGATGAAGTCGACGGCGTCGTCGGCGCCGTCGATCCCGCCCGTGCCGGCGCGGTCGCGGATGCCGCGGTCGACGTCGCGCTGGCACTCGTCGGCCGCGCCCTCGTCGGCCCGGCCGCGCGCGCGGACACGCCGGCCGCCGTGTGGCGCACGCTGTTGCCCCGATACGCGGACCTCGTCGCGAAGTATCCGGACACGGTGCCGGCCATGCTCACGAACGCGGCCATCCACCTGGACACGCTGCCGGGCGTGCGCGGCGCGGACTGGATCGCGCAGCTGGCCGCGCTCGCGCCGCGCACCGCCACCGTGGACGAATTGCGTGTCGTGGGCCAGGTGGCCGCCTGGCGCGCGGGCGCGGCGCATTTCCGGGCCGGCGCCATCGCCGCCGCGGACGCGCTGCCGGCCGCGCTGGCGCTGGCGGCGTTCGGCGCGCGCGATGACGATGCGTGGCCGGACCTGCGCGCGCGCATCGGCGCCGATCCGTGGTGGAGGGCCGACGGCGCCGACGTCACGGCCGGGCGCGAGGTCGGCGGATTCACGGGCTTCGGCGGCGCGTTCGCCGCACCGCCGGAGGTGCGCGCGGGCGCGGACGGCTTCGTCGTGCGGGCAGGGGAGCGCTGCCACCTGCTGCTGGCCGACGCGTACGGCGCCGTGCTGCTGGCCGCCACGCCCGGCGAGTTCGACCGGGCGGTGCCCGGCGGCGCAGTGCGGGTCGATGCGCGCCGCATCGCGCCCGACCTGCCGGCGGACGGCCTGGCCGTGTGCGCGAGCGGCCCTACGCTGGCGCTGACGTCGCCGTACACGCATGCGATCCGCGTGCTGCCCCGGGAGCCGCGCTGATGGCGTCCGGCACGCAGCAGTTGACGGCGCGCTGGCACGCCGCCTGGCCGCAGGCGCTGGCCGCGTGGAGCCGCTACACGTACCTGCACGACCCGCGCCTGTGCGCCAGCACGCTCGCGGCGGCGAAGGAGGGACTGCGCGACAGCTTCGCGATGATCCGCCTCGCCGACCAGAGCGTCGTGATCGACCTGGAAGCCGTGCGCAAGTATGGGCTCGACGATTACGCCGTCGAGATCCTCGCCCACGAGATCGGCCACCACGTGCTTGCCCCGGGCAATGCGACGGACCACATGCGCATGCTGGCGCGCATCCGGCGCGGGCTGCCCAGCCTGGAGGAGCAGGCGCCGCTCGTCGCGAACCTGTACACGGACCTGTGCATCAACGACAGGCTGCAGCGCCAGAGCGGCCTGCGCATGGCCGACATCTATCGCGCGCTGGCCCGCGCCGGCACGCCGCGCAACCCGATGTGGACGTTCTACATGCGCCTGTACGAGCACCTGTGGCAGCTCGGGCGCGGCACGCTGGCGGGAGACAGCGTCACGGAAGCGATCGATGCGGACGCGTGGCTCGGCGCGCGCCTCGTGCGCGCCTACGCGGACGACTGGATGACGGGTGCCGGCCGCTTTGCCGCGCTCGTGCTGCCGTACATCGCGGACGACGCCGGCCGCCTGGCCGCATTGCGCGCGCTGCACGACACGGAGACCGCGGCGGCTGGCTGCGCGCCCGGCGCCGTGCACGAGGTCGAGGACGGCGAAGCGGATGCGGCGCTGCACCCGGCGCACGACCCGCGCGTGACCGGCGATGATGGCGAGGACGGCGAGGACGGCGAACCGGCCGAAGCGCCGCCCGCGCACGTGGCGGGCCAGGCCCGCGAGCCGTTCGAATACGGTGCGATCCTGAAGGGCGCCGGCATCGCGCTCACCGACCACGAGATCGCGATGCGCTACTACCGCGAACGCGCGCAACCTTACCTGATCCCGTTCCCGCGCCGGCGCGCGCCGAAAGCGGGCGAGCCGCGCATCGCCGCCGTCGAACCGTGGGACATCGGCGAGCCGCTCGACCGCATCGACTGGCTGCACAGCCTGATGCTGAGTCCCCGGCCGATCCCCGGCGTGACGACGGTGCAGCGCGGCATCGAGACGGACGCCGGCACCGAGGAAACGCCCATGCCCGTCGACCTGGACCTGTACGTCGACAGCTCGGGCTCGATGCCGGATCCGCAGGTGACGACGTCGTATCTCGCGCTGGCCGGCGCCATCGTCGCGCTGTCGGCGCTGCGCGCGGGCGCCTCCGTGCAGGCCACGCTGTGGAGCGGCACGGACCAGGTGACGGTCACGAACGGCTTCGTGCGCGACGCGGACGCCGTGCTGCGCGTGATCACGGGCTGCTTCGGCGGCGCCACCGCGTTCCCGATCCACCGCCTGCGCGACACGTATGCGGCCGGTCCGCGCCGCCGGCCCACCCACATCCTGATGATTTCCGACGCGGGGATCGACACGATGTTCGCGGACGACGAGCGGGGCAACCGCGGCTGGGACGTCGCGGCGACGGCGCTGCGCCATGCGCGCGCGGGTGGCACGATGGCCCTGAACATTCCCGAAGATTGGCCGGCGCTGGCGTCGGCGCTGGCGCAGTCGAGGTATGCGGACCCCTGGAAGACGCTCGTGCGCGCCCGCGACGAACAGCGCTGGGACGTGCATGCCGTCGCCGACATGGCGCAGCTGGTCGCGTTCGCGGCCGCGTTCAGCCGGCGCCGCTGGGCCGACGCGGCGGGCGGGCGAGGATCGCGGTGAGCGTGGAAGGTCCGGACCTGGAGAGCCTCGTGCGCCGTCTTGCCGGGACGCCGTCCGAGTTCACCGACGAGCCGCGGATCGCCGGCAGCGGCCGCGTCGCGGTGGCCGCCGTCGTGAACGATCTGCTGTACCTGCACGGCGCCCGGGCGCCGCACGCCGCGCTGGCGCCCTTCGAAGGCGGCAGCGTGCGCGCCGACCGCAACCGCCTCGCGCTCGTCCTCATCATCGCGTGGCTGCTGGCCGACGACGGCCTGCGGGCGCTGGATCCGGGGCAGCCCGCGCTGCTGGACGCGCTGGCCGGCGTGGCGCGGGAACTGGCGGCCGTGCCGGCGCACCGCTACGTCGACGATGCCGAGCGGCGCGAGGAACTGGCGCGCACGGTCCTCGCGCGGCTCGGCTGCCACCCGTACGGCGAAACGCCGGAACAGGCGGCCGACCGCCTCGCCGCCGTCAGCGCCGCGGAGCGCCGCCGCCTGCTCGACGCGAGCCGTGCCGCCGAGCGGCGCGCGCGCGCGATCCGCGAGGCGCTGGTGCGCAAGGCCGCCGAGGAATCGGCCGACAAATGGACACGGGAATGAGCGACGACGACCTGGACGCGGAACGCTTCCCGACGCTGACGGCGCACGGCCGGCGCATGCTCGACTTCATGCGCGACCACCCGCACGCGCCCGTGTACCGCAACCGCAGCGGCAACCGTCTGCTCGCGCACGAGGTGGCGGCGCAGCGCGCGTACGAGGCGGAGGTGGCGGCGGCGACCGTCGGCTGGGAGCCCGGCACATTGCCGGACTGGGTGATGCCGTTCGTGGCCGCGACGTTCGCCACCGTGCCGCATTACCGCGCGCTCGGCTCGGCACCACGCCGCTTCGGCGATATCGCGCCCGTGTCGCGCGCCGATTTCGCCGCCGACGTGGCGCAATTCGTGCCCGACCACGTGTCCCTCGACCGCATGATGCACTTCCGGACGACGGGCACGACGGGCCATCCCCTGCTGATCCCGTCGCACCCCATCGTGGCCGCGCGCTACGCCGCCTTCCACAAGCGCGCGCTGCGCCGCGAGGGCATCGTGCCGGCGTACGGCCGGGGCCAGGTCGGCGTCGTCCTGCTGGGCTACCAGCGCCAGTGCTTCACCTATGTGTCGGTGTCGCCCGCGATGGACGAATCCGGCCTCGCCAAGATCAACCTGCATCCGGACGACTGGCGCGATCCGGACGACCGCGCCCGCTACCTCGACGCACTCGCGCCGGAAATCGTCGCGGGCGACCCGATCTCGTTCGCCGAATACCTCACCTTGCCGTTGAAGACGCGGCCGCGGGCGCTGATCTCCGTGTCGATGCTGTTGCTGCCCGGCCTGCGCGCGCGGCTCGAGGAACGCTTCGGCTGCCCGGTGCTGGACATCTATTCGCTGAACGAAGCGGGGCCGGTCGGCGTGTTCGATGCGGCCGCCGGCGGCCACGTGCTGCTGCAGCCGCGCCTCTATGTCGAGATCCTCGACACCGGCGAGATCGCGGTCACGGGCGGCTTCAATTTCTGCCTGCCCCTGCTGCGTTACCGGACCGGCGACTTCGGCGCGCTCGCCCACGGTCCCGCCGGCCCCGTGCTCACCGGACTGTCCGGACGGCGGCCGGTGCGCTATCTTGCGCGCGGCGCGTGGATCAACAACATCGACGTCACGCACGCGCTGCTGCCGTTTCCGCTCCCGCACTTCAACGTGCACCAGCGGAGCGACGCCGCCGTCGTGCTGCGGCTCGCGCCGGGCGGGATGCCGTGGGCGGACGCCGCGCGCGCCGCGCTGGCGCGGCTGTTCGGCGCATCGGTCGACGTCGAGCTGCTGGATGCGGACGGCAAGACGCTGCAGTACACATCCGACCTGGCGGGGGCGCACGATGGCTGAGCCGATCGACAAGCGTTTTGCACGCGGCCTCGTCGTCGGCAAGTTCGCGCCGCTGCACCGGGGCCACATGCACCTGATCCAGAGCGCGATCGATGCCTGCGCCGAGGTTCTCGTGATCAGCTACACGAAGCCCGAGTTCGCGGGCCACGGTCCCGCGGCGCGCGTTGCATGGTTGCAGGCCGTGTTCCCGCAGGTGCGCAGCCTCGTCGTGGACGATGCGTGGCTGGCCGACTGGTCGCGGACGCGCGGCCTGCGCGAACGCCGGCGCCTGCCGCACAACGACGACCATGCGGACGTGCACCGCGCATTCACGGCCTGGCTGTGCACGGCGATCTGCGGCACGACCGTGGATGCCGTGTTCACGAGCGAGGACTACGGCGACGGCTTTGCCGCGGCCCTGTCGGCGCATTTCGGCGCCCGCGCGCGCCGGCCGCACGACGTGCGCCACGTGTGCGTCGACCGCGCGCGCGTGACGGTCCCCGTGTCCGGCACGCGCATCCGGGCGGACCTGCACCGGCACCGCGCCTTCCTGCATCCGGAGGTGTATGCGACGTTCGTGCGCCGGGTGTGCCTGCTGGGCGGCGAATCGAGCGGCAAGACGACGCTGGCCCGGGCGCTGGCGCGGGACCTCGGCACCGTGTGGGTGCCCGAGGTCGGGCGCGAACTGTGGGAGGAGTGGGGCGGGCGGCTGGACTACGCCGACATGCGGCGCATCGCCGAGCGCCAGGTGGCGCGCGAAGACGCGCTGCTGCGCGACGCCACGCGCTGGCTGATCTGCGACGGCAGCGCGCTGACGACCGTGTTCTATAGCCTCGATGGTTACGGCCGTGTCGACCCGGCCGTGCGGCGCCTGGCCGAGCTGCCGTATGCGCACACGTTCCTGTGCGCGCCGGATTTCCCGTTCGTGCAGGACGGCACACGGCGCGACGCGGCGTTCCGCGCGCGCCAGTTCCGCTGGTATGCGCGGGTGCTGGAGGCGCGGGGTGTTCCGTACGTGCTGCTCGAAGGGCCCGTCGCGCAGCGGGTCGCAACGGTGCGGGCCACGCTCGCGGCGTCGTGAGCCCCCTCCTACGCGGCGGCGGCGTGTTGTCCGATTGGGTGGGATGCGGGGCGGTCCCATATGGCGTTTATTGTCGTTACGCCAAGGAGCACATCATGACGGATCAGAAACGCGGCGATCCCAGCCGCCATACGAACTTCCCGGCCGCGTCGCCAGAAAGCAACGTGAACCCGCCGGGCGCGCCGCAGAGCAGCCACGGCAGCGCCACGGAACCGGTTCCCGGCGTCGATCGGGGCAACCGCCAGGGTGGGAAGGCGCAGACGCCCGACGATGCGGCCGCAACGGCCGACCGCGGCACGAGCCGCCGTGACGGATAAACCAACGGTAATGCTCCGGTAATAAAAAATACGGGGTCCGCGTTTCGTCCCGTGCGTGAGGATGCTCTACAATAGTTGCAAAGCATCAGGAACACGGATCACATGCTTCACCTGCACATTTCGGTCGTCCGCCGTGCGCTGGCGATCGCCGGCCTGGCCCTGCCTCTCGCAGGGTCCGCCGCCTCGTCTGTTAGTCCCGGCGTCTACCTCGAAGAGATGACGTCGCCGGAATTGCGCGGCCGCATCGCGGCCGGCACCACGACGGCCCTCGTGCCCATCGGCGGCACCGAGCAGAGCGGCCCGCACATCGTCCTCGGCAAGCACAACGTCCGCGCCCGCGTGCTGGCGGGACGCATCGCCGCCAAACTCGGCGACGCCGTCGTCGCGCCCGTCGTGGCCTACGTGCCGGAAGGGGCGATCGCGCCGCCGGCCGCGCACATGCGCTTCGCCGGCACGATCTCGATCCCGGACGCCGTGTTCGAGGCGCTGCTGGAAGCCACCGCGAAGAGCCTGTGCCGGCACGGCATCCGCGACGTGTTCTTTTTGGGCGACCACGGCGGCTACCAGGCGAATGAAGCCAGGGCCGCCGCGCGGGTAAATCGAAGCAACGGCGGCGCCGGCGGTTGCCGCGCCCACGCACTGGGCGCCTATTACGATGCCGCCACGACCACGTTCAACGCCGACCTGAAACAGCGCGGCTTCACGGACGCCGAGATCGGCACGCACGCGGGCCTCGCCGACACGGCGCTGTCGCTGGCCGTCGACCCGGCGCTCGTGCGGCCCGCCCAGATCGCGGCTGGCGCGCGCGGCGGCGTAGGCGCGGGCGTGCATGGTGATCCGACCCGTGCCACGGCGGACCTGGGCCGCATCGGCGCCGAGCGCATCGTCGATGCGTCCGTCGCGGCGATCCGCGCCGCCCGCGAACCGTCTTCGAATTCCTCCCATCGAAAGTAAAGAGTCATCGTGTCCTCCAAAACCACCATCGGTGCCGTCCTGGCCCTGGCCGTCGTGGCTGGCGGCGTCGTCGCGTCGCGCTTCGTCGATGCGACCGCGACCGCGACCGCGTCCGCGCCTGCGCCCGCCACCAAATCTTCAGCCGTGGTCTCCGTGCCCGGCATGCCCCGCGTCGTCGATTCGCACAACGTCTACAGCGAGATCAGGCAGTTGAGCCCCGCAGTGAAAGGCGACCTGGAACGCGTGTACGTGCCGAACCTGCGCTCGAACGACGTCTACGTCATCGATCCGGCGACGCTGAAGGTCGTCGACCGCTTCAAGGTGGGCCGCAGCCCGCAGCACGTGATCCCGTCGTGGGACCTGCGCACGCTGTGGGTCGCGAACAACGCCGAGCGCACGGGCGACGGCAGCCTGACGCCGATCGATCCGCGCACCGGCAAGCCCGGCGCGAACGTGCCCGTCGACGATCCGTACAACATGTACTTCACGCCGGACGGCAGGTCGGCGATCGTCGTCGCGGAAGCGCGCCACCGCCTCGACTTCCGCGATCCGCACACGATGGCGATGCAGTACGCGATCGAGGTGCCCAAATGCGGCGGCATCAACCATGCCGAGTTCTCGGTCGACGGCCGCTATGCGCTGTTCACGTGCGAATTCGACGGCAGCCTCGCGAAGATCGACCTCGTGGAGCGCAAGGTGCTCGGCTACCTGAAGCTGACGATGCCGTCCACGCGCTTCCGCGAAGGCGTCGACCCGACGGCGCCGGGCGCCAGCGAGATCTGCACGTCGAAGAAAGGCATGCCGCAGGACGTGCGCATCGCGCCGGACGGCAAGCGCTTCTACGTCGCCGACATGGACGCGGACGGCGTGCACGTCGTCGACGGCGACAACCTGACGCAGATCGGCTTCATCCCCGTCGGCCTCGGCACGCACGGCCTGTACCCGAGCCGCGACGGCAAGTTCCTGTACATCGCGAGCCGCGGCACGCACCGCATCCACGGCAAGCCGAAGGGCAAGGGCAGCGTGGCCGTGCTGGACTTCGCCACGGGCAAGATCGTCGCCAACTGGCCGGTGCCGGGCGGCGGCAGTCCGGACATGGGCAACGTCAGCGCGGACGGCAAGTGGCTGTGGCTGTCCGGCCGCTTCGACGATGTCGTCTACCGCATCGACACGAAGACGGGCGCCATGCAAAAGGTGAGGGTCGGCGGCGAGCCGCATGGCCTGACGGTCTGGCCGCAACCTGGCCGCTACTCGCTGGGCCACACGGGCAACCTGCGCTGATCCGCGCGCAGGTGGCGCCAGTCCGACAACGCTACGTTGCGGATTGGCGACGGCGGGACGAAATCCGATTAATTGGTGTCTAGGCCATTTTCGCGCGGCATTAATGGTTTCGATAATTAATGGCATGTACTAACGCCCCGCCCATCATGCTAAAAAATATCACCATCAAAGCGCGCCCTGACGGCCGGACCGGGCAAGGTCGGCGGCCTTGTCGACGACATCGCGCGCAATGATGCAGTCATCGACACGCAGTGGAAGGCGTACATGGCCACGGCGATGCCCGGCCATGAACAACTGGAAGCCCAGCGCTTCATGCAGCTCAAGACGAAGTTCCTCGACGAGGCCCTGCGGCCGCTGCGAACAAAACGTCGGTGCCATGTAAAGATTTTCGGCAGAAATAAAAGTTTCCCGTGGAAACATCGTGACATTGATCGTTGTCTAGTGCAGATGGGCCGGCACAGGTTGCGGCCGCGTACCCGGCGGCGGTGCCTGGCGCGTGGCGGCGGCGACCTCCGTGCCGGCATCCCACGGCAGCGACAGCACGGCCTCCAGCGCATCGGCGACCTGGCGGCCCAGGCCGACATCGCCGCCCTCGATCTGGGGCAGCGTGCGGTGCAGGGCGCACAGCACGACGGCGTAGTCGGCACGGCGCGGGTGCAGCGCGGCGTCGCCGAGCCGTTCCAGCAGTGCTTCCTCGCGGCGGAAATCGGCTTCGACGGCCGCCACGACGGCGGGGAAATCCTGGACGAAGACGTCGTCCGGCTGCGCCTGCAGGGCGGCGACGCGGGCACACAGGCGCGCCCGGCTCGTGCGCAGGGCCGCGCAAGCCGCGAGCGGATCGGCGTCGGGATGATGGAAATGCATGATCTACCTCACTCTCGTCGATGATGACGAGCAGTGTCCGGGCGACGCGGGGTTTTTCGTTTGATCTGTCTCAAGAGGCAGGGATTCCGGCTCCGGTAAATCGGCGCCGCACCGTCTCAGTGCGCGAGGAGGAGCGGCACGCGGGACCTTGCCGTCAGTTCGCGCGTGACGCCGGCCACCGCCCATTCGCGGTAGCGGCTGCGGCTATACGCGCTCGATTCTAAGCATAGCCTTTAAGCATAGTTCAGACGGGCGGAACGGCAAATTGATTCTGTCAATGTCGTACCGCCGCGCGATCGAAAAAATCATCGGCAGAGCGCGCCGCACAGGCATATGCTTAAGTTGCATATACATATAGCGGAGACAACGATGAAATTCGGAATGCAACCCGGCCGCGTAAAAGCGCACCTGCACCTGTCGCACATCCACCGCCCGCATTTCCACATGCCGCACATGATGCACCGCGACTGGCATGCGTTCGAGCCCGTCCTGCGCGTCGCGCAGATCATCCTGCTGGTCGTGCTGGCCCTGCCGTTCGCGCAATTCGTCGCGAAAACGATCGTGTGGGCGTTCAGGGCGCTGTTCGGGTGAATCGATCAGCGAATTGATCCGCGCAAACGGCGCGGCTGCTTTAGCATGAACCGGATCTGACCACGATCCGGACCACCATGCCATTGCTTCCTTCCGCCCGTCGCCGTTTCACCCTCTCGTTATTGTCCATTCCGCTCTGGAGCCACGCGGCGCCGGACGGCAAGCGCGTGTCCATCGTCGACACCGGCGCCGTCGCCGACGGCGCCACGGTCAATACGCGCGCCATCCAGGCCGCCATCGATCGCCTGGCCGGGCAGGGCGGCGGTACCGTCGTCGTGCCGGCCGGCGTGTTCGTCAGCGGCGCGCTGTTCCTCAAGCCGGGTGTCCACCTGCACCTCGACAAGGGCGCCGTGCTGCGCTGCTCGACGGACATGCGGCACTTCCCCGTCCAGCGCACGCGCATCGAGGGCCACTTCGAAGAACGTTTCAATCCCGGCCTGGTCAATGCGTCCGGCTGCGACGGCCTGGCGATCACGGGCGAAGGCACGCTCGACGGCGCCGGCCGCCCGATCTGGGACCAGTTCTGGAAACTGCGCAACGCGTCGAAGGAGAAGGGCAACTTCCGCAACCTGGACGTGCCGCGCGCCCGGCTGGCCGTCATCGAAGGCTCGCGCGGCGTGACGATCGCCGGCATCACGTTCAAGGATTCGCAGTTCTGGAACCTGCACCTGTACCGCTGCCGCGACGTGGTCGTGAAGCATGCCAGCTTCGAGGTGCCGGACGATTACAGGCAGGCGCCCAGCACGGACGGCATCGACATCGACAGCTGCCAGGACGTGCTCGTCGACGGATGCCGCTTTTCCGTGACGGACGACTGCATCGCCGCGAAGGGCACGAAGGGTCCGCATGCGCTCGCGGACAAGGACAGTCCGCCGACGGAACGCATCCGCGTGCGCAACTGCACGTTCCGGCGCGGCCACGCGCTGTTCACCTGCGGCAGCGAGGCGACCGTCGTGCGCGACGTCGTCGTCGAACGTTGCCGCGTGCAGGACGTGGGCGCCATCGCGCACCTGAAGCTGCGGCCGGACACGCCGCAGCGCTACGAAAACATCGCGTTCCGCGACCTCGTGCTGGACTCCGGCAAGGGCGAGATCGTGGCGATCCGCCCGTGGAGCCAGTACTTCGACCTGCAGGGCGAGGCGCCGCCGCACTCGTTCGTGCGCGGCCTCGTGCTGGACGGCCTGCGCGGCCGGTTCGGCGCCTTCGGCATCGTGGCGCCGAACCCCGGCCAGACCGACATCGGCGGGCTCGTGCTGCGGAATATAAATGTGCAACTAACCGACGAGCGGCTGCAGGTAAAGGACGCGGGCAAGCCGGTGGTGGAGAACGTCGTGGTCAACGGCAAGCCCTGGGTCGTGTAGGGCCTGCCGGCGTCCGGTTTCAACGTACCAGGCAGGGGCGTTTGTTGTCGAACTTCCAGCCCGGGATCAGGAACTGCATCGCGACCGCGTCGTCGCGCGCACCCAGGCCCATGTTCTTATACGCCTGGTGGGCTTGTTCCAGTTCCGCTTCGTCCAGTTCGATGCCCAGGCCCGGTTTCGCCGGAACGTGCACGAGGCCGCCCTCGATCTTCAGCGGCTCCTTCGTCAGGCGCTGGCCGTCCTGCCAGATCCAGTGCGTGTCGATCGCGGTGACCTTGCCCGGCGCCGCCGCGCCCACGTGCGTGAACATGGCGAGCGAGATGTCGAAGTGGTTGTTCGAGTGCGAACCCCACGTCAGGCCGAACATCTGGCACAACTGCGCCACGCGCACCGAGCCCTGCATCGTCCAGAAGTGCGGGTCGGCGAGCGGGATGTCGACGGATTGCAGCTGGATCGAGTGGGCCATCTGGCGCCAGTCCGTCGCGATCATGTTGGTCGCGGTCGGCAGGCCGGTGGCGCGGCGGAATTCGGCCATCACTTCGCGGCCCGAAAAGCCGTTCTCGGCGCCGCACGGGTCTTCCGCGTACGCGAGGATGCCGTGCTTGTCGCGGCACACGCGGATCGCTTCGGCCAGCGACCAGGCGCCGTTCGGATCGAGCGTGATGCGCGCGTCCGGGAAGCGCTCGTGCATCGCGATGACGGCATCCATCTCGTCGTCGGCCGACAGCACGCCGCCCTTCAGCTTGAAATCGTTGAAGCCGTAGCGCTCGCGCGCGGCCTCGCACAGGCGCACGACGGCGTCCGGCGTCAGCGCTTCTTCATTGCGCAGCCGGAACCAGTCGTTGCCGGCGTCCGGCTCGGCGCGGTAGGGGAGGTCGGTCTTGCTGCGGTCGCCCACGTAGAACAGGTAGCCCAGCATCTCGACGGCGTTGCGCTGCATGCCTTCGCCCAGCAGCGCCGCGACCGGCACGCCCATGAACTGGCCCAGCAGGTCGAGCAGCGCGGATTCCACCGCCGTGACGGCGTGGATCGTCGTGCGCAGGTCGAACGTCTGCTGGCCGCGGCCGCCCGCGTCGCGGTCGGCGAACGCGGTGCGCATCGCGTTCAGGACGTTGTTGTACTCGCCCAGCGTCTTGCCGACGACGAGCGGGCGCGCGTCTTCGATGGTCTGGCGGATCTTTTCGCCGCCCGGCACCTCGCCGAGGCCCGTGTTGCCCGCACTGTCCTTGAGGATGACGATGTTGCGGGTGAACCAGGGGCCGTGGGCGCCGGAGAGGTTCAGCAGCATGCTGTCCTGGCCGGCGACGGGGACGACGCGCAGTTCGGTGACGACAGGGGCGCTGGTAACGATGGTGGTCATGTTGGCTGTATCGGTAGGGGGACAAATCGTTCCCCATGATATCTTTCGATCGATTCAGCAGCAAACCAAATTAGGATGGCAAGTATCCAGAAATTGAATTTATTGCGTCCGAAACGTCGGCAAAACCTCGTTCAGGAACAGTTGCAGCACAGGATTGTCGTGGTTGCGGCGATAAGTACATACCGTTTCGACGGGCTCGGTGGCCATCCGGCGCATGACGATGCCGTCGAATTTCAGGCGGGCCGCCCCTTCCGCGATGAGGGCGGCGCCGATCCCCGCGCGGACCAGCGCCAGCATCGTGTGCACCTGGCCGATGTGCTCGACGACGTCCGGCACGACGCCGGCGCGGGCGAAGCGCTCGCTGAGCATCTGGTAGAAGGGCCGCGCCTCGTACGGCGAATACATGACGAACGGCCGGCCGTGCAGGTCGGCCAGCGCGGGTTCCAGGGGCCACTGGTCGGCGTCGCGCTCGTGGATGGCCAGCATCAGGGATTCCGTCGCGATCAGCTGGCTGTCCAGGTCCGCACTGACGGGGTGCGGGCGCATCAGGCCCAGGTCCAGCTCGCCCGCGTTCAGCGCTTCCACCTGGGCCGTGCTGACCAGTTCCTTCAACGTCAGCGTCACGCCCGGCGACCGTTCGCGCAGGCGGCGCACGACTTCCGGCAGCAGGCTGTAGCCGGACGCGGACGTGAAGCCGATGGCGATGCTGCCCTGTTCGCCCTTCGCGGCGCGCCGGGCGGCAAACATCGCTTCCTCGGCGATCCGGAGGATGCGTGCCGCTTCCGGGAAAAACGCCTTGCCGGCGGCCGTCAGCCGGACCGTGCGGCTGTTGCGCTCCAGGAGCTGGGCGCCGACGTGGTGTTCCAGCAGGCGGATCTGGCGGCTCAGCGGGGGCTGCGTCATGTTCAGGCGCTCCGCGGCGCGGCTGAAATGCAATTCTTCGGCGACGGCGACGAAGCAGCGGAGCTGGCTGATCTCGAACATGGATGTCCTGGGCGGTGGTTGGGGCGAGCGCAATTATGACCGATGCGCCGCCCATCCGGCCGCCCGTGGTATCGTCGGGCAGTGTCAAGGACATGCAAGGAGGGACGTCATGGGTTTCGACCAGCGCATCGCCATCGTCACCGGCGCATCCGGCGGCATCGGCCGGGCCACCGTGCGGCGCCTGCTGCAGGGCGGGGCTGCCGTGATGCTCGCGGGCCTCCACCTGGACCGCCTCGACGCCACGCGCGCCGGCCTCGGCAAGGAATTCGACCCCGCGCGCATGGCCACCATCGCCTGCGACGTGGCGCGCGAAGACCAGGTCATTGCCGCCGTCGACGCGACGATCAGGCAGTTCGGCGGCTGGGACTACGTCGTCAACAACGCGGGCACGATGCTGTTCAAACCGATCGAGGAGCAGACGGAGCAGGACTGGCGCGGCATCCTCGACGTGGACCTGCTGGGCGCCTTCTTCTTCACCAAGCAGGCTTTCCTGCGCATGCGCCGGGGCGGCGCCATCGTCAACGTCTCCAGCGTCCACGCCGTCGAGACGGAACCCCTCGTCGCGCCGTATGCGGCGGCGAAGGCGGCGCTGCTGTCGCTCACGCGTTCGGCCGCGCTGGAAGGCAAGGCCAAGGGCATCCGCGTGAACGCCGTGCTGCCGGGCGCCGTCGACACGCCCATGCTGTGGGATAACCCGAACGTGAAGGCCGGCGTCGAAGTCATCGACAAGGCCGACGTCGGGGCGCCCGAGGACCTCGCCGCCGCCATCGCGTTCCTGCTCACGGACGAGGCCCGCTTCGTCGACGGCGCGTCGCTGCGGGTCGATGGCGCGCGGTTGGCGCGCCTGTAGCCGCGCCGCAAGCGGCAGGGTGGGCACCCCGTGCCCACGCGTAGTGGCAGGGTGGGCACCCCGTGCCCACGCGTAATGTTAATGCCAGCGGACGGGCATCAGCATCTTCGACCGGAACCAGCGCGCCAGCAGGTTGCCGCACATCCGCACCAGGCCCAGATGGCCCATCACGTGGCGCTGGTACGTGAGACCGTACATGGCCAGCGCGAACGGCCCTTTCACATGCAGGTGGCGGTTGCCGATCGCGCGGCGCAGGATGCCGACCGCGCCCGCCCGTCCCAGCGACACGAGCGTGCCGTAGTCGCGGTACTGGAAGCCCGGCAGCGTGTCCGGCGCCTTGTGCGCCAGCAGCGTCGCCAGGTAGATCGCCTGCTGGCGCGCGGCCTGGGCGCTGGGCGGGGCCATCGCCGTCTTGTCCGGATTGAGCAGGGTGCAGCAATCGCCCATCGCGTGGATCTCGGGATCGGTCACGCTGCGCAGCCGGCTGTCCACGACCACCTGGTCGTTGCGGTTCAGCGCCACGTTCAGGCCCGTGCTGAAGCGCGGACCCTTCACGCCGGCCGCCCACACGGTGATCGCGGCGGGGAACACGCGGCCGTCCGTCGTCGTCACTGCGTCCTCGCGCACTTCGGCGATCGCGGTGTCGGTGCAGATCTCGATGCCCATCGCGCGCAGCTTGCGCACGGCCAGGTTCGACGCCTCGGCGTCCAGCGACGGCAGCACCTGCGGCCCGCGCTCGACGATGCGGATGTGCACCTGGTGCGGCGACTCGAGGCCCGCGAGGCCGTAGTGGGCCAGCGTGTCGACCGTGTGGCGCAGGTCCGCCGCGAGTTCGATGCCGGTCGGGCCGGCGCCGACGATGACGATGTCCAGCAGCGGCGCGCCGGCATCCGTGCGGGCATTGCGGCGCCGTCCCGCCTGGGCGCACAGGCCGAGGAAGCGCTGGCGGAACGCTTCCGCGCCTTTCACGCTGTCGAGCGCCAGACAGTGTTCCTGCGCGCCGGGGATGCCGAAGAAGTTCGTGACGGAGCCGTAGGCCAGCACGAGGCGTTCGTAATCGATGACGGTGCGGGCATCGGGCGCATCATCGAAACGGCTGCGCACGGTCAGGGTGCGGCGGGCGCGGTCGACGTCGACGACTTCGCCGCAGACGAACGTGAAGTGGTTGTCGATGGCCTGGCGCGCATAGTCGATCATGTGGTCGGCCGGGTCGATGGTGCCGGCGGCGACCGCGTGCAGCAGGGGTTTCCAGAAGTGGGTGGGGGCGCTGTCGATGAGGATCACGCGCTCCCGGTGGCGAGCGCCGAGGCGGCGTCCCAGGCGGGTGGCGAGTTCGAGGCCGGCGACGCCGCCTCCGACGATGACGATGGACTGCATGGTGTGCTCCCTTCTTTTTCGAATCGATGGGACACCGGGGGGAAGGCTCCCGGCGCCGCGCTGCGTTCGCGCATCCGGCGGGAGCAGCGCCCGCGGATGCCGGGAAGACTGCTTTAGTGGGCCATGGTCTGCATTGCTACCTTGCGCATGTCCTTGCGCAAAACGGTCGCCTTGGGCGTGCGTACGCCGATGCGCGCGGTGCGGGCGGCGGCGATGGCGCGCGGCGACGTCGTCACGGCCAGCGCGGCGTCGGGCTGTACGCCCAGCTGGTCCAGGACGACGGAATACGGGGCCTTGTGGCCGCGCGCTTCGAAATCGGCGCCCGTCAGCACGACGGAAAAGATGTGGTGCGCGGTGTCGCCGAAGCGGCGGCGCAGCTGTTCGCCCGCCTCCTGGTGCGGCAGTTCGGAGATCAGGGCGCACGGCAGGCCGTCTTCGATCGCCTGGTCCAGCAGGCGCTCGGCGTCGGCCGGGACGCCGGTGGAACGGAATGCGGATAAGTCGAAGATGAACGCTTGTGCCGTCATGATGATCTCCTTTTGCAGGTCGTTGTCGCTTGAATTGGTTTTACTATACGGCTGGGCGGGATAAAATAAAAATAAATCTTTTTTAGAATCCGATAAGGTATAGCTTATGTATCCAGCCAGCTTCAAACAACTGCAGGCGCTGATGCTCGTGGCGCGTCACCAGAGCGTGTCGCGCGCGGCCGAGGCGATGCACGTGACGCAGCCGGCCGTGTCGCTGCACCTGAAACTGCTGGAGGAAGCGGCCGGCGTGCCGCTCACGCGCCGCCAGGGCCGCAACATCCAGATGACCGCCGCGGGCGAGCTGCTGGTGGGGTACGCGGAACGCATCCTGGGCCTGTGGGAAGAGGCGGGCGACGAGATCGCGGCGCTGAAGGGCGTCACGTCCGGTACGCTGCGCATCGGCGCGGTGATGACGGCGGAGCACCTGCTGCCGCCGATGCTGGTGCGCTTCACGACGGGTCGTCCGCACGTGCGGATCAAGCTGCAGGTGGGCTCGCGCCCGGAGGTGATCGGCATGCTGTCGCGCGACGAGATCGACCTCGCCATCATGGGCACGCCGCCGCGCGAATTCCCGACGAGCGCGAGCCGCTTCGCGCGCCACCCGATGGCGTTCTTCGTCGCGCCCGGCCACGCGCTGCTGGAGAAGGAGAACGTGACGCTGGCCGACATCGCGGCCCACAACCTGCTCGTGCGCGAACGCGGCTCCGGCACGCGCGCGGCGATCGAGCGGCGCTACGAGGAAGAGGGCGTGGCCCTCGCGATCGGGTCCGAGTTGTCGAGCAACGAGGCGATCAAGCAGATGACGGCGGCGGGCCTCGGCGTCGCCTTCCTGTCCGTCCACGCGTGCACGCTGGAAGTGCGCAACCGGCTGCTGGCCGTGCTGCCGGTGCCCGGCGTCGTCGTGCAGGGCGAATGGCATGTGATGCACAAGGCGGCGCGCGCGATTCCGACGGTGGCCGCGTCGTTCCACGAATTCATGGTGGAGCACGGCCAGCAGGTCATTTCGGACGAGCTGGAAAACATCGCGTGGCGAACCTGAATCCTTGGGCCGCCACGCGCGGCACCGGCGCTCAGCGCGCTGATTTGCGGCGAGCCGCGGCCAGGCCGGCGAGGCCCAGTCCGAGCAGCGTCAGGCTGGCCGGCTCGGGCACCTGGGCGACGTCGAAGTCGACGTTGTCGATGGCGATATAGCCATTCGAGGGCGCGCCGGAGAAGGTGACGGACGTGACGTTTTTCAGATTCGCAAACTGGTAGCTCTGGTAAGCATTGCCGAGCGAGATCGTGTCCGTGCCGTTGAGCGTCAGGTCGAACGCGTTCACCGACGTGTACCAGCTCAGCCCCGCGTCGAATCCATTGAGGGTGAAAGTGCCGCCGCCGGTCCTGGTGATGGTCACCGTGGCGTCGAGGCCGTAGATGAGGTTGTCGGTGCCGTTGTCGGCCTTGCCGCCGCCGGGCGTCCAGACGTAGGCGAACCCGCTCGAGGAGGTGAACGTCAGCCCCCCGGTGGACAACGGCAGTGCCGGCGTACCCGCCTGGTCGTCGAAGGTGATGACGCTTGCCTGCGCCTGGCATGCGCCGAATGCCAGGAACAGCATTGCACCGATGAGTTTCAGAGAAGTGGTTTTCATGTCAGTCCTTGAGGTTTATAGATATTGACGGACATAAAGCAATATTGATGCCATTTGATAATAATCAATGACTTATAGAAATTAATGTTGTCTTGTGTAAGTTTTTTCGACAGCGCTTGCGGCGGTGCGCGACCAGAATATATACTCCATATATGGAACGTATATGAAAGGTAGGGACATGGGCATCGTGAACATCGAAGACGAGCTGCACGACCAGATCCGCAAGGCGAGCACGGTGTCGTGCCGCTCGATCAACGCGCAGGCCGCGTTCTGGGTCCGCATCGGCATGCTGTGCGAGCTGAATCCGACGCAGAGCTTCAACGAGATCATGGCGCGCGAGCTGAGGGCGGCGGGCGTCGTGCCGCAGGCGCTCAAGGTGGCGTCATGACGAAGCGGCCGGAGGAAGTCGCGCTGATGGCGGCGGCGGGCAAGCTGCTGGCGGACGTCTTCGCGCAGCTCGACCGGCTCGATCTCGCCGGCATGTCGACGATGCAGGTGAACGACCTGGTCGACGACTTCATCGTGAACACGCTGGGCGCGCGCCCGGCCAGCAAGGGCCAGTACGGCTATGCGTTCGCGCTGAATGCGTCACGCAACGACGTCGTGTGCCACGGCGTGCCGTCGCCGGCCGACGTCCTGCAAAGCGGCGACATCGTGAACTTCGACATCACGCTGGAAAAGAACGGCTACATCGCCGACTCCAGCAAGACCTACCTGGTCGGCGCCGTGGCGGCGCCGGCGCAGAAGCTCGTGCGGGTGACGTACGAGGCGATGTGGCAGGGCATCCGCGCCGTGCGTCCCGGCGCGCGGCTGGGCGACGTGGGCCATGCCATCGAGCGGCATGCGCGCCGCCACGGCTATGCGGTCGTGCGCGAGTACTGCGGCCACGGCATCGGGCGCGAGATGCACGAGCCGCCGCAGGTGCTGCACTGGGGCCGCCCGCAGACGGGCCTCGTGCTGCGCGAAGGGATGGTGTTCACGATCGAGCCGATGCTCAACGCGGGCCGCTCCGCCGTGCGCACCGGGGACGACGGCTGGACGGTGCGTACGTGCGATGGGGCCTTGTCGGCGCAGTTCGAGCACACCGTCGCCGTGACGCGCAGCGGCGTGCGCGTGCTGACCTTGCGCGCCGGCGAAAAGATGCCCGTCTAATACGTTTCCGTGGGTCAATAGATACGTCACAACTTGATTTGTGGAATCTGACGTTTCCTGATGTTACTATTCGGGACTACGTGTGGAGGAAGCATGGTTGTGCGCCGGATATTATTGGGCCTGCTGCTCGTCTGCCAGGCGGCCGTGGCCCGGTCCGGCGACGTGCATGAAGACTTTACCCGCGACTTGACCGTGATCCGGGAAGAAGCGTACGTCATGCCGCGCGCGGCATTGCAGCGGCTGGATGCGCTGCGGCGGGGGCACACCGGCCGCGAACTGGGCCAGGTTCTCGTCGTGACCAGCCGCGCTTATTGGTGGATGAAGGACAAGAACCGGGCCGTCGATGCGGCCCTTGGGGCCGAACGGCTCGGCCGCGAGCTTCACGACGACGATTTGCTGGCGAGGGCGATGCTGAGCCACGCGTATGCCTTGTCGATGTTCGTGCACGACCAGGAAGCCGCGCGCCGGCTGATCCAGGGCGCTGCCCGGCTCGCGGCCGACTCCGCCGACCCCTACTTGAAAACCCAGGCACTCGTCACGCAGGGATTGCTGGCGGAAGAGGACGGGGACACGGCGGGCGGCATCGAATTCGTAACCCGTGCGGTGGACGTCGCGCGGGCCGGAGCCGATCCGGACGCCCTGCAAATGGCGTTGCGCGAACAGGCGCGCCTGCTGGCCATCGTGGGGAAGACCACGGAGGCGCTTGCCCGCACCGACGAGATGATCGCCACCGCACGGGCGCGCGGCATCGCCGGCCAACTCGCGCATGCGCGCCTGTCCGAATATGGGACGGCCGCGCGCGCGGGCAACCTGAAGCGTGCCGAAGCCGCGCTGAAAGCCGCGGTCGACATCCTGGAACAACTCCATGCACGGGAGAGGCTGGCGGTGCCGCTGGCGAATCTGGCGGAGCTCTACATGCAGAGCCGGCGCTTCGGCGAAGCGGAACGGGCGGCCGTGGCGGCGCTGCGCATCTCGCGCGCCGTCGGCGACGACTACGGCATCCAGCTCGCCTCGTTCGAACTCGGACTCACCCGGATCTACTTCCGCAACATCGCCGAAGGAAGGTCCATGGCGGACAAGGCGCTCGAGGCGCTGAAGAACGACGACCAGTACGTCCGCATGCTGCTCAACTACGGCCATGCGCTGGGCCAGGTCGGTTTTGGCGAGGCGGCGTTGACGATCTACGAGAAAGCCGGTTCCGTATCGCTGGCCGCGTGGCGCAAGGAAAAGCAGTTGTCCTATGAAGCGTTGCAGCGGGCCTGGGACAACCAGAAGAAGCAGAGCGAACTCGCCGCGCTCCACCACGAGAGCGTGTTGAAGGCCGCGGAGCTGCAGAACGCCCGGCGCCAGCGGAGCCTGTGGGTGGCGCTGTGCGCGACGACCTGCATCGCCGTCGTCCTGATCGGCTTCCTGTACCGGCGCGTGGCAAAGGCGAACAAGTCGCTGCGGCAGAAGAACGACCAGCTGTTCCTGCAAAGTACGCGCGATTCGCTGACGGGGCTCTTCAACCGTCACTACTTCTACGAACAGGTCGTGCCCCATCACCACCGCAAGGCGGGCGCCGCGTCCGAACGGCGCGCCGGCGCGGAAGGGCGCACGGGCGGCGTGTTCCTGCTGATGGACATCGACCGCTTCAAGTCCATCAACGACACGCTGGGCCATGGCGCGGGCGACGTCGTGCTGAAGAACGTGGCCGCGCGCCTGGCTGCCACGCTGCGCGAACAGGACGTGCTGGTGCGCTGGGGCGGCGAGGAATTCCTCGCCTACCTGCCGGGCATCGGCACGGACGAAGCGCGCCAGGTGTGCGCGCGCGTGCTGGCGGCCGTGGGCGGCGCGCCGGTCGCGCTGGACGACCGCGCGTTGGACGTGACGATCTCCATCGGCTTCTGCCCCAAGTCCCTGATCCCGGGCGACGTCGATCCGGACTGGGAGCAACTGGTCCATCTCGCCGACCTGTGCCTGTACGCGGCCAAGCAGGGCGGGCGTAACCGGGCGGTGGGGATCCTGGACGCCGCCGTGCTGGCGCCGCACGTGATCGCCGCGGCGGATGCGGACCTGAAGCGGGCGGCGGCAGACGGCGTGCTCGCGCTCGCGACCGTCATGGGGCCGGCCGCGCCGCCGGTCCGTGCGGCCGCCTGACCGTCGGCGTCAGGACTCCCAGTACCCCGGCGTGTTGTACACCGCCTTCAGGTGATCGATGAAGTGCCGGATCTTCGCCGGCAGGTAGCGCTGCTGCGGGAACACGGCCTGGATCGGATAATTCCCGACCGCGTATTCGTCCAGCACCGTCACGAGCTCTCCCCGTTTCAGCTCGGCCTGGATCTCCCACGTGGAGCGCCAGCCGATGCCCAGTCCCTGTTTCACCCAGTCGAACAGCAGCTCGCCGTCGTTGCAGGCGAGGTCGCCGTCCACGCGCACGGCGAACAGCTTGCCGTCGCGCTGGAACGTCCAGCCGCGCTGCTGGCCGCCCTGCAGGTTGAAGGCGAGGCAGTTGTGGCGCGCGAGATCTTCCGGCGCGCGCGGCACGCCGTGGCGCTCGAAGTAGTCGGGCGTGCCGCACACGACGCGGCGGTTGGGGAAGAGCGGAATCGCCACGTAGTTCGGGTCCGTCACCTCGCCGATGCGGATCGACATGTCGTAGCCTTCGCGCACGAGATCGACGACGCTGTCCGTGAAGTTGAACGACATCTTGAGTTCCGTGTGGATGGCGCGGAAGGCCGGCGCGTGCGGCGCCACGTGCTTGCGCCCGAACGCCGCCGGCGCCGACACGACCAGGTGGCCGCGCACCGTGCTGCGGCCCGCGCTGATGCTGTTTTCCGTGATGTCGAAATCGCGCAGCAGCTGGCGACACGGTTCGATGAATTGTTCGCCCAGCGCCGTCAACGTGAGGCCGCGCGTCGAGCGGTGCATCAGGCGCACGCCGAGGCGTCGTTCCAGTGCGTCCAGGCGCCGACCCATGACGACGGGCGTCACGCCTTCCGCCAGCGCGGCGCCGGCGAAACTGCCCTTCTCGGTGATGAGTACGAAGCTGCGTATTTCGGTGTAGCGGTCCATGCCTTTTATCCCATTCAATACTTAAAGTATCGACAGAGCCGATAATAGCAGCAATTCAACTTGCCGTGGGTTATGGCTATGCTGGGTCATCAGTCCAAGACTAACCATAGCAACGGAGGAGAACATGGCCCGAATGAGAGCAATCGACGCAGCGGCGGAAGTGCTGCGCAAGGAAGGTGTGAGTACGGTGTTCGGCGTGCCCGGCGCCGCGATCAACCCGTTTTACTCGGCGATGAAGAAGAACGGCGGCTTCGAGCACGTGCTCGCCCGCCACGTGGAAGGCGCCTCGCACATGGCCGAGGGCTATACCCGCGCCAAGGCCGGCAACATCGGCGTCTGCATCGGCACGTCGGGTCCGGCCGGCACCGACATGATCACGGGCCTGTACTCCGCCTGGGCCGATTCGATACCTATCCTATGCATTACGGGCCAGGCGCCCCGTGCCCGCCTGTACAAGGAAGACTTCCAGGCCGTCGACATCGAGTCGATCGCCAAGCCGGTCACCAAGTGGGCCGTCACCGTGCGCGAGCCGGACCTGCTGCCGCGCGTCGTCCAGCAGGCCTTCCACCTGATGCGCTCCGGCCGCCCGGGCCCCGTGCTGATCGACCTGCCGTTCGACGTGCAGGTGGCCGAGATCGAATTCGACGTCGACACGTACGAGCCGCTGCCGGTCTACAAGCCCGCGGCGACCCGTGCCCAGGCCGAAAAGGCGCTGGCGATGCTGAACGCGGCCGAGCGTCCGCTGATCGTCTGCGGCGGTGGCGTGATCAATGCCGACGCCGCCGCGCGCCTGCGGGAATTCGCGGAGATCGTCGGCGTCCCGGTGATTCCCACCTTGATGGGCTGGGGCGCGATCCCCGACGACCACCCGCTGATGGCCGGCATGGTCGGCCTGCAGACGTCGCACCGCTACGGCAACGCGACGATGCTCGAATCCGACTTCGTGATCGGCATCGGCAACCGCTGGGCGAACCGCCACACGGGTTCCGTCGACGTCTACAAGAAGGGCCGCAAGTTCGTCCACATCGACATCGAACCCACGCAGATCGGCCGCGTGTTCGGGCCGGACCTGGGCATCGTCTCCGACGCGGGCGCCGCGCTGGACCTGCTGATCGACGTGGCCCGCGGCATGGCGTCCATCGGCGGCCTGCCGAACAGGAGCGGCTGGGCGGCGCAGTGCCAGGAACGCAAGCGCACGATGCTGCGCAAGACGCACTTCGAGAACAACCCGATCAAGCCGCAGCGCGTGTACGAAGAGATGAACCGCGCCTTCGGCAAGGACACGACGTACGTCAGCACGATCGGCCTGTCGCAGATCGCCGCCGCGCAGTTCCTGCATGTGTACAAGGAGCGCAACTGGATCAACTGCGGCCAGGCGGGTCCTCTGGGCTGGACCGTGCCGGCCGCACTGGGCGTCGTCGCGTCCGGCGCCAAGACGGACGTCGTCGCGATTTCGGGCGACTACGACTTCCAGTTCATGATCGAGGAACTGGCCGTCGGCGCGCAATTCAAGCTGCCGTACCTGCACGTCGTCGTGAACAACGCCTACCTCGGCCTGATCCGCCAGGCGCAGCGCGGCTTCGACATGGATTACTGCGTCCAGCTGGCGTTCGAGAACATCAACGCGCCGGACCTTGGCGCCTACGGTGTCGACCACGTGGCCGTGGCCGAAGGCCTGGGCTGCAAGGCGATCCGCGTGCGCCAGGTCGACGACATCCAGCCGGCGTTCGCCGAGGCGCGCCGCCTGATGAACGAGCACCGCGTGCCGGTGATCGTCGAGATCATCCTGGAGCGCGTGACCAACATCGCGATGGGCCTGGAGATCGACGCCATCAACGAATTCGAAGCGCTGGCCGACCATCCGGGCGATGCCCCGACCGCGATTCGCGTCTGAAGCAAGGAGAAAGACATGCCAAGATTTGCTGCCAACCTGACGATGCTGTTCAACGAACTGCCGTTCCTCGACCGCTTCGAAGCGGCGCGCGACGCGGGGTTCAAGGGCGTCGAATACCTGTTCCCGTACGGGTTCGAAAAGGAAGCGCTGGCGGAACGCCTGCAGGAATTCGGCCTGACGCAGGTCCTGCACAACCTGCCGGCCGGTGACTGGGAAAAAGGTGAACGCGGCATCGCGGTGCTGCCGGGCCGCGAGGCCGAGTTCCGCGAAGGCGTCGCCCGCGCCATCGACTACGCGAAAGCGCTGAACTGCCGCCAGGTGAACTGCCTGGTGGGCATCGCGCCCGCCGGCGTCGACGAAGGCACGCTGCGCCGCACCGTCGTCGAGAACCTGCGCTACGCGGCGACGCAGCTGAAGCAGGCCGGTGTCAGGCTGCTGATCGAACCGATCAACACGTACGACATCCCGGGCTTCTACCTGAACACGACGCGGCAGGCGCTCGACCTGATCGACTCGGTGGGCGCGGACAACCTGTTCGTCCAGTACGACGTCTACCACGCCCAGCGCACCGAAGGCGAGCTGGCGAAGACGGTCGAGAAGCACCTGGCCCGCATCGCGCACATCCAGGTCGCGGACAACCCCGGCCGCAACGAGCCGGGCACGGGCGAGATCAATTATCCGTTCCTGTTCAGGCACCTCGACCGCATCGGCTACGACGGCTGGATCGGCTGCGAGTACAAGCCGGCCGCGGACACCCGCGCGGGCCTGGACTGGATCGCCGCATTGGGCCCGAAATTGGCTGGTTAATCAATTCAAGCAAGGAGACACATCATGGCAAACATCGGATTCATCGGCCTGGGCATCATGGGTGCCCCGATGGCGGGACACCTCATCAACGACGGCCACACGCTGTTCACCAACACCGTCGGCCCGACCCCGTCGGCGCTCGTCGAAGCGGGCGCCCGCGTGTGCCTGAACGGCGCCGAAGTGGCGGCGCAGGCGGACATCATCTTCATCATGGTCCCGGACACCCCGCAGGTGGACGAGGTCCTGTTCGGCAAGGACGGTGTCGCGTCGGCTCTGTCGGCCGGCAAGATCGTCGTCGACATGAGCTCGATCTCCCCGGTCGCCACGAAGGATTTCGCCAAGCGCATCAACGCGCTGGGCTGCGAGTACCTGGATGCGCCGGTGTCGGGCGGCGAAGTGGGCGCCAAGGCCGCGAGCCTGACCATCATGGTCGGCGGCAGCGAGGCGGCGTTCGCGCAAGTGAAGCCGCTGTTCGACAAGATGGGCAAGAACATCACGCTCGTCGGCGGCAACGGCGACGGCCAGATCACCAAGGTCGCCAACCAGATCATCGTCGCGCTGACGATCGAAGCGGTCGGCGAGGCGCTGCTGCTGGCCGCCAGGGCCGGTGCCGATCCGGCCCGCGTCCGCGAGGCGCTGATGGGCGGTTTTGCGAACTCTCGCATCCTCGAAGTGCATGGCGAACGGATGGTCAAGCGCACGTTCGCGCCGGGCTTCCGCATCGACCTGCACCGCAAGGACCTGAACCTGGCGCTGACCACCGGCCGCCAGCTGGGCGTGGCGCTGCCGAACACCGCCACCGCGCAGGAACTGTTCAACACCTGCGCCGCGCACGAGGGCGGCAGCTGGGACCACTCCGCGATGGTGCGTGCTCTGGAGATCATGTCGAACTTCGAGATCGGCCAACGCACGCCGACGTGACGAGGACGCTACGCGTGCGCGCGCGGCGCCCACCCTACGATTCGACGCCGACGTAGGGTGGGCACCCCGTGCCCACGTCGCGAGCAGCCGCTCATCCGAGGCGGCACCCGGGAACCAAACAGGAGACTTTGATGACCACGATGACCCCACGCGAACTGCTGGCCAGCATGTTCACCGCCGCCGTCGGCGCGGCCCAGCCCGCGCTGTGCATCCCGCGCAACCTGCCGGCGCCGCCGAAAGGCCGCACGGTGGTGATCGGCGCCGGCAAGGCGTCCGCCGCGATGGCGCAGGCGCTGGAGCGCAGCTGGCCCGGGCCCCTGTCGGGCCTCGTCGTCACGCGCTACGGCTATGCCGTGCCGTGCGAACGCATCGAGATCGTCGAAGCCGCCCATCCGGTCCCCGACGCCGCCGGCCGCGAAGCCGCCCAGCGCATGCTGCGCACGGTGCGCGGCCTGTCCGCGGACGACCTTGTGATCTGCCTGATCTCCGGCGGCGGTTCCGCGCTGCTGCCGCTGCCGGGCGAGGGCGTCACGCTGGAAGACAAGCAGGCGATCAACCGCGCGCTGCTCGCTTCCGGCGCCAGTATCACCGAAATGAACTGCGTGCGCCGCCACCTGTCCGCCATCAAGGGCGGCCGGCTGGCCGCGGCCTGCCACCCGGCGCGCGTGGTCAACCTGCTGATTTCCGACGTCCCGGGCGACAATCCGATGGACATCGCCTCCGGTCCCACCGTGGCCGACCCGACGACCTGCGCGGATGCGCTGGAAGTCGTGCGCCGCTACGGCATCGACCTGCCAGCGGGCGCGCGCCGCCTGCTCGAATCCGGCGACGGCGAGACGATCAAGCCGGGCAACCGGCGCCTGGAACACGTCGAAACGCACATCGTCGCGTCGCCGCAGATGGCGCTGGAAGCCGCGGCGGACGTCGCCCGCCAGGCCGGCGTGACGCCGCTGATCCTCGGCGACAGCATCGAGGGCGAGGCGCGCGACGTGGCCAAGGTCATGGCCGGCATCGCCCTGCAGGCGCGCCGCCACGGCCAACCGGTGGCGGGGCCGTGCGTGCTGCTGTCCGGCGGCGAGACGACGGTCACCCTCCGCGGCAACGGCCGCGGCGGCCGCAACGTCGAATTCCTGCTGGCGCTCGCCGTTGCGCTGGACGGTGCGCCGGACATCCACGCGCTGGCCGGGGACACGGACGGCGTCGACGGCGCGGAGGAAATCGCCGGCGCGTTCGTCACGCCGGACACGCTGGCCCGCGGCTGGGAACGCGGCCTGCCGCCGCGCGCGAGCCTCGAGAACAACGATGCGCACACCTTCTTCCGTGCGCTGGGCGATTCCCTCGTCACGGGGCCCACCTTGACCAACGTGAACGATTTCCGCGCGATCTACGTGGCTTAACGCTAATCAGTCGGGGTCAGAGCCCACCCGTGAACACCGGGCTCTGACCCCGAGAAAAGAGAAAGTCTTCCCTTTAACGGGTGCGCCGCGGCGGCGGCGTACCCGTTTTTTTTCCCCCTAGTCAGTCGGGGTCAGAGCCCACCCGTGAAAACCGGGCTCTGACCCCGAGAGTAAACTGACCCCGAGAGTAAAGGACTCACCATGCTACGCCAGCGCCGTGCCCGTATTCTTGCCACCCTCGGCCCCTCCAGTTCCACCCCCGACCAGATCTACGCGCTGGCGCTTGCCGGCGCCGACGTCTTCCGTTTGAACTTCAGCCACGGCAGCCACGACGACCACGCCGCGCGCTACAACATCATCCGCAGCGTCGAACGCGACATCGGCCGTCCCATCGGCGTGCTGATGGACTTGCAGGGACCGAAGCTGCGCGTCGGCCGCATGGCCGGCGGCAAGGCGATGCTCGAAACGGGCAGCCGCTTCCGCCTCGACCTCGACGCGACGGAGGGCGACGCGACCCGTGCCGGCATGCCGCATCCGGAAATCTTCGCCGCGCTGCGCCCCGGCACCGACCTGCTGCTGGACGACGGCAAGCTGCGCCTGCGCGTGGACGCCTGCGGTGCCGACTTCGCCGAGACGACCGTGATGGCGGGCGGCGCGCTGTCCGACCGCAAGGGCGTCAACGTGCCCGGCGTCGTGCTGCCGATCTCCCCGCTGACGACGAAGGACCGCGCCGACCTCGCGTTCGGCCTGGAACTGGGCGTGGACTGGGTCGCGCTGTCGTTCGTGCAGCGCCCCGAGGACATCGTCGAGGCGAGGAACCTGATCGGCGAGCGCGCCTGGATCATGGCCAAGCTGGAAAAGCCGGCCGCGATCGACGCGCTGGACGGCATCGTGCTGCTTGCCGACGGCATCATGGTGGCGCGCGGCGACCTGGGCGTGGAGCTCCCGCCCCAGCAGGTGCCCGTGCTGCAGCGCCGGATCGTGCATGCCGCGCGCGCGGCCGGCCGCCCCGTCGTCGTCGCCACGCAGATGCTGGAATCGATGACGACCGCGCCGGTGCCGACGCGCGCCGAGGTGTCGGACGTCGCCACCGCCATCTACGAAGGTGCGGATGCCGTGATGCTGTCGGCCGAATCGGCGTCCGGCCAGTACCCGGTGCAATCGGTGGCCGTGATGGACAACGTGATCCGCGAAGTGGAGCAGGACCCGCGCTGGCGCGAAGGCCTGGACGCGAGCCACAAGCCGGCCGACAGGACGACCGCGGACGCCATCTGCTGCGCGCTGCGCCGCGTGACGAACCTGCTGGCGCCCGCCGCCACCGTCACGTATACCGCAAGCGGCGCGACGTGCCTGCGCGCGAGCCGCGAGCGTCCCACCGCGCCGATCCTCGCGCTCACGCCGAAGATGGCCATCGCGCGCCGCCTCGCGCTCGTGTGGGGCGTGCATCCGGTGCCGTTCGAGGAAGCGGAAGGCTTCGACCGCATGGTGGCGGACGGCGTCGCGGCCGCGCGCTTCCACGGCCTGGCCGACGCGGGCGACGACGTCGTGGTGGTGGCGGGCTTCCCGTCCGGGCGGCCGGGCCGCACGAACCTGCTGCACGTCGTGCGCGTGGGCGAGGAACCGGTCGTGTGACTATGTGCGCATCTTCCGCCATGGTGGCTCTGGTAACGTAGCGTTTCCACCACCGACAGGAGAAGCGCATGAAGACCCAGCTGGAAAAAGCGCAGGCGTTCGTCGACCTGCACCGCCGCGGCAACTGCTTCGTCATCCCGAACCCGTGGGATGCGGGATCGGCGAAGCTGCTGCAGCACCTGGGCTACCAGGCGCTGGCGGGCACCAGCGCCGGCTTCGCGTTCTCGAAGGCGAAGACGGATCCGACGATCACCATCGCGGAGATGTTGCCGCACCTGGCCGAACTGGCCGCGGCGACCGACCTGCCGCTGTCCGCCGACCTGCAGTCCGGCTTCGGCGCCGCGCCGGAAGACGCGGCCCGTACGATCGTCGAAGCGGCGGCGACGGGCATCGTCGGCGGTTCCATCGAGGACGCGAGCGACGATCCGGAAGCCCCGCTGTACGACATCGAGCTCGCCACCGACCGCATCCGCGCGGCCGTGGAGGCGGCCCGTGGACTCCCCTTCAAATTCATGCTGACGGCGCGCGCGGAAAACTTCCGCGTCGGCCGCCCGGACCTGGCCGACACCATCCGTCGCCTGCAGGCTTACCAGGAAGCGGGTGCCGACGTGCTGTTCGCGCCGGGCATCGCGAAGCCGGACGACATCGCGGCCGTCGTCCGCGCCGTCGACCGGCCCGTGAACTTCATGGCCGGCGCGCCGGGCCTGGGCCTGACCGTGGCGGAGCTGGCGGCGCTGGGCGTCGCACGCGTGAGCCTGGGCGCGTCGCTTGCGCGGGCCGCGTACGGCGCGCTCGTGCGCGACGCGAAAGAAGTGCTGGAGCAGGGCACCTTCGGGTATGCGGACCACGCCCTTCCGGCGGCGGAGTTAAATCGTATTTTCACCGCGTGAGGTTGAGCGTCGCCCCGGCGAAGGCCGGGGCCCAAGTTCGTAGCGCAGTCGCGACGCAAACAAAATTGGCGGGAACGACGGTTCCGATCACGCCGGCACCGCACCCCCGAACTCCACGATCCCCAGCCGCGCCGCCAGGTGCATCAAACGGAAATCGTTGTCCGCCCCCAGCTTCTGGCGCACGGACGTGAGGGTGTTCAGCACCGTCTTCGGGCTGACCGTGAGCTGGGCCGCGATGGCCTGCACGGATTCGCCGTGCACGAGCAGGCGCAGCATGTCGAATTCGCGCGGCGTCAGGCCGTCCAGCGGCGCCGGCGCCACCGCGGCCGCCACGTCGGACGACAGCACGCGCGTCCCGGTCATCACGGCGCGGATGCCCGTGATGAGTTCTTCCGGCTCGCTGCGCTTGGTGAGGTAGCCGTGCGCGCCCGCCTTCAACGCCTGGGCGACGTGGCCGGCGCTGTCGTGCATCGACAGCACCAGCACCTGCAGGCCGGGCTGGCGGGCGCGCATGCCGGCGATGGCTTCCAGGCCGCTGCTGCCTTTCAGGCTCAGGTCGACGATGGCGACGTCCGGCCGGACCTGCTGGACGAGCGCGTTCGCCTCCGGCGCGCTCGCTGCCTCGCCGACGACGTCGAAATCGGGCTCGGCGCACAGGAGGCGGCGGTAGCCGCTGCGGACGACGGCGTGGTCGTCGACGAGGACGATGCGGATCATGCCGGCACCTCCGTGGTCTCGGGCACCGGCAGCGGCAGCGTCGCCAGCAGCCGCAGGCCGCCCGTCGGGCCGGCCACGAGCCGCAGCTGGCCGCCCGCCATGGCGATGCGTTCCGTGATCCCGAGCAGGCCGCCATGCCATGTCGCGCCCTCCTCGGGCAGGCCGCGGCCGTCGTCGCGCACTTCCAGCACGAGGCCGCCGCTGCGCACCGCGAGCCGCACGACGCACAGCGACGCGCCGCTGTGGCGGACCACGTTCGTCACGGCTTCCTGCACGACGCGGTAGACCGTCAGCGACAGCAGCTCGCCCACGTCCGGCAGCTGCGTGGGCAGGTCGAGCTCGAAATCGATGTCCGTGTGGCGCGCGCGCCAGCCCAGCACCAGTTCGCGCAGGGTCTGCGCGAGGCCGGCCCCGTGCAGGCCGTGCGGGCGCAACGTCTTCAGCATCGCGCGCAACTGCTCGCCGCACGTGCGGATCTCGCGCCGCAGGTCCGTCGCGCATTCGGCCACCGCGTCGCGCGTCAGCATGTTCGCATGGCGCGCGAGATGGGTCGCGGTGACGTTCAGCGCCGTCAGCGTCTGGCCCATCTCGTCGTGCAGCTCGCGCGCCAGCACGCGCCGTTCGTCTTCCTGCACCGTGATCAGCTGGCGCGCCAGCGCGTGCTGCGCGCCGCGCGCGTCCGCCAGCGTGCGCGCGAGGTGAGTGATGGCGTCGGCCACGCGGCGGAATTCGCGCAGCGCGAACGCGGGCAGGGCGGGATCGGGTTCGCCCCGCGCCAGGCGGTGCAGGCCCGCCTCCAGCGCGCGCACGGGCGACAGCGCGCGGTCGGCGCACCACCACGTGACGGCCAGGGTTGTACCGGAAAAGAACAACAGGGTGATCCAGATTTGCACAGTGTCGTGCAGGCGCTCGCCGATTTCCGACTCGGGATTCGGCGCGATGTAGAGCAGTTGCCCGCCGATGCGGATCGCCCGCTCGCCGCGGTCCGGCGGGGCGAACCCCAGCCAGGCGGGCAGCGGGTGCGCGGCGCGCTGCGGCGGCGGTTCGTCCGCCGTGCGGATGCTCAGGTGGCGCAGGCCGGCGCCGGCGAGCAGCGCGCGTACGGCGCCCGCGTCGGCGGCGGGGGCGCTGCCGGCCGCCACGAGCACGTTCACGAGACGCGTGGACGCGTCCACCTCGGCACGGATGTCGCTCCGGAGTGAATACAGTTGTATCAGCGTGGTCATGGCCAGCAGGCTGCCCAACAGAAGGCAGAGCGAGCCGAGCAGGCGGCGACGCAAGTCCATGTTCCCCTCGTCATGTGATGTTTGCCCTTGTGTACGCAACTTCCATACCAGTCGGGAATTTTTCCCTGTCGCCGCCACCGCGGCGCTGGAATAGTTCGTGCAAAAGAAAGCACAAGGAGACATCGATATGACCCGCACCGCACTCGCCGCCGCCGTCGCGGCACTCTGTCACGGCATCGCCGCTGCCGAACCGGCGCCCGCCATCGTGGAAATCGTCGGCACGACGCCGCTGCAGGGCCTCGGCGTCGCGCGCGAACGGATCCCCGCGAACGTCCAGGCGCTGGACGGCGACGACATGAACGACCCGTCCGCCGCGACCTTGCCGGCCGCGTTGAACCGGCGCCTGGGCAGCGTGTTCGTCAACGAGATCCAGGGCAATCCATTCCAGCCGGACGTCAGCTACCGGGGCTTCACCGCGTCGCCGCTGCTCGGCACGCCGCAGGGATTGTCCGTCTACGTCGATGGCGTGCGCATGAACCAGCCGTTCGGCGACGTCGTCAGCTGGGACCTGATCCCGCGCGCGGCCATTTCCACGCTGAGCCTCATGCCGGGCTCGAATCCGCTGTTCGGCCTGAACACGCTGGGCGGCGCGCTCGCGGTTCGCACGAAGGATGGCCTGCACGATGCGGGCAGCGCCGTGCAGGCGCAGGCGGGTAGTTACGGCCACGGCGAGATCGTGTTCGAGCACGGGGGACACGACGACCGTGGCCTGCACTGGTACGTCACGGGCACGGCGTTCCGCGACGGCGGCTGGCGCGACGACTCGCCCACGCGCCTCGGCCAGATGTTCGGCAAGGTGGGCTGGCACGACGGCGTCACGGACGTGGCGGCGAGCGTCGCGCTGTCCGGCAGCCGCCTGGCCGGCAACGGGCTGCAGGAGCAGCGGATGCTCGACCGGGACTACGCGAGCGTCTACACGAAGCCGGACGTGACGCGCAACCGCGCCGTGCTGTTCAACCTGACCGGCAGCCGCAAGGTCGCGGACGGCGTGCTGTTGTCCGGGAACGCGTATTACCGCTACATCCGCACGACCACGTTCAATGGCGACTTGAACGATGACGACGACGGGCTGTTCGACGCCATCGTCAACCGCACCGCAGGCACGCAGACGAACCATGGGCTGAGCGGACAGGCCGAGTTTTCCGACCGCCTGACAGTGGGCGCGGCGTACGACGCGAGCCGCGCGGACTTCCGCCAGGATGCGCAATATGGCGACTTGCATGCGGACCGCAGCGTCACGCCGGTGCACGTGTTCGACGACGACATGGCCATCGACCTCGTCGGCCGCACGCGCACGTGGAGCGTCTTCGCGACGGATACCATCGACCTGCGCGACGACCTGCACGTCACGCTGTCCGGGCGCTACAACCGGACGACGGTGCACAACCGCGACCGGATCAATCCGGGCGGCGGCGGCGGCTCGCTCGACGGCGACCACCGTTTCGGCCGCTTCAATCCGGCGCTCGGCATCACCTGGGCGCCGTCGCGCAAGTTCAACGTGTATGCCGGCTACGACGAAGGCAGCCGCACGCCGACGGCCGTGGAACTGGGCTGCGCGGATCCGGAACATCCCTGCAAGCTGCCGAACGCGATGGCGGGCGATCCGCCGCTGAAGCAGGTCGTCACGCGCACGTGGGAAGCGGGCGTGCGCGGCACCATCGGCCGGATACACTGGAACGCCAGCGTGTTCCGCGCGACGAACGACGACGACATCCTGTTCGTCGCGGACGATGCGGCGGGCTTCGGCTACTTCCGCAATTTCGGCCGCACGCGGCGCCAGGGCGTCGAGCTGGGCGTCGACGGCCGCGCCGGGCCGGTGACCGTCTCCGCGTACTACACGTACCTGCACGCGACGTTCGCCAGCGGCGAGACGGTGGGCGGCGAGGGCAACAGCAGCGCGGATGCCGACGGCAATATCGCGATCCGTCCCGGCGACCGCATCCCCCTGATACCGCGCCACGTGTTCAAGGCGCGCGCGGCATGGCAGGTCACGCCTGCGTGGTCGGCGGAACTGGGCGTGCAGGCGGTTTCCGGCTCGACGGCGCGCGGCAACGAGAACGGCCTGCACCGCCCGGACGGCGCGGCGTACCTGGGCCGCGGCGCGACGACTGGCCATGCCGTGTTCGACTTCGGCACGGCGTTCCAGGCGACGCCGCGCCTGCGCGTGTTCGCCCAGGTCGACAACCTGTTCGACCGGCGCTATGCGACGGCGGCGCAGCTCGGCACGACCGGGTTCGATGCGGACGGCAGCTTCGCCAAGGAGGACCGCGTGCACTCGACGTTCTACGCGCCCGGCGCGCCGCGCACGGTTCGAGTGGGGGTGCGCTACACGTTCAACTGAGCTTCGACCGACGGCTCACACCCACAGCCGGTACATCCAGAACGATTCGTCCTCGGCGAAGCGGCGCGCGAACTCCGCCGGGGTGAAGCCGGTGATGCGCCGGACGGCGCGCGTCATGTGGGCCTGGTCGGCAAAACCTGCGTCCAGCGCCATCGTGGCCCAGTCGAACGGCTGGCCGGCGTCGTGGCGGTCGCGCGCCGCGAAGAACAGGCCTTCCGTGCGCACGATCGACTGCCATTCGCGCAACGAGCGGCCGCTGAACGATTTGATGCGGCGCTCCACGTGGCGCGGACTGTGCTCGCGCCGCCATTCGTGCGCCTGCCACGCGAGGCGCTCGACCCAGTTGCGGCCGAGCTGGCGTAGCGACGGCTGGTCCGTGGCGCGGCCGGACAGCGCCTGCCAGCGCCGCGCGAGATGGTGTTCGAACACGCCGACCATGTCCTCGTCGCGGCTCGCCAGCAGCGCGTCCCACAGCGGCGTCCACTCGCGGCCCATGACGGCGGCGGCGGGCACGAAGCGGTCCTGCACGCGCGCGAGGTCCAGGCCGAACAGCATGCGCGCGGCGTCCGCCTGGAACAGGGCCATGCAGCCGCGGCCCGTCGTCGGTGCCCACGACGTGGTGGGATGCGCCTGGGTGCCGGCGACCACGCACGCCGTGCCGAACGGCCGCCACACCGGCACGCCGCCCTCCATGCAGACCTGGCCCGCGTCGATGTCGCGGTACCACGACAACGACACGAGCTGCGACGACGGGAAGTGCGACAGGCGCTGGGCGTCGTTCAAGGTCACGTTGCGGACGTCGCGCCCGACGACGGCGACGAGCGCGCCCTGCAGCGACGCCGGCGGCAGACGAAGCCAGTCGGTCGGCGGGCCGTCGGGCGCGGCCCGCGGCGCGCGCGTCAGCGGATCGGGGCAGGGCAGGTGTTGTGTCGGGATCATGATCGGCGAGTATAACAAGACGTGATGCCATTTTGTTCACGGTGGCATCCGCTTGCACGGGGGCGCCGTCCTAGGCCTCTTGCGGAACGCGGTTCGACGCACCGGCGGCGAGCGCCGCCCACGCCGCGCGCGCCAGCAGCAGGTCCGACACCAGCGCGACGGCGAGGGCAGCGGCGCCGATCTCCATCAGCACCCGGTGGTCGCCCCCGGTCGCCGCGAAGATCCAGGAATACGCGTAGCCCGCGAGCGCCTGGAACAACGCGAAGATCGTCGTCGCGCGGCTCCACGCGGCGCCCTGCGCGGGCACGTCCTGCGGCAGGGTGTGGCGGATGCGGCCGAGGGTCAGCGGCACGATGCCCGGCGGGTAGGTGCCGATGACGAACGTGGCCGCCAGCAGGCCGGCGAGGCCGTGCGCGAGGACCAGCACGGCCGCGGCGAGGATCTGCAGGACCAGCGCGATGCGCGTCGCGGTGCCGATGCCGAGGCGGTCGCCCAGCACGCCGTACAGCATCGGCCCGGCCGTCGCGCCGAGGCCATAGACGACCCAGAACAGCGCCGCCGTATGGCTGCCCAGGTGCAGGCCGCGCGCCACGTAATCGACGAGGAACACCATCATGGGCACGAGGCCGACGGCCTTCAGCGCGTACTGCGCATAGATCAGTTTCAGCGCGAAGCCGGCGTGCGCGGGGGCGCGGCCGGCGCTGGCCGCGGGCGGCGGTCAGCAGCAGCGACAGCGCGCCCAGCCCGGCCCAGGTGGCGGCGAGGCCTTCGTTCAGCAGCAGCGGCACGACGGTGCCCGAGGCCGCGATGCCGAGCCCGAGCCCCAGGAAGATCGCGCCGCTGGCCACGCCGCGCCGCTCGGGCGGCACCTGCGGCAGGATGCTCAGCGCGGCCAGCACCATGATGATGCCGCCCGAAAGGCCCGACAGGAAGCGCCAGCCGAAGAACCAGGCGACGGACAGGGGCAGGGCGCAGGCGAAGAATGCGAGCGAGGCGAGCGCCATCATCAGCTGCAGGGTGCGCCGGCTGCCCAGGCGCGCGGCGAGCGGCCGGCCCGCCAGCGCGCCCGCCAGGTAGCCGACGAGGTTGGCCGCGCCGAGGAACACGACGTCCTGCGCGGCGAACCAGTGCGCCTCGATCAGCGGCGGAATCAGGGGCGTGTAGGCGAAGCGCGCGAGGCCGATGCCGACCAGGCTGGCGCACAGGCCGGCGAGGATGGCGCGCGTGGCGGCGGCGCGGTCGAGGGTGGTGTCCATGCTGGATCCTTGTGGGTGGCTCATGTTTGACAGGTTAGTCAAACTTGACAGGGCTGTCAAGGATGCCGATAATCGGGTCATGGCAGGCACAAAACAATTCGATGAAGACGAGGTGCTCGACCGCGCGCTGCTGCTGTTCTGGCGGCGCGGTTTCGGCGCGACGTCCATGCAGGACGTCGCGCAGGCGACCGGTGTCCTGCGCGGTTCGCTGTACCACGCGTACGGCGACAAGCAGGCGCTGTTCCTGCGCGTGTTCGGGCGTTACCGCACGCGTTACCTGGACAGCCTGCGCGAAGCGCTGGCCGCGCCCACGGCCGAGGAAGCGCTGCGGCGCTATCTGCGCCTGGCCATCGACATGGTGACGGCCGTCGATGACGACGAGGTGACGCGCGGCTGCCTGACGACGAAGACCGCGACGGACGAGACGGCGATGGACGATGCGATCCGGGCCGCGTTGCGCGGCCTGCTGGACGACGTGCAGCAGGCATTGGCGGAGCGCCTGGGGCAGCCCGACGTCGCCGGCCGGCTCGCGCTGCCGCCCGCCGCGGCCGCGCGCCTCGTCACGACGACGACGCGGGGCATGGTGGTGCTGGAGCGCGTGTACCGCGACGTCGCCCAGCTCGAAGCCGTGGCGGACGATCTGCTGCGGTTGATGTTTCCGGACTAGTCAGCTCAGGTCGTGCAGGTCCTTGCCGAGTGCGGGACCCAGCGTGAAGTCGCTGAATGCGACGTCGAGCCCGGCGCGCTGCGGCGTGCAGCACATCGGTCCCACCAGATAGCGCGGCGCGGCCGGGAAGGGCGCCAGGCGCAGCATCGGCCACGTCGCGCCGTCCGCCGAGTACTGCACGCGGATCACGCCGGCGCCGACGGTCACGCGCAGCCAGAAGCCGTCGGGCAGCGCCGGAGCCGGCGCCACGGCCCAGTCGGACGTCCCGTTCGTCAGCACGGTGCTGAGCAGTGCCTGGCCGTCCGAGAACTCGACGCCCACCTTGATCCAGCGCTGTTCGTCGACGCGGACCATGAGGCCGGCCTGGTCGTACAGTTCGGCGAACGCCGCGCGTACGTGCACCTGCGCCGTGAATCCGTCGGCGGCGGGCGCGCCGAAGAAGTGGCCGTTGTCGCGGATGAAGCCATAGCTCGTGATGCGCCAGAAATCCGTGCGGTCGCCGGTGACGACATGCAGCGTGCCGTCTTCGATCCGGTGCACCGGCGGTTCGTTGTGCCAGACGCAGTGGGCGAATGGTGCGGTATCCATGAGGCTTCTCCTTTGATCGGGTGTTCAGGCGTACGCGATCGGCGCCGGCACGCGCAGCGTCCACGCCGTGCCGTCGCCGGGCGCCGTCCGGACCGTCAGCGCCGCGCCGAGCGTGCGGGCGCGCTCGCGCAGGCCGGGGATGCCCCAATGGCCGTCGCGCCCGCGTTCCAGGTCGATGTCGTCCGGCAGGCCGACGCCATTGTCGGCGATCGTGACGACCAGCGCCGACGGTGCATACTGCAGCGTGACGTCGACCGCACGTGCGCGCGCGTGCGTGAACGCATTCCACAGCGCTTCGCGGGCGATGGCGAAGGCTTCGTCGGCGGCGGGTTCGCGCAGCCTGCGCGCGCGGCCGTCCGCATACAGGTGGAAGGCGATACCGGCGTCGCGGGCCAGCGGTTCGGCGAGGCGGCGCAGCGCGCCGGCCAGGTCGGCGTCGGGCACGGCGGAGGTGCGCAGGCCGGCCACGCGGTCGCGGCCCTCGGCCACGACGCCGTTGGCGCGCGCCAGGGCGGCTTCCAGCGGCGCGCGGGCGTCCGCCGTCAGCCGGCTGGCCGTGCTCCAGAACAGCAGCATCAGGCCCTGGATCGATTGCAGCAGCGTGTCGTGCAGTTCGCGCGCGATGCGTTCGCGCTCGGCGGTCCGCTCGCCCATGCGGACGGCGAGCCGGCGTGCGGTCCGGCGCATCCAGAACAATTGCAGGCGCCATGCGACGACCACCGCCGCCACGACGCACAGGACGCGGAACCAGGTGGTCTGCGTCAGGCTCGGGGCGATGTCGAACGCGAGCGCGGCGCCCTCCGTGTTCCACACGCCGTCGTCGTTCGACGCGAGCACGCGGAACCGGTAGTGGCCCGGCGCGAGATTGGTGTAGTGGGCGGACCGCTCGCCGCCGTCGCGCCAGTCGTGGTCGACGCCGTCGAGCCGGTAGCGGAAGGCCACGCGCCCGGGTTCGCGATAGGAGAGCGCGGTGAAGTCCACGTCCAGCGTGTCCGTCCCCGCCGGCAGGCGCATGCCGTCGCCGGCCGCGAACGCGGTCGCGCCGGACTTCAGTCCCGTGATGACGACGGGCGGCACCAGGGTATTGCGCGGCAGCGCGGCCGGGTCGAAGCCGTACACGCCGCCGATCGTCGTGAACCACAGCGTGCCGTCGTCGCTGCGCACCGCGGACGGCACCGGGATGATCGCCCCGGCCGTGCCGCGCAGGCCGTCACGGTAATCGAGCCGGCCGTAGGCGACGGCGTACCCGGGGTCGCGCAGCACCCGCTGCTGTTCGGCCGGCGCGATGCTGGAAATGCCGCCGGCGCCGTTGAGCCACAGGGTGCCGTCGCGCGCGAACACCATGCCCGTGATGCCGGCGAACGGCTCGCCGTTGCGACCCGCGACGGGAGTGAAGCGGGTGCCGTCGAAATGCATGAGCCCATTCTCGCCGCCGATCCAGGCGCCGGCGCCGGCCGGCAGGATCTGGACGACGGTGCCGACCGTGAGGCCGTCCGCGCGGCCGTAATGCCGTATCCGGCCGCCGTCGAGGAGGACGAGGTCGTCGCCGACGGAGCCGAACCAGACCCGCCCGCGCCGGTCCGCCGCGACGGTGGCCGCCGCGTAGGTCTCCAGTGCCGCGATGCCGCCCCCGGCGATCCACCGTCCCTCGCGCCAGGCCGCGACGCCGCGCCGGCCCAGCGCCATCCACAACGTGCCGGCGCTGTCCTGCGCCATCGCGTAGGTGGTGGCCGGGCCGTCGATGCCGGGATGCAGGCGGCGCCATCCCGAGCCGTCCGGCCGCACGGTCCACAGTCCGCCGAAGCCGGCGGCCCAGACGTCGCCCGCCGGGCCCCGGTACAACGCGGTGATCGTGTCGTTCACGCCGGGCGGCGCGTGGCCGTAGTCGCGCGCTGGGGCGCCGGGGGCGGCCAGCCACGCATGGCCGGCCCACACGCCGGCGCCCGCGCCGCCCGCGAGCGGCAGCGCGTCCGACGCGGCATCGCCCGACAGCGCCTCGGCCCGCACGCGCGGCGCGCGGAAGCGGTCGAGGCCACTTTCGGTCCCGACCCAGACATTGCGTTCGCGGTCCTCGAACACGGCCTGCACCTTGCGTCCGGAGAGCCCGTGCTCGGCCCACATGCGCCCGAGCCGGCCGTCCTCTGCGCCGCGCACGATGCCCGAGCCGTCGGCCACCCAGGCATGGCCGTCGTGGTCGAAGGCGAACAGGGTCGCGCCTTTCGGCACATCCCACGCGGACGGCGTTCCGCGCGCCGGGCCGGCCAGCATGCGCAGCGCGGAGCGCGCCTCGTCCGTCGCCCAGACGCTGCCGTCCGGGTGGGCGACCAGGGGCAACAAGGTCGACAGGGGGGTGAGCAATTCGAAGCGGGTGCCTCCCTTCGGCAGCACGAATACCCCGGCGGTGCCGCCGGCCCACAGCGTGCCGTCGCGGTCCGCCAGCAGGGAGGCGAACCCGCTGTCGGGCACCCCGAGCGCGGGGTCGCATGGCTGCCAGCGGCCATCGGCGCCGAGGACGAGCAGGCCGCGGCCGGTGGCGAGCCACAGGCGGCCGGCAGCGTCGCGCGCGGCGGCAAAGACCGAGCCGGCCGGTCCGCCCTCCTTGCCGCCGGGGTAGTGGCGCATGCGGCCGGCCACCATCAGGCTCACGCCGCCGTACTTGTAGCCGACCCACATCCGGCCATCGGGCAGCACGCCGATGCCGGCCACGTTCGACGACAGCGGCGCCTCGCTGCCTGCCGCGCGCAGGAAGCGCACGCCATCGAATTTGTACAGGCCGGACGTGCTGCCGATCCAGATCCAGCCGTCCGGGGTCTGCGCGATGCCGGTGATGTTGGAGGGCGCGCCTTCGCGGGCCGTCCAGCTGGCGTGCGGCAGGCCGAGCACGGGGGCCTTGTCCACGGGCGCCGCGTGGGCGGGGAGGATGCAGACGATGGCTGCCAGCAGCGCCGCGACGGGTCGAAAGATTGACGTCATTCCCGACAGTATAAAAGCTGTCGGTTCGGCGTGCCAACTGATCGTCGATGTCGTTTTCGTTCAATACCGGGTTCGCGCACCGGGCCGAGAATGCCAGGCATGAAAACGACCACGCCCCCCTCCCGGCCTGACGGGCTGGCGCTTCCTGCGCGCGATGTCGCGCGACCTGCTCGGCGCATTGTCCGCGTGGCGCGACGAGTACGGCGGCATGGTGCACCTGCGGATCTGGCCCGAGCACCAGATCCTCGTCACCGACCCCGAACGGGTGCGCGAACTGCTCGTCGACCATCACGACGCGCTGGTGCGCTGGGAGCGCGCCATCGAGGTGTTCGCCCAGGTGCATGGCATCAGTACGCTCACGTCGGAAGGCGCCGCATGGCGCACCAAGCGGCACGCACTGCAGCCCGCGTTCACGCCGAAGGCCGTGCAGGCCTTCGTGCCCGCGATGGCGCTTGCCGCCGACGCCGCATTCGCGCAATGGCCGCAGGCCGACGGCGCGTGGACGATCGAGAGCGCCTTCACGTCGCTGGGCATGGACGTGATCATGCGGATGACGTTTTCCAGCGGCGTGACGGCCGACACGCGCGATGCCGAATGGGCCGTGCACCAGCTGAGCGTCGAGGGGGCCGCCGAGATGTACTGGCCCCGGAGCTGGCCCGACTGGATGCCGTGGAAGGCGAAGAAGCGCCGCGCGCTCGCGACGCTCGACCGGCTGATCGACGGCCACGTGCGGGCGCGCATGGCGATGCCGCAGGCCGACTGGCCGCAGGACCTGCTCACGCGCCTGCTGGCGTTGCACGTCGAGGACCCCGTCGCGTGGCCGCTGAAAGCCGTGCGCGACGAGTGCATGTCGGCGTTCCTGGCGGGCCACGAGACGACCGCCGCGACCCTGACGTGGTGGTCATGGTGCATGGCCGCGAATCCGTCCGCGCCGGCGGCCGCCCGCGCGGAGGTGGACGCCGTCCTGCAGGGCAGGCTGCCCACGGCCGCCGACCTCCCGGCGCTGGACTACCTGGGCCGCACCTTGCAGGAGACCCTGCGCCTCCATCCCGCCGCGCCCATACTTATCACGCGCCGGTCGGTGCGGCCGATCACGCTGGGCGGCTGGCAACTGCCGGCCCGGACGATGTTCGGCATACCGCTGCACCTGATGCACCACGACGCCCGCTGGTTCCCGGAACCGGATGCGTTCCGCCCCGAGCGTTTCGCGTCCGGCGCGCCCCCGATCCCGCGCGGCGCCTTCATGCCGTTCGGGACGGGCCCGCGCGTGTGCCTGGGCCAGCATCTCGCGCTGGCGGAGACGACCCTGCTCGCCGCGATGTTCCTGCAGCGGTACACGGTCGAGGCGCCGGCCGGTATGGCGGCGCCGAAGCCCGTCTTCAACATCACGCTGAGGCCGGAGACGCCGCTGACGCTGCGGCTGACGGCGCGCTCCTCGCCGTATCCGTAACCGCTAACGCGTAATGCCGCCGCATAGCCGGCGTCCGCGTGGGCACGGGGTGCCCACCCGACGGTGCATCAGTCGAGCGGGTAGGGTGGGCGGCCCTCCGCCCACGCGTAATGCCGCCGCATAGCCGGCGTCCGCGTGGGCACGGGGTGCCCACCCGACGGTGTCTCAGTCGAGCAGGTCGAACAGCGTACGCGCGACGACCTTGGTTGCGCGGCGCAGGTCTTCCAGGTCGATGTGCTCGTCGGCGCGCTTGGCATTGCTTTCGCCGACCGTGCGCGGGCCGCAGCCGTACAGCACGGCCGGGACGCCCGCTTCGCCGAACAGGCGCGCGTCCGTGTACAGCGGCGTGCCGGCCGCGCTGATCTCTTCGCCGAACACATTCGTCGCGTGGCGCGACAGGGCGTCGACCAGCGGCCGGTTGCCGTCCAGCGGCTGCAGCGCGTTCGCCAGCAGCATGCGCTTGATCTCGATAGTGATGCCCTGGCTGTCCGCGACCGCGTCCTGGATCACCTTGCGGATCGTCGCTTCGACTTCCGCCGGGTTCTCTTCCGGGATCATGCGGCGGTCGAGCTTCAGCACGACCTTGCCCGGCACGACGTTCGTGTTGGTGCCGCCTTCGATCAGGCCCACGTTCAGGTACGGGTGGTTGATGCCCTTCACCTGGCTCTTCACCTTTTTATATTGCGTGTTCTGGTCGTACAGCGCGACGAGGATGCGGGTCGCGGCCTGCAGCGCGTCGACGCCCGTTTCCGGCACGGCCGCGTGGCCCATCTTGCCGTTGACCGTCACTTCCATCTGCAGGCAGCCGTTGTGCGCGGTGACGACCTGGTAGCTGAAGCCCGCGGCGATCAACAGGTCCGGCTTGACGAGGCCCTGCTGCAGCAGCCAGCCCGGACCCAGTTCGCCGCCGAATTCCTCGTCGTACGTGAAGTACAGTTCGACGCCGCCCTTCAGCGGGGCGCCCAGCGCTTCCAGGGCGCGCGTCGCGAACGTGAAGGTGGCGAAATCGCATTTGCTGACGGCGGACGCGCGGCCGAACAGCTGGCCGTCCACGACTTCGCCGCCGTACGGATCATGCGTCCAGCCTTCGCCCGGCGGCACCACGTCGCCGTGCGCGTTCATCGCGACGGTGCGGCCGGCGCCGTACTTGCGGCGCACGATCAGGTTCGTGATCGTCTCCAGGCCGGCGGCCTTGACGGTCGGCGCCGGCACCGAGTGCTTCTCGGCCTCGAAGCCGAATGCCTTCAGCAGGTCGGCGGCGCGCTCGGCGTGGGGCGCGTTGTTGCCCGGCGGGGTGTCGGTCGGCACGCGCACGAGCTCCTGCAGGAAGCGCACCTCCTCGTCGAAGTGGGCGTCGATCCAGGCATCGAGGGCCTCGTAGGGGGCGGCGGTTTTATCGGTCGTGGTCATGTCAGAATTCCGTGGCGAGTTGGTCGAGAAGGGTGTGGAAAGCCTGGACGCACAGTTCGGCGTCGTCGTTGGTGATGGATTCGAGCGGGTTGTGGCTGATGCCGGCGTTCAGCCCGCGCAGGAACAGCATGGCCTGCGGCAGGATGGCGTGGATCTTCATCGCATCGTGGCCGGCGCCGCTGGGCATGCGGAACACGGGCAGGCCCAGCGTCTCGACGGCACGTTCCCAGCGCTGGCGCCATTCGGTCGCGCAGGGCGCGGCGGCGGCGCGCATCGTTTCCTCCAGCGAGAACTGCAGGCCGCGGCGGGCGCAGATCGCGGCCAGTTCGGCCTGGATGTCGCTGGCGGCGGCATCGCGCACTTCGTCGGTCGTGGCGCGCACGTCCAGCGAGAAGCGGCAGCGTCCCGGCACGACGTTGATCGAGCCGTTCGGCACCTCCAGCATGCCGACGGTGGCGACGAGGTCCGGCACGGCGCCGCCGCGCTTCTCGGCGAACAGCACCAGCTCGGCCGCGGCGGCTGCCGCGTCGCGGCGCATCGTCATCGGCGTGGTGCCCGCGTGGCTGGCGACGCCGACGATCTCGCCGACGAATCGCACGCTGCCGTTGATCGAGGTGACGACGCCCAGGGGCAGGTCGAGGTCATTCAGCACCGGGCCCTGCTCGATGTGCGTCTCGACGAAGCCGAGATACTTCGAGGGATCGCGCTTCAACGCGGCGATGTCGTCGGCGTTCAGGCCAGCATGTGCGATGGCGTCGCGCATCGTGACGCCGTCCGCATCCTTCTGATCGAGCCAGTTCGTGTCGAAACCACCGCACAGCGCGCCCGACCCGAGAAACACGGCTTTGTAGCGCTGGCCTTCCTCTTCCGCGAAGCCGACGACTTCGATGCCGTACGACAGGCGCTTGCCCTGGCGGTGCAGTTCGCGCACGCACGCCATCGGCACGAGGATGCCCAGGCGGCCATCGTACTTGCCGCCGTTGCGCACGGTGTCGTAGTGCGAACCGGTCAGCAGGCGTTTCGCGGTAGGATCGGCGCCATGATAGATGCCGACCACATTGCCGACGGCGTCGATCGCGACGTCGTCGAAGCCGCACTCCTCGCGCATCCATGCCGCCAGCTGGGCGGCGGCCGCGCGGTGCGCGTCCGTCAGGTACGTCACGCACAACTCCCCGCGCTCGGCGTAACCGGGTTCGCTGTGGGCGGCCAGCTGTTCATGCCAGTCCCACACGAGGTTGCCGAGGGTCGGGTGCTGGTCGAACTTGTCGTCCAGGCGGATCTCGGCGATGCGGTGGATGTTGCGCAGCGCTTCCGCGAATTCGAAGTCCGGGCCATTGGCCAGGCGGCGCGCGAACGTGGCGATGATCTCCGCCTTTGGCAGGCCCAGGCCGCGCGGGCCGCGCACCGCCAGGATGAATGGGAAGCCGAATTTGGCGTTGTAGTCGGCGTTGAGCTTCTGGATCGTCGCGAATTCCTCCGGCGTGCAATTCGTCAGGCCGGCCTTGTTCTGTTCATTCGTCGATTCGGCCGTCAGCGTCTTGCTGACCATCGCCTTGCCGGCGAGCTCCGGGTGGGCGCGGATCAGGCCCAGTTGTTCTTCGCGCGACGCGTCGCGCACGGCTTCGACGAGGCCGCGCTTCAGCTGCGCCAAGGTGGCGAAAGGGCGCTTGGCCCAGGCGCGCGCGGCGATCCAGGGCGAGTGTTCGTAGACGCCGTCCAGCAGGGCGGTGAAGTCCGCTTCATCGGCGGCGTTGAGTGTCTCCAGCAGTAACATTGTGATTACTCCCACGCGAATGCGGTGTCGGGGTTGTACGGATGCACGCTCTTCCAGTGGCGCGCGATGTCGATGCGGCGCGTGACCCACACGCGGTCGTGCTGTTCGATGTAGTCCAGGAAGCGTTGCAGCGCGCGGAAGCGTCCCGGGCGGCCCAGCAGGCGGCAGTGCATGCCGATGCTGAGAATCGAGGGGCGCTCGCCGCCTTCCTCGTAGTGCACGTCGAACGCGTCGCGCAGGTACGCGAGGAACGGGTCGCCGTGCGAAAAACCTTGCGGCAGGGCGAAGCGCATGTCGTTCGTGTCCAGCGTGTACGGCACGACCAGTTGCGGTGCCTGCGTGCCGTCGGTCTTGCGGACCTTCAGCCAGAACGGCAGGTCGTCGCCGTAATAGTCGCTGTCGTATTCGAAGCCGCCGTAGTCGGCGACGAGGCGGCGCGTATTCGGGCTGTCGCGGCCCGTGTACCAGCCGAGCGCGCGTTCGCCCGTCAGGCGTTCGATCGCTTCCATGCCGCGCACCATGTCCGCGCGTTCGGTCGCTTCGTCGACGTTCTGGTAGCTGATCCAGCGGTGGCCGTGGCACGCGATCTCGTGGCCCAGCTCCTTGAATGCGGCCGTCACGTCGGGCGAGCGTTCCAGCGCCATGCCGACGCCGAAGATCGTCAGGGGGAGGCCGCGCTTCTCGAATTCGCGCAGGATGCGCCAGACGCCCACGCGCGAGCCGTATTCGTAGATGCTTTCCATCGACAGGTGACGGGCCGGGAACGACGCCGGGTTGAACATCTCGGACAGGAATTGCTCGCTGCCGGCGTCGCCGTGCAGCACGCTGTTCTCGCCGCCTTCCTCATAGTTCAGGACGAACTGCACGGCGACGCGGGCGCGGCCCGGCCAGTCGGCGTACGGTTGCTCGCGGCCGTAGCCGGCGAGGTCACGTGGATAGTGCTGGGTCATGATGGTGTCTTTGATTCAATGGTGGAGGATGTCGGCCAGGTCCACGCGCTGCGGATCGAGGTGCAGGTTGTGCTGGACGTTGGCCAGGTGCTTGGAGACGAGGCGCACCGCCGCCTTGACGTCGCGCTTTTCGAACGCGTCGACGATGGCCACGTGCTCATCGAGGGATTCTTCCGCCGACTGCGACGACTGGCGCATCAGCGCGATCAGCGAGGAACGCGTCAGGAGTTCGGAGAGCATCTGCACGAGCACCTGGTTGCCGAGCATTTGCGCCAGCACGAGGTGGAAATCGCCCAGCAGGCGCGTGCGGCCCGGGACTTCCGCATTGTTGACGGCCGCGCGTTCCAGCTCAAGGTGTTCGCGCAGCTGTTTGACCTGGGCGTCGGTGATCGTCGCGCACAGCTGCTTCGTCACGGCCGTCTCGAGGATGGCGCGCACTTCGAACACGTCGTTCGCTTCCTCGGCCGTTGGCGTGGCGACGAACGCGCCGCGGGCCGGCTCCAGCACGACGAGGCGGTCGCGCGACAACTGGTTGAAGGCCTGGCGCACGACGGTGCGCGACACCTTGAAGATGTCGCCGATCTTCTGTTCGGACAGCTTCGTGCCCGGCATCAGCCGGCGCTCGGCGATCGCGGTGGTGATGGAGTCGACGATGCGCTGCGTGGCGCTGCCGGACGGCGCGCTCGCGGGCGTATCATGGATATCGCTGGTCAGCGGGACGATCTTCAGGGGTTGGTGGGCTCGGTTCATGGTCGCTCGGGACAATAAGTGATTGACATCGTGCCTGAAGTGTATACACTTTTCGAAAAAAAGAAAACACAAAGTGTATGCAATTTTTTACGTCAATCAACAAGAAAGGAAATCAGATGGGACACCTCAGCACCCACGTGCTCGATACGATGAACGGCTGCCCGGCCGCCGGCATGCGCGTCACCCTCGAAGCGCTCGACCATGACGGCAGCGCGCGCACGATCAAGACGCTCACCCTCAATAGCGACGGCCGCAACGACGGCGGTCCGCTGCTGAATGCGGAGACGATGGCGGTCGGCCGCTACCGCCTCACGTTCGGTGTGGCGGCGTATTTCCGCGAGAAGGGCGTGAACCTGCCCGAGCCGGCTTTCCTCGACGTGGTGCCGCTCGAATTCGGCATCGCCGACGCGGCCGGCCACTACCACGTGCCGCTGCTCGTCAGCCCGTGGTCGTATTCCACTTACCGTGGCTCGTAAGCACGGAGCGTTGTTTTTCTCATAAAGTCATACCCTTTTTCAAAAAGATCGTATACAGTTGTTGTGTCGCCGCGGAGCGCATCGGCAGCAGGGCCCAGCCCCTCGCCGGTGGTTGCGATGATTTGCCCCTCACAGAGCCCGCTGTGGTGATGGGACAGCCTGGTGTGTTGGTTGCGCCATGCTTCCTTTGTTTTTGAGGCTCTCATGGAATCCTATTTGCTCGACTGGGTGAATCTGCTATTGCGCTGGACCCACGTCATTACCGCGATCGCCTGGATCGGCGCATCGTTCTACTTCGTCTTCCTCGATAACTCGCTCACCAGGCCGACGTCGCCCGACCTCGTCGAAAAAGGCGTCGACGGCGAACTGTGGGCCGTGCACGGCGGTGGCTTCTACCATCCGCAGAAATACCTCGTGGCCCCGAAATCCATGCCCGAAGGCCTGCACTGGTTCTATTGGGAGAGCTACGCCACGTGGCTGTCCGGTTTCGGCCTGTTCACCGTCCTGTATCTGTTCAATGCCGGGACCTTCATGGTCGACAAGCAGGTGCACGACTGGACGGCCGGCGCCGCCGTCGGTACCGCGCTGGGCTTCCTCGTCGCGTTCTGGCTCGTGTACGACACCATCTGCCGCACGTTCGGCCGCAAGAAGAACGGCGACGCCATCGTCGGCGCGATCATCTTCGCGTTCGTCGTGTTCGCCGCCTGGCTCGCGTGCCAGTTGTACGCCGGCCGTGCCGCCTTCCTGCTGGTCGGCGCCATGCTGGCCACGTCGATGAGCGCCAACGTGTTCTTCTGGATCATTCCGGGCCAGCGCAAGGTCGTCGCGCAGCTGAAGGCCGGCCAGCCGGTCGACCCGATCTACGGCTGGCGCGCCAAGCAGCGCAGCGTCCACAACACGTATTTCACGCTGCCGGTGCTGTTCGCGATGCTGTCCAACCACTATGGCTGGCTGTACTCGGGTGAACACAACTGGGTCGTGCTGGTCCTCATGATGCTGACCGGCGCCCTGATCCGCCAGAGCTTCGTCGCCCGCCACAAGGCGCTCGTACACGGCAAGCGCGTGCCCTGGGAATTCGCGGGCTTCGGCGTGGCCGCCATGCTGGGTCTCGTCGTCTACCTGACCCCGAAACCCGAGGCCGACGTGCCGGCCATCGCGTCCGCCGCGCCCGTAAACAGTGCCGCCGCTGCCGGCGCCACCGTGCAGAACGTGAGTTTCGACCAGGTGAAAGGCGTCGTCGCCCAGCGCTGCGCGATGTGCCACTCGGCCGCCATGCCGAGCAAGGGCATCTCGTTCGATTCGCCCGATTCGATCAAGCGTCACGCCCAGCAGATGTACCAGCAGGCCGTCGTGACGAAGCAGATGCCGCTGAATAACGCCACCCAGATCACGCCGGATGAGCGCAATCTCATCAAGCGCTGGTACGAAGAGGGCGCCCCGACCAACTAACCCCGTTGTACCCTGTCCGGCGGCCCTCCACAGCGGGCCGGCGGACACGCTCGCGCGCCCGGCCCAGATGGCCGGCGCGTGGCGGGCGGCATGCTGTTTGTTGTTCATAAAAACATTTAGGAGACAAGCATGACCCAGCCGTCCCGCCATCCGGTGGACGAACGGCTGCCGCTCGCGCGCCTTGGTGCGCTCGGGTTGCAGCACGTCCTCGTCATGTACGCCGGTGCCATTGCCGTCCCCCTCATCGTGGGACGTGCACTCAAACTTCCGCCCGAACAGGTCAGCATGCTGATCTCGGCCGACCTGTTCTGCTGCGGAATCGTGACACTCATCCAATCCCTTGGCCTGACATCGTGGTTCGGCATTCGCCTGCCCGTGATGATGGGCGTGACCTTCGCGGCCGTCGGTCCGATGGTCGCCATCGCGAACGCGGTCCCCGGCGTCGACGGGGCGCGCGCGATCTTCGGTGCCGGCATCGGCGCCGGTGCCGTGGCGCTCCTGCTCGCGCCCCTGATGAGCCGGTTGCTGCGGTTCTTCCCGCCCGTCGTCACGGGCACCATCATCCTGATCATCGGCGTGACCCTGATGCGCGTCGGCGTGGGCTGGGCGATGGGCGGTCCGGAAAGCACGGCGCAAAGCGTCGATACCGTGAAACTGGCGGCGATGGTCGATGCGGCGCGCGCCAGTGCCGCGCAGGCCGCGGCCGCGCTGCCGCCGGGTGCCGAAGCGCCGGCGCTGAAGCTGGCCGGCCCCGTGCCGATGACGCCGAACCCGAACTACGGCGCGCTGGACCACTTGGGCATCGCCGCGTTCGTGCTGGCCGTCGTGCTGTGCCTCGTCCGGTTCTGCCGCGGCTTCCTGGCCAATATCTCCGTCCTGCTGGGCATCGTGGCCGGCTGCGTCGTCACGTTCGCGCTGGGTGAGATGAACTTCGACAAGGTGGGCAAGGCCGCCTGGTTCCAGCTCGTGACGCCGCTGGCGTTCGGCACGCCCACGTTCGACCTGGTCATGATCGTCACGTTCGCCGTCGTCATGATCGTCGTGATGATCGAGTCGGCCGGCATGTTCCTCGCCCTGTCCGAACTGACGGGCAAGGACCTGGACCGCAAACAGCTCGCCGCCGGCCTGCGCACCGACGGCCTGGGTACGCTGATCGGCGGCCTGCTGAACACCTTCCCGCACACGAGCTTTTCGCAGAACGTGGGCCTCGTCGCCGTCACGGGCGTCAAGAGCCGCTGGGTGTGCGTGGCCGGCGGCATCATCATGATCGTGCTGGGCATGCTGCCGAAGATGGCGGCGCTCGTCGAAGCAATTCCCCAGTTCGTGCTGGGCGGCGCGGGCCTCGTCATGTTCGGTATGGTGGCCGCCGCGGGCATCCGCATCCTGACGCGCGTGGACTTCCGGAACAACCGCTACAACCTGTATATTGTCGCCCTGTCGATCGGCTTCGGCCTGATCCCGCTGGTGGCACCCCGCTGGGCCCAACAGATGGCCCACAGCCTGCATCCGTTGCTGGAGTCGGGCATCCTGCTGACCGCCGTCGCCGCGGTCGCACTGAACCTCTTCTTCAACGGTACCCGCGACATCCCGGCAGAAAGCCATGGAGACGCGGGCGCCACCAACACCCATCCAATCGTCCAAGGGAGCAAAGCATGAAAAAAACCGTCCTGACCATGGCGCTGTGCGCGTGCGCGGCAACGTCCGTGCAGGCCGCCGAATGGAGCGACACGTCGATCGGCTACCGCACCGGCGGCCGTTTCCGCGAGCCGTTCAACGCCAGTGAAATCCACAAGGACATCATCGACATCAACCACGTGAGCGGTTATGCCTACGGCACGAACTTCTTCAACCTGGATGTCCTGTTGTCGAACAAGACCGATCCGTCCGCACCGGGCGCGAAGTCGGGCGCACAGGAGTTCTACCTCGTGTACCGCAACACGATCTCGCTGGGCAAGGTGAGCGGCAAGGAATTCGCCTACGGCCCCGTGAGCGACGTGGGCCTGACGCTGGGCTTCGACGCCAACACGAAGGACGATGCCGGCTACAACTCGAAGAAGCGCATGCTGGTCGTCGGCCCGACGCTGGCCTTCAAGGTCCCGGGCCTGCTGAACGTGGGTATCTACGGCCTGTGGGAGAGCAACGCGCCGAACAACGAGTTCACGCAGACCAGCGTCGCGCGCTACCGCTACGACACGCACCCGATGCTGGGCGCCGTGTGGGCATTCCCGATCGGGGCGTCGGGCTGGTCGTGGGAAGGCTTCGCGAACTGGATCGCGTCGAAGGGCAAGGACGAATTCGGCAACCAGACGGCGCCGGAAACGAACATCGACATGCAGTTGCTGTACGACCTGGGCCCGCTGCTGGGCGCCAAGCCGAAGACCTTCCGCGCCGGCGTCGCCTATCAATACTGGCACAACAAGTTCGGCAACGACAGCAAGCGCGTGCCGGGCGCCTCGGCCAGTACGCCGATGGTCAAGGCGGAGTACCACTTCTGATTTCCGGGTAGGACGGGGCGGCACGGCGGTGCCGGCCCGTTGTTGCCACCGGCGCGCTTGCCTTCGGGCGGTGCGCCGTTTTTTATTGCGGATGCTGTTTGCAGGGGAACAGCCAGATGGACTTTTCCGAGGACCGCGCTTGCCACCTTGCTATCGAGTACGTTTCCGGGTAATCTGCCCGGATAGTGCCTCTGAATAGAACATCAAGGAAGCTTAATACGAATGGCGAAAGCGCCCTACATCGAAGAAGGCCGATTGCGGCACCTTCTCAAAGTCGCGGCGGTCGCGGGTGAGTCGCCCCTGCGCAATGTCGCACTTCTCACGACCGTGTATGGCACTGGAATGATGCTGACCGAAATCGCCAGGATGCCAGTCCGCGCATACCTGAACGGTGATGGCTCTGTACGCGTTAAATCCTGCGTTGACGCTGCGATCGCGTACAACCGGAAGGAGCGCCCGATCTACTGGTCCAATACTAAGGTGGTGAAAGCGCTCGATTCCTACCTGGAGTACCGAGTCGCGCATCGTCAGAGGCTTACCCCGATGGCCACGGCGTTTCGGGGCTTGGACCCGGACGGACCGATCTTCCTGACGGGCGATGGTGAACCATACAAGCTCATTGAGCGCCGCACTGGCAGCGGCGCCCCCAGTTATTCGTGCGACTCCTTGAGTCAGCTCTTTCGGAAGCTGCACCTCCAGGCCGGCATCGAGGGGGCGAGTGCGATGTCCGGTCGCCGCACCTTTGCCGTGCGACTGGCGAATAATGGCTTCGATCTACGACACATCAACGAGCTGCTGGGCCATGAAACTCTGACGGCCACCAAACGACTGATCGACGCCGATCCTGTCAACTTGCGCGCGATTGTGGCGAGGGTAATCTGATGCAGTATCGAGACTTCCCAAAAGGCGATGCGCGGCGCTACTTCGTAGTGCTCGCCTCCATCGATTCGATGACGAAGGGTGAGGCGACAATTCATCGCGTTGCAACTGCGATCAACTGCACAAGGGCCGAGGCGCAACGAGCTGTCCAAGCGGCCGTTGAGCAATTCGGTGTGACTTTCGAGCGTGACGGCTCCACGTACACAATTTCATCGTGGGGGGTGCTGAAAAAATCAGGCGTCATCGAACTCGCAAATAGTCCGTTAATTGATGCGAAAAATAGTTGACCGTATCGTTTAACGGACTATAATAGAAGAATATTCAACGCAGCAACAAAATATAATATGCCCACGATCAGTGCGTTTTACGGCCTCATCATCCAGATGTTTTTCAAGGATCATGCGCCGCCACATTTTCATGTGAAGTATGCCGAGCACAAGGCGATCATCGACATCAAAAGCTTGTCGTTGATCGAGGGGAAGCTCCCGCGTAGGGCGCTTGGCTTGGTTCTCGATTGGGCTGAACTACGCCAAGAAGAGTTGCTTGCGGACTGGCAGCTGTGCCAAGACATGCAGAATCCGAAACCAATTGCCCCTTTGGAGTAAGACCATGAAATGGGACGTTGCTGAGGTCAAAGTCGTTGGCGACTTCGCGCTCGCGGTGCGTTTTCAGGACGGCTTGGAGGGTGAAGTTAAGTTCACGCCAAGCTTCTTTCGTGGCGTCTTTGAGCATCTGGCCAGTCGTCAAGAATTTCAAAAGGTACGCGTCGTTGACGGCGTTGTTACTTGGCCGGGAGAGCTGGATTTAGCTCCCGACGCAATGTACTCAGAAATCGAACGCAGTGGCGAATGGCTGCTCAACTAAGGAAAAAGTATGCCCGAAAGTGAAAGCAGACGTCGGATGGAGATCGACTGGACGGTGGCCCTCCCTCATTCGGGAGATGTTCCTGTTTGGGTGTGTGTCGCCACGCTAGAGCACGAATGGAAACGAAGTGAGAACGAGTACATTGTAGCCGGTGGCCACAACGGAATGCCCGGGAAATACAAAAACTTCGGCCAATGGATACTGTCAGCTAAGCATGTTGAAATGCCAGAGGTTTGTTTAGTTGCCGGTTTTGTGCGCTTTAATAACGGCAGACATCGCTTTGCCTGGCTGCGCGATCACGGTGTGATCGCACTGCCGGTCGCCGTTCAACCGAGCGATGTGGCTGCCTTTCGAAGGAAGTTCGGCTCCCCAGCCCGAACGTCTCAATGGCTCAGTAGTTAGCGAGGAAAACGACCTGGTGCCAATCGGCGCCCCGAACCCGGCCGACAGCCGAGGAAAGGATGCACCAATGAGTAAAACTGTAGAAGAAGCGAAAGCTGCACTGGACGCAGCGAGGGCCGCAGTTTTGAGCGAGATGGAAAGTGATATTACGCGTAAAGAAGGAAGTGGCGCGCAAGAGCGACGACGTGAAGAACGTCAGCAGAAGCTGCGGGACGTCGAATATCAAGCTGCACGCGAATTGGAACAAGCCGAGCGACGTCAGCGAGAGAGCGCGTCGGGAAACACTTCCTCCTAAACGCAGAAAAGCCCATCATCGCATGGTGCATCAATAAAAGGAAACCTGGGTATGCCACTTATTAATTGCCCTGATTGTGACAAGCAAATTTCGGACGCCGCGCCAAGCTGCATTCATTGTGGCCGGCCTATGAAGGAACATGCACCAGCACCGATGCTAAATGCTGCTCTAACTCTCGCGCCTTGTCCGAAATGTCGTAGCACAGACGTTACAGACAAGCTTGCCCAGGTTGTCCAAGAGGGCGGATTCAGCCCATTGTCCGGGATGTTGCTAGGTGGCTTTGCTGCGCTCGCAACGAAGGGGCGTTACATATGCAATAGCTGCAAATTTCAATGGAAAAGCAACTCGTGATTATTTCTAAAAGGCAGAAGCGCGGAAAACAGTGATCTACACCGTGCGCCATAAGGCTCGGCTCAGTGAAGGGGTGTTAATCGACTGAGACTATTCGATTGACGGTTGTAATCCGCAGATATTGCGATGGATTTTAACGGAGGCATAATGAATAAAATCGGGTCAAAAGCTACTTTCAGCCACCGCCCTTTTTGGATCACAGCAGTGTTTTTCGCAGCGCTAATCGTAGAAGCGGATGCGTATGGGAAGGAAATTACCACCTGTAAGATCGCAGGGGGATACCGTCTGGAGGACTCAGGTGGAGGTTGGAAAGACCATGGCTGGGAAAAGCTCGGTCACAGTGCGACTCTGTCAAGTACCGACAACGGCTACGATATCAAAGTGGGGAGCAGTACTAACGAAGCGCGATCGTTAAAGAAAGACGGCGCCCGAATCAGGCTCTACGATTCGGACAGCAATACGCTTACCTTCTTAATCAATGGCGAAGACGGTGTACAAGTGTGGACCTTTTTCAAGGCCAACGATGGCAGTTCGCGTGTGATCATCGGCGGATCTGGTCGAACCGAAGGCGCTATACAAGGTGCCGTTATAGTGGGTCATTGCACAAAAATCTCCAAGTTCGATTTGGACTGAGACTTAGATGATTACGAACGTGTAGTCGAACGCCGAGGAAAACAAATAAGGTCCAAGCACACCATGCGAATACACTTCAAACTTGCTTTTACTGCCTCTCTTGCCTTGCTTACGAATTTAGCACACAGCGTTGACTACGCGAACACTAACGCAGCCTACAAGAACGGAGACTACGAAAGCGCCCTGCGCGAACTCATGCCGCTGGCCGACCGGGGCGATCCTGACGCCCAGATGCTCATTGGCTACATGCACGAGAAGGGCCAGGGCATTTCCGCCAATATGGTCGAGGCCGTGAATTGGTATCGACGAGCAGCTTCACACGGAAATGTTGTGGCGCAGTTTAATCTCGGGAACATGTATGAGCAAGGCATTGGCGGACTGCCCAAGGATCCAAAAGAGGCGTTCCATTGGATCGAGTTGGCCGCAAAAACCGACTTCGCCAACGCCCAAGCTAAACTTGGCTACTACTATGGGACAGGCTTTAGCGTGCCGGTGGACTACAAGCTTGCTCTGTACTGGTCAGCTACCGCCGTAAAAAACGGCTACGAGGATACAACAGGCCACGTCAGCTACTTCTTCCAAAAGGCAGTGCCGCAAGAAACTGTTGCCTTCAAAAGCTACCGCATCCTGTCCCAAGCAAAAGGCTTCGACAGCGCCGCCATTTCATATGTGGTCACCAGCAATCCTCAAATGGGCTTGATGCTGTCATATGGTGGCCAACCGGCTGTCAATGCGATAGGCAAGGGCGCAGTTAAGTTCTGTCGGCTATTGACCGCGCCCCAAGTCGCGGCGGTGCTACAGGGAGCTGCAAAACTCAACGTGACACTCAGCCAGTTTGGTGTTCTTGGCGGACTTTCTGGCCAGTCGTTTACGTCTGTCATAGCGACGCTCCCTCTCGATCAGCAAGAGCAGGTTATAGCCATCAAGAACTTTGTCGAGTTTGTATCGGCCGTCGGTCAAGGTGCCTACTACTCGTGCGACACCACGAAGTCATGATTGTAAGTAGCAGCACTTCGAAGCATTAAAAAATCGCGCCGTACAGATCGCTTCACGTATCTTCGGGAAATGGGCGCGGTTTTCGCGTCTGCGAAATCGAAAAAGGCGTGATGCGTCACGCAAAGGAAAAGACCATGAATATTACGCTGCCGAACTGCCCCAATTGCGGGCATGCCTCTACGGCTCCTGTGCGCGCCAGCATGAGCGCCATGCCTTACCAGTGCCCTCATTGTCACGCCGCTTTTAACCTGGTGATCGCGATGTCGAACTTTGCGCAGCTTCGGGAAGCATATGCGGACGTGACGGCTGATGAATTGATAGCAGGGGCCAAATGCAAGATCGTGCTCCCACAACCCTGACGCTCTCGGAAAACTCCCAGCAGCACCGATTGCCCGCCACGAGCGGGCAGCGGCATTGAGAGGGTCGGCGCGGTGCCGGACCAGTGAACGAAAGCGACACATGAACACGAACGAACAGCAGTGCGTCGGCTCCATCCGTCTGGTGTATGCCGACACGGCAAGTAACCAAGTCATCACGCTGGGCGGCGCCGGATTCGTCAGTCGTGAAGAAGACGATGCGGCCTGGGACAACGTTCCTGCCTTCGCCCGCGCAACCAACCTGGTTGCTGATCGCCTCGACGCCAACGGCGACATCGTTGACGATAAGCCGGTGTCGGCCGAGACTTGCGAAGTCTTGATGGGTACTCCGATCGACCAGCTGATCGCCGCTGGCCGCGCCAAATTGGCCGACGAGCTGGCCACCGCCTAACTGGACCGGAAAAGATTGTGGGAAACAATTATCAAGCCTTCATGCGGGCCTTGTCTCTGATCTTCTTAATGCCAGGATTTGCTTACGCAGGCAGTTTCGATGAATTCCGAGCAATCGACTGGAATTTGACCAGGGCGATGATCACAAGTCGATATCCGCAAGTTGCAGTCGGAAAATGCTCGGCACTTACAGCATCAACTTTTAGTGATAACGGTATCGAATGTGAATCGCTCTATATTCCCGACGATAAATACGACATTTCCGGAATCCCCTTCCGGATTACTTTCCGGTTTTTTGAAAAAAGCGGCCTACTGGAAAGCGTTTCCTTCCATGCTCTCGAGCATGTACCGCCGGGGGAAATAGGTAAGAAAAGTTCAGTATCGATCTGCACCAGAATCGAATCTATGTTATCGAAATTATATGGACTAGGACAAACGGAGGGAATAATCGACAATGAAGCCTCGTATCTAAAAATAGTTCGCTGGAAGCAAGATAGCATTGCCGTGAATTCTCGGTGTAAATATCCGACATACAATCAAGTAAGCCTACACGTTTCCTTCAGAAGTGCGGCTTCCTCAGACAAGTAGGTTGACAAAGTAATGGCATTCATACGCGACTGCGGTCCCTGCAAAAACAGACCAAACACCATGATGAACGGGTGCGCCGCGCTGCTCGCTGTGCGTGTGGACGAAATTTAAGCCGGCGTGAGCCGCCAAGGAAGAGGACTAAGACGATGAACGTACAGATCACAGAAGGAAAATCCGGCCGCCAGATCGCGCTCTACCCGATCAACCTGGGTGGCGACATAGCTAGATCGGAAACAGACGCCATGCTGAACGAACTCCAGCCAGACTTGCGCGAGTTGCTGGACCTGGTGCGCAAGGTCGAAAACTTCGACGCGACAGTCGCCGCGGCCCGCGCCGCCGGCAAGCCGATCGACCCGACGGCGGACGCCCAAGAGGCGCGCAAACGCAACGAACAGCGCATCGTCTACCTGCGCGATAAGTGGGCCATTTAAGGCAGAGGAAAACTAGCATGGATGATTTGGACCTGATTGAGCTGGCTGTGCTGCGCAACCTGGTTGCCGACAACTGGCAAGAATTCGTCACGGCGTGCGCCGAGTACGAAGACGTCGACGCCGGCAAGCTGTACGCGAAGCTCGGCGGCGATCCGAGAGATCTGTAGCAGAGGAAAACGTCATGCAGCTAACCTTGGGCCAAGCCATGCTGATCTACCAGCGCGCGATCGACAAGACGGCCGATGCCGGCGAAGGCTGCACCTGGTGGGAGGAAGTACGTGGCGAGTTGGAGGCGGTGATCGCGGCACCGAACACGGCAGCGGCCGCCGCGCTGATCGCGTGGTGGCATCAGGTCTGGAAGGACGTAGGCGACACGCCGGCACGCGCCGCTGGTCGCATTCGCCGGCACGCAGCGAGCGTGCTCGGCAAGTAAAGGAAAAAATCATGATTCCTATGTACACACTCCCGGCAGTCGTAATTCTTCGTGCGAGAACGGAACGTGTCCTGCTCAATCCGGACGACGTGATGTGTGAGGGCGAACTAATGCAGACCCTTGGTGCCTCAATTCCCGAAGAATTGGTCGAGCACTGTTCCCGGAACGGCGTGCATATTTTCGTTGGTGACGACGGTAAGTGGTACGCAGAGCCGCTCAAAGCATAGAAAAAGCCGACGATGCCGCTCCAGCCAAAACCACGATTCGCAGCACCGTGCAACCACTGCGGGGAGTGCTGCAAGGGACAGCTGTGCGAACTGGCGCAGATGGCATTTCACGGTGCGTCGGCGCCGTGTCCAGGTCTCGATGTGCGCGAGGATGTCGCGTTGTGCAGCTTGGTCATCACGGAGGCAACGGCCGGCATGGAACCGATGCTGGCAAACTCCCTGGGTATCGGGTGCGGTTGCTCGATGCCGGATGCCGGCACGACCGATGCCGAGGTCCACGAGTTCGACAAGGTGTCTTTCATCAAGATTTACGGCCGCGTACGCAAAGCGGCTTGAGGACGGAAAAAGCCGATGGCCACTTGGAATGACATCGCCGAAATTGTGCATGGTCCGCGTGGTGTGCACGAGATGATGTTGCGGGCGTCGGACCTGACGTCGACGGCAGGCACTTGCCTGTACGCGGCGTTCATCCTGCGGATATCCCTTGAGAAGTTTGGCGGATGCCGTGCTGTCGTCCGCGGTGGCGACGGCTTGCAGGACGGTGGTGCGAAGGATTCCGACGGCGCCTGGCACGGTCACTACTGGGTAGAAGGGATTACGACAGACGGCATCGCTTTTGTCGCCGACGTGACAGGCGACCAGTTTGGGCACGAGCCGGTGTACTTCGAGCGCGTCGCGGCCGCACGCGCACGCTACGCTCCAGGTGATGACGCAACCGTTGCCACGGCCGTTCGCGAGCTGGCTGACAGCATGGCGGGTCAGGTACAACTGAGTTGAAGGAAAAAGAAGGGAGACCAACATGCACATCCGTACCCTAATTGTGGAGTGCTTCACTGCCGCGTGCTGTCTGCTAGCGGGGAACGCTGCCGCCGAGGGTAGGTTGGCGGAGGGCGAGATTTTCGGCATCCAGCTGGGTGAGCCGATATCTATGTCGCCGAGCGAAGTGAAAATGGCTGGCCGTGAACATAGCAACACGTTCGTGCGCACGGTCGCCCAGAAGCCAGCGGACGTGCGGTTCCTCCAAGTTTTCGTTACGCCTATCACACACACAGTGTGGTCTGTCCAAGGCAAGACCGAATTTCGAGACAAAAAAGCGGCAGACGCCTTCGTCGCCAAGTATGTGAAGGTTCTGCCAGGTCTGAGCGATGCGTTCTCGCCCAGCTATGACACGGCCGAGGACACCCCCCTGAAACTAACGTCGCCCGAATGGATTTTAGCGCTTCGGGTTGTTGACTTAAAGAAGATGTACGGTAGGACTGGCGGGTACCTCGTGAGCATGGATATGTCAGCGGCTTTCGGGGGCAAGGCACACGAACGAATCAGTGAGTTGCAGCGCGTCGAGCGAAGCGAAGAACGCACCCGCGAACAGCGCCGGGCCGTGAATGAGGCGCGCGCGAACGGAGGCCTACAAGGGCTGCGTTAATGTTGTCGATGGCGCGAACTACACTCGTGTTAGAAAGCTAGCCACCACTACAGAGCCACCCAAAGAACGTTGTGTGCACAACGGTTGAGTTATCAAGGAAAACTGAAATGATCAGGTACGTGAAACCGGAGGAGTGGGGAACTGTCGAGGGCAAGCTGGCCGACATGCCGTGGATTGTAGCCAAGGAGCGGTTTGTTAGCTTCTTCCACGATCCACGTCGCGGTCTCGGACTGTACGAACACGTGGAGAAAAACCACGGATGCAACGCGTGGAATGCTGCCTCGTGGGCCGTGGCTATGAACTCGGTAATCGCAATATTGAACACCATTCCCGATGGTGCCAACGAGGCCGATGTAGTCGAAGCCTTTGGCTTGTAGAGGAAAAATTCATGGCTACGCAAAAGTGCTGGATTCTGAAGTTCGTCGCCGGCAACCCGGCGATGTTCACCCGCGTGCGCACCGACGGGTCAGGGCCCGGTCGACGCGGCGAAGTTCTCCAGGCCGCGGAGAAGGTGGCGGGAAATGGCTGGCGCGCGTGGGTCGAGCATGCTGTGGCCGGCGAGCGCATCTTTGAGAGCGAAGTCGAAAAAGCATACAAACAGGCTCACCAGGCTGCCGCCTGAACAGGACGGAAAAGTCGAACATGACGAAAATTCGAACTGCAGCCGGCGCCGACTTCGCGCTGACCTTCACGCCAGGCCTGCCGCCAGCGCTGACGGGACCGAACCTGTATCTCCTTTACGATGGATCGTTGGCGATGGGAGAACTGGACCGGGACAGCGACGGGAAGCAGTGGCTACGTTCGTTCAACCCGGTGGGTATGACGCCACTGGACATCGCAGCGAATAAGATCATCGGCTGGGCGCCGGCAGGTCCGCGCCGAGGCGTGTTCGACTGAATCTTCAACCCACGGAAAACATCGTGCACATCTATTTGGAGCAACAATGGTTTTGAAAAAAGCAAGCAGCGGTTCCGTCGCATTGTTGTTTTTACTCGCAGCTTGTAACGGTCAGCAGTCAGGTACTCACGCTGGGGGGGGCAGATGGGCAGGAGCGATACGTGAAGAGTAGGTTTCCTTTGGCGGAACTGTGGCACACGTTCCTCACAGGTGACGGGACCGCGTTTTGCGGAGTCATAAAGACCAACGAACACTACTCGGGCGAAGAACCGCTACGCTTTTTCTTCGTAGACCTCGACGCCGGTCGCGTACGTATTACAGGCGATCTAGACGTGAATGCGACCACATACCTGAGCAAATGCGCTGTCGACCCGAATTCGAAGGAGGCTTCTTCAATAAGGGAACGATGGGCTGAGACCGAGAAAGCGTTGAAAGTCAAAGGTGATGAACGCAGAGCGCAAGCCGCCCAGCAGCGTCAGCACGAACGGTGGGTAAACGAGAATGCCGACGCGCTGCGAGCATTGCAGCAAGCGACTGATGATATACAGGCTGGGAAACGGTAAAGGAAATCCGCCACCATGTCTTTCAGCCATCAAGAGCTATGCAGCCTAGCCGTGAACTGGCTTCAGCGCGCACCTCGTCGTAGCGGCCCGGCGTGTCAGGTGGCCTTTTCGGAAGCCAAGGGCGGTTGGAACGGCGAGATCCCCGACGCGATTGGGTTCAGGACGGCGGCGGAAGACGAAGGTTCCGTTGTCGTAGAAGTGAAGGTAAGCCGCAGCGACTACCTGGCCGACCGAGCCAAGGCCCATCGGCAAGATGGGGCATTGGGCATGGGTCTGTACCGCTACTATATGGCCCCGGAAGGCATTATTTCAGTGCAGGAGCTACCTCAGGGTTGGGGGCTCGTCGAAGTGTCGTCGAAGCGCGTTTTGCGCGTCTTGGCCGGCCACGTGACCGTCAAGCGCGCCGATCAGGCGGCGTGGAGACATGAACGTGCGCTGAACCGGGAATGGCTACTGCTGGCGTCGATGTTATCCAGAGTGGGCAATGTCGAAGCGCTGCATACCGAACTGAAGAAGGCGAATAACGAGCGGTCACGATTGGCCCGAGAACTCGATGCGCTTCGGGCATGTGGGCGCGCGAGCATGCTGGAGCGGGCCGTAGCAGAAATCGCTCCAGGCACAAAATTAATCGCCCGACGCAAAAGCGCGTAGGGCACCGAGGAAAACAGCTGTGGAACGAATCTGGATGTCCGAAGGAGGTATGTTCGCTGTGGCGACGGTTTTGCTATGCGGGATCGGCGGTTCGTTCCTGCTCGTGCCGGCGGCGATCTTGAGCATCCTCATGGGGGCCGGTCGCATCGGAGAAGTCACCGTCGTTGCCGGCCTGCTGATCGGGACCATAGCTTTCGGCCGTGCCCTAGTCTTGCAGCGCCGCAGATACGCAGCTCACATCAACTAACCCGGAAAACGCAAAATGAGGCACACGACCATTTCAACGAATGGCACCTGTCCCAGTTGCCGTGGTGCCAACTGGAAGACATTGGAGGCACTGGCGTTGACCCAGCGTCAGCATTCGAGCGCTCGCACGGCACGGCTACGGCAATCGCAATGTACCAATACGACGACGGCTACAAGAACAGATGTCTTGGACGTGTTCGCCCGGCGAATCGTCGGCTGGCGTGTCAGTTCATCGATGAGCACTGATTTCGTTCTCGATGCGCTTGAACAGGCACTGTATGCCCGCCAACCCGGCGACAAAGGAACGTTGGTCCATCATTCCTACAGAGGTTCTCAATATTTAAGCATCCGCTACAGTGAACGTCTTGCCGAAGCGGGTATCGAACCGTCAGTCGGTAGTCGGAGTGACAGTTATGATAACGCGCTGGCTGAAACGATCAACGGCTTGTACAAGACGGAATTGATTCACCGTCGGGCCTGGAAAACTTGGGAATCTGTAGAGCTAGCAACCCTGGAATGGGTGGTCTGGTTCAACCACCATCGGCTAATGGAACCACTGGGCTATATCCCGCCCGCCGAAGCTGAGGCAAGCTATTACAAGCAGGTCAAAATCGCTGCCGATGAAGCCGCATTAACTTAAACCAGTCAGCCTCCACGATACCCGGTGCGGTTCATGGCGCGCCGCATTTTAGGTAATACAAGTCTGTACGCCAGGACCGTGCTCGGCAAGTCAAGGAAAACACCAGGAAAACAATGGAAAATGAATCGAATTCGAGACGGAGCCTCCTGCATCGACGCCCCCCTTTTCATCACATCCTTCTCATCGCTTTATTCGTCGGCCTCGGCACTTGGTACGCGTTTAAATCCCTGGATGAAGTTCATCAAGAAGCAGCGCAGCGTCAAGCGAGCAATGAACTGGACAATGAGCTGGAAAATCGGCGCATCGCCGAAATCGAGGCGATCAAGGCCAGACTGCGGCGAGCCGACCCCAAGCACGAGCAGACCTGTGCACACGCCGCGAGCTTTCGCTATCCCGAAGAGAACAACGAAAGCGAGTTGACCCACATGCGCCGAATCGAAAACTGTGTGGATCAGATAGCAAAGCGGGCAGCGCATTGAAGAGGAAAAGAGCGCATTAACGGTCTCCATCGAAATACAGGTGAACCAATGCAGGCAAGCGACCACGACATCATCATCGTCGGCGCCGGCCCCACGGGCCTGATGCTGGCCGCCGAACTGGCATTGGCCGGCGTGGACGCCGCCATCGTCGAACGCAAGCCGGCGCAGGCCCGCGTGGGCGGCCGCGCCGGCGGGCTGCACGCGCGCACGCTCGAACTGCTCGACCAGCGCGGCATCGTCGACCGCTTCCTCGCCGCGGGCAAAACGCACCCGCGCGTCAGTTTCCACGCCGCCCTCGACATCAGCGATTTCCCGACGCGCCACAACTACCTGCTCGCGCTGGCGCAGGAACAGACCGAACGGCTGCTCGCCGCGTGGGCCGATGAACTGGACGTGCGGATCTACCGCGACCGGGACGTGGACGGTATCGCATGCGACGACGACGGCGTCGACGTCACGACGACGCAGGGCACGCGCATGCGTGCGCGCTGGCTGGTCGGCTGCGACGGCGGCCGCAGCCGCATCCGCAAGCTGGCCGGCATCGGCTTCCCCGGCTGGGACGCATCGACGAGCTGGATCATCGCCGAAGTGAAAATGCGCGAAAAGCCGGTACTCGGCTTCCACGAGGACGCGTCCGGCCGCCATGCGATGTCCATCCTCGAAGATGGCGAGACGGCCGGCGTCGTGCTGGCCGGACGCGATCCTCGGGCGGCCGGCGAGCCGACGCTCGACGAACTCGCCGCGGGCCTGAAAGTCATCTACGGGACCGATTTCGGCGTCCATTCTCCCACGTGGCTGTCCCGCTTCAACGACGCCGTGCGCCAGGCGGACGCCTATCGCAAGGACCGCATCCTGCTCGCGGGCGACGCCGCGCACATCCATCCGCCGCTGGGCGGGCAGGGCCTCAATCTCGGCGTGCAGGATGCCGTCAACCTCGGGTGGAAGCTGGCGCAGGTCGTGAAGGGTGTATCGCCGGCGGCGCTGCTCGATACCTACCAGGCCGAACGCCATCCCGCCGCCGCGCGCGTGCTGCGCAACACGATCGCGCAAGGTGTGCTGCGGCGCCCGGACGACCGCACGCCCGTGCTGGGCGAATTCGTCGCGGAGATGCTCGCGATGGACGAGCCGCGCAGGCGTTTCGGCGCGATGATCGCCGGCCTGGACATCCGCTACGACCTGGGCGCCGGCCACCCGCTGCTCGGACGGCGCATGCCGGACCTGGACATCGTCACGGCGGCGGGGCCGACCCGCGTCTACGCGCTGCTGCATGACGGGCGGCCGGTGCTGCTCGATCTCGGACTGGGCGCGATGGTCGGCGGCGGCCGCGTGAAACGGATCGAGGCGACGTTCGATGGCGTGTGCGAACTGCCCGTCGTCGGCGCGGTGCCACTGCCGGCCGCGATGCTGATCCGGCCCGATGGGTATGTGGCGTGGGCCGGCGATGGCGGCGCGGACGGCCTGCGCGCCGCGTGCGCGGCCTGGTTCGGCGCCTGACCGGGGCAAGGGCGCGCATCGCGCCACACGGCCTGCATCGTTCGTGTGCACGCACGTGGGCGTCCTCTCCAACAATGGTGCGCCACCGCACCAGCAGGCAGCACCGGCACGTTCGCAGTGCGCAGGTACGTGAGAATCGCCCCGGTCTGATGCGGGCCCGCTTCTTGCATAACTCCCCATGACGGCGCAATCGACGCCGGATTACCGATCAACATTGCCGCGTCATCGCGGTTCCCTGGGGAGTATTTCATGGCGTACCTGGTGCCTTCAGAATTCGTGACCAAGATGGTCGACGCGGGCGAATCCAAGATCTATATGTCGACGCGCGATGCGCTGATCCGCGCCTACATGGCCGGCGCCATCCTTGCGTTGTCGGCGGTGTTCGCCGTCAGCTGCTCGGTGGCGACCGGCGTGCCGCTGATCGGCGCGCTGCTGTTCCCGGTGGGTTTCTGCATGCTGTACCTGCTCGGCTTCGACCTGCTGACCGGCGTGTTCGTCCTGACGCCGCTGGCGCTGATCGACAGGCGGCCCGGCGTCACGTTGCCGCGCGTGATCAAGCACTGGGGCATCGTCTTCGCCGGTAACTTCCTCGGCGCGTTCACCGTGGCCTTCCTGATGGCGTACATCTTCACGTTCGGCTTCCACACGGACGGCGGCGTGCTGGCCAAGACGATCGGCACCATCGGCGAAAAGCGCACGCTGGGCTATGCGGAATACGGCTTCGCCGGCATGGTCACCCTGTTCATCCGCGGCATGCTGTGCAACTGGATGGTGTCGACGGGCGTCGTGGGCGCCATGATCTCGACGACGGTCGGCGGCAAGGTCATCGCCATGTGGATGCCCGTGATGCTGTTCTTCGCGATGGCGTTCGAACACTCGGTCGTGAACATGTTCCTGTTCCCGTTCGGGATCCTGACGGGCGCGCACTTCACCTTCCTCGACTACCTGGTCTGGAACGAGATCCCGACCGTGCTGGGCAACCTCGTCGGCGGCCTCGCGTTCACCGGACTGACGCTGTACTCGACGCACGTGAAGACGGCGCCAAAGCGCTCGTTCAACAAAGTCTGACGACGCGCGCGCCGGCGTCCCGCTTTGCAGCCCATGATGCAGCCTTTGACGCTCTCCGTCGGCCAGCACAGTGACCGGGGCCGCAAGGCCGTCAACCAGGACTGCCACGGCGTGGTGATCCCGCGCGCGCCGCTCGCCTCGACGAAGGGGGCGGCGCTCGCGCTGGCGGACGGCATCAGCAGCAGCGCCGTGAGCCACGTCGCCAGCGCCACCGCCGTCGCGGCCTTCCTCGACGATTACTACGCGACGGCGGACGCCTGGTCGGTCCGGACGTCGGCCGAGAAGGTGCTCGCTGCCGTCAATGCGTGGCTGTATGCCCATACGCGGCAGGGCCAGGACCGCGCCGACCAGGACTGCGGCCATGTCTGCACGTTTTCCGCGCTCGTCATCAAGTCGAACACCGCCCACCTGTTCCACGTGGGCGACGCGCGCATCTACCGCGTCCACGCGGGCGCGCAGAGCGCCAGCCTGGAGCAGCTGACGACCGACCATCGCGTGTGGGTGTCGCCCGAGCGCAGCTACCTGAGCCGCGCGCTGGGCGTGCAGGACCGTATCGAGATCGACTACCGCGCCGTGGCGCTGGAAGCCGGCGACCTGTTCATGCTCGCGACGGATGGCGTGTACGAGCACGTGTCGGGCGCCGACGTCCACGCCGCGTTGCAGGACGCGCCGGACCTGGACGCGGCCGCGAGCCGTCTCGTGCAGCGCGCGTTCGCCAACGGCAGCGCGGACAATCTCACCGTGCAGCTGGTGCGCATCGAATCGCTGCAGGCGCGCGAAGCCTCCGAACTGCTGCGCCAGATGGCGGACCTGCCGCTGCCGCCGCTGCTGGCCCCGCGCGCGGAACTCGACGGCTACCGCATCGTGCGCGAGGTGCACGGCAGCAGCCGCAGCCACGTCTACCTGGCCGAGGATCCGGACAGCGGCGCGCACGTCATCCTCAAGATGCCCTCCATCGATCTCGCCGGCGCCCGCGCCTACATGGAGCGGTTCGTGATGGAAGAGTGGATCATGGGACGCGTGCGCAGCCCGCACGTCGTCAAGCCGGCGCCGGCGCGGCGCCGCAGCCATGTCTACGTCGCCGCCGAATACATCGAAGGCGTCACGCTGGCGCAGTGGCTGCGCAGCCAGCCGCGTCCCGGCCTGGACGCCGTGCGCCGCATCGTCGACCAGGTGGCGAAAGGCTTGCGCGCGTTCCACCGGCTCGAGATGCTGCACCAGGACGTCCGGCCGGAAAACGTCATGATCGATACAGCCGGCAACGCGCGAATCATCGATTTCGGGTCGGTGAGCGTGGCCGGCGTCGTCGAGATGGTCTCCCATGACGAGGACTGGACGCTGCAGGGCGCCGCGCTGTATGCCGCACCAGAGTACTTCCTCGGCGAACGCGGCACCGTGCGCTCGGACGTGTTCGCGCTGGGCGTGCTCACGTACTTCATGCTGACGGGGGAGCTGCCGTACGGCGTCGGAATCCCGCGCGCGGCGGGGCGCGCGGCGCAGCGCCGGCTCGCGTACACGCCCGCGCGCGAGCACGATCCGTCGATCCCGGCCTGGGTCGACGCGGCGCTGCACAAGGCGCTGCAGATCGATCCGCGCCGGCGCTACGAGGACGTCGCCGAATTCGTGTACGACCTGCACCATCCGAACAGCGCCTTTGCCGAACGGCGGCGCACCCCGCTGATCGAACGGACTCCGCTGCTGTTCTGGAAGGCGGTGTCGTTCGGGCTGGGGGTGGCGCTGGTGGCGGACCTGGCGTTGCGGGGCTAGTGGCGGGCCAGCCGCGCGAACGCCTCCGCGAATGCCCGCCCCGCCGCCTCGGCACGTGGCGCCCCGACATCGAACGTGCAATGCCGCAGCGACGGTGCCGCCGCGAGGCCGGCCTGCGCCAGCATGTGCTCGGCCCGCAGCGCGCCCAGCATCCCGTCCAGCATGACGTTCTGCATGTCGAGCGACGCATTGTCCGTGTGGCCCGCATCGAGCACGCTGGGCGCGAACGCCATCGACACGGCGCCGTAGCGGATCGCCTCGCGCATCGCGACGCGGCAGGCGCGCCGCAGCATCTCGCCGTCCAGCCGCCCCGGATCGCCCATCCCGATCACCAGCACCGCGCGCGCCACCACGGCGGGCGGCGGCGACGTGATGAGCAGGGTCTCCAGCGGCTGGGCGCGGAATGCGCCCGTTGCGCGCAGGCGCGACAACTGGCCGCCGAGCGCCTGGTCCAGCGCGAGCAGGCCGCCGGCCATGCCGCCGCCGAGTTCATGCTCGAACATGCAGGCGACGCTGAAGTCGACGTCGGCGTGGGATGGGCCCCAGGCGACGACGTCGAACTGGACGCCGTCGGCGGTGCCGATCGGCAGGCGGGTGGGTGAGGTGTCGGTCATGATGGGGCCATGCTAACGCGATTCGCGCCGCCATGCACCGGCCAATGGTCAGGGTGGCGGACATATAATGGCGGGCCCATCAGATCAGGAGACCCCCGCGTGAACGCCATCGAAAAAGCCAGCGCCTTCGTCGGCAAGACCTTCTCGTTGTGGGTGCTCCTGTTCGCCGCCCTCGGTTTCTTCGCGCCGCAGCTGTTCGTAGGTTATAAAGGCTGGATCGCGCCGCTGCTGGGCATTGTCATGTTCGGCATGGGCCTGACCCTGTCGACGGAAGATTTTCGCGACGTGTTCCGGCGGCCGAAGGACGTCGCGATCGGCGTCGTCGGCCACTACCTCATCATGCCCGGCATCGCGTACGTGCTGGCCATCGCGCTGCGCCTGCCGCCGGAGATCGCGGTCGGCGTGATCCTCGTCGGCTGCTGCCCCAGCGGCACCGCGTCCAATGTGATGACGTTCCTGGCGCGCGGCGACGTGGCGCTGGGCGTATCGATTGGCGCGGTGTCCACCCTGATCGCGCCGTTCGCGACGCCGGCGCTCGTGTCGCTGCTGGCGGGCGCGTGGATGCACATTAATGCGGCCTCGCTGTTCATGGACATCGTGCAGGTCGTGATCGTGCCGATCGCGCTGGGCATCGTCGCCAGGACGCTGTTCCGCCGCCAGGCCGCGGCCAGCGTGAAGGCGCTGCCGCTCGTGTCCACGGTGGCGATCGTGCTGATCATCGCGATCATCGTCGCCCTGAACCAGAGCAAGCTGCTGACGAACGGCCTCTTGATGTTCGCCGCCGTCATCCTGCACAACCTGCTCGGCTTCGCGCTCGGCTATCTGTTCGCGCGGCTGTTCGGCATGGACCTCGCCAAGCGCAAGGCGGTGATGTTCGAGACCGGCATGCAGAACTCCGGCCTCGGCGCGGCGCTGGCGGCGGCGCATTTCAGCCCGCTGGCGGCCGTGCCGAGTGCCTTGTTCAGCGTGTGGCACAACCTGTCCGGCTCCGCGCTCGCCACGTGGTTTGCGCGCAGGAAAGAGTGACCCGGCGGTGCCGTCAGGCCGGCTTCCGCAGTGCGCCAGCACGAGCCGGTGTTCGTGGTCGTGCGCCGGCAACGATGACAAGCATTCCCGTGCCGGCGGCCAGTGCGACGCACAACCAGGCAAACCAGTCGCCCAGCCGTGTGTACGGCGTCGGTCCGGTTCCGAGCGGGACGTCCGCCGAGGCGACCGCTTTGCCGGGAGCGCCAACCTCTGCCACGGCGCGGACGCGGCCCCGATCATCGGACACCGTCGCGAGGCCGTGCGACGCGACGCGCAGCATGGCGAAGCCATTCTCGACGCCGCGCATGATCGCCTGCCGCGCGTGGATCCAGCCGTCGAGTGAAAAGTCGTTGGCCGGGACGATCATCAGGCGGATGCCGTCCCGGGCGTCGGCGCGGATCGTGCGCGGGAAATCCAGGTCTTTGCAAATCGCGGTCGCCAGGCCATTGCCGAGGATGCCGGGACCTTGGCCCGGCGTGAATACGGCTTCGCCCGGGAGGAGCAGATGCCGTTTTTCATAGACAATCGACGGCTTGCCGGGTACGAATGTGACAGCCATGTTGCGTTGTGGGTTTTGGTTGTGGGTGCCGGCTACGACGACTGTCGCGGTGTCGCGCGCCGCCAGCCGGACCGGTTCCAGCGCTTCGCTTTCGATGCCGGTTTCGGGCGTCACGATGACCTTGGCGCCGCGTGCGGCCAGTTCCCGGATCGCCGTCGCATACCGCGGGGCGATGTCCTCGTCGTTCGCACCGGCCGCCGGGACGATCCCCACGGCGGCAACGCGCACCGGCGTCGTCTGCGATGACGCGAGGCGCACATAACCGCTGGCGACGACCGCGATCGCCAGGGCCGTCCCGATCGTACCCGCGATACGTTCGCCCCGCAGTGCCAGGGCGATGGCATTCGCAAACAGGTACAGGACGAATGTGACTCCGTAGACGCCGGCAACCGACGCGACCTGGATCGCCGCAGGCCAGTGGACTTGCGTATATCCGATTGCACCCCAGGCGCCATGGGGCGAGATCGCGCCTGCGAGGAATTCGCAACTGGTCCAGAGCGCCGGAAAGGCGAATCCGATGGCCGCACCCGGCAATACATGCCGCGCCCGTCGCGCCAGGAGGATGGATGCACCCAGCAGCAGACCATTCCCGATCGCCATCACAACACCGTCGACGAGCACATAGGTGCCGTAAACCTGGAAGATGTAGACGGTTCCCATGGTGGATGCGAACAGTGACGCGGCCATCACCTGCCAGCGTGGCGCTTCGCGATACGCCAGCCACAGGAGCGGCGTCGGCGCGATCCAGGCCAGCATCCAGGTGTCGGCAATGCCGTAGGTGAAGTAATACAGGGCGCCGCTGAGCAGGGCGCAGGCGAAAGCAGTCATTCGTGGGTCTCCGGAGAATAGGAAAGGATGCAGTGATCAACGGCGCGCGCATAAGCCGCGCGGAATTCGTCTTCCGACACGAAGCGTCCCGCGCGGTACATGTCCACGAGACCCTGGCAAAGCGCGGACAGGGCAAGCACGATGTCCTCGGCCGAGGGCGCGTGCCGCCCGCGCGCGCGCATCCGTTCTGCCTGCTGGCGCGCCAGGTGTACCACCGGCGACCGGCCCTCGGCGAAGTCGTTCGGATATTGCCTGGCCCCGCTGGCGCGGAGCAGGAACGCGGCTTCGTAGCGGCGGGGTTCCGTCACTGCGAATTCGAGAAAGGCGGTGCTCAGCTGGCGTAGCCACGCCGCGGGATCCGGCTCGGCGATATGGGCGACACGCGCCTCCCATGCGACAAAGCCGTCGAGCATGAGTGCGTTCAGCAACGCGTCCTTGTCGGCAAAATGCTTGTAGATCGCCATCGGGGTGATGCCGACGGCGGCGGCGATACGGCGCATCGACAGACCGGCTTCGCCTTCTTCGTCGAAGAGCGCGCGGGCGGCCTGGAACAACCGGGTTTTCGTGGATTCGGAAGTCATGGTATACAGCGTATACCTCGATGCCAGCCCAGTCAATACGGGTGGTTAAAACAATTTATCCGCGCTCAAGAACGATGCTGTTTGCCCACAGGGACGACAAGTCGTCCCTCGGCAAGCGTGCACGGCCGGTTTGCGAGACCGGGATATACTCGCCTCCGCCCGAGAAACGAAAGGAGAGCGGCGTGGCACAGCGTCCCGGCATCTTTCCCACCTTCTTCCTGTCCGGTTTCGAATGCTCCACCTTCCTGTGGGGAAAGGAGCGCGTGCGCCGCAACCTGGTGGCGGAAACAGGCCATGACCGCCATGCGGCCGAAGACTACGAACGGCTGGCGCACCTCGGCATCGCCGTGGCGCGCGAAGGCATCCCGTGGCCGCTGGTCGACCAGGGCGGCCGCTACGATTTTTCGGGTCTCGACCCGTACATCGCCGCGATGAATGCATCCAAGGTCATCCCGATCTGGGACCTGTGCCACTACGGCTTCCCGGACGATCTCGATCCGTTCTCCGATGCCTTCGTCGACCGGTTCGCGGCGTATTGCCGGGCTGCGGCCGCATACGTCGTGCCGAAGGTGCGCGGCCCGCACTTCTTCACGCCCATCAACGAGATCACCTTCTTTTCGTTTTGCGCCGGCGAATGGGGCTGGGCCGCGCCGTACCGTTGTTCGCGCGATGACCGCATGCAGTTGCGGCTGGCGCTGTGCCGCGCCGCGATCGCGGGCGTGAAGGCGATCCGGGAGGTCGATCCGGACGCGCGCATGGTGCACGTGGATCCGCTGGTGCGCGTCGTCGCCCCGCGCGACCGTCCCGACCAGATCGAGGCTGCACGCCATGAGACGGAAGTCGACACCTTCCTCGCGTGGGATATTCTGTACGGCCGCGAGCATCCCGAGTTCGGCGGCGCGCCCGAGGTGCTGGACATCGTCGGCGCGAACTCGTATTCGTTCGGGCAGATGGAGTACCGCGAGCACGGCCCGCACGCGCTGCTGGCCCCGGACGACGACCGCATCGCGCCCCTGTGCGACATGCTGGAAACAGTGTGGCAACGCTACCGGCGGCCGATGATCATCGGCGAGACGAGCGGCCTTGGTCGCGGACGCGCGAGCTGGCTGCACGACGTGATGTGCGAATCGCTGGCGGCCGTGCGGCGCGGGATGGACCTGCAGGGCATCTGCCTGTTCCCGGGCATCGACATGCCCGACTGGCATACCGGCGAGTGGGTGCACAACGGAATCCACGACCTCGTCCCGAAAGACGGCGACCTGGAACGGGTGCCCGACCAGGCCTACGTCGACGAGTTGCGGCGTTGGCAGAAGGAGCTGAACCGGGTCACCGCGCTGGACGAAGACCCGTTCAGCGACCCGGTGGAACTGCAGGACGTGATCGACGCGGCGCACCGCCTCGACATGAAGCCCGATAAGAATTGGTGCTGAGGATCGGGCGCCGAGGCGGCCGCCGCGACACCTGTCGGCCGCGATACGGATGGTGCTGCGACACCTGTCGCACGCGCGGCCGGCCATTCTCCGTTTTTCCCCTGATATCCCGTCCGTGCCGCCACTGGCACGCTAGTTGCGTTCAGCCCGGCGGCAACATCGTTCGGGACCAACCAACAATGAGGAGACGGATATGTCGAATTTACTACCGCTGGCCGGCCGCTCTGCCATCGTGACGGGCGGTGCGCGCGGTATCGGCAAGGGCATCGTGCTGGAACTCGCGCGCGCCGGGGCCGACGTGCTGATTGCCGACCTGCTGGAGGATGCCATGCAGGCGACGGCGGACGAAGTCAGGGCGCTGGGCCGGCGCGCGCTCACCCGGCGCGTGGACGTCACCGACGCCACGCAGGTGCAGGCCATGGTCGACGAGGCCGTCGCGGCGTTCGGCGCGCTGGGCATCCTCGTCAACTGCGCGGGCGTCATCAACATCCGCCCGGTGGCGGACCTGACGGAGAAGGACTGGGACTTCGTCATGGACGTCAACGCCAAGGGTACGTTCCTGGGATGCCGTGCCGCGCTGGCGCCGATGCGCGGGCAGGGGTGGGGCCGCATCATCAACGTCGCGTCGATCGCGGGCAAGGAAGGCTTTCCCAATCTCACGCACTACAGCGCGTCGAAGTTCGCGGTTGTCGGGTTCACGAATGCGCTGGCCAAGGAAGTGGCGCAGGAGGGCATCACGGTGAACGCCATCTGTCCCGGCGTCGTGCGCACCTATATGTGGGACCGTCTCGCCGACGAATGGAAGCAGGAGGGGGAGTCGGTCGAGGATTCCTGGGCGCGCCACCAGCTCACGCTCATCCCGCAGGGCCGCGCCCAGACACCCGAGGACATGGGCCGCATGGCGCTCTTTCTCGCCACGATGGACAACGTGACCGGCCAGTCCGTCAACGTCGACGGCGGCTTCACCTTCCACTAGCCGCCTCGTATCGCTTTCAGGAAGCCGGGACGGTACGGCGGTGCCGTCCTGTCGTTACCGCCGGCACGCCGTCGTCCCTGTGGCGGCGTGCCGTTTTTTTTCGGCTACTGCGAGGCCAGGATCGCCTCGACCGCCGCGATCTCGTCGCCCGCCAGCGGTGCCATCTCCACCGCGCGCACGGCATCCAGCACCTGCTGCGGCCTGCTCGCGCCGATCAGCACCGAGGCAATCGAAGGCTGGCGCCGCACCCACCCGAGCGCGAGCTGCGCGAGCGTGCGCCCGCCCGCCTGCGCGACCTGGTTCAGCGCCTCGATGATGCGCAGGCGCTCCGGCGTGATGTGCTCCGGCTTCAGGAAGCCGACCTTGCCGGCCGCGCGCGAATCGGCCGGCAGCGTGCCGCCAAGGTAGCGATCCGTCAGCAGGCCCTGGGCCAGCGGCGAGAACGCGATGCCGCCAATGCCTTCGCGCTCCAGCACGGGAAGCAGGTCCGCCTCCGGCTGGCGCACCAGCATGTTGTAGCGCATCTGGTGGATCACGAACGGCGTGCCCAGGCGGCGCAGTTCCGCCGCCGCGGCGGCCGTGCGCTCGCCGTTGTAGTTCGAGATGCCCGCATACAGCGCGCGGCCGCTGCGCACGATGTAGTCGAGCGCCGCCATCGTCTCTTCCAGCGGCGTGTCGGGATCGGGACGGTGGTGATAGAAGATGTCGACGTAGTCCAGGCCCATGCGCTTGAGGCTCTGGTCCAGGCTCGCGACGAGGTATTTGCGGCTGCCCCAGTCGCCGTACGGTCCGGGCCACATCGTGTAGCCGGCCTTCGTGCACACGACCATTTCGTCGCGGTACGGCTTCAGGTCCCGCGCGAGCAGGCGGCCGAAGTTTTCCTCGGCCGACCCGGGCGGCGGGCCATAGTTGTTGGCGAGGTCGAAGCACGTGACGCCGTTGTCGAACGCCGCGCGCACGATCCAGCGCTGGCGATCGAAATCGTCATTGCCGCCGAAGTTGTGCCACAACCCCAGCGACACGGCGGACAGCCGCAGGCCGCTGCGGCCGCAATGCGGGTAGGGCATCGAACCATAGCGTCCGGCCGCCGCCTCGTACATCATGGATTGACTTTGCCCGCGCCGGCGGCCGGCTTGCAGACGTAGATCGTGGCCGGCTTGCCGTCCGGCGAGCGGTAGTCGCGCTCGACGGCGGCACGGGCCGCGTCGACCAGCGCGTGCGGCACGACGGCCACCACGCAGCCGCCGAAGCCGCCGCCCGTCATGCGCACGCCGCCCTGGGTGCCGATGACGTTCTTGACGATGTCGACGAGGTTGTCGATGGCGGGCACGGTGATCTCGAAATCGTCGCGCATCGACGCGTGCGATGCCGCCATCAGTTCGCCCAGGCGTACCAGGTCGCCGGCCTGCAGCGCGTCGGCGGCGGCCAGCACGCGGTCGTCTTCCGTCACCACGTGGCGCGCGCGGCGCAGCACGACGGGGTCCAGTTCGCCCGCGCGGGCTTCCAGCGTGGCGAGGTCGAGGTCGCGCAGGGCCGGGATCCCGAAGTGGCGGGCGGCCGCTTCGCACTGCTCGCGGCGCACGTTGTAGGCGCTGTCCACGAGGCCGCGCGTCACGTTCGAATTGAAGATCATGATGGCGGCGTTGTCCGGCACCGGCACGGGCTTCACCTCCAGCGAGCGGCAGTCGATCATCAGCGCGTGGCCTTCGACGCCGCACGCGGAACTGATCTGGTCCATGTTGCCGCACTTGGTGCCGACGAAGTCGTTTTCCGACGCCTGCGCGATCAGCGCGATGTCGATCGGCGACAGCGCCTCGAAGCCGGGCAAGCTCGCGAACAGGCGGCCCACGGCAACCGACAGCGAGGCCGACGACGACAGGCCGGCGCCCTGCGGCACGTCGCCCGCGATCGCCATGTCCATGCCCTGCACGGGCAGGCCGCGCTTCACGAACTGTTCGACGACGCCGCGCACGTAGTTGGCCCACATCGGCTGGTCCACGCGGCCGATCGGGGCGTCGAGGTCGTATTCGTCGAGCGCGTCGCCGTAGTCGGCCGCCACGACGCGCACCTTGCGGTCGCCGCGCGGCTTGGCGGCGATGGCGGTGCGGTAGTCGATGGCGCACGGGAGCACGAGGCCGTCGTTGTAGTCGGTGTGCTCGCCGATCAGGTTGACGCGGCCCGGGGCCTGGACGAACAGCGTGGGGGCGGTGCCGAATGCGGTTTCGAAGGCGGCGGCGGTGCGGCTATTGCGTGAAATGAGGCGGTTATCTTGCATGTCAGGTCGTTTGGTTGGATTCGGTGTCGAGGTAGTGCACTTCGGATTGCGCGCGCAGGCGTTCGGCCGCCTGTTCGGGGGTCAGGTCGCGCTGGGCTTCGGCCAGCATCTCGAAGCCGACCATGAACTTGCGCACCGACGCGGAGCGGAGCAGCGGCGGGTAGAAGTGGGCGTGCAGCTGCCAGCCTTCCGCCTCTTCGTCTGGAATACCGTACGGGGCGCCGTGCCAGCCCATCGAGTACGGGAACGAGGTCTGGAACAGGTTGTCGTAGCGCGTGGTCAGGCGCTTCAGCAGCACGGCCAGGTCGGCGCGCTGGGCCGGCTGCAGCTCTTCCAGGCGGCGCACGGCGAAGCGGGGCAGGACCAGCGTCTCGAACGGCCACGCGGCCCAGTATGGGACGACGGCGACCCAGTGCTCGGTCTGGACCACCACGCGTTCCTGTGCGGCGATCTCGCGCTCGGCCACGTCCAGCAGCAGGCGGCGGCCCTGTTCGGCGTGGTAAGCCTTCTGCTGGCGGTCTTCGGCGGCCGGCAGGTTCGGGACATAGCTGGTCGCCCAGATCTGGCCGTGCGGGTGCGGGTTCGAGCAGCCCATCACGGCGCCCTTGTTCTCGAACACCTGGACCCAGCGGTATTTGGCGCCCAGCTCGGCGGCCTGTTCGCACCACGTGTCGATGACGCCTTCCAGCGCCGGCAGCGACAGCTGCGGCAGCGACTTCGCATGGTCGGGCGAGAAGCAGATCACGCGGCTCCTGCCGCGCGCGCTCATCGTCTGGAACAGCGGGTCCGTACCCTCCGCGGCTTCCGGGGTGTCCGGCATCAGCGCGGCGAAGTCGTTCTCGAACACATAGGTGCCCGTGTAGTCGGGGTTCTTTTCGCCGTTGACGCGGGTATTGCCCGGGCACAGGTAGCAGGTCGGGTCGTGCGACGGCTTGGCCGAGCGGTCGACGGCTTCCTGTTGCCCCTGCCACGGACGCTTGGCGCGGTGCGGGGACACGAGGACCCAGTCGCCTTGCAGCGGGTTGTAACGGCGGTGCGGATGGTCGGATGGATTGAACATGGTCTTCTTCTGCGATTCGGAAATAGGATGCTCGAAAAGCCACGGCCGGGCGGCGCGGCGCGCGTACCGGTGGAAGCAGAGGCTGGCGCCGGTGTCTGGGGCCATTCTACCGCCGGTCGCGCCGCGTACGGCTGCACAGGCGTGCGGGCTTTTCCTGAGGCAAGAAGCTTAACGTGATGCCGGGAAAGGAGTTATACCCAATGCAAGGGTAAATATCCTGTTTTTATATGGCAAAGGCTCAATGCGGCCGTTGCAATCGAAGCAACAGCCAGGCGATGGCGCCCGTGACGAGGGCGGTAAAGCCCAGCACGAGCCAGAACCCGTGCGGATGCTGGGACAGCGGCACGCCGCCCACGTTCATGCCCAGCAGGCCTGCGATCAGGTTGATCGGGAGGGCCATCACCGTCACGATGGTCAGCAGGAACAGGCTGCGGTTATTGTCCTCGTTGACCCGGGCCGCGATCTCTTCCTGCAGCAGTTTGATTCGTTCGTGCAGTGCGGCCAGGTCGGACAGCACGACCGTGAATTCCTCGGTCGACTGGCGCAGCTCCTGGCGGTCTTCCGGCGCCACCCAGGCCGGAGGGCGTTGCAGCAGGCGGAAGAGGGCGGCCGGTTCGGGCGCCAGCAGCCGCTGCAGCCGGACGAGCACCCGCCGCAGCGCGCCCAGGTCTTCGCGCCGGCGCGTGAGGCGGCCGGCCAGCAGCTGGTCCTCGGCGGTGTCGACCCGCGCGACGGCATCGCGCACGATGTTGACGAGGACGTCGGCCTGGTCGCGCAGCAAATGCACCAGCAGCTCGACGCTCGACCGCAGCGGCGCGCCGTTCAGCACATCCTGGCGCAGGCGCTCGATGGATTCCAGCGGCTTGCGCCGGGCCGTGATCACGCCGTGCGGCGTCACGTGGACCCACAGCGTGGAAATCTCGGCCGCGTCGACCGAAAAATTATGCAGGACGTCGTTGACGACGGCGATCAGGGCGCCGTCCGCCATTTCGATGCGGGTGGAGCGCGAGCCCTGGTGCAGCGTCTCGTAGAATTCCTCGGGCAGGCCGGCGTGGGCGCGCAGCCAGCGCTCGCTGGCCGCATTCGACAGGTTGAAGTGCAGCCAGACGAACTGCCCGGGGACGGGGGCGTGCAACCAGGTCGCGGCGTCCTTCGCGTCGACGGACACCGCTTGCGCGGCGTCCTGCAACAGGAAGCCCCAGACCAGCCCCGTCACGTCGGAGCCGTAGTTGAACGCCGGTGTCGCCATCATCCATCCCATGCAAGCCAGAGGTGACGGCATTGTAGAGCATCTCGCTCCGTCGTTCCCGCGAAGGCGGGAACCCAAGTCGTACGCACGCCGCTTACGTTCAACGCGGGTGGTGCGCATGAAAAATTGGGCTCCCGCCTGCGCGGGAGCGACGATGGATATTACGCGGACAAGGTCGTGTCGTACCGCTTCCCGCCGATCATGACGTTCGCCAGCTTCAGCCCCCGCACGTTATATGTGTACCACGGATGCGCCGCGTTGACGGGCGTGCCGAAGTCGCAGTCCGTGATCGTCACGTCGCGCACCGGCAGCACGGCCGGCGCCGGCGCCGGCCCGTTGTAGTCGGACGCCACCGGACCGAGGATGACGAACGCCTGGAAGCACGACGCGAGCGACCCGTCCTTCGTCTTCACGTTGCCCACCTTGACCTTCGAGATGTGCACGTTGCGCACCTCGGGCGGGCGCACGCGCACGTTGTCCGCGCGCGGCGTGTAGTCGCAGTCGAACGTGACGACGGCCCCGGCGGCCGTGGCCACCGTCCTCGAGGCGATCGGGGAGCCGGGCAGCGACGCATAGAACGACGGCGACGTCTGCACGCCGTTCGGGATGCTCACGTTGCGGACATAAAAATTGCGCAGGAAGCCGCCGCGGTTCATGTTGGTCTTCAGGCGGATCGCCGTGTTCAGCGGGTTCGTCGCCCAGTTCATGTTCTCGAACACGAGGTCCTGCGCGTACACGTTCTGGATGCCGCCCGCCATCTCGCTGCCCAGCGTGACGGCGCCGTGGCCGCTCTGCATCGTGCATTTCTGGATGACGATGTTCTGCGACGGGCCGTACTGCGTGTCGAGGTTCTTGCCCGCCTTGATGGCGATGCAGTCGTCGCCCGTGTTGAACTGGCAGCCTTCCACGAGCACCGTGTCGCACGCTTCCGGATCGAAGCCGTCGCTGTTCGGCCCCAGGCTGTTCGCATGCACCTTGCGGATCGTGAGGTTGCGGCACGCGACCGGGTGGTGCTGCCAGAACGGCGTGTGGATGACCTGGTAGCCTTCCAGCAGCACGTTCGTGCACCCGATCAGCTGGATCATCGGCGGACGCAGGTAGTGGCCCACGCCGAACACGCGCTTCGCCAAGGGCACGCCCGCTTCCGACAACGCGGGCAGGTACGCGTCGTCCGCGCGCCACTTGTCGCCTTCGCCCTGGATCAGCCGGCGCCTTTCCTCCGACAGCCCAGGGGCCACGTCGGCCAGCGACTTCGGATTCAGTTCGTTGACCTGGTTCTGCGCCAGTTTGCCGGGCACGTAGTTCGGCGACTTGTCCTGGGCGACGGAGTTGATCGTCGCGTTCTTGCCCTTCCACGTCCACCAGCAGTCGGCGCGGCCGGGGAACGGCACGCCGCCCTGGCCGTCGAGGATGGCCGTCCAGTCGTCGCCGGTGAGGGCGATGTTGTCCTGGTTGCGCGCATAGACCATGGGCGAATAGTTCAGGCAGTCGTTGCTCTGCCAGCGCGAGACGACCAGCTTGCCGTTCGGGCCGCAGTCGACGTCGCCGTATTTCGCGTAGTCGGCCGGATCGTTGCTGAAATAGACGTGCGCGCCGCTCGCGAGGTGCACGTTCACGTTCGACAGCAGCACGATCGGGCCCGCGCAGAACCAGTCGCCCTTCGGGATCACGACGCGGCCGCCGCCCTCGGCGTGGCATTTCTCGATGGCCGCCCTGAACGCGGCGTAGCAGTCGTGCGCGCCCGGCGCGGGCGTTGGCAGGTCGGCCTGGTCCTCGAACGACACCCACGCCTTCACGGGCACGAGCTTGCACGGCGCGGCGCCGAAATCGGTGACGAGATACTCCGCCTTGCGGAACTTGACGGGGTTGGCGAGGCGCTGCGCGATGCCGGCCGCTGCCTTCCACGGATCGGGAACGGCCGCCGCCAGCGCCCGCCCGGGCCCCGACAGTGCGAGTCCGGCGACGGTCGCGGTTTTCAAAAAGCCGCGGCGGGCGTCGAATGATTGCTTCATGGTGTCTCCGTCATTCAAGGATGTTGTCATATTCGCCGAGGTAGACGTCGGCGGGGACGGGCCGTTGGCCTGGCGGTGCGAACGGCGTGCCGGCCAGGTTGTCCCAGTAATCGTCCGAGCTGAATTGCGCGGGGCGGTGCGCCAGCGTGCCGTTGCGGTTCCATTCCGACCACGGCGTCGTCTTCTCGAAATGCGGGCCGATGCGCGAGCGCAGGATCACGGCCTTGCCGACCGTCTCCAGCGTGCGCCGGCGGATCGTGCCGTTCGGCGCCTTGTACACGTCCACGTCGCCCAGCCGGCACGTATAGCCCTCGACGGGGATGAAGCCGTACGGCGTGCAGCGCTCGTTATGGAACCATTGGCGGGCAAAGTAGAACTGCGTGTTCGCCGCGCCCGGCGCATCGCTCGTGAAGCGGCAGCCGTCGAACACGAAACCGTACTTCGCGCGGCGGTTCGTGTCCGGCGCGGCCACGTACGACGCGGCGCGGCCGCCGATGGCGTGGATGTCGCAGTCCTTGAAGACCGCGATGGTGTCGCCGAAGATGAAGTCGACGTCGCCTTCGATGTGCGTGTCGTGGAAAAAGCTGCGCACCGTTGCCGTGCCGTCCTGCGAGCTGAGGAACAGCGTGTCCTGCAGGCCGAGCAGGCGCACGCGCTCGAACTGCGCCTTGTCGGCGCCGTCGACGCGCAGCGCGACGGCCTGGTGGTGCACGCGGCTGCCGCCCGTCGTGTCGGGGCAGTTGTCGCCTTTGCACTCCGCATGCGCGACCGCACCGTCGCGGTTGTACGCGTTCTCGATCGTCAGGTTGCGGGCCTGGAAGCCGTTCGCGCGCACCCACACGGTCGCCGAGCCCGTCGTCTGCAGGGCGGGCAAATCCTTCAGCGCGTCGACCATCGCCCGCACGCCTGGCGCCGCGTGCTCGAATTCGGCGGCGTAGCGGCTGCGGTAGGCAGCGCCCGTCGTCGAGGCGTCCAGCGCGGCGCTGATGCGCACGGCCTGCGGGTCGGCGCCGGCGCCATCCAGGGTAATCGGCGGGGCGCCCGGCGGCACGTAGACGAGTTCCTGGTACGTGCCGGGGGCGATGCGGATGACGATGCGGCGCGTACCGCCCGCCGCCACGGCGCGGTCGACGGCCGCTTGCACGGTGGCGAAACGGGTCGCTCCGTCCGCCGGTGCGCGCGCATCGACCGTGTAGTCGGCATGCAGTGGCGCGCCGGTCGCGAGCGGATCGGCCAGCGGATCCCACGGCTCGATGCGTTCGTCGCCGACGGGGCCCACGTACTTCAGCACCTCGCGGTAGTCGTAGGCGCGCGCCTGCTCGGCCGTCAGCTGCGGGCGCCCGGAACGGACCGCCGGCTCGGGAAACGGCAGGAACCGCCCGGCGCAATCGGCGGCGGCGCCGAACGCGCCCTGCACGCGCGCATGTTCCCGTTTGATGTCCGACCCGGCGGCGATCGCCACGTCCTTCAAGTCCAGCACGAGCGGATGCGCGTCGTCATATCCCTGCAGCAGGATGCGCCCCGGGGTCGTGCTGCGCACCCGCTCCATGCGGATGGCGGCGTAGTCGGGGATGAGCGCACCCGGTTGCGCCGGCTGTTCGTAATGCGTCGTGATCTCGATGGGAGAGCGGATGCCGCGCAGGCACACGTCGCGGTAGACGATGCCGTGGACTCTACCGCCGCGCATGTCGTTGCTCTTGATACGCAGGCCGGACGTGGTTCCGTCCATCGCCAGGTCGTCGACGAGGACGCGGCGCACGCCGCCGTTCGTCTCGCTGCCGATGGACATGCCGTGGCCGCTGTAGAAGCGGTTGTGCAGGATCGAGACGTTCTCGGTCGGCCCGTTGCCGCCGGCCTTGATCGCCACGTTGTCGTCGCCGGTGCGGATGATGCTGTGCGCGATGGTCACGTTGCGCGACGAGATCGGGTCGATGCCGTCCGTGTTGCGCGCGTCGTGGGGCGTGTCGATGACGACGCCCCACGCGGTGAAGCCGTCCACGTTGTTCAGCGTGACGTGGAAGTTTGGGGAATTTTTCAGCGTGATGCGATACAGGGTGACGTCGCGCGCCTTGTCGGCCTGGATCAGGCGCGGCACGTTCTGGCGGGTCTTCTCCTTTTGCGCGCGGCGGGCGATCTGCCACCAGGTCTCGTCCTTGCCCGCGATGCGCTGTCCGCCCTGGCCGTCGATGGTGCCGGTGCCCATGATGCCGGCGCCGCGCACGCCGTCGAGCAGGATGAACGGCCGGCAGCCGCGGCCCGATGCATCGTTCGTGCCGCACGTGCCGGCGCCGCGGTCGAACAGGCGCGGGTCCGTGCTGGCGTACAGCGTGGCGCCTTTGTCGACGAGCAGTGTGACGCCGTCGCGCAGTTGCAGTGGCCCGGCCACGAAGCTGCGCTTGTCGTTACTGGCCGCGAGCACCACGGCGTGGCCGGGCGCGCACTTGTCGATGGCCGCCTGGATGCGCGCGGCATCGTCGCGGCCCGCGTTCGTGGTCGCGCCGATCAGGACCGCGCAGGCCGGCGGGACGACCGGCTCGCGCACGTCGCGCGTGTCCTGTGCGTGCGCCTGCGCGCCGGCGAGCGCGCAGGCGAGCAGGGCGAAGCGCCTCAACGCTTGCCCCCGTCCCTGAAGTAGGCCGCCGTCTCCGGCCGCGCCGCCACCAGCTCGCGCTCGACCATCCGCGCAAAGAAGTCCGCGCCCTTGGTGCCGAGGTGCGTGCGGTCGAACGCCGTCTTCGCGGCGCCGGCCGGTTCGACCTTGTTCGGATCCGCAGGCATCCCGTAGCCCGGCGGACGCGGAACGACCGCCAGCGTATCCGCTTCATCCTGGCCCATGGCCTGGACGGCGGCCACGCTATCCCGGTTCAGGTCCAGCAGCACGGCGTGTTCCTGCGCGGCCGCGCGCCGAGTCGCCTCGGCCCACGGCGCCAGGTCATTGCCGAGATACGCGCCCTTGAACGTGCGCCGGGTCAGCGGCGTGACGAGCACCGGCACGCCGCCCAGGTCCCGCGTCTCCCGCGCATAGCGCGCCATGTTGACGGGGAACTGGGTGACGAGGTCGGTCGAGCGCCCCGGCTTGCCCGGCTGGTCGTTGTGGCCGAACTGCACGAGCACGTAGGTGGCCTTGAACGACGCGCCGTCCTTCAGCATGCGCTGGACTTCGTCCCAGCGGCCCTCGGCGCGGAAGCTGCTGGTACTGCGGCCGCCCCGCGCGAGGTTCACGCAAGTGACGTCCGGCGTGAAGCGCGCGCAGAAGGCGTCGCCGTAGCCGCTCTTCGTGGCCATCGTGGAGTCGCCGACGAGGATCACGCGGATAGGCGCGTCGGCGGCGCTGGCCTGGCCGGCCAGGATGAGGCCGGCCAGGACGATACGTTTCAGTAGTGTCGCTTGCATTGCGATTACTCGAAATCGTAGCTGACGCGCAGGTTCCACGAGCGACCGATCGGATTCGCGACGCTGCTCAGGTAACCGCTGCTGTAGATCGTGTTGTTGGTGATGGGCGGGGCCTTGTCGAACAGGTTGGTGACGCCGGCCGTGATGCGCACCTGCTTCTGCACGCGGATCGAGCCGGTCAGGTTCCACGTCGAGAACGACGGGATATCGCGGTAGTACGCCGACGTGACGGCGGTGTTGGCGTCGCGGTAATGGCTGTTGAAGTTGTTCGTCAGCTGCGCCGAGTAATCGCCGCTCTGCCACGACAGGCGCAGGTTGTGCTTCCAGCGGAACGTGATGATCGGGTAGCTCGACGTGGTGCCGTTGCTGGCCCAGCCGAACTGGCCGACGTTGGACATCCACGGGCCGTTCGGCACGAGCTGGTTGTCGAAGCGGGTCAGGTAGGTGCCGTCGATGGCGGCGCCGAACGTTCCGAAGCGGTTGCGCGCGATCTCCCAGTGGGCCGACACGTCGACGCCGCCCGCGATCTGGCCACCCAGGTTCATCGTCGTGTTGTTGATGTAGGCGAGCGAGCCGTCCGCATTACGCACGAACAGGTTCTTGTAGTCGGCGTAGTTCGTGAAGTAGACGTTCTCCGGCAGGTTGGCCAGCATGTCCTTCATGTTAACCTGCCAGTAGTCGAGCGACGCGGTGAACGAGTGGGACGGTTCGAACACGACGCCCAGCGTGCCTCCCTTGGAGCGCTCCGGCTTCAGCTGCGAGTTCGAACCGGTCAGCTTGTTCAACTTGGCGTTGCAGACATCGGCGGCATCCACGCCGGGCACCGCCGTGCCGGTACCCGGCATGGTGATGGACGGGCCCGGGCACAGGACCGGATCGTCCCAGCGTCCCGCCGTCGTCGTGTTGGCGACGGTGGTGCGGTAGCCGTAGCGGTCGAACAGTGTCGGCGCGCGGAAGCCCGTGTTGGCCGAGCCCCGGAACATGATGGTCTTGGTCGGCTGCCAGCGGAAGCTGATCTTGGGCGTGAAGGTCGAGCCGACGTCGCTGTATTTGTCGACCCGCACGGCGCCGTTCAGCGTCAGGGTCTTGGTGACGGGGGCGTCCACCTCGCTGTACACGCCGATGATGTTGCGTGCGCTTTCTCCGTGCGCCGGGACGACCTTCGCATAGGTGATGTCGGCGGCCGGTGCCAGCTTGGTGTCCTCGTTGGTATCGCGGTGGATGTCGGCGCCGATCGCGATCGCGAGGTCGCCGCCGGCGAGGGCCATCAGCGATTTGCTGATGTTGCCGTCGATGCCATAGTAAGAGCTCTTCGAGCTGCGGTTCTGCATGCCGTCCGCGGCGATCGAGTCGAGATAGTCGAGGCCCGCCTGATCCTGCAGGCCGAACGGGTTCAGCGTTCCGTTCGCCAGGCCGTTGATCAGGCCGATGCCCGAGAAGTAGCCCGACTGGAAATAGCCTTTGCGCTGGGACAGCCCGTAGCTCATGCCGGCCCGGTAGTCCCAGGTGCCGACATGGCCGTCGGCGGAAACCAGCAGCCGCTGGTTGATCTGGTTGTCCCGGGTCACGGCCGGCCCGCGGTCGGCCACCGCCCAGGACACGGTCAGCGGCTGGTTGGTGATGCCGGCGACGGCCGGCACTCCGCCGCTGCCGCCCGGATACCATTTGCTGCTCGATGGCAGGATCGCCTTTGCGCTCCCGACGGCGACCGCCTGCGTCGGGTTCTTGTAGCCGAAGATCGATTCGTCGCCGCGGGTGTATTCGACGGTAACGGTGTTGTCGGCGTCGATCCGCTTGGTCGCTCGCGCGTACATCGTCAGCTGTTTGTTCGGGTGCAGGGCCGAGCCATAGGTGTCGTCGTCCAGTACACACGTGCTCTTCGCGCCCTGGACCGAATAGGGGCTCAGGCAGCCGCTCGCGTAATACGGGTTGGCGGCGTTCTTGTTGGCCGAACTCGTGAAGTTGGCGGGTGTCGCGTACCCGCCGGAGGCGGCGCTGCGCGGCAGGCCGATCGCCGCCATCGCCGCGTCGTCCGGAATGAAGCCGGTGCGGTCCGACAGCTTCAGGCGGCTGCGCTGGTGGAAGTCGACGGTGCCGTAGATGTTCCAGCCGTCGCGCGCGAGGTTGCCCTTGCCGAACGTGGCCTGGATGCGCTGCTCGTCGCCGCCGCCGCGGCGCTGCGGCTGCACGAGCTGCACGGTGACGTTGCCGCCCTCGACTTCGCGCTTGGTGATGAAGTTGACGACGCCGCCGATCGCGTCCGAACCGTAGATCGACGACGCGCCGTCGCGCAGGATCTCGACGCGTTGCAGCGCGCTGATCGGGATGACGTCGAGGTTGGCGTAGCCGTCGGCGATGGCCTCGTTGGCGAGGCGGCGGCCGTTCAGCAGCACGAGGGTGCGGTTCACGCCCAGGCCGCGCAGGTTGATGTTGGTGCCCGAGCCGGCGTTGGACGGCTGCAGCGACGCCGACTGCGGCAGCGCCATCATCACGTCGGCCAGCGTGGTCATGCCCTGCTTGACCAGTTCCTCGGCCTTGATGGTCGTGACGGGCAGCGCTTCCTCAGTGGCCATGCGCTTGATGCTGGAGCCGGTGACTTCGACGCGCTGGATCGGCGCGTCGCTTTGCTGTGCCTGCGCCTGCTGGGCGAGCGAGAGGACCGCGAGCGCGATCGAGGACATGACGAAATGGCGGGGCGGGGTGCTGCGGGGGTATTTCATGAAGCTGTCTCCTGTTTTTATGTCGATGACGTGTCGGCGTCCGCAGGGGGGAGCGGCGCCGATGGTTGCTTCTTACAAAACCAGCCTGGCGAGGTCGAGCCACATGTGCGTTGCGTGCGGCCCTGTGTTGGAATCAATTCTAGATTGGTCTGACCACAAGATCAATGTGGCCAGACCAGATTATGAGGAGTATGTGCTGGAAAAGCAACACATATGATGACTGATCTCGGTTTCGATCTCAGTTTGCGCCGGCTTTCAGCGCGATGCGGACGGGGTGCGCGGCACGGTTGGCCTCTGCCGCCACGTAGGCCTGCCACGCCGCCTTGGACGTGATGCGGCCGGCGCGGTCCCACGCGGCGCCGACCCAGTAGCGCAGCGGCTTGCCCGATTCCACGCGGGCCAGCACGAGGTCGTTCAGCGCGTCCTGCGCGAAGCCGGTCGACGCGGGCAGCACGACGGCCGTGCCGAACGCGCCGTTCGAGGCCTGCTCGACCCATTGCAGCAGCGCGTGGTTCGCATCGTCTTTCACGAGCGCGATGCGCGGTTCCTGCTTCCGGTCGGACGGCGTCTTGTTGAGACCCACGGCGACCGTCAGCGCGGACGGTCCGCTGAACGTGAACGTGCTGTCGATCTGGTCGAGCTGGTGGCCGGCGTCGACGGTGAAGCGCTTGGTTTCCGTGATCTGGGTGCCGGCCGCATTCCACGCGGCGTACGACAACTCGAACACGGCGCGGATCGGGCCATTGGCCAGCACCTTCCAGCCGGCCCAGTTGCCGCTCGTATAAAGCTGTTTGCCGTCCCACACGCCCGTACCGCCGGCCCCGCGCGAGCGGCCGACGTTGTACATGTCCATGCCTTCGCCTTCGTCCTTGTGGTAGTGGTCGTGGCCCTTGTTGTACCAGCGGTCGACGATGGGATAGTCCACGCGCTTGAACCAGATATCGAGGCCGCTCGTCTCCAGCACTTCCTTGCCGCTGCCCGGCGCGGCCGGTGCGGCGAGGGCGGGGCCGTAGGTGCGGTGGCCGATGACGTCGTTCTCCCACGCGAAATCGTCCAGGCGTTCCGGCACGTAGCGCGCGAACGCCTTCGGTGCGAACGGCGGCGTGAGCGCGTCGTTCTTTTCGACGACGAACGTCGCCGTCTTTTCGCCGGGCTTGAAGTCGTGCTGGAACAGCAGTTCGCCGTACGCCGCGCCGACGCCGTGCGGGTCCTTGGCCAGCGGCGCCACGTTCGTCACCTGGTAGGGCAGCAGGTGGCCGGCCGCGTCCTTCACGGCGAGGTGCTGGATCAGCGCGCCGGGCAGCGCGGCGTTCACGTCCTGCCACGGGATGACGATCGTCTCGGATGGACGCGCGGCGTCGAGGTCGTGGGTCACGGTAACGGTGAGGCGGTCGGCAGCGCCGGCGCTCGCGGACAGCACGAGGCCTGCGGCGCAAAACATTGTTTTCGCTTGCATGTTCCAGGCTTTCATCGAAGAGGTGTCAGGGATGTTCGCGGTAGCTGGTCTGCCCGCCGTCCTTCGGCACGTAGTGATACGTGCGGACGCGGAACTGGATGTCGATTGCCGGGTTGTTCAGCAGCCGGATCATCTCCGCGCCGGCCAGCAGCATCGGACCGTAGCCGTGCATCGCCGCCGTGCTGGTGGGGCGGTTGTAATAATAGACCTGGTCGCTCGCGAACGTCGTGCCCACGCATGTGCCTTCCACGCGGCCCTGGGCATCGATGCGCGCGGACAGCGCGTTCCAGCCGGCCTGCGCGATCGAGCCGTACGTCGTCGGGCTGATCCAGCCTTCGTTGACGGCATGCGCGAGCACGTACACGAACATGGCGCTGGCCGACGTCTCCAGGTACGAGTCGTCGCGGTCGATCATCTGGTGCCACATGCCCGCGCCGGACTGGCGTTCGGCGATGCCGCGCAGCGTTCTTTTCAGCTGCGCCATCACCTTCGGATAGCCCGGGTGGTCCTTCGGCAGCACGTCGAGGACGTCCGACATGGCCAGCACCGCCCAGCCGTTCGCGCGCGCCCAGTAGAAGCGCGGGGCGTCGGGATTGTTGGCGTTCCAGCCGTGCGTGTACAGGTTGCGCTGCGGGTCGAACAGGTAGTCCGTCATCTGCAGGACGTTCTTCACGGCGTCGTCGAAGTACGCGCGGTCGCCCGTCATGCGGCCCAGTTCGGCCAGCGCGGGGATCCCCATGTACATGTCGTCGGCCCACAGCGACGCGGCCTGCGGGCGCTGGCGCGCGAGGGTGCCGTCCGGGAGGCGGAACTGGCGCTTGGCCACCCAGTCGCCGCACACCTTGATCTGCGCGGAGAGGTCGGGGCCGATGCCGGCCTGGCGCGCGCGCATCATCGCGGCGCACATCGAACCGGCGTCGTCGAGCGCGCGCGGATCGAGGAAGTGCGCGAAGCTGTTGGCGCGCTCGAGGTGGAAGCGCTGTTCCTGCGCGCGGAAGTAGGGGAGGCGGTCGGCGAAGAATTGCAGGTGGCGCTGCGTGAGGGCGGCATAGCGCCTGTCGCCCGTCGCGGCCGTGGCCTTCAGCAGGCCGGCATGCACGACGCCCATCTCGTAGGCCTGCAGGCCGAAGTCGGCGTCGCCCTTTTCGACGACGGCGTCCGCGACGGGCGTGCGGAAATCCGTGACCGGCGCGCCGCTGCCCTTGTGCACGATGCGGGTCGGCGTCTGGCTGTCGACATAGCCGCGGATGCGCTGCAGCGACGCCGCGATCTCGGCGACGACCGGCTTCTTGTACGGCACCGGATACGTGCCTTCGGCCGCGTCGTTCGGGTTCTTGTTGTCTGGGTTACGATAAGGCCCCTCGGCATGCGCAGGGGCGGCAAGGCACGCGAAAGCGGCCAGGAAGGCGAGCAATCTGGATGGCGGCACCGTGTAGTCTCCGGTCGTTTTTTATATGGTGGACGTTTTCCGTCCTTTATTTGGCCAGACCATTCTAGGTTGGTCTGGCCACTTTTGCAAGGTGGACTAGCCGGGGTGTGTTGTTGGGTGGCATACTGGACTTCCCACGACGAGGCGGAGGCCAGGATGCGCAGGACGATACGTTGGATGGGTACGGCGTTGCTGCTGGCCGCATGCGCGGCGCGGCCCGTGAACACGCCCTTGCCGGAGAGCTACACGGCCGAGACGACGTACGCGAAGCTGGCGCCTCGATATCCGTTCATCCGCATCGCGAGCCGCGCGGTGCCGCCTTCAGTGCGGGCCGTCACGGACGTCACCTATGTACGCCGCAGACATGGCGACCTGAGGCACGACCTGAAACTGGACCTGTACCTGCCCGCGGCGGCGGGCACGGCGCCGCGCCCGGCCATCGTCTTCGTGCACGGCGGCGGCTGGCGCGCGGGCGTGCGCGCGAACTTCGCGCCGATGGCGATCCGCATGGCGGAGCGGGGCTATGCGGCGGCCACCATCAGCTATCGCCTGGCGCCGGAAGCGCCATACCCGGCCGCGATCCACGACGCAAAGGCAGCCGTGCGCTGGGTGCGCGCGCACGCGGCGGACTACGGCATCGATCCGGGCCGCATCGCCATCGCGGGCGGCTCGGCCGGTGGCCAGATCGCGGCGCTGACGGGCGTGACGAACGGAGAATCCCGCTTCGATCCGGACGGAGGAAAGGTGTCGAGCGACGTGCAGGCGATCGTCAACATCGACGGCCTGTCGGATTTCACATCGGAAGAAGCGCGCAAATACGAAGACGACCCGGCGAAGCAGCCTTCGTCCGCCGGCGCGTGGTTCGGCGGCCGCTACGCGGAGAAGGCGGCGCTGTGGCGCGACGCGTCGCCGCTGTATCACGTGAAGGCGGGCACGCCGCCCATGCTGTTCATCGTCAGCGCGCAGCGGCGTTTCAGCCTCGGGCGGGAAGAGATGGCCGGGAAACTGCGGGTGCTGGGCGTGCCGAACCGGGTCGTGCCCGTGCCCGACACGCCCCACAGCTTTTGGCTGTTCGATCCGTGGCTGGCGCCGACGGTGGAGGCGGCGGATGCGTTCCTGAAGGAGGTCATCCCGCCCCGAACGGATTCTCCAGGCTCGCCGCCGGCTGCGTGAACCACTTCGGTCCGTTCGCCGTCATGTAGAAATGGTCTTCCAGGCGGACGCCGAATTCGCCCGGCACGCAGATCATCGGCTCATTGGAGAAGCACATGCCCGGCTCCAGCGCCCGGGTCTCGCCGCCGACGAGGTAGGGGCCTTCGTGGATGTCGAGACCGATGCCGTGGCCCGTGCGGTGCGGCAGGCCGGGCAGCTTGTAGCCGGGGCCGAAGCCGTTGGCCTCGAGCGCGCGGCGCGCGGCCTTGTCGACCTCTTCGCACGGCATGCCCGGCTGGGCCGCATCGAACGCCGCCCGCTGCGCCGCCTTTTCCGCGTTCCAGACGAAGCGCTGGCGCTCGGACGGTTCGCCGAACACGTACGTGCGCGTGATGTCGGAGATGTAGTTGTGGACCTTGCAGCCCGTGTCGATCAGCACCGTGTCGCCCCGTTGCAGGGTCTGCACGTAGCTGACGCCGTGCGGGTACGCCGTCGCCGCGCCGAACAGCACGATGCAGAAATAGGAGCCGCTCGCGCCGACCTTGCGGTGCGCGAGATGGATGAATTCCTCGACTTCCTGCGTCGTGATCCCTTCGTGCAGGATGGACGCCGCCGCCACGTGCACGGCCATCGTCATGTCCATCGCGCGCTGGATCAGCGCGATCTCCGCGTCCGACTTGCGGCTGCGGCAGTGCGACGTGACCGGGTGCGCGTTCCGCAGGGTGTAGCCATCGGTCGCGGCGCGGATCGCGTCGAACAGGAACAGCGGCGTGCCGTCGTCGATGGCGAGCACGCTGCCGGCCCCGATCCCGCGCTGTTCCAGCACGGCGCGCAGGCGCGCGGCGGGACGCTCGTGCTCGTCCCAGACGGCGATGTCGCCGTCGACGACCATGAAATCGCGGATCGTGCTTTCCTCGAACGCGGGCGCGATGTAGACGGGGCCGCCCTGCGCCGGCAGGATGGCGCCCACCATGCGTTCGCTGGGGCTCCATCTCGTGCCCGTGAAATAGGTCAGGTTGCTGCCGGCGTTGAGGTAGACGGCGTCGACGCCTTGCGCCGCCATGAACGCCTGCGCACGTTCGATGCGCCCCCGGTGCTCGGCCAGCGCGATGGGCACGGCGCCCGCGGTCATGTCGTCCAAGGCGTCGAGCGCCGCCTGCTTGTCGGTGCCACCAATATTCATGTTTTTCATTACCTCATTCAAAGTCCGACAGCGCCCGCGCGGTCGCGGGCATGATGGGTGTCCGGGCATCCTCGTGGGACCACCCGAACAGGAAGGCGCACGCCGCGCCGCAGGTCTTGCCCTGGCATGGCCCCATGCCGACGCGGGTCGCCAGTTTCGCTTCGCGCCAGTCGCGGTGCGGCAGCAGGCGGGCCTGGGTCACGTCCTCGCAGCGGCACACGATCGTCTCCGGGCCGCACATCGCCCGCAGCGACTCGTCCGGCGCGAACGTGCGCGCCAGCAGCGCCGCGAACGCGTGCGATGCGCGCCGCAGCGGCAGGTCGCGCCCGGACGGGGGCAGGCCCAGCGCGGCCAGCGCCGCGATGCGGCCCTCGGCGACGGCCTTGTCGACGCCGCCGATGCCCGTGCATTCGCCCGCGGCCCAGACGTCCGTGCGGCTCGTCCGCTGCGCATCGTCGACGCGGATCGCGCCGTCGACGACGTCGCACCGGAGTGCGCGCGCGAGGTCCGTGTTCGGGACGAGGCCGAAACCCGCCGCGAGGAAATCGCAGGCATACTCGACTTCTTTGCCGCCGGCCCGGACGACCACCGAGCGCACCGTGTCTTCTCCGTGCGCCGCGACGAGCGTGGCGCCCGTCACGTACGGGATGCCCCGCAGTTCGGCGAACAGCGACGCCGCCTGCAGGAACTTTTTCCCGTGCCGCGGCAGCAGTCCGAGCCCGAAGGCCGACAGGCGCGACCACGGCTGGTGTTCGACGATCGCGGCCACGTGCGCACCCGCGCGCAGCGCCGTCGACGCCGCCGCCAGCAGCAGCGGCCCCGTGCCGGCGACCACGACGCGGCGTCCGCACACCGGCATGCCGCCCTTGATCAGCGCCTGCAGCCCGCCCGCGCTCGTGACGCCCGGCAGCGTCCAGCCGGGGAACGGCAGCGACAGTTCGCGGCTGCCCGAACACAGCACGAGGCGCTCGAACGGGACGGCGGCGCCGCGTCCGCCCGTCTCCACGAGCAGCGTGCCGGCGTCCACGCTGCCGATGACCTGGGTTCCCTGCATCACGGTGCAATCCGGGTGGCCGCGCAGGGCAGTCCACGCGCTGCGTGCGCGGGCGTCGGTCCAGCGCGCGGGGCCGCCGCGCCAGATCTGGCCGCCCGGCGCATGATTGTCGTCGATCAGGCAGATCCTTGCGCCGGCGTCCAGGGCGGTCCGTGCCGCGGACAGTCCCGCCGGACCGCTGCCGACGATGTGCAATACGGTCTTCACCAGTCGCCTCCCGTGTCGATGGTCATGCCGTCCGCGCAGATCGTCCTGCACGCCAGCTGGTTGGCGCAGCCGTCGACGGTCACGCGGCATTCCTGGCACTGGCCGATGCCGCAGAACGCGAACCGGGGCTGTCCCGTGACCGAACGCCGCGTGCGCAGCGACCGGGCGGCGACGAGCGCCGCGACGACGGTAACGCCGCACGGGACGGCGACCGCGACGCCGTCGACCAGGACTCGGCTCAGGGAATCAGGCGGGGACATGGGCGAACCTCGACGGTGAATAAGGAGCGGCTGCGATGGAGGCGGGCCGGCTCAGCATCAGGTCCGCCAGTAGTTGCGCGGTGCCGAACGCGGTCGTCACACCGAGACCTTCGTGGCCTGCGGCGAGCCACACGCGCGGCAAGACCGGATGGCGTCCGATGACGGGCCGCCCGTCGTACGTCGCGGGCCGCATGCCGGTCCAGCTGCGGATGATCTTCATGTCCGCGAGACAGGGCAGCAGCGCGATGGCCGAACGCAGCACGTGCGCCAGCACGCGCGGATCGACGTCCGCATGCGCGATCCCGTCCTGGCGGCAGGATCCGATCAGCCATTGGCCCGTGATGCGCGGCTGGACATTCGCCGCGACGGCGAGGGCGTCGCTGCCGGCTTCCGTTTGGCCCTCAGTTTGCCCATAATCCATGCTCACGACCTGGTGCGACAGGCGCCTGGGGTAACGCGCCGTGATGGCGAGATGGCCCTTGCGCGGGAAGATCGGAATGTCCGGCAGCAGCCGCGTGACGGCGGTCCCCGTCGCGACGACGACGTCGCCCGCGGCGATGCGTTCGCCGTCGGCCAGCGTGACGCTGTCGTCGTCGACGCGTGCGACGGCCGTGCCGAAGCGCGTCCGCCCGCCCAGCGCGACGAGCGTCCCGGCCAGGTTGCGCGCGACGGCCGGCGGGTACACGACGCCGTCGCGCGCGACGCGCACGCCGCCCGCAAGGCCCGCGCGCAACGCGGGTTCCGCGCGCGCGAGCTGGACGCCGGACAGTTCGGCCGCATCCCAGCCGCGCCGCGCCAGGCGCCCGGCGCGGACGCGCGCCTGGGCCAGCTGCGCATCGTCCTCGGCGACCCACAAGGTGCCGCAGCGGACGTGTTCCGCGAGGCCGGCGCTGGTGGACAGGTATTCGTCCCAGCGCGCCAGCGACAGCAGGCACAGGTCGAGTTCATCGTCCGTCTCGTCGAGCGCGACGAGGTGGCCCATGCCGGCCGCCGTCACGCCGTTGCCTGGGTGGTTCGCATCGACGAGCAGCACGTCGCGCCCGAGCGCCTGCAGCTCCGCCGCGCAGGCCGCGCCGACGATGCCGGCGCCGACGACGATCACGTCCGGATGCTTCACGCCAGCGCGGGCAGGGCGGGGCGGTTGGCGATGGCGGCGCGGATCGTCTGCTCCACCTTCGCGCGGCGCTCGCCGGCCAGCGGCAGGCGCGGCGCGCGCACGCGCTCGTTCGAACCGATCGCGATCGCTTCCGCGAGCTTGATGTTCTGGACGAGGTAAGTCGACACGTCCAGGTCCAGCAGGGGGCGGAACCAGCGGTAGATGCGCAGCGCCTCGTCGTAGCGCTTGGCCTGGACCACGCGCCAGATCGCCACGGTCTCTGCCGGGAACGCGAGGCCCACGCCGGCGACCCAGCCCTGGGCGCCCACCGTCAGCGCTTCGAACGCGAGGTTGTCGACACCGGTCAGCAGGTCGAAGCGGTCGCCGAAACGGTTGATGATGTCGGTGCTGCGGCGGATGTCGTCCGACGATTCCTTGACGGCGACGAAGCGGGGATCGTCCGCCAGTTCTTCCATGATCTCGACGGTCACGTCGACGCGGTAGGCGAGGCGGTTCGAATAGATCATGATCGGCAGGTCGCCCGCCTGCGCGATGGCGCGCAAGGTCGCCACCGTCTCGCGTGGGTCCGTGTGGTAGATCGTGCTAGGGACGACCATCAGGCCGTCCGCGCCCGCCCTGGCCGCCTTCTGCGCCAGCGCGCACGCATCCCGCGTGGACGCTTCCGCGACCGTCAGCAGCGCGGGCTTCGTGCCGGCCGCTTCCTTGCAGAGTTTCAGGACGTCGATGCGTTCGTCGTGCGACAGCATCGGCCCCTCGCCCAGCGAACCGCAGGCGATGAGGCCATCCACGCCGGCGTCCATCTGGATGCGGAAGCAACGCAGCATTTCGTCATGGTCGAGCGAACCGTCCTCGTCGAACTTGGTGGTGACGGCGGGAAGAACACCTTTCCACATGGGGTTAGTCTCCTTTGCTTGAAAGGTCTCATGCTAGGCCTGTTTGGCGGCGGGGTCTTGCGTGAAGCGCTCGCCGGGGAAGCCGAAATCGGCACAGCGCCCGGCCGCCGTTTGCCATGCCGGCGCAACCCGCCTATATTGGCGTCCGGGAGGACAACATGATCGACGACACTACCATCCGGGCCATCGACACCATCGGCATGCAGGCCGTGGAAGCGATCTTCGACGCGCTCGGCGACGTCGCATTCTTCGTCAAGGACCGGGACGGCCGTTATGTGAGCATCAACCGCACCATGGTGCGGCGCTGCGGAGTTCGGCACAAGAAGGATGTGCTCGGCAAGACGGCGCTGGAACTGTTCCCGCGCGCGCTGGCCGAGACGTATCTCGCGCAGGACCGGCAAGTCATCGCCAGCGGCACGGCGATCGACAAGCAGCTCGAACTGCACATCTACCCCGGCCGCAGCCGCGGGTGGTGCATCACGAAGAAGATACCGCTGTTCGGCAAGGATGGCGACGTCGTCGGCCTGATCGGCACGTCGCAGGACCTCGGTTTGCTGGACGACCTGCACCCGGCGTACCGGCAGATCGCGCGGATCGCGCAGCACATCAGCGACAACTATCGGGAGAATATCTCGCTGAAGGCGCTGGCGGAGGAAGCGGGGCTGTCGCTGTCGCGCGTGGAACGGCTGTTCCAGAAAGTGTTCCAGCATTCGCCGCGGCAGCTGCTCGTGCAATGCCGGCTGGCGGCCGCGCGCACCCTGATCGAACAGGATCCGGGCGCGAAGATCGCGGAGATCGCGTACGAATGCGGCTACACGGACCACAGCGCGTTCAGCCGCCAGTTCAAGTCGTACGTGGGCATGAGCCCGACCGAGTACGGGCGGCAGATGAAGCAGGACTAGACGGGAATGCCCCATGCGAATGGGTCGCCTTCGTCGAACAGCAGCGTCGACTCGGCGCTGACCCAGGCCGTGCCGCGGATGGTCGGCGCGACGGTATCGCCCGCGCGGCGGTAGCTGCCTTCGAACACGCTGCCGATGATGCTCTCCTGGCGCCACACGGCGCCCTGTTCCAGATCGCCATCCGCCGCCAGGCAAGCCAGTTTCGCGCTGGTGCCCGTGCCGCAGGGCGAGCGGTCGTACGCCTTGCCGGGGCACAGCACGAAGTTGCGGCTGTCGGCGTTGAGAGATGGGGCGAACAGTTCCACGTGGTCGATCGGCGCGCCGCCGTCTCCCGCGATGCCTTGCGCGGCCAGCGCTGCCATGACGGCTTGCGCGAACGCCTTCAGCGCCGGGATGTTGGCCGGGGCGATGTGGAGCGCATGGTGCTTGATGAGGAAGAACCAGTTGCCGCCCCACGCGACGTCGCCGCGCACGGTGCCATGGCCCGCGACATCGACGTGGACGTCCTTGCGCGTCCGGTACGACGGCACGTTGTCGATGCTCACGGAACCGTCCGCGTGCAGCTCGGCCGTCACGACGCCGACGGGCGTATCGATGCGGTGGCGTCCGGCCGTGATGCGGCCGAGGTAGGCCAGCGACACGACGAGGCCGATCGTGCCATGTCCGCACATGCCCAGGTACCCGACGTTATTGAAAAAGATGACGCCCGCCGCGCAGTCGGGCGCATGCGGTTCGCACAGCAGCGCGCCCACCAGGACGTCCGAACCGCGCGGTTCGCACACGGTGCCCGTGCGGATGTGGTCGTAGTCGGCGCGCATCCGCGCGAGCCGCTCCGACAGCGGGCCGTTGCCCAGGTCCGGGCCGCCATCGACGATGAGCCGGGTGGGTTCGCCGCCGGTGTGCGAGTCGATGATCGAGATTTTTTTCATGCCTGGAAGGCTAAACCCGGTCCGGCGGCGGGTCTTGTTGTTTTTCCGCGTCTTGATGAGGGAAAGCGGCACACCGTTTGGGGGCCAGTCATGGCGTTGTGACAATCTGCAAGAATCCAATAAAAATTTCCAAATATCATTGAACGTTGCGGCGTCAATAGACCAGCAAAATCAATGTGTTACGGATAAATAACTAGGAAAGTCACAAAATGCATCCGACCTCATCCGGCGCCAGGGCCGACCACGCCAACAACGCCGACAAACTGTTCCTCGCCGTCCTGTGGGCGCTTGCCGCCACGTCGCTGGCACTGGGGCTCGTGTACGACTCGCTGCTGCTGGCGGTCGCCGCCGGCCTGCCGCTCGCCCTCGTGCCGAGCGCGCTGATCGCGGCCGCGCCGGGCAGCCTCGCCGCGCGGCTCTCCGTCGCGGTCGCGCTGATGCTGTTCTGCGCGCTGAACATCCACCAGGCGCACGGCATGACGGAGCTGCATTTCGGAATCTTCGTCCTGCTCGCCTTCCTCGTCTGCTACCAGGACTGGCGCGTCATCATCGCCGCCGCGGGCACGGCCGCCGTCCACCACCTCATGTTCAACTATCTGCAGGAATGGGGCTATCCGACGCTGTGCTTCACGCATCCGGGCATCGGCATCGTGCTGCTGCACGCCGCGTACGTCGTCGTCGAGGCGGCCGTGCTGTCGTACCTCGCCGTCCGCCTGCAGCGCGAGACGACGGCCGTCGCGGCGAGTGCCGGCACCCTGCACGCCACCTTGCGGGCGATGCGCAGCAGCGCGGACCAGGTGGCGCGCGACATGGACCTGATCACGCAGACGTCCAGCGCGGTGGCGACGGGCAGCGCCGACCTGTCCGCGCGCGCCGCGGCGCAGGCCGCGCGGCTGGAACATGCCGCGGCCGCGGTCGACCACCTGACGGCCACCGTCAAGCGCAACGTCGACCACGCGGCGCTGGCCGACGAGCTGGTGGCGTCGGCCTCCGCGCTGGCGGTGAAGGGCGGCGACGTCGTCGCGGACGTCGTGCAGACGATGGAAGCTATCCGCTCCAGCTCGCGCGAAGTGCAGGACATCGTCAACGTCATCGACGGCATCGCCTTCCAGACCAACATCCTCGCGCTGAACGCCGCCGTCGAGGCGGCGCGCGCGGGCGAGCAGGGGCGCGGTTTCGCCGTCGTGGCGGGCGAAGTGAGGAGCCTCGCCCAGCGCAGCGCGCAGGCGGCCAAGGAAGTCCGGCAACTGATCGGCGACTCGGTCGTGCGCGTGGACGCGGGCGGCCGGCTGGTGGACGAAGCGGGGCAGGCGATGCACCAGATCGTCGGCTCGGTCCAGCGCGTGGCCGGCATCATGACTGCGATCTCGGGTGCGAGCCAGGAACAGCGCGACGGCATCGAGCAGGTGCGCGATTCGATCCGCGAAATCGAGCTGACGACGCGGCAGACGGCCGAGCTGGTCGGGCAGAGCGCGGATGCGGCCGGGACGATGTGCGCGCATGCGTCGTCGGTGGCGCGGGCGGTGGACACGCTGCGGCAACCGGAAGCGGCCGCGTAAGTGGAAATGCGCGCATTTTCGCGGCGTCCGCGCTGCTAGACTCGTCGGGTCAGCATTCGAGGGGGCCGCGATGAGCGCATACCGAGCCAGCAACGTCGTGTCCTTGCACGGCGATCCGATCTACCACCACACGGAAAGCACGCCGTGGACGCCGCCGCAGGGCGAGATCTGCCTGCAGCAGATCTCGGACCACATCGACCGCCACCTCGGGCCCGTCGATTGCGTGTTCCATGAACTGGTGTCCGACACGGTGCACATCGACGTCCATATCGTGAAGCCGACGGAGGCCTACCCGTTCATCCGGCTGGTCACGTCCGGCATGAGCGACCTGCCGATGGCGACGCCGCCGGACGCCGACGTCCCGCGCCACGCCGAGCTGATGATCACGCTCCCGCCGGACTGGAAGCTGGACAAGGAATCGTTCGAGGACGAGCGCTGGTACTGGCCCGTCCGGCTGCTCAAGACGCTAGCCCGGCTGCCGCACAAGTACGACACGTGGCTGGGCTGGGGCCACACGGTGCCGAACGGCGACCCGGCGGAGCCGTACGCGGCGGACGTCCGGTTCGACGGCTGCATCCTGCTGCCGTCGATCAGCGTGCCGGACGGCTTCCACCGGCTGCGTATCGACGCCGGCAAGGAGATCGCGTTCTTCGCGGTCGTCCCGCTCTACAAGGAGGAACTGGCGCTGAAGCTGCGTGCCGGCGCCGAGAAACTGCTGGAGCGCTTCGACAAGAAGCACATCGACGACATGATCGATGCGCGCCGGCCGAACGCGGGCAAGAAGCTGTTCGGTTTCCTCTGACCGAACACGGCCCGGCCTATCTGAACTTGACCGGCGCCGCGATCTCCCTCGCCATCCGGGCCCCTACTTGTCTTCGTTCATGGCACCGAGGTGAAGCGGCATTTGGTTGAAGTCGATGCCGCAGCCGGCGCCATCGCGGCTGCGGCATAGGAAGAGTGCTGGATACCGGTCGAAGATCTTGCCCGGCTTCGGATCAGCCAACACTGTCGCCGATGCGATTCAACGCGCCTTTATGCCGGGGTCGTAATGATCGCCCACGTTGGCGGTGTCTTTTTTTCCTTGACAACAGCATCCGTGTTCGAGTCTTTGAATGTCGCCATCGCCTCGATAAGCTTGGCAGAACCTCGCCTCGTCAGGGAGTCGCTAGTCGACGCGCCCCCTGCAATTCCGTAACCCTCATTGGGATCCCACCAGTTGGCGCCGGTCGAGCCGATTCCGTCACAACTATTCCAGGTGCCATAAAAATCCACATGGCTGTAATCGAGGTGGGCCAGATTGCTGTCGCCAAACGAGTTAATATCGAACCCTTTCAGAGTCGACTCGATTGTATTGGAATCGCCGAAAACATCCGTTTGCAGATTGTCCAACATCAAATCGAGTTTCATATTATTGCCGGTGATCGAAACATTGTCGAACACCGACGCTTGGTGCTCCATCGCATTCTTGACTTCTCGAACCTCCACTCTTCCCGTTTTTTCGGTCGTGCGGAAGTCGTAATAGCTTGAGTTCAGATAATCGATCGTGGAGACAGTCGCACCGTCAGAGCCCGAAGTGGAGGGCAGCTGGTACCAGGGGTTGGACGCCGGTTGCAAACTGTTCAGGTAATTCTGAAGCTGCGCGCTCGACGTCGGCAATTTGACGCCGCACGCAGGTGTCTTGACCAATAGTGCGTCGAAGGTACCGTCAAACCTGCCGCTGCAAGTGCCGTACATGCCACGCTATTCGAGTTCGACGTGTATGGCGAGTACGTAAGATGGAGCCCAGCAATACCCGTATAGGCGGCCACGATGCTGTTCCACTGCGACTGGGTAGCATTATTGGTCACCGTTACCTTTTGAAACGGCGCTCCGGCATCGGAATTCATCTGCCCGGTGTTCGGGTCGATTCTGGGCACGACATCGATGCCGCTGTTTTGGTCACCCGGCGTGAATGTGCCGCTTCCTCCTACTTTCAACGTTCACCACACTGATGGCGTATTCGTGAGCGTCTGTCCCGCAGCCAGGTTCATTTGTTTAAGCTGCTCCACCGTCGACATTTGCAAAGAAGCATTTGAAGTCGTTGGCCCTGCAGATATGTACTGGCTCGCCCCATTGCTGTCGGTGTATGTCAATGTCATGTGATAGAAGAGCGTGCCCCCCGCTTTCGTTACTGCTTGGCCCAACTGGACTGAATACCACCTCGATCTTACCTGCCATACATCCTCCTTATAAGGTTGTTGAGACGATAAGGCATCGCCGAACGTCGGCGACGGTTCTGGTGCCGTTTTTAGCGGGAAACGGCGCCCGTAATACGATCGTAAGCGCGGAACCATAAGTGAGGCCCGAGACCAAGCCAAAGCCGCCGACGAGTTCGTCCGGTTGTGCAGTTGATCCGCTTGCCTGCACCAGATCGGATTTCTGACCGGCAGCGTGAAGCAAACGGTTGACCTCATTCACTGTTTTGCCTTCCAGATGGGAATTCCGGCAAACCTCGGTAACGTCCTGAAAGCGTTGGAATGTTTTCTCGGTTTTAAACGCCGTCTCAATACTTATCCGGAAATTTTTCCCTTCTGTTTCGACATCGCCGGCTTGCGCCTGGGCAGATATTGCAAATGAGTAGGAACACAGCGTGAGGCTCAGTGCGGTCAGAATGTTGTTTCGAAACATTTTCGTATGGCTCCTTGGGTCAGCGCTCGTGCAAACTCGCGGTTACACGGCGAACAAATGGATCAAATGCATAATCGATTACCCGCCTTCGGTCTGTGGTAAGTTGATAGTCGCCGCGGACCCTGTTGTTTTGCATCTCATCTTCGAACGGACGCCGTGGCAAATAGCCGCTTTTAGCAAGTGCGACCAACACATCAGCGAGATCCCGCATTGACTGCTGGCCTGTGGGGGGGGGGCGCCATATTCTATTGCTGACGTTGTGCGGGTAGCCGCATAATCCTACAAAGCGCCGAGTCAAGGCATCCTCGTAGGACTTTTCGTAGACCTTCGATAGCCAGGCAGCGTTGGACAACGGCCCCAAATCTCTGCGAGGAAAGTACTTTTGCACGTAGAAACACAGCATTTCGATCGATTTCTGCAGACTGACTTGATCTGTCCAGAATGGTGTCATATTGCGTCGAAAGCCAAAGCCCGGTAATGCGCTGACGGAGTCCAAATCATTCCAACGCCCGTCCAGACTGACATTCGAAGTGGACAGTGTCCCGTGCGACAACCGTTTCGCTTTCGCGGCTGCCATTTGCTCTGCAAATCTACGAATCATTTCCTTTAGGCCAAGTGTTAGGCGTTCGACCGGTCTCAGTTTTGCGAACGCATATGCAGTCGTCGACGCAGGTAGCGGCAGCTTGTCGGGAAGTCTCGCAATCGCCTCCTTTACGCGGCTGGTGTCAGAAGGAATTAGCGACCGATTTTCAGGCCGGACATGAAACCCGGGAGCTCTCATGAAATGGGCCGGCCGCCAAACGAACTCGCGCACACCCATTCCTGCCGATGATCGATTACCGTTCGCAACCAGGTCTCCGGTGTGAATAACCGCAGTCATGCGTACCGCGCCGAAGGGTAAGGCATAATGAAGTACTTCTCCCCAGATTGCTTCGACACACATCTCGCTCAAGCTGGCACGTCCGTATTTCGATATGAAGCGGCGTCTTCATCCGAATAGCCCGACAGTAGGTTTATTCCAATGCCTTTTACGATCCATGGATGGTGCCAACCGCAACGTACACCACCGCCGTTGTGATGAATGCCATCGCCCCCATAGCACCCCGCGTAAAACGTCATGCTAATATTGGCGGACGATCGGATATCACCTCGCAACGGAATATGCCAAGCGCATTCGTCTAGCAGGGCCGCGGCTCCTCCATTGAACGGGAGTCGCCTGTTCGACCACACCACCGTTGCATTCGCAGTTCGTACCGTTTCGAAGGGAAGACCCCAAGGTCGATATTCAAACTCATCTCGGGTATTTGTGCATATGGCGGAAATTGCCGTTTCGCTTAACTGGTTCGTTAATTGACATGAAAAATCGTCTTCAAATGATATCGATCACATCGCATCGCGCACATGCTATCGGCGATTTTTGTCTTACTTACTATCCGAATGTAACAATCTAAAAATATTTTTTCGTTTGTCGGCACGACCGCTTAATCGCCGGTGATTTCGCTGTGCGCCGTGCCGTTGAAGGTCATCATGGCGACCCAGTGACCTGGACCGCAAACTCGTGCTCTGCACCTGGGAGGCCACTTTGCGCCGATCGGTGGCATCCCGCCGTCCAGGAAGAGCAATCCGCAGTTGTTCGGCAAGTGACTGCACAGTCGCTTGGCGACGATGTGGAGGTGGCGGCCATCGTGGCCGGTATGAAGCGCATTTGGGGCAACGTAGCAGTTCTGCCACGGTCCGTAGCGAGGTGGAACATTGCGCGAAGGCGAGCGAGTCCTTCAGCGCCAAAAGGTCCATTGATCACGTGCCAATGCCCGAGATAGGCACGGCTGCGACGAGTGGCAGATAGTAGTGCAACGCGGTCAGCCGCTCACCTCGACGGCGATCGACGAGACATTCCATTCGTTTCTGCGGAGCGAAACGACGAGCAGTTCATCGCCTGGTCCCGACGTCGCCGCAACCAGGCGCCGGCGCTCGTCCCAGAATGCACTGCGGCCGGCCGACGTCCCGCCGCCGGTCGGCCCGCCGTGGTTCACCAGCAGCACGGGCATGGACGGGGCGTTGCGTAGCACTGCAACAGCGCACTGTCGACCGGATAGTCGGATTCCCCGACCAGCGCGCTTGCGGCGTAGAGGCGCGCGCCCGCAGCCGCCGCCGCCGCATGCGCGGGCTGGCCGAAGTCCGCGTTGGACGCCAGCGCCAGCGGCATGCTGCAGGCATCGAGCAGAGGTCCGCCTGTACCCGCGCCGAAATACTCGGACTCGACCGTGTGCAGGTGCTGTTTTGTCTGTACGGTCAGGCTGCCGTCCGGATGCAGGATGAAGGCCGCGATGAGCGGTTTGTCATTAGCCTCGGCGCGCAGCGGCAATCCGGCGATCACGCTCATCCCGGTCTGCCTCGCCCACGCACGCAGCGGCGCGACGCAATCCGTTTCCGCCGCCTGCGCGAGGCCGGCACAGAGCGCCGGCTCGTAGCCCGTCAGCGACAGCTCGGGGAAGACGGGGACGTCGACGCCGTGGCGCTACACGGCGTCGATGAAATCCAGGTGCCGGCGCACGCTGGCGGCGATGTCCCCCGCAATGGCGCTGCATTGGGCGGCGGCGCACACGGGACCGGTCATGGTTTGTGCGCGCGCTTCGCCAGTTCGCGGTCGAGCGCATTCGCGAACCGCTGCCGGTCCGCCTGGCTGAACGCGGCTGGTCCGCCCGTGTCGACGCCGCTGCTGCGCAATTCGTCCATGAACGCGCGCATCGTGAGCTGCTGCGCGATGGTGTCCTTCGTGTACCACTCGCCGCGCGGATTCAATGGCAGGCCGCCCTTGTCCAGCACGAGGGCGGCGAGGGGAATGTCGCCCGTAACCACGATATCGCCGGGCTGCACGCGCGCCACGATTTCGGCGTCGGCCGCGTCCGCGCCGGCAGGCACCTGCAGCGCGCGGATGAAGCGCGAGCCGGGCACGCGGATCAACTGGTTGGCCACGAGCGTGACGTTCAGCTGTACGCGGTCGGCCACGCGGAACAGGATGTCCTTGATGACGGCCGGGCAGGCATCGGCGTCGACCCAGATCTCCATGCTCAGCCGCGCGAGAAGGTGCGCGTCACGCGGTCGAGGTGCGCGCGCATGGCCGAGCGGGCGCCGGCCACGTCGTGCGAGGCGATGGCGGCCAGGATCGCGCGGTGGTCGAGGAGCGTCAGCTGGCGCAGTTCCTCGGTCTGGAAGTGCTCCGTCAGCTTGTGCCAGAGGCTGCCGCGCTGGGCCCACAGGTATTCGATCACGCCGACGAGGGCGCTGTTGCCGGCCGCGCGCGCGATCGCGAGGTGGAAATTGCGGTCGGCCGATTCGTTCTCGCCCAGGTTGTCCTGGTTCTGCTCCATCTGCTCGACGGCGACGAGGATCGCATCGACGGCCGCCGGCGTCGCATTCTTCGCGGCCAGCGCCGCGACCTCGACCTCGATCATGCGGCGCGCGGCGAGCACCTCGAACGGACCGGGACCGGCCGCCGGGCGCGCGGTCGGCAACGCCGCCTGTTCGCTGACGTACACGCCGGAGCCGCCGCGCACTTCGACGACGCCGCCCAGTTCCAGCGCGATCAGCGCTTCGCGCAGCGAGGTGCGCGAGACGCCCAGCTTCGTGGCCAGGTCGCGCTCGGCGGGCAGGCGCTCGCCCGGCTTGACGTTCTCTTCCCGGATCAGCGCTTCGATCCGGCTCGACACCACGCGATACAGTCGCGGCTCGGTCGCAATCGCATCGGGTGGCGCGGGCATTTTTCTCATTGTGTCAGTCCAGGAAAAAGTGGAGGCGATTGCCAAGATCGCATCTTAGTTTGGTCGGGATAATGTTGCAAGTGGTCGGACCAAAACGGTCATTTGGGCTGACTGCGTTGGTGGTTTTGCCGCGTGCTGAACTTTATTCGGTCAAGGTTGGGGTCGGCGCCGTTCCAGCGCTGTGCATACGCATGTACAATGGGAAATATTGCCGAGCCGACGAATCGAACCATGACGACCGCATATCCAAGCCTGAGCCACGCCCAGCGCATTCCGCTGGCCGCCGAAATCCATTCGCGTCCCTTCCTCCGGCTGGAAGCGCCCGAAGCCATCACCCACCTCGCCGTGTACCGCGCCAACGAGGCCGGATCGCGCAGCGAGCACGGTCCCAACCAGCATGCACTGCTCGCCGCGCTGTGCGGGCATTTCGGCGTCGCGGCGCCGAACGTGACGGCCAATCACTTCTATCACGACTTCGGCCGTTTCCGCCTCAAGTGGGAACGCCACACGGAGTTCGCCACGTACACGTTTACGGAAAAGATCGCGCCCGGGCTGCCGCTCGCCGAGGCGTTCGCGCGCATGCCGCTCGCGCACCTGCCGCAGGCGTGGATCCTCGGCCTGCACGGCCGCCTGATGTCCGCCGCGCACGTGCTGCTGGAGCGCGGCGCCGCCGATCCGGCCACGCTGCAGGACGGCTTCGCCAGCAACAACCTGGTCGGCTCGCGCGTCATGCAGGGCGGCGAGGTGTGGACGGATTTCGCGATCCAGTCCGACGGCTTCTCGCGCTTCGTGCTGCGCGACGTGGAGATGCGCGCGCAGCAGGCCGGCCGCCTCGCGCAGCGCGTGCTGGAGATCGACACCTACCGCATGATGGCGCTCCTCGGCCTGCCGGCCGCGCGCACCGTGTCCAACGCGCTGGACGATATCGAGGCCGAACTGGCCACGCTGGCCGAGCGCATGGTCGCGGGCGAGGCGGTCGCCGGCGACCAGGACCTGCTGGCACAGATCACGAAGCTCGCGGCGCGCCTGGAAAAGCTTTCGCTCGACAACGGTTACCGCTTCTCGGCATCGAAAGCGTACTACCGCCTCGTGAAGGCGCGCATCGAGGAATTGCGCGAGGCCCGCATCGAAGGCGTGCCGACCGTGGAGGAATTCATGGACCGCCGCCTGACGCCGGCGATGAACACGTGCGAATCGACGGCCGCGCGCCAGGAAGCGCTGGCGCGCCGCATCGCCAACGTCAACGACCTGCTGCGCACCCGCGTCTCCATCGTCCAGGAAAACCAGAACCGGCAAATCCTGCAATCGATGGACCGCCGCGCCGCCCAGCAACTGCGCCTGCAGCAGGCCGTCGAGGGCTTGTCGGTCGCGGCGATCTCGTACTACGTCGTGGGCCTGCTCGGCTATGCGGGCAAGGGCCTCAAGAGTCTCGGCATGCCGGTCAATCCGGACCTGCTCACGGGCGCGCTGGTGCCCGTCGTGGCGGGCCTCGTATGGCTCAGCCTGCGCCGCATGCACAAGCAGATGCACAAACGTTCGCACGGCTGATCCATGGCGGGCGCTCCCGGTCTCATGGCGGCGTGCGCTGCGCTGGCGTTGGCCGTACTGGCGTTGTGGGTGCCGGCGCCCGCAGTGCGGGGGAATCGCGACTGGGCGTGGTGCGCGGGCGTGCTGCTGGCGTGCGCGGTCGCGAAGGCCGCCGGGGTGCTCGACGCGATCGGCCTCGCCGTCACCTTGTTCTACCTCGCGCTGGCGTTCGGCGCGCGCGCGGCCGGCCGGGCTTCGGTCCGCATCCCGCTGCTCGTGCTGACGGGCGTGTGCGCTCTGCTGCTGGCGCTGCACCGGCTGCCGGGCTTTCACAATCCGCTGCTGGTCGACCATGCGCAGGTGTCGGCGGGCGCGCCGCCGTTCACGCTGTACGCGAACTTCGACAAGGCCATCGCCGGCATCGTGCTGATGGGCGTGTTCTGCGCGCCGATCCGCGCGCGTGCCGACTGGCTGCCGATGCTGCGCCGTACGCAGCCCGTGCTGGCGGCGACGCTCGTCGTCGTCCTTGGTGCAGGCCTGCTGCTCGGCGTGGTGCGGCCGGACGTCAAATGGCTGCCGTGGACCTCCTGGTTCCTCGTCAATAACCTCTTGATCACCTGCGTGACGGAGGAGGCCTTCTTCCGCGGCTACCTGCTCGGCGGCCTGGCGCGCGGCATGGAGGGACGACGTTACGGCGTGGCCGTCGCGGTGGTCGTATCGACTTTGCTGTTCGGGCTCGCGCACGCCGCCGGCGGCCCGCTGCTCGTGCTGTTCGCGACGCTGGCGGGCTTCGGCTATGCCGCCGCGTACCTGCGTTCCGGGCGCATCGAAGGCGCGATCCTCACGCACTTCGCGCTGAACGCCGTCCACTTCATCGCGTTCACGTATCCGGCCCTCGTGCGCTGAGCTGCATTGCAACTTCTGTAACACGGTGTGACAGCGTACCGTGCGCGCGCGGCGCCGGGACTATGATCGGGTATCATTCCCACGTTGTACCGACGATCATGAGCGCTTCGAACTTCCTCCGGCCGGCCGTCGCACTCGGCCTGCTATTCACCGCGACGATCGCCGCCGCGCAGACGCAGGACCCGCCCGCGCGCGTGGGCCGCATCGCCTACCTCGCCGGCCCGGTCAGCTTGTCTCCCGCCGGTGCGACCGACTGGGCGCAGGCGCCGCTCAACCGGCCCCTCGTCGCGGGCGACCGCCTGTGGACGGACGCCGGCGGGCGCGACGAAGCCCAGTTCGGCGCCGCCGTCGCGCGCATGGACGCGGGCACCTTGCTGACCGTGCTCGCGGCCGATGAACGCACGACGCAACTGCAGGTGTCGCAGGGCCGCATCGACCTGCATGTGCGCCGCCTGGTGCCGGGCGAGACCGCCGAGGTGGATACGCCGAATCTCGCCTTCGTCGCGCGCGAGGCCGGCGACTACCGGCTCGCCGTCGCGCCGGACGGCAGCACGACGGACGTGACGGTGCTGAACGGCGCCGGCGACGTGTACGGCGACGGCACGTCGCTGTCGCTCGCGCCGGGGCAGGGCTATCGCTTCGGCGGCCAGGACCTGGACAACTACGTGCTGCTCCCGGCCGCGCCGCCGGATGAATTCGACCGCTGGGCGCTGGCGCGCGACCAGCGCTACGAGCGCGCCATCGCACGCCGCTACGTGCCGCAGGGCGTCGTCGGCTTCGAAGACCTCGACGACTACGGCAGCTGGCGCACCATGCCCGACTACGGCACCGTGTGGGTACCGGACCGCGCGCCCCGCAACTGGGCGCCGTATCACGCGGGACACTGGGCGTGGATCGATCCGTGGGGCTGGACGTGGATCGATGACCAGCCTTACGGTTACGCCGTGTCGCACTACGGCCGCTGGATTCGCACGCCCGACACGTGGGCCTGGGTGCCGGCGCCCGCGCGCGCGCAACCCGTGTACGCTCCTGCGCTGGTGGCGTTCGTCGGGACCGTGCTGGCGTTCGGCGGCCGCTCCGATCCCGGCGTCGGCTGGTTCCCGCTCGCGCCGCACGAGCCATACCGGCCGCCGTACCACGCGAGCCCGACGTACATCACGAACGTCAACGTGACCAATACCGTGATCCGGCAGACGACCATCGTCGACAACATCACGAACATCAACTACCGCAACCGCGGCGTGCCCGGCGCGATCGTGGCGATGCCCGCGCGGCAGTTCGCGCAGGCCGCGCCGACGGCGCGCGCCGGCCTGCTGCTGCCGCCCGGCGTGGCCCGTGCCGCGCCGGTGCTGGCGGCGCCGCAGGCGCGGCCTCTGCCGCAAAGCCGGATCGGCACGGCCCCCGGTCGCCTGCCGCCGGGATCCGTGCTGCAGCGCGTCGCGGTGACGCGGGCGTTGCCGGCGCACGGCTTCGGGCACGGGCCTGGCCCGGCGGCGCGTCCGGATGCGCGCGTGGCCGGGCACGGGCCGGTGCCGCTGCGCGTGCTGCGTCCCGCGCTCGGCAAGCCGGTGACGCCGCAGCCGGCGCGTGGTCCCGTGCCTGGCGCCGCGCCGGCCGGGCACCTGATGGCGCAGGGTGGACGGCCGGCTGGCCATGGGCCGCAAACGGCCGCCGTGCCGCTGCCCGGGCCGGCCGGCCGACCCGTCCACGAAGCACCGCCGCTCGCCGTGCGCCCGCCAGTCGCGCCGCCGGATGTGCACGGCCCGCGGAACACCGCGCAACTGGCCGCGCGTGGCGGTAGCGGCGCAGGCGCGACGGCGGCGGAGGCGGGCCGTCCGCAGCCGCCGCACGCGGGCCGGGGCGGGCTCGCGGACGAGCCGCGCGTTGCCGCACATGGCGTGACGGCGCAACCGCAGGCGCCGCGCCCGATGCATGGCGGCGAACCGCAGCAGGCAATCCGGCATGCTCCGCCGGCGCACGGTCCGGCACCGCAACCGGTAGTGCACGACGCGCCGCGCGCGCCCGTGCCGCAGCGGGTGGCGCTGCAGGCGCCGCATCCCCAGCCGGCCGCGCGCCCGCAGCCGCCTGCGCAGCATGCGCAGCCCGCACCGCATCCGCATCCGCAGCCTGCATCCCATCCGCAGCCGGCACCGCGACCGCAGCCGCCAGCGCCGCCCGCACCGAAGCCCTCGCCGCACCAGCAACCGGCGCCGCAGCCGCACGCGGCCCCCGCCCACGGCCCGGACAAGGGCGGCGACCACGGTCACAAGAACGGCGAGAAGGGCGGCCACTGACGTCGGCAAGGGGCGCGGTGTAAGATGGGCTTCCGTCCAGCTCACCGCCGCGCCATGCCGACACCACACCGCCCAGCCAACGACCATCGATACGGAGCCGCACCATGATGCTGCTGCTCGTCTTCCTGGCCGGGCTGTGGGCCGGCGTGCAGAACGCGTTGGCGGGCGGCGGCTCGTTCGTCACCTTGCCGGCGCTGATCGTGTCCGGCATGTCGCCGCTCGCCGCGAACATCACGTCCACCGTCGCGCTGTTCCCCGCGCAGATCACGTCCGGATACGCCGGCCGCAAGCTGGTCAGCGGCGCGGGCGGCCTGCCGTTCTGGGCGCTGTTCGTGTTGAGCATCGCCGGCGGCGCGGCGGGTGGATTGCTGTTGCTGCACACGTCGCCGGCCGTGTTCGCGCGGCTCGTGCCGTGGCTCGTGCTGTTCGCGACGGCCCTGTTCACGTGGGGGAGCTTCTTCCGCAAGCCCGGCGCGGCGGGCGCCGTGCACCTCGGACCCGCGGCGACGGCGGTCGCGCAATTCCTGATCGCCGTCTACGGCGGCTATTTCGGCGGCGGCATCGGCATCCTGATGCTGGCCGCGCTGACGATGGCGGGCCTCGCCGCGCGCAATGCCGGCGCCACGAAAAACGTGCTCGCCGGCGTGATGAATGCGTCGGCCGTCGTCCTGTTCCTGACGTCGGCCGACCTGCACTGGCTGCAGTGCGGCGTGCTGGCGGCGGGGGCCGTCATCGGCGGCTTGCTGGGCGCATGGGCGCTGCACCGCGTGAACGAGAAGGCGTTGCGCGTCGCCATCGTGTGCATCGGCATCGCGCTCACCGTCGGCCTGTTCCTGAAACCCATTTGACAGGCACGTCGAAAAACCCGCTGCGCGTTGCACTGTCGTCCTGCGATGCTCGCTGTACTACTCGTACAGCTGCGCTTCTCGGACAACATTGCTGCCGCTCGCGACGGTTTTTCGAGGTGCCTTGAGCACGCCTTCGGCGTGCGCTGGACACGGCCACCTGCTTGGTCTACAGTGGAATCATGCGGTATCGCCATGAATGATTCCGCCAGGAAGGTAGGTGCGCCATGCTGGATTTACTCTATGGGCTCGAACCGGATCTTGCGTTGCACGCGATCGTGCTGGCATTCGGTTGCGCGACGTTTTTCCTGATCCTGTTGTGGCGGCGTTGCCCCAACTGTACCTGGCAGGAGTGGTCCAGCGAGTTGCTGGGCCGCGACGACAGGGACGATGCCGATCACGAGTGATCGGACCGGCGTCACACCGGCGGCACCGTGTCTTCGGTCCGGTAGCGCGCCACGAAGGCCGCCAGGTTCTTCGAATGGTAGCCCTGCGCCAGCACGTGCAGTCGCGCCGCGAACGGGGCATAGGCCGGATCGAGCGCCTGCAGGTGGTCGGCCCGCTCCCGGACTTCGCGCATGCTGCCGATGCGCACCAGTTGCCACAGGATGTCGATTTCCTCGGCCGGCGGGACGACGAATCCGGCCTGTGCGTCCGGTTCGGGCCCTCGTTGCTCGCTGATCCAGTGCAGCGATAGCAGTGTGCCGATGGTGTCGAGCAGGATCTCGAGGTTCACCGGTTTGCCGAGGAACGCATTGGCGCCGGCCTCGCGGGATTTCCGTTCGTCGTCCGGACTGACGCTGGCCGTCACGGCGACGATCGGTATCTCGCCCCATCCCGGCATCCGACGGATTCGCCGCGTTGTCTCGTTGCCGTCGATGACGGGCATCATGACGTCCATCACGATCAGGTCGGGCTTGAAGCTGTCGAGCAGCACCAGGCACTCCAGTCCGTTCGACGCCGCGGCCACGACGAACCCGGTCTCCTGCAGCAGGTCCACCAGCATCGCGCGGTTCTGCGGCACGTCGTCGACGATCAGCAAGCGCTTGCGCTCGCCCTGGTAACCGACGATGTGGTCCAGCGACGGCACGACGGCCGGGGTGCCGGCCGCGGCCGGTACGGCGAGTTCGAACGAGAACGTGCTGCCCTTGGCGGGCTCGCTGGCCACCTGGATGGTGCCGCCCATCAGGCGCACCAGTTGCTGGCTGATGGCCAGGCCCAGGCCCGTGCCGGCCGCGTGCCGCTGCGCGTCGCCCACTTGTTCGAAGGGCTGGAACAGACGTGCGAGCTGCTGCGCGCTCATGCCGATGCCGCTGTCGGCGACTTCGAAGTGCAGCCGCACGCAGGCATCGTCCCTGGGGACGGAAGGCGCGCGCAGCACCCGCAGCGCGACTGAACCGCGATCGGTGAACTTCACCGCGTTGCCCAGCAGGTTGAGCAGCACCTGGCGCAAGCGTGTCTCGTCGATCGTCACGGCTTCCGGCAGGTCGGCCGCCGGTTCGTAGTGGAACGACAGGCCTTTTTCCTCCGCCTTGACCCGCATGATGTCGACGACCACCTGCAGGAACGCGCCGAGATGCATGGCGGCCGGATGCAGGACCATTTTGCCCGCCTCGACCCGTGCCAGGTCCAGTATGTCGTTGATCAGGGTGAGCAGGTGCTGGCCGCTCTCGTGGATGGTGGCGAGGCCCGCGGCCTGTCGTTCGTTCAGCGGGAGCCGTTCGCGCTTGAGCAATTGCGCGTAGCCGATGATGGCGTTGAGCGGCGTGCGCAGTTCGTGACTCATCTGCGCGAGAAAGTTACTGCGCTGGCGCGCGAGGCCGACCGCCTCGGCCAGCGCCGCCTCGCGGGCCGCCTCCGCCGCCTTGCGTTCGCGGTCGACGGCAGCCAGTTGTTCCAGGCGCAGCCGGGTCACGGAGAGACTGGAGCGGAAGTGCAGCAGGCCGAGCGACAAGCCGAGAATGCCGCACGCGATCCAGGCAATGACCAGCCCCGTCAGCAGGGTTGTCTTGGAGATCCATTTGCCGGTGAACCTGATCGACCGTACCTCGACCGTGATCGTCTGATCCTTCGGAACGTTGTCGGTCGCGACTTCCAGCGCCGTGACATGGTCGAGGCGGACATAGCTCTTGGACAGGGGTATCTCGCGCGAGCTGCGCCACCAGTCCGCCGTGCGCAGCGCATTCATCGGGATCGTAAACCTGGGCTGTGTCGGCAACTGGAGCTGCACTTCGTTGAACCGTTGCGAGTTCCATTCGTTGACCGAGGAAATATCGGGCTCGAAGTTCATCAGATGCACCTTGATGAGATGCCGGCCTCGTCCCGAATAGCGCACGTCGAACGACATCGTGTCGTATCGGGACATGTCGATCCCCTTGACGGGGTCGCCCAACTGGAACTGCAGGCTGCAGAACGGATACATGGCGGCCGATCCCAGGTGGCAGCGCATCACGATGGCGTCCGGGGTGATCGACAGCGAGCCGACCGAATTGCCGTTCGCGTCGATGCCGCGGGTCTTGTCCCTGTCGTCGACCACCTTGACGTCATGCGGATGCTGCGGGGAGATCTCGAGGGTGCTGGTCATGCCGTAGTGCTGCCAGACCAGTAACAGCGGCGTCGCCAGCAACAGCAGGATGACCAGGGAATAACTGATCTTGGTCGGGAACGAGAGCGACAGTTTCATGTGCACACCCCCGGCAGCGGGACGAGACGTTTCAGTATACACCGAAGCATTGTGCGCTTGTCATGATTTTCAGATCAGTCCGAACCGTCCGCGTGGTAGTGGTCGGCCTGCACCTTCCCGTTCACGCCGTGCGTGCGCACGTCCGGCGTGATCGGCAGCATGCTCGCGTTCCAGCTCTCCCATTCTCCCTTCAGCTTGTCGAATACGTCCGGATGACGCTGCGCCAGGTTGGCGCGTTCGCGCTGGTCCACGCTCACGTCGAACAGGAAGTCGTTGCCGTTGAGGCGCAGGTATTTCCAGTTGCCCGAGCGGACGGCGCGCTGGGCGTTCGCCTTGTAGCGCCAGAACAGCGTCCGCTCGCCGGGCGCGCGCTGGCCCGTCAGCACGGGCAGCAGATCCTGGCCGTCGGGCGGGTAGGCCGGATCGGGCGCGCCGCCGGCCGCGGCGAGCAGCGTGGGCAGCCAGTCCATGCTGATCGCGACCTGGTCCGTCGTCTTGCCGGCGCCAAGGCGGCGCGGCCAGCGCACGATCGCGGGCACGCGGATGCCGCCTTCCAGCAGTTCCGTCTTCTGGCCGCTGAACGGCCACGTCTTCGAGAAGCGCTCGCCGCCATTGTCGCTCGTGAAGATGACGATCGTGTCGTCGGCAAGGCCCTTGTGCCGTAGCGCGTCGAGCACGCGACCGATCGCGGTGTCGAGCCCCGTCACCATCTTGCCGTACGTGACCAGGTCGCCGCCGTCGTAGTGGAAGATGTTGCCGATGTCGCGCGACACGGCTTCGTCGCCCGGACCTTCCCACGGCCAGTGCGGCGCCGTGAAGTGCAGCGACAGGAAGAACGGCTGCTTGCCATCCTGTTGGCCGATGTATTCCGTGGCGCGCTCCGCGAGCAGGTCGGTGTAATAGCCGACCTTGTGCACCGGGACTTCACCTTCGTACAGGTCTTCCGGCACCTCGGGGCCGACGCCCGGCTTGTGCGTGAAGTAGTCGATGGCGCCGCCGTAGTTGCCGAAGAAGACGTCGTAGCCGCTCTTGAGGGGGCCGAACACGGGCAGGTAGCCCAGGTGCCACTTGCCGAACAGCGCGGTGCGGTAGCCCGCCTTCTTCAGCAGCGACGGCAGCGTGGGGTGCTGCGGCGGCAGGCCGATGGTCTTCGACGCTCCGGCGATCGGCTCTTCCAGCCCGCCGCGCAGGCGGTACTGGTAGCGGCCCGTGATCAGGCCGAAACGCGTGGCGGAGCACACGGCGGAATTGGCGTAGGCCTGCGTGAAGCGCACGCCCTGCGCGGCCAGGCGGTCGAGGTTCGGCGTGGCGAAATCCGTGTTGCCGTAGACGCCCAGGTCGGCGTAACCCAGGTCGTCCGCGAGGATGAAGACGATGTTCGGCTGCCGGTCCTTGCGGTCGGCCGCGAACAGTGCCTGCGGGGCGAGGGCGAGGGCGGGGAGGCCCTTGATGACGGCGCGGCGTTTCTGGTCGGTTTTGCTCATGATGGTTCCTTGCTTAGAAATCGAGACGGGCCGTCGCGCCGATCGTGCGCGGCGTGCCGATGACGGCGTTGTACGAACCGAACGTGCCGTTCCACATGCTCGTGTAGTACTGGCGGTCGAACAGGTTGCGGGCCCACAGCTGCACGTCCCACGCGTGCTCGCCGTTCGAGCGCACGCCAGCGGACAGGTTGGCGAGGCCGTACGCCGGGATGCGCGAATACTTCGACGCGTCCAGCGTGCCGTAGGTCGACGAGCGGTACGACACGTTGCCGTTCACATAGGCGCGCCACACGTCATCCAGCGGAAGCTCCCAGCGCGCGCCCACGTTCGCGGTGCGGCGCGGCGCGTTGACGAGGGCGTCGCGGCCGGACAAATCGCACGACACGGCATTCACTTCCGGTGCGCACGGCGCATTCTTGTACGTCAGGTAGCGCGGGTCGTTGAACGACACGTTCGCCTGGATGTGCAGGGTACGGACGGGAATCGCGAGGGCCTCGAACTCGATGCCGCGGGTGCGCACGTCGCCGGCGTTCGTCAGGTACGACGTCCGTGTCGCCGGGTCGTAGGCATTGCTCTGGTAGCCGTGGACGACGGTCGCGAACAGGTTCGCGTTCAGCTGCAGGCGACGGTTCAGCAGCGTGCTTTTCACACCCAGTTCGGCCGCGTTGGCGCGTTCGGCGCCGACCAGCAGCGACGCCGCGCCGGCCGCGCCGGGCACCTGCAGGTTGATGCCGCCGGACTTCTCGCCGTGCGACAGGCTGGCGTACAACAGGACGTCGTCCCACGCTTTGTAGCCGGCCGAGAGCAGCGCGCTGGGGCTGGACTGGTGCAGCGCCAGCGGACCGGAATCGTAGGCGCCGTAGCGCGCGTTGCGCACGGTGAGGGCAGGGCCGGAGACCGTCGGGCCGACGGGCGCGTACCGGATCACGCGCACGCGCTTGTCCTCGTACGTGCCGCGCAGGCCGGCCGTCAGGTCCCAGCGGTCGGTCGCATGCCACGTGGCCTGGCCGAACAGCGCGTAGCTGTTCACGCGCAGCGTGCCCGGCGAGTTGCTGGTGACGTCGTTCCACGCGCCGGCCGGATTGCCGTTGAAGCGGTCGGCGAGGGGACCGTTGACGGCGAACGCGTTGTTCGCCAGCTCCTGGTAGTAATAGTAGGCACCGGCGACCGTGTCGACCGCGCCCGGGCTGCTTCCCCAGCGCAGCTCCTGCGTGAACTGGCGGTGCTTCGCGGACTGGCCCACGTTCAGGGTCACCGGCACGTCGAGGCCGTCGTCGTTGTGCGGCACGAAGTTCCAGGTGCGCCACGCGCTGATCGAGGTGATGCGGCCGGCGTTGGCGAGGTTCCAGTTGGCTTCCGCCGATACGCCGCCCTGGTGCACGTTCACGTGCGAGCCGTTGTCGAGGGTGACCGCGCGATCTTCCGGATCCGTGACAGGATGCCCGCCGACGAGGGCCGCCTGCGCGAGATACTTGCCCGTCGCGCCGGCGTTATAAAAAATCAGCGTGCCGTTGTTCGAGTCTTCCTCGTTGTAGTCGGCGATGACGCGCAGGCTGAAGTCCTTGCCTGGTTCATACAGGGCCTGTGCGCGCAGGCCCTGGCGCAGGCCGCCCTGCACGCGGGAGCCGTTGTAGCGGTTGCGGATATAGCCGTCGTCCTGCGTGCGGTACACGGACAGGCGCGCCGCCAGGGCGTCCGTCACGGGACGGTTCAGCACCAGCTTGCCCTGCACGTAGCCATAGGTGCCGGCCGAGAGTTCCGCCTGCGATTCGACGTCGTGCGTTGGCTTGCGCGACGAGATGTTCACGACGCCTGCCGTCGTGTTCTTGCCGAACAGCGTGCCCTGCGGACCGCGCAGCAGTTCCAGCTGTTCGATGTCGAGCGCGTCGAACGCCGCCATGCCGGGGCGGGCGAGGTAGACGTTGTCGAGGTACAGGCCCACGCTGCCTTCCAGGCCGTCGCTGGCGGGGTTGTTGCCGAGCCCACGCACCGCAAAGCTCATCTGGCGGGCGTGGACGTAGTTGATCGTCGTGCTGGGCAGCAGTTGCTGCAGGTCCTGGGCGCGGTAGACGCGGTTCGCTTCCAGCTCGTCGCCGTTCAGAACCGTCATCGGCGTCGGCACGCTCTGCGCGCTTTCGACGCGGCGGCGGGTGGAGACGAGCACCGTCTGGATCGTGTCGGACAGCGGTTGCGTGGCGGCGGGATCGGGGCCCGCATCGGCGGCGGCGACGAGCACCGGCGCGACGGCGGCATTCGGCCCCGGGTTTGGTCCCGATTCCTGCGCCCACACGCATCCGGCGCACATCATCATGGCCGCCGCCGCGATGGTGGTGCGTGAAACGGCCGGCGCCCCGTGGCGCCTGGTCTTGTGCTGAGCTGCGGATGCGTAAAACACGTGGTTCTCCTTGAACGTCATGAAAATCGGGATGAGCGAAGCCGCTGCGGCGCGCGGGGAACGCGGCGCAGGCGTTACAAAAAAAGAAAGGGGTTAGCGCGTGCTGGCGACGGTGTCGAGCGGACGCTCACTGCGCGGCGTACCGGCTGGCACCCAGTCGTACGGCACCGGCTGGGCGCGATAGACCCAGTTCGTGCGCACCGTGCGTCCGCTGCCGCCGACGGCCGAGTCGCCATAGAACGGGCTGACGTACTCCCACACGATCTCGCCCTGCGGCGTGACCTGGAAGATGCGGCCGTTCATGCCTTCGTCGATGAGGGTGTTCCCGTTCGGCAGGCGGCGCGCGCTGCTGATGAAGGCGCTGTAGAAGCTCCACTGCGTCTGCTTCGAGTCCACCGCGGTGTACTCCCACACGATTTCTTGCTTGACCGGGTCGATCTCCAGCACGCGCGAGTGCGGGAAGATGCCGGGGCTGACGATCGGGTAGCCGGCCTCGCCCTGGTTGTCGAACACGAGCAGGTTGCCGGCGCCGGGCAGGCCGGGCGCGATCAGGTGCGGGTCGTGCTGGCCGATCAGCTGGTCGACGGGCCGCGGCAGCTTGCCGCCCGTCGGCGCGAAATCGGGGCCGAGGCGCCACACGACCTTGCCGGTCTTCCTGTCGATGATGGCGACGATGTTCGCCTGGCGCGAACTGATGATCACGTTGTCCGGCGCGAAGCGCGCGTCGCCGCCGTCGAACCATTTGTTCGGGCCCAGCGCGCGAGCGCTGTTCGTGTGCAGGTAGTCGACCGCTTTGGCGCCTTCGCGCGGCGCGGAGTTGCGCACCTGGTCGAGCGCGGCTTTCGAGAAGCCGAATTCGTCGAGGTGGTCGGACGCCGTCCAGCGCCACACGATCTTCCCTTGCGGGTCGACTTCGTACAGCACGTCGTCCAGCACGCGCGGCGCCTTGAAACCCTTCACGTCATGCACGAGGTTCGCCAGCACGAGCGTGTTGCCGTTGGACAGACGCTCCCAGTCGTGGTGCTGCTTCGCCGCGCCGCCCGCACTTGGGCTGACGTCGGCATTCGTGTTCGTGTCGGCGCCGCCGTATGCCGTCTGCGCGGCCGCGCCCCAGCGCCAGACGACCTTGCCGTCCCAATCCAGCTCGCCGATCGCGGCATTGCCGAGGCCATTGCCCGCGGTCTGCACGCCCGGCAGCTGCGCCAGTTGCAGCAACACGCGGCCGCGCGCGCCGCCGGCTTTGGACGGTTCCACCAGCACGGGCGGAAAGCCTTCCTGCGCCCACTGGTGGACCTCGTTGCCGTTCATGTCGATCAAATGCGTCTTCTTGTCCTGGCCCGAGAACAGCACGTAGCCGTTCCACGCCTTCTGCGGTTCGTAGCGGGTGACGCCCGTCGGGAACACGCTGGGCGCCGCGAAGGCGGCCGCCACCGGCAGCATGCACAGGGCCAGCAGGGCGCACGTTTGCAGGCGGCGTGCCTGTTGCTGTCGTCGTTGGAGGCGGGCCAGGCGGCGCTTGGTGTTGGCGGTCATGACGTCCCTTTCGTTATGGATGAGTCGAAACATCTTACGAAGGGAAGGCCGGATGCAGAACGAATATGTTGACATATCCATATCCCGGCGAGCGTTCTAACGATATGCGGTTTTTGTAGCAGTCCGCTGCCGCGGAGCCAACAACCCGGTGCATAAGGTTCTGTTCGCGTTAAGTCGGCGAACTCGAATCCCCGCTGTCGGTGAAGCCCCGTGCGAGGTCAGTACGATCAGCACGTTCATGATCTTATCCCTTGCTTAAGGGATACAGCAGGTGTCGGGTTGGGCGCGTTCATGCGCACACGGCAACCCTACACCGACCGGTCGTCCAGTACTTTTTCGGAATTGTTCCGGAAGCGCGCCACGAACGCGACCAGTTGCTTCGAATGGTAGCCCTGCGCCAGCGTGTCCAGGCGGTTCGCGAACGGCGCATAGGCCGGATCGAGCCCGCGCAGGTAGGCGGCCCGTTCGCGGATCTTGCGCATGTTGCCGATCTGTGCCAGCTGCCACAGCGTCTCGATCTCGTCGGCCGGCGGGACGGCCAGCGCGGCATCCTCGCCGCCCTCGGGCGCCGGCAGTCCGGTGGTCCATTTCAGCGCCAGGAGCGTACCGATGGTCCGCAGCAGGAGCTCGTGGTCGACCGGCTTGGCGAGGAAGGCGCTGGCGCCGGCGTCGCGGCTCTTGCGTTCGTCGTCCGGGCTGGCGCTGGCCGTCACGGCAATGATCGGCACGTCGCCCCAGCCCGGCATGTGACGGATCTGACGCGTCGTCTCGTTCCCGTCCATCGCCGGCATCATGACGTCCATCAGGATCAGGTCCGGCTTGAAGCTGTCGAGCAGGACCAGGCTTTCGAGTCCGGTCGATGCCGCGGCGACGATGAAGCCGGTGTCCTGTAGCAGGTCCAGCAGCATGGCGCGGTTCTGCGGCACGTCGTCCACGACCAGCAGCCGCCTGCGCTCGCCCTCGTAGCCCACCAGGGCCTCGTGCGGTGCCGCGGCGGCCGGAGAGGCGGCGGCCACGGGCACGTCGATCTCGAACGAGAACGTGCTGCCTTTGCCGGGCGCGCTGGCGACGGCTATCCTGCCGCCCATGAGCTGCACCAGTTGCTGGCTGATGGCCAGGCCCAGGCCCGTGCCGCCTTCGCGCCGCTGCGCCGTCGCCACCTGTTCGAAGGGCTGGAAGATGCGCGCCAGCTGCTGGGCGTTCATGCCGATGCCGCTGTCGGCCACCTCGAAGCGCAGCGGCGCCAGGTCCGGTGCACCGGACGGCGCGCCCGGCAGCACCCGCAGCGCGACCTTGCCGTGATCGGTGAATTTCACCGCATTGCCCAGCAGGTTGAGCAGCACCTGGCGCAAGCGCGTCTCGTCGACCGTCACCGCGGCCGGCAGGCCGGGCGCGAGCTCGCAGTTGAACGCCAGGCCCTTCTCCTCGGCCTTCACGCGCATGATGTTCGCCAGCACCTGGAGAAACGTGTCGAGATGGACGGCGCCCGGGTGCAGCACCATCTTGCCGGCTTCGACCCGCGCGAGGTCGAGGATGTCGTTGATCAGCGTGAGCAGATGCTGGCCGCTCTCGCGGATGGTCGCCAGGCCGGCCGATTGGCGTTCGGTGAGGTCGTGGCAATCGCGTCCCAGCAGCTGGGCGTAGCCGATGATGGCGTTGAGCGGCGTGCGCAATTCGTGGCTCATCTGCGCGAGGAACTGGCTGCGCTGGCGCGCCAGTGCGACGGCCTCCGCCAGCGCGGTCTCGCGCGCGGCCGCGGCTTCCTTGCGCTCCCGGTCGATGGCGGCCAGCTGCTCGAGGCGCGTCCTGCTGGCCTGCATGCCGGACCGGAAGTGCAGCAGGCCGAGCGACAGCCCGAGCATGCCGCAGCCCGTCCATGCGGCCATCAGCCAGCCGAGCAGCGTCGTCCTGGAGATCCATTTCCCGCGAAATTCGATCCTGCGGACTTCGACCGTAATGGTGTGGCCGGCGGCGCTGGCGTCGTCGGCCTGCAGTTCCACGGTCGTGACGTGGTCGAGCCGGACAAAGCTCTTCGATAGCGGGATCCGGCGCGCGAAGTGCCACCAGTCGGCGGTGCGCAAGGCATGCAGCGGGATCGTGACTTCGGACTGGGCCGGAATATCGATCAGCGCCTCGTTGAAGCGCTGCGCATCCCACTGGCCCGGCACGTAGAATTCCGGTTCGAAATTCAGCAGGTGAAGCTTGACGACATGCCGGCCGTGGCCCGTATAGCGCACGTCGAGCGTGACCGTGTCGTAGCGGGACAGGTCGATGCCCTGGTCCGGGGCGCCCAGCCGGAACCGGATGGCGCAATTCGGATACCTGGCCGCCTTCCCCATCTTGCAACGCAGGATGTAGGCATCCTTCGTGACGGCCAGCGACGCGACCGAATTGCCCGGCGCGGGGTTCCCGCGCGGCAGGACGCGATCGTCGGTCACCGTGGCGTCATACGGATGCTGCGGGGAGATCTCGAGGGTGCGCGTCATGCCATAGTGCTGCCAGGCCAGCAGGACCGGGGTCGCCAGCACCAGGAGGATGACCAGGGCGTAACCGATCCTGGTCGCACGGGAGAGCCACTGGATCATGTTCGCATCGACTGGAAATCGTCCTGCCGGCGGGCCGCGTCCCCGGTCCGGAAGCGCGCCACGAAGGCCGCCAGCTGTTTCGAATGGTAGCCCTGCGCCAGCGTGTCCAGGCGGTTCGCGAACGGCGCATAGGCCGGATCGAGCCCGCGCAGGTAGGCGGCCCGTTCGCGGATCTCGCGCATGCTGCCGATCTGCGCCAGCTGCCACAGCGCCTCGATCTCGTCGGCCGGCGGGACGGTCAGCGCGGCGTCGTCGCCGGCCTCGGGCGCCGGGTGGCCGGCGATCCACTGCAGCGCCAGCAGCCTGCCGATGGTGCGCAGCAGGAGGTCGTGGTCGACCGGCTTGGCGATCAGGGCGTCGGCACCGGCGTCGCGGCTCTTGCGTTCGTCGTCCGGGCTGGCGCTGGCCGTCACCGCGATGATCGGGACGTTGCCCCAGCCCGGCATGTGACGGATCTGCCGCGTCGTTTCGTTCCCGTCCATCACCGGCATCATGACGTCCATCAGGATCAGGTCCGGCTTGAAGCTGTCCAGCAGCACCAGGCATTCGAGGCCGTTCGCCGCGGCGGCGACGAGGAAGCCGGTCTCCTGCAGCAGGTCCTGCAGCATCGCGCGGTTCTGCGGCACGTCGTCCACGACCAGCACCCGCTTGCGCTCGCCCTCGTAGCCGATCACGGTGTCGTGCGGCGCCACGACCACCGGCGCGGCGGCGGCCACCGGCACGTCGATCTCGAACGAGAACGTGCTGCCCTTGCCGGGCGCGCTGACCACGTCGATATGGCCGCCCATGAGCTGCACCAGTTGCTGGCTGATGGCCAAGCCCAGGCCCGTGCCGCCTTCGCGCCGCTGCGCGGCCGCCACCTGTTCGAACGGCTGGAAGATGCGTCCGAGCTGTTGCGTGTCCATGCCGATGCCGCTGTCGGCCACCTCGAAGCGCAGCCGCGCGCTGTCCGGCGCACTGGACGGCGCGGCCGGCAGCACCCGCAGCGACACCTTGCCGGTGTCGGTGAATTTCACGGCATTGCCCAGCAGGTTGAGCAGTACCTGGCGCAACCGCGTCTCGTCGATCGTCACCGCGGCCGGCAGGCCGGGTGCGAGCTCGTAGCTGAATCCCAGGCCTTTCTCTTCCGCCTTGACGCGCATGATGTTCGCCAGCACTTGCAGGAACGTCTCGAGATGGACGGCGGCCGGATGCAGCACCATCTTGCCGGCTTCGACCCGCGCGAGGTCGAGGATGTCGTTGATGAGCGTAAGCAGATGCTGGCCGCTCTCGTGGATCGTGGCCAGGCCCGAGGCCAGCCGTTCGGACAGGTGGTCGCGGTCGCGTCCCAGCAAGTCGGCATAGCCGATGATGGCGTTGAGCGGCGTGCGCAATTCGTGGCTCATCTGCGCGAGGAACTGGCTGCGCTGGCGCGCCAGCGCGACGGCCTCCGCCAGCGCCGTCTCGCGGGCCGCTTCGGCTTCCTTGCGCTCGCGGTCGATGGCGGCCAGTTGCTCCACGCGTGTCTTGTTGGCCCGCAGGCCGGACCGGTAGTGCAGCAGACCCAGCGACAAGCCGATGACGCCGCACACGATCCACACGAATACCAGCCAAGTCATCAGCGTCGCCCGCGAGATCCATTTGCCGCGGAACTCGATCTTCCGCAGCTCGACCGTGACGACTTGTCCCGTGTCCTGATAATTGTCCGTCGCCAATTCCACGGTCGTGACGTGGTCGAGGCGGACATAGCTTTTCGACAGCGGGATCTGGCGCGAGAAGTGCCACCAGTCGGCGGTGCGCACGGCATTCATCGGCGCCGTGAATTCTGGCTGGGCGGGTACGTTGATCAGCAGTTCGTTGAACCGCTGCGAATTCCAGTCCTCCAGCGTGGAAAACTCCGGTTCGAAGTTCATCAGGTGGAGCTTGAGGACGTGCCAGCCCCGGCCCGTATAGCGCAGGTCGAACGCGATCGTGTCGTAGCCGGACATGTCGATGCCCTGGACCGGGTCGCCCATCTGGAATTGCAGCTTGCAGAACGGGTAGGTCGCGGCGGCGCCCAGATAGCAGCGCATGACGAACGCATCCTTCGTGACGGTCAGCGACGCGACCGAATTGCCGTTCGCGCTGTTGCCGCGCGTGTTGTCGCGGTCGTCCGTCACCCTGGCGCCATGCGGATGCTGCGGGGAGATCTCGAGGGTGCGCGTCATCCCGAAATGCTGCCAGACCAGCAGGATGGCTGTCGCCACCACCAGGAGAATGACCAGGACGTAACCGATCCTGGTCGAACGGGAGAGCCACTGAGTCATGTGCGTACCGATTCGAAATCGGACGGGAATGACTCAGTATAGTGCGACGTTATATCTTTGCAACATGTTGACGAATGTCGTTGTCGCGCGCGCGCCGACCTGACCAAATGTGTATTGAGCGCAACGTTCTGTGATCAATCCTTTAAGCATTTAACGTGTTTGCAGTGGAATGATATTTGCCATACAGAAATATGTCGTCAGCATACATCCCGCTACGCGACCTCATCCGCGAGCACGATCCGGTCCTCCCGGCCACCCTCGGGCGCACGCATCGGATATCAACCCAGCAATAACATTCCCAATCATCATGAAAAGCAAACACTTTGCAACCCTGCTGCTCGTGCCGGCGGTCTTGTCGACCGCCCATGCGCAGAACGGCGAGACCTCGCCGGTCCGTGTCAGCGGCTTCGGCACCGGCGCCCTGACGTGGACGGACACCAACGACGCGCAATTCGCGCGCGCCAACCAGGCCAGCGGTGCCGGCACGTCCCCGCGCACGGGCGTGGATTCCAACCTGGGCATCCAGGTCGACGCGAACATCAACGACTGGCTGTCGCTCACGGGCCAGGGGCTGGTGCGGAAATTCGGCGAAGACGACTACGGCGCCGATGCGACGCTCGCCTTCGCCAAATTCAGGCTGTCCGACACGCTGAACGTGCGCGTCGGCCGCGTGCCGCTGGCCATCTTCATGGTCTCGGACTATCGCAACGTGGGCTATGCCAACACGATGGTGCGGCCGTCGCTGGAGGTGTATTCGCAGGTGCCGATGGACAGCCTCGACGGCGCCGACCTGAGCTGGCAGCAGAACATCGGCCCGGCCACGCTGACCACGCAACTCGCGTACGGCGATTCCTCCATCACGATGGCGGGCGGCGACGGCAAGGCCAAGGTCACGAACGGCAGCGTCGTGAACGTCATCTACGAACAGGGGCCGTTCACGCTGCGTGTCGGCCGCAACGACGGCAAACTGACGCTCGACCAGGGTTTCTTCCATTTGCCGAAGACCAGGGTGTCGTTCACGGCCGTCGGCTTCGCCATGGATGCGAACAACGTCGTCGTGCAGTCGGAATACACGCAGGCACGCGGCGTCGGCGAAGGCAGCGACGGCTGGTATGCGATGGGCGGCTACCGGTTCGGCAAACTGTTGCCGTACTACAGCCACGGCAAGCAGACCGGCGCATCCGCGCAGAAGACCGACAGCGTCGGCCTGCGCTGGGACGCGTTCCGCTCGGCCGACATCAAGTTCCAGGTCGACCGCGTAGATCCGGAAGGTCCCGGCCTGTTCATCCAGCCCAGGCGCGGCTTCCGTGGCCCCGTCACCGTCGGCACGGTTGCCGTCGACTTCGTTTTCTGAGGAGACCGCAATGAACCAGATGATCCGTTCCTTCGTTCTCGCCGCCGTCCTCGGGACCGCCCTGCCGGCCATGGCCGAAGTCGTCGTCGTCGTGAACCCGTCCGCGCCGCAAGCGTCGATGACCAGGGATGAAGTCGCACAGTACTTCCTCGGCAAATCCACGGCCCTGGCGCCGGTCGACCAGCCGGAAAGCGCGCCGATCCGCGCGGAGTTCTACAAGAAGGTCGCCGACAAGGACATGTCGCAGGTGAAGGCGCTGTGGTCCAAGCTCGTCTTCACCGGCAAGGCGACGATGCCGAAGGAAGTCGGCGGCAGCGCCGACGTCAGGAGGGCCGTGGCCGCGAACCCGAAGGCCATCGGCTACATGGAGAAAAGCGCCGTCGACGCGACCGTGAAGGTCATCTACACGGCGCCTTGAAGCTCACCTGCGACATCACAGACAGTCGACGAACGCGGTGACGGCGGCGGCGAACGCGCCCGCCTGTTCGATGGCACCCAGGTGCGATGCTCCGGTCAGCACCTGCAGGCGCGCATCGGGAATGCCGTCCGCCAGCGTGCGTGCCATCCCGACGGGCGTGCGCTGGTCCAGTTCACCGGCCAGCACGAGCGTCGGCACGGCGATCTGCCCGAGGCGCGCCGTCGTGTCGACGCCGCCCACGGCCGCGCAGCAGCCGATATAGCCCTGGACATCCGTCGTGACGAGGCGCTGGCGGAACCTTGCGACCGTTGCAGGATGGGCCGAACGGAAGCCTTCGTGGAAGTAGCGGCCCATCACGGCGTCCGCGATGGCGTCGATCCCGCGTTCCTGCACGGTCGCGATGCGCTGGCGCCAGAGGTCGCGCGCCGCGTCCGGATAGCCCGACGTCGTATGCGCCAGCACGAGCGCGCCGACGAGCGACGGGTGGCGCAGCGCCAGCTCCTGGCCCGCCATGCCGCCCATCGACAGGCCGATCCACACGACCGGACCCGTGTCCAGTTCGCGCAGCAGGCGCGCCGCGTCGTCCGCGAGGTCGGCCATCGAATACGCACCCGCCGGCGCGTCGGAACTGCCGTGGCCGCGGTGGTCGTAGGCGATGACGCGGCAGTCGGCGGCCAGCCGGTTGGCCAGCGCGTCCCACATCGTCAGGTCGCAGCCGAGCGCGTGGCTCAGCACGACCGTGTGCCGGGGGCGCCTGCCGTTGCGCGGCGCGCGCACGCTGTAGTGCAGGGCGGGGCGGCTGTCCGTGCGGCCTTCGCGGCCGACGCCGGGGTGCACGCTCTCCAGCGGCGCTGCCGGTTCCAGCAAATAGCCGATCTGCGGACCGACGTCGCGCAGGATCGCCGCCGCATGGGCGAACGCCGTGTTCGCGGCGGGCACGCCGGCATAGATCGCGGACTGCATCAGCACTTCCTTCAACTCGTCGGGCGTCAATCGGCTGTCGGCATCGCCCAGCAGCGCGGCGCGCACGTGCAGCTCGTATTCCTCCCAGCGGCCGAGCGCGATGGTGATGGCGAGGACGATCGTGCGGCGGGTCTTGCGCGGCAGGCCGGGACGGTCCCAGATGTCGTGCCACGCATAACGGGTGATGAAATTCTGGAAGTCGGCGGTGAAGGTGTTGGCGTTCGCGAGCGAACGCTCGACCCAGGCGTCGCCGAGGACGGCGCGGCGCTGGTCCAGGCCGCGCAGCAGGTCGTGGTCGAGGGGATCGAAGCTCATGCTATATCTTTCCTGAGTGCGGCCAGGCGTTCGCGCGCGAGGCGTTGGGCGGGTTCGATGGCGGCGACCGGGTCGAACAGGGCGTCGAGCTCATTGATATCGAGTGAGCCGAGCGCCGGATCGGCGGCGATGTCGTCGCGTGCCACGTCGCGCAGGTGGCGGCCATCCGCGACGGCCGTCTGGGTCATCTTCTCGACGGCCGCATGCGCGGCGGGACGGCCGATCGCGCCCGCGAGCCGGATCGACAGCGCTTCGGCGGCGACGAGGCCCCGCAGCGCGTCGATGTTGGCGCGCATGCGGGCCGTGTCCACCGTGAGGTCGGCAAAGGCATCGTTCAGCGCCCGCAGCGCGCCGTGGGCGGACAGGAACAGCGTGGGCCACTCGGCCAGTTCCGCCTGCCAGTTGCCGAGGCCGCGCTCGTGCTGCTGGCCCATGGCGGCGAGGAGCGTCGCGGCATGCTGCGGCGTGCGCGTGGCGGCGGCCAGCGCGATCATCGACGACACCGGGTTGCGCTTGTGCGGCATCGCCGACGAGCCGCCGCGCCCGCCGCCCGACGGTTCCGCCAGTTCTCCCACTTCGCCCTGCGCCATCAGCGCGAGGTCCGCCGCGATCTTGCCGAGGCTGCCGGTCAGCAGCGCGACCTCCAGGCCGAGCCGTACCCATTCGTCGCGCTGTGTGTGCCATGTCGCGGCCGGCGTCTTCAGGTCCAGCGCCTGCGCCATGCGGTGCGCGACGGCGGGACCGCGTTCGCCCATCACGGCCAGCGTGCCGACGGCGCCGCCCAGCTGCAGCTGCAGGGCGTCGCCCGCCGCCGCGCGCAGGCGCGCGCGGGCGCGCACGAGCGGCGCGAGCCCGCCCGCGCCCGTGAAGCCGAAGCCCGTCACCTGCGCGGGCTGCAGCAGCGTGCGCGCCAGCACGGGCGTCGCCAGGTGCGATTCGCCCAGCGCCAGCAGGCGGCGGCACAGCGCGGCGAGATCGGCGTCGAGCAGGCGCAGCGCGGTGCGCGTGACGAGCACCATGGCGCTGTCCTGCACGTCCTGGCTCGTGCTGCCCCAGTGGACGAGGGTCGACGCGTCCCTGTCCGTCCCGGCCACGAGGCGCGTCAGTTCCTTCACGAGCGGCACGGCCAGGGTGCCGGAGCGGCGGCCGGCCGTGACGAGGGCCGGGATGTCGAAGCGGTCCGCGCGGCACGCGGCGGCGATGGCTTGCGCGGCGGGGCGGGGCAGCAGGCCTTCGTCGGCCTGCGCGGCGGCCAGCGCCGCTTCGAAGTCGAGCATCGCCTGGATGAGGGCCGCGTCGTCGAACGCGGCGATCATATCCGGGGTGCTCAGCAGGGTGTCGAAGAGTGAAACGGCCATCGGTCTCCTCATGTTGGCCAGGTAAGTCGATACGTCGTCCCCGCGAAGGCGGGGACCCAATTGTGCTCGCTGCACGGCGGCGCATGCAAACCTGGGGCCCGGCAGTGCCGGGAACGACGGTTTCAGGGCGGCGGATTCGTCAAGCGTAGTCGAAGAACACCGTCTCTTTGTCGGTCTGCATCCAGATATCCCACCGATACGTGCCGTCGCCGTCCTTGCGCGCGATGAGCGTGCCGCGCCGTTCGGCCGGCACCTGCGCCAGGATAGCCGATTCCGCCAGCGTCGCGTCGTCTTCGAGGAACACGGCCGTGAACTGGTGCTTCGTGAGTCCGCGCGCGAACACGGTCACGTACGCGACCGGTTCGCCGGCCGGGCGCTCCGGCACCGACAGGCGCAGGCTGAATTCGCCCGCCGTGCCCGTCGGCGTGCGGCGGAAGCCCGGGATCTCCTGCGTGCTTTCCACGGCCGCGGCTTCCGGCAGCCACGCTTCGATCTGCGCGTCGTCGATCGGATTGCCGTCGCCGTCGTACAGGACGCCGTGCAGCACGATGGTCGGCGCGCTCGTCTCCAGGCGCCCGGCGGCGCAGAAGTCCACCGCCCACTGCCAGCCTTCGTGCGAGAACGGGCCGATGGTCTGCGAGGTCGTGATTTTGTAAGCGCTGTTGCTCATTGTGGTTCCTTTCAGAGTTCAAACGGCGTGGCGCCGCGGCCGCGCAGGACGATGTCGAATTCGTAGCCCAGCATCTCGTCGCCCACCGTGTGGTCGAGCGAGAAGCGCGACACCAGGCGCTGGCGCGCCGCGTCGTCGGGGATGCTGTTGAAGATCGGGTCGTACGGGAACAGCGGGTCGTTCGGGAAGTACATCTGCGTCACGAGGCGCTGGGCGTACACGTTGCCGAACAGCGAGAAGTGGATGTGCGCGGGGCGCCACGCCTTGTCGTGGTTCTTCCACGGGTACGGACCGGGTTTGATCGAGACGAACCGGTAGCGGCCGTCGTCGTCCGTCATCATCTTGCCGAAGCCGACGAAGTTCGGGTCGAGCGGCGCGTCGTGGTTGTCGCGCTGGTGCCAGTAGCGGCCCGCCGAATTGGCCTGCCACACCTCGATCAGCGAATTGCGCACCGGTTTGCCGTCCTCGTCGACGACGCGTCCCGTCACGACGATCTTTTCGCCCAGCGGGGCTTTCCCACCGCGGCGCGTCAGGTCGGCGTCGTGCGGCAGCAGGATGCGCGGGGCAGGGGCGATGTTGCGGCTGGTGGCGACCGGCGCATCGATGCGCAGCGCCGGCTGCCGCGGGCCGCGCTTGACGGTCGATTTATACGCGGGATGGATGAGCTCCGGCCACACGCCGGGTTGCACGTCGTCGAATTTCACGTTGTCTCCTGATGTCGGAAGGTTGTGCGAGCCGATCCATCGTAAAAAAACGACCGTCGCCCGACAAGACGGCCACGTCGTCCGGCTTCCGCTATTCGCACGCTTTGTGCGATAATCGCACAAATCCTTGAATTTCTATACGATGGACCAGCAACCCGCCAAACGCGACATGGTCGCGGGCCTCGACAAGGGCCTGCAAGTGATCGAGGCGTTCGACCAGGAGCGCTCGCGCCTGACGATCGCCGAGGTGGCCGAACGCACGGGCCTCACGCGCGCGGCCGCGCGGCGCTATCTGCTCACGCTGACCGCGCTGGGCTATATGCGGCACGAGAACAAGCAGTTCACGCTGACGCCCAAGATCCTGCGCCTCGGCCAGTCCTACCTGCATTCGGCGCGGCTGCCGCGCATCGCGCAACCGCTGCTGTACCGGCTCGCGTACGCGCTGGGCGAGGCGGCGTCCGTCGGGGTGCTGGACCACGATGATCTCGTGTGCGTGGCGGCTGTCAGCGCGGGCCAGCTGATTTCGGCGACCTTGCAGCCGGGCACGCGCGTGCCGGCGTACTGCACGGCGAACGGGCGCATGCTGCTCGCGAGCCTGCCCGAGGATCAGGCCGGGCGCTTCCTCGCGCGCGCGACGCCGGAGCCCATCACGTCGCACACGATCGTCGACCGCGCGCGGCTGGTCGAGGAGATCGCGCGGGCGCGCGAGCGGGGCTATGCGGTCGTCGACCAGGAACTGGAACTGGGCCTGCGCACGATCGCGGTGCCCGTCAGGAACTTCCGCGGCGACGTCGTGGCCGCAATGAACATCAGCGTGCACGCGGGCCGCATGAGCGTGGCGCAGATGGTCGAGCGCTGCCTGCCGACCCTCATCCAGTACCAGGTCGAGCTCAACGCCTTGCTCTAGCCGGCGCGCCGTTCGCGGTATGCCTTCGGCGTCATCCCCGCGTGCCGCTTGAAGGCGCGGCTGAAGTACGCGGGGTCCTGGAACCCCAGTTCGTAGGCGATGCTGGCCACGCTCGACGGCGCATAGGTCAGCTTGCGGCAGGCTTCCAGCATCAGGCGGTCCTGCACGATGTCGAACGCGGATTTGCCCGCCAGCTTCAGGCACAGGCGGTTCAGGCGGACGGGCGTCACGCGCAGCAGGTCGGCGTAGTGCGCGACTGGGGCGCCATCCTTGTAGTGCTGCTCGACGGCCGCGCGGAATGCCGCGAACAGGCGGAACTCGCCGTGCCCGGACATGCTCGCCGCACTCTGTTCCGCATGCGTGCGCGCCAGCAGCAACAGCACGCTGCGCGCCAGCCACTCCAGCATCAGCGCATTGCCATGCTGCGGCCAAGCCGCTTCCTCGACCATGTTGCGCAGCAGCGCCTCGATGCGCGCGCGCGGCTGGCGCGCCAGCGCGAGCGACAAGGGTTCCACGAACAGCGGCGCGAACAATTCGCCGTGGTGGTCCGGCGTGGCGAACAGCACGTTCTGGTCCACGGTCAGCACATAGCCCTGCGCCCCTTCCGCGAAGTCGAAGCCATGCACGACGGACGGGTGCACCGTGATCGCGACGGGTCCTTTACGTTCCCACACCGCTTCGTCGATCGCGGCGCGCACGCTCCCCTTCAGTAGAAAAAGTACCTGGAACAGGCCGGGGTGCGTATGGCGCTCGATGTGCCAGTCGTGCAGGCGGCTGCGCGTCTCGATCAGTTCGACGTGTACGGCTTCCGCGGGCGTCTGCTCGCCGTACAGGGCGAAGCGGGGAAATGTCGCCATGTCAAAAAAGTACAAGGAATCGATAACTTCATCCATTCTAAACGCGGCTGCGCGCCACTAGCATGGACGTCGACAAGAATTTTTTACAAGGAGACGAATATGCGTACCCAGGTCGCCATCATCGGCGCCGGCCCGGCCGGACTGTTGCTCTCTCACCTGCTGCACCTGCAGGGCATCGAATCGGTCGTGCTCGAAACCCGTACCCGCGACGAGATCGAATCGACGATCCGCGCCGGCGTGCTGGAGCAGGGCACGATGGACATCCTCAACGAGACGGGCGTCGGCGCCCGCATGCGCGCGGAGGGCGCGCTGCACCACGGCTTCGAACTCGCGTTCGACGGCCGCCGCCACCGCATCGACCTGACCGAATTGACGGGCAAGGCGATCACCGTCTACGCCCAGCACGAAGTCATCAAGGACCTCGTCGCCGCCCGCCTTGAGGCCGGCGCGCAGATGCTCTTCGGCGTGCGCGACGTGGCGCCGCACGGCGTCGACACGGACCGGCCGTACGTCACGTTCACGCGCGACGGGACGGAAGAACGCATCGAGGCCGATTTCATCGCCGGCTGCGACGGCTTCCACGGCGTGACGCGTCCCGCGCTGCCGCAGGACGGCCGCAACGATTACCAGCGCGTGTATCCGTTCGGCTGGTTCGGCATCCTCGTCGAGGCGCCGCCGTCGGCCCCGGAACTGATCTATGCGCGCCACGAGCGGGGCTTCGCCCTCGTCAGCACGCGCTCGCCGACGGTCCAGCGCATGTACTTCCAGTGCGACCCGAAGGACAACGTCGACAACTGGTCGGACGACCGCATCTGGGCCGAGCTGCATGCGCGCCTGGAAAACCGCGACGGCTGGCAGGTCACGGAAGGGAAGATCTTCCAGAAGAACATCGTCGCGATGCGCAGCTTCGTCTCGACGCCGATGCAGTCGGGCCGGTTGTTCCTGGCCGGCGACGCCGCCCACATCGTGCCGCCGACGGGCGCCAAGGGCATGAACCTCGCCGTGTCCGACGTGCGCCTGCTGGCGGCCGGCCTGGACGCGTTCTACCGCCGGGGCAGCACCGGACTGCTCGACCGGTACACGGACGACGCGCTGAAACGCATCTGGCGCGCCGAATACTTCTCGTGGTGGATGACCAGCATGCTGCACACGTTCGCGGACGCGTCGCCGTTCCAGCGCGAGGTGCAGCGCGCGGAGCTCGAGAACGTCGTGAACTCGCGCGCGCTGGCGACGGCGCTGGCGGAGAACTACGTAGGCGCGTTCTGACGACTAAGGCACCAGCTTCGACGCCCGCACCCACCGGGTGAAATGCTCGATCCGGATGCCGGCGCCGGTGCCCGTCGTGCGCATGCCGAAGCCGTAGTCGCCGGCGCCGTGGATAATCGGGGTGGAATGGCGCATCTCGTCGCCCTGTCGTTGGCGTCAGGCGCGTCTTGCGTGCGCGCGCAGCAGGGCGGTGAAATCGGCGAAGTTGAGTTGCGGGTCGAGCGAATGCGCCATGCGGATCTCGCGGCCCCCGACCGTGCGCGTGGTGAAGGGCGTCGCGGCGGGATCGAACGCCGTCGCGGTAACGAGGGGACTGTCGCCGAACGTCAGCGTTCCGCCGAGGCGCACGAACGGCGGCAGGTGGCGGTACTGGTCGACGAGCCAGCGCGCGAGCGGCGACACCGGCGCGACCTCGGCATTCAGGATCGCGACCGATACCTGGAAGCGCCGGTATTCCTCGGCGGGGATCTGCAGGACCGGAATCCGTGTTTCCTCGAGCACGAAGCGGGCCGCGGCGACGTCGGTCGCCAGGTTGTATTCGGCGCCGTCGTCCCCGGCAGCCGTCCCGCCGATCCACACGAGGCGCATCCGTCCCGCGATCGCCGGCTGCAGGCGCAGCGCGGCCGCCACGTTCGTCAGCGGACCGCCGCACGCGAGGACGAGCGGCAGCGGATCGTCGCGCAGGGCCGCGTCGACGATCGCCTGCGCGGCGCCGTCCGCCACGACCGGCGGACGCAGGCCGGGCCCGGCCAGCCGCAGCAGCGCGCGTGCGCGCCGCGCCCCGTCCTGCGCCGTGCGCTCCGGATCGAGACCGGCCATGCGCGCCAGCCTGGGGTCCAGCGCGGACGCCGTCACGAGCACGGTGCGCGTCGCCGGTGCCAGCAACTGGTGCGCCAGCGCGACGAGGCCGTCCGGATCGCCGGCGAAGTCGTTGTCGACGATGACGCGGGCCAGAGGACGCTGGACGATGCCCGGCCGGCCCAGGGCCCGCGCGAGCGGGAGGGCCGCGAGGCAGCCCAGCAGGTGGCGCCGCTTCACTGGCGCACCTTCAGCGTGACGGGCCCGATCAGGCCGGACGGCCGCAGCGGCGCGTCGGCCTTGTACGTGGGCGCGGTCGTGAACGTGACCTTCGTGGCGCCCGGTTGCGCGTCGCCGATCAGGCGGTTCACCCACAGGTTGGCGACGCGGACCTCGACCGTGTTGGCGCCGGCCGCGACGAGGTTGCCCACGTCGACTTCGTACGGCGGCTTCCACGCAATGCCCGCGGGCTTGCCGTTGACGAGGACTTGCGCGACGTCGCCGACCTGCCCCAGGTCGAGCTTGAGCGGCGCGCCCGGCGTCACCCCAGCCGGCAGCGTGAAGGTGTGCGTATAGACCGACGTCCCCGAGAAGTACCTGACTTGCGGATCGGCGCTGGCGGCGAGCGACCCGGTCGTGCCGTGCGTGACCGCGGCCGGCGCCGCGAGGCCGTCGAAGCGGATCGCCCAGTCCCCGGCCAGCGTGGCGGCCTCGGACCACGACGGGGTCTTGACGGTGACGGCCGGCGCGGCGGCTGGCCGGCGGAACACGACGAACACGGAATCGTTCGCGCCCAGCGCCAGCGGCACGACGGTCGCGCCCCGGTCCGTACGGTAGCTCGCGGGTTCCGTACGGCCCGTGTCCGCATGCCAGAATTCGGCCGCCTTGCCGCGCACGTTGAAGCGGGCTTCCGTGTTCACGGTCTTGCCGGAACGGTTGGTGACGAAGTACACGTCGCCGTCGGCCAGCTTGCGGTGGACGAACAGCAGCGGCGTATCGGTGCCCCGGACGCTGAAGTCCGGCTTCCGGCCGGCCTGCGCCAGCGCGGCTTCCACGTCGCGGCCGGCAACGACGCGGCCCTTGCCGACGCGGGTGACGGGCGCGCCGCTCCACATCTGCCTGACGAGCGACGCGAACGCGGCCGGATCGTCGGCCAGGCCGGGCGTGACGACGGGCGCGGTGCCGACGATCGTCGCGCCCTGCGCCGCCAGCGCGTGCAGCCGGCGCAGCGTGGCGACGGTCATGCGCGCGCTCGACCCGCCCAGGTACAGCACGCGGTAGCGCGCGCCGCTGGCCGACACGAGGTCGCCGTCCTTCACCGACAGCCGCTGCACCAGGGCGTCCGCGTTGACGAAGTCGTAGGCGTAGCGGCGCGGTGCGTCCGCCGGCTGGCCGTGCTTGTACAGTGCGACGAGCGGTGCTTCCTCGCCGTAGAAATAGGCGACGTCCGCGTAGAAACGGCCCTGCTGCAGCATCCAGCTGCTGCGCGCCATGTAGTCGACCCATGGCCGCGCCATGCCGGCCCACGTTTCGTTGCGGTTGAAATACTGGCCGAAGATGGCCAGCGACACGCCGGGCTTCCGGTCGTCGCCCAGCGGCTGGTGCACCGACGTGTGGATGACCGGGAGATTCACGCCGCTGGCGAATTCCATGTCGATCATCGGGCGCAGGTCGCTCGGCGCGAACGCCCACGGCGCCATCGCGCTCGTCATGGATTCCGCGGCGACGAGGTTCTGGCCGTAGATGTGCGACACGGACGCGGCGCCGCGCATGTCGGCGACCGCGGTCGGGTTGGGGCCGAACTCGGGGCGGTACGTCCACATCGCGGCCATCGGGACGTTCGCGTGGCTGCGCATCGCCATGTCGTCGCCCAGCGTGACGCGCGCGCTTTCCAGCGCTTCGCCGTACACCTTCAGGCCGTGTTCGCGCGCGACGGCCGCCACGGTGCCATAGTGTTCGCCGGCCATCAGGTCGGCGAGGGTGCGGCGCCAGTCGTACAGGAAGGCGTCGGTGCGGGCGCGGGTGCCGATGACGACGCCCGTCAGCGCCGGCAGCCACGGGCGCGCGTCGTAGCCGCGCAGGCGCTGGAACTGTTCCAGCAGGCGCGGCGTCCAGTTCGACGATCCGACTTCGATCGAGTCCGTCACGATGGCGCGCACGCCTTGCGCGCCGACGAGGTCCTTGCCGGCCGCCTGCTCGTACTTTGCCAGATAGGTGTCCAGGTAGCGTCGCACCGCGTCGCCGTCGTACTTGTCGACCTCGAGGCCCGTCGCTTCCTTCGTGGCCGGGTGGTTTTCGGTCCCCGTGAGCGACCACGCGAGGCGCACGATCTTCCAGGTCCCGGGCGGCGGCGTCCAGTCCAGCGTGCCGTCGGCGCGCACCTTGCCGGTGAGGTCGACGATGGCGGCCGGATCGACGCCGGCCTCGCGCGGGTCGAGACCCGCGTCCAGCGCGAAATAGTCGTCGGCCGTCGCGAAGCCGGCCTTGGTCTCGAACTGGTTGACCTTCGGCTCGCCCGACAGGACCAGTTGCGCGAGGCGCAGTCCCTTCGCCTGGCCGATCGCGCCGAACGGCCCCGTGTCGGCGCCCGCCACGGGCATGAACTGGGGATTCGGCACGGGCGGCTTTGCGCTGACCACGACGCGGAAGCGGGCCGCCGTCACGGGCGCGAACCCGGCGCTGGCGGGCACCCCGGCCAGCGCCAGGTCCGCGACCTTGCGCCAGCTCGTCCCGTCGGCGCTCGCTTCCAGCGCGGCCTGGTACGCCGAGCCCTCGAACATCGATCCCGCGCCCGGCGCGAAGATCGTGGCGGAGCGGATGGTCTGGGGTGTCGGATAGTCCAACGTGACGACGACCGGGCGGTCGGCCGTGGGCGCCGCGAGTTCGGCCGCCGCCTCTTCGGTCGCCGCCGCCAGCTTGCGCGCGTCGAGGGCCAGGTCGCCGGCGCGGATGGCAGGGAGCGGGAGTGCGGCCGCGTCGACCGGATACGCATAGACGGCGATGTCGCCGCCCGTGCGCGCGAGCGCCTCGGGGCTCGGCCGCTGGCCCATGATGTCGGGCTGGACGAACAGGTCCTGGAACGGTCCCGTCGTGCGCGGCGCGGCGGGCAGGGGCAATGCCGGCGGCTTGCCGCCGTCGACGGTCATCTCGCTCCATACCAGCTTCTTCATGCCGTCCTCCGGCCGTACCCACGGGCCGCCCGTCTCGCTCCAGCCGGGCGACGCGGCGATGCCGAACTCCAGGCCATGGCGTTCCGCCTCCTGCGCGGCGAAGCGGAACGCGTCCGCCCATTCGGGACTCATGTACGGCAGGCGCTTCGGCACCAGTTGGGGCGTCATCATCTCGGCGTCGAAGTTCTGCAGGCCGCCGAGGCCCGACTTCGCCATCCAGTCGATGTCCTTGGCGATGCCGTCCTTGGCGATGTTCCCGTTCAGCCAGTGCCACCACACGCGGGGGCGGGCGCTTTGCGGGGGATTGTCGAAGCCGGATGCGACCGGGTCGGCGGCCGCCCATGCGGGTGCGGACAGGCAGGCGAGGGCGGCGGCGATGGCGATCAGGCGCAGGGGTTGAATGTGTGCGGACATGGCGTGGTTCGTCGTGGGTCTTCCATCAATGGGAACGCGGGGCGCCCCCCCCCCCGGCCCGCCCCCCCCGGGGCAAAACGGCGCGAAAACCAAAGAACCCCGCCCCCCCCCCCCCCCGCGGGTCATCATGCGGTCAGAAACGGTAGTCCAGCGTCACGCCGACGCGGCGGAACGAATTCTCGCCGAGGCTGTAGGCGAAGCCGGAGCCCGCGCCCTTGCCGGGCAGCGGGTAGATGATGGCGTTCGGCACGCGCTTGTCGCCCAGGTTGCGGTCGTACACCTCGATGCCCCATTTGTCGTCAGGGGAACGCAGCGCGACGCGCAGCGACGCGGTGGAATGGCCGCCGTACGCGCATTCGGCGTCGAGCGAATTGCAGAGCCGCACGCGGCTCTTGTAGACGATGTCGCCGCCCAGCTTGAGTTCATAGTCGCCCGGCAGCGTCCAGCTGTAGTCGCCGTTCAGCGTCGCCTTGTTGCGCGGCGAGTACAGCAGGCGCTGGCCGCCGACGTTGGTGTTGTCGAACGTGAAACCGCCCGGGTACGCGGTGTCGAGGATCATCGCGACCGAGAGACCCAGCTGCAGTTCCGGCAGCGGACGCGCGCGGATGTCGGCCTCGACACCCTTGCTCGTCACGCTCGGCACGTTCAGCGGGATGCAGGAGAGAGCGCCGACGGCCGTCAGGGTGCAGTTCTGCTCCTGGAAATCCTTGATCTTCGTGTGGAACGCGGCCACGTCCACGTCCAGGCGGCGGTTCAGGAACGACATCTTCGAGCCCACTTCGACGCTGGTCGGCAGTTCGGGCCTGACGATGTTGCCGGCGAAGCTGCCGGGCGCCGTCGCGACGTTGATCGGGGTGTCGTTGTCGACCTGCGGGCCCTTGTAGCCGCGGCTCAGGGTCGCATACAGGTTGGCGGTCTTCGACAGCGCGTGCTGCAGGCCGATCTTGCCGGACACGTTCGATTGCTGCGCGCTGCCGCTGGCCGCCTTGACCGTGGCCGGCAACGTGAAGCCGTCGAACGCCACGACGCTGGACTGGGACTCGTCCGCCTTGACGGTGTCGCGGGTGAAGCGCAGGCCGGCGATGATGCCGGTGGCGTCGGTCACGTGGTAGGTCGCCTGGCCGAACAGGGCCTTCGTGGTCAGGCGCGCGTGCTGGACCGCGTCGGTCGCGATCGAGCGCGGCACGGGCGGCGACGGCAGGAAGGTGCTCGGCAGGATCGCCGTCGTGGAATCCTTGAAGTTGTTCGAATCGGCGTAGAACAGGCCGCCGACATATTCGAGCTGCCGCTTGCCCGGCGACGCGATGCGCAACTCCTGCGAGAACTGGCGGGCATCCTGGTGCGGGGTGAAGTTGTAGACCTTGTCGTAAGTGTTCGACATGCCGATGTTCACGCTGTCCGGGCCCTGCTTGCGCGTGCGGTAGGCGGTGATCGACGTCAGCGTGTCGCCGCTGCCCAGGGTCCAGTCGACCTGGCCGGACAGGCCGCGTACCCGGGTGTGCTGGATTTCCGCGCCGTCCGGGCAGACCTGGTTGTTGGTCTTCGAGACCGTCACGCCGCACGATGCGAATTCCGCGGCCGGGTGGTGGTCGCCCGCCGTGTTGGTGGCGTAGGCCACCGACGGCGCGAAGAACACGGCGTTCTCGTTGCGCTGGTTCGACGCGTCCGCGATCAGGTTGACCGCCACGTCGCGGTTCGGCTTGAGCAGGTAGCGCAGGCGCGCGCCGCCGTTGGTCGTGACGCTGTCCTTGTCCGTGAGGACGTTGTGGTAGACGCCCTTGTTACGCTCGCCGACCGCGGAGATGCGCAGCGCCGAGATGTCGTTCAGCGGGACGTTGCCGGTGGCGCGCAGGGCTTCGCCATGCTTGCCCTTGAACTCGAACTGCACGCTGCCGCCATGGTCGCCGATGATCGGCTCCTGGGTCGACATGTTGAGGACGCCGGCCGACGCGTTCTTGCCGAACAGCGTGCCCTGCGGGCCGCGCAGCACTTCGACGCGTGCCAGGTCGAACATCAGGCCGCTGGCGGTGGCGCCCTGCGGTACGCCGTCGACGACGACGCCCACCGAGCTCTCGGCCGATTGCGTGAACACGGCGGTGCCGATGCCGCGGATCGACGCGCTGCCGCCCGCGCCGCCGGTCGACTGGTCGCCGAATTCGAGCGATGCGGCCGTCTTGGCGAGGTCGCCGATGTCCTTGACGCCGGCGCGCTCCAGCTGCGCGGCGTTGACGACCGTAATGGCAACGGGGACTTCCTTGATGCTCTGGCTGCGCTTTTGCGCGGTGACGACGACGGTCTCGATGCCTTTCTCGATCTTCGCCGCGGCTACCGGGCTGGCGCCGCTGTCGCCGGTCTGGGCGTGGGCCGGGTTCCAGATCGCGGCCAGGCTCATGGACAGGATGGTCAGCGAACCGATCGCCGACGGAGTACGGGGTGCGTGCATGTTGTCTCCTAGTGTGGCCAGTCGATGCCGGCCATGTTGTATTCAGGCGAATCGAGTATAGGTACGGTCCTCGGCCATTCCAAAGCCGTATTCCGTGATACCTGCTATCGACGTTGGCGGGTGATGATCAAATGGCTGATCGATCGGATTCGCTGATACGTCCTATCGAAACTCTGGTCTTCGGGATGCCCGCGCGCGCTGCTATCGTTTTCATACAAAAAAAGCGAGGAGACATCCCATGCACACTTCCCCCGAGGCGGGCCGCGGCCGCGCCGCGCTCATGCTGTGCCATTTCGCTGGCATGGTCGACCTGGTCGCGCTGCCCGTGTGGGTCGGCACGCTCGCCCAGCATCACGGTTTCGATCTTGAACACGCGGGCATGATCGTCACGGCGTTCCTGCTGGGCGCGGTCGGCGCGAGCCTCGTGGCGGCGCCGCTGTATATAAGGTTGCCGCGCGCCGCCTGCGCATTCGGCGGCTACGCCATCGCGGCGCTGGCCTTTCTCGCCGCGTCGCGGGTGGCCGGTTTCGGCGCGCTCGCCGCGCTGCACCTCGTCGCCGGCATCGCGACGGGCACCGCCTTGTCGGTCACGCACGGCACCATCGGCCGCAGCGCCAATCCGCACCGGCTGTTCGCCATGGCCGGGACGGCGCTGGGCATCGGTGCGGTGATCTTCTATGCCGCCGTGCCACCCGCCGTCGCCGCGCATGGCGGGCCGGCACTGTTCCTCGTGTTCGCCGGCCTGATGGGCGCGGCGGCGCTGGCGTGTGCTTTCGGTTTTCCGAATGTTGCGACCGGCGGTCGTGCGCCGTTGGCGGCGCCGCTGCCCCGCGCGGCCTGGTGCGCGATCCTCGGCGTGGGCTGCCTGGCGCTGAACCAGGCGCTCACGTTCAGCATGCTGGACCGCATCGGCGTACTGCGCGGCTTCGGGCAGGACAAGGTGAACGGCGTGCTCGTCGTGTGCGGCCTCGTCAACCTGCTGCCGGCCGCCGTCGCCGGCATGCTGCAGAAGCGCCTCAATCCCGTGCGGGTGGCCATCGTCGCCGCGCCGCTGCAGGCCGCGCTGGCGCTCGTCGTCACGCTGTCCGCCGACTTCCTGCCGTATGCGCTGGCCGGCGCCATCTACCCCGCCGTGCTGATCTTCACCCACACCTTCCTGTTCGGGCTGATCGCCCGGCTGGACCCGAGCGGCCGCGCGCTCGCATCGACGCCCGCGATGATGATGACCGGTTCCGCGATCGGCCCCGCGCTGGCCGGCTCGGTCGCGATGCGTGCCGGTTTCGGCGGACAGGCGCTGCTCGCGGTGCTGGTCGGTACCGCCGCCACACTGTGCTTCGCCCTCGTCGCGCGCCGCGCCCACCCATCACTGAAGGAGGCAACTTGAACCCAACCGCCCAACTGAACCTGGCCCGCGCGAACGCGATCCTCGAAGCCGCCGTCGCGGCCGCGCGTGCCGACGGCCTGCCGCCGGTGGCCGTCGCCGTGCTCGACGCATCCGGCCACCTGGTCGCCGCGCAACGTGAAGACGGTGCCACACCGCTGCGCGTCGACATCGCCATCGGCAAGGCCTACGCGGCCGCCGGCATGGGCGTCGCCAGCCGCGTGCTGCACCAGCGCGCGCAGGACAACCCCGTGTTCTTCAACGCGCTCGCATCGTCCAGCCAGGGCCGCTTTATTCCGCAGGCCGGCGCCGTCGCGATCCGCGCCGCGGACGGCACCTTGCTGGGTGCAGTCGGCGCGAGCGGCGGGACCGGTGCGCAGGACGAGGCGATCTGCGCGACGGGCGTGAACGCGGCGGGACTGGTGGCCGCATGAGGGAAACGCATACCCCAGGCTGCGCGTGCGGGATCGACGTGCACGCCCACGCAATTCCGCACGACCTGCCGCGCTACGTGGGCAACCGCCTGCCGCCCGACTGGCCGTCGATGGCGCCGGCGCATGCGTGCCACCGCCACGTCGTCATCCAGGGCAGCGTGTACCGCACCGTGTCCGAGCGCGCGTGGAGCGCCAGCCGCCGCATCGAGGATATGGAGACGATGGGGCTCGCCGTGCAGGCCATCTCGCCGATGCCGGAACTGCTGTCGTACTGGATGGAGCCGCACGCCGCGGCCCAGCTGCTGCGCTACATGAACGAACAGATCGCGAACATGGCCGCGCTGTCCGGCGGACGCCTCGTCGGCATGGGCGCCGTGCCGCTGCAAGACCTCGACCTCGCGCTGGCGGAACTGGACCACGTCGCCGACAAGCTCGGTTTCAAGGCCATCGAAGTGGGCAGCAATATCAACGGCAAGGCGATCGGCAGCCCGGAATTCGAGCCGTTCTTCGCCGCGTGCGCGGAGAAGGGCGTCGCCGTGTTCGTGCATGCGTTGAAACCGGCCGGCGCCGACCGCCTCGTCGGCCCGGACAAGCTGCTGCCCGCGCTCGCGTATCCGACCGACGTGGGCCTGGCCGCCGCTTCCGTGCTGACCTCGAACCTGATCGGCCGGCATCCGGATTTGAAAATCGTGTTCAGCCACGGCGGCGGCACGCTCGCGTCGCTGCTGCCGCGCCTCGAACAGGCACGCCAGGTGTTTCCCGCGCTACGCGACACGATGCCGGAGAGCCCGTCGGACCAGGCGCGCCGGTTGTTCTACGACACGCTCGTGTTCGATGCGCCCACGCTGCGCCACCTGCTCGACCGCTTCGGCGCCTCGCAACTGATGATCGGCACGGATTACCCGTTCGCTTTCCACGACGCGCGCCCCTTCGACAGCATCGCCGCGGCCGTGGTCGATGCGGACGTGCGCGCCCAACTCGTCACCCATAACGCGGCCCGTTTCCTCGGGCTTTAACAAGGAGTCAACATGCCCGCATCCCCCGCCGGCCAGCTGCGCAGCATCGCCATCGGCGTCACCGACCTCGATGCCGCCGAGCGCTTTTACAACGATACGTGGCATTTGCAGACCGTTGCGAAGACCGCGGATGCCGTCTACCTTCGCGGTGCCGGCCCGTTCCACCACATCCTCGCGCTGCACCGCGGCGACAAGCCCGATGTCCGCAACGTGACGTTCAGCGTGGCGGCGCGCGCCGATCTCGATGCCATCGCGGCGCGCACGCCGGCGGCGGGCGGCAGCGTGCTGTCCGGACCTGCCGACGTCGACGAGCCGGGCGGCGGCACGGCCGTCATGATCGCGGACCCGCAGGGGCGCATCCTGCGCTTCGTGCACGGCGACGAGCGCCAGGCGGCGAACACGCACGCCGACGCTCCGAGCCGCATCACGCACGTCGTGTTCAACAGCGCGGACGTGGCCGCGGCCCAGCGCTTTTACGAAGAGGCGCTCGGGTTCCGGCTGTCCGACCGCACGAAGATCATGGCCTTCATGCGCTGCAACAGCGACCACCACAGCATCGCGCTCGCGGACAGCAATGCGGACACGCTGAACCACATCGCTTTCGTCATGCCGGACCTGGACGCCGTCATGCGCGGCGCCGGCCGCATGCGCGACGCCGGCTGGCCCATCGAATGGGGCGTCGGCCGCCATGGCCCGGGCAACAACGTCTTTGCCTACTTCGTCGGCCCGGACGATTTCGTCATCGAATACACGGCCGACGTGCTGCAGGTCGACGACTCGTACAAAGTCGGCGGGCCGTCCGACTGGCAATGGCCGCCGGGCCGCTTCGACCAGTGGGGCGTGTCGCAGCCGCCGTCGGACCGCATCAAGCAGGCGCAGAGAACCATCCGTTTCATCGAACAATAAGGAGCAGCAGTGAAATTCGTCACCTACCGCAGCGGTACCGAGACCCGCCTGGCCGTCGTCGACGGCGACCAGATCGTCGATATCAACCGCGCCGTGCCGGAGGTCCCGGCCGACGTACGCGCCGCGCTCGCGGACGGCGTGGACCTCGTCGCCGCCGGCCTCCGCGCGCTCGATTCGACCGCCGAGCGCCAGCCGCTGGCCGACGCCGCGCTGGCGCCCGTCGTGCCGGAACCCGGCAAGACGGTCTGCCTCGGCCTGAACTACTACGACCACGCCGCCGAGAGCGGCCGCGAGAAGCCCGTGTACCCGTGGTTCTTCCTGCGCGGGACGACATCGCTGCTGGCGCATGGCGAAGCGTCGCCGCGCCCGCGCGTGTCGGAAAAATTCGACTACGAGGCCGAGCTGGCCGTCGTCATCGGCAAGCGCGCCCGCCATGTCAGACGCGAGGATGCGCTGGATTATGTGTTCGGCTATGCGTGCTTCAACGACATCTCCGTGCGCGATTATCAAAAGCGCACGCCGCAGTGGACCATCGGGAAGAACTTCGACCGCACGGGCGCGCTGGGTCCCGTGCTCGTCTCCGCCGACGAACTGCCGGCCGGCGGCGTGGGCCTGTCGATCCAGTCGCGCCTGAACGGCCAGGTCATGCAGGATGCGAACACGAAGGACATGATCTGGGACGTGGCCGAGACCATCGCGCTGCTGACCGAGTGCCTCACGCTGGAGCCGGGCGACGTGATCGCGATGGGCACGCCGGCCGGCGTCGGCCAGTCGCGCACGCCGCCAGTGTGGATGAAGGCGGGCGACACGATCGAGGTCGAGATCGAGGGCGTGGGCCTGCTCGTCAACACGATCGAGGACGAGCAGCCATGAACGGCGAGTATGACGTCGTCGTCGTCGGTTTCGGCCCGTCCGGCGCCGTCGCGGCCGCGTTGCTGGGCCAGGCCGGCGTGCGCACGCTCGTCGTGGACCGCAGCATTGACGTCTATCCGAAGCCGCGCGCCATCGCCCTCGACCACGAGATCATGCGCGTGTTCCAGAATCTCGGCCTCGCGGATGCCGTGTCGCCGCACTGCGAGCCGTTCACGCCGTCCGAGTACTACGGCGTCGACGGGCGCCTGATCAAGCGTCTCGCCACCGTGGAACCGCCGTACCCGCTGGGGCACACGCCGTCGATGGTGTTCACGCAGCCGCCCGTGGAAGCGGCGCTGCGCCGCCACGTGCAGGCGCTGCCCGCCGTCGACGTCGTGCTGGGCCGGCGCTTCACCGGCGTCGAGCAGGATGCGATTGGTGCCACCGTGCACTTCGACGAGGGCTCGGTGCGCGCCCGCTACGTGATCGGCTGCGACGGCGCCTCGAGCTCCGTGCGCGACGCCATCGGCATCAGGCTGGAAGATCTCGAGTTCGACGAACCGTGGCTGGTCGTCGACGTGCAGGTCAACGAGAGGGGCCTCGCCAAGCTGCCGTCGACCAGCGTGCAGTATTGCGAACCGGCGCGGCCGTGCACGTACGTGATCGGACCGGGCAACCACCGCCGCTGGGAAATCTCGCTGCTGCCGGGCGAGGATCCCGCATACATGGCGACGGAGGAGGGCGCGTGGAGCGTGCTGCAACGGTGGATCGGCCCGGACGACGCGACCCTGTGGCGCCAGGCCAGCTACCGCTTCCATGCGCTGGTGGCGCGCGAGTGGCGCGCGGGCCGCGTGTTCATCGCGGGCGACGCCGCGCACCAGCAGCCGCCATTCCTGGGACAGGGCATGTGCCAGGGGATTCGCGACGTCGTCAACCTCGCGTGGAAACTGCGCGCGGTGCTGGGCGGCGACGCGCCGGACAGCCTGCTCGACACCTACACGGTGGAGCGCCGCGAACACGTGCGCCGGCTCACCACGCGCATCAAGGAGATCGGCGCCGTCATCTGCGAACGCGATCCCGTCCGTGCGCAGGCTCGCGACGCGGCCCTGATCGACGCGGCCGGCGGCACCATACGCACCGTGCCGCGCCAGGACATCATCCCGCCGCTGATGGAAGGTCTGCTGGCGTCCGGCGGATACATCGGCTCGGGCACGGGCACGCTGTTCCCGCAGCCGCGCGTGAACGGACCCGCCGGGCCGGCGCTGCTTGACGAGCTGGCGGGCACCGGCTGGCGCATCGTGACCGACTTGCGCACCGCGCAGCTGCCGCCTGGCCTGCTCGCGCTGGCGGAGCGCGTCGGCATGTTGATCAGCATTCCGTCCGACACCGCCGGCTTTTCGAGCGGGCCGCACCGCATGCAGGCGGATGAACTGGACGGCGTGTTGGCGCGCTGGTTCGCGCGCCACGGCTGCCATGCGGCCGTCGTCCGGCCGGACCACTACGTGTACGGTGTCGCGAGCGACGGTGCGGGACTGTACGACCTCGTCGCCGGACTCACGAATACCTTGCAATAAACCATAACAAAGGAGACAACATGAATCACGATGCACGCCGCCGTACTCTGCTTGGACTGGGCACGGCACTCGCCGGCGCCGCGCTGCTACCTTCGGTCGCAAGCGCAGCCACCGCGCGGGGAACGTTCCCCAAAGGCTTCCTGTGGGGCGCCGCCATCGCGGGCCACCAGGCGGAAGGCGACAACATCGCGAGCGACGCATGGCTGCTGGAAAACATCCAGCCGACGGAGTTCAAGGAGCCGTCGGGTTCCGCCGTGGATCACTACCGCCTGTACGACCAGGACATCGCGACCTTGGCAAGCCTTGGCCTGAACACGTTCCGCTTCTCGATCGAGTGGGCGCGCGTGGAGCCCGTCGAGGGGATGTTCTCGCTGGCCGCGCTGGAGCATTACCGCGACGTGCTGCAATCTTGCCGCAGGCACAAGGTGAAGGCAATGGTCAGCTTCAACCACTTCGTCACGCCCGCATGGTTCGCGGCGCGCGGCGGCTGGGAGGCGGACGGTTCGGCGCAGCTGTACGCCCGCTATTGCGACAAGGTCGCGCGCCACCTGGGTGACCTGATCGACATTGCGACCACGTTCAACGAGCCGAACCTGCCGCGCCTGTTGTTCGGCATTCCCGGACCGCTGTCCGGCATGGCCGACAACCCGCGCATGAAGGAAATGCTGGCGAAGGCCGGCCAGCTGGCGGGCACGGGTAAATGGTCGTCGTGGATCTTCGGCGATTTCGCGAAGATCGAAGCCGGGCTGTTGAAGGGCCATGCGGCGGGTTACCAGGCCATCAAGGCCGTGTGCCCGCAACTGCCCGTCGGCTTCTCGATCGCCATCGCTGACGACCAGGCAGTCGACGGCGGCGAGGCGATGCGCGACCGCAAGCGCGCCATCGCCTACGAGCCGTGGTTCAGGGCGATCGCGGAGCACGGCGATTTCATCGGCGTGCAGACCTATACGCGCGAATTGATCGGGCCCGACGGCGTGCGGCCGCCGCCGAAGGATGCGACGTTCACGTCGGCGCACATGGAGTACTACCCGCAGGCGCTGGAGGCGACGATCCGCTACACGGCGCAGCAAGTGAAGGTGCCCATCTATGTGACCGAAAACGGCATGTCGACGGACGACGACACGCAGCGCATCGCCTACATCCGCACGGCCGTGGGTGGGGTCGCGAACTGTCTCAAGGACGGCATTCCCGTCAAGAGCTACATCCACTGGTCGCTGCTCGACAACTTCGAGTGGATCTTCGGCTACGGCCCGCACTATGGCCTGATCGGCGTCGACCGCGCGACGATGAAGCGCACGGTGAAACCGAGCGCGCGCGTGCTCGGAAAGATCGCGCAGGCGAACGGCGTTTCGGCATGAAAGGGCGATAGCAGGTATCGCCAAAATGGGCTTTGGCCGGATGGGGTCCGGCCGCTACGCTAAGCCTATCGAATGAACTACAGGGAGACAAAACGTGGGCGGTATCATTTTTGAAAACGTAAGGATCTTCGACGGCAGCCAGATGCGCCCGGGGACCGGCGCGGTGCGCGTGGAGGGCAACCGCATCGCCGAAGTGGCGGACGGTACGCGCGGCATCGCGCCGCTGGCCGGCGACCGCGTCATCGACGGCAAGCAGGGCACCTTGATGCCAGGCCTCGTCGAAGCGCATGCGCATCTGTCGTGGCCCAGCTCCGTCGAGCGCTTCGTGCCCGGCATGGCATTGCCGCCGGAAGACCTCGTGCTGACGACGGCCCGCAACGCGCGCATCCTGCTCGACCACGGCTTCACGAGCGCCTATTCGGCCGGGGCGCTCTCCAAGTCCGTCGAGACGGTGCTGAACACCTTCATCACGAGCGGCGGCATGCCGGGGCCCCGGCTCGTCGCGTCGTCGATCGAGCGCGAGCCGCCGACCATCGAGGAACTCGACCCGGGCAAGGTCGCGGAGCACGGCCGCGGGCCCGACGCCGTGCGCGCCTTCGTGAAGGACTGCGCCTCCATCGGCGCCAAGTCCGTCAAGTTCCTGCTGTCCGGAGAGGATGCGCTGAAGCCGGGCGCATCGCAACAGCTGATGTACACGCAGGAAGAGGCCGATGCGGCCGGCGAGCAGGCGCGCGAATCCGGCGTGTGGCTCGCCTGTCACGCGCAAGCGTCCGACGCCGTCAAGATGGGCCTGCGCGCCGGTTTCCGCGTGCTGTACCACTGCACGTACGCCGACGAGGACGCGCTGGACATGCTCGAAGCGCGCCGCGACGACGTCTTCATCGCGCCGGCCATCGGCATCATCCAGGCGACCCTGGACGCCGCGCCGCCGCCGCACTTCGACATGAGCCACATGAAGAAAAGCGCGGCCGAGGTGCTGGACCTGCAGAGAAAGCTCGTGCCGGAACTGCGCCGGCGCGGCCTGCGCGTGCTGCCGGGCGGCGACTACGGCTTCCCGTTCAACCCGAACGGCCGCAACGCGCGCGACCTGGAATTGTTCGTGAACCTGCTGGGCTATACGCCGGAAGAGGCGCTGTCCGCCGCGACCCTGCTGGGCGGCGAGTTGATGGGCATGGGCGACGAGCTGGGACAGGTGAAACCCGGCTTCCTCGCCGACCTGCTGCTAGTCGACGGCGATCCGACGCAGAACGTGACGATCCTGCAGGACCGCAAGCGCCTGCGCGCCATCATGAAGGATGGGCGCTTCCACAAGGATCCGGCGCTGGCCGCGCTGTAAGGAGGTCGAATGACGTTGAGCGACAAGCATCGGGAGATCCTGCGTGCGGTCCGCGCGGCCGGCCCCGTGATCGATCCGCCGGCCGCGAAGGCCCTGTATGCGCCCCTGCTGGCGGACATGCCGCGCGGCGCGGAACCGCTGCGCGACATCGTCTACGGCGTCGACGAGCGCCACCGGCTGGACGTGTACCCGGCCGTCGGCGCAACGGGGCCGGCGCCCGTCGTCGTGTTCCTGCACGGTGGAGGCTTCATTCGTGGCGACAAGGCGGACCGGGAAGCCGTCGGCCACTATTTTTCCCGGCACGGCGTCGCGGCCGTGTTGCCGAATTACCGGCTCGGCCCGCGCCACCGGTGGCCGACCGGGGCCGAGGACGTGTCGTCGGTACTGGCCTGGGCGCGGGCCAACGTCGCGCAGTACGGCGGCGATCCCGATCACATCGTGCTCGCGGGTGAATCGGCCGGCGCGGCGCACGTGGCGGCGGCCACCCTCATCAAACGCTTCCACCCGGCCGAAGGCCTGAAGATCGCGGGCGCGTTCCTCGCGTCGGGCGTGTACAACGCCGAGCTGGAATTCCTGGCACGGTCGCAGCTGGGCATCGCGACGCCGGATCCGCGCAACGACGCCTACTTCGGCACGGATTTCGCGGCGTACCGCGCGATGTCGACCGTGGAGCTGGTCGATGCGGCACCGTTCCCGCTCGCGATCACGTATGCGGAACTGGACCCGATCCAGATGCAGGCGCAGGCGGGCGAGTTGTTCGCGCGGCTCGTCACGCGCCACGGTTTCCAGCCGCGAATCGGGGTCGTCGCGAACCACAATCACCTCAGCCAGGTCTATGCGATCAACAGCGGCGACGACGCGCTGGCCGCGCCCTTGCTGGCCTTTGTGCGTGACAGGCGCATGAAAACTCCATAAAGTAAAGGATCAAACGGCCGCACGAGCCATACGATAACAAGGAGACAACCGATGCGTTTCAACCGCCTGGACCTGAACCTGCTGCTGGCGCTCGACGCGCTGCTGGAGGAACAGAACATCACCCGCGCGGCGGCGCGCGTGAACGTCAGCCAGTCCGCGATGAGCGGCATGCTGGCGCGCCTGCGCGAATTCTTCGAAGACGATTTATTGGCCGCCGTCGGCCGCAACATGGAGCTGACGGTGCTGGGGCGCCAGCTCGTCGGGCCGGTGCGCGACCTGATCCTGCACGTGCACGCGACGGTCGGCATTCGCGTGTCTTTCGATCCGGCGCGCGAGACGCGCTGCATGAAGATCATGGTGTCCGATTATGCGACCGAGGTCTTCCTGAACCAAGTGGTGGCGCGCGTGCTGCGCGACGCGCCCAACATGACGTTGGAACTGGTGCCGCTCGCGGACGACGCGGCGGAAAAGCTGCGCCGCGGCGAAAACGACTTCCTCATCATCCCGCGCAACTTTCTCGACCCCGAGCATCCGCAGCGTACGCTGTTCGAAGACCATTACTGCGCCGTGATCTGGGAAGGAAACACGCATGTCGGCGACGTCCTCGACGCCGCCACGTACGAGCGCCTCTCGCATATCGCGCCGATGCTGGGCCGTCCCCGCTCGCCGACGATGGAGGAGTTGCTGCTGCAGGCGCAGGGCGTCAAGCGCCGCATCCGCGTGATCACCAGCGATTTCTACAGCATGGCGACGGCGCTCGTCGGCACGGATCTCGTCGCGACGATGCACACGCGCCTCGCGCTCGCGTGCGCGCGCCGGCTGCCGATCCGCGTGCTGCCGCTGCCGTACGAGCTGCCGCCGCTGGCGGAATGCCTGCAATGGCACCGCTTCCAGGAAAACGACCCGTGCCACATCTGGCTGCGCGGCGTGATGCTGGAGATCGCGCGCGGCCTGTCGACCAATGCCGAGCTGCCGATGGCGCCGTTCAGCTTCAACGCCATCGAGACGGCGCGCGGAGTGGCATAATCGTCGTCACCCCAACCTCCACCGAAAGGAAGCATATGGTCGTCGAAAGCGCCGAAATCCTGGTCAAGGCCGGCATGGAAGAACAATTCGAGGCAGGCGTGCGCGCCGCCGCGCCGCTGTTCCAGCGGGCCCGCGGCTGTACAAGCATGCGCCTGCAGCGGGGCGTGGAGAATCCGCGCGCCTACCGCCTGCTCGTGGACTGGAACACGGTCGAGGACCACATGGTCCACTTCCGCGAGAGCGACGATTTCCAGGAATGGCGCCACCTCGTCGGCCACTGCTTCGACGGGGCGCCCGTCGTCACGCACTACGCGGCGGCCGTCGACGGCTTCTGACAGCCGTCAGGGCAGCAGCATCGCGAGTTCTTGCGCGCCGTGGCGCAGCACCGGCAGGAACTCTTCCACCATGCGCTCCGGCGTCACGCGCGCCGCGTGCGCACCCACGTTCAGCGCCGCCAGCACGCGGCCCGACGCGCCGCGCACCGGCACGGCGATCGAGCGCAATCCCATTTCCAGTTCTTCGTTGTTGACGGCATAGCCGTCGCGGCGCACCTGCGCGAGGATGTCGCGCAGCTTGCCGGCATCCGTCACCGTGCGTTCCGTCATCGGCATCAACGTCGTGCGCGCGAGATAGGCGTCCAGCTCGTCCTGCGGCAGGTGCGCCAGGAGTACCCGGCCCAGCGAGCTGCAATACGCCGGCAGGCGGCTGCCGGCGGCGAGCGAGACCGACATCACGCGCGACGTCGCCGCGCGCGCCACGTACAGCACCTGGTCTTCTTCCAGCACGGCGAGCGAGCTCGATTCGCCGAGCGCCTTGCTGACGCCGTTCAGGCACGGCTGCGCGGCGGCCGTCAGCGGCGTCGACGACAGATACGAATACCCCAGGGTCAGCACTTTCGGGCGCAGGCTGAAATTGTTCAGTTCCGCATCCACGTAGCCGAGCTGGCGCAGCGTGTGCAGGCAGCGGCGCACGGCCGCGCGCGGGATGCCCGTCTGCTGGCTGATCTGGGCGATGGTCTGCGGCTTGCGCGAGTCGGCGAACGCGCGCAGCACGGCGAGGCCGCGCGCGAGCGACGTCATGAAGTCGGGATCGGCGAGGGCGTCGATCTCTTCCGCGATGGTGAGCGGGGCGGCTGGGGTGGATGGTGTGAATGGTGTGGATGACATGCCGGGATTTTAATCGATGAAAGGAAGCGCTTGACTGGCGGCGCGGCCGAGGCGTACACTTTTTGTGCGGTAGACGAGCATGTGTTCGATAATCGCACATCAGAGACAAGGTGACAACCCATGATCGACAAAACCTGTGACTCGCTGGAGCGGGCCGTGGCCGACATCCACGACGGCGCCACCGTCATGATCGGCGGCTTCGGCAACGCCGGCATGCCGTCCGCGCTCATCGACGCGCTGATCGCCCACGGCGCCCGCGAGCTGACCATCGTGAACAACAACGCCGGCAACGGCGACACGGGCCTGGCCGCCCTCATCAAGGAAAAGCGCGTGAAGAAGATCGTGTGCTCGTTCCCGCGCCAAGCCGATTCCTGGCATTTCGACGCGCTGTACCGCGCCGGCGAGATCGAGCTGGAACTGACGCCGCAGGGCAACCTGGCCGAGCGCATCCGCGCCGCCGGCGCCGGCATCGGCGGCTTCTTCACGCCCACCGGCTACGGCACCCTGTTGGCCGAGGGCAAGGAAACCCGCGTCATCGACGGCAGGCACTATGTGTTCGAGATGCCGATCCACGCCGATTTCGCGCTGATCAAGGCCCTGCGCGGCGACCGCTGGGGCAATCTCGTGTACCGCAAGACCGCCCGCAACTTCGGTCCGATCATGGCGATGGCCGCGAAGACCACCATTGCGCAGGTCGCCGAGATCGTGCCGCTCGGCGAACTCGATCCGGAAGCGATCGTCACCCCCGGCATCTTCGTCCAGCGCGTCGTCAAGGAGGCCGCATGAACACCCGATACACCCGCGACCAGATGGCCGCGCGCGTCGCGCAAGACATCCCGGAAGGCGCCTACGTCAACCTGGGCATCGGCCTGCCCACGAAGGTCGCCAACTACCTGCCGGCGGAGAAGGAGATCTTCCTGCACAGCGAGAACGGCCTGCTCGGCATGGGGCCGGCGCCCGCTCCGGGCGAGGAAGACGAGGACCTGATCAACGCCGGCAAGCAGCCGGTGACCTTGCTGACGGGCGGCGCCTATTTCCACCACGCGGACTCGTTCGCGATGATGCGCGGCGGCCACCTGGACATCTGCGTGCTGGGCGCCTTCCAGGTGTCGCACACGGGCGACCTGGCCAACTGGCACACGGGCGCGCCGGACGCGATTCCCGCCGTCGGCGGCGCCATGGACCTCGCGATCGGTGCGAAGCAGGTGTTCGTCATGATGGAACACCAGACGAAGACGGGCGAAAGCAAGATCGTCGAGCGCTGCACGTATCCGCTGACGGGCATCGGCTGCGTCAGCCGCATCTACACCGATCTCGCCGTGCTGGACGTCACGCCCGAGGGCCTGCGCGTGCGCGAGATGGCGCCGGGCCTGACCCTGGCCGACCTGCAGGCCGTCACCGCCGCGCCGCTGCTGGCGCCCAACGCATAACAGGAGAATGACCATGACCGATGCATTTATCGTCGACGCCATCCGCACCCCCATCGGCCGCTACGGCGGCGCATTGAAGGACGTGCGCGCGGACGACCTGGGCGCCATCCCCATCCGCGAACTCATGCGCCGCAATCCGGACGTCGACTGGTCCGCCGTCGACGACGTGATCTACGGCTGCGCCAACCAGGCCGGCGAGGACAATCGCAACGTGGCGCGCATGGCCGCGCTGCTGGCCGGCTTGCCGCAAGAGGTTCCAGGCTCCACCGTGAACCGCCTGTGCGGTTCGGGCCTGGATGCCGTCGGCAGTGCCGCGCGCGCCATCAAGAGCGGCGAGGCGCGCCTGATGATCGCGGGCGGCGTCGAGTCGATGACGCGCGCGCCGTTCGTGATGGGCAAGGCGGAATCCGCGTTCTCCCGCAGCGCGAACATCTACGACACGACGATCGGCTGGCGCTTCCCGAACCCGCTGATGCACAAGCTGTACGGCACGGATGCGATGCCGGAGACGGCGGAAAACGTGGCCGACGACTACAGGATTTCGCGCGCGGACCAGGACGCGTTCGCGCTCGCCAGCCAGGCGAAGGCGGCGCGTGCGCAACAGGACGGGACGTTCGAGCAGGAGATCGTGCCCGTGCCGATCCCTCAAAAGAAGGGTGATCCGGTGCGATTCGCGCGGGACGAGCATCCGCGCGAGACGAGCCTGGAAACGCTGGCGAAGCTGAAACCGGTCGTGCGCCCGGATGGCACGGTCACTGCCGGTAACGCATCCGGTGTGAACGACGGCGCGTGCGCGCTGCTGCTGGCGAATGCGCAAGCGGCCGCGCAGTACGGCTTGACACCGCGCGCCCGCATCGTGGGCATGGCGACGGCCGGCGTGGCGCCCCGCGTGATGGGCATCGGCCCCGCGCCCGCCGTGCGGAAGCTGCTGGCGCAGACGGGCATGACGCTGGACCAGTTCGACGTGATCGAGCTGAACGAAGCGTTCGCGGCGCAGGGCCTCGCCGTGCTGCGCCTGCTCGGCCTGCGCGACGACGACCCGCGCGTGAATCCGAACGGCGGCGCGATCGCCCTCGGCCATCCGCTCGGGATGAGTGGCGCGCGGCTCGTCACCGCGGCCACGTACCAGCTGGAGCGGACCGGCGGCCGCTTTGCCCTGTGCACGATGTGCATCGGCGTGGGGCAGGGCATCGCGCTCGCGATCGAGCGTGTGCAGGCATCGCCCCGGTAGGGTGGGCACCCCGTGCCCACGCGTGGGCGGAGGCCGCCCACCCTACCCACGACGTGCCTCGGCGCGGGCAGGGGATCGCGCTCGCGATCAGGCGCGTTCAAGATCAGTCGCGGAACAGCAAAGGCGCGAAGCGGGCCAGGTACGACCGCCAGTTGGCGTACGTGTGCCCGCCTTCCGTTTCGAGTTCCTGGTAGCGCATGCCGTGCGCGGCGAACATCCTGAGCATCGCCTTCGAATTGTCGCGGGCGATGTCGGTCTTGCCGTAGCCGACCCACATCAGGCGTTCCGTCTTCGCGGCCTTGTCCATGTCCTTGCCGTGCAGGCGCTCGACGTCGGGCCGCACTTCGGGGAACCACCCGGAGCTGAAGATGCCTACCCACGGGAACTTGTCGACGTAGGCCAGTGCGATGTTGCCGGTCTGGACCCCGCCCATCGACAGGCCCGCGATTGCCCGGTCGCGGGCGCGCGGCGACGCCGCGTAATGCGATTCCACGTACGGGATGATGGTTTCCACCAGGTCGCGCGTGAACGGGTCGTTGTGCGCGTCCGCGCTCATCGCGGTCATCGCGCCGGCGATGCTGCCGTCGGCCGACGGCACGTGCCCGGCCGGCATCACGACGATCATCGGCTTTGCCTTGCCCGCGGCGATGAGGTTGTCCAGGATGAAGCCGGCGCGTCCGACCGTGCTCCAGTTCTCGTCCGAGTCGCCGCCGCCGTGCAGCAGGTACAGCACGGGATACGGGCCCTTGGCGGGCGCGTACCCGGGCGGCGTGTACACGTGCATCCGGCGCGGCACCGGGAACACCGGGCTGCGGTAATGCACGACGGCGACGGCGCCGTGCGGCACCGGCTGCGCGTCCTCGACGGCGATCCCGGGCACGTGCAGCAGGCTTTGCACGCGCGTCTGGCTGCGCGTCGCTTCCGTGTTGCGCGGGTCGACGACGTCGACGCCGCCCACGCGGAACGTGTAGCGATAGGTGCCCGGCGCGATGCCCGGCACGGCCAGCGACCAGACGCCGTCCGCCCCCTTCGCCAGCGGCATCGCTTTTCCGTACTCGAGCATTTCGCCCGTCAGCTGCACGGCGTCCGCGTCGGGCGCATACACGCTGAACACGGCCCGGCCGTCCGCTAACCGCGGCGAGACGAGCGTGTCGTTCGGCGAGGCCGCGTGCGCCAGGGTGACCGGCAGCAGCGCCGCGGCGAGGAGGGTGCGTATGGGTTGTCGAAGCATGAGGGTCTCCGTGAGTTTCAGAAGTGCTTGTTGAGCGAGAGCGACACGATGCGTCCCACCGGGTTGGTCAAGGTCGGGTCGAAACCGCCGCCGCCGTTGCTGCTTTGCGCGATGTTCACGAACGGCGGCCGGCGGTCGAACAGGTTGTTGACGTTCAGCGCCAGCGTCGTGTCCTTCAGGACGCCGGCATCGAACCGGTAGGCGACCTGCGCGTCGACGGTGGTGCTGCTGGACACCTCCTGCAGCGGCGCCGCGAGGTTGTTGTCGTAGGCGTTCTGGTAGTTCAGGTAGACGTTGGCGCTCCACGCATCCAGGTTCCACGTCGACGATAATCGGGTCTTGAAGCGCAGCGGATTGTAGATCCGGTTCAGCTGGTCGACGAGCGGGGCGCCGGATGTCACCGCCACCTGGTACTTCGTGAAATAGGTGCCGCTCGCGCCGAAGCCGAAATCGCCGAGGTCCCCGGCCGGCACGCGCGTGCTGGCCGTGAAGTCGAAGCCGCGCGCGAGCGACTTGCCCAGGTTGTTGGCGCTGCCGTCGACGTACAGCGTCCAGTGTTCGGGCAGCACGCCGAAGGCCGGGTATTGCGCCTTCATCTGCGCCACCATGGCGGCCGACGGATTGCGCACGATGATCCCGGTGCCGGCGAACTGCGCTTCCCGGTTCAGCAACGTCAGGTCGGACAAATAGCTCGTCACCTGGTTCTCGTACTTGATGTCGAAGTACGTCAGCCCGAGCTTCGTATTGTGGCCGAACGCCGGTTCCCAGTCGACGCCGAGCGATTTCGTGGTCGCCGTTTCCGGCTGCAGGTTCGGATTCGACGCCGACCGCGCGACGCCCACGCGCAACGCGCCGCCGTTGGCCGGGTCGGAATAGTTTTGCACGAACAGCGCGCCGCGGCCGTTGTTGACGGGCGTGTTCACCTCGGCCAGCAGCGGCGCGCGGAACGACGTGCCGTAGCTGCCGTGCACGACGACGCCTTTCACGGGCGCCCAGTTGAAGCCGACCTTCGGGTTGTTCGTGCTGCCGACGTCGCTGTAGCGGTCGGTGCGGCCGGCGATGTCCAGGTCGAGCCGGTAGATGCCGGGCATGGCGTTGGCGGCGCCGACCAGCGGTACCGCCAGCTCCGCGTACAGCGATTTGATGTTGCGTCCAAGTCCCATGCTGCTGGCGATGGGCGCGTCGGTCGTGCCGAACGTCGAGCCGACGTCGGTGCGCAGGCGCTGGTATTCGAAGCCCGCCGCGGCGCGCACGTCGCCGCCGGGGATGGCGAACAGGGGACCGTCGGCCTTGACCTGCGCATTCTGGAAGATCGTCTGGCCGGGCGCGATGAACAGGCCGTTCGCGATTTGCGCGAGGGTGGCCGGGTTGTTCGGGCCGCCGAACACGTTCAGCGCCGTCGCCGGATTCGTGTCCGCTAGCGCGGCCGCGACGGCGCCGCTGTTCAGGCCATGCACGGTCGCGGACTGGTCGTTGTTCTTGCCCCACGTGTAGAGGGCACCGGCCTTCCAGCCGGCGGCCAGCGTCTTGTCGATGCCGATCGTGGCTTCGAACGAGCGCGAATAGCCGGTCGCGGTGTCCGGCGCCAGCTGGCCGGCGAACGACAGCGCCACGTCTTCCGACGTGCCGGCCGGCGCGCCCGCGGGCCGCACATAGAACGGGTTGGTGCTCGGGACGGTGACGGTCGACGACGGCGAACCGGGCTGCATGCGGTACGTGCGGCGCGTGGCGAAGCCGTCCGCGTACAGCGCGTAGCCGTTGCCGAGGTCCTGGTTGAACGTGAAGGTGGCGCTGTTGCGCTCCTGGCGCGGCAGGATGTCGGCGTACTGCAGGTTGTCGCACTTGTTGACGGTGCCGGCGGCCAGGTCGCCCGCGTTCGCCGGCGCGACGCCGCCGGACGGAATCGCGTAGGACGTGCCGCCGATGAGGATGTTCCCCGGTGCGCATTGCGTGGAGCGGAAGTCGCCGCCGCCGCGGGCGCGCAGGTCGCCCCGGAAGAAATCGCGATCGCGGCCGTTCAGCGCCGTATGGACATCGTTCTGCACGGTGGCGACGACCTGGCCGCCGCGCCACCGGTGTCCGAGCAGTGCGCCGGCCTGGTGCTCGCGGTAGCCGTCCGCCGTGCCATAGCGCACGAAGCCTTCCGCGCCTTCGACGTTGCGGCGCAGGATCAGGTTGACGACGCCGGCCACCGCGTCCGAACCGTAGATGGCCGAGGCGCCGTCCGCGACGATCTCGACGCGCTGCAGCGCCAGCATCGGAATGATCGACGGATCGATGCCGGAACCCGTGGTCCCCTGCGGCACGACGCGGTGGCCGTTGACGAGCGACAGCGTGGCATACGGACCGATGCCGCGCAGGTTGACCGACGAGCCGTACGTGATGTTGCCGGCGCCGCCCGCCTGGCCGCGCGACGATTCGGACACGCCGAGGTTGAACACCTGCGGCACTTCCTGCAGCAGGCCGGCGGTGCTGACGGCGCCCGACGCCTCGATGTCGCCGCGCGTGAGCGATACCACCGTCGAGCCGACCGGCGCCACGCCGCGGATGCGGCTGCCGGTCACGACGACCTGCTCCGGCTGCTCGCCGTTGTCCGGCGCCGCGGACGCCGTTTGCGCCTGCGCGCCCGCAGCCATGGCGGCGCAGGCGCAGAAGACCGCGAACGCGACGCCGGACCGGCGGGGAAAGGTGTGCGTGGACTTGATCGTGCGTACCGCGTTGGCCATCCTGTGTCTCCGATTAAAGTTATGAAATATACTAATTTCATTCTATAACTAAAAATCGGGGGTTGTAAAGTTGGTTACGGCGCGGTCCGCGGACGGGTGCGCCGGTGCTCGAAGTGATGGAAGTGCCGGTCCTTACACGTCGTCGGAGGCGGTGGGCAGTGCCAGGGGCGCGCGGCTTTGTTCGTTGTTGCCGTTGACGAGTTTGGCCAGCAGGTGCATGAACACGTCCTGTTCGCGCGCGCTCAGGGGCGCCAGCATCCGGTCGCGCAGGCGCTGGGCGCCCGGCTCCAGCGCGGCCAGCAGGCGCGCGCCGGCGGGCGTGATCGTCAGGGCGCGCTGGCGCCGGTTGTGCGGAATCACCTTGCGTTCCAGCAGCCCCTTTTCTTCGAGCCTGGCGCAGACGGTGGCACCGGTCGAGGTGTCGATGGCGGCGAGGCCCGCCAGCGAGACCTGGTCGATGCCGGGATGATCGGCCAGCCGGCTCAGGATCGCATACTGGACCGGCGTCAGTTCGCCGCCCATTTCGTCATGGAAGAGGGACACCGAAATCTGCTGGGCGCGGCGCAGCAAATGGCCGGGGTGCTGGTACAGGTCGAGCGACGATCCGTGATCGTCGGGCACGCGTTTGCTTGGCATGTTGAGGGCCGCTTCTGGTGCGGCGCACCATCGAAATAATCCGGATCACCAGTTTACTTCGGCATCGATGCGCGCGATACTTTTTAAAACATTCAGTGTACTGAATATCAAACGACAAGGAGACGAGATGTTCCCCAGGAATGCGTGGTACGTGGCGTGCACGCCCGACGAGATCGACGGCAAGCCTCTCGGTCGCCAGATCTGCGGCGAAAAGATGGTGTTTTACCGGGGCGAGGGCGGCAAGGTCGCCGCGGTCGAGGATTTCTGCCCGCACCGGGGCGCGCCGCTGTCGCTGGGCTTCCTGCGCGATGGCCACCTGGTATGCGGCTACCACGGCCTGCAGATGGGCTGCGACGGCAAGGCGGTGAGCATGCCGGGCCAACGCGTGCGCGGGTTTCCCTGCATCCGCAGCTATGCGGTCGAGGAGCGCTACGGCTTCATCTGGGTCTGGCCGGGCGACAGGGCGCTGGCCGATCCGGCCGCGATCCACCATCTCGAGTGGGCGGACAATCCGGAATGGGCCTACGGCGGCGGGCTGTATCACATCGGCTGCGATTACCGCCTGATGATCGATAACCTGATGGACCTGACGCACGAGACCTACGTGCACGCGTCCAGCATCGGCCAGAAGGAAATCGACGAGGCGCCCGTCACGACGAAGGTCGACGGCGAACAGGTGGTGACGAGCCGCTTCATGGAGAACATCATGCCGCCCCCGTTCTGGCAGGCCGCGCTGCGCGGCAACGGCCTCGCGGACGACGTGCCGGTCGACCGCTGGCAGATCTGCCGCTTCAATGCGCCGAGCCACGTGATGATCGAGGTGGGCGTCGCCCATGCCGGCAAGGGCGGCTATCACGCCGACCCGGCGCACAAGGCGTCGTCCATCGTGGTCGACTTCATCACGCCGGAAACGGAGACGTCGCACTGGTATTTCTGGGGCATGGCGCGTAATTTCAGGCCGGGGGACGAGGCGCTGACCGAGACCATTCGCGCAGGACAGGGCAAGATCTTCAGCGAAGACCGCGCCATGCTCGAACTCCAGCAGCAGAATATCCTGCGCCATCCGGAGCGCAAGCTCCTGATGCTCAACATCGACGCCGGCGGCGTGCAGTCGCGCCGCATCATCGACGCCTGGCTGGCACGGGAGGCGGTAGCATGAGTGACCTCCAGGTACGCGTCGCAAGAAAAAACCGGGAAGCCGCGGCCATCTACAGCTACGAACTCGTGCCGATCGATGGTGCCGCGCTGCCAGGGTTCACGGCCGGTGCGCACATCGACGTCCATCTGCCGAACGGCCTCGTGCGCCAGTACTCGCTGTGCAACGCGCCCGGCGAGACGCATCGCTACCTCATCGCCGTGCTGCGCGATGCGGATTCGCGCGGCGGCTCGCAGTCCCTGCATGACGACGTCGACGAAGGCACGCTGCTGACGATCAGCGCGCCGAAGAACCATTTTCCGCTGGTCGAGGCAGAGCGCACGCTGCTGCTGGCGGGCGGCATCGGCGTCACGCCGATCCTGGCGATGGCCGAAACGCTGGCGGGCGAGCGGGCGCCGTTCGAACTGCACTATTGCGTGCGCGCGCCGGAACGCGCCGCCTTCCTGGAGCGCATGCGCAGCGCCGGATTCGCCGGGCAGGTCCATGTTCACTACGACGCCGACCAGGCGCTCGACCTGGCCACGCTGCTGGCAGCGCCGGAACCCGGCACGCATCTTTACGTTTGCGGCCCGCAGGGCTTCATCGACCACGTGTTGGGTAGCGCACGTGCCCTCGGCTGGCCCGCGGCGCAGCTGCACGTCGAGTATTTCGGCGCGGCCGCCGTCGACACGGACGGCGACCGGACGTTCGACGTGCGGCTCGCATCGAGCGGCCGGGTCGTGACGATCCCCGCGGGCCGGACGGTGCTGAAGGTGCTGGCCGAGCAGGGCGTGGACATCCCGTATTCATGCGAGGAGGGTGTGTGCGGCACCTGCCTGACGCGGGTGCTGGACGGCGTGCCGGACCACCGCGACCTGTACCTGACCGACGGGGAGCGCGCGGCCAACGACCAGTTCACGCCTTGCTGTTCGCGCGCCCGGACCCCGCTGCTCGTGCTGGACCTCTAGCGTCCACCCGGCCACGGCGTTTATTGTGCGATGCATTTTTACTTTATAATGATTTTCTTTTGCAACGTTCATGCCGATGGCCACTCGCCAAAACGCCAAACTCGTCACCGCCGTCCAGGAAGCCGCGGGACAGCCGCTCGACCAGAGCCTCCTTCTGAGCCTGGTCGGCTATAACTGCCGCCGCGCCTATCTGACCATCGTTCCGCATTTCGAGGAACGGATGAAGAAGTTCAACCTGCGCGCGGTCGATTTTTCCGTCCTGAGCCTGCTGCACGCGAATCCGAACATCACCCAGAAGCGCCTGTCGAAGGCCGTGAACGTGTCGCCGCCGAACCTGGCGATCCTGCTGGACAAGCTGGAAGAGCGCGGCCTGCTGGTCCGCCAGCGCAATCCGCTGGACAAGCGTTCACAGACCCTGGTACTGACACCGGAAGGCACGCGGCTGTGCGCCAAGGCCGAGAAGACGGTGTCGGAACTGGAGCTGGAAGCGACCGCCATGCTGACCGACGCCGAGCGCGCCGAGCTGGTCAAGCTGCTGCAAAAGATCTTCCTGCACGACGAGGACGACGCGCAGGCCTGAGCCCGCGCGTTTTTTGCGCGTTCAGCGCGCGGCGAGTGCCTGCGCCAGGCCGCCCCACACCGGCATGAACAGGCGCGCGTCCATCGTGCCCACGTCGCGCACGATCGGCGCAAAGCCCATGTGCGCCAGCACGTCCCGCTCGAGATCGACCCCGGGCGCGATTTCCGTCAGTTCCAGTCCGTCCGCCGTCAACTGGAACACGGCCCGTTCCGTCACGAACAGCACATCCTGGCCGCGCTGCGCGGCGTCATGGCCGTTGAACGTGATCTGCTCGACCTGCTCGATGAACTTGCGCGAGCGGCCTTCCTGCACGATGCGCAGGCGGCCGTCTTCCACCGCCACGTCCAGCCCGCCCGCCGTGAAGGCCCCGCAGAAGACCAGCTTGCGCGTCGAGCGCGTGATGTTGATGAAACCCCCGCAACCCACCGGCCGGCCGTTGAACATGCTGACGTTGACGTTGCCGTGGACATCGGTCTGGGCGAGGCCGAGGAAGCTGGCATCGAGGCCGCCGCCGTCGTAGAAATCGAACTGCGCCGACTGGTCGATGATGGATTCGGCATTGTAGGCGAGGGCGAAATCGCCGCCCTGGGCGGGAATGCCGCCGTTGACCCCGCTCTCGATGCTGAGGGTGAGCAGGTCCGACACGCCTTCCTCCGCCGCGATGGACGGAATGCCGGCCGGGATGCCGATGCCGAGATTCGTGATCGCGCCGGGCGTCAGTTCCAGCGCAGCGCGGCGCGCGATCACCTTGCGTTCGTCGAGCGGCATCGGCACCAGCGAGCGCACGGGCACGCGCACGTCGCCGCACAGCGCCGGACTGAACACGGTGCTGATCGACTGCATGTGTGATTCCGGCTTGGCCGTCACGACGTAATCGATCAGGTAGCCCGGCACTTTCACCCGCTTCGGATGCAGGCTGCCTTCCTGCACCACCTGTTCCACCTGCGCGATCACGATGCCGCCGCAGGCCCGGGCCGCCTGGGCGATCTGCAGCTGCTCCAGGTGCACGCCTTCCTTGTCCAGCGTGAGGTTGCCCTTTTCGTCCGCGACGGTGCCGCGGATGATCGCCACGTCGATCCGCGGGCAGGGGTAGTGCAGCCATTCCTCGCCGGCGAATTCGGTCAGGCGCACCAGGTCCTCGGCCGCACTGGGATTCAGCTTGCCGCCCTGCTGGCGCGGGTCGACGAAGGTGCCGAGCCCCACCTTGGTCAGCAGGCCCGGCGTGCGCGCCGCCATGTGCCGCGTCAGGTGCGACAGCGAGCCTTGCGGGAAGTTATAGGCCTCCACTTCGTTCGCAAAGATCATCCCCATCAATTCCTTGCCGGTCTGGCCGAAGTGGCCCGCCACCGTGCGCCGGATCATGCCCTTGTGGGCGAAATGCACCATGCCGCCGGTGCCGCCGTTGCCGATCGCGCCGCAGGCCCAGGTGGTGAGGTTGCGCGGATGGCCCTCGGCCAGGAAGCGCCGCTCGAGCGCGATCAGGACTTCTTCGGCCAGTCCCATCATGGCCAGTCCGCCCAGGAAGATGGTGGATTCGTCGCGAACCAGGGCGGCGGCGCCGTCGGCGCTGATGACTTGCATGGCTGTCTCCATATAGAGTTTCGATGTAATGGTTATCGATCATAAACAATTTGCTTGCAGGCTGCAATAAATTCGTTATAGGATATAACCATTACGACTCAACAGATTCATTTGGAAAGCCAGGACAATGAGCCAGAAACCGGATACCCCATTGCTAAGCATCGAAACGGTCGGCGCCGTGGCAAAGATCACGCTGTGCCGTTCGGCCAAGCGCAACGCACTCAGCGACGACCTGGTGCGCGAGCTGCGGCTGTGCTTCGAATCCCTCCCGGACACCGTCCGCGCCGCCGTGCTGCTGGGCGACGGCCCGGCGTTCTGCGCGGGGCTGGACCTGTCCGAGGTCCGTGAAAACAATACGACGCAGGCCGTGTTCCACTCCCGCATGTGGCATGCGGCGTTCGAGGCCATCGGCTTCGGCCGCGTGCCCGTGGTCGCGCTGCTGCACGGCGCCGTCGTGGGCGGCGGCCTGGAACTGGCCAGCGCGTGCCACGTGCGGGTCGCGGAATCCTCCGCGTTCTACGCGCTGCCGGAAGGTTCACGCGGGCTGTTCGTCGGTGGCGGCGGCTCGGTGCGCATCGCGCGCCTGATCGGCGTGGCGCGCATGACGGACCTGATGCTCACCGGCCGCGTGCTGGACGCCGCCGAGGGTCATGCCGCCGGCATCAGCCACTACCTCGTCGAGCCGGGCGAGGGCCTGGCCAAGGCGATGGCGCTGGCCGAGAAAATCGCCGGCAATTCGCCGATGACCAATTACGGCGTGATGCACGTGCTGCCGCGCATTGCCGACCAGTCGATCCAGGATGGCCTGATGACGGAAGCGCTGATGGCGTCGGTCGCGGCCAGCGACCCGGAAACGCGCCAGCGCCTGGCCGCCTTCCTCGATGCCAAGACCAACAAGGTCCGCCAGACCGGCTGATCCGACAACCCATCCACAAGGAGACATCATGGCGAACCAGGCTCGCTACCGCCCGGTGCATTTCGCCCGGGCCGCGGTGGAAGTGCGGGAAACGCCGGACGCGGTCTATGTCCGTGCGCGCGCACCGCTGCAGGCGTATGCGGCACGCACCACCGATCGTCTGCTGCACTGGGCGGAGACGGCGCCCGACCGCAGCTACATGGCGCGCAAGGAGGCCGGCGCCTGGCGCCACCTGAGCTACCGCGCAGCTTGCGACAGTGCCCGCGCGCTCGGCGAAGCCCTGCTGCAGCGGGGGCTGTCGGCCGAGCGCCCGGTGCTGGTCCTGTCCGGGAACGACCTGGAACACGCGCAGCTGGCACTCGCCTGCCAGTACGCCGGCGTGCCCTATGCGCCCGTGTCGCCGGCCTACTCGCTGCAGTCGCAGGACTTCGGCAAGCTGCGCCACGTGGTCGAGTTGCTGCGCCCCGGGCTCGTCTTCGCCTGCGACGGCAACGCCTACGCGGCGGCGATCCTGGCCGCGGTGCCGGCGGAGACGGAGCTGGTGCTCGTCCAGGGCGCCGTCCCCGGCCGCGCCGCGACGCCGTTCGCCAGCCTGCGCGCGACGCCGCCCACCGCGGCGGTGGACGCGGCCCGCGCGGCGACCGGACCCGACACGATCGTGAAATTCCTGTTCACGTCCGGCTCCACGCGGATGCCGAAGGCGGTCATCACCACGCAGCGCATGCTGTGCGCCAACCAGCAGATGCTGCTGCAGTGCTGGCCGTTCCTGGCCGAGGAGCCGCCCGTGCTGCTCGACTGGCTGCCCTGGAACCACACGTTCGGCGGCAGCAAGGACGTCAACCTGGTCCTGTTCAATGGCGGCACGCTGTACATCGACGACGGCAAGCCGACCCCGCAGCACATCGGCATCACGCTCGAGAACCTGCGCGACGTGGCGCCGACCATGTACTTCAACGTGCCCAAGGGCTGGGAAGAGGTCGCGCACGCACTGGCGCGCGACCCGGACCTGCGCAAGCGCTTCTACAGCCGCCTGAAACTGCAGTTCTATGCCGGCGCCGCGCTGTCGCAGCCGGTGTGGGACCAGCTGCACGCGAGCGCGGAACAGGAATGCGGCGAACGTATCGTCATGACGACGGGCCTGGGCATGACCGAGACGGCGCCGTGCGCGATGTTCGTGCTCGACAACGAGGCGCATGCGGGCGAGCTGGGCACGCCGTGTCCCGGCATGGAGGTCAAGCTGGTGCGGGAAGGGGACAAGCTGGAAGTGCGCTACCGCGGCCCGAACGTCACGCCCGGCTACTGGCGTGCGCCGGAGGAGAGCGCCGCCGCGTTCGACGAGGAAGGCTTCCTGCGTTCGGGCGATGCGGTCAAGTGGCGCGACCCGGCGCGGCCGGACCTGGGCCTGCTGTTCGACGGCCGCGTGGCCGAGGACTTCAAGCTGGCCACCGGCACCTGGGTCAGCGTGGGGCCCCTCCGGGAGCGTGCCATCCGGGCCGGTGCACCTTATTTGCAGGATGCCGTCGTCACGGGGCACGACCGCAACGAGCTGGGCCTGATGATCATCCCGCGCCTGCCGCTGTGCCGCGAACTCGCGGGCCTGCCGGAATCCGCACCGGTCGCCGACGTGCTGGCCGCGCCGCCCGTGCTGGCCTTCTTCCATCACCTGGTGCAGACGCTGCACGACGGCGGCAGCGGCAGCGCCACGCGCGTGCGGCGCGCCTGCCTCCTGCACGACGTGCCGAACATCGACCGCGGCGAAATCACGGACAAGGGATCGATCAACCAGCGCGCGGTGCTGACCCATCGCGCCGCGCTGGTGGAGGCCCTGTACGCCGGCACCGCGCCGTCCTTCATCCAACCCAACGATAGCGGGAAACCGACATGAGCCTTTACTCCGCCTACGACGATATCTGGATCCTCGACGGCGTGCGCACGCCCTTCGTGGATTATTGCACCGGCTTTTCGGCCGTCTCGCCGACCGATCTCGGCATCAAGGTGGCGCGCGCCGTGCTGGAACGCGCCGGCGTGAACCCGGCACAGGTCGGCTCCGTCCTGTCCGGGAACATGGCGCCCGGCGACTGCTTCCAATACATGATCGCGCGCCACATCGGCCTGTACGCCGGCGTGCCGCAGCAGGTCACGGCGCTGAACGTGCAGCGCATTTGCGGCACCGGTTTCGAGCTGTTCCGCCAGGCTGCGGACCAGATCAAGCTGGGCTACGCGGACACCGCGCTGGTCGTCGGCACCGAAAACATGACGCGTAACCCGATCGCGGCCTTCGGCCACCGCACCGGCTTCAGGCTGGGCGCGCCCGTCGAGTTCCAGGATTACATGTGGGAGGCCCTGATCGATCCGGCGCCCGGCATCACGATGCCGCAGACGGCGGAAAACCTCGCGGTGCGCTACGACGTCAAGCGCGAGGAAGTGGACGCCTACGCCTCGCGCAGTTTTTCTCGCGCGGTCGCCGCCCAGGCGCGCGGCTTTCACGGGGGCGAGATCGTCCCGGTCGTCAACGAGGCCTTCGACCTGGAAGGCTATGCGCGGCGCACCCTCCGCCTGACCGGCAAACAGAAGGAACTGACCATCGACACGCACGTCCGGCCATCGCCGGTCGAGGTGCTGGCGGGCCTGCGCCCGCTCTACCCGGGCGGCGTGCAGACCGCCGGTAACAGCGCGGCGCTGGTCGACGGCGCCGGTGCCGCCATCGTCGCCAGCGGGGAGGTCATGCGCGGCCGCAGCCGCCCGCCGCTGGCGCGCCTGCTGGCCTGCGGCGTCGCCGGCGTGCCGCCGGAGATCATGGGCATCGGCCCCGCGCCGGCGATCCGCCTGCTGCTGGAGCGGAGCGGCCTGCGCCTGGACCAGGTCGGGCTGTTCGAGATCAACGAGGCGCAGGGCGCGCAAGTGCTCGCGGTCGCGCGCGAGCTCGGGCTCGACGAGGAGCGCCTGAACGTGAACGGCGGCGCGATCGCGCTCGGGCACCCGCTCGCCGCCACCGGCATGCGCCTGACCATCACGCTCGCGCGCGCCCTGCGCGAGACCGGCCGCCGCTACGGCGTGGCGTCGGCCTGCATCGGCGGCGGGCAGGGCATCGCGCTGCTGCTCGAGAATCCGGATTCGGACAACTGAAGGAGAGACTATGCAACTGGCAGGACAGGCCGCCCTCGTGACGGGCGGCGCATCGGGCCTCGGCGCCCAGACCGTGCGCGAACTGGCGGCGCAGGGCGCCCGGGTGGCGATCCTCGACGTGAATATCGAGGCCGCGCGGGCGCTGGCGCGGGAGGTCGGCGGACTCGCGCTGCACTGCGACATCTGCGACAGCGCCAGCGTGGAAGCGGCCCTACGGGCGGCGGCCGACGCGCATGGCGGCGCGCGCATCCTGGTCAACTGCGCGGGCGTCGGCGGCGCGCGCCGCCTCGTCGGGCGCGACGGTAGCCCGATGCCGCTGGAGGACTTCAGCCGCATCGTCCAGGTCAACCTGATCGGCACGTTCAACGTCGTGCGCCTCGCCGCGGCCGCGATGGTCGGGACGGAACCGCTGGAAGACGGCGAGCGCGGGGTCATCATCCTGACCTCGTCGGTGGCCGCGTACGACGGCCAGGTGGGCCAGGAAGCCTACGCGGCGTCGAAAGGCGGCCTGACGTCGCTGACCCTGCCGCTGGCGCGCGACCTGGCGCAGTTCGGCGTGCGCGTCGTGACCATCGCCCCGGGCCTGTTCATGACGCCCTTGCTGTACAAGCTGCCGGAAGAGGTGCAGCAGTCGCTGGCCGCATCCATTCCCTTCCCGAAGCGGCTGGGCAAGGCGGAGGAATATGCGCGCCTCGCCGCCCACGTCGTCACGAATCTGTCGCTCAACGGCGAGGTGATCCGCCTCGACGGGGCGCTGCGTCTGCCGCCACGCTGAGCGCGGCACGGCGAAAACATTCGATCAGGTGCTCGACCGGGGCGGACAGCACCCGGTCGGCGCGCCGCACGATCACCAGCTCGCGCGCCAGCGGCATGCGGGCCGGCAGCGCCGCCAGGCCGGCCTGGAGCGCTTCCTCCCGGTGCAGCCGCGGCACCAGCGTCACGCCGAGGCCCGCGCCCACCAGCGCCAGCGCGGTGCGGATCTGCTCGACGACGAAGCGCGGACGCAAGGTCACGCCGGCCTGCAGCGCCGCGTGTTCCACGTCCCGCTGCAGCCGGCCCGTGCCGCCCAGGATCAGCGGGACGTCCGCCAGATCGCCCCAGCCGGCCGATTTGCGCGCCGCCAGCGCGCTGTCGGACCGGCACACCACCACGAACGGATCGTGCAGCAGCGATTCCGTCACCAGATCCCCTGGCTCGGTGGGCCGTGCGGCCACGCCGAAATCCACCACCCGGTCCTGCACCCAGGCCGCCGCCTTCGCGCTGGGGATGTCGTGCAGGCTGACCTGGAAGTCCGGATAGTCGCGGTAGAACAGTGTCAGCGCCTGCGCCGCCAGGCCGGACGCCACCGACGGCACGACCGCCAGCGAGGTGCTGCCGCGGTGCGTATTGGCGGCGTCGCCGATGCCGCGCATCGCATGCTCGAAATTGCGTACGAGGTCTTCCGCCACCACGGCGAGGCGTTCGCCCTGGACGGTCAGGCGCAGCGAGCGGCTGCTGCGGTCGAACAGGGACAGGCCCAGCTGCTGTTCGATCTTCGCCACAGTCGCCGACAGCGACGGCTGCGAGATCCCGAGCCGCCGGGCGGCCGCGGAAAAGCTCGCGCAACGGCTCGCCATCGCGAACACCTCCAGCTGGCGGATCGTCAGGTTCGTGCAGGCGCCGGTTTCCGCTTTACTATCGATCATATTTATGAATAAATGGGATAGATAAACAATACATAGAGTACACCTTAAGCCGCGTCGGAGGAACCTGGAAAAACATGCTTGCCTTTCGATGAGATTACTTATAAAGTATAAGCATTAAAAATCAAAAGCAGCAGGAGACAGCAATGCCACCAACGATGCGCCGCGCACTGCAGGGAATAGTCTGCGCGCTGGTATTGACGGCCGGGACGGCCGGCGCCGCCGGGTTCGGCGCGCCGCTGCCGCCCGCCGTCCACGAGGTCGAGCGCAGCTCGTTCTACATCCCGATGTCGGACGGCACCCGCCTGGCCGCCGACGTGTACCGGCCGAAGACGCCGGGGCGCTACCCGGTCATCCTGCACGCCAGCGCGGCGCGCAGCCGCCCGTCCGAGACGGACGACCGTTCGGGCGCGGGCGGGTTTTCCACGCAGATGATCAACCTGGCCCGCTACGGCTACGTGTTCGTGGTCGTCGAGCGGCGCGGCCTGGGCGCCTCGTTCGGCACGCGGCGCGGCTACCACGACCGCACCGAGGCGCGCGACGCCTACGACCTGACCGCCTGGGCCGCCACCCAACCCTGGTCGCAGGGCGCGGTCGGCGTGTTCGGCTGCTCCAACACGGGCGACGCCGCGATGCACTTCCTGACCACGAAGACCCACCCGGCCCTGAAGGCGGTGTTTGCGGGCTGCTTCAACTGGGACAAATACAGCGGCGGGCGGCGCGGCGGCGTGCTGGCCAACTGGGGGACCGGTCCGCAGTCCAGCGTCGAGCAGGACCTGCGCACCGCGATCCCGGTCGACGGCGACGCCACGCGCACCCTGCTGCACGAGGCGGTGCGGGATCATGCGCGCAACACGCCGCTGCTGGACCTGTGGTCGGGCATGCCGAACCGCGACGACGTCTCGCCACTGACCGGCACGCCGTTCTGGGAAGAGGGCAGTATCGCCACGTACGGCGACGCGGTGCGCAAATCCGGCGTGCCGGTCTATATCCAGGGCGGCTGGCGGGACGACTTCCGCGCCCAGGCGTTCATCGCGCTGGCCAACCTGACGCAGCCGGCGAAACTGATCGTCGGCGACTGGGGCCATTGCCACAGCAAGGACTTTTCGATGGCCGCCGAGGCGTTGCGCTGGTTCGACCACTGGCTCAAGGGCGCCGACAACGGCATCATGCAGGAGCCGCGCATCCATTACGAAACGGTGAACGCGGGGTGGCGCACGGCCGACGCGTGGCCCGTGCCCGCCAGCCATCCGGTGAAAGCGTTCCTCGGAGCGGGCAGCCTGGGCATGCGCGAACCTGAACCGGGCAAGCAGTCGTTCAAGGTCGACTACCAGCCCGTCTGCGCGCGCGGCACGGGCCTCGGTCCGACCTGTCCGCAGGACGACAAGGGCCTGACGTTCACGAGCGCGCCGCTGGCCGCCGACATGGAACTGACGGGCCACCCGGTCGCCGACCTGTGGCTGTCGTCCAGTGTGGAGGACGGTCCCGTGTTCGCCTACCTCGAGGACATCGCGCCCGACGGCGCCATCGCCATGGTCAGCGAAGGCCGGCTGCAGGCGCGCCACCGCAAGCTGGCGCCGGCGCCGTTCGCGCTGCCCGGCATCCCCTGGCACAGCTTCGCCAAGGCCGACCAGGAGAACCTGATGCCGGGACAGGCGGCCCGCTTCGTGTTCGACCTGCTGCCCGTGTCCTGGGTCTTCAAGGCCGGGCACCGCTACCGCCTGACCGTGACCGGCGCCGACCCGCGCGAAAAACTGCGCAAGACGTATGCGCCGGCGCCGACGTGGACCGTGTGGTTCGACCGCGCGCATCCGTCGCAGCTGGTGCTGCCCTTGGTGTCGTCGCCTTCGGGGGCGTCGTCATGAACGACCTTTCCCTGCTGATGGTCGGCGACCTGGTGCTGGACGAACCCGATCCGGACCGCTTCTTCGACAATGCGCGCGCCGTGCTGCGCGGCGCCGACCTCGTGGTCGGGCACGTGGAGACGCCGTACACGCTGCGCGGCAAGGAACAATCCGGCGACGTGCCGGCGGAAGCGGGCGATCCGGCCAAACTCGCGAGCCTCGCGCGGGCGGGCTTCCACGCGGCCAGCCTCGCCGGCAACCATATCTACGACCAGGGCGAAGAGGGCGTGGCCGACACCATCGCCGGCCTGTACGCGCACGAGATCGCGCCGTTCGGGGCCGGCGTGGATCTCGCGGGCGCACGGCTGCCCGCCATACTCGAGCGGGGCGGGCTGCGCTTCGGCTTCCTGGCCTATAACTGCGTCGGACCGCGCCTGTCGTGGGCCGGCCCGGACAAGGGCGGCTGCGCGTACGTCCAGGTGATCTCGCACTACGAACCGGAAGGCGCCAATCCGGGCGGTCCGCCGCAGGCATTCACGTTCCCGGTCCCGGCGACGCTGGACGCCATGCAGGCCGACATCGTGGCGCTGCGCCGGCAGGTCGACATCGTGGTGGTCTCGCTGCACAAGGGGCTCGTGCACACGCCGGCGCAGCTGGCGATGTACGAACGCCCGGTGGCGCGCGCCGCGATCGAGGCGGGTGCCGACATCGTCGTGGGCCACCATCCGCACATTGCGCGCGGCATCGAATTCTACAAGGGTAGGCCGATCTTCCATGGCCTCGGCAATTTCGTCACCGTGACGCGCGCACTGAACGTGGAAGGCAACGACCACCCGGCGCGCCTCGCGTGGGCCGAGCGGCGCCGCAAGCTGTTCGGTTTCGTGCCCGATCCGGGCATGCCGTGCTATCCGTTCCATCCGGAGTCGCGCAACACCATGATCGCGGATTGCCGCATCGGGCCGGACGGCCAGGTGAGCGCGGGCTTCCGGCCGTGCTGGATCGGCGACGACGGCGCGCCCCGTGTACTCGGCAACGAGGCGCAAGGGCAGGCGGTGGCCGCCTACCTGGCCGATATCGGCCGCGCGGCCGGCATGGACACGGTGTTCCGCTGGGAGGGCGAACGCGTCGTCGTCGCCCCGGGCGGCAAGGATCCGATGGGAGAGATGGCATGAGCGCGCCCGACATCCTGAAAAGCGCATGCGCCCAGCCGTTCGCCGCGGCGCATGCGGCAAAGGGGCAGGGGAGACGCGTCGTCGCGTACCTCGGCACCTCCGTCCCGGTGGAATTGATCCGCGCCGGCGGCGCGTTCGCGTTCCAGCTGGCCGGCGATCCGTCGCTGCCGGCGCCGTTGTCCGACCTGTACCTGGACGACGAATACGACGGCGAGATCCGTTCGCTGTTCGACCGGATCGGCGGGGGCGGCTGCAACGTGGCCGACCTGGTCGTGATCCCGCGCGCGTCGAACGGCCTGCTGTACCTGTATTACAGCCTGCTCGAACTGCGCCGGCTGGAGCCGCAACGGCGCTTTCCCGAGCTGCTGCTGTACGACGTGCTGAACACGCCGAACTGGGCGACGGCGCGCTACGTGCTGGACCGCACCCGCGCGCTGCATGCGCGGCTGGGCGGTTCGGTCGACGACGTGCGCGCCGCGATCGCCCTCGGCAACGAACAGCGGCGCGCGCTGCACGCGCTGAACGCGCGCCGGCGCGCCGGTCGACTGCGCGGCAGCACGTGGTGGACTGCGTTGCGCGCAGCGCGCGTGATGGAACCGCAGGCCTGGCTCGATGCGGTGCGCGCGCTCGGCGACGAGGCGGCACCGGCGCGGCGCCTGCTGCTGAAGGGCCATGGCCAGGACACGCCGGCCCTGTACGCGCTGGCGGAGTCGCTCGGCGCGAACATCGTGGCCGACGACCACCTCGGCGGCGAGCGCACCGTGCAATGGCTCGTCGACGAGACGGCGGAACCGCTGGCCGCGCTGGCCGGACACTATCAGTCGCGCGTGCCCACCATCCGCTCGTATCCCCAGGCGGCGGAGGATGCCGCGTGGCTGGCGCTGCTGGCCGAGAGCGGGACGCAGGGCGTGCTGTTCTACCACGAGGAATTCGACGACACGTTCGGCTGGGACACGCCGTGCCAGGTCGACCGTCTCGCCGCGCTCGGCCTGCCGCACGCGCTGCTGGCGCGCCAGTCCTACCACGCGCCGGACCGGGACGCGCAGCGCGCCGTCCTGGCCGGCCTGATCGAAAGCATACGCCCATGAGCCGTCCCGTCCCCACCCGCCTCGCGTCGACGCTGGCGGCCAACGCACACCAGAAGGAAGAATTTCAGGCGTTCCGCCGCCGCGTGCTCGAAGACGGCGAACCGTACGTCATCTCGGACGCGGTGGCGCCGGCCGAGATCCTGCATGCGATGGACATCCACGTGACGCCCGTCGTCTGGTACTCGGCCATCATCGCGGCCAAGCAGCTGTCGCCGTATTACTTCGAGCAGATGGATGCGCGCGGTTTCCACGACCGCCTGCCGCGCTATACGAGCCTGCCGCTGATGAGCACCCTGGACGGCGATCCGGAGCGGGCGCCGTACGGCGGCCTGCCGAAGCCGATGATGATCCTGTCCCGCTTTCGCGACGACTACGGCCAGCGCATCGGCGAACTGTGGTCGCGTGCCTACGGCGGCGTGCCCGTGTTCGGCCTGGACGCCAGCTCCAGCACGGCGCTGGGCCCGCGCTGGTGGGAGCGCGGCCTGCGCGACTGGGAAACCCTGTACGAGCCGCACCGCCTCGACTTCCAGGTCGAGCAGCTGGAAGGACTGATCCGGGCGGCCGAGACGCTGTCCGGCCGCAGCTTCGAACCGCTCGAGTTCATGCGCCAGATGCACCGCATTAACGAGGCGGGCGAGATCGTGGCCGACATCCGCGACATGCTGGCCCGTGCGCGTCCGCTGCCGGTGCCGCTGACGGAGCAGCTGGCCAACGTGATGGCGCCGACGTGGGACCGGGGCAGCGCCTGGTCCGTGTCCCACCTGAAGGCGTTCCGCGACGAACTGCGCACGCTGATCGCGCAGGGCGCGGCGGCGTGCCCGGACGAGCGCCTGCGCCTGCTCTGGGTCGGCAACGGCCTGTGGTTCAACACGGGCTTCTACCGCGCGTTCGAGGAAAAGTACGGCGCCGTGTTCGTGTGGACGATGTACTCGAACTTCCTGTCGGACGGCTATCGCCGCTATTTCCGCGACGACCCGGCGCACGCGCTGCGCGCGCTGGCCTCGCGCCACATCAGCATGAACGAGCAGCTGCACGTGCCGCCGTGGATGGGCGACTGGATCGTCGAACAGGCGCGCGCCTACGGGGCCGACGGCGCCGTGATGCTGGTGCCGAAGCACGACCGCATGGGCTCCCTCGGCTCGCGCCTGACGAAAGTCGCGCTCGAACGGGCCGGCATCCCGGTCGTGGAGCTGCACGCCAACATGGTCGACGCCCGGATGTGGGACGACGCGGCCATGCGGAAGAAGGTTGAAGATTTCATAGAGCAGCGCCTGTTGCGCGGTTCGACAACAACGGAGACAGCATGAGCGAAGACACGACGCTCCCCCGCCCGCTCGAGGGCATCACGATCCTGGACCTGACGACCGCGCTGGCGGGGCCGTACGCGACCCTGATCCTGGCCGGCCTCGGCGCCCGCGTGATCAAGGTGGAGAACCCGCGCAATCCGGATTCGGCGCGCACCAACTCGCCGTATCTGGGACGCGAAGGCCTGAAGGTCACGCGCGAGCACGACGACGACCTGTCGCTGGCGATGCTCGAGCGCGGCCGCAACAAGGAAGCGGTGACCCTCAACATGAAGCACCCCGAGGGCCGCGCGCTGTTCCTCGACCTGGTGAAACATGCGGATGCCGTGGTCGAGAACTACAGCGCCGGCGTGGCCGACCGCCTCGGCATCGGCTACCGGGCGTGCGCGGAAGTCAATCCGCGCATCGTGTTCACGTCGATCAGCGGCTTCGGCGCGAACGTGCAGCCGCGCCAGAACAAGGCCATGGACAACATCGTGCAGGCGATGAGCGGCATGATGCTGGCGTCGGGGAATCCGGGCGATCCGCCGGTCCGTACGGGCATCCCGTTCGGCGACCTGTCCGCGCCGTTGTTCGCGGCGATCGGCACGCTGGCCGCGCTGATGCAGGCGCGCGCCACGGGCCGGGGCCAGCACGTCGACGTGTCGCTGCTGGGTGCCCTGTCGTCGCTGGTTGCTGCCGAGCCGTTCGAGATCATGGCGAAACTCGGGCATCCGACCCGCGCCGGCAATTTCATGGCACGCCTCGCGCCGTTCGGCGTGTTCCCCACGTCCGACGGCTACATCGCGATCTGCGCGCCGAAGGACGATTTCGTGTCCGGCCTGTTCAGGGCGATGGACCGGCCCGACCTGATGCGGGATGCGCGCTTCGCCACCCGCGACGCACGCGTGCGCAACCACGTCGAGCTGCACGACATGGTGAGCGCGTTCACCCGCACCATGACGACCGACGCGGCGGCCGAACGGCTGACCGACTTCGACGTGCCGAACGGCCCCGTGCGCGAGCCGGCCGAGGCCTTGCGCGATCCTACGCTGCTGGCGCGCGGCGAGACGGCGAAGCTGCAGCATCCGGTCTATGGCGCGGTGGAGGACATCGTCGTCGGCGGCCTGCCGATCCGCATGTCGGGCGCGTTCACGGGATTCGACAAGCCGGCCGTGACGCTCGGCGCCAGCAATGGCGACGTGTACGGGCAGATGCTGGGCCTGGACCCGGAACGCATCGCCGCCCTGGCGCGCGATGGCGTGATCTGATGAATAAAAACGGAGGAGACACACCATGATGGCCGACGATACCGTACCCAGGCTCGCCCCGCAGGCGCGCTGGGTCGTGTTCTACCTTGCCGTCGTCTTCGCGATGATGACGATGCAGATGTCCAGCCTGGGCTTCGCGCCCCTGCTGCCCGCGATCCAGAAGGACTTCGCGATGAGTTTCAGCCAGGTCGGCACGTTTACCGGCGTGTACGGCCTGGTGGCCCTGGTCGTCAGCATCCCGGCCGGCATGCTGGCCAAGCACTACGGCGAAAAGCGCGTGATGTGCGCCGGTCTCGCCATCCTCGCCCTGGGTTTGCTCGGTCTGTCGCTGGCCGAAAACTTCGGCGAGGCGATCACCGCGCGCGCCGTGTGGATCTTCGGCTACCGCCTCGCTTTCGTCTGCGTGATGACGGCGATCGCGCTGACCGCGCCGGCGCATCTGAAGGGCAGGGCGATGGGCGTGCTGGGCGCCATGTCCTCGCTCGCGACGGTGCTCGGCGCGCCGTTCTGCGCGGAGATCGCCGTGAGCCTCGGCTGGCGCCACGCGATCATGGCGTTCGGCGGCATGGCGCTGCTCGGCCTCCTGGTGTTCGCGGGCTTTTACCGCCAGCGTCCCGAGGTGGTGCAGGCGGGGCGCGCCGCCCAGGGTGACCGCCAGGGCGCATTCTCGGCCTTCCGCATCCCCATCGTCTGGACGATTCCGCTGCTCGGCCTGTCGAACATGGGCGGTTTCGCCGCGACGTTCTTCCTGCCGGCCGCGCTGAAGGCGCAGTTCGGGATGGATGCGGCCGGATCGGCCCAGGTGATCAGCATCGCCTACATCTGCGCGATCGTCGTGAACCCGCTGTGCGGCTGGCTGTCCGACCGTTTGAACCGCTGGCTCGTCCTGGCCGGCATGATGGCGCTGAGCATCCCGGCCTCGCTCGCGATGATGTCGGATAACGTGCTGGTGTTCGAAGTCGCGGCGGCCACGCTGATCGCCTGCGGCCTCGCCACGACCAACCAGCTGTACCCGACAGTGGCGGAACTGATGCGGGGCCGCGACGTCGGCCCGCTGATGGGCATCACGGCGCTCGGCGGCGGCATCTTCGGCTACCTGGGCCCGCAGGCACTGGGCTGGCTGCGCGACTGGTCGGGCGGTTTCACGGCCGGCTGGTGGACGCTGGCCGGCGTGGCCGCCTTTTCCACCTGCCTGATGCTGTTCCTGAAAAACTACGCCGACCGCAACAATGCCCGCCTTGCGGCGCACGCGGCACGGGAGGTCACCGTATGAAGCGCATTCTCCTGGCAACCTGCGTGGCGCTGGCCTGCGCCGCCCACGCCGCCACGCCGCACACGAGTACCGAGGGCAAGCTGAAGGACGGCACGCCGTACCGCATCGACATGCCGCAGCACTGGAACGGCGCGGTGCTGATCGGCCTCGATTACGCGAGCCGGCCGCCCGGACCCGACGCCGACGCTCTGCTGGCGGAGGGCTATGCACTGGCCGGCACCACGCGCCAGGTCAGCGGCTGGGCCATCCACCGCGCCGCCGCCAACGCGGTCGAGACGCTCGACCTGGTCGAGGCCAGATATGGCAAGGCGGCGCTGCCGATCGAGTTCGGCCAGTCGCAGGGCGGCCACACGGCGGCCGTCTCGGTGCAGGCGTATCCGCAGCGCTGGCGCGGCGCGCTCGTCCAATGCGGCGGCCTGTCGGGGGCGATCGGCCAGTGGCAGGGCAAGCTCGATGGGCTGTTCGTCGCGAAGGCGCTGCTGGCGCCGGATTCCAGCCTGCCGGTGACCGGCATCCCCGACGACTGGCAGACGACCGCGCTGCCGGCATGGACCGCGATGCTCGCGGAAGCCGAGAAGACGCCCGCCGGCCGGGCGCGCATCGCCCTGGCGGCGCGCGTGGCGCAACTGCCGGAGTGGTCGATTCCCGCCAACGCGGAACCCGTGCCGGACGATCCGCAGGCACGGGCGCGCGGCCTCGCCGACAGCCTCGTGCGCGGCCTGGTGCGCCAGGCGCTCGGCAGCCGCAACCAGATCGAGAAGCTCGCCGGGGGGAACATCAGCGCCAACGCGGGCGTCGACTACGGCGCGCTGCTGGCGGCGGCCGACGGCGATGGCCTCGTGCGCGGGCTGTATCGCGACGCCGGCCTGTCGCTGGACGCCGACCTCGCCACGCTCGCGAAGACGCCGCGGCTGACGGCCGATCCGAAGGCGCTCGCGTATTTCGCGACGGGGACGTTCGACGGCGACATCGCCGTGCCGGTGCTGACCATGACCGGGATCGGCGACGCCATTTCGCCGACGGCGGCGCAGCAGGCCTACCAGGACGCGGTCGACCGGGCGGGAAAGGGCGAGCTTCTGCGGCAGACGTACACGCACAGCGCGGGCCATTGCGGCTTCACGCCGGCGGAGACAGTGGCGGGCGTGCATGCGCTGGTCACGCGCATCAAGAGCGGGCGCTGGCCGGATACGTCGGCGCCCGGCATGGCGGCGCTGGCGCGCGCGACCGGCCTAGGCGAGGCGCGCTTCATTCCGTACGCGCCACCGGCTTTCCTGCGTCCCTATACGGCCTGCACGCTGCAGGCTACCCTGAAGTCCGCAGGCCTGCAGCCGTTCGCGCTGCCGGGCCAGACCCTGCCGCATTGCGTGGCGCCCTGAGCGCCACCTCCTCGACGGCGCCGTCGGCTGTGCGCTGACGGCGCCGTCCTTTCATTCCCGATTTCCCGCGACACCCGGCGCACGCACGCGTACGCATACACATTCGCCGCGCAGAAATTTTGCGCCCCGGTGTTTACTTTTCCGACAAAATGGTTTTATAGTAGAACGAATATAAAACATAACTAAACGGAGACACCATGACTCGCTCGTACCGCAAGACCCGTCAGTTCCGCATGACCGCCGTCGCGTTCGCGACCTTCTGCCTGGCAGCAGGCATCCCGGAGGCCGCGCTCGCGCAAGCGACGCCGGCCGCCGCCGCACCCGAAAAGGTGCAGCAGATCGTCGTCACGGGCACCAGCATCCGCGGCGTCGGCGCCGTCGGTTCGCCGTCGCTGTCGATGAACCGCGAAGCCATCTCCGCCAGCGGCGCCAAGGACAGCAGCGAGATCGCCCGCCTGCTGCCCCAGGTGATCAACCTGGGCGCGGACGAGAGCCGCCTGGGCGGCGCGCAGGACGCGGCGGCCAACACCACGCGCACGTCCGGCATCAACCTGCGCGGCATCGGCAACGAGGCCACGCTGCTGCTGGTGAACGGGCGCCGCGTTGCGTCGAGCGGCGTGATCAAGTCGCTCGCGGATCCGAACCAGATCCCGGCGGCCGCGATCCAGCGCATGGAAGTGGTGCTGGACGGCGCGTCGGCGATCTACGGCTCGGACGCCGTGGCCGGTGTCGTGAACATCATCACGCGCAGCAACGTGGACGCGATCGAGACCATGCTGCGCTACGGCAGGGCGGATGGCATGAACCAGAAGATCTTCAGCCAGACGCTGGGCAAGACGTGGGACGCCGGCAGCGTGTTCGTCGCCTACGAGCACAACGATCGCAGCAGCCTGGCCGCGAACGCGCGGCCATTCTTCTCGAACGATCTGCGTCCGTACGGCGGCACCGACCAGCGCTCCACCCAGGCCGTGCCGGGCAACGTGCTGATCGGCCGGAACATTTATGCGATCCCGGCCGGCCAGAACGGCATCGGCCTGACGCCGTCGCAGCTGGTCCAGGGCAGCGGCAACCGCTACGATGCGGGCACGGTGGGCGATTTCCTGCCGAACCAGAAGCGCGACACGCTGTATGCCAACGCCTATCACAAGGTCAACGACCGGCTGGAAGTGTTCTACGAGGGCCTGTACTCGCAGCGCGACTACCGCCAGCGCACCGCGCCGCTGGGCGCCAATCTGAACGTGCCGGCCACCAGTCCGTACTATGTGCGCCCGGCGGGCGCGCCGGCCGGCACGGGCGAAACGGTGGCCTACCGCTTCCTGTTCGACGACCAGGACCTGAACATCGGCGGGCGCGAGAACAACAGCCAGAACGCGATCGGGCTGACCTACGACTTCGACAATGGCTGGGAGATCAACAGTTCCTACTCGTACGGGAAGAACGACGCCTGGGTCCACCGCAATGGCCTGATCAACACCGGCAACGTCGGCCGCGCCATCGCCGCCGGCACCATCAATCCGTTCAGCGCCCTGGCCGGCGCCAACCCGGGCTTCGCCGATTTCGCCGCGCACCGCGACCAGACCGCGACCAACAAGGACAGCACGTTGATGTTCAAGGTCGACGGCCCGATCGCCCGCCTGAGTGCCGGCAATGCCCGTCTCGCGGTGGGCAGCGAACTGCGCCACGTCAGCTTCGACCAGGGCCTGTGGCAGAACGTGACGACGCCGACGACGGCGCCGCGCCATTCGGAACTCCGGAACAGCCGCAGCGTGAAGTCGCTGTATTCCGAGCTGTACGTGCCGCTCGTCGGCGGTCCTACCGCCACGCCGTGGGTGAAGCGGCTCGAACTGTCGGTGGCCGGCCGCTACGAGCGCTATTCCGATTTCGGCAGCACCACCAATCCGAAGGTCGGCGTGACCTGGGCGGTGAACGACAAGGTCAGCTTCAATACCACCTACGGCACGTCGTTCCGCGCGCCGTCGCTGGTCGATAATCTCGGCTCCTATACGAACCTGTCGCTCACCAACATCTTCGTCCAGGACATCAGCGATCCGACCGCCCCGGGCGGCGTGCGCCACGGTATCTACGTCAATGGCGGCAATCCCGGCCTGAAGCCCGAGAAGGCGCGCACCTGGTCGTTCGGCGCCGACATCAAGCCGGTACGCGGCATGACCATCTCGGCCAGCTACTACAAGATCGACTACACGGACCGCATCGACACGATCCAGGCCAACAGCGCGCTGGCCAACGAGGCCTTGTACGCGAACTACATCATCCGCAATCCGTCCGCGACCCTCGTCAATTCCTATTTCGGCAGCCCGAACCTGCAAAGCCCGCCGGAGAATCCGGCCAATATCGGCGTCATCATCGACGGCCGGCGCAGCAATCTCGGCTCGCTCCGGCAGCACGGCATCGATCTCGACAGCCGCTACGTCATGAAGACCGGCTCGGGCGACTGGATGGTCGGCCTGAACGTGGCCAAGATCCTGAAACTGGAGCGCTCCAGCGTGCCCGGCCTGCCGTTCACGGACGTGCTCGACACGTTCGGCAATCCGGTCAGCCTGCGCATGCGCGCGTCGGCTGGCTGGAAATCCGGCGCCGTGTCCGCGAACATGTTCGCCAACTACATCGGCAGCTACACCAATACGGCGCTCGTGCCGAACACCGAGGTGCCGAGCATGACCACGTTCGACGCCACGTTGACCTATGCGGTCGACAAGGGCGTGGGCTACGGCTTCGGCGGCACCGTGCTGGCGTTGAGCGCTCAGAACCTGTTCGACCGCGCGCCGCCGGTGGTGCTGAACGGTACCAGCTCCTGGGACTCGCAGAACGCGTCGGCGATCGGACGGTTCGTGTCGATCTCGCTGACGAAGAGCTGGTGATTGGCCCGAAGGGCGTCCGGCCAGATGGGCTCGGGGAGCCCATCCTACGTGTCGTCAGGTCTTCGCGGCGTCCTTCCCGTCCAGCCAGTCGAAGATTTGGGGCCAGAGGCGCGCATGCGCGCTGCGCCCCACGAGCACGCCCACGTGCTGCAGGTTGACGCCCACGTCGCCCTCGTAGTGCAGCAGTTGCTTGCGGGGGCTGGCCGTTGCTTCGTGGAACGGCACCAGCGCATCGGGTGGAATCAGCTTGCTGCGCGGGTCGACGACGGACAGGAGCGGCGCCGTCAGGTCGCGCGGGCCGATCGTGCGGTTGCCGAGCGCGAGCTTGCCCTGCATGAAGGCATCGTGCCGGTACAGCGACTCGACGATCTCCGTGAACAGCCGGCCCGGCAGCGGGAACTCGTCGTGCGTCCAGCGTTCCACGCGCATGTGCGTGACGAGCGCCTGCGGGTCCGTCATCGACAGCATGCGGTCCGTCCAGCGCTCCCACTGGAATGCCTGCGGCTCGGCCATCGCGCTCATCATGTTGAGGAAGACGCCGGGCACCTGGCGGAACGTGTCCGCGATGGGGCGCGCGTGCGGCGTCGCGTCGATCAGGCGCGCGAAGCAGCTCGAGGCGGGCGTGAAGTGCAGCGGCGATTCGAGCAGGATCGTCGCGCGCACGGCCTCGGGGTGCAGGCAGCTGTGGATGGCGGCAAGGATGCCGCCCAGCGAGTGCCCCGCGACGACGACCTGGTCGGGCCCGCCGTCGGCCGCGATGGCCCGGCGGCAGGCGGCCAGCAGGTGGTCGCCGTAGTCGTCGAGGCCGAAGTGGTCGTGCGTGTCGGGCAGCGCCACCCATTCGGCCAGGTAGACGCGGTAGCCGCGCTCCAGGAAGCGCCGCACGACGCTGATGTCGGGCGCCAGGTCCCAGATGTAAGGGCGCTTGATGGGGGCCGGCACGATCAGCACGGCCGGGCCGCCGTTCGGGGCGATGTCGGCCGGGGCGCCGTAGCGGCGCACGTTCAGGCCGGGTTCCGTGTGCAGGACCGTCGACGGCGTCTGCTGCGGGCCGTAGCCCACCCGCTCCAGCATCTCGCCGCGCGCCTTGCGGCTGCGGTCCATGTTCTTGAGGGCCTGCGCACCGAGCGCGCCCATCGCGGTGTTCCAGTTGCTTGCCTGCATGGCGATTCGTCCGAGGTCAGAGTGGAAGACACCGCACTCTACGCCACCAATCCGCAGGCTCCAATCGCGTCAGACCGGAAAGTCACGCGCGTTTGCGGAGCGCTAAACTGGAAACGTGCACGATGCTAGTGGGCTATTGTGCACGATTAAAACAGAGGGCGGCGCACGGGCGCGCCGCCCGACGCTCCTACTCGACCCAGCTGTGGCCGTCGCGCGCGAGCAGTGCGAACGACTCCGCCGGACCCCACGAGCCGGCCGCGTACGGATGCGGCTTCTCGTCCAGGGTCTGCCAGCCTTCGATGATCGGATCGGCCCATTCCCACGCCGCTTCCAGCTCGTCGCGGCGCATGAAGTGGGTGAGGCGGCCGCGCACGACGTCGATCAGCAGGCGCTCGTACGCTTCCGCGCGGCGCTGCTGGAAGGCCGACTGCAGGTCGAGGTTCAGCGCGACCTGCTGCATCTCCATGCCGCTGCCGGGCTGCTTGGCCATGAGCTGCAGCTTGATCGCTTCTTCCGGCTGCAGTTCGATGACGAGGCGGTTGGCGATGGCGCCGGCGGTCTGCGGGAACAGGGGGAACGGCGGGTTCGCGAACTCGACGACGATCTTCGACGAGCGGCGCGCCATGCGCTTGCCGGTGCGCAGGTAGAACGGCACCTTGGACCAGCGCCACGTGTCGATGAAGGCGCGCAGGGCGACGAAGGTCTCCGTCTTGCTGTCCTGCGGGACGTTCTTTTCTTCGTGGTAGCCCGGCACTTCCTGGTTGCCGGAGACGCCGCGGATGTACTGGCCGCGGATGGTGTCGCGCGCGATGTCCGCCAGCGACAGGCGGCGCAGCGAGCGCAGCACCTTCAGCTTTTCGTCGCGCACGGCATCCGGCGACAGCGAGGTCGGCGGTTCCATCGCGACGATGCACAGCAGTTGCAGCAGGTGGTTCTGCACCATGTCGCGCATCGCGCCGGCGCCATCGTAGAAGCCGGCGCGGCTGCCGACGCCCACTTCCTCGGCCACGGTGATCTGCACGCTGGAAATGTTCGGCGCGCGCCACAGCGGTTCCAGGATCGAGTTACCGAAGCGCAGCACCATCAGGTTCTGCACGGTTTCCTTGCCCAGGTAGTGGTCGATGCGGTAGATCTGCGATTCTTCGAAGTGGCGGCCGACGTCTTCGTTGATGGCGATGGCCGAGGCCAGGTCCGTGCCCAGCGGCTTTTCCAGCACGACGCGGGCATTGGCGTCGACGAGGTTGCTGGCGGCGAGCTTGTCGCAGATGGTCGTGAACAGCGACGGCGCCGTCGACAGGTAGAACACGCGTTGGGCGCCGGCGCGCGAGGCTTGCGCGAGGGCCGAGAAGTCGGGCGCGGCCTGCACGTCCAGACGGACGTACTCGAGCAGTTTGAGGAAGCCGTCCCACGTCTTCTCGTTGAAGTTGCTGGCCGCGATGAACGAGCGCGAGTTCGCCTCGATATGGGCGAGGTAGGCTTCGCGGGTGAAGTCCTGGCGGCCGGTGGACAGGATGCGCGTCGTCGACGGCAGATTGCCGTGCAGGAAGGCCATGTACAGGGCCGGCAGCAGCTTGCGCATGGCAAGGTCGCCCATGCCGCCGAAGATGATCATGTCGAGGGGGAGGCCGTTGTCTGCTTCTGTCGAGTGGGTCTGCATGTTGTTCTGGATCTTGGAAGTTGAGGTGGTTGCCGGCGGCGCGTGCGGCGTCATCCCGGCGGGGACGCGGCCGGGCCGGGCAGGGCGGTACGGTTGCGCAGCGCGGCTCCCGCGGTCGGGGCGGCCTGCGTGCGCCTTGTGGGCGCCGGGCGCGCCGGCTTGTGGCCGGGCGGCGGCGCCGACGGGGATGGCGTCAACGGGGGCGCGCCAAAGGCCGTCCGCGCGCGTCGGGCGCTGCGGTCGCGGTCCGCGTGGCGGCGTAGTGGTGTCCCGGTGGTGGCCATGTCAGCTCATAGTCGATGCACGATCGGTATCCGGAACCCGGCAGTGGCGCGGATTGCGGCCATGCAGGTGTTCCTGGAACAGAGGATTGTACACCGGGCCGGCGCCCATGCCGGGAATGGGTCCGGGAGGGCCGTCCGGGACCAAATCTCCTATATCAAAAACCGATAGCAAATGGCGAATAAATGATGGGCGCGGCATGCCGCGGCGCGTTACGATGAGGGCTCGTGCGGTGGCGTGGTGGCCATCAGCACGGCCTCGACTTACTTACTCTCGATATCACTTCAGGGCGCCCGCGTGGCGCCCATTTTTTTGGCCCGCGTGCGGTCAATGCGGGACCGATACGTTCTCGCAATGCGCGGCCTCCTTCGGCACCGCTGCCGCCGCGTTATCGTTGCGCGGAAAGGGGGCAAAGTACGCTATCACCACCGGCAAGACGGAGACGACCTGCACGAACAGGAAAAACAACCGGTAACTATGGTCGCATGCCACGAAGAGGAAGCCGCTCGCCCATCCGGTGGCCCATTTACACAGTGCCATGACGCTCGTCGCGAAGGCGTAATGGGACATCTGGAAGCGCCCCGGAGAGACTTGCTGCACCATATAGAGCATGTGGCCGACGGATCCGAATCCGTATCCGAATTTTTCGACCAGGACCGCGCCGGAGATGATCAGGAGATTCGACGGCAAGTCGGCGCTGAGCCAGTAATAGGCGAGATGGGGCACGTTCAGCGCAAGTGCCAGGACGACGAAAGACCGGCGCAACGTCATCCTGGAGACGACGAAACCCGCCAGGATCGTGCCGGCGATGAATGCGATGGTACCCAGCGTGCCGTTGATCGCGCCAAGCGTCTGGTTGTCGAGGCCCAATCCTCCGGCATCCCTGCCGTCCAGCAGGAAGATCGGCCCGATCTTCTCCACGAAGCCCTCGGCGAGCCGATAGGCGAACACGACGACGAGCATCGTCCAGATCTTCGGCTTCGCGACAAACGTACGCCAGGATGCGAGGAACGACCCGAAGCCCGCCGGCAGGCCGTTGCGGGCCCCCGCGCCGTTGGGGACGTCCGGCAGATTCCTGAGATGCCAGAATGCCGACATCCCCATCAGGACGGCGCAGATCGCCAGAACGGCCACCCAGCACTGCGCCCAGCTCAAGTCATGACCCGTCTTCAAAACCCCGCTCAGCGAAACGACGATGCCGGACGCGGCGACCGCCCCGATATTCCAGCAAAGATTCTGGAGTCCGGCGTAGCGGGCCTGTTCCGCCGGCGTGGTCGATCCCATGAAAATGCCGTCGATGGCGATGTCCTGCGTTGCCGAGGCAAACCCGATCATCCAGAAGGTCGCAAGCGTGAGAGAAAGCGCGTAGGGCGTGCGCAACAAGAGGGCCGTGGCGGCGAATAACACCATCAATAGGAACTGCATGCTGACCACCCAGCCTTTCTTCGTGCCGAAGGCCTCGAGGAGGGGTGCCCAGAGCGGCTTCAAGACCCAGGGAAGGTATAACTGGCTCGTGCTTGTCACGACCTCGGCCGTGCTCATGCCCAGGTTGCGGTACATGATGGCCGCGGCCGATGCGACGAAGATATTCGGAAATCCCATCGTCGCGTACAGGGTCGGTACCCAGTGCAGTAGCCTGGGACGGGGAATGGAAGACAAGGTAAATGTCAACATGGCGCTCCATCTCGATCTGGCCGGGCGATGTGTCGATTGCAGCGGCGCCCGGAACGCTTCATTGCTGCGCGTGTCGCTCGACACATTGCTGGAACAAGGTGGCGGCGCGGCCGGCCATGGCCGACTGTTCGAGCCACCCGACTATCCGCTCGGCGGGCACTGCGCGTCCGTCTTCGGTGAAGCCGGTCGCGCGGGAGAGTACGACAGGGCGGTTGCACCAATAAGAGAGATCGAGTCCCGCGTCCGACTCATCGGACAGCACCGCCGACGCCTTCCGTACGATGGACCCGATATAGGCCGGAATGTCCCCGCGGGACTTCACCAGGGCGGAAATCGATTGCTCCAGGACGGTCCGGTACAATTCGTCGATGTCGATGTTCTTGCGCATGCAGTTCAGGGCCACGAAGGCCGTGTCCCAGGCGCTGCCCGGCGGGGACATCCGCACGAACCGGTCTCTCAGGTCGAAATACACGTCGACGAGGTCCTGCACATGTTGCGCCGGCGCGTTTTCCGTCACGATCGCTTCCAGCGCTTGCGCCTTGTCGGCGCAACAGGCGATCGTGCGCAGCAGGACACACAAATTATGCTCGCCCATGACTTCGGGCATGCGCCAGTCGGGCGGATCGAGCATGAACGGCTGGTTGTTCCCGGCCCTCATGATGCGTCGAAACACGTCGAACGCCCGGTCGACGAGCGGCCTGGGCATGTCGTTCAGCGCCGGTTCCGGGATGCCCGTGAGCTTCACCATTTCCATTCGCAGGCGTGTGTCGTAAGTCCGCGCCAGATGGTTTTCCAGCTCGCCGAGACCGACGAGTTTCGATGCGATGTGGCCCGGCGCATACTTTTTTACGTAGAATAAAAGGTCGCGGAGCGCCGAACCCAGGCTTCCGTATTGCGTGGTCACCTCGGAGTACGGGGCAGAGGCGAACCTGAGCCGGCCGTAGTCCGAGACCGTGGATATTGTCCCGAAATCGATCCAGCGCCCGTCGACACAGCAGTTCGACGCGTTCAGGGTGCCGTGCACGATGCGTTTTGCCGTCGCCGCCGCCACCTGCACGGCGAACCTGCGCACCATTTCCATGAGGTGTGCGTTGAGCGCATGATGGTCGGCCAGTCCGGCAATCGCCTGGTCGTCCGGGAACAGGCACTGCGCGAGCCCGGACGGCAGCGCGGCAATCGCCCGCTTCGTCCGCTCGACGTCGCTCAGGCGCGGACCCGGCGCGTGCGGATCCTGGTCGAAGAAAATCGCGCGCATGTAGTGCGCGGGACGAAGCGCCTGGTCGCGCACGATGAGCGCCCGGGAAGACGTCCCGTGGCGTGTGAACGAACGGTCCGGCGCCATCGTGCCGGTCGTGATGATCGCGTTCACCCGGGCTGCGCCGTACGGCAGGGCAAGTTGGCAGACCTCACCCCAGATCGCTTCCTGTATCGCCTCCTCCAGCGATGCGGCGCCATGGCTGTGCCAAAAGTCGGTCGATTTTCCGGCAAGCTGATTCTTGCCGATGCCTTTGATCTGGAAATCGCCGACGATTCCGCAGCGAACGCCGCCCCCGTTCGCTTCCAGCGCTTCGCCGCCATACCGCTCTCCGGCCGCCAAGGTCGCCTCGTCCAGATAGCAGGACGGATCTTCCGACTCCAGCGGCTTGCACCAGGCATAATCCAGTGGATCGAAGCTTGCCGGCACGTCCGGGCCGACCCATTCGATCCGCGGGCGGGCCAACCGGCGCACTTCGAAATTCACGAACGACGAATCGGGCAGGAGTTGTTTGAGCGGAACTGGCAGCATGACGGTTTGATGTCGGAGATTTGTCGAAAAGTCGTGCGGTAGGCTGGTCAGGAGGCGTTCCTGCGGTTCCTGAAAAAGTAGGAAAATGGGCTGGCCTGGATTTGCTTCGTCACGACCGCACCTTTCCTGCGCCGCGAGTAAATCACGCCGTCGTGGTCGGCGAATACCGTGTCGCGCAGATCGCGGAGGATATGCTTGAGATTTCCGTACGGCGCGACGAAGTCGATGATCCACGGGCTATCCCCTTCGTTCCACTCGCTCAAGTGGAGCTGCGGATCGTCGCCCGAGAGAAACCGGTCTTCCACGTCGGGCGCAAGGAAGGCCCACGTCACCATCCCGACGGGCATGCCGCGCGCGTCGAAATAGAATTTGAATTGCTTGTGCGCGAACGCGGCGCCAAGGTGCCACAACGATTTCGCGAGTGTCCTGTTCAACAGCGCCGGAGCCGTTCCCATCAGTAACGCCGCGTATCCGTAATACTCGGCCGTGGTCTTGTGCGGTTCCTTTGCTTCATCGAATACTTCGAGTACGTATCTCATTCGTCGTGGCCGGTGTGACTGAATCAATGACGGTTTGCCATGAACTCTGCGCATACCTTGTTCATGACGTCGTTATATTCCCGCATCGGGGGAAGGCCGATCGCAACCCGGCGCCGGTCGACGTCCGCACCGGATTCGATGGCACGCGGATGCCATACCGCACTGGCATCGCACTCGCCCTGCGTACCATAGCGTTGCGGTTTGTGCGTGCGGTCGTAGAGATACGCGTAATCCTTGGGTGAGATGTCGCCCGTGCGGACGAGCGGTTCCAGCGTCGTCAGCATCTGCAACTGGAACGCCGGATCGCTGTCCGCGTGCTGGACGAGCAGCCACGCGGCTTCGCTGCCATCGGCGCCCACCATCGATGTCGTCGGCCAGCCCACCGCGGCGACGATCTCCTTCAGCCTTTTCAGATTCTCCTGATCGATACGGAATAGATCCCGGGATCCGCCGTGGAGCCCTTCCTCCCTCGCGTCCTGATCCTTCTTTTTCATTTCCAGCAGTTCGCGTCTCAGGTCGGGACGGGCGATGGCGGCGGATTGCGCCGTGAAATGAAGCGCAAGCATGCCGATGGCAACGATCGTCAAGAGAGTGCTGCGGCGATTCATGTCATTCCTCCTGTCGTACTTGAATTAGTTTTGTAAATCCGGTTCGAGCGATTCGGCTTGCACGTGCGGCCGGGTATCGTGAAGAATGGCCCCATCGGCGAGCGTCACGATCCGGTCGGCGGACAAGATCGTTTCGTGCCGGTGCGCGACGATAATGCGCGTGATGTTCATGTCGCTGATCGCCTTGTTGACGCGCTTTTCGTTCTCCACGTCGAGGTGACTCGTCGCTTCGTCGAGAATCAGGATCCTCGGCTTCTTGTAGAGGGCACGTGCGATGATGACCCGCTGTTTCTGGCCGCCGGACAGCACGGAGCCCATGTCGCCAACCAGTGTGTTGTAGGCCATCGGCATGGCCTCGATATCGGTCGAGATCTGCGCCAGCCGCGCGCATTCCTTCGCCCACTCATAATCGGGGTTCTCGTCGAAGAAACAGATGTTGTCGATGATCGTTCCCGAAAACAACTGGTCATCCTGCATGACGACGCTGATGTTTTCGCGCAGGAACCCGTGGCCGAGCTTGCGTACGTCGATGCCATCGATGTTGACCGACCCATAAGTCGGCGGGTACACGCCGCAGATCAGTTGAAGAAGTGTGCTTTTCCCGCATCCGGACGCGCCGGTGATGGCGATCGATTCGCCCGGCGCGATCGTGAGGTTCAGGTTACGGAGCACGGCGAATGTATTTTTCGCATATTGAAACGTCACATTCCTGAGTTCGATCGTGGACGCGTGCTGGGGCGTCGGCAGCAAGGCTTCTTCCGTTGGGACGCTTTCCTTCTCCGTCAGCGCGATGTCCGCGAGCCGCTCGCATTGCAGGGAGAGGAGTTTTAGATCAAACATTTTTTCCGTCAAACCAAGCATGCGCCCGGAGAACTGTCCTCGGAAGCCCAGGAAAGCGATCAGGGCGCCGGCCGTGAACCGCAGATCCATGACCATCAGCGCGCCAACGACGGTCACCACCAGGACTTCGGTGCCGAACAGCAGGCCATTCACCAGACGAAATCCGAGCGTGATCTGCTGCACTTTCACGTCCGCGTTGACCTGGTCGGTAAAGTATTTGATCCATTGGGCACGCCGGTTCGCTTCGCGTTGAAAGAGCTTCAAGGCGCGGATCCCGCGCAGCGATTCGATCAGGTGGCCATCCTGTTTTGACGCCGCCACGATGAAGTCATGCGTCGATTGTTCCAGATAGGAAAACAGGATGAGACGCATCACGACATACAGCAGGACGGCTGCGGCACTGATTGCCGCCAGCATGGGGCTGTATAACAGCATGATGACGAATGTGATGAGGCCGAACGTGCCGTCGATGAAGGCTTCGATGAAGGACGTACTCACCACACGCTGGATCTGATCGACCGAGCTGAATCTCGAGATGACGTCGCCCAGTGCCCGGCGTTCGAAATAGCTGATCGGGAGCCTGAGCAGGTGCGAGAAGATATTCGATCGCCATTGCAGGGAGACGTTGGCGTTGAAATAGACCAGCGCCCATCCCCGCAATGCGGTAACGACGTTTTGCAGGAGCATGAGGATGCCGGAACCGGCCGCCAATGCCACGAGCAATGTATAGTCCTGGCCGATCAGTACGGAATCCATGATCCATTGCATCAGCAGCGGCGATCCCAGATTCCCGACTTCGATCAGCAGCGCCAGAAACAGGATCTGGCCCGCGGCCGGAACGATCCCGCGCACGGTTCCGATCAGGCGCCGCAATGAAAGCTTCGGGCCGGGCTCGGCCAGGGTAAAGTCGTTGTTCGGCCAGAATTCCAGCGCCACCCCGGTAAATGACCGGTCGACTTCCGCCATCGTCACCTTGCGCCGACCGTAGGCCGGGTCGATCATTTCGATCCCTTTTTTGGTGATCCTGGTCAGCACGACGAAATGCTTGAAATTCCAGTGCAGGACGCACGGTAGTCTCAGGCTGTCGAAATCGCAGAGGTCCAGCGTCAGTGCGCGGGAGTTGAGGCCGAGGTCACCGGAGATTCTGATCAGGTCACCGACGGTTGCGCCCTGCAGCGACAGCGGAAATTTCTTGCGCAGTCCGAACATGTCGCAATGATTCCCATAGTGACCCAGAATCATCGCGAGACACGCGAGTCCGCACTCGGCCGATTCGGTCTGCCTGATGACGGGCGTCCGCTTCGCAAGTCCAAAATTAATCTCGGGATTTTCAGTCACGCTCATTATCGCCAATTACCTGTTCTTGTTCTGGATGCCGAATATCGGAGAGAGCAGCCATTTATAGATCTTTTGCGTGTCCATGGTCACGTCGGCCTCGAACTGCATGCCCGGCCGAATATTCTCAAGCGGGATCCTGTCGGACTCCGCGTCGATGTCGGCGACGACGCGGTACACCGCCTTGCCATTCGATAGCTCAGCCGGCATGCCCAGTTCCGTCATCTCGTCGGGAAGAATGGTCGCCATGCTGACCGTCTCGACTCTGGACCTGAGTGTCCCGAATCTCTGGTAGGGGAATGCATCCAGCCGCAGGTAGGTCAAGGCATCCCGCCGGATGAATGCGGCCGACTTCGACGGCACAAACAGATGTGCCTGGTACTTCGATCCGACGGGCACGATGCTCAGTAAGACTTTCCCCATGCCGACCGACTGGCCTTCCGGGAAATTAATGCCAGTTACCTTGCCGGTTTCAGGCGCCCAGATCTTGATGACGCGTTTTCTTTCGCTTTCCAGCAGCGATTGTTTTTCCTGGAGCTCGGTTCGGATCGCATCGCTGAGCTCGGTCGCGTCGCGCATGGGAAGCGCCGCGAGATCATGGCGTGCCGCCGTGAGATCGCGCAGCAACCTGATGCGCTCGCGCGTCAGGGATTCCAGCCGCGCTGCCGCTTCCTGGTATTGCGTGCGCTTGTTGCTCGTTCCTTCGAAGGAGATGAAGCCTTTCTGATGTAACTCGTCAAAGCGGCGCAAGCCGCCTTTTGCCAGCTCGACATTCTCCTTCTGGATGGCGATTTCCTTGTCGAGGGTGGCGAGTTCCTGTTCGATGCCTGCGATCTTGTCCGACAGTCCGGCGCGCGCGGCGTCCTGCGTCAGCTTGCGCCTGCCGATCTCGTCCTTGGCGAGCGCCAGCCGTTCTTCGATAGCCCGGCTGATGCCTGCCTGCGCAACGTCCGTGCTTTTGCCCGAAGGGTCGATCAGTATCTCGCCCAGCAGTTCATCCTTCTGGACGAGCTGGCCCTCCTTCACGTAGAGGCGGGTTACGGTGCCGGGGGAGGGGGCGGTAATCCTTGCCACGCCCTTGCTGGGCAATATCAGCCCCTTTACGGTTTCCTTGGATGTGTAGGACGCCGTGTACACGAAGACCAGGAAGCCCACGAAGAACGCGAAGAGCACCCCGCACATGACGTCGAGCCGCAGCGGCCGTGCGATGGAGATCGTGCCCAGGGACGACGCCGACTGGTATTCGATGGCTTCGAGTCTGAATATGTCTCGCTTCATTGATGTCGTCCGCTTCGGCAGCGGTACTGCTTTCTTAAGGGAGAGTCCGATCCACGGAACGCCGTCACGCCGCCTCGGCGTGGGCAGGCGCTTTCACTTCGTTGGTGATCACGTTGTGGGTCACGTTTTGCGCGCGCAGGCGCTGCAATATGCCTTCCTGGTCCACGTTGAATTCAGGAGAAGCCAGGTAATCGCTGTAGCGCAATCCCCTTCCGCGTCCCGAATCGTTGAAATGCGGATCCCTCGAGATCAGGAAGTTCGCGAATGCTTCCAGCATGTCGAAACCGGCAATATCTCGCTCATAAGCGAGCCACTGGCCCATTTCGTTTACTTCCAGAAATATCGGTTCATTTCCGTCTTTGGGCTGGATCATGTCGAAACAGCCGAAACAAATCCCGAGCCGTTTCATGAGTTGACGGCATCGGTTCAATACGGATTCGGAAACCATGCCGGTGCCGTCATATGCCGTGCTGCTCGTGCGGCTGTCCACCAGCGACGGATCAAAACTGCGGTTGACTGCGATAAAGGCGCGGTTCCCCATGAACGTGATGCGGTATTCGTGGCGTTTTTCGATTTTCTCCTGATAAATACCGGGCGTGATCGAGATGGCTTCGGAATCGTTTATCTGGATTTCGTCCAGTGCCGTGGTCAGGCTCGAGACTTCGCCATTTTCGGTAACCCAGATATGGGGCGAAAACGATTTGAAAATAATGTTTCCGTTGTGTTTCTTGAAGAAACGGGCGACCTGGTTCGGAGAATTGCTTATCAGGGTGTCGGGAATGCGCAGGCCGACTTTTCCCGCCTCGACCAGTTGCACGGGTTTCAGCAGGGCGATTCTCCGGGCACGGCCGGGATTTACCTCGAAAATGGTGCTGTGTTCGAACGAATACATCGACTGCACGAAGTCCGCAGCCTCGCGTTCCGCGAATTTTCGATCGGCCTGGTGGACGTCCGGGGCAATGACCGGCTGCGAGATCCGGCGATTCCAGAGGGTGCCGAACTCTGCAATGCGGAGCGTGTCCTGGGCCCGCAGCACAACGTCGAGGTGGGTGGTTTGCCCGATATGGAACGACGCTTCCGTACGCGCGGGAAAATTGTCCGTGAACCAGATAGCGGTTTCGACCCCCTTTTGCTCCAGAGCCCACTTGACCGCGAAAGCATGCATGTCGTCGGCAATGGTCTTGATAAGAACTTTCACCAATTCTCCACAATGCAGATATTTTTGCGTAAAGACAGCGAGTAATATCGACCCGCCAAATCCCGGTCCGAAGGAGGTTCACGCGATGACTCGCGTGAACTTCTACGCTTAATTAACTGGCGTGTTCGATCGCCCGATAATCAGACGCGAGTGTCGTACGGAACAGCGTCGTAAACGATGGTCCAGGTGCGCATTTGTTCGTCGTATTGCTGGTAGCTCACGATCGTCGTATAGCTGGCATCGCCACCGGACACGTGTTCGATTTCGTTGCTGGTCAGTTCGCGTGCCGTGTTACGGGCCATTACTCGTGCCATTTTTTCTCCTTCTGTAAAATAAAGAAAGATATCAACAGGATTGAGCCGCAACGTAATGTGTTACTTCGAAGCGGCAAATATTTATACATCAGCCAGAATATGCGAGTCAACAGGCTGGATTGTTATCCGACGGCATTGGAAAGCGAATGCCGACTTATCCAGAAAGCGATACGCCGCATTATGTGAAAATCTGTGATGTTATTCTATGTTATCGATTTCACAGTGTCGCATCCGGCTTATCGGAGCACGCCCGCTCGATAACCGACGGATTGAATCTGCAAGGAATCGAAAACCAGTCGTTATCGCATCCCTGTTACCCGGTGCGGATCGAGCGGCCGGCAGCCTTTCGATCATATTTTTGATTAATTGCGACACTTTTTTTTACCAGGCCGCGGCTCGGCAGGTCGTCCGGCCGGGCGCGCGCCGCACAGGGTGCTGGTTCGGCAATAAGAAAATTGTGCAGTGGAAAGATCACAATGCCGGGGAAGCCCGGACTTCGCGGGTTGACGGGGGACCGGCGCGTCAGGCGCGGTCGACGCGGGCGCGGGGGGGGCGGTGCGCCAGTCGACGCGCCGCCCGGGCGGCTACGCGCTCGCGCCTCAAGCGCTCTCGCGCTCGACGATGGTGAAGCCGATGTCGCGCACGACTTCGGGAATGGGCGTGCCCGCGATGCGGTCGATGATGAATTGCGCGGCGAGCTGGCCCATCTTGCGGCCGTCCAGGTGGACCGTCGTGAGGGCCGGGTACGTCTCGGCCGCGAACGGTTGGTCGCCGAGGCCGACGACGGCCAGCTGGCCGGGGATGTCGATGCCGAGCTTGTGCGCTTCCGTGAGCACGCCCAGCGCGACCATGTCCGAGCTGCAGAACACGGCGTCGATGTCGGGATGATCCGCCAGCAGCGCGCGCAGGCCGGCGCGGCCGCCCGCCGCCGTGCCCGGCGCGGAGATCGTGTGGAAGGGGACCGAACCGTCCGGTCCCTGCATGTCCAGCCGCACGGCCGCCTGCACGTACGCGCGGTTGCGGCGCTGGGCCCGCTCGTCGGACGCACTGATCACGGCGACGCGGCGCCGTCCGCGCTGGTACAGGAATTCGGCCACCGCCTGGCCGATGTCCTCGTGCGAAAAACCGACCAGCATGTCGGCCGGCGTGGGCGTCAGGTCCCATGTTTCGACGAGCGGAATGGCGCTCGCCTGCAGCCGGCGCCGGCCCTGCGCGGAGCGCATGATGCCGGCGAGGACGATGCCGTCCGGCCGGCGCCCGATGATCGCTTCCAGCAGCTCGTCCTCGCGCGAATTCTCGTAGCCCGACTGGCCCAGGATGAGCTGGTAGCCGGCCGCGGCGAGGTTTTCCGTCAGCGCCTGGACCGTATCGATGAACACGGAGCCCGCGATGGTCGGCAGGATCGCGGCGACCATGCGGCTCTTCGTCGACGCCAGGCTGCCCGCCAGCAGGTTCGGCACATAGCCCGTCCGCTCGATCGCGGCGCGCACTTTCTGCACGAGGTCGGGCGACACCTTCTCCGGGGAGTTCAGCACGCGCGAGACCGTGATCGGCGCCACGCCGGCCACGCGCGCCACGTCGACGAGCGTGAGACCGCCTTTCGTGCGCCGGGTCCGCTTGGGTGGTTCGACCGGCGCGTTCATGCGGTCTCCGGCCAGCCCGATCGGGCGCTAGGGCGAATACGGTTCGGGAACTTCTGAAAATCGATCATGTCTTTAATTGCGATCTTCTAGTGGAATTGGATCGCGTATCGAAATAAATAGCAGCGACTCTAAATGCTCGGCCGGATAGCGACAAGATACCACTGCATTCCCATACTGATGCGAAATGGGATGGATAATTGTTTTCATCAACGATTCAAAAATTTAATTGATTGCGCTACCAAATGGTATCGCTGGTTGGCGCCATTGCAATAAGCCGATGTACGGGAGGAACGCGGCATTTCATAGGCAAGCTCGACTTCGCTGATTGCGCTACCTTGGTTACCCGCGGATCATACGGCTGATTTCATGTGGTGAACGTCATGAAACTTGTTCCCATCTACGTGCATCAGCGTTACGTCGGCTGGGGGCGGTTGTGGCCTGGTGGCGGCATCGCGGGCGCTGCGCGCCTTTTGTCTGATGTGCAGTTCGATTGCGCCCCGGGTGCAATGCGATTTAATCGTGCGCGGCTGGGATGGCTGTTGCGGATTTAGAACGAATTGCTGAGCTATAAACTTTCAGCATACTTTGTTGTAAATAATGTATACCTTCGATGTTAGCGTGCAACAGTGATGTTATGGGGTTTGACAAAAATCACAGTAAATATCTACACTCATGAAAACGATTACAAGACCATAACGACTACATCGCCAACGCAATCAATAAAGCGTGGAGACAAGAATGCCGACCTCATCCAGCCGTCCTCATTCCTTCCGATCCGGGCGCCATTCCCGATCCGTTCCGACCGTCGTTCCGGCAGCGCCGCGTTACCGCGCAGCGTAATTCTCAGACCGTTTTTGCGGCCGCCGCAGGGCGGCCGCTTCATCCGCCGTCGTAACCAGCTCCGCCGTGAAGCGGAGCGTCAATTAGAGAGCACAGGAGACACCATGATTCGATTCAAGAGAACCGCGATCGCCGTCGCAGCCGGCCAGATCGCACTGCTTGCCAGCGGCTATGCGCTGGCGCAGACCGAAGCGACACAGAACGCTTCCGGTTCCAACGTCGTCGTCGTGACGGGCCAGCGCGCCGCGCTGCAGTCCGCACAGAAGCTCAAGCAGAATTCGGACGAGATCGTCGATTCGATCGTCGCCGACGACATCGGCAAGCTGCCGGACCGTTCGGTCACCGAGGTGCTGCAGCGCGTGGTCGGCGTGACCATCGACCGCACGATGTCCAAGGGCGACCCGGAACACTATTCGGTCGAAGGTTCGGGCGTGAACGTGCGCGGCCTGTCGTACGTGCGCTCGGAACTGAACGGCCGCGACTCGTTCTCCGCGAACGGCGGCCGCTCGCTGAACTTCGAGGACGTGCCGCCCGAGCTGATGGCCGGCGTCGACGTCTACAAGAACCCGTCGGCGGAACAGATCGAAGGCGCCGTCGGCGGTCTCGTCAACCTGCGCACCGCGATGCCGTTCGACTTCAAGGGCCGCAAGCTGGCCCTCACGCTGGAAGACACGTATTCCGAACTGAAGCGCGGCAAGCGCCAGCCGTCCGCCTCGTTCATGTTCTCGGACCGCTGGAAGACGGGCTTCGGCGAGATCGGCGCCCTCGTCGACTTCGCGTACTCGGAAAGCGGCACCCGTACCGACGCCTTCCAGGTCGAGCCGTACTACCCGCGCGACGACGTCGTGGCCGGCAAGACCGTGTGGATCCCGAAGGGTTCGCAATGGCGCACGCTGGAATTCGACCGCAAGCGCAGGGGCACCTACGGCGCGCTGCAGTGGAAGAAGGACAGCACGCTGAGCTCCTCGCTCACGTTCTTCAAGTCGCGCTATAAAATGCACTGGGACGAGCAGGCGATCTTCGCCCAGTCGAGCCCCTATAACATCCAGGTCAGCAAGGATGCGACGTTCAATTCGAAAGGCGCGCTGCTGACCGGCACCTTGACCGACCCGGCCGACGGCGGCATCAACTTCGGCGGCGACACGCGCTCGGCCGACCGCACGTCGGAAACGACGGACGTGTCGTGGAACCTGCGCTGGCGCCCGAACGACCGTTGGACCATCACGACCGACCTGCAGCGCATCCGCGCCACGACCAGCAGCTTCGACTCGACCGTGGCCACGGGCGTGCAGATGCCGAGCGAGACGATCGACCTGCGCGGCGACGTGCCGACGCTGTCGTTCACGGACGCCGACCGCGCCTACCTCGCGAACCCCAACAATTACTACTGGGCGTTCACGATGGAACACCAGGACCGCAGCAAGGCCGGCGAATGGGCCTGGCGCACGGATGCGAAGTACGACTTCGATCACCCGGTGCTGCGCGACATCCGCTTCGGCGTGCGCCTGACGGACCGCGATTCGCGCAACGAGAATTCGAACCCGAGCTACAACTGGGCGGCCATCACCCAGACGTGGCAGGTCGGTCCGACCAGCACGCTGTCGAGCCTCGCGTACCTGGGCGATCCGCGCTTCAACAACCAGGTGCAGGTCCACTCGTTCAACAACTTCTTCAACAACAACACGTCGGTGCCGGCTCTGGTCTTCCCGGCCGTCGCGCTGGCCACCGGCTACCCGGCCTCGTATGCCCAGCTGCACACGTATCCGAACATGCTGTGCAACGACGGCACCAACAATTGCACGTCGTGGAACCCGGCCACGTTCGGCACCGATCCGGCCGGCGTCAACGAGCAGAAGGAGAAGACCGGCGCGCTGTACTCGCAGCTGCGCTTCGGTTTCGACGACCTGAAGTACCCGGTCGACGGCAACATCGGCCTGCGCTACGTGAAGACCGACATGACGGCGCACGGCTATACCGTGTTCACCCCGAGCACTTCGACGGGTGCCGGCATCCCGCAGTTCACGGCGTTCTCCCAGAAGCAGGACTTCAGCAACAGCTACAACAACGTGCTGCCCAGCCTGAACCTGCGCATGAAGGCGAGCGACGCGCTGCAATTCCGCCTCGGCCTGTCGACCGGCATCTCGCGTCCGGACTTCAGCGACCTGCAGGGCTACACGACGCTGTCGCAGAACGTGGACAATTCGAGCGGCCTGGTCACCTACACGGGCACCGGTACGGGCAACCCGAACCTGCGTCCGGTCCGCTCGCACCAGGTCGACCTGACGGCCGAATGGTATTTCGCGAAGACCGGTTCGCTGACCTTCGGTGTGTTCAACAAGCAGCTGAAGGACGTCATCATCAAGCAGTCGTACGGCTATGACCTGGCGGACAACACCGGCAAGTCGTACACCTTCACGACCACGGGTCCGGTGAACGGCGCGGATGGCCATGCACGCGGCGCGGAGATCGCGTTCCAGCAGTACTTCGACTTCCTGCCGGGCTGGCTGTCGGGCTTCGGCGTCCAGGCGAACTACACGTACGTGGACAGCAAGACGTCGCTGCACCAGCCGGTCCACTCCGTGTACTGCACAGGCAGCAACAGCGCGGCGAACTTCAACCTGAACCTGAACGGCTGCGATACCAACGGCACCACGTTCGACGATCTGCCGCTGATCGGCCTGTCGCGCCAGTCGTACAACCTGGCGCTGATGTATGACCAGGGCAAGATCTCGGCGCGCCTGGCCTGGAACTGGCGTTCGAAGAACCTGCAGAACGTGAACGTCAACGGCACCAACGGCGGCGACGGCACCGACAGCAACCCGGCCAGCCCGACCTTCGGCCAGCACAACGTGGCCTGGGCGCTGCCGACGTGGGCGGACGGCTACGGCCAGCTGGACGGCTCGATCTTCTACAACGTGTCGGACCGGCTGTCGATCGGCCTGGAAGCGCAGAACCTGACCGACTCCAAGGCGCGCCAGCTCATGCAGCAGAGCACGGGCTTCATGGGCCGTGCATGGTTCGTGTCGGGTCCGCGTTACACGGCCAAGATGCGTTACAGCTTCTAAACTGCGCGTGGGCTCGTACGTGAGGCCCCCGGCCTCGCGTACCCCACCCTACGATGTCGAATATTCGTAGGGTGGGCACCCCGTGCCCACGTCGTTCGTTACATCCCCTCCAGCCCCAACTCCTTCGCATGCGCCCGCAGGAACGCCACCTGCGCCGCACGCGTATCCGGCCCGCCATAGGGCAGCAGGGTCCACTGCTCGGACGCCTGCATGTGCCGGCCCGGTGCCAGCGTCACGTACGGCGCGTGCACCTCCATCTCCATCAATCCCTTCCCGGGCGCATCCGGCTGCCAGTCGTTGTACAACTCGATCTGGCCCTGGTCCGGATGGATGGCCGTGCGCGGCTGGTGCGTGAACTGGATCACCAACACCTGGCCCTGATGGAAACCTGCCATCCAGCCGGCGGACGGCTGCAGCAGCATCTTGCCGTTGCGGTGCGGCTGGCCCTTGCCCGCCGGGTAGGCGTCCAGCGAGAACAGGCCGTCGGCCAAGGTCCACGTCAGCGGCACCATGTCCGGCTTCGGTTCGATGGCCTGCTGGCGCACGTCCTCGCGCCGCGCGACGGGCACGTACACGCGCGTGTCCCCGTGGGCGCGCGTGTTGAACCAGATGTCCCACGCCACCTGCGTCTTGCGCGTGTTGGCCGCGTCGACGTCCAGGCGCAGGCTGTGCGGCTTGCCCGCCACGAGGCTGTAGCGTTTCACCAGTTGCAGGCCGTTCACGGGACTGGCCGGGCTCGCGAGCGTGATGGCGTCGGGCCGCTTCTCCTCGATCTTGTAGCGGGCGAGGCTCAGCCACGGATCGGGCGGCCACGGCAGGCCGGCGCGCGCCGGGTTCACGTCCTGGTGCGACCACCATTCTTTTTGCGGACCGACCCAGATCTCGTGGCCGAGCCAGCCGACGTTGTCCGTCGTTCCGCCGATGGCGGCGTGCGGATCGCCGGCGGCCAGGTCGCTCTTGATGAAGCTGGGTTGGCCCGCCAGCCCGAACGACAGCAGCCGGCCGCCGATGGCGTCGGTGACGGTCGCGCGCACGCTGCCGTTGTCGAGGGTGTGGACGGGGATATCGGCCGCTTGTGCTGCGGCCGTGAGGGCGCAGGACAGGACCAGCGCTGTTGCGGTTTTGGATGGTGTGGGCATAAGCTGTCGGGCTGGGTGTGAAATCGGTTTCAGCCCGACAGCTTAGCAAAGAATCACCCGGGCGGGGCGACCGATGCGCCTTCGATGCCGTGGCGCTTCAACGCGTCCGCCACGAAGCCGTTCGCCTTCATCTCTTCGACGAACGCGGCGAGCGCGGCGGCCGCGTGCCCGCCCCGCGATTTCGGCACGCCCATCGCCTGGCGGATGACCATGAAGCGGCCGTCCAGCAGGCGCAGGCCGGGGCGGTCGCGCGCGTCCGCTTCCAGCTGCTGGCGCACGCCGGCCGCCACGTCCGCGCCCTGTTCGAGGAACGTCGTCACGACGGCGGGCGAGGAGGGCGCGCGCACGATCTGCGCCTGCCGGAGTTGCCGGGTCAGGAACAGGTCGTACGCACTTCCTTTGCCGACGACGACGCGGTGCGCCGCCCGGTCGACGTCCTCGTTGGCGCGGATCGGCGACCCGGCCTTCACGAGGTAGCTGCCCTCGATCAGCACGTACGGCGCCGTGAACGCGATGTCGGCGCCGCGCGCGGGATCGATGGCGAAAAAGCCGATGTCCGCGCGCTCCGTTGCGACGGCGTCGACCGACTTGCCGGCCGTGTCGACGACGACGAGCTCGAGGTCCACGTCGAGCCGCCGCGCGAACTCGCGGGCGAGATCGACGGAGACGCCGCCCGCGCCGCCGTCGCCGGCCGTGTGCGCGAGGATCGGGTTGCCCAGATTGATCGCGGCACGCAGCTTGCCGGTCGGCGCGACGTTCATCCTGTCATGCCTCGGCCACTGCGAGCGCCGTCATGTTGACGATGCGGCGCACGGTCGCGCTGGGGCTCAGGATGTGCACGGACTTCGCGGCGCCCAGCAGGATCGGACCCACCGTCACGCCCTTGCCCGACGTGACCTTCAGCACGTTGAACAGGATGTTGGCGGCATCCAGCGACGGCATCACGAGCAGGTTGGCGCTGCCGGCGAAATCGTCCTTCGACTGATAGATGCGGCGGATGTCTTCCGACAGCGCGGCGTCGCCGTGGACTTCGCCCAGCACCGGCAGTTCCGGCGCGCTCGAGGCGAGCAGGGCGCGCGCGTCGCGCATGCGCTGCGCGGACGGGCGCTGCGACGAGCCGAAGATCGAGTGCGACACGAGCGCCGCCTTCGGCTCGAGGCCGAAATGGCGCATCTCCTGCGCGGCCAGCTTCGTGATCGCCGCCAGTTCCTGGGCGGACGGGTTGTCGTTGACGTACGTGTCGGTGATGAACAGGGTCATCTTGTCCAGCACGAGCGCGTTCATCGCGGCCAGTACGTCGGCGCCCGGCGCGAGGCCGATCTCGTTCTTCACGTGCGCCAGGTGGGTGTCGTAGCTGCCCGTCATGCCGCAGATGAGGGAGTCGACCTGACCCGCGTTCAGCAGGCGGGCGCCTTGCAGGGTGGTGTCGCCCTCGGCTTCGACGAGCGTGTAGTCGACGCCCGCCTTCAGGCGCAGGCCGGACTGCTTGATCGCCTTTTCGACGTCGGCCGCGCGGCCGATCAGCACCGGCTTGGCGATGCCCTCGTCGACGACGGTCTGCACGGCGCGCAGCACGCGCGGCTCGGCGCCGTCGGCGTACGCGACGCGCTTCGGCGCGGCCTTGGCCTTCGCGAACACGGGCTTCATGAAGAAGCCGGTGTGGTAGATCATCTCGCCCAGCTTGTCGCGGTAGGCGTCCATGTCGGCGATCGGACGCGTGGCCACGCCGGATGCTTCCGCCGCCTTGGCGACGGCCGGCGCGATGGCGGCAATCAGGCGCGGGTCGAACGGTTTCGGGATGATGTAGTCGGGACCGAAGTTCAGGTCCTGGCCGGCGTAGGCGGCGGCGACGGCGTCATTCGCCTCCGCTTCGGCCAGGTCGGCGATCGCGCTCACGCAGGCGAGCTTCATCTCGTCCGTGATGCGGGTGGCGCCGCAATCGAGCGCGCCGCGGAAAATGTACGGGAAGCACAGCACGTTGTTGACCTGGTTCGGATAGTCCGAACGGCCGGTCGCGATGATGCAGTCCGGACGCGCGGCCTTCGCCACTTCCGGACGGATCTCCGGTTCCGGGTTCGCGAGCGCGAGGATGATCGGGCTGGCGGCCATCGTCCTGACCATGTCGGCGGTGAGGACGCCGGCGGTCGAGCAGCCGAGGAACACGTCGGCGCCGTCGACGATGTCGGCCAGCGTGCGCGCGTCGGTGGCCTGCGCGTAGCGGGCCTTGTTCGCTTCCATGTTCGCTTCGCGGCCCTGCCAGATCACGCCCTTCGAGTCGGCGACGAAGACGTTCTGCCGTTTCACGCCCAGGCTCACCATCATGTCGAGGCAGGCGATGGCCGCCGCGCCGGCGCCGGACGCCACCAGTTTCACGTGGCCGATGTCCTTGCCGACGACCTTCAGCGCGTTGAGGAGCGCCGCGCTCGAGATGATGGCGGTGCCGTGCTGGTCGTCGTGGAAGACGGGGATGTTCATCCGCTCGCGCAGCTTCTTCTCGATGTAGAAGCACTCGGGTGCCTTGATGTCTTCCAGGTTGATGCCGCCGACGGTCGGCTCCAGCATCGCGATCGCATCGACCAGCTTGTCGGGATCGTTCTCGGCCAGTTCCAGGTCGAACACGTCGACGCCGGCGAATTTCTTGAACAAACAGCCTTTGCCTTCCATGACGGGCTTCGAGGCCAGCGGGCCGATGTTGCCCAGGCCGAGAACCGCGGTGCCGTTCGAGATGACGGCAACCAGGTTGCCGCGCGAGGTGTAATCGGCGGCGGTGGCGGGGTCCGCGGCGATTTCCTCGCAGGCGTAGGCGACGCCGGGCGAATAGGCGAGCGACAGGTCGCGCTGGTTCGACAGGGGTTTCGTGGCGACGACCTCGATCTTCCCGCGTACCGGACTGCGGTGGTACTCGAGCGCGTCGGCGCGCAACTGGGTGTCTTTAGCCTCGTTCAGGCTGCTTTCGGTACTCATGATTTCTCCTATGCCGCTTTGCGCGGACGATGTTATGGATTCGTTGCGGCCATCCGGCGCACGGCAGGGACCGTGCGGGGAGGCAGGCCGGGACATGCGCCGCGCCCGATTCGGCGGCGGGTGGTGGTGCGCCTCCATTGCCCGCACGGCGTGGTGGCCGGGGCTGTACGCGCGCTCCTGGTGCGGGCGCGGACGGGGCGCCGTGTCCACGGCGATACGCGATCATACGTGATCGCGGGCGATGTTGCCTACTTCGCCAGATATTCGGTATATCACTGTGGCCTGAACATCCGGAACAGTTGCGCCGGACCGACCTCGAAATAGTCGGCCGGCCCGCCGCCGCGGAGGATGTGGCCGGCGTGCGCCGTGTCGTACACCCCGTCCTTCAGCTGGGCGCGGGCGATGTGCACGCCGACGACTTCGCCCAGCACGAGCCAGCTCGGCGCCGGCTGCCCGTCCGCGTCGTGCAGCCGGATGAGCTGGGTGAGCCTGCATTCGAACGAGACCGGGGCTTCAAGCACGCGCGGGACGTCCACGAGGCGCGACGGGGCGGGCGTCAGGCCGGCCAGCGCGAATTCGTCGACGTCGGGCGGCACCATCGCGCAGGTGGTATTCATGCGGTCGGCGAGGGCGCGCGTGGCCAGGTTCCAGCAGAACTGTCCCGTTTCCTCGACGTTGCGGACGGTGTCCTTGTAACCGATGCTGGCGAAGCCCACGAGCGGCGGCGTGTAGTTGAACGCGTTGAAGAAGCTGTACGGGGCGAGGTTCAGGATGCCGGCGCGGCTTTTGGTGGAGATCCAGCCGATGGGGCGGGGGCCGACGATGGCGTTGAAGGGATCGTGCGGCAGGCCGTGGCCGGCGCGTGGTTCGTAGAAATGGATGTCGTTCATACAAGCACGATACCGCATCGGCGCCATCCGTGCAGGCGCCGGGCGCATGCGGCACCCCGTGCCCACGCGACAGCAATCAGGACGCGAACGTCCGCGTGGGCGGAGGCCGCCCACCCTACCGCGACGGAAATGGATATCCGGCCACCTGCGGCGTAGGGTGGGCACCCCGTGCCCACGCGACAGCAGGCAGGATGCGAACGTCCGCGTGGGCGGAGGCCGCCCACCCTACGAGAATGGTACCTCTGGCACGCCGGTCACGCCGGGCCGCACGAGAAGCACCGCCCCCGCCAGCGAATCATCTTCATGCCCCGGCTGTACGATCGACGTGATCAGCAGGGTATCCAGATCCGGCCCGCCGAAGCAGGGCATCGACGGCTTCGCGACCGGCAGCTTCAGTTCCCGGTCCAGCTTCCCGGCCGGCGTGAACCGCAGCAGGCTAGCCCCATCATTGCCCGCGACCCAGTAACAGCCGTCGCTGTCCATCGCCGCCCCGTCCGGCCGGCCCGCGTACGCGGCCATGTCGACGAGCAGCCGCCGGTCGTGCGGCACGCCCGCGTCGACGTCGTAGTCGAATGTCCACACCCGCCGGCGCGTCGGGTGCGAATCGGACAAATACATCGTGCGCCCGTCCGGCGACCACGCGAGGCCGTTCTGGGTGACGAGGCCGGAAACGAGCGGTGCCGACAGGCCCGCGCCGTCGTAGCGGTACAGACGTCCGATCGGCAGCGCGGCCGCCATGTCCATCCACATCGTGCCGCTCCAGAAGCGGCCCTGGCGGTCCGTGCGGCCGTCGTTGAAGCGCATGCCGGGCGCCAGTTCGGGCGGCGCGCCGAGACGTTCCGCGCGGACACTCCCGTCGTCCCGCAGGTCGACGGCGAAGATGCCCGTCTCCATGCCGGCGATCAGGCCGCCCGCGGCGCGCGGCGCGATGCAGGCGACCATCTCGGCCGCCGTCCAGTGGCGGGTCGCACCCGAGGCATGGTCCAGGCGCCAGATGCGGCGGGCAGGGATGTCGACCCAGTACCATGCCTGTTCGCCGGCGTGCCAGACGGGGCTCTCGCCCACGGCGCAGCTCACGCCGTGCACGCTTTCCACGATCGCGTCAGGCATGCGCCAGCTCCTCCGGCAGGCGGACCATGTCCTGGGTCGGCACGAGCACCTTCATGATGACCCACGCGGCCAGGTAGGCCAGCGCGCAGAACGCGAACATGATCATGTAGCCCGTCTGGATCTGGCCTTGCGCGCCGTAGTAGTCGAACAGCATGCCGCCGATCTTCGTCACGAGCACGCCGCCGATGCCGCCCGCCAGGCCGCCGATGCCGACCACGGAGGCGACGCAATGGCGCGGGAACAGGTCCGACGTGATCGTCAGCACGTTGGCGGACCACGCCTGGTGGGCGGATGCGCCGATGCCGATCAGGATCACGGGCACCCAGTAGCCCAGGTGGCCCAGCGGCTGCGCCAGCAGCACGACGAGCGGGAAGAACGCGATCAGCAGCATGGCCTTCATGCGGCTGTCGTACGGCGCGCTGCCCTGGCGCATGAAGCGCGACGGCAGTGCGCCGCCGCCGATGCTGCCGACCATCGTCATGCTGTACAGGACGGCCAGCGGCAAGACGAGGTCCGAGGTGGCCATGCCGTATTTGTCGGTCAGGTATTTCGGGAGCCAGAACAGGAAGAACCACCAGACGCCGTCCGTCATGAATTTGCCAACGATGAAGGCCCACGTCTGGCGCAGGCCGAGCAGGGTGCGCCAGCTGGGGGCGGGGCCGGTCGCGGCCACCGGAGCCGACCCTGCGTCATCGCTGCGGATGTATTCGAGTTCCGCGCGCGACAGGCGGCGCTGGCGAGCGGGTTCGTCGAACAGGACCGCCCAGAACCCGACCCACAGGAACCCGACGGCGCCGATCCAGATGAACGCGGCCTGCCAGCCCCAGATCGCGGCGAGCACCGGCACCGTCAGCGGCGCCAGGATCGCACCGATGTTGGCGCCGGAATTGAAGATGCCCGTCGCGAACGAACGCTCGGACTTGGGAAAGTATTCCGCCGTGGCGCGGATCGCGGCCGGGAAGTTGCCCGCTTCGCCGATCGCCAGGATCGTGCGGGCGATGATGAAGCCGAGGACGGAGGCCGGCACGGCAAGGCCGAGCAGCGATTTCAGGCCGTTGCCCAGCTCGATCGAATACGCATGGGCGACCGCGCCGGCCGACCAGATGACGATAGCGAGGATGTACGCGGTCTTGGTGCCGAGGCGGTCCACGACCCGGCCCGCGAACAGCAGGGCGATCGCGTAGATGAACTGGAAGGCGGCGGCGATGTTGGCGTAGTCCGTGTTCGACCAGCCGAATTCCTTCGACAGCGACGGCGCGAGAAGGCTCAGCACCTGGCGGTCGAGGTAGTTGACGGTGGTGGCGAAGAACAGCAGCGCGCAGATGGTCCACCGGTAGTTGCCGCCGGCGGGCCGGGCGGCGGGGCTGGCGACTGCGGCGTCGCCGGTGCGATTGCGGGTCATGGTCAGGCCTTATGTTTGATTATGCTGACGTACGCGTGGCCGGCGTCTCCTCCGGCCGTGGCGGGCGGCCGGCACATCGTACCAGCCGCGCGCGCGCAGTTGAGTGCTACCGCGCTCTACTTGATGATCATTTTGCGAGCTGCAAAGTGCCGTCGACCATGCGCGCGAGGCCCAGCGGATTGTCGTCGCGCAGGGATTCCGGCAGCAGTTCCGCCGGCACGTCCTGGTAGCACACCGGACGCAGGAAGCGCTCGATGGCGGTGGCGCCGACGGACGTCGAGCGGCTGTCCGACGTGGCCGGGAACGGGCCGCCGTGCACCATCGCGTGCGACACTTCGACGCCGGTCGGGAAGCCGTTGAACAGCACGCGGCCGGCCTTGCGCTCCAGCGTCGGGAGCAGGCTGCCCGCGAGTTCGCGGTCGGCGGCCGTCGCATGGACGGTGGCCGTCAGCTGGCCTTCCAGGTGGCGTGCGACCGCCAGCATCTCCGCTTCGTCGCGGCAGGCGATGACCAGGGAGGCCGGGCCGAAGATCTCTTCGTCCAGCGCCGGGCTGGCGATGTACGTGGCGGCGTCGCAGGCGTACAACGCGGCCTGCGCGGCGCAGCCCGTGCCTTCGGCGCTGCCCTGGCCGACCAGTTGCACGCCCTCGATGCCGGAGCGGCGGCCGACCGCGTCGACATAGGCCTGGTGGATGCCCGCGGTGAGCATCGTGCCGGCGCCCTTGGCGGCCAGCGCTGCGGCGGCGGATGCGCGGAACGCGTCGAGGTCGGCGCCGGCGAGGGCGATGACGAGGCCCGGGTTCGTGCAGAACTGGCCCACGCCCAGCGTCAGCGAGTCGACGAACGCGCCGGCCAGTTTCGCGCCGCCCGCGGCGAGAGCGCCCGGCAGGATGAAGACCGGATTGATGCTGCTCATTTCGGCGTAGACGGGGATCGGTTCCTTGCGGGCGTTCGCCGTGCGCACGAGGGCGAGGCCGCCCTGGCGCGAACCGGTGAAGCCGACGGCCTTGATGGCCGGATGCGCGGCCAGCGCCTGGCCCGCCACGCGGCCTTCGCCGATCAGCATCGAGAACACGCCGTCCGGCATGCCGCAGTCTTCGGCCGCCTGGCGCACGGCCTTGCCAACCAGTTCCGACGTGCCGAGGTGCGCGCTGTGCGCCTTCACGACGACGGGGCAGCCGGCCGCCAGGGCGGACGCGGTGTCGCCGCCGGCGACGGAGAACGCGAGCGGGAAGTTCGAAGCGCCAAAGACGGCGACGGGGCCCAGCGGGATCTTGCGCATGCGCAGGTCGGAACGGGGCGGCGTGCGCTGGGGCAGGGCGGAATCGAGCGTCGCGTCGAGGAAGTTCCCGTCGCGCACGACCTTGGCGAACAGGCGCAGCTGGTTGCACGTGCGTCCGCGCTCGCCTTCCAGGCGCGCCGTCGGCAGGCCCGATTCGGCGGCGGCGCGTTCGATCAGCGCGGGGCCGATGTCCATGATGCGGTCGGCGATGGTTTCCAGGAAGCGCGCGCGCAGTTCCAGCGGCAGGTTCCGGTAGGTGTCGAAGGCCTGTTCCGCGAGCGTACAGGCGGCGGCGACGTCGTCTTCCGTCGCGAGGCCGAAGCCCGGTTCCATCTGGGCGCGCGTGGCCGGGTTGAAGGCGCGCGTGGTGCCGGCGCTGCCGCGCACGACGCGGCGGCCGATGATCATTTCACCTTGAATCGTCATGGTTTCTCCTTGCTGGTTTCGGGAACGTCGACAAACCTGCTGCGCGTTGCACTGTCGTCGCGGACGGCGAGTCCTGCGATGCTCGCTGTACTTTCGTACAGCTGCGCCTCTCGAACGACATTGCCGCCGCTCGCGACGGTTTTTCGAGGTTCCCTGTTGTTGTTATTGGCCGCCCTGGGCGACGATCAGCTTGTGCAGCATGTCGGATTCCTCCGCCGTCAGGTCGGTCAGCGGTGCGCGCACCGGGCCGCCGTCGTGGCCGACGAGGCGGGCGCCC